>NZ_JANAVY020000021.1 GCF_025195085.2 Vibrio intestinalis | reverse complement strand
CTTCAGGAAGTCAGAAGGGAGCGTGTCTGTACCAAGGAAGATGAATAAGGCTACGTGGGACAAAGATTATAGAGCAAAAGTTCTCTTTACATCAGCTTAACAAAGTACGTTCGCGCCCTTGATACTTGGCAAACTCAATCCCATCGCCTTAGCTTTATTGGCGTCTGTTGCTATTACTGGTTGTAATGATAGTAATGGTGACAGTATGTCGCCTTCATCAGCAATGCTACATGTATTTGACACTTATCAAGATGATATTGCAGCGCTTGATAACTCTTACTTTGGGGAAGTGACAGATGAAATGGTCGCAAAGCGAAAGGAACTTGATCAGGAGTATCTTAATAAATTAAATGCCATAGATCGCTCACAACTAACAGACGAAGAAAAAATATATTATGACACGTTTGTATTTGATAGAGAGATAGCAATTCGTGGCGCTGACTTTTTAAATACTCGATTTGGTAATTTCGAAATACCTATTACGCACTTTTATAACTATATCGCTTGGAATGCAGAAGATGCCGGTAAGGAATTAGGTACCGTGGAAGAGTATCAAGAGCATATTAGTGTAGTAAGAGAATTTACTGGTTGGGTCACTAATTTAACTTCCTTGTATAACGCGGGTATTATTGACCAGGCTCAACTTCCTAAAATACTTACTCAAAAGTTGATTGACTCGACAAAAACTAACGTCGTGGATAGCAAAGTATTGGAAGTTGGATTAAACCACTTAAAAACTCTTCCAACACCTAGTAGTGGCGATTTTACTACTGAGTATGAAACTGCAGTAAATGAAGCAACAGGGGCGGTTAGTGCATTGGTTGCTTTACTAGAAGGTGGCTATATTGGCGCAGCTCGAGGTACTGGACCTACAGGTGCGGATACCGATACAAATATAGGCTGGGGTGATTTACCAGACGGTAAAAATTGGTATCAATGGCAGTTGGACCGCAACAGCACCACTGGTAAGCCAGCAGCAGAGTTGCACCAAATGGGTGAAGATTTGGTTGCTGATGCAAAAGCAGAAATGATCCGTGTTGCCGATGTAGTTGCTGATAAGCAAGGCGACAGTATTACAGCTAAATTCCGCCAAGCCGACAAATCTATCGTTGATAGAACATTTAATATAAGAAGCGGCGGGAATATCAATCTTACGGAGTTTTTCGCCTATCTAAATAGTGAAAAATTCTTCTACGATCGTGATGGGGTAAGCGTTGGGGATACACAATACAAGGCATTGTGTGAGCCGGCATCAAATTCAAATGCGTGTCAATCCGCGTTGATTGATTACAATACATTTAAAGTAGATGCAAACGATGTTGTAGCAAGTTACTTCAAACCTATTAAGACCGATTACACCATTGTACCGACCCCCGCAGCAGATGAGCCATATGTCGGCGTCGCATCCTATGGCGGCAATGAGTTCAACCTCAACACGAACCCAGATTACAGCTTACAAAAATGGAACGTGTCAACGCTGTTGCTTCATGAAGCTGCCCCTGGTCACCACTTCCAAAATGCATACTCGATTGAATACCCGCCAGCAAATAAACCTGATTATATCAAAGGCGTGTGGTACACGGCTTATGCAGAAGGCTGGGCGCTATACACTGAGTGGCTTGGTTTAGAGATGGGTATCTATGGCAAGCTTAATGCTGATGGGGTACCAACCTTTGTTGATGGTACCGGTATGTGTAAAGCGGATACAGACTATACAACCTTCCAAGGTGGCATCTATAAAGACGCCGAAGAATGTAACGCATTGCAATACTTTGGTAGTCTGAATGAAGCACAACTACGCAATATGCGTTTAGCGGTGGATACAGGTATTCATGACAAAGGGTGGAGCATCAAACAAGCTCAGGATTACTTACACAGTAATTCTGCACTTGGTGATGGTGATATTGAGTCAGAAAGCTACCGTTATGCCGCGTATGTTGGCCAAGCAGTATCGTATAAATCGGGTTACATTGTGATTAAGGCGCTACTTGAAGAAGCTCAAACGGAACTTGGCGATAAATTTGATTGGGCCGCATTCCATGATCAGTTACTAAAATATGGTGACCAACCAATGGAAGTGGTTGAAACTAGCATCAGAAACTGGATAAAAGCTCAGTAACTGTTTAATAGTTGAACTTACCTGTATAGATCCTCGCCATGTGCGAGGTTCTTTTTGTTAAATAGATGTATTTAAATGATAAATAGAAAGCTAAGCTGTGTTGTTTGACTTGATATTCGTTCGACGTGGAGTGATCTTTGCTTCCATTTTGAAAGGGAAGTTTTTATAGCCTGAGCGTTTATTATGTCGATCTATTCGGCAAACCCATAAAAGAGTTTGGAGACAATTCTCATTTTGAGCCATTGTTGTGTTTTCGCTTGTTAGGTCTGTGTATATTTTGCAAACGATTTCACAAATTTAGCGGTATGAGTTTGCTTGAAAGGGTAAATAAAAAATCCATTTTTGCAGTAATCATTTTGGTTACTGCGCTGTTATTCCTTTTGGGGAATACGCGTAGTGATGGTGAACTAGTGTTGCCAAAGTGCACGTTGAACAACACGGTTTCAACCTCGATTACGTTTTACGTCGACGAAAAAATTAAGCAGAAGACCTCCATCAATGCGGTGCATGACCGTATTGTTGATGCGATCAATTACGCCAACCTAGTACTTTCCAATTCTTGTGTGCCTATGACTCGTACTCTCGAAAAAATCGAATGGGTTAGATTGCCAGATCAACTCGCTGTAGACAGCGACACTTTGCACCAACAGTTATTAGAAGCGGTAGGGGAAAAGCGCATTAACCAAATGAGGCGAGATAAGACCGCTTATTATGGTTTGGTGCTCGAAAAACAACACAATTATGTGCTGGGTAACATTTCAGCCTCTGAGCACGTTAACTTTAACGGTAGCTTCTTCATTTTGGCGGAAGATGCGCCGCTAAATACTCTTGAACATGAGCTTGGCCATATCGCGTGGGCGATGCACGCTGATACGCAACCCGTCGCCTCTCTAGATAAATGGGTTAAATCTAAAATACCCTATGAATATCATCACAAAATTAAATCGTATGCCAAAGGCTTTTTGTGCAAAGGAGCGGGTACGGTGATGAGTTTTTCAGAAGTCAGTTTACCGGTTTATTCCTCTCCAGAGATTGAATATGATGGCGCGACATGTGGTGATATAAAACATGGCGATAACGCTAGGCAAATGCGAGAGTACGCGCTGGGATTGATGGATAAAGCGAGAATTTAAACCTGTATAAGGTGATAAGGAATAAAAATAGATGAAACGTTATTTGGCATTGATTGGTGCAACACTGGCATTAGTTGGGTGCTCCGAGCCGATACCAGACGACAAGCAAGACTACATTGGCCTATGGAAGAGTGAGCAAATGCACTTACTGATTAATGCTGACGGTACAATCGACTACAAACGTGAGAGCGATTCATCCTCCACAAGCATCGAAGCACCAATCACTGAGTTCAAAGGCGATGATTTTGTGGTTGGCTTTTTGTTTATCGAAACTGAGTTTGATGTCATGCAGCCGCCTTATATCGATGGTGGTGAATGGAAGATGATCGTCGATGGCGAGATGCTGACAAAGCAATAGTAGATGAGAATTGATTTCATTTGTCGTTTTTAGTAACGTGCATCGTATTAATGTTGAATTTAATAAAAAGTTTGTAACTCTATGGCCGTACTCGATATTTTAACCATTCCTGATCCGCGATTACGGGTGAAAACCACGCCTGTAAAAGATGTAAGCCAAGTTCAAGGTTTAGTGGATGACATGCTTGAAACCATGTATGACACGGGTAATGGCATTGGTTTGGCAGCGCCGCAAGTGGGCAGCGATCAATCAGTCATTGTTATCGACATTTCGGAAAACCGAGATGAGCCATTGGTGCTGATTAACCCTGAAGTTGTTCGTGGCAGTGATAAAGCAATGGGACAAGAAGGGTGTTTATCTATTCCCGGTTACTATGCTGATGTTGAGCGCTTTACCTCGGTTACAGTTGAAGCTCTTGATAGAGACGGGAACAAAATTACCATCGAGAGTGATGAATTTTTAGCGATTGTAATGCAGCACGAAATCGATCATCTGCTTGGTAATTTATTTATCGACTATCTTTCACCACTAAAGCGTAAGATGGCGCTTAAGAAGGTCAAAAAAGCTAAGCGCAACTAACTAGCGCGACTAACATTCAGCAACAAAGGAGCCACTCGGCTCCTTTTGTATTTATGGTGAAGGCTATTGCTGTGCAAAGCGATAGGTGCGGAAACCACCAATTAGGTTGCGCGCCTTATAGCCACTATTAACCAGTTGTCGATAAGTAACGTTACCACGTAACCCAACTTGGCAATAAATCACGATTTCTTTGTCTTTAGGTAGCTCGTTCATTCGAGTACGTAACTCATCAACAGGAATATTGATATCACCGTGAATGAAATTGCCGTCACTTCGCTCGCTTGGGTTACGGACATCCAATAGAATTTGGTTATCAGTCAGATGTTCCATCTCATCAAAATGGATTGGCATTGCATCACCCTTAATGATGTTGTTAGCAACAAATGCGGCTTGGTTGATGACATCTTTGGCACTGCCAAACGGCGGAGCATAAGTCAGCTCCAAATGCTGCAACTGGTCAACGGTCATACTCGCACGCTGCGCGACGGCCATGACATCAATGCGTTTGTCTATGCCATCTTTGCCCACCGCTTGTGCGCCAAAGATTTTGCCTGAGATAGGGTCAAACAGCATTTTGAAAGAAACCGTTTCTGCGCCGGGATAATAGCTAGCATGGCTGGCGGTATGAACAAAAACTTTCTCGTATTGGATTCCATCACGCTTGAGCTGCTTTTCATTTTTACCCGTTGAAGCAACAGCAAGATCAAACACCTTACAAATGGCTGTGCCTTGCGTTCCTTGGTAAGTTTCATTGCGGCCAAGCATATTGTCTGCTGCCATGCGGCCTTGACGGTTGGCTGGGCCTGCTAATGGCACAAGGGTTTGCTCGCCGGAGACAAAGTCTTTTTCTTCAACAGCATCACCCACGGCATAGATTGAAGGATCACTGGTTTGCATGTGTTCATTAGTATAAATGCCACCGAGTGAGCCAATTTGAAGGCCAGCTTGTTGTGCCAAGGTGGTTTCAGGGCGAACACCAATCGCCATAATCAGAAGGTCGGTGTCTAGCTGTTGATCACTGCTTAGTGAAAGCGCTAGTTTGCCCACATCCAATTTATTCGCACCTTGCGAGGTGTTGTTTTCATGAGAGTGAGGAATATATTCAACCGCGGTTAATGCAGTGCCCAAGCGTAAATCAACGCCTTTCTCGCGAATTTCTGCGTGTACAAAGCCCGCCATTTCGCGGTCAACGGGCGTCATAACTTGATCAGCCATTTCAATCAATGTTGTTTCTACGCCTAGCTGGTGGAATGCCTCCATCATTTCAAGGCCAATAAATCCGCCGCCGACGACGGTCGCGTGTTTTACTTGATTACGCTCGATCGTCGAGATGATGCGATCCATATCAGGAATATTGCGCAGAGAATGAGTCAGTGGGTTATCAATCCCGGGAATAGGTGGAACAACGGGAGTCGCGCCTGGGCTAAGCAGTAAAAAGTCGTAGCTCTCTTGGTATTCCGTTCCATCAAGTTGGTTCTTAACGGTAACGGTTTTGTCTTGGCGGTTAATCGCAATAACTTCGCTCATCACCCGCACATCGACATTGAATCTGGCGAGAAAACTATCAGGGGTTTGCAGTAGTAATTTGCTGCGATCTTGAATGTCGCCACCGATATGGTAGGGCAAGCCACAATTAGCAAAGGAAACAAATTCACCTCTTTCAAACATGATGATTTGAGCATCTTCACTTAGGCGTCTTGCTCTTGCTGCTGCAGAAGCGCCACCAGCGACACCACCGATAATTACAATCTTAGTCATTGCTGTTCCTCAACCGAAATAGGACCAATATTTGAACACTGGGTATTACTATAAGTTTGTATTTTAGTATTGTCTAATGTTATTTCAGCTAAATATTTAATTACTAATTTAGTCTTGACTAATATTTAGGTGTGACGTTATTGTTTAAATAGCGTTCAACAAAATGGTAAGCACGAATGAACATTGAACAGTTTAAGAATGATGCGACGACAGCATCTGATTGGTTGAAGGTGATCGCTCATCCTGAGCGTTTAATGGTTCTGTGTCAGCTAACTCAAGGAGAGGTCGGTGTGGGCGAGTTGCAGGAAAACTCGACACTTACTCAATCTGCATTTTCCCAGCACCTTACGGTCTTGAGAAAGCATGGCATGATAAAACCGCGCAAAGTCTCGCAGCAAGTTTACTACTCCTTAGCGGATAAACGCGTCGAGCCGTTGATTGGCAGCTTAAATGCAATCTTTTGCAAGCAAGAGGAGCAAGTGTGATGAGCGAGTATTGGATGCCGTTAGCGGGTGGAATGTTGTTAGGTACCTCGGCGACCTTGCTGATGCTAGTGTCTGGCAAGGTCGCCGGTATTAGTGGAATATTGCGTGGTGCTTTGCTGCCAGTCAGAGGTGATGTGGCGTGGCGAGTTGTATTTCTCATCGCTATGGCAGTAGGCGGGGCAATCGCAAGTTGGGTTGTTGATTTTCACTTGCCCGATGAATTGTCGACCAATACGGGCGTGATTGTCATTGCCGGGCTATTGGTTGGCCTAGGTACATCGTTAGCTAATGGCTGCACAAGTGGACACGGTATTTGCGGTATTGGCCGATTGTCGCGCCGTTCTGTAGTCGCCACCGTTACATTTATGGCTGTCGCGATATTCACTGTTTGGCTAATTAAATAAGGTAAGGTGGCGTCAATGAAACAGACAAGTAAGGTTTTATGGTTCTATCTTGCTGCACTTTGCGCTGGCGGATTGTTTGGTGCGGGAATGGTGATCTCCGGTATGGCTAATCCTGAAAAAGTGATTGGCTTTTTAGACATTAGCGGTGATTGGGATGCAAGCTTAATGTTTGTTATGGGCGGAGCGCTTTTTGTATTTATGCCAAGCTACCATTGGCTAATTAAATCTAGGGCGCAAGCCGTTTCTGGCTGTGAGTTGAGTGTACCAACCCGAACTGACATCGACGCAAAACTACTCATAGGTGCCAGCCTATTTGGGGTAGGTTGGGGCATGTTAGGTGTTTGCCCCGGGCCGGCTGTAGCAAGTATCGCGCTAGGAAATAGCGATATATGGCTATTTATCGTGGCGATGTCGCTAGGCTTAACATTACCTCAATGGCCACTGTTTAAAGCGATTAAGGTAAAGTCAGCGTAGCGCTTATTGGGCAGTGGTCACTTAATTGATAGTTGAGCACATCGTCTGGGCGAAATGTCACTTGCTTTGGCACGCTTAGCTCAAGCGATTTGCTTACCACAATATGATCAATCAAAGACCTAAACTGATGCAGTTGGTTTGGGTCGTTTCGGCTTCTCACTTTACAGTTCGCTTTTGTATTTTGGGTTGCTAACCTTGCCGATGTGTTTTCCGCTAGAACTTCCCACATCCAATCGTTTGGATAGGCGAGGTTATGATTAAAGTCGCCGACAATCGCGTAGCTTTGATTACTTGCCTCTCGATCGCTTATCCAATCATTCATCGCCTTTGCTTGCTGGCGAAGGGTATTGCAGTTTCGATTGGTTCTAAATTTGCCGCTACACCCAGCTTTTAAGTGAACGTTCAGTAGATGAATAGGTTGCTCTGCTTCAATAATGATGTAAGACGCGAAACGAAGCTTTCTTTTTGAATTGCTTTGGGTAGAACTCAGTAGATTGATGTCCGTAGGATCAGACACAGGCAAAGATTTAGCGACGGCAAATCCGGTGTATTGATTGATATCTTCAAATTGAAGGTGGTCAAACTTCGCCAATGAGCGGTTTGACAAATAGATATGATATTGATCCCCCACGACTTTCGATATTGCCTCTTTACTTGATACCTCTTGGAAGGCAAGGATCATTGGAATCGGTGTCTCTAAATAGTGCGACATTTTGTAAAAATCATCACTATTGCGTAATGACGGTGCGAAACGTTCATTTCCATGTAAATCGAGCCATTCCATATTCCATGATGACAAATTGACCAATTGTTGCGCTTGTGTTGGTAGTGGACACAAAACCACTACATATAGGAAAATGAGACGTTTTATCACCGATTTCATACCTGTCACTCCTGTGAGACTACTCTATCCTTTATCTTACAAGCCTTCCCAAAAAATCAAGTTTAAAAGCCTAATTTTTTCAATTTTCATGGTTTTATTTGTATCTGAGATCCGTGCCGCCAAGATCGATTTGATCTTGTACTGTAGCTTAATTTTATTGATCGAAATCAATACTTTTGGGTGGTGGTTTGGAGTTTAATACGCCACAACATATAGTGTCAGCCAAACAATAATAAACCCTATATAGTGTATTTGTGGATAACTCTGTGAGTATTCTAGGGGTAAGGAGAAAAAGTGAAACCTATCGTAATCAAGCGTGACGGCTCTCGGGCTCCGTTCAGCAGGGATCGTATTCAAGCAGCAGTGGAAGCAGCATCAGAGCACGTAGATAAAGAAATCGCGATTTATGCCCTAAATGTGGCATTAGCGGTAGAGCTGAAGCTAAGTGATCACGATGAAGTTCACATCAATCAGATCCAAACCCTAGTAGAAGATGAGTTGATGCAAGGGCCATACAAAGAATTGGCTCGTAACTACATCGAATACCGTCATGACCGCGATATCGCGCGTGAGAAGCAAAGCACGCTGACACGTGAAATCGAAGGCCTTATCGAAGAGAGCAACGTTGACCTAATCAACGAAAATGCCAACAAAGACGGTAAAGTTATCCCGACTCAGCGTGACTTACTTGCGGGTATCGTGGCTAAACACTATGCGAAAACACACATCCTGCCACGTGATATCGTACAAGCTCATGAAGAGGGCGACCTACATTATCATGATCTAGATTACGCACCGTTCTTCCCAATGTTTAACTGTATGCTGATTGACTTAAAAGGCATGCTGACACACGGTTTTAAAATGGGTAACGCAGAAATTGATACACCAAAATCAATTTCTACTGCGACAGCGGTAACTGCGCAAATCATCGCTCAAGTGGCGAGCCACATTTACGGCGGTACAACGATTAACCGTATCGATGAGGTGTTAGCACCTTACGTATTAGCAAGCTTTGAGAAGCATCTTGAGATTGCTAAAGAGTGGGATATCCACAACCCTGAAGCGTTCGCAACAGCACGTACAGAGAAAGAGTGTTTTGATGCATTCCAATCCTTAGAGTACGAAGTAAATACGCTGCATACTGCAAACGGTCAAACGCCATTTGTTACTTTTGGTTTTGGTTTGGGTACCTCTTGGGCTTCACGCCTCATTCAGCAATCTATCTTGAAGAACCGTATTGCAGGTCTAGGTAAAAACCGTAAGACAGCGGTATTCCCTAAACTGGTATTTGCAATCCAAGATGGCTTGAACCACAAAGAGCAAGATCCAAACTACGACATCAAGAAGCTTGCACTAGAGTGTGCTTCTAAGCGTATGTACCCAGATATCCTTAACTACGACAAAGTGGTTGAAGTGACTGGCTCGTTTAAAACGCCAATGGGTTGTCGTAGCTTCTTAAATACTTACGAAGAGAACGGCGAACTTATTCACGAAGGCCGTAACAACCTTGGTGTAGTGAGTTTGAACCTTCCTCGTATCGCGATTCGTGCGAAAGGCGACGAGAAAGAGTTCTACAAACTGCTTGATGAAAAACTGCACATTGCCCGCCGTGCTCTTGAGACGCGTATTTCTCGTCTTGAAAACGTACGTGCTCGCGTTGCCCCAATCCTTTACATGGAAGGTGCATGTGGTGTTCGCCTGAAAGCAGACGATTCAATCGCTGAAATCTTTAAAAATGGCCGTGCGTCTATTTCACTGGGTTACATCGGTATCCATGAAACAATCAACGCATTGTTTAGCGGCGAAGAGCATGTTTACGACAGTGGCGAGCTGCGCGCGAAAGCGATCGCGATTGTTGAATACTTGAAGAAACAAGTAGAGCAGTGGACAGAAGAAACAGGCTACGGATTTAGCCTATACGGAACACCGAGTGAAAACTTGTGTAGCCGCTTCTGCCGCATCGATACTAAAGAGTTCGGTGTACTAGAAGGCGTTACAGACAAAGGTTACTACACCAACAGCTTCCACCTAGATGTTGAGAAAAAAGTTAACCCATACGATAAGATCGACTTCGAAATGCCTTACCCGCATGTATCGTCAGGTGGCTTTATCTGTTACGGCGAGTTCCCTAACATGCAGCGTAACATTGAAGCATTAGAGAACGTGTGGGATTACAGCTACACCCGCGTACCTTACTACGGTACTAACACCCCAATTGATGAGTGTTATGAGTGTGATTACACCGGTGAGTTTGAGTGTACAAGTAAAGGCTTTACCTGCCCAAGCTGTGGTAACCATGACTCAACCAAAGTTTCGGTAACCCGCCGTGTATGTGGCTACCTAGGCAGTCCTGATGCGCGTCCATTTAACTTCGGTAAACAAGAAGAAGTGAAACGCCGCGTTAAGCACCTTTAAGAGAATACACTCTTAATCGCGAACTCGATTTATCTTTAATATCATCACCAGCTCGGTTTCGGGCTGGTGTTTTGCACTCTAAGCTTATGAATTATCTTCAATACTATCCCGTTGATGTGGTTAACGGTCCAGGCACTCGCGTTACTTTGTTTGTCTCTGGTTGCGTGCATGCATGCCGTGGTTGCTACAACAAAACGACATGGAAACTTGATGCTGGGGATCTTTTTACCGAGCAAATGGAAGACCAATTGATTGCCGATTTAAATGACGACCGCATCAAGAAGAAAGGCTTGTCTCTGTCGGGGGGAGACCCACTGCACCCTGCAAACCTTGAAGGCATATTACGCATAGTAAAACGCGTAAAAGCAGAGTGTGAAGGTAAAGATATTTGGATGTGGACGGGCTATACATTAGCCGAGCTTACACCCGAGCAACGTGAAATTGTCGATTACATTGATGTGCTAGTTGACGGCAAGTTTGAGCAAGATAAGAAAGATCTTAATTTGGAGTGGCGGGGCAGCTCTAATCAGGTCATCTATCGCTTTAAGTAATCCCCATATCACATCAACGATTTGTCGCCTATATAGTGATAAATGTGAATATTTCGACACAAGCAGCCATACCTCTCACGAGATATGGCTGTGTTTATTGTCGAATAGCAAAACAAGCCTTCATTTAGCCTAAAAAACCAACCAAATTCTTATTTGGCAATAATTATTCAGTACGCATCGGTTTTTTATAGTCGAAATCCGCATAAACAAGTGGTACTTTGAATTTCAATCAATAGTGAATTTCAAAGGGCTGTGACTTTCATGTTTTCTCAATTACCAACACCGACGTTGGATCCTATCCTTTCTCTTTCTGTTGCATACCGAAATGATCCAAGGCCTGAAAAGGTTGACCTTGGTATTGGTGTGTATAAAAACAGCGCTGGTGAAACGCCTGTAATGCGTGCCGTATCTCAAGCGCAAGATGTCGTTGTCGCGACGCAAACAACCAAGTCGTATGTGGGTTTAGCGGGCTGTGAAGAGTTCAACCAATCCATGATTGATTTGCTGCTTTCAGGCACTTCAGCGATGGACCGAGTGGCAGCAATTCAAACGCCGGGCGCGAGTGGCGCACTGCGTATGTTGGGCGATCTAATGAAAATTGCGCAGCCAAACACCACGGTTTGGATCTCTAATCCGAGTTACGTAAATCACAAACCTGTAATGGAAGCAGCGGGCCTAAAAGTGAAGTACTACTCTTACTTTAGCGCTGATACCAAGCAAGTCGACCAAGAAAAGATGTTGTCTGATTTGTCGCACGCAGGCAAAGATGATGTGGTGTTGCTGCATGGCTGTTGTCATAACCCAACGGGCGCTGACATCAATTTTGACGCGTGGCAACAGATTACCTCGTTAGCACAAAAGAATGGTTTCACTCCGTTCGTTGATATCGCGTATCAAGGCTTTGGTGAAGGCCTAGAAGAGGATGCAAAAGGCTTGCGCTTTATGGCGAACAACGTTGAAGAGATACTGATCACCACATCGTGTTCAAAGAACTTTGGCTTATACCGCGAGCGTACCGGCGCAGCGATAGTTGTTGGTCAAAGCCAAGAGCATGTAAACAACGCGAAAGGCAAACTGCTTACGTTGGCACGCTCTACATATACTATGCCACCTGATCATGGCGCGGCTTTAGTCAAAACCATTTTGAAAGATCAACAGCTCACTCGTGTGTGGAAGCAAGAGTTAAGTGAAATGCAGCAGCGTTTGTTAAACCTGCGTAAGAGTTTGTGTGATGAGTTGAGAAATAGCCACAATACTTCACAATTCAACTTTATCGAAAGCCACAAAGGTATGTTCACGGTGCTAGGCTTTAGCCCAGAGCAGATGTCGAGACTTCGAGATGAATATGGTATCTACGGAGTCGGGGATGGCCGCATTAATATTGCGGGACTGACCGAAAAAGATATCCCTTATGTGGCCGATGCAATAGTCAAAGTGTCGTAGGCTCAGTAAGATAGAGGCTCAAAGGAGCCTCTTTTTATTGGGCAGAAACTGGATTAGGTGATTGAATGAATAAACCGTGGAAACTTGTCCTTCCGTTGCTAATTACTGGTGGCTTGACTGCCTGTGCTAATACTAACCCCTCTGCCGAACCAGCCTCTAGTGTTGCTCAAACGCCAGTAGAAGTTGCTAAACCCGTACCACCTGTCGCGCCAACGATAGAAGTTCAAGCGAAACATACCTCTGATGGTCGTTTAATTTTGGGCGAGCAAGAGTGGGTGTATATCCCAGGACTTCAAGAAAGCTTTAAAGCACGTATTGATACTGGCGCCACAACATCATCAATCAGTGCGACGGATATTGTTCCCTTTGAGCGCGATGGCAAAGATTGGGTTAAGTTCAAAATTGAACATGACAACATCAAGAGCAAAGAGATGGCTTTACCTGTGGATCGTTGGGTAAGGATTCGTCAATCAAGCGCTGAGGGCACGCAAAGACGCGCGGTAGTGCAGGCTTGGATTCAAATTGGCGACGTAAAAGAAAAGACGGCATTTACCCTGGCTGATCGCACCCATCTAACCTTTCCTGTGTTGCTCGGACGCAGCTTCTTTGACAATGTTGCATTAGTCGATGTATCGAGGAAGTATGTTCAAGATAAGCGAGAATAGTGGTTGCGCCTCATCGTTGTGATGGTTAAATCCAAGTATTCATAAACAAAAAGACCGCTTTTTACAGCGGTCTTTTAAGTTTTCGTCTATTCGATATTCAGATAACTATTTCACTTCCAATAGCTCAACATCGAAGATAAGCGTTGCCGCTGGTGGGATAGGGCCTGTACCGTTTTTGCCATACGCTAGAGGGCTTGGAATAAACAAGCGGAACTTGTCGCCTTCAGACATGTAAGTCAGGCCTTCTTGCCAGCCTTTAATTACTTGGCCTACGCCAAACTCTATTGGCTCGCCACGTTCTACTGAGCTATCAAATACAGTTCCGTCGATAAGCGTGCCGTGGTAGTGCACTTTTACTTTGCTACTAGCCGTTGGTTGAACAGTGCCTTCGCCTTTTGACAATACTTGGTATTGCAAGCCACTTTCAGTAGTAACGACACCTTCTTTTTGGCCATTTTCAGCTAAGAAAGCCTGACCAAGTTGAAAGTTTTCATCTGACGCTTTGTGTGTTGTCCAAGTTCGGTAGATGAAAAAGCCCGCCAAAACGAAGATAACAATAGGGAAAATAATCTTAGACATGAACTCTATCCGTTGAATTATTGTTGATTAATAAGGAAGTTGATTGTGTTGGCAATGCCATCAACATCTTGGTGACCTGATGTGATCACTTGATATTTGCCATTAACGATGAAGGTTGGCACTGCGTTAATTTCAGCTTTAGTCGAGATTTCATCCGCTAGGTGAATGGCCTTGAAAAGCTGAGTTTGCTGCTCTTCATCCAAATCATAAGGACTGATTAGGCCGCGGCTTTCGAACGCTTTATCAATCGCTTGTTTGCGCTCTGTATTGGTTGCGCCTTCGCCCATTTGAACCGCAGCAAACAGATCAGCCATCATTTCGTGATCTGGTTGTTTTGCTAATTGCATTTCCGCACTGTAGTAAATCATGGCACTGATTTGTGCTGACTCGTTGAAAGTCACATGCAGTTTGCCAATTTTCTGGCCCGTTAGCTGTTCAATTTTCTCTAGCTCACCTTCCATTTGACGACAGTGGCCGCAAGTGAGTGAGAACACTTCTGTTACTTGGGGTAAGCGGTAAGTGGATAGGTTAGCAGGTAGAGCTTGGTATTGCTTACCTTCAACCGGAGTCGAGTTGTCAGAACAACCAACAAGAACAATGCTCGCACCAAGCGCAAGAAGGGTTAGAAGCTTTTTCATAGTTTGTATTCTCTAATCACACATGTGAATCAAAAGTGACGGTGATTTTACCGTTAACTCAGGGGTTTATATAGAGAGATTAGCAAAATCTAACAACTTAGGGTCATAGAAATGTCGAGATCACATCTAGAATCGGTTTTTCGCAGATAAACCTAAAGAATTTATTCAAAAGCACGATATAGAAATTGCACGCTATACGACCCTACGGTGAAACCATGAGAATAATTGCACTTTCATTACTATTAACCCTAACTGGCTGTGGAACCGTTCCAACGGATATCCTCACCAGTGATATGCTCGATGTCGCTCCAATGAGTGACTACGACGTAAAACATCCAGATTGGGGTAAAGCGACGATCGTACAAAGCTCAGGGGTCGAAGGCCCGTATGGTGAAAAAATGCCAGATGACCGAAACTCACTGGAGAGTTTTCTGGCAAAGCACAACTTGAACTACCAAGTATTGCCGGGTAACCATATGATGGTAAAACTGACCGACACCATTAAATTCCGAACTGGCTCGTCTCAAGTGTCGAATGAATCCGCGTATTGGTTGGATATGATTGGTCGCTACATTGCCACTCAGCCAGAAATTGACGTAGTGATTGATGGCCATGCAGACAACACGGGCTCAAGCGGTTTTAATGACAACCTGTCTGAAAAGCGTGCCGACGCGGTGAAACGACAGTTAATGAACAATCGCGTTAGCCAGCAATCGATTTTTACTCGTGGGTATGGTGAATACGCACCCGCATGTTCAAATGCTACTCGAGATGGCAAAGCGTGTAATCGTCGTGTAGAAGTGCTGTTTATTGTCTCGACAGACTAATTAGATTTTTAAAAAAGCGAGAACCATCAACAGAGGTGGTTCTCGCTTTTTGCCGTCTATAACTTGCAATAAGGCATGTGATGGTGCGCTCTATTCCGCCGTGTCAGTAGATTGCTCGCACAGTTTCTCTGATTCCGCTGTTGCTTGTTGTTTGGATGGGTGTTCAGCGATTGTCTCATCGGTGTCTGTTTGATCGCCATCGCGTTGGTAGCGTTTTACCAAAAATGGAGTCAGCATGATGCTAGAAGGGAAGAAGTGTTTCATGGCGATAACCTTATTTACAACAAGTGGATATCAGGTCATAAGACCTTGGCTACAGGTATTTAGCCTAAGCTGTCGACGGTAATAAGGTTTGTTTTAAATCAGAAAATCTACCGATATTGAAACTGACTTGATATAAATGACTGGTTTTGTGATGGGTATATAGATAAAAGCCCTGAAATATTCAGGGCTTTTGAAAGGATTAAGCAGTGGTTTCTACTTTAGCTGTTTTTTTTTCTTGCTGCATTTTTGCTAGGAAGTAGACGTTAACACATGCGATGAAACCGTTAGTTAAAACAACTGGCCATGCATCAATCATCAAACCGTAAGCGGTGAACAGTGCACAACCGATAAAGTTAAGAACACGTAGTTTCACGATGTCTTTCATAGTTAGCGAGATAGCTACCATGATAGATGCTGCGTAACCTAGAATTTCAATCACATTCATTTCCATTATTTGACCCTCTAAAATTTATGCCGCTTGATTGCGGTACCAATCTTCTCTTCGTGAGATAGTTGAGGAAGCTCCGTGCCTCGAGTGGTCTTAATTATCTGCTGCAAAATATAGCAGTGTCGATTATGTGATTAAAGCCCCAAATTTGGGTAAAGTGAAGGTTAGCGATTACGCAAACGATTTGCGCAACAAATTATTATGCATTCAATTAACCAGGAAAATAAAAAAAGCCCACATTCATTCATGCAGGCTTACACATAGTAACAATCAAACAGTATCAGTTACCGGTTGATTACTTCTTTTTACCTTGAAGAACTTGCTTATCTTCTTCAGTCAGTTCGCGAATGCGGCGGCTGATGTCACGGCGTTCTTTAGAGATTTCCGCGCTCTTGATGATGTGGTCATCAACACGATCTTCGTAGTCAGCTTTCATGTTCTTGATGATACCAACGATTTCGTCAGTGCTCATGTCTGTTTCGATGTAGTCTAGTAGGTTTTCTAGTAGGTCTACACGTTTACGGTTATCACGAACTTTCTTCTCGTTATCAATAAGTTCACGTTTTAACTTATTCTTACGACGTGCCTGAGCTACGATTTCAAATACACCACTCATAGGTTCCTTTCCTAGTTTTAACGTTAACTGTCAGTGATTAAATCACAACAGCGCACACGTTTACAGTATTTAGATCAATCATTACGGTAACTTGACGCTTTTATCATCAGATCGTCTGCTAGGTGATTGAGCCTGAAGTAGGAACGATATATGATTTTGCTATCCAAAAGAGTAGCGAAGTGGAAATTATGCGCCTTTCAGACATCATCATTCCCAAATCGGAAGATAAAGTCAGCAATCCGCGAACTGAAAAACTTGTTAATGCTTATAAATTTGAGCGCACGCAACAAGAAATCACCGAAGTAGAGTTAAATCGAACTAAAATTGTCATGATCGATGAGAATGGCAACATGAAGCGTGTTCCGATACTTTCTGAGCATTAATCATAGTGCTTCGCTCTGCTGCTCAATCTAAAATGAAAACATAAGGATATTGCGATGAATATTGAGCTTAACCCCGTTGAAGCGCGAGTGATAGGTTGTCTAATCGAAAAAGAAGTGACAACGCCGGATTATTATCCACTGACACTCAATAGCTTGACCTCCGCCTGTAATCAGAAAAGCAATCGCGAACCTGTCTTATCGTTAGATGAAAGTGAAATTCAACAAGCGGTTGATTCACTTATCGCTCGTCGTCTTGTCAGCGATGAAAGTGGCTTTAATAGCCGCGCTAACAAATTCCAACACCGTTTCTGTAACACTGAGTTTGGTGATCTAAAATTGACCGAGCAGGAAAAGGGCATTGTTTGTTGCCTATTGCTGCGCGGTACACAAACTCCGGGTGAACTGCGTACTCGCACCAACCGTTTAGCTGCTTTTACCGATGTAAAAGAAGTGGAAGCTGTCCTTGAAAATATGGCTGCTCGTTCGGAAGGCGCGTTGGTCGTGAAATTGCCCCGTGAAGCGGGCAAGCGTGAATCGCGCTATCAACACCTATTCAGTGGCGAAGTGGATTTAGAGACGTTACAGTCAGCATCGGATGCTGCGCCTGTGGCAAACTCTTCTCGCATTGAACAGTTAGAAGAAGAACTTTCGGCATTAAAAGCTGAGGTTGCTGAGCTACGCGCTATCGTCGACCAGTTAAATGGCTAACTCGGATAGCCAATGGAGCGTGTACTATGTGCGTACGCGCTCTAATGCTCTTTACTGCGGCATTACAACGGATGTAAATCGTCGCTTTGAGCAACATTGCAACGGAACAGGCGCGAAAGCGTTAAAGGGGAAAGGGCCACTCAGCTTGGTTTGGTCTCATCCTGCGGGCGACTCGCGCAGTAGCGCGTCAAAAATCGAATATCAGCTAAAAAAAATATCGAAACAACAAAAAGAAGCGCTGATCATTGGTAAGATGAGCCTCGAAGCAGTGCTTGGGAAGTCACAACAACAATAAAACCGCAACGGAATTGCCAAAAATGTATTACCCTTTGGTGAAGGGTGGCGCAAATTAACTGCCAAACCAACAAGATATGGTGAGAAAGGCAGTTGCGCATGACTCAACGAATATAAAGGCGAACAAAGCTTCGTTACGCTAGGTAAAAAGAGAACGGTTATGTATAAAACGGCTTTTGTAACCTTATTGTCGTCGGTTGTATGCGCGTCGGCATCGGCTCAAACGACGCAAGTGCTAAATGGTTACTGGCAATACGATGAATACTTACAAGCAAACGTAGTTCAAAGGCAACTGACAGAGAAGTTGGCGGAATCCGTTCGGCAAGCTCCGGTACCACTAAAAGCAATTCAGCAAAGACCGATTAATATTTCTGTGGTCTATCCGGGTCAGCAAGTGTCAGATTATTGGGTAAGGAATATTAAAGCATTCGAAACCCGAATGGAGAAACTTGGTATTCAATACAGCTTGAACCAAGTGTTTACCCGCCCGAATGTGGATGCCCGTCAGCAGAGTTTATCTCTACTGGAAGCGGTACAAAATCGCGCTGATTACCTTATCTTTACCCTCGATACTACTCGTCACCGCAAATTTGTCGAGCATGTTCTGAGCTCGTCAGACACCAAATTGATTCTACAAAACATTACCACGCCGGTACGTGCTTGGAATGAGCAACAGCCCTTTATGTATGTTGGGTTTGATCACATGACTGGCGCGCGTGAACTGGCGAAATACTATCAAGAGTCGTTAGACAAAAAAGGCGACTACTCGGTACTCTTCTTCTCAGAAGGATACGTCAGCGACGCCCGAGGTGACACCTTCATCGAGGAAATGCATCAAAATAGCAACTTCAAACTCTCTTCGTCCTATTACACCAAGGCGACCCGTGAATCGGGCTATCAGTCGGCGCTGAATGCGGTGAAGCAAAACCCGAACATTTCATTTATCTATGCATGTTCAACCGATGTTGCTTTGGGCGCTGCGGATGCACTTGAAAGCATTGGCCGTGGCGACATTATGATTAATGGCTGGGGCGGCGGCACAGCCGAACTTACCGCGATTGAGCAGGGCAAGTTAGATGTCACTGTGATGCGTATGAACGATGATACGGGCATCGCGATGGCAGAAGCGATTAAGCGAGATATACAAGGTGAGTCTGTCCCTCAAGTGTACTCAGGCGATCTCGAATTAGTTTCAGGCCAAGATTCACAGCAAAAAGTGGAGCAACTTAAGCAGCGCGCATTTAGGTATTCAGATAATTGATGAAGCTATGGAGAAGGTCTAGCGGGAACTATCGATTAGCTAGACTGTTTACGCATTCGATATTTTTGACCATCAGTGTACTGACGGTGGTCGTGCTGCTGCAAAATTATCAAGTCAATCGCCAAGTAGTGACGCAGGAGGTTGCACGCTCTAAGCTGCAAACCTCAAGTTTGGTACAAGAAATTTTCAATTTCCGTTTAGAGTCGATTGAGATTCTGCAAGATAGCTATAGCCGTAGCATAATGCTCGCGCAAGCGATTCGAGAGCGTAAAACGCGAGAAGTTGATCATTTCTTTATGTCTGTGGATCAAATTGACCCAGAGATTTCGCCAGATTTTCGTTTTATCAGCCGTAGTGGTAATTTACTTTGGAGCGATGGCAATAACCAGTTTTACGGCATCAAAGATGACCAGCTAATGCACATCTCTACCGATATGGTTACGGGTAATGATTGGTATTTGTCTCAAACACCTTCGAGTATGGGCACGCGCTATCTGTTGATTCGCCGCACATCGCTTGTGGCAATGAATAACGGTGAAGTATTAGGGGATGTGTTTGCCGGCTTGGTGCTGAACGATAATTTTGCGCTTACGCGCGCATTGCTGCAAGGCAGTAACGTGGATGATATTGCGTTATCGGTCGGCTCTGAGGTGATCGCGACCAGCATTAAGGATCAAAAGCGGCATATCGAGTGGTTAGAGCAATACTCTCCGCAGCTGAATGCCAATAAATATATGGTGTCTCGCACCGATTTAACCATAAACGGCGTGGCGACATTTCTTTCGGTTTATACCATTCAAAACAACGCTCATATCGCGCTAATGATGCAAGGCCATTATGCGTGGGTTGCTGTGGCAGTAATTTCGATTTTGATCATCGCATTTTATAGTCGTTATTGGCTAGGTCAGCGTGTATCGAAAGAGCTACAAAAGCTAATGCTCTACACTGAGCAAAGCGTCGAGGCACAGCGTGTTGAACCTTTTGAAGGTTCAAGCATTGCAGAGTTCAACAAAATAGGTCAATCCTTTCAACGTTCATTTAAGCGTTTGAGTGAGCAAGAGAAGCAATTTGCTGATCTGTTTAACTTTTCTCTTTCTCCGATTACCTTGTGGGACACTTCAGGTAATTTATTGCGTATGAACCCGGCAGCGGAGCGCAGTTTCCGCAGTGATGACCCGCATCAAGATAATTATCAGTTCTTGCTTGATAAGCTTATGCCGCAGATCCGAATGTGTGCCCATGGTGCGGCACTGACGGGCATTAACCTGACGATCGGCGATAAAACTTATCGCTGGAACTTGTCACCTATCGTGATTGATAACATTACCCGCTACGTTATCGCCCAAGGGCAAGATGTCACAAGTTTTGTGGAAGCAGAGCAACAAAGCCAAATGGCGCGTGTTGAAGCGGAAGAATCGGCGCGCGCGCGTGCTGACTTCTTAGCTAAAATGAGCCATGAATTACGCACTCCGCTAAATGGCATATTAGGTGTGTCTCAATTGCTTAAAGGCAAGCTAAGCGACATTAATGATATTGAGCATGTCGAAGTGTTAGTTAACAGTGGCGAACACTTACTGGCGGTATTAAATGATATTCTCGACTTCTCGAAGATAGAGCAGGGCAAGTTCCACATTCAGCACTCCGAGTTTAGGCTGCAAGAGCTGCTGAGCGCAGTAGAGAAAATCTATCGTCCCCTGTGTCACGACAAGAATATTGAACTGGAAGTCTACAGTAATATTCCATCTAACCTTGTCGCGGCCAGTGACCAAGTCCGCTTAAACCAAGTGCTGTTTAATTTGGTCAGTAACGCGGTTAAGTTTACCCATCAAGGCCACGTGCGCGTTGAGCTAATACTTAATCGAGAGCAAGAAGTACCGCAGTTGGAAATTTCTATCGAAGACACGGGCATTGGTATCGACAAACAACGCTTGGCACATATCTTTGACCCGTTTGTTCAAGCAGAAGCGACGACCACACGTGAGTACGGTGGCAGCGGCTTAGGGCTTGCGATCGTTTATAACTTAGTTGAGCTACTTGATGGTTCTATCCAGGTTATGAGTGAGATTGGTAAGGGCTCGCGCTTTATCGTTATTTTGCCGTTAGAAGTCGTGGAAAACGCCACGGAATTGACCTCAGGCGAGTTACTAGAAAATCCTGAAACCATGTTTGAGCGAGATCTTAAGGTATTGTTGGTTGAAGATAACCACACTAACGCCTTTATCGCCCGAGCATTCTGCGAGAAATATGGTATGAAGGTAACATGGGTAACGGACGGATATAACGCCATTGAGCATCTTAAAGAAAACCCGAATGTCGATTTGATTCTAATGGATAACCAGTTGCCAAACTTGGGCGGTATTGAGACCACCAAAATCATTCGACACGATCTGGCGATGAATGTGCCCATTTATGCTTGTACTGCTGATGGTATGCAAGACACCAAGCGTTCGTTTTTAACTGTCGGCGCGGATTACGTTATCATCAAGCCGATCAAGGAACTCGCACTGAATCAAGCATTTATACACTATAAGCAAAACTTCTATTTGCCCGCTAAAGCGGAGTAGCAAGGAAGGCCTTTTCCAATAGGGCTTGTTTTAATTCGGTATTCATTTCAACTTCATGGCTGAACTTAATACCGAATTTATGCCCTGTACGCTGCTTTTCGATGCTGACTATCGTGAGCTGCATTTCTTTAGAGAAAAACGCATTAAACTCAGAGTCGATTTCAATCACGCTATCGCTTTCGAGCGCATTTTCACCGCCGATGAATATCGCACAACCATTAATCGAAAAGTCGAGCATGGTGGCATTGTACGACACCGTATTGGAGAGCACAGTAATAGGCATATCCACTGGGTAGCGTTCATGGTTTCGAATCGGTTTAGACGCGAAGTGCGAAGGTATGCGAAGCAGCATTAGGTTGGTTGGGTGATTGACTATCGAAAGCACTGAAGTTTTAAATGCGATGATATGCCCAAGTTTAGATTGGGTAATCGCTCTTACTACAATCGTCACATTCGAAACCTGACGCATCACCAAGGCTTCTTGAACCTTTTTAGGTAGATCGATCAGCAGAAAGCGGTCAACCTTACATCCCACATATTCTGAGTTAAATGCATAGGTGTCTTTCGGACCAAATTGAAGCGAAACTGACAATTTGAGTCCGGCGGAGAGCAATGGCAAAAGGTGCTCGACGTGTGAATTGGGCATAATCAAAATTAACTAATAATACAGAACGATAACTATACGATTAAACTCAATAAATTGAATGGTTTGCAATCAATGAAATCGATAATTGAGAGCTCAATTACAACAAATGTAGATGAGATCGCCCTCGGGGAGAAAGGATATGGATGTGCGATTACCGACTAGTCGATAGCTAGCGGGCATGTAAAGCGAAAGCTCCGCTCTGAATAGGGAGATTAACCACTGCGTTTACCGTTATCGTAATTATTTGTTGTTATACCGAGTACGGTAGATTTTAGTCGTCACTTAGTTGAACAGCTTATTGATAAATAGTGCTTCTTCGTCGGTAATACTGACGCTAACTTGATCATCAAGCTGAGTGTTGATCTCACCGCGCAGGTCCATTAATTGCTGTGGTGTTAGTTTGTGAAGCTGCGCTTTTAGTAGTTCAAACTGTTTAGTATTTTGCATTGTATGCTGACCCCTATGGTCACCGATGTGTTGTTTCATTTTTCACCCCCGAGAAATTCAGAATAAAACAAGCTGGTTGTTTTTTGTCCGAACTATGTCAGGTGGAATTTATAAAACAGTAAATAGATAACGGGTGAAGCAGATTTCGGCTTCACCCGTTTGATTTGAACAGCAATGAGAAGGCGAGAACGCTACTTGGTTACTCGCACTGCGAACTTACTCGCCAGAGAGTGAAACTCCGGCAGCATACGGTAGATCAAATAGAGCTGCTGAAGCACCATGCGGGCGGAGCTATCATCCTCTTCACGCCACTCTGATAAACGCTTTTCAAGTGCTGGGTTATCGATGTCGCTGGTGTCACATTCGTCACACTGCTGGTTAAGCTGAGCAAACAGCACATCGAGATGGCGATGAATCACGCGGTGCGCATCTAATACTAATTGGTGGATATCTTCATCGGCGATGCGTGTTCGGTGTGCACCTAGCGCAGAAACATAACTAAGCAGCGCGTGGTTTAACGTCAACAAACGGAAGCTTTCATCAACCGCAGCAAGGTAGCGCCCTGGCTCCACCAACATAGCGCTAATGGCTGAGGCAAGGTTGGCATCTTGGTTATGCGCAGCGCGGCGAGTAATGCGATAGGTCAGGTTATCTTTTTTACCAATTCGATATTGGCCAATGATTTGCCCTAAGTAATCACGGTTCGCGCCAATTGCATCGGCCATGACTTTGTGCAAACGGCGTGATTGCCAGTCTGGCAATATGATGGTTACTGCTGCAACCGCCAAGGCGCAACCAATCAGGGTATCGGCCAAACGAGGTAAGACAACTGCATAGCCTTCACCTAACTGGTTAAAGCAGAACAGCACCAATAGAGTGATAAAGCCTGTCGCATAGCCATA
The DNA here is from genome assembly GCF_025195085.2 of Vibrio intestinalis. GTDB lineage: Bacteria > Pseudomonadota > Gammaproteobacteria > Enterobacterales > Vibrionaceae > Vibrio > Vibrio intestinalis. Next base: position 37,654 of record NZ_JANAVY020000021.1, on the reverse strand, counting down.
GTTTGCCAATCGAAATGCGAAAAAGGCCACGCCGGAAATAACAATAAAGACTAGTTGGCTTTCTTGTGACGGGAACACAGTCAACAGAGGAACACCAATCAGTAATCCGGCTAACGTACCCAGCACACGCGCGACGAGCTTTTGCCTTGTTGCGCTGTAGTTAGGCTGGCAGACGAATAGGGTAGTCAGCAATATCCAGTATCCGCGCTCAATATCAAACGCTTGAATGATGCCGTAGCCAAGGGTAAGCGCAATCGACATACGCAGCGCATGACGAAATAGCATCGAATCTTTATTTAGATTAGCGCTGATGCGTTGCCACATGGTTTTGATTGTGTGGGCTTCGGTGTCATCAAGAACGCCTTCTTCTAAACGATTGGCGTCTGGATTGTTAACGTTGCTGAGCTGTTTATCTACCGTCGCAAGGTTATTGAATAAGTAGCCCAATTGGCTAAGCAAAGAGCGCCATTGTGGATTTTGCTGTTGCTGCAAGTAAGTGAGTGAGTTTTGTAGTTCATCAAGCGCTAAAACTGACTCTGAGCCATATTGATACTCCTTACCTAGGCGCAGCGCAGTCGCTATCTCTCGGCATGCTTGTGCCTGCATTTGTAAAACGTGTTTAAAGCGGAACAAAATGTCGGAGCGGTCAAAATGCCCAGCAAGTTCTTGATAGCGATAGTGGCTTGAGCTTACGCGTTCGTGAATGTCTTGCGCCAAAAAGTAGATATTTAAAAAGCGGTCGCTGGCACCATCAATATGGCCACGTTTAGAGCGGTTCAACAATGTTGACTTACACAGGTTCAGCGCACTGACCGTCGCGGCGTTTAATGTAGCTTCTTTGATTCGGTGCGGCTGTGGCGTAAGGTTAGACACTGGATGGAACAGCTCACTTTTGGCATCCAGATAGTTGGCGAGCTGCAAAAACACATGGGACAAACTTTGTTGAACGGGCTGCATTGGCCATAGAGCATGCCAGATCATCGACATGAAATAGTACCAAGCGGCACCTGTCATCAGCATTAACGGCTGAAACCATACATTGGTACTTTGGTGCGCGCCAAGCATAGCGTAGATAGCGATCAGCAATGAGCCAAAAGCTATGCTGGCATAACGTGGCCCGATAGCACCCAGCATGATAAAGCCAAATGTAGAGATAAACAGGCCAAGGGCAAACAATGGCGGATGGTCAAACAACAGCTCGATGGAGAATGAAGCAATACCGAAACAGATGAAAGTTAGAGTTAACGCTTTAAGTCGTCCGGTGAAGCTGTCGTCACTTTCTGCTAGTGCCGCAGCAATAACCCCAAGAATCAAAGGAATGATCAAAGAGTTGAGTTGGTAGTACCAAGTGGGTATCACCACACCAAGCAGCGTCACTAAAATTAGGATGCTGTAATTAAAGGTCTTATTGGCCCAATAGAGGCGTAATTGACTGACAAATTGCACGAGACTTCAACTTTTGCTTTTAAGAATGACTTTTTGTTTATAAGGATATAATACTAGCAGAATACCCATGGTAAACTGCTGATGCAGATAAAGAAACTCGTTTATTTGCTTAAGTTACAAGCACCATTAGCTTGACAGACCTTATTATGACATTAATTTTTCAAATCAAATTCTGATTACGCTATGATGGCAACATCAATACCCATAGGCTATGTATAATGCAGCTAAACGCTAACAAGACTGCAAAGTTTTTTATTCAAAACGAATACCACCAAGTATCCCTCGAAGAGCATCATGTTGTGTTAAGTTCCGAAATGAGTGAGGAACGCATTCCATTTAATGTATGGGATGGCCGTGTAGAGGTAAAACGTGGCTTGTTTTGGGGCGCACTTCAGTTCTATGCACATCAAGCTGATGGTACGCAGCAAGCTTGGCTAGTACAGGGCCTACCATGGGAAAAATGTCGCAAGTTTGCCCGCCAAGCTATTGCGCAATATCAGCAATGGCATAGCCATCAATGTAAGCAGCTAAATCAGTATCTACCTAAATGGGAAGAGAGTGTTGACGCTTTTGCCCGTGCGCAATCTTTTGTTACCCACAGCCAAGTAGAACACTGGCTCGCTCAGCTCAATCAAGATTTTTCCGATATGGCGATGACCCTTGAAGATGCCGAGCTTCGCATGCCTAGTCGTATGGAGAAGTTACTACCTTGGATAGAAGCGCCAGATGAAGCGCTTGCCGAGCGAAATCAGCAGTGGATGGAGAATGAGTTAGAAAACTGGAAAGTACTCTTTTCTCAAATTGAATCTTCACCATTGAATCTAAGCCAACAAAAAGCGGTGCTGCTCAATGATAACAATAACCTAGTGTTGGCAGGTGCTGGCTCAGGTAAAACTAGCGTATTGACCGCTCGTGTTGCTTACCTTTTAGAAGGGCATTTGGCTCCTGCTTCGCAAATCCTCATGTTAGCGTTTGGCCGTGAAGCGGCAAAAGAGATGCAGCAGCGCCTTGCGAGTAAAGTTGGGCCAAGTACTAACGACGTGACCGTTAATACATTCCACCAGCTTGGTTTGCACATCTTACGTCAAGTTGAGCAAGATCCCGTGGTGATCTCTCAAATCGCTTTGGATGATAACCTGCGACATGCTTGGTGTATTGATTGGTTGAAAAAGCACTGGATGACACCAACGAACTTCAAACGCTGGCAAAAGCACTTATCTCAGTGGCCAATCGCATATTTAGCGGGTGATGATGAACTGGGTAGCCAAGTAGAAAACCCTAAACTCATTGCATGGCTTGATACTCAATTGCAGCAACTAGCGGCGATGGGATGTACGAAAAAACAGCTGCAAGAGAAGTTAGTCGAGAGCAGTGACTACACTCGTTTTAATAGCGAACTCGCTTTGGTGTGGCCTTGCTATCAAGCGTGGCAACAAATGCTAAAAGAGCAAGGCGAGATTGATTTTAACATCATGATCAGCCGAGCTACCCAATATGTACAAAAAGGTAAGTTTAACTCGCCTTGGAGGTACATCATGATTGATGAATACCAAGATATTTCTCCGCAGCGCTTAGCTTTGGTCGAAGCGCTCTGTAAGCAAAATGAACAGCAAGATTGTGTGTTGTTCGCAGTTGGGGATGATTGGCAGTCAATTTATCAGTTTGCCGGTGCGGATGTAGACCTAACAACAGGCTTTGCTGAGCGATTCCCGCATTCTACCTTGCACTATTTAGATACTACGTATCGTTTTAACAACCAACTTGGCAATGTCGCGAACCAATTTGTACAGCAAAACCCTCGTCAAATTGAAAAGGCGCTCAATAGCCATAAAGAACAGAAAGCCAAAGCGGTTGTGCTGACTGCAATGGCTAATGTCGAAAAGATCTTGGATCAACTGGATCGTAAGAGTAAAAAAGCGCAATCAGTATTGCTGCTTGGGCGTAACCACTACCATAAGCCAGAGCTATATGCAGAGTGGAAGAAGCAATTTAATCAACTCGATATAGAGTTTATGACTTGTCACTCGAGTAAAGGAAAAGAAGCGGATTTTGTGATTGTATTGAATGTGGATGAAGGTCAATTCCCAGCGCGGGTAAAAATGCCACACATTGATACCGCATTAACCCGTTCAGATGACGACTACCCATATGCAGAAGAGCGCCGTCTGTTTTACGTTGCGCTGACCCGTGCGAAGAAGAAAGTATGGGTTACTTATACTGGTAGTGGCTCAAGTTTTATCAAGGAGCTACTGCAAGGGGACTACCCAGTAGTAGAAGCCAAGTAGCCTTCAATTCAATATATCGAGAACCCAATAAAAAACCGAAGCATTTAGCTTCGGTTTTTTCTATCACCAATGCGATGAACATTGTAGGACAAGCTTAAGTTCGCTCGGCCAAGTATGCATCGTAGTCAGGGATTTCAATATCCACTTCTTGTTCAATGAGATCAGAAGAGAATAAGAACTTTGCTGTCGCTCGGTTAGTGGCAACAGGGATGTTCCATACACTCGCAATACGCAGCAATGCTTTTACGTCTGGGTCATGAGGTACTGCATTGAGCGGGTCCCAGAAGAAAACTAACACGTCGATTTTTCCTTCAGAAATCAACGCTCCCAATTGCTGGTCACCGCCCATTGGGCCGCTGATCATAGATTTTATTGCTAAGCCCGTTTCTTTACTGAGCATTGTACCTGTCGTGCCTGTAGCATAAAGGAAGTGACGTTGTAGTTTTTCTTTGTTTTCCTTCACCCAGCGAAGTAGCTCTGGCTTACAGTTATCATGAGCAACGAGAGCAACATGTTTATGGGCTGGCATAGTGCGCGTGGTTTTTTGCATTAATACGTCCTAGTTTGTATAGAAAGTTGGGCGATACTCTGAAGGTGAAAGCGAGTCAGCCACAACGGTAGGGTTGAGGTTATTGGGTGTCAAAGCTTCAATAATCGGCGCTTCGATCTTTTTAAAAGGTGTGCCGTTAAGGTAATCATTGGCCTGTCTCATTGACAATCGGCCTTGTAGAACCATTTTATCTGTTGGCGCGAATTCCACACGTTTACGCAATAGGCCACGATAAACGCCGTGACTTAAATAAGTCGAAACCAAGCCAATTTGGTCAGATTTGTTCGCTGCTCGAAGCTCACTGATCGCCGCTTCAGTGGCTACTGCGCTACCAACGATATAATCCACATCGTAGTTATCGATGGTTTGCTGAACTAAATTACGTTGCAGCTCTTTGTCGTTATCAGCCCAGAAGGTATCAAGAATATTGATATCACTGTCTTTAAGCGCGGCAATTAGGCCAACCATGACGGGTTTCGTTCCACCGCTCGATTTAGGCCCAGGTAGAATCACGATATTTGTTTTGCCCGATCCTTTCGGGTGCTTATCTTTAAGGTATTTGCCCGTGTAGTACCCCATCCAATACCAATCTACGCCCACTTCACCTTTAAGCACTTGGCGATTTGTGTCGTCGACCAATAGCTTGTTGACCGTAGCAAATACTGGTGTATTACCTACATACTGCTTAAGTGAGCTGAAATAGAGCTCAGGCGCAACGGTGCCCAAAATAATCGCATCAGCGCCCCAGCGGGTACATAAGGATAATTGTTGCTGCTGTTTATCGTGATGCGGGTAGCCGCCTGCTTCCAGTACGCGTAGATCTACGCCAAGCTTGCGCGCTTCGTCAACCATGCCATAGTTAACTGAAAGCCAATATGAATCTTTAAGGTGCGGATATATTGCGCACACTTTGTGCGGTTCTTGCGCAAAGAGATTGGCAGAGCAGCTAAGTCCGGCGAAAAGTAGGGTAAAAGCGCGCAATGTTTTGCGGGTAACAGATGATGGCATGTGGTTTTCGTTGGATAAAATAGTCTAAACATTGCAGAATATAGCGCATATTCTGAGAGTTAAGAAGTGATGAATTTGGATGTTACTCGCTAAAGCCAGTATTGGGCGTAAGCTGTTATTTGCGTTTCTCGCAATGGCATTGTTGGTGTTGTTGTCATCGGTGATCGGTGTTTTTGGTTTTTCATCGGTAGCGAAAACAGAGCGTAACGTCGTTAACTCGGCAATTCCTTCGATGATTGAAGCCCGTCAAGTGGCCGAACTCAGCTCTCGTATCATCGCTTCGGTACAAACGCTATCAAACGCGAAAAATGAAGCGCAGCGTAAAGAATCCGGCCAAGTGCTATTCTCTCAGTTGGAAGCATTACTTACTCACATTAAACAGTTGGGGTCAGACTCGTTTGACTCGCAACTGCTCTCTACACTTGAAAACGACGTGCAAAAAGTCATCGACACTCTAAGCCAACTAGGTGTCGTGGTTGAAAAGAAACTCTTCTTGGATCAAGACGTAGCATTACGCACCAAAGAAATGCGTACATTAGCTAAAGAGCTAGAGCAACTCACTCGAACTCAAGTGGCCAACACCAGCACTATCGCGGTTGCCAACGTTACTCATATTTATGATCTCTTAGCTAAAGAGCAAACCGGTAAAGCGTACCAAGCGTTGGACGCTCTAGTAGAAGTCGACCTCGATTTGGCAGAGCGCTTACATGAGCTGCATTTGATGGCGTTTCAAATGCTCAACCACATTGAAGAGGTGAGAACGATCTCTGACCTTGAGCGCTTATACACCATTCGTAATCAGTTTAAAGATAACCTCTCTATTATGCAGCGCAGGGTAAAAGCAGTAGAAGACCCAACGCGCTCTGTGCAAATGTCTGACTTGCTCGACAAGCTAGAGAAACGCGAAGTTGTATTTGATGTTCTGTTACAACGTCACGATAATGAGCGAATCTCCCAACAGTTAATGCAAGATACATTGACTCAGTTTTCGACCTTGAATGCCACAGTAAACAGGCTGGTGGACGATTCTAACTCGACAACTACCGCCGCGGTCGAAGAGCTTAAAACAACGCTAGATTATGCCCAGCTATCTCTAACTATCATCACGGTGCTAGGTATGGTGATCGTAGTAGTGATCGTTTGGAAGGTGGTTTATGTATCGGTACTCAAGCGTCTAGCTGAGTATTCATCTGCACTGCTATCCATCGCGCAAGGCCAATTGAAAGTTGATATTACTGTGAAAGGCAATGATGAACTCGCGCATATGGGGCAAGCGATCATTACCGCGCGAAACACCGCGCAGGCGCTGAAAGTCGTAGCTGAGAGTGAGATCAAAGCTAAACGCGAGCTCGAAGAACACAAAGGCCAACTTGAACAGCTCATCACAGAGCGTACGCAGCAACTTCAGCAAGCCAACACACGCTTGAACCAAGAAGTGCTCAACCACGCTAATGCGCGTCAAGAAGCCGAACAAGCCAGCCGCGCTAAATCTGCCTTCTTGGCGACGATGAGCCATGAAATTCGCACGCCGATGAATGGCGTGCTAGGTACTGCGCGCCTACTAAAAGATGAGGGGTTGAGTAATAAGCAATCCTATTATGTCGACATTATAAATCGCAGTGGTAAAAACTTAATGGCCATTCTTAATGACGTGCTTGATTACTCGAAAATTGAAGCCGGGCATTTAGAGGTTCGCCCAATCGATTTTAACTTGCACCATATGGTGGATGATGTTCATCAGTTGATGATGGGGCGCGCACAAGAAAAGCAACTCGATCTAAGTTGTGTGATTGAAAGTGATGTCACGACCTTCTGGTATGGCGATGTGACACGTATTAGCCAAGTGCTAACCAACTTGGTTGGTAATGCGATTAAATTTACCGAGCAAGGCCATGTCGATATATATGTCTCGTTAGACGATGAACCCAATCATGTGATGTTCGAAGTATCAGACAGTGGAATAGGTATCTCAGAGCAAGAGACAACAACACTGTTTGATGCCTTTACGCAAGCATCAGGGGGCTTGAGTAGTAAAGGCGGTACTGGGCTTGGCCTTGCCATCAGTAAACGTATTGTTGAAGCCATGGGTGGCTCGCTTGAGGTTGAATCCAATGTGGGGCAAGGTAGCCGATTCTGGTTCAGTGTTCCGCTTGCTATTGGTCAAGAAGTCGAGAAGAAAGAGCCAGCAAGCACTTGTGTGACGGCAGCTAAAGTGCTGCTAGTGGAAGATAACCCAGTCAACCAAGTGGTGGCGGAAGGTTTCTTACACAAACTTGGCCATCAAGTGGTGATTGCCGAAGATGGCGCTCAAGCAAAAGCTTTGTTTGACGACCAAAGCTTCGATATTGCGTTGCTCGATATTAATTTGCCAGATTGCGATGGCATGGAGCTACTTGGTGAGTTACGTCAGCGCGAGCAGGTTAAGCAAGAAGGGACCATTCCGTTTATTGCCATTTCAGCACACGTCTATAATGAAGAAGTTGAGTGTTACTTGGCGGCAGGCTTTGATGGCTATTTGCCTAAGCCACTCGATAAAGACGCCCTTTGCCAGCTTATTCAAAGTCACTTAGAGGGTAAAACTTTACTCACTGAGGCTATGCCTTGTGAACCAGAGCCGGAAACCGCGATGACAGAACAACTACTAAATGAACGCATCATCCAAGACGATTTAGCCGTTCTGGGTAAAGCGAAAATGCAACAAATTATCACGTTATTTGTCGATGGCAGCGATGAAATGCTCCACCAGTTATCACAAGCTGAAGAGAGTGGTAATTCAACGCAAATAAAGCAGATTGCTCATAAACTGAAAGGCTCGGCTGGCAGCTTAGGTTTAAGCGCCCTACATGACATTTGTATGCAAATTGAGAAGGGTACAACGCCACTAGAAGCCTACCAGCAAAGAAAAGATGCGCTAGTGGATGTGGTGCAGCAATCCAAATTGGCGTTATTAGCCGCAGTGAGTTAATCAATACTCCTTAGAACAAAGCAAAAGAGCCAGCATAGTTGCTGGCTCTTTGTTTATCTTCTAGTGAGATTCGTTTTGTTTAAACAATCGCTTGTTGAAGAATTTGGCGAGATTGTTCTAGGTTGATGGCTTGTTTTTCACCTAGCGCCACCATGCCATGTTTCTCTAGTTGATTGATTACCGCATCAACTGCGCCTTGCTTGTCATTTTCATAGCCATTGAAAGTCGTATCGACGCCTAAGCTGTGATAGAAAGCTTCGATTTGTTCGATGGTTTTCAGCGCTAAATCGTCACTAGCAGGCAAATCAAACACGTTTCTGCCTAACTGTTCTAATTTGGCTTTCTTACTCTCCAGCTGATTACGCAATAAATGCGGCTGTACAATGGCAAGCGAACGTGCGTGGTCGACATGCCATAGAGCGGTGAACTCATGGCCAATCATGTGCGTTGCCCAGTCATGAGGAACGCCAGAGCCAATAAGGCCATTTAACGCTTGGTTTGCTGTCCACATAAGGTTTGCACGCCATTGATCACTATCGCGCTCGGCAAACTCTGCACCTAAGTGTTTTAGGTTACGCAGTAAGGCTTCGGCATAGCCATCTTGAACCATCGCGCCATGGTCAAAGGTTAAGTACTGTTCACACACGTGTACCCAAGCATCTACTAAACCATTTAGCAATTGACGCTCTGGTAGTGTTTTCATTACATCTGGGTCCATCACCGCGAACACAGGTTGAACATGTGAAGACATAAACGGAAGTTTGTCATGAGTCTCTGCTTTGGTGATTACAGCGCCAGAGTTTGATTCAGAACCCGTAGCTGGAAGCGTTAAGATTGCGCCAAGTGGGGTTGCACTTGTCACGGCATGTTTGCCAATCATGATATCCCAGCCATCGCCGTCATATTGCGCAGCCGCCGCGACATATTTACTGCCATCAATGACTGAGCCACCACCAACAGCGAGAATAAAGTCGATATCGTGCTCTTTGACCATAGCAACAGCCTTATCGAGCGTTTCTTTAGTAGGGTTCGGCTCAACACCAGAAAACTCAAACCATTGATGGTTTGATAGCGCCTGTGTTACTTGGTCATATACGCCGTTTTTCTTAATCGAGCCACCACCGTAGATGACTAACACTTTGGATGAGCTATCGATAGCCGAAGAAATCGAGTTAATTTGGCCTTGACCAAAATAGATGTGTGTAGGGTTGGAGTAGGAGAATTGCATGACCATTACCTCTTAGAGTGTAATTTCGACTTTCAACTGGGGTAGATTTCGTAGTAAATGACGAATCCACCTAGATTATAGAGTCGTGTTGTTGGTTTTGTTATGAGTAGTCTAGACATTTAGGCTTTTACGATATTGCAAATGAATTGATCAGCAAGCTAATTTGATTCGCCAGAATACAGTGGCCTAAACATAAAGCTAAGATTGGGTCTGCATTGCATGAATACAAGTGATAAGTCAAAACTAAATAGGGAAAAAACAGTTTACAAAATTGCTGTTTTTAAATGAGTTATTTTTGTCCATACTGAACTCTCCCTATAGGAGATCTAGTCAATCTTCTGCGACACCCTCTAACCGATGTTAGAGGGTGTTTTTGTTAGAACTGGTAACTCTCCGGTACAACGACTATGCCGTTTTCAGAAATATGAAAACGCTTAGCGTCTTCGATTCGATTTAATCCAATTTGAGTTCTTGGTGGGATACGAACATGTTTATCGACAATACAGTTGATCAGTTGGCACCCTTCACCCACCTCGACATCATCAAATAGAATACTGTCTACCACAGTGGCACCATCATTAATTCGCACATTGGCTGACACTACAGAGTGTTGCACCGAGCCTCCAGAGTTGATCACACCATTGGCGATAATCGAGTTGATAAAGATTCCTTCGTTACCCGTTTCAGACGACACTGTGCGTGCAGGAGGGTACTGGCGCTCATAAGTTCTAATGGCCCAATCTTTTTGATATAAGTTCATTGGTGGGATAGGTTCGAGTAAATCCATGTTTGCTGCGTAAAAAGAGTCGATGGTGCCGACGTCACGCCAATAACAGTCAACCGCCACACGGCCTAAATCATTGCAAAATTGATGAGCGAAAACTTGTTGAGAGTCGATAAGTTTAGGGATGATATCTTTGCCGAAGTCGTGGCTAGAGGCATCAATTGTCGCATCCGTTTCTAATACTTCACGCAACACCTCAACATCAAATACATAGATACCCATTGAAACCATACTGCGGTTAGAATTGCTAGCTAGCGTTGGCGGGTTGTCTGGCTTTTCGATGAAATCAGTCACCACACAACTCTCTGTCGTGTTAATCACGCCAAACTGTTTGGCATCTTCTTTGTCTACATCCATACAGGCTATTGTGAGCTTAGCGTTATTACGCTTGTGCTCTTCAATCATGGCCGCGTAGTCCATTCGGTAGATATGGTCGCCAGAAAGTACAACCACGTATTTGGCTTCACTTCGGTCAAGCAGCCACAAGTTGTGGTAAATGGCGTCAGCTGTACCTTCATACCATTTCCCGCCGCCACGCATTTGAGGAGGAACAACGGTAACGAACTCACCTAGCTCGGGGTTAAAAATGGACCAACCGTCACGTAAGTGTTTTTGAAGCGAATGAGATTTATATTGGGTAAGAACCAAAATTCGACGTAAACCCGAGTGCAAACAGTTGGTTAGCGTGAAATCAATAATGCGATATTTGCCTCCAAATGGCACGGCAGGTTTGGCACGATCATCGGTGAGAGGGCTGAGCCTTGAGCCTACGCCTCCGGCGAGTACAACGGTTAGCACGTCTTGCATGGTATCTCCCTATATGACGGATTGTTCTAACCAGAGTAGTACAAGAAATAGACCAGATTGGAAGTGACTGGTTTTTATGAATATTTGGAGTGGCGAATAGCAAGCGTTGTCTCAAACTTGTGCAATAAAAATGTCTGTTGCACCAAAATGATGTGGAAGGTCAGTTCCATTTTTGTGCAAAAAAACAACGAAAATTAAAAGAAACGCTGTTCTTTATAATTTTGGTTTGATATATTGAATGGCATACCAAATAAATAGGGTTTAAAAATGAAGAAATTAGCATTAGTTGTTTTAGGTCTGTCATTTTCTTTTTCAGCAATGGCTAACGTTGATGTAGTCATCGAGAAGAAGCGCGTATTCTGTCACTCTCAAAGTGCAATGAACACGTTCATGAAGCGTAAAGACCGTACTAAACTGGCTAACCTACCTGATGGTTGTAAAGTGACTGATCGCAAACGTCGCGGTGAGCTAGTGAAAAAATTCCCTAAACTTGGCTACGTTGAAGTTGAGTTGAAAACAGGCAATAACGTTTACGTTGACCGTCAAGCTATTCGCATTGATAACTAATCGAAGCGTTTGAAGAATCAAAAAAGCACCTCATTTGAGGTGCTTTTTTATTATTGGTTACTTCTAAACAGTGATGAGCTTAGCTGCAAGCGTTTATTTTGCTGCACGCTGCTTTAGGAAGGCGTAGCTTAGACCCGTTACCGCAGTACCCGCTGCAATGGCTACCAAGTACATGAATACCGGCGTGATTGCATTTGGAATCAACAATACGAATAAACCGCCATGTGGCGCCATCAACTTAGCGCCTACAAGCATTGAAAGTGCGCCAGTTAAAGCACCGCCAGCCATACATGCAGGGATAACGCGCATAGGATCTTTTGCTGCGAATGGAATCGCACCTTCAGAGATAAAGCATAGACCTAGTACAAATGATGCTTTACCCGCTTCTTGCTCACCTTTTTCAAATTTGTCTTTAGCAAGGAAAGTGGCTAAACCCATACCTAGTGCAGGTACCATACCCGCAGCCATAATTGCAGCCATTGGCGCATAAGTTTGAGAAGCTAATAGACCAACACCGAATGTGTAAGCAGCTTTGTTGATAGGGCCACCTAAATCGAAGCACATCATTGCGCCAAGTACTACACCCAGTAATACCGCGTTCGCCGAGCCCATGTTATTCAGGAACTCAGTCATTGACGCCATAATGCCAGCAACAGGGCCACCGACAATGTAGATCATTACCAAGCCCGTGAATAAACTCGCGATAAACGGAATGATCAAAATCGGCTTAAGGGCTTCCATCGATTGTGGCAATTGCACTTTATCCGCGATGAACTTAGCGCTGTAACCCGCGATGAAACCAGCGGCAATACCACCTAAAAAGCCTGCGCCAGTAGAGCTAGCTAACATACCGCCAATTAAACCAGGTGCAAGACCTGGGCGGTCAGCGATAGAGAAAGCAATGAAACCCGCAAGAACCGGAATCATCAAAGCAAAAGCAGAGCCACCGCCGATAGTCATTAATGCAGCGGCTAAGGTGCCTTCTTGTTCGAACGCTTTAATACCGAATACAAAAGACAGCGCGATGATCAAACCACCGGCAACCACCACTGGTAGCATGTGAGAAACACCTGTCATGAGGTGCTTATACACGCCTTTTTTCTCTTCTGTTGCCGGTTGAGAGTCGGAAGAGCCTGCGCTAAATACGCTTGCTTGTTCAAAGGCGAGCGAAATCTCTTGCTGAGTTTTCTTTAGGGCTAATCCTGTACTGGTTTTGTATAAGCGTTTGCCATTAAAGCGCTCCAAAGGTACTTCAATATCAGCAGCGATGATGACAAGATCTGCTTGCTCAATATCTTGAGCGGTAAGCTGATTTTTTGCGCCAACTGAGCCGCGTGTTTCAACCTTGATTTGGTGGCCCATTGACGCTGCGTGTTCTTCTAATGCTTCTGCCGCCATGAAAGTGTGCGCAACACCAGTCGGGCAAGCGGTAATTGCAACAATGCGTTTTGCGCCTGACGTAGAGTTGACCGCAATTTCAGCAGGTGCAGAGCTTTGCGTCAGTGTTTCAGCTTCATTGTTGGCTTTTTCAATCACACTGTCCGCATCAGCAAGAACTTGGCTGATTTGAGCGCGGTAAACTTTTTTACCCAGGAAGCGCGTATCATCAACATCTGTACTAGCAGCGATAATTACTACATCAGATTGTTCAATTTGTTCAGAGTTAAGTGGCGTATGAGGGATGACACTCGATTGCGCTTCTACAAAAGCGGTATAGCCATTTTTGATGGCTGATTTTTCAAGTAATCCAGCAGCAATGGTGCTGTTGGCAACACCACTTGGACAAGCGGTAATAATCGCGATTTTCATAATGACGACCTTTTATTATTCGTTTAACGACGAAATTGGATTGGTATGTACTTGTTGTTGTAATGATTTCACTTGCTCTAAACTTTCGATTCCAACGCCGACTTGACTGACGGCTAGGGCAGAAAGCGCAGTAGCAAAGCTGATGAGCTGTTCTTTAGGCATTTGCTTCATGTGGCCATAACAAAGGCCAGCAACCAAGGTATCGCCAGCACCAACTGTGCTTACGACTGACATTTTTGGTGGTTGGGCGTGCAGCCATTCACCTTGATTAAGCCAAAGCACACCTTCAGCGCCCATAGAGACAACGATGTTCTCGATACCCGTTTCGACTAATGACTCCGCAGCAGATTGGCATGCTTGTTGAGACTCTAATGGCTGATTAACCAACTGAGCGAGTTCTTCGTCGTTGGGCTTAATTAACCAAGGTTTCGCTTTGATTCCGGTTTGAAGTGCTGCGCGGCTAGAGTCAAATAGGACTTTCTTGCCACGTTGTTGTAGCCGTGATACCCATGTTGCTGCGAGCTCAGGAGTGACTCCGTTTGGCAAGCTGCCAGCAAACACGAAGTATTCATGCTGGTCGCAAAGTACATCCAGCGTGGATTCAAACTTCTCGATATCGGATTGAGTAACGGTTACACCAGGGAAGTTGATATCGTTCACTGCGCCGCTTTTTTCCACTAACTTAACGTTAATGCGCGTTGAACCGACCACTCTGACAAATTGATCGTTCGCACCCATTTGGTTAAAGAGTTGGCAGAACATCTCTTGGTTGTCCTGACCTAGGAAACCAGTAACAGTGACCTCTGCGCCCAAATCGGACAATACCTTCGCTACGTTCACGCCTTTGCCTGCCGCATGAAGATCACTTTGCTCAACAAGGCTTACGCTGCCGAGGTTTAGTTGGTCAAGATGGCCAGTTAGATCCAGAGCAGGGTTTAATGTAATGGTGACAACTTTGTTGGTCATAGTTATTTCCTTACCCTTCACCAAGGCCAGATTGAATCGCTTGGCCAATCGCCTCTAATGCCGCCTGTGCATCGTGGCCATCGGCTGAAAATTCAAGTTTGTGGCCATGTTTTACGCCAAGTGCGATGACTTTCATTAAGCTCTTCGCATTTACTTGTTGGCTGTCAGTGTCAAGGTTTCGTACTGCAATGGCTGCATCAAACTTCTTCGCGCAAGCGACTAACATGGCACCTGGACGAGCGTGTAAACCATGCGCGTTCTTGATGGTAAAGGTTTGGCTGTTGCTGCTATCCGTTGGTTGACTTTCATCGGGGGTTGAATCGCCAAACATCGATAGTAATTGCAATACATTAAGGGTGTTCAATTTGCCAATTTCTCCATTACCGAGCATTTCTGTAATGGTTTTTAGCTGAGAGTGGTGAGCGCTATTACAAGCAGCAAAGCCAATCAGTGTGCGTACATCTTGTTGTTCATAGCGACATTGGTTGGCCGTAGTGACAAATGACATACCACTTTGTGAAACGCCTTTACTTGAACAAGCAAGCCATACGCCTTCGCCCAGATGAGTAGGGGATTGCGATACGAAATCAGCAACTAGTTCGCTGCTTGCACAACCGCTGTTTTTTAGAAGGCCAGCGGCCACGGCTGTCATTTGCACCATATCACTGGCAGGGAAGTCTAACTGAATTTGTGAGGCATCAAAGTTAATGCTGAGCTGAGTATTGCCTTCAAGTAGAGCGATGATTTCTTGTTCGTTCTTGGCATTTTTCAGAGCTTGTTCAACCCCATCAGCGGAAAGTACTTTGGTCAGTTGTTTTAGTATGCCCAAGTGCTCATCACTTTTCGCCGCGATACCAATAGCGAGGTAGACACGATTACCTTCACCCCAGTCAATACCGTTAGGGAAGTGGGCGATGGCAACGCCAGTCTTTTCAACTAAGTGGCGAGTGTCGGTCGTACCGTGAGGAATTGCGATACCGTTGCCAAGATATGTGGAGTTTTGCGCCTCACGGTTTTTCATACCTTGCACGTAATCTGCTTTTACTAAGCCGCGCTGAGTAAGTTGTTGTGCGAGAAAATCAATCGCTGACAACTTATCTGTGTGAGTTTGAGCAAGTGAAATATCTGTCGTGGTTAATGTAAGCATATTAGCCTCGAATTATTTGATTATTACGTTTAGCTGAATCGATTCAGCTAAAGTTTAAAAAAATTCAGCAAACCGATGCAGTGGTCTAAATTAGACAAAACTGTGATGTTGCTGATGTTTGCTGAATCCTTTCAGCTTTAATGCTGAATCGGTTCAGTCTATAATGCAAACATTCCAATGATCATAGTTCATAAACTTTGATCGAATGCACAGAAAGCACGAGCAGATATGACACTAGATGAAATAGCAAAATTGGCTGGAGTATCGAAAACAACCGCCAGTTATGTAATCAATGGCAAAGCGCAAAAGTACCGCATTAGTGAAAAAACGCAGAAGAAAGTGATGGTGGTAGTAGAGCAACACAATTACCGCCCAGATTTAGCCGCCAGCTCTCTACGCGTGGGGTCTAGCCGTTCATTTGGCTTGGTCATTCCAGATTTAGAAAACACCAGTTATGCGCGTTTGGCTAAATTGCTAGAGCAAAATTCCCGCAAAGCGGGCTATCAGATACTGATTGCTTGCTCAGATGATAATCCAGAAACCGAACAAGCTGTTGTTTCAGCTTTGGTTAGCCGCAAGATAGATGCGCTATTTGTCGCCAGTTGTCTCACCGATGCCAACGAGTTCTATTTTACCCTTCAGCAGAAGGGCACGCCTGTCGTAGCGATAGACCGTGCATTAGACGACGAGCTATTTTGCTGTGTAATCAGTGAGGACTTTAGTGGTGCTTACGAGTTAGCGGATTCTGTTTGTGGTGACAGTGTCACTAGGGTTGGGGTGATTGGAGCTTTGCCAGAGCTAAACGTATCAAAAGAGCGAGAGCTGGGCGTGAAGTCGGTGGCGACGCAGAAGCAAATAGAGATGATCGCAAGATATGGTGAGCATTTTAATCGAGAAGAAGGCCGTCGTCTGTTTAGCCAATGGGTTAATGAGGGCGACTTGCCGCAAGCCATCATTACGACGTCGTATACCTTGCTTGAAGGCGTACTGGATGTACTGTTAGAGCAGCCACATTTAATGGCAAAAATTAAATTAGCCACTTTTGGTGACAACCGACTGCTGGATTTTTTACCAATTAAGATCAATTCGATGCAGCAGCAGTTTGAGCTGATTGCAGACAGTGCATTAGCGCTGGCACTGAATGGCGCGGCGAAACGATATGAAGCAGGCATCGAGCTTGTGCCGCGTAAGATTGTGGTTCGTTAATTGGCACGTTAACTTGTGCTGGAATAGAAATGAAACAGCGCTGACAGTGAGTTGTCAGCGCTGTTTGAACTTAACGAATTGTTAGTGTTTAAACATTTGCACTTGTTTATGCAATCGCTTAGCGATTCCGCGTAAATCCTCAGATAGCGCGCGAGAGCTGTCAGCTTGATCAGATAGGCGGTTAGACACATCATTCGCTTGCTGGATGTTCATGCTCACTTCTTCCGTTACTGTGCGTTGTTCACTGGCCGCATTAGAAATCTGTGATGCCATATCTGAAATTTGCTGAATCGAAACGGCAATTTGTTCCAGAGCCGCGGTTGCATCGTTCGCGTCATCGACACTTGAAGCCGCTAATTGTTGGCTTTGCTGCATAGACTCAACTGCTTCTACGCTGTTTTTCTGCAAGCTTTCAATCATTTGGCGAATTTCTTCCGTAGAGCTGTGGGTGCGCTGTGAAAGTACGCGAACTTCATCTGCAACTACGGCAAAACCACGGCCTTGTTCGCCTGCGCGAGCTGCTTCAATAGCCGCATTAAGCGCTAGTAGGTTGGTTTGCTCAGCAATGTCGCTGATGGTAGAAAGAATGGTGTTGATATCAAGCGCGTTGCGCTCTAACTCGCCAATCACTTTGGCTGCGTTTTCTACTTGAACGGCAAGGTTAGTGATTGATTCTTGGTTGCGTACAATCACCTGTTTGCCTTTGTCACAATGATCGGTCGATTCAACTGCAGATTCTGCTGTCGCTTTCGCATTGTTCGCTACTTCTTCAGCAGTGGCCGACATTTCATGTACCGCCGTGGCAATTTGCGATACTTCATTGAGTTGAACTTGCAGCTCATCACTGATTTTTCGAGCCACTTTAGTGCTGACTTTCGATTGCTCATCAAGGCTATGGGACGAGTGAGAAATATCGCCAACCATCTCTTGCAGTTTCGCGATGAAGGCATTGACGTGAGTTGCCAAAATACCAATCTCGTCTTGAGATTTCACCTCGATTCGCTTGGTGAGGTCGCCATTTCCTGCCGATAGATCGGCAATCGAGTCAGATAAAGTGCCGAGTGGACTCAAGGCCTTTTTGATAATGAACAACGAGATTAAGGCAATCATTACCACTTGCAGTACACTCATGATGGTAGAGTCTTTGACAAGTTGACGGTGAGCTTGAAACGCATGTTCTTTATCAATCACAAGCGCTAAGTACCAATCAGTGTTCGGCACTGAGCGCGTAGTAATAAGTGAAGTAACGCCAGAAATTGAGGTCTCTTCTAACTCGGCCTTGTTGGATAGGCGCTCGATTAGAGTCATATTCAGGTCATTTGAAATCGCGCTAAGGTTCTTAAGCGTTAGGGACGAATCTTTATGAGCGACGATCTTACCTTTGCTGTTTACAAGGAAAGAGAATACTCCTTGTTCATCGAGGCTAACCACATCTGATACTAAAGCATCAATCACCACATCTGCGCCGAGTACGCCAGATTGTCCTTGAGTGTTAAATGGCTGAGCGATGGTAACCACCAGTTTACCAGTGCCCGCATCGAAGTAGGGCTCAGTAATGGCGACTCGGTTAGTTGTTTCCGCTTGTTGATACCAACTGCGAGTGCGTGGGTCAAAACCCTCAGGTACAGGAAGATCGACGCCTTGGACGAATCGGCCATCTGACAAACCAGCATATACAATTTGAAACTCACCTGCAGATGAGCTTTGCGCAAGGTAAGTGCGCGGATTATTGGAGTGGGTGAATGAGTTCGTCGCCGCAGACAGAATCGACACTTTTGATTCAATCCACTTATCCATTGCGGCAATATGCCCATCGACCAACGTCGTTCCATATTGAGTAATAGATCGCTTGGTTTCGCTAAGCATTTGGCGACCAGTAATGAATGTTTGGGCAGCCGTCATGACGAGGATTGCCAAAACAAAAGCCAAAGTAAGTTTATTTTTAATTGATAACACTGACATATACAACTGTTCCCCTATGTCTATTTGAGCGCGCGGAGAATAGCAGTGGTTTAGTGTTTTGACTTGTTACATTTTGCAATAATTAGATCTAGATTCATAATTTTTTTACTTTATAAAATAAAGCATATCTAATTATAACTATAGCGAATTAGGCGAGGTAAAAACTGCCAAAAAAGTTATTGGCAGTTTATCATGCTACAGGGGTTAGTACTGAAAACGTACCGACATAGAAATCTGTGGGCCGTATAAACCGTAGTTGCGAGTTTCTGCAGAAAGAGAAAGTTGTTCAGTAGAGTGGAAACGAAGACCCGCATGGAAAATTGAACGTTCATCAAGGCGACCAACTCGAGTCGTCGCCTCAATTTGATCCGCCAACCATAAGCGCAAACCGATGTTAATTTCAGCGGCGTTTTGACGATCGCGGTTCATTTCATCAGGAAAGGTTGTGCTGTGAAACAGAGCTTGACCAAATACATCCGCAAACTGGTTAAGAGGTCCGTTAAAGCCAACACCTGCTGCTAGGTCAACATCGCCAGAAAATTGGCTGTCAGCACGTGCGACAAAGTGAACGTTCTCCATTAGTAAGCCACTAAATTCAACGCCAGTAAACGTAGGGTCAACTGCCGTGCGGAACTCTAAGTAGTTGTAATTAAAATTATTACCAAACGCTTGAGGTACTAAAGCAAGTGTACTCAGTGCGCCTGCTAGGATTCGCTTTTTCAAAATGGATCTCCGGCCAACATCTATAACTAAAATGGCCTGCAATAAGCAAGCCATAATAGTTTACTGTTAAACCCAAGAGATTTACAGCACTTGAAGGTTATCCACATCAATTTCGGGGGTAGAGCCGCCTTCGTATTCACCGTATAGACGTAAACGCGTTGTCGCATTAATCGCTTGGTTTAGGCGGATGTCATCGTCAAGCTCAACTCGGATTTCTGCGTTACCATCGCTAAACACATAAGCTTCTTGGTTAATTTGCTTAACAAGGAAGCCTTCAACTACCACATTTTTCTCAGTAAACATGCTGGTGTCTTGTAGTAACGTTGCCACAGAAGTGATGTCTACAGGGCCTTGGTATTGAATTGGCTGTTGTTTATCACCGTGGCCGTTTGCCATTGCAATAGCAGGCGCTAGAGTAAGTACAGTTGCAAGCATCAATTTGTTCATAATGATTCCTTTATCATTGTTCTGGTTGATGATGCTATTAAACAACACTGCTTGTGAACCCTTGCTGAGCAAAGCGTTCATATTTGGTTCATTATCAACACTATTATCAGGGGCGTGCATGGCGTTAGATAACTAAACACGCTATCATCGCTTGAATATCAAGGATTCTCAGAAAGTTAGTCGAAATTATGCAATCCGCATTTAAAGCATTAATGGTTCAAGGCACGACTTCAGATGCCGGAAAAAGTGTTCTCGTGGCAGGTTTATGCCGTGTGCTTGCGCGTAAGGGTGTTTGTGTAGCGCCTTTTAAACCGCAAAACATGGCTCTTAACAGCTCTGTGACTCGTGATGGTGGCGAAATAGGGCGAGCGCAAGCTGTACAAGCGGCCGCGTGCAATATTGAGCCGTCAGTCCACATGAACCCAGTGCTGCTTAAGCCTAACTCGGATACTGGCGCACAGGTTATTTTGCAAGGCCGTGCGGTGACCAACATGGAAGCCACCAGCTATCATGACTACAAGCTTGTTGCCATGAACACGGTAATGGACTCGTTTTCAAAACTACAAAATGAATACGACTCAGTAATGATTGAAGGGGCAGGTAGCCCTGCGGAAATCAACCTACGTAAAAACGATATCGCCAATATGGGTTTTGCTGAAAAAGCAGACGTGCCGGTGATCATTGTGGCTGATATTGATCGTGGTGGTGTATTTGCTCACCTGTATGGCACATTAGCTTTGTTATCTGAATCTGAACAAAACCGTATTGCGGGCTTTGTAATTAATCGATTCAGAGGTGATATTGCCTTGCTGCAATCGGGGTTAGATTGGCTTGAAGAGAAAACAGGTAAGTCGGTTATTGGTGTATTGCCGTACTTGCATGGCTTCGATCTTGAAGCGGAAGATGCGATTAACAGTGAGCAAACTCAGCAAGGCGATGCCAAACTGGTAGTGGCCGTGCCTGTTCTAACGCGAATTAGCAACCACACCGATTTTGATGCACTACGCCAAAACCCTGATATTGATTTGCGCTACGTCGGCAAAGGCGAATCACTACAAGGCGCCGATGTGATTCTATTACCGGGGTCAAAATCTGTACGTGCTGATCTTGATTATTTACGCAGTCAAGGTTGGGATAAAGACATTGCTCGTCACCTTCGCTTTGGTGGTAAGTTAATGGGGATTTGTGGCGGTTATCAAATGTTAGGTAAGCGTATTGATGATCCTTTAGGTGTCGAGGGTAAACCAGGCAGCAGTGAAGGTTTGGGTTATCTTGACGTGACTACGCAGCTGACTGAGCACAAAGCACTGAACAATGTAAAAGGCACACTTAACCTTAATGGCTATTCATGCGCTGTTACTGGTTATGAAATTCACGTTGGTGTTAGTGACGTGCATCATTCGCAGCCTATCGAACTAGACACTGGTGCGCTTGACGGTGCTATTAGTGAGTGTGGGCAAATTTTCGGTACTTACTTACACGGCATTTTTGATACGCCTAAAGCACTAAGTTCACTGTGTGAATGGATGGGGCAACAGGGTATTGCCATGGTTGATCATCACGCTAATCAAGAAAAAGCAATCAATCGAATAGCTGATGCGATAGAACAGCATTTAAAACTCGACCTGCTTTGGCCTGAACTTAAGTAATACAAAGCGCAAGACAAAATAAAGATAATCAAACAGTGCTAATAATAGAGTACTTAATATGAAAATGACTCGCCTTATCTGTGCGGCTGCTTGCTTGTTGATAGCCTCACCTTCATATGCGCAGCAGACTGTTCGCGTTTATGCTGCGTCATCATTAACCAATGTGGTTAATGATCTTATTGATCATTACGAGCAGGGTGACACTAAAGTGATTCCCGTTTTTGGAGGGTCATCTTCATTGGCTCGCCAAATCGAACGTGGCGCGCCCGCCGATATCTACCTATCAGCCAATACCCGCTGGGTTGAACACCTAATCAAGCAGGGAGTTGCCCAACCATCTGATAGCCAGATAATTGCGCGAAATGAGTTAGTGTTAGCCAGTAACGTCCATAATCCAATTTCTATTGATGTTAAAAATTCACAAGCTTGGCTGAATGCCCTTAAAGATCATCGTTTAGCCTTAGGCCAAACTAATGCTGTTCCGGCAGGAATATACGCTAAGCAAGCGTTGCAATCTTTGGGTGTATGGCAAGCGGTAGAGCCGCATACCGCGCCGACGAATAATGTCCGTGTAGCACTTACCCTTTTAGAAAGGCAAGAAGTACCATTAGCCATTGTTTACGCGACCGATGCGAAGCAGTCCGACGATGTAAAGGTGGTACATACCTTTGCACAACAAAGCCATCAAGCCATTGAATACCCATTGGTGACTATTAAATACAGTAAAGCAGCTGACAAGTTTGTCGCCTATCTTTTAAGTGATGATGCTCAGCAAGTCTTTGCTGAATATGGATTTAAATAGGGACGGTTCATTGCTTTCTGAATACGAAATTCAAGCGCTATTGCTTAGTTTAAAAGTCTCTTTCTACGCCATTATTTGGCTGCTACCAATTGGGATTGCACTGGCATGGTTACTGGCTAGGAAGAACTTCCCCGGTAAATCGTTTCTCGATAGCGTGATTCATTTGCCTTTGGTTCTACCGCCAGTGGTGATTGGTTATTTGCTACTGATCATGATGGGTAGACAAGGATTTTTAGGCGCATGGCTTTATGAGCATTTTGACATTGTGTTTGCCTTTAATTGGAAGGGCGCCGTATTGGCCTGTATTGTCGTCGCGCTGCCATTGATGGTTAGGGCTATTCGTTTAAGCCTTGAGAATGTTGATCAAAAACTTGAGCAAGCCGCTGCGACACTTGGCGCTTCTCCGCTGCGCATTTTCATCACTATTACTTTGCCACTAACGATCCCTGGGATCATTAGTGGCATTATGCTCGCATTTGCGCGCAGCCTTGGTGAGTTTGGCGCAACAATTAGTTTTGTTTCTAACATTCCGGGTGAAACCCAAACCATACCGTTAGCCATGTACAGTTTTATTGAAACTCCGGGTTCAGAACTCGAAGCGGCGAGGCTTTGTGTTGTTTCAATCGTCATCGCTCTGAGCTCCTTGCTGGCATCTGAATGGATGGCGCGCCGCGTGACTCGTCGATTAGGGGCACGTCAATGAGTCAAATCCACATTCAGTATCAACAAACTCTAGGCGATAGCTCATTTAACATTGATGTGAGTGTTCCAGCTACGGGAATTACCGCAATCTTTGGCCGTTCCGGTGCAGGAAAAACCTCATTAATCAACGTAGTCGCTGGTTTAACGACACCGAAAAGCGGTTTAGTGAGTATTAATGAGCACGTTCTATATTGTTCAAACCAAGAAATCAATCTACCGACGCGCCAGCGTAAGGTGGGGTATGTATTTCAAGAAGCTCGATTGTTTCCTCACTATAAAGTGAAGGGCAACTTGTTGTATGGCGTGGTAGAGCAAGATGACCACTATTTTAAGCAAGTCACTGAATTACTTGCCCTAGAACCTTTGTTAGAACGTTACCCTACTGAGCTATCCGGCGGTGAAAAGCAAAGAGTGGCGATTGGCCGCGCTTTACTCTCTAAACCCGATGTACTCTTGATGGATGAACCTCTTGCATCACTTGATCTACCGCGCAAGCGTGAAGTGCTACCGTTTTTAGAGCATTTAGCGAATACAGTAAATATTCCTATTTTGTACGTGACCCACAGCTTGAATGAAATTGTTCGATTGGCGCAGCACCTTGTAGTGATTGAACAAGGCGAAGTGAAAGTGAGTGGCTCGATTGAAGAGGTATGGGCCTCAAACGCAATGCGTCCTTGGCAGTCATTCTCAGATCAAAGCTCTTTGTTTGAGGCAACCTTAGTTGAACAAATTGAAGAATACGCGTTATCAGGCTTATCTCTCGCAAAAGGAGTGATGCTTTGGGTACAAAAAGTGGAAGCGCCAGTTGGTAGCAAAGTTCGTCTTCAAGTGCGCTCGAATGATGTCTCTTTAACGCTTGAAAAGCCTAAGCGCACCTCTATCCGTAACGTGTTACCCGCAACTATCGTTGAGATGGAGACATTTCACTTTGGTCACAATAGGCAAAGTGTGTCGGTCAAACTTCTGTTAGCTGATGATTGCTACCTGTGGGCGACCATTACCGCGTGGGCGAGAGATGACCTCGAACTGCAAACTGGTATGAATATATACGCGCAAATCAAAGGCGTGAGTGTGACGCAGCGAGATATTGCTTTATCTCATTAATGTCATTGCTTTCAATACAAAAAATGCCGCTAGAAAGCGGCATTTTTCATTCAGTAAGCGTAGATTACTTTGTGAATACTTCAGTAAAATCACGCTTAAGAATTGGGTCGCGGCGAGCTTTTTTAAGCTGCTTAACCATGTCTTTCACACAGTTGTGTAGTACTTGGTCTAGTAGTTCTGCACGGTACTGCTCTTTTTGCTCGTCAGTCATATCTTGTGGGAGGTTTAATGTAGGGAATTCTTCCATTACATTAATGCCAGCGAAAGATTGGCTTACTGAAACAAGCGCGTGGAATTGCTCAAAGCTATCAAGAACGTTTTGCGCACTTTTAGGAAGCTCATCCCATGCTTCGCGAACTGCTTCTTCTGACACTTCATGGATTGACGTTACCATTTCGTACATTGCTTCAGGCACGCCATCAAATTCGATAACTTGGCGAAGTTCTGCAGAAACTGTTGCTAAATCAATTGGTTGTTTTTCTGTTTGAGTTTGGTCAGACATTGTCTCGATCTCTTTACTTGTTGTAAGCGCGATATCCTAATTTTTCTACGTAAAATGTCAACCTCAGTGGAGGAATTGCATAACCTAGAGTATGCTTATTAAACGGCTGATTTATAAGCGTATAAAGGACTAATTTTGCAAACTACGGGCACTCCAATGAAAATAATGCTGGTTGACGATGTACAGATGGAACGCATGCAGTTAGCTGTAAGGCTTAAGCAGCTCGGCCATAACGTTGAGATGGCGGCTTCAGGGCATGAAGCGCTTGAACGTTATAACGAGTTTGCTCCCGATCTGGTATTACTCGATATCACCATGCCAGATATGAATGGCTTTGAGGTTTCCAAAGAAATTCGCCGTCAATTTCCTGAGTGGATTCCCATCATTTTCTTGAGCTCTCACGATGCTCCCACAATGATAGCAGAAGCGATAGAGGCGGGTGGTGACGACTACCTCATTAAACCGGTGGATAAAATCGTCTTGCAAGCCAAATTGGTCGCGATGCAGCGTATCGCTTTTATGCGTCGTCAGCTTAATCAGAAAACCGCGGATCTAGCTCGGGTTAACCAAGAGCTTGAAAAGCTCGCGAGCGAGGATGGCTTAACCAAAGTGCGTAACCGTCGAGACACGGATAAGAAACTCCAAGAGATGATTTCCGTTCATGGTAGACATGAAATGCCTTTGAGCGTGATACTTATGGATGTAGACTACTTCAAATTGTTCAACGACAACTACGGCCATACTGAAGGTGATAAGTGCCTGATAGAAGTGGCTGGCGCGCTCAAAGAATTGTTTAGCCGTAATGGCGAGGTTGTAGGGCGTTACGGCGGCGAAGAGTTTGTGGTTTTGCTTGGTCATACTGATGAGGAACAAGCGAAGGAACACGCTGCACGTATCCAAACAACCATTGCTCAACTGGCTATCCGACATGAGCATAGCCAAGTTGCGGGTTGTGTGACGGTGTCACAAGGTGTAATTTGTTTGTATCCTTCTGGTCATGAAACACCTGAGTCCATGTACCAAAAAGCGGATACCGCGTTATACCAAGCTAAAAACCAAGGAAGAAATCGTTTTTTAATTTATCAGCCATCTATGGATTAAATGACTGATGCTGCATTAAGCAATGCTAATCCATGAATAGACAGACCAATCTGATCGCCGTGTTTGCTGCCTTACTCCCTTTGTCAGCAAACGCGCAAGGTTACAAAGAAGTACAAACCTATTTAGAACAAGCTTTCTCGGCTGCAATCGTAATGACCAATAGTGACGTTGTCACTCTTGGTGTGCATGATTTTGACCCTAATGAGTGGTTTAACCTTTCAAATGAAAACATTGGCTCACAAGAGTCGATTGAACTTCGCCAACAGTTCGCTGTTTCTGCCTTGCCGTATACCATCGATCTTAGTGATGAAGACGCAGTCCATAAATCGCAAATCTTCATGCGTTTATCAGCATTAATCTCGCGCCAAGATGTGGAAATATACGATGGCATTGAAGACGACTACCAACGCGAAACTGTCGCCGGTGGTTATCTTGCCTATCGATATCAATATAAAGCGAATGACAATTGGACCATTACGCCCGGATTGGGCCTACATCTGCAATATTTTCGCAACGACCACGATTATCGTAGCGATGTGACGAAACAGTATTTCCAACCGTTTCTCGATGGTTTGATGTTTAACACTAGCGCTTGGGCAGCAAGTGTAGAGCCTCATATCGAGTTCAAATATAACGAAGAGACAGAATGGGGCAGTTGGAATGCCTCTAGCTCATCACATTACTTTTATGGCCATGGGTGGGGAGACGCTAACTATGGTCAGGTTGGCAACCCAGAAGGTTGGTACATCGCGAACGGTGTTGAGGCTTTTTACAATGTGACCCGTTGGGGGAAGAGCGTTCAATCAATCTACTCGAGTCTACGTCGTATTGATTTAGGTGGGGATAGCGAGAACCCATTCGGTACTCACTATTACTATGAAACGTCAGTAGGTTGGCTAATGACGCCACCTTTTAAGTCAGATTGGATAGATAACATCGGTATCGGGCTTAACATCAACTACGGCAGTAAGTTGAAAGGCGGCAGTATCGTATTGTTCTTTAATCAGGATTAGGCGGCAACCACTCGGTTACGACCGCCTTTCTTCGCTTTGTAGAGCGCTTCATCCGCCGCTTTAATGATGTTTTCGACTTTGCGGTCTTCGCTGCTGTCACAAGCGCCGATGCTCACGGTTAATGAAACCGTCTTCGTTGCTTTGTTCTTACCGCGTTGTTTGCTGCCCGCTTTATCATCTTTAGGGCGAGAGGCGTTATTACGTACAACCATTTCATAAGAGGCGATGGACTCGCGTAACTCTTCAAGATATTCAAGCGCGTCATCCACGTACTTACCTTTGAATAGCACTGTGAATTCCTCACCACCATAACGGTAAACAGACGCTTTACCGCCCGTCTCAGTTAGCTTACTCGCCACCAGTTTTAATACGTCATCACCAGTGTCATGGCCATAGGTATCATTGAACGACTTAAAGTGGTCGATATCGAGCATAGCAATCGTAAACTTACGGCCTAGGTGTTTAAGATCGGATTCAAGCGCAAGGCGGCCAGGAATGTTGGTTAGACGGTCATTGAATGCAAGTTCGTAACTGGCTGACATCAAATACACCAACAGTAGAATACCGGAAACACTGAACAGGGTACTTGAGATGTATGCGACATCGAAAAAGATAAAGGTTGCTGATGCAGTCAACATCGCAGAGTAGATAATCGCATCAAGGATTAGATTGGCTTTTAATACACGAATTGCCGCGACAAGCGTTAATGAGCTTAGATAAAGTACAAGCAGGAAAGGCAAAAGCGAAATCTCTGTTACCGCTTGCAAGTAACTATCATTGACAGCGGAGAAGCCACCTTCGGCAAAGTGGGTCAGGATCAACTTGCTCCACAATCCCATGAGTGACAGCGTCACTACAAAAATAAGATAACCGCGGCTACGTAAGCTGTTGTCATTAAAGCAATAGACGATAAAACAACAGATAGGAAGCAAAATGCCAAGTAGGGAGAGCTCAAGTAGGGTTGTCCCTGTTGATAAAGGGCTTTGGAGGCGATGCTGCACCACCCAGTAAGCAACGAGCATAACGGTAGCGATCATCCCGCAGCGGCTTTGCTTAAATACATGGCTAAGCAAAATAACCGATGCAAAAAGTACGTAAGGCAAATTGGTGCTTACGCCGCTGTTGGCTTCAATCAGTGAAGTAACGTTATTAACCCCAAGGGCTATCATCAGTAACAACAACAGAGGGAACGTTAAACGAAACCAGCTCGTAGTTACTAAAGAGAATGACATGTACTAGGCCTTGACTACAGGAGAAAGTAAAAATTAAACCAGCTTGTAAGCATACTGTTATTTGATGATTTTCCAAGTCTTTTGCCGTGTTTGTGACTGAAAAGTGCGTTGTCACGTAAACAATTGATAATATTTGAGCGTCACGGATGATTCTTAACTAGGATTTCTTTAATCTAAGACGGTTGTTTTGGTATACACTTGAATAGTAACTGACTGAATTATTGTATATTTATAAATTATTGCTGGAGTGCAATGTATGCAGATTAGTGTCGATGTACATAACTATATGGAAACGTTAGTAGGGCAAGTTCTTGGTACTCCCGAATACACAGAGCATTTCGATCATGATCAGTTAGCTGATTTGGCTTGTCTTGCGCTGATTCAATTAAAGCCTGTCTACATAAGACACGATATCGACTTTCTTTCAACGCTCTCGGAAGAAAGGCTCGTGATGCTCAAGCAATATGCTGAAACCGCGGTAGAGGCAGCGAAAAGCATGATCATTGACGATCGACGCAAGAACCGACAAGATGAATTCCCTGTGATATTTAATAAGCCACGTTTTGATGAAGACGCTGAGCTTGAATGGTTTGAAAAGCCAATTTTGAAGAAAACAAATTAAAGGAGCTAGGGTGGGTTTATTCTCTCGCTTGTTTGGCGGCAACAAAGAAAAGCCGCAGCCTGTTGTTGAACCAGTCGAATACAAAGGCTTCTTGATCTATCAAGAAGCGATCAATGAATCCGGTCAATATCGCATTGCTGGCCGTATTGAAAAAGAAATCGATGGTGAGGTGAAAACACACCGTTTTATTCGTTCAGACGTATTATCTAGTCAATCCGATGCCGATGAATTTATGCTCAAAAAAGCGCAAATGTTCATCGATCAAATGGATGAGAAAATTTTCGATTAGATTCACCACAGCTTGACAGATGTCATAAATTTGAGAACCGTTAGCAGTTATGCTGATGGTTCTTTTTGTTTATGACAAACTGTAATTTACTGTTTTTTCTTCTATTTTTGCGATCTGGTTTGACCTCTGTTCACATCTAATACTGTTGTTTCATTTCAGTCAAAATTGCAAAATACACCATCACTTTCGGTTATATGTAATGAAATTTTGTGTTTTTATTACAAAATGCTTGTATTTCATACATCCGTTAGATAAAAACTGAATAATCATTGTGCCAATAGTCAAGGAATAGCTATGCAAATTGGTGTGCCAAAAGAAATACTCGCAGGTGAAACGCGAGTAGCTGCCTCTCCGAAATCGGTTGAGCAGCTAATTAAACTGGGCTTCGACGTGGTTGTCGAAACTCATGCAGGGGAGTTGGCAAGTTTTGACGACGCCTCTTTTGAAGCCGCAGGGGCGAAAGTTGTTTCTACTGAAGAGGTCTGGCAATCAGATATCATCTTCAAAGTAAACGCGCCTGTTATTGACGCTGAACAAGGCTCTGATGAGCTTGCTCTTATCAAAGAGGGAGCAACACTCGTTAGCTTTATTTGGCCAGCTCAGAATCCAGAGCTTATGGAGAAGCTTTCAAGCAAGAACATTAACGTACTTGCGATGGATGCTGTGCCGCGTATTTCACGTGCTCAAGCGCTTGATGCACTATCTTCGATGGCGAACATTGCCGGTTATCGCGCAGTGGTTGAAGCCGCACACGAATTTGGACGTTTCTTTACTGGTCAAATTACTGCTGCAGGTAAAGTACCACCTGCGAAAGTACTTATTGCTGGTGCTGGTGTTGCAGGTCTTGCCGCTATCGGCGCTGCGGGTAGCCTTGGCGCAATCGTTCGTGCGTTTGACGTTCGTCCTGAAGTAAAAGAACAAGTTCAGTCGATGGGCGCTGAATTCCTTGAAGTTGATTTCGAGGAGGATACAGGCGCTGGCGACGGCTATGCAAAAGAAATGTCAGATGAATTCAACAAAAAGGCAGAAGAGCTTTATGCAGCTCAAGCAAAAGATGTTGATATCATCGTAACAACGGCACTGATTCCTGGTCGTCCTGCACCTAAGCTAATTACCAAAGAAATGGTAGATAGCATGAAAGCGGGCAGTGTGATTGTTGACCTTGCAGCCGCAAACGGCGGTAACTGTGAATACACAGTCGCTGATCAAGTTGTGACGACTGCAAACGGCGTTAAAGTTGTCGGTTACACAGATATGGTTGGTCGTTTACCGACGCAATCTTCTCAGCTGTACGCAACTAACCTAGTTAACCTAATGAAACTGCTAAGCAAAGAGAAAGATGGCAACATCGATATCGATTTTGAAGATGTAGTTTTACGTGGTGTGACAGTAGTCAAAGAAGGCGAAGTCACTTGGCCTGCGCCACCGATTCAAGTTTCCGCTCAGCCTGAGCAAAAACCTGCCGAGACAGCAGCTCCAGCACCTAAAGTTGAAGAGCCAACTTCTCCAGTTAAAAAATACATCGGTATTGCAGCAGGTGTTGCCGCATTCGGTTGGGTTGCATCAGTTGCGCCAGCCGCATTCTTAGCGCACTTCACTGTATTCGTACTTGCTTGTGTTGTGGGTTACTACGTAGTTTGGAACGTAACACACGCGCTGCATACTCCGCTAATGTCGGTAACTAATGCGATTTCAGGCATCATCGTTGTCGGTGCTTTGCTTCAGATCGGCCAAGGAAATGGCGTCGTGACTTTCCTTGCGTTTATCGCGGTACTGATAGCGAGTATCAATATTTTCGGTGGTTTCACCGTCACCAAGCGTATGCTTGAAATGTTCCGTAAAGATAAATAGGAGTAACAAGGAATGTCTGCAGGACTAGTACAAGCAGCTTACATTGTTGCTGCTGTTTTCTTTATTCTCAGCCTAGCGGGTCTATCGAAGCAAGAATCTGCGCGAGCAGGTAACTACTACGGTATCATCGGTATGGCGATCGCGTTGATCGCGACGATCTTTAGCCCATCAGCGGAAGGTTTTGCTTGGGTTATCATTGCGATGGTTATCGGTGGTGGTATTGGTATCCACTACGCGAAGAAAGTTGAAATGACTGAAATGCCAGAGCTTGTTGCGATTCTGCACAGCTTCGTTGGTATGGCAGCCGTTTTGGTTGGCTTTAACAGCTACCTTGCGCCACCTGCGCCAGTATCTGTTGATCCAGCTGGTATCCACGCTGAACACGTGATCCACTTAATCGAAGTGTTCCTCGGTGTATTCATCGGTGCGGTAACCTTTACTGGTTCTATCGTAGCGTTTGGTAAGCTGCGCGGTATTATCAGCTCTTCTCCGCTGAATCTACCTCACAAGCATAAGATGAACCTAGCGGCGATCGTTATCTCAACTCTGCTTATGATCCATTTCGTTAAAGCAGACGGCAGCATGTTCGCATTGATCGTAATGACGCTGATTGCTTTCGCATTTGGTTACCATCTGGTTGCTTCAATCGGTGGTGCGGATATGCCAGTTGTCGTGTCAATGCTGAACTCATACTCAGGTTGGGCAGCAGCAGCAGCAGGTTTCATGCTAGCAAACGATCTATTGATCGTAACTGGTGCATTGGTTGGTTCGTCAGGTGCAATTCTGTCTTACATCATGTGTAAGGCGATGAACCGCTCATTTATCAGTGTAATCGCTGGTGGCTTCGGTCAAGAAGTAGTGGTATCTGGTGACGTTGAATACGGCGAGCACCGCGAAACTAACGCTGAAGACGTAGCCGATATGCTGAAGAATTCGAAGTCAGTAATCATCACACCGGGATACGGCATGGCGGTAGCTCAAGCGCAGTACCCAGTACATGAAATTACTGAGAAACTTCGCGCACAAGGTGTTGAAGTTCGCTTCGGTATTCACCCAGTAGCGGGTCGTCTACCTGGCCACATGAACGTTTTACTTGCTGAAGCTAAAGTCCCTTACGATATCGTGCTAGAAATGGACGAAATCAATGATGACCTTAGTGAAACAGATACGGTTCTTGTAATCGGTGCGAACGATACTGTTAACCCAGCCGCTCTTGAAGATCCAAACAGCCCAATCGCGGGTATGCCGGTGCTTGAAGTGTGGAATGCGAAAGACGTTATCGTATTCAAACGTTCAATGAACACAGGTTACGCGGGTGTACAAAACCCACTGTTCTTTAAAGAGAATACACAAATGTTGTTCGGTGATGCGAAAGATAGCGTAGACGCAATCGCGAAAGCTCTATAATTCAAACCGACCATTTAAAACTATTGAAGCCAGCAATGATTGCTGGCTTCTTTTGTTTGGCGCGTAACATAATTGACACTAACCTTACATTAATCGTGTCTATTTTTGCCATAATCAGGCAGTATTCTGGTAAATAATTGAACTGCTAAGACTTTGTTTTGATTCGACACTTCCTAAAACCGCTGCTGATTATCGTTGCTATGAGCCCTCTCAGCGCCAGTGCGGACTCATTACCAGAACGTATAGATAAATTCGTCAACCTATTCAAAATGGCTCAAGCCGATGTCACCTATGACATTCGAGTGTTGCAATCTGATTACCCAACTCGATTGCTTACGCCTGAGTCAATGCTGCCACAAACCTCAAATTACCCACTGAAAGACATTCAAAGACTCTACCGTCTCTCGGTATCTTGCACCGGAAAACTGCCTTTAAGTCCTTTAGTTACAGAGCCTTTGGTGTTCACCCGGGCAATGTGTAAAGGCAGTAAGCTAAGCCCGAAATGGTTTGCCAGAAGTAGCCTAGTTCATCCGGGTGGGGGAACTTACGCGAGCCGTTACATAGCAAGTCATCCTGATCAAGTCGGTGCGCTTGAGCAATACATGCACATCAAAGAACGTCCTTTGGAGTCGGAACAAACCTTACTTGGCCGTTTGCAACGCATGGATGAAGAGACCATCCTAGCGTTGATTTCCGGTGCAAGCATGTTCATTGAAAACGATGAGCTTTGGCTACGCAAAAACGATAACTACTATATTTACCCTGAAGATATTTGGGCAAAAAATGTAACAAAAGCCGGTTTAAGCTTAACCTTGGGCAGCAAGTCAAATACCTGCTTTGTTCAACGCGGTAATATTTGCTGGGATATTGAAGATCACGCTAATCTTTTAAGGATTGGTATGGTTGGTCTGGTTATCGCCAATATCTTACTGGTCATTGGTTGGTCTATTTACCGTTGGAATACCAAGCGTCAAGAAATGAAGAGTCGCATGTTGGTATTACAGATTTTAACCCATGAGCTTCGCACACCGATTGCGAGTCTCTCTTTAACTGTTGAAGGCTTTCGCCGAGAATTTGAACAACTTCCGGAAACGGTTTACGACGAATTTCGCCGATTGTGCGAAGATTCAAGGCGATTACGCCAATTAGCTGAAGCCAGTAAAGATTATTTGCAGTCTGATAACAAACCGCTAGCCACAGAATGGGTACCATCTATTGCAGAGTGGCTTGAGTTTAAGATCGAGGAAGAGTTTTGTAACCAACTGGAGTTGCACATAGATAATGATGTCGCAGCAAAACTGAATGTATACTGGCTTGGTACTTGTATCGACAATTTAATTCGTAACGCGGTGAAATACGGAATTAAGCCGATTAAACTAGATGTGAAGACATCTAAAAACAAAATTACGCTCAATGTTATTGACCAAGGGACTCTTACTCATAAAGATTGGAAACAACTAAGAAAACCTTTCGTGAGTAAAAGTGGTTTAGGTTTGGGCTTAACTATCGTTGATTCTATGGTCGGGAGAATGGGTGGCAAAATGACACTGATTGGTCCGCCGACAACGTTCATATTGGAGATACCTTGTGAAACAGACACTGCTTCTCGTTGAAGACGACAAAAATTTAGCTGACGGTCTACTTGTCAGCCTTGAACAAGCAGGTTACGAGTGCTTCCATTCAGAAACGATTGCTGATGTTGAGCAATACTGGGCTAAGGCTGATCTAGTTATCCTTGATCGCCAGCTGCCTGATGGTGACTCAGTAACACATCTGAGCCAATGGAAAGCGATCAAGGATGTTCCGGTGATTCTTCTCACCGCATTAATTACGGTTAAAGATAAAGTTGCAGGGTTAGACTCTGGCGCGAACGATTATCTTACCAAACCTTTTGCTGAAGCTGAGCTATTTGCTCGTATTCGTGCTCAACTGCGCTCACCAGAGCAGCAAGAGCAAGACGACAGCAAAGTAAAAACAGATAACTTATTGATTGATAAAAACACGCGTGAAGTTTTCTTCAACGAACAACTAGTCACCTTAACGCGCACAGAGTTTGATTTATTGTTGTTCTTGGCGAGCAACTTAGGACGCGTATTTACTCGTGACGAGTTACTCGATCACGTATGGGGCTACAACCATTTCCCAACCACGCGAACTGTTGATACCCACGTTCTGCAGCTGCGCCAAAAACTACCAGGCTTAGAGATTGAAACTTTGCGTGGTGTTGGCTATAAGATGAAGGCATGATCAAAAAAACATTAATACTTGCAGGTGCACTTTGTAGTGCGCCTGCTTTTTCTGATGGCGTTCCTTGGTTTAACAGCAATTCACCGTTAACCCAAACTCATAAGCACCTACTCAATGACGATTTGAATGCAATGTTCACATCGTTAGTGGAAGTGTGGCAACTAGAAGAAAATGTCACACTAAAGCCTCACCTCAATAACTTGTTGTTGCAATCGCTTGAAGTCGATTGCGGACGCGGTCTAGACAACAAGAGCTTTCCTGAATGGCTAAAATCGGTTGTCGTTAAGCGCACCGAAATTGAAAGCCCTGGCCGTGACGCTTATCGTGCGGTTGTCGAAATTCAATCAGCAAAAGATGTGGTAGATATTCGTCTTACTCGCTGGGTAGAGCGCGATATATCAAACGATACTGCTCTGAGTAAACTGAGTGAAAACGACGACACCGGTATCGGCACTTATATCAAGCGTTACAACATTAATAATCGTCTGCAAATGGGGCTATATCGAATCGACGTCGTCACCAAAGATGAAGAGTCTTGGAGTTCATGGCTTGTTTTAGGTGAACCTCAAGCAAACATGACGATCCGTTGGCAGTCAAAAGATCAATGGCTAGTTGAGCAAAACAGTTTACTCAACTCAAATTGCCCATTACCTAAGTTAACCGCATCTTTGTATGACTATGTTGATGGCACGTATAATAACGTGTGGAACGAGTCTTACGAGTCCGATTATCCAGACTCACTGCTGACTACGGATATAGAATCAGGCCGATATGTATTGGCAGTAAGTATGGTTCACCGACGCTGGCAGGGTAAGATTATCGTTGAGCAAGCCCAAATTATCAGTAAAACCTATGATGTTTCACTAGAGGAATAATTAAAGATAGGGGACAATAGGCCGATATAAGTTTTACCGGACACAAGACACGATATCGCTATGAAAACCGTTCTAAGATTATTACCACTCTCTATTGCCTTTGCAGCCACGCATGCTTCTGCAGCAAATTACGCGGTCGAAGCGCGCGGTGATGCTATGGGTGGCGTAGGTGTTGTCTCTGCTAACTTTCTAACTGCACCATTTTATAACCCTGCGCTGACGGCCATTTATCGTCGAAATGATGATATCGGCATGATTACGCCAAGCATTGGTTTTGAATATACAGACAGCGGCAGCTTTATCGATGGCCTCGATAGCACTAAAAACTTCATTAATAATCCGGGTAATGATGCTGAGTTAGCAAAAGCGCTTGATGCGCTAGATGCCGGCAGCCTTAACTTCGAACTTGGTGGTGTCGTTGCGTTTGCGATTCCCAACCAATATATAGCTGTCAATGCTTTCGGTAAGGCCTACACAGAATCATTCGCGACAGCAAAT
The DNA here is from genome assembly GCF_025195085.2 of Vibrio intestinalis. Taxonomy (GTDB): domain Bacteria; phylum Pseudomonadota; class Gammaproteobacteria; order Enterobacterales; family Vibrionaceae; genus Vibrio; species Vibrio intestinalis. The sequence goes on along the minus strand of NZ_JANAVY020000021.1, from coordinate 1,860 downwards.
ATCGACTCGACTACTGGTGATGCTTATCTAGATGCGGCGAATAGTACAGTAGAAGCGGTTTCGATTGGTGTAACCGAAGTCGGTATCTCTCTAGCGAAATACCAAACATTTCTTGGCCAACATATTTCTTTCGGTGTCAGCCCTAAACTGCAACGTGTTTACACATACCTCTATGAAGCCAGCCTTACCAATTACGATCTTAAAGATTTAAGAGATAATGGCACTGGCGAAACCATGTTTAACGTTGATGCTGGTTTCCTTTGGTTTCATGGCCCGTTCCGTATAGGCCTATCAGGCACTAACTTGATCGAACGTGATATCGAAACCAAAACCATCTACTCGACAGTGGATAATTCCGCGATTTCATACTCTTATAAGATGTCACCACAATACACCGTGGGTGCCGGTATTGTGGCGGATTACTTTACGCTAAGTGCTGATTACGATCTGAAGGAAGAAGAACGTTACAATGAGTTCGCGGACAACCGCCAAATGGTTCGAGTTGGTGCTGAACTTGATATTATGCGCCAGTTAAAACTCAGAGCAGGTTGGAACAAAAACTTAGCGTATGAAAATCTAGACGATACCGTAACAGTAGGTTTGGGTCTTTCACCGCTTAACTTATTCCAACTGGATGTAGGCGCGAGTTACACCAATGAAAACTCTATGGGCGCGTACATTAACTTCTTAACCAGTTACTAGAATTTTCGCAAGAATCGTAATATAGTCGGCTCCTAAATTTAGGAGCCTTTTTTATGTTTGATGATTTAAGCCTTAGCCATGACGAGCAACAAAAAGCCGTAGAACAAATTCAAAAGTTAATGGCGCAAGGGGTAAGTACTGCTGAAGCAATTAAAATTGTCGCGAGTCAAATCCGAGAGCAAGCGAACCAGCAAGACGACAAGTAATTCGTCACATTTCACAGCTAAATAGAGAAGGGCACATAGTGCTCTTTTTTTATGCCCCTCTAATGCACCATAACAGTCTCTATGCCTCTCATATACTGGCAAGCTCCTTTAAAACAAAAGTGACACTAGACAAAATTACAAAAGCATTTAATTAAAATCAAGTCCTTACAAGTATGCGTCAATTGGTATTTTATATTTATTTTCAATATCTTATCGCGATACATAATTCTGAGTGGTCAATATAGCTAATAGCGTTTGTAATTAAATTACAGGGCTGAAAGTTGTCGCATTAGACTCTGATTTTTGCTAGTGAATATCACTACCATGTTAGCCTGTCACATTTTTAGCGCCTAAACCGGTAATCGTCGAGTTGCATTTAACCACTCAAGGTGACAATGTCACTTACGTGGTGGTTATTTGTGGGCGTATTAACGGCGCTTAGATTGCCTGAGCAATTGTGGAGTCTATTCGCGTTAAGAAACATAGCTCGCGTCACACATAAGTAAGTTCTGGCTTATATGGTTAGTGTTGTTACAGTTAGTTTGCTAGCTCGACAAACTAACGCTTGAGAATTCATTGGGATTGGATATTTGACGTGCTTGAATTCGGTGTTCGAAACAATCGCTCAAAAACGAACGACACAAGTTAGGCTTAAAAGGAAAACACCGGAACAACGTGGGTTTAACTGCGATTAACGAGTTTTACTAATTGAAACCTACAGTAAAGATTTTCGCGCACAGCAAGCTTGGAAAACGATAGCAAAAAGTTTAATGGGTTCGGAATATCAATGGCTTGCGGTGGCAATTCAAGCCCCATCAGAGCCACTAGTTCAGTGCGTATTATCTGCAATGGATTATGTTGAGGGTTTGCCTCTGGCCTGAGTGCCACAAAGGGTGGGCGAATGAGTTGCTCATTCTCGGTGCTTGCACCGTAGATGCTAGGAAAGAGAATC
>NZ_JANAVY020000020.1 GCF_025195085.2 Vibrio intestinalis | reverse complement strand
AAGTTGGCTTTCTAAAGGCATAAAAAAATCCGATATTAGTTTCCTAATATCGGATTTTGAAGCTTTTTGAGGATCGGTCAAATGATCTCAAAAATTTCTTAACTGATCGGCATTACTCGCATTGCGAGGCCTTTTTGTTTTGGGCAAATAAGGAGTAGGGTGCTAACTCGCAATTGGACAAACCCTTCTTAGAACATCTGAACCAGTGCGATCAGTTCAGATGAGGAAAAACATCTTGAAGCCTTAAACACTTATTAGCATGCAGGTCCAAAGTAAACTTATCTGTGACAATTAGGGTAAAGACTTATAACCTTTGAAAGGCGGTCCGAACCACCTTGAGATAGCGGGCGATATAATGCACTTCCAAAAATGTATATTTCTGAGTGTTTTGTTTGATGCTATTACTAATAGTAAACAATGGTACGATATTGATGAAAGCATGTTCCGTATTGGTTATTCACTTAGCATGGCTAATAGGTAATCTATCCAATGGCAGGGGATGCAGTCATTTTTGGTGAAGGTTATAAATTCTAAGCTTGGAACATCTGAACGGAAGAAACCTCCCCGCTGATATTTTTATAAATAACCGTGCATGACTGAACGGTTATTTATGTGGTAGATATAGGTGAAATTACAGAGTAGAAATGTTGGCTTTTTTTTCAACTATTCCGTGTTCAATGAAAAATTGCGTTAGTTTTTCGCTGCGCAAAAACTTAGAAACGCTAGCCAACTTAGACCTTGAACGGAGCGAGAGAGGTGTGCTCACAAAAGCTAGGAAAAGACCGACCCAGAGAAACCAATCAGGACCACCTTTTGAAGAGAAGTAAGGTACGAATGCGCTTGCGCTGAAAAATAATTGCCAAAATATCAACATATTCGACTTCGAAACAAATTTGTCGTAATAAACGGCAATGTCTTCAATTGTATTTTTATTTACATATACCCCCTGACCCTCTTTCGCCGCCAAAATGAAACTTCGACCAACTTGTTTTGACTTATAAACGTAGAACATCGCATCAGTCTGCGTATGAAGAGGAAGAGCGTCAGGTATACCAACAGTTTCAATTCGTGTTGTAGAACCAGAAGCATCGGTTATATCTATAGATTTATATATTGTAAACCCTATTTCTGGTGCTGCATATCTACTTTCTTTTTCAGGCCATTTAATTGGTATATCTGGTTTACCAACAACAATGAACATATCTTCCATTATAAAACCTCTCAATATAAGTCTGAAGTTGAACATTATCAAAATGACGTACCGATAATCAAGTGGTTTAATTTATTGATTAAATTTAGATTTTAGTTTTTCAAGCATTATTTTATTCATTGTCTCTTTAGGCTAATGCAACTAAGTTTGTATGAATTGTTTCCGTCCTAAGTGATTTATAAAATGAGCTAGGACGTCTATAAACAATAGCTATCACATGAGTATTCTTTTTGGATAGTTCCGGCTGTTAACATTCAGTCAAGCCATGTCCGAAACTCATAAAGGGGCAGATTGACTAAATCGCGAAGCATCAGCTTTTCTAATCGACTTGTTCTAATTCCTCAAATCACAAGGCGCAACTTATTCAGTATTGTTGTGGGAAATAAACGAATTTGAGGGCCGTAACATGAAAATACTGACACTAGACCAATTGCCACAAGGTGGGTTTGCAGGGCTAAGCGAAAAACGCGTGGTTACCGATAAGCGTGTATTTGGTGCTTATAAGCATCCGACGGCGAGTAATGGTATTGGTAGCTTTGTTTATCTAGCTGACGCGAACTTTCATCCACATGGGGAGACAGGAATGCATCCCCACAGTGAACTTGATGTGATCAGCGTGATGGTGCAAGGCCGAGTGGAGCATCAAGGTTCAATGGCGCATGGTGCAGGCTTAAACCAAGGGCAAGTTCAGGTGCAGCGAGCGGGTGGGGAAGGGTTTTCTCATAACGAGGTGAATCCTGATTCTGTGCCTAACCAGATGATTCAGATCTGGGCTTTGCCTGAGCAATCTGGCGAGCGAGCGGGTTACAAATTATATTCCCCACAAGTAAACCAGCGCACGCGAATCTATGGCGGCAGCCGAGAGCAAACTGAGACCTTCTATAGCCAAACCATTATCGAGATTGTAGAAGCAGAGCAAGGCTATACCACGGTGCAGTCGGGCGAGGTAATGGCGTACTTAACTAAAGGTAGCGCTGAAGTGAATGGCGTAGCAATTGAAGCGGGTACGTTGGTAACAGCAGAAGGTATCGAGTTTGCCGCGACATCAGATGCGCAGCTGATCTTGTTCTATGTTGAAGGGAATTGATTATATAAGCCCTTGAGTGCCTCTATGGACGCTCAGGGGCTTTGAAACAACATTTACAGCTTGTGGTGTAAGATCCACTCTTTGCCGTTTTCGCCGCGATAGAACTTCTCTGAATCAACAAACCCAGCGGAGATGAAAAAGTCATAAGCGGGTTTGTTTTTTACCGGAATAGTCACGCAAATAGAGTTACTGTCTGGGCTTACTGCATAGGCGTACACAAACAACTTTTGCAGTGCTTGTTTGCCATAACCTTTGCGTTGGTGATTCTTATCGATAACGAAATATTTGAGGCCTAACTCATGACGCTCTGCGAATGTCGCGTAGTGAGCAAAGGCTTTATCCAGCACTAAATAACCAATCGCTTGTTTACCAGAGAATAGGGTCAGGATGACCTCTAATTTAGAGCGATCGTGATAAGCGGTTTCAAATGGAATATGCCACTCTTTTTGATCAGGTAGCACTTCTATTTCCATTAAGTTTGCAAAGTCTTTTAGCTTTGCTTGTTTGATGGCGATCATATGACCTCATTTATACAACAAACTTACTTGTCGAAGCGCGATATGTTTCGAACAAGCACGATACCTGTATGATTTAATTAATAGCAAAACTATCGATATAGTGTCTTAACAGGCATAAAAAATGGCGACATATGTCGCCATTGTATCATCAGTCGTTTTGTAAACGCGAGGTATATCAAACGATAGCTTGTTGCTATTGATGTATTAGCAGATAACCTTGATCGCTAGACCACCTTGAGAAGTCTCACGGTATTTCGCGTTCATGTCTTTACCTGTTTCTAGCATCGTTTCGATAACTTTATCTAGCGATACTGTTGGCGCAGAAGAACGACGAAGTGCCATACGAGTCGAGTTGATTGCTTTCACTGCAGCAATACCGTTACGCTCGATACATGGAACCTGTACTTGACCAGCAACAGGGTCACACGTTAGGCCTAGGTTGTGCTCCATTGCAATCTCTGCTGCCATACATACTTGCTCTGGGCTACCGCCCATAAGCTCTGCAAGGCCAGCCGCTGCCATAGAACATGCAACACCAACTTCACCCTGACAACCTACTTCAGCACCTGAGATAGAGGCATTACGTTTGTATAGGCCACCAATCGCGCCAGAAGCTGCGAAGTAACGGATGTAGTCTTTTTCTGTAACTGTCTGGATGAACTTATCGTAGTAAGCCAGTACCGCAGGGATAATGCCACACGCACCGTTAGTTGGTGCAGTTACTACGCGGCCACCTGCTGCGTTTTCTTCGTTTACAGCGAATGCGAACATGTTAACCCAATCAACCACAGACATAGGGTCGTTGGTGGTTTTTTCAGAGGTTAATAGCTGTTGACGAAGCGCTGCTGCACGACGAGGTACACGAAGTGGACCAGGAAGGATGCCTTCCTCGTTCATGCCGCGCTCCATACAATCACGCATGGTTTTCCAGATGTTTGCAAAGTAAGTGCGAGTCTCTTCATCTGAGTGCATCGCGTGCTCATTTTTCATTACAAGCGCGCTGATTGAAAGACCACTTTCTTTACAATGCGCCACAAGTTCTTCTGCAGAAGTGTACTCGTAAGGCGACTTAATTGGGTTCTCTTCAGACTTACCAAAGTTCTCTTCGTCAACGATGAAACCACCGCCGATAGAGTAGTAAGTTTTTGAGTATGCTTTTTCGTCATCGATCCAAGCGTGGATCTGCATGCCGTTTTCGTGCAACTCAAGGTTAGTAGTATGGAAGTTCATACCACCATCTTTCGGGAACGATACTGTGTGACAGTGCATGCCAACAGGAAGGCGTTCAGTTTCCTCTACGCGTGCGATAAAGCCCGGAATAGAGTCGATATCTACTTTTTCAGGGCTATTGCCAGCAAGGCCCATGATGATTGCGATATCTGTGTGGTGACCTTTCCCTGTCAGTGATAGTGATCCATAAACGTCAACGGTGATTTTAGTGATGTCGCGCAATTTTCCCATTGAACGAAGATCATCAATAAATTCTTTACCCGCTTTCATTGGGCCTACAGTGTGTGAGCTAGAAGGACCAACACCGATTTTATAGATGTCAAAAACACTAATCATATCGATTACCTCAGAATTAAGCCCCCCAATTTATGGGAGGCCCTTTATTATCATTATATTCTTGGTTTAATCACCCAAAAGTTTGGGAAATTAAAGAGCGCCGTAGATTACAGAACTAATCGCGCCAAGACCACAGATAACTGTGAAAATCTGTACAGGTGCAGAAGTTTTGTACTTAGCCATCGCTGGTACTTTGTGCATTGCGAATACAGGCATCAAGAATAGGATTGCAGCGATCATAGGAGCGCCCATAGTTTCAATCATGTCTAGGATGCTTGGGTTAACAATTGCAACAATCCAAGTAGTGATAACGATGAATAGTAGAGAGCCTTTTTCGATAGCGCTTACTTGCGCTGAAGAGCGAGACTTGATTAGGCCAACTAGACCTTCGTGTGCACCTAGGAAGTGACCGAAGTAGCTAGAAGTAATTGCAGCGAATGCAACTAGTGGGCCCATGTAAGAAATCAGCGGAGACTCATGAACGTTTGCAAGGTAAGAAAGAACAGAGATGTTTTGCTCTTTAGCTAGTGCTAGTTGCTCTGGAGATAGAGAAAGTACTACAGAGAATACGAAGAACATAACGAAGCCCATTAGCATCATTGCTGCGCCACCAGTGATAGCGTCAGTTTTCTTCACTGCGTTGTCACCGTATACACGACGTTGCTCTTTAGAGAACTGAGAGATGATTGGGCTGTGGTTGAATGAGAATACGATGATAGGGATTGCTAGCCATACAACAGTTGGCATTGCAGACCAATCTGGTGCTACTTCTACCATTGACGTGTTCCAGTCAGGGATTAGGTAGAAAGAAAGTGCAAGTAGGATGAATACCAGTGGGTAAACCATCGCTGACGTTGCTTTTAGCATTAGCTCTTTACCAAACACTACGCCTGCTGTCATTGCTGCGATCAATGCACCTGAAAGCAACCAACGAGGGATAGATTCCATACCAATTTGGTTAACTAGGAAAGAATCAACTGTGTTTGTAATACCTACACCGTAGATAAGAACGATTGGGTAGATGGCGAAGAAGTAGGCAAAAGTAATAAGGTTTGCGCCAGCTTTACCAAAGTGTTCTTCAACAGTGTCAGTGATGTCCGCTTCAGGGTTCTTAGCAGAAAGAACGAAACGAGCTAGAGATTTGTGTGCGAACCAAGTCATTGGTGCCGCGATTAGAGCTAGGATTACTAATGGCCAAAAACCACCGATACCTGCTTTGATTGGAAGAAATAGTACACCCGCACCTACTGCTGTGCCGAAAAGCGACAGACACCAGGTGAAATCTTTGTAAGTAAACTTACTAGACGATTGTTCGGTCGTAGCCGAAGTAGTAGTTGTATTCATTTTGGATTACTCATTTTAGGAACAGGAAATAAGTTGAGTGCAATTCTGCATAATTTGATTACACAAAAATTAGATCTAAATCATAAATTGATAGGACTGATAATATGATATGTAAAAAAGCCGTTTGTTGTCACGAAAATGACGTGCTACACGTGATTTATGTTAATCCGTGAAATTAGAATAACTAATGCGATGAATAGTTAATCTTTGGTTGGCGCAAGCCAAACGTTTGCCCCAAGGAAAGGTAATAAATCTAATGTGTTTATATGTTGAACAGAGGTAAAAATTGCTAGTTAGCTGTATAAAATTAACTAATATTTGTACAGGTTATCAGTGGCACGAAGAGTAGGTGTCGGTAATAAATTAGTGTGGTAAATGATGCTGCAATGATTGGATGATCTGAGCCGTCACTCCCCATATGAAATGCTTGCCATAATTGAGCCCAAATACACGATGCTTTTGTTGGTTAATCTCGAACAGGTGGCTGTGCAATTGGCGCGGGTCAAGAACGACCTCGATCGGTACTTCAAACACTTCTTCTACTTCATTTTGGTCAATTTTGCTCAGGTAGTTAGGCTTAATAAAGGCTAAGTATGGGGTCACCGCAAACTGACTAATCGTAGGTAGCGGGTTCATTTGACCAAACACCTCGATCAAATGTCTCTCAATACCGGTTTCTTCTTCGGTCTCTCTAAGCGCAGTATTCACCAGCGTGTCATCAGTAAGCTCGAACTTACCACCGGGAAAGCTCACTTGCCCAGGGTGATGTTTTAAGTGGGCTGCGCGTTTTGTAAATAGAACTTTAAGTCCTTCAGGGTGCTCGACAAATCCGATCAAAACAGCGGCTTTTCGAAGTGCTTGTGGGTTTACGTGACCAAGGCGCTTGAGCGTCTCACCGTGATAGGCGACGGGATTTTTCAGTTGGTAGTTTTGAATTAGGGTTTGTCTGTCGTACTTGATCACCACAATAACTTCCTTCGCTTATTTGAAAAAGCTCGCTTTTTGGACAATGCTTTGAAATATATCAAAGGCTTTAAGTTGCTGAATTATTGGTCATGTTGCTCGTTTTTACTATCGCACAGCAATTAGAGGGAGCGAAGCAAACTACCCAGTTCCACGACGAATTAGTCAGATATATTAAGCATAATATCAAGCACAGCGTGTAAGAAGTAAAACACAGCGTGCAACAACAGACAGGCGAGGTGGGCAAGTGAAGGGAATCATTTTTACTGAATTTATGGACTTAGTCGAAGAGAAATTCGGCTTAGAAGTGCTAGATAAAGTGCTCACCGAAGCAGGTGATGAAGGTATTTATACTTCAGTGGGCAGTTATGATCATCGTGACTTGGTCAAGTTGATTGTCCAGTTAAGTAAAGAGTCTGGTGTTTCGCCGGAAGACCTACAAAAAGTGTTTGGCCAATCAGTATTCAATAACCTCTATTCAACCTTACCCCAAAGTGCCAGTTTATCGGAGTGTAAAAACAGTTTTCAGTTCGTCCGTTTAGTAGAGGATTACATTCACGTTGAGGTGAAAAAGCTCTACGCGGAAGCGAACCCACCCAAGTTTGAATTTATCTCGGAAACTGAATCTGAGTTGGTGTTTGACTACCGAAGCGCTCGTTGCATGTCTCATGTTTGTTTAGGCTTAGTTGAAGGGTGTGCAGAGCACTTTGGTGAAAGCCTGAACATCGAAATGGATGAACAATCCTCAGATAATAGTCATGTACGATTTCGTCTATCCCTAGCAGGCTGACTCAATGACAGATAAAGGGTTTCTAGAGCGTAAAATTGCCCGTGAAGTCGCGGCTCGTAAGCAAGCCGAAAGTTTGTTGGAGCAAAAAAGCCTTGAGTTGTATGAAGCCAATCAGCAATTGAAGTTGGTGCTTGGTCAGCTAGAATCGCAAAACCTACAAGGTTTAAAGAAACTGGAGTTTGAAGGCGACATTAGTGAAGCGCTGATTCACTTTGGCCGTGCCTTTTTGTCCCGCAGTTTGGATGATGGCTTGCTATCGAGTTTTCTTGAGAGGCTAACAACCAATTCTGTGTTGGCGAATCCTTCGCTCTATTTGTTGCCCAATACTCTCACTACGGTTTTGGGCAGTGAGTTTGGTCATTATCGCGCTGAAACCCCTAAACAGATCAAGCCTTATCTATTCTGGCAAGAGTCCCGTTTGGTATTACCGCTAGAGGTGGAACATAAAGCGGTAGGACAACTGAGCGTTGAGGTCACTGACGTAGAGCCAGAATTTGCCGAAAGCCAGTTAACGCTAGTGGTCGAGCTGATTTGCAGTGCGATCAGCCGTCAAATGATGATTACTAAAACGCAGCAAGCGCGTAAACGAGCGGAAGAATCAGAGCGTTCGACGAAAGAATTCGTCGCGATGATAAATCATGAGTTGCGAACGCCTCTCAATGGCCTATTGGGGAGTGCTGAACTGTTAGCAGATACAAGCTTAAATGGTGATCAACGTAATCTACTGTCTAATTTAACCCATTCGGGCGATATGCTTCGCCATATCATTAATGACTTGCTTGATTTCAGTAAGATGAATGCTGGCATGATGGAGTTATTCCCAAGTCAGTTTACTTGGCAAGAGCTCAAAGCCATGCTCAACGGTATCTTTTCGCCTAAAGCCCAAGAGAAACGCATTGCGTTTTTACTCGAGGAGAGTGGTGACATTCCTGCCGCTTTTGTTGCTGATTTTGAAAGGCTAAGCCAAGTGCTGGTAAATCTGATCGGCAATGCGATCAAATTTACCTCGTTTGGTAAAGTGGAAGTATTAGCCAAATGGCAAGATGACCAGTTAGTAATCACGGTTTCTGATACAGGGTGTGGCATTCCTGAAGAGGCACAAGCTCAGTTGTTTGACCCCTTTGTGCAAGCGGACAGAACCGCAAAGCGTAACTTTGAAGGGACAGGTTTAGGGCTGGCCATTTGTTCTAATTTGGTTCGATTAATGAAGGGCAGTATAGGTTTTGAAAGTGAGTTAGGGGAAGGGAGCAGCTTTACCGTTCGCTTGCCGTTAGAACTGGCTGAATCAGTGGAGGCGACGACCAATCAAAGTGAGCTAAATAGCCCAGCGAAGGCTTTGGAAAGTTTAACCATTTTGGTTGTGGACGATATCCGCATGAACCAAATCATCATCAAACAGATGCTGAAAAAACTCTCGATTGAGCCTGATGTAGCGACCAATGGTTTAGAGGCGATACATGCGGCAGAGAAAAGTCACTACGATCTGATTTTTATGGATTGTCGTATGCCTGAAATGGATGGCTTTGAGGCAACCACTTATTTGCGCGAGCATGATTACCAAAGACCGATTATTGCCCTGACGGCGGGGACAACCTTAGAAGAGCGAGAGCGCTGCATAGAAAGCGGTATGGACGATATTTTAACTAAGCCCTATACCGCTGTAGATCTGAAATCTATGATTCAAAAGTGGATGTAAGTATCTACGCTTTGTCTGCCAGTACAGGCAAAATGCGACATAGCTTATCGAGTGTTTCTTGGTATTCGGCATCACATTGACTATCGGCCACTAAACCACCGCCTGCCCATACGTGCAATTGCCCTTGCTCTGCAACCAGAGTGCGAATGGTAATGCTGGTATCCATTCGGCCATGTCGGCTGATATAACCAATGCTACCGCAGTAGGCGTTGCGGCGATGAGGCTCAAGCTCTTCGATAATCTCCATTGCTCTTACCTTTGGCGCGCCAGTAATTGAACCGCCGGGAAAGCTCGCTCGTAGCAGATCGACAGGGCGATATTGCTCGTCCAAAGTGGCTGTAATGGTGCTGACAAGGTGGTGCACCGCAGGGAAACTCTCTATATCAAACAGTTTAGGCACTTTGACTGAACCCGGCTTGGCAACGCGGCCGACATCGTTACGCAGTAAATCGACAATCATCAGGTTCTCTGCTTGATCTTTTTCTGCGTTCGCAAGCTCATTTGCCGATGCTAAATCTGCATCTTTATCTTCAAATCGAGGACGTGTCCCTTTGATTGGCTTGGTCTCTATTTCACCTTGGTTGACTTGTAAGAAGCGCTCAGGTGAGACACTCAAAATTGCCCCTTGTGGCGTGCGGATGAAGGCGGAAAAAGGCGCTTGGTTGAAACGCTCTAACTTATTGTAGGCGGCCCATTCACTGCCTTGATATTCTGCGGTAAAACGCTGAGCTAAGTTGATTTGATAGCAATCACCAGACAACAAGTATTGTTGCACTTGGTTAAATTTAGCTTGGTACTCAGCCTTACTCATGTTTGATGCCCAATCACACGCCAGTGAAAACGCTTGTCGGCTTGGGCTCGGTTGGTTAGTCAACCATTGCCATTGGTTTTCGACATCATTGCCCACGACAAATGCTTGTTGTAGTTTGTGGTCAACCACCACAGCCCACGAATAAATGCCCACCATCATATCGGCGCTTAACAGGTCATGTTTGGCAACGCTAGGCATGTGCTCGACCCGTCTACCGAGATCGTAAGCAAAGTAACCAAGTGCACCGCCAATGAACGGCAGTTCACCTTGGTAATCGATGCCAGTCAGATACTTCTGTTGTATACGCTCAATCAGAGTAAAAGGGTCATCACTGGACTGGTAATTCTCTTGTTCACTACGAACGGTAGTTTTGTCGCCTTGAGTAATTAAAGTCGCAATGGGTTTTGCTACTAAGATGTCGAAGCGGCTATCCACGTGTTGCTCTGATGCAGAGCGTAACAACATGGCCCAATCTTGCTGCTCAATCGGGGTAAAAAGCTCAAGGGCGAGGTGGTTTGTGTAGTTAATCTGCTTGATTTGCAAGCATTTTGGCTGACTGTTGTTCATTTGTTTAATTTGTGACAAAGAGATCGTTCGCTTCATGGCGTGTTGAGGAAAGCAAGAGTATCATATCCGTATCAAACCCCGCTACACCGAGATTTGGCTGATAATTGTAGTAACAGATTATCAAAAGCAAACGATTACCGCGGGACACACGGAAGCAAAAAAGAGGCAAGTAATGACAGTAATTCGCAAGCAAGATGTGATCAGCAGTGTTGCTGACGCACTTCAATACATTTCTTACTATCACCCGCTTGATTTCGTTCAAGCGCTTGAGAAAGCCCATCAACGTGAAGCTAGCCAAGCAGCGAAAGACGCTATTGCGCAGATTCTGATTAACTCTCGTATGTCCGCTGAAGGGCACCGACCAATCTGCCAAGATACCGGAATAGTGACCTGTTTCGTTAATGTCGGCATGGCCGTGCAATGGGATGACACTGACATGACCATTCAGCAAATGATCGATGAAGGTGTGCGTCAAGCCTATACCAACCCTGATAACCCGTTACGCGCTTCAGTGCTCATGGACCCAGCAGGTAAACGTGCAAACACCAAAGATAATACGCCAGCGGTAGTGCACATCAACATGGTGCCGGGCGATAAAGTTGAGATTCAAATCGCGGCAAAAGGCGGCGGTAGTGAAAACAAAACCAAGATGGTGATGTTAAACCCTTCTGATGATATTGCTGAATGGGTCGAGAAAACCGTACCTCTGATGGGTGCAGGTTGGTGTCCACCGGGCATGCTAGGTATCGGTATTGGTGGTACGGCTGAAAAAGCAGCGGTGCTGGCAAAAGAATCTTTGATGGAACACATCGATATCCATGAGTTAATCGAGCGTGGTCCACAAAATGCGGAAGAAGAGCTGCGTTTAGACATCTTCAATCGCGTAAACAAGTTGGGTATTGGTGCGCAAGGCCTTGGCGGCTTGACTACCGTTGTCGATGTTAAAATTAAATCAGCGCCAACTCATGCGGCGTCTAAGCCAGTGTGTATGATTCCAAACTGTGCGGCGACTCGTCACGTGCACTTCACCCTTGATGGCAGCGGCCCTGCTGAGCTGACACCACCTAAATTGGAAGATTGGCCAGATATTACTTGGGAAGCGGGCGAAAGCACTCGTCGCGTAAATCTTGATACGGTGACAGCAGAAGAAGCGCAAGAGTGGAAGACAGGTGAAACGCTACTGCTATCAGGCAAGATCTTAACTGGTCGTGATGCAGCGCATAAACGTATTCAAGGCATGCTTGAGTCAGGTGAAGGTTTACCAGAAGGTGTCGATCTTAAAGGTAAGTTTATTTACTACGTTGGCCCTGTCGATGCGGTAGGCGATGAAGTTGTTGGCCCAGCAGGCCCTACAACCTCTACGCGTATGGATAAGTTCACCGATATGATGCTAGAGCAAACAGGCATCATGGGCATGATTGGTAAAGCTGAGCGTGGCCCTGCAACGGTTGAATCGATCAAAAACCATAAAGCGGTTTACTTGATGGCAGTAGGCGGCGCTGCATACCTAGTGGCGAAAGCGATCAAGAAAGCGCGTGTGGTTGCGTTTGAAGATTTAGGTATGGAAGCAATCTACGAATTTGACGTAGAAGATATGCCAGTGACGGTTGCGGTTGACTCTCGTGGTGCAAACGCACACCAAATTGGTCCTGATACTTGGAAAGTAAAGATTCAAGAGATGGAAACCGAGTAACCTGTGACAAGGTATTGAAATATTTACCTCGCGATTGACAAAAGTGCAGCAAAAGCTGCACTTTTTATCTATATACTGATTAGAAAGGTTTTCATTGGGAGGGCGTAATGCCTAAGTTCATTCAAATTCTCCAAATTCTTATCGCTGCAGTGGTTGGCTTTTTTGTCGGCTACGATTTGATTCTGCACGGTATCAGCATTTTCAATCAAAAATATGTCGTTATCAGTTGTTCACTGTTGTTACTTCTAGAGATTGCGCTGTTCGTTATCTACAAGCTAATTGAAGATGATTAAGCGGTTTTCTATCGCTGAATAAACCTCAAAGCCCACAACGAATTGTGGGCTTCTTGTTTTCAGCGCTACTTGATGAGTGTGGCGTCAAAAACCGTCGAGCGATTACGGCCGGTTTGTTTAGAGAGGTACAAGGCTTTATCTGCATGCTCTAACCAAGTTAAATGACTGTTTTGATAAGTCGATATTTCGCATATCCCAAGGCTGACCGTGTATTTTACTGCGCACCCTTCATATTCAACGACTGATTTCTCAATCCGTTTACGCAGCCTCTCCGCAAAATAGAGCGCTTGGTTGGCACAAGTGCCGGGTAAAATAACCGTGTATTCCTCACCGCCATAACGGCCACTGATGTCTGAGGCTCTAGAGGCCTTTTTAAGCTCTTTCGCCGCTTGACGTATTACTTCATCGCCAACGGTATGACCGTAGTTATCGTTAATCTTTTTAAAGTGGTCGATGTCAAAAATTACCACAGAAGAGACGATACCGGAGACTTGGCATTTCTCGAACTCATGCAATAAACAGCTTTCCCAGTAGCGACGGTTAAACAGCTTAGTTAGGCCGTCAGTGCGGCTTAAGTCCGACAGCTTTTGGTTGGAATTCAGTAAGTGTAGTTTGTTGCGAGCGATGTCGGTAACATCATTGAGAATGATACTAACGTGGGTGACTTCGCCGTTCACCGAGGTCAAAGGTGTAAAATTAATGTTTTGATGCATTAACTCCATACCGTTAGAGAGCGGGCTGAAGTATTTAAACTTAAACAGGTATGGTCTGTCTTCCCAGCAGGAGAAACTGCGGCTTTTCAGTGCGAATACGCTGTCTATTTTACGGCGTAGCCATTTTTCAGGTAAGTCGGAGACGCGTTCAAACAGCGGTTGTCCGATTATTTTGTCTGCGCGAATTCCACTATAAGACTGCATGAAGGAGTTCCACGCGCACACGTTGAACTCACGATCAATTACAATGAGTCCTGCGTCTAACTCGCTTAAGATTTGCATTGCCCAGTGTAGATCGCCGATTTCGTTGGTATTCATATTAGCGTCTCCAAAATAGAGGCAATGGCCTTGAGTGATTCACTGTCCATCAGGAATATGGCATCGCAGGCAATATTCAAATCTTTACTATGGAAGACGAATTCGATGGTGAAGATGTCTTGCTCATAATTGGCTAAGAACTGGTTACTGCTCAGCGAGCCTTGCAGTAACTCTTTTTCTAAAACGATCGGCGGACGAAGTGAAAGGGCAATGTCTAATTGACGACTAAATGAGACCAAAAAGGAGGAAACAACAAGGTTTGATAGGTCTAAAATAATCTCGTTGATAGAGCTTTGTTGATCGTCGACGATTTTGCTGGGTAAATCAGCTAAGCCTTCACCATGAATACACACAAGAGCTTCACCGCTAATGCCATTGCCGACAAAGCGTTGGCTAATTGCCCGATAATCTGAATTGCTGACGATGTCTTGCATGGTCATCCGTAATTCAGACTGATGCAGCGAGGCCACGTTAGGTAAGGGCATTTCGATAAACCGACCAAGTTGTTCAGAGATTAATGCAGCGCTTGTTCCTAGCGCGACATTGCTCATTTCTTGGATATAACCAATAACATCGAGCGATTTTTCGATTTGAGCTTGAGGCCGAGGCATTTGAGCGGAAGGTACGAGGTAATCGTCTAAGATAACCGCCAACTCCATCGGAGCGAAGGGCTTATCTAAAAAGGCTTTCGCGCCTAGGCTCATACAGCGCTGTTTTGCTTCGCTCTGAATGTCGGCGGACACCACAATGATATTGGTGGGGTGGCTGCTCACAGGCAGGGCGGCCAACGTTTCGAATCCATCTAACACGGGCATGGTAAGGTCGAGAAACATTAGGTCGACAGGGTGTGCTTTAAGTAGGTCTAATGCTTCTTGGCCATTTTCTGCTTGATAAATGGTGAGATTTGAAGATAAATCAATATGTTTAATGATTGATTTTCTTGCGATCTTGGAGTCATCACAGACAACGATATTCATTGAATTAACATACTTATAGTCGTTGGTACACAAGCATGCTCGCAATTCCCTGTTGCTCTAGTTAAACGCTGCCCATTAGGTCTTAAGACGCAGGCTTTCTTAATCATCGGAATTTTACGGCATAATGGAAATATGAATGAAGGTGCGGCTAGCTATTCATTTTCGATTAAGGTTACTGAGGATATTATTCATACCAAAGGGCTAAGATGCTTAAATTAGACCGTAATCACTTTAATAATACGAGATATTGAATGAACAGAATTAAACAAGAAGTGAATGATTTCATCCATCGTAGTATGGACTCTCATGTGCGCATTGCGGTGACGGGGCTTTCTCGTGCCGGTAAAACCGCTTTCATTACTTCGCTGGTTAATCAGTTACTTCATACATCAACACACAGTCAGCTACCGCTGCTTGCTGCTGCACGTGATAAGCGCATTATCGGTGCTAAGCGAGAGCCTCAAACAAACATGATGGTACCGCGTTTTGCTTATGACGAAGCGATGGCGCAATTGCATGGCGAAACACCCGCATGGCCACAGCCCACTCGTGATGTTAGTGAAATTCGCTTGGCAGTTAAGTACAAACCGACCAAGAAAACCAAAAAGCTACTGGGCAGCCATTCCACTTTGCACCTCGATATCATCGATTATCCGGGCGAGTGGTTATTGGACTTGCCACTGCTTGATATGGATTTTTCGCAGTGGTGTGAGAGTCAATTTTCAGCCTTAAAAGGGCAACGCGCAGAGTTGGCTAAAGCTTGGCTAGAGCAGCTTGATACACTTGACCTCTCAGCCGAAGCGGACGAAAAACAGCTGCAAACATTGTCTGAGACATACACTGAGTATTTGCATGCGTGTAAGGATGCCGGTTTGCATTGGGTTCAACCGGGCAGATTTGTTTTACCGGGCGAGCTTGCGGGTGCACCGGTGCTGCAGTTTTTTCCATGCCGATTTGATAGTGAGAAAAAACCTCAATCAAACAGCAATTTAGCCTTGTTGAAAGCGCGCTATCAAGAGTATCAGCAGAAAGTGGTGAAAGCGTTTTATAAACATCACTTCTCAACCTTTGATCGACAGATTGTATTAGTAGATTGTTTACAGCCATTAAACGCAGGTCATGACTCGTTTCATGATATGCGAGCGGCGCTAGAGCAGATCATGCATAGCTTCCGCTACGGCCGTTCGGGAATATTAAGCCGTTTGTTTTCGCCCAAGATCGATAAGATTTTGTTTGCTGCCACAAAGGCCGATCATGTCACGCCCGATCAGCACACTAATTTGGTCTCGTTGCTTCAACAAATGGTGCATCCAGCGTGGCAAACCGCGTCTTTTGAGCATATTGATATGAGTTGTATGAGCATGGCATCAATTCAAGCGACTAAACCGGGCTATATCGCGCATGATGGTCAGTCGCAGCCTGCGCTACAGGGTACAACGTTAGATGAGCAAGCGATGACGGTCTTCCCTGGTGAGGTACCAAAAAAGTTACCTCAAGCGGTATATTGGCAACAGAATGGATTTGAATTTACCGCGTTTAGACCACTGCAAAGTGAACGTGATGATCCTTTGCCACATATTCGAATCGATAAAGCGCTCGAGTACTTAATTGGAGACAAACTTAAATGAGTCAGTACAAACAAAAACAGGTCTTCACCCAAGAGTTAGAAAACGAAGAAATGGCTCAACCAGAGCTAACGGCGCAAAAGCAGTTCGAGCAGCAAGACAAGTTTGTTCCGGCGGCAATTGAAGTGGAGCAAGAGCAGCCAGCTGAGCAACAGTTAGAACAGATTATTCGCCCAAGCAAAGGCCGTAAATGGCTAGGTGCAGGGCTACTGACTAGCTTTGCCGGTTTGGTTGCATGGCAAGCGATAGATACAGTGATTACTGCTATTCAGAGTGCTGATTGGCTTGCGCTGGGTTGGGCTGGCTTTGTCTCATTGCTTGCTGGTCTTGGGCTAAGTGCGATGGGTAAAGAGCTATGGAAACTAAAAACGTTACGCCATCACTTTAGTGTTCAAGAGCAGAGCGAAGCTTTATTGATGAGTGACAGCGTTGGTCAGGGTAAAGCGTTTTGTCAGTCGCTCGCCAAGCAGGGCGGCATTAAAGCTGAGTTACCAAGTTACGACCGATGGCTAAACTCGGTCAATGACTCTCACAGCGATGCTGAAGTGCTAGATATGTATGATGCGATGGTGGTTGTTGAACAAGACAAACTTGCTACTAAAATTGTCTCACAACATGCGACTGAATCAGCGGCCTTAGTGGCGATTAGCCCACTAGCAGTGGCTGACATGTTGTTGGTGGCTTGGCGCAATTTCAAAATGATCGATAACTTAGCGCAGGTATATGGCATTGAGCTTGGCTATTGGTCACGTTTAAAACTGTTCAAATCGACCTTGATTAATATGGCCGCTGCTGGAGCAAGCGAACTGGCAATTGATGCGGGTATGGATCTGATGTCGATGGACTTAGCGGGTAAAGTTTCTGCGAGAGCAGGGCAAGGCTTAGGCGTGGGTATTCTAACTGCGCGTTTAGGCTTGAAAGCAATGTCTTTGCTAAGGCCTATGCCTTGGCACAACGACCGCAAGGTCAGACTGTCTGCCATTCGTAAACAAATTGTAGCGAAAGTCGCGGCAATAAGCGTCAAATAGCACGAATGTGAAGCAAGTAATATCGCTTTGCTTGACGGGGATCTAGGCTTAGGGGAAACTACTGTCAACTTTTTCTGACACCTTAATCTTGGAGCATTTCAGTGCGTTTAGAAGTTTTTTGCGAAGATCGACTCGGCCTAACCCGCGAGTTGCTCGATATACTTGCTTCAAAAAGTATTGATTTACGCGGTATTGAAATCGATGTCTCGGGAATCATTTATCTTAACTGCCCAGATATTGATTTCGATACCTTCAGCGAGCTAATGGCCGAAATTCGCCGCATCGCTGGTGTAAAAGACGTGCGTAAAATCCAGTTTATGCCAATGGAAAGGCATAACACTGAACTGCTTTCTTTACTGAACAACCTTCCTGAACCTGTATTGGCGATTGACCTTAAAGGCAACGTCGATATGGCGAACCACGCTGCGCTGAGCCTTTTCAATCGAGAAGAGCAAGACGTGATCTCTTACCAAGTGAGTCAACTGATTCCGAGCTTTAACTTCAGCCAGTGGGCTGAAGGGAATATTACTCGTCAGCGTGAAAATATCGTTATCAATGGCTTAGATTACGTGATGGAAATTATGCCAGTTTACATCACGACTGAATCGAACGAGTCGATTCTAGCCAGTACGGTAATGATTATCCGTTCTACCCAAGAAAAGAGCTTGGCGACTGACTCTCTGCCCGTACACAACAATTTAGGTTTTGAGCACTTTGTTGGCGTGTCTAACCGCCACAAAGCGTTGATTAGCCAAGCGAAAAAGCTGTCAGATTTGGAACAGCCGCTGCTGATTCAAGGTGAGACAGGCACAGGTAAAGAGATGTTGGCCCGTGCGTGTCATAGCCGCTCAAACCGAGCGAGTGCACCTTTCCTCGTGTTGAGCTGTGCTTCTATGCCAGATGACGTCGCAGAGACAGAACTCTTTGGTCATGCTCCAGGCTCATTTAATCACCAAGAAGGCCATAAAGGCATTTTCGAACAAGCTAATGGTGGTACTGTTTTCTTAGATGAAATTGGCGAAATGAGCGCCCATCTACAGATTAAGCTGCTGCGTCTTTTGCAAGATGGTACGTTCCGCCGCGTTGGTGAAGAACACGAAGTTAAAGTGGATGTTCGTGTGATCGCCTCTACGCGTCACAATTTGGCCGATCTTGCTGAGTCAGGTATCTTCCGTGAAGACCTGTTCTATCGTTTGAATGTGCTTACTCTGAATATTCCATCGCTGCGTGACCGTGCGAATGATATTGCGCCGCTACTGGATTTGTTTGTTAGTAAATACATTAGTCAGCTTGGTATTGCTAAGCCTCGCCTCAACGAGGAACTCATTGACCAACTCTCTTCTTACAACTGGCCGGGCAATATGCGTCAGCTGGAAAACATGGTATTGAGAGCTTTAACCGAGCTTGAAAGCGATATTCTAACCATTGACCTGTTCCACTTACCTCAAGTTGAAACGGCGATGGGTAGTGGCGTTAGCTTAAATCTTGATGGTTCACTCGATGAGATCATGAAAGAGTATGAGTCTCAAGTTTTGGAGCGTCTTTATCAAAACTTCCCATCGAGCCGTAAACTGGCTAAGCGTTTGAATGTCTCGCATACTTCAGTAGCCAATAAGCTACGTGAATACGGGATTCGTAAAGTTTGATGTCTAAAGTCAGTACCCCTCAGCAAATGTACGAAGTGGATGGGGATATTATTGTTCGCACCGCTGAGCCAACGGATGCATCGCTGATATGTGCGTACTTCATTGAAAACCGCCGTCACCTGCAACCTTGGGAGCCAAAGCGCGAGCCGGAGTTTTTTAGTCAAGCAGGGTGGACGAAGCGACTGATAAAACTAAGCGAACTGCATAAAATGGGTTTGGGGTTCTATCTTTTGATTATTGATAGAGAATCGGGCGACATGCTTGGCACCATCTCTTTCAGTAACCTTGCTCGTTTTCCGTTTCATGCATGTAATGTTGGGTATTCACTTGCCAAAACAGCCCAAGGGCGAGGTGTTATGACCCGCTCGTTGACTCTGGCGACTCAATACATGTTTAAACAACAAAACATGCATAGAATTATGGCCAGTTACATGCCCCACAATCAAGCTAGTGAAGCGGTTCTAAAGCGTTTGGGTTTCGTTGAAGAAGGCTTTGCGAAAGATTACTTACTTATTAATGGGCAGTGGCAAGACCATAAGTTGACGTCACTGGTCAATCCCAACTGGCAACCTACGAGTTAAACATGGAACGATTAGAAAAACAGCTCAACTTGCTAATGGAATTAGACAAGCTGAAATCGGTTTTGCGCAGAACGCGTGTAAAAAGTGCTGAAAAACGCCTAGAGAACAGCGCAGAGCACAGTTGGCATGTGGCGCTAATGGCTATTCTTATGGAAGAGCATGCTAATGAGCCGGTTGATATTGCGCGCGTAGTTAAGATGCTATTGCTGCATGATATCGTTGAAATTGATGCAGGTGATACGTTTGTGTATGACCAAGTAGCTTCAAAGCAGCAAGAAGAAAAAGAACTCGCGGCCGCGCAGCGTTTATTTGGTTTGTTGCCTGAGTCTCAAGGCGATGAGCTGATGGCGATTTGGTTGGAGTTTGAAACCGCTCAAACCGCGGACGCAAGATTTGCTAAAGCGTTGGATAGAATTATTCCAATGCTACTTAACTATCATAATGACGGTCAAAGCTGGCGCGAGCACCAAGTGACAAAGCAACAAGCGTTGACCGTTAACCAAAAAATAGAACTTGGCTCTACCGTATTATGGGACAAAGCCAAACAAATGATACAAGATGCCAGCGATAAGGGCTGGTTGAAGTCGTAATCGAGGAACTTTGATGTCGTACTTACCTTTGGAACAATACCAAAGAAAATGGATTTTCACTCATCAGTCGATGCCTGTACCAGAGCAAGATCTTGCAGCGATCAAGCCAATGGATCAAGCGAGGGCGGCTCAGCTATGGAAAGAAAATATCAGTGCTCAAAGCCCTGATGCTGATCGTTTAAGCAGCAGTGATTGGCCTAGTAATGACAGCAACTGGCTACAAAGTGTTGATTGGATGGCTGCTTGGGAAGATGACGAGCAAGGTTTACCAGAAGAAGTGTTACAACACTTGGATTGGCAAGATGACGTAACTGTCTATTTTTGCTATGAAAAATACAACGTTATTGAAACCAAGTGGCTAATATTCAAAAAGCATTGGAAAAACTTCTTATTCTACGATGATGGCCCAATTCTAATTGGCCGTCGCCGTAACGAAGCGCTTTGGTTCGATTCCGAAGGACAAGTGAAGTTGGGCAAACGCGATTAAGTGAGTCTCAACTAAGTGATAAAATTGAGCGGCGAGTGGATGAAAATGATCCACTCGCCGTTTTTTTATCCAAAAGATCCAAAACTGGATCTTAATTGTTTTTGTAAATCAATGATATTTTGTGTGATTTTTGTCCCATAACTTAAACTAAAATATGCACGATCTGTCTCATTTGTTATCATATTTTCTTAGATGCTGCATACGGTATGTAAGCGAATTATACGTTTTAATGGATTGTTAGTAGGAAAGTGCTGTGGAATCGTTGTTAGTACAATTAAAGAAAGATTTTTATACGCATATCAGTTCGTTACAGGCGTATACTTTGCCGCAAACTAAACCAACATTGACGGTTTTGACCGATGAAGAGTTGCAAGAGCTTGAGCATGTTTGGGTTGAACTTTCAGTATGGCAACGTCAACAAGCCCACTAATCGCGCTGTAACTTTCTAGAAAATTTTTTGCCGCCCCAGTCTATGAGAATAGGCTGGGGCGGCGTCGTTTTTAAGCAAATATATGAGTTTAGATGCCAATAGACAGAATTTAACTTTAATTGTTATATTATAACAAATGTGATCTAACCATTGAATTCTGTAGTAATAGTCCTCATAGTTAGTCACGAAAGGCGTTTTAGATGAATGCGATAACAAGAAACGAGATTCAAGTGAGTATAAATATGGCGGAAGTACGAGCCAGAGTAGATTTTAAAGTCGGCATCAATAGCAGCATCGACGCGGAAATTCTTTCTTTTAAAGGCCTCAACACAGATAAAGAGCACGTCGCGGTGATCTTCAAACAAGCAGATCAAACCGATGCAGTACCTTTGGTTCGCATGCACTCGGAGTGTTTGACTGGTGACGTTTTCCATTCATCACGTTGTGATTGTGGAGAGCAGTTAGATGAAACCATCAATAAGATGGGTGATGCGGGTGGCATCATTCTCTACTTACGCCAAGAAGGCCGTGGTATTGGTCTATACAACAAAATCGATGCGTACCGTTTACAAAGCCAAGGCATGAACACATACGAAGCCAACAACCATTTAGGCTTCGGTGATGATCTACGTGATTTTACTGAGGCAGCGCAAATGCTGCTTGCTTTGGGGGTCACTAAGATCAGGCTTGTTACAAACAATCCCAAGAAAGTAAGAGAACTGAAAGAACACGGCATTGAGATTACCGAAGTTGTTAATACCCTTGCTCACGTTAAAGAGGGTAACGAAAGTTATCTGCAGGCCAAGAAATCCCACGGCAAGCATCACTTAAAAGTCTAACCGTAGCCTTCTAGCACGATAAAAACCTCATTTTTATGAGGTTTTTTTGTATTCTTCTTGAAAATAAATTGTAAATAAGTATTATCGCTTTCAGAAGGTGCAAATGATAATAATTAGCACTCAAAAAAGAAAGTGACGTATAGCTCAACAAGGACTTTTCAATGAAGGTAAAATCAGTCTTAGCGCGTTCAATCGCGACTTCTCTTGTACTAGCAAGTAGCACAGTATTTGCAGCAGATGTAACGAAGGAGCAGGTAGTAGAACACTATGCTGACCTTGCGCACGCCGTATTCGCTGATGCATTAACTACTGCTAAAACCCTTGATCAATCGATCGAATCTTTCCTAGCAGCACCATCAGCAGCCAACCTTGAACAAGTAAAGCAAGCATGGCTTGATTCACGTGTACCGTACCAACAGTCTGAAGTTTTCCGTTTTGGTAACGTGATCGTTGATGATTGGGAAGGCCAACTTAACGCATGGCCGTTAGATGAAGGTCTTATCGACTACGTAGCAACAGATTACCAATATGAACTAGGTAACGAGGGCGCAACAGCAAACATCGTGGCAAACAAAGAGCTGATGATTGGTTCTACTAAGCTAGATGTTGCGAAAATTACCCCAGAACTGATTGCTGATCTTAATGAAGTTGGTGGCTCTGAAGCAAACGTAGCCTCTGGTTACCACGCGATTGAGTTCCTACTTTGGGGCCAAGACTTAAACGGCACAAATGCAGGTGCCGGTGAGCGTGCTTACACTGACTTCGTGGTAGGTGCTGAGTGTACTAACGGTAACTGTGACCGCCGTGGCGAATACCTGCGTGCAGCAGCGGATCTTCTTATCCAAGACTTAGAGTGGATGGAAAAGCAGTGGTCAGCATCTGAAAAAGGTAACTACCGTCAAGAGTTAGTAAATGGCTCTGCGGAAAATGGCCTACGTAAGATGCTATTTGGCATGGGCTCTCTTTCTCTAGGTGAGCTAGCTGGTGAGCGTATGAAAGTGGCGCTAGAAGCAAACTCAACAGAAGATGAGCACGATTGTTTCTCTGATAACACGCATAACTCTCACTACTACAACGAGCAAGGTATCTACAACATCTACACGGGTACGTACAACAAGGTAGATGGTACTAAGCTTGAAGGCCCAAGCATCTATGATTTAGTTGCGAACAAAGACCAAAAAGCCGCAGACGAGATCCAAAAGCAGTTTGACAACACTCGTGCACAGGTTGGTCAGCTTGTTACCGCAGCGGAGAAAAACAACCAGTACTTTGACCAGCTAATCGCAGCGGGCAATGAACAAGGTAATGCGCTAGTGAACAAGACTATCGTTTCGCTGGTTGCTCAGACTGCTTCTATCGAGCGCGCCGCTGGTGTTATCGGCATTGATAGCCTGAACCCAGACACTGCGGACCACGAATTTTAATTCGATTTCACGTAGTGCTCTAACTGTATCTCGAATCAATAGAGATGGTTAGGTATAGAAAGGGCTCTTATGAGCCCTTTTTTGTTTAAGTTATCCATCGCCCACACATAATCAACAATTACTCATCGGGTGATGATGTTTAAGAGATCACTGGAATGAAGTTGTACATGAATTTCTCTTTCGCCTTAAAAAGGCGCTCATCAATATTACTGACAGCATTACTGACATCTGGGGTATGCTCACTGCCTGTTGTTGCCAATGACGTAAAATCAGGCGGCAATACGTCGGTCAAGAAAGAGGGGGCGAACGCGTTCTCTTTGTCTGCTAGAAACCTACCAATGAGCAAGCAGCTCGACTTTAGTGTTGGCAATAGCTTTTTCCGCAATCCTTGGGTACAAGCTCCGGCGTCAACTGATGCTAGAGATGGCCTAGGCCCTTTATTCAATACCAATGGCTGTCAAAATTGTCATATTAAAGATGGTCGAGGCCATCCTCCGCAAGAAGGCGATTTACACGCCGTTTCCATGCTGGTGCGTTTGAGTGTGCCAGCCATGACGCCTGAGCAAAAGAAAGCATACATAAAAGATGGTGTAATCCCTGAGCCAACGTATGGCGACCAACTACAAGATTTCGCCCTGCAAGATAAAAAGCCGGAAGGCAAAATCAATATTACTTATCGTGATGTACCTGTGACTTTCTCTGATGGCAGCGTAGTGACTTTGCGTAAACCGAATTTAACCATTACTCAGCTTGGCTATGGTGAGATGCACCCAGATACCATGATGTCTGCTCGTGTCGCGCCACCGATGATTGGTCTAGGTTTGTTGGAAAGTATTCCTGAAGAGACACTGCTTGGCTGGGCAGATGAGAATGATGCCGATGGCGACGGTATTTCAGGCAAAGTAAACAAAGTGTGGGATATCGAGAAAAAAGGTTTCTCGATTGGTCGCTTTGGTTGGAAAGCAGGCCAACCGACCTTAATGCAGCAAAATGCCGCGGCATTTAATGGTGATGTAGGCTTAACAAGCAATCTATTCCCTGTTGAGAACTGTACGGATAAACAAAGCATCTGTCAGGATATGCCTCATGGTGGTAAGCCAGAAGTAAGCGATAATATCTTAGATTTTGTAGAGTTTTACTCTCAGCACTTAGCCGTACCCATTCGACGTAATACCAAGCAGCCTCAAGTAATTGCTGGTCAACAACTGTTTAAAAATATCGGCTGTGATAGCTGCCATAAAACCGATGTAAAAACTGGGCATCGTGAAGGCTTACCTGCTATTTCTAACCAGCTTATTCACCCATATACCGATTTGCTGCTACATGATATGGGCGAGGGATTAGCGGATAACCGACCAGAGTATTTGGCTACTGGGCGAGAGTGGAAGACACCGCCGTTATGGGGGCTTGGTTATACTCAAGAAGTCAACGGCCATACCTTCTTCTTGCATGACGGCCGAGCTCGTAACGTAATGGAAGCCGTGCTTTGGCATGGCGGCGAAGCGGAACCTGCCAAGCAGAAAGTACTTAAGCTCAATAAGCAAGAACGTGAAGCTTTGGTGGCTTTCCTAAATTCGTTATAAGGATGAGAGATGAAACTACAATCACTATCTATATTGGCACTGGCCGTGCTTTCTGGTTGCCAAACCACATCTCAAACCGTTGTTGCTGACGACACCTCTCATGTCAGTCGATCTGTTTACTTGGTTGAGTTTAACGCCGCACAAAAGTTTGATGTGCAAGCCAGTCAACTTGAGCAAAGCATGACGGATTTTTGCGAAGGCAATAGCGATGTTCAAACAGTGCAGAGGCATTGGCATTCAACGATGGAGTCGTGGATGGCGTTGCAAGGCCAAGAGCGTGGCCCACAAGCGGCACTTGCACAAAGTTGGAATGTACAATTTTGGCCGGACAAAAAGAATACCACTGGTCGCAAGATGTCTGCATTGATAAAGCAAGATAAGCAGTGGCAAGCTCAAGAGATTGCTAAGCAGAGTGTCACGGTGCAAGGTTTGGGCTCAATTGAGTGGCTGCTTTATGACAAACAATCGGATATCGCAAGCAACCAATCGACTTGCCATACCGCTGTTGCAATCAGTGAGAACTTAGCCAACAACGCACACACCATTGCGAGTAGTTGGCAAGTGAATCCTTGGCTCGAACTGGACCAAAAAGGGTGGGATTCGGAATACATTGCGCTGTTATCGAATCAGCTTGATTACAGCATGAAAAAACTCAGTCGGCCATTAGCGAAGGTGGGTAAACCACGTCCTTACTTTGCAGAGTCTTGGCGTTCAAAAACGTCGATGTCGAACCTCAAAGCGAACATCGCTGCGATGCAGGCTCTGTACCTTGCCAATGGAGAAGGGTTAGATAATCTTCTGCGTACACGAGGCAAGCAACAGTTAGCCGACAGTATTGTTCATCAATTTGAATACACCCTAGAAACTTGGCCAACCGAAGCGAGTCTGTTTGATTTACTTCAGACCAAACAGGGCTATCAAACGGTTTTAGCGCAGTACAACAAACTTGAACAGCTCAATTACCTTATTCATGAAGAAGTGGCGATAGAGCTTGGCGTAGTAATAGGATTTAACGCAACAGATGGTGACTAATCAAACAAGAAGAACGCTGCTTAAAGCAGCGTTATTTGGTTCTGCAACGCCATTTTTACCTTTTGGTTGTGCATCGACAACAGATCAAGCGAGTGAAGCGCTGATTGGCTGTGCGATTAGAGGCCGAGATGCATTTTCTGTGGTGGTCGCTGACCAATATGGTAAGCCGATTAGACAACTACCATTGCCCGATCGTGGGCATGGCATAGCGACAAGTACCAAACACAGACATGCAGTCGCCTTTGCTCGTCGTCCGGGCGAGTTCTTTATGGTGTTTGATTATCACACCGGAGAAATCGTCTCTTTACATAAAGCCCAAGACAAGCGCCACTATTATGGTCATGGTGTCTACTCACTCGATCAGTCATTGCTGTTTGCTACTGAAGGGGAACGAGGTACGAGCAGAGGTATCATCGGTGTTTATGATGTGCAAAAAGGCTACAAGAAGATTGCTGAGTTCACAGGTTTTGGCCTTGGGCCGCATGAGGTGATCATCATGCCTGATAGCACTTTGGCTATTGGTGTTGGTGGTGTGCATACCAATGGTCGTGAGCCGCTAAACTTGAGCGAGATGAAGCCAAGCTTAAGTTACGTTAATCATAATGGTGAGTTGGTTGATCAAGTTTCTCTGCCAGATCACCATTTAAGTATTCGTCATTTGGCGCATGACGGCAGCAAAACAGTGCTTTGTGGCCAGCAGTATCGCGGTGAGCCAGATGAATACCCAGCGCTATTGGCGATGCATACGGCAGGTGGTGAAATGCAATCACTGGAAGCCGAACCTGAGCAGTGGGCAAGGTTTAATCACTATATCGCGAGTATTGCCGCTACATCAGATTGGATACTCGCGACCTCTCCTCGCGGTAGTTGCTATGGTATTTGGTCAAAACAAACTCGCAGGCTGGTGGAATTAGCGCCATTGCCTGACGCATCGGGCGTAGTTGTGCAAGATCAAGCGTTTAGAATTAGCTCAGGGGCAGGTAACGTTGTCACTCAGCCAAAACCACAGTTTAAAACCGAGATTAAGTCAGGTATTCAGTGGGACAATCATTGGTCTTCCATTGGATAATTACATATCTATCAGCTACTTAAGTTTTTCATTAAAGTAAGTGATTGATATTTCATTCTCAATAACAAGTCACACTATTGCTATAAAAATCTGCCATACTCTAGAGAGAGTTTGATGGAAAGTGAAAGTTGAGATGTTACGGAATAACGCAGTACTTTTAGTGCTCATCCTAATGCCCATGCCGTCATGGGCATTGTCGTATTTTGAGCAGATTGGTTGGGTCAATGACCAAAGCCAAGTCCCTTCATTAATGCAATATACCGAAGTGGTTGAAAGCATTTATCAAAACAATGGCGAACATTTAGTTTGGTTCGACCTACAGCAAAGTAGCCAACTAGAGTTTCAGCTTGAAGTGATTCAAGCGGCTAACTTCAGCCCATTGTTCTCCCGTAAGTTGAACCATTTAAGGTATCTGCGCAAAAGCAACCGTTGGTATGAATATGATCTATTAGCGACCGATACCATGTTGGCGTATATGGTTTACGCTGAGCAAGCAAAACACAAAGGCATGGAATGGTTCTTTGAAGCGCAGCTCACGCAACCGTTGCCAGAGGCCAGTGAAGAAACTATCCAAGCTTTACGAGCATCGGTTGAAAGCCAGCAGTTAGGTGCTTTGATTGATGCTTACACGCCAGACGGTGATGGCTACCATGCGCTAATTCAAGCTTATCTGCACTTGGTGAAACTGCACGGAGAACCATTGCCAGTTTACCATCAGCATGAACGCGTGCTCCGCACAGGGGATTTGCTGCCGAATAGAGAGGCGCTACTTACCCGCCTCGCGGTACTCGATATCAATCTAGACAATGTTGACCGTACTGTTGGCTACTACGACGAGACCTTAGAGCCGGCGATTAAGTCATTTCAACGTATGCATGGTTTGAACCCAGACGGTGTGATTGGCCCGAAAACGGTCAAGTGGATAAATCGCTCTATCAAGCAACGTTACACAACGTTAGCGCTGAATGCTGAGCGCGCACGAATGTGGCCAGAGCAACGTGACACCATCATCTTAGTTAATGTGCCAAGGTTTGAAATGACCTATTGGCATGATGGTGAAACTGTTTTCGAATCGAGAGTCGTGGTTGGGCGTGAAGCTCGCAAAACGCCAGTGATGAATACTAATTTAGATTCAATTGTGCTTAATCCTACGTGGAATATCCCATGGAAAATCATGGTGGAGGATATTATTCCAAAAATTAAGCAAGACTCTGCCTATTTGCAACAAAAGAACATCGACATTATCCCTAAGTGGGGGTCGGATGAAGTGATTGATCCGGCTGAAATTGATTGGCAACACCTAAACCCTGAAGCCTTCCCTTATCGAATGCGTCAAATGTCTGGTAACTACAATGCACTTGGCTTGTACAAGTTCAATACGCCGAATCGACGTGCCATCTATTTGCATGACACTCCAAGCAAGTCTCTATTTAACAAAGAGAGCCGAGCCTTTAGCTCTGGCTGTATTCGTGTGAAACACGCCGACAAATTTGCCACCTTGTTAATGGAGAATCAGGGCTTAGATACTGAGCGTATTGCCAAAGCCGAAGGGGAGCCGAATAAAGCCATTCCTTTACGCCGCCGCATCCCTGTGCATATTATCTATCAGACCGCATGGTCAGAAGGTGGTGTTGTTCAATATCGTGACGATGTGTACAGTTTCGACCGCTTATAGCGGCAAGGAAGTGGCAAACATGATCTTGACCAAAATTTTGCATAAAGAATATTTAAGGAAAATTATCAATTAGTTCAATAATTAACCGCTAATGACAAAATTTAGACGCATAGTTAGCACGGTTTATGCATTTGCACTTATCACAAGAGTTATAGTAGTGTCCTCGACGACACAGTGTAGAAACAGATTTGTGAAGGTGTTTTATAGTGCAAGTTACGCGTAGAAATTTTGTTAAGTTGGCAGGAAGTGGTTTAGTTGTCGCAAGTTGTGCTCCAAGCGTGGCATTGGCATCTTATCCTGATCTTTCTCGTTCGCTGGCGTTAAATAATATTCATACTGGTGAAGCGTTAGAGACGCGTTACTACGATGGTCAAGATTACCTAAGAAGCGAACTGTTTCGTCTCGACCATTTGTGTCGCGATTTTAGACGTGAGGAAACGCACCCAATGGATAAGCATCTTTTTGATCAAATCTCTCTTATTCAATCTGAGCTTGGCGTTAATTCTGAAGTGCAAATCATCTCTGGTTACCGCTCTCCGGCAACTAACGAGGCGCTGCGTGCAAAATCAAACGGTGTGGCGAAGAAGAGCTATCACATGTTAGGTCGAGCCATTGATTTCCGTTTAGAAGGTGTATCTCTAAAACGTGTTCGCAATATTGCCCGTGAAATTAGCGCGGGTGGCGTTGGTTACTATCCTCGCAGTAACTTTATCCATATTGATACAGGACCGGTTCGCTACTGGTCTTAATTCTCTCCTTCAAACATTTGATTAACGACGCGGCCAATGCCGCGTCGTTTTTTATGGCCATTCTTGAGCTTGCATCTCTATCGTGTCATAGTTCTGCCAGATTCGACTTTTATATGGAAAGGTTTCGTTATGTCTCTTAAGTACCAAGTGGTGCCAGTCACTTCGTTTTCTCAAAATTGCTCAATTGTATGGTGTGATGAAACCATGAAGGGCATTGTGATTGACCCAGGCGGCGATGAAAAGCAACTTGCGATGTTGATTCAAGAGCTCGGTGTTGAGGTGGAAAGCCTTGTTCTAACTCATGGCCACTTAGACCATGTTGGCGGAACAGAGCCTCTAGCTGCCGCACTTGGAAATAAGCCAATTATCGGCCCGCATAAAGAAGATAACTTTTGGCTGCAAGGGCTAGAAGGTCAAAGCCAAATGTTTGGTTTTCCTCTAACGACTCCGTTTGAGCCGACACAGTGGCTAAATGAAGGGGATAAAGTCACCTTTGGTAATGTCACTATGGATGTTTACCACACACCGGGTCACACACCAGGTCACGTTGTGCTTTACTGTGAAGAAGCCAAACTTGCGTTTGTTGGTGATGTTCTGTTTAACGGCAGCATTGGTCGTACTGACTTCCCTAAAGGTGATTTCAATACACTGATTGATTCAATTAAAACTAAGCTTTGGCCGTTGGGTAATGATGTTCGCTTTGTTCCTGGACATGGCCCTGAGTCGACATTCGGTCGAGAGCGCGCTTCTAATCCGTTTGTGGCTGATGAAATGCCACTTTACTAAATATTTAAAGGCCGCACTCGCGGCCTTTTACTTTTCAGTGTTATCCATAAATCTTATTTATCTGGTTTGATTGGCGGCTAAGTATCGACGGGTCAGGCCGACAAATTCATCTGCTGGTCTATCTAAATCGCTGGTCGAAATAAACACGTCGTAGTCAAAGTAATTGCGTTGGTAGTTCATTCGATTGGCAAGCATGGCTTGTAGTCCAGTGTAAACCTTGCCGTTCTCATCGGTGTAAGGGTGTGAATCAAGCACCACATCTTCAAATTTAGCGACGTTATTTTTCTGTTGAGTGCCGAGGTAGAGCAAGGCTCTTTGGCCGAGTAAAATCTCAGTCGCAACTCGAGGGCAAATGCCATCTAAATAAGGCGAGTAGTCTTTCAGCTTGATACCGATCCATGGCAGTGATTGATACCAACCTTGCTGCTGGTATTGGCAAACGCCAATTTTACTTATGTTGCTCCACTGAACTACCCAACCGCCTTTTGAGAAGTGTTGTTGAAAATGACTAGAAGTGAGGGTGTAACGCACGGTACTTTTAAGTATCAAACAGTAGGCGAAAAACGAAAGCACCAATAACAGAAACAATCCAACTAAAAGTTGGCGAATGTCGTTCGCGAAATAAGCGGTAAGTGCCGAGCACACGGCAATGAAAAATAGCGCCCAGCGATAATGCCTTGCGTGAGAGAATAAGCGATGGTTGATGAGGTGCAGTGTGGGCATAATTTCAGCCTAATCAAATAAACCTATGGTTATATATTCAGTATAGGTAAAAACGATCATAAGCATTATTGATTAAATTCTAGACTTACACGACATGTTCGAGTGTTTTTGTCTCAGAATCACGTTGTTACCCTATAAAAGGGGGTAATTTTTTGGTATAAATCGCGCTTCAAATTTTCACCACTGCTCCGTATGCAGTGAAATGGAGAAACACTCGATGAGACTTGCTCATAAGCGCAAAGTGCAGCTGAAACTGCAAAAGCACATTAAAGCGACAGTTGCGAACATCCAAGCAACTAAAAAAGCTAAGCCTGTAGTTGAGAAAAAGGTCGCTGTAGCACCAGCTGCGGAGAAAGTTGTTGTAGCTAAGAAAGCTGACGTAGCGCTTACGCCTAAACAGCAACAAGTACTAGACATTGTTGTAAGCAATGCAGAGGGTATCAACCCTAAAGGTATCGGCCTAGCCGCTGGTCAAGAAGAAGCAAAAGCAGCTTCTTGGGCGACTGGCGCACTTAAAAAGCTACTAGAAGAAAACCTAGTGGCGAAAGAGCAGCTATCTGGTAACAAAGTTATCTATAAAGCTCTTTAATTCGTTAGCCATACGATTGCAAAAAAGCCTCGACAGTGTCGAGGCTTTTTTGTTTCTGTCGGTATGAATTTACAAAGTTTAAATCTTGATGTCACATTTATTAAAATAACTGCAAACTTTGTTTGGTCTTTCTACGTACGTGGTTTTCCGCTTAAATTCACTTTTTATTATTATTTAATTTTTAATCTATTCAATTAGATAAATTAAGGCAAGGTTAATGTAGTACGTATAACTACGTAGCGATATCTATCCCCTCCAATTTTGTCTGTTAATTTTCTCCGTGTTCACGCCGATTTTTTATTGCTCTTTGATGATTCATGCTGTCAATGAAACAGGATGTCTCTACAAAGAACCTTATAAGAAAGGACGTGAACATGAGTCTTATAAAACAAACCATTAAACGTGTAATGAAAGGAACTGCAGTCGCAGCGACGCTTGCTATGTTTGCTGTTACAGCAAACGCAGCGGATAAGGTCTATCGACTAAAACTAGCTGAAACTTGGGGGCCTAACTTCCCAATTTTCGGTGATGCGACTAAGAACATGGCCAAGATGGCCGAAGAAATGTCTAATGGTCGCCTGCAAATTCGTATCGATTCAGCCAATAAACATAAAGCGCCTCTTGGTGTGTTCGATATGGTGAAATCGGGTCAATACGATATGGGGCACTCAGCTTCTTATTACTGGAAGGGCAAGGTGCCAAACACGCTTTATTTCACTTCAATGCCGTTCGGCATGCTGCCGACTGAGCAATACGCTTGGTTCTACTATGGCGGTGGTATGGAGCTGATGGAGCAAGTGTATGAACCACATAATTTGCTCTCTTTCCCTGGTGGTAACACTGATACTCAAATGGGTGGTTGGTTTCAAAAAGAAATCAATTCAGTGGATGACTTAAAAGGTCTGAAAATGCGTATTCCGGGTTTTGCCGGTGAAATATTGGCAGAGCTAGGGGCAAAACCAACTAACATCGCACCGGGTGAGCTGTATACCTCATTAGAACGCAGAACCATCGACGCACTAGAGTGGGTTGGTCCTTCACTGGATTTGCGTATGGGCTTTCATAAAATTGCCCCTTACTACTACACAGGTTGGCATGAGCCGGGCACTGAGCTTCAATTCTTAGTCAACAAGCGCACTTGGGATCGTCTACCAGAAGATCTGCAAGCCATCTTGCAAGTCGCGATGAAGACTGCCGCTTACGATATGTACACTCAGTCTAAGCATGAAAGTGGTAAAAACTGGGCGTCTATCCAATCTGAATACCCAAATGTTCAGGTAAAAGATTTCCCTGCAGAAGTGATGATGGCGCTACGTGAAGCGAATGATCGCTTGCTTAAACAGCATGCAGAGAAAGACGAGTTAGCGAAAGAGATTCAAGAGTCTCAAGCGGATTACCTAGAGCAAGTTCGCCCTTGGTCTAATATTTCGCACCGCGCTTACTTAAACAGCCAAGCCCAATAAGTTAGCTGCAAGCAGTGACAATGTAACAACAAGCCCAAGAAATGTAAGCCAACGCAAGATTGGTTCTACAACGATGAAGCTCCGCCTTGATTCTCAAGAGCGGAGCCATTTTCAAAATTCCATGGAGTTAGGGATGAGAAGTCTTATTTACATAGAGCGGATCTTCAATCGCTTTGGCGATTTCCTCGGCTGGTTATCCAGTGTCTTATTTATTCTTTTGCTAGCCAATGTCGTCTACGACGTGGTGATGCGTTATGTGTTTAACGATGTTTCTATTGCGTTTCAAGAAATGGAGTGGCACCTCTTTTCAGCGGTATTTCTACTCGGTGTGCCATACGCAATTAAAGCGGGAGGCCATGTTCGCGTTGACCTTTTTTACGAGCGCCTATCCAACAAAGCTCAAGCCATTATCGATTTGTTAGGCACACTGATATTCCTATTTCCGTTTTGCTTGCTGGTGGCATGGTACGGAATCGACTTTGCGAAAGAGAGCTACTCGTTGGGTGAAACATCAGGTGACCCAGGCGGCTTGCCTTATCGCTGGATCATAAAAGCAATGATCCCTTTATCGTTCTTTTTTATGGCGGTCAGTGGCATTGGTTTAATGCTTCATTCGCTAAATAAGATCGTTAACCCTCATCTACTGCAAAATCACGCAAGCAAATAGGAGCTGACAATGATTGGTATTGTAATGTTTTTCGTTGCCCTGTTTGCTTTGCTGCTGGGTTTTCCGGTTGCGTTTACCTTTGGTGGTATCGCGCTAATCTTCGGTGTTTGGGCAGAAGGTATGGATATGTTTGCCTTCATGCCGTATCGGATTCAGTCCATCATGGAAAACACCGTGTTAATGGCTGTTCCGCTGTTCGTATTTATGGGCTTAGTGTTACAAAAAACACGCTTAGCCGAACAGTTATTGGAGTCCATGGGTAAGCTATTTGGTGGTGTTCGCGGTGGTATTGCTATCTCAACCGTTTTGGTTGGTGCATTGCTTGCCGCTTCGACAGGCGTAGTAGGCGCATCAGTGGTTGCGATGGGGCTTATTTCGCTGCCTGTCATGCTCAAATATAACTACGATAAAGGACTCGCGTGCGGAACCATCTGTGCCTCGGGCACGCTAGGGCAAATCATTCCTCCTTCTATTGTTCTGATTTTGCTTGGTGATGTATTAGGTGTACCTGTCGGTGATTTATTCCAAGCGGCAGTTTGGCCGGGGTTAGTTTTAGTTGGCGCCTATGTCATTTATATCCTTATCTATGCCAAGCTAAACCCTGAAGCGGCTCAGCCGATTGAGCGCGATGAATCGGTAAGCCGTAAGCAAGAAGTGATTGCAGCCCTAAAAGCAGTTATCCCGCCTTTGGCGCTGATTGTGGTGGTATTGGGTTCTATCTTCGCAGGTGTGGCAACACCTACCGAGTCGGCTGCGTTAGGTGGCGCAGGCGCTATCGTATTGGCTGTACTGTACAAACAGTTTAGTTGGATCATGGTTTACGAGGCAGCAAAAGAGACGGTGAAAGTTACCGCTATGGTGTTCGCAATTTTACTTGGTGCGACGGCATTCTCGATGGCCTTTACATACACAGGTGGCGATTACTTAGTTGAAGAGTGGATGTTGCAACTGCCAGGTGAGAAGTGGGGCTTCTTGATCATCACTATGTTGGTGATTTTGATTCTCGGTTTCTTCATTGATTTCGTAGAGATTTGTTTCATCATCGTACCTATCATTGCACCGGTTGCTGAATTGATGGGCATTAACATGACCTGGTTTGCTATCTTGATTGCGATGAACTTACAGACTTCCTTCTTAACACCGCCGTTTGGTTTCAGCTTGTTCTATTTAAAAGGTGTAGCGCCGGCTGGCGTCACGACCCGCGATATTTATCGAGGGGTAATGCCATTTATAGCGATTCAAATTGCGGTGCTCGCGTCATTACTGGTCTTCCCAGAATTCTATGGAATGTGATCACGAAGAGTGTTGTTAATGACATGTAAATGATAGAGTTAAATGGCTTGCACTACGCAAGCCATTTTTTGTTGTTACTCGCTTTAAAATCCATTGAGAGGAGACGGAATGCCTCTTAAAGCCAAATTGATATTATTGAGTCTGTTGCCACTTTTGCTCGTTACCGCGAGTACGAGCTGGATTGCTGTGTATCAAGCTAAAACGCTGGGCGACAAAGAGATAGAGATATTCCGTTCTGGACTAATTCAATCAAAAGAGTCGGCACTCAAGGACAGTGTAGATTTGGCATTCGATGCAATTTCACATGTTTACAATGATCCTAGTTTGGATGAGAGAACGGCCAAAGAAGCAGTAAAAGCCATCATTAGTAAACTCAGGTATGGTAGTGATGGCTATTTCTTTGTCTATCAACACGATGGGACTAATTTGGTCCACCCAATCATGCCCGAGTTGCAAGGGCGTAATCTACTGCATATTCAAGATCAAAACGGCGATTTCTTAATTGTCGAACTGCTTAAGCAAGCGCGATCTGGTGGCGGTTTTCATCAGTATCTTTGGCAAAAACCGTCGACAGGTGAAACAGTACCTAAACTTAGTTACGCCGCGTGGTTAGATAAGTGGGACTGGATGATTGGCACAGGCCTCTATATTGAGGATGTCACTAAAGAGGTGGCGAATTTACAATCGGCTATCAACAATAATATTGAAACGACCTTTTTTTCGTTGATTGTCATTGTAGTGATTACCGTTGCGGTGATAGTGGTGATTACACTCGCGGTCAATATGCATGAGCATCGTCTTGCTGACAAAAGCTTGAAAGAGTTAGCGCACAAAACCGTTATGTTTCAAGAAGATGAGAAGAAGCATCTTGCGCGCGAGCTTCATGATGGCATTAATCAAT
Source organism: Vibrio intestinalis (assembly GCF_025195085.2). GTDB lineage: Bacteria > Pseudomonadota > Gammaproteobacteria > Enterobacterales > Vibrionaceae > Vibrio > Vibrio intestinalis. Next base: position 30,980 of record NZ_JANAVY020000020.1, on the reverse strand, counting down.
TGCTTGTATCGAGTAAGTGTCATTTGGAGTTGCTTGGCCATAAGCTCGAAGACCAAGCGCAGCGCCAGTATTTGAGTCAGTCACAGCAATCGCTGATGATGGCCATCAATGAAGTTCGTCATATCTCGCACAACTTACGTCCGAGTGCCTTGGATGACATTGGTTTAGAAGCGGCGATGAATACCTTGCTGCAAGATTTTCAGTCTCACTCTGGTCTAACGGTCGATGCCTCTTTTGATACTCAAAAAGGCAAGCTGAAATCAGAAATTGCCACCACGCTTTATCGCGTAGCGCAAGAGTCATTAACTAATATAGAAAAGCACTCTCAAGCGACTAATGTGACGGTGATATTGCAGCAACTGGGCAATATGCTGCAGCTAATTATTCGCGATGATGGTGTAGGTTTTGACGTGGGTTCTACACTTAGAAAGACGGGGATAGGTTTACGTAATATGCGTGAGCGGGTGGAATTTATCGGTGGTGATTTCGAATTAGATAGTGAGCCGGGCTTTGGTACTGAAATCACCGTGTTGCTCCATTTAGAAGGGATCGCCTATGGATGAACCAATCAAAGTTGTGATTGTTGATGATCATCAAGTGGTACTAGAGGGATTTAAAGCTCGCTTGAGTTTGGAAGACGATATTAACGTGATTGGCACTGCCAGTAATGGGGTAGAAGCCGTTGAGGTGATCAAATCGCTTAATCCTGATGTGGTGTTGATGGATGTCAGTATGCCCGTAATGAATGGCATTGATGCGACCAAAGTGGTTAAGCAGGAACGACCTGATGTTAAAGTGCTGATGTTAACCATGCACGACAACCGTGAATACATTATGAAAGTGATGCAATCTGGCGCTGTGGGCTACATGCTTAAAGAAATATCGGCAGATAAGATGGTGCAAGCGATAAAAACGGTTGACCAAGGTTCGACCTATTTTTGTGAATCGGTCACGCAAACCCTGTTTTCCCAACAAGTGATTCCCGCGGCGCAAAAGCCGAATCCGTTAAGCCGTAGAGAGGAAGCCGTGCTTAAGCTGGTGGCGCAAGGCCATAGCAGTAAAAAGGTCGCGGCCTTATTGGATATCAGTTACCGCACAGTGGAAACTCACCGACAAAACATCAAACACAAATTAGAACTGCATAGCACAGCAGAGCTTGCTAAGTACGCGCTAGAGCAGGGGATGATTTAGGCAAAAAATACCCCACCGAAGTGGGGCTAAGCTAAATAGCTCTATTAAGGAGGACACCGGAGACATCGACAAGATGTTTATAAGCGATTCACCATCTATTTTCGGGAATGATGAATGGCTTATAACCGGAATGAAGCCAGCACCCAAAAGGGCTTAGGGTGCTGGTTTAGGCTCAGATCTTATGATTCATTGTCATCTGATGGGCTAACGGCGGTTAGCCATACGTTTAAACTGATGGCGTCGGCCGCGTAACGTCATGCCAAGACGCATGATGTTTTCGGGTGGAGCAATGCCGCTATAGCCACCATCTCCGATATGTACTACATCAGCGGCAGCAGCTTTGGCCGCAATCGCCACTTGTTCGATATAGCTTTCGGTAGCACCTTCTTGCGAAGTGCCGATGGCGAGCATACCGAGCATGTTAGTTTGGTGAACGGCGTCCATCATCTGTTTTGCCAGTTCTGGCCCTACGCCCGGAGTAGTGTAAGGGGCAGGGAACATCATGATATCGGCGCCTGCCTCTGCGAACGCAGGTACGATGTTGAGGTTGTAGTCATTACCAACACCCCCCGCGTGCATCTTACCTGCCACAATGAGCATCTCAGGCGCAATCGCGCGAACTAGCGTAATTGCTTCTAAGATGGTTTCTTGTGAAACGCAGTTGCCCGGGTTACCGGTTAACATGACGTAATCAAGGCCAATTTCGACGGCTTGTTTAACACTACGTTCTGTCACCGTTCGACCTTCCACAAGGTGGGTGACTCCCTCTGGTACAGGTTCAAGGTTGCAGCCGACTAATCGACCTGTCAGCTGTTTAACTTGATCGATAGTGATAAATGCCTCTGGATCATCCGTTAGCACCTTTATCTTAGGTTCAAATACATCAAGACAGTTGAGGGTGATCATATCTGCGCCAAAGGCAGCGGCGATCTCGGCACCAGACACCATATCAATCGGTGGAGTAAGACCAATCACATTTTCGACCATCATGGTTCGCCCTTCAGAGAGGCGAATTGCATCAACTAATTGTTGACGGCCTGCGAGTCGGAAATCTTCGGCGGTGTAATCAAAAATACGCTTTTTCACGGCTTATTTTCCTTTTAACTCTTTATGAATCGCAATCACTTCTTCTGTCACTTCACGGCATAGCATGGTGGTCATGATATGGTCTTGAATATGGGTCAGAATTAGCGTCATTTTCACTTTACCTGAACCTTCGTCAGAACCAATCAACTCGGTCTGGGATTTATGGACGTCCTTAAGTGCTTGGTCGCCTTCATCCATCTGTTGTTTGGCAGATTTGAAATCACCCGCACGAGCACTGCGCATCGCGCCAATAAAGGCAGAACGTGCAGCGCCTACGTGACATAGAAGTGTCATTAGAAACTCTTCAGTGATTTCAAGTTCAGGGTTAGTTACGGCATTCATTTAATTCTTCCTCGTTAGTGTGAGTTGGGTTAGCCGCTTCAGCCATGGCTTTTTCTTCTGCCAGTAGCTGTTTCTCATGTACTTTTAGGAATGGGTAGAAAACTACCATGCTTACTGTTAGACATATCAATACAACCAGTGCTGCGGTAATCGAGTTGGTTGCCATCACGGCACCTATAGGAGCTGGCATTGTCCAAGGTGGTAGGGCGATGATGCGAGAAACCATTTCAGTTTTGAAAGCCATCCAAACGATTGAAGTATTGATGAATGGAGCGACAATCCAAGGAATAAAGTAAACCGGGTTCATCACGATTGGGGTACCAAAGATTACTGGCTCATTGATGTTGAACGCGCCCGGAATCACAGACATTTTACCGATGGTCTTAAGCTGAGCAGCTTTAGATCGCATCATCAGTAGAACTAAGCCAAACGTACCGCCTGCGCCACCAACAAAGACGAAGAAGTCGACCAATGGGTTGACGAAAATCTTCGGTAGAGGTTCTCCCGCGGCTAGTGCTTCTTGGTTTAGGCCAAGGTTAACTAACAGCATCGGCGCGATAATACCGCCAACCACAGAGCCACCGTGAATACCACTAAACCAAAGCAATTGGATAAGCAATACTGCAAGAAGTGCTGCAATGTAAGAGTCTGAAGCAACAACCAATGGTTTAAACAACTCCATGATCGCAGAAGGGATTTGTAGATCGTGCCCAGCTAGCACACCGTTGATACTAACAACGATGATCGAGATAAATACAATAGGGATCAGCAAATCGAAAGACGCGGAGATTTTTGGTGGTACAGCATCTGGCATTTTGATGCGAATGTTGTATTTGATAAGTAGGCGCTGCATTTCAGGGACAAGTAGACCACAAAGAATTGCAGTAAAAGCACCTGAACCACCCAGATACGCAGCCGGTAGAACACCGCCAACATCTGCGACGCTGACCATAGGCGCAGCGGCTAGGATAAAGGCGAACATTGCCAGCATACCCGTGTTCATTGGGCGTAACTTGTAGGCTTCAGCCATGCTGAATGCGATACCAAATGTCGCATAGACGGCAAAGATCCCCATGCTCACTTGGAAAGGCGCAAGGATATTGTCACTACCCAATAGATTGATCAGATTGTGCCAGCCTTCGAAGAAGAAGCCACTGTCCGAAGGTGGGAAAGCGAGTACCAAAAGTAGTGAGCCAACAATCAAAAATGGCATTGCAGAAACGAAGCCATCTTTTACCGCTGTTATGTGTTTTTGTGCCGATATTTTGCCAGCCACAGGAGCGACGACATTTTCGACAAAGTGCATTGTTTTATCAAATACAGACATTGTGATTCTCCATTTCTAACGTGATTTGTATAGGTCTATGGCTTGACCTAATACCGCTTCACCATTCAGCATTCCGTAGTTCATCATGTCGATAAGGCCGCATTGCTTACCTATCGCCACTGCTTCTTTCTTAAATTCTTCAAATCTAAACTTCACTTGTGGTGCGACTAGGCAAACGTCACATGCCTTGATGCAATCCTCAAACTCGCTGACTGAGTGGGCGGATATTTCACATTGAATGTTCTTGGTTTTTGCTGCTTGTTCCATTTTTGTAACCAGCATGCTGGTAGACATTCCGGCTGCACAACAAAGAAATATCTTCATCTTGCTGCTCCTTTAATTAGCGTTTGTGATTAAACATTAATCACTATAAGGAGTTCGGAAACCGGTTGCTGAAACCGGTTACATCAATGCGTCTAATATCACGAAAAACAGCGTTTCAGCGGAAAATAGTGTTTATTGGATCAAATTTTATAGATTGACGGGGATGTGGAGGGGATATAGAAAGTTGGTAAATGATGGCTCTGTTATTAACAAAGCCATTTAATTGCTATTTCCAGAGCGAACGAGCAGAGGAGCGTTCGATCAACTGACCACAAATAACTTCAGATTCGGGCTGAGGTTCACCACCAAGAATTTGCTGGGCAACCACCATAGCTTTGTCTGCCACTTTGCGAATGGGCACATCGACCGTGGTTAGCGGAGGGTCAATAAAGGGTGAGCAGGCATCGTTATCTATGCTGACGATGGAAACGTGCTCGGGCACGAGTATGCCATGCTCCTTCAATGCTTTAATGCAGCCAACCGCAATATCATCTGCGGCCGCGACAATAGCACTGCCAAAGTGATTGGTCTCGAGCCATTTCTTAGTGGCTTGGTAACCTTCCTCGAAACCGAAATTAGATTCACAGATTTGGCTAACTAAGCCTTGCTGTTCATTTTGTTCGACGTATTCCAAGAAACCCGCTAAGCGCATTCGTGATGTCGGAGTAGTGGGTTTGGGGCCAATGTAGGTAAGGTTCTTGTGTCCGAGTTCAACCAAGTGTTTCGCTGCAATTTGTATCGCGTGTTTTTGGTCAAATGAGATAGAGTATCCTGCGGATTCTGGTAGCAAACGACCAACATTTAGTAGTGGTACATCGATGGATTTACTTAATGCAACCACTTGCTCGCATGACAGCATACGACTGTACAAAATAATAATGTCGCAGCGTTTTTCAACCAAAGAGTGAACCGCTTTAAGCTCATCTTCGGCATTGTTGTGACCATCGGCAAAAAATAACTGTTTGCCTAGTTTGTCTGCGCTCACCGAAGCTTGCTTCAAAAGACTACCGAAATATCCACCAGTAAAATCTGAGATAACTAAGCCAATACTGTTTGCACTTTTGTTGGCGAGAGCTTGAGCTACGATACTCGGGCGATAGTTGAGTTCTTTCATTACCGCTTCTACTTTTTCGCGGGTGCTAGCACGCACTTGGCCCGTACCGTTTATTACCCTCGACACGGTCGCTTTGGAGACTCCCGCGACGCGGCATACGTCGTTAATGGTTGCCATTTGAACCTCTAAAATGACTTTTTTATTATTTGAGAATTAATAGCATGAATTGACGAAGCATGAATAGGAATAAGCCTCCGCAAGACCTACGATAGTGATGAACAGGGAAGCAGGTCACACAAATCAAACTCAATCATTAAATGTAATTAATGTAAGTAGAGCCGCGATGGTGAAGGTCAGGTGTTACAATGCGCTAAAGCCAAATAATAATGATTACCATGATGATGTCTTCAAATACCCACTACCATGCTCACTTCTATTTTGACCAAGCCACTTGCCAATATGCCGAGACAATTCATGTCAGAGCGAATCAAGAGTTAGGGCTAAAAGTTGGTCGATTTCATCGTAAACCCGTTGGCCCGCATACGCTGTGGAGCTTTGAAATTGATTTCAATGGCGCTCAGTTTGAAAGTGTCACCGCTTGGCTAGAACAGGTGAGAGCAGGGCACTCGGTGTTAGTGCATCCGGTAACTGATGATGAGCTTCGCGATCACACGGATTCTGTTCACTGGTTAGGTGAGCCAGTTAGCCTCGATTTATCTATTTTTAAATAGCTGCTCTACGCGATTTGTCGTTACGATAAATTATCCAAATTGCACTTGGTTAGAGGACGTTTTATATAGAGCGCCCTTTAACTGCACGAGTGCAAACTAATGAACCAACTCATCGATGCTTTAGCAACCCAAGGCTACTATATTTGGGATGATTTCCTTACACCGACAGAGGTTGCAGCGTTGAGGGATTGTATTCCAGAGGATTGGAAAAACGCGCGTATTGGCCGTAATGATGAGACCTCGCGTGAAGAAACGATTCGTAGCGATAAAATTCAATGGTTATCCTCTTCGATGGGCAATCCAGTCGGGCAGTTTCTCGATAAAATGGAGCAAATTCGTCTAGAAGCGAATCGCCATTTTTATCTAGGTTTGTTTGAATACGAAGCGCATTTTGCCAAGTATGAAAAAGGCGATTTTTACCAAAAGCATTTGGATTGCTTCAAGGGTAATGAAAACCGTCGTTTGACCACGGTGTTTTACATGAATGAGCAGTGGGATGAATCAGACGCTGGTGAACTGGTTGTTTACGATCTCGATGATAATCATATCGCGACGATCCCACCTAAATCGGGACGCTTGTTCGTGTTTTTATCAGAACAATTCCCTCATGAAGTGTTACCAACCAACGCTGAGCGCTTTAGCATTGCAGGCTGGTTTCGTATCAATGGTGTCAAAGATAACCAACTTGATATTGCGCGTTAATTTTAAATAGGTATTAACGATTGAATGTATAGATTTAATCGTTTTTACCGATTTGTTGAGGTGGGCTATTCTACTGCTAACGAAACGAATCACGAGTGTTTACCACTCGCATAGAACCACTAGCGGAGAATCGCCATGACAAATCAAATTAACTTAATTGGTCTTGATAGTGAGCAGGCTTCTGATCTTGCACAGCAGCTTAACCATTTGTTGGCACATTACCAAGTGCTGTATATGAATACTCGTGGTTACCACTGGAACATCAAAGGTCAGCAGTTCTTTGAGCTGCACGTTAAGTTCGAAGAAATCTATACCGATTTACAAACTAAAATCGATGAACTGGCAGAGCGTATTCTAACCCTTGGTCATACACCGACGCATAGCTTTAGCCGCTACCTTGCGGTGAGTGAGTTACAAGAACATGAAAATGCGACCACGGGCTTAGATTGTGTGAAAGGCTTAGTGGATGGATTTAGCTTACTACTGGTCAAACAACGCGAAATCCTCGATAACGCGGGTGAGGCGAATGACGAAGGTACAGCCGCGTTAATGGGTGATTATATCCGCGAGCAAGAAAAGTTGATGTGGATGCTGAACGCATATCTTCAATAGTCATGAAAGGGAGCATTGCTCCCTTTTTGTTTGGCTAGAACTGCTTAGGTCACCGCGCAGCAAGGCTCTGTAATTGTCTCTTTGACTCTAAACACTGGAGGAGGAAGGGAGTCATATTGGTTAAGCCAGTACTTTTGATTTATAGAAGCTGCAAGGGCTGTAGGCGGTTTTAGCCAATCATATTTATACAAAGATACGTTTAATCAGTTGTTTATGGTTATTTTATCACCTAGATTGTTAGTGCTAAATCTGTTAACTTAATGCGACTTAATATGTAATATTCTTTTACATTTCGTCGTCAGCTTAACGCGCGCCGTTACTGTGAATACCAATCAAGTTAGATAATCTACATGCCGAACAGCAACGTTGAAGTGTCAGATCAAGATATCGAAAAGCTCGATAATCTACTTAAGAATATAGATTCAGAAATGGCTGTTTCGATGTCTTATGCGCGTCGTGCACAGGGAATAACTTTTGATCAACTTGAGAAGCGTGTGACTGGCATTAACGCATCAACACTAAAGCGTTATATGCAGCAGAGTTATCCATCTATGCGACCGATTCATGTTGTCGCGGCGATGTCTTGGGTGATGATGGTTCCTATGACTAGCTTTTACTACGGTTTGAAGCTTAAAGAGCATTACCGTGGGATGGATGATAAAGCCATTGAAGCGCTGCTGTGTATTGGTCGTTTACCCAGTGATCAGTTTGACGTCTTTTTACAGCTGGTTTGTAATCTAATGGATGCTGAATCTAGAGCAGAGTTTGAGCAATACCGCCTCAACGTCGAGTCGCAAGTTGGTTCGTTAGATCACTACAACGAGCTGCTACCGCCGCCAGTGCTAGATGTTAACGCTTTTGCGATTGATTATTACCGTTCAATCTCGATAACCGCGAAACGATTTCGTGAAGAGAACAACATATCAATAGAGACATTATCGCGGGTGTTAGGCATCTCTACTTACCAATATTCTATTCTTGAAGATATTAATAAAATTAGAGACTTTCCGGTAGCGATAGGCTTTAGGGTAAAACTAGGTTTTCATCTTGATTCTCACGCAGATTTTTCAAGTGAAATGCGTCAATTCCCTCAATTTCATCGTCTGCGTCAAATGCAGCATGTACGTGATTCTTTGATTGTTGAATCATTGAGAAAATTAGATTATTCTCGTAAAAATAGTGCGATCCAAATACTGACAACACTATCAAAGATTTACATATAATTCGTGACTTCACCCATCTCAGTGAAAATAATCAACCCAAAATACGCAGATGTTTGAGTTGATTATAAATTCTCAAAAGTTAAAAATAATACTCAGTTATTTAGGTTAAACTTGTTAGCGTTTTCTTTAGTTCAATTAAAGAGGATGCTTGAGCGATCATTATGGCTGCCACTTTTTCAGGGTGCTGTAAATGCGCTAAGTGATCGGCATTTTTTAATACTACAAAATGACTGTTTTTTAATTTATTAGCGAACTCTAAAGCGATATCAGTTGTTACATATGGGTCATATTCCCCAACACAGACCGTACTTGGGATTGAAATATTTTCTATGTTGGTTGGCGTATGAACTAATAGTCGCACTGAGTTTTCAAAAAATACATCAATTCGCTCTTGTTCGAGCTTAGCGACACCTCTCTCAGTGGCCTTGATTATGGCGTTGTTTCTGGGAATGTCAGGATGGTTAACAGTTAACGATTTAGTAAAGGTTTGCGCGAAATCACTCGGGCTTTCCATGGCAGCAGCAATCATTTTTTTGGTTGCAAGTCGGCCTGAAGTTGGAATGCCGGGTACTCCACCAAAAATGGAAAGAGTCAGTACGTTTTTCCATAAATCGCACAGTTCTACTGCGATGGCGGTGGCGTAAGAAAAGCCGATGACATGCGCACTGGTTATCCCTAAATAATTGATTAAATCAAGTAGCATCGAAGTTTGATCGCGAATACTGATTGTTGAATCTAGAGGTTGGGTTAAACCTGTTCCCGGGACTTCAATCGTGATGCAATTAAGCTTGTTGGCAAATGACTTGGAGAATGAATCGACACTTTCGATTTCTTGCAATGCACCGAGTAAAAAGATCACATGTTGGTCAGAATCATCGCAAGGGTAGAAAGAGTAACGGTACTGATTTCCATTTAAAACAGCAGTATTAATTTGCATAGTGTGCTCCTTATGTAAAAAGAAAACACAATATAAAAGAACGACTAATTAGAATTAATGTTCAGGCTAGGTATAAAATGAGAAATGAGAGACTAGAGCAGTATCTGTCAGATGCAGATCAGGTTGTTAAAGATTTCATGGCTGAGCTTTTAGAAACGTTAGGCAAACAAATTAACGATCACAAAGAGCCAGTTATCGATTTGCAGTATTTTGGCGCAAATTTAGAGATAAAATTGCGAGGCTTTGAAGGTGTCTATGGAGACACTAAAAATAAGCAAGAGCATAACGACGCCGCGTAATATTAGAGTCTAATCTAATTTAATGACAATATTAATGATATTGTTATAAATCCTTTTTGGAAAATAATGCGAAAATCGAAACATTAAAAAGCCAGCTCAACGCTGGCTTTTTTTATTGTCTTTTATGCTTTGGCACGTAGTTCAAAATAGAGATAGGGACTGGCTTGTTTGGGACAAAGCCTTCTACTTCGCGGCGTTCAATCAAATGCCCTAAGCGGCTTTCAATCATACAAAGGTTCTTGAAGTTATCTTTTGATACTAAAGAGATCGCTTCACCTTTTGCGTCCGCGCGGCCTGTGCGTCCAATTCGGTGAACGTATTCATCAGCAGGGAAGGGTAGATCGTAGTTAACAACACGTGACAGTTCATCAATGTCGATACCACGAGCAGCAACACCCGTAGCCACTAAGTATTGAATTTTTCCTGATTTGAAATCTGCTAGTAACTGCTCTCTGATTGCTTGACTGCGACCGCTATGGAACGCTTCCGCTTTAATGTCACGCTTTTCTAGCTGAGAAACAAGTTTCGCGGCGCCATGCTTAGTCTCAATAAAGATGAGGGCTTGGTCCCACTGATTTTCTTTAATCAAATGGCTCAGTAGTGCAGATTTTTTGTCTTTATCGACGGTAATCAACCACTGTTCAATGTTTGATTTAGAGGCTGCATTGGCCGCAATAGAAATTTCGAAAGCGTTATGCACTGCTGTTTTAGCAAGGTCTCGCACTTTGTTTGATAGCGTTGCAGAGAAGAGTAAGTTTTGCACATCTTCTGGTAAGCGCGCGATGATCTTATTGATGTCTTCAATAAAGCCCATATCAAGCATACGGTCAGCTTCGTCTAGCACTAGCACTTCAACTTCTTCAAAGTAGACAGCGCGTTGGCCATACAAGTCGATAAGGCGACCTGGTGTTGCCACTAACACATCGACACCCTCAATTAAGCGTTGCTTTTGAGGCTTCTCATCTACACCACCAAATATAGCCGCTGAGGTTAGGTTTAAGTGCTTACCGTAGTCGGCAACTTTAGATTCAACTTGTATAGCAAGCTCACGCGTTGGCACTACGACAAGAGCACGAATACGCTTTTTACGTTGGGTTTCCCCTTGGTTTAGCTTCTCTAGGATCGGCAAGACAAAGCTTGCTGTTTTACCAGTACCAGTTTGTGCTGCGGCGATAAGATCGCGGCCCTCAAGCGCTACAGGGATTGCTTTGGTTTGAATCGTGGTGGGTTTTTGATAGCCCAACTCTTCGAGTGCACGTGTAATAGGTGAGCTTAAACCGAGTTTAGAAAATGTCATGAGAGACTCATTGGTACTGAATAAAGGCTGGCATTCTACCACGAAGCGATACGCTTGCCACTAAACTGTGATGTGGGTGGGCTGGTTAAATATCCAGTATTTTGTTGACTATGGATGCGATAGTTATATACTGGTTATATAAACAGGTATAAAGGAGGTGTCTTATGTTGTGGGAAACCATCGAGCGCGTAAATCGTTTACGCCAACAAGCGCTAGCGAATCCTGAATATTTGAAATCCGCTCAAGCGCATCAAAAAGCACTAGAAATGCAAGACAATCACCAAAGCTATGCAGCGAAATCTCGTCGAGCTAAGGAAAAAGGCGAGAAGAAGCTGGCGGACATTTATCAACAAGTAGAGTTTGCAGTGAATCCTTCAGGGCGCGAACACTAGCTTTTATCATGACTATAACGTTAAATTTTATTAGATGGGGTGCAGTGCACCCCATCGTTGTTTTGAGGCTATTTTAGCCACCTGAACTCTTTTTTGCTTATTGTTACTTTTGCTTATATATTCACTGTCGCCTTCCGAGGTATGTCACTTTTCGCGCTCATGCGATGTATCGTGTCTTTTTGACTGACTGAATATCCATTTGTGGTTAATAAATCTGCATTTAGCTTGTTTGGCTAGTTATTTTTATCCTCATAACTTTATTTTGCAGTCGAAAATATTAGAATGTTCGATGGGGATTGATCGAACACAATGAAATAGTTGTTATTGTCACTTTGTTCGAGACTTCGATCACAACCAGTCTGCGCATATTGACAAATTGCACGTAAAATCCCCCCAGGTTGAACGATAGGTAACCACATAATAATGAACAATAAACTTGGGTTAGGCTCCCTAACCGCAATTGTAATAGGCTCGATGATAGGTGCAGGTGTATTTAGCCTGCCACAAAATATGGCAGCTATTGCAAGCCCAGCGGCTGTAATGATTGGTTGGGCAATCACTGGTGTAGGGATGATCTTCCTTGCTCTTTCTTTTCAAAGACTTGCTTTTCATCGCCCAAATGTCGATAGCGGCGTATTCGGTTACGCCAAAGAAGGTTTCGGTGACTTTGTTGGCTTCTGCTCTGCGTGGGGTTACTGGCTAAGTGCCATGTTAGCCAACGTTTCGTACTTAGTGATTGTGTTTAGTACCCTTGGGTTACTGTTTGACACGCCAGACAGCATCATCTTTGGCCAAGGTAATACATGGGTTTCGGTTCTGGGCGCTTCTTGCTTACTTTGGATGGTACATTGCTTGGTGCTACGTGGGGTAGAAACCGCCGCGCTTATCAACCTTGTTACTACCTTTGCTAAGCTCGTTCCTTTACTGCTCTTTATTATCGCCGCTCTGTTTGCCTTCAATCTAGATACCTTTACCCTCGATTTTACTGGTGTGCACTTTGGTGATGGCCATTCTCTATTAGCTCAGGTTAAAAGCACCATGCTGGTGACCGTTTGGGTGTTCATCGGTATTGAAGGTGCCGTCGTGGTATCAAGCCGTGCTCGTGATAGACGAGACATTGGCCGCGCGACTATCCTAGGTTTGTTAACGGCGCTGTCGATTTATGTCTTTGTGACTTTGTTGTCGATGGGCGTGATTAAGCCAACTGAACTCGCACAGTATCAAAATCCTTCAATGGCGAAAGTGTTAACCGCAATTATTGGCCCTTGGGGACAATACATTGTGAGTGTTGGTCTGTTGATTTCGGTTTGTGGTGCATTTTTAAGTTGGACGGTATTGGCTTCAGAAGCTCCTTACCTGTGTGCAAAAGAAAAGATGTTCCCTAAGTCTTACGGTAAAACGAACAAAGCGGGCAGCCCAGTTAAACCACTGACATTAACCAATATCTGGATTCAGTTTTCGCTGATTGCGGTGATGTTTGCTGGCAGTACTTACGATACATTGCTAGTGATTGCGTCTGAGATGATCTTGGTGCCGTATTTCTTAGTTGGTGCGTTTGTACTTAAGATCGCGATCAGTGAAAAGAATCGCGGTAGCCTGCTATTTATTGGTGTTGGTGCAACGGTTTATGGTTTGTGGCTGTTGTATGCATCAGGGCTAAACTATCTGCTTCTTTCAGCTATTTTGTATGTGCCGGGAATGTACTTCTACATACAAGCCAAGCGAGAGCAAGGTATTCACCCATTTAAGGGCAAAGAGAAGCTAGGGGCATGTGCATTAAGCTTGATGGCACTCCTCGCAGTAGGAATGGTCTGGCAAGGCTCTCTCACTCTCGCGCTATAAATGAAAAAGCCTCTACCCATGGTAGAGGCTTTTTTTTAACTTCTGGCCGTTGCTCGTTTGCGTAGGCCTTCGATTATCGTAAACATCAAGCCTGCCCAAATTAGGCTAAAGCTCACTAACTTCACCTCATCGAACAGCTCACCAAACAAAAATACCGCTAATAAAAATTGAATACTCGGCTCGATATATTGCATAAGAGCGATACTCGACATGCTGGTGAGTCTTATCGCAATGGAATAAAACACTAAAGGCAGCAGAGTCACAGGCGCTGCGCCAACGTAGAGCAAGAAAGTAGACCAGTCAGTCTCGATGGCAAGATTGCCATGCGCCACATGTTTATAAACCAAATAGCTAAGCGCGAAAGGTGTGAGTAACACTGCTTCCATTAACAGACAACGCGCCCAGTCATAGTTAGTCTTCTTCTTAAACCAACCATACAGGGTAAAAAAGATCGCCATCGTTAGCGCAACAATCGGCAGTTCTCCATATTGAATGACTTGATAGGCTAGGCCAAGGCTTGCCAGTGATAAGGCGATACGTTTGCCGTTTGAAAGCTGCTCTTTAAGAAAGATAACTCCAAGTGCTGCCATTGTGAGTGGGCTGATGAAAAAACCTAAGCTCGCATCGATGACGCGATCATTGGTCATTGCCCAAGTGAAAGCCGTCCATGAGATGCACATAAACAAGCTAGCAAAAAAGGTTTGAGCCAAAGAACGCTTATCTGCAAACAGTGTGGAAAACTGAATTTTCTCGCCTTTAATCAGCCAAATGATCAACGCAGCGAAAGGAACAGAGGCAATTAAGCGCATCGCCAACAGTTCATCCATAGCGGCGTTAGGTAGAAATTGATAATAAAGTGGCAGCAGACCCCAAAGGGTGAAAGAGAGCGCAGCCATCGCGTTACCATAGCGAGATTCAGTCATGTTAATTAGGCAACCAGAAAAGAAATAGGCGGCAATTCTATGCTTAATTCTTATAAAGTAAAGTGATGACTTCATCGCTTTGTTAATGATGAGGTAACTTTATAAAACAAAGGTTTATATGGCGTTGAAAACAACGCTATTTCAAATAATTACTGTTATTGTGAAGCTAAAGTTTTGTTTTTTATGGCCGATAGTTATAATTAATCAAATGGTGCGAGTTAGATCGTATTGCAGACTGTAGTAAACGAGGAATGAGTCATGAACGACTTGGAACAAAAACGTAAGTATTACCGACTGAGGTATCCTCGTCGTGCAATGCCGATTGTTCGCTTTCACGACGAATTGTTTCACGTTAGCGAAGTGTCAGAGAAGGGGATTCGTATTGTTATGAATAACCTAACCACCTTGTACAAGGGGCTTTCTTTGTCTGGTACTTTGAGTTTAAACCCAGATTGTAAAATTCCGGTGGAAGGGTCTATTTTGCGCTTCGACAAAAATGAAGTGATTCTCTACTTGAACAAGGGGCCTTCATTCAAGCACATGGTGCAAGAGCAGCGACATATTCGCAATAAGTACCCAGCGTACTTTGCAAGGCTGAGAGCCAATGCTGCGGCATAGTTAACTTATATCGGGTTAAAATAGAGTTTAGAGACGTCGCTTACCGCGGCGTTTTTTATTGCTGAATGAAAATGGGTAAAACGGTGGGCGTTTTATAAGCCTCTAAAACGGTGAAACCCCAGAGGTGGTAAGTCTCTGGGGTTTCGAATTTTTTAGATGTCTCGGATGGTAAGGCCGATAATCTTTATGCAAAAGGTTGGATTAAATCCGATTAATTCCTAAAAGGAATTAGATGCGGATGAAGTCCATGTGCTCAACTTTTGGCTTGTAAGCGTGACGTTGTACGTCTTGTGGCTTAACTTTAACTTCAGCACCATCGATAACTAGAACGATACCTTCGTAGAACTCAGGCTTGTCCATTTGGTTAATAAGTTCATCGTGGTTAAGAACGATTGATACTGGAGCTGCCTCACCACCGTAAACGATAGCAGGGAATTTACCAGCGTGACGTAGGCGGCGGCTCGCACCTTTACCTAGTTCAGTACGTACTACTGCTTCAAATTTCATAATATTACTCTCGTAAAATTTAATCTAAATTTCACAACATAATGCGACCTTATGTCGTGGTAAACCGCTGAAGAACAATTGGTAGTTACTCTCACAGCGAGCGCGGATACTATCACTCTCTACCTGTTTGGGCAATAGTTTTACAGCCCAAAGGCCGATAATAGATAGGGCTTGCTTAAATTACCCGCATTTTAATCCAAATCTGGCTATCTATGTAGAAAATCGTTCTTCAGCTCAAGGTTATAAATGAACTGAATCTGAATGATTACCTCACCCATGGTTAAGTATCAGCACGTTAATCTTATTACCAAGTTAAACAAGTTTCGGCAATTAAGCCTTGAGGAGTCAATCATGGGACCAGTTAGCGTAGTAGTGATCACTTTAAATGAAGAAAAACGAATCGGTCGCTTAATGGAAGATCTAAGTAAGCAAACCCATCGAGATTTTGAAGTTATTCTTGTTGATTCAAACAGCGAAGATAAGACCTGTGAAGTAGCGCAGGCGTATGAATCATCTTTGCCTGAATTAACGGTTCATAAAATGGAAGTGCGTGGCGTTAGTCTAGGGCGTAATACAGGCGCTAGTTTGGCCAAGTATGAGCGCATCTTGTTTCTAGATGCAGATGTGCGTTTGGATAGTACCTTCTTGGCGCAAGGCATCAGTCAACTAGAAGAGAAACAACTAGAAGTCGCGGGTGTGTACATGGGGGCGAAAGATCTGCCTTTGGTACATAAATTCGGTTACGGGTTATTTAACCTTGGCCTATTTGTAACTCAGTTTACTTTTCCAACCGCAGTAGGTGCTTGTATTTTCTCCACTCGCCGAGCCCACGAACAACTAGGCGGTTTTGACCAGCGTATTACCTTATGTGAAGACTGTGACTACGTAAAACGTGCTAGTAAAACTTGGCGTTTTCGCTTCTTGAACTTAACCTTCGGCTTTGACCCTCGTCGTTTAGATCAAGACGGTGTATTTAAAATGGGCGCGACCTATTTGAAAGCCAATGTGCGCCGCTTCTTCTGTGGTGAGATGCGCAATAACGAGATGGAATACAAGTTCGGCCATTACAAAGAACAGTAGTGAAGGCAGGTTAGCGTCATGTTTGAAGGGATGAGTCTATTTATTGGGGCACTGTTGGATGCACTGATCGGCCCCAATTTATTTGTACCCGGCGAGCCGTTTTTGATAGCCGCTGGGTATCAATTACATCAAGGTATCTGGACTGGCGTTTTCGCAGTGCTGCTTGGTGGCCTTATTGGTGACCAAGCAAGCTATTGGATAGGACGTTACGTGGGGACTCCCGCGCAGAAAAAGTTGATCGCTTGGCAACCTAAAACACGCCGTCCTATCGCGCGTTGTCGTCACCTAATGTACAAAAAAGGCAATTATGTGCTGGCGTTTGCCCGTCTGCTAGGGCCGATAGCGTGGGTTGTGCCATTCGTTGCTGGTACGAATAAGGTTGAGTGGTCGAGATTCAGTCTATTTGGCATGATTGGCCTTCTACTTGGGGTCGGCCAGTTTGTGATGTGGGGCTACTTGCTCTCTTATGGTGTTGATAAGTTTCCATTTATACAACAAGCGCAAACTATTGTGGTTGAGCATCAATATAGCTTAATGGCGATTGGCGCGAGCTTACTGTTCCTCTATGTGGGTCGTAAACTAAAATGGCGTTTGTTGTTTACTAAGTTCACTTTAGTATTTTTCTCGCTGACTCTATTTGCTAACTACAGTCATTTTTTCTGGTTATCTGATGACTTTCAAAATCAGCCGAATAACTCGCAAATTGAATCTGCATTCGTTAGCCCTTTAGAGCTGGATTACCGAGCATATCCGGGTAAGTCTAAAGTGTTTGATGCTCAGGCGATCAATGTGTTGTTTTATGGCGAGAATCCACGCCAATTGATGCTTCAGCTTGGTTGGGTTGAAAACAAAACGTTTTCTCGAAATGACATTGAGTGGCGTGATTACCTCAAGTTACTGCAACAAAATACACCGCCAGTATCGGATCTTTTTTGGAATCAACAGCCACAGCAAATGGCTTTCCAACTGCCAGGCGATTTACTAAAACGTAGCCATATTCGTTGGTGGAAAGGGGGTGTTGATCCTCAATCGAAGCAGACGGTTTGGGTTGGGGCACTGAGCTATGACAATGGCCTACAAGTGACGCCATATTCGGGCATTGTTACCATTTTGCATAGTATTGACCCAGACGTTGACCAAGAGCGCGACAGATTGGCCAAGCAGATAGTACAGTATGCGCCAAATCAGCGGGTAGATTTCCAACATCTGGTTAGCCCAATTACATTGGATGAAGAGCACGACTATTATACTGATGGTAAAGTATTGGTGGTAAAGCCGATGCCAAGTATTTAATTGTGATTACGAACATACATATCGCGGAAAACGGAAGGTGTGACTCCCTTTACCAACTTAAATTGACGGTTGAAGTTAGAGAGGTTGTTAAAGCCACTTTGTTCTGCGATAAGAGAGATCGCCAGCGGGGTATTAACTAGTTGCTCGCAGGCCTTTCCTACTCGAAATCGTTTTAAATGTTCTGAAAAGCTCTCCAAAAAGTGCCGTTCAAAAAGTCGATATGCAGAGCTTTCGCTAATGTGTAACGCTGCGCAGAGATCTTTAATTTTAATCGGTTGGGCATAGTTTTTTTCGATGAATCGACGTGCAAGTTCAACGCGTTTTCTCGACTCTTCATCCTGATGGATATCATGCAATCCGTAAGGTGTCGCAGATAGCTTCTGGGCACCAGTATCATCGACTAAAATCATCAAAGCTTGAAGTACTTTCATTAGTCTTTGATGAGTAGGCAGGTCTTCAATGTCATTGAGCAATTGGTGGGTTTGTTCGGCAGCCTTTTTACTAAATAGCAGTCCATATGAGGCTCGAGCTAGTATAGTTTTTACCGCTTTCAACTCCGGCATGACACTAATTAATGCTTCAATCCACTCTAGTCTAAACCAGAGTATTAAAGTGTAGTATCCTTCGTTTGCATCCTGCCTAACTTGACCATTCAACATATGGGGTAGGCCTGGGCCATATAACATCATACTGTTGTGAGTAATTGCATCTACACTGTCTCCTGCGAAGTAATTGCCGCAAAATACATCATCAGGATCTCGATACAATACCAATTCAAATTCAGAGTGATAGTGCCAAGGGCAGGCAAATTGGTCTTTTTTCTGCTTACATTGGTATTCTTTAATTATCCAATTAAAGTCGTCGTTGTTAAGTACGTTCTCTATCTGCAGTTTCATTTACTACGCCCTGTGTTGTCTAATGCATATCCTATTTTTTTGTGCATAAACTGTCAAAACGCAAATCAATATTGAATGAAAAGTATCATTTGTCGGTGGCAAGTCATTAATAAATTCCATAGAGCTTTGATTACACTGAGCGCCTATTAAGGCTGAACTTATCGATTAAAGCAAAGTGGGAGAAAAGTATGTTCAGAGATTTCATTAAGGAAAGAACCGCAGTTATTTTTTTAGTGATGGCGTTTGTTTCCGGCATTTGCGGGTCGTTTTTCTACCCTCTATCTAGTTTATTTATTATCGAAGGTTTAGGCGCTAGCCCTGCAATGCTAAGCGCTTATATGGTGCTGACAATCTGCACATCTGTTGTCGTTTCTCAGTTTATGGCGGCGCAATCGGATAAAGGTTGGAACCGGAAAACAATACTCGTAGTTTCATTGTTATGTTATCTAGTCACTGTATTGGCATTTAGCGTTATAGATAATTACTACTTGGCCGTTGGATTTTCGATTGTATTTGGCAGTGTTAGTGGTGCGATTTTTGGTCAATTGTTCGCACTAGGTAGAGAATATGCCGATGAACATATTGAAGACTCGACAAGTTTTTTATCGACTATGCGCGCTGGGATAGCAATTGCATGGGTTGTAGGGCCTCCTATTGCTTTTAGTTTGAAGGGGACGTTTGGTTTTAGTGCTTCATTTTTAGTCGCAGCGGGCGCAACCATATTCACGATAGTGCTTACCTTAATCTATATCCCGAGTAGTGTGATAAAAAAGGAACAATCTGAGCCGACAGAACAAAGCAAGTTTACTTTTAACAAGTCTATTATCTTGTTTTCAATCGCTAGTGTTTTGATGTTTACGGCCAACAACCTTTATATCACCAGTATGCCTTTATATTTCACTCAGGAGTTACTTGTTGATGCAAGTTGGGTCGGATTTATGTTTGGTCTAGCCGCGTTTTGTGAGATTCCAATTATGATGAAAGCGGGGCGACTAGCGACTCAATTTGGCACTATGAAGCTCTTAGCGTTTTCTTTGGTATGTGGTTGTTTGTTCTTTATCGGTATGTTGAACGTAACCCAGATGTGGGCTCTGCTAGCGTTACAAGTGATAAATGGCATTTTTATTGGGTTAACTGCTACGTTAGGCATGGTTGCGATGCAGGACATGATGAAAGAACATTTAGGTACGGCCTCAACTCTGTTTTCCAATTTACTACAGGTTAGTATGCTTGCCGCGAGTTTGTCGGTTGGTATTGTTGGTGAGTTATACAATTACTACGTTGCATTTTATATTTGTCTAGTTTCTGCGGCTTTAGCGTTATTGCTCATGTTTTATTTTGTTGTTCAAGAAAATACTCAAATTAAGTCACAATTGATGCAGCAAGTTAGCCATTAGCACTTCTTTAGCTAAGCAGGGAAGGTAATTGCTCGATTTCTTCCCTGCTTTTTTGCTTGGTATAAAGCGCTGTCTGCACATTTGATTAAATTTTGAGGAGTGGTTGATGCTGTTGGGTATATTGTACAGCAGCCACTGCTTATAGTGACAAACTGATTGTCTAGCGCAGGGTGAGGGATTTGACACGCCATAACTGCAGTGCCGATAGCTTTTGCTAACTGCTGCGCTTGGTGCTTATCACCATACACAATAGCTGCAAACTCTTCTCCACCATATCGACAGGCAATATCTCCATTTTGATCACATTGCTGTTTGATCGTGTTAGCTATTTTCCGCAAGCATTCATCTCCGGCACAATGGCCTAGCTCATCGTTGTAAGCTTTGAAATGGTCTACATCTAACATCACCAAAGATAACGGCTTATGCTCTCGCTTAGCTACGTTAATCAACAATCTCAGTTTAGAGTCAAACTCGCGGCGATTGTATAGGTTCGTTAAGCCATCTAGCTTTGCCATATTGTACATTTGCTCACTCAATGTCTCTGGTTCTATGATGCCAAATAGCAGCGAGGCATTGCCTAAGTCATCGGTCTCTAACACTTTTGCTCTGCTGGTAAAGTAGAGGGTTTTTCGAGACTTAGGATCAAAGTAGGGAAAGCTGTTCATGTATTCATCTATCCGGCCACTTTTTAGTTGCTGGTAATCTTCAAAGATTTGCTTGGCTTTGTCAGAGCATTTGATTGCGACATTTGAGTTGTAATCGCCAGCGATAGGGCAGACTTGTTCTACTGAGTGAGCTATGGCTTTGGAGTTAAGCGTGAAGGTGTCACGCATGGTTTGATTACAATAGAAAACGTTGGGGCTGTCATCGAGGTCGATGATCCACCACGAAAGTTTAGAGAAATTCAATAACTGTTCAGAAGCCTTATAAAGCTCTTCTACTCGTTGGTTTGGAAACATAATTCGATTTACTTTACTGCTCGCTTCGAAATACAGCTAGCCAATACGCCTACTGTAATGATGTGTTTTATATATATAAATGTAGATTATAAAATGAAGATTAGTGAGCTAAGCAAGGTATTCGGTATGCAAGAAATTTCATTCTTATAATTAAGACAGTTCTCACTTTGTTTTTCAGTGAGTATTAAAACAAAAAAGCCGACGAACGTCGGCTTAGTATTTGTTTGCTTTATTAATGGCTTAGCTTCATTGTAAGTACGGTTTTAAGCCCACCCATAGAGCTTCTGCTCAGAGCTATTTCACCTCGATAACTGTGCACCATTTCACTCACAATGTTTAAACCTAAGCCCGTGCCGGGAGTCGTTTCATCTAAGCGAACGCCGCGTTTTACCACTTGCGTTAGCTTCTCTTCAGGAATTCCAGGACCATCATCTTCAATGATGATGTTTACGTTTTCTTGATCGAGTGTTTGTGCGTGAACTCGGATAATACTTTGCGCCCATAGGTAACCATTTTCCAGCAGGTTACCCACCATTTCATCGAGGTCGGTTGGGTCAATCGAGACCTCAAGTTCAGAGTCGACTTCATTAATTAGCGTGATACCACGATCGGCATAGACTTTGTCAAACGCCATTGAGATAGCATCAATACGCTGTGAAGGGTTCGCCCTTACTGAGAGAATGTTTTTTGAACCCGCCATACGCGCTCGGCCTAAGTGGTAATCAATTTGGTTTTGGATTTGATCTAATGGCGGCTGAAGGTGTTGTTTAGTGTCATCATCAAGCGTCGCGACTTCATTTTTCAGCACAGATAATGGTGTTTTAAGTGCGTGCGATAAATTACCTGCGTGGTGGCGCGCGCGATCGAGCAATTCTTGGTAGTGGAAAACCAAGGCGTTCAAATCGGATACTACAGGGGCAATTTCACTTGGGTAATCGTCTTCAAGCTGGGTTTTGTCGCCGCTACGTAATTGATTAAGTTCTTTGTGCATTTTGGTTAGTGGGCTGAGTGACCAAAATACTTGAATAACAATGATCGCCATTACACCTACGTAGAGCAGCGCGAGGATGATCCATAACTGGCCCATCAATTTGTGCAGCGTATCTTCTATCGGCTGTTCATCGATACCGATGGTGATATGAATTGGCCCATCGTAATCTGGAAAGTAGAGTGTGGAATCTACATAGATCAGCAGTTCATCTCGCGCGCCAAATGCTTCGGTGTTTTTGTCTTTAAAGGTGATTTGGCGATCCCACAAAGAGCGGGAGCGAATCTGGCTTTGATCGGTAGAAGCTGACCAATATAGCCCGCTGTAAGGATGAGAAAAGCGAGGGTCAGACAGTTGAGTAGACAAAGTGAGCTCGCCAGCTTCATCCACTTCGAGGTTGCCTGTGATTTCATCTAGATAGATGTTGAGCTGAGCCTTAGCGTCATCCACCATGTAGCTATAAACTTGGCTCGGCACCGTTACCCCTGCGGCAATGATCATAGCAGTAAGCCAAACAGTAGCCGCCAAAACAAGGCGGCTTTTAAGGCTTAGGCGTTTAAAAAGTATCCCAGCTTTATTCGGCATTCAGTTGGTATCCAAGACCGCGCACCGTTTTAATGACGTTAGGTGCGATTTTCTTACGGATTCGACCAATAAAGACTTCAATGGTGTTGGAGTCACGATCGAAGTCTTGTTTGTAAATATGTTCTACCAACTCAGTACGGGAAATAACTTTATCGGCATTGTGCATAAAGTAGGCGACCACTTTATACTCAAGCGCGGTTAACATGACCGCTTCGCCTTGCCACATGACTTTAGAAGTTCGGGTATCAAGGCTTAGATTGCCCACTTGCATAACCGGTGATGCGTTGCCAGATGCACGGCGTAACTGCGCACGAATGCGCGCTGTCAGCTCAACCATTTCAAATGGTTTAGTCAGGTAATCATCAGCACCGGCGTTGAGGCCTTCGACGCGTTGCGTTAGCGTATCGCGCGCACTGAGAATAATCACTGGCGTGTTAATGTTTTCATCTCGGATGCCTTTGAGCACGGTAAGGCCATCAAGCTTAGGTAAACCAAGGTCAAGAACGATGGCGTCCCATTGTTCAGAAGTGGCGCGATAGAGTGCATCGATGCCGTCTTGAGCAAGCTCTGGCACCCAGCCTGTTTGCTCAAGGGTTTCAAGAATTTGTTCGCCTAAACGTGGTTCATCTTCAACTACAAGTATCTTCATTATTATTTATCTTCTGTGTTTTTTAGGGCTTTTTTGAAATTGCGGCCTTTAATCAGCGTCATTTCAAGGGTTTGAGCATTGTATTCCACTTTAATGATGTTGTTGTTGTAGTTTATTTTTAGCTCATAAACCCAAATGTCATCATCTTCTTCTAGCTCAACTTTAATGATACGGCCATGTAGATCGCGCTCAACGGCTGCATACATCTCGGAAAAAGGACGGATATAGCCTCTTTTTACCGCGCGATAGACTTCATCTTGGTCTTCTTCAAACTCAATCTTTGTGCCGGGTTTTTCTACGTCACGAACAAGTGCATGGCCATCTTCATGGTTATGAGCCCAGCTTGGGAAAGACACAGCCACACATCCTGTAAGAGCTATAGTCAGAATCAATTGTTTATTAAACATAGCGTTACCTTTCCACAAAATCATAGGATCATTATAGAGTGTTGAACATGAATACAAAGTGAATCATGGCGCAAATGCTAGCTCATCGTTGCTAATAGCTCGACGGCTTGCGCACGCAACTCTTTACTTTCATCTACTAACTTAGCGTCTTCGTTTTCTGCAATAATTTGATCAAAGTGAATCACAGCTTGCTCTAGGTTTTCACGGCTTTCATCGTCAAGTACGCCGACATACTCTTCACCGATTAAAAAATAGACTTCGGCTAGGTCAAACTTGTGTTTAGCCGTTGGCTCGAGCTCTATGATTCGTTTGGTTATTTCAATGCACTCGCCATTCATGCCTTGAGTCGAAGTCAGAGACATGTAGAGGTTCATACATGGAATATTGTTTGGATCGATTGTTAGCGCATGCTCCATCAGTTCTGCGGCGCCTTGGTCATCAATGTCGAGATGTAAATAGAGCGACGCTTTTTCTGCGTAAGCGGCGACGAACTTAGGATCGAGCTCAATGGCTTTCTCAAAATCTGCAATCGCTTGGTCGGAATCGCCATATTCAAGATGAACCAGTTTGTCTTTGTTGTAGGTGTAGTCACAACCAAGAATAAGGCCACGTTGATAGTAGGCTTGGGCGCAATCGGAATGCGCAGCAATGTAGTTGTTGAGTATCTCTAGTCGAGTTGATTCAGGTTGAGAACGAAGCGAGTCTAAAAATTGGTTGAATGATTCCATGTTTAACGCCATTGAGTTGTTTGTATTGTTATTGAGACGCTATTAAACAGGGTGAAAATAGCCTTGTCTAGAATAAAATCAAAGATATAGGCTCAATTTAATGAGCCCTAAATCCAGCATTATTGGCTTAGTTCATCAGCAAAGATTTTGTCGCGTATTTTCCAGAATCGGCCCGATTTGCGCGCAATAACAAACTGAGGAGGACGGAACCTGTGTTGGTTGGCGGCCACTTTAGAAGGGGAGGCTTCTTCAAATGGGCGATGTCGGTCGGCCAGGTGTGGCCTGACAAACTGGTCTTGAAAACGTTTCTTCTGTGCCTTAGTAGTTAATGACCAAAACTCGTGCACTTGTGCTTGGTTTTCCCCGCGGTAAGTGACGCGCAATTGATTCTTGGCTTTGTCATCTTTAAAGGTGGTTAAGTCCATTTCTAAGCATTCAAATACCAACGCATCTTTTAAGTTGAGCGCTTCTTTGAGCTTTTTATCTGGGTCAACTAAGGTTGCATCACACTCATGACAAATGCGCGCGGCGATGTCGTTATCTGCGCCGCATTCACCACAATATTTGGCTCGGAAGCGATAGCCACAATGCTCGCGCTCTCCGGTTTCATCATCTTCAAAGTAACCTTGGCAACGGCGGCCAAAGTGCTCGATTAAAAAGCCATTACTATCGAGCTTTCCCCAGAAGTTGTTGTTAAAGCCACAAGCAGGGCAAGGGATCGTGATGATTTCACTGTCTGAGTCTGGTTTGGGATTGCCCACTTCTGGTTGATAGAGATCGTAACTGTTGCCTGCGTAATCAAGTACTAAACATTCGGCTTTGCCTTGCGAGAGGCGTAAACCGCGACCAACGATTTGCTGATAAAGGCTCACTGATTCGGTGGGGCGAAGAATGGCAATTAAGTCTACATGAGGGGCATCAAACCCCGTTGTTAGCACTGAAACGTTAACCAGATATTTGATTTTACGGTCTTTAAAACGTTGGATGATGTCATCTCGCTCGGGCGTTGGCGTATCTCCAATCACGATAGCCACTTGTTCAGCGGGCAGCAATGAATGGATTTCTTGCGCGTGACGCACGGTTGCAGCGAAGATCATAATGCCTTGTTTATCTTGCGCCATTTGAATGATCTGCTGAATGATTTGCGGTGTTGCTCGCTTGGCTTGATCAATCACCATATCCATCTCAGATTCTTTATATCGACCTGTGGATGCTGGTTTTAGTTGAGAGAAGTCGTAGCTGAGAACGGGGGCATCCATCATGCGCGCTGGAGTTAAGAAGTTTTCATCTAGCAGGTAGCGAATCGGCAATTCGAAGATGCAGTCTCTAAAGAATCGCGGCTCTTCACTGCGAACTTGGCCGCGAGTGTGGTATTGGTAAATCCAACCAACACCTAAGCGATATGGGGTCGCGGTTAAGCCAAGCACCTTTAAGCCGGGGTTTAACTCGCGTAGGTGTGAGATTACTTTTTGATAGCTGCTGTTTTTATCTTCTGGAACGCGGTGACACTCATCAATCACTAGTAGAGAGAACTGGTCTTTAAATGAGTCGAGGTTGCGCACCACCGACTGAACTGAAGCAAACACCACTTGTTGGTCTGTCTCTTTTCGGCCAAGACCAGCAGAGAAAATTGAGCCAGTAAGGCCATAGCCTTCGTATTTGACGTGGTTTTGTTCAACTAGCTCTTTAACGTGGGCTAAAACTAATACACGGCCTTTGGCTAAGCGGGCTAGCTCGGCAATCACAAGGCTTTTTCCTGCGCCGGTTGGCAGCACGATAACCGCGGGAGTCGAGTGTTTACGAAAGTAATGGATAACCGCTTTGACGGAATCCGCTTGATAGGGGCGCAGGGTGTACATAAATTCTGTGAAATAGCTCAACTATTTAGACTAAGCCGATTATAATACCTCAGCTAAGAGAGATGAGGTATTCATGCGTTTAGATAAATTTTTATGTGATGTACTTGGTGTCACCCGTAGAGAGGCGACTCAGATCCTAAGATCAAAGACGGTAACGGTTGATGATGAAATGGTAAAGAGCGGTTCAATTAAGCTGACGGAAGAGAGCGTTGTCGAATGGCAAGGCCGTGAACTTCAGCTGCACGGGCCACGTTACATCATGCTTTATAAGCCAGAGGGCTTTGTTTGTTCACATGAAGATGGCACTAATCCAACGGTATTTACTCTGTTAGATGAAGTGAAGATGGACAAGCTACATTTTGCAGGCCGTTTGGATGTGGATACCACAGGCTTGGTTTTGATGACGGATGATGGCCAATGGTCTCATCGAATTACGTCACCAAAGCATAAGTGTGAGAAAACTTACCGAGTTTGGTTGGCCGATCCGGTTCAGCCTGATTATGAAGAGAAGTTTACGCAAGGCATTCAACTTAAGAGTGAAGAAGGCCTAACTTTACCAGCGCGTCTTGAAGTACGTGCGGAAAAAGAGGTGCTATTGACCATTCATGAGGGTAAGTACCACCAAGTAAAACGCATGTTTGCAGCACTTGGTAATAAAGTTGAGTTCCTTCACCGTGAGCGTATCGGTGAGATTGAAATGGATGAGTCTTTAGAGTTAGGTGAATATCGTTACCTAACTCAAGAAGAAGTCGATTCTATCTGGAAATAACTTCGTTTAGAGAAATAATCACGCCGCTGGGAAATTGTTTAGTTCTTACTGGGAACTAGTGTTTTATGCATGAATCAGCGATTATATTCGATTAAAACAATAATAAAGCTGGAAGAGCTTTAGTCTCGAAATCTGTTTGGTTGCAGCAAGGAGCGCTGCATCGCATTCGCAACCGAGTAGGAGACGTATGTCGAACACTTCAACATCGCAACAAAATACACCGCAGATCAGTTTCCTTTTATTTCTCGTTTTAGGTGCAATTGGCGCGCTTACACCACTTGCCATCGACATGTATTTGCCTGCAATGCCGACCATTGCACGCGATCTTGGCGTTGGGGCGGGTGATGTTCAGTTTACGTTAACCGCGTACACTGCCGGTTTTGCATTGGGTCAGCTGATTCATGGTCCATTAGCTGACAGTTTTGGCCGCCGACCTGTGCTTATTTTAGGCGTACTATTTTTTGGTCTCGCGGCGGTTGTTAGCGCGACGACTCACGGTATTGATGCCTTAACATGGGTGCGTACTGCGCAAGGTTTTGCAGGAGCTGCTGCTGCTGTCATCATTCAAGCTGTTGTGCGTGATATGTTTGATCGCGAGGATTTCGCTCGCGCGATGTCTTTCGTTACCTTGGTGATCACGATAGCGCCATTAGTTGCGCCAATGATTGGTGGTTACTTGGCGATATGGTTTGGCTGGCGTTCAATCTTCTGGGTTTTAGCGATCTTCGCCGCGGTGGTGATTGCACTCGTCCTTTGGAAAATTCCTGAGACACTTAAAGTAGAAAACCGACAGCCACTGCGTCTAGCGACAACGCTGCGTAATTACATTCGTTTATGCCGTAACCCAGTGGCGATTGGTCTAATTCTCTCAGGTGCGTTTTCTTTTTCTGGTATGTTTGCCTTTTTAACCGCGGGGTCGTTTGTTTACATCGATATCTATGGTGTACGACCTGATCACTTCGGTTACCTGTTCGGCCTTAACATTATTGCTATGATTATCATGACCAGCATTAATGGCCGCATGGTGAAAAAAGTCGGATCTCATGCCATGTTGCAATTTGGCCTGTGGGTGCAGCTATTTGCTGGTCTCGGCTTATTTGCTGCATGGGCGATGGATCTCGGACTTTGGGGCATTGTGCCATTTGTGGTTTTATTTATTGGTACGCTATCGACCATAGGTAGTAACGCGATGGGGCTGCTACTTAGTGGCTATCCAACCATGGCAGGTACGGCTTCTTCATTAGCGGGTACATTGCGTTTTGGCATTGGTTCTATCGTTGGTGCGATCGTTGCAGCTCTGCCTAATGGTGTTGCATGGCCAATGATTATTGTAATGACGGCATGTTCTTTATTGTCTGCCGCATTTTATTGGATATTTGGAAGAAAGGCTTAATGTCTGAATACACAGTAGAAATTCAAAAGTTAGTCAACAGTGCTCTAGCAGAGCTTGATGAGTTACACAAAACGGGTAAGGCGGTAAATGCGCCTGTTGCGAATAACCATTTTCTGGTTCGCTGGGTAACTAAAGTATTGAAAAATCAGAGTGCTCATCGCAGTGTGGTTGCAGACCTAACTCGTTGGCAAAAAGCGGGTCGTTCGAAAGGTAACGATGCTAACTTGATGTTTACTTTCCAACGTATTGCTAAGTTTTATGGCGAATTTTTCCCTGAAGGTGAAGCTGACCGTGTGATTAAAGACAGCGACATCGAAGCGTTTCTTGATCAAATGGAACAGCAGGATTGGGAAGTTTCAACGTCAGAACCTATTGTAGGCGCGGGCAAGGTACAAATTTACACTGAAGGCCAAAACTCCTTGGCATTGTGCGCAGACCAATGTGACAACTGTTTTGACGGTGAAGCGCTAGTAAAACCAATGAGCTGGTTTGTTCGTGGTCATCACGCTCAGTTTATTGAGATGGCAACCAAAGCGGGCTTTATGCTGCACAAGGTAACTGACTATAAATCTAACGTGAAATACCACGGCGAGTATGTCATCTACCCAGCCAATAAAGGCAGCCACCTTGCGGAGATTCCACTGAGTTACACAGTATAATCACTTAAATGCTAGGTCGTCATTGTGAGCGATGACGGCTTAATTATTATCTAATTCGATTAGTTAAATTTTAATTATCTGCTTTGCTATTTCTATTAAATTAACAAATAAATCTCTCTCCTTATTCGCTTCCAATTTTATTTATCTTGATATCTAATTATTTATTAATTGTTGAAGTGCTAATTCGATCTACAACAAAATCTCCTCGAAATTCCATATGGGGAAAGTATCTGTGTCCTTGTTGATTGATCACGTCTTTTTATTTTATAAATTTACATTTCGCCATCATTTTTCTGAATAACGTTTGCGCAAGCGATTGGCTGACTTTGCTAATCATAGGTAAGTATTTGTAAAAGTGAGTGTTGTCCCACTTACGTGATTAACGCGTAGAGCAATAACTCTAGTTAACACTATTTGTTGGTATTAAAAAATCATCCATAAAATGAATGATTGAGGTGTGATTCATTTCTCGTTTGCTACGCCGTTATATTTAAAAAAATAGTGAAAGGTGGAAAATTTTCGGATTGTTGTTATCAAGTCTATTTAAAAGTACAAATTGAATAAGTGATTTAATATGAAATATTGAAGATGCTTGTTTTATTTTTACTATTAAATGACTTTCCGAAAATTAGAACATTTAGGGAAATTCAAATGTTAAAAAAAAGCTCAGTTGCTATAGCGATTTCTTCGTTATTTTTAGCAGCTAACGCAAGCGCCGTAACGATCTATGAAAATGACTCTGGAGACTTCGTTAAATTATATGGAGAAGTCGGTGTTGGAGGCCACATCGGTGCAGAGTACGAATATGGTGAATTCTATAAAGATCAAGAGTTTATTGATGATTCATTTGCCACTATGGGTGTAAAAGGTAAGCAAAGCAAAATGCATTACCGTTTAGAGTTGGATTACGAGCGTGAAAACTGGGCTTACGGTAGTGGCGATCTGGTTCTAGCTATCGACAAAATGTTTATTGGTTACGATGTTTACCAAACGCAAAATATGAAGCATTACTTAGAGTTTGGTCTAACGGATACTGCATTTGATGACTATGACAAATGGGGTGATTTCACTTTCGATACGACAGTTGAAACTGGAGAAGCGGGTGACCAAGATTCTACGGTTAAGTACGAAGGGCTTTTTTACCAAGTATTCAAAGTCGGCGCATCATTCACCTACGGTGCTGAGTCTTCGTCAGGCTCTGCATTGGGTGATGTGAGCAACGGTTATATTGGTTACTTTGGCGATCGTTTCTCAGTGGTGTTTGGTATTGAAGGTCGTGTTGGCTCGGACGGTGAATCAAAGTACGGTAAGCAAGAGCTGTACGGTGGCGGAGCTCGATTTGCAATCACGGACGATTGGCACCTAGGTGTGAACTTCTACCAAGAAGAAGAATACCTTGGCTCATGTACCAACACCTTAACTGACAGCTTTAGCGGTGAGTCTAAGTGTGTTGGCGTTTATAACGATTATCAGAAAGAAGAAAACAGCGGTTTTCTAACGTCAGTGAAATACATCATTAACCCGCAATGGGAAATGACTGGCTCTTACAACTACGAGAAATTCGAGAAATGGGAACTCGCGGGTCAAGAACGCAACGCTGAACCGACTGATTGGGATAATGAGCGCAAATGGGGAACGGTTGGTATTAGCTACAAACCAACGCGATCAAGTGTCATTGCGCTTGAAATGAACATGGGTGAAGCAGCACAAGACGCTTACGCTTACGCTCGAGTCTACTTCTAATCAGTCAGGAATAAAGAACAATGAACAATAAAATGACCCTATTAGCGGGTAAGGGCGCGAACGTACTTTGTTAAGCTGATGTAAAGAGAACTTTTGCTCTATAATCTTTGTCCCACGTAGCCTTATTCATCTTCCTTGGTACAGACACGCTCCCTTCTGACTTCCTGA
>NZ_JANAVY020000001.1 GCF_025195085.2 Vibrio intestinalis | reverse complement strand
CGCAAGTTGGCTTTCTAAAGGCATAAAAAAATCCGATATTAGTTTCCTAATATCGGATTTTGAAGCTTTTTGAGGATCGGTCAAATGATCTCAAAAATTTCTTAACTGATCGGCATTACTCTTATTGAGCCCTTTTTGCGTTTAATAGGTGCTCATTTACAGTTGTAAACTGCGCGCCTTTTCCTTGAACTAGAGACAATTCAGTTTGAAAATCGTGATAGAAGCTCCTTGATGGGAGCTTTTTTTGTGCGCGCAAATTCCGTGTGTTCTCCTTGAATTCCGCTCATCTACTTTGAAAACGATAGAATGATAAAAAACTCCGGTTGGAGTCTTTTTGTATTTGGGTGGGGGAGGTTTTCTTCGATTATTTGGCGATGCTGAGCAGGGTGCCGGATTTGCATTTGAACGAATAGTATTTGGAGCTTTCGTTGAATTTACCCAGCCCTTCACCATCACAGTAGTCGATATTAATATCTCGCATGGTCGCAAGGGTGTTTTCAGTGGTGAGTGCGAACTTAGAACCATCGGAGCATAAAATACGTACGCGGCCATCATCGCTTACCGAGTAAATATCGACTTCGGTATTGCAGAGCTCGAATGAGGCTTCTCGAAAGTTATCTTGCTGCTCTGAGTTTGAGCAGGCGGCGAGTATCAGGGCGGATATCACTGCGAACAATCCAAATCTAATCATGGCTGAATCCTTTTAGGTGACGCACTCTGACGGTGCTTATATGAGCAATCTTGTGAATAAGATTGAAGATATTTTTAAGCCTAGAAGTGGCGATCTGCGGATTCAAGTTAGCGATAATAAAAAAGCCAGCGACGTGCTGGCTTTATTATTCAGTTCATGTTTTTTTGCAATTATTAGCTAACTTCCACACCTTGCGCTTGCAGATCGGCGTGGTAAGAAGAGCGAACAAATGGGCCACACGCCGCATGAGTAAAGCCAAGCTCTAAGGCAATCTCTTTAAGCTCATCAAACTCTGATGGTGGAACGTAACGCTCTACTGGCAAGTGGTGACGGCTTGGCGCAAGGTATTGGCCAAGGGTCAGCATAGTTACGCCGTGCTCACGAAGATCTTTCAGTACTTCAACGATCTCTTCTTTGGTTTCGCCAAGACCCATCATCACACCAGATTTGGTTGGGATGTGTGGGTGCTGCTCTTTAAACTTCTTCAGTAGGTTTAGAGACCATTTGTAGTTAGCGCCTGGGCGAACCTTGCGATATAGACGTGGTGCCGTTTCCAAGTTGTGGTTAAACACATCTGGCGGGTTGTCGTGCATTAAATCAAGCGCAACATCCATACGACCACGGAAGTCAGGAACCAAGGTTTCAATCTTGATGCTTGGGTTAAGCTTGCGGATTTCTCGGTTACAGTCAGCGAAGTGCTGTGCACCGCCATCACGTAAGTCATCACGGTCAACTGAGGTGATTACGACGTATTTTAACTTCATGTCTTTGATGGTTTGCGCCAGCTTTTGTGGTTCACCTTCTTCAGGTGTCACTGGGCGGCCATGGGCAACATCACAGAAAGGACAACGACGAGTACAGATTGCGCCTAAGATCATAAAGGTCGCGGTACCGTGGTTAAAACATTCAGCAAGGTTAGGGCATGAGGCCTCTTCACAAACGGAGTGCAGGTTGTTTTTACGCATTGCTGACTTGATGTCTTGAATACGTTGGCTATCTGCAGGCAGCTTGATCTTCATCCAGTCCGGTTTGCGCAGAACTTCTTTCTGCTCAACAGGCATATTCTTCACTGGAATCAGTGCCATTTTGTCGGCGTCGCGATACTTAACGCCTTTTTCCATTTGGATTGGTTTACTCATGCTTCAATTACTTATAGTTTGGGACTTCTGTACTGACTTCTATCTGTTGGTAATCCAACAAAGTCACGAGTTCTTTTAATAGTTGTTCAGCAACGTTTTCGACCTTGTCAGGCCCGCCTAATTGGCTTACTTGAGCCATTTCCATACCAGCATAACCACATGGGTTAATGCGAAGGAAAGGCGCAAGATCCATATTTACGTTGAGCGCTAGCCCGTGGAATGAACATCCTTTGCGAATGCGTAAACCGAGTGAGCAAATTTTCTTATTATCAACGTAAACACCAGGCGCATCCGGCTTGGCTGCTGATTCTATATTGTAAGCCTTCAGTGTATTTATCACGAGGTTCTCTATGTGAGTAACGAGATCTCGCACACCTAACTTTTTCCGGCGTAAGTTAATTAGGAAGTACACCACCATTTGGCCTGGGCCGTGGTAGGTTACTTGTCCTCCTCGGTCACTTTGCACTACAGGTATATCACCTGTATTGATTAAGTGTTCTGCTTTTCCCGCTTGTCCTTGTGTAAAAACTGGGTTGTGTTCCACGAACCAAACTTCATCACAGGTATCTTCACTGCGTTGATCGGTAAAGGCATGCATTGCGCGCCAAATTGGCTCGTAATCTTGTCTGCCGAGATGCTTCACAACTAGCGGTTTTTGCATTGCAGAGTCCATGTATATTAATAAATTGATCGGATTATAAACTGCTTCTTAGCTTTGAACTATATGTTGATAACAGTTTTTTAACCCTTGAAAGAATGGGAATTTTATATCTAGTTGATATATAACAAAAAAGCAGCTCAAGGCTGCTTTCAAAAATAATTTATTTTTTCAAATAAAATTATAGCACCATGCGGACGATGTCGATTTCACCAAGTTCTTTGTACAAAGTTTCTACTTGTTCAATCGAAGTTGCAGTGATGGTAACAGACACTGAGTGGTAGTTACCTTTTGCACTTGGCTTCACTGATGGACTGTAGTCACCTGGAGCATGGCGTTGGATAACTTCAAGTACCTTCTCTGGTAGTTCAGGCTTCGCGTAGCCCATTACCTTGTATGTGAAAGAACAAGGGAACTCTAGCAGGTCTTTTAGTTTTGCATCTGAGTTGATAGTCAGCATTTTGATAACTCCAAGTTGGAATGTCGATTCGCAGCGCCGAATGTTACTGCCAATCCGGTTTAATCTCAAGGTTGGTGACAATATGCGGTAGCAAACAAAAAGCCGCCCAGAGGCGGCTTCGTGATATTTAGGTTAGCGACCTATTAGAAGAAGCTCTTCATTAGCATTACGATGTAATCCCATAGGCGACTAAACAGGCTGCCTTCTTGTACGTCTTCTAGTGCTAGAAGCGGGTACTCAGCAATATCCTCACCTTCTAGTTGGTAGTATAGCTTACCAACTACGTCACCTTTACTAATTGGGGCTTCTAGTTCTTTTTCAAGTACGAAGCTCGCTTTTAGGTTTTTCGCTTGGCCACGAGGAAGTGTTACGTAAGTGTCTTTATCAAGACCTAGTGCAACCATATCTTTGTCGCCCATCCACACTTTTTCTTCTACGAAGGTTTCACCTGCTGTATGAGGCGCTACTGTTTCGAAGAAGCGGAAGCCGTAGCTCAGAAGCTTTTTGCTTTCTGATTTACGAGCATTGGCATTCTTAGTACCCATAACAACAGCAACTAGGCGCATTTTGCCTTCAGTTGCTGAGCTTACTAGGCTGTAGCCTGCATTGCTTGTATGGCCAGTTTTGATGCCATCAACGTTCATGCTTTTATCCCAAAGTAGGCCGTTACGGTTGTATTGGGTGATGCCGTTGTAAGTGAATTTCTTCTCTGCGTAGATACGGTACTCTTCAGGTACATCGCGAATTAGCGCGCTACCAAGTAGAGCCATATCGTAAGGCGTTGAGTATAGGGCGTCGTTGTCTAGACCATGCACGTTAGCAAAGTGGGTGTTATCCATGCCGATGGTATCAGCCCACGCGTTCATTAGATCGACGAAAGCATCTTCTGAACCGGCAATGTGCTCAGCCATAGCAACACAAGCGTCATTACCTGATTGGATGATGATGCCACGGTTAAGGTCTTTTACTTTGACCGTAGTGCCCACTTCGATGAACATTTTTGAAGAATCTGGGAAGTTTTTCGCCCATGCATTCTTACTGATGGTTACATCGTCGCTTTCTTTGATGTTGCCACGAGCTAGCTCTTGGCCGATGACATAGCTGGTCATCATTTTGGTCAAACTTGCAGGAGACAGTTTGGTGTCCATCTCTTTTTGCGCCAGAACTTTACCTGAATGGTAATCCATTAGCACAAAACCTTTCGCGGCAATTTGTGGTGCATCAGGCACAACAATAGGGGAAGCCATTGCAGAAAAAGCGAAAGTGGTTGAAAGCGCAATAGAAGACGCAAAAACGGTTTTGATTAACGTTGTTTTTTTCATATTGACTACAGATTTATCTTGAACTGTCCATATCTTAACAGAAACCTAAACCCAAATCAGTCCGGGACTGTTGGCTTGATCGAGTTTGGTCACTATTTTTTCTTTACGAAGGCACTTGAGTAACCCAGAAGTTTAACTTGCTTTAGCATCTGTTGCGTCAGCGTATAGTCATCAAATGGGCCTAAAAATACACGATGAGTCTCATCTTCAGAGAGCACAAAGCTGCCAACCGATAGCTTTTGACCGAGATCTTTCGCTAAAGTTTCCACTCTGTCTTTGTGTTGTGAAGAGGCGACCTGAATTTTGTAATTGGGTAAACCTTGCTGCTTGTGCTCAGCGGTTGGTTTCTCAACCGTAATGACTTCAATTTCCACGTTAGCTGTACCGGTACGCACGACATCCAGTTTGGTTGCGGCAGCGTAACTTAAGTCGATGATACGGCCTGGGTGGAATGGGCCACGGTCATTGACGCGAACAATGGTGGTTTTGCCATTATCCGTATTGGTGACCTTAACATAGCTTGGTAACGGCAGTGTTTTATGAGCCGCAGTCATGGAATACATGTCATAAACCTCACCATTAGAGGTCAGGTGGCCATGAAACTTTTTACCATACCAAGAGGCTTGGCCTTTTTGGTTAAAGCCTTTGGCATCTTTAATAATTTTATAGTTGCCCCCTCTTAGTGAGTAATCTTTATTACCGCCTAAGCTATAGGGTTCGTATTGAGGACGAGCATCTTCAATATGTTCGACAGAAATTGGCTGTTCTGGCGCCACATCGTTTTCCAGTTCGTAGCGACTTGTTGGTTGCTTTTCCGATTCTTCCGGGGTGGAAGAACAGCCAACCATGATGCCGCCAAGCAAAGCGATAGTGGTGAGTTTGTACCAGTGGTTCATTAGTTTGCCTTAGAGAATGCTCGTCTATGTGTATGAATCGACATTAAAATACCAAAACCTGCCATTAGAGTAACCATGGATGTACCGCCGTAACTGATCAGTGGGAGAGGGACCCCCACGACAGGTAAGATACCACTTACCATACCAATGTTTACGAATACATAAACAAAGAAGCTAAGAACAATACTGCCTGCCATCATGCGGCCAAAGGCAGTTTGAGCTTTGCTGGCCAAGAAGAGGCCTCGGCCAATAATGAATAGGTATATACTCAGTAACGCAAGAATACCGATTAACCCCCATTCTTCAGCGATAACGGCAAAGATGAAGTCGGTGTGTCGCTCTGGCAGAAATTCCAATTGAGATTGGGTTCCCTGTAGCCAGCCTTTGCCGACAATACCACCAGAACCAATCGCAATTTTACTTTGAATAATATGGTATCCAGCGCCTAAAGGGTCAGATTCAGGGTTGAACAATGTTCTCACTCGCACCTTTTGGTACTCTCGCATTAAGAAGAACCACAAGATAGGTAAGAATGCGCCTAATGCTGCTGCCGCTGCGAAGATGATCCTCCAACTGATACCAGCCAAGAAGATAACAAAGATGCCTGATGCAGCGATGAGAATTGATGTACCTAAGTCTGGCTGCTTAGCGATCAAGATAGTCGGAACAAACACCATCACTAATGAAGCCACTAGAGTTTGGAATGTTGGTGGTAGCGCGCGTTTACCTATGTAGCGAGCAACCATCAAGGGTACGGCAAGCTTTAATAATTCCGACGGTTGAAAGCGAATAAAGCCTAAGTTCAACCAACGCTGAGCGCCTTTGGAAGATTCACCAAAGAAGAGAACCCCAAGGAGTAGCATCACGCCCATAAAGAACATTATAGGGGCAAGCGCTTCATAGGTGCGTGGTGGAATTTGCGCCAAAAATACCATCACCCCAAGCGCTAATGCCATCCGCATCGCTTGGCGATCCATCATAGCAAGGCTCTGGCCGCTGGCGCTGTACATCACTACGAGACCAAAGGCCATCAAAACTAAGATGCCCAGCAAGAGAGGCACATCAATATGGAAGCGCTCGAACAGAGAGCGGTTTTGGCCGATTGATTGGTCAAAGTCCATTATTTGTCTGCCTCTTTATCTTTCAAAATTACATGATCAAACACTTTACGTACCACTGGAGCACCATTGCTTGAACCACCGCCTGCGTTTTCTAAAACGACAGTGACAATCAGCTCAGGATCTTCAATTGGCGCAAAGCCAGTAAATAGAGCGTGATCGCGTAAGTGCTCGGCAATTTCATCTGCGTTGTATTCTTCGTTTTCACCTAGGCCAAACACCTGCGCGGTGCCTGACTTGCCCGCACTCATATATGGCGTTTTGTAGAATGAGCGTCGTGCTGTGCCTTTTTTACCATGGTTTACTAAGCGCATACCTTCGATGGCAATATCCCAGTAGCGTTCTTTTACCCCTTCGATTGGCGGGTAAGTTTCGACTTCTGATAGAGAGCGGTTAGAAAAAGCATCGCCATTTTCAATCGTTGCACGAAGTAGGTGAGGGGCAATCACTTTACCGCGATTGACCACTACTGATGTTGCTTTGGCTATTTGCATCGGAGTAGCAGTCCAATAGCCTTGTCCGATACCGACAGGGATGGTGTCACCTTGATACCAAGGAGTGCGATGGCGCGCCATCTTCCAATCACGGGTTGGCATGTTGGCTTTACTTTCCTCATGAATATCGATGCCGGTGTAATCACCAAAACCAAACATCATCATCCAGTGTGATATGCGGTCGATGCCCATATCGTAGGCGATTTGGTAATAGAAGGTATCCACGGATTCTTCAATTGATTTAATGATATCCACTTTACCGTGTCCCCAACGGAGCCAGTCACGAAACGGCTTGGTTTTAGAGTTAGGAATTTTCCAATAACCTGGGTCATTACGAACGGTGTAAGGCGTTACTACTTCTTCTTGCAGCGCCGCAACGGCCATCATAGGTTTGATGGTTGATGCTGGTGGGTAGATACCTAGCGTTGCTCGGTTAACCAGTGGACGATCTTTGTTGTTCAGTAGGGCACTGTAGGCTTTGCTTGAAATACCGTGAACGAAGGCATTCGGGTCGTAACTCGGGCTAGAGACCATAGCTAAAACGCCATTGTCTTTTGGATCAAGCACCACGGCACTACCACGACGGCCTGCTAGCAGCTCATGGATGTACATTTGCAAATTGATATCGAGGTTAAGCACGATGTCTTTGCCTGGTTTAGGCGGCACGTACTTCAAGATACGAATGATTCGGCCGCGGCTGTTTACTTCAACCTCTTGGTAACCAGCTGTACCGTGCAGCATATCTTCGTAGAAACGTTCGATGCCTAATTTACCAATGTCACGAGTTGCTTGGTAGTTGGCGTCTTTTTCTTCGCGAATGAGGCGTTGTATGTCGCGATCATTGATTCGAGATACATAGCCAATCACGTGGGTCAGTACGTCGCCATAAGGGTAGTAGCGCTTAAGGCTGGCATTAACAGACACGCCTGGGAATTTGTGCTGTTGAACTGAGAACTTAGCCACTTCTTCTTGATTGAGCTGACTAAGAATCGGGACCGATTTAAAGCGGCGAGTACGACGGCGCTCTTTGTTAAATCGCTCAACTTGGTCAGGTGTGATCTCGAGAATTTGTTGCAACCCTGCGATGGTAGCGTCCATGTCTTTTACTTTTTCTGGAATGACTTCCAAGCTAAAGACTGGACGGTTTTCCGCTAGTAGGTTGCCGTTCCGGTCATAGATAAGGCCACGGTTTGGCGCAATAGGAACAACTTTGATTCGGTTATCGTTGGAGCGAGTTTTGTAGTCTTGATATTGATTGATCTGAATGTTGTACAGGTTGGCAACCAATAGTCCCATCATGACTACGATACCAACAAAAGCAACAATAGCACGACTGCTAAACAGTCGCGCTTCTGCTTGGTAATCCCTTATCTGGGTACGCTTCCTCAACATGAATGCTTATTCTCGGTGGTACGGGTGGTTAGCCGTGATACTCCAAGCACGGTAAAGGCTTTCCGCCATTACAATACGTACTAAAGGGTGAGGTAGTGTTAAGGCTGAAAGTGACCAACTTTGGTCTGCTGCCGCTTTACACGCAGGCGCTAAACCTTCTGGCCCGCCGATCAAAATAGAGACGTCTCGGCCGTCTAACTTCCAGCTTTCTAGCTGTTCTGCCAGTTGTGGTGTATCCCACTTCTTACCTGGGATATCTAGCGTAACAATTCGGTTGCCTTTTGGCACGGCGGCGAGCATAGCTTCGCCTTCTTTTTGCAGAATTCTTGCAATATCAGCGTTTTTTCCGCGTTTTCCTGCTGCAATTTCAATCAATTCCAGAGGCATGTCATGTGGGAAACGGCGTTTATATTCTTGAAAGCCTTCTTCAACCCACTTTGGCATTTTGGTGCCAACGGCAATCAGCTGCAGCTTCATCGCTTAGCTCCAAAGCTTTTCTAGTTGGTAAAGTTCACGTTGTTCTTCTTGCATTACGTGCAAAATAGTTGTGCCCATATCAACCACAACCCATTCACCTTCGTCTTCACCATCAACGGCTAAAGGCGTCATGCCCGCTAGTTTTGCTTCACGTGCAACATGGTCAGCGATAGACGCAACGTGACGTTTCGACGTGCCAGTACAGATAATCATATAATCAGTGATGCTTGATTTGCCTTTTACATCCAGAGTCTGGATCTTTTCAGCTTTCATGTCGTCTGCTTTGTCTGTAAGAAAGTCATTCAGTTGTTGGTCTTGCAAGTTCTTTTCCTCATTGGCATGTCATCATGCACTATCGGTAGTCTCTAATTTTAGGCGCGCGAGTATAACACGCTTTTTATATTTGGAATTGAGGTTGAGACATCTCTGCGCTTAGTTGCTGCAACAATGGCCAGCTCGATTGATCATATTGAGTTTTGCTTTGTACTTCAATTTGAGTAAGAAGTTGCAATAACTGCTGTAATCTTGGGATGGACAAACGCTGCATTGCCGCCGAGTAGAGGGGGCGCTTTGATTGCCAAATTCGATAACTGTCAAATACCTGCCCGATACTGCTATTTCTCGCTTGTTGCTGCATTTGTACTAATTGCATTAACTCTTTTTGAATAGTTCTGACCAAAATAACCACTTCAGTACCTTCCGCTTCTAACTGACGTAGCACGCGTTGGGCGCGGTTGGCTTTGCCAGCGAGCAGTGCATCCGTCCAATGAAAAGCAGTAAAGTGGTTATGACGACTTAAAGATTCTTCTAAACGTACCATGGTCAATTGACCGTCAGGGTAGAGTAGAACCAGTTTTTCTAAGCTTTGCGTCAATGCAAATAGGTTGCCTTCATGCCACTGTGCTAGCATTTGCACCGCTTCTGCATCCGGTTTTAAACCTAAGGCACGGCAGCGGGCTTGAACAAACTGCGGTAGGCGTTGGATATCTGGCGAAAGACAGTTTACCCAACAACCTTGGCTAGAGAGGGTTTTAAACCACTTGGCATTTTCCTGTGCTTTGGTCAGTTTACTGCCAACGACAACCAGTAAAATATCAGGGTGCAGCATGTCAGCAATGCTGACGAGCTCTTTAGCGATAGCAGCGTTGACGCCCGATTCTGGTAGCTCTAACTCAATTAACTGACGGGCAGAAAACAGGCTAAGTGCTTGGCAGCAATCGTAGACTTGGTTCCAATCAAAACTGGCATCGATTGCGAATCGATGCCGTTCTTCAAAACCTTGTGTGAATGCTGATTTTTGAATAGCTTGACGAGACTCTTGCAGTAGCAGTGGTTCGTTGCCAAACAATAAATAGATAGGATGCAGTTGCTTAGCAAGTTGCTCTGCTAGGCGATCAGCAAAAATTCGCATTGTTGCCTCTTACTGCTGAGTGCCAGTGGCAGTATCGTCAGTACTTGTGGTGCGAACTTCGTATTGATCGTCTTCGAGTTGAAGTTGCGCTTCATAGCGCTCTTGCAGTGTTTCACTTTCTTCTAAATCTGCCTTTAGACGCGCCATCTGACGGATGATTTGGCTCGCCGCTAGTTTACGCATTTCATCTTCGATCATATCGCGCTCAACCGATTTTGCTAATGCAGTAAGCGGGTTATCTAAGTAACTGCGCGTTACGCTGGTTGAGAATTGCTTTGAACCCATTTCAGGAATGGTTACGCGATAAGAAGCTCTGAAAGTCAGTTCTTTTTCCGCCGCACGAGTGTTTTGGTACAGCGAAAGAGTACGCTCACCAACGCTTTCACCTAGTAGGTGAATATTTGGAATGTTTTCCGCGGGTGGCACAATTTTGACTTCACTCATGCGTAGTTGACCTTTCATCATGCGAGTAAAGCTGCTGTATTGGTCATAACTGGTCAGAGATACAGTTTCAAGCTCTTCGGGAATGGAGTAATCACCACGTAAGTGGAAACCACAAGCAGACAAAAGACTCGCTGCTAAAACAACGCTAGTCAATTTTAAAGTCGAAAGGGAAAATAGGCGCATTGACGTACGGCTCTCTGTTATTTGGGTTATTTATCTTAAACCACTTACCGATGAAAAATGGTTTGAGATAAATAAAGCAGGGCATAGCTCATACCCTGCTTAAGACTTATTTATTCGCGATTAGTTCGCACACTTTCTTGATTAGCAACTATTTTTAGTTAGCTACGATGTTCAGTAGTTTACCCGGTACGTAAATTACTTTGCGGATTGTTAGCCCATCTGTGAACTTAGTAACGTTTTCGTCATTTAAACCAAGCTCTTCAACGTGTTCTTTGCTTGCGTCAGCCGCTACAGTCAGCTTCGCGCGAAGTTTGCCGTTAACTTGAACAACGATAGTCTTCTCATCTTCAACTAGGGCATTCTCATCGTGAGTTGGCCATACTGCGTTGTCGATGTCTGTTTCACCAAGACCCGCCCACATTTCGTAAGAGATGTGTGGAGTGATAGGGTAAAGCATTGCAACCACCGCTTTTAGCGCTTCATCAAGGATTGCACGGTCTTGTGCAGATTCTTGAGGTGCTTTCGCTAGCTTGTTCATCAGTTCCATGATTGCAGCGATAGCGGTGTTGAAGGTTTGACGACGCGCGATATCGTCAGTCACTTTCGCGATTGTTTTGTGAACGTCACGGCGTAGTGCTTTCTGGTTGCCAGAAAGTGCAGATGTATCTACAGCTTCTGCCTCGCCTTTCGCAGCGTGCTCGTTAACCAGTTTCCAAACACGTTTTAGGAAGCGGTTTGCGCCTTCAACGCCAGACTCTTGCCACTCAAGTGTCATGTCAGCAGGTGATGCAAACATCATGAATAGACGTACAGTGTCAGCACCAAACTTGTCTACCATCTCTTGTGGGTCGATGCCGTTGTTCTTCGACTTAGACATTTTGATCATGCCTGAGTGTGTTACGTCACGGCCTTCGTTGTCTTTAGCAGAAGTGATGCGGCCTTTGCCGTCACGTTCTACAGCAACGTCAGTTGGTGCAACCCACTCTGTACCGCCTTTTTCGTTCTCGTAAGAGAAAGCATCAGCCAGAACCATACCTTGACACAGTAATTGCTTGAACGGCTCGTCAGAGGTTACGTAGCCAGCATCACGTAGAAGCTTGTGGAAGAAGCGAGAGTACAGTAGGTGCATACAAGCGTGCTCGATACCACCGATGTACTGGTCTACAGGTAGCCAGTAGTTTGCTTTTTCTGGATCTAGGATGTCGTCAGCTTGTGGAGAACAGTAACGTGCGTAGTACCAAGAAGATTCCATGAATGTGTCAAACGTATCTGTCTCACGAAGAGCTGGTTCACCGTTAAATGTTGTCTTCGCCCACTCTTTGTCTGCTTTGATAGGGCTAGTTACGCCGTCCATTACCACGTCTTCTGGAAGGATTACTGGTAGTTGGTCAGCGGGTACTGGGTGAACTTCACCATCTTCTGTCGTTACCATTGGGATTGGTGCACCCCAGTAGCGTTGACGAGATACACCCCAGTCACGTAGACGGAAGTTAACTGTCTTAGTGCCTTTACCTTCAGCTTCTAGCTTCGCAGCAATTGCATCAAATGCCGCTTGGAAATCAAGACCGTCGAACTCACCTGAATCGAACAGTACGCCTTTCTCGGTGTACGCTTCTTCAGAGATGTTCAACTCGCTGTCATCAGCAGGCTTGATCACAGGGATGATATCTAGACCGTATTTAGTTGCGAACTCGTAGTCACGTTGGTCGTGCGCAGGTACTGCCATTACAGCGCCTGTACCGTAGTCCATCAGTACGAAGTTAGCTACGTAAACAGGAACCTCACGACCGTTCAATGGGTGAATAGCAGTAAGGCCAGTCGCCATACCTTTCTTCTCCATTGTTGCCATTTCAGCTTCCGCTACTTTGTTGTTCTTACACTCGTCGATGAACGCTGCAAGATCTGGATTGTTCTCTGCTGCTACTGCTGCTAGAGGGTGACCTGCTGCGATACCCACGTAAGTCACACCCATTAGAGTGTCTGGACGTGTTGTGTAAACTTCTAGGTCTTGCTGACCTTTCACTTCAAA
Source organism: Vibrio intestinalis (assembly GCF_025195085.2). GTDB lineage: Bacteria > Pseudomonadota > Gammaproteobacteria > Enterobacterales > Vibrionaceae > Vibrio > Vibrio intestinalis. Next base: position 988,906 of record NZ_JANAVY020000001.1, on the reverse strand, counting down.
CTTAAGTTCCACACCTTCAGAACGACCGATCCAGTTGCGCTGCATGGTTTTAACCATTTCAGGCCAACCGTCTAGGTTGTCTAGATCGTCAATTAGCTCTTGAGCGTATTCAGTGATCTTAATGAACCACTGAGGGATCTCTTTTTGCTCAACGATTGCGCCTGAACGCCAGCCGCGACCATCTACAACCTGTTCGTTTGCAAGAACCGTTTGGTCTACTGGATCCCAGTTTACTGTCGACATCTTCTTGTAAACTAGGCCTTTTTCGTAAAGCTTAGTGAAGAACTCTTGCTCCCAGCGGTAGTATTCAGGAGTACAAGTAGCGAATTCACGCTCCCAGTCGTAGCCCAAACCTAGCATTTTAAGCTGGTTCTTCATGTATTCGATGTTTTCGTAAGTCCATGGTGCTGGAGCGGTGTTGTTCTTAACCGCAGCGTTTTCTGCCGGTAGGCCGAAAGCATCCCAACCGATTGGTTGCATTACATTTTTGCCTTGCAGGCGTTGGAAACGAGATACCACATCACCGATGGTGTAGTTACGCACGTGACCCATGTGCAGTCGGCCACTTGGGTACGGGAACATAGATAGACAGTAGAATTTTTCTTTATTTGGGTCTTCACTTACAACAAAGGTCTTGTTGTTGTCCCAGTGCTGTTGAACCTTCTGTTCAATATCTTGCGGGTTATATTGCTCTTGCATCGATGATATCCGGTTATCTTGGAAAATGTGAGTTCAGTTAGAACAGACAATAATTGATCGTCATAGAATACCTAAAGGAGCGAAGCACAACAATAGTTATCCCCGTCATACTTGAAGTTGCAGTGAGGATGGCTTGATAAATCACTCCGCTCAAGAGTCTATACCCAGCTGCAACCCTGTTATTTAGGGAATCCTGTTCGATAGTGTTGGAAGGAGGTCTGCCATGCCAAAACGTAAATCCGGTTATGAAGAGATGTTTGATGATGTGCTAGAAGCGCTCAAACACAGTCCTGAAGAGGTCAACCATGTGCTAGAAACGTCCGGTAAAGTGGTTGATGCTGCAAATGATATGACCAAAGATGAATTGTCACTGATTTCTGCTTACATGAAATCGGACTTAAAAGAGTTTGCTGACAACTATGAAGCGTCCAAAAGTGGACCGTTTTATTTGATGATTACCGACTCTATTTGGCAAGGCATGCTTGAAATCACTGATAGAACGAAAGTGGAGTGGGCAGAGCTGTTTGCCGACTTAGAGCACCAAGGGCTGTATCAAACGGGGGAGGTGATTGGTTTAGGTGTCTTAGTGTGTGACCACTGTAACCATCAGACGGAATACAACCATCCGACGGTGATCATTCCATGTGTTCAATGTGGTCATACTGCTTTTTCTCGCAAGGCGCTACGTCCTTAGATGTTTCTTCGTCAAACATAGAAAAGGGCTCAGAGAGCCCTTTTATTATTTGGTCGTTTTACGCCTCAATGCTAAAGCGCCAAAGCAGAGTAGAACCCATGCGTAAAGAGGCCAGCTACCTACTTTATGGTATGGGGTTTGACCATCGGTCGATACCACATCAGTTTTGAGTACCTGTTGCTCAAATTGCGGAATTTGCGCAGTAATCTCACCGCGGTAATCGGTTACCGCAGTCACTCCATTGTTGGTGGAGCGAATTACCGGCTTACCGAACTCTAAGGCTCGCATCCGAGCGATTTCCATGTGCTGCAGTGGCCCAATTGAATTACCAAACCATGCATCATTAGACAGGGTCAAAATAAAATCTGTATCGTCGTTGATGTTCTGACGAACTTGCTCGCTAAAAATAATCTCATAGCACAGCGCTGGCGCTAATTGTTTGCCATTGGCATCAATGTTGTTTTGCACAAAGTCACCGCGTGAGAATGATGACATAGGCAAATTAAACAGCGGCGCAATTGGACGTAAGATAGATTCGAAAGGCACAAATTCGCCAAATGGCAGTAGGTGGTGCTTATGGTAGCGCTGCTCAAGATCGTAGTTGTATTCACCATAGGAATTTTGCCCGAGTGATAGAATACTATTATAGAATTGACGATTTTCACCTTGGTTAACCACACCGGTAATGATTGCACTGTCGTTACTGCTCGCAAGGCTATCTAAGTTTGATAAGAACGACGTTATTTCAAACTCAAAAGCAGGGATAGCGGCTTCAGGCCAAATGATAATATCTGCATCCCAGTTACGACGGCTTAAATCGACATACTTCATAATGGTTGGCCAGCGCTCACTAGGCACCCATTTTAACGCTTGATCTACGTTACCTTGGATAAGAGCAACTTTTGTCGTGCTGGTTGGGTTTGGTGTAACCCAACTGATATTTCGTAGCCCAAATCCAGTGGCAAAAATGACAGTTGGAATGATCAATAGCGACCATTGTTTGTTTAAAGCCACATAGGCTATCGCGCTAGCACTCATGACGACAAATAGAGTGACGAGTTCAACGCCCCCTAAAGGCGCAAAACTAGCCAGTGGTGATTCTATTTGTCCATAACCAAGCCAAAGCCATGGAAATCCGGTCATTACCCAACCGCGAAGCCAATCACAGACTAGCCATAACGCAGGTGCTGCCAATAAATACCGGCTACGGGAGTGTTGAGGTGCGTAGCGATTGAGTAGCCCAGTAAAGAGCGCAGAATAGATAGCAAGGTAGCCAACTAACAGCGCCATCAAAAGCAGGCTGGCGAGTTTAGGCATACCGCCAAAGTTATCTATGCTGACATGAACCCAACTAATACCGGTAGCAAACTGGCCGATACCCCATGCATAACCAATCCACATCGCGCGTTTGGCACTTTGACCGTGGATGAGCCACAGAAGTAGGGCAACGCTGACGATGGCAATTGGCCAAAGGTGATAGGGAGCAAAAGATAGAGTGGTAAGGGCGCCAACAAAAGCGGCCCCTAGGGGCCGCTTTAGGCGATGAACTAGAGTACTAATCATCGTTATAATCTTTAGAAGAAAAGTGAATCATCACTCTTCTAGTGGTTGAGGTAAGGGTTCTTGATCTGGAACCGTTACTTGAAGCTGAACCACACGGCGGTTATCAGCAGCGGTTACTTTGAAACTGTAATGATCAATTTCAACGATTTCACCACGCGTTGGTAAGTGACCAAATGTCGTCATCACCAAGCCGCCTACTGTATCTACTTCTTCATCACTGAACGAAGTCCCGAAGGTTTCGTTAAACTCTTCAATCGTGGTTAATGCTTTTACCGCATAAGTGTGTTTGGAGAGTTTACGGATATCCAGCTCTTCCTCGTCATCGAACTCATCTTCGATATCACCGACGATTTCCTCAAGGATATCTTCGATGGTTACAAGGCCTGAAACGCCGCCAAATTCGTCTACCACAATAGCCATGTGGTAGCGCTCTTCGCGGAATTCTTTAAGCAGTCTATCGACACGTTTGCTCTCAGGAACAACAACTGCTGGACGAATCACTTGTTCGATATCGAACTCAGCGCTGCCTGAACCTAAGTATTTGAGTAAGTCCTTCGCTAATAGAATGCCTTCCACATGGTCTTTATCTTCGCTGATCACTGGGTAGCGAGAGTGTTGAGCATCGGTGATTAATGCAACTAGCGCATCTAAATCATCTGTGCGTTCAACAGTAACCATTTGCGAGCGTGGGATCATGATGTCACGCACTCGCATTTCGGCGATTTCCATAACACCTTCAAGCATGTCACGGGTGTCATGGTCAATCAGGTCGTTTTCCTCTGAGTCGCGAAATACTTCGACAAGCTCTTGGCGATCTTTGGGTTCACCTTGGAATAGTTGACCTAAGCGTTCAAAGAAGGACTTTCTACTCGGACCTTCAGATTTTTCTTTCTTACCTTCTAGAGAAGAGGGCGAATTGTCTTCGTTCATTGTTTCTCAAATTCGTTGTGCTATCAGATGTGTGATAGCGCACATTGAAAGGTAAAGCGTAAACAAGACGGTGCTTTACCTTCCACGAGCGAGTAACACTAAAGCTACTCTATTGTGCAATCTACTTTTCAGAGATGTATGGGTCTTCAAACCCCATAGATTGCATAATTTCTGTTTCGAGGGACTCCATCTCTTCAGCTTCGTCATCCTCGATATGATCATAACCTAGCAGATGCAGGCTGCCATGTACAATCATATGAGCCCAGTGAGCAGAAAGCGGTTTTTCTTGCTCAATGGCTTCTTGTTCAACCACTTGGCGACATACTATCAGATCACCAAGCAAATCCATTTCAATGCCTGGAGGCGCTTCAAATGGGAAAGAAAGCACATTGGTTGGCTTATCTTTACCACGGTACTCCAAGTTAAGCTGATGGCTTTCCTGTTGATCAACAATGCGTACTGTCACTTCAGCTTGAGGCTGAAATTGTGAAACAGCTTTGCTTAACCACAGATGAATATCTTCAAAACTTGGCAGGCCATCTTCTTGTTCGACCGCCAATTGAAGATCCAGTTCAATTGCCATTATTGCTTGTTCTCCTGCTCTGACTGAGCCAGTTCTGCTTTTTGTGCTTCAAGGAGTTTAGCTTCGCGTTCTTCACGGCGACGCTTTTCAAACTCTTTGCGCTCTTTTTGGTCTTGCGCTTCCCACTTCTCATAAGCGTTTACGATGCGGGCAACCACAGGGTGGCGAACAACATCATCCGCAAGGAAGAAGTTAAAGCTGATGTCATCAACTTCGTTTAGTACTTCAATTGCATGACGTAGGCCAGATTTTGCACCGCGAGGCAAGTCAATCTGAGTAACGTCACCCGTGATGACTGCGCGTGAGTTGAAGCCAATACGAGTCAGGAACATTTTCATCTGTTCTACAGTGGTGTTCTGACTTTCATCAAGAATGATGAAGGCATCGTTAAGCGTTCGACCGCGCATGTAAGCCAAAGGCGCTACTTCAATGACGTTACGCTCAATCAGTTTTTCAACACGCTCAAAACCGAGCATTTCAAACAAGGCATCATAAAGAGGGCGCAGGTAAGGGTCGACTTTTTGGCTTAAATCACCCGGTAAGAAACCGAGTTTTTCACCCGCTTCAACCGCAGGGCGTGTCAAAAGAATGCGACGAATCTCTTGTCGTTCTAACGCATCTACCGCGGCGGCAACAGCAAGATAGGTTTTACCTGTACCAGCAGGGCCAATACCAAAGCTGATATCGTGCGTCACCATGTTGACCAAGTATTGAGCTTGGTTTGGTGTGCGCGGTTTGATTATGCCTTTCTTGGTTTTCACGAACACTTCTTTACCATGTTCGATATTCGATTCAACACTTTGCTCCAATACACCCGTTTCTTTGATCGCTAGGTGGATCTCTTCCGGCTCAATATCTGGAATATTGCCACGTACAGGTGCAGTGTTAACGTAAAGGGTTTTGATGATTTCTAACGCACCAGCTGAGGTATGTGGTTTACCCACGATAGTAAAGAAGTTGCCTCGGTAGCTGATTTCAACGCCTAAACGACGCTCTAAGTGTTTGATATTATCATCGAAAGGACCGCATAGACTTGCTAGTCGGCGGTTATCAGAAGGTTCTAGATTGATTTCTAGAGTTACAATTTTATTGCTCAAAGTTGCCTCTCATTTGTGGAAGTCCGATTTAGACCGGACTTCCAATGATCTTATTTACCTCTGTCTAAGATGGATACTCAGCAGGGTAATTTCAAGCTTAAGGCGTAAAGGTTGCTACACCTAGCTCATCTTCACGCTTGGTACGAGCCATCATTTGGGTTGGAGAAATGATAGTACGTAGATCCATATCTTTTTCAGTACGAACCAATTCACCACGTAGTGAGTTAGCAAATACGTCTGTGATTGTTACATCAACAAACTGACCGATTAGGTCTGCGCTACCTTCAAAGTTAACCACGCGGTTATTCTCTGTACGTGCACGAAGCTCCATTAGATTCTTTTTCGACGGACCTTCAACTAACACACGTTGCTTAGTACCTAACATTAGGCGTGAGTAACGCATTGCTTGCGCGTTGACAGTTTGTTGTAGTTCGTACAGGCGCTCTTTCTTGGTTTCTTCTGATAGATCACAAGGGTAATCCGCTGCAGGTGTACCTGGACGAGCAGAGAAGATAAAGCTAAAGCTCATATCGAAATCAACGGCTTTGATAAGCTTCATCGTGTCTTGGAAGTCTTTATCAGTTTCACCAGGGAAAGCCACAATGAAGTCAGAACTGATTTGAATATCAGGACGCGCTTTACGCAGCTTACGGATAATCGATTTGTATTCGATTGCCGTGTGAGGGCGCTTCATCATAGTTAGAATACGGTCACTACCACTTTGTACTGGCAAGTGCAGGAAGCTCACTAGCTCAGGTGTGTCTTCGTATACTGCGATGATGTCATCAGTAAACTCAAGCGGGTGGCTGGTGGTAAAGCGGATGCGGTCGATGCCATCGATAGAGGCAACAAGGCGAAGCAATTCTGCGAATGAACAGATATCACCGTCGTGCATTGGGCCACGGTAAGCGTTAACGTTTTGACCTAGTAGGTTTACTTCACGTACACCTTGATCCGCAAGCTGCGCGATTTCGAATAGTACGTCATCCATTGGGCGGCTTACTTCTTCGCCACGAGTGTATGGTACTACGCAGTAAGTACAGTATTTAGAACAGCCTTCCATGATAGAAACGAATGCCGTTGCACCTTCAGCGCGTGGCTCAGGCAAGCTGTCGAACTTTTCAATCTCAGGGAATGAAATATCCATAACCGGTGCAGAGTCGCTTTGAGATTGACGAATCATTTCAGGTAGACGGTGCAGCGTTTGAGGGCCAAAGATAACATCAACAAATGGCGCACGTTGACGAATGTGGTCACCTTCTTGAGTCGCTACACAGCCACCCACACCGATAACAACACCGTCTTTTTTGTCTTTTAGTGTTTTCCAACGACCAAGCTGGTGGAACACTTTCTCTTGCGCTTTTTCACGAATCGAACATGTATTTAGAAGAAGAACATCTGCCTCATCAGGATCCTCTGTTAGCTCATAGCCGTTTGCAGCGTTAAGCAGGTCGGCCATTTTTGATGAATCGTATTCGTTCATCTGGCAACCCCAAGTTTTAATTAGCAGTTTCTTACTCATCTCACTTTCGCTCGTGTTAAATCTTAAAAATGGTTGAACTAATAATTTTGTATTTTATTACGTTTAGCTCAAATTATAGCCGCCATCTCGGCGGTAAGCGGCATATTGTACTGCTTTAAAAAGCAACTGACTAGTGTTGTTACACAATCAGCCAACGCCTGAATTTACAAGGGGTTTGCCCGTAACTGTACTAAGGTTTTTCGTTACATTTTGGTGATCAATACGTACAATAAAAATCCGCTCATAAATCAAGATGATGAAGTGCAAAATATGAACAAGTTCGATATTGCAGTTATTGGTGGTGGCATGGTCGGTGCGGCCGTTGCTCTTGGCTTTGCTAAGCAAGGCCGACAGGTAGTATTGGTTGAAGGCCATCAGCCAAAAGAGTTTACCGCTGAACAACCAATGGACATTCGTGTTTCGGCTATTTCTCACCACTCGGTCGCTGTGTTGGAGCAGCTTGGCGCATGGCAGGCCATTAAATCGATGCGAGTTTGCCCCTATCGTCGCTTAGAAACTTGGGAGCACCCTGAATGTCGAACGCGTTTCCACAGCGACGAGCTAAAGCTAGAACAGCTTGGCTTCATTATCGAAAATCGCCTGATTCAATTGGGTTTATGGCAGCAGTTTGAACAGTACGACAATTTATCTCTTCGTTGTCCTGACTCTCTAGAAAGTATCGAGTTTGGTAGCCGAAATACGCTCACGCTTGCATCTGGTGAAACTTTAGTAGCGGATTGGGTCGTGGGGGCTGATGGGGCAAACTCTCAAGTGCGTCAGCAAGCGGGAATCGGTATCACGGCATGGGATTACCGTCAGCACTGCATGCTGATCAATGTAAAAACGGAGCTGCCTCAGCAAGACATTACTTGGCAGCAATTTAACTCAACTGGGCCGCGTTCGTTTTTACCTCTGTGTGGCAACCAAGGTTCGCTAGTTTGGTATGACTCTCCGAAACGCATCAAGCAACTTTGTAATATGAGCTATGGCCAACTTCGTGAAGAAATTCTGGCGCATTTCCCTGCTGAACTCGGGGATATCGAAGTGCTGCAATGTGGCTCTTTTCCGCTGACTCGTCGTCATGCTCAAGAGTATGTGAAAAATCGTTGTATTCTGGTTGGGGATTCAGCGCACACCATTAACCCATTGGCAGGGCAGGGAGTGAATCTTGGCTTTAAAGATGTCGAAGTATTGCTTGATGTTTGCCAGCAAGAAGCGGAGCTAAGTGAGCAGGTGTTGCGTCGTTATCATCTAAGACGTCGCCCAGATAACTTATTGATGCAGTCTGGAATGGATGTATTCTACAAAGGCTTTAGTAATGACATCGCGCCTTTAAAGCTGGTGCGCAACGCTGTGCTTAAATTGGCGGATAAAACGGGTCCGATTAAGAACCAAGTATTGAAGTACGCTTTAGGCTTATAGATAACAGGGCCTAGAAAACAAAAAACGCTGCACAAGGCAGCGTTTTTTCGTTTGGCTAAGTAAAAATTACTTAGTTACACGTAGAACTGAAGTTTCGCCAACAGTTACAGAACCAGAAAGCTTGTTCAGCTCTTTGATTTCGTCCATGTTAGAGATAACAACTGGAGTTAGAGTAGATTTCGCTTTCTCTTCAAGAAGAGCTAGATCGAACTCAATGATAGTGTCGCCAGCTTTAACAGTTTGACCTTCTTCAGCGATACGCTTGAAGCCTTCGCCTTTTAGTTCAACTGTGTCGATACCGAAGTGAACGAACAGCTCAACACCATCGTCAGACTCGATAGAGAATGCGTGGTTAGTTTCGAAGATCTTACCGATAGTACCGTTTACAGGAGCTACCATCTTGTCACCCGCAGGTTTGATAGCAATACCGTCACCAACGATTTTCTCTGCGAATACTACATCTGGCACATCTTCGATGTTTACGATTTCGCCTGATAGAGGTGCGATGATTTCGATTGCACCAGCGTCAGCGCTATCGTCAGATACTAGCTTCTTAAGTTTATCAAACAGACCCATTGTGTCATGCTCCTAACGTTTAGTTTTATTCTTTCGCAATATACTATACCAATCTGGTGGAATAGACGAACATTTTTAGCCATCTATCCTTTTGTTTTAACAATTGCAGCCTGCTTAGTTAAGCAATCTAAATTCATAAATAATGATTAAGAATTAGGCTGTTAGCCCGTGACTGCAATGTATTTAAGTTAAAACGCGATCAGTAAATGCAAATTATTGAGTTTTCTCAGCGATGAACTTCTCAACAACTGCTTCGATTTCAGCAGCAGTTGGTAGAGAAAGCGCTTCTTCAGCCATAGCTTTAACTTCAGCGAAGTTAGAGTTACGGATTACTTTCTTCACTTTAGGGATAGAGATACCGCTCATTGAGAACTCATCTAGACCCATACCAAGTAGAAGTAGCGTTGCACGCTCGTCGCCTGCTAGTTCGCCACACATACCAGTCCACTTACCTTCAGCGTGAGACGCGTCGATAACCTGCTTGATTACTGTAAGTACAGCAGGAGATAGTGGGTTGTAAAGGTGAGAAATCATTTCGTTACCACGGTCAACTGCTAGTGTGTACTGAGTTAAGTCGTTAGTACCGATTGAGAAGAATGACACTTCTTTCGCTAGGTGATGCGCGATAGCTGCAGCTGCTGGCGTTTCAACCATAACACCGATTTCGATGTTTTCGTCGAATGCGTGGCCTTCTGCACGTAGCTCTGCTTTGTATTCTTCGATTGCTTTCTTAAGCTCACGGATTTCTTCAACAGAGATGATCATTGGGAACATTATACGTAGTTTACCGTGTGCTGATGCACGTAGGATGCCACGTAGCTGGTCACGTAGAATTTCGCGACGATCCAAGCTGATACGTACTGCACGCCAGCCTAGGAATGGGTTCATCTCTTTTGGAAGATCCATGTATGGTAGATCTTTGTCACCACCGATATCCATAGTACGGATAATCGTTGGTTCACCGTGCATTGCTTCTGCAACTTCTTTGTACGCTTGGTACTGCTCGTCTTCAGTTGGAAGTGCGTCACGGTCCATAAATAGGAATTCAGTACGGTACAGACCAACGCCTTCACCGCCGTTGCGGATGATGCCGTCACAGTCTTTAACTGTACCGATGTTACCGCATACTTCTACGCGGTGACCGTCAGTTGTTTCTGCTGGTAGGTCTTTTAGCTTAGCTAGCTCTTCTTTTTCAGCGATGAAAGCGGCTTTAACTGCTTTCGCTTCTGCTAGCTCTTCCTCAGATGGGTTGATAACAATCTTGTTGTTCATCGCATCAAGGATAAGCATGTCGCCGTTCTTCACTTTCTTAGTGATGTCGTTAGTACCAACGATTGCTGGTAGCTCAAGAGAACGTGCCATGATTGAAGTGTGAGAAGTACGACCGCCGATGTCACAAGCGAAACCAAGAACGTAGTCTAGGTTGATTTGCGCCGTTTCAGATGGCGTTAGGTCGTAAGCAACTAGGATAACTTCTTGGTCAATGTCGCTTAGAGAAACGATGTTGATGCCTAGTGCGTTTTTAACGAAGCGAGTACCGATGTCGCGGATATCAGTCGCGCGCTCTTTTAGGTATTCGTCGTCTAGAGATTCTAGCGCAGATGCTTGCTCTTCGATAACCGTGTGGATTGCGTTATCAGCGTGCATCTTGTCTTTCTTGATCAGTGCTAGGATTTCTTCTTCTAGCTCTTCGTCTTCAAGAAGCATGATGTGACCTTCAAAGATCGCTTCTTTTTCTTCACCGAAGGTTTCAAGTGCTTTTTGCTTGATGGTTTCAAGCTGAGCTGAAGATTTGTTACGAGCGTCGAAGAAACGCTGAACTTCTGCTTCTACTTGATCGTCTGAGATAGTGTTTGTATTTAGGACAATTTCATCTTCTTGAAGTAGTAGTGCTTTACCAATAGCAATACCAGGAGATGCTAGGATGCCTGAAATCATAGCCTTACCTTAAATTGGTCAACTTTAAACTGGAAAAATAATGGGTGCGCTAACGATAATGTGTAGCTTATCTTTGGGCCTATTTCCAACAAAGCCATTTTGTTTTCACAAAATGGCTTTGAAAATAGGAGACCGTATTAGTGTAGTTGGTCCATTAGAGCAACTAGGTGGTCTACAGCTTGTTGAGCTTGTGGGCCTTCAGCTGAGATAGTTACTACAGTACCTTTTACTAGGCCTAGAGTTTGTAGTTTGAATAGGCTCTTAGCGCTTGCGCTTTTGCCGTTTGAAGTCACTGTGATGTCCGCGTCGAATGCTTTAGCTTCTTTTACGAACTGTGCAGCTGGACGAGTGTGAAGGCCGTTTTCTGCAGTGATTTCAACTTGCTTCTCGTACATTTTGTATACCCCAATTAATTTATTTTTAGATAGTTTATTAACCATGTTTAGGTTAACGGTTTATCGAGAGTAGTTCTAGCGAACCAACATCTGAATGTTCCAAAACTCAAACAGGTTACAATTTTTACCGCAAAGAATAAAACGTTTGCTTTAAATTCTCTGCGTTGGAAACTCTGTTTTAGCTACATTATTTTGAAGCTAAAAATAAAACAGAGCTGATATTACCAAAGGTGCGGCAGGGATCAACAAAAAAGCCCCTGTATGGGGCTTTTTTGAACGAAAAATTGATTTGAACACGTATTACTGTTGGTTCTCTTTTTCGGTAAATATACCTGCAAATAGCGCTGTACTTAGGTAACGCTCACCAGAGCTTGGCAATACGGTTACGATTGTTTTTCCTTTAAATTCAGGTAGTTCTGCCAATCTATTTGCTGCAACAACCGCTGCGCCTGAAGAAATGCCAGCCAGAATTCCTTCTTCTTCCATCAGACGTCGAGCCATCTCGATGGCTTCATCAGATGTTACAGATTCTACGCGGTCAACTAGCTCTAAATCGAGGTTGCCAGGGATGAAACCAGCGCCAATACCTTGGATTTTGTGTGGTGCAGGTTGTGGATCTTGCCCGGCAAGTACTTGAGCGATGACTGGAGACTCTGCTGGTTCAACGGCTACTGAAGTGATTGCTTTACCTTTCTCACCTTTAATGTAGCGGCTTGTACCTGTAATCGTACCGCCTGTACCTACGCCGGAAACAAGTACGTCGATTTCACCGTCAGTTGCGTCCCAAATTTCAGGGCCTGTTGTCTTTTCGTGGATCTCTGGGTTAGCAGGGTTGTTGAACTGCTGAAGAAGTAGGTATTTATCAGGGTTGCTTGCAACAATCTCTTCTGCTTTAGCAATCGCGCCTTTCATACCTTTCGCCGCTTCTGTTAGCTCTAGGTTTGCACCAAGCGCTTTAAGTAGCTTACGACGCTCAAGGCTCATTGATTCAGGCATTGTTAGGGTTAGCTTGTAACCACGAGCTGCTGCTACAAAGGCTAGAGCAACACCTGTGTTACCACTTGTTGGCTCAACAAGCTCTACGCCTTCTTTTAGTTTGCCTTGTTTTTCAGCATCCCAAATCATGTTTGCGCCGATACGGCACTTAACGCTGAAGCTTGGGTTACGGGCTTCAACTTTAGCAAGAACATTGCCTTTGCTAACCTTGTTTAAACGTACAAGTGGCGTGTTACCGATGGTTTGAGAGTTATCTTCAAAGATTTTGCTCATTGTATGATCCTTCATTAGTTAGCAACTTGCTCGGTGATGGCATAAGTGCGGCGCAAACAAGTCAGTATTTGAATATGGTTAAGAGATTAGGCTAGTCGAAAAAACTATAAAAGGATTAAAAAGTTATATGATATGAAAGAGATTATTGAAGTCAGTGGCGAGCGAATGGTTAATTCATCGAGTGGAGTCACACTTTCATGCTTTAGCACTCGCCACGTTATCACTATTTAATGGCTTGTTGCTTAAATTCGGCCACCCACATCGCGGTCGCACCGCACACCGCTACTGGCATAACAATTAAATTGAGAATTGGAATGGTGGTAAAGATGCTCACCAAAGCGCCAAAGCCGTATGCCTTACCTTGTTTTTGTTTCAAATTGTTTCTCATGTCGTTGAATTTAACTTTATGGTTATCAAACGGGTAATCACAGTATTGAATCGCTAAGATCCAGGCAGTGAAAATAAACCACAATACAGGGCCAACGGTTTGACCTAATGCAGGGATAAGCAATAGCAGGAACAGACCAATCGCTTTAGGTAACACATAAAGAAGCTTGCGCCATTCTCTAGCGAGAATACGCGGGGTATCTTTTATCACTGCGCTAAAGCCATCGTCATTGATTTTTTCGCCGATTAAGTGTTCTTCCACTTTTTCGGCCAATAAGCCGTTAAATGGTGCTGCGATAAAATTTGCCAGAGTACTAAAGAAATACGAGAAGGTGGCCAAGATGGTTAAAACCAGTAGAGGCCATAATACGTAACTGAGCCAAGAGAGAAAACTTGGTAATTGGCCAAGTAGTTGTTCAATCCAAATGTCGAGCTGAGAAAATAAGTAAAATAGTGCGCCACCAACTAGAACGATATTCGCGAGTAGGGGCATGATAACGAAGCGGCGAATTCCCGGAGTTAGAGCTATTTCTAATCCGTAGAAAAAATAGCCAAACCCTGAACGTTGAGAATTAATAGTATTCATAATTAAGTGTTTGAAAGCTGATGTTTTGACCTTTTTCTATCTTAACAAGAAAAAAGCGTGTTCAAAATCACAACATTGTCGGAACTTCTCACATTAATTTGTTCTAAACACCCAGTTAACTTTGGTAAAGTAATTGGATTCAGTTTCAGATTTAAATCACTTAGCCTGAGTTTGTTGTCGGCTAAGCAAATGAGAGTAAAACATGCCGGAATTGCGAATTGTACTCATCGGTGTTGGTGCACTGGCCATCGTGGCGCTGTTGTTCCATGGATTGTGGACAAGTAAAAAAGAAGGAAAGTCTAAATTTGGTGATAAGCCATTAGGCACATTAGACGTAGACAACGATGAGGTGTTTGATCGCAGTTCGGAGCGTGGATTTGCTCCGGAAGATGATTTTGAAATTATCCGCAAAGAGCGAAAAGAGCCTGAGTTTGTTGAACCAGAGATAACCAGCGATCCATTGATTGATGATTATCAAGAGCCAGGTTCAAAAGCGGCAACTGATAAAAGTGATGAAGTAGAAGAAGAAATCGAAATTCCTTCGTTCTCTTCTCTTGACGAGCCAGAAGTTCAGCCAGAAGTCGTTTCAGCCGATACCACTATCGCTGAACTTGAACAAACGGATAGCGTTGAAGCGGCAACCCCAGTTGTTGAAGAAGAGGCTGAACCTGAACTTGAAGTGATTGTGCTGAATGTGCATTGTTCTGGTGATGAAGCGTTTGTTGGTACTAAGCTGTTTGATAGCATGCAGCAAAATGGCTTGCTTTATGGCGAGATGGACATCTTCCACCGTCATGCGGATTTATCAGGTACCGGCAAGGTATTGTTTAGTGTTGCGAACATGATGCAACCCGGCACTTTAAAACATGACGACCCTGCTGAGTTCTCAACCAAAGGTATCTCATTCTTTATGACATTGCCTTGCTTTGGCGATGCGGAGCAAAACTTCAAGCTGATGCTGAAAACAGCGCAGCAGATTGCTGACGACCTTGGCGCGAATGTTTTAGATGATGCACGTAACTTGATGACGCCAAATCGCCTTGATGCGTACCGCGCACAAATTCAGCAGTTTAAAGCGAAGCAAAACAGCTAATCTAAATTTAGTCTGATTAAAACATAGGCTCCTCAAGTAGGAGCCTATTTTATTTCTATCTGCTCACTCAAGCGAAGCCGTTAGTTGAGCAATATTGTTTGCGTGGTGGAGAGGACTTCGTATACTCACCACATTCGCAATTTCTCTTTTTATTACGAGCGAGCCATGTCGACAGAAATCCAACAAAAACTCGAACAGTTACGTGACACTCTTCACTACCACGCAGTGCGCTACTATGTGGAAGATAGCCCTGAAATTCCTGATGTAGAATATGATCGTTTGATGCGAGAGTTGCTAGATATCGAACAACAGCATCCTGAGTTAGTCACGATTGACTCGCCAAGTCAGCGTGTTGGCGGTCAGCCTTTAGCTGGGTTTGAGTCTGTGGTTCATGAAATTCCAATGTTGTCGCTAGACAATGCGTTTGATGACGGTGAGCTAGAAAGTTTCCACAAACGTATGGGCGATCGCATTCCAAGTGCGACTTTTGATAAGTTTTGTTGTGAGCCAAAACTGGATGGCTTGGCGGTAAGTCTTCTTTATGTTGATGGTGTTCTTGTTCAAGCTGCCACACGTGGTGATGGTGCAACGGGAGAGAACATTACTGAGAACGTGAGAACCATTAGCGCGATTCCACTGAAATTACGTGGAGAAGGCTGGCCAAGCCGAATTGAAGTTCGTGGTGAAGTATTTATGCCTAAAGCAGGCTTCGACAAACTGAACCAAATTGCTCTAAAAAAAGGTGAAAAAACATTTGTTAACCCACGTAACGCTGCGGCTGGTAGTTTGCGCCAGCTCGATTCTCGTATTACTGCCACTCGCCCACTTAGCTTTTACGCATATAGCGTAGGAGTGGTAGAGGGAGCCGAACTTTCATCGAGCCATTACGAGCGTTTCCTTCAGTTGAAGGGATGGGGTATGCCAATGTGCCCTGAAACAAAACAAGTGAATACACTGGATGAAGTAAAAGCGTATTACCACGATATTTTAACGCGCCGTGATGAGTTAGCGTATGAAATTGACGGTGTAGTGATAAAAGTAGATGAGATTGCGCTGCAAGAACGTTTGGGTTTTGTAGCTCGAGCACCTCGTTGGGCTATTGCGTATAAGTTCCCTGCGCAAGAAGAGATCACCGTTCTTAATGATGTGGAATTTCAGGTAGGACGAACTGGTGCGATTACCCCTGTTGCTAAGCTAGAGCCTATTTTCGTTGGTGGTGTGACGGTAAGTAACGCCACATTACACAATGCCGATGAGATTGAGCGCTTAGGTGTAAAAATAGGTGACAGTGTGATTATTCGCCGCGCTGGTGATGTTATCCCACAAGTGGTGTCTGTCGTAAAAGATCGCCGTCCGGATTCGGCCCAAGAGATTGTGTTTCCAGATGCTTGCCCTGTATGTAGCTCAGCGGTAGAACGCGTTGAAGGTGAAGCTGTGGCGCGTTGCACCGGTGGTTTAGTCTGCCAAGCTCAGCGAAAAGAAGCGCTAAAGCATTTTGTTTCTCGTAAAGCTCTAGATGTTGATGGGCTGGGGGATAAAGTGATAGAGCAATTGGTCGATCGTGAAATGGTAGAGACGCCAGCCGATTTATTCAAACTCAGCGCCGGTGTGATCACAGTTCTAGATCGCATGGGGCCTAAATCGGCACAAAATGTAGTTGATGCACTAGAAAAATCGAAACAAACGACGTTACCACGCTTTTTATATGCGCTTGGAATTCGCGAAGTGGGTGAAGCTACAGCGGCAAATTTGGCGAATCATTACAAAACCTTACCTGCAGTGATGGCGGCTAGCCACGACAGCTTGATTGAAGTGCAAGATATCGGCGCGATAGTTGCCAGCCATTTGATGAGCTTTTTCGCTCAAGAGAAGAACCAACAAGTAATCCAAGATTTAATCGACCAAGGTGTCAATTGGCCTGCAATTGAAGAGCGTGATAAATCGGTACCGCAGCCATTGGCTGGGAAAACGGTTGTTTTAACGGGTTCTTTGTCTCAGTTATCTCGTAGTGACGCCAAAGCGGCTTTGCAACAGCTCGGTGCAAAAGTGACGGGTAGTGTCTCGAAGAAAACCGATATCTTGTTTGTCGGTGAAAATGCAGGCTCAAAGCTTGCGAAGGCACAAGAGTTAGGGATTGAAATAAGGACAGAGCAAGATTTAGTCGAACTAATGTAACTAAATCTTTCGTAAATAAACGGCTAAGAGCAATCTTGGTCGTTTTTTTTTGCGCAAAATTAACCTGATAAGTTTTAATTTTTTACTAGATAAAATAATCCGTGATGTGAGTCATAATTCTTTTTTGCTGATTGTTAAAGGGTTGTTTGATGCGATCAGGTTCAAAATTATTTCTTGCTTATCTTTGTTAAGTGTTTGTTTTTTAGTGACTTAAGTTTTATTTAGTAAAGTTCAAAAAATATTTTCGACACAGATCACTACTTTTTAAAAAGTATGCCGTAGCTCATATTTTTTTATAAAGAAATTAAGTTCTCATTGATGTTTTTTGTCGCGAAGTTAGTCTAAGCCCCATGGATACACAACGTGTATGCAGCAACTTAAAAATCTAAATCAATCTAAATTGACTGGTTGAGATTTAATTAGGAATACCTTCTCCCTTCGGCGGCCAACTAAGGGGAGAAAACATAAAACAGCTATATCCATTTTTAGGAGTTTTTCCATGGACAAATTTTTCAAACGCACTCTAGTAGGTGCGGCAGTGGCAGCAGCTGCAGTAGCGGGTTCAGCAAACGCAGCAGTACAAGTTGTTGGTGACGCAGTACAATTCTACGGTCAAGCAGCGGGTGCTCTTATTTACCAAAACGCTGAGAACGAAAACAAAGTTCAAGCAGACATCGAATCTCGTATCGGTTTCCGCGGCGTAGTTGAGTTTGACGAACTAACACCTGACTTCATCTGGCAGATGGAAGGTGGCAACGCGAACAACGGTGATAACACTGGTGGTCTAGGTGCTCGTGATACTTACCTTGGTTTCGCATGGGACGGTTTCGGTTCTCTTAAATACGGTCGTCAGCTAGTTGCAGCATACAACTACGTGGATTGGCCACACACTAACCCAGGTCTAGGTAACGTATTTGACTGGAACAACGACCTTGACGTAACTTTCCAAGACCGTGCTGACCACACTATCCGTTACGATTCTGTAAACTTCGGTGGCTTCAACGTTCAAGCTACTCTAAGTGGTATGGAAGCAGATACTGATGCTATGGTAGCAAGTATCGCGGGTTCTTACTCAGCAGATATGTTCAGCATCCACGCTGGTTACTACAGTCGCGGTGAGTACAAAACTGCAGTAGACGCAGAGTGGAAATACGACAAAGATACTGATACTTGGGCAGGCACTGCGCCATCGACTAAAACAAACTACGCTTCTGATTACTTCATCGTTGGTGGTAGCTTGTTCCTAGGTGATTTCACGTTCACTGGTGGCTACAAAGCGATGAACGTTGAAACTGGTTCTGGTTCAGCTGACAACGGTCAAGACGCAGTATCTCTAACAGCAGCTTACCAAATCAACGAAAAATGGTTTGTAAAAGCAGGCTACGCAGCAACTTCAGCATCTGATGCGAAGGATGCAATCGGTGAAGATGATGGCGATATCGCGGTTACTGGTCGTGTTGGTTACCTAATGCCTAGCGCTATCCTATACTTCGACGTACGTGATTACGACTTCGACGGCGATAAGCAGTCAGGTGACTTCACTAACGTTATGTTTGGTGCTGAATACTACTTCTAAGCTAAGTCTTATTAGTTAGTCTAACTGTCTTATTTCACGAGCATTCTTTCGAGAATGCTCGTTTTTTCTATCAGGAGATTATAAATGAAGGTAATGAAAACCTTGTTGGCTATTGGTGTAATGACTGCTTCATTCGCTCCACATGCGGAAGTTGGACTAAACTTTCATCACGAATTAGCGCCAATTATTATTGATGGTGAAGAGCAAGGCTTTGCTAACTTTACCAGTGATTCAGATTTCACTTTAGATAATGGTACCAATCAAATTGTTTTCCGTATGGAGAAATTGATTGATGGCCAAGGTGACAGAGAGAAATTTAACTCTCACGCTTTTGTTTTGAGCTTTACGGCTAAAGATACCCAAGTGAGTTTAAAGCCGACCATGCGAGTGCTTCGTACTACTCAAGCTCAAGCATTCAACCAAGATCCTAAGGTCGCGTTGGTTGACAAAAATGGTAAGCATCTAGACTTTACACTTGATGTATTACCACCTAGTAACGCCATCATGCGAGATTACACTGCAGAGCTGGCGAGTTTTAATAAAGAACACGGCATCACAGTTCAGTCTAAGAACACTGCTCAGATTGTGGCTCAGACCGCATCAATTGCACCTAGTTTAGCTGTAGAACCAAATGAAATTGGCCCAGAATCTATGATTCAATACTGGCTGAAAAAGGCATCAACTGAAGAATCAGAAACATTCGTCAATTGGGCGTTTGCCAATCGCACCGTTGAAAATCCGCAGGGTTTAGAAGGCTCTAAAGCATTAAGCATGCTGAGCCACTGGTATTCAGAAGCGGACGTAAATCAACGTAAACAGATTCTTGCTTGGCTAGTCAGTCAGTAAGCAAGATATACAGAATAAAGAAAAAGCGCGGCATTTGATGTCGCGCTTTTTAGTTTTGTTTGAAGGTAGACACTACTTAATCATCCCACCTTCTGATTTACATACATCGCTTGGTGTGTAATCTGAATGGCCTGAACCTTTACAATCTACCCAAGGGCCGCGTTCTGTACTGTTACCAGCACCAGCGAAAACAGAGAAAGATAGCAGCGCAGAGCAAAATAGAGCAATAATACTTTTCATAATAAATCCTCGTTGTTTTTGTGACTCATCTCAATATTTATGAGATACCTTTAGTATGAAAACAGTCCGACAAAGATCAAATAAAAATGATAATTTGTTGCAACAAATAACTGATAACTTAGAGTTTTGATTGAAATTAGTTGCGTATAGTTGGGTCGGCTTTAACGTTAGGGTTTCTATAAGTTGCTGATTATTAAGGTAGTGTCTCAGGTAGGCTCAAGATAGAAGCTAGATAGAATTCGGAGTTGGATATTTCGAAACGTAATTTACAGTTCCAATTGGTTATAAAGAGCAGTGCGCTGAGAGCTTAATTTTAATATTTAGGAAGTGATTAACTGATAGGTATAAAGAAGGAGCTTTACCGTGCAGTGCTAATAAAAGCAATGCTCGTTAAGCTCCCTTCAGCGTCTTGGGTAAGGTGTTTAGTCCACTTTTGGCTCAATAGTTAGGGTGATGCCTTTCATTTCGGTCACTTGAACCACAGTACCTTTTGCTAGCTTTTGCTGGCTATAAGCAGACCACGTGGTATCGCCGATACGAATACGAGCTTTACCTGCGGGGATATCTTCTTCCAGAGTGATAACTTGTCCGACTAACTGCTTATCTTTTTGGTTAAGATCGCGTGATTGGTCATCATTTTTGTCACTTTGAAGCTGCTTACGCCACCAAAGCCAAGTGGTCAGTAATGAAAATACACCAAAACTAACCCATTGCAGTTGCCAACTGATTGGCAATATAGACAGTATAAGGCCAACGGCGAGCGCTGAGATGCCAAGCCACAGCATGTAACCAGCGGTACCGAGTAGTTCCGCTGCTAATAGCGCTAAGCCAAATGCAAGCCAATGCCAATAATTAATGCTGTCTAGAATCTCAAACACGTTAACCTCTACTTATCTTGTTGATGCTTAAACATCTCTGCGATACCAGCAACCGAGCCCATTAGGCCAGAAGCTTCAAGTGGCAGCATAATGATCTTACCGTTTTCTGCTTGGCCGATAGATTTCAGTGCATCGGTGTAGCCTTGAGCAATAAAGTAATTAACCGCTTGCATATCACCTTGAGCAATTGCTGTTGAAACCATTTCAGTCGCGCGAGCTTCTGCTTCCGCTGCACGTTCACGTGCTTCTGCTTGAAGAATTGCGGCTTGTTTTTCACCTTCGGCTTTTAAGATCTCTGATTGTTTGTGACCTTCTGCTTTTAGGATCTCAGCTTGACGAACACCTTCCGCCTCTAGAATATCCGCACGCTTGTTACGTTCAGCCTTCATCTGCGCATTCATCGCAGCAGTAAGGTCTGCTGGTGGCTGAACGTCTTTGATTTCGATACGCGTCACTTTCACACCCCAAGGGTTAGTGGCTTCATCAACGATAGACAGTAGTTTAACGTTGATTTGGTCACGTTGACTGAGCATTTCATCCAGTTCCATAGAACCAAGAACAGTACGGATGTTAGTCAGTGTTAAGTTACGAATTGCGTGCTCAAGATCGTTTACTTCATAAGCGGCTTTCGCTGCATCTACCACTTGTACGAAACAAACCGCGTCAATGGTGACATTAGCGTTATCTTTTGAGATGACTTCTTGCGCAGGAATATCCAGTACGCGCTCCATCATGTTGATCTTATGGCCAATGCCATCAATGAAAGGAATGATAAAGTTTAAGCCAGGCTTTAGTGTGTGGGTGTAACGGCCAAATCGCTCTACTGTCCAATGATTACCTTGAGGAACGGTTTTTACACCGGCAACCACGATAGCAATAACAACAATGACAAATACCGCGGTGACGATGAGTGTATCTAGAGGCATAAGAAAGTCCTTTAATATTAATTTGTTGCTATTGTTACTTAAATTAAAGTTAATCACAAAGGGTTTGCGAGATATTATCCCGAATTAATAAAAATTAAGGCCGAAATAGTTCGGCCCTAACAGTATGATTTAGCGCTATTTTATCTTTACTCTAGTAAAGGACCGAATAAAGCTGGCGGCGGTACTTGCCTGCAACAGCGTGGCCTTGACCTAAAGCGCTCAAGATATCCATAAAGGTTTTCTTCACATCACCGTCTTGTGCATTTAGGTTGGTCTTTAAATGTCCCCACAATACTTCAAGCGCTTCTTCATCACGGTTAACCTTGTGATAGCTAAGAGCCAGCTCGATAGCCAGTTCAGTGTTGTTTTGATCGTCCGCGTAGTTTGCTTCTAATGATTGAATTTCAGGGCTATTGGCGGATTGTTGCTGTAACTCCAGTTTGGCGATTAAGCCTTTATAGTAATTGTCTTGGTATTCAAGTGGAATATGTTCCAGCAGGTTAGCAGCTTGGGCAAAATCTTGTGTCTCTAAATAACAATCGGCTAGCGCTAACTTAATGTCGCCCTTGTTTTTGAGCTCATCAGGTAGAGATTGCAGTAAAGTCAATGCTTGCGCATGTTGGTCAATCTGAATCAATTCTAATGCTTGTTTTAGCGTCAGTTCTTCTTGGCTTGGCAAGTGTTTGGCTAATAGTTGCTGAATTGCTTCCAATGGCTGAGGACCACCAAGGCCATCAACAGGTTGACCATTTATGAACAAAGCGATGGTTGGTAAGGTTTGTACACCAAATTGAGAGGCGATCACTTGCTCTTGTTCGCAGTTAAGTAGAGCGAGTGTGAATGCGCCATTATACTGCTGCGTGAGTTGCTGCAGTTGTGGGATAGCTTCACTGCTTTCTTGGCTCATCGGAGCCCAAAAATGGATCAATACAGGCGTTTGCATTGAGCCTTCTAGTACTTGGCGAAAGTTTTGTTCGTTTAGCTCGACGATAAAAGGAGATTGCATATCGAGATGTCCTTACCATTTGTCTCTGATAAATCAAAGATATGGGCGAGGTAAGGATTAATCAAGTCTTGCCCGCGAGTTACGGATGTGAAGTGACAAACAAAAACGCCATCAAAAATGTGATGGCGTTTAGCAAGCGAAGGTGTTCATATTACGAGAAACAGAGTTAGCGCAACACTCACACACAGCCAATTTAATTGATTTAGTGACATGCAATCTTACCGAATGAGACGCTGGGTAGTGACTTCATTGTTAATAGTAGAGTGCAATTGTTACGTTAAAATGACACCTTAAGCGGCTTTGGCAAGAATTTTGTCGAGTAAGCGCGTTGGCAATAAGCGCTTCAAAACAGCAAATACTTTGGTCGGTTTTGTTACGCGATAACGAATCTTAGCTTGCTTTGCTTCTAAGGCGTGTATTAGGGGCGCAACACATGACGACGGTGGCAAAACAAAGGCGTTGTTTGAGTTTTCTTTTCCTAATCGCGCGATTTGTTGTTGGTATTGCGCTGAATGAACGCTGTTCTCGATGTTTATCCATTTCTTGAAAGCTGCTAGGGCATTGGCTCTAAAGGCGGTTTCTATCGGGCCGGGTTCAATTAGACTGATTTGAATTTCGGTGTCTAAAAGTTCTAACCTCATGGTGTCTGTCCAACCCTCTAAGGCGAATTTAGAGGCGTTATAAGCACCGCGATACTTCATTGCCGCAAAGCCAAGCACAGAACTGTTTTGTATGATCCGGCCGTGATTTTGCGCGCGCATTGCCGGCAAAACCTCTTGGACTAGCTGATGCCAACCAAAAAAATTAGTTTCAAATTGCTCTCTCAGTGCTTGCGTTGGGAGATCTTCTAAGGCGCCAGGCTGACCATAAGCACCGTTATTAAATAGGGCATACAGCTTCCCTTCAGTGATTTTAAGGGTTTGTTGCACGCCGCTAGAGATACTGTCGCTATCAGCGAGATCAAGCTGGATACAGGTGAGTCCTTCTTGCCGTAACTTGATGACATCTTCTTCTTTTCGACATGACGCTATGACCTGATAGCCACGTTTGTGTAACGCGTGAGCAGCCTCATAGCCGATACCCGTTGAGCAACCGGTAATTAAAATCGCTTTCGACATTTATCTTCCCTTAACCGAAGTCCTTAAGCGGTTAAGAGTAAAGGATTATTCGTGATGTTGTAAGATGTTTTTCAGTGCTGGTTCTAGGCGTGAATAGCTAAAAATAAAACCAAGTTCAGTGAGTTTTTTCGGTTTTGCGCGCACACTATCAAACAGCAGTTCTGAGCTTTCACCCATGGCTAATTTAAGTGCCCATTTGGGCGTAAACAGAATGTGTGGTCGTTTTAATACTTTGGCTAAGGTTCTACTAAAGTTTCGGTTGGTGACTGGATGAGGAGCACAGAGGTTAAAATCACCATGGGCATGTTCTGTTTCGAGCAGATACACTATGCCGCGCACCATATCGAGCAGATGAATCCAAGGTAAGAACTGCTCCCCTGAACCAATGGGGCCACCTAAGCCCAACTTATAAGGAGGCACCATTTTTGCCAATGCGCCGCCATGGCAGCCGAGTACGATTCCAGTACGTAAAATACAGACCCGAGTTTGCTCTGAACTCGCGCGATTGGCGATCTCTTCCCATTTAACACAAACCTGATGAGAAAAGTGCTGGCTGTGAACTTGTAGGCTTTCATCGAATGGGTGATCTTGCTGATCGCCGTAATAGCCAACGGCAGAACCACTAATAAATACGGCAGGAGGTGTGGTGCTTGCATGTATTAGGCTGACCAGTTTCTCAGTAACAGTCCAACGGCTATCACAGATCTCTTTCTTTTGCTTTTGACTCCAGCGTTTGTCGGCAATGGGCTCACCGGCGAGGTTTATCACCGCTTGATAATCATTGAGATCATGCAGGTCATTGAGATGGGAGATATAAGTAATATTGCCTAGATCGGCATGATTGATCGCTTGCTTGGCTCTATCGGGTGAACGAGTAAGTAACACCACCTCATGAGTGGTTAAGTGTTTAAGAAGTTCTTTGCCGATGAATCCTGTGCCGCCAGTCAATAAAATTTTCATTACAACCTCCCTGTCTGATTTCTAATTATAGCGATTTAAATTCAAATCGGATCATTGGCTTACATAAGTGTGTTAAATCTCAATAGAGATAGGGCCACGGGTGAGTATAGAGTCACAGAATTAATATTTTGTTACATATTGAGTGCGTGACGCTGTGCTCATCACAAACCAGTGGCTGGTTGTTTGGCAAGATAAATACAAACGGTGAAGGAATACACCGAATTCTTATTGCTCAGTTGATGGAGAAGCCTATGCAAGCACTGACCGCGTTAATCAAAGCTATGTTCGGTAGTTTACGCGACTTGCTGCCCATCATTGTTGTCATTGGTTTTTTCCAAATTGTGGTCTTGCAAGAGCCACTACCGAATCTGCTATCGATCGCTTTTGGTTTAATGTTGGTAGTCCTCGGGTTAACGTTTTTTATCTTTGGACTTGAAATGGGGTTATTCCCCATTGGTGAAACCATGGCACAGGCCTTTGCTCGAAAAGGCAGTGTGGTTTGGCTTTTGCTCTTTGCCTTCTGTTTGGGGTTTGGCACGACAGTGGCTGAGCCTGCATTGACCGCTATTGCAGATGAAGCGGCAGAAGTAGCGGCGGAAGGCGGCATGATAGCCAATCAACTTGAGGCGAGAGAGTCGTATTCCAATGGCCTTCGATTAACTGTGGCGTTATCGGTCGGGTTTGCGATTGTCTTGGGCGTACTGAGAATTCTCAAAGGGTGGCCGATTCACTATCTGATCATCGGTGGCTATGTCGGGGTGGTGATTCTCACCGGATTCGCACCGGAGAGTATTATCGGCGTGGCTTATGACTCTGGCGGTGTTACCACTTCAACCATTACTGTTCCTTTAGTTACGGCTTTGGGGGTGGGTTTGGCCTCCTCCATTAAAGGCCGTAATCCAATGATTGATGGTTTTGGCTTAATTGCATTTGCCTCTTTGTTACCCATGATGTTTGTCATGGTCTACGGTATGGTGGTGGCCTAATGTTTGAGCAGTTCTTAGCCACGTTTCTCGATACCATCACCGATGTGGTGCCCATCGCCACGATTATCTTTGGTTTTCAGTTTGCGGTTTTACGCCGACCAGTCACCAATTTACCTAAGGTCATTCTTGGTTTCCTCTACGTTATTTTAGGCTTGTCGCTGTTTTTAATGGGGCTGGAGCTTGCATTGTTTCCACTGGGTGAGACGATGGCTCAGCAGCTTACCGAGCCTGAATTTCTGACTGAAATGCGCATTAGTGTTAGCCAGTCGCTTACTTGGGCGGACTACTACTGGGTGTATTTGTTCGCATTTTGTATTGGTTTTAGCACGACCATTGCAGAGCCATCACTCATCGCGGTGGCGATAAAAGCTAATCAAGTTTCTGGTGGCAGTATTCGCGTTAATGGCCTGCGTATTGCTGTTGCACTTGGGGTTGCTATTGGCATTTCTCTTGGCAGTTACCGCATTGTGGTGGGAGACCCTATTCATTACTACATCATCGTCGGCTACGTGGTGGTGGTGATACAAACGTTTTACGCCCCTAAGCTTATCATTCCGCTCGCGTATGACTCTGGCGGCGTGACGACTTCAACGGTGACTGTACCTTTAGTTGCCGCATTGGGTTTAGGGTTGGCGTCGACCGTTCCGGGGCGTAACCCGATGATAGATGGCTTTGGCTTGATTGCTTTTGCCAGTCTATTTCCGATCATTTCAGTGATGGCCTATGCCCAAATCACTCAATGGTTGAATAAAGAATCTAATCAAGAGGAAAAGGAAAATGCGCTTTAAGCTGATATTGGCCTTTGTTGAAGATGGTAAGACAGATGCAGTGCTAGATGCCGCCCGTGATGCGGG
The DNA here is from genome assembly GCF_025195085.2 of Vibrio intestinalis. GTDB lineage: Bacteria > Pseudomonadota > Gammaproteobacteria > Enterobacterales > Vibrionaceae > Vibrio > Vibrio intestinalis. The sequence continues at coordinate 962,587 of NZ_JANAVY020000001.1, read as the reverse complement.
GGCTACTGGGGCTACAGTGATTAACAATGCCCGAGGGCAAGGATTAAATCAAAAGCGAACCTTCTTTGGCCTGACTCTCAAAGTACAGAAAGATGTGATTTTGTTTGTGGTGGAAGAGCATCTATCGCGGCACATTTTAGAAACCATCAGTGAGGTAGGGGAATTTGATCAAGAGTCTGGTCAAGGCATTGCGATTCAAATCGATATTGAAGACGCGGTTGGTGTTGCTCACCAAGTCGAAAAGTTAACTAAAGTGGTTGAGGATGAATTATGACAGCACAACCTATTACTCGAGTGAGAGATGTGATGGCTGCAACGTATGTATTAGTTGATGGCCTGATAACAGTCCAAGAAGGGATTCAAACCGCACGGCAAAATGAAGTGAAGGCGCTGGTGGTGAATAAGCGCAATCAAGATGATGAGTTTGGTTTAGTGCTAATGAATGATATTGCCAAAAAAGTATTGGCGCAGAACCGCTCTGCTGAGCGAACCAACATTTACGAGATCATGACGAAGCCAGCACTTTGCGTAGACCCAGAGATGAACGTGAAATATTGCGCGCGCCTGTTTGAGCGCTTCGGCATCAGCCGTGCTCCCGTGATAGAGAATGGCAACGTGATAGGTATGGTCAGTTACAACAACATCGTTATTAACGGCATGGCTCGTGACGAGGATTAACGTTAGAATAGCCTCAATTATTTTGAGGAGAGTGGTGTTGTGAATTTATTTTTTGCCTCAGATCTGCACGGTAGTTTACCGGCAACCGAGAGAGTGATCGCTGAGTTTGAAAAATCCGGTATTGAGACCTTAGTGCTGGTGGGTGATGTACTTAACCATGGTCCAAGAAACCCTGTTCCAGAAGGTTATAACCCGCCCGCAGTGGCTGAGTTACTCAATCAATATGCGGATCGTATTATTGCCGTGCGTGGTAATTGCGATAGCGAAGTGGATCAAATGCTGTTGTCATTCCCAATGATGACAGATTACGTTTGGGTACTATTACCCACAGGGCAGCGTTTATTCGTCACCCATGGTCATTTGTATAACAGCGCTAAGCGCCCACCACTAAAACAAGGCGATGTTATTGTGCATGGTCATACACATATACCAGTCGCAGAGCTTGATGGTGAGCAGTTTATTTTTAACCCGGGGTCAGTGACCTTTCCACGTAATGGTCATGCTGCAAGTTATGGCTTGCTTGAAAATAACATCATCAAAGTGGTGAGCTTTGAAGGTGACACACTGGTAGAAACCTCGCTAAGTTAGGTTTCTATTTGCTGTCTGAATGGCCCAGATCGCGCTCTGGGTCAATGATATCTCTAACTCTTTGCTTTAGAACTTTCGCTTCAGGAAAGCCGCCATCTGTTTTTCTTTCCCAAATCAGTTGACCGTTGCAATGAATCTCGAATCGGCCACCAGTATCAGGGTGCAAAGAAATACTGTCTATTTCTTCACTGAACGTATGCAGCAGCTCTTGGCTTAGCCAAGTAGAGCGAAGCATCCAATTGCATTGTCGGCAGTAGTAAATATTGATAATTGCTTTGTCCATAAATCCTCTAAATCAGCAGTTTTAGTCCAACCAGTAATGTTAAAACCTCAAAGCACACTTTGATTACTTGGTTGCTATAGCGAGTGGAAAGGTAAGCGCCAAGGCTGCCACCAAAGAAAGAGCCTAATAATAGAATCGGTAGCCAAGGCCAATATATAGGTGCACCAGCTTGGGCGACGGCTGCGCCGCCAATGCCATTCCAAAATAGGCCAACGCAAATCATCGTCAATGCCACCGCTTGTTTATAGCTGTAGCCAAACCAACGCACTAGAAACAGTGTGACTAATAGGCCAGAGCCAGCGGTCAGTGAACCGTTGATGATGCCAATCAGCATTAGGCCTACACCACCCATTATCCAACCTAAGTTATCTCGATGGATAGGGTGCTCAGATTGGCCAAGCTGCTTTTTACAGCGAGAATAGATGCCTAGCGCGAGAATCATTGCGCCCAACATTTTCTCGGCAATCTGTTCAGGGATAAGAAGGATGATATTAGCGCCAATCACTACGCCAATGCTGCCGACCAAAATGACGTATAAGGCGTGATTGAGTTGAATGGTCTTTTGCTTGATGTGAGTGGCCGCTGCGCCTAACCCTAGAGCGACGCTTGCGACTTTATGGGTCGCTAAAGCAACCGAAAAGGGTAGCCCTAAAAATAGCAGTAAAGGGAACTGCAATAAGCCAGCTCCCCCGCCAGAAAGGGCAGCAAGAGTGTTTGCAGAGAGTGAGCCGATAAATAGCCCAAAGGAGTTAATCCAATCCATGGTAAATAAAAAGGGAGCGTCGTGCTCCCTTGTATCATTGAGTGCTAGTTAGAGAAAAGTACCGTAGAACCGTGACTTAGGCTAGTCAAAAGTAACGTCTTTTCATTAACAATATCAATGCGGCGGCTTTGCTGCGCGTCCATTTTGAAGATTTGGGTGATCAGTTTTAACTGAACTGGCGTGAAGTCTTTGGTTTGCGCCGAAGAGACATCTTTAAACTGCGTCGGTGAAATGAGCAGATAGTTATCACTGATTTCCCAATCGCCAGTTTCGGATATATTGATTACGCCATCGCTTTGCTTATCGCTTGAGTATAAACGTACGGTTGCAACGCGAATGTATGTTCCGTTCGGCAAGTACTTCACATTGGATACCACATCAACACGACGCAATGGGCCGACCGCATCCTCTTGCATGTCGCCATTGATAAACGTCACCATCTTCGATTGCCACTCTTTTGAGGTGATGGTTTTTTCAACTTGAATATCGCTGCCCCAGTAGATCCAACTACTAAATAGTGCAGAAAGTGCAAGTAGGGCTAAGGCCATTTTTTGATTCATTTTACACTCCCTACTGACACAAATCGGCTAAGTTGTCTTGTTCAGAAAAAATACGAACAGTAACGTTTTCCCCGGAATGTTCGAGACGGTGAATATAGTTCAGAACTAGCTGATTGTTTTGTCCGCCAGTGGCGATGACTTCTACCGGAGCAACACTGCCTGAGTGCGCGTGGTTGTATCGGTTTACACAACGTTCAATCACAGGTTGCCAAGACGAAAGGTCTGGATGGTTAACTGGAGTTTTCACTTCAACATTATCGTAAACCGCTAGCTGTCTAAATTGTGACTCGATTGGACGATCGACAATTAGCGCTAATAAAGGCAATGCTAACGCGATAGCTATCGCCGCTTTAATCAGTCGAGGCTTTTGATTAGCGGGGTTCTTTTCAGCAGCAACGGCAGGAATTTCAACTTCACGCTCGATATCTTCGGCTAAGTTGATTTCTGGCTCTGGTGCGCTTTCTACGATCTCATCTTCTGTTTGCTCAAGTGGTGATTCATCACCGCTCATGATCGGAGTGGTGCGCTCAACAGAACAAATAAGCTGATAACCGCGTTTAGGCACGGTTTTAACGAACTCAGGTGATTTGGTTGAGTCTTTTAGCAGCTTACGTAAAGTAGAGATAGCTTGAGTTAAGCTAGAGTCATCCACTTCAAAGCCTTGTTCACGCCAAACAAAATCATGCAGATCATTGCGAGAAATGACTTGGTTAGGCTTCTCACAAAGTAGTAAAAGGATGCGACTCTCATTACTGCCAAGGCGAATGACTTCTTCGTGTTGCTGTTCAAGCAGCGAATTGGTGTTTGGATCGAACGTAAATGTGTTCGCAAGATTAAACTTAGTACCGATATTACTCATTTAGTTTGGCCTTATGGAAGGTCTTAAATATCACCCGAAAGAGTCTCAGTTTTATATGATGAATTATTACGCCGTAGGATAGTCAATTGAAATTCAAAAAAACACTGTTTTTATAATTTTTGACTTCGCATTATTATGGTGTTTTAGCCAATAAAATACGGCGAATGCCCATCCAGAGAATTGCTGTCGAGTAGCGGCAGGATAGACAATTGAAAATCAAAAAAACATTGTTTTTATAATTTTTGACCTTGAATTTACATTTCTCACCCTCATGTTTATTAACAATCATCATCCTATGCGCCCAAGAGTTATTCTAGGAGCCTGATAAGTATAGATGTTATGGAGTAAACATGAGCGAAACCGCAAATCACAACAAAGAAACTCGTGGCTTTCAGTCTGAAGTAAAACAGCTGCTTCATTTAATGATCCACTCACTGTACTCAAACAAAGAGATCTTTTTGCGTGAGTTGATTTCTAACGCTTCTGACGCGTCAGATAAATTACGTTTTCAAGCGTTATCAAATGCAGACTTGTATCAAGGTGATGCAGATCTTGGTGTAAAACTGACGTTTGACGAACAATCCAACACGTTAACCATTTCTGATAATGGTATTGGTATGAGCCGCGAAGATGTGATTGAACATCTTGGTACAATTGCTAAATCGGGTACGGCTGAATTTTTCTCAAAACTGTCTGAAGACCAGAGCAAAGACTCTCAGCTAATCGGTCAGTTTGGTGTTGGTTTCTACTCAGCATTTATTGTGGCGGATGCGGTAACGGTGCGCACTCGTGCTGCTGGTCTTAACGCTGACCAAGCGGTGCAATGGCACTCTGCGGGTGAAGGCGAGTACACCATTGAAGACATTAGCAAAGAAACTCGCGGTACTGATATCGTGCTTCACATGCGTGAAGAAGGTAAAGAATTCCTAAACGAATGGCGCCTACGTGAAGTGATTGGTAAGTACTCTGATCACATTGGTATTCCTGTCTCAATTCAAACCGCAGAGCGTGATGAAGAAGGCAAAGAAACCGGCGAGAAAAAGTGGGAGCAAATCAACAAAGCTCAAGCCCTTTGGACGCGTAACAAATCTGATATCACTGACGAAGAGTATCAAGAATTTTATAAGCACGTTTCGCACGATTTTGCTGATCCGCTATTGTGGAGTCACAACCGCGTAGAAGGTAAAAACGACTACACAAGCTTGCTTTACATCCCGGCTAAAGCGCCTTGGGATATGATGAACCGTGACCATAAATCTGGTCTGAAGCTGTACGTGCAGCGCGTATTCATCATGGATGATGCTGAGCAGTTTATGCCATCTTACTTACGTTTCGTGCGTGGTTTGATTGATTCCAACGACCTACCGTTAAACGTATCGCGTGAAATTCTACAAGACAATAAAGTGACTCAATCACTGCGTAATGCTTGTACTAAACGCGTGCTGACTGTGCTTGAGCGCATGGCTAAGAACGATGAAGAGAAATACCAATCGTTCTGGAAAGAGTTTGGCCTAGTGTTAAAAGAAGGCCCAGCGGAAGATATGGCGAACAAAGAAAAAGTGGCTGCGCTACTTCGCTTTGCGTCAACATCTACTGAGACTTCTGATCAAACTGTTGGTCTAAACGGCTACGTTGAGCGCATGAAAGAAGGTCAAGATAAGATCTACTTCTTAACCGCAGATAGCTACGCAGCGGCGAAGAACAGCCCACACTTGGAGCAGTTCAAAGCAAAAGGCATTGAAGTTATCTTAATGTTTGACCGCATTGATGAGTGGTTGATGAACTACTTGACTGAATTTGATGGCAAGCAGTTCCAGTCGATCACCAAAGCGGGTCTTGATCTAACCCAATTCGAAGACGAAGCGGATAAAGAAAAACAGAAAGAGACCGAAGAAGAGTTCAAATCGGTTGTTGATCGTACTAAAGAGTACTTGGGTGAGCGTGTTAAAGAAGTACGCACAACTTTCAAACTCGCGACCACACCTGCGGTTGTCGTCACTGATGACTTTGATATGGGCACACAAATGGCTAAGCTGTTAGAAGCGGCAGGCCAAGCGGCACCTGAAGTGAAGTACATCTTTGAAATTAACCCAAACCATGAACTGGTTAAGCGTATGGCTGATGAAGCTGACGAAGAAGCCTTTGGCCGTTGGGTTGAAGTTCTACTTGGTCAAGCGATGCTTGCTGAGCGTGGTTCGATGGAAGATCCTTCTCAGTTCTTGGGTGCAATTAATACACTTTTGACTAAGGTGTAATTCCCTAACAGGTATGAAAAAGCTCGCATTTTGCGGGCTTTTTGTTTGATGTTCGCGCAAAGTGGCGCAATATCGTTAAATCAATATATGCTTTGCTTTATCTCGGACGTGCTAAACATTCTTTAGTCTTATTTGAGTCGTCGCCACGCTAATTTGTGGTAGAATTGCAGGCTTGAATGTGAGTAATAAGGCGTGTATTTTGCTCGCCGAAACATAACGCCCAACGATTGGGTATATACCGAAACTTACCGTCGCCTTGCTCGCGTAAGCACAAAGGATTGTGAGCTTCGGTATACATTTTAAAACAAAAGAGGATATAACATGCGCATCATTCTTCTAGGTGCTCCAGGTGCAGGTAAAGGCACACAAGCAAATTTCATCATGGATAAATACGGTATTCCGCAAATCTCTACTGGTGACATGCTACGTGCTGCTATCAAAGCAGGTACTGAGCTTGGTAAACAAGCGAAAGCTGTTATTGACGCTGGTCAGCTAGTTTCTGATGAAATCATCCTAGGCCTAATCAAAGAGCGTATCGCTCAAGACGATTGTGAAAAAGGCTTCCTATTAGATGGTTTCCCACGCACTATCCCACAGGCTGATGGCCTAAAAGAAATGGGTGTTGACGTTGATTACGTTATCGAATTCGACGTTGCTGACGATGTAATCGTAGAGCGCATGGCTGGTCGTCGTGCTCACCTTCCTTCTGGTCGTACATACCACGTTGTGTACAACCCGCCAAAAGTTGAAGGCAAAGATGACGTAACAGGTGAAGACCTAGTTGTACGTGATGACGACAAAGAAGAGACAGTACGTGCTCGTCTAGGCGTTTACCACGATCAAACTGCACCGCTAATCTCTTACTACGGTAAAGAAGCAGAAGCTGGCAACACTAAGTACCTAAAATTCGACGGTACTAAAGCAGTTGCTGAAGTAAGTGCAGACATCGAAAAAGCACTAGCGTAATTTTATATCTCATAAAATTTGCTATAGTGAAGGCGGCCTTAGGGTCGCTTTTTTTATGCAAGGAAAATGATCTAACGTACTGAATGTGCGTACTTTAGGTCTAGATGTTCTTAAATCTAGACGTTCTTGAATTTAGAATAGACAAATAACGATAAATGAAGGCTCACGGCCTTTGTATAATAAAGTGTGACAGTGTTAGCCGCACGTTTGAACTTATCAAACGAATCGAATAGGAAGAGAAGCGTTTCGCACAGTGCTTCTTAAAAACGCGAATTTGAATACGATGAAAAACAACAAAAAACAAGGCGTATTGCTGGTTAACCTAGGCACGCCAGATGCACCAACCGCTCCGGCTGTGAAACGATTTCTAAAACAGTTTCTTAGTGATAAACGTGTGGTCGATCTTACAGACTTGCTTTGGCAGCCAATATTGCAAGGTGTCATTTTGCCTGTTCGTTCACCTAAAGTCGCGAAACTATACCAAAGTGTGTGGTTTGATGATGGCTCGCCGTTGATGGTTTATTCAAAACGCCAACAGGCTAAATTAGCTGAAAAAGTGGATATGCCTGTCGCTTTAGGCATGACTTATGGCAATCCAAGCATGCAAGATGGCTTTGAGGTGCTAATGAGCCAAGGCGTTGAAGAAGTGATTGTGTTGCCGCTATTCCCACAATATTCAGGCACAACCACAGGCGCAGTTTCAGATGCCATGACATTGGCTTTTAAAAACATGCCAGTGCTACCGGGTTATCGTTTGATCCGAGATTATTATGATCATCCACTGTACATCAAAGCACTAGCCGAGAGCGTGCGTCGCTCTTGGGCTGAAAAGGGCCAAGCGGATTACTTGCTTTGCTCTTACCATGGTATCCCTAAGCGCTATGCTGATAATGGAGATATTTACCCGCAGCATTGCCAACGTACCACTGAATTACTCAAGCAAGAGCTCGGTTTGAATGATGATCAAATCGGCATGACCTACCAATCTCGTTTTGGCCGCGAAGAGTGGCTGCAGCCATACACGGATAAAACGCTGGAAACACTGCCAGCTAAAGGCATTAAGTCACTGGATATTATGACACCTGCTTTCTCGGCTGATTGCTTAGAAACATTGGAAGAGATCTCAGAAGAGTGCCAAGAGATTTTCTTAGAAAGTGGCGGCGAGAATTTTACCTTTATTCCATGCCTGAATGACGATGATTTACACATCGACATGATGGTCGATTTGGTCAGCTAGTCACTTGCTCAGCGAACAAATGAATGAAAACGCCCAGCATAGCTGGGCGTTTTGTCGTTTATAGGCAGACGGAGTTTATTTGGCCGAGTCGAACTTATTCTTGAAGAATAACATTTGGTATTGAATTGCGTTGTCCCAGTAAACCCAAGTGTGGCCTCCCGGACGTTCAGTGTAGTCGTGGTCCAGTTCCAATTGCTGTAGCTTAGTGTGCAGCTCACGGTTCGAATTAATAAAGAAGTCATCGATGCCGCAATCAATCGTGATGTTGATGTCTTTGAAAATCAGCTTGTGTGCCATGTTTTTAATCGCACGGTTGTCCCAGTTAGTTGGGTGCTTATCGTAGTCACCAAACACTTCTTCTAAACCCCAGTTATAGCGGAAATCTTTGGGTTCAAAGCCACCGCTAATGCTGCCAATGTTACCAAAGGTATCCAAATTATTGAGCGCAACGTTAAACGCGCCGTAACCTCCCATACTTAAACCCGTAATGGCGCGTTGCGTTTTTTCAGCTTTAGTGCTGAAGTGTTTATCGATGTACTCAACCACTTCTTGGCCAACGTAAGTTTGGTAGTTAGAGCGCTTTTTAACTGGGCTATCGATGTACCATTTGTCGTAATTGCCCTCAGGTAAAACAATTATTACGTCATGGATATCGGCTTGCTTCGCGATGCTGGTATTCTCGTGCCAAACTTTGTAGTCACCACTCCAGCCATGTAGGACATAAACAACTGGGTAATCTTGCTGCTGGTTGTAACCATCAGGAAGGATAACCGTCGCTTTGTGATTATCAGGCGTGTTCTTGCTAGCAATGTCGACAGTATCAATTTGGAATGCGTTTGCTGCGTGGCTAGCTAATAGGGTTGAGATAATAACGGCAAGTTTTTTCATAATGACCTCTCTTTTCTGTTGAGCTCATTACATCAATTGATAGCGAAGGAAACTTGTCGTTTTGAATCAAGCTTTTCCTATATTTAGCCAGCCGAAATGAAGTGTGATCGGTTTATCATATCGCATGTTGTCATGTTAATATGATATTGATAGTTATCATATCTCATACGTCAAAATGCATATTAAGGATTGATATGTCAGCGGTTTTTGAAGTTCTCAATATTCACTCTTCACGCTCTTTAACTTGTCGAAGTTATCAAGGTGTAGACTTCTTTTGTCCTTTTCATCTTCATCCTGAACTGGAAATGGTGTTCATTGAAACCGGTTATGTGGAATCGTTTATTGGTAATCAAAAGCAAGTACTGAAAAGTGGTGAGTTACAGTTGATTGGCGCGAATGTTCCTCATTCATTTAAGCTTGATTGTGAGGCTAAAGAGTCATTGCTTTCTAAATATATTCATATTGAGCAAAACTGTTTAGCGACGTTAAAGCACATTGCCGAATTCGAGTTTGTAGAGCAATTGCTGATTCAGTTTAGCCGAGGAGCCGTGTACCAATTGGATCACACCATGACGCAGCACTATTTCACCGTGTTTGAAAAGCAAGGGGTAGAAAGGTTATTGGCGATATTGTCTCTGTTTATTGAGCTTCTCAAGCAACAGCCAGTGCGGTTGGCGAGCGATAACTATTTGTTGTGTGACAAATCGAATCAGGTGATGAACTTTATTATGCTCAACGCTGCTGACGACCTCTCGTTATCCCAAGTGGCCTATCAGCTGAATATGTCCACATCGACCCTTAACCGAACACTAAAAAAGAGTCTTGGAATGAGTTATGTTGAGTTTGTTAACCATACTCGAATTAATCTTGCTTGCGATTCCCTTAGAGAGGGGAGCGAGACCATTACTCAAGTCGCGCTGAACTCAGGTTTTAAGTCTTCCAGTCAGTTTAATAAAGTATTCAAACAAACCCTTAAAATTTCCCCAAGGGAATATCGAGAAAGCTATCGTGACATCGTGCCCCAAGAGTTAAAAAACCAAAACGAACTCATATGGGATGTGGGTGAGCATTGCTAGATTGGCATAAAAACGCCCAGCATGGCTGGGCGTTTTAGCATTACGTTATCTTGATGAGACAATCGTGATTATTGATTGCCTTCATAATGGCGGTATTCAAATACTTGGCCATGCTCGTTGTAAGCATACACTGAGTAGGCGTGTTTCTCGTCGCCATACTCCATTCCCGGAGAACCCATTGGCATGCCCGGTACAGCAAGGCCTTTGGCATTTTTCGGTGGGTTCGCAAGAAACGCCTTGATGTCTTCTGCTGGGATATGCCCTTCAAACACATAGCCGCCAATTTCTGCGGTATGACAAGAGGCGAGTTTAGGTGCTAGGCCAAGCTCTTGTTTTACGGCATTCATATCATCATGCAGTTTTTCTTCAACAGTAAATCCTGCCTCTTGCATGTGTTTTGTCCATTCTGAGCAGCAACCACAGTATGGAGATTTGTGGTTGATAACATCAGCAGCGTAAGCAGTGCCTGCGGTGCCTAATAGCACGGCCAAAGTGATGGTTTTAAGAGCCATAATAACCTCTACGAACGATAAGTCGTTTCAAATAATCTTAGTCTATTTGCATTGCTCACCACAGTAATTGAAGAAAGTGCCATGGCAGCTCCTGCAACGACTGGGCTAAGTAAAAAGCCAAACGCAGGGAAGAGAACGCCCGCTGCGATTGGAATGCCTAGAGAGTTGTATACAAACGCTCCAAACAAATTCTGTTTCATGTTTTTCACCGTGGCTTTAGAAAGCTCAATCGCTTTCACAACCGACATAGGCGAAGAGTTAAGCAGTGTCATTTGCGCACTTTCAATCGCCACATCACTGCCGCTGCCCATTGCGATACCGATGTTAGCCAGCGCGAGGGCAGGAGCATCGTTAACGCCATCACCAATCATGGCAACGGTATTGCCTTGTTGCTGCAGCTTCTCAATGTGTTGCGCTTTTTCATCCGGTAATACTTGAGAGATGACTTGTTCAATACCCAATTGAGCGGCTATCGATGAAGCCACGGAATGGTTGTCGCCGGTAAGCATCACAGGGGTGATATTGAGTGCGAGTAGCGCTTGAACTGCTTGTTTTGCATCTGACTTAATAGGGTCGGTGATAGCAATAATACCTTGAGCTATGTTGTCGACGGTGACGACGACTGGCGTCCAAACTTGTTGTTCGCATTGCGCTATTGCATCAGAAAATGCGCTTAAATCAACATCGGTTTTCATTGCTTGAGAAAGTGACACCACAGCAACCGCTTTGCCTTGCCAGACGCCAGTTACGCCTTTACCGCGTAAGTTATTAAACTGCTCAATATGGGCAAACTCAGTGCTGATTTGCTTTGCATTGGTAACAATCGCTTTCGCAATAGGGTGCTCGGAATGTTGTTCTAGTCCGGCTGCGAGCAGCAGTAAATCTTGTTCTGAGCCGTTCAGTGCGAATACACTTTCAACACTCGGCGTGCCTTGAGTGAGAGTGCCCGTTTTATCAAAGACCACGGTGTCTATTTTGCTAGCTGATTGCAGTACGTCGGCGTCACGGATCAAAATGCCGAGTTCCGCTGCTTTACCAACACCAACGGTGACAGACAACGGTGTTGCCAAACCTAATGCGCAAGGGCAGGCAATGATAAGAACCGTCGTTGCGACCACTAACATGTAACTGGCTTTAGGCTCTGGGCCTACGGCAAACCAAATACCCGCGGCAATGATCGCAATGGCGACCACAACTGGAACGAATACTGATGAAATTTGGTCAGCAAGTTTGGCTATCGCGGGTTTGCTGCTTTGCGCTTGGCGAACCATTTGGATGATGCGTGCTAGCATAGTTTCACTGCCCACACCTGTGGCTGTGATAACTAAGCCACCATCTTGGTTGAGCGTACCGGCAGAAATGGTATCGCCAGTTTGTTTCTCCACCGGCATAGGTTCACCGGTCAACATTGATTCGTCCACGTAAGAGTGGCCATTTGAAATCACGCCATCAACCGGAATCTTTTCGCCTGGTTTGATGCGAATGTTCATGCCTTGTTGAATCTGCTCCACATCAATCTCTTGATCCTCAGACTCCGTTACTAAGGTCGCTTTGCTTGGTTGTAGATCTATTAAAGCTTGTAGTGACTGAGTGGTTTTGGCCTTTGCTTTGGCCTCTATATAGTGGCCTAGTGAAATTAGACCAATAATCATCGCACTGGCCTCAAAATAGACATGACGAGAGGCTTCAGGGAACCATTGTGGCATGGCGACGACCAAAATAGAGAACAACCAAGCTGCGCCAGTGCCAAGTGCGACTAGGGTATCCATGGTTGCACGGCCATGAGTGAGGGATTGCCATGCATTAGTAAAGAAGCTTCGACCTGCGGTTGCGAGTAATGCGAAACAAACCGCGCCCACAATCCCCCAAATCAATTGGTCATTTGGGTTGCGGATCATCATATTACCGCCAAATACGCCCCAAGCCATTAAAGGTCCGCCGACAATTAAACCAAACCAAGCACTGCGCTTATGGTGTTGCTGAGTCGCTAACTGTTGCTCTAATTGCTTTTGTTGCTGGGTTTTGGCATCCGCCAATACTTGGGCTTGGTAACCCGCATTTGCAACGGCACTGGTCAATGCCGTTTGTTCTAGGCCCGCGTTACTCCATACAATCGCTGACTGTTCTGCCAAGTTAACCTGTACTTTGTTCACTCCACTAACGCTTGCCAAAGACTTCTCGACCGAAGCCACGCAGCTTGCGCAAGTCATTCCGCCAATCAGTAAGTTGGTTTTTATGTCGGATTCGGTTGTCGCTGCGGTTTGTGGAGTAGGCTCAGTTTGTTGTTGGGATTCAACAACGTCTTCTTGAACCGCTAAATCTGTTGTCGCGTGGTAGCCGCATTCTTCAACCATGGCAATAATTTGCTGATCTTGTAATGAGGTGGAAAGCTCAAGCTGAGTTTTAGAAACCTTTACTTTGCTTATATAAGGAGAGGCTTCTAAATGTTCAGTTAGCTTTTTTACACATTTACAGCAGCTCAAACCAGATAAGCTAAATTGGCGCTCTTCACCTGCTTGATAACCTAAAGACTCGATCTGCTGTTGTAATTGAGAAAACGAAGCCTCGGTTTGCAACTGAATATGAGTTGGCGATAGCTGGTCGATAACGACTGAAAAATGTTCATTTAGCAGGCGTTCTACTTTTCGCGCACAGCCCATGCAATTAAGACCGTGTAGTGAGATGTCATATTGATACATGGTTAAATCCCCAAACTTTGACTGTTGCTGAGGATAAACCTTTCCTCAAGGGGAAGGTCAAGCGGCTTGTTTCACTTTTCTTCTGTTTGAATTTTTCTTTGAGTTAGAGGGATTTTGACGTTTTTTCTTGCGACTCATCTCAAGGTTTTTTTAGGTGAATTATAAAGTTCCGTCAATTCTTCAAAAAGTTGCGTGATGCATATAACGAAGTTGGCGCGATTTGGCTACAAAGTGACAGCGAAAAACTAAATTGTCGTTTTTATATTTTTATAAATGAATTTAAGGTGTTGATTTTAAAGTGTTTATGTTTGTTTTGTTTTCTTCATTTTGAAGCTGATCAGATTCTAATTGGGTTAATTTTTTGTCGATAAAAAAGTTTGCCAACATGCTCCCCGTCCATAAATCGTTCCCCTCGAATCCAACAAGCAAGGAGAGGGGAACGGAAAAACAACTAAAAAACATAAAGGGGTTAATTTTATGTCTCACTTTAAGAAAACACTTCTAGGCGCGGCTATTGCAGCTACTACCATGGCCGCTGGTAGTGCTAACGCTTACATGCTTGGCGATCCAAATGACGCGAACGTAGAAGTGTATGGTGTGGTCTCTATCTCAGCAGTGGATTATGGCGCAAAGAAATTTGATGACCAAGGCAACGAAGTTACGGCTGATGGCATGGTATTCGAAAACGAATCTCGTGTTGGTTTCCGCGCAGCTAAAACGATGACTGATGATGTTGAAGCATTCATGCAAATCGAATCAGGCTGGGTATTGGATGACGGTGCCAAGCTAGGTAACCGTGATACTTTCGTTGGTTTCCGTGGTGAAGATTGGGGTTCAGTTCGTTTTGGTCGTATGTTGACACCAATGTATGAGTTGGTTGACTGGCCTTACTCTGCGTCTAACCTAGGTGAAACATTTGACCGTGGTTGGCGTGCAGGTGAGCGCTTCAACTTTGACCGTAAGAGCCAAATGGGTCGTTACGATTCGCCAATGTTTGGTGATATGGTGAAATTCAGTCTAGCTGCTGGTAACGGTAGCTCAAATGAAAAAGATTCAGACTTCTACGGTGGTTCTGTATCGGTAACTCCGCATGAGAAAATTACTCTGCATGCTGCGTTCGAAACGGCTGATCAAACTGATTTTGATGACAACATCACAGGTGATACTTCAGCTTACTTCGGTGGCGTTGAATTCCGCCTAACGGACAACTGGAATGTGCTAGGTGCATACAAGTCTGCTGACTTCGAAGCAACAGATACCACTTCTTACAAAGAGCGTGAGATCACGGCATACTCTCTACAAACCAACTACTACATGGGCGACATGAACTTCCGTTTAGGTTACGCCGATCAGCAAGGTGACACTGATAACCTAAGTGATGATGGTCTAGATTTCACAACCATCAGTGGTGAACTAGGTTACTCATTCAACTCTGTGTACACCTTCCTACGTTTAGCGCAGCATAGCGGTTACTACAGCCATAATGGTGAAGAGTACGACAACTTCATGGTACGTATCGGTACTGAGTGGACGTTCTAATTCTGTGTTAGACAGTAATTATTATTTAGTTCTTTAATTTTATCCCTCTCTTTGCAAAAGGAGAGGGATGTTTTGCTTGTAGACGGGTTACGTTTTGGGAGAAATAGAATGAAAAAAATCATCGCAGTGGCGCTTTGTTTGGTAAGCGCAATGGCACACGCTCAAGTTACGATTAAAACCGATAATCGAGTAGAGATATTGGCGGTCAATCAAGCTATTAACCAAGTGCCTCATAAAGGGAAAGGCGATCTGAAAATCGCCAATGGTGTCAATCAACTGTTGGTTCGAGTGACAGCTTTGGTTGATAGTAACGGTGGTAAGAAGAAATTTAACTCTTTACCTATGGTGGTGTTATTTGAAGCCAATGATCAGGTTTTAGAGTTGCAAACTCCTTTTGCGATGCGTGATGAGCGCGCAATCGAGAAGTTTCAGCAACAGCCGTCGGTGAGTATTACCAGTAATGGTCAGGCTGTACCTTACACTATGGGCGTCATCCATGATCAAACGTTCGCATTGATTAAGGATTACGATGAAATGTTGGCGGGCTATAACCAGTCAGGTGAGGCGGCGGCGATTCAAGCTAAGCCGAAAGCAGAGCCTCTAGTGCTACCTGTGGTCAATCACCAAGAAATAAAAGCGGGTACAGCTTCTGTTGAGGCAAGTATTGAGCAGCAATATTTAGCGCTAACCCCAGAGCAACGTCAGGCATTTATCTCTTGGGCTGTCAAACATATCAACCAATAACTGATTATAAAATGTTAATCGCCCCTAGCGCCTTATGTCCCTTGGGTATAAAATAACGCCCAATTTTAGTGCCGATGTCAGTGACATCGGCGCGGTCATATAGACAATCAAGGTATTTTACATGACGGTTAAAACTCGTTTTGCTCCTAGCCCAACTGGCTACCTTCACGTTGGTGGTGCTCGTACAGCACTTTACTCTTGGCTTTTCGCAAAGAACCAAGGCGGTGAATTCGTTCTACGTATCGAAGATACGGATCTAGAACGTAACTCTCAAGAAGCGGTTGATGCAATCATTGAAGGCATGCAATGGATGGGTCTAGAGTGGAATGAAGGTCCTTACTTCCAATCTAAGCGTTTTGACCGTTACAACGAAATGGTTGATAAGCTACTTGCAGAAGACAAAGCGTACAAATGTTACGCGTCAAAAGAGCTGCTTGAAGAAATTCGTGCAGAGCAAGAAGCAAATAAAGAAATGCCTCGTTACGATGCAAACCACCCTAAAGTCGTTGCGGCAAATGCAGCAGCGAAAGAAGGCGATGCGTTTGTGGTTCGTTTCCGTAACCCTAAAGAAGGCAGCGTAGTATTTGATGACCAAATCCGTGGCCGTATTGAGATTTCAAACAGCCAACTGGATGATTTGATCATCCGTCGTACAGATGGCGCGCCAACTTACAACTTCGTGGTTGTAGTTGATGACTGGGATATGGGCATTACTCACGTTGTGCGTGGTGAAGACCACATCAACAACACCCCTCGTCAAATTAACATCTATGAAGCGCTAGGCGCACCTGTACCTGTGTTTGCGCACTGTGCAATGATTCTAGGTGATGACGGTGCGAAACTGTCTAAGCGTCATGGCGCTGTATCAGTAATGCAGTACCGGGATGAAGGCTACCTACCAAACGCACTAAACAACTACTTAGTACGTCTTGGCTGGTCTCACGGTGACCAAGAAATTTTCTCTCAAGAAGAGATGATCAACTTGTTCAGCCTTGATGCTATTTCTAAGTCAGCATCGGCATTTAACACTGATAAGCTATTGTGGCTAAACAACCATTACATTAAGACGTCAGATCCAGCTTATGTCGCTGAGCACCTACAATGGCACCTAGATCAACAAAAACTAGACGTAACAAACGGCCCAGCGATCACTGAAGTGATCAAGCTAGTGGGTGAGCGTTGTAATACGCTAGTAGAGCTTGCTGAGCAAATCCGTTACTTCTACGAAGATTTTGCAGAGTTCGAAGCTGGCGCAGCGAAGAAACACTTACGTGGTGTTGCTAAAGAGCCTCTAGAACTGGCACTTGCTAAAGTTGAAGCGCTAGAAGCGTGGGAAACTGTAAGCATCAAAGACAACGTAATCGCAGCGGTATGTGAAGAGCTAGAAATCGGCATGGGTAAAATCGGTATGCCACTTCGCGTAGCGGTTACTGGTGGTGGTCAATCTCCTTCAGTAGACGCAGTTATGGAGCTTGTTGGTAAAGAGCGTTGTATTGCTCGTATCAAAATGGCATTGGCATTTATTGCTGAGCGCGAAGCTAACGCGTAATCAAAAAGTAATAACCGCAAGAAATGTGACGAGACCGCAGCTATTGAGCTGCGGTTTTTTTATGCCGCGAAAATTTTTGGAATTATTCTCAGCGCTGAACTAATTTTACTGAGTCACAGGTGAGAAATTGCATAAGGTTAAGATGGGTAATCAAAGAGGTACCGGCCATGATTGTTTGGTTTCGAACCTTTCAGCACAGACGTGCTGTTTTACCATTTGCCTTATCTTTCCTCCTCTATTTGAGCGAACAAACTCGACATAGTTTCTTCTTGTTGCGGACTAACGATATTTAATCGCAGCAGAAGAGAGTGAACAACCAAGTTTATTGCCGGATTGGCATAACAACTTGCTCAAGTAAAAAGATGGATTAAGGATTTCATGATGAAGAAACTAGCAGTGGTAATCTCAGCATCGCTATGCCTAGCAGCTGGCGGAGCATTAGCAAACCCATATTTAGGTGCAAAAGTTGGTAAGTCCTGGTTGGATAATGAATGCTTCAATGGGCAATCTTGTGATTCTGAGGATGTTACTTTTGGTGTTCTAGGCGGATTTCATGTGTGGGATTTTATATCCCTTGAGGCAGGTTATGATCATTTAGGTAAATTTACTGCCGCAGGCTTAAATGATGACAAGATTGATGCTTTTACTCTTGCACCTAAGTTTACCGCTCCGATTAACGACCAATTTAACTTCTTTAGTAAATTAGGTGGTGCCTATGTCAATATTGGTGATGAAGATGATGCATCATTTATGGTTGGCCTAGGGCTTGAATATAAAGCGATGGAAAACGGTATTGTTCGTCTCGATTACCAATCTTTAACCGATATGAATAATAATGTCCGTCGTATGATCGGTAACACGGTGACATTAGGTTTTGTGTATGAGTTTGGTCAATCAGAGCCAGCACCTGTGCCGGTTGTGGTAGAAGAAGAAATGGTGGAAGAGGTCGTTGTAGAAGAGCCAGTCGTAATGACGAAAACCTTTACCACGTCACTTCTGGATACTGAAACCTTTGCGCTTAACAGCTCAGAGCTTAAAGCTGAAAGTGCGGCTAAGCTGGATGAATTCGTTAAGCTATTGATGGAGTTTCCGCAAGCAATGGTTGAAGTTGTAGGGCATACCGATTCGTCAGGTGCTGCTGAGTATAACCAAATATTGTCTGAGAAGCGTGCACAAGCTGTGGCGGATGCATTAGCTAATCAAGGTATCGATCCTGCGCGCATTAGTGTGAGAGGTGAAGGTGAAGATAACCCTGTCGCGTCAAACAGCACTCGTGAAGGCCGTGCGCAAAACCGCCGTGTTGATGTAACAATCCCTGAGTTTGAGTATCAAGTTCAGCAATAAAAAGTGAACAGCATAATAAAAGCCTCGCCAGTTTATGATTGGCGAGGCTTTTTCGTTGTTTGAGCTTATGTAGTTGGAGTTTATGTATTAGAGCATGGCCGAGACTATTTTAAATCGATGCTACTTAGGCGGCCCATAAACTCTAATATTTCTAGGTTCTCTTTGTTTGCTTCTAGTAACGCTTTTTTGGTTTTGCTGTAGGCACCGAGGCGGCCATGTTTTTTAATAGAACAAACCACACTACGATAGATCAGTTTTCCGTTCTCATCATAATTACGCCATGCTGCTATGTAGCATTCGTCTTTGGCCTCAGGGTTTTCCTTCGTTGGTCTAGGTTTGTAGATGATTTTCGGTTCAAGAGAGTGGGGTAAGCGAGTCATCAAATACGGGTCTTTAAGTAGCTTACGCCAAAAACGCCCCCACATCTCACTGCCTAATTCATTGCGCAGTTTGATGGCTTTTTTGAGGCCTTTCTTCTCGCCCATTTTGATATAGCCAACCGAGCGGTGCAAAACCGTATCGTCTGGCGTATGGATATGAATCTTGTAGGCGGTCTTAGCTTTGGAGATAAAGCGATGTCCAGTATTGGTGATTAAGTTGCTCTTTGGCATAGTTATAAGTGATATATTTATTATTAATTAAAGGTTAAGCAAAGTCTGACTATTTTTAAAGCGTTAATACTCAATAAAGATAGTTCAATCTTGAGTTCTTGCCCATAAATGGCTTCCCTTCACATTCCACATCGCTCTAACGTCCTATTTTCCAGAGTGAAAAATTGAACTCGGTCTGATTTTTGCCAGCCGCTGTCTCGAAAAAGCGCAATATTAATAAAAGTTAATCAAGTCACAAGACAACCTTAATTCTGCGCTGATTAGTATTTCAAACGGGGAAAAGCTGGACAGGTAACGTCCAGTAAAAGATTGAAAACTAATAAAGACGAGGAACTAAGGTGAACATACTTGGATATCTGCAAAAAATTGGTAAAGCCTTAATGGTACCAATTGCTGTGCTTCCTGCTGGTGGTTTGATGCTTGGCTTAGGCTATGCCATTGACCCTGCTGGCTGGGGTGCAAACAGCACATTAGCAACAATTTTGGTCTTTGGTGGCAAAGGCATCATGGACAACCAAGCTTGGTTATTTGCAGTAGGCGTTGCTTACGGTCTAGCGAAAGACAATAACGGTGCGGCAGCACTCTCCGGCCTTTTAGGTCTGCTTATTATCGAAATGATAGTCGGCAATGTGGCGGTAATTTCGCAAATTACAGGTGTTCCGGTTGATCAAATGAGCCAAGCTCAAGTGATTGCCTCTGGTGCAGCGGTAAGTGCGTTTACCGGTATTTTGATTGGTATTGTGGCGGCGACGCTCTATAACCGTTTCCATAACATCCAGCTACCGGCGGTACTGGGTTTCTTTGGCGGACGTCGTTTTGTACCAATCGTCACTTCTTTTGCGGCTATTGGTATTAGCTTGATCATGGTTTACGTATGGCCAGTTGTTTACGGATCGCTAGTTGATTTCGGTATCGCAATTTCGGAAATGGGTGCCACGGGTGCAGGTCTGTACGGCTTCTTTAACCGTTTACTAATTCCAGTTGGCTTACACCATGCACTAAACCAAGTATTTATCTTCGACTTAGTTGGTATCAGCGATATCTCTAAATTCTGGTCTGGTACGGGTGAATTAGGTGTAACAGGTATTTACCAAGGCGGATTCTTCCCTGTAATGGGTTACGGTCTACCAGCGGCGTGTCTGGCTATGTACCACTGTGCTAAACCAGAAAATAAAAAGAAAATTGGCGGTATTTTAGGTGCGTCAGCGTTTACAGCTATCTTAACGGGTGTAACTGAGCCAATTGAATTCGCATTCATGTTCGTTGCTCCAGTGCTGTACGTGATTCACGCAGCCTTGACTGCTCTTTCTATGTACATCGCGGCAAGCATGCAGTGGATTGCGGGCTTTACCTTTAGTGGCGGTTTGATTGACTTTGTGTTGTCATTCAACCTACCTCTAGCAATGAAACCGTACATGCTGATCCTGCAAGGTCTATGTTTCTCTGTCATTTACTACTCAGTATTCCGCTTCGCAATCATCAAGTTTGATTTGAAAACTCCGGGTCGTGAAGATGCTGATAGAGCAGAAGTCGCTGCAGTAGGTACGAGTGAGAAAGCCGCTCAATATCTAAAAGCACTAGGTGGCCACGCAAACTTAACCAGTATTGATTCATGCATTACTCGCCTGCGTCTTTCTCTTAAAGATGTCTCGATTGCCGATGAAGCAACATTGAAGGCTCTTGGCGCAATGGGTGTGGTTAAAATTGGCGAAAACAACTTACAAGTGATTGTAGGTACACAAGCTGAGCAAATCGCTCATGAGATGAAACAAATCCCAGCATCGGAAGACCTAACAGGCGTGGCGCTACCTAGCCATTAATGTTTGACCCTTTCGACTCCTTCAGCCGAGCCTTAGTGCTCGGCTTTTTTGATCGGGTAATCTAAACCTTTAAAACTAGACGCTCAGAGGATAGGCCACGACCAAAAGGTTCATGGGTTTACGTATAAAGACTTAGAGTAACTAAAGTGAGGAATATACTTGTCTTTAGTGGTTGTCGTGAACGAGCAATCATGCAAGGAGAAGGTGCGGAGAGGAAGGAGGGCAATGGTTCATCGCCCAATAGATAGTGGCTAATCAATATAGATACGGGCGCGTAGGCCAGGGTTATTGTCTCTTAAAATAAGCTGTGCATTATGACGATGCACCACGGCATCAACAAGCGATAGGCCAAGCCCGTTACCTTGCTCTGTTCTGCTTTTGTCTGCGCGATACATAGGTTGGCAGACATGCAGTTTATCTTCATCGCTAATACCGATTCCATTATCGGCAATGGTTACACCGAGCTGATCGATGATCACTTCAATCTTCCCTTGGTTGGGTGTGTACTTCACTGCATTTTCTAATAAGTTGAAGACTGCGCGAAACAGCAAAGAGGGATCGCCAGACAGGATACAAGGCTGGTCTTCTCGTAATGAGAGGGCTTGATGCTTTTGATCAGCGAGCGGCGTTACAAACTCAAGTGCATCGCGTGCAATTTTGCCTAATTCAACGCTGGTTGATTTGATGTTGGTCTGGCCGCTATTAAGCTTAGCGATTTCCAACATGCTATTGAACAGCGATAGGATTAGCTCAAGCTCATCATGGCAGGCTGAGAATTGGTTTCTTTGCTGGTCGTTAAGTTGATCATCTTGAGAGAGGATTTCTTCTAGCCTCAGTTTTAAGCGAGCCATAGGCGTGCGCATATCATGGGCAAGCCCAGTTGTGAGTGATTTTAGAGTGGCTTCATTTTTTGCCATTTGCTCAATCATGTAGTTGAGGTGGATGGCCAAAATATCAAACTCATCATCTTGGCGAGATACAGGCAGTTTTACTTCGCGTTCGCCACACAGCACGCGGTTCATCGCTTGGTTGACCATTTCTAGTCTACGCAAGATCAGTACAGTAAAAAACAGTGCCGCAATAAGCATAATCGCACTAGGGAGTACAACACCTGAGGTTACTAAAGGTATTAATGCCTCTCGATACGCTTGCAGTATGTTTTCATCAATGCCGATCTCTAACTGGTGAAAGTGCCCAACGCTAATATTAGTAGCGCCACTTTTCAGTTGGTTAATCGGATAATAGTTACTGCTTTGAACTGGCTCCATGTGCTCAATTAGACGATACCTAAACGGTGCATCGGTGGCTTGTTTGGTTTCGAGCAGCTTTTCCACTTCCGCTTTACTTTGCTGCGCCGCATATTGAAACTCAAGAATTTCATCGTTGAGCTGATCGGTTAAACGCTGGCGATGAAAGTTATCGGAATCGATATAAACTTGGCGAATCACAATTACATTGATAATGGTGACTAAGGTGCAAAGGCCAATCAGCGTTTTAAATATGGATGATCGGGAGAGGGAATAGTCATCGACGAAGGACATACCCAGCCCCTCGAACCGTATGGAGTAAATTAGAACATCCGGCGTCTTCGAGTTTACGGCGTAAATTGGCGACGTGCACATCAATGACATTGGTTTTCGGATCGAAGTGGTAACTCCAAATCGCTTCGAACAACCTCATTCGTGATACGACTTGCTCTGAGTGTTCGATGAAATATTGGATCAGTTGGAACTCTTTCGGTTGCAGTGCGAGTTCTTGGTCATTACAAGTGGCGCGATGGGCACGTAAATCGACACTCAAACAATCGTAGTTCAGTGTGTTTGGTGCAACGGCATTGCGTTTAGTGCGGTTGATGATGATATCCACTCGCGCAATAAGCTCTGCCAAAGCAAAAGGTTTGATAAGGTAGTCATCGCTGCCGGCTTGCAAGCCATCAACGCGATCTTCAACGCTGTCCATTGCGCTAAGAATGAGTACCGGAATATGCTGCTCTGTAGCTTTAATAGCTTGCAGCACTTTCATGCCATCTAGGTAAGGCAACATACGGTCAAGAATAATCAATTGGTACTCGCTGCTGAGCGCCATCATTAACCCTTTTTTGCCGTCCTCGGCTTGGTCTACGGCATAGCCGTGCTCTTGTAGACCCTTCGCGACAAACTCACGTGTGGTGGTGTCGTCTTCAATGATTAAAATTTTCACTTATTAATCTCCATGCAAGGCGTACATGTTAACGTGCTATAAGAATTTGGGAACAGAAAAAAGAAAGGCTCGCGTGACTAATGCGAGCCTAGTACGGTTTAGGGGGTAAACCGCTGTTTCATCAGAGATAAGTCTTAACTTCACCATTACTCAAACGCAACGAATGCGCTTAAATGCTGACCAAGCAACGGACTTAAGGTGACGCTGATTAGCATAGCGAAAATGACCTTTATGAAGGGTTTTGGAAAAATTAAGATTCGTTAATCTAGGCGCTAAGATAGAAAAAGCCCTAATCTTGCGATTAGGGCTTGGAATCAGATGGCGCTCCCGACAGGATTCGAACCTGTGACCTATCCCTTAGGAGGGGATCGCGCTATCCAGCTGTGCCACGGGAGCTTATATCAAACATCGATAATGTGCGCTCATGATACTCAATGGCACAAATATATCGAGGTTTGTTATGGCACAATCTTGTGCATCACATCACCGATTTGAATACTGCTTAGTAACTCAGGCTGATCGATGGTCAATTCTGCTTCATTTTCATACACGCGAGAAACCGTCAGGGTAATACCGGTTTCGGTGACTTTATTGCGTGGTAGGCCGCGCTGATCAATGAATGAGCCAGTATGCCAAAGTTGCAGCTTGTCACCTTCTTGTACGCCGTGAATACGACCGAGATCCATAGTGATGACATTGCCCCATTTCGCCACAATTTCTGGCAAAGTGATTTTACAAGACACTTCAGATTCAAGATCGAGCATGATATTGCGGCTTACACGTAACATCATCTCCCCGTAAGTCGATGCCCAAAAGCGCGCGCTTTTAGTATCAACTTGGCTGGTTTTAGGGAATGGCCAACGGGCAACCTCGCGGTAATTTCGAGTGTATACTTCATTGCCGGTTTTACCATCAAACACCGTCATTTCTAATGCAAATTGGCGGTTGATTACATCGTCTTTAATTAGATTCTGCTCAACGGTGGCGGTTAGGTCGTTAATTTTGCCGCCAATCACGTATTGCGCACCTGTATCCTGTGCGATCATTTTGATGCGTTCAGGGTTACGCTTATCGATGTCGTAATCGGTTGTACCTACAGAAACAAAGCTGGCCGATTGCTGATCCAGTTGGCGATTAATAATCTCTGCAAAATCATCCCCAACACCATAAATTTGCCCCATTACCGCTTGTTGCGGTGACTCCAAATCCACATTACCGATCAAAAACGTCTTTTTATATTGATCTACGTGGCAACCTGTTGCCGACGGATAAATGTCAATACGTGCTTTAACGTACATAACGTTCTTACGTACTTTTTCCTGCTCAACCATGATGTAGCGGACTTCATGGTTAGTAAATTGATACTCTTTACGTTCGCTTTCTAGCAAAGGACTGAGGTTTGAAATACTGCCAATATCCGCTCCTGAGAAACTGACAGCTTTATAGATGGCGTCTTCTAGAGCATGCAAACGAGCGGAATCCTCAGATGCAACCACAGTGGCAGTACCCGTGACTTCATACCATGCAGCCAATGCTGACGGGGCGGTCAGGCAAGTCGCTAGGCTTAAAAGTAAAGCGGGAATCGTTTTTTTCATGGTGTATTTTCCAATTGGGTACAGATTTTGCTTAGTTAATCTCAGCTGATTTAGGCATTGCCTTTCTGAATGTATGCAACATTAGAAAAGCAAGGACTGTTCCACTTTTTACAGAGAGAAAAAAGTGCAGCGGCAGCGCCTTAATGTATCGGAGATTAGAGAATGAAAAAATGGTTAGCTTTAGTGCCAGTAGTTTTCCTAACTGCCTGCGCCTATGCCCCTATATACAACGGTAAAGAACCGTATCCAGGCAGCCAATTTATGCTGATGGATAGCCCACGTCATACCCTAGATTTCTTTATTGAGAGTATGACAGAAGATCTTGTGGTGTCGAACACTAGCGTGTCGGCGCGCACACCGATAGCGGTAACCTCGTTTGTTGATCTACAAAACATGGATGCAACGAACTGGTTAGGCAACTCAGTGTCTGAAGGCTTTATTCACCAGTTCCAGCGTCGTGGCTTTAAAGTGGTGGATTTCAAAACCACAGGTAATATCCAAGTGACCAACCAAGGTGACTTTGCGATGAGCCGTGACTGGAAAGATTTAGCCAAAGAGCAAGACATACAATACGTGCTAACCGGCACAATGCTTCGTCAAGAAGGCGGTGTATTGGTTAATGCCCGTGTAGTTGGTATGCAATCGCGAGTGGTTGTGGCAACAGCACAAGGCTTCTTGCCAGCTGACCGAATTGGTCGTGATCTAGATACGTTGAACAGCATTCGAACTCAAGATGGTGTATTGATTCGTTCAGACCCATCAATTCGTCAACCTTACACTGTGATTTTACGTCCATAGGAGTCAAGATGAAAAAGTTACTACTACTCTTGGTTGCAATGGCGATGGTAGGTTGCCAGCCTTTATCTCAGATGCGTCCTGATGATTGGTTAACCGCAGTTGGCTATGCGAGCATTAGCGAGCAAAAAGGCCGCAATGAAGAAGAGAAGCAAGTTCGCGCCATGCGAGCATCGAAAATCGATGCTTACCGTGAACTGGCAGAACAAGTTTATGGCATGCGAGTGAGTGGCCGAGCGGATCTGCAAGATCAACGTTTAGGCACAGAGCATACCTCGGGAGCGGTAGACGGTGTGATTCGCGGTGCAGAAGTGGTTCGCAGTTATAAAGCGGGCGACAATTACGTAACTGAGCTGCGTTTAGATATTCAGAAAATGAATAAGCTACGCGATTACGGTGAAGTGCAACAAGTACCAGCTAAGCGTCAGCAAACCTTGTTCTAATTACGTTAGACAACTCTCTAATCTTGTATACATTGAATAGTAAAAGAGCGGCAATCATTGCCGCTCTTTTTTGTTGGGATTTTTAAATTAGGCTTTGAGATTTGTGCCTAGAGTAGAAACATTGCGGGTTTGACCTTCTGCCGTATAGGTCATGCCAAGTTTCCCTTGGCTTTGCTGCATTAGATTATTGAGTTTATTGAAGCTCAACTGAGCGCGTTGTAGCGCTTGTCCGTTGACTAGATTTGCTTCTTTACACTGCGTGACCGTTGTTTGTATCTGCTCTACCAGTTGGCTTAATTCAGGATCGGTTTTCAGGCTTTCAATCTCTGGGTGGCGAGCGATACGTTGATCAGTTTGTTGCAGCTGCTCGATCAGTTTTACCTTTTCGAGTGCGAGTGTTTCTATAGATTTGGATTGTTTTTGGGTAATAGCGAGCTTCTCTTTCTCAAGCAGTTGAGAAAGTTGAATGGCATTTTGCAGTTGAAAATCAACTAAGCCTTTGAGTGCTGCCATATCAGGATACTAACTTAGAAGCCGCCAAGCTCTTTTTCTAAACGCATCATATTGTCGGCCAGTTTTTCTGGGTCAACTGTGTATGAACCGTTCGCAATGGCTTCTTTGATCGCGTCAACTTTTGCTTGATCAAATGCAGGCTGGCTGGCCATTTGTGAGTGCATTTCACCTACCGCTCTACCTTCAGAGCTAAGCGATACCGCATCTTGCTGCGCATGTGATGTTTTTGCTGAAGACGAAGAGCCTGCCGACGAGCTTTCGCTACGCGCTGCAGTGCGCGTGGAAGTCGTAAGGGTCTGTCCTGAACGTATATTGTCTATACCTGCCATTATGAAAGCCTTTTAATGATTAGAAAAACCTGTACTGTCCATATCGGCAGAGATGCACAACACTTTAGGATTTTTTCATGTCTCCGAATGATTAAAGTTAAAACGTTACCGATACTTCAGAAATTCCGGTGACTCTTGCTTCAATTATACGATTGGATTTGCTGTTTTTCACTCTTATCTGCTCACCATGTGAGCCATCTGATAACGCCACACCCTTAGTGGTTATGGTCATACCAGACTTATTTGCTTTGATTGTTACCGTTTCATTGCGGCACACTACGCAAATATCATTTTGCTCAATAACTTCACCCGCGCGTAAGTTCTTTTTAACTTTTGCGCCAACAACGTCATTAATTGAGGAAAAACCTTGCCGCCTTAAGCGCTGCAAGTCTACCATATTGATGGTGACGTCGTGAGGGGAAATGATATGCCCTCGGCTCAAAGGAGTGACAAGCGCGACTTGCGGGCCCGAACGAACAAGACGCACTGGAACATATAGCTTCCAATCGTCTTCATTACATGCAACTAATACGGTAATATTGCTTGCGTTCGGGTTAGTTGACGAAGAAGACGTCATTAATGGTGCGGGACAGTCGGTCGCAAAGACTCGGCTATCAATATTCGCAGCTTTTGCTTCTAAAGTACCGCCATACGGTGGCTCGACAGTGTCGACAATATATTGCTCAGCGGCACGTTGAATTGTCTCTATTTGCTCAGGTGTTGCAGATATTGATGAAAAACTAAAGAATACGAGCACAACGCCGATAAGGTTAAAAATTCTTTTTACAAAAAACCTAATATAGGTTGTGGAAAAATAAGACAGATATGGTTTAGAATACATCATGCTGTTTCTCTGGTTTTTTCATTGCCGGTACTAGATTATCACTTTTTACATGAAAGTTTGAGATGGAGATGAGCTTATGACGGGTATTCTTGATTCTGTGAATCAGCGTACGCAACTCGTCGGTCAAAACCGATTAGAACTCCTTACGTTTCGCCTAATGGGTCGTCAACGTTATGGTATTAACGTATTTAAGGTAAAAGAGGTTCTACAGTGTCCAAAACTCACCTCAATGCCGAATCTTCATCCGCTTGTTAAGGGTGTTGCTCATATTCGTGGCCATACTGTTTCAGTTATCGACCTAAGCCTTGCTATTGGTGGTCGTCCTACAACTGATGTCGATAAAGCGTTTGTCGTTATTGCTGAGTTCAACCGTACTATCCAAGCATTCTTGGTAACTTCTGTAGAGCGCATTATCAACATGCACTGGGAGGCGATTCTTCCGCCACCA
This sequence comes from Vibrio intestinalis, assembly GCF_025195085.2. Lineage (GTDB taxonomy): Bacteria > Pseudomonadota > Gammaproteobacteria > Enterobacterales > Vibrionaceae > Vibrio > Vibrio intestinalis. Next base: position 934,450 of record NZ_JANAVY020000001.1, on the reverse strand, counting down.
GATGGTTCAGGCAAAGCGAACTACCTAACAGCGGTAACAAACATCGATAATGAATTGGTTGAAATTCTCGATGTAGAAAAAATCCTTGCTGAGATTGCTCCTGTGGATGAAACCATGGATGCCAATATCGGCGAAGAAATTGCTCAAGCTCAAGAAGAAAAACAAATTGTGCGTCGCATTCTTATTGCCGATGACTCAACCGTCGCGCGTAAGCAGGTAGAACGTGCAATTACTTCGATTGGTTTTGAAGTAGTTTCTGTTAAAGATGGTAAAGAAGCCTATGAGAAGTTGCTAGAAATGGCATCGGAAGGCAGCATTTACGATCAAATCTCACTGGTGATTTCAGATATCGAAATGCCAGAAATGGATGGTTATACACTGACAGCGGAAATTCGTCGCCACGCGGATCTAAAAGATCTTTATGTTATTCTTCACTCTTCGTTGAGTGGTGTATTTAACCAAGCTATGGTAGAGCGTGTAGGTGCCAACTCCTTCATCGCGAAATTCAACCCAGATGAGCTTGGTAATGCAGTAAAGTCTGCGCTTACAGCAGAATAAAGAGAAATTAATGACAGCGATAACTATAAGCGATCAAGAGTATCGTGATTTCAGCCGCTTTTTGGAATCCCAGTGCGGAATCGTACTTGGGGAAAGTAAGCAATATTTAGTTCGAAGCCGCCTAAGCCCTTTGGTGACTAAATTTAAAGTCGGTTCACTTTCTGATTTGCTACGTGATGTGATCACCGGTCGTAACCGCGAATTGCGCGTTGCAGCTGTAGATGCAATGACCACTAACGAAACGCTTTGGTTTCGCGATAGCTACCCGTTTACCGTTTTAGCCGATAAAATTTTACCTGAGGTAGCTGCAAGCAAGCGTCCAATTAAAATTTGGTCTGCTGCGAGTTCATCAGGTCAAGAACCATATTCAATGGCAATGACTGTGCTTGAAACACAGCAACGTAAGCCAGGTATGCTGCCAAACGTATCGATCACGGCTACAGACATTTCAGCAAGCATGCTGGATATGTGCCGCGCAGGTGTGTACGACAATCTAGCGCTAGGTCGTGGCCTGTCACCAGAACGTCGCCGTAGCTTTTTTGAAGATGCTGGCGAAGGTCGTATGAAAGTTAAAGATAACGTGAAGCGTTTGGTGAACTTCCGTCCACAAAACTTGATGGACAGCTACGCTCTACTGGGTAAATTTGATGTTATCTTCTGCCGTAACGTACTGATTTACTTCTCGCCAGAGATGAAATCTAAAGTACTGAATCAGATGGCAAACAGCTTAAACCCAGGCGGTTACCTATTACTAGGTGCTTCAGAATCACTAACTGGCCTGACTGACCGTTTTGAAATGGTTCGCTGTAACCCAGGTATTATTTACAAGCTTAAGTAATACTTGAAGTCTTGATTGTAAAACCCAGCCTAGCGCTGGGTTTTTTATTGTCTAAATCTTCCTCGCTGCCTTTTGGCTCCCCCTCCTTCCTCTCTTCTATAATGAATAAGACATTCCAAAACGCCACTTTCACTTTTGGGTCATGATCAACTATTGCGAATTACAGCCGAAAGTTGGCGTATTTATTGCTGTATTCAAAACGATAAAGTTATCGTGTGGGTCAGGTCTTAAAAGTTGGTACACATATTGCTTTATTACTTGATAATAACGGTCAGTTCTTAAATAGAGGCAAACATGGCTATTTCTTTTGACAAGGCATTAGGCATTCACCAGCACACGGTGGGTGTACGTGAGCGCAATGCAGAGGTGATTACCTCTAACATCGCGCAAGCAAACACGCCGGGTTACAAAGCGAAAGGCATGGATTTCCAAAAGGCGTTGCAGGCGGCAACATCAGGGGCAAGCGTTGGTCTTAGCCGTACTGATGGTCGGCATATCCCTGCCTCTACACAAGTGACAGGGGAAGTACTTTACCGACTTCCGACTCAACCTGACACCGGTGATGGCAACACGGTAGATGTGGACTTAGAGCGTAACTTGTTTATGCAAAACCAAATCAGACACCAAGCATCACTCGACTTCTTAGGAAGTAAATTCAAGAACTTAACCAAAGCAATCAAAGGGGAATAATTAGATGAGCTTATTTAACGTATTCAATGTGACAGGTTCTGCAATGAGTGCTGAATCCGTTCGTCTAAATACTACCTCAAGCAACTTGGCGAATGCCGACAGTGTTTCTAGCTCAGCGAAAGACACTTACAAAGCGCGTCATGCTGTATTTGGTGCAGAGTTAAGTAAGGCAAAGTATGGCCGCGACCATACCGTGCCAGTGAAAGTGTTAGGTATTGTTGAAAGTGATAAACCGCTTAACGCGGAGTACAACCCGGATCACCCACTAGCGAATGACGAAGGCTTTATCTACAAGCCGAACGTTAACGTAATGGAAGAAATGGCCAATATGATTTCTGCTTCTCGCTCATATCAAACGAATGTGCAATTAGCAGATGCAAGTAAACAAATGCTGCTGCGCACGCTGCAGATGGGTCAATAAGGATAAGGAGGTAACGTATGGCCGGTATTAACAACGTTGGTCAAAGCGGCTTGTCCTATGTAGACCAGCTTAAATCCCTGCAAGATAACAAAAAGCCTGATGAAACAACGGGTAAGCAAGACCTTAAACAAGAGGACTTCTTATCGTTGCTCACCAAGCAGCTATCTCAACAGGACCCATTTAAGCCGGTTAGCAATGACCAGATGATTGCGCAAATGGCATCATTTGCCACCGTTGATGGCATTGGCAAGATGAATAATCAGTTCGATACGTTGAACTCGTCAATGACTTCAAACCAAGCCTTGCAAGCTTCAACCCTCGTGGGCCGTGATGTATTGGTTCCGGGTGCGGCAGGTGTTAAACCTGCGGGTGAAGGTATGTCTGCAATGGTTAAGCTACCTGAAAACGTAGACAACATGTTTGTCCGCGTAGAGAACGCGATGGGCCAATTGGTTCGTACGTTTGAAGTAGGGGCTAAACCAGCAGGTGATAACAAAGTGGTTTGGGACGGAAAAGATGAAAACGGTAACTCATTGCCGGCTGGCAAGTACAAGGTGAAAGCCTCGGGCTTGTTAGACGGGGAGAGCAAAGAATTTGAGGTTTCGACTTACGCAAACGTCAATAGTGTTCTTCTTGGTAAAGGTGATGGTAACGTACTGCTCAATCTGGCTGGCTTTGAGTCGCCAGTTCGACTTGCTGAAGTACTAGAAGTTGGCAAAGCGTAACGACGCAAGCTAGATAGGAGAATTTGGAATGTCATATATTTCTTTAAGCGGTTTATCTGCCGCTCAGTTAGATCTGAATACAACCAGTAATAACATTGCGAACGCCAACACGTTTGGTTTTAAAGAGTCGCGTGCCGAGTTTGGTGATGTTTACTCAAACTCACTGTTTACCAACGCTAAGACCACTCCGGGTCAAGGTGTACAGGCAAACAAAGTTGCACAGCAGTTCCATGAAGGTTCAAGTGTTTACACCAATAACCCAATGGATTTGCGTGTATCAGGTACGGGTTTCTTTGCAGTAGCAAAAGAGCGTTTGATTCCGCAACAGAATGAGCTGACTCGTAACGGTGCTTTCCACCTGAACAAAGATAACTACATGGTAACTTCTAATGAAGAGTACCTACTGGGTTATGAAGTAAATCAGGATACTGGTGAAGTGCTTTCTTATGAGCCATCTCCAATTAACATTCCAGCTGAGTTTGGTAAGCCAAAACAGACCGCGAACATTGAGGTAGGTGTTAACCTTCCAGCTAACGGCGACCTTAAAGATCCTGCTCTGTTTGACCATACCGATCCTGAAACGTACAACCGCTCTACGTCTTCAACAATCTATGACTCTATGGGTCAGTCTTACAAGATGACTACGTACTACTTGAAAGACCAGAACCAGCCTAACACGTGGCAAACCTACTACACAGTGACGGATAAAACTGGCGAGAAGCCGGTAAACATTACTGGTGGTGATGCGACTACGCCAACGGGTCACGTAGGTCATACAATGAAGTTTAACAATGATGGTACTTTGGCGAGTTTAAACAACGGCAATAACATCGTGACTGATCCTCTTGGCTTGGGTCCTAACCCAGTTGAGATGAACGGTGCAGATGTTAACCAAACACTGTCATTTAGCTTAGATTCAGCCACTCAGTTTGCTGCTCCGTTTGAATTGACTAAATTCAATGAAGATGGCGCAACAACCGGCTTCTTAACTAAGATTGACTTCGATGAAGAAGGTAGCGTACTAGGTACTTACTCAAACGGTGAGAACATCACTTTAGGTCGCGTCGCTCTTGTGCGTGTACCTAATGAGCAAGGCCTTGATAAGAAAGGTGGTACGCAATGGGATTCTACTCAGTACTCAGGCGATAAGATCTGGGGTGAATCGAATAAAGGCTCGTTCGGTACGATTAACAACGGTACGCTAGAACAGTCGAACATCGATATGACTCAAGAACTGGTAGATTTGATTTCAGCTCAGCGTAACTTCCAAGCGAACTCGCGTTCTCTAGAGGTTCACAACCAGCTACAACAAAACATTCTACAGATTCGCTAATTCTCTCAGCAGAGATCTAAAGCACTTCATCTGGATGGCAACTTGGCGGCAAAACCCAAGTTGCCTCTGTTGCCATTAGAGCGGCAGTACTCTCTCTATTTCTCTTCAATATTTGTCATTTTTTATTTAAGCTTTTGAAAAATAAAGCTTAAAAATATTGGCACGCCTATTGCTTTATTTTGTCCGAATTGTGATTTTTGGAGCAAATTATGGATCGTTCACTGTTTCTTGCCATGAGCGGTGCCAAGCAGAATATGCAGGCGCTACAGCTCAGAGCGAACAACTTAGCAAACGTCAGTACCACGGGTTTCCGTGCTGATTTGGCGCAAGCTCGTTCTATGCAAGCATACGGCGAAGGTTTACCAAGCCGCGTGTTCAGTATGACAGAACGTCCGGGCCATAATTTCCAACAAGGCAGTGTAATTACCACTGGCCGTGATTTAGACGTTACCGTTCAAGGTGACGGCTGGATTTCAGTGCTCGATAAAACCGGCAAAGAAGGTTTAACTCGTAATGGTAATCTACAAATCGATCCAAACGGCATGTTAGTCAGCGGGACGGGTGATCTCGTACTCGGTGAAACGGGTGCGCCAATTACGGTACCTGTTCCAGTAAGCAAAGTTGAAATTGGCAACGATGGTACGATCTCCGTTGTTCCTCAAGGTGCGCCTGCTGACGCAATGGAAGTTGTCGATCGCATCAAACTCTCACGCCCAGATAATCAATCACTATTCAAAGACGTAAACGGCTTGTTCCGTGCAAAGAATCCTAATACGGCATACGAAGCGGATGCCGGTGTAAAACTGCTCACGGGCGCAATCGAAGGAAGTAACGTAAACGCGATTGGTGAAATGACCGCATTGATTGACTTACAGCGTCAATTTGAAATGCAGGTCAAGATGATGAGCACTGCGGAAGAGATGGACAAAGCGTCTGACTCTCTACTTCGTTCGAGCTAATAGATTTTAGGAGATTGTTATGCATCCGGCATTATGGGTAAGTAAGACTGGCTTAGACGCTCAGCAAACCAACATTTCAACCATTTCGAACAACTTGGCGAACGCCTCGACTGTCGGCTACAAAAAGAGCCGCGCAGTATTTGAAGATTTGTTCTATCAAAATATTAACCAAGCGGGCGGTCAGTCTTCACAGAACACTGAGCTACCGACTGGTCTTATGTTAGGTGCAGGTTCTAAGGTTGTGGCAACGCAAAAAGTACACACCAATGGTAACGCGCAAACCACAACTAACAGCCTAGATATGATGATCGAAGGCGATGGCTTCTTCCAAGTGTTAATGCCTGATGGCAACATCGGTTATAGCCGTAATGGTCAGTTCACCGTTAACGATGAAGGTGTAATTGTGACTTCAGGTGCGGGCTATGCACTTGAGCCTGAAATTGCGATTCCAGAAGACGCAATCGGCATCACTATCGGTACTGATGGTGAGGTGTCAGTGCGTATCCGTGGCCAACAAGATAACCAAGTCGTTGGTCAGATCACCACAGTAGATTTTGTGAACCCAGGTGGCCTAGAGCCAATTGGCCAAAACCTTTACCTACCGACAGGTGCTAGTGGTGACCCACAAGAAGGCGTTCCGGGTTTAGATGGCTTTGGTGATATTCGCCAATCGATGCTTGAAACATCTAACGTTAACGTAACAGAAGAGTTGGTTAACATGATTGAAGCTCAGCGTGTCTACGAGATGAACTCTAAAGTTATCTCTGCGGTAGACAAGATGATGAGCTTTGTTAACCAACAGCTATAAGCTAATTAAGAGGATAATCCCATGAATCGCGTACTGACTCTGATTGCTATAGCGCTAATGTCTGGCTGTTCTATGCTTGAGCCACCGGTTGAAGCTCCTGATGTCGTGGAAGCGACGACAACAGTAGATGCTGTTGAAGGTGATAAATCAGGTGATGATAGCTCAGGTATTATTGATACCCTTCGTGGCCGTACCGATCCTGTGGCGGGCGATCCTGCATGGGCGCCGATTCATCCAAAGCATCAGCCTGAACACTATGCAGCGGAAACGGGCTCTCTGTTTAGCGCCGCATCAACGAGCAGCTTGTACAACGATTCAAAACCGCGTGGTGTGGGTGACATTATTACCGTCACTTTAGACGAAAGTACCAAAGCGGCAAAAAGTGCCGATGCGGATCTGTCAAAAAATAATGCGGCAACTATGGACCCATTAGAGGTCGGTGGTCAGCAACTTAACGTTGGCGATTACAACTTCTCGTACAACTTAGCCAACGACAACAAATTCAGCGGCAGTGCTGCGGCTAACCAAAGTAACAGCATTTCTGGTTCGATTACCGTAGAAGTCATTGAAGTGCTAGCGAACGGTAACCTTGTGATTCGCGGTGAAAAATGGCTGACTTTGAACACGGGTGATGAGTACATTCGCCTTAGTGGAACGATTCGTCCAGATGATATTAGCTACGATAACACCATTGCTTCAAACCGTGTTTCGAATGCTCGAATTCGTTACTCAGGTACGGGTACACAAAAAGATATGCAGGAGCCTGGATTCTTGGCACGATTCTTCAATGTATCCCTTTAATTCAATTTGAAGCCGAAAGTTTGGCACCGAGTTAAATAAAGGTATCCCATGAAGAAAGTGTTTCTCCTAATCACCAGCATGATGTTGTTAGCAACATCGGCACAAGCAGCGCGAATCAAAGATGTGGCTCAAGTCGCTGGTGTACGTAGTAACCAACTTGTGGGATACGGTTTGGTAACAGGCCTACCGGGAACGGGTGAATCAACTCCGTTTACCGATCAAAGCTTCAATGCCATGCTGCAAAACTTCGGCATTCAGTTGCCACCGGGCACTAAGCCAAAAACCAAAAACGTTGCAGCGGTTATCGTAACCGCTGAACTACCTGCTTTTTCTAAGCAAGGTCAATCTATTGATGTCACCGTTTCTTCTATCGGCTCTGCAAAAAGCCTACGTGGCGGCACACTGATGCAAACCATGCTAAAAGGTTTGGATGGTCAAGTGTATGCCGTAGCGCAAGGTAATCTCGTCGTAAGTGGCTTTAGTGCGACTGGCGCTGATGGCTCAAAGATTGTCGGTAATAACCCAACCGCAGGCATGATTTCAAATGGTGCTATGGTAGAACGCGAAATTCCAACGCCGTTTAGCCGTGGTGACTACATCACCTTTAACCTTCTTGATTCAGATTTCACAACGGCTCAGCGCATGGCTGATGCTGTAAACAATTTTCTTGGCCCACAAATGGCGTCAGCGGTGGATGCAACGTCAGTAAAAGTACGTGCTCCACGTGACGTAAGCCAACGTGTGGCGTTTCTTTCTGCAATTGAAAACCTAGAGTTCAATCCCGCTGAAGGCTCAGCCAAAATTATTGTTAACTCTCGCACCGGCACGATTGTTGTCGGTAAGCATGTGCGCTTAAAACCAGCGGCTGTGACCCATGGTGGTATGACGGTTGCGATTAAAGAAAACTTAAACGTCAGTCAGCCAAATGGCTTTAGCCAAGGCCAAACTGTGGTTGTGCCTGATTCTGATATCGAAGTGTCAGAAGAGCAGGGCAAAATGTTTAAGTTTGAGCCAGGTTTAACGCTTGATGATCTTGTTCGCGCAGTGAACGAAGTCGGCGCAGCACCATCTGACTTGATGGCAATCTTGCAAGCGCTTAAGCAAGCAGGGGCCATTGAAGGCCAACTGATCATCATTTAAGGGGATAAGCATGATTAATAACGGTAATGACATCGGCTTTATCCACGACATTGCGGGCCTAGACAAGTTACGTCAGCAAGCGGTTAATGGTGAAGAGGGCAGTGAGCAAGCGGCACTGAATGCGGCAGCGAAACAGTTTGAAGCGATCTTCACTTCAATGCTTTTTAAATCTATGCGTGATGCCAACTCCACCTTTGAGTCGGGTTTGATGGACAGTCAAAACCAGCAGTTCTATCGCCAAATGATGGATGATCAAATGTCGAGTGAACTGAGTGCATCGGGCTCGCTTGGTTTGGCCGACATGATTGTAGCTCAGCTCAGTACTGGCTCTATCGAAAACCAGAACGCGAAAAACCGTAACGACGATTTCTCTCATTTGATGGAAAAAGTCGATCGCGCGCGTCACGCACAAGCGGCACGTGAAGCTAATCCTGATTATCAAGCGCCGGAAGTTGCTCGAACTCGTCGTTCATCTAAGCCTGAAGCTAACTTTGATTCACCAGAATCATTTGTTTCTTCAATGCAGCCATACGCGGAAAAAGCAGCACGTGCCCTTGGGGTTGATTCCTCACTACTACTTGCTCAAGCGGCACTTGAAACCGGTTGGGGCCAGAAAATGGTGGCGAATACTCGTGGCAGCAGCAATAACCTATTTAACATCAAAGCGGATAAGAGCTGGGATGGCGGCAAAGTGGCAACACAAACGTTGGAATACCACCAAGGTGTACCAGTAAAAGAGAGAGCGGCTTTCCGTGCTTATCAAAATTATGAGCAGAGCTTTAATGATTATGTTCGCTTCTTAAATGAGAACCCACGCTATACCACTGCACTTCGTCATGGCGGAGATTCCGAGCAGTTCATTCGCGGGATTCACCAAGCGGGCTATGCAACAGACCCTCAATACGCGGACAAAGTATTAAGAGTCAAAGCGAAGATCGATCAGATGTAATCGACAGAGTGAACCACTCTCTCTAATCTCGTATCGAAGAATGAAGGGCAACTTTCATTCTTCGTTTTGTATCTAAAGCGAATAATTAATTTTCGCTGTTGATACGCGCATAATTCTATCTTCCACACGCCGTAAAATCTCTTCTAAGTCTCTTTCTTTAATCTCTGGCACACATATTGCTTTTAACTAATCAGTTACTCAGTTTCGACTGATTTTATTAGGTTTTCGGGGGCAATATGGCGTCGGATCTTCTGAATCTAGGTACACAAAGTGTATTAACGGCTCAGAGACAACTCAGCACCACAGGTCACAACATTTCCAATGTAAATACAGAGGGTTATAGTCGCCAATCTGTAATACAAGGGACCAACTCCCCGCGCCAGTTTGGTGGTCAAACCTATGGCATGGGTGTGCATGTGGAAAATGTTCGCCGCTCATGGGATCAGTTTGCCGTTAACGAGCTAAACCTATCGACTACCAACTACGCGAATAAAGTGGATTCTGAAGAAGACCTGCAAATGCTGTCAGGTTTGTTGTCATCTGTTGCCGCGCAGAAAATCCCAGAAAACTTAAATACTTGGTTCGATTCGATTAAATCTTTGGCCGATAGTCCAAATGACATTGGTTCACGTAAAGTCGTGCTGGAAAAAGCAGGGCTTATTGCGCAGAACCTTAATGACATGCATGAGGATGTGCGCCGTCAGTATGATGTGGCTAATAAAAAGCTTGAGCTTGGCGTCGAGCGTATTAACCAGATCGGTACTGAAATTCGCGATATTCACCGCTTGATGATGCGTACACCAGGGCCGCATAACGACCTTATGGATACCCATGAAAAGCTGGTGGCAGAGTTATCGGAATACACTAAGGTGACTGTTACCCCACGTACTAACCGCGAAGGTTTTAACGTACATATCGGTAATGGCCATACTCTTGTTTCGGGTACTGAAGCTAGCCAACTGGCTATAGTGGATGGCTTTCCTGATGCGCAGCAAAAACGCTTAGCAATGATTGAAGGCCAAGGCATTAAGCCAATCACCAGTCGTGATATGGACGGCAAAATTGGCGCAATGCTTGATATGCGTGATGAGAAAATCCCTTACTTGATGGATGAATTGGGTAAGTTGTCGATTGCCTTTTCTCACGAAGTGAACCACCTACAGTCCCAAGGTCTTGACCTAAAAGGCAATGTCGGTAGTGAGCTATTCACTGACGTGAACAATATTGTAGCGGCAAAATCACGCGTAGTGGCAAAGTCACAATCGCAAGCTGATTTAGCGGTTTACATCGATGATGTTAATCAGTTGAAAACCGGTGAGTACTCTTTGCAATACGATGGCAGTGATTACTTTATCACTCATCCTGACGGTGATCGTTCACTGGCAACGGTATCAAACAATGCGATTGAGGTTGATGGCTTACGTATTGAAATTAGCAACGGCCTAGCGGTTGGTGAGCGTGTATTGATTCGTCCAACACGTTCTGGGGCTGGTCAAATTCAGCTTGCCACCCTAGATCCGACAAAAATTGCCGCCCAAAGCTATGAGGCATCAACCACATTTGCTCAAGGCCAAGCTAAGTTTGAAATTGAAACCGCTGGCGCGTTGAAAGAGTTCGAAGTGGTGATCTCTCCAGATGGCCAACAATACGCGGTGACCGATACTCAAGGTAATGTGTTGCAGCAACCACAGGCGTATCCGCCAAATGGCCCCGTAACGGTACAAGGTACAACTTTTAAGTTATCCGATGGTGCATTACCTAACGATAAGTTTACCGCTAACTTAGTGCCTTCTGAAGGTGATAACGGCAACTTGCGTAAGATGCTGCATATCCAAACTGATAAGAATTTAAATAACGGTGAGTCGACCGTTATCGATATCTACCACGACCTGAATACCAATGTAGGTCTTAAGTTGTCGACTGCCTCTAAGTTAACTGACGTATCTCGTTTAGAGAAAGAAGCGGCTCAAGAGCGTATTGCTTCTATTTCGGGGGTTAACTTGGATGAAGAAGCGGCAAATATGATGAAGTTTCAACAAGCGTACATGGCGTCGTCTCGAGTGATGCAAGCGGCCAATGAAACCTTCGATACAATTTTGGCCTTGAGGTAGGAGCGGTAAATGTTAAATCGAATTTCGAGCTTTCATAACTACCAAGCGGTGCAAAATGATCTTCGTCGTCAAGAAGGTCAGGTTCACCACAACCAAGCGCAATTGGCATCGGGTAAGAAGCTAGTTCAGCCAAGTGATGACCCACTGGCGACGCACTACATTCAAAATATTGGCCAGCAATCGGAGCAGTTACAGCAATACATTGATTCGATTGTATTGACCCGTAACCGCCTAGAACATCATGAAGTGATCGTTTCTAACGCGGAATCATATACCGATGAAGCGAAACGCACGGTTATGGAGATGATCAACGGTTCATTGTCACCGGAAGACCGCGTTGCCAAGCAGCGTGAGTTGCAAGAGTTATTCGATAACATGATTACATTAGCGAATACTCAAGATGAGTCGGGTAACTACATTTTCTCTGGTACCAAACCAAAAGTTCAGCCGTTCTTTAAAGATAAGGCTGGCAACGTAACGTACTCGGGTGATGACTACCAACGTAAGATGCGTATTTCTAATAGCCAAGAAATGCCAATTAACGATCCGGGCAACAAGATGTTTACCGTGATTGATAACCCGTTTGGTGATTACAATCCTCAGTACAGCTTACGAGAAGGCTCTGAGCTTTTACTAGAGCGCGCTACCAACCTCGATGAAACCGATACTGCGACTTACAAAGTCACTTTTGTTGACATGCCTAATGGTTCGTACGGTTATCAGTTAGAGCAAAACGGTACCGCTGTGCAAGCCGCGCAATACGATCCTAATACCGGAATTAAGTTTGGTGATTTGTCGATTCAGATTAAAGGACAGATCACTGCTGGTGACAGCATTGAGTTAGAACCACAAAAGACATTCAGCATGTTTGATACTTATAAACGTGCCATTGAACTATCTGAAGGTTCAGTTTCAGATGCTTCAAATACTGGTGAATTGCATCAGGTGGTACAAGAGTTCCACTCAAGCTTTATTCACCTAAATAAAGCGCGTTCTGATGTAGGCGCACGTCTAAATACATTGGACATTCAAGAAGAGCAGCATGAAGACTTCAAAATGACTTTAGCGAAATCTAAAAGCAATTTTGAAGATCTCGATTATGCGTCAGCTGTGATTGAGTTCAGTGAAAACACTCGTGCGCTGCAAGCATCACAACAAGCATTTGGTAAAACCAAAGATTTAACGCTATTCAACTACATCTAATTTGATGCCCTTAACCGGTGTTTTGTCTGGTTTTGGCGTTGAAACTCGCCTTATGTGCTATGCCATAAGCGCAGATGAAGTTGACTCAGGAAGTACACCGACTCCTAAGAAAGAGAAGTGGCAACTGAGTGGCAAATGAGCGGCAATTGTATGATTGCCAATCAAGTAAGCGGCAATGATAAATATCTCAACAATGATTGAGTTTTATTAAGTTGCTAAAAAATATAATAAATTTAATTTAATTCGTCGATTTTTAAAGTTGGCACACTAATTGAATTAAATATTTCAGAGTTTAACGAAACGGTTTTTAAGTTGGGGGAGTTCCCCCTCGCTTAGCAAGTCATTTACGGTCAGTGCTTCCAAATGAGATTAAGCTGGCCGCTTCGCAAGAACTTGCGAACTCACTAGGAGAGCAAATCATGACCATTACAGTAAATACTAACGTGTCGGCGATGACAGCCCAGCGTTACTTGAACAAGGCCACTGGGGATTTAAATACCTCAATGGAACGCTTGTCATCAGGCCAACAAATTAACAGTGCAAAAGACGATGCGGCAGGTCTTCAGATCTCTAACCGTCTAACAGCACAGTCTCGTGGTCTAGATGTGGCAATGCGTAACGCGAATGATGGTATCTCGATTGCTCAAACCGCTGAAGGTGCGATGAACGAGTCAACCAGCATTCTGCAACGTATCCGTGACCTATCGCTACAATCATCGAATGGTACTAACTCAGATTCTGAGCGTGAAGCGATTAACGAAGAAGTGATGGCACTTCAAGACGAATTGAACCGTATTGCAGAAACCACTTCTTTTGGTGGTCGTAAGCTACTAAACGGTTCATTCGGTGAAGCATCATTCCAGATCGGTGCAAGCTCTGGTGAAGCAATCATCATGGGTCTAACAAGCATCCGTGCTGATGATTACCGCATGGGTGGCCAAAGCTTTGAAGCGACAGTAGGTAAAGATAAAACTTGGGGCGTAGAAGCTGCTAAGAACGATCTTACTATCGACTTTACAACTAAGAGTGGTGAAGTGGTAAACCTAGCGGTTCAAGCGAAAATCGGTGACGACATCGAAGAGTTAGCAACGTACCTAAACGGTCAAACTCAACTACTGAACGCATCAGTAGATGAGGAAGGTAAGCTGCAAATCTTTGCCGCTGAACCAAACCTACAAGGTAACATCACCTTCGGTGGCAACCTTGCCTCTGAGCTAGGCCTAACGTCTGGTCCTGGTGTGGCTTCATCGGTACAAAGTATTGATGTGACTTCTGTAGGTGGCGCGCAAAATGCGGTCGGTATCGTAGATGCTGCACTTAAGTATGTAGATTCACAACGTGCGGATCTTGGTGCGAAGCAGAACCGTCTAAGCCACAGCATCAACAACTTGGCGAACATCCAAGAAAACGTTGAAGCATCAAACAGCCGTATTCGTGATACTGATTTCGCGAAAGAAACAACGGCAATGACTAAAGCACAAATTCTGCAACAAGCTGGTACTTCAATTCTGGCTCAAGCGAAACAGTTGCCTAACTCTGCAATGACTCTATTGCAGTAACAGTAAATCACGCTACTAACGTATTCCAGACGTGGAGTTAGTAGCGGGTTTACGGCAAGCATGATTGGTATTGATGATAGAGCTCTCTCTCACTCCTGCTCTTGAATCTAACGTCATTCATGCCACGGCAGCCAAGCTGTGATCATTTCTCTCGATCTCCTCTGGCTACCTCAATAGCCCCAGTTCTCTCAAAGGGTGGGGCTTTTCTTTTATCTATAGAAAACCACTCCTACTTCACTCATTGTTGTACTCACTATTCTTTTTACAGCCAAACTTTCTACTTTATTTACTTTTCAATAAGTTAAATAACTTTAGCCGCAAGGTTCAATTTTTCGAACTGGATCACCAAATCTAGATTAAAGCGCTGTTTTTTCGCCAATTTAGATAATTGCTCTAAAGTTAATCGATTCCTCGTCGCTAATAAGGGTACTTTGAGAGAACTCTTTGGTTTACCGAGACGTCGGAAACCGTTCGGAACTTCCGCTTCTACGGAAATCAATTAGGAGAAACCACCATGGCGGTGAATGTAAATACAAACGTGTCAGCAATGACAGCACAACGTTACCTAAACAGTGCAACTAGTGCGCAGCAGACTTCTATGGAACGTCTATCGTCTGGCTCTAAAATTAACAGTGCTAAAGATGACTCTGCTGGTCTACAAATTTCGAACCGACTAAACGTTCAAAGCCGCGGCCTAGATGTAGCGGTACGAAATGCAAATGATGGTATCTCGATTGCGCAAACGGCTGAAGGTGCGATGAACGAAACCACCAACATCCTGCAACGTATGCGTGACCTATCTCTACAATCATCAAACGGCTCTAACTCAAAATCTGAGCGTGTGGCGATTCAGGAAGAAATTACAGCATTGAATGATGAGCTAAACCGTATCGCGGAAACAACGTCATTTGGTGGTAACAAGCTACTTAACGGTACGTTTGAAACTAAATCAATGCAGATCGGCGCAGATAACGGTGAAGCCGTAATGTTAACGCTAAACGATATGCGTAGTGATAACGTTATGATGGGTGGCAACAGCTACAAAGCGGCAAATGCGAAGACTCCGGATTGGACTGTAGCAGCTGGTACCGATGCTCTAGATATCACTGTAACTGACAAACTTACTGGTACAGCGCAGACTATCAATATCGTAGCGAAAGAAGGCGACGATATCGAAGAACTAGCGACTTACATCAACGGTCAAACTGACATGGTGAAAGCGTCTGTAAGTGATGACGGTAAACTGCAAATGTTTACTGACAACAACAAAGTAGATGGTGCGGCGACTTTCGCTGGCTCACTAGCGACAGATTTAGGTATGGGCGCGGCAACAGCAGTGACTGTTGATGACATCGATGTAACATCGGTAGCGGGCGCACAAGAGTCAGTAGCAATTGTTGATGCAGCACTTAAGTTCGTTGACGGTCACCGTGCAGAACTTGGTGCATTCCAAAACCGCTTTGATCACGCAATCAACAACTTAGACAACATTAACGAAAACGTAAATGCTTCTAAGAGCCGTATTGCTGATACTGACTTTGCGAAAGAAACGACTGCACTAACTAAGTCTCAGATCCTTTCTCAAGCATCAAGCTCTGTTCTTGCGCAAGCAAAACAAGCACCGAATGCAGCACTTGGCCTACTAGGCTAATCGCTCACCTTACTAACAAATCCAGCCTTCGGGCTGGATTTTTTTTGCCTAGTGTTTTGTATAGAGTGATGTGGCTGTATATTTGAAACTATTCAATCGATGACTACCCAAAGAGTAGTCTAAACAATTATGGCTAACGATACTGTGAAGGCTTGATAGGGGCTTGATCGTAAAAGGTATACTTTGCTGCGCATTAACCTAGAACAACCGGAGGAGCGAGTCGGAGGCGTTTTATTAGGTGATTGATCTAGGGAAACTAAGATTGAGATAGGAAGGTATTAGCGATTAGAGTTTAGCTATAAACTTCAGATAAAAGAAAACCCAGCACTTGGCTGGGTTTCTAAATATGGGCTGATTGCTTTAAATCAAACCTTGAGTTGTGAATCACTCATCGAAAGAGGGTATTCACAGACCTTGTATATGGCAGGTCTACCTGGATTCGAACCAGGGAATGGCGGCATCAAAAGCCGCTGCCTTACCGCTTGGCGATAGACCTGCAGGCGATGATGTTACATCATCCAAATCATGGTGCGGAAGGAGAGACTTGAACTCTCACACCTTGCGGCGCCAGAACCTAAATCTGGTGCGTCTACCAATTCCGCCACTTCCGCATGATTTTTAATTGTAGTTCAAGATGGTGCGGAAGGAGAGACTTGAACTCTCACACCTTGCGGCGCCAGAACCTAAATCTGGTGCGTCTACCAATTCCGCCACTTCCGCATCTTGAATCTACTTAATAATTAGTCGATTGGTAAAAACTAATTATTTAATATGGTGGCTACGACGGGATTCGAACCTGTGACCCCATCATTATGAGTGATGTGCTCTAACCAGCTGAGCTACGTAGCCATTTTTCTCTAAAAGAGAATGGTGCGGAAGGAGAGACTTGAACTCTCACACCTTGCGGCGCCAGAACCTAAATCTGGTGCGTCTACCAATTCCGCCACTTCCGCATCAATTTTGTATTCATACCGCTAATTGGTAAAAGCCATATGAAGTTGTAGTGGCAGGTCTACCTGGATTCGAACCAGGGAATGGCGGCATCAAAAGCCGCTGCCTTACCGCTTGGCGATAGACCTGCAGTGCTTTCATAAGAAAGACTTTAATAATGGTGCGGAAGGAGAGACTTGAACTCTCACACCTTGCGGCGCCAGAACCTAAATCTGGTGCGTCTACCAATTCCGCCACTTCCGCAACTTATTCTTTAGTTAACGATGTAATTGGTAAAACATCGGTAACGTTGTAATAATGGCAGGTCTACCTGGATTCGAACCAGGGAATGGCGGCATCAAAAGCCGCTGCCTTACCGCTTGGCGATAGACCTGCAGGCAATTAAATCATGGTGCGGAAGGAGAGACTTGAACTCTCACACCTTGCGGCGCCAGAACCTAAATCTGGTGCGTCTACCAATTCCGCCACTTCCGCATGATTTAATTTATTTGTAGTTTCAAGATGGTGCGGAAGGAGAGACTTGAACTCTCACACCTTGCGGCGCCAGAACCTAAATCTGGTGCGTCTACCAATTCCGCCACTTCCGCATCTTGAATCTACTAACAATTAGTTAATTGGTAAAAACTAACTGTTGTATTTGTTCTTTCAAAAGAAAGAATGGTGGCTACGACGGGATTCGAACCTGTGACCCCATCATTATGAGTGATGTGCTCTAACCAGCTGAGCTACGTAGCCATCTTTGTGAGCGAGACAATATATATAATCTCACTTACAGTGACAACCTCTTTTTGAAAAAAGACCGACACTTTAAATAATGGCAGGTCTACCTGGATTCGAACCAGGGAATGGCGGCATCAAAAGCCGCTGCCTTACCGCTTGGCGATAGACCTGCAGACGATGATTCAAAATCATCTAAACATGGTGCGGAAGGAGAGACTTGAACTCTCACACCTTGCGGCGCCAGAACCTAAATCTGGTGCGTCTACCAATTCCGCCACTTCCGCATCTATTCCTAATTACTTTCTAAAAAGTATTTAGGAATGGTGGCTACGACGGGATTCGAACCTGTGACCCCATCATTATGAGTGATGTGCTCTAACCAGCTGAGCTACGTAGCCAAAACCATGTTTTTCGTTCCTTTCGTTTCGTTGCCGTCTCGTTGGGAACGGGGCGCATTATGCGGAGTTGAGGCAGAACCGTCAACAGTTTTTTTGAATAAATTCGGAGAAATGAATCGTTCGGTTTCTTTTTAAACAAAGAGGCGTGTTAATGATCGAAAACTGCTAGCAAAATGACATTTAGCAAGGCGTTTGACTTGACTCTTTGCTAACAGGAATAAAAAAAGCCAGTAGAGATACTGGCTTTTTAGAACAATTAGTTGGGTGTTTTTTAGCAGTCTAATTACACGTTGAAGCGGAAGTGAACAACATCGCCATCTTTAACAATGTATTCTTTACCTTCAAGACGCCATTTACCTGCTTCTTTCGCACCGCTTTCACCGTTAAATTGAATGAAATCATCGTAGCCAACAACTTCTGCACGGATGAAACCTTTTTCAAAGTCAGTGTGGATTTTACCCGCAGCTTGTGGCGCTGTTGCACCAACAGGGATTGTCCAAGCGCGAACTTCTTTAACACCTGCAGTGAAGTAAGTGTGTAGAGTCAGTAGTTCGTAACCTGAACGGATCACGCGGTTTAGGCCCGGTTCTTCGATACCCATGTCTGCTAAGAACTCTTCACGATCTTCATCATCAAGTTCTGATAGCTCAGATTCGATAGACGCACATACAGGAACAACTACGTTGTTCTCTTTCTCTGCAAATTCACGAACCGCATCTAGGTAAGGGTTGTTTTCAAAGCCGTCTTCGTTAACGTTAGCGATGTACATTGTTGGCTTCAGAGTCAGGAAGTTTAGGTAACCTACTGCTGCTAGCTCTTCTTTAGAAAGCTCAACGGTACGCGCCATGCCACCTTCTGTAAGAACAGGAAGCAGTTTTTCTAGAACAGTCAGTTCAAACTTCGCGTCTTTATCGCCACCTTTCGCTTTTTTAGCGTTACGTTGAATTGCACGCTCACAAGAATCAAGGTCAGCCATTGCTAGCTCAAGGTTGATGACTTCGATATCTTCGATTGGTGATACTTTACCAGCAACGTGAACGATATTTTCGTTTTCGAAACAACGAACCACGTGACCAATTGCGTCAGTTTCACGGATGTTTGCTAGGAACTTGTTACCTAGACCTTCACCACGAGATGCGCCCGCAACAAGACCTGCGATATCGACGAATTCCATCGTAGTTGGCAGCACTTTTTGTGGGTTAACAATCTTAGCCAGTGCGTCAAGACGCAGATCTGGCACAGGTACAACACCTGTGTTTGGTTCGATTGTACAGAACGGGAAGTTCGCTGCTTCGATGCCCGCTTTAGTTAGTGCGTTGAACAGAGTTGATTTACCAACGTTAGGTAGACCAACGATGCCACATTTAAAACCCATGATTGTAACCTTATTCAGCTTTGAACGTGTGTAAGCGATTTTGTGCTTTGCTTAAGCCATCTTTAATTAAGATGTCGAGACAGCGAACTGACTCATCTGCCGCAGCATCAAGTAGCTCTTGCTCTTTAGCGGGAGCTTTCCCTAACACAAAACCTGCCACTTTATCTTTGTGTCCCGGATGGCCAATGCCAATACGAAGACGATAAAAATCTTTGTTGTTGCCAAGTTTGCTAATGGTATCGCGCAGACCGTTATGCCCGCCGTGACCACCACCTTTCTTAAACTTAGCTACTCCAGGAGGTAAGTCTAGCTCGTCGTGAGCGACCATGATCTCTTCTGGTTTAATTTGGTAGAACTTAGCTAAGGCCGCAACGGCTTTACCTGATAAGTTCATGAATGTGGTCGGGATCAATAAACGCAGATCCTGTCCATTCATCATAATGCGTCCAGTGTAACCAAAGAATTTAGGTTCATTCTTTAACGTTACATTATGAACGCGAGCTAATTCCTCAACCACCCAAGCGCCAGCGTTGTGGCGAGTTTTCGCATATTCTGGGCCGGGATTAGCTAGTCCGACAAGAAGTTTGATTTGTTGAGTCAAGGTTGGGATCTCTCTGGAATCTCAAAAAGCGCCGTATGATAGCACACAAATTCGCTCTCGGGCGAGGTTGCGATTTGTGGCTCGATTCAGCAATAAAAAAACACCCCTAAAAAGGGGTGTTTCTTAAATGTCTGAACTGATCGATTTCGATTAGTTGAACATTGCAGAGATAGACTCTTCGTTGCTAATGCGACGAATGGCTTCTGCAAGCATGCGAGATAGGCTTAGCGTAGTTACTTTGCCAGTCGCTTCCATCTCTTTAGGTAGAGTGATTGAGTCAGTTACGATAACTTGGTCTAGTACTGAGTTACCGATGTTCTGAGCAGCATTACCTGAGAATACAGCGTGAGTTGCGTAAGCGAATACACGCTTAGCACCGCGCTCTTTAAGCGCTTCAGCTGCTTTACATAGCGTGCCGCCTGTGTCGATCATGTCGTCAACGATCACACAGTCGCGACCTTCAACATCACCGATTAGGTTCATTACTTCAGATACGTTTGCACGTGGACGACGCTTATCAACGATAGCGATGTCGATATCACCTAGTGCTTTTGCTGTTGCACGAGCACGAACAACGCCGCCTAGGTCAGGAGAAACCACTACTGGGTTTTCTAGACCACGGTTTTCCATGTCTTCTAGAAGAACTGGCGTACCGAAGATGTTGTCTACAGGTACGTCGAAGAAGCCTTGGATTTGCTCTGCGTGTAGGTCGATAGTTAGAACGCGGTCAACACCAACGTTTGAAAGGAAGTCAGCAACAACTTTCGCTGTGATTGGCACACGAGCAGAACGTACACGACGGTCTTGACGAGCGTAACCAAAGTAAGGGATAACTGCAGTAATACGGCCCGCTGAAGCGCGGCGCATTGCGTCAATCATCACTACTAATTCCATTAGGTTGTCATTAGTAGGTGCACAAGTAGATTGGATGATGAATACATCGCTGCCGCGCACGTTTTCGTTGATTTGAACAGCGACTTCGCCATCAGAAAAACGAGAAACAGTTGCGTCACCAAGAGAGATGTATAGACGATCAGCAATACGTTGGGCTAGTTCAGGTGTAGCGTTACCAGCAAATAGCTTCATATCAGGCACGGTGGAAACCTCAGGTTTGCGTCCAGTTTTAGATAGATGTGTTGTGGGCTAAGCGATACTTAGCGAGTGTCTCGTGCAGTGGGGAAATGTTTTTACCTTTCGCCACGAAAGCCGACACTGTGTCAGGCAGTTTATCAAGTACTCGATGTGCTTCGTTTTCACTAGAAAACTCTGCAAAAACACACGATCCAGTACCCGTCAATCTCGACGGCGCGTATTGTAGCAGCCATGAAAGTTGCTTATCAACCTCTGGGTACAGCATTCGCACAATTTTTTCGCAATCGTTTCCGTAAATCCCGTTCAAAAGTGAGGTGATATCTCGCTTCGGCGTATTTCTGGTCAAATCGGGATGAGTGAAAATGTCGACCGTCGCAATACTCACATTTGGCCTAACGACCAAATAGTATTGCTCACTAGGCTCTACTGCGATGATTTTTTCGCCAACTCCTTCGGCAAATGCAGCGTGTCCGCGTACAAAAACAGGAACGTCTGCGCCCAAGGCCAACCCGATTTCTGCGAGTTCATCATCACTGCAATGGGTTTGCCATAAATGGTTAAGCGCTACTAACACGGTGGCTGCATTAGAAGAACCGCCGCCGATACCACCACCCATAGGGAGTACCTTGTTGAGGGAAATGTCTGCGCCTAATTGGCAGTTAGTATGGTGTTGCAGTGCTTTAGCCGCTCGCCAGATGAGATTGTCTTGCAGTGCGACACCAGGGATGTCTGGTGTAAGGGTTATCTCGCCTGAGTCATTTGCGGTAATGGTGAGTTCGTCACCGTGTTCGACAAACTGAAACAAGGTTTGTAGCTCATGGTAGCCATCTTCACGGCGACCAGTGATGTAGAGAAACAGGTTCAGTTTGGCCGGAGATGGCCAGTTAGTGGTGTGGTTTATCATTACTTCAATATCCACTTAGATATAACGATGTTGATGGTAGTGCTGCCTTGCTTAAGTTTTAGCTTATGCGGCACAGGCAAGCTAGAGCCTAAAAAGACCACATCTTGGTAGCTTAAGTACTCTATCTGCCACACTTGTCCTTTAACTTGCTTCGTTACGCTGGCAAGTGTTTGTGATTCATTTAGGGTGTATTCATCGGCATTGGTCGGTTTGCCTAGCAGCCAATCATTTAACTGTTCGACAGGAATTGATAGCCCTGTTAGACGGTAAATCAGTTGGTCGGCACTTAGGTCAGTGAAGTTTTGGTCATCGTAAGTTTCGACACTTGCGCCTTGAGGCGTTATTTGCATGTTGAGAACTGTTTGACCAAGGAATGTTGTTAGGCGTAATTGGCTCTCATCACGATTGTGCTGCCAATGAAAATTTAAAGACTCGCGCTGCTCTGGTGAGATATAACCCAGTTTGCCAGCGGCTTGGTAGTCGCTAATTAAGTCGAGTCTTTGTTGGTGGGCCTGCCACTCGACACTGAGTGTACTGTCTTGGATGGAACTACAACCCAATAAGGTTAGGGCGAAGGCGGTAATGATTGCCCAGCGCGTAAAAAGCGGTTTAAACATATGGCACGGTCTTCCAGTTTGAGCGTCCTTGGGGCGCATACTATAGCATTGTTCTGTTATCTCACCTCTGAGTTAGGTAAGAAAAAAACAAAGATTACAGCGCTTATCAATGTTCTTGTTGCATAAAGGGAGGGCGGGTGAAAGGTATCAAATTGCCTATTTTTTTCGTTACTTAACCGCTTTAGAGTAAAACAAATTCTCGATCCCCTTTTATTCATAAGGGGCATCAAGTAAAATTCCTCTCTTGTTTGTTCATAATTTGATTCAGAGAACCTACGATACATGTCTTTGCTTGCTATAGGTATCAACCATAATACAGCGTCGGTAGAATTGCGTGAAAAAGTCGCTTTCGGACCGGAAAAGCTACCGCAAGCATTGCTACAACTCTCTGAAAACCCGCACGTAAACGGCAGTGTCATTGTCTCTACTTGTAACCGAACAGAAGTTTACTGTGACGTAAAACCTTCAGGTAAGAGCAAAGTCGTTGATTGGCTATCGCAGTTTCACCAAGTCAGCCCTGAAGAGTTAAAACCCAGCCTTTATATTCATGAAGAGCAAGCGGCGATTCGTCACTTAATGCGTGTTTCTTGCGGCCTAGACTCATTAGTTTTGGGCGAGCCACAGATCTTAGGTCAGGTGAAACAGGCTTTTTCTGATTCTCGCGATCAAAAGTCTGTTAACACAGCAATGGAAAAGTGGTTTCAAAAAACGTTTTCAGTGGCGAAACGTGTACGAACAGAAACTGACATTGGCGGTAATGCGGTGTCGGTGGCTTATGCCGCATGTACATTAGCGAAACATATTTTCGAATCGTTACAGCAATCGACAGTGTTGTTGGTTGGTGCAGGTGAAACCATCGAGTTGGTGGCTAAGCACCTCGCAGGTAATGGCTGCACTAATATGATTGTGGCTAACCGAACCAAAGAACGAGCCCAGTTACTGGCCAATGAGTTCGGCGCAGAAGTGATTAGCTTGCCTGAAATTCCTGAGCATTTGCCGCGCGCTGATATTGTGATCAGCTCAACCGCAAGCCCGTTGCCTATTATCGGTAAAGGTATGGTAGAGACCGCGCTGAAATCGCGTCGATACCAACCTATGTTATTGGTTGATATCGCAGTACCGCGTGATATTGAATCGCAAGTGGGCGATTTGAACGATGCTTATCTTTACACCGTTGACGATTTGCAGTCGATCGTAGACAGCAATATTGAACAGCGCAAAGTGGAAGCGATTCAAGCTGAAGCGATTGTCAGTGAAGAAAGTGCGGCATTTATGTCATGGATGCGCTCCCTACAAGGGGTGGATAGTATTCGTGAGTATCGTCAATCTGCCAACGAAATTCGTGAAGAGTTACTGGCAAGAAGTATTCAAGCGCTTGCTGCTGGGGGCGACCCTGAGAAAGTGTTATTGGAGCTGAGCAACAAGCTCACTAACCGATTAATCCATGCTCCTACTCGTTCGTTACAGAGTGCAGCAGAGCAAGGTGAGCCCGCGAAGCTCGCCGTTATTAGACAAAGTTTGGGTCTAGAAGACTCACTATAAATTGAACCCTGAGTTAAGAAAAATATGAAAGCCTCTATTCTATCTAAGTTAGAAACACTGGTTGAGCGTTACGAAGAAGTTCAACACCTCCTTGGCGACCCTGATGTCATCGGCAACCAAGACAAATTCCGTGCGCTATCAAAAGAGTATTCTCAACTGGAAGAAGTGACAAAATGCTTCCAAAGCTACCAGCAAGCACAAGAAGACCTAGCTGCGGCTGAAGAGATGGCCAAAGAAGATGACGCTGAAATGCGTGAAATGGCTCAGGAAGAAATTCAAGAAGCGAAAGCAGCGATTGAACGTTTGAACGATGAACTGCAAATTCTTCTATTACCGAAAGATCCAAACGATGATCGTAACTGTTTCCTAGAGATTCGTGCCGGTGCTGGTGGCGACGAAGCAGGTATCTTTGCGGGTAACTTGTTCCGTATGTACTCGAAGTTCGCTGAAAAGAAAGGTTGGCGCATCGAAGTGATGAGCTGCAACGAGTCAGAGCAGGGCGGTTACAAAGAGATGATCGCTAAAGTGAACGGCGATGGCGCATACGGTATTTTGAAATTTGAGTCAGGCGGCCACCGTGTACAACGTGTGCCAGAAACTGAATCTCAAGGCCGTGTACATACGTCAGCTTGTACTGTTGCTGTGATGCCAGAAATCCCAGAAGCGGATCTACCAGAAATCAAAGCAGGCGACCTTAAAATTGATACTTTCCGTGCATCAGGCGCGGGTGGTCAGCACGTAAACACCACGGACTCAGCAATCCGTATTACCCACCTTCCAACAGGTACGGTCGTAGAGTGTCAGGATGAGCGTTCTCAGCATAAGAACAAAGCGAAAGCGATGTCTGTGCTAGCGGCGCGTATCGTTCAAGCTGAACAAGCTCGCCGAGCGGCAGAGGTCTCTGATACTCGTCGTAACCTACTAGGTTCTGGTGACCGTAGTGACCGCATCCGTACTTACAACTACCCACAAGGTCGTGTATCGGATCACCGCATCAACTTAACTGTCTACCGCTTGAATGAAGTAATGGAAGGCGATTTAGATAGCTTGGTTGATCCTGTGATTCAAGAGCACCAAGCGGATCAGTTGGCAGCATTGGCTGAGAACAACTAATCAATGACAGCAGAACTTAGTGTTGAACAAACACTCAAGCTGGCGGTAGCAAATCTTCAAGAGAGCGGCAGTGATTCGCCGTCTCTTGATGCCGCAGTGTTACTGTGCCATTCATTATCTAAGCCGCGTTCGTTTCTACTTACGTGGCCTGATAAACTGCTTTCTACTGAGCAGCAACAGCAATTCCAAACCCTTCTTAGCCGCCGTATTCAAGGCGAACCCGTTGCGTATATTGTTGGTGAGCGAGAGTTTTGGTCTCTACCGCTAAAAGTGTCGCCAACGACGTTAATTCCTCGTCCTGACACTGAGCGACTGGTTGAACTCGCGCTAGATAAAGCCGCATTAAGTGAAGGCGCGATACTCGATCTTGGCACCGGAACAGGTGCCATTGCGTTAGCACTCGCCTCTGAACTGCCGAGCCGTAAGGTTATCGGGATTGACTTAATGCCAGATGCACAGCAATTAGCGACTGATAATGCGCAAACGCTTGGTATCACAAATAGCACTTTTTTAGCCGGTAGTTGGTTTGAGCCCTTGCAAGCTGGTACGCAGTTTGCTGTTATCGTATCGAATCCACCCTATATTGAAGAAAACGACCCGCACTTACAGCAGGGTGATGTACGTTTTGAGCCACTAAGTGCATTGGTTGCAAAAGACCAAGGCTTGGCTGATATTCGACATATTACCCAATCAGCTAGAGAGTATTTGAGCAATGATGGCTGGTTGCTGTTTGAACATGGATATGACCAAGGTGAAGCCGTACGCCAAATCTTTAACGAGAATGGTTATATTGATGTCGAAACCTATCAAGATTACGGTAACAATGATCGTGTGACCTTGGGTCGTTATGTGGCAAAAACATTCGAATAAATAATAAGAGACAGTGTCCATGTACGAAGGTTTAAAACATTTCCATTTACTGACCATCGCGATTAGCGCGACCTTGCTGTCAGTACGTTTTGCACTATTAATGGCAAACTCGCCATTGCGTGAAAAGAAATTCTTAAAGATATTCCCGCACATTAACGACACCGCGTTGTTGCTATCCGGTATTGGTCTGATCATGCTTACTGGTTACGTACCTTTTACCGATGCTGCGCCTTGGCTAACAAATAAAATTACCTGTATTTTGGCTTACATTGCACTGGGCTTCTTCTCTCTTAAGCTTGCGAAAAACACCTTACTGCGCGTTTTTGGTTTCTTCGGTGCTCTAGGCTGGCTATTAATGGCGAGCAACATTGCACTAACGAAATCACCAACGTTGTTTTAAATGAGTAGGGCAGTAGTGATGCAAACACTGTTTGATGAAGATTTTGATGCTTTGGAGCTTGCTGAAGGCGCTCTAGTGCTAAATCAAGCTGTGAACCCAGAAACGCAGGTCGCTTGGGCGAAGAATGAGTTAAGCCGACTTTTGCAAGAGGCAGAGCTGGCGCTTGTGCACGAGACACATGCAGAGCAAAAATTCGATGCCTTTTTGCGCTTGTTTTATCATGAGTGGGGCTTTCAAGGCGATAAAGACGCTTACTTTGATTCCGCTAACGCGTTTATCGATAAGGTGTTGGAGCGTCGTAAAGGCATTCCGGTCAGTTTAGGAGCACTTATTCTTTTTATTGGTCGACAGCTTGGCTTCCCAATTGAAGGGGTGGCTTTTCCTACGCAGTTTTTGCTTAAACTTGATTGGCCGGGTAAAGAGCCAAGCTATGTGAATCCATTCAATGGCGAGTATGTGTCACAACATACATTACGCGCATGGCTGGTGGGGCATAAAGGCCCATTTGCTAAACTAAAACCGAAACATTTACAGAAGGTTGATCACCCAACGGTGATTGGTCGTTGGCTAGCGCTGATTAAAAGTGCTTTATTAAGAGAAGAGCGTTACGCATTGGCATTGCGCTGTACGGATCTGGCTTTAACCTTTGTCCCTGATGACCCGTATGAAATTCGCGATCGCGGCTTTATCTATCAGCAGCTAGACTGTCATCAAGTTGCACTAAGTGATTACCAATATTTTATTGATCAGTGCCCGGATGACCCAGCAGCAGAATTATTAAAGAACCAAGTTAACGCCATGAGTCAAACTCAGGTAACCTTACACTAAGCCTAGCTTCTTGGATGCTCGGCATAAATACGTTGAAATAGAGAGAAAAAGATGGAACAAAAAATCGTTCACGTTGGTGATATTCCAGTAGCTAACGATAAACCGTTTACCTTATTTGCAGGTATGAACGTTCTAGAATCTCGTGATCTTGCAATGCAGATCTGTGAGCACTACGTGAAGGTCACTGAAAAGTTAGGCATTCCATACGTGTTCAAAGCATCGTTTGATAAAGCTAACCGTAGCTCAGTTCACTCTTACCGTGGTCCTGGCTTAGAAGAAGGTATGAAAATCTTCCAAGAGCTAAAAGATACCTTCGGCGTAAAAATCATTACTGACGTACACACAGAAGCGCAAGCTCAGCCTGTTGCTGAAGTAGTAGACGTTATTCAGCTTCCTGCATTCCTTGCTCGTCAAACTGACCTTGTTGAAGCAATGGCGAAAACAGGTGCGGTAATCAACGTTAAGAAACCTCAGTTCATGAGCCCTGGCCAAGTGGGTAACATCGTTGAGAAGTTTGCTGAGTGTGGCAACGAAAACGTTATTCTATGTGAGCGTGGCGCGTGCCATGGTTACGATAACCTAGTGGTAGATATGTTAGGCTTTGGCGTAATGAAAAAAGCGTCAAACGGTAGCCCAATCATCTTCGACGTAACACACTCACTGCAAATGCGTGATCCATCTGGTGCAGCATCTGGTGGCCGTCGTGAGCAAACTGTTGAACTTGCTAAAGCGGGTCTTGCAACGGGTATTGCTGGTCTATTTATTGAAGCGCACCCGAACCCAGAACAAGCTCGTTGTGATGGTCCTTCAGCGCTTCCTCTAGACAAACTAGAACCATTCCTAGCGCAGATGAAAGCACTTGATGACCTAATCAAAGGCTTTGAACATATCGATATCAAATAATCGATAAGGTTTGATTGAAAAAGCTGCCAATCGGCAGCTTTTTTATTGCGTGCTAGTCGTCAAATTGACTGCGTTCTTGCTTTTCCACTTCGCTCAAACGTTTTAGCTTCATACCTAGCTCTTTTCCTCGTGCTCTGGCGTAAAGCGTATTGCCAAGAAATGCCATGCTAGTAAGCACTAACTCCACGCTGGCAAGCCAGCGCTCACCATCATCAATATAAAGAATGGTGAATCCGTGTAAAAAGTAGAGCATTAAAATGAAGTTGGCCCAAGCGTGGGTATAGGGACGACCGGCCAAAATGCCTGGAAGAGGAAGCAGTAAAGGGATAGCCCAAGCGATCGCGAGGGTTGCGTTATTGATGTGAGGATGTGGTGATAGCTCAAATTGCCAAATGGCAACCCACATTAGCAGCGCAAGGTTGCCACACAAGGCTAAGAGCCGATAGAGCCGAGTTGTAGGCTGCATCGCTTTGAGCGCTTTATCCATATTTTCCACTGGGTGAACTTCGACTTCCTTGTTCGACATATTGACTCCTAAGTTAACGAGGTGGCGATAGTGGCTAATCTTTTTCCTAATTGTTGAGCGAGTTCGATTTCATCATCGGTTAATGGTTGGTTTCGTCCATGGCTAACGCTGCTTGCACCGTAAGGTGTGCCGCCTGATTGGGTGTTGTGTAAAGCAGGCTCAGAGTAGGGAATACCCAGCACCATCATGCCGTGATGAAGCAGTGGCAGCATCATGGTTTGAAGTGTGGTTTCTTGGCCGCCATGGAGGCTTGATGAAGAGGTAAAGACGCAAGCGGGTTTGTCGATCAAATCACCCGATAACCACAGCATGGTCGATTGATCCCAAAAGTGCTTAAGAGGCGCCGCCATATTGCCAAACCACACAGGGCTGCCCATCGCTAACCCGTGACATTGTTTTAGCTCCTCAAGCGTGATGATGGGATCGCTTGCAGGCTGTTGCTGAGGTTCTATTTCGGCAACCGTTCGTAGTAGAGCCTCGCAGTGAGGGATAGATTCTATCCCTCGTGCGATTTGTCGTGCTATCGCTTTGGTCGAGCCATGACGACTGTAATACAAGACAACAATTTGTCTTATCATAGAATCTCTAACACCTGCTCTGGTGGACGGCCGTGTTTCGCTTGGCCATTTGCCACAACAATTGGGCGCTCAATCAGTTTTGGGTTTTGCGCCATCGCGTTAAACAGTGTTTCATCGTCGGCCTCTTTTAGCGCCAACTCTTTATAGACATCTTCTTTCGTACGCATCATATCGCGAACACTTTCTAGACCAAGTTGGTTAAACAGTTGCTTTAACTGTTCTACTGAAGGGGTGTCTTCAAGGTATTTGACTACTTGCGGCTCAATACCTTTTTCTTCCAATAATGCCAACGTTTGACGACTCTTTGAGCAACGAGGGTTGTGGTAAATCACGACTGACATAGATTTCTCCATTTGATTTATTGTAATGACATGAATCGGTCACGCATCACCATCAGTTGGTCGATACGCGCGTCATATCTGGCTTGCTTTAGACTTCCTAGTTCGGCCAGTTGGCTGGCCTGTGTGTAATATTGTATTGCTTTGCCCCAATTGGCTTTTAGCGCCAGGATTTCAGCGCGAGCGGCTAAGTCTTCATCGCTATGCCCAAGATGGATGTGAGCTTCAGACAATAAATGCCAGCCAGTTGTGTCGTTGGGATTGTCATGAGTGTAGCGCTGTAACTGTCTGATCGCTTGCTCATTTTTATCTTGTTTGATCAGCACGTTGGCGTAATTAATCATCAATACTGGGTTTGATGGTGTCGACTTTAACGCCTTAGTTAGCATTGCTTCTGCCCTCTCTGGTTGTTCAAGACCGAGATAGACATCCGACATCGCATCTAAATAGAACAGGTTATTCGGGTCTTGTTTGAGTATAGGTAGCAAAATCTCTTGCGCTTTGCTGAACTCGCGATTGTCTAAATGCACTAGCGCGCGGCCATACTCGAAGGCTGGTTTGAGATCTGGAGAGACTTTTCTTTCCGTGCGCGTGAACCAATCTTGCGCTGCTTCGGGTTTGATTCCGGTGTAGCGCGCAACAATTCGGGAGCGAGCAAGATGATAATCCAAATTAGGTTGGATTCGCATCGGCGGATAGCTTTCGGCGCGCGCACGCGTATCGGTGAGACGATCTTGAGGCAGTGGGTGCGTAAGCAGCATTGGTGGTGGTTTGCTCGCGTAGCGATACTCATCCGCTAGTCGATCAAAGAATCGTGGCATAGCTTGAACGTCAAACCCTGCTTTTGCTAGCGTAGAGATGCCAAATCTATCGGCTTCTCGTTCATTACTACGGGTGTAGTTGATTGTGCCTTGCATTGCGCCAGCACTAGTAGCCGTGAGGGCGGCAATACCTGCTTCAGGGGCGGCAATCGCTAATAGTAATGAGCCGGCTAATGCAGCAATGGTCGCAGGCGTTCTGCGCGCTTGATCTTCCATACTGCGGGCAAGGTGGCGCTGAGTCACGTGAGCAATTTCGTGCGCCATCACAGAGGCCAACTCACTTTCTGATTGCGCGTGCAAAAATAGCCCAGAGTGCAGAGCCACATAGCCACCAAAGAAAGCAAATGCGTTGATATTGCGATCGCGAATCATGAAGAAGGTGAACGGAGTTTTTACATCATTAGCATTAGCGACCAACTGATGACCAAGGCGATCAATATATTGGTTGATGACAGGGTCATTAACAATCGGCGCGCGGCTACGCAGCATACGCATGTAAGCATCACCATATTGCAGTTCTTGGTCTATGGTGAGCGTACCACTTGCCGCTGTACCAATCTCAGGCAAGGCAAGGCTGTTAGACAATGCGGGTGC
The DNA here is from genome assembly GCF_025195085.2 of Vibrio intestinalis. Taxonomy (GTDB): domain Bacteria; phylum Pseudomonadota; class Gammaproteobacteria; order Enterobacterales; family Vibrionaceae; genus Vibrio; species Vibrio intestinalis. Next base: position 903,533 of record NZ_JANAVY020000001.1, on the reverse strand, counting down.
TGATGGTAAGCATAATGCGGTAGCAGTAAATAAAGCTAAAATTGAACGCGTTCGTTTAAACATACTAAGCCGGCTTAACTCCGTTTGTAATTATCTTTGCTGGCCTCAAAAAATGGGCATGCGTGGTTTGAGTACCTGTGACTATATAGACACTTTATTGCCGTGATGGTTTCAAAGCAAATAAACTTAAGGATTATGGCCTGTTTTCGGCTTATTTTTATTCGAAATAACAGACTGTTAAGTTTGTTTCTAGTAATGGCAGGTTTGGATTGCAGCCAGTATGTTTGTCTACTCGACCCAATACGTAACGTCCTCATTTTATGGGCAATAGTAGAAATCTGCCCCGATAAGGTGATTTAAGTATACAATGTTGGCTTTCGAACAATATTAGAGGATGGCAAGGAGTTGGCCAGTCTAGACTTAAGGGATCAAGTTTGCCCAATGTCATTGCTGCTGATGAAACGTCATGTTGTTTTGTTAGAAGTAGGACAAACGACGGAAATCTGGGTTTCAGACCCGAGCTCTAAATCTGATATTGTGCGCTTTTTAGAAAAGAACGCCTACACGCTCAGTTGCAACAAGCAGGGAAGTGATTTCTGTTTGCTAGTGACCAAAGAAAAGGAACCATGTTAGATGTTAGAAATGGTCAATCGTTGGTATAAACGACGATTCTCTGATCCACACGCTGTTAGTTTAGTTGCCATACTATTTTTCGGTTTTATCACTATCTATTTTTTCGGCAACCTAATCGCGCCCCTGCTGGTGGCTATCGTATTAGCTTACCTGCTGGAATGGCCTGTCTCACAGCTAAGTAAATTAGGGATGCCGAGAACCGTGTCGGTGATCTTGGTAATTGTCTCTTTCTCAAGCGTGATGTTGTTGGCGGTTTTTGGCCTGGTTCCGACCATTTGGCAGCAAGTCGGCAATTTGATTAATGATATCCCTAATATGTACACCGGATTGCAGCAGTTTATTGCCGAGCTACCGGAGAAGTACCCTGAGTTGGCTAACTTCCAAATTGTCGAATCTTTAGTGACCAACGCGAAGAACCAAGTGATCACTGTGGGTGAAACCGTTGTGAAGGGTTCTTTAGCGTCATTAGTCAGCTTGGCTACTTTAGCGGTTTACCTCATTTTGGTACCACTTCTCGTGTTTTTCTTGTTGAAAGACAAACAAGAGATGATCTCGATGGCCAGTGGCATGTTGCCGCGTAATCGCAAGCTAGCGACTAAAGTTTGGGACGAAATGAATCAACAAATCTCTAATTACATTCGCGGTAAAGTGATGGAGATTTTGATCGTGGGTGGCGTGAGTTACGTGACGTTTGCCATCTTAGATTTGCGTTACTCAGTATTGCTAGCGGTGGCTGTTGGTTTATCTGTATTGATTCCATACATTGGTGCAGCGGCAGTGACGCTGCCAGTAGCGATTGTCGGTTTATTCCAGTGGGGACTCGCACCAGAGTTCTACTATCTGTTGGTGGCCTACGGAATTATTCAAGCCTTAGATGGTAACGTACTAGTGCCTGTACTGTTCTCTGAGGCGGTGAACCTACACCCTGTGGCGATCATTGTCGCAGTTCTGGTTTTTGGTGGTTTGTGGGGATTTTGGGGCGTATTTTTCGCGATTCCTCTAGCCACATTGGTTAAAGCTGTGTGGAATGCTCTTCCAAGTCAAGAACCTGCTGAAGCCGAAACGTAAACGCTGAAATTACCAAGTAAGATGATTATTCAACCCAGATGCATGAGTATCTGGGTTTTTTGTTATTTATAAATCATGGGTTTATAAATAAGGTTACAGTTATAATTATTTTTGTTAAAAAGATTACTAAAGTCGATGATGGATAAGTCGATAAATTAAGAGTCGAGAGACTCATTATAAAAAACGTAAACACAACGTTAGGTCATTATTTCATTTAGAGGGATGTCATGAAATTTAGCCAAAAAATTGTTGCTGCTTCTTCATTGCTACTATTTGTCACCGTATTACTGCTTTCTATACAGCAGCTAATGTTGGTGAAACACGAAGTTGAAACTTTAGTGGATACCAGTCTTACCGAGATTGAACAGGGGATCAGCCTCACGGTAAGCGCGGAGATGAACAGCAAACGCGATCTTGCTACGTCTTCAACAGAAATCATTCAACTGTCACCTTATGACCGCTCTTATGTGGCCAATATCTTAGAAACACCAGTCATCAAACAAGGCTTTCTTGCCGTCGGTTTTGGTTACGAGTCTGATGGCTCAGTGATTGAAAACGATGACGGATGGGAAGTGGATTCAAGCTACGACCCGCGTAAGCGCCCTTGGTACATTGCTACCCAATCAAAAGGTGCGGTGATCGTTACTGACCCTTATGTAGATGCTTCAACTAAGAAAGTGATTATCTCTATTGGTACGCCAGTAAAAGATAACGGCACATTTGTCGCAGGTATGTTCTATGACCTAGAGCTCACCGGCCTTGCTGAGTTGGTGAACAAAACTGATTTACTTGGGGCGGGCTATCTGTTCATTGTGACCGAAGACGGCACAACCATTGCCCACCCAGAGGCGGAAAATAACGGCGAGAAGATGGCGAGCTATTTGCCAAATGTCGCCATTAAAGAGGGAGCACAGCGCTTTGAAAAAGATGGTGTTCCTTATTTAGTTCGCTTTACCAAAGTGGCCTCTGAAGGTTGGTACGTCGGCTCATTAGTGGATGAGTCTATCGCTTTTGCCACCGTCGCTGAAATGCGCAGTAGCTCGATCATCTACATTGTAATTGCTCTGGTTTTGAGTGTGATTGGATTGTCTTTATTGATTAAATACCTAATGAAACCACTCGGGGACTTGAACCGTGCGATTCAAGATGTGGCGTCAGGTCAAGGGGATTTAACCAAGCGATTAGACACCAATACGGATGCCGAGTTTGCTGAACTTGCACGCGGATTCAACACCTTCACGGAAAGTTTACAGCAGCAAATCATTCAATCGAAAGCGATTGGTGCAGAGATCTTAAGTGGCACCGAAATGGCAGTGACCAGCGCGCAGCAATCTTCAACTGCGGTACATAGCCAGCTTGAAGAGCTAGAGCAACTTGCTACAGCAATGAATGAAATGTCGGTCACAGCAACTGAAGTCGCTAATAATGCTCAAGGTGCTGCGGAAGCCGTGAAAGAAGCGGATCAAGCAACGATTGAAGGGTCAAACGTGGTGAGTGATACCACAGATGCCATCAATCAACTTTCAATGCGAGTGGATCAAGCGGTTGAAGAGGTTGTCGGATTAGAGTCTGCGACTTCTAACATCGAAACCATTTTGAAAGTAATCAACGATATCGCAGATCAAACGAATTTGCTGGCGCTTAATGCTGCTATCGAGGCGGCGCGAGCTGGTGACTCTGGTCGTGGTTTTGCGGTCGTTGCGGATGAGGTTCGTACCCTAGCGCAAAGAACTCAGGAATCCACTACTGAGATCCGCAATATGATTGAGCAGTTGCAAGTTGGCGCAAGCTCAGTATCGAATGCAATGAATGAAAGTAAATCGACAGCGGATGTTGCCGTAGAACGCGCGCAGCAAGCGGATGCCTCTTTGCAAGTTATTCGAACCATCATTCAACGTATTACCGATATGAACCTGCAAATTGCTTCTGCAGCGGAAGAGCAGAGCCTAGTATCGGAAGAGATCAACAGTAATACAGTGCGTATTAAAGATCTTTCTACTCAGGTTTCAGAGTCGGCTAATAAATCGAATGTGGCGATGCAGCAACAAACTGAGAATGTTCGTAAGCAAGATGAGCTATTGAACAAGTTTATTGTTTAACTACCTTTCAAACATAAGCCAGAAACGAAAAACGCCAGCAAAAGCTGGCGTCTTTTATTGAAGCGATAAACTACTAGTTTTCGTTTAGGTAGTTCAGCACCACTTCATGGTGATCTTTGGTTTTGAACTTATTGAATACGTGTTCAATCACACCTTCTTCATTAATTAGGAAGCTGATGCGGTGGAGGCCGTCGTATACTTTGCCCATGAACTTTTTCTCGCCCCACACACCAAATTGTTCCGCAACGGCGTGGTCTTCGTCAGAAAGTAGAGTGAAGTTAAGGTTATCTCGCTCGATGAATTTACCTAGGCGTTTTACCGGGTCAATGCTGACGCCTAATACTACAACATTGTGTTCATCCAATTCTGCTTTAGTATCGCGTAGGCCTTGCGCTTGCACCGTACAACCCGGCGTCATTGCTTTCGGGTAGAAGTAGAAAAGGACTTTCTTACCAGCGAAATCAGAAAGTGACACTGTGTTGCCATCTTGGTCGAGCAGTGAAAAGGCGGGAGCAGGTGAGCCTGCAGTGAGCGTATTCATGGAGATTCCTTTTTTATTGGCTGTTTTTTATGAAGTTCAATGACCCTTTTACGCTGAGCTCGGCGCAGAGTTCATTGAACTCTTCTTGAATTTGCATCAGGTTACACTCTGAATCCACCAAGGCAGTTAATGCCAGATGAAACTGGTCCGAATCGGCATGAAGTTTGTCTTTCTCATGAGTTTGAGCACTTAGAGAAGAAAGGCCGATTTGCTTGTTGGCAAAGAACTGAGTGAATTTTTCAGTTAGCCCTGGCTTGTCATCAGACTCGATAAACACTTCAAGCGTGTAAGAGTTATTAGGATGGTCATGCTTTGAGGTGCGCTTCATCATGGTGATGAGGTCATGCTCTTGGCCAAGTAGAGGTAGCGTGGTTTCTACGCGGGTGATGGCCGCGTTATTGCCAGAGAGCAACATGATTAAGGTGAATTCATTGCCAAATAGAGCAATGCGACTATCAACAATATTGCAGCCAGAACGAGTTACTAAATGTACCACTTGATTGCATACGCCTGGGCGGTCGGTTCCTACAGCGGTAATCACCAGATGCTGAGTCATAATATCACTTCGATTTCCTTACATTAGACAAATAGCTTAGCACAGTTAGTGGCGAGAAAAACGCCGCACAAGAGCATTTTTGAGTGATAGCTGAGTAATTGTACACTTAGCGGTTGAAGCCTGACTGGCCTTTGACACAAGGGGTAAGAAAAGGCGTATTTTGCTCGCCTTCATTGAATACTTGACGAGTATTGAGAACCATTTAGATTCATTGAAACCTGTTGTGCAATATGACGTAGGTCTGAATTCTGTATCTTGATGTCAGTTAGGTATAAATATTCATACTAATAGGCGATTTAAGCGCGTTTAATCGCTTGTGTTTTTGAATCGCATTAAAGTACCATGCTGAAAGAAGCAAAATAAGGGAGATAGACATGTTTTCAGGAAGTATCGTAGCGCTAATTACACCATTTAATCTCGACGGAGAAGTGGATTACGCAAGCCTGAAGAAGCTGGTCGACCATCATGTCGAAGCCGGTACGGACGCTATCGTATCTGTTGGTACGACGGGTGAGTCTGCGACGTTAACTGTCGAAGAGCATGTCAAGGTAGTAGCAAAAACAGTTGAGTTTGCGGATGGACGCATTCCTGTTATTGCTGGTACTGGCGCAAACGCGACCCACGAAGCAGTGACTTTTAGTCGATTACTTAACAATTCAGGCATCGTAGGTTGCTTGAGTGTGACTCCGTATTACAATAAGCCGACTCAAGAGGGCTTGTTCCAACATTTTACTGCTATCGCTGAAGAAAGCGATGTGCCACAAATTCTTTATAACGTGCCGGGCCGCACAGGTGTTGACCTACTGCCAGAGACTGTGGCGCGTTTAGCTAAACACCCAAACATTGTTGCGCTGAAAGATGCGACAGGTGATTTAGAAAGAATTGCAATTCACCGTGAACTTTGTGGCGAAGATTTTATCTTACTAAGTGGTGATGATTCGACAGGCTTAGATTTTGTCCGTCTTGGCGGCCAAGGCGTGATTTCGGTAACGAACAATATCGCAGCGAAAGACATGGCTGATATGTTCCGTCTTGCTCGTGAAGGCAAGTTTGACGAAGCTGAAATCATCAACAAGCGTTTGATGACGCTACATAAGAATTTATTTGTCGAGTCAAGCCCGATCCCAGTTAAATGGGCAGCACACAAAATGAGTCTGATTGAAAACGGTTGTCTTCGCCTGCCACTGACAGAGCTGTCAGAGGAAGCGATACCGACTGTTTCTCAAGCCATGACTGAGGCTTGTATTTACTAATTTATAATGGATTGCTGAGGCTGCGGCCTCAGCATTTATCTATCAGGAGTTTCAATGAAATTGTCATCCCAGCTAGTTGTTAGTTCGCTAGCTGTTTTTGTTTTAAGTGCATGTTCCGGAAATGCAAGTCAACGCCGTCAGGCACAGGACGACTTTGAGTATCTCAATACTCCTACGTTTAGTGAATGGCAGTCTATTGAAGGTGCTGAACCTCAGTTTTACACCAACTACCAAGTGCCTCAAGGTGACTTCCGAGGTGGTGTTGGCCCTCAAGTAGACATTCGTCCTCCGCAACAAATTCTTGAATTGATTCCTGGCGCTCGAATTGACCGCAAAGGTGGCGATGTGACCCTTTGGTTACTTCGTGCAACTGAAGCCGACAAAGTGTGGTCAACTGCGCAAACGATGCTGAATGAACGCGGTATCGGTATTCAAAATCAAACAGAAAACAGCATTGAAACCGGTTGGGTTACTTGGGTTTCAGAAGATGAAGATTTACCGCTAAGTGCGCGTTACCAAATCTCTCGCGTGACGTCGAATGGTCGTCATGGTGTTCACCTTGCGTTAATTGATTGGCGTGAAGGCTCTGACGTTAAGCCAGTAACTTTGACGAACAAAGAGCGTTACAGCGCATTGATGAGTAACTTGGTTACTGCTCGTTATGATTTGGATATTCGTTTAGAAGCTGAGCGCAAAGCGCGTGAGTTGGTGAAGAACATTCCAATCACTATGGGTACTGACCGCTCTGGTTTACCAGTGATTATCGCTCGTGCGCCATATGATGTACTTTGGAACCGTTTGCCAGATATCTTGCCAGCGATGGGCTTTAATATTGAAGAACGTAACCGCTCACAAGGTACTATCAAAGCGAAATACGTTGAACAGGACGATGAGTTCTGGCAAGAAATTGGTGTAAAACCGGTTGAGCTTAGATCAATTACTTATACCTTCCTATTTGGTGACCTTGGTAACCGCACGTCGATCAACGTGACCGATGCGAAAGGTAAGCCAGTAGAAAGCGAGCTACTAAAAGATATGGTGCCAGTATTGGCAGCAATGGCAGAGAAATACCAATAATCTCTGCAGCGACAAATTCGCGTAGATACAAAAAAGCTGACTCATTTGAGTCAGCTTTTTTTATATCACATGGGCGCGGTTATAGAACCATCGCCGCCAACCAACCAAAGGCAATCAGTGGTAAGTTGTAGTGAATAAAGGTTGGGACAACCGTTTCCCATATATGCTCATGCTGCCCATCAGCATTTAGGCCGGATGTTGGGCCTAAAGTCGAATCCGAGGCTGGAGAGCCAGCATCACCAAGCGCTGCCGCCGTGCCGACTAGAGCGATAGTTGCCATCGGAGAGAAACCAAATGCTGCCGCAAGAGGAACATAGATAGTGGCAATAATTGGAATAGTAGAAAACGACGAGCCGATACCCATAGTCACCAATAGGCCAACCACTAACATTAATAGTGCAGCGAGAGGTTTGTTGTCACCAATGCTGGTGGATAGAGCTTCAACCAAAGATTCAACGCCACCAGTTTGCTTCATGACTGCGGCAAAGCCTGCAGCAGAGATCATAATGAAACCAATCATGGCCATCATGTGAACGCCTTTAGTGAACACATCATGGGTTTCTTTCCATGCGATAACGCCACCAAAGGTAAACACCATAAAGCCCGCTAGTGCACCAATGATCATTGAGCCTGTCGCCAATTGAACGGCTAGGGCAGCAACAATACCTGCAGCGGCAATAAAGATGTTCTTCTTGTTAATTGTTTGCGTTTGTTGTTCTGTGGTAGTGTGTGCTGTTTCAGCGTACTCACGTGGTTTACGGTAAGTAAACAGCACGGCTGTGAGTAGGCCAAACAACATACCAGCAGCTGGTAGTAGCATTGCTGTTGGAACTTGGCTCGCTACAACATTATCTAGGCCGTTGTCATGTAGGTTTTTAAGCAGAATGTTGTTTAGGAAAATACCACCAAAACCAACCGGTAGAACCATGTATGGTGTGATTAGGCCAAATGTTAGCACACACGCAACCATACGACGGTCAAGTTTGAGTTTGGCAAATACGCCCAGCAAAGGTGGAATAAGAATAGGGATAAAGGCGATATGAACTGGAATGACGTTTTGAGACGACATAGTTACTAATACTAGGGCAACAAGTACAGCGTATTTCAAGCCAGTAGAGGCCGCGCCGCTTTCTTTGCCATGTAGACGTTTAATAACGCTATTTGCTAGTAGATCGGTAATACCAGATTTAGAAATCGCGACAGCAAAAGTACCAAGCATTGCATAGCTAAGTGCGATAGTTGCACCGCCACCAAGGCCGCTCTCAAATGCTGAGACCGCATCGTTTAGACTCATGCCCGACACTAGACCACCGACAATTGCGCTGAATGTCAGGGCGACCACAACATTCACTCGCATCAGTGCTAGTACCAGCATGATACAGACAGAAATTACAACAGGGTTCATAATTAACTCATTGATTGTGTTTACAATTATTATTCTTCGACATCATCAGTAATAGGCCAGCCACCAAGAGCTTTCCATTTATTAACGATGCCACAGAAGAGCTCTGCGGTTTTTTGTGTATCGTATAGCGCAGAATGGGCTTCTTTGTTGTCAAATTCCATCCCAGCAGTTTTGCATGCTTTGGCCAGAACGGTTTGGCCGTAAGCAAGGCCACTTAGTGCGGCAGTATCAAAAGTTGCGAAGGGGTGGAACGGGACTCGTTTTAACTTGCTGCGTTCGCTCGCTTCCATCACAAAGCTGTGGTCGAAAGTGGCATTGTGAGCAACGATAATTGCGCGGCTACAATCCGCGGCTTTTTGCTCTTTACGCACAAGTTTGTAGATTTCCTTGAGAGCTTCAGATTCGGCAACCGCACCACGCAATGGGCTAAATGGGTCGTGGATTCCGGTAAACTCTAGTGCTTCTTTCTCTAGGTTCGCGCCCTCAAAGGGCTCAACATGAAAGTGAATCGTCGACGCTGGATGAAGATCGCCATGCTCATCCATTTTTAAGGTGATGGCACAAATTTCGAGTAGTGCGTCAGTTTTGGCGTTAAATCCCGCGGTTTCAACATCGATTACCACAGGGAAATAGCCGCGAAAGCGTTTTTTAAGCGTCAATGCTTCGTTTTCTACAGTCATGTTTAGTTAATTTTGTGTGATTAGAGAAGCATTATTGCAGATTCTATCTGCAATACCAATCGCCAATAGCAGGAGATATCGCCTTGTTATTCCTTTGCTAATATCATTGAGTGGCGAGGGATTAGGCGTTGTTTCTATTTATTGCTGATAGAAGTAGCAACAATAAGTGTATTCGCTTGAGCAACCAAAAGTTGGCGGGCTTCTTGCTTTATACTTAGCAACAACGATAAGCGGCAAGCTAGTGCCGCGTGTGACATATTCAAGAGTAAAGTTAAAACATGAAGAAGCGGTTAGCCACAAGCGTAGCACTTTCAATGATTTCTATAGCAGCCCCAAGTGTTGCTATGGATAAACACTACGTGGCGACACCTCAACAGTCTCAATGGCAAATGGTGGTCAACACGCCATTAGAATGCCGCTTGGTTCACCCTATCCCAAATTATGGTGATGCGGTGTTCTCTTCTCATGCCAGTAAAAAACTTAACTTGGATTTTGAACTCAAAATGAAGCGCCCTATGGGTGAAACGCGTGATGTTTCCCTTGTTTCTATGCCGCCAGCTTGGCGTCCGGGTGAGGGCGCAGATCGCATGACCAATATTCGTTTCTTTAAACAATTTGATGGTTATGTAGGTGGTCAAACAGCGTGGAGCTTACTGAGCGAACTTGAGAAAGGTCGTTATCCGACATTTAGCTATCAAGAATGGCAAAGCCGAGATCAAAGGGTAGAAGTTGCGCTCTCTTCGGTACTGTTCCAACCTAAGTACAATGTATTCAGTGATTGTATTGCTAACCTGCTGCCATACAGCTTTGAAGATATCTCATTCACGATCCTTCACTATGATCGCTCAAGTGTTCAATTGAACAAGGCATCGCAGAAACGTTTGGCACAAATTGCCGAGTATATTCGTCACAACCAAGATATTGATTTGGTGTTGGTATCCACTTATACCGATTCGGAAGACAGTAAAAGTGCTAGCCAGCAACTTTCGGAGCAGCGTGCTGAAGTGTTGAGAAGTTACTTTGAGTCGATTGGTATGCCACAAGACCGTATTCAGGTACAAGGTTACGGTAAGCGTCGACCAATTGCCGATAACGCCTCGCCAATTGGCAAAGACAAAAACCGCCGCGTAGTGATTTCACTGGGGCGTACTAACGTTTAGCACTCTTGTTTAGTGGTATTGCTACACGCTAGAAAAGTAAAAACCAGCCGTTTGGCTGGTTTTTTTGTATTGGCGTGACTAAATCACCAATAAGGGGAAACTTAATTAGTTTAGACGGAATTTTGCGATTAGGTTGCAGTTTGTCGCTGTGTCTATATCTTGCACCATACGTGCAATTTTTGGGTTTGGGTGGCGTTTCATGAACTCAATCAGCGCTTTTTTACAGCAGCCCATTGAATCTACAAAAGCATCACAGTCACTGTTCGGACATTGAGGTACCAGTGTTAGCACCTTTTCCGAAGCCAGTTTTAGATATTTTAACTCATACTTTACATCACCCATGGTTCGCCAAAATGACGCCATGTTGTGACAAGAGATGACTGAAATCATCAGACGGTCTTCTACGTCAATCGATTCAGAATCACCGATATCTTCGCTTAGAGTCAGAGCTTGTTGATAGTGAAGAATACTACGCAAATGATCTTTTTCTTTTAGAGCGATATCAGCCAGTAAAGTATGTTTCTCCCAGTCAGCGATACCCATTTCATAAATCTCCATCTTCCAGATGCGATAAAGATTAAATGATAATGATTATCATGTAAAGTGTTAATAATTCACCATGGAAGTTGCAGCGAATTATTAACACGAATTTTACTTAGATGACTAACCTTCTAGGCCAGCAGATGCTTGGGTATTCTGAATAAGTTCAATCATGTATCCGTCAGGGTCTTTGACGAATGCAATGTGTGTTGAGCCACCTTTTACCGGGCCTGCTTCGCGCGTTACATTACCGCCCGCAGCTTTGATGGCATCACAAGTTGCGTAAATGTCGTCAACGCCGATGGCGATATGACCAAATGCGTTGCCAAGGTCGTATTCACTTGTGCCCCAGTTGTAAGTCAGCTCAATCACTGAACCTTGAGACTCATCACCGTAGCCTAGGAAAGCAAGAGTGTATTTGTACTCTTCGTTGTCGTGCTGACGCAGCAATGTCATGCCCATTACGTCAGTGTAAAATTGGATAGATTTATCTAAGTTACCCACGCGAAGCATGGTATGAAGAATGCGGCCATTTGACATGGAAGTGCTCCAAAATTAAACAAAATTACGTTTTATCTTAGCACGGATTTGTCTAAGTAAATGCGCCTTTTGCTTGATTGCTCAATAAGGTATGGGTATATTTGCCAACCACTGATAATGACTCTCATTAAGGTTTATGGAATGAACAAGTACCTAGGTATTTTTCTCGCAATGTTGTTTTCTACGGCAGCAATGGCAGAAACAGTCACAATCGAGCACCAGAAAGGAAAAACAGAAGTTGAAGTGCAACCAAAGCGGGTTGTCGCGATTGGTTTTGGTGTATTGGATGCGCTTGACAAGTTTGGTATTGATCCGGTTGCTGTGGCGAATGCCTCGCACCTACCTTCCTATCTGGCGAAGTATAACCAAAACGATTATCCATCAGCAGGTAGTCATTTTGAGCCGGATTTTGAAAATATTTTCACCGCCAAACCAGATCTTATTATTATTGGCCCTCGCGCTTCCTCTAAATATGATGAGCTTTCTGATATTGCGCCGACCATTATCTTTTCGGCAAATTTGAAACACGACTATTGGACGAGTACGCAGCAGCAGTGGCGAAACTTGGGCAAAATTTTTGCTATCGAAGATAAAGTGGAACAGAAGATCAAACAGTTGGATGCGCAAATCTCAGCGATTCGTGAGCATAATCAAGGCAACAAAATTGATGCTCTGACGGTATTGAGCCTGGGTGAGAACATTACCACCTTTGGCGCGCATTCGCGTTTCTCTGCGATCTATCAAGATTTTGGTTTCCTTGAGACGGTGAAAAAAGAAGACGCAGGTAACCACGGTGATCTGGTGTCTTATGAATTCATCCACGAAGTAAACCCAAGCATTATTCTCGCGATTGACCGTAATAAGCTCGATGCTAATTCAAACTACGATTTAACTCAGGCGTTTGATAATGATCTAATCAAGCAGACTAAAGCTTACAAAAATAAGCGGATTGCTTTCTTGGATGTAGACTCTTGGTATGTATCGATTGCTGGTGTTCACTCTACCGAGCAAATGATCAAAGATGTGCAAAGCGTAACGGAGCTTTAATCCGTCAATAACTTATAAAGTGCATTAAAAAGGCAGCCTATGGCTGCCTTAGTTTTTTGGCTCGAGGCGAGTCTACACTTCTGTTTTTTCTTTAAACTCACACAAGTCTTCAATAATACAACTGCCGCAGCGTGGCTTGCGGGCAACACAGGTATAACGGCCGTGTAGAATCAACCAGTGGTGTACATCGAGTTTGAATTCCTTTGGCACGACTTTAAGCAGCTTTTCTTCTACTTGGTCTACGTTTTTACCCATGGCAAATTTGGTTCGATTCGAAACGCGATAAATGTGCGTATCGACAGCGATAGTTGGCCAACCAAAGGCGGTATTCAGTACAACGTTAGCGGTTTTGCGTCCAACACCAGGTAGAGCCTCTAACGCCTCTCGGTTTTCAGGGACTTCACCATTGTGTTGCTCGAGTAAAATTCGGCAAGTTTTAATGACGTTTTCCGCTTTTGAATTAAATAGCCCGATAGTTTTGATGTAATCCTTTACGCCATCGACACCTAAGTCGAGCAACCCTTGCGGCGTGTTCGCGACAGGGTAGAGTTTATCCGTGGCTTTGTTTACGCTAACGTCGGTTGCTTGTGCGGAAAGTAATACCGCTATAAGCAGTTCGAAAGGAGTGCTCCAATTTAGTTCTGTCTGCGGGTTAGGATTGTTTTCCCTCAGCCGCTCAAGAATCTCAATGCGTTTGGTTTTGTTCATTTTGTTGGCTGCTGCTTCTAGTGTGACCAGTCAGATGAGTACCTCTTCGGGCGTGTTATTTCATTCTGACTGGTTTTGGTTTACATCTCGCTTACCGAGATGATTAAGAGTTGGTAACGCGTACTCGCTCTATCGCCTGTTTTTGTTGTTTTGGTTGGCGATCGGCTAGTTTTTTATCAATGACATTTTTCAACGCGATCATTAAGCCTACGCCAATAAAAGCGCCTGGAGGCAATAAGGCGAGTAGAAAACTGTTATCGATTTGGAATACTTCGATGCGTAATACTTTTGCCCACTCACCGAGCAGTAAGTCAGCACCGTCGAATAGTGTGCCATTGCCAATTAATTCACGCATTGCACCTAGAGCGACTAGAGCCGCCGTCATACCCATGCCCATCCAAAAGCCATCTTGAGCTGACGGTAACAGCGCATTTTTTGAGGCAAAAGCTTCTGCGCGGCCAATGATGATGCAGTTGGTCACAATCAGCGGGATAAAGATACCCAGCGATAGGTATAAACCGTAGGCGTAAGCATTCATCAGTAACTGAACACAGGTTACTAGTGACGCGATGATCATAACGAAAACCGGAATACGCACTTCTTTTGGCACGTAATCTTTAACTAACGATACGGTCACGTTAGAACCCACTAGCACCAATAACGTCGCGACGCCTAGGCCTAATGCGTTGGTGACTGTTGATGAAACCGCAAGTAGTGGACAAAGCCCAAGTAGCTGAACAAGGGCAGGGTTGTTATCCCACAGGCCATCCTTAATCAGTTTTTTATGCTCAACCATGGTTACCTCCACAGTTTAAAGGTTGTTCTAACAACGTTTGACGGTTTTGGTTAACGTAGTCGACGGTATTTCTTACCGCTTTCACCACAGCGCGAGGTGTAATGGTTGCACCGGTAAATTGATCAAATTGACCGCCATCTTTGCGCACCAACCATGTATCACGGTTATCGTCGGAGACGTTTTTGCCAGTAAAGCCCAAAATCCAATCGCCGACCCTTAAGTCTATTTTATCACCCAGTCCTGGGGTTTCTTGGTGAGATAGCACTCGAGTGCCCGTGATCGTACCATCGTGCTTGATACCAACAATGATTTTAATTGCACCGTTATAGCCGTCAGGGGCGATAGCTTCGATAGCAATCGCACTCGGTTGGCCGTTTAGAGTCGCGATATAGGCAGGCATCGGCTCTTCTGTGCCTAACGCTGCATCTTTAACCAAAGTGCAAGATTGGTACATTTCGTTGTCGTGCAGTTTATGCGGAATCACTTGGTTAAGTACCGAGAGCAATTGCGCTTTTTCTTGCTGATGAATCTGATCTTTGGTCAGATATTGAGTTAGCGCCACTAAGCCTGTTGAAGCACAAGCAAACAAGGCTAGTGTTGCGCCATTTTTGCGTATCGCGTTTAGCATACGTGTTCCTTAGTGCCCATAAGTTCGAGGTTTAGTGTAGTAGTCAATTAAAGGTACACACATGTTCGCCAGCAGTACAGCAAACGCCACGCCATCAGGGAAGCCGCCCCAGCTGCGAATGATAAATACCATCGCACCGATAAACGCACCGAAAATCAGGCGTCCTTTAACTGTCGTTGAAGCCGACACCGGATCGGTAGCAATAAAGAATGCACCTAGCATGGTTGCACCAGAGAAGAGGTGAATCATAGGTGAAGCCGTTTGCTCTGGTGTGATGAACATGAATAGGCCACTGATAACCAGTAATGAAGTCAGGAAGCCGACTGGGATATGCCAGTTAATGACACGCAGCTTAATGAGCGCGAGGCCACCTGCTAGGTAAGAAAGGTTAACCCACTGCCAACCCAAGCCCGCAAATGGGCCAAATTGAGGCTGTCTTACTGCTTCGCTGACGGTACTGCCTGTGAGTAGGGCGGTTTTTAGGCTGTCTAGCGGAGTTGCCATTGTGACGCCGTCAATACCGGTACGAATTTGCTGCAATGACAGCCCTTCGTTATTGAAGCCAGTAAAGATGAGTGAAAATGCATCCCCCATCGAGATAGGCGTAGCTTGTAACTCAACTGGTGAGATCCAGCTGGTCATCTGTAATGGGAATGAGATCAGCAATACCACATAAGCGACCATTGCAGGATTAAATAGGTTTTGGCCAATACCACCATATAGGTGCTTAGCGATGATGATCGCGAAGATAAGGCCAATGGTGATGACCCACCAAGGAGAAAGTGGTGGAATAGCGATCGCCAGTAACCAAGCGGTCACCAGCGCACTGTTATCACGTAGTGCAGACATCGGTGAGCGTTTACGCAATAACATGACCAGCCCTTCAAGGGTTAAGCCAAGTACGATCGCGAGACCGAGTTGGATAAGTGTTCCCCATCCAAAAAAGTAAGTCTGTGCTGCTAAACCAGGGATAGCACATAGCGCTACCCACTTCATTAGGTCAGGAGTGCTTCTGCGGCTATGCGCATGGGGTGAGCTGGCAATGAAAAAGGCCACTACTCTTTCTCCTCAGATTGTTTCAATTTTTCTTGTTCTGCTTTACGCGCCTTAGCGCGGGCTATCGCGGCGGCAACGGCTGCCTTTTTCGGGTCAACTTCCGGTTCAGGTGTTGATTCTGATGCAGGTTCGATTTCTGCTTCCGATTGCGCATTAGCTTGTTGCTCTGCTTTACGTGCTTTAGCTCGCGCTATCGCGGCAGCAACGGTTGCCTTTTTCGGATCGACTTCTGGTCCAGGTGTCGATTCTGATACCGGTTCGCTTGCCGCTTCCTGCTGGGTATTGGCTTGCTGCTCTGCTTTGCGCGCTTTAGCTCTCGCGATTGCGGCAGCAACGGCTGCTTTTTTAGGGTCGACTTCTGGCTCAGGTGTTGATACTGATACAGGTTTGCTTACCGCTTCCGGCTGGGTATCGGCTTGTTGCTCAGCTTTGCGCGCTTTAGCTCGCGCGATTGCTGCAGCAACGGCTGCTTTTTTCGGGTCGACTTCTGGCTCAGGTGTCGATTCTGATACAGGTTCGCTTGCCGCTTCCGATTGGGCATTAGCTTGCTGCTCTGCTTTACGTGCTTTAGCTCGCGCTATCGCGGCAGCAACGGCTGCCTTTTTCGGATCGACTTCTGGCTCAGGTGTAGATTCCGATGCTGGTTCCGTTACTGATTGAGTATCGGCTTGTTGCTCTGCTTTACGCGCTTTTGCTCGCGCTATTGCAGCTGCAACGGCAGCTTTCTTTGGTTCGGCTTTCTGATCTGATGGTGTTTGCTCAGAGCTTGTTGCCTGTGCAGATTCAGCTTGCTGTTCAGCCTTGCGTGCTTTTGCACGAGCAACCGCAGCGGCAACGGCGGCTTTCTTATCGTCTGCCGCTTCAGCATTATTTGAAGTACTGTTTGATTCGGCCTTTTTTGCTTTCGCACGGGCAAGCGCGGCTGCAACTGCTGCTTTTTTATCACCAGCCTCAGTTTGACCGATGTCTTCTTTTGCTGCGGCTTTCTTCGCTTTTGCTCGCGCTATCGCTGCAGCAACAGCATCTTTCTTGTCAGTAGCGCTATCTGCAGGAGCTTGTTCTTTTTCTGCTTTGCGTTCACGTGCAAGACGTTTGCGCTCTTCGCGCAATTTCGCCATTTCGCTGTTGTCAGGTTCAGATTGACCAGCTTGCTGCGCAGCGGCTTGTTTGGCTTTTGCTTTGGCAATCGCCGCTGCTACGGCTGGTTTCACTGTTGGCTCAGCAGGCTTGTCTGTTGAATCCGATTTTTGCGCTTTCACACGTGCAATGGCCGCCGCGATGGCATCGTCGCCACCGGTTTTCTTCATCTCTTGACGACGATCGTCAGCTGCCTTTTTAAAGCGATTCTCGCGTTCGGCTTTGTCGCGTTCTAGGCGAGCTTTTTTCTCTTCAAAGCGTTGTTTCGCGCGCTCCGCTGCTTCTGCTTCTTCTTTGCGAGTACGAATCTCAGCTTTTGCTTGGCGATAGTATTGAACCAGCGGAATTTCACTAGGGCAGACAAAGGCGCAAGCGCCGCATTCAATACAATCTTTAAGATTAAGCTCTTCGCACTTATCAAATTCTTCTGCTTTGGCATGCCATTGCAGTTGTTGTGGAAGTAATGAGGCAGGGCAGGCCTCGGCGCACTGACCACAGCGAATACACGCCATCTCGTATTGATCAGAAGCGATCTCACGTCGAGTCGGCGCTAAAATACAGTTGGCTGTTTTGGTGATAGGGACTGCTGAGTGTGGCAGCGTAAAGCCCATCATTGGGCCGCCCATAATTAAACGCGGTAACTTTTTATCCGCTTTATAGCCAAATTCGGTGAGTAAATCTTCCACCGAAGTGCCAATCAGCGCCCAAACGTTTTTCGGTTGCTTAAAGGTTTTACCCGTTAAGGTCACGATGCGCTCGATTAATGGCTCGCCATGACAAACGGCGCGTTGAATGGCATACAGCGAACCAACGTTTTGCACCAACAAGCCAATGTCAGCCGGAATGCCGTTATTGGGTACTTCTTTGTTGGTGAGGACTTTAATTAGCTGTTTTTCACCACCCGACGGGTATTTGGTCGGGATAACACGAATCACAATGTCTTTGTGTTCGGCGGCTCTTTCTAGCGCTTTAATCGCTTTTGGCTTGTTATCTTCAATACCGATAACTGTCAGTTTCGGCTTGAGGATGTGCTCAACAATTTCAATGCCTTGAATCACTGCGTCCGCGTATTGCTGCATTAGAATATCGTCAGCGGTGATGTATGGTTCACACTCAGCGGCATTGACGATCAAGATTTCTGTACGGGCT
Organism: Vibrio intestinalis; assembly: GCF_025195085.2. Lineage (GTDB taxonomy): Bacteria > Pseudomonadota > Gammaproteobacteria > Enterobacterales > Vibrionaceae > Vibrio > Vibrio intestinalis. The sequence continues at coordinate 885,460 of NZ_JANAVY020000001.1, read as the reverse complement.
AAACCGGATTGGATTTTCTTAGCAGTAGGGAAGCCAGCACCACCCATACCAGATACACCCGCTTGGCGAATCACTTCGATAAGTTCATCAGGGGTTTTATTAGTAAAGTCTGCAATGGGATTGCGTTCAATCCATTGGTCTTGCTGGTCTGGTTTGATTACCACACACATTTCGCTTAAACCAGATGGATGAGCAGTAGTGCGAGGTTCTATTGCCGTGATCGTGCCTGAGGTTGGCGCATGCACTGGCAACATGAAGCTCATGTCGTATTTAGTGAGCGGCTGACCTTTAAGAACGTGATCGCCTACATTTACGATAAGGTTACCGGGCTTACCAATGTGCTGTTTGATTGGTAATACGATCTCTTGAGGGATTGCGGCACGAGCAATATCCGTTTTTAAAGACTGCTTTTTGTTTTCTGGTGGATGAACGCCACCAGGGAAATCCCAAAGTGCGCCAGTTTTGATTTGTTCGATTAATGACAACATACCAGTCCTTAATTCACACTATTCTGCTGCTCAGCAGAATCGGTAATATCAACAACAGGAATGGCGTTCAATTGCCACTTCCAATTCGCTGTAGTGGTTTCTACAGGGATCATTTCAATACAATCGGTTGGGCACGGTGCAACACATAAATCACAACCAGTACATTCATCCTTAATGACGGTGTGGAGCGCTTTAGTACCACCAACGATGGCATCAACCGGGCACGCTTGAATACATTTTGTGCAGCCAATGCACATGTCTTCGTGAATAAAGGCGACGGTTTTCACTGACTCCGATAAATCATGCGCTGATTCAGTCGCTTCAACGCCCATGAGATCGGCGAGCTTTTCAATGGTTGCTTGGCCGCCAGGAGGACACTTGTTTATTGAATCGCCGTTAGCAATTGCTTCGGCGTATGGGCGACAGCCTGGATAGCCGCATTGACCACACTGGGTCTGAGGCAGAATTTCATCAATTTGATCGACGATAGGATCGGCATCAACTTTAAATCGGATCGATGCAAAACCAAGTACGGCACCAAATAACGCTGCAAGGGCTGCGAGAGCGATGATGGCAATTAAAATGGTACTCATTATAGCTTCACCAACCCAGTAAAGCCCATGAATGCTAGTGACATAAGGCCTGCGGTGATCATCGCAATAGAAGCGCCTTTAAAAGGAGCGGGTACATCAGCCGCAGCAATGCGCTCACGCATTGAAGCAAATAGGATCAAGACTAACGAGAAACCGACTGCCGCACCAAAACCGTAGATGATAGATTCGATGAAGTTATGGTTTTCATTGATGTTCAGTAGCGCTACGCCTAAAACTGCGCAGTTAGTAGTGATCAGAGGTAAGAAGATCCCGAGCAGGCGGTACAAGGTCGGGCTGCTTTTGTGCACCACCATTTCGGTAAATTGCACCACCACGGCGATCACAAGAATAAAGCTCATAGTACGCAAATACTGTAGGCCCAAAGGGACTAAAATGTAACTTTCAACAAGATACGCGCACACTGACGCCAGAGTTAGCACAAATGTGGTTGCTAACCCCATACCAATAGCAGTTTCTAGCTTCTTAGAAACTCCCATAAATGGACATAAGCCCAAAAACTTCACCAGTACAAAGTTGTTGACGAGCACAGTGCCGACCAACAACAAAAGATATTCGGTCATAATTATATAATTTAAGTAATCCGATCCCGCCATTATCCTGCTTTGGCTGCTATTTAACAACCAAGGAAAGCTAAGGTTTTATACTCTTGATTAAAAATTATACGCAATCTAAAGCAAGATTGGTTAGCCAATCGTTTACTGCCGAGAGTCAGTTAGCAATGGAGCTTGCAACAAAATGAGTGATTTGACAGTAATTGAAGTGTAGTCACTTAATTGCGGGGCGCAGCGGTGAATTTTACCCATTCGGAGAATGATGCTGCCTGTTTTCTGGTGAGGGAGAAGTTTAGATACGAAAAAGCCGCATACGATGATGCGGCTTTCCTGAATTTTGGTTCGCCTATTGAGCTAACCATATTTAACCTAGCATCACTCCCAAACTCAGTAACACCATCACCATTACAGTCAATATAGCTAATAATGGCCCAATAAATTTCAACCACGCAGGGTAAGCTATGCGACCAATAGCTAAACCACCCATCACTACACCTGAAGTTGGTGTGACAAGGTTGGGTAGACCTGATGCTGATTGGTAAGCGGTTACGACTAACTCACGGCTTACGCCAGCAAAGTCGGCAAGTGGTGCCAAAATTGGCATCGACAATACAGCTAAACCAGAAGAAGAAGGTACAACCAGACACATTACAGCTTCAATCCAATAAATGGCGTTGATAAACGCAACTTCATGTAGGCCGCCAAGCAACCCTTCTGCGTAGTTTAAAATAGTGTGAGTGATATTGCCGTTGTCCATGACAACGACAAGACCGCGTGCGATGGCGATGATCAAGGCCACCCCGAGCAGATCACGAGCGCCGTTAACGAAACTCTCGGTGACTTCTGCTTCTGACATGCAAGCCACTATGCCGACGACAATACTTGAGCCGATAAACAGTGCGGATAGCTCTGCCATCCACCAACCCGCGATAGAGACACCCCACATCATAATCACAAAGGTAATGCCAAAAATGGCCAAGATTACTTTACGAGTGGTAGTGAATTCTGGCGTTTTTTGCTGTTTGCCGTGTAAGAAATGATCAAGGTTTGATTCACGCTGGTGGGCAACAATAGAGAGCTCAGGGTTATGTTTTACTTTTTCTGCGTAACGCATGACGTAAACGACACATGCGATCCAACCAAGCACCAAAATGATTGCGCGTAATGCAAAGCCTTCCATAAAGTTGATTTCTGCTGCGTTAGAGGCAATCACAGTCGCAAATGGGTTAATAGTTGAGCCCAAGCAGCCGATGCCAGCGCCAATCATAATGATGGCAACACCAACAATGCTGTCGTAACCTGCGGCGATCATGACTGGAATTAAAAGTGCGTAAAATGGGATTGTTTCTTCCGCCATGCCGTAGACAGTGCCACCTAGGGCGAACAGCCCCATTAGGATTGGAATCATCCACTTCTCGCGCCCTGTTAGGCGTTGCATTGTGCCGGCGATACCCGCATCAATTGCTCCGGTATGTGTGACCACAGCTAGAAAGCCACCAATAACCAAAACAAACAGTGCCACGTCAACTGCTCGTGCGGCATAGCTAATCGGATCATAAAAACCTTGAATTGGTGCCATCAGGATATCGACGATTCCTTGTGGATTGGCATCAACCGTTTGATAGGTACCAACAACGGGCACCATTCTCCCCAAGGTTTCGTTGGTTTCCATCTGGTACTGACCTGCTGGAATCGCCCAAGTTAAGATTGCCATTAATACCGTGAGCAACATTAAGATCGTATAAGCGGAAGGAAATTTAATTTTTGTCATAGGGTTGTCCTCTTGTTTTTATGGGCACTAGGCCCATAAATGTTCGGTCACAATTACGTGCTCCACGGTTTAGTTAACGAAGTCCATAATTTCTTGAGCGGACTTATTGTCTAACCCCATGAGTTTTAAAGTTCTTCCACTTTCAAAGTAGTTGGTATCGTTGTAAGCATTATCGATATGCAAACACGAGGTAATAATTGGCGTGCTAATCTCCAGTAATTGTGCGAATTCGTAGCAAGGAACTAACAAATAAGCGGCATCTTCGGTGATATAACGATTGCTGGCTGAACTCGGTGCGCTGTTCAATTTACCGTGAGTTTCTGAGGTGCGGTTTACTTCGTATACGCTCTCGCAGTCCATCGCGTATAGAGCATTCATCGCATTGAGTTCAGGTTGTAGCTCAAGACCTAGCCCTGCACCAATAGACTGGCGCTCTGCTTCCATCGTGGCTGCCGCTTTGGCGGTGGAGACCGAACAACAATCTTTGTAGTAATTGAACTGGCCGTCGAAGTTTTCCAGTAACCCCATATTTAGGGTAGTGAGCAGCGGATGACCACCAAAATTAATGTTCTCTAACCCTGCTTCAATAACATTTCTCAATGGTCTAAGTGGCAACGGCATCACAGGTTGAAGCCTTTCTATCGCGCTATCAATGCGACCTGCCGGAAAAGCAGCAACTGGGAGAAACTGTTTCATACCTAGGATGGCAATCTCGGCTGGGCCCACAATACGCGTCGCCCACGGGATAGAAATTGCGTCTACAAAGGTTACGTCAAGCGCTTCGTAGCCCTGTTCGTGCTTGATGCGATTGAGGACTAATGAACCATAATTGCCTGGCATTAGCATGATAATGTGTCCATCGCGCAGATGGGGTAGCATCTCGATGAACAAGGGTTCTTGAGCAAATGACGGAACGGGCAACACAAGAATATCAGAGTATGCGAGTGTCTCTGCTAGGTCTCGCGTGACTTTATCGCATTGCTCAAATCCCGCGTAGATAAGTGGCGTGTCGTTAAAGTGTTCTAAGGCACGAATGCCGCCGTGTTGTTCGATATCTGTAAGAGGTTGATCAAATCCAGGAGCTCCGTATAAGCATACGTCGGCACCGTTAAGTGTGAAGTGGTAGGCCGCTGTAAGACCAGCATTGCCAGACCCGATGACTGACACACGAGGTTTCATAAATCTTTCCTTATTCATGTCTGATTGAACTGCTTATCCAGACTAAGGAAGAGCGGCGCTTAATCGCCAATGACAAAGTTGTAGACTAGTATGCAAAAAGGTAATGCTTGTAGATGGTTTTGTTTTTAATTGACTGAAAAGTTTGAACTTTATTTACATTTTCTAGTTGGCTTAGTTATCCGGTTAACTGTGAAGTTGCGCTTCCAGTGGCTCATTGAGGTCTCGCATTGGGCCAATTTTTAAGTAGATATCCATTTGGTCTGCCAGCAGCATAAAGTGCTCGATGAACTGCTGAGCGTGACGATGGATTGGTTTAAGAGCTGGGTAGAGAATATCGAACTCAAAGGGCAAGCTGAACACGAGCGGGCGCATCACGACGTTAGCATGCTCACTCTCGATGTGAGCGGTAAATGGGTCCGTTATTGCAATCCCAATCCCTTCACGAACCAAAGCCGCCGCGGTGCTGGCGAGTGAGACTTCAATTTGTTCGATAGTTGATAGGTTGTAACGGCGCAGCAAGGCGTCTACGCGTCGTTGGGTGATGTCTTTCTCATGGCGAATTAATACTTGTCCAGCGATGTCATACAGGTCAATCACTGTCCGTTTGGCAAGCGGGGAACTGGCTGGGATCAAACAGACTGACTCACACTCCACTTTTTGTGCTTTGACTCCGGCAAGGTGTTCGTCGACAAATGCGAAGCCGATGTCGGTGGTCTGGCTTTGGACTCGGTGGACGACTTCTTCAGAGCGGTAGGTTTTAAAGCTGATTTTCATCTTGCCGGTTTGTTTTAGAAACGTCGCTAATATTCGCGGTAGAAAGGCATTGGAAAGTAGTGGCATAGCCGCGATATTCAAACTACCAAAGTGACGAGAGCGAATCGAGGATGCGGATTGGGACAATCCGGACATCGCGTCGAACACTTTTGCGACTTCAAGATAGAAGGCTTGCCCTTCATCACTTAATTCAAGACGGTTACCTTTACGAATAAACAACTGAAAGCCGATACGTTGTTCTAATCCCGATATCAAACGACTGACGGCCGGTTGACTTAAGTTCAAGCGTTCAGCTGCGGCAGTCACCGTTTGGCATTCAACGACTGCTTTGAACGCGTTCAACTGGGCGAGTTTCATAAGGTAGGGTTTCCGTACACAACATTAAGGTGGATATACGTTAACAAAGCGACTTAGTTTTGTCGCAAAGCGAACTCAGTTCTATGAGTTATATTGTCAAAATTATCATTTCCCCCTGCTCTGATTGGTACTTCATAAGTAAGAGCATGCGAATAGCGAGACTATTTATGAATCAAAACGGCTAAGCAGGAACGGGGGAGAAAAGAGAGCAAAAGACTGTAATTACATGAAATTGTGATATTCAGATACGAAAAAGCCGCATACGATGATGCGGCTTTTCTGAATTTGGCTCCCCCTGCGGGACTCGAACCTGCGACATACGGATTAACAGTCCGCCGTTCTACCAACTGAACTAAGGGGGAATTGCTTTAAAGCGGTGCGAATATTAACGAGAGGGTGAAAAAGTGTCAATAGTTGTGCGCTAGAATTCGATGAAATTCGCCAACTAAAATTGCTTTACTTTTCGCTAAGCCTTGCCGTGTATGGGCTAGGTTTACTTATCCACCAAATTTGTGGATAAGTGTGTTAATGAATTCTTAGCAAAAAAAGTTATTCACAAAACTGCCTTTTATTGACCAAAAATCAAACAAAAAGATCGAGCGGTAATCTATTGTAAAATAAGGCTTCAATAAGAAATAAGATCAAAAAACAATCAAAAAGGTGAAAAGTGATCTTCTGCGAGATAGCACACAATTTACGGTTTTTGTGTATAAGCTGTGTATTGAAAAATGAGATTTTTAGGAAGGGATTCCCAGTAGGGCGAAGAATATTATCAGGTTCATCATCTCGGATCTAGCGATATTGAAGCGTTTTGGACAAAACAGGCAATAATTTTTTATCTAGCTCTTGAGTCTGTATATATATACAGACAAAATAGAGCTTCTGCTGCGAATTTACTCTGAGGATACTATGAGCAAACTGTATGAGTTAGTCTCTGACTATAAACCATCGGGCGACCAACCGACTGCAATCGCGAAACTGCTTGACGGTTTAGACTCCGGCCTTGCCCATCAGACGTTGCTCGGTGTTACTGGCTCGGGTAAAACTTTTACTTTGGCTAATGTCATTGCAACTGCTCAGCGCCCAGCTATTTTGCTTGCGCCCAATAAAACCTTGGCGGCGCAGCTGTATGGTGAAATGAAGTCATTCTTTCCTAACAACGCGGTAGAATATTTTGTTTCTTACTACGATTACTATCAGCCAGAAGCGTACGTACCCACTACCGATACCTTTATTGAAAAAGACGCCTCAGTTAATGCTCATATCGAACAGATGCGTTTATCAGCGACTAAAGCCCTGTTAGAGCGTAAAGATGCCATCATCGTGGCATCAGTATCGGCGATTTATGGTCTTGGCGATCCTCAGGCTTATTTACAGATGATGCTGCACATTCGTCGTGGCGACATTATGGATCAGCGCGATATTTTGCGTCGTCTAGCAGAGCTACAATACAGTCGTAATGACGTGGCATTCGAACGAGGCCAATTTAGGGTGCGCGGGGAAGTGATCGATATTTTCCCTGCTGAATCGGATCAAGATGCGGTTCGTATCGAAATGTTCGATGATGAAATTGACTGCATTAGCGTATTTGATCCGCTCACCGGTGCCATCAAACAACGAGATTTACCTCGTTTCACTATTTACCCTAAGACTCACTATGTGACGCCGCGTGAACGTATTTTAGACGCGGTAGAAAACATTAAGGTCGAGTTAGAGCAGCGCAAAAAGTATCTTCTGGATAACAACAAATTGCTAGAAGAGCAGCGCATTAGCCAGCGTACTCAATTTGACATTGAAATGATGAACGAGCTTGGTTTCTGTTCTGGCATTGAAAACTACTCCCGTTATTTAAGTGGACGCAGTGAGGGTGAGCCACCACCGACTTTGTTTGATTATTTACCTAATGACGGCTTATTGATTATCGATGAGTCTCACGTCACGGTGCCACAAATTGGTGCCATGTTTAAAGGTGACCGTTCGCGCAAAGAGACGCTGGTGGAATTTGGCTTCCGTCTACCTTCTGCGTTAGATAACCGTCCAATGAAGTTTGAAGAGTTTGAATCTATTGCACCGCAAACCATCTTTGTCTCGGCAACCCCAGGCAACTATGAGCTAGAAAAATCAGATGGTGATGTTGCAGACCAAGTGGTTCGTCCTACGGGCTTGTTGGATCCACTTTTGGAAGTTCGCCCAGTGGCGACTCAAGTCGATGATCTACTTTCTGAGATTCGTATTCGAGCGGCCAAAGATGAACGTGTACTGGTGACAACACTTACCAAACGTATGGCTGAGGATTTAACCGAGTACCTAACTGAGCATGATGTGCGCGTTCGATACCTGCACTCAGATATTGATACCGTGGAAAGGGTAGAGATCATTCGCGATTTGCGACTGGGTGAATTTGATGTGTTAGTGGGTATTAACTTACTGCGTGAAGGTTTAGATATGCCGGAAGTCTCGCTAGTGGCGATTCTTGATGCGGATAAAGAGGGCTTCTTGCGTTCAGAGCGCTCTTTGATTCAGACCATTGGCCGTGCTGCGCGTAATGTGCAAGGTAAAGCGATTCTCTATGCGGATCGAATTACAGGCTCAATGAAGAAAGCGATGGATGAAACTGAGCGTCGCCGTGAAAAACAGCAAGCTTATAACGAAGAGCAAGGTATCACACCACAAGCACTAAAACGTAATATCAAAGATATTATGGAACTGGGCGATATCACCAAATCGAAAAAGCAGCGTAACAATAAGCAAGTTCCATTGTCGAAAGTGGCTGAGCCTTCTCAAGACTATGCAGTGATGTCTCCTCAAGAGCTAGAGAAAGACATCAGCAAGCTGGAAGCGCAGATGTATCAGCACGCGCAAGACCTTGAGTTTGAACTGGCTGCCGCGAAGCGTGATGAGATTGAGAAGTTGCGTGCGCAATTCATTACCAATAGCTAGTTGGTATTGGGGCTGAATTTTAGGCAAAAAAATAGCCAATAGAAATACGTTCTATTGGCTGATATTTGTGAATACTAAGTTCACTAACAACGTCAGTTGGCTAGGTGACCCTTGAGGGTCAATATACATATAGCATCATTCGTGCCAGTTTTAGATGTGATTTTGCTGGCCAATTTCAGCCGATTACTTTCTTTTACAGAGTTTTATTTGCAAATTGCAATGCGCAATGCAATGATTTAAACAAATTGCAAACGTTTAATCATTGGCTAGGTTATGCAACATAATAATGAAACTCAAAAGTCCAAGTACCTTTTAATGGTGGAAGATACCGTCTCCGTCGCGGCGCTGTATCGTTCCTATCTGACGCCTTTAGGTATCGATATCAACATAGTGGGTACTGGTAGAGAAGCCATTGAAAGCTTAAGTTTTCGCACGCCTGATCTGATCTTACTCGATTTACGCCTCCCTGATATGACCGGTATGGATGTGTTGCACTCTGTGAAGCAGCAACGCCCTGATGTTCCAGTCATTTTTATGACTGCTCATGGCTCGATTGATACTGCGGTAGAAGCGATGCGTCATGGTGCGCAGGACTTTCTAATTAAGCCGTGTGAGGCTGACCGACTGCGTGTCACAGTCAATAACGCTATACGTAAAGCCACCAAATTAAAGAATGAAGCAGATAACCCCGGTAACCAAAGTTATCAAGAGTTTATCGGTAGTAGCCACACCATGCAAGCGGTCTATCGCACCATTGACTCCGCAGCTGCAAGTAAAGCGAGTATTTTTATCACCGGCGAGAGTGGTACGGGTAAAGAAGTGTGTGCAGAGGCCATTCACGCGGCGAGTAAGCGCGGGGATAAACCGTTTATTGCGATTAACTGTGCAGCCATCCCTAAAGACTTGATTGAGAGTGAGTTGTTTGGTCACGTAAAAGGCGCGTTTACTGGCGCAGCGACTGACAGGCAAGGGGCGGCAGAGCTCGCAGATGGTGGTACTCTGTTCCTCGATGAGCTGTGTGAAATGGATTTAGACTTGCAAACTAAACTGTTGCGATTCATCCAAACCGGTACCTTCCAAAAGGTAGGCTCTTCAAAAATGAAGAGTGTAGACGTTCGCTTTGTTTGTGCGACCAACCGTGACCCATGGAAGGAAGTTCAGGAAGGGCGATTCCGTGAAGATTTGTATTATCGCTTGTATGTTATCCCGCTTCATTTACCGCCTTTGCGTGAACGCGGTGAAGATGTCATTGAAATTGCATACTCCTTGCTAGGATTTATGTCCAAAGAGGAAGGCAAAGACTTTGTAAGGCTTGCCCCTGATGTTGTAGAACGCTTTGCTCGTTATGAGTGGCCAGGTAATGTTCGACAATTGCAAAACGTATTACGTAACGTGGTTGTATTGAACAAAGGCAAAGAAATTCAACTTGATATGTTGCCGCCACCACTAAATCAGCCGAGTGATAATCCGATCACAGCCACTATTCAAGAGAGTGGTATTCTGTCGGTGCACGATATTTATCCTCTTTGGGTGACGGAAAAAAATGCGATAGAACAGGCGATTAAAGCGTGTGATGGCAATATCCCGAAAGCGGCCGGTTATTTAGATGTGAGTCCATCAACCTTATATCGTAAGTTACAAGCATGGAATGCAAAGGAAACTCAGTAACAGCTATGGAAGTACTAAATTCAGTCAAAGTAGAACAATTGGGCAGTGAAATAGGCGCAGATAATGTGCCGGTTTTATTAGAGATTTTCTTGGGTGAATTGGCCCAATACATTGCTAATTTGCAACAATGTTCATCAAACCAAGATGCTTACTTGCGTGAGATAAGCCATGCGCTGAAAAGTAGTGCGGCTAGCTTTGGCGCTGAAGCCTTGTGCGCATTAGCCAATGAATATGACGCTGCGGGGAAGTCGGGTGAAGTGCTCAATGCCGATCAGCATAAGCAACAAATGTTGTCGCTGCTCAATGAGACAGAGCAGCGATATAAAGATTTACTCAGCCAATAAATCGATGATAGCTTGATGCAGTTTATCGCGGTCGTGACGCCAATCTCGGTTGGGTGATGCCAGTTCAGTGGTGGTACAGTTCCACTCTTGCAGTTCAGGGTGTGGAGTATCACCCAATACCACATCTAGTTTCCGGCCGTAGCACGCGCGCTCACACCACTCTAGTTTTTCTCGTAACGTCATTCGACCCGCAGGCCCGTATTCAGGCGATAGGTTTTCGACAAACACCAATTGCGCGGTTGCATTATTGCAGATTGCACGGCCGACTTCTGGTAGTAGAAGCGGTGGCATCACACTGGTCAAAAAGCTGCCCGGGCCGAGAATGATCATATCGGCTTGCTCAATGGCCATGACACCTTCTTTGGTAGCAGGAACTTCTGGCTCAAGGTCTAGACGCAATAAATCTTGTGTCATCTCATCGACGCTAGTCTCTCCGGTCACCCATTTGCCTTCTTTAGAGAGCGCTCTTAAATCCGATGGGTGCTCCGACATAGGCACGATATTGACATCGACCTTAAGCATGTTGCGAATCAGATTAATCGCATCCAATGGTCGAACGGATAAGTTATCTAGTGCGGTTAGCATCAAGTTACCAAGGTTATGGCCATCGAGCTCGCCTGCGCCTTTAAAGCGGTATTCAAACATCATTGAACTGATGGAAGGCTCCGTGATGAGCTGGTTAACGCAATTACGAGTATCACCCCATGCGATGCCGCCTTGGCAGTGACGAATACGACCCGTTGAGCCACCGTTATCTGTGGTGGTGACAATACCAGTCGCATTGCTAGAGAAATCTTTTAGCGCAGCAAGCATGCGTCCAAGACCGTGGCCGCCACCGATCGCGACCACTTTGTTTTTACGATATACACTCATTAGTTTTTTCTTATTTTGTCATATCCATCTACAATTTAAGTTAATCCATTTACTACTGGTACTCAATAGTAGGTAATTTGCGCCCAAAGCACGATTTTTTCGCCTAGAGGGTGGAATCACTTACAATTATTAAGTATTTTATCGGTCAGCTACTGTTGATTCTGAAGGGTTTATCCCATTCGTTGATTGCAACAGTTGCCATAACTCCGAGCTCTATTCGCTAAGTTCCCATGAATAAGCGCATAAAGCCAGTGACAAGTTGTCACAAGGGCATAATTGGAAATGATTATGCCTCCCGTGTTTGGAAAGGTGTTCCGTGGCGCAACAATTAGAAGATAAATTTCATCGCAAGTTTTATTACTTGCGTCTCTCTGTTACAGACGTTTGTAACTTCAAATGTACCTATTGTTTACCTGATGGCTATAAGCCTTCGGGGCAGAAAAACTCGTCTTTTTTAACCCTACCAGAGATCAAACGTGTCGTAAGAGCGTTTGCAGATTGTGGTACGTCTAAAGTGCGTATTACTGGTGGTGAGCCGAGTTTACGCAAAGACTTTACTGACATTATTGCCACGGTAGCCAATACCGATGGTATCCGCAAAGTTGCGACAACCACCAATGGTTATCGCATGGAAAAGCAAGTTGCTGAGTGGCAGCAAGCAGGTCTTACTCATATAAATGTCAGTGTCGATAGTCTTGACCCACGCCTTTTCCACCAAATCACGGGTGAGAACAAATTCAATCAAGTGATGGCGGGCATCGACCGCGCATTTGAGGTTGGCTATAAGCAAGTCAAAGTGAACGTGGTATTGATGAAGCACTTCAATGCGCATCAATTGCCGCAGTTCTTAGAGTGGATCAAACACCGTCCTATTCAATTGCGTTTTATTGAATTAATGCAAACGGGCGAGATGGATGATCTGTTTAAAGAGCACCATGTGTCAGGTGTTGCGATTCGCAACCAATTGATGGCGCAAGGTTGGTTACTCAAAGTTCGTGAAAAGAACGATGGTCCTGCTCAAGTCTATTTTCATCCGGATTATGAAGGCGAAATTGGCCTGATTATGCCGTATGAAAAAGGCTTTTGTGAGAGCTGTAACCGACTGCGTGTTTCTGCACTTGGTAAGCTTCATTTATGCTTGTTTGGTGACCACGGTGTTGAGCTGCGCGATTTGCTCGAACACGACAGCCAAGAGCCACAATTGATTCAACGAATTCAAGATCAGCTGCAAACCAAATCGGTAAGCCATTTCCTTCATGATGGTAATGCCGGTATGACGCCTCACTTGGCGTCGATTGGCGGCTAATTTTACAATCCCAAATCATTTGAGCCAGATGACTGGCCAATAATAAATATCATAATAGGTAGGTGAGCACATGGGTCATGCAGAGAGCAAGTTCCAACCAGCAAACATCGCAGTTCTAACCGTTTCAGATACACGTACAGAAGAAAATGACACTTCAGGCGGCTACTTAGCTGAACAGGCAAAAGGTGCAGGCCATAACGTAGTAGACAAGCAGATCGTAATTGATGACATGTACAAAATCCGTGCGATTGTGTCTCAATGGATCGCTGATGAAAACGTTCAAGCGATAATGATTACTGGTGGTACAGGCTTTACTTCACGTGATAGTACTCCTGAAGCACTTAAGCCGCTGTTTGACAAAGAAGTTGAAGGCTTTGGTGAGTTGTTCCGTATGGTTTCTTATGAAGAAATCGGTACATCAACGATTCAATCTCGCGCGATTGCAGGCTTTGCTAACCACACAGTAATTTTTGCTATGCCGGGCTCAACCGGTGCATGCCGTACAGGTTGGACGAAAATCATTAAGCAGCAGCTTGATGCAAGCCACCGCCCTTGTAACTTTATGCCGCATCTAGCGATTTAAGTTGGAGGGTGCATGAGCCAATTTACTCATATTAATGCCTCTGGCGAAGCAAACATGGTTGATGTGTCAGCTAAGGCTGAAACTGTGCGTGAAGCGCGCGCTGAAGCTTTTGTGCACATGGCGCCTGAAACGCTAAACCTGATTACTTCTGGTCAGCATCATAAAGGTGATGTATTCGCGACCGCACGTATTGCTGGTATCCAAGCGGCTAAGAAAACTTGGGATTTGATCCCACTGTGCCATCCTCTGCTTTTGTCGAAAGTAGAAGTTCAGCTCGAAGCCATTGAAGCTGAAAACATGGTTCGTATTGAATCTGTTTGTAAGCTTGCGGGTAAAACTGGCGTTGAGATGGAAGCGTTAACTGCGGCGTCAGTGGCGGCTTTGACCATTTACGACATGTGTAAAGCAGTGCAAAAAGATATGGTAATTGGCCAAGTTCGCTTACTAGAGAAAACCGGTGGTAAGTCGGGTCACTTTAAGGTGGAAGCATGATTAAAGTTTTATTCTTCGCCCAAACTCGCGAACTGGTTGGGATTGATGAGCTAGAGCTGACACAAGAGTTTACAACGGTAGAACAGATTCGCGCTCATTTGTCTCAACAAGAGGGTAAGTGGGATTTGGCACTAGAGCCGGGTAAGCTACTTGCTGCTGTGAATCAATCTATTGTGCCGCTGGATCATCCGGTAACACAAGGCGATGAAGTCGCTTTCTTCCCACCCGTAACCGGAGGCTAATATGGACTCTCGCGTAGCGGTAATGGTTGAAGATTTTGATGTTGGTGCTGAATATCAGCAACTGGCGCAAGGCAGTGCATCAGGCGCAGTGGTTACTTTTGTTGGCAAAGTTAGAGACATGAACCTTGGTGATAATGTCACAGGCTTGTCACTGGAGCATTACCCGGGGATGACGGAAAAAGCTCTGGCGGAAATCTGTGATGCAGCTGAAAAGCGTTGGCCACTGCAGGGCGTACGCGTGATTCATCGCGTTGGTGATTTAGATATCGGTGATCAAATTGTATTCGTGGGTGTGGCAAGTGCACACCGCGGCGCTGCATTTGAAGCGTGTGAGTTTGTGATGGACTATCTAAAGACCAAAGCTCCGTTTTGGAAGAAAGAGCGCACGACAGAGTCAACACGCTGGGTCGACTCGCGTGATTCAGATGCCAAAGCGGCAGAGCGCTGGCAACAATAGCTTCGTAACTTAAACGATTTTTAAGCGGCCACCAGAGTAATCTGGGGGCCGTTTTTTTATCTGAACGCGGCGCTGCTTATACCGATTTATACGCTCTCAGCAATAGCGATAGATTTTGCCTATTAGAAAAATTGTCGCTTCCCATTTAGTAAAATCAAGAAATTAGACGACACTTAGTTTAAGAGACAAATCTCTCAGTATTGTTTGAATAATGCAATGTCGGTTGTACATAAGGAGACCAACATGGAATCGCTAAAAGTAAGAGATTATATGACACTGCAAGCGGTGACGTTTAAACCAGAAATGTCGCTAAGTGCAGCTTTAGATAAAGTGATGGGATCTGATTATCTTGGTGGTCCAGTCATCAATGAAAAAGAAGAAGTGATTGGCTTTTTGTCAGGACAAGACTTGTTAGAAAAATTGATCAAAGTGAGTTACTTCTGCCAAGATACGCATATCGTCAGTGATTGTATGCACCCAGAAGTGCTTTCAGTATCGCCAGATATGAACATTATCGAGTTAGCGGAAATGATGAAGATAGGTAAGCCTAAAGTTTACCCCGTTATCGATAATGGACGGTTGGTCGGTATTATTACTCGTAAAGATGTACTTCGAGCGATAGCGAAAAACATCGATGCGTGTTTTAAGCATCCAGTGTAGAATGGGGTACGGATAAAAGGCGCGCAAAGCGCCTTTTTCAGTTTTAAGGCTAATGAAGAGAATAACATGAGCGATCAAAGTGCCAAATTTCTAGAAGGTTCAACCATGCGTCATATATTGGTGATGTCTGGTGCGGGGTCTGTTGGATTAATGGCCTTGTTCGTGGTCGATCTGCTCGACATGTTGTTCATTAGTATGCTTGGTCAAGTGGAACTCGCGGCTGCCGTCGGTTTTGCGGGTACGCTGATTTTCTTCTCAACCTCGATTTCTATCGGTACTTCGATTGCGATGGGAGCATTGGTTTCCAAAGCGATTGGTGCTAAGCAAACCCATCATGCGCGGTCACTCAGCACTAGCGTAATGTTTACGGCGTTTTTCATTAGTAGCTTGGTATGTGCGGTTATGTATTGGCATATTCCTGAACTATTAGCCGCTATCGGGGCAAAAGGTTTAGCAGCCGAGCGCGCTCAAGCTTACCTACAAATATTATTGCCAAGTGGCCCTGTGCTTGCACTGGCAATGGCCGCAGGTGCTGGTCTTCGTGCAGCAGGGGATGCTAAGCGCTCAATGTGGGCAACCTTATCGGGCGGCATCGTCAACGCTATATTGGACCCTATCTTTATCTTTGTTTTCGATTGGAACGTGGAAGGTGCTGCTATCGCATCAGTGTTTGCGCGTTTCACGGTATTGGGCTTCTCACTTTATCCATTAATTCGAGTGCATCAGTTGGTTGCGCCATTTGCGTTTTCCGCTTGGTCGAACAATCTTAAAGCCATTTTGACCATCGCTATCCCCGCGATTATCACCAATATCGCCACTCCAATTGGCAACGCGATTGTTACCTCGTCTATTGCTCAATTTGGTGAGAACTTTGTTGCTGGTTTTGCGGTGATAGGTCGAGTTACGCCAGTTTGTTTCGCGGTGATTTTTGCCTTGTCAGGAGCTGTTGGGCCGATCATAGGTCAAAACTTTGGTGCTGAGCGCTACGATAGAGTGAAAGAGACGTTGTATAACTCATTGATCGTTACCACGCTGTACACCATTTTGGTCTGCATCATTCTTTATTTTGTCCAAGGTTGGATAGTCATTGGCTTTAGTTTGACGGGCGATGCGGCACTGATTGTTACGACCTTCTGTACGTTTGTGGCGATCAGTTTTGTGTTTAATGGCGCGCAGTTTGTTGCCAACACTTCATTCAACAATTTAGGTAAGCCACTTTACTCCACGGCATTGAACTTGGGTAAGGCAACGCTTGGTACGTTACCTTTTGTTCACTTTGGCGCTTTATGGTTTGGTGCTGAAGGGGTACTTTATGGGCAAGCATTAGGCAGCACTTTGTTTGGTCTGATCGCCACTTGGGCATTACATCGCCATATTGTGCAGCTTACCGAAGGCAGCGAATTACCAATCGTTGAAGATGACCCATCGATTACCTGCGTTAACTCGCAACCGTTTTGCAGTCATGATGCTGTGTTGATTGATGAAGTGGCGGTAACAAGCGAAATCAATGAAAAATCCGCTTGACCTTGGAGTCGTATCCAAGGTTTAAGCTATTGGTGTACCTAGGAAGGAGATTCTCGTATGTGCACCAAACATGATGCGTGCCGCTCAGATAAAATCGCGGCCAACCCTGCGCAAGCTGGCTCTTGCGCTAGTCCAAAAATCACCACGATTAAGATGGCCACTGCCACTGCCACTGCGTCAAGCGGTGATTGCTGTAGCTCTCAGAGCTGTAGCAGTAATGCTGACCCAACCGATGAGGAAAGCGACTCCGGTCTTTCCAATACTGCAAGATTTACTCAAAGCTGGAAGATTGAAGGGATGGATTGCCCTGCCTGCGCGCGTAAAGTTGAAACTGCGGTGCAGAAAATCTCTGGCATTTTAGAAGCCAAGGTATTATTCGCGACTGAAAAACTCGTGATTAAATCGAATGATTTAGCGATTGCACCTGTCATTGAACAGGCAATCCTTGATGCTGGTTTTACCTTCAGCGACCCGAATCAAAAGTCTTCTCAGCCGAAGCCGTCAGGTTGGCTGCATATCTTGAAGCAAAATGGCCAGATTATCGCGATTGCCTCTGCCATGGCGGTCGCTGGTCTTATCAAACCTGCGTTTCCACAAGTCAGCGAATGGTTGTTTATTATTACCTGTTTGGCTGGTTTGTATCCTATTGGTAAGAAAGCGATATCGCTAGCGAAAGCAGGTACGCCTTTTGCCATCGAAACCTTAATGAGCGTGGCTGCATTAGGCGCGTTATACCTGGGTGAAAGTGTTGAAGCCGCGATGGTGTTATTGCTGTTTTTAATCGGTGAGCGATTAGAAGCATTTGCGGCATCTCGCGCTCGAAGTGGTGTGCAAGCCTTGATGGAACTTGTGCCTGAAACCGCAATTAAAATTGTCGATGGTCAGCGTGTTGAAGTGAGCGCGAGTGAGCTAACCCTTGGCGACGAAATTGAAGTTGCGCCCGGTGCACGACTACCTGCCGATGGTAAATTAATTGGCGATGCGGCCAGTTTTGATGAAAGCGCGTTAACCGGTGAATCTATTCCTGTTGATCGCTACAGCGGTGAATCTGTTATGGCTGGCGCTGTAGTGGTGGATAAGGTTGTTCGTCTAACGATTACTTCCAAGCAGGGTGAAAATGCGATTGATCGTATTTTGCATCTCATTGAAGAGGCTGAATCTCGTAAAGCGCCATTGGAGCGTTTCTTAGACCGCTTTAGCCGCTGGTACACACCTTTGATGATGTTAGTGTCTCTGTTTGTGATTATTACGCCACCGTTGTTGTTCGCTCAGCCATGGGAAACATGGGTATATCGTGGTTTAGCTCTGTTATTGATTGCCTGCCCATGTGCCTTGGTTATTTCCACTCCTGCGGCGATTACCTCTGGTCTAGCGGCAGGAGCACGACGAGGTGCGCTAATTAAAGGTGGCGCTGCGCTTGAGCAATTAGGTCGTGTAGAGACCATCGCATTTGATAAAACCGGGACTTTAACCAAAGGCAAACCGGAAGTGACTGATGTGGTCGCGATTGGTGAGTACAGCCAAGCCATTTTGATTGAAAAAATCGCGGCAATTGAAGTGGGCTCTAGTCACCCGCTGGCTGTTTCTTTGGTCAAACGTGCGAAACAGCAGGCAATTGTTCTCCCTGAAGCCGAAGACAAACAAGCCCTTATTGGTAGCGGTATTCAAGGTAAGGTTGATGGCATCCTTTATCGCGCGGTTGCGCCAAGTAAGCTTGATATTTCGCTAGACTCTATTATAAGCGAGCAAGTAGAGCAGCTTGAAAACCAAGGTAAAACGGTGATCGTCGCTTTGGAGCAAGAGAAGGTGATGGGGTTGATTGCTTGGCAAGATACATTGCGTGAAGATGCTAAACAAGCGGTCAGCGTGCTAAACAAACTCGGTATTCATTCAATCATGCTAACGGGCGATAACCCTCGCAGCGCAGCGGCGATTAGCTCGATGATTGATATCGATTATAAAGCGGGCTTGTTACCACAAGATAAAGTCCACTACGTTGAATCGCTCTCTGCTCAAGCGAATGTAGCTATGGTTGGTGATGGGATTAACGATGCTCCAGCAATGAAAGCGGCGAGTATCGGGATTGCAATGGGAGGAGGCACCGATGTCGCGCTTGAGACGGCTGATGCCGCTATTACCCATAATCGCCTGACTGAGTTAGCTGGCATGATTGAATTATCCCGTGCGACGCTCAACAACATTCGTCAAAACATCTTTTTGGCGCTTGGGCTGAAAGGTGTATTTTTAGTGACGAGTTTATTGGGTATCACCGGCCTGTGGGTTGCTGTGTTAGCTGACAGCGGAGCAACCGCTTTGGTGACTCTTAATGCGCTTAGATTGCTTAAATTTAAGTCAAAGCAGGTATAACATTCTCACCAGATGAAAAGGTAGCCCCCACTGGGCTATCTTTTTTATGCAATAAATTGTGCTTACTAACCATTGAATTGTGATGCCAAACGTTTTTATGTGTAAATGAAAGAAATGTTACTCTGCTGTATGTGATTGCAATCACTCTTTATCAGTGGGGAGTTGGTTAGAGTAATTTGGTACCCAATGATTCTATCGAGCGAACCCAAACAGAGAGTTTGCCGCAATAAGGAGTTTCCTATGTCTCAAGCTGTATTCCACCTAGGTGTTACTGAAGCTGATCTTGCTGGTGCTACACTGGCGATTATTCCTGGTGACCCAGCACGCGTTCAAAAAATCGCAGAAGAAATGGAAAACCCAGTTTTTCTAGCAAGTCATCGCGAATACACACTTTACCGTGCTGAGCTTGATGGTAAACCAGTTGTGGTTTGTTCTACTGGTATCGGTGGTCCATCAACGTCTATCGCTGTTGAAGAGTTAGCACAACTTGGTGTTCGTACTTTCCTACGTGTTGGTACAACAGGTGCGATTCAACCACACGTAAATGTGGGTGATATGATTGTTTCAACAGGTTCTGTTCGCCTTGACGGTGCAAGCCTACACTTTGCGCCAATGGAATTCCCAGCAGTGGCTGACTTTGATGTTGCAACAGCAATGAAAGCAGCGGTTGAAGAATCTGGCGCGCCAGTCCACATGGGTGTGACGGCTTCAAGCGATACTTTCTACCCTGGTCAAGAACGTTACGACACCTTCTCTGGTCGTGTTGTTAAGCGTTTCCAAGGCTCTATGAAAGAGTGGCAAGATATGGGTGTGCTGAACTTTGAAATGGAGTCAGCAACGCTACTTACCATGTGTGCAAGTTCTGGTCTTAAAGCAGGTTGTGTTGCAGGTGTAATCATCAACCGTACTCAAAAAGAAATCCCAGATCATGCAACACTGAAAGAGACAGAAGCTCGCTCAATCAAAGTGGTTGTAGAAGCTGCGCGTAAGATGCTTTAAGCCTCTCGCTAAGAATCCAATCCAATAACGTATTCTTTTCCTTTAAGCCACCTTCGGGTGGCTTTTTTTATTGGCTGGGCGCAAGCTCTGGCAATGGCTGATGGAGGCTTTCACTCAAGTCACTTAGCATATTGTCATACACGGCCGCGATGAGCGATGAGACATTGCTGGTCAGCTGGTACAGCTGCTGGTTATCAATAGGCAATTCATCTTCTTGAATAATACTCTTAAGTAACTGCTGAACTTGATCACCTTGCGGAGAACGGATTGGTAAAGCACTAATCAAACTCAGGTGGTCGAGCTTGTGTAGCACTTTATCGCAGTAATACTTTATTCTGAGGTGACCATTTGGCTGGTGGCTCTCTTGGATACAAATCCTCAGTTGGGTTAGCACTTCCATGCTGTCGAGCACCTGCTGCCAGTTCATGTGGTATTCATCACTGAGATCGTGACGGCCTGATTCAATCAGCCATTCGAGCGCTAGGTCATCAATCAAAAACATGCAGTGACGAATCGCAGTACCATGGATGCGCTGATTTCGGCCGATGCTGCGTTTGGTCCACTCAGTTTGAAGCCCATTAAGCTTAAGCTGGAGTACCCGATACATGGCTTTGTTATCAAACGCGGCGAGCGAAACAAGCTGGTTAGAAACTTGAGTGAGCTTAAGTTGTTGAGCTGCGACTTTAGCCTCACATGCTCTTGTATCATCTTGATTTAATGCATGGTGAGTCATTGCCCGGTGTTGGCGACACAGCAGCAATACTTCCCTTAAGGCGATGAGAGTATTAAATCTTCGCTCTATGGAAATGGTTCGCTGTGTGGAAAGGAAATAAACCAAGCCCAACACGGCAAATGAAATTATCAATGAAATTATAACGAACATGGCAGACTCCTTTCTCACCATCACGTTTATCCGTCGTGATAGTTTTACTCAGCAGAAAGAGTGCCAATATAAAAGATCTTATATTTCAGGGTATTGTGTTTTTGTTGTCAGGAAATTGCGCCAGTTTGGTGCAATCCATCACAATGGTGGGGAGAAAAGCGCGGCCTTGTACCGCGCTTGGTAACGTTACTGTCTTATCCCGGTAAACTTAATTTCAGCATGCTTGTGTAGCAAGGTTAAGAAGCGATTGAAGTGTTCTAACTCTTGGCTAGTGATCATTTGTGCCGGGATTTTTAGCTGAGTGATGACTTTCAGTTTCCCTGTATCGGTTTTGTCTATCTGACGATTCATGCTGCCGTAGCGATGCTTAAAATCAAACGTCGAAGGCAGGTAGTCGAGTTTCCACGGGCTATTGGAGAGGTCGAACTCATACTGGCTTGTTACTTTGATGCCAGAGAAGTACTCGCTGTGCCACTCATTACGTAAATGCATAGAGTCCAACTCATGCATCAACCAAGAATCGTATTCCGTGTACTCAAGTAATTTAGCGTCAGGTTCAAGAAACGGATCATACTCTGTGTGAGATTCGATAGTCAGTGAACGGTTCATATCATCCACATGCGCAAGAGTGAAGTTTGGTTCGGCTAGCCCGCTGACTTCGTCTTGATATTCGTAGAGCAAGTGATCTTGTCGCTCTTGATTGTTGAGCGAAGCAAGCTCTTGACGGTAGTAGGCCGAATATTCGCCAAAATAGCTGCGAGTTTGATGCTCTTTTTGACCACCTTGAGCATTGAAAGCTAACCGGATATCACTATTAAAACGCCAACGATAGTCATTTGATGCAATCTGTTGAGGTTGGTGATTCTCTTTGAGTACGAGGTTGGCTTTACCTTGTATCCATGTTGGAGTGGTTTTCCAGTCGGTTAAATTATCTGTTGGATCCAGACAGTAGCGCTGTGACGACAGATCAAAACAGACGACCACATGATTGAAATGCCCCATCGCAGGTAACAACATTGAGCTGTGATTGAATCGGTCGGTATCCACTAAAACTAAATCTGATTCGATACCAGCTTTGGCTAGCAGAGCTTTAAGTAAGGTTGATTTATCTTTGCAGTCACCGTAGCGGTTACGCAGCGTTTCTTCGATAGTGTGCGGCGTTTGTGCGTGTTCTGCTTCAGACATCGAAACATAGCGAATGTCACGGGCGACAAAGTGAAGTAAGTGACCAATCTTATCTTCGATGTGCATAGCGTCGTCTGTGAGTTTCTGATAGGCCTTGTCTAAGCCTTCGGTGTTGGTTTGTGCATGGTTCATCGCTTGGCTAGCTTTATCGACCACTTGCTGCCAATTGGTGAAATCTGAAATCTCTATGCGGCCAATATGATCCTGCCAGCGGGTCGCGTTGTCATGCTTATAAGCGGCAATGCTTTTACCTTGGCAGTGAAATCCTTGGGCGAGATCGTTACACACCACATCTTTAGTTTGTGCGCGCCACTGCATCACTTCTTCATCTGACCACTGCGCCGACAGCAGATACTCTTGAATAGGGAATGAACGTTGAGTGTAGCTTTGATGTGACCAATGACGATTGTCTTTCGGGCGCTCAGTGGTCGTTTTGTAAGTGACAATCGATAGGCTCCCCTCTGTGAGTGAAGGCAGCGGGATAAGCAGTTGCTGCTCATCAGTGAAGGTATTTTCACTGTGAGTATCAAGTCGTTTGGTTAGTTTAGGGTCGACAGTTGC
This sequence comes from Vibrio intestinalis, assembly GCF_025195085.2. Taxonomy (GTDB): domain Bacteria; phylum Pseudomonadota; class Gammaproteobacteria; order Enterobacterales; family Vibrionaceae; genus Vibrio; species Vibrio intestinalis. Next base: position 862,642 of record NZ_JANAVY020000001.1, on the reverse strand, counting down.
GATATTGCCGTCTGGGTCTAGCGTCATTGCCGCCACAATTTCAACTTGTTGCTGATGTTGGTCGAAGTAAACAGATTTAGAGCCATAATCATCAATATCAATAAAGCTTGGGTAGTAATCGATCACTGTCGTGGTTCGCACCACCGAGTCAGGATTAATTTCAAACTGTTGCTGATAGGAAAGCCGAGTTAATCCAGCATCATCTGCCAACTCTGCCTTAAGTCGATTGGCATGATTAATAAGAGCTTGCGGTGCAGCCAAGTCTTGTTGCCAAGTCACGTTGTTTGCAAAGCTTAAAGGGCTGAAAGCTAACAGTACCGTCGTTGCGATGATCAGTGTTTTCATAGTGGCTTAAACTCCTCAATCATCTGGTAGAACTCATCATTGTGTAGTTTGAACTCATATTCCGGTGCGCTGTATATGCCGATCAATTCATACACTCGTTGTTCGGTTTCAAGCAAAATCGAGATGCCCACTTCTTCTTCATTGATTGAGCGGCCTTTACAGATAAGCTCAGATTTAACGGTCATGCTATTGGGTAACAGCTTCTTATCTTGGGTACACGATGTGACGGATATATTCTCTTCCAACCATGCGCGACGTTCATGTAAATGGGCGTCGATAGACTCTAGATTGTCGTAGCTAAATAGAATTAAGTGCGTTGATAAATTTGGCCCACCAAACTCTGCATCCGCAGTGCCATCTGAGTAAGTGCCAATTTCTGCTTGGTACCAACCTTCTTCTACAAAAGTCAGTTGAACGCGCTGGTCATTCGAGATGGTATAAGTTTGGTTTGCATCGAAGCGTGTTACGTCTTTAATCTGGTAGAACTCGACCAACTCATAACCGGTGGTAAAGATGTACAACGGCACGATGGTGAGACTAAATAGCCAACGAAAAACTTTCTTTATAATGTTCTCAGGATTCCAATCTACATTATCTACGGCATGTTTTAGCGCCGCTATACGTTGTGCGAATGAAGCGAAACTGGCTGACCAAATCAGCAGAACGATAAAGTCTGTCCACAGTGGGGTTGAAAGCTTGGCTGAAACTGTCAGGTAAATATTACTGAGTATCATCACCACAATGGTGGCAATGTGCCATTTCGAAGGATGTGGAGATTGGTGCTCAGCTTCAAGTCGGTTTAAAGCCGAGTGCAACTTCGGCAAGCTGAAAATGGAAATCAGCGGCGATAAAGAAAATATCCAAAGCCAAGGAGTAAAGCGCTTGCCACCGATTTTATTCAGTTCACTGGTGGTGCGAATAAGATAAAAAATCGAATAGAAACTAAACGTCGAAAAGGTGAGTAAAAACTCCCAAGTGAACGAGCGTGTTTGGTTCAGCGTGATACGAGGGCGCTCGCTTGGCGTTGGCGCAGATGACGGCAGATTTTCTGAATTGCTAATGGTCGTGTCAGACATGAGATTAAATCCTTGTATTTCGCAGACACGCTAAAGGTTTAATTTATATATATCAATACCTTCTATAGAAACAAGTGATGTGATGCATAGCAATTCGATGAATTTGTTAGCACAACTCCCGGCATTGCACGGGTTTAAGCCTAAAAAACAAAAATCCCCGCATTAGCGGGGATTTTCAATTAGAGCGTTAAACCCAAGGTTACATTACGCGCATACCTGGTTGAGCGCCTTCGTGCGGTTCAAGAATCCATAGCTCGCTACCACCAGGGCCTGCTGCTAGGATCATGCCTTCAGACATACCAAACTTCATCTTACGAGGTTTCAGGTTAGCTACCATTACGGTTAGCTTGCCTTCTAGATCTTCAGGTTTGTACGCTGATTTGATACCAGAGAATACCTGACGAGTCTCACCACCGATGTCTAGTTGGAACTTAAGCAGTTTGTTTGCTTTTGGCACTTCTTCACAAGAGATAATACGTGCAATACGCATATCAACTGCGGCAAATGCGTCGAACTCGATCTCATCAGCGATTGGATCTTTATCAAGCTCAGTTTGGCTTGCTTTGTTCTTTTCTGCTTCCGCTTTTTCTTTCGCTGCCATTTCAGCCGCGGCATCTTCTTTTGATGCTTCGAGCATCGCTTCAACTTTCTTAGGATCAATACGGTTGAATAGTGCTTTGAACTTAGTGATCTCGTGATCAACAAGCGGAGCAGCAACGCCTTCCCAAGTCAGTTCTTGGTTCAGGAATGCTTCTGTACGTGCCGCCAGTTCTGGCATGACTGGTTTTAGGTAAGTCATTAGAACGCGGAATAGGTTGATACCGACAGAACAGATGTCTTGCAGCTCTTGGTCTTTACCTTCTTCTTTCGCCACAACCCACGGTGCTTTTTCATCAACGTATTGGTTTGCTTTGTCCGCTAGTGCTGTGATTTCACGGATAGCACGGCCAAACTCGCGAGTTTCAAATAGCTCAGCAATGCGGTCAGCTGCTGCTGCAAACTCGTTGTATAGCTCAGGTTCTGCGAAGTTAGCAGAAAGCTTGCCTTCAAATCGCTTAGAGATGAAGCCAGCGTTACGAGAAGCTAGGTTTACAATCTTGTTTACTACGTCAGCGTTTACGCGCTGAGTGAAGTCTTCAAGGTTAAGATCTAGGTCGTCGATACGGCTGTTTAGCTTCGCTGCGTAGTAGTAACGTAGACATTCTGGATCTAGGTGGTCAAGGTAAGTTGCTGCCTTGATGAAAGTACCTTTCGATTTAGACATCTTCGCGCCGTTAACCGTTACGTAGCCGTGTACGAATACGTTGTTTGGCTTACGGAAACCACTGCCTTCTAGCATTGCAGGCCAGAATAGTGAGTGGAAGTAAACGATGTCTTTACCGATGAAGTGGTAAAGCTCAGCTGTGCTGTCTTTTTTCCAGTACTCATCGAAGTCTAGGTCGTCACGCTTGTCACACAGGTTTTTGAATGAACCCATGTAACCGATAGGCGCGTCTAGCCATACGTAGAAGAACTTGTCTTTCTCGCCTGGGATTTCAAAACCGAAGTATGGCGCATCGCGTGAGATATCCCACTGTTGCAGGCCAGACTCGAACCACTCTTGCATCTTGTTCGCTGTTTCAGATTGCAGCGAGCCAGAGCGAGTCCACTCTTGTAGCATGCTTTCAAACTGAGGCAAGTCGAAGAAGAAGTGCTCAGAATCTTTCATTACTGGAGTTGCGCCAGAAACAGCAGATTTAGGGTCAATCAGTTCTGTTGGGCTGTAAGTTTCGCCACAGTTATCACAGTTGTCACCGTATTGATCGTCTGACTTACACTTAGGGCAAGTACCTTTTACGAAACGATCCGGTAGGAACATCTCTTTCTCAGGGTCAAATAGTTGAGAAATCGTGCGGCTAGAAATAAAACCATTCTTCTTAAGTTGAAGATAGATGTGAGACGCTAGCTCGCGGTTCTCTTCTGAGTGAGTGCTGTGGTAGTTATCAAAGCTGATATCAAAGCCAGCGAAGTCTTTTTGGTGCTCTTCGCTAACAGCTGCGATCATCTCTTCTGGTGTAATACCCATCTGCTGCGCTTTAAGCATGATTGGTGTGCCGTGAGCATCGTCAGCACAGATGAAGTTTACAGTGTTGCCGCGTAGGCGTTGGTAGCGAACCCAGATGTCTGCTTGAATGTGCTCAAGCATGTGACCAAGGTGAATCGAACCATTAGCGTACGGAAGGGCACAAGTTACCAGTAATTTACGTGGATCGTTTGCCATACTTAATAATCGCTTTTTGATAGGTATAAAAAAATAGACAGTAATACTACCTTATCCCTAGTGGGACTCCAAGATGTCAGCAGGGGAATACCATAGTTTTTTTAGGGTTCTGTAGCGGTTTACACGGTGTTAGCATGGAGGGGTAAGGAGGACCTATGCGTCAATTCAATTCCAAGCAAGATTTTTGTGTTTGGCTTAGTCAGTTTGAGCACTCAAATTTGGTCGAGCAATGGGCCAGTGTCGCGAACATTGTTAGTGTCGATGCACAAGGCTATTTCGCCATTTGCTTGCCTTTTGCCAGCAATCAGCTGTTGTCTGAGCTGGATCTATGGATCAAAGCCCAGCAAGAGAGTGGTGAGGTCGCGGCGTTTAATTACCAACTTTCGCAAGCGCCAAAGCCATTAGAGACCACGGTGGACGCCTCGATTAAAGGAGTCAAGAACATCATTGCTGTTACATCAGCCAAAGGCGGGGTAGGGAAATCGACAACCTCAGTTAACTTGGCATTAGCCATTGCTAACAGCGGCGCTAAAGTGGGTCTGTTAGATGCCGACATTTATGGCCCTTCTGTTCCAATGATGATTGGCCAAGTCAATGCGAAACCACAAGTTAGAGACAACAAGTGGATGCAGCCAATTGAGGCGCACGGCATTTTCACCCATTCGATAGGTTATCTCGTTGCTAAAGATGAAGCGGCAATTTGGCGCGGGCCAATGGCTTCAAAGGCATTGGCGCAGCTGCTTAATGAGACAGAATGGCCAGAGCTGGATTATTTGATCATTGATATGCCACCGGGTACGGGGGATATTCAGTTGACCTTAGCGCAGCAAATTCCGGTGACAGCGGCTGTGATCGTCACGACACCGCAAGATTTAGCGCTAGCGGATGCGCGCAAAGGGGCTGCGATGTTCGATAAAGTGGATGTGCCGGTAGTGGGCCTAGTGGAAAACATGAGTTACCACATATGCAGCCACTGCGGAGAAAAAGAGCATATCTTCGGCCAAGGTGGCGCGCTGCAGATGTCGAGCGAGTATGGTTTAGATTTATTGGCGCAAGTTCCATTGCATATTTCTGTGCGTGAAGATATCGACAATGGCAAACCTACTGTCGCGGCGCGGCCTGATTCTGAGCACACCGAGCGCTACATCGAATTGGCGGATCGCGTATGTGCCAAAATGTACTGGCAAGGCAAAACCAAACCGGAAAACATCGCTATTAAGCTAGTGTAATCACTTTGCGAGATGAATTAAGGGAGCGGATTGCTCCCTTTCTTGTCTTGGTTTCATATTTGTTTATGCCATGTAAACGATTGCTTTTGGCGTGGTTATTCCTTTTCACGCTCAAGGTGAGATTAAACTGATTCCTTACTGGTATATCAGCAGTGATCTCCCTATAATCAGGCGGTTTAATTTGGCTCTGCTAACCTTTCCATGCCAAACTTTTAGCAGGCCACCGATCACCAATAATTCATCGAGTGCAAGAAGAATGTCTGATAATAATCAATGTGTCATCGTCGGTATTGCTGGCGCTTCAGCTTCAGGAAAGAGCTTAATCGCAAGTACCATTTACAACGAACTTCGTGAAAAAGTAGGCGATCATCAAATCGGTGTGATTACCGAAGATTGTTACTACAATGACCAAACTCACCTGAGTATGGAAGAGCGTGTAAAAACCAACTACGACCACCCAAACGCACTGGATCATGATTTACTGTGTGAGCACCTAGAGCAATTGATTAAAGGTCAACCTGTAGAAGTTCCTGAGTACAGCTACTCAGAACATACACGTATGACAGAAACCACCACAATGACACCGAAAAAAGTGATCATTTTGGAAGGTATTCTTCTACTCACTGATCCACGCCTACGTAAACTGATGCACGCGACTATCTTTATGGACACTCCGCTAGATATCTGCTTGCTACGTCGTGTTAAGCGTGATGTAGAAGAGCGTGGCCGTACCATGGAATCAGTACTAAAACAGTACCAAGCAACGGTACGCCCAATGTTCATGCAATTTATCGAACCTTCTAAGCAACACGCAGACATCATCGTACCTCGCGGTGGTAAAAACCGTATCGCGATTGATGTGTTAAAAGCGCATATTGCTAAATTGCTGAAATCATAATAATTATCTCGCTAGAGAGACTTTATTTTTTGTTAGATAAGTGGCACTTTAAGTGCCACTTTCTTTTTGTGCGCAAGAAATAGATTTCCTTGTCTCACAAGGGAACGGTTTATACTTATAACAACTTCTTTCGTTGAATTGATTTCTAAAGCAAGGAAACTGCTGATGAAAAAAATCGCTTTAATCATTGCCATTCCAGTTCTTGCCATCGTCGCAGCTGTCTTAGCGTTGGTATTACTGGTCAACCCAAACCAGTTTAAGCCTCTCATTGTTGAACAAGCAAAAAACCAGACCGGTTTAGAGCTTGTGATTGAAGGTGACATTCGCTGGACATTCTTCCCATCGATTGGTTTTGAGCTAGGAAAAACCGAGCTTAAGAACCCTCAAGGCTTCAATCAGCCCAACTTATTCAAAGTTGATAAGGTTGGGGTTGATGTGTCGGTTTCTCCACTATTTAGTAAGCAGTTAGAAATTGGTACTGTGAATCTTGATGGTGCAGAGTTCTATATTGAGACACGCAAAGATGGCGTGACCAATTTAGATGCGTTAAGCCAACAAGCAAATGCTCAAGGCGACGCAGCGGCTCAAGAGGCGCCGGTTGAGTCATCCTCAACTTCAGAACAGCAAACGACTCAATCTCCTGCTTCAGAGTGGACGATTAGCCTTGCTGGCATCAGTGTGTCGAACGCGCTACTTGATATTCAAGATGCAACAACAGGCAGCCACACTAAACTGTATGATGCTTCATTAAACGTCTCTGAATTTGCAATCGATGCTTGGAGCAAAGCTGATTTTGCCGCTAAAGGTGAGATGAATGAGCAATCTTTTGCCGCTCAAGGTAGCGCGGAGTTCAAGTTGGCTAAAGGCTTTGCAGAATACGCGCTGCGTAACATAAGCCTAGACGCAAATTATAAAGATGCGGCCAACACAATTGACAGCGCGAAGATCGAACTCGAAACGTTTGAGTTTGATGTTCCAAATAAGCTGACTTATGCAGTCAAAGGTAATGCCGCAGGCTTAGCCCTAGATACCAAAGGCAGCGCGTCGGTAAAAATCGACAAAGCGATGACCAAAGCAGAGCTAAGCCGCCTTGTGCTGGATGCGACCTTTGAAGGTGCAGCACTGCCGCAATCACCAATGAAAGTGGATATGACTTCAGATATCACTTTCGATTTGACCAAAAGCCACTTAACGCTATTACTTGAAAAGCTGACACTCAATGCGCTTCAGTTTGATGGCAATGCTAACGTGACGTTAGGTGAGATACCAAAAATTGCTTTTAATCTTCACAGTCCAAATATTGATTTGGATGAGTTCTTAGGTTTAGGTGCAACCAGCACAGAAGCTCCAGCAAGTTCGGGTAGTAATACAAGTGGTGCAGCGGCTAAATCTGACAGTAGTCAGAGTGCTCCTGCGGCTAAAGCTGAGCAAGAGCCGGATCTTTCAGCCTTGAAAACACTTGATGTGACTGGTGCAATTGCGATTGATAAATTCAAAGCCAATAACGCCAAAATGCAGAACGTGAAAGCTAAGTTCACCATTAATCGCGGCTTGGTTAAATTGAGCTCGTTTACATCGAATTTGTATGGCGGCTCAATCAATGCTTCAGCGACAGTTGATGCGCGTAAATCCCCTGCTACATACAGCGCGGTGAAGAAAATCCGTGGTGTGAAAGTGCAACCAATGCTGGTGGATGTGGCGCAAAACGACAAACTGGAAGGCACGGGTAACATTGATGTGAACGTAAAAGGCGCTAGCCTAACGCCTACCGGCATCAAGAAAAACCTTGTTGGCACCATAGCGATTAACTTCGAAGATGGTGCGGTAAATGGTATCAACGTTGCTCAGTTAATTCGTGAAAATTACGCTAAGTTCAAAGGCCAAAGCCTCGAAGATCAAGAGCCAGTTAAGAAAACCGACTTCAGTAAAATGACGGCAACCTTGAAGCTAAACAAAGGCGTTGTGACAACCGATAACCTGCATGCTCAATCTCCATTGCTTCGTGTTCGTGGTAAAGGCCAAGCAAACTACCTACAAGAGACGGTTGATTTCACTATTAGCACGTCAATTGTCGGTACGTTAGAAGGGCAAGGTGGTAAAGACATCGATGAGCTAAAAGATGTCACCATTCCTGTTAACGTATCGGGTAGTTGGGCTAAACCGAAGTTTAAGTTGGTCTTTGATGATGTACTCAAGCAAAAAGCCAAGAAAGAAATCGATCGCGGTTTGAAAAAACTCGACGAGAAGCTTGGTGAAAAAATCAAAGATGAGAAGACTAAAGATGCAGTTAATAGCTTGATTAAAGGTTTGTTTAACTAGTGCTAATCACTGAGTGAAAGAAAGCCCGCTGATTGAGCGGGCTTTTTGTTATGACTTAACTGAATGATTATTTAGACAGTTTGAAGTTAAAGAACTCACTGGTTCCGTCGTCGTTATCACTGGCTAGCACACCTTCAACTTTGCTGTCACTTTGGCTAGTGAAGGCCACAGATTCTACTTTGGTGATAAGGCGTTTATCACCATCTAGTAATGGAATGAGGTCTTGTTTTAGGTCGATTTTGCCATCGTCATTGAGCTTCTTAAGCGGCACAACCCCAACGTAGCTACCAAGGATTTCACCATCATTGTAGGCATCACCTGTTGCTTCAATAGATGCGGTCACCACTAGGCTGTTAGTATCTTCCCAGTATTCGGCGCCAGAAAGGCCGGCTTCAAAACCTTCAACAACCGGTAGCTCTACATGGTAAGCATGAACATCATCTACGTGTTCTTTTTCACCGTTCAGGTATTGCTGGAACTCTTCAAGGTCAATTTCAAAAATGACGTTAGAACCACCGTTACCACGGTTGATCACAAATGCACTGTCATCTGATGTCGCAAGGCCTTCGATGTTGATCTCTTGGTCTGCTGAGTAGCCAGCCGCGACGCGTAAATCTTTGTATAAGGCTTTTAGTGAGCGTTCAATCTTAAGTGTTCTGTCGTGGCTGATGACGAAAGCCCACTCACGCACATCTAGCTTACTGCCTGAACCAAGCATCACGAAAGATGGCTTGCCGCTCACTTCAATAGTATCGAGCGCTTCAAAATCAGGTTTTACCTTTTTGATGATACGACCGTTGTCACCCACTGGATACTCTTTGATCAGCTCTTTTTCTGCGATGGTAAAATCATCGTTTAACTGATACAGCCATGGAGAATCATCACCCACTGCGTAGAGCTTGCTGCCTACGACGTTAATCCCAGATGCCGATGGCAGATCTTGGATTAGCGTTTGGTTTGAGTATTCAAGGTTCATTGCTTGAGCCGCTGCTGTACCAGCAAATAGCGCGCTAATACAAACAGTCAATACGGTACGTTTCATATTACGATATCCCTATATGTTACAAGTTGCCAATGCACGCTAGCACATATAATCGTTTTAAAGTCGAGATATAACAGGAAGTTAGAGGTAGCTTCCAAGCGTAATGTAACTGACTGATGTATATAACTTACCAATCCACTCCTTTTAACGCTTTCACGCCAGACTCAAAAGCATGTTTGATATTTTTTACCTCTGAAACGGTATCGGCCATTTCAATCAGTGTGCGGTGCGCTGCTCGGCCGGTGATCACAACGGACTGCATGTGAGGGCGGTTATTAAGCGCTTCCACCACTTCATCAAGCTCTATGTAGCCATAGCTGACCATGTAAGTGAGTTCGTCAAACAAGATCACATCAATCGAGTCATCTTGCAGCATGCGTTTACACTCTTGCCATACTTGCTGCGCTGCGTCGGTGTCTGCTTGTTTGTTTTGCGTCTCCCAAGTAAAGCCTGTTGCCATAACTTGGAACTCAACCCCAAGCTTTTCGAGTAGATTACGCTCACCGTTATCCCACGTGCCTTTGATAAATTGAGCTACAGAACATTTCAAACCATGTCCAACGGCACGAGCGACAGTGCCAAATCCAGATGTGGATTTGCCTTTACCATTACCCGTGATGATCAATAGTAAGCCTTTTTCTTCTTTGGCTGCGGCGATCTTCGCGTCTACTTTTTCCTTCACTTTTTGTTGGCGCGCCTTGTGGCGTTGTTGATTGTTGTCTTGGGAAGACATAGCCATTCCTTTTTTTATTGAATTATCGTTATGATAGAGCAAGCATGGCGATAGAAAAACCATCATTAAGTGAGGGATTAGCATGAAAAAAGTTTTGGTTGTTTGCATGGGTAACATTTGCCGCTCTCCAACAGGAGAAGCCGTCTTGCGAGCTAAGGCTGAGCAAATGGGAATCGACGTGGAAGTGGACTCAGCTGGCACGATTGGTTATCACCAAGGTAATCCGCCAGATAGCCGCTCAAAAGCGGCGGGGGAGCGCAGAGGTTATTCATTTAAAGGCATTCGCTCACGCAAAGTAGAAGATAATGACTTTTCTTACTTTGACCTAATTTTAGCCGCAGACAACGCCAACTTAGCCGATCTTAAAGCGAGATGCCCCCAAGAGCATCAGCATAAATTGAAGTTATACCTAAGCTTTGGTGAGTCTGATTACGAAGAGATTCCCGATCCATACTACGGTGGCGATCAGGGTTTTGAACTGGTACTGGATTTACTGGAAGAGTCTGCCGAGCAAGTACTCAAGCAGCTTTAATACATACACTGTATGACAACTTAAGCGGCCACCACTCGGCCGCTAAAGTAATCATTCGATACAATATATTCGGTATTACGGATCACTTCGTCCTGAATCTCCGCCCAATGAAGGCCATTTTGTTCATGGCAAGGCACAACGCCACCCACGCGAATATTAAAGGGTGTTAATTCTTTTGCCCAACTTTGGGTAAAGCCTGCAACCATCGAAGAGGCATTATCGAACCCACCTTGGTGAAGTTGGGTGTTATGCCCAATCACATTGACGATCACGCCATTTTTCTTCTCTTTACGCATCCGCTCTGCTGTTGCTTGACCAAAGCCAAAAAGGGTATTTGCCATACAGGTGAGGTGTTGGGAAAACACATCCGTGGCACTGGAATCAAAAATGTTAGGCATGGCTTGAGCAGTAAAGGTGTTGATCAGCACATCTGGTGAGCAATCAAGTACGTTTTCAATAAAGTGAAACAGCTGATTGATAGAATCGAGTGAGTGATCAGGCAGTGCGAATTGATAGACGCTATCGGATTGGCTGTGACAGCGCTGATAGGTTTCGCTTAGTAGTCGTTTGTCGGTGTCGCACAACACGACAGATGCGCCGAGAGAAGCAAAATGCGTTGCGAGGGTGCTACCGGTTTGGGAACCTGCTGACGTAACAAGAACGACGGCACTTTCGATATTCATGAACTTAACCTCCTCGCATTGGCGATTGTTAAAAGACGCTCACTAAGCATGGTAGATTAGTTGTGTCTTGTGTGTGAATAACTTCAAATAAGCTGTGTATATGTAGTACGAACTTTTCGTTTTATGCGTTCATTCACATTATGTGTAGGTGTGAAATGGTGTGTTACAAATGCGCAGGAAGTTAGGCTTGAGCTTGAATTTGGAAGGTTCTTTGAGCTTCAATTAATTGATTATAAAGATCAAATGGCATCAGCTTCTTAGGTTCTTTACTACCTAGCTGGCGTTGTTGATGAAGTGAAAGGTTATGATAAACCTCTTCTGGTAAATCGTGAGTTTGTTCAGGTAGGTAAGTGAGTACCTCGGGGTTGAGGTAGTGGCTCAGTTTGGCGCTAGAAAGTCCGGCTGCATGGAACATCTCAGCCTGACGGGCAGAAATATCGTAAGAGCTTTGATCGGATCTTAATGCTTGAGGTGGTTGCAGCTCGAAACGTTGCCTTAACGTTTGGTCAGTAATTTCTACTGTGTCTATTTGTTCAACAGGCGTGTTATCACGAACGTCATCAGAAAACATCGAAAGGATTAACGCAAAGTCAGCACGACGCCCTTCGTGAACAGCATGGTTAATACCATTGCCGAACTGAAGTTCGTTTATTGTGTTGATGTTGTTAATTGTTTCGACTTGCATATCGCTCCTCACTTGCTTCCTTATTAACGGCTAAGCTCAAGGAAACTTTAAGAAAACTTATCGCAAGCATTAAAAAAGCCCGCAGTTGCGGGCTTTTTATTCAAATCGTATCAGGGGGAACTGATATCGGCGATTATTTCGCTAGGTTTTCAGCAACGAATTCCCAGTTTACAAGCGCCCAGAAAGCAGCCATGTAGTCAGGGCGAACGTTACGGAAATCGATGTAGTATGCGTGTTCCCATAGGTCAACAGTAAGAAGTGGAGTTACACCTTCTTCTGTTAGAGGAGTTGCAGCGTTAGAAGTGTTAACGATCTCTAGTGAGCCGTCTGCGTTCTTAACTAGCCAAGTCCAAGAAGAGCCGAAGTTGTTGATTGCTGAGTCAGTGAACTTTGCTTTGAACTCATCGAAAGAACCGAAAGAAGCGTTGATTGCATCAGCAACTGCACCTGTTGGTTCACCGCCTGCGTTTGGCGCTAGACAGTGCCAGTAGAAAGTGTGGTTCCAGATTTGCGCTGCATTGTTAAAAACGCCACCAGTAGAAGTCTTGATGATTTCTTCTAGTGTTTTACCTTCAAATTCAGTACCTGGGATTAGGCCGTTAAGCTTAACAACGTAAGTGTTGTGGTGCTTGCCGTGGTGGAAATCTAAAGTTTCTGCTGAGATATGTGGTTCTAGTGCGTCTTTCGCGTAAGGAAGAGCTGGTAATTCGAATGCCATTGCTCGGTTCTCCATTGTATGTTGAAAGAGTCACCTCTTTCGATTGCTTCCAAATGTTTATTATTTTTTGTGAATAGGTTAAAACCTAATCAATGTCATTTTGACTGACTTGGCGCCTAGTTTAGCAAGTTTTTACGTGATTTAAAGCACATAGATGAAATAACTCATGCCAAAAAATTGCATACGTTAATAAAAATGTACTTATTGATAACAAGGTTTTACCGCCCAGCCTAGGTTAAGACTAGGCGAGTTGATGCCATTCTGATATAGCTTGGAGTGAAAAGGTCTAATTCCCCATAGAATCTGTGCTTTTTATTCTCGGTTAATGGTTTAGAATGTGCGGATATCTTGCAGCAACTCCATCAAGAGGAAGCAATGGAAACTATTGAAAAAATCAAACAGCAAATCGCAGAGAACTCAATTCTTCTTTACATGAAGGGTTCACCAAAACTACCTAGCTGCGGTTTCTCTTCTCAAGCTGCTCAAGCAATTATGGCTTGTGGCGAAAAATTCGCATACGTGGATATTCTGCAAAACCCTGACATTCGTGCAGAGCTTCCTGCTTACGCACAGTGGCCAACATTCCCTCAGCTTTGGATTGAAGGTGAGCTGATTGGTGGTTGTGACATCATCATGGAAATGTTCCAAAAAGGTGAGCTTCAGCCATTAGTGAAAGAAGCGGCAGCACGTGCACAAGGCGACGCTGAGTAATCTATCGCCACAATACTTGTGTTCTACATAAGTATTTTGAGTAGAAGATTACAGATACTGTTTAAATTTACAGTTTTTCTTGAATTCTAAAGACCACGCTAGATAATAGCGTGGTCTTTTTTATTGCCTCGATTATCTATGACTCGTTTATTCATCGCAGAAAAACCCAGCCTTGGCCGCGCAATCGCGGCGGCGTTACCGGGCCCACAAAAGAAAGATCAAGGTTTTATTCAGTGTGGTAATGGTGATGTTGTTACTTGGTGTATTGGCCACTTGCTTGAGCAAGTAGAGCCTGATGTTTATGACGAGCGATATAAAAAATGGAACATGGCAGATTTGCCTATCGTGCCTCAGCAATGGCAATTACGGGCGAGGAAATCCGCCAGCAAGCAGCTGACAGTAGTCCGAAAGCTATTAAAGCAAGCCGATCAAATTGTCCATGCGGGTGACCCGGATAGAGAAGGGCAACTGCTTGTAGATGAGGTGATTGATCACTGCAAAGTAAGCAAAACTAAAAAAGAGGCAATGCAGCGCTTACTTATCAGCGACCTAAACTTACCGGCAGTAAAGCGTGCATTGAATTCCATGCGCAGTAATCGTGAGTTTATTCCACTGTCGGTCTCTGCGTTGGCGCGTTCGAGGGCGGATTGGCTGTATGGCATGAATATGTCTCGCGCGTATACCTTGCTTGGTCAAAAGGCGGGTTATCAAGGAGTGCTTTCGGTTGGCCGAGTGCAAACTCCTGTACTTGGTTTAGTGGTAAGGCGTGATGAAGAGATTGAAAATTTCGTGCCTAAAGATTACTTCACGTTGCATGCATTGATCCCGTATCAATCCGACACTGCAGCGTTTGATATTCGTGCTAAATGGCTACCGAGTGACGCTTGTAAACCTTATCAAGATGAAGAAGGTCGTGTATTAAGCCGTAAACTGGTGGAAAACGTTGCCAGCCGCATCGCTAATCAACCGGCTAAAGTGATTGAGTCAGAACAAAAGCAAACCAAACAATCCGCACCATTACCTTATTCTTTATCCTCTTTGCAAATTGATGCCGCTAAGCGATTTGGTATGAGTGCTCAGCAAGTGTTGGATACGTGTCAGTCACTGTATGAAAAGCATAAGCTGATTACTTACCCGCGTTCAGACAGTCGATATTTGCCGAAAGAGCATTTTGCCCAAGCGCCTTCCGTGACTCAGGCGATAAGTAACAATGCCAAAGAGTTAACTTCAGCCGTACAAGGCGCAGATTTGTCGCTGAAATCTAAAGCGTGGAATGACAGTAAAGTTGATGCGCACCATGCGATCATTCCTACCCCTAAAAATGCGTCTGTGAATGCGTTATCAGGTAATGAAATGAAAATTTACCAGCAGATCGCGCGCCAATATCTGATGCAGTTTTATCCGCCTGCGATTTATGCCGAAGCGAAATTAGTGTTTGATATTGCCGGAGGTAAGTTTGTTGCTAAGGGGCGTCAGTTGGTTAGTGCTGGTTGGAAGTCTCTGATGGGTAAAACCGATGAGGAAGACTCTGGCGTTGATGCGGTACCACCACTTAATGAAGGAACAACACTGACTTGTCGGGAAGGCGAGATCAATCAGCGCAAAACCGAACCACCAAAACATTTCACCGAGGCTACCTTGCTGCAAGCCATGACGGGAATTGCCCGTTTTGTAGCAGACAAAGAGCTGAAAAAGATCCTACGAGATACTGATGGCCTCGGCACTGAAGCGACGCGTGCGGGTATTTTAGATACTTTGTTTAAGCGTCAGTTACTCACTCGTCAAGGAAAGAGCATATTAAGCTCACCGGCGGGGCGTGGGCTAATCCACGCTCTACCACAAGATTCCACCTACCCAGATATGACAGCCCACTGGGAGCACCAGTTGCAAGGTATGGCGGAGCGTAATCAAGCCTACCAGCCATTTATGGCATCTTTAGAGCAGCGCATTGACGCGCTCATGGCGCAAGTAAAGCAAGGGCCAGTGCCAGAGTCGCTGCGACACTTGCCTAAAGTTGAGCGTCCGGCCTTTAAGCGTAAAAAGCGCACTTACAAGAAAACAGCAGGAAAACCAAAGTCTGAATAGAGGGATGTGTCGCCCTTACATTCATGCGAATATTTGGCTTTCCTAGCAGTGCTTGTCCACTTACTGAAAACTGATTTGTTGCCAGCGACAACAATTGTTGAGTGCGTTCTTTTTGATGCCAAATTGGCCTGATAGTTGACTTAATAACTGTTTTTGCTCATCGATGCTTAAACTAGCGTTGTTTGCGGAAATAAAATAGATCTGGTTTTTTTCCTTAAACGTCATCCCACCAATATTGATGTTTTTGAACTCCAGTTTACCGGTTTTAAGTTCTTTTTCCGTCAGGCTAAAGTTGCGGCGATAATAGTTGTCACGATAGGAAGGAACCCAATGCTCGAGCTCTTCTCGTGTTTTGACGTCGATGCTTTTCTCAACATACTTTTCTATTTCTTCGTCAGTGAGCTTGGTGACTACGGTTATTGAAATTAGTGGTGAGTTTGCGTCAGAAGCTTGTTCTGCTTGTTGGTTTGGGTAGTAATCGCTGTGTGAAAATGCGGTCAGATCCCCTTTAAAGTGTAATGACACGTTGTAGCCATATTTCGACTCATTGTCTAAAAAATCACGAGCGGGATTTCCTTGATAGATTGAATCTGCGGCTAATTCCGCCATCCCTAAACCAATTCCAGGATGATTAGGTGTTAACTGACCGTTGAATGGTTCTTTTGCGTTGGTCAAAACAAAAACATCTTGGACGCTTTGTTGAAGTTCGTTTTGGCGTTGTATGAGTTCATGAGCATCTTTTTGTCTTTGTAACTCTGCCTCTCGCTTTTGGTTTTGCTCTTCAATCATGGCGTTAGTGACCATCAATTTGTGTTCTTGCCACTGCTTTTCTCGATGGGATTTTATGACAGAGGGCGCGATTAAGCCGACGATGAGCATAGTGATTAACCCCCCTTTAATGATATTCATCTTACGGGATTGTTTCGCCTTAGCCTTATCCAATAGGTCTGCTGGAATGTGTTTTACTTCCAGTTGCTCCACTCCCTCACCAGGAATAGGGAAGTGGTTTTCGTTGATGGAAGGTGAGTAGTAGGTTGTCCCATCTTCCATGGTGATGACTGCATAAGTCCCTTCAAGTGTAACTAACTCGTCGTTTTCGTTGGTCAGTACAGCAATGTTCCAACCTTGATGGATTTGTGGGTCATACAGAATGGCCTCTTGAGGCATTGTTTCTTTGAGGATTTTAATGACAATGTCGTTCATGAGTATTTCCCTAGTATGAGCCGAAATGGGGATGATGAATGTAATGAGGGTAAAATGGGCAAATATGGATCACCAAGGCAGCGCTTGCCCATCGTAGTTTAGAAATTTGCCACTATCTTGTTGTTTCAATGTGGAAATGACAGAAGATAGACCTTCGACACTTTGCTCAACCGAAATTAGTGCATTCGGCCCGCCCATTTCTGTTTGAACCCAACCTGGATGCAGCGCAACACAGACAAACCCTTGCTCTGAGAGATCGTTACTTAAGCTTTTTACCACCGAATTAAGCGCCGCTTTAGAAGAGCGGTAAATATACCCACCACCTGACGTATTTTCTGTCATGCTGCCTACCTTAGAAGACAAGCAGGCGATATGTTTGAGTTTACCTTGGCTTAAATTAGGGTAGAGCGCTTCGACTAGCTTCAACGGTGCGATGGTGTTGATTTCAAATACTTTACGCCACTGGTCTACGTCAGTGTGACCAAAGCCATAACCTTTTGGCCCGTAGTATCCGGCATTGTTAATCAGTAGATCGATGGCTGGAAGTTGAGTGGCCAATTGAGAAATTGCGGAGTAATCGGTGACATCAAGTTGATGACAAGTGAGGTTTTTCTCGGTGGCTAAGCTGAGCAGTTGTTCTGCTTGGGCTGCGTCGCGGTAGGTCGCGTGTACCTGCCAGCCTTGAGCCAAATAGTGTTTAACCAGCCCTAAGCCGATCCCTCTGTTTGCGCCAGTAATAAAAACAGTTTTCATGCAAAATCCTTCCAGTTTTGCAGTATTGTGTTAGTGGCTTAAGAGAAAATCAACCATCCACCAAGCAGAAAACATTGCTAAGGCAAAGAACGTAGCAGCCCCTAAAGTACCGGCGAAGACGCCCAGTAGCAGTGAAAGTCGGTAATGCATGATACTCAAATTGTGTTAATGATAATTATTTGCATTAAATCGATTTTGCGCTGTGTTTTCAAGCTGATACCCTAATTACATCGAAATTACATTTGAGCGCTTTATGATCCCTTTGGTCTACCATGCTATTTACTCCGATTTGCCATTACCAAAAGGGCACCGTTATCCGATCAATAAATATCGCCATATATATCAAGCAGTCGTAGATCAACAGCAGCAACACTCAGATTGGCAAACCTCGTTGTGTTTCTTTGAACCGACGCCTTTAGAGACGGCTGAAGTGGCGCAGTGTCATGATGCTGATTATGTGCAAGCCTTGTTTGAGGGCCAATTGCCAGCCGCTAAGATGCGTCGGATTGGGTTTCCATGGAGTGAGCAATTAATAAAACGTACGTTAACTTCTGCGGGCGGTACATGTCTGACCGCTGAGTTAGCGATTGCACATGGCATTGCGATTCATTTGAGTGGTGGATATCATCATGCTCACGCCGATTTTGGCTCTGGATTTTGTTTGATCAATGACTTGGTGATTGCTGCGAAACGTGCGTTGCAGCATGACAGTATAGATAAAGTATTGATTATTGATGCGGATGTGCACCATGGTGACGGCACGGCAACCCTGTGTGCGAATGAGCTAGATATAGTGACGGTATCATTTCATTGTGAAAAGAACTTTCCTGCCCGCAAGCCTGATTCCGACATCGATATTGGTTTTGCTCGTGAAACCGAAGACCAAGAATATCTAGAGCATTTTGAAGCGGTTGTGCAAACGGCAATTCAACTGCATCGCCCAGATATGATCATTTACGATGCAGGGGTCGATATTCATCACCTTGATGAGCTAGGTTATTTCAATGTTTCTGAGCAGGGGATACTGCAGCGAGATTTAATCATGTGTCGGTTGGCTCATGCCGCTCAGAGGCCGATGGCGTGTGTTGTCGGTGGCGGGTATCGAGAAAATCATCAAGATTTAGCGCCGCTTCACCTGAACTTAATCAGTGCGGCGCTACAAATATATCAACCGGTTTAGTAGATTGGCGCGTTATTGAGTCCGCCCTTGAGGAAGACTCGATTTGGTGCTTGTTCGCCTTTAATTTCCGCCAGTAGCAAAGAGGCTAACTGGGTTCCCCATTGCTCACTGTCGTGCGCTACACAAGGAATTTTGACGCCAAAGTCATCAGCGTTTGGAACGGTATCAATCGACACAAATTTAAGATTACCGAGCTTTAGCTTATTGGCTGCGCGAATTGAAGCGAGCGTAATAATGCCATTTAGCCCAACAATACAATCATATTGGTCGCCATGATCGGCAAGGTAATTGATGATAGTGGGTTTAGCCTTTTCATAAACATAGTCCGCATAGAGGTAACTTAAGCTCGCCTCTTGTGGAGCGGAAGATTGAATCCCTTCGATTCTTTGTTGGGTAATCAATGAAGATTCCGCGCCACCAATCACCAACACGCGTTTACACTCTAAATCAGCCACCATTTGGCCAACTTTTTCCCCAGAATCAACGTTATCAATAAACACGCCCGGTAAAGGGGGATGATGAATATCTCTATCCATCAAGACTAATTTGGTGTCTGAGTTAAGCACTTTATTCAGATAGGTTGGTGAAGCTTGAGGGGAGTCATCAATAACTGATAGAAAAATACCAGAGGCTTTATAGCTAATAAGCGTATTGATCGCTTGTTCTTCGACTTGTTCTGAACCATGAGTAGAGAAAATCATCACTGAATAACCCTGGGCTTCAAGCTCAGAGCAGGCGGTGTCAATAATGGCGGAATAGACGGGGTTAAATACGTTGTCGGTCACAAAGCCCACGACGTTGCTGGTTTTGTTCTTTAAATTGCGCGCGTAGACATTGGGAATGTAATTCATCTCTTCGGCGATTTTCAGAATCAGCTCACGGGTTTCTTTTTTGACCTTTTCAGGAGTGGTAAAAGCGCGAGATACGGTAACATTGGTTACGTTCGCTCTTTTTGCTACATCCTTGATAGTGGCGTTTTTTTTGATCATTTGTGTCTACTATCAGATTACTATCGTTACGGTAAAAACCAAGCTCGTCTACGTCAGTCTCGACGCTTAACTTGTTGAAATAATACGCGCTAAAATTTTAACAGTCTAATTAAAGTGAAGGCGACAGCGCCGAGTTGCAAAGTGACGCTGTCGTAGTTGGGTTAGCTAGGGTGTCATGCGTTAGTTTTTAAGATGCATGGCGATATCGTTGAGAGCATGCATATTAGTTTTACAGCTCTGGTATAGGGCTCGATATTGCTCGAACAGTTTGTTGTAGATAGCGTGACTTTGAGCATCAGGAGTGGCTCTTGGAACTAAGGTTGACCACTGTTTAATTTGCTCACCATTTTCGATAAGTCCAACGGCTGCTGCGGCTAATGCACAGTCGCCCAGTGGTGCTTCTACTTCTTCTTTGATGGTTAATACCGGGTAACCTGTAATATCGGCAATGATCTGCATCCACATGTCTGAGTATGCAGCGCCACCAACCACAATCAATTTATCGTTGAGTTTCTCTGCACTGACTTTGCCGCACTCAATGTTATCACGCAGTGCAAAGGTTACGCCTTCAATGACTGCGCGATATAGATGGTGGCGGGTGTGGAATAAGCTCATGCCGAGCATTGTCCCAGAAGCTTTTGAATCCCAAACTGGTGAGCGTTCCCCCATCAAATAAGGTAAAAAGAGTAGTCCGTCTGCGCCGGGAGGCAGATGTTTGGCTTCTTTTTCCAATAATTGATGGACGTTGCTACCAGCCCCTTCTGCCGCGATTTTTTCTGCTTGGCAGAATTGATCAATAAACCATGAGATAGAGGCACCAGCGGTTATCGCTCCGCCAAAAATATAGATGTCTTCCTTAGGGTTGTTGACGTGAGGCATTGATATTAAGCCGTGCTCAGCATTAGCGGTGTGGTTAACAAATCCCCAGCACATTGAAGTGCCGATCATCGCAACATGATCGCCAGGTTCACAAACACCAGCCGCATAAGTGGCTACCGCGGCATCCACCCCACCGGCAACGACAGGCGTAGAAGGCGCTAAACCGAGTTTTTCTGCCACATCAGGAAGCAACCCGCCAACAATATCTCCTGAACCAACCAGCTTTTCTGGCATATAGTGATGGGGAATACCAAGCATTGTCATGGCCTCTTGTGACCAACTACGATTGGCTAAATCATACACGCCGCCAATGTTCCCTGCTGATGAATGGTCTACCGCTATTTCACCTGTGAGCATGTAGTTAATGTAGCTGTTAGGCGGTAAGAAATAGCGGGTATTTTGCCAAATCTCAGATTCGTTTTGCTTAAGCCATAAGATCTTGGTGTAGCCATAGTAGCTGTCTAGAGAGTTACCCGTAATGCTAAAGAGTTTTTGGGTATCAATGTTTTCTTTTACCCATTGGACTTGTTCATCTGCGCGTCTGTCCATCCAGATAAGACAAGGGTAAATAGGGGAGATACTCTCATCGACGGGAATGCCTGCTCCGCCGTAGAGTGAACTGACACAGAGGGCCTTTATTTCTGTTTTATCGATATTGGATTGTTGGACCAAATCAGCAATCACCGCGAAGGTGGCATTGAGCCATACTTCGGCATGTTGCTCTGCCCAAAGTGGTTTTTTGTTTATCACACCATAGCTCTGGGATGCTGAGGCTAAAATTTGGCCTTGCGCATCCATGATCAAACCTTTGGTGCTTTGTGTGCCGATATCGACACCAATAACGTAACTCATAGTAAACCTCTTCTATTTTAGGGTTGTCCGCGAGTGAATTAGAGATCGACACTGTTAGGTAAAATTACCAAATCGCGAATGGTGACCGCAGGATTGCGGGTGAGCATAAATAGCGCGGACTCAGCTACTTCAATTGGCTGCATCAAGCTGCCATTGGCCAGTGCATCTTCCATTTTTTCTTTCGGCCAATCATCAAGCAGTGCGGTAACCACTGGGCCAGGTAAGATGGCGCTAACACGTACTCCGTGTTCAGCAACTTGACGGCGAGTTGTGTGCACAAACGCTTGCACGGCAAACTTAGACGCGGTGTAGATAGGTTCCCAAATGACAGGAACAACACCCGCAATTGAACTGGTAAATAACAGGTCACCGGATTTTTGATTAATGAAATGAGGTAGCACTGCTTTAGCGCAGCGGAATGCAATATTAACGTTTAAATTTAATACTTTATCCCAATCATCAGGGTTGCCTTCGGCAATTGGTCCACCGATGTAAGCACCTGCATTAGCATGGAAAATATCTAATCCGCCTGCCATTTGAATGATCTTTTCCGCAAGATGATCTACTTCAGCGCTATCAAACAAATTCATTTGCAGCGCAAAAGCGCTGTCACCCATTTCAGTGATGACTTGATCTAATTTGGCGGCATCTTTGTCAATCAGTACGACTTTCGCACCAGCACGGTGATAGGTTCGAGCGCATTCCAAGCCGATGCCTGATGCTGCGCCAGTGATGGCTGCGACTTTTCCTTCTAAAGAGGTTTTGATCAGATTGTATTGGTCCATTTTATGACTCCTAAGCAAGCTAGATATCGAATAACAATTACGGTTACTTTTTTTACAGCAAAATAGCGGCAATTGGTTTGGGCTTGATCACAAACGAATGTAGACGTCTACATTTATTGAAAAATGCAGATTTAGCTCACAAAGATCATTCTACTCACAGCCAAATCGCTTAAATTACAACTTTTTGGCTCTCTTTTTATTCGATATTTCGCTTGCTTATCCGGGTGTTAGACGACAAACGCTGAAGGAAAATGAATATCTATCGGATTATTTGTTTTATTTATCAGTCTTTTGTTTTGTCAATGATGTTATTTGGATAAATTTGTTAAATTTGCGTGATAATAATCACGCTTCGGCGTTTATTTGTATCGTTTAAAAACTTTATGTGTTTCTGATCTCATAATTTGAGCCGAAATGCAGCTAATAATGACGACGTTGTCATTTGGTTTGCAAACGTTTGCCGTCAGGTGAGGTGAAAACACTCAAATACAAATAGGCAGGTTTCAAAGCTTTACCAAGGCAACGCAATAACGTGAAAAGCAAACAATAAAATAATAGTAAAAGGAAATTATATGTCTCTGATAACCCGTACATTACGCAACATTGCGCTTGCAGGCTGCGTTGCGGGTGCGGCATTGCTAACCACTGCCGTACACGCGAAAGATGACTCCCAACCATTAACTATTGGTATGTCTTTCCAAGATTTGAATAACTCATATTTCATTGTGATGAAAGAATCATTGGAAGAGATAGGAAAAGAGTTAGACGCAAAAATCATCATTACTGATGCTCGTCATGACATTTCAAAGCAGATCAATGACGTAGAAGATATGCTGCAAAAGAACGTAGACATTCTATTAATCAACCCAACAGACTCTGTTGGCATTCAATCAGCGGTGATGTCAGCTCAAGAAGCGGGTGTCGTTACAATTGCTATCGATGCTCAAGCTGAAGGTGGTGTGGATGGTTTCGTCGGCTCGAAAAACTTCGATGCTGGTTACAAAGCTGGTGAATATCTAGCTGAGTCGATTGGTAAGAAAGGTGAAGTTGCGATTCTTGATGGCATTCCTGTTGTGCCAATCTTAGAGCGTGTTCGCGGCTTTGAAGCAGCGATGAAAAACTACCCAGACATCAAAGTGGTTGATAAGCAAAATGGTAAGCAGCAGCGCTCGATGACGCTTACCGTTACAGAGAATATGCTGCAAGCACACCCTAACCTAAAAGGTATCTTCTCTGTGAACGATGACGGCACTATGGGCGCTTTGGCGGCAGTAGAAGCTTCAGGCAGAGACGTGAAATTTACCTCTGTTGATGGTCACCCAGAAGCGATTGAAGCGATCAAAAACGGCTCTAAATTGGTCGCGACTTCCGCTCAACACCCTCGCGATATGGTGCGTATCGGTGTCGGCCTAGGCCTAGCGAAGCTTTGGGGCGCTAACATTCCTTCTGAAACGCCAATCAATATCGATCTTATCGATGGTAAAAACGCAGAAGACTTTAGCTGGTAACTAAACCGTTTAGCCCGTGGTGTTCACGGGCTATTACCATGTCTTATCAAGGGTAGGTACAGGATGAATACATTGCTAGAGCTTGATGGCATCTGTAAGTCATTTCCCGGAGTAAAAGCGTTAGACAATATCTCTATCTCGCTGCATAAGAGCGAGGTTCACGCATTGCTGGGTGAAAATGGTGCGGGTAAATCGACGTTAATGAAAGTGCTTTGCGGCATCTATAAGCATGACCAAGGAGAGATTCGTATTGAAGGCGCAACGCAAACCTTCAACGGATACAAAGACGCGATTGAAAAGGGCGTCGGCATCATATTCCAAGAGTTTTCTTTAATCCCTTATCTCAATGCCGTGGAAAACATTTTCCTCAACCGCGAGTTAAAAAATCGATTTGGTTTACTCAATAAATCACTAATGCGAGAAAAGGCCAAGCAAATTCTCGCGCGTTTGATGGTTGATATAGACCTAGATGTTCCCGTGGAGCAGTTGAGCATTGCTCAGCAACAGTTTGTTGAAATTGGTAAAGCACTTTCACTGAATGCAAAAATATTGGTTTTCGATGAGCCAACCGCAACCTTAACGCCTAAAGAAGCAAGCCATTTGTTTGCCGTGATGCGTGATCTTAAAGCGCAAGGCGTAGGCATGTTTTTTATCTCTCACCATTTAGAAGAGATAAACGAAATTTGTGACACCATCTCAGTGCTGCGAGATGGCCAATATATCGGGACACGGGCGGTGCAAGGCACGACTGTGGATGAATTAGTCGAAATGATGGTAGGGCGAAAAGTGGAGTCGACTTTCCCAGTTAAACCTCCACTGGTTGAGCAGCATACTCCAGTGTTAGAAGTCAAAACCTTGCAGCTCGAGAAACATGGTCCATCAAACAGTTTCACTCTCTATCCCGGCGAGATCTATGGTTTTGCTGGGCTGGTGGGCTCTGGCCGTACTGAAACCGCGAGAGCCATTATTGGTGCCGATCGCGCTTACAAAAAAGTTATCAACTTTATGGGCCAAGAAGAAAAACTACCTAACCCGGCAGAATCGCTGCACAAAGGTATAGGTATATTGCCCGAAGATCGCAAGCATGAGGGGTTAATTTTATCTTTCTCTGTTGCCGATAACATTACGCTCAATAACCACAAGGATGAGATTTATCTAAAAGGGCTAATTAGTCGCAATGGTGAAATTGCCAAGGCAGACAAGCTAATACAAACCGTAGGGATCAAAACGCCTTCGTCGAGCGTTGAGGTGGGGAATCTGTCGGGGGGCAACCAACAAAAAGTGGTGATTGCTCGCTGGCTTAATAATGACTGTAAAGTGCTGATTTTTGATGAGCCGACCCGTGGCATCGATGTTGGCGCAAAATCAGAGATCTATGAGTTGATGAGAGAGTTAACCCGTCAAGGGGTTTCAATCATCGTTATTTCATCAGAGTTACCAGAAATTATAGGGATGTGTGATCGAGTCGCTGTGTTCCGAGAAGGTGAGATAGTCGCCCAATTAGAAGGAAATGATATAGAGCCGAATACCATCATGTTACACGCAACCGGGAATAAACATAATGAACACTAAAGTAGACACTCATTCAGTCGCTCAGAGCGCACCTACTGGGTTAGATACGATTAAAAGTTGGACTAAGCATCCGGTGTTTTATCCGTTAATCGGTTTTATTACCGTTTTTATCATCATGGTGTTTTCCAATGATAATTTCCTAACCACCAACAACTTAACCAACATTGCTCGCCAAGTATCGATCAATGCCATTATTGCGATAGGGATGACCTGTGCGATTCTATTAGGTGGTATTGATCTCTCGGTTGGC
This sequence comes from Vibrio intestinalis, assembly GCF_025195085.2. Lineage (GTDB taxonomy): Bacteria > Pseudomonadota > Gammaproteobacteria > Enterobacterales > Vibrionaceae > Vibrio > Vibrio intestinalis. The sequence goes on along the minus strand of NZ_JANAVY020000001.1, from coordinate 837,355 downwards.
TCGGTAATGGCACTCTCTGGCACCGTCACCGCGGGGTTAATGGTTGCGGGAATTCCACCTGAATTTGCTATTTTCCTCGGTATTCTGCTTGGTGCGGGTTTCGGTGGCATTAACGGCTTTTTGATTGCCTATGCCAAGATGCCAGCCTTTATCGTGACTTTGGCTACCTTGGGTATCGCCAGAGGCTTAGCGCTGATTTATACCGGTGGTTACCCGATTGCAGGCTTGCCTAAATGGTTCTCTATTTTTGGCCGTGGTGAAATAATCGGTATTCAGACCCCGATCTTTATCATGATCTTTGTTTATATCATTGCCTACATAGCTTTGAACCACACCTCGTTTGGTCGCCATGTTTACGCCATCGGTGGTAATGAAGAAGCTTCAAGATTAAGTGGTATCAAAGTACCGAAAACCGTGATGTTGGTGTACATCATTAGTGGCACAACGGCGGCGTTGGCAGGGCTAATACTGACTTCTCGTTTGATGTCGGGTCAGCCAAATGCAGGGGTTGCTTTTGAACTTGATGCTATTGCAGCAGTAGTGCTTGGCGGTGCTTCTATGGCAGGCGGTAAAGGGGCAATCTTAGGTACTCTTGTTGGCGCGATGTTGCTTGGGGTGCTGAATAACGGTCTTAACCTCGCGGGTGTCTCTCCTTATGTGCAAAACGTGATTAAAGGCATCATCATTTTAGTCGCCATTTATGTCGGCTCAGAGAAAAAGAAACGCGCTTAAACTCAATCCTGAAAGGGGCAAAGCCCGCTTCACTTCTGTGTCGCGGGCTTTGTCTATTTGGTAGTGTTGAAACCTATTTAAGATACATGACTAAAGTGAGCAATCGGATTGGGTGAAAATTTCATAGTCATTTAACGAGCCGTACCGAAAACGAAAATCGACGATTTTACACACTTGGCTGGTCTCACTTCTGTAGGTAATTTTGCCATTGGCATAAACCATATCACCATCCTGAAAAGCGGATTCGATCTCTTTGTTTAATTGAATATTTGAGTTAGAGCTATCGCTTAACAGCTCTAGAGGATCAAACCATTGCTGTTTGATTGCCATCTGCGTGAGCATGTTTTGTGCAGCTGAGTTTAGCTGTTTAGGTTGCACGACATAACGATCGTAAATGAAGTATCCGAGTAAGCAGGCAATAACAATGATGAGCAGTGTTGGTTTGTTCATGCACAAGCTCCTTTGATGGGGGAAAGTAAATGGCGGTTACTGAAACTCATCACCGTGGTTTTCGAGTCTCTTCGTCCCACACTCTGAACAAACCACGTAGCGCTCAACCAAATCTAAAGATGCACCTAAAGGGCTAGCGACGCCTCCAAAAAAACCGGAGAGAAACGCTTTGAACTGTTCTTTTTTGCTTTTGCCAAACTTAGACGGTTTTTGTTTGATGATTTCGTTGTGTATCGTATCTCGCTGACATGTATGACAATACTTCATAGCCACCTTCGTCTTTGATTTATAAAACTTAAATTAGATGATAGCAGTCTGTATGCATATTAATGAGAGATAGAGCTAAAACTCGATAATTGAAAACTGAGGCAAAGAAGAGGGGATAGTTTGAAAGTTGTGAGAGACGCTGAATACGAAAAAGGCCGCTAATTTCTTAGCGGCCTTTTTCGTGAATGTAGCGAAGTGCTGGGCTTGCACTCAACGCTTTCAAACCTCTAAAACGACGAAAGCCCGCAACAAGTGCGAGCTTTCTAAATGTGGCGGAGAGATAGGGATTTGAACGCTATACCCGCTAGATTAAAACACTTATTTTACAATGACTTAATTTGAGCTCTCAAAAGCCGAGTTTGCCATTTGTGAAATACATGATAAACCAACTATCGAAAAGAAATCAATAGATTGAACACCTTAGGTTCCTGGTCTCCAAGAGCACCAAACTTAGAACCATACTCATGCTTCTCTAACTATGCCTTCCATGAAGTAACTAAATATGTACCTATCAAAAGAATCAAATGATGCATTTAGTCGTACTTGATGCTCTATAGGCATACTCGTAAATTCTTCTAAAACAACATGAATCTCAACCTCATCTCGCTCAAGGTCAATCACTCCTAGATCATGAATTTTCCTAGATAACATCCTTGGTAAACCGTACTCCTCCAACTGATAAACCAAAGGTGGTAAGAAAGCATTAGAGACTTTACCTATAAAAGGCGCAATATCTATATTCTCATTAAGAATATTTTTCTGGAGAACATTTACATCATTAAGTAGCGAGGCAAGCTTGAATGTAGCGTTCTTCTCTAGTTCGAAGAACTGATCAATGCCGATATCTAAGTCTTCCAGTCTATTGAGTAACTGAGGAATAGTTAGAGACCAGTTGTCTGCTAAGACCTTAACAAAACCCACAAATTTACTATATTTGTCACCCCAACCACTTGGAGATAGCCTTATTACTTTGTACAAGTAACCGTCCCAATCATCGGGATGGCTCGAATTTAAGTATCCTAAACCGCTCCACGTCGGTTTGTTGGTTACTAAGTCTTTTGCAATGCTATGAATTAAAAACGAATCACTGGATTCAAGTTGACCACCTTTTTGAAGTTGATTCAGTCTACCTTCACCCAATAGTTCTTCCATATCCTCTTTGTAGGCAATTATCCTAGCTATTTGCTCCTGAGTTAGCTCAGTCTTATATTCTTCCAAATCAATACTGCCCACGAGTTGATCTGGAAATTCCAAATCTAATTGCGTTTCAGTTTCTTCTGGAGGCTTTTCTAGAATATAGATTTTCCCAATGAAGTGGCGGAACATTCTACCACCACGTCCAATGATGTTCTTATAGCTAAAATCATTAATGCGTGCTTTCCCTTTGCCACTGAGATTGCTCCATAGAATGACGTTTTCTGCGGATGTATTTACTCCCTCAATAATAGAAGATGTGGATACCAAGGTTTTGAGTCCATGTTCTTCTTCAAATAGCCTCACTTGAATTTGACTTAGCGAGCGATGCAAGCGTCCATTATGGATACCTGCCCCTCTTTTTACCAAATTAGTCAACTTCCAGTTAACATCGTAATTTTTTCCCAACCAATGATGGAAATCTCTCAGCAGGCCACTTTCTGATGAAGGAAAGCGGTCTGTAAGCAAATTTGATACGCTATCAATATTTCTAAACGTGCCTGCATAGATCAAAGTCTTACTAGCAGTATTCGATAGGATATTAATTAATGTATCACTCTTAGCCCTTTCATCGCCGTTGATCTCCTCATACAGCTCATGCTTTTCGAGAAAGACAGTATTGAAGTTCACACTTACAAACTCCATATTTTTTGTAAATAAACTGTCATTCAGTGAAGAGATGTTCGGGGCAAGAAAGTACTTTTGCTTTGCTTTCGAGCCAAGTTTCAATATGGCATTTATTAATGAGGGAGACCTATCCTTATCAAAAGCTGAACTGGCTTTATAAAACTCATCGACTATCAAGATGTCTATGTTCTCTAACTGTTCTGCATAGTGGATAGCTCGTTCTTGAGGAAAAATAAAGATGTTTGAATCAGCAAGCCTTGCTTCGGAAGTTGTGATGATCTTATAGTCCGCGCCAAATTTCTTATGCAATCGCCTTCGAGTTTCATCTGTTAGCGCAATCGTAGGGACAATGATTACTACATTTTTAGGCTTTTTTAACGCTATAAACGCATCAATAACGAAACTCTTGCCAAAACTGGTGGGAGCACTGACGGCAAGGTTTTTTCCCTCGATTAACTTTTTGAGTATTGAGGATTGCTCCCTATGTAGGGCTAGAGTCTCTCTTTCACCAACATCCACCTTGAATGCTTCATGAGCATATCTATCTTGCCAATCGCTGGTTTCCAGTTGAATGTAAGGAAATAAACCGACCTGCCTGATCAGGTTGTTGACCAAAGGTGAATATTGGATTTGGTGAGACTTATGATAGTCCAGCAGTTTAATGAGTTCATTTCTTGCAGACATCTCATCTTGATCATTTATGTAGTCATTGATCTCATGGCACTTTTCAAATATATCCACTAGAACTCCTCCTTCAAGAACTCAACTTTTTGAACAAACTTGTCAACTATTTGAGCCTTATTTGGGACTGGAAACAGTATGATATGAAAGGTTATTTGGTCGTAAAGATGTAAGTCGCTTATCTCTGATATCTGCTTCTCAAAGTAAGCATTTGCTCTATCTAAGTGGTAATCCATAACTTGCGTTTGGTATTCCTCTGACCACATGGTCGTACCTAGAGTTACCTCGCACTCATGAAGTATAAAAATGGGAATATGGATTTTGGGTTTAATGGAGTCTAGTGACACTTTAGATGACAACGCATCTTTGATTCGCTGACGTAATTCAGAGTTTTCAACTAAGTGATCAATGTCACTAACATTTGTGACGATACTGTTCTCTTTCTTCAGTTTATCTGGCTTCAAGGAGTTCTTTACTGAAGTAACTATGGAACCAAGCCTAGCGTTTTCGATTGACTTGTAAAACTTAGCCTCGCCAAACCAAAGGGAAAAATCATCTCCATGTAAAACTAGGTGGACACTGTCTGCACCTTTCGCATTATCTTGAGCATTTTGTTTATAGAAAATTTTGGGAACCACGGGCAAAGCACCATAGTGGTGCTTCATAATCCCGTATAGGAAAATTTCGGCTAATTCACTACCTTTGCCAATGTCAGTTTCTTTATCTGTCAATCTCAGGTTAGCTGCGGAGGCGGTAAGTAAAGATGAGGATTTGTTAATTAGTGCTTCTCGCTCCTGAGACGACAGAGAGGTTTCTGCAATATTATCCCATATAAACATATGAAAATTTTTGTGGCGCCAACTTCCTTCCTCGAAATCATTGGCGATACTCAGGACATGCTTGTTGCATTGAGGGCTTATACTTTTCGTACAGACATCAGAAAATGAGCTGTCTAACAGTACATTGAATTCCATAACTCACTAACCTGTATAATAATTTTCTTAATAATATACAACTAGTGACATTGCATCAATGTCAAACTAAAGTGTTGATTGTTTGGCATTAACAATTAGCACGGTCTCTGTATTAACCAGTTGCCCGACTAGAAAATATGACTTTCTGCCAAGAAAAAGGTAGTGCTGACATTGCTAGGCTATCGCTCTTAATAATCTATACTGTAGTGGTCAACTAATATTGGCCACAGTTTTGTAAGTTTCCCAGTACTGCCGTTCCGACTCGTTGGGCGTTAGCCCACCATTGTATTGATGAGGCCTTATCTGGCTGTAGTACCTAATGATGTAATGAGTGATCGACTGTCTAGCAGCAACGACACTTTGATAGCCACATGGTGGCATCCATTCAGACTTTAAGCTTCTGAAAAAGCGCTCCATCGGAGCATTGTCCCAACAGTTTCCTCTCCGTGATAGGCTCTGCTTTATCTGATAGCGCCATAGTGTTTGTCGGTATTTTCTACTTGTATAGTGGCTACCCTGATCGCTATGGAACATGACTCCTCGTGGTTTGCCACGATGCTCATAAGCCATCTTAAGTGCTTTGCTCGTTAACTCACTATCTGGTGATAGTGACATCGCCCAACCTATTGGTTTACGAGCGAATAGGTCAATGACTACAGCTAAGTAAGCCCAACGGTTACCCGCCCATATGTAAGTCACATCACCAACCTATACCTGGTTTGGAGCCGTTACTGCAAACTGCCTATCCAAGTGGTTCGGGATTTCAATATGCTCTTGGCGCTTAAGGTTATATCGATGCTTCGGAAGCTGACAACTGACTAATCCTAGTTGCTTCATGAACTTAGTCGCCCTGTAGCGACTAAGGTTAATGCCTAAATTCGTGATAATAGTTGCAATCGTCCTTGCTCCTGCTGAACCATTGCTTACTGAATGTGCTTCGTGGATTAGCGCTCTAAGCTTTAATTCATCTGGGTTAGGTGATACAGGTGCTTTGCACCAGTATCGATAACTACTACGATGAACACCGAAGACGCGACATAGCTTTTGAACGCTGTAGCTCTGTTTCAGCTTCTCGATTATCGAGAACCGTTCAGCGAGTCCGACATCAACAGAGCTGTAGCCTTTTTTAATATTTCATTGTGCTCTTCTATGTCAGCGATACGCTTTCTAAGCTCACGCAGTTCAATCTGCTCAGGTGTTAGTGGGGATGCCTTTGGAGTAATGCCTCGCTGCTCTTGTTTTAGCTGTCTTACCCACTTGTCCATCGCTGATTTGCTTACACCCATGGCCTTAGCGGCCTCAGTAACAGAGTAGCCTTGTTCAGTTACTAGTTGAGCAGCTTCGAGTTTAAATTCTGGGCTATAAGTTCTTCTTGTACGTTTGGTCATAGTGTCACCTGTTGTGTATGAGATGCATCTTAGCACCTCTAATCAGGTGGCCAAATTAACTATGCCACTACATTCCAAGATAAGCGCGAAGCTATTTATGGCATCGCTAAGAAGTTCTGGTTCGAGTGCCGTACCATAATGCCCGAAAGTCATACTGTGATTTTTGTGTCCAACGATCTGTGACACTACATGCTCTGGAACACCTAACCTTTTAAGTTCGTCAATAAAGGTATGCCTAAAAGGTCGATTACCAGCCCTAAAGCCACAAGCTGTCAACACCTCACCCATCGTATCTCTATAATCGCTCGACCAGTCATAGTCTTCTCCGCGAGGCGTAAAATCAAATAGTTGAATGCAGCCTTGTTGTCTACGCTCGCGGACATAATTCAAAAAGCCGTCCTCTAACAGGCAATGATGAATTGGTACTTGTCTATTTGATGACGAATTTTTGAGGTGCTGTCTATCACCAGCCTCGTTGAAATGAATGATAGGTATCGACTGATCGAATTGAATATCTTTGACTCGAAGCTGACAGGATTCTGATGGACGACAACCATGCCTAAACATAACCATGGTAGCCCAACGGAAAGACTCGTCCTGTTGTTTAAATGCTTGACTATTAAATAGATGCTTTAACTCTGAAATACCCCAGCGAGTACGCTGGGAAGAAGCCGAACCTGACCTACTTGGGAGCTTCACCTGAGTGAAAGGGTTACTCTGTAAGAGCTCATGCACTACGCACCAGTTGAGAAATTGTTTATTAGCAGCCAAGTAATCTTTTAAAGTCTTATGGCTTAACCCACGGCGAAGCAATTCGTCACGATATGCCATGGCAACCGAGCTAGAAATTTTGGCCGCTTCTTGTTTTTTTAAAAAAGCTAAGAAATCGCCACAGCGCTGCCGAAGTTGTTTAAGAGTTAAGTTAGTTACTTTCTCTAACTGCTTAGACGCAATAAATCTATCTAGAGCCTGTTCATCTACCTGAGGCGCTGTGTTATTTGGCTTGGTTGCTTTATTGATAGGTAGAGACTTGAATAGTGCTATATCCGAATTACTTTCTTGTTGGAATTGTTGCCGAAGTTGATTTACCTGTTCATTCAACTGAGCTTTAAATGTGTTGTAAGGGAGCTGCTGGGAATCAGCATCGGTGAAAAGAGCAAAGATCAGCTTGGTGTGCTCGACATTGCGTAAGTACGCAACTCGTCTTTCGCGTGTAAACAGAGAGAAACGGATCTCTTTTGGGTAACCCATTGAGCGAAGAGAAAGGGGAGTTGCCACACGTGTGTAATACACGCTATTTGGAAGTCTCAACAAATACATCTGTATTATCCTTTTGTATTTGTCGACTTTTGAGGTATAAAAACGAAAAAACCGCTGTAAAAACAGCGGTTTAATCTTTGAAAGTGGCGGAGAGATAGGGATTTGAACCCTAGATACGCTATTAACGTATGCCGGTTTTCAAGACCGGTGCTTTCAACCACTCAGCCATCTCTCCGTTGTTGAGGCGAATATTAAAGGGCTTAGCCAACCTTGTAAACCCCTATTTTTACTGTTTGCTTTATTTGTGAGCGCTTAACTGCAATTTTTAGTTTGATGGGGTGTTTTTTAAACTATTAGCCTGATATTTATCAGGTTTATAGCCTTAGTTAGTTGCCTCTAGGCAACAAAAAAGAGAGCCGAAGCTCTCTTTAGTAAGGTGTATGGTCGGACTGACAAGATTTGAACTTGCGACCCCCGACACCCCATGACGGTGCGCTACCAAGCTGCGCTACAGTCCGACAGGGTAATTTTACTCGCTCGCCTTTATAGGTCAAACAGTAATATTTGTTAAGATGATGATTTAGTTACTTTTAGTGTAAAAGCGTTGTAACTCAGTTAAGCCTTGCATCAGTACTGGTAATGCCGGGTTTTCATCTCTCAGACGCTGATAATTACTGTCATACAGTTTGTAGTTACCAAACTTATCGATCACCGTGGTGTTCTTGCTGGTGATCAGTGCTAGCTCATGGTAATCACCGGCTAACACCCACTTGCGAGACTTTTCATCGAATAAGTTGCGGCCACTGCTGAAATCAGTCGGGTTGGATGAAACCCCAAGCAGATCTTGCATCAGTGTCACCGAGAAATCTAAGTGGCTAGTGCGATGGTTGTATTGCGCGGCTACTTTACCTGGCCAATGCATTACCATTGGTACTTGTAATTGGTAACGGCTGTAGTTGCTGTTTGCGCCCCAGCTATTGGTTTTAGTTTCGTTAAACTCGGTGCCGTGGTTTGAGGTAATCACGATCACCGTTGAATCACTAATACCCAATTGCTCTATCTTTTCAAATAGGTGGGCAAGCTCAGTATCGGCGTTAGAAACCGATTGTTGGTAGCTAGTAATTAATGATTCTGTGCTGTTACCTGAGCTATTAGCGTAATCTGAAAAGTTATCGAGTGTTGTCAGCTCAATGAAGCTAAACCAAGGTTGGCTTGCGTTTTCAGACACCCAATTAGACCAAGCATTGATGGCAGCATTGTCAGCGGTTTCAGTGTTAGTTAGCTCTACATTATTAATGCTTAGGCCACTAAATACGATGTCACTGAACAGCGAGTCACTGAAGTTATCACCACTGAACAAACCAAAGCTGTAGTTTTGGTTGCGCAGGGTTTCGATCATGATTGGTAGAGACTCTTGCTCTTTAATGCTGCTTGCATAGCTACTAGGCAGGCCATAAAACAGACCGAACACACCAGTGCTGTCATTGCTTGAGCTGAAGTGATTGTTAAAGCTCAAGTTATCAATTGAGAAATTAAAAGCGTTCGGCATTGAAGATGCGTTTAGCGCATCGGCACGTAAATTATTGACGCTCACTACCAGAACATTGAGTGGATTAGCTCGGCGGCTAAACTCGATGGTTTCTAGTGGGTAGCGAACAAGTTCCGCTTCGCCTAGGTTGGCGGCTTGACGTTTTAAATACTCTTCTCTGTCTAACAGACCATGCTTCTCCATGAAGGATTTTGCCGTCATAGGGTAAGAGAGCGGGAAGTTAGCGCGCTGAGAAGTAATCGGATTGTAGAAGTACGCATCAGCCCATACGTAGATCATATGGCTTGAGATAAAGCAGACGAAGAACACCGCAGCGATAGGGCGGCCGATGTGCTTGTGCGACAGTTTACGCTGTTTACGCCAAACCCACTCGGATAGAGCGAGTTCAATCAAAAAGATCAGTGGAAGAACAACAAACAGGTGCTGCAAGTCAGCACTGATGGCGCTGCTTTTCTCTGCAAAGAGGACTTCCCACACCACAGGTGTTAGGTGAAGGTTGATGCTTTGATACGCTTGGGTATCAATAAGAAGTAGGGTAAGGCCTATGGTAACCAAACAAACCGAAAGCAAACGGAATAACTTACGTGATGGCACCACAAAGGTTAACGGAAACAGAACCAGTAGATATAAGGCAAATACTAAAAAGCCAAAGTGACCTACCCATGAAGCGGCTAAATAAACCTGACCAAGTAGGGTTTCTGGCCACGGAGACTGGGTAATGTAGCGAGTACCAATAAGCATGGCTGCGATGATATTGAAAAAGGCAAACCAGTGGCCCCAACCCACTAGGCGTGAAACACGCTCTCCGTATGAATTTCCGTTATCTACCATGTACTGTTCTTGTTTCCGCTTTATGTATTAGTGAGCTTTGTCTTCGATAGAAGACATAAGCGCTTGTGCAAATTTCTCTGCAATTGCTTTTCTTTGGCCTGTACCAACATTCTTATTAATAACATTGGTCGCGATGTTGCCAGCAATCATTAGGCTTAGGTCTGGACCTGCGCCATGTTTTTCGAGCACAGCTGCGACTTCAGTTAGAATGTTTTCAAATTTTTCGTCGCTGTATTTAGATGTAATCGGCATAAAGACTCTAATGAACAATAGTAAAGCGGCTTATGATAACCTACAATGCGGTGCAACTGAAACAGAGAACGACGATAAATTTCATCATGAGTTTGCACCTTTCTAACGTTATCCTACACCAACTGCAAAAAAATGATTCTGAAGAGCTTACGGTTAATTTCCGTTCAGAGTCTTTGGCAAACGACAGTTCTAGTGAAAGCTTAGTCGCTGAACTGCATCGTGTGTTTAATTCTAAAGCCGGCAAAGGCTTTGGTTCATTTAAATCTGACAGCGATTTTCAAATCTGGTTGCAAGAACTTCGCCAGCAAAAGAGAGATTTTTACGATTTCTCTCAAATTAGCGCAAATCGTCTAAAAGACGAGCTAGCAAAATACCCATTTGCTGATGAAGGTATCTTAGTGTTTGCTGAGTACCAGTCACTGGCTACAGATTACCTGTTTGTTGCAATTATTCCATCAAATCAGAGCCTTAAAGTGACCGAAGGCCTAGATATTAGTGCAACGGACTATCTTGACCTATCTAAAATGGATATTGCCGCACGTATCGACCTTTCTAGTTATGAAAATGACAAAGAGTCAAACCGTTACCTCACTTACATTAAAGGCCGCGTAGGTCGTAAGGTGGCGGACTTCTTCTTAGATTTCTTACAAGCGGAAGTTGGCCTTGATACTAAGCAGCAAAACCAAGTGTTGATGCAAGCGGTAGAAGATTTTTGCTCTGACTCTAAATTAGAGAAAGAAGAAGCGCTGAGCTACAAAAAGCAAGTTGCGGATTACTGCAACGAGCAAATCAAATCGGGCGACGAAGTGTACGTGAAAGAGTTATCTGGTGAGCTACCAGCTTCTCAAGACGGTACGAGCTTTTTAGATTACACCCAAGATCACGGCTACGAACTGGAAGAAAGCTTCCCTGCGGATCGCGCAACAGTGCGTAAGCTGACTAAGTACGTAGGTGCTGGCGGTGGCTTGAATGTGAGCTTTGATAGCATGCTACTGGGTGAGCGTATTTTTTACGATCCAGAAACCGATACGCTAACCATTAAAGGCACGCCACCAAACTTGCGTGACCAACTTAGCCGTAATCGCTAAAGACGCCTTGTTATGAGTAAATAAGTGAAACCCCGCCAAGTGCGGGGTTTCGTTTATCTAGAGGTAAGCAAAGTTAGATTTGCAACAATTTGAGTATCATAAACTGTACAGTTTCGCTTTTGCATATATGCTTGTATTTAAGGGAATTTAAGCATTCGCGAGTACACAATGGATAAACTACAACTAAAAATTGGCTGGGTATTGGTGCTGGTATGGATGATCGGCATTACGGTTATCGTTACGAACTATCGCTCTACGTCAGTGATGATGGATAAGGTCGAGCAGTTAGATAGCAAGATAGACGCGCTACGCAGCCGGCTATTTTTTGATGCCCCATACAGGATTCACTTTGCTAACGAACAAAAGGCAGAGCTCGAAACCATCATTCAATTAAAAGGCGAATTAGAGCAGCAACAGGGCAATAGCTGGTTTGAGCCAGATGTTCAGCAATTGCTCTTTACGACCGATCGATTCATAGAGCATAGTCTTGCTTTTGTCGCAAATGAGTTGGCATTGATTGATTTAATCGACCAAATTCAAACCAGCCGCGAGCAATATACAGAGCAGCCACAAATGGCGTTGTTGTATTACCAACTAAGCGCTAACGTGTTCGAAGCCATGTTCTCCTCGCAAAGCTCTACTTCAACGGCTTATCGACAGCTGGATGCGCTTTATGCCGAGTCGGTCAATTTGCCGGAGGCCGATAAGCAGCGGTTGCAGTCTGTATTAGCCAAAACCTCGCTAGTGATGGGCGGCTACGCACAGGGTGCGTTTTTGGTCGGTAAGCTGATTGACCATACTGTGCACGACGAAGTAACCTCTGTAGAGGGGCAGTACCATCAACTACTAAAAACACACCTAATGATTGGCGCGCTATTCAGCGGAGGGTTGATGATTGCCGTGGTTTTACTTTGGCAGTCTTCTCAGCGTAGAGAAAATAGCAATGAGGCAAGTGAGCCACATGCCACTTCATCGACTGCAGTGGTTCCACCTGTAGCTGCTGTTTCCCCAGCGGCTGTCCAACTCTCAGAAAAGACTCATACTAATACCGTTCCTGTTATTGAAGAACCTGAGCCCGCAGCACCAGTAGAACAGCCGACATCTGCTGAACCACCAGTTAACGAAACGGAAGAAAACTCGGGCAGCGAAATAGACTTTGCCTCGATGCTTGACTCATTAGGTGATGATCGAGAATCAATGTGCATGTTACTTGAGGTGTTTATTGAAGATCATGGTAATGATGTCGAAGACATTGGTCGATTGCTAACAGATTCGCCAGATGAAGCGATGCGAAAAGCGCACAGTTTGAAAGGGGTCGGTGGCAATTTAGGCGCGATGAACTTGCGTGAAGCAGCAGGAAAAATAGAAACGGCCATCAATCAAGATGTCACTCAAGTGCCTATTTTACTGCAAGAGCTTGATTTATTGTTATCCAAAGCGTTACAAGAAGCGCAGCAGTTCTTGGATGAAGAGCAAGCGGCTTAGGTAACTGTATACCTGACAGACGTGTTTACCTCACAAACAAAAAGAGCGCCCAATAGGCGCTCTTTACGTATTCAGTTTTGGTAATTAAGTGGTTTGCTTTTCTAGCTCAACGCTTTCTTCCGCTGCGGTTGCCGTTGGTTCGCATTTATCGACAAACCAACCCATGTACGAGCTAATAATCGTCACGATGATACATACAAAGCTTAACCACATGAACGGTGCGTAAGATAGCGTTGCAACGCCAAGAATACTCGCCATGTAGATACCGTTATCACTCCAAGGCACCATACCTGATGTTAGTGTGCCACCAAACTCGGCGTTACGAGATAGGTTTTTACGTTGGTAACCTAAGCGGTCGTAGTTCTTCGCACAGATTTTTGGTGTAAGGATAAGTGACACGTACATTGCTGAGCCAAACACGTTACCCATGAATGCGGTACCAATAGTAGAGGTTGCTAGTGAACCTGCACTTTTCACGCGGCGCTCGAATAGTTTAGCGATAGTCTCAAGCACGCCAACTTTATCAAGTAGGCCACCAAAACCAAGACCGAACACGATAACCGCTACCGAACCAAGCATCGAAGACATGCCGCCGCGGTTAAGGATAGAGTCGATGAAATCTACGCCAGAAGAGATAGCAAATGGAGCCCACGCTGTATTGAACGCGGTTAGGAAGTCCACATCTTGAACCATTACTGCCCATACGATACCCAGTAGAGAGCCGAAGCTGATTACAGGGAAAGATGGCATACGCATCGCTAGTAGCGCCAGTACGATAACCACCGGAATAAAGGACATCGGTGTAATGTAGAACTGGTTGTCCATTGCTGCGATTACGCCTTGTACTTGAGACATGTCAACGTTGCCAGCGTAGTGGAAACCGAACAGTGTGAACAAAATACCTGTGATGATGTAGCTGATTAGCGCGATTGGTAGCATGCCTTTGATGTGCTCCATCACTTCTACGTTAGACATAGAAGAAGCAAGGATCACTGAGTCTGACAGTGGAGACATCTTATCGCCAAAGTAACAACCAGACAGAATCGCACCCGCGGTAATCGGAGCAGGAACGCCAAGGCCCTGACCAATACCCATCATTGCAATACCAGCAGTACCCGCCGCACCCCAAGATGTACCCGTCGCCAATGCGGTTAGAGAACAAATGATCATGGTAGCAAGAAGGAAAATAGAAGGGTGAATTGCTTTTAGACCATAGTAAATGATGGTTGGAACAATACCGCCAGAGATCCAAGTACCGACAAGCGCGCCGACAGCAAGAAGGATAAGTACCGCACCTAGGCCGTTAGAAATGCCATTTAGCGCTGCTTTTTCAAGTGCTTTGTATTGATGGCCTAAGCGTAAGCCAAGCACGATAATAATGAACCAGCCGATGTACAGGGCAAGTTGAATAGGTAAATCCAACTGGGCTGTAAACGAGAAAGCCAACAGTAGGAAGATACCAAGGGACACGATCACTTGAATCATGTTCGGTAAACGTGGGGTAAGTTGCGTCATAGCGAGCCTCTTATCTGCTTTAAACCGACCATCCACCTAACTCTGTTAGCGAGCTTTTACTAACTCTTTGACCCATATGGATATTGACGACGTTGGGGGCAAGGTCGACATGGGTAATAGTTTCAATAACTATGCGCAAAGAATTGCTTAGCAGCGAATGATACGAGAATTAACTCTTTTTGAGTATGCTGCGCACTTTACCTTAGCTAGTCTTTTATTTCGAGAAAATGTCATTTTGTTGTGATTTATTCGAGCTTATTGCTCATTTTGTGGTTAAAAATATCGCAATTGGTTAATGTGATGTGTTTTTTATGTTTTGTAACGTAGTTTTTATGTGTTACTGATGTTTTGTTCTCTTTTCGGATTATGGTTGTTTTGGTTTTTAAAATAACAACTGGCTTTTTTCTGTTCAAAATGGATTTTTTTCGCGGATTTTGGATAAAAGAGGTGAAAAGATGTAGCAAAGCATGATTTTTCGCTTGAGATTTTGCTGTGAAAATTGAAATATTGAGAAAACGAGTTTTAATTTTACACGGAGAGTACAACGATGAGAGTAGGTTTAGTTGGTTGGCGCGGTATGGTGGGTTCAGTCCTGATGCAGCGCATGGTTGAAGAGAAAGATTTCGACCTAATCGAACCAGTATTTTACAGCACGTCACAAATTGGTATCCCTGCACCAGTATTTGGTAATAAAGAGTCTGGTCTTCTTCAAGACGCATTTGATATTGAAAGCTTGAAGCAGTTGGATGCAGTTGTAACCTGTCAAGGTGGTGGCTACACAGAGAAGGTGTACCCAGCACTACGTCAAGCGGGTTGGAAAGGTTACTGGATTGATGCAGCTTCTACTCTACGTATGGAAAAAGACTCGATCATTACTCTTGACCCTGTGAACCTTAGCCAAATCCAACAAGGCATTCATGGCGGCACAAACACATTTGTGGGCGGTAACTGTACCGTAAGCCTAATGCTGATGGGTCTAGGTGGTCTGTTTGAAAAAGGCCTAGTTGAATGGACTAGCGCAATGACATACCAAGCCGCATCGGGTGCTGGTGCGCAAAACATGCGTGAGCTTATTTCACAGATGGGTGTCATTAACGATTCAGTAAGCTCTGAATTAGCTAACCCAGCAAGCTCTATTCTTGATATCGATAAAAAAGTCGCAGATACCATGCGCAGCGGCTCGTTCCCGACTGATAAGTTTGGTGTGCCGCTAGCAGGCTCACTGATCCCTTGGATTGATGTAAAACGTGAAAACGGCCAAAGCAAAGAAGAGTGGAAAGCGGGCGTTGAAGCAAACAAGATCCTTGGCTTCCAAGATGCACCAGTGCCAATTGATGGTACATGTGTACGTATCGGCGCAATGCGCAGCCACTCGCAAGCGCTTACTATCAAGTTGAAGCAAAACGTACCAATGGATGAGATTGAAGAGATCATCGCGACGCACAACGATTGGGTGAAAGTGATTCCAAACGATCGTGATATTACCGCGCAAGAACTGACTCCGGCAAAAGTGACTGGCACACTGTCAGTACCAGTAGGTCGTCTACGTAAGATGGCAATGGGTGATGACTTCCTAAATGCGTTTACTGTAGGTGACCAATTACTATGGGGTGCAGCGGAGCCACTACGCCGTACACTGCGTATTATTCTGGCTGAAAAACAGTCGTAATCGAAACGATTCATTGAATCAATATAAAGCGCCTTTTTGGCGCTTTTTTTATAAATCACTGACAGTCAGCTGACTTTTGGCCTTTACGGTGACCCCGTCTGTAATTTGGGGAAAAACAATGAAAGCAAAAAGTAGTGGCTTTACATTAATTGAGCTGATCGTCGTGATTGTTATTTTGGCTATTCTCGCGGTGGTCGCAATGCCAAAATTTATGAGTATCAGTAAAGAGGCGAATGTTGCCACACTAGAGGGGCTTGGCGGCGCGGTGCATGATGCTGTTGAACTGGCTCATGACAAAGCGATCATCGAAGGTAAACAGGATGAACCAAACTACTCAATGGATGGATATGGTACGTTGCAATTCGGTCATCCGGCGGTCAACAAACAAGGTCTTGTGCAGTTTATGAATTTTGACGGTGGCTACCATGACCTGACTAAAAAATGGGTATGGGCGGCGCACAACAACGGTGATGTGAATGACCCGGACTACTGGATTGCTACCCATTCAAATTATTTGAAAGATTTTAAAGGTACAGATTTTAATGCCGCCATCATGGCAACGGAATGTTACGTTCAGTACGTTGCGCCAATGCAAAAGGATGACGGCTACCAAGTGGTGACAATTACCGATGGTTGCCGATAGGTTTTACTGATAGCAAACAGGGTGTCCATCGACACCCTGTTTTTTTATTCCTCTTCGCGCACGATACGTTGATCGGGCTCGGCTAATTCACTCCCGCAATACTTACAATGCATCGCATCAGATTCATGCCCAGCTTTAGAACAGTTGGGGCATTTAACTAACTCGCGATGTGATTTCATCTCTTGGTTTAACTCAGCGGTGATAATGCCGGTGGGTACGGCCAAAATAGAATAACCAAGCAACATAGTTAATGAAGCCACCGCTTTGCCCAGTACCGTTTGTGGAACTAGGTCGCCATAACCGACAGTCGTGATGGTCACTATCGCCCAATAAATACTTTGTGGAATGCTGGTAAAGCCGTTCTCTGGCCCTTCTATCACATAGATGAGGGCGCCAAAAATCGTAACTAAGATAGCAACGGTATTAAAGAAGATGAAAATCTTTCGTTTTGCCATCAAAAGCGAGCGCAGCAAGATGTTGGAATCTTGCAAGTAACGTACTAGCTTCAAAACACGGAAAATACGCATTACACGCAGCAGGCGGATCACACCCATAAAGGCAACGGATGGGAAGAAGAAGGCCAAGTAGGTTGGCAATATTGCCAACAGGTCTATCACACCGTAAAAACTGGTGGCATAGGACTTAGGCTTAGGCGAGCAATAGAGCCGCAACAGATACTCGATGGTGAAAATTGCAGTGAAGCCATATTCAAAATAGCGAAGTTGCTGCGCCCATACCTGACTGACTGAAGGCAACGACTCCAAAACCAAGACCACCAAGGAAGCAAGGATCGCGACGATCAAACTAATATCAAACGCACGGCCGCCAGAGGTGTGAGTACCAAAAATTATGACGTAAAGGTGATGTTTTAAAGGTTGTCTAGACATGTTAGGGCTAAGTTAATCAACATTAGCCCTATATTATCAGAGATTACGCCAAACCTGGGAATAGGGCGCGTAAGCCGTTGGCAATAAATTCAATACCAAGCGCACCAAGAATCAAGCCCATGATACGCGTAATCACGTTGATACCTGTTTGCCCGAGGAAGCGAACAATCAACGGCGCAGAACGGAATAAAAGCCAAGTACACAAACAGAACACGATGATGGTGATCATAATACCCGCCGTGTCGAACATGGTTGGGTAGCGAGAACCATAAACAATGGTTGAACTGATTGCACCTGGGCCCGCCATTAGTGGCATTGCAAGTGGCACGACACCGATTTGTTCACGGCTTACGTATTCCGACTTCTCTTGTTTGTTCTGCTTATCTTCACCGAGCTTACCGCTCATCATCGAAAACGCGATGCTCAATAGCAATAGGCCGCCAGCCACTCGGAATGAATCGAGCGAGATGCTGAACATATCAAGCAGTAACTGACCCGCTAATAAAGAGACAACTAAAATGATGGCCACAGCAATATTGGCCGTTACAGCCGTCTTGTGCTTCTCTTCTA
The DNA here is from genome assembly GCF_025195085.2 of Vibrio intestinalis. GTDB lineage: Bacteria > Pseudomonadota > Gammaproteobacteria > Enterobacterales > Vibrionaceae > Vibrio > Vibrio intestinalis. The sequence goes on along the minus strand of NZ_JANAVY020000001.1, from coordinate 819,293 downwards.
AGGTCATATGGCCAGTAAGAGAAACAAACACAGGCATGATACCGATAGGGTTCACTGCAGCCACTAAACCAAGGAAAAACTGCAGGAAAATAGCAAGCTCAAAAGTTTGCATAATGGCGACTCACATATTCACAGGGTGGAAAGTAATTGTAGGTATGAATTCGCGCCTAATGTAAGGCAAAACACCGAGCTGAACGAATGAAAAAAACTAACGTATAAAGGCCGTTATTGGTGAGAAAATCTTATTATTGATGAAATTGTAATCAGTCTGGAAGCAAATTGTTACCAAGCACTATGCGCTTACACTAAGTTGATTTTCACAAATGCTAACAATCGCACACTTTCAACAAATATTATGAGGGGTTATAGAGAGAAAATGCGATTCAGATATACTCTCAGTAGCACGTGAAACTGAGCAAACAAGAGCTGTTTTTGTTGAAAAATGAAACTTTTTTACAGTCTGTTGAAAGTTTTTTAGTTTTTGTAGTTTGTATGCTCTTTTTTTAAACACTGGTTTTTTCAGGGTTATGTTTTTAAAAATCAGCGAGTTAACTTTATATATCGCTACACTTTACCTCTAAGGTGGTAATTAATTTTTGAGAACTGATCTGAGTCAATTTTTTTCACACTCTGAAATATTATACTCAGCCCTGAAAGCAATTTACTAAGCGTGTTGTTAGTTAAATCACTAAAGAACGTGAATGTGAACAAGCAATGAACTTAATAAAAAGTTTTTAATATTGTTAATTTTAGGAGAATCCCTATGCCTGTAACTAATTTAGCTGAACTAGATGCTCTAGTAGCTCGCGTTAAAGCGGCTCAAGAAGAATTCGCTACGTTCTCTCAAGAGAAAGTAGATGCAATCTTCCGCGCAGCATCTCTAGCAGCTAACCACGCTCGTATCCCGCTAGCACAACAAGCGGTTGCTGAGTCTGGAATGGGTATTGTTGAAGATAAGGTAATCAAAAACCACTTCGCATCTGAGTTCATTTACAACAAATACAAAGATGAGAAAACTTGTGGTGTTCTTGAAGAAGACGAGAACCTAGGCACAATGACTATCGCAGAACCTGTAGGTATTATCTGTGGTATCGTTCCAACAACTAACCCAACGTCTACAGCGATCTTCAAATCTCTAATCTCTCTGAAGACTCGTAACGGCATCATCTTCTCGCCACACCCACGTGCGAAAAACTCTACTAACGATGCAGCTAAACTAGTTCTAGATGCAGCAGTAGCAGCTGGTGCTCCAAAAGACATCATCGGTTGGATTGACCAGCCATCTGTAGAGCTTTCTAACGCTCTTATGAAGCACGACGGTATCGCTCTTATCCTTGCAACTGGTGGTCCAGGCATGGTTAAAGCAGCTTACTCTTCTGGTAAGCCAGCAATCGGTGTAGGTGCAGGTAACGTTCCTGTAGTTATCGACGAAACTGCTGACATCAAACGTGCAGTAGCTTCTATCCTTATGTCTAAAACTTTCGATAACGGCGTAGTTTGTGCTTCTGAGCAAGCAGCAATCGTTGTTGACGAAGTATACGACGAAGTTAAAGAGCGTTTCGCTTCTCACAAAGCTCACGTTCTATCTAAAGCTGACGCAGATAAAGTACGTAAAGTACTTCTTATCGACGGCGCGCTAAACGCGAAAATCGTTGGTCAGCCAGCTCCAGCAATCGCTGAGCTAGCAGGCGTTAAAGTTCCAGCTGACACTAAAGTTCTTGTAGGTGAAGGTCTAGGTAAAGTTTCTTACGATGATGAGTTCGCTCACGAGAAACTATCTCCAACTCTAGGTCTATTCCGCGCTGACAACTTCGAAGACGCAGTTGCTCAAGCAGTAACAATGGTAGAGATCGGCGGTATCGGCCACACATCTGGTCTATACACAAACCAAGATACAAACGCAGACCGCATCCGTTACTTCGGTGACAAGCTAAAAACTGCACGTATCCTAATCAACATCCCTACTACTCACGGTGGTATCGGTGACCTGTACAACTTCAACGTTGCACCTTCTCTAACTCTAGGTTGTGGTTCATGGGGTGGTAACTCTATCTCTGAGAACGTAGGTCCTAAGCACCTAATCAACAAGAAAACTGTAGCGAAGCGAGCTGAAAACATGTTGTGGCACAAACTACCTAAGTCTATCTACTTCCGTCGTGGTAGCCTTCCAATTGCTCTTGGCGACCTAGAAGGTAAGAAACGCGCATTCCTAGTAACTGACCGTTTCCTATTCAACAACGGTTACGCAGATGACGTAGTACAACTTCTTAAAGCTCAAGGCATTGAAGTTCAAGTATTCTTCGACGTAGAAGCGGATCCAACTCTATCTGTAGTAGAGAAAGGCGCTGAAGCAATGAAGAGCTTCCAACCAGACGTAATCCTAGCGCTAGGTGGTGGTTCACCAATGGATGCAGCTAAGATCATGTGGGTTATGTACGAGCACCCAGAAACGCACTTCGCTGAACTAGCAATGCGCTTCATGGACATCCGTAAGCGTATCTACAAGTTCCCTAAAATGGGTAAGAAAGCTGAGCTTGTATGTATCACTACAACTTCAGGTACTGGTTCAGAAGTTACTCCATTCGCTGTTGTTACAGACGACAAGACTGGTGCTAAGTACCCACTAGCTGACTACGAAATCACGCCAAACATGGCTATCGTTGATGCTAACCTAGTAATGAACATGCCTAAGTCTCTAACAGCATTCGGTGGTTACGATGCAGTAACTCACGCTCTAGAAGCTTACGTATCAGTTCTTGCTAACGAATACTCAGATGGTCAAGCTCTACAAGCTCTTAAGATGCTTAAAGAGTACCTACCATCAAGCTACGCGAACGGTGCTAACGACCCAATCGCTCGTGAGAAAGTACACAACGCAGCAACTATCGCTGGTGTAGCATTTGCTAACGCATTCCTAGGTGTTTGTCACTCAATGGCTCACAAACTAGGTGCTGAGTTCCACCTACCACACGGTCTGGCGAACGCACTACTTATCTCTAACGTTGTACGTTACAACGCGAACGATAACCCAACTAAGCAAACTGCATTCTCTCAATACGACCGTCCACAAGCACGTCGTCGTTACGCTGAAGTTGCTGACCATCTAGGCCTAAGCCAAGCTGGTGACCGCACTGCACAGAAGATTGAGCGTCTACTAGCATGGTTGGAAGAGCTTAAGCAAGACCTAGACATCCCAGCTTCTATCCAAGCTGCAGGTGTTTCTGAAGCAGACTTCGTAGCTAAACTAGATGAGCTAGCAGTTGAAGCGTTCGATGACCAATGTACTGGTGCGAACCCACGCTACCCTCTAATCACTGAGCTAAAAGACGTTCTACTAGCTTCTTACCACGGTAAGCCATACGTTGAAGGTGAAACTTTCGAAGGCACTACTGTAATCAAGAAGAAAGCAGACCAGAAAGCTAAGAAAGCGAAAGCGAAAGCTTAATTAAGATTGAGTTATGAGATAGGTTTTCGCTAGCACGAAACCTAATCGGGAAAAAGCGAAGCCCCAGTCGAAAGACTGGGGCTTTTTTTATCTGTGTGTCTGCGGTTGTATGATCGACAGGCACAAAAAAGCCGATGTGATGACATCGGCTTTGCTTAAATAGTGTGGATTACTTTTCGTCTTCCGGTAGCTTAACGTTCAGCTCAAGTACTGAGATGTCGTCATCTTTGTGTTCAAACGACAAATCCACCATTGATGGGTCAATGGCCACATACTTACTGATCACTTTAAGAATGTCTTCTTTCAGTTGTGGTAAGTAAGAGGGCGCTGGGTCGCCTTGGCTGCGGCGTTCAGCGACGATAATTTGCAAACGTTCTTTGGCAAGGTTTGCGGATGTCTTCTTTTGCGGACGGAAAAACTCCAATAATGACATGCGGTATTAGCCTCCAAATAGTCGTTTGAAAATCCCTTTCTTCTGCTCGGTCAAGAAGCGGAAGTCAACTTGTTCACCCAATAGGCGTTGTACTGTGTCGTCGTAAGCCATACCTGCGTCAGTTTCGTTATCGAAAATCACCGGTACACCTTTGTTTGATGCATTAAGCACCGCTTGGCTTTCAGGAATCACACCCAGTAGAGAGATGTGTAGAATTTCTTCAACATCCTCAACGCTTAGCATTTCACCTTGTGTTACACGCGCTGGATTGTAGCGAGTAAGCAGTAGGTGCTGCTTCACTGGCTCTAGGCCTTCTTCTGCGCGGCGAGACTTAGAATCTAAAATACCAAGAATACGGTCAGAGTCACGCACTGAAGAGACTTCAGGGTTTGTGGTTACAATGGCTTCATCTGCAAAGTATAGCGCCATCAGTGCGCCTTGCTCGATACCCGCTGGCGAGTCACAGATAATGAAGTCGAAGCCCATTTCATCAAGCTCGTTCAAAATGCGGCTAACACCTTCTTTGGTTAGTGCGTCTTTGTCACGAGTTTGAGATGCAGGAAGGATGAACAGATTATCTGTACGCTTATCTTTGATCATCGCTTGGTTTAGTGTCGCTTCACCGTTAATTACGTTAACGAAATCGTACACAACGCGACGCTCGCAACCCATAATAAGGTCTAGGTTACGTAAGCCGATATCAAAATCGATCACAGCGGTTTTTTTGCCTTTTAGTGCTAAGCCAGACGCAATAGCAGCGCTAGAGGTAGTTTTACCTACGCCACCTTTACCTGACGTCACAACAATAATGCGTGCCATGGTGTTTTCCTTTTTATTTTAAATCGTTATCAGCTCGAACTGGAGAGAGTCTTCTTTCAAGCTAAATAGAACTTTTTGTTGCCAAAACTGCTCTGCGAACTGCTCAGTCAGCCAGTAGTGACCGGCAATAGACATCAGTTCGGCATTAAGCTTATTGCAAATGATGACGGCATCTTTATTACCGCTCGCACCTGCAATAGCACGGCCGCGCAGTGTGCCGTGAATGTGTATAGACCCATCGGCAATAACTTCAGCCCCTTCGCTCACGTGGCTAAGCACGACAAGATCGGCGTCTTTGGCGTAAACTTGTTGTCCAGAGCGCACCGGTGTGCGAATCACCTTAGTTGGCGCCATCTTAGCAGGCGCTTGTGCTGGTGATTTACTTGCCGACATAATGGCCAGTTCGGCTTCAGTGGCCATATTTTGGGTGCGTTTGTCCTTACATCCTGTCACACCAACAGGAACCATACCTGCCTCGCTAATCCCGTGTTTCAGCGCAGCAAAGTCGATATCGCCTTCTACCTTTGCAACGTTGACCACAACAGGTGCAGATGCAAAAAAAGTGGGAGCTTGGCCGACCTTTTCTTTAAGAAAATTGATTGTTTTTTCTACATTGTTGTCAGAAAGGTGTAAAACTGACAAAGTAAAGCTACTACCTTTCAAATCAGGGGTATGTGACATCTTTTACTTTGGACCTCGTTTTATTAACGCCGGAGTAGAAATGACGTTGCCTGAGAGTAGGGGTGTCATGTTATATTTCCCGCTTACTGTCAGCAAGTTATCTTGTTGTCAATTGAGTGTTTTGCTAGCAAATTTCGCAAAACAGATAAATTCTGAATATTAGATGGATTAAAGCATCCCATGTTGTGTGCAATTTACAAAAGTTCCAAAAAAGAAGGTGCATACCTATATCTGCCGAAAAAGGACGATTTTTCACAAGTTCCTGACCAATTAATGCAGATGTTTGGTAAACCTACTATGGTTATGGTGGTTAAATTAGACGGCCGTACCCTAGCGCAAGTGGACGTGGAAAAAGTGAAACAATCTTTGAATAGCGACGGATTTTTCTTGCAATTACCGCCGCCACCGAAGAACCTACTTGATGAATATAAAGAACAAAAATCACAGCGCGACTCATAAGCGTTGAACCGTTGCTCAAGGAGGGCAAATTGAAATCATTACTGTCAGTTGTTTTAGGCCTAACCATTACAAGTAGCGCGTGGGCGCAAGACAAAAGCTTTGAACAATACGTAGAAGGGCTGAAAACCCAAGCATTGAATCAGGGCATTTCACAAACTACCGTTGATAGCGCTTTTGCAGATGTGCAGCACAAGCCACGCGCGGTAAAAGCCGATCGTAACCAACCAGAGAAAAAGCTCACTTTGGATGAATACATCCCAAGAGCAGTACCTGATTGGAAAGTAAAACAGGCCAACGAACTTTACCAAAAGCATTACGATGAGCTTCAACGCATCGGTGAAGAGTTTGGTGTTCAACCGCGCTTTATCGTCGCCCTATGGGGTGTTGAGAGTAACTTTGGTAAGTTCATGGGTAATTACAGTGTCGTTGATGCACTTTCAACCATGGCTTATGACGGTCGTCGTGAAGACTTCTTCCGTAAAGAATTGATGTCAGCGTTGCAAATTCTAGAGCAAGGCCACATTGAAATGCCAAACTTTAAAGGCTCTTGGGCTGGCGCAATGGGTCAATGTCAGTTTATGCCTAGCTCGTTTATTAGCTACGCTGCTGATGGCAATGGCGATGGTCGCAAAGACATTTGGAACACCAAGGCTGATGTGTTTGCCTCTACAGCGAACTACCTAAGCCAAAAAGGTTGGGACGATACTTACACTTGGGGACGCCAAGTGACGCTGCCAAAAGGCTTTGATATGAGCTTAGAAGGGCGCGTAAAAGGTAAGCAGAAGATGTTAGCCGAGTGGAGTGAGCTTGGTATCACCCGCTACGATGGTCGCCCATTGCCTAAGTTAGATAACGATATTGAAGCTTGGTTAACCGCGCCTGATGAAGCGGGTGGCCGCGTGTACTTGGTATACAACAACTACAATGTATTGATGAAGTGGAATCGCTCTTACTACTTTGCATTGGCAGTCAGCCACTTAGCGGATAGAATTCGTTAAGCGAATCATTTCAGTATAAAGGGGCTCATTGAGCCCCTTTCACTTTTTGGAGAAACCGTGTTTTCAGAACGAGCTGCACAAATGGTGGTGTTTGCTGCCTTACTTAAACATAAAAACTTCACCTTAGCGGCGAAAAACCTCGGTGTTTCGGTTTCTCATGTCAGTAAACAACTCGCTCAGCTAGAGGCCGCATTAGGCGTTAAGCTTGTTCAGCGAACCACTCGTAGCTTTACCGCGACCGAAGCAGGGGAGCGTTTCTATTCACACTGCCAACAAATCGTACAAGTGATTGATGAAGCGCAAACGGAAATAGAAAGCCAACGAGATGAAGTCGAAGGCTTGGTCAAAATCGGTCTCTCGCAATCTTTTGGTACGTTGCACATCATCCCTGCCATTCAAGAGCTAAGGCAGCTATATCCTGATCTGCAAGTTGAGGTTCACCTATTTGATTACAAAGTGGATATGCTCAATGAAGGGCTGGATTTATGGATCACCAACAACGAACTGTTACCTGAGGGATATATTGCCCAGCGCTTGGCGGATTGTCAGTTTGTGGTTGCTGCATCACCTGAATATCTAATGCAAAACAGCGCGCCTTTACACCCTCACGACCTTTCTGAGCATAACTGCCTTATCTACCGCAGTTGGGAGCGTGATTACACTAATTGGGCATTTAGCAATAACGAGCAGCAATTGATGGTCAATGTATCAGGTAACTATTCGGTCGATTTGGCGGAAGCGGTGCGAGATGCTGCCGTCGCAGGGTGGGGTGTTGGTTACCTAGCGACTTATCTGATTGGCGATGAGTTTAAGAATGGCCAGCTAATTCAATTGCTTCCAGAGTGGAAAGCGAGCCAAAACATGCCGTTTTATGCGGTTTACCCAAGCCGTCATTACATGCCAAAGAAAACCTCAGCAGTGATTGAGTTCATCAAAGATAAAATCGGTTCACCATGCTATTGGGATAGCAGACTTACTCCTTATGTAAGTCGGCTAAAAAGTTAGAGTACTTTTTCCAAATTCAGAAACATATTTTCCATTTGGAAATAATAGCAAAAACCAAACGTTTAACTCTTTATAAAATAACCACTTAGGATTTTGCGTTTTCAGGCCACTCTATTTGCTACAACTTCGCAACAAGTGTGACTTGCATCTCATTTTTGCCGCTATATCATCCGACGCCTTTCCCGTTCCCCCTTTTTGTCGGATTCATTTTTATGAACTCAATCTTTGGTATTGTGGCGATCTTGCTTACTGCTTGGTTACTATCCACAAATAGAAAAAATATAAATTTTAAAACCGTTTCCCTCGCGTTTGCTCTGCAAATCATCTTTGCACTATTGGTGCTTTATGTTCCGGCAGGTAAAGAAGCACTTAACAATGTCACTGGTGCGGTATCAAACCTAATCAACTACGGCCAAGAAGGTATCGCCTTCCTATTTGGTGGCCTAGCGACAGGTGGGTTTACTTTCGCAATCAACGTACTGGGTATCATCGTTTTCTTCTCAGCGCTGATTTCAGGTCTTTACCACATCGGTTTGATGCCAAAGGTGATTAACCTAATTGGTGGTGGCCTTCAGAAGCTGCTAGGCATTGGTCGCGCTGAGTCACTATCAGCAACGGCAAACATTTTTGTTGGCATGATTGAAGCGCCTCTTGTGGTTAAGCCGTACCTTAAGCACATGACAGACTCTCAGTTTTTCGCGGTAATGACGGGTGGCCTTGCCTCTGTTGCTGGTGGTACGTTGGTGGGTTACGCATCACTTGGCGTTGATCTTAACTACCTAATTGCAGCGGCCTTTATGTCTGCGCCTGCTGGTCTGCTAATGGCAAAAATCATGGTGCCAGAAAGCGGTTCAACAACTGCACCAGAGATCGACATGAATGATGTTGAAATGCCAAAAGCAACCAACGTGGTTGAAGCGATGGCGGATGGTGCAATGTCTGGTCTACGTATCGCAGTAGCGGTAGGTGCAACGCTACTTGCGTTTGTCAGTGTGATCGCTCTTCTAAATGGCATGCTAGGCTGGATGGGCGGCTTGTTCGGTATTGAACTAAGCTTTGAGCTGATCCTTGGTTACCTATTTGCACCAGTAGCATGGTTACTTGGCGTGCCGTGGAGCGAAGCGACTGTTGCGGGCTCGCTGATTGGTAACAAGATTGTTGTAAACGAATTCGTTGCTTTCATTCAGCTAATGGAAGCAAAAGAGATGCTAAGTGAGCACTCACAAGCGATCGTGACATTTGCACTATGTGGCTTTGCTAACATCTCAACAATGGCGATGCTGATTGGTGGCCTAGGTAGTTTGGTACCAGAGAAGCGTCCGTTTATTTCTAAATTTGGCTTCCGCGCAATTGCGGCGGGTGTAATGGCCAACTTAATGAGTGCGTCGATTGCTGGCGTGATCATGTCACTATAATCAAAAATAAACTCAAGCTGGCGTAAGGCTCAATCACTTCTGGACAAAGTCGAGCTTTACGCATTGAGAACCATTAAGTAAAGGGGGGATGACGATGGTCATCCCCCCTTTGTTTATCTTGCGATAAAACCACTTACTGCGAGTTACTTTTTAGTATGGAACTGCTCACACGCTAGCATGGTGTTTTCAATTAGGCTGGCTACTGTCATTGGGCCAACACCACCAGGTACAGGGGTAATAAAGCTCGCGTTGTCTTTCGCTTTATCGTATTCCACATCACCAACGAGTTTACCTGACTCTAAACGGTTGATACCTACATCAACCACAACCGCGCCTTTTTTAATCCACTCACCTGGAATAAAGTTAGGTTTGCCTACTGCCACAACCACTAAATCTGCTTGGCGAACATGGCCTTCTAAATCTTTAGTGAAGCGGTGACATGTAGTGGTAGTACAACCGGCTAAAAGCAGCTCTAATGTCATTGGACGGCCAACAATGTTGGATGCTCCAACGACAACCGCGTGCATGCCACGTAGGTCAATGTTGTAACGATCAAGCAAAGTAATGATGCCTTTTGGCGTACAAGAACGTAGCTTAGGAATGCGCTGAGCAAGGCGTCCAACATTGTAAGGGTGGAAGCCATCGACGTCTTTTTCAGGGTGAATGCGCTCTAAAACTGAGGTCGCGTCAATGCCCGCAGGTAGCGGCAACTGCACTAAAATACCGTCAATTTCATCGTCGTTGTTTAGCTCATCGATGAGTGCTAATAATTCTGCTTCGTTTGTTGAGGCTGGCAAGTCGAAAGACTTAGATACGAAACCCACTTCTTCACATGCGCGGCGTTTACTGCCTACATACACTTGTGATGCTGGGTCTTCACCCACTAGAACTACTGCAAGGCCAGGAGCTCGTAGACCCGCTTCTACGCGTGCTTTTACGCGTGCAGCGACTTCAGATCGCACGGTTTGAGAGATGAGTTTTCCATCAATGTTTTGAGCAGTCATAGCTTTCCTTTTGAAAAAGAGCTGAGTATTTATTTGTTGCGCATTGTCGCAAAAAAATCGGATAAACTCCATACGCAAACGTTTGCTTTGGGGTAAATTTAAACACATTCACTCGTCATGCCCTTTTTTTAAGCATTCAGATCAGAATGTTAGTAAAAGCCCTTGTGTTGAGCGCTCTAACTCGTATAATCCTTTCCCTGTAGCGCGCCCTTAGCTCAGCTGGATAGAGCACGTCCCTTCTAAGGATGTGGTCATTGGTTCGAATCCAATAGGGCGTGCCATTATTTACGGGGCGTAGCAGGTTAGTATTTGCTACGCCCTTTTTCATTTCTGGCGTTTGTAGTCGGCTAAATAGTCGGGTAAGCGTGTAGCTCAATGTAATCACTTGTAATTAATACGCTCAAGCAAAAGTGATTTTCCTCCTATAGATATACTTCAGTATTCTGGTAGAACGTACTTTTCCCGCCCTCTATTTATATACCTACAAGCCCAATCGTAGATCTATCAAAGCAGATAGCTTTGATTTCTCTAGCAATGCCCATATCTGAAGCTTTCTGTAAACTCGGAATACATTTCACTGCGCCACACTATTTAAAAAAGGTCTAGAACCCATTTACCTGCGACACAACATGTCACATATCACGTTATATTAACTTGGTTTGATAACTAACTTGCAAAAACCTTGAAAATATCGGTATCGTTGATATTCAGTAAGAAGCATAAATCGTGATAGATGTCCCACCATATTTTTTCATTTGCTTGAGCTGTAAGCATGAGTTTGTGAAAAAGCATAAGTTGGTTTTCTTTTGCCCTAAGTGCCGTTCTACTCAAGTAGTGAGTAACTTCAAAATAGTTAAGTAACCATGGCGAAAAAATCCAGCACACAAGAATCGTTAGCTTTGGCGTTTGAAATCCTGAAGCGCATACCGAAGTCCCACCAAGTCACCGCGAAGGAGTTGCATCAGCAACTACAGCATATTGGTATTGAGCGAGACCTAAGAACAATTCAACGTAACCTTGAAATGCTATGTGATCATTTTGATATCCTCCGAGATGAACGCAGTAAGCCTTATGGTTATCGTTGGAACAAAAGCAGTGAAGGCATAGCGTTACCTAAATTGTCTGCACAAGAAGCGCTGTTGCTCAGTCTAGCTGAAGAGTATTTGGTGAAGCTTTTGCCTGTGAATATCACTGCTTCACTTGATGGTTTCTTTAAAGAGGCTAAACATAAGCTCAACCCCACTGGTGATTGCTCAAAAGAACGGGAGTGGCTAAAGAAAGTGAGAGTAGTCAGTGAAACGCAACCCCTTCTACCACCCACAATATCAACCGAAGTATTCAAGGTGATAAGTGAAGCCCTTTTTCATGATCGTTTATTAAACCTTGAATATTACAACGCTAAACAAGAGCAGAAATCTGCTTTGGTGATGCCTTTAGGCTTGGCACAGCAAGGTCAGCGAATGTACTTAATATGCAGGTTTGATGGCTATGACAATGAACGAACTATTGCAGTACATCGTGTACGTAAGGCGATAGTGTCTTCTTTTGGTTTTGAGCGCCCGAAAGAATTTAAGTTAAGTCAGTATGATGCTGAAGGTCGTTTTAGTATTGGTGAGGGTGAAAGAATCGACCTTAGTTTCACAATTTCAAAGGATTTAGAATATTATTTCAAAGAAACACCACTGTCACATAATCAAATATTAACAGAAAATAGTGAAAGTATCAGAGTTCACGCATCAGTTGTTAGAACCAAATACTTAGATCAGTGGTTGAAAGGGTTTGGTGATAAAGTTTGGGATGTGGAAATACATTGTTGTGAATATGAAAAGAGTAATATTAATTGATGAAAGAAAGTAATAAACTATCTATATTGCCAGAAAGACCAAAATATAATATTGATGAACATTTGATTTTATCAAAAAATACATATTTATCATTGCAGGAGTGCATTGCTAAGTTGAAATTTCACAAGAAAATATATGAAGAGTGGGATTTTAAGTCAGTAGATCCAAATGGTTCATCATTAATAATTAATTTTTATGGGGAACCAGGAACAGGAAAAACATTAGCAGCTGAATCTTTTGCAGGGACATTGGGTAGACCTATTATTAAAATTGGTATCGCTGATATCGAAAGTAAATATATGGGTGACAGTGCTAAAAACATTCAATCAGTGTTTGAGTTAGCAAATGAAGAGCAAGCAGTATTATTTTTTGATGAAGCTGACACCATGCTCGGTAAACGATTATCGAATGTTACTCAAGGTACAGATAATGAGGTGAACTCCGTTAGAACTACCTTACTTATTGAATTAGAAAAGTTTGATGGAATAGTGATATTTGCAACAAATTTCATTAAGAACTATGACTCTGCATTTATCAGTAGAATCGGTTATCAGATTGAGTTTGAACTCCCTGATTTTGGAGCTAGAAAGTTGCTTTGGAATAAATTTTTAGTTCCAAAAATCCCTTTGGATGGAGTTAGAGAGAACATAATTGAAGAGCTTGCGAGCAATAGTGAAAATTTCTCTGGTCGGGACATCAGAAAGTGTTTACGTATTTCTTTACCTAAAGTTTTCCAAAGACAAGATAGTGAATTTAAAATTAATAGAGATATTTTAATGGCATCTTTATTTGAAGTGAAAAGTGCGAAAAACCTACAAGAGGTTAGACGTAGAAAAGTAAATGATGACAGCTCGATTGATAAAGCGGTGTCAATTTTAGGTATTAAACAAGATAAAAACGAGGAGACTAAGTGATGGGGTGGTTTAGCAGTTTTTGTAGTGGAGTAAGCCGTGCGGTTAGCTCAACTGTTAGTGCGGTAAAGTCTGGTGTGTCTAAAGCATGGGAAGCTACTAAATCAGTAGCGACTAAAGCTGTAAGTTGGATGGCAGAAAAAGCTGAAACGGTTGTAAATTCAGCAAAAAAGGTTTGGAAAACAGTCAAACCATACATACCAGTAGTACGAAGTGTTTTAAAAAAAGCTGCTGAATCGGCTCCTTGGCCTTGGTTAAAAGGTGGGTTGAACTTACTTGAGAAAGGCTTGCTTTTTATCGAAAATTTTGAAAATACAAAACTTGGCAAGAGAATAAGTAAAGCTATTGATCAAGTTATAAAATTCGCAAAAGATCTTCATAAAAACTTCTTTAATGACCAAGAATTAAAAGAAGCGAAAGAACGAGAAGACCTATTTAAAGAGGCTGAAGCTGCCGCACAAGGAAACTCCGAGGCAGAAAAAACCATAGCACTTGCAAAAATGTTAAATGCTTACGGAATTGTCAATCGAGAAGTTCATGACCTTTTAATTGAGAAAAGTGAACTACTTAGCTTTGAACATTATTTAAGGCTTCGTGCAACTCAAAAATTGTTACTTGAAATTGAAGATACGCTCAGAACAAGTCAAAGAATCGAAAACATTACGGAAGATGATATTTTCTTGATTGAAATCGCTAACGAGTTTTTATCAGAAACCCCTACACTGAGTGAACAGCAGGGGATAAAACTTGACGAGATTATTTATCAAAGAAAGAAAAAACGCCTGCTGCCATTTGTTTTTGAAGAAATGATAGCTGCTTGGTATAAAACGATTGAAGAGCTTGAAACTGATTGGAAAGAAAAGTCTAAAGAAGTTAGCAAGTTAAAAATTGAGCTTAAGCGATTGACAAACCAAAAAATAATTAGCGAGTTAGACCAACAAGAAATGACTCGTTTGAAAGAGCTTCAGGCTTTAGTACCAAATGAAGTTTCACGAGTAGATTTATTGGCAAAACGAAAAAGAGAGAGAGCGAGCTATGTTTATGCTGCTGAAGGGTTAATGCAGACCATAGAGAAGTCAGTTGAGGAGCTAGAAGCGGAGGAGCTAGAATTCTTAGTTGAAGATAGTGCTGAAATTGGCAAGCTACTTATTGATTGCTTGCAACATGGCGTTCAATGGGAAGAGCTAGAACAAGAACAAAAAGATATGATTCTTGATTATGCAAACATTTTTGAAGAAGCATGCAAAGAGCGAACCCAGAGTTTGCTTAAGGTAACAGCATAATGAATTTTTTAGAGTTTTTTATCCCAGATTTTAGTGAACCATTGCAAAAATTTTTTTCGTTTGGAATATTCGGCCTCCTTTTAATTACGGTTACATTGTTATTTATAAATGCTAAATCAAAAAATTGGGAAAAGAATTGGAACGGTAATCTAAGTTCTGATGACTCTTTATTAGGTTCAGAGCAGGGAACAATTTATGATATAAGTGAAGCTGTAGCTACTAAGTCTGAAAAAATATCGGAATCTATGCCAAGTTTTTTATTAATGATTGGATTGTTAGGTACATTTCTTGGTCTCGGTATCGCACTGAATGATGCTTCAGAAATCATTGGTGGTAAAGGTGGTTTATCTGGTCAAAATTACGATGATATTATGACCAAACTTAATGGCATGATGACTGGCTTAGGGACGAAGTTTAAAGCTTCTATCTGGGGCATTTCAGGCTTTATCATATTAAGAGTAATCAATGGGGCTTCTCAAGTAGATAAGAAGCGCCTTGATTGGTGTGCTGCAAAGATTAAAGAAGACAATGCAATTAAAAATAATTTGCGAAGTAAACACGAATCTCTACGCTTAGACCAAACGATTACAGCATCTGAAAAACTAGGTGATAACATTAATTCCGTCTTACTTGATGGTTTTGAAAAACAGGCTTTGGTTATGAAGCAAAACCTTGAAGTTATTGAAAAAATGCACCTACAAAATATAGAGCTAGGTTCAGAGTTCAAGCAATTGAGCGCTTTATTATCTAATGTTTTTAGTAACCTTAGCCATTTAAATGAAAAATTAGTTCAAGAGTCTGAAACTAACAATGAAAAATTAGATGATCTTGTATCAGGTTTATTCGAATTTAAATCTGAATGTTTAGATATGCAAAAGCAGAATGCTATAACTAGCCATAAAGTTGTTTCTGAGATTGTAAACCTAGAGAAAAGTTTAGTTACAAATGGCAAAGAGCACGTAGATTCTGTTAATCAAGGCTTCCAAGATATTTCACAGTGCTTATCAGGTATAGGAGTTGCCTCCCGAGAATCTTCAGAAAAAATAGTAGTCCAACTTAAGGGTTCTAGTGAAAAAACAGAAGCAAATCTACAAAAAATTAGCAAAGACTTTGAACGAGTAGCTTCAGCAACACAAGAAAGTTCAAAACAGATGAAAGAGTTCTCTCAATCAACTAAATCGAGTTTAACGACTTTAGGTGTTTCTAGTGAACGAATGGAAAAAGCTTCTGTTGGAATACAACAAGGTGCTAGCAAATTATCATCTGCTGTAGGTAATTTTGAAAATAATATCCGTAAGGTTATGAATAAAGTGTCTACCGATCTCGATGGAACAATCTCAAACATGAGTAATACTTTTACGGACTCGATGTCTACTATGGCGCAAGATATGAGTAGTTCAACACATGAGATTTCTAACGCTGTAAAAAGTAATGCTAAAAGTGTTGAGGCCACAATGGCGACAGTCAAATCCTCAATCAGTGACTCATTGAAGATTCAACAAAAATCCAGCGCTGAGTTCCAGTTATCAAGCCAAACATTGAATGAAACTATGGAAGAAGTAACAGCATTAGTTACCGACTTGAAAGAAAGCATTCAAAGTGGACTTAGTGCTGTGTCGAGAAGTGGTAAAGAGGTTAAATCTCTAAATCAAGCATATAAATCAATAAGCTCAACGGTTACTGAATCCTATGAACAAAATAAGTTGCTATTGTCAGAATTAAATGCGATTTGTTCTGAAATCAAAAGAAACAATGATACTAGTAATGTTCTAAAGTCATCTCTAGAAAATGGTCAGAAGCAATCCCTTGAAAAAATTTCAGTTCTAATTGGTTTGTTGAGAGATAGTAATGAAAATAAATCTGAACTGAATGAAATTAAGGAATTAAGAAAATCTGTTAGTGATTATTACAAAATGGCAAATGAAGAACGTAGATTACAACCAACCAAAATTAAAGAGGCTCTTTCATCGATCAACTCTCTAGAAAAAATATCCAACGATCTTGTATTAAATAATAGAGAGTTAAGGGGGATGAGTGATTCTTTACAATCTATATCCTTAAACATCGAAGAGTTATCGACAAAAAATATTAGAAATGATGTTGTACCAGCATGAAAGATAAGCCAAATGAATGGGTAGCAATTTCTGACTTGATGTCTGGCGTTATGGCTGTAGTTATGCTGTTTTTCATAGTTTCTTCAATAAAAGCGGCTATCGATAAAACGGTCATGAATCGTGAGATCAGTGATTTAAAAAGTCAAATCGAAGAGCAAGTAAAGACCGAGAATAGATTAAAGTCGTTAATTTCTGAAAACATGGAACAACTTCATGAATTTGACATTCTCGATAAAGCAGCCAAGTTAAGTGCTGAGCAAGAAAGAAAGCTCGATGAAATGCTTTATGAGCTAAAGGGAACCATTATCTCTAAAGATTCTAGACGATTTTTGAACTTTGACGTTGAAGAATCCAAGATAACTCTGAAAGATGGGGTCTTTTCAAGCGGAAGCGCATGTATTAACAGAAAAGCAAGTAATATTTTGCCTGAGTTAAATAAGGCTATAGAAGTTTTTTTTGTTAAATTCCCTTCTGGAAGGGTATATATTGAGGGGCATACGGATAATCAGCCTGTTAAGAATCCAGTTCTCGATATAGATAAGTTTTGCACTGTTTATGATGATAATTATACTTTGTCCGCTGCACGAGCTAGGGAAGCGAGAAAGTTATTGTTGAGTGGTAGTGACAACGATAATGAGAATAGAATTGTAGTTGCTGGCTTTGGTTCATCAACACCGATTGATGTGTTAAATCCATCAAGTTCAAAAAATAGGCGAGTTGAGGTGAGATTCATTTTAGACAATGTAAATTAATCAACTCTTACACAATAACATTTAATAGCCTCCTCAAGGAGGCTATTAATTATTTTTACTAACTATCGATGAATGGATAAACAGGGTCACCCCACAGCTCTTGGCTATTATCCATCATAATCATGATGATTGTAGGAATAATTTGTTCAAGTAGAGATGTGCAGTCTTTTAATTGTTGGCGGTTTGCAGAGCTGCCATAGGTTGCACCACCATGAATTATCTGGTTCCGCAGAGTGTAAAGTCGTGAAAACACGATTGATAGAACTAAAGCGGTATCATTCTTTCCAAGTGCTACGTTAGCTGTGACTTTAGCTTTGCTACGTACTTCTTTCCATTGATCTTCTGTAATTCTACCTGACTGGTAACTCCAATAGCTTTCGAGAATAAACTCATTCCCGAGGACTACTCGGATTGCACCTGAAAAGTTTTCCCATACGATTTTGTCTAATAGCTTCTCTGAATCAAGTTCAACAAGTTTTGCCAAGAATTCTTGGTAAAGCCCACGCTCTCCATAGTTGTTTTTTTGCTCGAAGTCTTGTGCATACGCTGAGTTAAAAGCGATCCATAAAAATGTAAACTTAGAATCGTCATCAGAACATTCTTCTGCTTTTTTTAGCCAGCTCAACGCTCGGTGAGTTCTTAAAGCCAATGCTGATGGGTAATTATCACGCTCGTCACGATGGCGTTGCTTTAATGCTGAAAATGTATTCATTGTATGATCCGATACTAATTTTTTGTCTTATTATGCAGAGCATCATACCACGATATCATGTTCACGATTAAGCACAGATGCCGACATGTGACACATGGTGTCGTACAGGCTGTTATAGTGATGTTAAAGCACAAACATAATAGGAAATGAGCATGATGATGAAAGTAAAAACATTGCTAGGGGCTGTGATTATTGCCTCATCGGTAAATGTGTATGCTGATGATATTTTGGACATCGATTGGACTGAAGTGACGAGGGCAGTGCTTATCAAAAGTTATTAGATGGAGTCCCTGTGTATGCTACTCAGCATAAAGAGTTAGATCAGCCATTGACTGTCGTAGATATTATGAAAATGTGAATTTAGTCTTATCGCACCGACCTAATGTTGATAGCGATATTTTTACTATGAGGCAACACTCATCTGAAGGGGAATTTCGTCAATCTCAGGTCACATATCTCGTTAAGCCGAATTCAGCAGGTAATCAGGAAATTGTGTTTGATGCATCCGTTTCGCTGTTTTCCAATGGTAGAAGAGCGGAAACTAAAAGCTTTAAGATCGATATTTCTACTTCAATAGAGGGTGCGATGCAAATGGCAGTAGAAGTGGACTCGGGAGCGTAGAAGTGCTTTAGTCAAGATATTGCTAATGAGCTTTCACTGAATTGTGTTGATACAGAAGGGCAGTATGTTGGTTATTTAGAATGGGGCAATATTCAATCACTGATGAATCGTTTCCATGCACAACAATGTGAGGCAAGGACTTTGACGGATTGGTATTTTGAGTTCGCTAATTTGAAAGTTCTTTAGTCATTACCAGGTAAAGAGTAGTAAGGACATCAAAGCTGGCAGCAGCTTTGATGTTTTCTACCACAGCAACTTAGTTGTACTAGTTTAGACCTGATCTGACAGTTACCCACTTTTCGACTCGGTGCCTGTCAGATTATATCTGGGCTAGATTCTTTTCAGTCCAGATTGACTTCCCATCCTCTAATGTTTCTATTGGCGTTCGACCACAGCACATTTTTCCTTGATGAGTACGATGATTGTTGTAGTAGTCCATCCATTCGTCCAGATCTTTCTGTAACTCTTCCATTGAACCATACAGTTTCTTTCTGAATGTCACTTGGTAGAACTCATTTAATATGGTCTTGTGGAAGCGTTCGCAGATACCATTTGTCTGTGGCGACATCGCTTTAGTTTTCGTGTGGTCGATATCATTGATGGCAAGATAGAGTTGGTAATCGTGCTGTTCAACACGACCACAGTATTCAGTACCTCGGTCAGTCAAGATTTGCAGCATTGGCAGCTAATGCGCTTCGAAGAACGGTAGAACCTTATCGTTCAACATGTCCGCTGCGGTGATTGGTGTTTTTGTCGTGTAGAGCTTAGCGAAGGCGACTTTGCTGTAGGTATCAACGAACGTCTGCTGATAGATGCGTCCAACACCTTTAAGGTTGCCAACATAAAACGTGTCTTGAGAGCCGAGATAGCCTGGGTGCGCGGTTTCTATCTCACCACAAGCCTCGTCATCATGTTTCTTGCGCTCAAGGGCTGCAACTTGCTCGTCCGTTAGAATGATACCGTTTTCAGCGACCTGTCTTTCTAAGGCAATAAGGCGCTTTTTGAAGTTTTCTAAGTCATTACGAAGCCAGATTGAACGCACGCCACTTGGAGAGATAAATATACTGAGTTTACGTAGCTCGTTGCTTGTTCTAACTTGCCCGTGAGCTGGGAAGTCGATGGCGTACTTGAGAACGGCTTGTTCTGTTTCACTATCGACACGATTCTTCAGGTTTGGTGTTCTTCGACTTTGATTAATCAGAGCATCAATACCGCCAATTTCGACTAGCTCTTGATAGCGGTAGAAAGTGTCTCTAGAGACACCCATAACCTTACAGGCTTTTGATACGTTGCCGAGTTCTTCTGCAAGATTGAGAAGGCCAGCTTTGTGTTTGATGATTGGATTGCTAGTATGAAGCATGAGAGTTACCTCTTATTGTCTTTGATTACAGATTCAGCACCTTTAATCAAAGTGGGTAACTCTCTTCTTTTCAAATTGAAGTGTCAGACCTAGTCGGAACTAATACAACTCATAGTTAAACCGCTTGCTCAGCAATGACATCGGTGAGGTGCAATTGGGTGATTTGTGACTCTCGAAGTCTGACTTTTAAGCGCTCACATATACTGAGCAAGTCACTAACTTTTTCTGTGATACGGACTTGTTCATTTAGAGGAGGAAGGGGTAAGTGCATTTCACCAACATCACTCAACCTAAAGCTATTTTTAATACCTCGTTGTGGAGCATCAAACTGATATTTAGCTAGTGGAGATCTCATAAAATCAGGGAAGTATTTTCCTTGGCATTCTGGCATAAATCGTAATAAGCACGTATGTTGGTTTATGTATGCTTCACCAAACTCTTCAGGAATTAATCCCAAGTTACCGACATCACCTGTTATGGAAATTAATAGATCTCGCGCCTCCAATTTAGTTCGAGAGCCTTCGCTCCCTTTAGGTGGGCGTACAAACCTTAAATTGTCTAAACGCAGCTCGTAGCTGCCTCGGGATAAATTGCCCATGGTGACAAATAGAGCACCAGAGTCAGAGTAATATTTAGCCCAATCTCGAGAACCCGATGTAGTAAATAGAGCTACATCTTGAATTCGACACCACTCCCAACCATTCGGCAGCTCAAACGGTTTTTCATCTTCACTAATCGGTGGCAACACTTTTTGTTTTTTGATTTTCTTCTCTTTGACTAACTGTGCTTTTTCTTCCGCAATTCTTTTCAGTAACTTAGCAGCAGGTTCATCGCTTGGATCTTGCGGAACCAACTTCCCCATCACTGCCAGTTGTAGGATGGTTTGCTTGAGCTGGTCGATGCTTTCTTCAGTAGTGAATAAAGTATCGAAATGCTCACTGATTCGCGCCCAGTTTTTCATTAACTCGTCAGCATCGGCAGAGTTGGTGAGTGTGTCCAACAGTGTTGTTACCAGCACTTGATGCGCTTCGATACTGGTTTCGGTTTGTTGCTCTAGCTGGTCGCAGAGCGCCATTAGCTCATCGACTTTGGCTACGATACGGTGTTGTTCGCTCGTCGGAGGAATGGCAATGATCGTTTCTCTAACCTTATCAGCATTCAAGTTCATTACAACGGCTCCTGCTGCGCTATCTTTGAATGAACTAACAATGAAAGGAGAAGATAATAAATTGTATAAATAGTCTTTGTTCAATGATACTGGTGGGCTAATGCGGAGCCATCCATCGTGGATACAGCCTTCGATTTGGGTGATATAAGGGCGTCCAAAACTCATGGAGTTAGTAAGTAAGAAATCACCAGGGAAAACCTTTCTTGTCTTAGATAACCCTTCAGGGCGTATCTTTTCTGCTGCATGAGTAATATATTTTCCACCAATTTGGGTATCACCAATTTTTATCCAATTCAACCCATTAGGCGAGTCTGTCAGAAACGATTTAATAGGTCGTGGTGAACCACCTCTTTCTATTTGACAAACACTTCCAAGAAATGACCAGCTCCAACCGATTGGCAAGAGAAAAGGTTTTTCAACATCGCTAATATCAGGAAGGTTCTTTTCCTTTCGAATTTTTTTTTCTTTAACTAATTGTTCTTTTTCTTCTGCAATGCTCTCAAGCAACACTGAAGCAGGCTCATCATTAGGATCTTGAGGAACAAGCTGGCCTCGAACCGCTAACTCCAGAATTAGCTCACGCAGCTTTTTAACGCCATACAGTTCTAGCTTCTTACTGCTGCCTCTACCAGAGGTCGATCTGGTCTTAACTGCTGAAGTCCAAATATCAATATGCTCGGTGATCAGGTTTTCTACAGCCATTATTGTTCTCCACCTTGCTTTTTACCTTGAATGGTAGAGCTAAGAGCATCACCGAGAATGTCTTTCAGTTGGTCACGCAGTGCTTTAATGTCTTGCTGTTGCTGCTGATAGTTTGCCAGCAACTCTTCAGGGTCATGGCTGACGACTTCGTCTTGATACGGGTTTTTAATATCAAGGTTAAAATTGCGCTCGATAATATCCTCAATCGACACTTTCCAAGCTTGCTTGGTCTCGATGCGGCTAGCGAATCCATCTGCCTCGTTACCCCACCAATCGATCTCTTGCTGGAACTCTTCAAACTTCATCGGTTTGGTTTTGCTGTAGTTCTTCACGCCTTCTGGGTAAGGGTGCTCATAGAACCACACTTCTTTGGTCGGTTGGCCTTTGGTAAAGAACAGAATGTTGGTCTTAATACCTGTGTATGGATTGAACACGCCATTAGGTAAGCGAACAATCGTGTGCAGGTTACACTCTTCTGTCAGCATCTTTTTAATTTTGGTTTTTACACCTTCACCAAACAAGGTGCCATCAGGCAACACCACACCAGCGCGACCATCTTTATCCAATACTTCCACAATAAGCTGCAAGAACAGATCGGCGGTTTCACGAGTTTGCATTTCGGCAGGGAAGTTCTTTTCAATCCCGT
Source organism: Vibrio intestinalis (assembly GCF_025195085.2). Taxonomy (GTDB): domain Bacteria; phylum Pseudomonadota; class Gammaproteobacteria; order Enterobacterales; family Vibrionaceae; genus Vibrio; species Vibrio intestinalis. Next base: position 796,921 of record NZ_JANAVY020000001.1, on the reverse strand, counting down.
CTTCTTCTGTGCCGCCAAACGGTGGGTTAGTCGCAATCACATTGATATTGCTGTCCCAGTTTGAAAGCGGCTTGTTAAGCGTGTTGCCATGCTTGATTTGCACAGGGACTTCGATGCCGTGGAGCATCATATTGGTGATGCACAGCAAATGTGGAAGTTGTTTCTTCTCTACACCATGGATTTGTTTTTGCAGCGTTTGGTGGTCGGCCGTGCTTGTCACGTAGTTCTCTTTGACGTGATCGAACGCGCAAGCCAAGAAACCGCCCGTACCGCAGGCGGGATCCATAATTTGTTCGCCTAGCTTTGGATCCAGTCTGTTGACGATAAAACGAGTCACCGCGCGAGGGGTGTAGAACTCACCCGCATTACCTGCGCTTTGTAGGTCACGGAGGATTTGCTCGTAGATGTCACCGAACAGGTGGCGTTCTTTAGAGTCAGTAAAGTCGATCTCGTTGAGCTTGTTAATCACTTGGCGCAGCAGTGTGCCATTTTTCATGTAGTTGAAGGCATCACTAAAGGCTTCTTTCACCACGAAACCGCGTGGGTTGGTGTCTTTGGGCGCAGTAAGGTTTTTTAACGTCGGGAATAGGTCATCATTGATGAATTCCAGCAGCTCATCACCTGTAATGCCTTGGTTATCTGCCGCCCAGTTACGCCATAGGTACTTGGCTGGGATGGGTTCGCGGTAATCATCTAACTCGAACTCTAGCTCTTCCTCTTGAGCATCAAACACTTTAAGGAATAAAAGCCACGACATTTGACCTAGACGCTGCGCGTCACCATCAACACCTGCATCTTTACGCATGATGTCTTGAATTGACTTGATAACTGAACTGATTGACATGGAGTTCTACTACTAACTGACTGAAAAAATTGGGGCTGATTATAGCAGAAATGGATCGAAGAAAATGAACTTATCGCTATGAAACTATGTTTGTAATTGTGGTTTAATAATGAATCAGTGATATAAATGAAATAATAAAAAATATAACCAGGTTGTCTAGAAAATGAAGGTTGAGTGTCCCCATTGTCACACTGACAATGTTATTGAATATGCAGAGAATATCTCGTGTGAGAAGTGTGAAAAAAGCTTCAAAGGCTTTAAATTTAGTAAACGGAAACTGGTGTCTGCCAGTACGGCATTGGTCGTGGGCGTGGTTGGTGGTTATAAGGTGAATGGTGCTTTTGATGAAGAGCGTTACCCATTAGAAGTAGAGTATGCCATCGTCGATACCTGCATAAACTCGTCAAAAAACATGGTGTCGGTGAGTTGGTATGAGAGTAAGCGAGAAACGTGTTTATGCGCTCTTTCACAAACGGAAAAGTCTGTGCCGTATTCCGATTACAAATCTGATCAAAACTTGTTTTTGAGTAACTTCAAGCTGAATGCAAGAAGTTGTTCATAATAGAAAAATGAGGCAGCTAGACTGCCTCATTTATATCTAATGTGCTTAGCGTTTAGGTGTGTTGCCACGCCCTTTGCCTGAAGGCTTGCCAGTTGTGCTAGGGTAGTTTGGATTACCTTTCGGCGCAGTCTTTGGTGCAGAACTTGGTTTTGCCATGATGGTTACTCCTATTTACCTTGTTTTTGGTTGTTGGCAGCAGCGCGTTGAGCGCGAGCCGCGAATGAATCTTTAGAGACTTGTCCGCCATTTTGTTTTGCTTGATTCGCTTGAATACGAGCAGCGGCTTCAGGGGTCATTGGTGCTTTGTTTTTAGACATAATATTTTCCTTTTCGTTTATGAATGATTGTCTCCGCTGAGACCATTGCATAGTAACTAGTAGGGTAGGGACAAATGGGGACAGCCCAAAAACAAAATCAAATTCGAACCATGTTGGATGCCTTAGGCTGGAGCCATAAGCAACTGGCCGATGTTCTTTACGAAGAACTTCAGTGTTCTGAATATGAAGACATAGAAGATGCTTCCCCTCAGGAAATTCGGAAGTTTAGAGAGGCTCTCAAGAAGCATTTGCAAAGAGAATCAACACCAGAGAGTCGGCTAGAACAGTATGTGAAAATCATTTCGGAACATCCAGATTTTGTTGCATTGGGGTTGGATGTCGTGGTTCCAAAATACGTTAACCATAGATGCTTGAATGAGGATTCGCTTGTAGGGTTAGCAGAGATATCCAGTTGGCTGGATGAAGATAAGAGCCGTTAAAGACGGATGCGTTTGACGTAGAATTATTCTTTCTGACTTTACTAATAAATTATCGTTATTAAGAGGAGCGCAGGATGTACAAGGGGCATTGGTATGATGTTGTAGGGAAAGAGAGGACAGATCTTCGAGCAATGAGTCTCGACTTCGACTCATTAAAGTCGGCTGTCGATGAAGCAATGAGCGTTTTGCCTGATACACGATTGATCGTAATTAATGAGAATTTAGACTGGGGTCTTATCTCTATCGAGGAAACCAAGCGGATGCTAATTTGTAAGGACTAGAAAGTTACCTTGCTATGCAGCTAAAACGAACTTTGTTGCTTTCCTCACTGTTTGATTTATAAGCAGCCCGTATCATAAAGCGTCTATGATACTTAAAGAGGTGCTTTGCATGACTTGCAGTTGTTGTAACAAACGTTTGAACGTAGGAATGATACACAAGAGAGATCCCCACACGGGCCAAAAATTTAAGTCCTGCCCCCATTGCTCTGATGCAAATGGAGGAGAGCATGTTTTTCATCCCTACCCATCGTCCTTTGGCAAAACTCCTGCTAGAGTGACGGCTAGGAACCCCGAAGGCTACCAGAGCTACTGTATCGATTGTCGCCGCCTAAATAAAGGTGAGCTATCTCATACATATATGAATGGAAAAACGTGCAGTAGTCTTGTTTAGGAATCGAATGAATTTATCCCAAGATGATGCAGTAAACTGGCTATCAATGCTCGATTCTGCGAGCGTTGATTTGCTAATAACAGATCCTCCTTATGAATCTCTAGAGAAACACCGAAAGATCGGTACGACAACAAGACTTAAAGTCAGTAAGTCCTCAAGCAATCAATGGTTTGAGATATTCCCAAATGCAAGATTTGAAGAGCTACTGCGTGAAGTTTATCGTGTGCTCAAGAAGAATGCACATTTCTATCTTTTCTGCGATCAAGAAACGATGTTCGTCATTAAACCGATTGCGGAAAAAGTCGGTTTTAAATTCTGGAAACCAATTATTTGGGATAAGGTTAGTATTGGTATGGGTTACCATTACCGTGCTCGACACGAATACATACTGTTTTTTGAAAAGGGCAAGAGGAAGCTTAATGATTTGAGTATACCTGACATATTGACTCATAAACGGGTCTATAGAGGGTATCCAACTGAAAAGCCAGTAAGTCTTTTAGAAGTTCTGGTCGCTCAAAGTAGCAGAGAAGGCGAGCTAGTTGTTGATCCGTTTTTTGGCTCTGGCTCGACCTTGGTTGCAGCTAAGAACTTGAATCGTCAGTGCAAAGGAAACGATATTTCCTCGTCTGCCCATGAGCATATTCGTCAGCGTTCGGATTTGGAACCTAAAAGGCGAATACAGTTAACGGCTACCTGAAGGTAGCCGAGTAGCAATGTGGGGTTGTGGGGATTAGGCTGATTGATAAATTTCAGCTTCCAATTCAGAAATTGCTTCTAAATACTGCTCTTTTCCGCCAAAGCACTTTTTGACGATTTCAGCAGGGCGTCCCATCTCGTCAAAAGGCTTAACTTTGAGTACATGAATATTCTCAATCTCTTGAACGCCTTCGTCTGCGTACTTGTCTAGTAGGTTGCTCAACACCTGCTGAGCCGTTTCACCATACTTAGTGAAGTAGTTGCGCTTTTTGACATTCTCAGCACGTTCTTTCCTGGTGAGTGCAGGTTGGTCATACACGACATGACAAATCATGTCGAATGGGTCGAGGTCTTTGCCGACTTCTAGCTCTAACGCTTCCCAGATGATGCCTTCCTCTGCCAGTTCATCAATGATTGCTTGCTTTTTATCGGCATCTTGCCAGCGCTTAACAAAGTCATCCATTGAGATGAACTGTTTTGCCATCGTCTTACGGGTATAGTCTTTGAACGATTCGGTTACGAGTTTACCGTCGGCATCGTAGTATTGAACACGTTCGGCAATGGCTTTCACCGTTACACCGTTGACATGGAACTTTCTAACTCGGTTTTCATCCTGCCAATCATCATCGGAATTGCTAGCACCTGAAGGAGATGAACTAGAGTCGTATGGAGCTTCTGGTTCTTGGATGCTTTCAGGGTCGATATCTTCCCCTTCAAATGGATCATCTTGTTCAAGTTCATCCTCACCATCGATGATCTCATCGAGTCCTTCATCGGTTTCAAAGTCTTCTGGTTTTGTCTCTTTAACTCGCTCAGGGACACCATCAAAGCGCTCATCAGCGAACAGTTCTGTCGCTTTTTTAAAGTCGAGAATGGTAAACCATAGCTTTCCGTAACGATCATCAATACGAGTACCACGACCGATGATCTGCTTAAACTTGGTCATCGACTGAATGCCCTGGTCAAGAACAACCAGTTTGCAAGTTTTTGCATCGACACCTGTTGTCATGAGTTCTGAGGTGGTCGCGATAACAGGGTAAGCCTTTTTGGGGTTGATGAAGTTATCAAGCTGAGCTTTGCCGATTTCATCATCACCTGTAATTTTCATTACGTATTTTTCATTCTTAGCAACTTGCTCAGGGTTGCAGTTAATTAGCGCTCGACGCATACGCTCTGCATGGTCAATATCATTACAGAACACAATGGTCTTAGCCATAGGGTCGGTACGCTTGAGGTAGCTGGTTATGGTCTTTGCAACAAGCTCTGTTCGCTCATCGATGACCATGGTTCTGTCGAAGTCTTTCTGGTTGTAGATCCTGTCTTCGATAACTTCACCATGTTTATCGACTTGCCCTTTGGTTGGTCGCCAACCTTGTAAATCTACATCGATATCCACGCGCACAACTTTGTAAGGGGCTAAGAAACCGTCTTCAATGCCTTGCTTTAGAGAGTAGGTATAAATGGCGTCGCCAAAGTACTCGGTGTTAGACACGATATCGGTTTCTTTCGGTGTCGCGGTTAGTCCTATTTGAGTCGCTGAACCGAAATACTCAAGAATCTCGCGCCATGCGCTGTCCTCAGCGGCACTACCACGATGGCACTCGTCAACGACAATAAGGTCAAAGAAATCTGGATCGACTTGTTTGTATGCTTTTTGGTGCTCTTCTGGGCCAGTCAGAGCTTGATACAGCGCTAGGTGGATTTCGTAAGCGGGATCGACGCTTCTCCCTGTGACTTTGGTCATAGCGGTGCCAAACGGTTGGAAGTCGTTGGTCTTGGTTTGATCGACCAGAATGTTTCTGTCCGCCAAAAACAGGATGCGTTTTTTGGCTCGGGACTTCCATAGTCGCCAAATAATCTGGAATGCAGTGTAAGTTTTGCCCGTACCCGTTGCCATAACCAAGAGTACACGGTTTTGTCCTGCTGCGACCGCCTCCACAGTTTTGTTTATCGCCTGTAGCTGATAGTAGCGCGGAGACTTACCGCTACCATCATCATGGTAATCTTGAGTAATAACTGGAAGGTGCTCGGTTTTGTAGCCTTTCCAAACGCAGTACTTGTCCCATAGTTGCTGAGGTGTCGGGAAGTCTTCAAGTCGAATTTCAGTTTCGAGTTGAGCTGGGTTGGTCTTGTCGTGGAAGATAAAACCGTCGCCATTTGAGGCAAAGACAAAAGGGACTTCAAGTAGGCTGGCGTAATCTAGACCTTGTTGCATACCTTTGCCGATTTCATGCTTATTCGCTTTTGCTTCGACAACGGCTAGAGGCATGCTCGGCTTATGGTAAAGGACGATGTCCGCAGACTTAACTTTTTTCCTCGCTGCTGCCTGACCACGAACAATGACTTTACCGTCACGTAGTTTTACCTCTTGACGGATTTGAGACATATCATCCCATCCTGCATCTTTGATAGCGGGAAGAATGAATTTCGTGATGATGTCGGTTTCAGATAGCTTTGATTTATTGATTGTCGATTCCATGCGATTAGCCAGCTCAGTACAAATGCATTTCATGACTATACCAAAGGATGCATAAAAGCAGAAAAGATACTGACTTATCAGTGAAGTGGATGGTGTTTTTCTAAAATAGGCAAAGAAACTACACAGGTAGAAATCTACACTGCGAGAGCAGTGTAGTTTTTCGTGAAAAAGCTTAAGGGCTTAAGCCTCATCTATTCTAACAAGTCTGGACGGTCTACTGGTAAAAGATCAGTTACCTCACAATCGAGAACTCGAGCTAGCTGATAAAGCTTTTCAACTGTGATTCGAACGCCACCTCTTTCTACCTTACCTAAATAACCGCGACTAAAGCCCGCCTTGATACTTGCATCGGAGCTGGATAGTCCGATTTTAGTTCGTTTATCAATGATATTTTGAGCTATTTCTTTCGCTAAATTATTCATATCGTTACATGACGAAGTTTTTTTTCAGTTTACATCAGTCATTGAATTGACTCCATGATAATCACTTGACTTTAATGTTGGTGAGTAATATATTACCCACTGCGGGCTGGGTAATATATTACTCATTTAATAAGGGCAGTATATGAGAGTGGGTACTAAAGAGTTGTACAAGATTGGTTTGGAAACTCTTCAGCATTATGAACAAGAAGAATACTTCAGCCTGTTTAGTTACCGAAAACTACTGAGGCCTTTTCTTGAGGCGCATTACTGTATTGATGAACATATTGAGCGGTTTAATAATCAGTCTTATCGTATTTTGAAAATACTCGAACAAGAAAGAAAGGTTGTGCGATTAAGTCCCCCTCGAATAAATAACGCTCAATTTGTTGCCGTCGGGGGCAAAAAAGTCACACAAGAAAAGCATAGAGTCGGCCAAGGGTATTTAGAGCCAGAGCCTGTTAGCGAAGAGCGACAATACCAAGAGCAGCTAAACACCAAAATCGTTGAAATTAATGTTCAAATAGTCGCACATAAAGAACTGTTGGATCTGTTTCCAGTTCATGGTGAACATTTGAACAACGAAATAGAAAAGCTAGAGAGTGAAGCATTACTTACTGAATATAAAAAAGAAATTTTGGAGAAGATTATTAGTCAAGATAGGCGCTAAGCTTGTAAAAAGGGTGGTTCTTAACTCGCGGTCTGCACTTTAGGAACCAGTTCGTAGTTGGACTCTCTTTGTAGTCATTCCCATGCGTGGGAATGAGTCAGCGGTTCGATAGTGATTTGTGAGGTGCTATGGGATCTTGCTTTAATTTGTGGGGGAATTTTCTCTGCTTTCAATGACTAAGCTTTGTTCGGCTGCAAACGCTTCGAGAATTGAGTCTACGATGTCGACGTAGTAGGTATAGCGACAGAAAAATCTAATATGAGTCTTATTGCTGTTAATGATAGCGCGAACATTATTCATTCCATTGTCTATAGAAAATTGATCTTTGCTAGACTCACTCTGAACAGCGCGTTGCCCATTAAATTTCGTTTTAGACAGGTTGTTTAACACCTCCCTAATGTTCATTTGTTGAGTAATTACCAACGCATTACTACATTGTTGCATCACTGTCTCCTAAAGTTTCGACTATAGGTAATATAGTATATCCATTCCCATGCGCGGGAATGGATCATCGTGATGTAGAGTTACTTACTCCTATTAGTACGGTAGCTCTGTTGTTTGTTCTTCGAGCCATAATTCAATCGTGTCTCGTTTCCAGCCCACAACTCTTGGACTGATTGAACAAGCCGCAGGGAGACGGCCTTCTTTCCGCCATCGCCAAACAGTAACTTTGCTTATATTTAGGTATGTAGCTAACTCATTTATTCTTATAAATTTTTTATTATTCATTTTATTAAGCTCTTATTTTTGTTATTGCTTGATGTAATCATACGAAAGAGTCTGTACTCTTCGTAGAGTAAGTAAAAGACACAATAGGGTTGACATGGTGGATGAGTTAGCTGCGCCTATGTTACGCAAGCAGTTGTTGAAGAATTTAGAATCATTAGAAGAGCAAGCTAAGATTGAAGGGAAACGACTAACTCAAAAAAAGAACGTAAACGGTATCTCGATATTAACTGCATTAGAAGTTGAGCTTGATCAAGGCGTAGCCGCAATTTTGGCTCAAAACATATCATTTTTAACTTCTTTCGTGGGAAAACCACCCGCGACAGTAAAAGAGTTTGTTCGGTTTGCTGGGGGGCTTAGTAATACGATTGAAAAGCTCATGGACTATAGGACTGGTGATAAGCCCTTGTTGCAACATCAGGAGTCAGCAGTAATAGACTATGTTGATGCCATTGAGCAAATGCTTGTCAAAGCAAAGGGGTTTACTCCCCAAAAGCCATCGTCTGACAAATCCAAGAAAGATTATACTGAACAGGCTTTACCGTTCTGTGCATTATGCTTTAAGCGAGTGAATCAGTCACCTTATTACTGTAAGGATCATCACTCTTCTAGGAGTGCTTTAGCATATAAGAAAGCCACAAGAAGATTGATTTCTGCCGTCTATCGCCATAGTGATGATGAAGATGCGCAAAGTAAGCTAGAAGACTATAAACAAGGTAAAGAACGCTTGGATGCAAGAACTCTTTATTCTTGGCTTAACTTATTCTCAGTAGAGCCGCGATTGGTGATGTCTGAGCTACTCAAACTGGATCGAGACAATGCAGGCTGGCAAAGCCATGCGAAAGCTATACTGGCATTTGCACGGGAGCATTACCCCCATGCTTACGAGCAAATTAATGTTATCGACAACATTACTTCTTGCTACGACGATTGGATTGTAAACGTTGCAAGGGTGCTAGGAGGGGACGTTGAGGCAAACTTGTGGAAAATTAAGGATGCTCTGATCTGGTTAAAGAGTGCGAATAACATTCAAAAATCGTTGACACTCCTAAACTGTATACGCAGATATGAAGCGTTTATGATAGTTAATAATTTCCCCGTTTTAAGTGGAGCTAAACAAGGCACCAATCCTAACATAGCGAAGCGTGAACAGTTGAAACAGCTATTAAAAGAAAGAGATGATGACCCATCTCTTACGATGAATGAGATTGCGAGAATATTAGGTGTGTCACGAACTGCTGTATACAAATTGAAGAATAAAATTATTTAGCATTAGAAGGTCAACTATAATAATTTGATTGTCAAATAGGTAAATAACTAAATGTATTAATGCTGGCAAGCAGCATGATTTTTCGTGGAATAGTGTCTCTATTAAATGCCTTGAGTTTTCTTGTTTGAATAATAATTGTTTTTATATTGTCGTTTTTATTTATTGGTTATTAATCCTTGGAACTAAATAAGGCTACATTCCCTCAAAAAAATATGTTATAACTATTATGACTGTTATAACTATTATAACGGTTATAGCTTTAATATAAGGAGCAAGGCCGAAAAATTAAAAATAAATGAGCAAAATTTTCTCTTGTTGATTTTTTTTCGTTGTCACAGAGCGCAATTGCTGTGTCGCAAAAGACAGTTTTAGTGCTTCGTGTGACACTTTTTTATTTGTTTGCACGTAGCGCAAGCTTTCGTGCAGAGAAGTTTGTCTGCTTCGTCTGCAATGTGATTTTCGTGCATCAAAAAATTTCGCTTTGTAATTCAATGATTTTCTGGTTCGCTGTAGCTGTCTTCTGCTTCTGGAAAGCCTTCGTCCTGCCTATCGATTTGTATTGTTGTGGGGGATATAAAGGTTAAACTCAGGACTAAAATTTTCAGAACAGTGTTCAAACATAACTTATTTTTTCATATTTAAAAAAACAAAAAACAAAAAACAAAATTTAATGTAGTTATGAATTTATGAGAACAGTGTTCTTGATAACCGCGATAATTATTTAATCTGACCTTATCTTCACAGAATTTATTGAATGCATATTCCCCATCATTTCAAGTGATACCATATCTATTTAAGAGAGCGGTTAGCTAGGCTACAGAGCTGTGCTCTGTAGATTTTCTATTAAGAGTGAACATTGCTCTACTTCGTTAGTCAGTTAATCCTAGCTTAGATTCAATAGTCTAAAAAACTCTCAACTCATTACTTTATGTATTCTGAACTGACCAATTCTTCACACCATATGAAAATCATTAATGAATAAAAACGCAATACGGCACACATTCACTGCGCCGAACAAAGGCTACTTTGATCTACGCTAACACGAAGAATCTTAAGGCTATTCAATTACTTCTAGGTCATGCTAAGCTGGAAAGCACGATTGAATACCTTGGTGTCGAGATTGAAGATGCGCTAAGGATTTCAGAGAGTTGTGAGACGTGAACAATTTGAACTCTTATAGCAAGTGATGCTGTGGCTAAATTAAAACCATTACAATAGTGGCTTTCCGCAGTCATCTCGATGCTTATATCGTTCAAAATTACAAAAGGAAATACAGTGGACGCAAACGCCCTGACAGTACTAGCCATATTAGTGGCTGGATATACACTGCTCGCTGAAGAGAAGCGAATTGATTTGAAACTGAGGTTCTCATGGGTTGACAAGTCAGTAATTGGTTTTTTGGTCATCACTTTACTCTACAGTATTTACCTTCCTGTGTTGGATGCTATTGGCCTAGCCTTACCGCTAAAATGGCTATGGGGTTTTGATGAGAAGCTCACAGCGTTTACTGCTATCGTCGCGATCTTACTTTACCTAGCTTTGAAGCTTGGAGGGAAGCGTCTTCCTAAAACAAAAATTTTTGATTGGCAGAAAGAATCAAGTCATTTACTGAGAAACCAGAAATTCGAACAGTTGGCGTTCTTGATGGATAAGTACCATCATCAATTTATCACTACTTTTCAAGACCATTGGTTCGACCGAATTCGCACTAAATTACTAGCACCTTATCGACCATCTATTAGAGAGCTTATTGACTTAGAACCGAGCGATGAACCTGATGATAGTTCAATGAGTAGTCGCTTCAAAACAATTCTTGTTAATCTGATGAAGCCTTTTGCGTTAGCAATGTCGTATTGCTTACCCGAACACAGCAAATACAAAGAAGATGTATCCTCAAGTATCTCCGACGTATTTAAGTCCCACCTTTTTGTAGGGCATTTAGCTCAAACACAACCATTGCTTTGCGCGAAGTTTACAACCGTTGGTTTCAGAGCTGATGAAGAGTTTAACACATTATTTTTGAGAGAATTGATTGCCAATAGATCCAGCCAACTTTACCGAGAACTTCGAGATAACCAGAATTGTTCTTACACAGGTGAGTACTACATTGATGATTCAAATCCTCTATTAAGCTTCTACTTCAAAGACATCGAGATTGCTTCTCAAATTGGAATCTGGAAGCCCATCGGAGATTACACGCTAGAATTTATCAAAAAACAAAAAGGCGATGACAGTTATTATAATCAACCCTTCTCACATACCTATTACGAAGAAGAAAAATGGGTATGCCCTATTTTCGTCAGTATTCACTTCTTCAACGTGATGATATCAAGAGCTATCCATACTGGCCATCAAGATCATATGTGGTTGATGTATTTAGAAAAGTATGTAGAACAAATACTAGAAAACTATATGCCTAGCTCTGATGTAGACAAAGACCGTGAGTTCCCAACTCGCTTCGACTATCTCATCTATCAATCGTTAGATGCATTGAGGGACTGGGTTGGCGCAGCCACATACAACACTGATGACAACACCAAGGTTCAACTCGACGTCAACACTGTACCTATACGCTGGGCGGCTTCTACGCTAGGTAGTACATTTTATACTTTAGTTAAGTCGAACAAGCTTACCGATAACCAATATGTGTACTATCTAGAGATGATCGTCAAATTAATCAAAGAGCTGGATGCCTCTAGTAACAAAAGGCTTAGCAAACTTATTGTTAATAATGCGATTAAGCAGTACGAGCACTCATCCCCAGATATAAATGTAATTGATCCTATGGTTAGGTACTACTCACGAGTTGACCATGTTCTCAAGTCAAGAGAATCAACTTTTGAAAAACTGGTTTCAGAAGCCCTCGGTACTCCTTTACGCTAACTATGTTTTTCCAACGGAACCATTTATAGAGGTGTAAGGACAATCACTAGAGAAGACTCAAAGTCGCTTTTGTCCTGAAGCAACCTAGAATTTATTTCTAAATACTCACTGCCAATGCATAGATATCACCAACGCCACATGAGTAAAATTTGAGGAAGTCACGATTAACAGAAAATGTGAGTTTGGCAGTCGAAGCTGATAATGGGGCAAAAGTGATTTAGGCAACTAAGAAGGATCTCTTCTGAGTTGCGAACGATAGTGCGCTCTTGAGTTTTAGCATTACACCAGATATCGCAAACAATGTAGTTGGGCTATTTACGACTAGTCTATTTCACTAAGTCGTTTTACATAAAACTCTTGGAGGATATGTGCTTTGGACAGATTTCTGACTAACTTCTGCTCATATACTGTTTGGAGTATAAAAATCAAATATACTCTGTGGGGTATATTTGCGCCATATACTTTATGGGGTATATAATGCATACTATCTTCATATCTAACTAAGGATATCATAATGCTAGTCAACACACCGACAGCCCTCGGCAATGCGTTACGCGAAGCCCGAAAGGAAAGCGGCCTAAAGCAAACAGATCTTGGTCTGCGACAAGCAACAGTATCTAATTTTGAAAGCAACCCTGAAAAATCCACGATAGAAACATTGTTCAAGCTCCTGTCTATCAATGGACTAGAAATGCATATTGTGCCGAAAGGCAAGCACATTACTGAAACTAAAGGGGCTGTTGACGAATGGTGAATCGACTTCATGCTTACATGAATGGCGTAAAGGTTGGGGTACTTGAAAAGCGCACAAACGGCGCACATGTTTTCACTTACGATTCGGGTTGGGTTTTAGCACCAAATGGTCGTCCTATCTCGCTTTCTATGCCTCTCAGGAAGGATGCGTATACTGGCAGTGAGGTTATTAACTTCTTTGATAACTTACTGCCAGATAATCAGCAGATACGAGATAGAATAGCTGCTCGCTATAAAGCAGATACTAAACAGCCATTCGACCTATTAGCTAAGGTTGGTCGAGATGCTGTAGGTGCTATCACGCTAGTTCCAGAGGGCTTTGATGTAGATGATCATCGAACCATAACCGCAAAGGCGTTATCCGAAAAGGAATTGGTTAGAATCCTAAAGGGATATATGGAGGACGCTCCTTTGGGGATGCTGAAAGAGGAAGATGATTTTAGGATCTCGATAGCGGGAGCGCAGGAAAAGACAGCCTTACTGTTCTACGATGGAAGATGGATGCTACCACAGGGAATGACTCCAACTACGCATATTATCAAGCTGCCAATAGGTGAAATTGTTTCTCAGAACAATGTTATTGATTTGTCTGCTAGTGTAGATAATGAGTTGATTTGTATGAGGCTAGCAAAGGCGTTCGGCATTCAAACGGCAAACTGTGACATTATTCGTGCTGGTGATGTTCGTGCCTTGTCTGTTGAGCGATTTGACCGAAAATTATCTTCTGATAACAGCTATTACTTGCGCTTGCCCCATGAGGATTTTTGCCAGGCAAAAGGGATTCCCTCAGCTAGAAAATATGAAATTGACGGTGGTATCGGCATAGAAGAATCTATTGATATTTTGCGATACTCATACGAAATCAACGATACCGTTACTTTTGCGCGTTCTCAGATATTGTTTTGGCTACTAGCTGCCATTGACGGGCATGGAAAGAATTTCTCTGTAAGTATAGCCGCATCTGGTCGATATCAGCTTGCACCACTGTATGACATTATTTCGGCACATCCACTGACAGGTGGGCGTGGTTTGAGTGAGCGTAAGATCAAGATGGCAATGAGCTTACGTGGCACTAGTGGTCGAAAATGGAAGTGGCACCAACTTCAACCGCGCCATTTCGAAGATACCTTTCACACTATGAACGTCCCGAACATAAGGCGAGAAAAGGTTCGCTTATTGCTCGATGAGTTTGAATCGACGGCAATGGAGGTGATTGATTCTGTCGGAAACTCGCTACCAACTGATATCAATGAAAGCGTAAGAGATAAGATATTTAACGGTGTCTTAAAGACCGTCAAGAAAATTCAATTGACAAAAAAATAAATCAGTATTTAAAGAAAAGCCTCACAGTCGTGCAAGTTATTGCACGACTGTTTTGATATTTTTGGGGATGGTCAAGCTACCGCTCGCTTTGTTAGTTGTCAGCCACGCCTGTAACTCGAAAGGGCAATGGCTTGGTTGTGATTGAGCTATCGAGTCTTTCTTGGCAGTTATCGTAGATAAAATTAGTTGTATTAGGAGGTAAGGCTCTTTTTCTTCCAAGGAAGCTCTCTCTCAAAAAATACTAGCTTATAATCTTCAAGGCGTGAATTGAGCGCCTTTTCCCATAGTTCAAGTCCCAATCGTTTTTCATCAATGTACTCATACATATCATAGTGCCTACCAGATACATCATTGATAGCATGCCCCTGTATACGATCACGGTACTCTTTGGGAATCTTGATTTCCCCTCCCAATGTTTTTACTGTTCTCCGAAAGTCCCTAGCGACAAAAGGCCTAATTTTTGTAACTTTTTTGTAAGTTAGCAGTGCTTGAGCAATAGTGTTGGTAGGCATATGTTCATTTGAATTTGTTTTCTTAAAGAAAACAAATGGGCTACCAACAGTAGCCGTTTGTTCTCTGATTTCTTCTAGTATTTGGATTGCAGAGTTAGTCAGAGGAAGCATGTGATTTTTCTTTGTTTTTTGGAAAGCTTCGCTGACAAGAACAGTTTTTTGATCAAAATTTATGTGCGACCATTTGATCGTTACCACTTCGTGAGGTCGTTGCCCTCCCAGGTAAAAACAAAGCCTTAGCACTTGTCTGGTTTGGTATGCAAGGTTTAAATCATCAAATCTATGTTCCATGTCATAAAGTAATTGGGTTACTTCATTCCAAGATAGGAAGTGTGAACCAATTTTTTCAGGTTGTTTTGGTATTTTCGATATCGGATTGTGGTCAAGAGCGAATTTGGTTTCTCTTTTTCTGAATTTAGGGTTATTTTCGTACCCTAAAGCGAAGTTGAATGCCGCATGCAGAATGGAGCGAATTTTATTACTCTTGTCCACAAATCCTTCTTCAATTGGGATTGCTAATATGTCCAAAAAATCTTCAGTTTCAAAATCTTTCGCCTTTCGATGTATGTCGAGATGAGGGAACACATTTTTCACTATGAGCTGATATTCGTCTTCGTGACTACGATTTCCATCATCTTGTTTGTTCTGCTTATGGAACTCAATAAGTTGCTCAAAGGTGCCTAATTGATCTTTTTCACGTTCTGCTATTTTCTTCTCTTCAGACTGCCTTTCTAGCTCATTTTTTGGATCTAATCCTTTAGAGAGCATTGTACTGTACTCGTTAGCTAGATCACGTGCTTTAGATAAAGTTAGAGCAGGGAACTTACCTAAAGTGATGAAAACTTCTTTCTTCTCTTTATGGTATTTGAACTTGAAGATTTTAGATCCTGCGGGAGTTACTTGAACAGTTAAGCGCCCAGTTCCTCTTTCGCCTGTACTATCTGGTTTATAGTAAGCAGTTTTTTTTGCAGGAAATGCTTCTATCTCTTTTACAGTTAACATATTAGTTACCTTGAATGAACTGCTATTAGCTAAACTTCGTAGTCGGCTATGTAGTCGGGTTACTGTTTAGTCTAGTGTAGCCAAATGTAACTATAAGTGATACTGTTATCTTATTGACTGTCATTAAATTGTTGATTTTAAATGGCAATGTAACTTTAGGTAATTGTGTGTAATCCTGTGACTACATCACTTCTAAGGATGTGGTCATAGGTTCGAATCCTATAGGGCGTGCCATTTATTTAGAAAGCCCCGATAGCTCATTGAGTTATCGGGGCTTTTGCGTTTTTGCCTACCTAATTAGTACCTGATTCTTTGCTAGGTAGGTGAATGTATCGATTTTAACTTACTGAATTATTCAGTTCATTCGAGTAATAAAGGTTTGCTCGTCATCCACAAAAGCCACAAAGCCTCCGTGGTAGATAAACACTCGACCACGCCCTTCAACTAGGCAGGCAAGCTGTGGGTTTAAATCTTCTTCGTTATTCTTACTTTGAAATGTGCCGGTATCGGTGATGACACCGTCGAGGCTAGGCAAATACCCATATTTGCGGTTGGCTTGATCAATTAGGCTCAGTTCACTGGCAATAGAGAAGTAAGAGGGGATCGCGCCAGCATCTTCGATAAACATGGGTTTCAGTTCTTCAAAAGCGGTGATTACTAGCCAGTCGATGCCGTTAACGTGATGGATAAACATAAATTATAAATACCTAGTTTCTCGGTAATTCTGATGCAGGAAGTCTATCACTATCAACAGAGAAGGTCGCAGAGATTTAGTGTTGAAAGGAAGGAGTCCAGTGTTTGGAGAGGGTATTCACTTGGCTAGCTTGAAACGCGTTTTTGCCCCAAAATCACTTAGATTTAACACTCTACACAATTAATATGTCGTGCGATAACTGAAATCGTGAACGCTCTAAGAACACACAAAGCACCGTTAAATATATAACGACTACATCCCGACACTTAGATATGGGGATGTTTCTAGTTTCCACTCCTGTCTCCTAAAAAAGCACCACCAGTAACAAAAACAAGCTCATTGAAACGCAGCGCTCCTCTGAAAACTGACAACGACAAACCGAAAACTCGCTCTTGCTACCTATAACAAAAAATTATCAAAATAATAATCTATCATAATTTAATTTTTCGCATTACTCACCTTATAGTTACGCCATAGCTTGGAGCGAGACTCCACGGAAAAAATTAAGAAACTGCAGGTGCGATATGAAATTCCTACACACAATGATTCGAGTTGCTGACCTAGACAAATCAATCGAGTTCTACACAAAAGTACTTGGCATGAAAATTCTAGAGCGCCACGAGAACACTGAATACCGTTACACACTTGTGTTTGTAGGTTACGAGCAAGGAGGTACAACTATCGAGCTTACTTACAACTGGGATACTAACGAGTACGACATGGGTAATGCATTTGGTCACCTAGCACTAGGCGTTGAAGACATTTACTCTGCATGTGCTGACATTAAAGCACTTGGTGGCAACGTATCTCGTGAACCAGGCCCAGTACTTGGTGGTGACACTCATATCGCATTTGTTAAAGACCCTGATGGCTATGCTATCGAGCTTATTCAACTTGAGAAATAAGACGAATTTAGCTAGTCATTATTGAGGATATAGAAGATGAAAGACGCATTATTTCAACCGCTTCAACTTGGTTCAATTTCCCTAAAAAACCGTATCGTAATGCCACCAATGACTCGCTCTCGTGCGACTCAACCCGGTAATGCTGCGAACGACATGATGGCGGAATACTACGCTCAGCGTGCATCTGCTGGCCTAATTATCGCGGAAGGTACGCAAATCGCACCAAACGCTCAAGGTTACGCTTGGACTCCGGGTATCTACTCTGAAGAACAAATCGCTGGTTGGAAAAAAGTGACTGACGCTGTTCACGCGAAAGATGGCAAAATTTTTGCTCAGCTTTGGCACGTAGGTCGTGTTACTCACCCTGCTAACATCGGTGGCGAGCAGCCTATTTCATCTTCTGCGCTGAAAGCTGAAGGTGTAAAAGTGTTCATCGACGATGGCAGCAATGCTCCAGGTTTCGTTGACGTTGTAGAACCACGTGCAATGACAAAAGAAGACATCAAAGTTGTTGTAGAGCAATACCGTCAAGCCGCGCTTAACGCTATTGAAGCTGGCTTCGATGGCATCGAATTGCACGCAGCAAACGGCTACCTTGTAAACCAGTTTATCGATTCTGAAGCAAACAACCGTACCGACGAATACGGCGGTTCAGTTGAAAATCGTTTACGCTTCCTTGGTGAAGTGGTTACGGCAATCTCTGAAGCAATCGGCTCTGACCGTGTAGGCGTTCGTCTTGCTCCGTTTACAACACTAAATGGTGCAGTAGATGCAAATCCTGTTGAGACTTATACCGCAGCAGCTGCACTACTAAACACACTAAACGTGGTTTACGTGCACTTTGCAGAAGTTGACTGGGATGACGCACCGGGCACACCAGTTGAGTTCAAAGCCGCAGTACGCGAAGCTTACCAAGGCGTGCTAATTTGGGCTGGTCGCTACAACGCTGAAACAGCGGAAGAAGCGCTAGCAGGTGGCACTGCAGATATGGTTGGTTTTGGTCGCCCATTCGTATCAAACCCAGATTTACCAGCACGTATTCAAAACGATTACCCACTTGCAGCGCACGATCCTGACACGCTTTTTGGTGGTGCAGAGAAAGGTCTAACCGACTACCCTGAGTACCAAGCTTAACCTTGATATAGCTTGGCAGATTTGACTGCCCAACTAGAACAGCCCCCGTATATAGCTCCTTGTTCTTTAAATTTAGGCAAGGGGCTATTTTTGTTTCTAAGAGTCTATATGTCGTAATTTTATAAAGTCTAGCAATCCATATACCCTTCTTTCTATTTTTGAGGTTCGCATGCGCGGCGAAATACTTTTACTCATCACTACATTACTGGCTTAATGCTACAGCCATTTTGTTTGAATGATATTCGCAAACTTTCCACACCTGTAGTTATTCATGACTTGCTAATTTAGTAAAGCCACTGAAACGTTTCAGTCCAAAAATGAGCTAAACGAAAAATCGAGTATCGTAGTAATTAAACCTATTTCCTATCATGATTCCTTCTATCCCTAAAAGCGCCTTTGACGGCGCTTTATGAAGTGTTTATCTGCTGTACCAGCATTCGAGCACTAAAAAATCGGCTCTTTCTTGTCTTTAAAATAGAACACTGCGCTAACGGCGAAAAACAGAAACGCAAAGTAATACACAAACGATGATAAAGAGTCTAAGAACGCGATGTTGGCCTCGATTTCTTCTGATGTGTAGTTTTGCGAAAGTAGCTTGTAGTAGTAGGCGTAAAGTATACCAATCGATCCATAACCGAGGTTGAACATTAAGCCTTTGAAACTGAGTACGGTGGCTCTGTGGTGTGATTCGGTGTTCTTGTTCAGGTGGTAGCTGATGAAAATGTTCATCGTCATGATGATAAATACCATGATGAGCGCAGGTATCACCCCGTAGATTGACCAACCTAGGCTTATCCAATAATAGGTTGTAATACTTGCCAGCCCCATAACCACAATGAACGCTTTTGGCGCCATTTTTTCAGCCAATCTGCGGCTTTGTCCGGCTAAGATGATTTTAAGCAAGCTCACACCTGCACCTATCAAACCGATGTAAATAATCGGAACATTGATGGCGGTGTAATATTGGCTGTTCATAGTAAAGAACATGCGCGACGTATGCTCAAACAAGGCATAGAACAGCAGGATGAAGAGAACGTGAGGGGTTGAACTTATCCATTTGCCAGTATTAAGCGTGAGCTTGAGGCTGGCTAATGTTGTCGCCACTTTACCGCTATCTTCCGGTAATCGCTTTTTATCTTCCTTCATGTTAAGCGCGGCATAAATGGCAATCAATGCCACAACTAGAGTGGCATACACCGGAATGCGCATGATTTCTTGCGTGCTTTCTGGCGCTGTGAACCCTAAAGACTGGTACACACTTGCCATGAAGCTTACGTCATACATGGCTGCGCCGATGAGCGTAACAAAAATACCAATGGTTGAAGAAAGGCGAAGTTGGATTTGCAGCACCCTCGGCCACAACTCTTCTTTGCCTTGATCTTTTAATGTGTCGTAGGCCAAGGCTTCGTCTGCGCCACTTGCCAAGGCCATCGCTAAGCCACTTAATATTCGGTTTATAAAGAACACGGCGAACACCAAGCTTGGATTACCTGTTGGCACAAAGGCGATCATGGCAATTTCAACAAACATCACCAGCGACGAAAGCACCACCAATTTTTTGCGGCCTAAGGTATCGGCAAAAGCGCCAGAGGGTACTTCGGCAAGCACTATGGTCGCGGCCCATACTACATTCAGCATCGCGAACTGAGAAAGGCTCAACCCGTAATCTAAGTAGAGTAGGGTGAATATTGGGTAATAAAAGCGCGCAAAGTAACTGCTTCTAAATATTAGGAAATTACGGACATTACCAATTTGAAGGATTTGTTTGAGCGTCATGAAGCGGTCTGCACTTTAAATAACATAAGTCGGTTCTTATTGTGTGGGAAGGCAAAGGGTTAGCCTTTGAAAAATCGCCGGATTATAGCAATAACTCAGCACTTTACTATCTACAAATGAGACTCAGTTCGTTAGTGGGTATTGTTGTCCAAGGCGTCACAAACCTGTTATCTCATTCTATCGTTTTGCTGTTGCTCACCTATTCTCCTATTAGGTGAATGACAACGAATAAGGATATTCATGGCTAGATTAACAATGCTTGCAGCCATTGCAGGGATGGCTTCATGGGCTGTGCTTGCTGACGCACAAATTGCAGACTCGGTTGCACCAGAGGCAACCAATGAAATACGCACAAAGAAAGCGGTTGAAGCAAAGCAATTTATCGTGACGGCTGCGCACCCATTGGCGGTAGAGGCGGGTTATCAAGTACTTAACTCAGGTGGTAGCGCGGCTGATGCGCTGGTGGCAGTGCAAACTGTGCTTGGGTTAGTCGAGCCGCAATCGTCAGGCTTAGGCGGTGGGGCATTTCTTGTCTATTGGGATGCAAAGAAAAAGGCGCTGACCAGTTTTGATGGGCGAGAAACGGCGCCACTAGCCGCGAGACCAGAGCTGTTTCAAGATAAACACGGTCAATCGCTTAAATTCTTTGACGCGGTTGTCGGTGGACGATCGGTGGGAACGCCGGGCACCGTTAAGCTGCTTGAAACTATGCACCAAAAATATGGTGATAAACCTTGGGCTGAGCTGATGCAACCTGCAATTCAGTTAGCCAATAATGGGTTTGAAGTGTCACCTCGTATGGCTACTTCTATTGCGAATGATAAGGCGCGATTAGCTCGCTACCCTGACACTCAGGCTTACTTTTTCACCCAAGATGGTGAACCGTTGCCACAAGGCTATAAGCTAGTGAACAAAGCATACGCGGAAACGCTTCAAACTATTGCTAAACAGGGTTCAGTTCCGTTTTATACTGGCAATATTGCCAAGAGTATCGTCAATAAAGTCACCGCGATTGAAGATAACCCCGGTTTGTTAGCGATGGAAGATTTCGCCACTTACAAAGTTATCGAGCGTGACGTGGTGTGCTCGGCTTACCATCAATACGATGTGTGCGGTATGGGGCCGCCAAGTTCTGGCGCGTTAACCTTGGGGCAAATACTTGGTATTTCCAGCCATTTTGATTTGGCTAAGTTAGGTAAAGATAACCCGACATCGTGGCAGATTATCGGCGATGCCTCTCGCCTCGCCTTTGCTGATCGTGGGCGCTACATGGCAGATTCTGATTATGTACCCATGCCACAAGGCTTGCTTGACCCAGAATATTTAGCGCAGCGAGCAGCATTGATAACGCAAGGGGAAGCTCTTGAATCCGCCGCTGCGGGCGAGCCGCCTTGGGATATGAAAATTGCTATGGCCGATGATGAATCCATAGAGCTACCAAGTACCACTCATATCGTTATTGTTGATGGTGAGGGCAATATCATCTCAATGACCAGCACTATAGAAAACGGCTTTGGTTCTCGTGTGATGTCCAATGGCTTCTTGCTAAACAACGAACTGACCGATTTTTCGTTCGCTTCCCATAAGAATGGTTTGCCAATCGCGAACAGAGTTGAGCCCGGCAAGCGACCTCGCTCCTCCATGGCACCGACCATAGTGATGAAAGAGGGCGAGCCTTATATGGCGATTGGATCACCGGGAGGTTCGCGCATTATTGGCTATGTGGCCAAAACCTTGATTGCCCATATTGATTGGGGAATGCCTATTCAACAAGCGATAGAAATGCCTAATATGCTGAATCGTTTTGGTACCTATGATCTTGAAATCGGCACCGATGCTGAGAAGTTCAAAGCGCCATTGGAGAAGATGGGATTCGAAGTTAACTTGCGAGATCTCAACTCTGGCCTTCATGGTGTGGTGTTCCAAGATGGGAAAATGACCGGCGGCGCAGATTCTCGGCGTGAGGGGATTGTGCTCGGCAACTAGCTACTCTTGGGGATATCTAGAAAGTTTAACTTTAAATTATTGATATTATTTATAAATGATAGGTAGAGCCTAACACCCAGAGTTTCAGGCGGTATAATCACCGACATTGAGTTATACCGTCTGAGACATTATGAAACTGACAACATTGGTTGATAATACCCGTTTAGATGAACGGCCTGATCTTTCTGTAGAGCGAGGGCTGTCATTTCATGTTGAAACAATGGGCAAGCAGCTTCTTTTTGATACGGGGAGTGGAAGTACTTTTATTGATAACGCTAAAGCGTTAGATGTTGATATAAAGCAAGTCGATATGGTGGTGATATCTCACCGACACCATGACCATTGTAATGGTACCAAGTATTTCACTGAGCAGAACTCATCTGCCAAAGTGTATCTTAAACAGAGTGAGAGTCAGGATTTCTATTTTCGAGCCTTAGGCTTTAAAAGTAATGTTGGTATTGATAAGGCGATGCTGCAAAGTGAGGCTCATCGTTTTATGTTCCTCGATCGTACTACAGAGATTGCGCCCAACATCCATGTCATTACCGAAATATGTAATAAGCATCCCAAGCCGAAAGGTAATCAATATCTGTACACAAAGACAGAAGCAGGGCTAGTGCATGACTCGTTCGAACATGAGCAGATTCTTGTGATCGAAGAAAGTGATGGTTTGGTGATATTTACTGGCTGTGCCCATAGTGGCGTGTTGAATATGATTGAAACGGTCATTGAGCGATTCCCTCAACATGATATCAAAGCAGTTGTAGGTGGTTTTCATCTCGTGGGACTACCTATTTTCAATAGCATAGGTGGCACTTCACAAGAGATCAGAGAAATTGGCCATCTATTGGCTCAGTATCCTATTGATATGTATTACACCGGCCATTGCACCGGAATGAAAGCGTTCCAACTTTTAAAAGAAAATCTTAGCGATCGTTTAGAGCTGCTGCCGACGGGCCGCGTAGTGACGATTTAGCAGCGGGAAGTGAGTTGTAAATCGTCGTCAGGTGACTCATTCAAAAATCATGAACTAGAGTCGGCTTGTTAGAGAAGAACACCTTAGAGAACCAAGATTTGTATTGCCATCCAAGAGAGAGTAGGTGCTGAGCGAGCCCTTTGTTTTCAATGATTGCAACTTCGACGCCTTGGTAGTGGTGCGGGTTGTGCTCTATATGGTCAATAAACGCGGTTAAGATGCCTTGCCCTCTGACAGACGGGGCGAAATGTACCGAGACAATTGAAAAGCGTTGGCTGCCAACAGCGCAGCGTACGTAGCAGTATCCGAACTCGGATTTAATGGTTTCTGAGAACTCAGGAAAAGGGCGATGTTGAAGGTTTTTAGCTAGTCTATCGTATTGATTACAAAGACAGTTAAGAAGTTTTTGCGCGTTTTTGTCCATACTGATGCACCTTGGTTGTGAGCTTCGGGAGCGATGTGTTTGGACGGTCTATTTTAACGCGCATCAGCGAGTGAAATTCGGTCAAGGTGAAGGGGATTCGTTGCCGGGTTTCATGCGTTTTTTCATATAAATAAGCAAGATAACCTCACTAGGTGAGAAAATTGGAAAGATTAACCACTGATTTTTCCTTGTTAACTGAGTTTATTTTTAATACGCGCGACTCACCGTTGAATGCCTGTTGAATGAATCGACGAGTATCGCTGTATAGCCAATGCTCGATTCGTCTCAACCTGAATCTTGCGTCATGTACGCGCGATCGCTAATGCGGTAATATTTCGTGAAATCAATCGTTCAGATTCCGTATCAGTCTTGTTTTGTGGGCTGGAGTAGTTCAGTTCTAGAGTCTAGAGCGAACAGCGGGGAGGGATATAAGGATACTTGTGCAGTACGTAAAAATTAAAGATTCGATAGTGGAGCAAATTGAAGCAGGCATGTTAGCTCCGCGGCAAAAGTTGCCAGCGGAACGTAAATTGGCTGAATCGTTTGATACTACGCGGGTAACACTGCGCGAGGCGCTATCGCTGCTTGAGGCGGAGGGACGCATTTATCGAGAAGATCGCCGAGGGTGGTTTATTTCTCCTCAGCCATTGCGTTACGATCCTAAGCAGAGAGGTGCTTTTTCTGAGCTTGCTCAATCGCAAAATAGAACACCGAAAACTGAGCTAATCAGTGCCAAAGCAATACTGGCGAATAAGCTCGCAGCGCGCTTACTTAAACTGCCGCCTTTTTCTGATGTTTACCAAATAGATCGCGTTCGTTATTTGGAAGATCGCCCTGTCGCATACGTTACTCACTATTCCAATCCTCAGCAGTTCCCAAACTTGCTTGATTTTGAAGTGATCAATTCTATCTCTGATGTCTATCACGACCATTTTTCTGTGCAGTATCAACAAACGCACTATCGCATTTCAACCAGTTCATTGCTGGGTGACGTTGCTCAGGCACTAAGAGCCACATCAGGCACGCCTTCACTTGTGGTTGAGCGTATCAATTATGATCAACAGGGTCAGCTAATCAGTTGTGATATTGAGTATTGGCGTCATGATGCCATCAGTGTTGAGTCGCTAGTCGAGCTTGGTTAAGGCGTTCTAGTTAAATAGCCCACCAACGCCGTTTCTTCTCATACAACTCTTGTATATCTACTGAGAGATAAGTTTGCATCGCTTGAATTAGAGCTAGATCGTCTATTTGACTCAAGAGTGTATTATTCAATTTGAACATACCTGCGTTTATACTTAGAGTGTGTGCCTTCTCATGCTGCAAAGTATTTCATGCTACATAGTTTTTAAGTGGGCTTACTTTCTTATCCCGCATTGAGAAGTTATAGCAATTTTATAGAGAGGCATCAGGAACTCTGGATGTTAATGAAAAAAATGGAAGCACCATTAGATATGCAAATTGGTGCTAGATTTGAAACCAAAAAACACGGCTACGTTCAGGTAGTGGAATATTACAATACCCACACCGTGATCGTTGCGTTTGAAAATACCGGCAATATTCGCTCCATCACGGCGGCTAAATTGCGCAGTGGCCAACTGTCTGATCGCTCTGTGCCTCCACAATCTTCTATGGTTGGTGAAAAGGTAGAATCAGTAAAACATGGTATTTTAACGATTGTTCAAGTTGAGTCTGACAATATCGTTGTATTGGAAAATGAGCAGGGTGATGAGATTCGTATGCTGCTACCAGCAGTACAAAAAATGAAAAAGGGCTTAGAAAATACCGATAAGCAGCCGGAAGAAACTGAAAGACCTACATCATTATCTGCACTTACGAAAAGAAACAAGAAAACGAAAGACGTTAATAGCCTTCTTAAGAAAATGCTTACAGATTATGGTAAGTAAATTTATTTAAGTACGGCAGTTATCATATTTACATCAGTTCATATACGCACTTCACACTTTAAAATTCCTTTCTAAAAACATACTAAAAATACGTCATTCTATTTCTAACCCCAAAGAGGTAATAACAATAGAATGCTTATAAAACTCGCTCAAATACGAGATCTCCATCACAAGGTCATTTTGGTTTTGTGATGGTGATCTATTCTGATTTGAAGGGTTTTGGATATGATTCTCTCAACAAACAAGAGCAATGAATATTTGCCACTTTGATTAACCCCTACAGAGATTACGAATATGAAAAAGATTATGGTTGTTTGCGGAAACGGTCTTGGTACTTCACTGATGATGGAAATGGCGGTAAAGGAAGTCGCAGGTAAAATTGGCTTGGAAGCCGAAGTTGATCATGAAGATTTATCATCAGCAGCATCAAGTAAAGCAGATATTTGGGTAGCGGCAACGGATGTAGCAAACCAATTAGCAGAAGCAGGAAAAGAAAATATTGTTAGCCTAGCGAATATCTTTGATAAGGCATCTATCGAAGAGCAATTAAAACAATTTATGTAAGGTAAATAATATGCAAAACTTTTTTGAGTTCATGCTCGGCTTATTAAAAGAGCCAGCAATCATGGTTGGTTTAATAGCTTTTGTCGGTTTGATTGCGCAAAAGGCTGATATTTCAACGATTTTAAAAGGCACAATTAAAACCGTAATGGGTTTCCTAATTTTAGGTTTTGGTGCTGGTGCATTAGTTGGTGCGCTAAATAATTTCTCAGTAGTATTTACAGAAGCATTTGGTGTAAGTGGTGTAATTCCAAATAACGAAGCAATTGTCGCATTAGCACAAGAAGCATTTGGTTATGAAATGGCACTTATTATGTTCTTCGCTTTTGTAGTGAACATTTTATTGGCTCGTTTCACTCCTCTTAAATATATTTTCTTAACTGGTCACCACACAATGTTCATGTCGATGCTGGTGGCAGTCATTCTGTCTACTGCGGGCATCAAAGGCACGGCATTGGTTGCAATTGGCTCAATGTTAGTGGGTTCACTGATGGTGGTTATGCCAGCGATTGGCCAAAAGTACACTGAAAAGGTAATGGGCACCGATCAACTTGCGATTGGACACTTCTCAACGCTGTCTTACGTAGTATCTGGCTTTATCGGTAGCAAATTTGGTGATACGTCTAAATCAACAGAAGACATCAACGTTCCTAAGAGCCTAATGTTCCTGCGTGATACGCCAGTAGCGGTAGCGACAACTATGGCTGTGTTCTTCATGCTAGCGTCTGTGTTTGCAGGTGGTGAGTTTGTTGAAACAGTATCTGACGGTCAAAACTGGGTTGTGTTTACCTTTATGCAATCTCTCGTGTTTGCTGGTGGTGTGTACATTGTTCTGCAAGGCGTGAAGATGCTGATTGCTGAAATCGTTCCGGCGTTCAAAGGTATTTCAGATACGTTAGTTCCAGGCGCTAAACCAGCACTAGATTGTCCGATGGTATTCCCAGTAGCGCCTAATGCGGTACTAATTGGTTTCCTATGTTCTTTTGCTGCAGGTCTTGTTGCTATGGGTATTCAAGGCGCATTCGGTTGGACAATAATTGTAGCAGGCGTGGTTCCTCACTTCTTCGTTGGTGGCGCGGCTGGTGTTTACGGTAACGCGACAGGTGGTCTACGTGGTGCGATTCTAGGTTCATTTACTCAAGGCTTATGTATCTCGTTCCTACCTATGCTGCTTCTTCCTGTACTCGGTGGCCTAGGCCTTGAAGCAACAACATTTGCTGACTTTGACTTCGGTGTTGTTGGTCTGATTCTAGGTTGGATTGTGTCATGAGTATCTTTAACCTAATCGGTGACAATGGCATTGTCATCACAGAGCAAAAAGAGTTAACGGTAGAGCAAGCGCTTGATATCACCTGCTCAAAGCTTTTAGAGCAAGGCAAAGTAGAGCCAAGTTATCTCGCAGCGATTAAGCAAAAGCATCAAGAGATCGGCGCGTACTATGTGCTAGCACCTAAGATTGCAATGCCACATGCTCGTCCAGAAGATGGCGTGAACCAAGCCTCTCTTCAGGTAACCGTGTTTAAACATGGTGTGGATTTACAATCAGAAGATAATGGCGACGTATTTGTTGCCATTACATTGGCCGCGATGGACTCTGATAGTCATATCCAAACCATCGTTGCTTTGTCTGAATTGTTCCAAAACGATGATGATATCACCGCGATGATTGAAGCTGAAAACACAGAGCAAATTGCTGCAATTTTGAAGAAATACTAAGCATCCTCTGAAAGATAAGATTTAGTCACCCCCTTATGTAACAAGCCCTCACACTGTGAGGGCTTTTTGTCGTCGATAAAAAGTTTAAAAAATTTTGCGGCTTTTGCGGTTTTTTACGTCCCTATCATATTTTGTGCAGTTTTTTACAATTCATATCAGCATAAGCGCGCTCGCTGCTCGCCTTGATATGTAAGGCTTGAGCGAGTTCTCGCTTTGATGTGGCTTTCTTCACATTTTTATAAATAGCGGAGTTCGTATGCTGCTTTTGCATACTCATAAAATTGAACGAAAATTATGTGCATGATACCGTTCGTCTCCATTATTAATCAGTTAGTTAATTAGTTTATATATGACTAGCTGAACTAAAAAATGTATAGCTTATTTGCTAGGGACGGCAAAGCTTTCAGGCGGTTCCTAGCGATTGTATGAATGTCAATTTAACAACTTTGTTAGGAAGAGTATGCAAGATCAAGGCTTGGCAAACTTCGAGAGTATCGAAGAGTTTAGACGTGCCTTTTTACCAGTGCATGAAGCGCGCGTAAAAGCAGGCAAAAATATTGAAAACAGTCAGAAAACTGTTGAGAACAGTACGAAAGTCGTTCAAGAGCACAGCGCTTCTCTTAAACGTACCCTGTCATCTATTGAGAGTTACCTTTCCAAAAACGAATCTGTCATTGATTCGTCCCTTGATGACTTGCGCCAAGGCGGTAAGCCTTCTTCCTCTTTGGAAAGTGAGCGTGAACATGCCCAAGCATTTACCAATCTATTAAGCCAAGCGCGTCAGTTGAGTGAGATTTCAAGCAAAACACCGTTAGCGCAAGACGTCGCTGAGCAACTTGCATCTTTCAGCCAACAGATCCCACAAGATTGGCAACAAGTTACGGATACTCTAGGTGAGATCCGTACATCGGAAAACGCGTTTTATAGCCATTATCAGCACCTGCTTGATGAAAAGAGAGCAGAAGAGCAACGCCAGCGTGAAGAAGAAGCGCGCTTGAAAGCCGAGGCAGAAGCAAAGGCAGAGCTAGCCGCTTCTCGTCGTAAGAGTCTACAGAAGAAACTGATGTGGACTGCGGCATTTATTCTCGTGCTAGCTGGTTTTATTCAGACTCAAATGGCTTAAGGTTTTCCGATGATTACACTAGATACAAAACTTAAAGAAGCGGACCTAAAGCGCAAAGAGCTAGGCCAACAGTTAAAACAAGCGCTAAGCGGCAAAGCTGATGGCGTACGTGAGGTAGTGAACTACCTAGAAGAAAAAGTATTACCTAATGCCCAAGTGCAAGCAGAGCAGGTGGTTGCAGCGAACCATCAAGACCTTGCTATTTCAGTGGGTAACATGCGTCAGCTATTGGCTCGTTTGCCTGCGCCATTACAGCCTTGGTTATCAGACGTGGATTGGGACAATTACGCGTTTGATCATAACTATCTACCGCGTAATCTTGTTGTGGGTATGGAAGACATTACCTATACCGATGGTCAAAATGCGGAACACGTTGTTAGCGTACCCAAAGAGATCCCATTTTATAGCTCTGACTACTGTTACTGCTTTTCTCAAGACGAGCATTCGGTTAGCAAAATCAATGCGTTTGTTTTCCGTCTAGCGACGATGCTACCGTATTCTTCTCAGTTTACTCTGATTGATCCAGTTAAGATGGGTCAAAGCTTCCCATACACTAAACGCCTGCCATTTAAACGTATGGTCGATAACGATGTTTCGCGTGTACTGGAAGAAATCCTGACGGATATCGTGCGTATTCAAAACAGCTACCTTGATAACAACACTGAACGTCTGGTTGATGTGGATGAAGAGATTTTAGGTAACGCGAAATTTGAGTTGATCGTGGCAAAAGACTTCCCGCAAGCTTATGACCGTCGTTCAATTGAGCTGCTGGCTAAGATTGCGAATACAGGCCCGAAAGCGGGCAAAATCGTGTTACTTGATCTTGATTCGAAAGCTGAGCTGCCAAATGGTTTGTCATTAAAGACCTTGTTCCCAGAAGTTCGTAATGTTTACAACAATGACAACCAAATTACTTGGAACCTAGGTAAAGGTTATCGAGATAGTGTGGAAAGCTCTGAGGTTATGAACGCCATTCTTGATGGCCTAAGCCGAGCTAAACCAAAAGAAACTAAGCTAGGTTTCTCTGATGTGATCTGTACTGATCCAAACCAGTGGTGGCAAGAGAATGCAACGGAAGTCATTTCTGCACCAATCGGTGGCTCTGGTAGCCGTAAAAATGACATCGAACTTTGGTTTGGTGAGCGTAACAAGCAGCCATCTTCACACGGTATGTTGGCAGCGATGACAGGTGCGGGTAAGTCGAACTTGTACCACGCGTTTATTCTTTCGATGGCAAGTCGTTACAGTCCTGAAGATGTTCAGTTCTATCTAATCGATGGTAAGCAAGGTGTTGAGTTCCAAAGCTATCCTAAACTGCCTCATGCACGCGTAGTTTCTCTTAACACGAGCCCGCAATTAGCGCGTAGTGTACTGCAAGAGCTATTGGATGAAATGAACCGTCGTAACGACATGTTCAAAGAGCTTGGTTTCTCAGACTTTATTAGCTACCGCAAAGCGGGTTCGCCAAACGGCAAGCTGCCACGCTTAATGCTAATCATCGACGAATACCAAACCCTATTTGAAGATGACAAAACAGGCCTAGGCTCGCAGCTGATGATTGCTATCGCATCGCAAAGTCGAAGCGCAGGTATCCACATGTTTGTTGGTTCTCAGAAGTTTGTGGTTCCGGGCATGTCTCAGCCACAAGCGACATTCAGTAACATCAACTTGCGTGTTGCCATGAAGATGAGTGGTGAAGAGATCACGTCACTGCAAGAGTTTGGATCTAAAGGTAAGCAGCTTATCCGCGGTTGTACGGAAACAGGCCAAGTGGTGACAAGCCACAACGGTGGTGTGGATGAAGTGCCATGTGATACAGGCCGCGTGGCTTACATTGAAGAGTCAGAGCGCCAGCAATTGCTTGATCAGCTTGTGGCTAAGTGGGATGAGCAAGGTGGTGAAAACCATACCGTATTGCTTGATGGTTCAGAGCAGCCTCAATTAACGGATAATGCTCAGCTGAATACTCTATTTGCTCATCATCAACAACGTCCAACAGAAGATGAGTGGATTCGTTACGCGAACCAGCCTCAGCACCTTGGTGGCCTAAACGAGAACGAATGGTACCCAGTCGAGCGTCCGTCTGTTTTCTGGCTAGGTAAAGAGATGAACATTCATGGCCAAGCGAAAGTGGTGCTGCGCCGTCGCGCTGGTGAACATATGGTGTTGGTGGGTGACAGCAATGAAGCTCGCCTAGGTATGTTGGGTTACATGGTGGCTCAAATGCCAATCAATGCGCTTAACGATCAATACCAAGTTCATATCTTAGATCGCAGCATTAAAGGCTCTCAATGGTATGGCGTAATGGCTGCAGCCAATGAAAAAGCGCTATCAAACAATGCGACTTTCTGCGAAACCTTCAAAGACTTTGCGCCTCAACTTGATGCGGTTGCTGCTGAGCTTGAAAAACGTCGTGAGATGGATGAAGAAGAGATGTTGGCTGAGCCATCAATCTTCGTGGTGATTAACGAAGCACAACGTGTGAAAGAGCTTGCAAAGCAAGACAATGCACACGGCATGAAAGTACACGCTGATGAAAGTGGCGCTCACTTTGCAACGCTGCTAGAGCATGGCTCGGAGTATGGTATTCACCTGATTCTAAGCTTTGATAATGTTCGCTCTGTGACAAAAGCCTTTGACCGCAATGACATTGAAAGCTTCCGTCATAAGATTGCTCTGCAAATGTCAGAAGAAGACAGCTTCCGTCTATTGAAAACTCGTGATGCAGCGAGACTGCAAGCGGATGGTAAGAAGCCAATCTATGCGCTTCATATCGATCAAATGCAAAACCGCCCGACTAAGTTTAAGCCGTATTGCTACACCCAAGCGGAATCGCTCGACAGCAACTTAACTCACCTAGCTCAGCTATACGCTAAGTGGAGTTAATCCATGTCGTTAGATCGAGTTGAAGAGCAAATCCCTTTGTTGTTGGGAGAGCTAGAAGCGCTCAGCAGCCAAGTGAGTAAGCAAATCGGTCTTCTAAGTGTTCAGGCAGAGAATACTCTGCCTGAACTATCAGAAGAGATGCAATTGCGTATGCAACGTGAGTTAGTGGAAATTGAAGACTTAGCAGGTCTGATTGCGAATGTTCGCTGCACTGAACTCAGCGATCAGTTGCAACACAAACTGGCGATCATCAGGAGTTATCTGCATGAATAAATTACGCCAGCAAGAAGCGTTGCAAGAGCTTACTATTGTCACCAATCAAACCCATACCCAAATCGAAACATCTGTAGACTCAATGCGCAGCCGTTGGGCTGCGCTGCGTGAAGATTACAACGGTATCGGTGCAGAAGATGTGGAATCAGAAATCACCACCATTCTTGCTCAAGCTGATCAGCTATTAAGCAAGTTGATGGATTGGCGTGACGCCTGTGATCCTAATTTCCAAAATCAGCAGACTGAAGAAAACTCCTCAGAAGCACAAAACGAGGAGGAACAATGCAACCAAGATGGTTAGTTAACCAACTGGAAGAATTGGATTACCAAACCGATTTTCAGTTAGAGCTTGTAACATCGTTACTCCACCAAGCTCAAGCCATGAACACCTTAACGCAAGATTACATTGGGCTAGCCAAGTCTGATGTGTTTGCTTGTTATGAGTTGTATGAGTCATTAGAAAAAGGTTATCACGCGGCATTAGAGCATGCGCAAACCCTCCATCGCCGAGTGGAAGAGCAGCTTGATCACGCAATCGAAACTGAGACATCAAGTACGATGAGCTTGGAAGATGCGCATAACTTGCGTTCGACTTGGAGCGAGCAAACAGATAAGGCGCAAAGTTGGTATGCTCGCGCTGACAGCCATTGTGATAGCTGTGAACGAGCTAGGCAAAGCGCAGAGCGCGACGACGATGCAGCACAAAGTCGTAAAGACCGCGCTTACAATGCTTTGCAAGTGGCGAGAAGCCGACCTCCAGTTCGAGTGTATCAAGGTAAAGACAGCAGTGGACGAGATGTCTACCGCTATGAGCCGCCAGATACACATGCCGAAGAGATGGCCTACAGCGCTGCATGTTCTCACGCGAGTCATTGCCGAACGGTCTATAACAATGCTGTTAGAGAGCTTGATGCTGCGATACGTGAACGTAATAAAGCGGTCAATCAGCTAAACGGTGCGCGCGCGGCTCTGTCAGATGCGAGAGAGTCAGTAGACCTTGCTGATCAAGCGCTGCAAGTGGCCAATGATGGTAAGCGTCAAGCGAATTATAGTCATGATTTCTCAACGCACTGCCTTCAAGTGTTAGAGCAAGTCAAATCGCTACTTGATGAATTCAAAAAGACATGTCAGCAGCAAACAGATACGGTTTCAAAGCTCGAAAGCGATGCCAACCAAGCCTTTTTGCAACTGCGTAATCTAGAAAACCATCATGAATCGATTCAAGGTGAAGCGTTCTCGTTAAAGTACACCCTTCAAGATAAGGTTTCTTTGCTAATCGCCTTTGATCAGCCTCTTAATCGTCGGTAATTTTAGAGTCAATTATGCCTTCATTTGAACCTAGCTTTTTTCGAACCACGCTGACTCATCTAGAGGAAGAGCGTGAAAATACATACTACTCCAAGTGCAACTTTGAAGAGCACTGGGAAACGCTGCGAGCACAATGGAATGATGCCGCAGGGCGCAATGTCGATACACGTAATATGACTGCGTTGGTGGATGTCTATGCGCAAGCTTTAAGCCAAAGCCAGCAGCATATCGAAACCACTAAGCAATGTGGCGATTTGTTTGACAGCTTACGCCGATTACTGATTGATGCCGCTCATCACCATGAGCAATACAATCGCTTGTTTGGTCAAGTAAGTAACCAAAGCGAAGAGCGTGATCGCAGCTTGCGAAGCAGTGAGAACTTAACCAAACAAGTTGAGGTGCAGCAAGAGCACATTGCCGATAAGAAACGTTCGGCCAACAGCCACGTCGGTAAAATTTAAGGAAGAAGCAGTGAAATTATTCCATGTTCTGTTGGGCGGCGTTGTGCTTGCTCTGGTTGGTTGTTCAAGCAGTGATAACCTCTCCAGTGGAACGCATCAAGATGAGGTAGCAGGGCTAACTCATCTGCCGATTGGTGCGGAAGGCCGTGTGTTAAAGCTTTCTTCATATACCCCAGCGCAAGTGCAAGATATTCAAAACGCCATGCAAGCGCGTGGTCTATATTGGACTGCGGCGCAAACTCCAGCTTATCTCAATGGCAAAGTTTGCCCGATTGATGTCTATGCTCACCGTGGTCATTACAACTACCCAGAAAATTCCTCATCCGCTGTTTTAATGGGCGCGATTGGTGGCTTTGATGGGGTAGAAATTGATGTGATGTTAACGCGTGATGGCTACTGGGTTGTCCACCACGATAGTTATACAGGTCGTGCTACTGGGCGATCGGACGGTAAGCGCTATCGTATGTCGCGTATCAAAGGTAAAGAGTGGAATACCTTAGTGGTACGAGACAAAGATGGTTACTTAACGGACGAACGAGCACCGTATGCGATTGATGCGTTTGAGCGTTGGGGAAGCAGTTATCAACTTGGTCAGCAGTTGAATATTGAGATCAAAGAAGATGCCGACATCGTAGAGCTAAATCAGTTGCTACGCATGGCTCGCGAGACGCTTCCTCGTGGCAGTTACTTATTTAGCTCGCTCGAGTTTGACGTATTGAAGAAACTGCGCGAGCTCGATAAAAGTGTTTACCTAGGTTACGTATGGGAACCTCACCCAACTTCCATTGCGAAAGCGAAACAGACCGCCAGAAAAGCCGCGAAATCAGACGTGTTGTATCAAAAATACAATCGCCAGATTAACTGGGTATCAGACTATGAAGCGCGTAAGCGTTCGCGCAGCAAGTCGCAGAAATACTCAGCGAAGACTGTGCGCAAAGCCCTTGGGGCAAACAGTGGATTACACGTCGACATTCGCAGTTTTGTTGGCGCATCGACTATTTACACTCGTTCTCATCAAGCTGGGCTAGAACGCGTTGCCACTTACAGCATCAATGGCACCGATTACCATCAAGCTCAATTGGCTTACTTGAAGAGCCGAGGACGCCAGTTGCCAGATGAAGCCATCATGGATACCTCTAAGTTCGAAGCCTGCCACCGCCTTTACCCTAACTTGGCGAACAAGGTGCGCTCTTACACACCGACGACCAACTATGGTCGAGCGATTATGCAGTTGCCAAATGACGCGGATTTTAATCGTCTTGAAGAGCAGCTGATGTATCTAGAAGACAATCACTATATTGCTTCCAATGGTCGTGTTCGCTTGATGAGCCGAGTCGCTCAAGCGCCAGTTAAGGTCAAATCCAAAGCGAGCAGTAAAACAAGTCGAACTTCATCGCAGGTTTTCATTCCAGCAGATGAAGAGCTGTCTCTTGAGGCGAAACCAATCAATATCGAAATTCCTAACTAAGAACTCAGTATGGCAACCGAAAAAACACAACAAGGCGGCGAGAAGCCGCCAAGAGCAAAACCTAAGTGGTTTGCGATTACGCTTTTTGTTATGTCGTTGTGCTACTTGATTCCAGAAGTAGTATTTAACGCAAAGTTAGTAGAAGTGGCCGGTGGTGGCAGCGTCGATGATCAGACGCTGCATCTGGTTGAACTGTTTGGTCGCACCATTTCCGGTATTGGTGTGACCTTATTGATCGCCGATATGCTGTTAAAAGGCCGTATGGTCAGTACAGTCTCCAGAGCGATAATGAGCTTTACGCTGGTCGCTTTGATCGTGTGGCCTACGGTGTTCTTTGGTCAAAAACTTCTTATCGACAAATTTCTAGTTGAACCATCGACATCTCAGCAGCGCCAAGAAGCCTTTTTCGCCTCCATTTTGCGCTCCAGTTTGGCGGCCAATGCAGTTCAGATTAAAGGACTTCCTTACGATTCTGAACACGCAACCTCACCAACCGAAATGACATTTTTGGCCATGATGGGTGGTTTGGTGTACGCCAATGATGAGTTTATCCATCACGTTGATGACAAAAAGCGCGAAATTCTAAATCGCTACATCAAAAACAGAGCGAATAGCCAGTTTGATGAATATTTTAGTGATTACAAAGAGATGCGTTCTGAAGTGTTGGGCTCTTACAAGGAGTACCAAGCGGGCGTCGATAAGTACAACAAAAATATGCGCCGAGTGCCGTCTATAGCTAATGAAGCGTGGGAAGACGTAGAAACACAAATCGCAAAAGGTTGGAAAGATTACCGTAACGCCGAAAAAGCCTACTTTGCCCGTGCAGAAGCGCGTGCTCAGAAAGTAGCGCCAAAGATTTACGATCACTTTGAAGACCGTAACCGCTGTATTGATCGTTACGGCGGCCGAAAGGGTAATCAAGACCGTCTACACCGCTGTATCACCGATGAAGATAAGCAGTATGCGCGCACACTGAAAAATGCAGGCATCCCATACAAAGAGATGGATTATTGGCTTAAGCGTGAAGTGCGCAGAACCAAAGGTGAAACCTCTCTGTCTGAAACTGCCATGACATTAGGTCTTTCTGCTGTGCTTGCAGGGCTAGAAATTGCTACTGGTGATGCGGGTAAACAAGATGTGCGTGAAGTGTTTACGAACGAGGTCGCTCACTATACGCCGCGTATTCTGGCGCTATGGAAAGATAAGTTTAAGCGTGAAACCGGCTACCCAATGGGCATCGGCAGTATTAAACAGTTCCGTAACCATTCTGTGACCGCGCAAAAAGTGCGTTCTCGAGTAGCGAAAGAGGGTATCCATCTTAAGAAGAGCTGGCGTGTTTCGCATATTACGACGTTTAAAAACACAGTTAAAACGAAAGCACGTAAAGAGATAAACGCAACTTGGAATCAGGAAATGGCGCGCCGAGGTATGGATATGAAGCCAAACCTGTCATGGAAGTCGTTCCAGAAGCATCCTCAAATCCAAGCGCGTATATTAAAGGCTATGGGTGAGCGTAACTACGTTAAACCTATGATGGCGGATTGGAACAACAAGCAGTTCTACAGCAAGGTTGTACAGGTCAACATCAAGCGTGAAACTCAATATTGGTTGCGCTATATCGAATCAGCTCGCTCCCAGTTTGAAGATGGCGCGCCATTGGCTGAAAACGGTAAATCGGCGCTGCGCTCTATCATAGTACCGCCAATTTCTATGTCGTTGTCGCTGCTGCTTGTGCTGCTAACTGTGGTGAAGTTGCCATTTAAGTTCTGGGCGCTGATTGATTACGATAAAGACTTCTCTCATCAGCAAAAGCCATGGGAAAAGTACGCTAGCCCAGTATTGTCAGCATTACTGATGATTGCTGTATTTGCGGTACCTTTGCTGGTGGGTAGTTCTAAGTTTACCGAAGAAAAATCGACCACCAGTTACTTCCTCGATAAGTTTGATGAAACTGTATCACCGGTAGGCTCAATCGCATTGAAATGGGTATTGCATACTCAGCCAATCGTGCAACCTATTGGCGCGAAGTTTGATGAAAATATGAAGATCACAGACTTGTTCAAAAATACCCTAGAGCATTCTATTGGTGAGATGGACAAGCTAGTGATGGCGAAACTGAACCCACCAAAAGCACTAGCATCAGAAGAGATGCGCCAAGGCTTTGAGGATCAGAAGCAAGCGATTACTCAATCAGGCCAGTTGGTTGATTTACCGTTTACCGTTACTACCAATGCGCCTAATGCTAAGATTCGCGTCATGAACATCAAGCCGCGTTACAAAGCGGGTATGAAGCTGCCATCGGGTAACTATCATGTTGAGGTGAGTGCGCCGGGTTACAAAACCAAACGTGTTTGGGTCGCCCACAGTAAAGGGCGAGCAACCCATCAAGTGAGCGTTAGCAAGAGTTAACTTAAGCCCCTACTGAAAAGTAGGGGCTTTTTTATTGAGCGCGCTAAAAAATGCGTAGTGATAATTTTCACATTAGGCGTTGTTTTTCCTATTTAAAGACACAAGATCAACTAAGGTATAAAAATAGAAAGTAAAACTAATAAGGAAGAGTTATGGCCGACAATTACACGCCACCTAAAGTATGGACAGAAGATACCGAGAGTGGTGGTACATGGGCGAGCATCAACCGCCCAACCGCAGGTTCACGACATGAGAAAACGCTGCCAGTAGGTGAGCACTCATTACAACTTTACTCTATGGGCACGCCTAATGGTCAGAAGGTGACCATCATGCTTGAGGAGCTACTGGCGCTAGGTGTGACTGAAGCTGAGTATGACGCTTACTTGATTCGTATTGGTGACGGTGACCAGTTTTCTTCGGGCTTTGTAGCCGTCAACCCCAACTCAAAAATTCCGGCTTTGGTGGATCATTCACAGCAGCCGCCACTGAATGTTTTTGAATCAGGCAATATTTTGCTTTATCTAGCAGAGAAGTTCGGCCAATTGATCCCGCAAGACTTTGCCAAACGCACGCAGATGATGAACTGGCTGTTTTGGCTGCAAGGCAGCGCACCTTATCTAGGTGGTGGTTTCGGTCATTTTTACGCTTACGCGCCAGAGAAGTTCGAATATCCAATTAACCGCTTTACGATGGAAACCAAGCGTCAGCTTGATTTGCTTGATAAACACTTAGCCGATAACACTTACTTATCCGGTGATGAATACACCATCGCCGACATTGCAACGTGGCCATGGTATGGCAACCTAGTATTAGGCCGAGCGTATGACGCAGCCGAGTTTTTAGATGTAGAAAGTTATCCAAACCTAATGCGCTGGGCAAAACAGATTGATCAACGTGAAGCGGTTCAGCGCGGGCGTATCGTTAATAAAGCTTGGGGTGAAGAGTGGGAGCAACTAGAAGAGCGCCACAGCGCCGCGGATATTGACGCGGTGTTGTCTAAACGCCCTATATTGAAGTGATTTAGTGAAACAAACAGCCCTTTATTACAGGGCTGTTTTTCATTGGCTAAGCCTACGCTGGTTAGCATAGGTTTAGTAGGTAGTAGTGGGCGCTATCAATAGTACGGCACAATCAATACCGCATCGCTCAGGGCGTATTGAGCCGCAGCTTGTTCGCTAGACTGGCGACCAATTTTTGAGGCGCGCGGTAACACAACAAACACAACTTGTGGTGATTCCAACACGCGTTTTCCGCGCTCTAAATCTTTGTCTAATCGGTAAGCATCAATATAGATGGTCAAGACTGTGTCTTTATTATCGCGCTGGCGAACAAAGAAAGAACCAAGTTCATGCACCGCTCCCCAAAGGCTATTTAAAGTCTTCTCTTTGGCACTCGGCAAGTAGATGTCATAGCTGCGGTTGGGCAGTGTTTTGGAAACGCTGTTAATACTGACAGACATCCGCTTATTCACAAACTGACCGCCTTGAAACGGCTTTCCTTCTCTTTGTCTATCGTCGAAGCTTTTACCATTGCATGAGCGGGTCTGAGGCTTTTTCTGATTGAATCGATAAGTCGCGCAGCTAAACTCAGCCACTAATTGTTGAATGCCTTTAACCAAACTAGCCGATGCATAAGCATCGAGTTCATATTGGCTGATTTGGCCGACTTCGTAGAAAAGCTCGGGCGCAGAGTCCTGCCATTGAGAGCCATAAGCGAGAGGGATAAAGCGGTTATCTTCAATAGCCAGTTTAATTCTGTTATTGGTGTCGTAAACACGGGTTCCTTTGTCATCAATGCTTACCCAAGCCAGGTTGTTGTAGTCAGCGCTAACTTGAGATGCAAAAACCGCTAAAACGGTAAATATCAGCAAACGCATAGCCAGTCCTTATGTGCGTGTTTTTTAGGCAGTGTTTACTTTGGCATGAATCCAGTTAAACGTCTCGTGAAACGTTAGTAGATATGAGCTGAGCACTATATTTTTGAAAATTTCTGAAAATAGTTTGCGCATCTCTTTTAAACTTTCGTACCTAAAATCTTGTCAGCACCTCTGACATTCTAATCTCATCAAATTTTGAGGAGAGTTTTGATGAGACCTTTACTATTACCCATTTTAATTTCGACGGCATTGGTGGGTTGCAATGGCAGCTCAACTAGTGGTGATACTGCGCCAGAGCTTGGTGGGCAGATGCACACATTGACTGCGATTGATGGCTATCTTTCTAATGCCAAGATAATGACAGGAAATAATTGCACGATCGAACTTGGAGTTACCGATCAGCAAGGACAATATTCACTGACTGAACAGCAATTAAATGATGGTATTTGTGTGCGCGCGATAGCAGGGGAAACTGTCGATTTGAGTCGAGGAGTGGTGACGGCAGGTTTTGAACTTAAGGCCGCGGATAGTTTTGTTGTCTCACCATACTCCAATATGGTGGCAGATTATCAGCTGCAGGGGCAATCACTTGAAGATGCGAAACAAACCGTCGTGACTATGATGTCATCGCTGGGCGCTGATAGCAGCTTAGTGTTTGCAGATTATTTGCAAGTTGCTGAACAAGGCAGTGATTCGGCGCAAGCCATTGCAATGATAGGTGAGACGTTAGTTGATCATCAAAGCAGCACCATCGATCAGCAAGCGGCGATAGTAGAGGCTATCGTGAGTGATGTACAAGCAGTGGTTAATGATCCAAATACGGATTTCAATGAAGATTACGTCCCAACGGTAACGGTTAACCAAGATGGTTCTGTGCAAGTTTCCGCTAACCATAAACCAAGTTTGATTGAAGTAATGCAGCCAGATGATCAAATCGCGTGGCTTGGTTTGCCCTATCCTGCGGTGGATGTGTCCGAGTGGTTTCAAGATCAAGATGGCGATTCGCTGAGTTACGAGTTAGACATCGCTAATGAAGACACGACATTGGGTTTATCCATCGACCAAACTAATCTGCTGTTAGGCACACCAAACAAGATTGGTACATTTGACGTGTTTGTCGTGGCAATTGACCAGCATGGTGCGCGTTCCCATGCTGCATCATTTACTCTATCGGTACGCGACCAAAACAATGCCCCAGAGTTGAATGAGCAAGTCAAAAGTCAGCTACAAGCGATGTTGAATCAACAGAGCATCGTGCAAGACAGTGCGTTTAATCAAACGTTTCCATTGACGGGACTGTTTACCGATGCCGATGGTGACAATATCAGTTATAGCATTGGGTCTGTCACTAAGCCTGCGGGTTTAGATTGGCGTATTCAGGGCGAACAATTGATCGCAGAGGGTACTCCGACACAGATAGGCCAATATCAAATTGAGTTAGTGAGCAGTGATGGCTTTGAGCAAAGTGCTACCGTTTCTCTGAGCTATCAAGTGGTCGCTCCTGCAGCCGATTTACCACCAGTGTTAAATCCAAACAAGGCAACTGAAATGCAAGCTTGGTTAACCAGCCTAGCTTGGCAGGAAGGTGTATACATCAAATCAAGCTTCGATACTTCTGGGCTATTTAGTGATGAAGGCCACGTGGCTATTAAAACTAGCGGCTTTGGCGTTGAAGGCATGATGAGTTGGATTGATGGGAATGAGCATGTGCATTTTGAAGGTACGCCAACTCGTGAAGGAAGCTTTTCAATTGATGTATTAGGTATCGATGAGCAAGGACAAACTTCAGATTTTAAACTTTACGGCAAAGTGAATGTGGCCGGTAACGGCAAACCAGTATTGGATTGGGTAGAGTATTCCAAAGTAGAGGCGGAAATCTCAGCATGGTCTTTGACTGTTAATGTGCCACTTACTACCTCCATTGATGTATCAGGCTTATACAGTGACCCAGAAGGGGACATTATCACACTCAAACCAAGCGGTTCGGATGTTGGACTGACTTACACCATAGATCAGCATGGCGTGCTGCACGTATCGGGTACACCGAATAGAGTATATGACAGTAACCCAATCTATATTTCGGCCAATGACTCAGTAGGTGCGACTGATCCAAGCCGTTGGACGGATGCACGCTTTGTGTTCCAAATTAACTGATGATACGCGCAGTGGTGAATAATTCACCGCTGCCCACTCTTCATGCGAGAAAAACAAACGGAATGAAGGAAACAGTTAACAAAACCGATCAGGTTGAATATGGCAAAGCGCTAGATTCTTGTAGGATAGAGCCCGACGAACTCATAGGGATCACTATTATGTCATTACAGGATATTGAGCACGCAACTCAATTGTTGATCGGTTGGCAAAGCCGAGATAAGCAAGCCAGCCAAGAGCTGTTTAAACACGTTTACGCAGATATTAAAGCAGTGGTTGCGAAACTGACTCAAACCAAGCGCCCAACAGATACCTTGTTGCAAGATAGCTCGGTTACTGAGCTTGCTAATGAATCTGTAATTAAGCTGCATCGCTGGCGACAAGATGAAGTACCGATGGAAAGTCGCCGTGACTTTTTCGAATACGTTCGCGTGTCAGTGTGGCATCTATTGTTTGGCCTTCCTCATTACAAGCTTGCCGATGGAGACGAAGAGAAAACGCAACTTATCGAACAGGTTGATGAAGCCATGCCGGCGAGTTTTTCGAGCCAGCATGAACTTAATCGAGATTTATATCTCGCATTAGAAGAGATGAGAGAGCGTTACCCGCGCCAATATGAAGTGTTCGAAATGAAGCATTTCACCATTACTAACAATAGCCAAATAGCCGAGCTGCTTGATATTTCAAAGCGCACGGTAGATAACGATTTGAAATTTGCCCAAGTTTGGCTGCAAAAGAGATTGAGATAGTTTTTTATGCCCCATTCCTTAGATGCGACAGATCTGTATTTGGAGTTGCTGGATGCAACACCAGAGCAGCAAAAGCAACGCTTAGCTGAGATTGCACAATTAGACCCTATGTTAGCGGCCGATCTCGCTAGTATGCTTGAAGTGGATGTCGATCAAGAGGAGGTGGAACTAGGGAATTATGTTTCCTTTGCTACCGCTGATGAATCCATCGTTGGCAGTGAAGTGATGGGGTTTAAGATTGTTGACCTGATTTCTGATTCAGGCGGCATGGGGCGGATCTATCGTGGTGAGCAAGTCGTCTCCAACTCCGATGGTGAAAGTCGCTCTCACTATGCGGCGATTAAAGTGCTACGCAGTGAAGTGATCAGTGCCAAGCAAATGGAAAAGTATTTTTTCCGTGAAGCATCCAGTTTGATTGAGTTAGACCATCCGCATATTTGTCGAGTGTTTGGTGTGGCTCAGGTTTCAGGCTTAGCTTGTATCGTGATGGAGTATATTGATGGAGTGACACTGGATGATTGGTGTCGGTACCAGCCTGAAATTAGCGACAAAACAGAAGTCGTGATGCAGATTTTGCGCGCCATGCGATACGCACACTCACGACATATTTTCCATGGTGATCTTAAGCCACAAAATATTCTTATTACGCCAGACAATAGCGTTCGCATCATTGATCTTGGCCTCGCAAAGCGAATTGAAGAATCTCAGCTGCAATCGGGAGAGCAGGCTTATATTCGCGGGTACTCAAAGCAGTGGTCGTCTCCGGAGCAAATCGAAGGTCGCTGGAGTTATTCTCAGTCGGATGTCTTTTCGTTAGGCCGCATTATTGAAGCGATTTACCAGTCATGTAATGACGAGTCACCTCTATTAAGTAAACTTCAACGCAAAGAGTTAGCGGCGATAGTTGCTAAAGCGACCCAACATGATCCGCTACACCGTTACTACTCAGCGGCAGACTTGCTAGCGGATGTGAGCCGCTTACATGATGGCTACCCAGTCACGCCATATCGCAAGGATGCTATCTATCGCTTTAGCAAATATTGTCGAAGACACCCTTGGCGTATCGGAACCTATGCCGTCGCCATCGCCAGCTTGTGTGTGGTTGCGACCTTGATTGTACGCAACAACATCATCTTGCAAAAAAAGCAGCGTTCCAGTGAACAGATCATCGCGCAGATGGAAAAAACACTCAGCAATAATTTGCCGTCTTTAAGCTATTACTACAAATCACAAACCGTCGATAAAATGTACCAGTCGGCGGCAGAAGAGTGGCTAAGTGGTTATCAATCGCTTGAGCCAGATGCGCTATTTGCCACAGGTGTAACATTGATTTCGGGGCTGTTTGATACTCAGCAAGTGGATTTAGCTGCCCAAGTCCTAAGTGCGATAAAAGAAGCGTCGTTGAGTAAGTCTCAGCAAAGGTCGGTTGATCAATGGGGGTTTCGACTCGCGGGGGCGCAACATTTAAAAACCAATTACATGTTAGGTGGTAGCTACGATCAGCAGAAGTATTTGTATGATAACCCAGACGAGATTGAAGCGGTCGAACACGACCACGCTAAGCTTGAGTACTACCTGAGCAAACTTGACGACGAAACGCTAACCCGCGACGAATG
This sequence comes from Vibrio intestinalis, assembly GCF_025195085.2. Classification (GTDB taxonomy): domain Bacteria; phylum Pseudomonadota; class Gammaproteobacteria; order Enterobacterales; family Vibrionaceae; genus Vibrio; species Vibrio intestinalis. The sequence goes on along the minus strand of NZ_JANAVY020000001.1, from coordinate 752,957 downwards.
GCTGGTGGCCTATGATGCACTTGGTGTTATTCGACCGTTTGATAAGCAGCAACAACGTAATCGAATCAATTGGATTCTCAATAAAGTGGCGCAATTTGCTCGAACCAAACAATGGCAAGCGCAGACCATCGATCAGCAATTAAATTATCTGCAAGTTTACTCGATGAGCCAAGCCAATAATGTCATATTGACGACATTTATGTCGGGGGCATATGGTGATGAAAAGCCTGATATTATCCGTGATCGAGCGTTTGAGTTAGTTGCTAAGCAAGATTCTCTTTCTGTTAGCCAGCGCCACAAATTATCTTTTATCGCGCAAAGTGTGGCGAAAACGAGTGAAGAGAGCAACCTAGCAACTGACATGGTTATTGGGTTAGGAGACGTGACGGACATGGAGCCTACCGCGTTGCTCAAAATGACGCAGACGACCATGGACCGCTTTACTACGCAAGATTACCCAACCAGCGAGAAAGAGCTGGAAAGGTTTATGCAAAATATAGTGGATAGCTATAAAAGTAGCTCGGCACCTTTACTCATGGCAATTAACGCTCAAATGGAAAATGCGCTGCAGTTGGGTATGACTCAAAAGGCGAAGCAAATATTACAGATGCGTTATTTGCCGGAGATCACTCAAGATCTGGAATTGACCCAAAGCGGCACTTTGAACGCAGAATTTATGATTGCGGTGCTTGAGCGAGACCGAGGTGCGATAGCAAAAACGACACAAGAGCTGATGAATTTTAAAGCGAGGCAGGCAGAGTATTTATTGGCATTCACCGATAACCTAGATGACACTAAAAACTATTACTTTCACTCTAGCTACCACATGTTTAATGCCATGGCGGAGCAAGATTGGCCTGCGCTAGAAAGCCATGTAGAGCAGGTGACACAAAAGCCGTTAGAGACTAATTTGCTCGTCGCTTATTTGCGAATTTTGGCTGGTGAATCGAGCGAGGCAATGCCATACATAGGGGATATTGAACAGATGTACTCTCGCCAGCGAGAGTTTCATGACTTGCCGTTCCCTCTGAGAAACGATGCAATGAGTGAGATCTACTTTTTATTTGGGCGCAAAAAGCAGCCCAAGATTGCTCTCGATGGTTTAATCACCCAAGCTAAGATGTACCACTATGAAGAGCAGCCCAACAACGTTCACGCAGTTAAAAATATGTTGTTTCAGTTTGGGTTAACTTTAAGAGTAAATCCAACCATACAAAGCATAGAGCAATATAAGCAATGGCTGAGTCATGCTCCTGCTTTGGAGCAGTTGCCTGAACGCTATCAAAAGTACTATCAGCAGTTAGATAAAATTACCCAAACCGAGAGTTAAATTTACATTAGTGCGGCAGACATACTCGCGATTGAATAAGAACTTAATGACAGAAAACGCGCAAAAATAGCAGAAAGTTTTGCGCGTTTTTTGTTTTTTTACGTACCTAGCGAGCCTGCTTAGAATCCTTACACTTGCAGCCATCTGAACGAAAGTTGATTTAGTTCTAAAGTTTTAAGTCAGTAAATTGCTTAATGATAACTTTATAAATTAATCATGCAAAAAGTGATAACTGCGTCATGTAACATTCAGTGACATTTCACATTTTCGTTCCATAATAACTGACTGAATTAAAAGGATATGACTCGATGAAATTTCGTACGCTTGCAGTGACGCTAGCCTCAACACTTATCTTCTCAACTCCTTCTCAAGCATTTTTTGGTTCTGGACTTCCTAGTGATTCTGACTTGGAAAAACAAGCTGCCGCTGATCTCGCACTTTATCCAGGATGGAGAGTGGTCGATGTCGATTCAGGCAAAGAGATGCCAATTAATAAAGAATGGCTGTCTATACACCAATTGGGTCAAGCCCTAGGGTCTGAGAAGAGCGAAATCAAGCAATACCATCTTGATGTAGAAGTTGAGTTTGTTGGCAAAAAGCCATTGCTCGCGAAGATTGGTGTGGTAGACGACACCACTTACCTCACTTCAATTTTGCAGCCGGGTGAAAAAACGGTGCTATCAAGCGCGTTTATCAATGTGGATTACAGTGATAGTGATGACGAGTTCTTTACTATTGTTGAAACCAAAACCTTAGACAAAATGGTTGCGAGCAATCGTAAAGCGCAAAAGGACATGCAAAGTGGATACTACCAAGTAGTAGATAAAGACGACCTCGATGACGTGATGGAGAAAGCAGAGCTGTCTGTCTCGAAAAACACTGAGATTGTCAAACAACTGCAAGGTAAGCTTGATAGTGTAGATGCGTCGATTGCTAGCTTAAGTGAGCGTAAGCAAAGTCTATACGATGATAAAAAGCAGCAAAAACAGGCTTTAGATGAGCGTCAGAAGCAACAATCATTAGAGTTTAAAGAACAAGATAGAGTCGCTCATACTCAAACACTGAATGACAATAAAGCTCAGTTTAATCAATTGCGTGATCAGCTTAAAGCTAAAGCGAATGAGTTAAAAGCAGAAAAGAAAGCGACTGAAAAAGCCTTAAAAGCACATATTAAGCAACTGCATAACGATGCTAAGTCTGAGGCGAAAGCCCAAATTAATGAGGTTAAAGCGAAGTACAAGCAGCAAAAATCAGACGCTAGTGACAGCAAAAAAGAATCTTTAAACGCGCTAAAAGCGGAAGAAAAATCGCTACTGAATGCGAAGAAAGAGTCACTAGACAAAGATGCTTATAAAGTTGCTCGCGAGCAGATCAAAGCAGATTTTAAAGCTCGTAAAGAGGCGGTCAACCAGCAGTATAAGCAAGCGGTTGATACTCAAAGAGCACAGCAAGATACAGAGATTGCGGCCATTGAGCTAACGCGCGATGAGAAGCGTGAAGCGATTGATGCAGAAACTTACCCTGAGTTCACTGATAAGATCTCATTACTAGAGCAAGACTTAGAGATCAACGACCAAGATTACGATGCTTCTCGTCAAGATGAGAAAGCGCGTTATGAAGAGCTAGTTAACGAGTTTAAAGCTCATGAGAAGTCGTTCAAGGAACAACTTAAACAGGCAAAACAAGATTTTGATGCGAAATTCAAAACAGAATTCGCACAATTTGAGGCAGAGTCAAAAGCTCTGTATCAGCAAAAGAAAACAATTCGTAGTAGTAAGCTAAAAGCGCAGAAAGTGGTGGACCAATCACAGCGTTTTATTAGCATCGCTAAACGAATTCAACAGGCATAATCAACAAAACTAACAACGATTATTTGGAGTCAAAAATGAAGGGTACCGTTCTAGAATTTAACAGCGACACGCGCGAAGGCCTAATCTCAGGTGAAGATGGCCAGCGTTACACGCTATCAGCTGATGACTGGCGTGGTCAAAGCCTACCTAAGCAAGGTAACAAGGTAGACTTTACAGTTGCTGATGGCGCAGCTCAATCTGTATTCCCTGAAGCTTCTTCAGGCGGTTCAGCAGGTTCTAAAAAACTAGTTGCTGCACTACTAGCATTCTTCCTAGGTGTATTTGGCGCGCACAAATTCTACCTAGGCTACACCAAACAAGGTGTAATCATGCTGCTACTATTCCTATTTGGTTTTATCCTATTAGGTATTCCTAGCCTTATCATCGCTGTGATTGCATTCATTGAATTCATCCTTTACCTAATCAAGCCTGATGATGAGTTTGAGCGTATCTACGTAGACGGTAAGAAAGCTTGGTTCTAATTTGAATTAAGTTCTAAAAGCAAAAAGCCAACGACATGTCGTTGGCTTTTTTCGTTTTTGACGCTGTGTTAAACGTTCGTCGCAGGTTGCTTGCTAGCTGGTTTGCGCTTTGGCTTATTATTGCTGCGCTGAGGGTTATTCCCTTTATTATGCGAGCCTTTGCCTTGTGGACCTTTACCTTGAGCGTCAGATTTATTTGATCCAAAGCGGCGCTTAGGTTTGTTTTTACTTGGCTGCTTATTCGCTTGATTACCAGACGGCTTGCCTGATTGATTCGCACCTTGTGATGACTTATCGCCGTCAGTTTTTACCTTTGGCTTTTTCGGCTTCTTAGGTTTTTTCGGCTTGATAGGGCGTGTGTCTAATTTCGACTCTGGCAGTTCGTTCGTTGGCTTGAAGCCCTCTAGCTCTAAGCGTGGTAACACTTGCTGAATTAGACGTTCAATACCAAACAGTTCTGCGGCTTCATCTGCGCACACTAATGAGATGGCTTTACCTACTTCGCCAGCTCGGCCAGTACGACCAATTCGGTGAACGTAATCTTCTGCAACATGTGGAATCTCAAAGTTAACCACTTGAGGTAACTGAGGGATATCGATACCGCGAGCCGCGATATCAGTAGCTACCAGCACACGCACTTCGCCCGATTTGAAGTTCGCGAGAGCTTTGGTTCGAGCCCCTTGGCTCTTGTTCCCGTGAATCGGCGCCGCGGTGATACCTTCATCATTTAAATAGTGAGCAAGGCGGTTTGCGCCATGTTTAGTGCGGCTAAACACCAACACTTGCTGCCAGTTACCATCTTTAATCAGTTTCACCAGCATTGGTGCTTTCTTGCGTTTATCCGCTGGGTAAATGCATTGTTCAACCGTTTTAGCGGTTGAGTTTGCCGGGTTTACTGAAATCTCGACTGGGTTGTTCACTAGGCCTTTCGCTAGCGCACGAATCTCGTCAGAGAAGGTGGCTGAAAACAATAGGTTTTGACGTTGACGAGGCAGTAGATCGAGAATCTTACGAATATCACGAATAAAGCCCATATCAAGCATGCGGTCAGCTTCGTCGAGGACTAAAACTTCAAGCTGAGAGAACTTCACTGCGTTTTGGCTATATAGGTCAAGCAAACGGCCAGGTGTCGCCACTAAGATGTCGCAGCCTTTACGTAGCTTAAGCATTTGTGGGTTAATTTTCACACCACCAAACACCACGGTTGAAGAAAGGCTCAGGTGACGGCTGTAGTGGAAGATGTTCTCTTGAATTTGCGCAGCCAACTCGCGAGTTGGAGTTAAGATCAGTGCACGTACGTGGTTACCTTTAGCGCGAGGTCCTTCACTTAAACGTTCAAGAATCGGTAGCGTAAAACCCGCAGTTTTACCTGTACCAGTTTGTGCTGCTGCCATTACATCTTGCCCTTTTAAAACAGCAGGAATTGCCTGTGCTTGAATAGGGGAAGGTTGCTGGTAGCCTTTTTCTTCAATCGCTCTAAGAATCGGGGTAGAAAGACCTAACGAGGTAAAACCCATAAATTACAATCTCAACATTATGTGGGGGACTGCTTACAAAAGTAGTAAGACAGAAAAGTGCGCCATTCTGAGGCTTTTGTGCGCAAGCATCAACCCATTATTGGTAAATCCGCAAAGTAAACGTTTGGGCTGAGAAGGAATGGTTCTGACAGGGATGATTCAATGGCTCAGTTGTGAGCGTGACTGGGCCATTGAATGTATTGATTGAGAAGGGGTTATGCCACGTCTTTGACTTCAGGCTCCGCTGGTTCAATAGATTTCAGTTTTGGCAGCGGATTACGAGATCCAACCGCCTCTTCAATGGAGTTGAATCCATCTTCTTTGAGCAACTTGACTAAGCCACGGTTGATTTCACTGATGCTTTGCGGGCCATCGAAAATCAGTGTGGTGATCATGTGCAGTAGGCTTGCGCCGGATGTGATCTTCTCGTAAGCATCTTTCGCGGTGAATATGCCGCCAACACCAATAATCGTCAGTTTTCCACGTGTACGGCGGTAAACATGGCGAATCACATTGGTTGAGATACGTTGTAACGGTAGACCACTCATTGCGCCTTTGTGGTACGGTAACTCTTCTTTAATGTACTCTTGGTTATGCGCAGGTTTAGCCAAGTTAGTGAGCACTACGCCATCGATGTTATGTTCCATGCAGCAATCAACAATGGTGTTGATTTCATCCAGCGTCATATCAGCAGCGAGTTTGACGTAGATTGGTCGACCTTCCACACGATGTTCGTTGACTGCAATGAGCAAAGCATCGAGATTGGCTTTGTCTACAAAGGGTTCGCCATCTTGAGTATTTGGACAACTGATATTGATGGTGTAATAGTCACCTATATCTTTAAATAGGCGCATGGTTTTGGTGTAATCATCAATCGAGTCTTGTAAATCGAACTCAGGGGTAATGTTCGATTTAGCTGCGTTTATGCCTACTCTAAGCGGGCCGAAATCCGTATCTTTTAAGCGTGAAGAAATCTTTTCAGCGCCTTGGTTGTTTAAGCCGTACCAAACTAAAATGGATTTTGACTTCACCATTCTAAATAGGCGCTTGCCCGGGTTTCCTGGACAAACTTCACCAGTGAATGAGCCAAGTTCAGCAAGGCCAAAGCCGATAGATGGGTAAATGCTTGTTAGCTCACCATCTTTATCAAAACCAGCAGAAAGGCCAACTGGGTTTCGATATTTGATACCATCAACCTCGGTGTTTAAGCTTTTATCTTCGTAGTTAAACAGCAGTGAGGTAAAGGATTTGGTGAGAGGGTTTGAGCCTAAAAATACACCGACACGTTTAAACATGTAGTGAGCGTTTTCTGGATCCATTAAGAAGATCAGTGGGCGTATGATGCGGTAGATTACTTTCAGCGTAAAGTTGCGCAATCCGACTATGAAACTCATCAGTTTCTCCTTACTTTCTTGTTTCACGTTGTTATTAAAATAATCGTGACCTGACTAATCACATTTAAATCTTAATAGTAATCATTCTCATTTTGATCTATATTTTGTGAAAACTGTGATATGAGGAGAGATTATGCGCAAGATGATGGCTCAGTTGATGAATAGAACTGCTGCACCAAGCTCATCGCCGAATACTCGCCCTAGGCAAAATCAAACCAAACAGTGGCATTCAAATGGCCATACCTATTATTTGCTTGATACGTTGAAGCTCTGTTATCAAAGCCACGCCGGGTTAGTGACTTATGAGCGAGTCTCTCAAGAGAGTATTGCGCCCTTATGTAGAGAGTTGTCTCGTGGCAATTGGGTTCGGCCAACATTGACGGCACATATGCCATCCTTGTTTACCTTATCGGTGTGTGGAGTCAGTTGGGAAGAGCACCAAGGCAGCACAAGAGTAAAAGCGGTGCCAGATGCGGCAGCAATGCGCTTTGAAGATATTGACCGCAGGGCGACTGAGGCAAAGTTTCAAAGTATTTATCGCCGCAGCGATGACGCCGTCACGCCATTTGCCGATATCGGTGAGTTTGATAAAGGGCTACGAAAAGTACACAACCTCTCAGTGAATGAGTTCTTAGAAATCCTACTGGAGTGCAATCAAGCGGTACCTGAACGGTTAAAACAAGTGCTATTGATTAAGCCAGACAACTTTGAATATCGATTTACACGCAGCGAAAGGCAGTTACTTGATCAGGTGAGCTGCGCAGTTACCCGTTAGCTGGCGTGTATTTATCTGAAAAGGGACAACAAAAAGGGGCGAGAACGCCCCTTTTGAATTTTGCGATTGGCTAAGTTAGTGCTTTTTCGCTTTTTTGGCACTTGGGCATGAACTACAGCCACTGCAACCCGGTTTTTTGAACAGCTTACGGTAGATGTAGTAGCCTGCTCCACCCACGGCTAGAGCAACGATGGCAATGTCCCAGAATTGTATTTCTTGACCATACATACTCGATTACTCCGTCATTTTAATTGGAATTTCTTTTGGCATTTTCCGCTTAAACCACCAATCTTTCATCGCAATAATGACTAAGCCCAATAAGCCAGTAAAGTAAGCGCCTGTCATCATTGCCACACCACTCAGGCTAAAGGCTGTACCTATGGTATAAACCGCAGTTGCTACCGCGAAACCAAGGGCTGTTGGTAAAAAGATCGATAGAAGCATCCATTTGTATTTACCTGTTTGAACTTTAATCATCATGACAGTTGCCAAACATGGTGGGTATAGAATGAAAAATAAGATCAGTGCCACTGCCGCCAGTTCACCGTGACCGCTTAGCTCTGATGATTCGCCCATTCGCTCTTCTAGCTTCTGGTTGCTGTCTTCATCTTGTTGGAATAGCACGCCGAGTGTCGCCACGCTGCTTTCACGAGCTGCAAAAGAAGAGAACAGCGCCACGTTAATCTTCCAGTCAAAACCTGCGTATTGCGTTACCGGTTCTAAACTGCGGCCCATGCTGCCAAGTAGCGAAGCTTCAAGGCGCTCTTCTTTCATTTCACGACGAATTTTCTTACGTGCTGACACCACTTTACGCAGCGCGCGGTGAGTTGTTTTTGCTTGTTTGTCTCCCTTCGCTGGCGCGATGATAGAGAAGAACAACTCGTCACGGGCTTTAAAGTTTTCGTTAACTTGCTTTGATGCCTCAGCACCTTTTGCGTTGAGCTTCGCGCGTTTGAAATCGGTGTAGAAGTTCACAAGCGCTGGAAGTGATTCGGTGGTGATGGATTCAGCGTAGTCGGTTTTCGCGATGGCACGCTCAAATTTGGTCACGGCTTTTTCTGCTTGAGCTTGATATTTCGCCTCACTCTCTTGAGGCACGCCTGGGAACTGCAGTAATACGAAAATCACCGTTGATACTGCCAGTACGATGGTGCCGACTTTCTTAATGTAAATCCAAGTACGTTCGATGGAACGGGTGATCACACTGCGTAAAGTTGGCATGTTGTAGCGCGGCAGTTCCATGACAAATGGCGATGGTTGCTGGTTACGTAATACGGTTGTTGTGAGAAGTTTGGCCACCAGAAGGGCTGCAATGATGGTGATGGTCGAGATGTAGAAAGTCATCAGCGACTTGTCTTCAACAAAGAAGATACCCAGCAGCAGCGTATACAGAGGGACTTTAGCCAAACAGTTCATAAATGGCACTGTCATGATGGTGGCTAAACGAGCACGGTTATCGGGAATGCCTTTGGTTGCCATGACGCCCGGCACCGCGCAGCCGCCGGCAAATACGCCAGCTAAGATCATCGGTAAGGTGCTTTGTCCGTGTAAGCCAAATTTGCTTAGAGCTTTATCGGCAATGAAGGCGATGCGCGCCATGTAGCCAGAATCTTCAATAATTGCAATTAGTGCAAAGAGAATTAAGAAGATAGGAATATAGTTCAGCAGTGTGTTGGCTGAATCAACTACCCAAAGTCCGAGTGAGCGGGTGTATGGGTCATGCAGGAAACCAGCATCAGGTAAGATGGCCGCGACAATTTCTCTAAACGAAGCCAGATATGGCCACCAATAGTTAGTGAGCTCGTAGCCATAAACGATGGCACTTTGGTAGATGATAAATACTGTTGCAATAAGAAACGCAGGTGCACCAAGGCGGCTTAGCACGACGCGATCAATTTTACTGGTGACAGAAGGCTTATCAGATTGGCTAACTTGCGTTAAACAGCTATCAAGTAGGTGAGCCACTTTCTTTTGGCGCTGAGCAACGATGTAGTCGTTGATTTGACCATCTAATTGCTCAATCAGTTGCCCTTGTTGGTTGGCTACGGTTTCTTCAATGGTTTGCCAGAATTGGCTGTCAGCATGCTTCTCTAGCCACTGTTTGGCTTCTTGATCGTTTTCAAGCAGGCGTAAGCTGAGCCAGCGCTTACTTGGTAGATCATCGATATTGGCCAAGGCTAACTGATTGCTGATTAATTCTATGCTTGCCTCAAGCTTAGGATATTCGATGTGGAAATCGCTCACTTTAGCGTGCGCAATTTCATTAGAAATTTCGGTTACCCCTTTACCTAAACGACCCACACATTCAATAACTGGCAGGTTAAGCTGTTTAGCTAGCGCTTGGGCGTCGATCTCCATGCCTTCTTTTCGCACCACATCCATCATGTTGAGTGCGACGACAACTGGCAGTTCTAGCTCTAGCAACTGAAGGGTCAAATGCAAAGAACGGCTCAAGTTGGCCGCATCCATTACGTTAAGTACGCAATCGGCTTGTTCTTCACGTAGCGCTTTACGGGCGACACGTTCTTCTAAAGAGAAGCTGGTCAGGCTGTAGGTGCCCGGTAAGTCGATAAGTTCAAATGCGCCAGCCGAGTTACTAAAGTAGCCAGTTTTCTTATCTACGGTTACGCCGGGGTAGTTTGCTACGTGCTGGCGAGCACCGGTAAGCATATTGAAGATGGTCGACTTACCAGCATTCTGCTGTCCGGCCAGTAGTATTTTTTTTCTTTGCATTGCTACAACTCCATTTCTGCGATGCTACGACAGGGTCTCGATCAACACGGTTTCAGCTTCTGCCGCACGGATAACCACATTGGTTCGGCCTACTTTGATTTCGATCGGATCACCGAGGGGGGCATAACGAACAAATTCGACTTCGGTCTGTGGAATGAGACCTAGATCAAGCAATCGTTGTCGTACCATACCTTCAGAAAAATGTGCAGAAATTACGCCAGTGTCACCTGGTTTCAGGCTCGTAAGTCTTTGTTTCATAATTGTTATCAGTAGTTTTCGGGCTTGGGGTAAAGGAGGGTGTTAACTCTCACATGCAAATGATAGTAAGAATCATCCGGTTTAAGTTTGATTTGGATCAATACGAGTGAAACTGATAATCGCTATCAATTCACACTCTGGTCAATTGGGGTCTGGATATGCACCTAATTGACAAAATTAAAGATAAAACACCATTACTCGACTACTTCACAGAGTGAGGATATCTCATGAAGAAATTAACTTTAGCTATGCTAATTGCCGCTGGCGTACCGAGCATCGCAATGGCTCATACACCTCTATTTTCTTGTTACGATTTCGGTGACAACACGATCCTATGTGAGGGCGGTTTCTCGGATGGCTCTTCGGCAGCAGGCGTAGAAATGTTAGTTCTTGATGCAGACGGCAAAGAGCTTATCAAAAGCGAAATGACTGAAGATGGCGAATTTGAATTCCAAAAGCCGGAAGGCCAATACAAAGTGGTATTCAACGCAGGCCCTGGCCATGCATTAGAAATTAACGGCGAAGATATCGTCGAATAATTAAAACATTTATATCTGTATATTTTTTAAGGGAACAAACAAATGAAAAAGATTTCACTATTGGCAGGTGCAGCAGCACTGGCAGTTTCTGCAGCGTCTCACGCGCACTTCCAATTACTGTACACTCCAACGTCACAGCTAGAAAAACCAGCAACTCTAGACATGAAACTTGTGTTCGGTCACCCAATGGATAACGGTCACGTTATGGACATGGGCGCACCAGAAGAGTTCTTCGTTGTATTCAAAGACGAAAAAACTGACCTACTGAAAAACCTAAAGCAAATTAAATGGTCTGGTCACGATAACCAAGCAGACGCTTACCAAGCAGAATACAAAGTACGCCGTAACGGTGACTACATCTTCGGTGTAGTACCAGCGCCTTACTACGAAGGTGGTGAAGACATCTACATCCAACAGATCACTAAGCGTTACATCAACAAAGGTGGTCTGCCTACTGGTTGGGATCAACCAATCGGTCTGAAAACTGAAATCGTGCCTAAGAACAAGCCTTACCAAGTATTCGCAGGCAGCACGTTCACAGGTCAACTTCTTTCTGAAGGCAAACCTGCAGCTGGCGTAGAGTGTGAAATCGAGTGGATCAACACTAAGATTGACTCTGCTGCGAACTCATTCGGTAAAGATACATTCCGTGAGCCACCTGCATCTGCAATCGTAGCGGTAACGGATGAGAACGGTATGTTCACTTTCGGTATCCCAACTGCTGGCAAGTGGGGCTTTGCATGTCTAGGTTCTGGTCCTGACACAGAGCACAAAGGTAAAGAACTATCTCAAGACGCAGTTCTTTGGATTGAAGCTCAAGAGCTTTAATAGCCAATCAACTTCATCTAATACAAAGCTGGCTTAGGCCAGCTTTTTGCCCTTTAGCATTAACCCAAAGGATGCTGTGATGAATAAAACAATATTTGCCATGATGGTGGCTTTGACGGCGACACCAGCAATGGCACATACCGCGTTAATGGCTTGCTATGACGAAGGCAACGGCTATATCACTTGCGAAGGCGGATTTAGCGACGGCGCAAGTGCTGAGGGCGTCGAGTTTCGTATTGAGCAAAATGGCTCTGTGGTGATGGAAACGAAACTTGATGAATTTGGCGAAGTTTACTTTGAGAAGCCAAAAGGTGATTTTACGGTACTGCTTAATGGCGGGGAAGGCCATGTAGTGCATGTCGATGGACGAGACATAACGGAGTAGTCGATGAGTCATTCTTCAGCGGTTATTTCAATTGAAAACTTAAGCCACAGCTATGGCGAGAAGAAGATCTACCAAGACCTTAATTTAACCATTGAGCCGGGAACTAAATTTGGCTTACTGGGCAAAAACGGGGTGGGGAAATCAACATTGATCAACTTGTTGATGGGTTACTTAAAACCTCAGCAAGGTGAATGTTTGATTTTTGGTGAGCCGGCGCACTACTTAACAGCGGATACGCGTGCTCGCATTGCTCTGCTTTATGAAGGGTTTATCAGCTATGACTCAATGAGCGTCGAGCAAATTGAGCAGTTCTTTTCTTCTTTCTATCCTCGTTGGCAAAAACGATACTTTAATGAGCTGGTCGCGCTGATGGATATCAGCATGCAACAGCCTCTTTCTTCGCTTTCTTTCGGACAAAAATCTCAAGTCGTACTTGGCCTATTGTTGGCTCAAGATGCTGACTTACTAATCCTCGATGATTACTCGATGGGGTTGGATGCAGGCTACAGACGTTTGTTTGTTGATTACCTGTCAGACTACCTCGAAGGGACAGATAAAACAGTACTGATTACCACTCATGTTATGAGTGATTTGGAGTCACTGGTTGACCAAATTGCTATCGTCGATCGCTCTACAGATGTTTATCAAAGCAGTATGCAGTCTTTCAATCAGCAGTTTGCTTGTTACCAAGCAGCTAATGAAGTAAAGGCGCAATCCAGTGCGAAAATTCATCGGGTTGAACACTATCGTAATCAACATTTGGTCTACTCTTTTGCGCCTATCGAAGAGTTGCAACAAGAGCTAGGCATTAATCTTCAGCCAGTAGAGATGAACTTCGAACAGCGCTTTTTAGGTTATGTAGGGAAATACTGATGAGACTAAGTGCAATCTATCAAAAAGAGTGGTTAAAGCTGCGTCGGGGATTTGCCGCTTTGCTTATCGCTAGCCTATTTGTGGGTGGTTATTTTGTGTTTGATTTGATGGGGCAATTTGCCAACATCGAACCAGAATCAATGATGTGGTACCGCTTAGTTCACTTACAAGATAAACCTTATTCATGGTTGAGTTATGGGTTTATTTTTATCGCCGTTATTGTGGCTTGTTGTCAGTACATACCCGAAGTCCAAGGCAATAAAGTGCGTATATTGGCCCATCTACCTTGGTCTTTGAACAAAGTAGTGGCTCAGCACGTTATCGCGGGTTGTGTGGTGATATTCATTGCCAATGCGATCATTATTAGTTTTGCCTTAGGGGTAATGAATCATTATTACCCGATAGATTTAGTTTGGCTAACGGCGCAAGATTTACTTTATGGGCAGCTTGCGGCCATGGCCGCTTATTTAGGCTTAACAGCAGTCATAGTGGAAAGCAATTGGTGGCGTAAAGCGATAAAAATCGTCGCGACGTCATTGACGGTTATTCTATTATTTAAGCCGCATTTCGAATGGCTAGACTTGCTCTATTCTGCGTTGATTTTCTGGTTATTATTACTGGTTAAAGACAGCTTCTTGAGTGTGAAAACTCGACGTATAGAGTGGGTGGGTTTTACCGCTTCGTTGCCTGTGATTATTGCCGCTTTGTGCGTATCAAATAGCTGGGATTTCTATCAAAAATACGCAGTGCAACATACGAAGTTTTATTTGTTTCACTCGGCGATGTTGGGCGATTTTGTTTTTCAAAGAAATGCGGAAAATCATCAGTTTTTCTATGGAACCACCCAAGTAGATTTAACCAAGCAGGAATTTGAACAAGCGCTGCCGTTTGTTTATTGGAAAAACTTGGACATTCAAGGAAAGCTACCAATTACGGTTGGAGAAATCACCTACAATAAACAACAAATTCGTACCTCACGTTTAAGTTTGCAATACGATCCTACTCGTTTAGAGCAATTAGAAGTACCGCTTTACCCATTATTTAACCCTGACAGCGCCCTTGGTGCTATTCGTTTTCCTGAGCAAGTGTTTGTCACTCATGCTCAGCAGTTAACGGTTTATGATGCAGAAACCGCAAAGGTAAATGCCGAATTAACTCAGGAGCTTAATCAGTTAGCACAACAACAAGGTATGCACTTCCCAATTCAACATGTCTGGGGTAAAACCACTAACATGAAGCCATTTGATTGGGGGTACTTTATCTATGATGCACAGGGTAGCTTGTTTAATTTAAAACGTGGCGATGACGTTGTTTCATTAACTAAGGTCGATATTGCTTCCGATATTGATGAATTGGTTTATGTTCAAGTTTCGGAAAACCGCCATAAAGCGTTTTACGGTTATGCGGTTGCTCAAGATAGCCAAGTTTATTTGATTTCGTATCCAGATTATCAATTTATTCCGCTGGCTCTTGATGAGTTCGATCACCATACCATGTCATTCCAACTGTTGTCGGATCCATTGAATTATTTGGTGCGCTACGATGACGGTGACCAATATCATGCGGTGACTTTCGATAAGCAGTATAAAAAATTGGCCAGTACCCAATTTGAATAAACTAAAGGCGCTACTTAGCGCCTTTTTTATTAGCTAATTTGTATTTTTACATATTGTTTATAACAAATTGGTCTTTAAGTAATTTATAAAACTATCTTTACCCATTGGTCATAATTTGTATAATTGCCATCTCAAATGGAAATGATAACTATTACCAATGAAAAGACTCGCTTATCTAATGCTTATTTTGCCTTTCGCTAACTCAGCGCTCGCTCAATTCGACTCTCTTGAACAAAGCTTTACAGTGGACAAGCACAAGGTCGTGCCGATTACCCTTGAAAAGGGCCAGTATCTTCGCGGTGGGGTGCAAAGTGATCTCGCTTTAAAGTCAGCCTCTATTGTTAATAGTCAAGGTGAGGTTGTAAAGCCGATTATTGGCCTAGGAGAGCGAGATGGTGAGTTATTCTGGCTAGTGGACCAAAGTGGTGACTATCAGTTGCAGTTGGTGACTGCTGGGCAAACAAGCCAAATTGATGTTGAGATAGCCGCGAAAGCGCTTAAATCTGATCAAACGGTTAACCCGAAAGAAGCCGTGATCAGTACTCGGCTAAAACAAGTGCAAGCTGAAATCGCTCAGGGTAACACTGACGCAGAGCCGGCATTTTGGCATTCTATCGCTAAATCAGGCACCCCGTTGATAGAGCCACAACCGGATGGTAGCGCAGTCTTGACCTTTTTGTGGAAGGGGAACGAGAGCAATGTCCGTTTGTTTGGCGCGCCTTATGATGGCCATGTCTACCTCTCTCGAATAGACAACAGCGATATTTGGCATAAGAGTTATCATGTACCTAATGGTAGCCGTCTCTCTTACCGCATTGCGCCAAACGTGCCTCAACTCAAGTCTGGAGATTGGCGAGAGCAGCGCCGTGCAGTGCTCGCGACATCAGCATTCGACCCTCTTAATCTAAGGCCTGTATTTGACGGTGATGATAAATTTGGCCCAGCATCCACAATAGAATATGGCGATGTGGTTTCGGATCAGTATACCCATGATATCGGAAATCCTGCGGGTTCTATCAGTGCTTACGAGGTGGAAAGCGAGATTCTATCCAATAGCCGTAGCGTAAAAGTTTACCAGCCACACACAAGTTATGACTTACCTAAAGACGCGCCGCTGCTGATTGCTTTCGATGGTGATCAATACCTCAGCCGTGTACCTACGCCCATCATTTTAGATAACTTAATCGCAGCGGGAAAAATCCCGCCAATGCGGGCGCTATTTATTAACCATCCACAAAAGCAATTGCGTGGAAAAGAACTGCCACCAAACCCTAAGTTTGCTCAATTTATGGCAACAGAACTCATACCTTGGGCAAAGCGTGAACTACAAATCGAACCTTTGGCACGTGATACCGTCCTTACGGGCTCAAGCTATGGTGGGTTGGCGTCCATGTATGTCGCTCAGCAATATCCGCATGTATTTGGCAAGGTGCTGAGCCAATCGGGTTCTTTTTGGTGGGGGCCGTCAAAATTTAGCGCTGAGTGGCTAACCGATGAAATTGAAGATAAGCCCAAGAATACGATTCAAATTTATATGAATGCAGGTGTGTTTGAACTTCAACCCGAGCACGCCAACATCATCGATACCAATCGAAAACTCTATAAAGTGCTGCAGGAGAAACAGTACAAGGTTGAATTTGAAGAACTGGCAAGCGGGCATGATTACTACAGTTGGCGTGTCACCATAGCCAACGGCCTAATACATCTATTCAAATCATAAGTGACCACTTAAAAAGGAATATTATTGTGTTTAAATCAAAACCCAGTGTAGTGGCGGCTGCACTGGCACTTAGCATACCTTCAGTTTATGCAAACACTAGCTCAAGCGACGTTTCGGAAGTGATGGTTGTTACGGCAACGAAAACTGAGCAATCGATCCAAGATGCGCCAGCATCAGTAACGGTTGTAACAAGTGAAGAGCTCAATCGTTTACCAGCAACGGACATCACTACAGCACTACAAAATGTAGCCGGTGTACGTATTTCTAAAGCAACCGGAAGCGAGCCAAAGATTGTCATTCGTGGCCTAAAAAACCAAAATTCAGCAAATGATAACTTTGCATTAGTGCTGGTTAACGGTCGTCGTGTTACTTCGAGCGAAACGCTGATTCGTGGCGCAACGTTCGACCTATCCAGTGTCCCTATGAGTGCGATTGAGCGAGTCGAAGTGATTCGTGGTCCAATGTCGGCGCTATACGGTAGTGAAGCGATTGGTGGTGTAGTAAACATCATTCTTAAACAGCCTACGAACGAAACCGAAGGCGCATTCTCTGTTACTTACAGCACCCCAGATGACAACAGTCCAGACGCGTCTAACCAAGGTGACGATGGCGAGTTTACTAACTTCCGTGGTTATTTGAGCGGCGCATTAGTGGACGACAAACTGCTGTACACTGCGTCAGTTGATCTCAGTGATCGTAACCGTTGGAATCCAGAGAATGCCGGTCCGACATTCCAATCTCAATCAGAGCAGCAACGCTCAAGCTTTAACACTAGTCTTATTTGGCTTGCGTCTGAAAGCACTACCGTAACATGGGATGCCGGATATTCTGATGATGAGCGTGTCGAAGGTACTTCAAGTTCTGAAAACCTCTACGATACGCAGAAGTTTACATCAGGTCTTGAGCTACGTAATGATTGGTCATGGGGTAGTAGCGACATTCGTTACTTCTATGAGCGCACGCATATCGATGAACAGGCTGCTCACCCAGCGGTAGGCTCAGGTGAAATTGAGCAAATAAACCATACCCTTGATGGCAAAGTGGCAGGAAGTATTGGTGATATCCATTATGTCACTGCTGGCTTTGATGTTTCTCACACAGATTTAGAAAATGAGCGTAGCTACTCACAGCAACCATCAGTACAGCAAAGTGCGTTTTTCCTACAAGATGAAATCAGCTTTACTGATGATTTAGCGCTGACGTTAAGTGGTCGATTTACTCATCATGACCAGTTTGGTAGTGATTTAAGTCCTCGTGCTTACCTAGTTTTCAATGCTACTGAAAATCTCACCTTTAAAGGTGGCTATGGTGAAGGCTTTAAAGCGCCAACCATGTTCCAATCGGATGAAAACTTTAGTCTGATTAGCTGTGGTGGTGGTTGTTACCTGATTGGTAATAAAGATCTAGTACCGCAAACGTCGAAAACGTATGAGTTTACGACCTTATACAGTCAACCGACTTGGTACGTGCAAGGTACGATCTTCTTCAACCAAATTAACGATTTGATTGATCGTGATACCACCACTCAAGTTGGCACTGCACCAGACGGTAAACCTCAAATTCAATATGTAAACTACTCTCGCGTAGAGACTCAAGGTATCGAGTTAGAAACGCAGTTTGACGTAACGGATAGCATTTATGTGTCAGCCGCTGCGACTTATATTGACTCTGAAGATAAAACTACCGGTCTTGAGATGCTTAACTCACCAGATTGGTTAGCAAATGCAAACATCAACTGGGCACCAAACTATGATTGGAATCTATTTGCGGGTGTGAACTACACCGGTAGCCAGTTTAACGAGCAGCGCAATGTTCCACGTTACGAGCTTGATGGTTACTCAACAGTAAACCTTGGTGCAAGCTATGCCGTAACGGATGTGTTTACCGTTAAAGCGGGTATTACTAACTTGTTTGATGAGCGTTTAGATGAGTCTGAACTTCAATACGAAGAGCAAGAGTTTGGTCGTACTTACTATCTAACAATGGATCTTCAGTTCTAATCTTTATTGGTTGATAAGAAGTGTAAAACGCGCGGGGAAACTCGCGCGTTTATTCGTTAATTGTCATAAAAAATTCATTTTATATGCATTGTAGAAATTACAAAAATTCATCATATTGTAATCATGGTGTAATAAATCGACATTAGCGAAGAGGTAACTATGCAACAACAAGAAATGATTCAACCTTCTAATTTTGGTGTAATTAGCCGAACTAGCCTTTTCTCTTTGGTTGGTATTTTAGGCGTCTTTCTACTCGTATAATTGTTCACAACTCAGCTGTGAATAAGCTTATCAAGCGTGTGGGTACTAACTTATTGTCATTATTTGGCTAGATCCCACAAACTTGACTATGCTAACTTGCCACTACAAAGACCTATTCACGGATTGTATATGGCAGACCTTTCATCACTACGTATCTCACATCGTTTTAGCCAGCTTCCTGCTGCATTTTATTCCCATGTTCAACCTCAGCCGTTGGATAACACTCAATGGATTGCATGGAATGGCTCATTCGCCACCGAATTCGGCTTGCCTGCTCAGCCGCCAACAGATGCTCTCAAGCACTGGCTAGCTGGCGAAGTGACTACAGAACGTTTTAACCCGTTGGCGATGAAATATGCAGGTCACCAGTTTGGCGTTTACAATCCCGATCTCGGCGATGGCCGAGGTTTATTACTTGCTGAGTTGACCAACAATCAGGGCGAGGTGTTCGACCTGCATTTGAAAGGGGCGGGTTTAACACCTTATTCAAGAATGGGTGATGGCAGAGCCGTACTGAGATCAACCATTCGCGAATATTTGTGTAGTGAAGCCATGGCGGGTTTGGGGATTGCCACTACGCGCTCATTGGGAATGCTCAGTAGCGACACACCAGTATTCAGAGAGAAACAAGAATCTGGTGCGCTGCTACTGCGTATGGCGCAAACTCATATCCGATTTGGCCACTTTGAACACTTTTTCTATACCAATCAACTGGCTGAATTACGTTTGTTAGCTGACAAAGTTATTGAATGGTATTGGCCGGAATGCCAAAACGCAGAGCAGCCTTATCTCGCGATGTTTGAGAGTATTGTTGAGGCAACGGCTAAGATGATAGCTGATTGGCAAGCGGTCGGCTTTTGCCATGGAGTGATGAACACCGATAACATGTCGATACTCGGTCAAACGTTCGATTATGGGCCATTTGCCTTTCTTGATGATTATGATCCCCACTACATCTGTAATCACTCTGACTACCAAGGTCGCTATCGATTTGACCAACAGCCAAGAATCGCATTATGGAATTTGTCTGCTTTGGCTCACTCGCTATCACCGTTAATTGATAAGAGTCTGCTTGAGCAAGGTCTGGCGCAGTATGAAGTCAAACTAGGGCGCTTTTTTAGCTTTAATATGCGTGCAAAGTTGGGCCTACAAACCAAGCAGCAAGGTGATAGTGAGTTGTTTCAATCGCTATTTGATTTATTGCAGCAAAACCAAACCGACTACACTCGCTTTATGCGTCAGTTATCTATGCTGGATGGCGGTGAACGGGCGCAGCAAGCTGTATTGGATCTATGTGTCGATAGAGAGTCGGCCAGCAGTTGGCTTAATCGTTATATGCAGCGCTGTGAGCTAGAGCCGACGTCAGCCACTGAGCGTTGCGCAGCCATGCGTTTGGTCAACCCGAAATATATATTACGCAACTATCTTGCTCAGTTAGCTATCGACAAGGCAGAGCAGGGCGACTTTAGCCAAGTGCATACTTTGGTGACAATTTTATCTCAGCCATATCAAGAGCAACCAGAGCACTCTGCTTACGCTAACCTCCCGCCAGATTGGGGCAAAAGCATGGAGATTAGCTGCTCGTCGTAGGTGCATCCAAATATGAGCAGTTATCCACTCATCCAAGCTTTTTAGATGGGTGGATATCCACCCAAAACAGTGCTTGTTCGACGTTTGAAAGTGTTGAATAGATAAAGGACTAGATTGTTTAAGTTAATTAAAACAAAGGTTTAATTAAGTTTTGCCTAGGTTGGCTTAGTAATTGCCCTTATTGAACTATCAATCCCCAGTGATGGGGGTGTTCATTCAATAAGGAGAATAATAATGTTTAAGCCTTTGACCCTACTGTCTGTATCTGTTCTTGCTGCCACTAGCTTCAATGCATTGGCTAACTGTGATCCCGGTGAAACCGTGATTAAGTTTAGTCATGTGACCAATACAGATAAGCACCCGAAAGGGATTGCGGCTTCACTGCTTGAGCAGCGCGTAAATGAAGAGATGAACGGTAAAGTCTGTATGCAGGTTTTCCCTAACTCGACTCTTTACGATGATAATAAAGTGCTAGAAGCACTGTTAAATGGCGACGTGCAACTTGCTGCCCCTTCTCTGTCAAAGTTTGAAAAGTTCACGAAAAAATACCGTATCTTCGACTTGCCTTTCTTGTTTGAAGATGTGGATGCTGTTGATCGCTTCCAAAACTCAGAATCTGGCGACAAGCTGAAAAACGCAATGAAGCGCCGTGGCCTGCAAGGCTTAGCGTTTTGGCACAATGGCATGAAGCAGATGTCTGCCAACAAACCTCTTATTACCCCACAAGATGCAAAAGGTCTTAAATTCCGTGTGCAAGCATCAGATGTGCTAGTGGCTCAGTTTGAACAATTGGATGCCAACCCACAGAAGATGTCATTCAAAGAAGTGTATGGCGGTCTACAAACTAAGGTTATTGATGGCCAAGAGAACACATGGTCAAACATCTACGGTAAGAAGTTCTTTGAAGTACAAGACGGCATTACCGAAACCAACCACGGCATTCTTGATTACCTAGTGGTGACCTCAACTGATTTTTGGAGCAAGTTACCAGAAGATCAGCGTGAGCAACTGAACACTATTATTCAAGAAGTCACTCAAACCCGTAACTCAGAATCTACCCAAGTGAATATCGCCAATAAGAACAACATTATTGAAGCGGGTGGTGAAGTGCGTCAGCTCACCTCAGAGCAGCGTCAACAGTGGGTTACTGCGCTGCAACCTGTTTGGAAGAAGTTTGAAAAAGACATCGGTTCGGATCTGATTCAAGCCGCACTGGATTCTAATAATAACTAGTCACTCCCCCTTTGGGCTCTCTTATCGGGAAGAGGGCCCACTTTTCTCTTTTATCCCGACACTGTTTTTCAAATAACAATGAAAGAAGCGATTTACTATGGAACAGTCAATTTTCGCCCGAGTGGGTAGGGTAACTGATGCGATTGAAGAGACGCTGATAGCGTTTTTTCTTGGCGCGATGACTTTGCTAACGTTCGCCAACGTTATTTTTCGTTATGTGTTTAACGACAACATTCTTTGGGCACTTGAGCTCACGGTATTTATGTTCGCGTGGATGGTGCTTGTGGGTGCATCGTATGGTGTGAAGAAGCATTTTCATATTGGTGTCGATGTGATCATTAATATGGGCTCAGAGAAAACGCGTAAGGCTTATGCACTAGTTGCGGCTGCGTGCTGCCTTGCTTTTTCTACCTTACTACTCATCGGTTCTTGGAATTATTGGTATCCATTTGCGACTGATCGCGCTTGGTATGAAACCGATGATATTCCAATGCCAGAAATGTTGCAGTTTCTAGCAGACTGGCTCAATGAAGGCGAACGCTACGAAAAAATGCCGCGCTTTATCCCTTATATGGCTTTGCCGATAGGTATGGCCTTACTCACATTTAGATTCGCGCAAGCAACATGGCAAATAGCAACCGATCAAGTTGACCGTCTGATTGCAGGTCACGAAGCGGAAGAAGATCTTGAAGCATTAAAAGCGGAAATGGCCGAAGCTGGTGAAGCAATGGCTGAAAGCTCAACGGATACAACCAACAAGAACAAGGAGCGCTAAACCATGGATATTTTGTTTTTGTTCATCATGGTGATTGGCTTCATGCTGATTGGTGTGCCAATTGCCGTTTCGCTCGGCTTGTCGAGTATTGTTTTTTTGATGATTCATTCCGATGCGTCCCTGGCGTCGGTCGCGCAAACCCTATTTAACGCTTTCGCTGGTCATTACACTTTGTTAGCCATTCCATTCTTTATTTTGGCCTCCAGCTTTATGTCTACTGGTGGGGTAGCAAAAAGAATCATCCGCTTTGCGATTGCGATGGTGGGTTGGTTCCGCGGTGGCTTGGCGATGGCATCGGTAGTCGCTTGTATGATGTTTGCTGCGCTTTCGGGCTCGTCACCTGCAACGGTGGTAGCCATCGGTAGTATCGTGATCGCTGGTATGATCAAGAACGGCTACTCAAAAGACTTTGCTGCTGGGGTTATCTGTAATGCGGGTACGCTCGGTATTCTTATTCCACCGTCGATCGTAATGGTGGTATATGCAGCCGCAACGGATGTATCGGTCGGCCGTATGTTCTTAGGTGGGGTTATTCCGGGTTTGTTAGCTGGGGTGATGCTGATGATCGCCATATACATTGCGGCGCGTGTAAAGAACCTGCCTAAACAGCCTTTTGTTGGCTGGCAAGAGATGTTTGATTCGGCTAAAGATGCGAGCTGGGGATTATTGCTGGTGGTGATCATCCTTGGTGGTATTTATGGCGGAATTTTCACACCAACGGAGGCAGCAGCGGTTGCTGCGGTGTATTCGTTCTTTATCGCGAATTTTGTTTATAAAGACATGGGACCTTTTGCAGATAAAGAAAATACCAAGCCCGCACTGGTGAAAATTTGCCAAGCTTTTGTTCACCCAGATACCAAGCACACCCTGTATGAAGCGGGTAAGCTAACCATTATGCTGTTGTTCATCATTGCCAATGCTTTGATCCTTAAGCATGTGTTAACTGAAGAGCGCATTCCTCAAATGATCACAGAGTCAATGCTTTCGGCTGGTCTTGGGCCAATCACGTTCTTGATTGTGGTGAACGTGTTGCTGCTGATTGGCGGTCAATTCATGGAGCCATCGGGCTTATTGATCATCGTTGCACCTTTGGTGTTTCCTATTGCGATTGCACTTGGTATTGACCCGATTCATCTAGGTATCATGATGGTGGTTAACATGGAGATAGGCATGATTACGCCACCTGTAGGGCTTAACCTGTTTGTCACCGCGGGTGTGGCCAAGATGTCTATGATGCAAGTGGTGAAAGCCGCACTGCCATGGGTGGCTGTGATGTTCTTGTTCTTGATTATCGTGACTTATGTACCTTGGGTATCCACATGGTTACCTACCACTTTGATGGGGCCTGAAATCATCACCAAGTAATGATTAGATGATGGAGAGATTTGAACTCATCAACGTACGGTTGGTGGGTCAAATTTCTTCATCAATGGTTTTTCCTCGTCTTAGCCTCGGGTCACCCGAATGCCTTCTTTCATAAAACCGCCACTTCGTTGTGCGGTTTTTTCGTCTGTCTTTGCCAGAGCGCTGCTCAGCTTGATAGACGCCATCGACTTCGACTGCCTCAGCAATGATTGGGGTTTTAGATTTATCATTCATCGCGCGTTCTCAGCAATAGGGCCATTAAACTAAGTATTGGCGAATTTGTGCAAAAGGCCAAAATGGGGGGCGAGATGGAGATGAAAAAAAGAACCCAGCAGCGGAAGAGTATGCTGCTGGGGGAATCACTTTTAGCGGTTAAAAGCAAAGAAGAGTCGAGTTATGAGCTTGTAGGAGTCGTTCTTACAGCTAAAAACTCAACGTGCTCGCAGTGGAGCAGATACCGAGAGCCATCCTGTCATAATGACCATGAAAAAAACGTGAAATTTAACGCTCCATAATTCCAAATGGGAGACGTTAATGGGCTAAATCTCTAATAAAAATAAGTGTTTGTTGAGTCGCGATACAAAGATTGGCAGGATAGACACACTTTGATATCTGATAACATCAACAACATGAACAAGTTACTTCTGGTTGCGGGATGGCTTTTACTATCTTTCAGCGCGGTTGCGCAGTCGAATAATCTGCAAGTTGAACCGCAGTTCGTCTATCAAGACTTGGTTGGCGGTCCGTACTTTGATGAGTGGTCTGTCGCAGGCGATATAGAGAACAACAGAGATTTAGTGCTCTATCGCGCAGGAAAATCGGGTGAGCTAAAGGTTCCGGTTACAATGGATTGCCAATCTGGTCGTCTATCAGCATCAGGCAATGGCCTTTTGTTTGCTTACGAAAGTATTTCAGCGCAGGCTGCTGAAGAGTATTTTCCGCAGGGAATGACACAAGCGCTCTATGAATTAGTGTGCAATTAACGGAATAAACAAAATGAAGTACCAAGCAATAAAGGAATATACCGACCTACCTGAGAAGCCTATCAGAGTGGAAAAAGGCGAGCAGCTGACCTGGACTGAACAGTCTGATCCATTGGGAGATTGGCCGAATTGGGTCTATTGCCAAGGGCGAGATAAAGCTGGCTGGGTACCGAAACAAATTTTGCGTTTAGAAGGTGATAGCGCATTTGTTGAGGCAGACTACTTTGCGCATGAACATCTTCTCGTGGTAGGGGATGAGCTGCTAGCGCAATACGAGCTTAATGGCTGGATTTGGTGTGAGCACTTGAACCGAAATGGCGAGTTAGGTTGGGCTCCGTTGAACCATCTGAAAGTGGTGTCTTGAGCATACGGTTTGAAGCGATAGGTCGTAAAAAGTTAATTGATACTTGGAAAGTAAAATGACAATGAAAAAATGGACGGCTTTACTAGGTTTACTGCTAGTGTCGATGAGCACAATTGTAAATGCTGCGGGTGATACGGATGCATTTATTGATCGTGCGATATTAGGTTCCCACCCATTCACGTTGCAGTGGATTAATGACGCAAATGCGCTAAAGCCTGGCGAGATTATGTTTGTTCGAGATGGGAATGAATTAATCGCTAAAGGGTATCAAGAGGAGCCTGTTTCTGATGGCGTAAACTTCATGAAGTTAGAGGGTAAAGTGAAGGTCATTAATCCGCGAGAGCTTAGAATTACGGGCTCGTTGATTACGCGCGTTGATCATATTGCGGGTGGTGAAGTTCTTCTTCGTGAGGGGGAGTTTGTATTTAAGGCTCATGGTCAAAGACAATATTGGCGCATGCAAAATATGCGCGTTCATGAAGTAACGGATTACGTCGATATTCATTTTAAATGGTAACAAGCTGAGCGGTGGCAATAGTGACAAAAGGATTTGGTTACAAATGGATAGTATTGTTAGGTTTGCTAGCAACGCCTTATGGTGCAGTTGCGAAGACATTTCCTGACAGTTTAGTTTCGGCAGTCATGGAGCGAACTCAACACCAAGTTCGTTATGATGGCAGTTACCTGAGAATTGATTACCCCAACGGTGATGTGCCAGAAAGCATCGGCGTTTGTACTGATGTGGTTATTCGTAGTTATCGGACATTGGGCGTGGATTTGCAGCAATTAGTCCACGAGGATATGAGAGCAAATTTTGCTCAGTATCCTTCTAAGCGTATTTGGGGGTTAACTCGTCCTGATACCAACATCGATCACCGCAGAGTGCCTAATTTGCAGGCATTCTTTGAACGTCATGGTAAGTCGATTCCAGTCTCGCAACAAAGCTCTAGTTACAAAGCAGGTGACATAGTCACTTGGATGCTTCCGGGTAATCTTCCCCATATTGGCATTTTAGTGAGTGAGAAGTCTTCTGATGGTCAAAGATCTTTGGTGGTACACAACATTGGAGCAGGACCTGTAATGGAAGATATGTTGTTTGACTATAAGATTACAGGTCATTATCGATATGAGCCTTAAACCGTTTCTGTTTTGCAAAAGACGATCATTGGTAGGATTACCATGGCGTGGTTTTGTATTCGGTAGCTTCCTTTTGAGTAGCCTGCTATTTAGCGGTCGATGTTTAGCCGAGAGTGAATCCCTCACTGCAGTTAATTTTCAATGGTATCTCGATAATCATCAGCAAATTGTTGAAACCATTCAAGATGGCCAATCGGCAGAGGTTATCCCTATTGTGAATACTCTAGGCTCGATTTGGCAACGCAAGGATGGTGCTGTCTGGGTTGAAGTCGCTCCTGCTATTGCGCAAGCGTTAATGCACCAAAATGAGCTGATGTTGACTTGGTTTATTGCTCACCCCACCGCTTGGCAAGAGTGGCAGAGCAATATGACCAATGCCTTGTTTACCAATTGGGATGGCTCTGACCAACAAACCCAGCAGTTAGAAGCATTGCGTCAAACCATGCTGGATAAATTGGCTAAGTTGACCAAGTCTCCGACTAGTGAACAGCAGTCAGCAATGAATCAAACCTTACACGCGCTTATTTCTGCTTCATCAGTTCGTGTTATTGACTGAACATTCATTGGTTTGCTTTGTAGTCTTGTTTGTCTAAACCATATTTTTGCATTTTGTCGTATAGGGTTTTTCGCGCCACTTGCAACACTTCGAGCGTCTCATTAATTTTACCCTGATTTTGATTGAGTGCTTGTTCGATAGTGAGCTTTTCAAACTCGGCAACTTGTTGAGCAAGGGATAATTGTTCGTTGTTACTGCTAGGCTGGCTTAGGTCGCCTAAGTTTCCGAGTAGGACAAACCGTTCAGCGCAATTTCTGAGTTCACGAACGTTGCCCGGCCAATCATGGCTAATTAGAGCTTGTAGATCTGCGCTAGGCAGCGAACTTGCATCTTTGCCAAAACGTGCAGCCGCGACCAATAAAAAGTGATGAAATAGCGCGGGTATATCATCTATGCGTTGCCTTAATGGCGGAAGGTCTAAGGTGACTACGTTTAAGCGATAATACAGGTCTTCTCTGAAATCCCCTTGGGCAGCGGCTTGTTTCAAATCGACTTTCGTCGCTGCTATGACTCGAATATCAATAGGGCGTAATGTATTAGAGCCCACACGCTCTATGCTGCGCTCTTGCAGTACGCGCAATAGGCGAATTTGCGCCTGCATCGGCATCGACTCAATTTCATCAAGGAATAAAGTGCCTTTGTCGGCATGTTCAAACTTACCGATTCGCCGGCTATCTGCGCCAGTAAATGCGCCTTTCTCGTGCCCGTACAGTTCACTTTCTATTAGGTTTTCAGGCACTGCGCCGCAGTTGATGGCGACGAAATTTTCTTCTCTGCGAGAGCTTTGTTCGTGAATCGAACGTGCGAACAACTCTTTGCCTGTGCCTGTCTCACCAAACAGCAAAATGTCTGCGTTGG
Source organism: Vibrio intestinalis (assembly GCF_025195085.2). Taxonomy (GTDB): domain Bacteria; phylum Pseudomonadota; class Gammaproteobacteria; order Enterobacterales; family Vibrionaceae; genus Vibrio; species Vibrio intestinalis. Next base: position 725,535 of record NZ_JANAVY020000001.1, on the reverse strand, counting down.
TATCTGCGATGTGAGTGATGGTGTCACGTAAGTTCTGAATTGATTGATTGTCGCCGATGATCCGTGGTCCGAGTGTTTGGCTCGCTTTTAAACTGCGTTTAAGCGCTTGGTTTTCCAGTGTTAAAGCGCGTTTGTCTAATGCGCGTCTGGTGGTATCAATTAAACGATCAATCGGAAATGGCTTCTCAATAAAATCGTAAGCGCCATTATGCAGTGCATTGACCGCCATCTGAATATCACCATGGCCGGTAATGAGAATGACCGGCACATCTGCATCTTGATGTAACACACTAGAGAGTAGGTTTTCACCTGATAGCCCGGGCAAGCAAATATCAGTAATCACCACTTTCGGCATTCCTTGCTGTTTGATGGCCAGTAACGCCTCTTCTGCATTCGCAAAAAACTGGGCAGAAATATCTTCAAGCTCAAAGCTCTGTTCAATGGCAAGTCTGATATCGCTCTCATCATCGATAAAAAATACGTCTTCCATTGCTAATCCTTTATTGGCTGTTTTGCAGTGGGGAGGGTGACTGTAAATCTAGCCCCGCCGAGTGGTGAGAGTCCGTAACTCAGTGACCCGCCCATTGCCTGCATAATTTGTTGTGAAATCGACAAACCAAGCCCTAGGCCATTTTTCTTGGTGGTGTAAAACGGCTCAAATAATTTGTTTTGTTGCTGCATAGATAAGCCTTCACCGTTGTCATCGATATGAATCTTCACTTGCGAAGCTTCAATTTGGCTGTGAATTTGTATTGCTCGCTCAGGTTGGTCGTCCATGGCCTGTATGGCATTGGTCAGCAGGTTGATGATTACTTGCTCAAATTGGATTGGATTGACGTCCACTTGAACTGGTTGCTCATCAAGCGACATAGTGAGTTGAATTTGATTTGATTTTAATTGCGGTGCAATTAAATCTCGTGCAGCAATGATCAGTGGTGTGAGCATAACAACTTGCGTCTCACTAGCATCGGATTTGCGGGCAAAAGATTTAAGTTGCTCGCTGATTTTTGCCATGCGGTCGGTTAAGGCTGAAATGCGCGCTAAGTTGTCATCGACTGTGTCATGTTTGCCTTTTACTAAATAGCGTCTGCCGTTATCTGCGAAGCTTAGAATCGCCGCGAGCGGGTTATTAAGTTCATGGCTGATACTCGCCGACATTTGCCCAAGTACCGCTAGCTTAGCCGCTTGAACCAACTCATCTTGAGTTTGCCTCAACGCCTGCTCGGTTTTAATTCGCTCGTTGATCTCGGCATGCAGTTCAGCGGTGCGCTCCATCACTTGAAACTCCAGCTTTTGCTTTGCTTCAGATTGCAGTTGTTCAAATTGGCGCTTTTTCAGGTGTCTCTGATAAAAAAGTTGCAGCGATAAATAGGCAATAACAAATAACAGCGTGGCAAATAAAATAAAACTCTGTACAGACCACAATATGGTGCGTTTGGGGGTTAACACCCGAATGGTTAACGCCACATTGGCCAGAGGTTTGGAGGAGACAATATAGTCGCCTTGCCAACCCCCTTGGTGACGGTTAGTGAGCTCTGTGTGCGTGTCGTTAGATATCTCACCGGATAGCCCGATAGAATTAAGAGGGGCATCTAAGTATTGGCGTGATTGATAAATACGTTTTTTTTGAATCTCGCTAAGAGCGGTGAGGCTATGAAATAACCACTGACTTTTGCTCGACATAAAGATCACTTGGTTTGGGTCAGTGGCAACAAACAAACTGCGTTCGCTACTCCAGTTATCTTCAATGCGTGATAGATCCATTTTGATCACGATAACCCCAATAATTTCGGCGGCATAAACCACGGGGTAGGAGTAGTAATAGCCTCGCTGCCCAGAGGTAGAACCAAGCGCGTAATATTGACTGCTTTGGCCTTGAATGGCTTGAGAGAAGTATGGTCGCCATGCAAAATTCTTACCGACAAAACTGCGGGATAAATTCCAGTTGCTAGCGGCAATGGTGTTGCCTTGAGCGTCTAATAGGTAGCTATCCGCGGCTTTTATTACTTGATTTACATCGCTTAAATAGCGATTGGTTAAATCCACTTGGGCGGAATTGCTTGGGTGATTAAGGGCAGCGATAATTTCGCTGTCTTGAGCAAGTAATTGTGGCAGATGCGCATACTTATCGAGCTGGGTTTGAATGTGGCTTGCGAAGCGTTCTAGCTCGGAATCGTGTTGTTCAAGTTGGCTTTGGTAACGCGCGCTCCAAACCCAACTTGCACCGAGTAAGGTACAAATAATAAACAGGGTAAACAGGTAGATATTGGCACGCCGAATCGTCACTCTGTCCTCCTGACTTTATTATTTGAGTTTAGATAGATTACTGGCTTTTGTTACTAAGGTGTTGTGATAGGTTACGAAAATGGGCGCTAAAACCGGACTTAGATCTCCTTTTACTATTCGAAGTAAAAAAAACGCTAGTTTCTCTTGAAAAAGCCATTAATGTCCCCATTTCTGACAACGTTACTGTTTAATCCGTTCGTTTTTGGAGCAGTTAACTGAGAATTTAGGATAATCCCGGCATGTTATCGGTGATTGGCTCGACAGCACTGGCGTAGGTCGTTAGAATGCTGCGTCTAAAATTATATCCTGAGACTAATCGGAGATACCTTTTACTCTTTGCAGAGAAGATATCGCTAATTAGTTTGCCAACAAGCTTAGATTTTGTTGGTGATTCTCTAAATTGAATGGTGCTCTTTGAGTACAAACAAGGATGCAGCTACCACGCTTAAAGTCGGTAGCTCATACGCTCAGCAACCCTGAGCCAGTATTGAGGTTAATGAATAATGCAAGTTACTGTTGAAACGCTAGAAGGCCTAGAGCGCCGTCTTAACATTACTGTTCCAGCTGCAAACATCGAAGATGCAGTTACAGCGGAACTACGCAACATCGCTAAGAACCGTCGTTTCGATGGTTTCCGTAAAGGTAAAGTGCCTCTAAAAATGGTTGCGAAGATGTACGGCAAAGCAGTACGTCAAGACGTGATGGGCGAAGTAATGCAACGTCACTTCATCGAAGCGATCGTTAAAGAGAAAGTAAACCCAGCAGGCGCACCTACTTTCGCACCAGTAGAAAGCAAAGAAGGCGAAGACCTAGTTTTCACTGCAACTTTTGAAGTTTACCCAGAAGTTGAGCTAAAAGGCCTAGAAAACATCACTGTTGAAAAACCTGTAACTGAAGTAAACGATGCTGACGTTGAAGAGATGATCGACACTCTACGTAAGCAGCAAGCGACTTGGGCAGAAGTTGAAGAAGCAGCTGAAGACGGCAAACGCGCAACTATCGATTTCGTTGGTTCAATCGACGGCGAAGAGTTCGAAGGCGGTAAAGCTGAGAACTTCCCTCTAGAAATGGGCGCTGGTCGCATGATCCCTGGTTTTGAAGACGGTATCGCAGGCAAGACTGCTGGTATGGAATTCGAAATCGACGTAACTTTCCCAGAAGATTACCACGCAGAAGCGCTTAAAGGTAAAGCAGCTAAGTTTGCAATCAAAGTAAACAAAGTTGAAGCGCGTGAGCTACCAGAACTAAACGAAGAATTCGTTGCTAAGTTCGGTGCTGAAGGTGGCGTTGAAGGTCTTAAAGCTGAAGTTCGTAAGAACATGGAACGCGAACTTAAGCAAGCTGTTAAGAACCGCATCAAAGAGCAAGCTCTTGACGGTCTAGTAAACGAGAACGACCTAGACGTTCCTGCTGCACTTATCGACCAAGAAATCGGTACGCTACGTCAGCAAGCTGCACAACGTTTCGGTGGCAACCCAGAAGCTGCTGCACAGCTTCCACGTGAGCTATTCGAAGAGCAAGCTAAGCGTCGCGTAGTTGTTGGTCTTCTATTAGGTGAAGTAATCAAGTCTGAAGAGCTAAAAGCTGACGATGAGAAAGTAAAAGCAATCATCGAAGAGATGGCAACTGCATACGAAGATCCATCAGAAGTTGTTGCTTACTACGAGCAAAACGAGCAGATGATGAACAACATGCGCAACGTTGCTCTAGAAGAGCAAGCAATTGACGCAATCATCGCTAAAGCACAGGTTACTGAGAAAGCAGTTAGCTTCAACGAGCTAATGAACCAACAGCCTGCACAATAAGCAATATCTTGCGTAGAAAAGTTGACTAAACGTTAACTATTCTGCTAACAATGGTCCGTATGATATGTATCATCCGGGCCATTTATTTTAGGGACATCAGAATATGAACTACCAAGAACAAAATGCAATGTCACCAATCATGAACGCACTCGTACCAATGGTCGTTGAACAAACTTCCCGTGGTGAACGTTCTTATGATATTTACTCGCGACTGCTAAAAGAACGAATCATTTTCTTGACTGGTCAAGTGGAAGACAACATGGCTAACCTTGTGGTTGCTCAGCTGCTTTTCCTTGAATCAGAGAACCCAGACAAAGATATCTTCCTATACATCAACTCGCCAGGCGGCAGTGTAACAGCGGGTATGTCTATCTATGACACCATGCAGTTCATCAAGCCAAACGTAAGTACGCTATGTACTGGCCAAGCTTGCTCAATGGGTGCATTCCTATTGGCTGGTGGCGCACCAGGTAAGCGTTTTGCGCTGCCAAACTCTCGAGTGATGATTCACCAACCGCTAGGTGGCTTCCAAGGTCAAGCGTCTGATATCCAAATTCACGCGCAAGAAATCCTAAGCATTAAAGAGAAGCTAAACACGCTACTTGCTGAACATACTGGTCAACCGCTAGAAGTGATCGAAAAAGACACTGATCGCGATAACTTTATGTCAGCAGCTCAAGCAGCGGAATATGGCATCATTGACCAAGTTTTAACCCATCGCGGTTAATTGGTTTCTTTTTGAGTGATAATTGCTCAGATTGAGACGGATATATACTCAATTCTGAGGGGCAATTTAGAGTAAATTGTTATACACTCAGATCGTAAAGAGAAAAGGCTAAGAGGTTAGCGAATGACAGATAAAAGCAAAGAGGGCGGTAGTAGCAAACTGTTGTACTGTTCTTTCTGCGGTAAGAGCCAGCACGAAGTTCGCAAGCTGATCGCCGGCCCGTCAGTCTACATCTGTGACGAATGTGTCGATCTATGTAACGACATTATTCGCGAAGAGATCAAAGATGTGCTTCCTAAGAAACAGTCTGAAGCGTTACCAACGCCGAAAGACATTCGTGAGCACCTAGATGATTATGTGATTGGCCAAGATTACGCTAAAAAAGTGCTAGCCGTAGCCGTTTATAATCACTACAAGCGTTTACGCAATGGTGATACAACGAGCGAAGGCGTTGAGCTAGGTAAGAGTAATATCCTACTAATCGGCCCAACGGGTAGTGGTAAAACACTATTGGCTGAAACATTGGCTCGTTTCCTTGATGTACCGTTCACAATGGCAGATGCAACCACACTAACCGAAGCTGGTTACGTGGGTGAAGATGTAGAAAACATCATTCAGAAACTGCTACAAAAATGTGATTACGACGTAGCGAAAGCTGAACGCGGCATCGTGTACATTGATGAAATCGACAAGATTTCACGCAAAGCTGAAAACCCATCGATCACTCGTGACGTATCGGGTGAAGGTGTTCAGCAAGCGCTATTGAAACTGATTGAAGGTACGGTAGCTTCTGTTCCACCTCAAGGTGGTCGTAAGCACCCTCAACAAGAGTTCCTACAAGTTGATACATCTAAGATCCTATTTATCTGTGGCGGCGCATTCGCTGGCCTAGATAAAGTGATCGACCAACGTGTAGCGACGGGTACTGGTATCGGTTTTGGCGCAGAAGTTCGCTCAAAAGACGAAAGCAAAACTGTGGGTGAGTTGTTCACGCAAGTAGAACCAGAAGATTTGGTGAAGTACGGTCTGATTCCAGAATTCATCGGTCGTCTACCTGTAACAACAACACTAGCAGAGCTAGATGAAGACGCACTGCTTCAAATCCTTTGTGAACCGAAGAACGCATTGACTAAACAATACGGTGCTCTATTCGAGCTAGAAAATTCTGAGCTTGAGTTCCGTGAAGACGCACTGCGCGCGATTGCTAAAAAAGCAATGGAGCGTAAAACAGGTGCTCGTGGTCTGCGTTCAATCCTTGAAGGTGTTCTATTGGAAACAATGTATGAACTGCCATCTATGGATAACGTAAGCAAAGTGGTTATTGATGAGTCAGTCATCAAAGGTGAGTCTGATCCGCTGCTGATTTACAGCAACGCAGACAACCAAGCCGCAGGCGCTGAATCGTAATTTAATGCGATTAAACAAACAGAAAGTTAAAGGAGCTAAGCAATTAGCTCCTTTTTTTTATTCCTCCATTGAAACCAACCAATTAGTCCCCATATACTCACTTAAGTAATACGTTAAACGTTATAGCGGAAGAGAGAATAATATGAACTTGGAACGTTCCGAACGTATCGAGATCCCTGTACTGCCTCTTAGAGACGTCGTTGTTTACCCGCACATGGTAATTCCTCTGTTTGTTGGCCGTGAAAAGTCGATTGCTTGCTTAGAAGCCGCAATGGATAACAACAAACAAGTGCTTCTTGTCGCTCAAAAAGAAGCAGACACCGATGAACCTTCAAAAGATGACCTATTTGAAGTAGGTACAGTTGCTACGATTCTACAGTTGTTGAAACTACCAGACGGCACAGTAAAAGTGTTGGTTGAAGGTCAGCAGCGTGCAAAAATTAATCAATTTATCGAAAATGATTTCTTCTTAGCTGATGCTGAATATTTGGTAACAGCCGATCTAGACGAGCGCGAGCAAGAAGTTATTGTTCGCAGCGCGATCAACCAGTTTGAAGGCTTCATTAAGCTTAATAACAAAATTCCGCCAGAAGTACTAACCTCGCTTAACGGCATCGATGAAGCTGCCCGTTTAGCGGATACTATCGCAGCGCATATGCCGCTGAAATTGGTTGATAAACAGAACGTACTTGAGTTGTTGGATGTGACAGAGCGTCTTGAGTTCCTTATGGGACAGATGGAATCTGAAATTGACATCCTACAAGTTGAGAAACGCATTCGTACTCGCGTTAAAAAGCAGATGGAAAAATCTCAGCGTGAGTATTACCTGAATGAGCAAATGAAAGCCATTCAGAAAGAGCTGGGTGAAAGCGAAGATGGCGTTGATGAATTCGAAACTCTAAAACAGAAGATCGAAGAGTCAAAAATGCCTCAAGAAGCGCGCGAAAAAACTGAACAAGAACTGCAAAAGCTGAAGATGATGTCTCCGATGTCAGCTGAAGCGACAGTAGTGCGTGGTTACATCGATTGGATGCTAGGCGTACCTTGGCACAAGCGTTCTAAGGTTAAGAAAAACCTAGCTAAAGCAGAAGAAGTGCTTAATGAAGACCACTATGGTCTAGAGCGTGTTAAAGAACGCATTCTGGAGTACTTGGCGGTTCAAAACCGAATCAACAAGCTTAAAGGTCCAATTCTTTGCTTAGTTGGTCCTCCGGGTGTAGGTAAAACTTCGCTTGGCCGCTCTATTGCTGCGGCTACCGGTCGTAAATACACCCGTATGGCGCTAGGTGGTGTACGTGATGAAGCGGAAATCCGCGGTCACCGTCGTACTTACATTGGTTCTATGCCGGGTAAACTGATCCAGAAGATGTCGAAAGTTGGCGTGAAAAACCCGCTATTCCTTCTAGATGAGATCGACAAAATGTCTTCGGATATGCGTGGTGATCCATCATCAGCGCTACTTGAAGTACTAGACCCAGAGCAAAACAACGCGTTTAACGATCACTACCTAGAAGTCGATTACGATCTATCTGACGTCATGTTTGTCGCAACGTCTAACTCGATGAATATCCCTGGTCCATTATTAGACCGTATGGAAGTGATTCGTCTATCTGGCTACACAGAAGATGAGAAGCTAAACATTGCTAAGCGTCACCTTGTCGATAAGCAAGTAAAGCGTAATGGCCTGAAGCCAAATGAAATTACCATCGAAGATTCAGCTATCATCGGTATTATTCGTTACTACACGCGTGAAGCGGGTGTACGTAGCCTAGAGCGTGAGATTTCTAAACTGTGTCGTAAAGCAGTGAAGAACATCCTGCTTAAGCCTGAGTTGAAGTCTGTTGTGGTAACAATGGACAACCTAAAAGAGTACTTAGGTGTTCAACGCCATGACTACGGTAAGGCGGACGATAGCAACCGTATTGGTCAAGTAACTGGTCTTGCATGGACAGAAGTTGGTGGCGATCTACTGACTATCGAAACTGAATCTATGCCAGGTAAAGGCAAGTTGACTCAAACCGGTTCGCTTGGCGACGTAATGAAAGAGTCTATCCAAGCAGCGATGACGGTTGTGCGTTCTCGCGCTGAGAAGCTAGGTATCAACTCAGACTTCTACGAAAAGCGTGATATCCACGTGCACGTACCTGAAGGTGCAACACCGAAAGATGGCCCAAGTGCGGGTATCGCAATGTGTACTGCGCTGGTTTCTAGCTTAACGGGTAACCCTGTGAAAGCAGAAGTGGGTATGACAGGTGAGATTACCCTACGAGGTGAAGTTTTACCTATCGGTGGTTTGAAAGAAAAACTGCTTGCAGCACACCGTGGCGGCATCAAAACTGTACTGATTCCAAAAGACAACGAACGTGATTTGGAAGAGATTCCTGAGAACGTGATCGCAGACTTGAAGGTTATTCCAGTGCAGTGGATCGACGAGGTACTGAGTGTTGCGCTTGAAAAAGACCCTACGGGTGTCGAGTTTGCTGCTGGAAAATAGTGATGTGCAGCAAAAATAAGTAAAAGATTACGCTGATTAGCCCAAAAATGCTTGTCAGCGTTTTTTTTGGGCGCTAAGTTTAGCGACTGTAGCTTGAAGCCTTGATAAATAAGGGTTTGAGCTTGATTTGAAACTAAATGGAACAAAATAGCTGTCTAACAAAATAATAACAGACAGCGCAAAGGGGAATCACAGTGAATAAAACTCAATTAGTAGAAAAAATCGCAGCAGATGCAGATCTATCAAAAGCTTCAGCTGGCCGTGCACTAGACGCATTCATCGAAGCTGTTAGCGGTACTCTACAATCTGGCGATCAAGTTGCTCTAGTTGGCTTCGGTACTTTCAGCGTTCGTACTCGTGCAGCACGCACAGGTCGTAACCCTAAGACTGGCGAAGAAATCCAAATCGCAGAAGCTAAAGTACCATCTTTCAAAGCTGGTAAAGCGCTAAAAGACGCTTGTAACTAATTCAGACACACTACGATCACGTAGTTTGTCAGAACCTTTTTAATTTATGCGCATCCTACTGATGCGCATTTCTTTTTCTGATATCATCGCGCTATTGAATTTTAATTTGAATGAACACCGCAATCGACCGAATTTAAAGGCGAGAGCGGCTCATACGCGGAGAGTAACTTAAGTATGATGGATCGATTACGCGAAGGCGTTAACAGCATCGCGGTTAAAATTATCCTAGGACTGATTATCCTATCTTTTGTATTTGTAGGTGTCGGTAACTTAGCTGGCGGCAGTAACAACGTTGCAGCGAAAGTTGGCAACACGCAAATCAGTCGTGGTGACTTCGAGCAAGCTTACCAAAACGAACGTAACCGCATGCAATCACAGCTCGGTGAATACTTCTCAAACCTACTTGCAGATCCTGCCTATGTAGAGACTTTCCGTAAGTCAGTACTTGACCGCATGGTTAACGACGCACTGATTGAACAACATGCACAGTCTTTAGGTTTACGTGTTAGTGACGAGCAAGTACGTGAACTGATGCTAGAACTGCCACAGTTCCAAATGGATGGTGAGTTTAGCCCTGAGATTTACCAAACTACTCTACGTCGTTACGGTTACTCTCCAGAAGGTTACGCAGAGCTATTGCGTCGCAATCTAGTTCGTAACCAATTGCTAAGTGCAATCGAAACAAGTGATTTCTCACTGGCTGGCGAAGTAAACTCGCAAGCTAAGCTGATCATGCAAACGCGTGAAATCCAGGCGATTAACCTTAGCCTTTCTGATTTTGCCGCTAAAGTTGAGCTGAGCGAAGAAGAAATCGCAGATTACTACCAACAGAACTCTGAGCGTTACACTCGCCCTGAGCAAGTTAAAGTAGCGTACATTGAGCTTTCTGCTGAGCAGTTGAAGCAATCTGTTACCGTGACTGACGAAGAAGTAGAGACGTACTACCAAGAGCATCTTGATAAGTACTCTACGCAAGAGCAGCGTAAAGTAAGCCACATCCTTGTTGAAGGCGATGACGAAGCTAAAGCGCAAGCGATCCTTGATGAGCTAAACGCAGGTGCAGATTTTGCAACTCTAGCGCAAGAGAAGTCTGACGACATCGGTAGCTCAGAAGAGGGTGGTTCTTTAGGCTTTATCGAGCGTGACGTTATGGACCCTGCTTTTGAAGATGCGGCATTCGCTCTACAAAACGTTGGTGATGTAACTGGCCTTGTGAAATCTGAGTTTGGTTACCACATCATCAAGCTTGATGAACTGCAAGAGCCAGTGGCTAAGCCACTCGCAGAAGTTGCAGCTGTAATTAAACAAGAGCTTGTTGATCAAAAAGCAGTAGATCAGTTCTACGAGCTGCAAAGCACGCTTGAAAAAGTGGCGTTTGAATCAGCAGACTCTCTAGATGATGCAGCGCAAGCAATCAACGCTAAAATCCACACCACAGACTTTATCTCTCAAGTGGATGCTCCAGAGCTTCTTAAAACACCTGCTGTACTTCAAGCAATCCTAAGTCCAGAAGTGAAAGAAGATGGCCTTAACTCAGAAGTGACTGAAGTATCGCCAGAGCATGTGATTGTTGTTCGCGTAGAAGATTACCGTGATGAGACTGTTTTACCGCTTGAAGAAGTTCGTGAACAAGTTGTCGCTCAGCTAGCGAAAGTGAAAGGCGAGCAAAATGCGCTTGAGCTTGCAAACAAAGTTGTAGCGGATCTAAATGCTGGCAATGAGTCAGTATTGGCTGATAACTCGCTAGTGTTTGGCGAAACTCAAATGGTTGACCGTAGCTCTCCACTTGCAAACGCCGTATTTGCAATGCCAAAACCAGTAGATGGTAAGGTGCAATATGCTCAGAGCAAGTCGCTGAATGGTGATATTGTAATTGTTAAGCTTGAACAAGTATCAGACATGTTCATGACTCAATACAATGACCAAATCGCTTCACAGCTAATGCAGATGAACGCTCAGCAAAACCTATCTGGTTTGATTAGCATCCTGCGTCAAACTATCGATATTGAATATTATGTTGTGACTCAGTAAGTGATTACTGTGTAAGTAACAATAATGTCAAAACGGACTGCTTAGGCAGTCCGTTTTATTTTGGTCGAAATCCACTAATAAATATCTTGTAGAACATTAGGATGTAAGTTCTGAAAATAACGATAAGGACTTCCTATGACTATGAAAGCGCTACTTCTTTCTGCCTTATTGGCAATCTTTGCTCCTCTCTCCGCCTATGCCGATGAACAACCTGTCGATCCCAAATATGATGGCATAGAAATCGTCGTTAACGTCAATCAAGCCAGCGCGCAAGAGCTTGCTGATTTACTAAAAGGCATTGGGCTTAAAAAGGCGCAAGCGATAGTTGATTACCGTGATGCAAATGGCCCTTTTAAAAAGCCAGAAGAGCTTGCGAAGGTGAAGGGAATAGGAGAGGCAACCGTTGCTAAGAATATCGCCAGAATTGAGCTCTGAGGCAGTTCAATTCGCGACTGGTTAGATACCTTAAAGATTACTAGCGAGTAGATACGAAAAAGGCAGTGGATAACCACTGCCTTTGTGTTTCTGTGTCTAGCGATTAGAACGTGTAGCTTGCTTGTACACCGATTAGCCAGATAGAACCAGATACTTCACCTTCGAAAGAGCCACCGAACGTATCTGCACCTAATACTGCTGGATCTGTTTCGTGCATTTTCGCATCTTTTGCCATGATGTAAGTAAAACCAGCGTCTAGGCTTAGTTGCTCAGACCATTGGTAACCCGCACCAATGCTCAACCAAAGACGATCCGTCTCTGGGATAGTTGCAGTACGGTGCTCTTCGCTTACTGCCGATTCATCGTAAGCAATACCCGTACGTAGAGAAAGCTTAGAATCTACTTGATAAGTAGCGCCAATCGCGTAACGGAAGTTATCTTCCCAGTTTTCTTCTTTAATTAGCTCGTTAGTACCGTCAGGGAACTCTGCACGAAGCTCTTTAAAGCTGCTCCAGTCAGTCCAGTTAATGCTCGCGTGGATAGCGACTTTATCGTTTAGCTGATGGTAGCTTGCTAGTTCTGCCGTTGCTGGTAGAGCTAGGTCGAGGCTGCCATTTTTATGAGCTTGAGGATCTGTTGGGTTAAAACCAAGACCTTTTGCGTAGCCTTCTAATGTCAAATCTACTTCAGATTTGTAAGTAAAGCCTAGGCGGTTTGTATCATTGATTTGCCAAACCGTACCTACTTGCCAAGCCCATGCCGTGTCATCACCAGCCATGTATTTTAATGGCGTGCCAGCTAGGCCTGTAATATCAGGCATGTTTTTAGATGCTTGAGCTCCGAAGTGGCCTTCTGCATCAATGTAGCGCAGACCCGCGCCAATGCTAACTGCTTCTGTCAATTGGTATGCTGCGTTGATGTTCGCTTCAATAGAGTAAACGTACGCTTCGTTTCCATGGTTAGCTGCGCCAAAGTCTGAACCTAACGCTGTTTCCATACCGTAGTTGGTGCCTAGCGCAAAGCCAATCGCAACTTTTTCATTGTATTTGTGTGAAATGTAAAGGTTCGGAATCACAGCATCATGGGCGAAATCGTCAGATTTAGCTTCGTATGGTTGCGCAGGAAGTCTTGGATCAGGTGTGTACATAGACGTACCGCTGATATCAATGTTTGGGTCAACATAGATAGCACCTGTTGAAATCTGAGTACCTTCTAGGTCCATCAGTAGTGCAGGGTTACGCCACTGTGAGCTTGCGTTGTCAGCAATTGCAGCTTCACCTGCGTATGCGCGGCCAAGGCCTGTTGCTGAGTATTCTGCTAGCTGAAAGCCTGCAGCGCTTGCTGTACCAGTTGTAGCCATTAGACCACACGCTACTGCGATCGATAGGAGAGACTTGTTTGATTTCATTATAATGTTCGCTGAATGTAGTTGTAATTCGTGCCGCGATGATAAGTTTAGAGTTATTACTTTAGAAATAGAAAACAGTGTATATGATATTTTCAGGATAAAAATTTAATAAATCGATTGTAAATAGTTAATATAACTGCTTTTGTGGTATGACCAGTTTCTTTTTCAGCGAACAATTGTTTTGTGAAATTCGACCTTTAACTTACAGGTGTTCGCTTAGTTTCCATTATGAGGTGTGCGCTGAAATGATGGAGAGGAAATTAGAGGTATAAAAAAGGGCCGGATAAACCAGCCCATTGAATACAGAGTTTAAGCGGTGCTTAGAAGCTACGGCTATATTGTAGACCTAGCAGAATTGCGTCTGCGTGGGTTGTGCCACTGATAGAAGTAACTTGGTACGTAGGAACACCAATACCAGATGCACCAGTTGGAAGAGCAATAGTTTCATTAACTTCAGTATCGTCGCCCATCAAGTAAGTAAAGCCGAAGTCAATGTTTGATGAACTATCGATGTGGTAAGTAAAGCCTGCAGAGAACCACTGGCGATCTGAGTCAGGTACTGAGATTGACGTTAGAGCATCTTGTGCGCTGGTGTCATACATGTAACCTGTGCGTAAAGTCCAATCGTTGTTTAGGTAGTAAGTACCACCAATAGCGTAGTGCCAACCGTCTTGCCACTGGTAATCTTTTTGATAAAGAGGACCATTTGCTGCCAAGCCAGACTTAGTAGGATTTAGGTTGTCAAAATCAACAACGTCGAAGTCGCTCCAACCGATGTATTGGATTGAGTAGTGAACAGCGAATTTAGTGTTTTCGATTTTGTGGAAACCTGAAAACTCTGCCATATCTGGTAGAGGAAGTGTGATCTTTTGACCCGCATCATCTTCAGCTTCAAATTCTGGGCTGTAGCGGTAAGAAAAACCAAAGCGGTTGTTCTCGTCAAGTTCAAAAACGGTACCTACGTTAAAGCCTACAGCCCAACCGTCAGCTGCATCAACATTTAGTAGGTATGAAGCGCTATTCGATTGTGGAACTGCACGTTTAAATGTGCCTTCACCGTAAATAAGGTCTAGGCCAGCACCAAAGCTCCACTGTTCATTTAGACGGTAAGAGCCAGCAACGCCAAGGTTAAAACTTTTAACGTCTGTTAGGCCGCCAAATTCAGATGCAGCATAATCACCAGAAAACTCTGTCTTCGTACCAAAGTTTGAGTAGGCATTGACACCCCAAGCAAACTTGTCATTAACAGGTACGATTAGATGAATATTAGGTGCAATAGAAGTATCACCCGCGTCATCATAGTTTGCGTCTACTGAGCTAGGTGGTGGCGACGCAAGTGGTGTACCAGCAGCATCAAGATAAAGAGTGTTATATTTTGCATCTTTAACTTCAATCATTGAAGTGATGCTTTCAAAACCGAGCGATAGCTCCATTTTGTCAAATAGTGCCATTGCAGCAGGGTTACGTGCCATCACTGATGCGTTATCTGCGATAACGGCGTCACCAGCAAAAGCGCGACCAATACCGGTAGCGGATTGTGCGTTTAATTGGAAACCTGCGGCGAGAGCTTGTTGCGATGCAAGTGTAATGGTTACTGCTAACAGCGATTTCTTAAACAGACGCGTGTTATTCATGTTGCTTTTCCTTTTTGTATTCGCCTCTATTTGGGCGTTTTATTTGAGCAATTGCTCAGTTGGGGCTGATCCTAGTGCTTAGTATAGTTTATAGAAATCCGACCATTGCCTAATTAGATGATAAAATTGCGGAAATGATGTGTATTTGGCAGGAAAATGCTGTTATTTGCGTCGTTTTAGAGTTTTGACTCTAGATTTTGTGGAATATAAAGGCCTAAGTGGAGAGCTTAGGCCTTTCGTTGAGGGTTACATCGGTTTAAGAATGTTGACGATGTTTTTGGCGATGTTAGTAACATCTTCGCCGTCATTACCTACAATGATTAAGCTAAAATCATCTAATGGTTCGATCACGCCAGATAGGCCTTGATCGGCGAATGTTTCAACTTTAGAACTAGCAATTCCGGTGAGAAACAGCGTCACTTTGCCGTGCTGTCCTTTAAATACCATATGTAAGGCATTTGATTCGCCGAAACCACAGTGGTTTAAATAATAAACGTGGTAAGGGAAGTTTTGCCCTAGCTGATGAGCAAAGGGGGCCATTTTGGTATTGATCTGCAGTTTGCTCACTTCTTCATCGAGATTGTTGATGAAGGGTTGCTCGTCAAATACATGCTGAACCGCAGTCGTTGCTAAACTCGCTTGCGCAGAGGGCACGACAATGTTTCCCCAATTGACTTGGCTCACCATCAAACCTGCGGCGAAAGATGCGGCTAGCGCCATGCTGCGTTTAAAGAAGTTGGGTTTGACAACATTGTTTTGCTGACGAGAGCTTTGGTTGAACAATATTTTGTCCGCTAAGTCTTCAGGGACATCGACATTCATCGCTTTGGCGATTTGTGCATCGAGTTCGAGAATATCTTCCGCAAATTTGTTGTTATTTTCATTGGCACGCATCGTATCGACAATATCACTATCCCGACATTTGGGATCGGACATAATTCGACGGCGGAATTCTAACTCATCCATTGTGCGCTCCTTTATGATTGTCATCTGAATCTAACATCTCTTTTAGCTGATTCCTTGCTCTAAACAGACGTGTCATTACGGTATTTTTATTTAGCTCGAGGATTTGGCTAATCTCTTCGCCACTAAACCCTCCGACTACTTGCAAAAACAAAGGTTCTCGATAATCCACTTCCAGTTTCATGATCTGGGCGTGTACCCATTCAGACTGATGGTGTGGGTCGTCACTGACTTTCGCTTCGTTTGAGTGGTCGTCAATATCAACCAAATCAAACTGCTTACGTTCGAAGCGGCGCGCATTTTCACGACGCAAGATGGTAATAAGCCACGATTTTGCTGCTTTATCATCTTGTAAGCTATCGAGTGATTTCCATGCCCTTAAGCAAGTTTCTTGCACCAGATCTTCAGCGATCGTCGGGTCTTTACATAACCAGTAGGCATAGCGGTAAAGATCTCGGTGATAAGCTCTCACAAGAGCTTCATATTTTCTTTGTCTGTCCATATCTAAATCGACCGGACGTTCGGATTTTTTCTTCCCAAAAAAATCAATAATGGCCACAAAAGCCTCCAAATATTACTTGGGGTATGAGTTAATCAGCAGAAAAAGGCAGTTAGGCAAACTATAACTCTCTGTTTTAAAGTAACTAAAACGATTACCTTACCGATTAAGTCAGAAATCGAATGAAAAATTGATCTAATTCAAAATATGACCCAACTCAGCGGTTATAGTACACCTTGTCATCTAGTTAGTGTTTCACTAACAAGTTGAGCAAGATGACACTTCCTTTTGAAGGCTGACTTTACTTTCTCCTAATCAGGAAACTGATTATTTTCAATTGGCGTAAGTTAATTGCTTTATACATTCCAACCACACAGATTTGTGTGGTTTTTTTTTGCCAAAAATTCTTTGAATAGTATTACATTCAGTTCACACACTCTTCTAAATATAGTGAAATTCTAAGCTGATACAATCTTGTTTTTCATTTACTTAGCTATGCTAATGATCATCAAATCACATTTATTCAAACGTATGTTTGATTGCATTAACATTTTGGTTACAATGTTTCTGGTCAGACCTCTAAGGATTAAGGAGCGCCAATGGGCAAGCAGCAAGTGACGACTCGCAATGGAGAAAGGGTCGCAATCGTAGCAGGATTGCGCACACCATTTGCACGTCAAAGCACGGAGTTTAGCCAAGTTCCAGCTGTGGACTTGGGTAAAATGGTGGTAAGTGAAATGCTTGCCCGTACAGATATTGATCCTGCAATTATTGAGCAAGTGGTGTTTGGACAAGTAGTGCAAATGCCTGAAGCGCCAAACATTGCCCGTGAAATTGTGTTGGGTACCGGAATGAACATCCATACCGATGCGTACAGTGTGACTCGTGCATGTGCGACCAGTTTTCAAGCGGCGGTTAACGTTGCTGAGAGCATCATGGCTGGCACGATTGATATTGGTATTGCGGGTGGTGCCGATTCTTCCTCTGTATTGCCTATCGGCGTATCGAAGAAAATGGCAGCCAATTTACTTGCCTTGAGTAAAGCCCGTTCGATGAAGCAAAAGCTAAGCATACTTAGCTCATTCTCTTTAAAAGATTTAATGCCCGTTCCCCCTGCTGTAGCCGAGTATTCAACCGGCTTATCTATGGGGCAGACGGCCGAGCAAATGGCCAAAAGTCATGGGATTAGCCGTCAAGAACAAGATGAATTAGCGCACCGTTCTCACTCACTCGCTTCTCAAGCTTGGAAAGAGGGCAAGATTGCCGGTGAAGTAATGACGGCCTTCCCTGAACCTTACAAAAAGTGGTTAGCAGAAGATAACAACATCCGTCATGACTCAACCCTTGAGGGGTACGCGAAGCTTCGACCTGCATTTGACCGTCAATATGGCAGTGTTACTGCGGCTAACAGTACGCCGCTTACTGACGGCGCAGCAGCGGTGATGCTAATGCGAGAAGGCAAAGCAAAAGAACTGGGCTTAGAGATCCTCGGCTACATTCGTTCTTATGCGTTTTCAGCGATAGGGGTAGAGCAAGATATGCTAATGGGGCCATCGTATGCCACGCCAATTGCCCTTGACCGCGCAGGCATCGAGCTCAGCGATCTTACTCTAATCGATATGCACGAAGCGTTTGCAGCTCAAGCTCTGTCAAACGTAAAAATGTTCGCTAGTGACAAGTTTGCGCAAGAAAAGCTTGGCCGCGCTAAAGCGATTGGCGAAATAGATATGGATAAGTTTAATGTGCTTGGTGGTTCAATTGCCTACGGACACCCATTCGCGGCAACAGGCGCAAGAATGATGACGCAAACACTGCGAGAGCTCAAACGACGTGGTGGCGGTTTAGCATTGAATACTGCCTGCGCAGCAGGTGGTTTAGGTGCAGCAATGATTTTGGAGGTTGAGTAATGAGTGATTTGAAAGCGTTTAACCTCACCATTGATGACAACAACATTGCTTGGCTTGCCATCGATGTTCCAAATGAAAAGATGAATACCTTACAGGCTGCCTTTGCCGATGAAATGGAGCAAGTGTTCGCTGAAATTGAGCAGCACAAAGGGGCATTGCAGGGTTTGATCATTCACTCTGGTAAGCCAGATAACTTCGTCGCAGGCGCAGACGTGCGCATGTTGGATGCGTGTAAGTCGGCGCAAGAAGCGCAAGCGTTAGCTGAAAAAGGTCAGCAGATGTTCCAAAAATTGTCTGATTTGGCCTTCCCTGTTGTTGCTGCGATTCATGGCCCTTGTCTAGGTGGCGGATTAGAGCTTGCGCTAGCGTGTGATTATCGCGTTTGTAGTGATGACGACAAAACGCGTATCGGATTGCCTGAAGTTCAGTTAGGGTTACTGCCAGGATCGGGTGGTACGCAAAGATTACCAAGGCTAATTGGCCTATTACCATCATTGGATATGATCTTAACGGGTAAACAGCTACGCGCGAAAAAGGCTAAAAAACTTGGCGTGGTGGACGCTTGTGTGCCAAATACCATTTTATTGGAAGTGGCGAAGCAGTTCGTCGAGCAAAAAGACAAAGCCAAGCGTAAAACGACCACTAAAGAAAAGCTGATGGCTCAAACGGGCTTTGGCCGTAAAGTGATATTTGAGCAAGCTGCGAAAAAGACTGAGCAAAAAGCGCGCGGTAACTACCCGGCAACAAGTGCAATCTTAGAGGTGATTCGTCATGGCTTAGAGCATGGTTTTGAAGCGGGCCTTGAGAAAGAAGCGCAGCAATTTGGTGAGTTGGTGATGACCAATCAATCCAAAGCACTGCGTTCTATCTTCTTCGCAACAACAGAGATGAAGAAAGAGAACGGCGCAGATGCTGAACCACACGCCATTAACCGCGTTGCGGTATTAGGTGGTGGCTTAATGGGCGCGGGTATTAGTCATGTAACGGTCGCTAAAGCCAAACTGCCTGCACGCATTAAAGACGTTTCCAATGATGGGGTGCTGAATGCGCTTAACTACAACTACAAGTTGTTCGAGAAACAGAAGAAGCGTCGAATCCTTTCAAAAGCTCAGCTTCAAGCCAAGATGAATCAACTGTCTGGCGGTATTGATTTCACCACGTTTAATCATACTGATGTGGTAATCGAAGCCGTGTTTGAAGATCTGAATTTAAAACAGCAAATGGTGGCGGATGTAGAACAAAACGCCAAAGCTGACACTATTTTCGCAACCAATACGTCGTCGTTACCGATTCATCAGATTGCCGAAAAAGCGCAGCGCCCTGACAACGTGGTTGGTTTGCATTACTTTAGTCCAGTAGAAAAAATGCCATTAGTGGAAGTTATTCCTCACGAGTCAACGTCTGAGGAAACCATTTCAACTGTGGTTGACTTAGCTCGTAAGCAAGGCAAGACGCCAATTGTGGTGAAAGACCGTGCTGGTTTCTACGTAAACCGAATTTTGACACCATACATGAACGAAGCGGCGCAAATCCTGCTGGTTGGTGAGCCGGTTGAGCATTTGGATAACGCTTTGCTTAATGCAGGTTTCCCTGTCGGGCCAATTGCATTGCTGGATGAAGTTGGTGTTGATATTGGCGCGAAAATTATGCCGATCTTGGTGGACGAACTTGGCCCGAGATTCCAAGGCCCTGATGTGTTCGAGACACTGCTTAATGATGGCCGTAAAGGTCGTAAAAGCGGTAAAGGCTTCTACACCTACAATGGCAAAAAGAAACAGGTTGATAAGAGCGTTTACAAACTGCTCAAGATAGAGCCAGAATTTAAATTGACTGAAAAAGAAATAGCGATGCGCTGTTTGCTGCCAATGCTCAATGAAGCCGTTCGTTGTTTGGATGAAGGAATCATTCTCAGCGCGCGTGATGGCGATATTGGGGCAATATTCGGTATTGGTTTCCCGCCATTCTTGGGTGGCCCATTCCGCTATATGGACCAGTTAGGTATCAAGCAAGTTGTCGAGATCATGAACGAACACGCTGCTAAGTACGGCGATCGTTTTGCGCCTTGTGATGGTTTATTAACTCGGGCCAGTGTTGACGCTGCGTTCTACGATTAGTGTTTAACGAGGTTTTTATTAGGCGAGCATGATGCTCGCCTTTTTTTGTGAGTGAGCTAACTAATGCAACTTATTGGAATTGAGTGAGTTGAATATAAACCTTACCATGCAAAGATGTACTAGTTGAGTAGGACAAGGAGTCTCATGAAAAACACATTCAATCACACCACCCCAGACGCACAAGGTTATTTCGGCGAATATGGTGGTAGTTTTATCCCACAAGAGTTGCAGAAAGTGATGGATGATATTACGGCTGCATACAATGAATGCCGTAAAGACCCTGAGTTTCAAACTGAACTAGCAAGGCTGTATAAGCACTTCGTGGGCCGTCCAAGTCCTATTTTTCATGCGCAGAATCTATCAGCCAAATATGGCGCGGAGATTTATCTAAAACGTGAAGACCTCAATCACACTGGTGCACACAAGATTAACCATTGCCTTGGCGAAGCTTTGCTCGCGAAGAAAATGGGTAAGAAGAAGCTGATTGCAGAAACGGGTGCCGGACAACATGGCGTGGCGTTGGCAACAGCCGCTGCACTTGTTGGGTTGGAGTGTGATATCTACATGGGCGAGGTAGATATTGCTAAAGAGCACCCTAACGTTGTGCGCATGCGAATTCTAGGCGCAAATGTTATCCCTGCGACTCATGGACGTAAAACCTTGAAAGAAGCTGTTGATGCGGCGTTTGAAGCGTATTTGAAAGACCCAATCAATCAACTTTATGCCATTGGCTCTGTGGTTGGCCCGCATCCTTTCCCTATGATGGTACGCGACTTTCAATCCATTATAGGTAACGAAGCTCGTGAGCAATTCCAAGAGATGACGGGCGAGCTACCGAACAGTTTAGTGGCGTGTGTTGGTGGTGGTTCAAATGCAATGGGTTTGTTTAGTGCGTTTTTAGAAGATCAAGACGTTGCTATACATGGTGTAGAGCCTGCTGGTCGATCAATCGAGCAAGTTGGTGAGCACGCTGCAACCTTAAGCCTTGGCGAGCCGGGTGTCATGCATGGCTTTAAGTCTTACATGCTAAAAGATGATCAAGGTGAGCCGCAGGAAGTCTACTCAGTGGCAAGTGGTCTAGATTATCCGTCCGTGGGGCCTCAACACGCTTATCTCAAAGATCTCGGCCGTGTAAACTATGGAACAGCTGACGACAAAGAAGCCATTGACGCCTTCTTTGAGCTATCGCGTCTAGAAGGCATTATTCCTGCGATTGAATCATCACACGCTGTGGCTTACGCATTGAAGTTAGCTAAGCAGGGCGAAAAAGGCTCAATACTGCTTAATCTGTCTGGTCGTGGTGACAAAGATATCGATTTTGTGGTTGAAAATTATGGCAAGCAATATGGTATTGAATCGCTGATTTAAGCGGTTTTTACTTTGTAAACAAAGCTGGCTGACATGCCAGCTTTTTTATTGCGCCTAGTTTGTTGATTCGAATGGTATTTGTATCTATTTAATAAACACAGTTATTATCAATAGAGCTCAACAATAAATAGTAAAAGGAAAGACTATGGATGCACTTGACCTGTTACTTAACCGCCGTTCGATAGGCAAACTGTCAGCGCCTGCTCCAGAAGGCCAAGCGTTGGAAAACATCATCCGCGCAGGGCTAAGAGCGCCCGACCATGCTGGCCTCACTCCTTGGCGTTTTGTCATTTCGCAAGGTGAAGGGTTACAAAAACTGGCCAACATTTTAGTCGAAGCCGCTAAAGCCGATAGCTGTGAACCTGAAGTGATTGAAAAAGTCAGCAATGCGCCGTTTCGCGCACCGATGGTGATCACGGTGATTGCTAAAGTTACCCCTCATGAAAAAGTGCCTGCAATCGAGCAGCATATTTCGGCGGGATGCGCGGCTCATGCGATGCAAATGGCTGCGGTAGCACAAGGGTTTCAAGGGTTTTGGCGTTCGGGTAAATGGATGTTTCACTCTCATGTTCGTCAGTCATTTGGCCTAGAAGGCGAGGATGCCATCGTTGGTTTCTTGTACCTAGGTACGCCGGGCTGCACGCCATTGAAAGTCCCTAATCGAGATTTGTCTAAGTTTGTCGAATTCCTTTAATGGTCATGCAATAAAAAACGGTTGGCAAAGCCAACCGTTTATAGGGACACGTTTGTAGAGACAGATGTGATGTGAATTTAGTGGATGTTGTAAGCAATCACAAAGTCGATGAACAGACGAACTTTCTCGGGTAGATGATCTTTGTGGTTGTACAGCATGTAGATATCACGCGGGTTTGCGCTCCAATCCTTCAATACCTGAATCAAGCTACCATCTTCGATAAATTCGCGGATCATCACATCCGGCATCAAAGTAATGCCTAAACCGTCAGAACAACTACTGCGCACAACATTCAAAGCATTAGCCTGAAAACGACCTTTGTCATTGTTGATAACCGTTTCACCGCTTTCATTAATCAATTGCCATTTAAGCAGTGGGTGACCTTTGAGTAGCGAGTGGTTGTGCAACTCTTCTGCATGGGTTGGTGCAGGGTAGGTTTTCAAATAGTCAGGGCTAGCCACCAAGATGTCTTTAACCGAGCTAATCTTGCGAGCAATTAGGCTGGAATCTCTTTGCGGGCCAACACGGAAAATCACGTCCCACTCAGTAGGATCAAGTTGGTCTGCGTGGTTGCTGGTGGTCAGTTCAATGTTGATATCTGGGTACTGTTTCATGAATTCATTGAACATCGGCATCATCATACGCTTGGTTAGGTTTGATGGTGATGAGATGCGAATTTTACCCGCTGCACCGCGACATTCGTCGGAAATTTCTTCCGCCGCAGAAGAGAGTCTTTGTAGCAGAGGAGAGCATTCGTTGTAGAATCTTTCCCCCGCTTCTGTCAACGACAGTTTACGCGCATGACGGTTCAATAACCTTAGATTTAGTGAGTCTTCTAGGGCTTGGATTCGTCTTGTAATGGTTGCAACAGGGATCATGGTCTTGCGCGATGTTGCTGTGTAACTCCCATTTTCGACAACGAGTCGAAATAGGTTTAGATCATCTAATTTCATGTTTCAGACACATATATTTATGAATTGTCATTAATCTATATCCTTAATGTGCGCTAAAGATTGAGTCACATCAACAAGTAATGCGATCTTTCACATTTCATACATACAAAAAGTGGCAAGCTGTAAGTTCACTATTTCTGTAGAAACATTCTCTCAGCGTCGCTTTCTATAAATCTGGTTAGCTACTATATTTAGGTTGGCTTGCCGAATAAATTATTCAATAACTATAAAAAACTAAATAACGAATCTCCAGTTTTCAGGTTGTGTGAGGCTTTTATGCATAAGATTATTGATGCTCAAGTTGTTCCTGCTGAGCATGTTTCAGCGCATAAGAAACGTATTATGTTAGTTGACGATGATCCGATCTTTCGTCGCATCACAGATGCCTTTCTTGTCAGTCAGGGATATGAAGTACTTCAAGCGGAAGATGGGTTAGAAGGATTGCGCCTGTTGCGTGATTTTGAGCCTGATGTAATTTTGTGTGATCTCGCAATGCCAGTGATGAATGGTATCGAGTTCGTTGAAGAAGTCAGTTTAGAGTACCCATCTTTGCCGTTAATAGTGGTGTCAGCCACAGAGGAAATCTCAGACGTCGCAAAAGCGCTGCGTTACGGGATTAAAGATTTCCTCACCAAGCCTATTAGTAAGTTTGAGCATTTATCAGAGGCGATTGAAAATACGCTCGAAGATTCTGATAACCACATGTGCGACCAACGCGACTTCTCTAGTCAGTGGTTTAGAGTTGAGAGTGGGGATATGCCAGAAGAGCAAGAGCTGCATTGGCATTTAGATTATCTACAGCAAAACCCAAGTGCGGCTAAAGATTTACTGCATGCACTATTACCAGAAAAAGACACCTCGCAAGGAGATTGGAAATGCAGTTATCGACTGCTGCAATCGACTGAAGTGATGCCTTTGGTATTTGATTATGCGTGGCTGATCAACGGGCAGTTTGCTTTCTACCTTGTGGATTCTCAAGCAGACAATGGCGCGGCAACAACCTTGTTAATTCGCGCATTATTTCACGACTATTTGCGTAATCTAAAATCGTTTAATGCTGAGCTTAAAGATCTGGCTGAGCTGATTGAAAAGGGCATTGAATGTTCTGACTGTGCAGCGCCTGTCAAAGCTTTGTTTGGCGTGGCAGATTTAGCTGAAGGGACAATTTCAATTTTGCCAGCAGGCTTAGATGCTAACTTTAGCAGTGAGATATATGCGCAGCATATTGATGCTGGGGTTTCACTCGGTGAAAAATGCCGTCAAAACCCAATCGTTGATGGATTGTCTATTACCCGCGCGAGCAATCTTAGTTTAAGTCGAATCGGTACTAGTAGCTTTAGTTTAGAGTTACAAAAGAAAAAGCACTAAACCAAATAGAGTCTAAGAGAGCAGCCGCAAGGCTGCTTTTTTGTTACTCGTTATCGAACCATCATGTGTTCCCTCATCGTACTTAACGATTTACCCTCACTTTTCGTCCGTGTTTGCTCAACGATGAATCGACTATAGTTTGACCATAACGATAAAATACCAGTACCAATTCAGTTGGGCTGCAATATTTCATTACAGTGAGGTAAGCGAACATGACAGACAAAGATTTCAAAGAACCTTATAATATTCTCTACTTTTTGGGATTCATTTTGGTTCTACTTATCCCAATGTTGCCAGCAATATTAACTTGGCTTCGTGTGCTTAATGGCTACGCGAGCTATTAAGATTGGAGCACACCATTACCATTCGTCTCATAGCCCTGAATATAGTGGGCGGCCTTAGTTTGTTGCTTGGATTCCTTGGTATCTTTTTACCTGTATTGCCGACGACTCCATTCGTGCTGCTTGCCAGTGCTTGCTTTATGCGTAGTAGCCCTCGCTTTAATCAGTGGCTAGTGGCGCATAAAACCTTCGGCCCTATCATTGAAAACTGGCACCAACACCGTGCGGTGACGCGTAAAGTAAAGTTGCGCGGGGCCATCGCTATGGTGGCGAGCTTTAGTTTCTCTATTTATATTGTCCCGCATTTCTGGTTAAAGATTATGCTAGTAGTGATGTTAGTGGTGCTACTTAGCTGGTTTATTCGTTTACCTGTGATAGAGCGCCTTGCTGAGCAAGAAGAAAATCACTAAGATTGGTAAGAAGTGTGCCTGCTTCATCGGAAGCAGGCGTTTGTTTTTTCGCCCCTAGATCGCTCGCAGGCTAATTGTCTTCAAAGCAGAGTTGGGGAGTGTGAACAATCCTTATCTGCGTCACATTAGCCGTAACCAATACGACTGCGCAGCCAATCTTAAGAAAGAAATTATGACGACTGAAACAATCTCACAGATCAAAGCAAGCATTAAAAGCATTCAAGACTACCCAAAACCAGGCATCCTTTTCCGTGATGTAACCAGTTTGATGGAAGACCCAAAAGCCTACCAAGCAACGATTCAGCTGCTAGTTGAAAAATACAAAGACATGGGCTTTACCAAAATCGTAGGTACTGAAGCGCGTGGTTTCTTGTTCGGTGCTCCGCTTGCTCTTGAGCTAGGTCTTGGCTTCGTACCAGTACGTAAACCAGGTAAACTTCCTCGTGAGACAGTTGCTCAAAGCTACGAGCTTGAATACGGCACTGACACATTAGAGATTCACGTAGATGCAATCTCAGAAGGTGACAAAGTGTTGGTTGTTGATGACCTACTAGCAACAGGCGGCACAATTGAAGCCACCACTCAGCTAATCCGTAAACTTGGCGGTGAAGTTGAGCACGCTGCATTTGTTATCAACCTTCCTGAAATCGGTGGTGATAAGCGTCTAGAAAAACTAGGCCTAAACGTATACAGCATCTGTGAGTTTGAAGGTCACTAATCGGAACGGTTCATGAGTTATCTTGCTTTAGCGCGAAAGTGGCGACCAACTAAATTCAAAGAAGTAGTTGGTCAAGCCCATGTTTTAACAGCCCTTGAAAATGCCTTAGAGCAGAATCGACTGCACCATGCTTATCTATTTAGTGGTACGCGCGGTGTGGGTAAAACCACCATTGGTCGATTATTTGCCAAAGGGCTCAACTGTGAAACCGGTATTACCGCCAACCCTTGTGGTGAGTGTGATACCTGTAAAGAGATAGACGAAGGTCGCTTTGTTGATTTACTAGAAATCGATGCGGCATCTCGCACTAAAGTTGAAGATACTCGTGAGCTATTAGATAACGTGCAGTACAAACCTGCACGTGGTCGATTCAAAGTTTACCTGATCGATGAAGTTCACATGCTATCGCGCCACAGCTTCAACGCTTTGCTAAAAACGTTAGAAGAGCCGCCAGAGTATGTGAAGTTCTTACTTGCGACCACTGATCCGCAAAAACTGCCGGTAACGATTTTGTCTCGTTGCCTACAGTTCCATCTTAAGCCAATCAGCGTTGATGACATTCACCAGCAGCTTGAAGTGATACTGCAAGCCGAGGGAATGACATTCGAGCAGCGTGCGCTCGGTATGATTTCTCATGCTGCTGATGGCAGTATGCGTGATGCTTTAAGCTTAACTGACCAAGCAATTGCCCTTGGCAATGGCCAAGTTCAAACCGAGCTGGTTTCTCACATGCTGGGCACGCTTGATACTGATCATGCTATTCATTTATTGGAAGCGATCAGTCATAAGCAGCCTCAGATTGCCATCGAAGCCGTACACCAATTGGCGCAAAACGGTGTCGATTGGGATGGGTTATTGCAGCAACTTGCTAGTCAATTGCATCGAATTGCTATGTATCAAGCACTGCCAAGTACGCTTGATAAAGGTCAGCCAGATGCTGAAAAAATTGAGCTATTGAGCCGAGCACTGCAACCGCAAGATGTTCAGCTCTACTACCAAATCGCTTTAAAAGGCCGCCAAGACTTACCGCTTGCCCCTTCTGAACGTGTTGGGCTTGAGATGGTTGTATTACGCATGATGGCCTTTAGACCAGCGGCAACAACATCGGCGAATATTATTTCTACCCAAGTGAGTGCTCCTGCTCAGTCAGCTTCGCCAGCAGCGACGGCTCAACCAGTAGCGAAACCGGCGCAGCCTCAACAGGTTAAGCAAGAAGTGATGGCGAATGCGTCAAGTACACCGCAGCGCGCACCTGTCGCTCCTGTGTCTGCGCCGCCATCAGCACCTGAGTACGATTTAGCGCCGCCGCCAGAGCATTACAGCGATCAGTATGACGCGGTTCACCCGTCAAATATGCCGACTAACGATATGTCATCAGCGGGTATGCCATCGCAGCAAGCGCCACTACAAGCGCAACCGGCGGCAAGACCAGCGACTCAAGCGACGTCTCAGCCTGCTTCACGCGTTAGTGGCTTGCGCCATCAATTGCGCTCGCAGCGTAATGGTTTGTCTGGTAATCAAGCTTCGCCGGCTTCAGGGGCACCTGCAAAAAAGCCTAATGCGACATCTGCAAATAAGAAAGAGTCTGTACTTGACCGTGTTGCTCAAAAACACGCAGGTTCAGCGCAGGTGTCGCCATTAAGCAACGGTTTGCCAAGTGCACCACCTGTTGAAGAGCAAGATCAAGCGTATCGCTGGAAACCTTCTTCACCGCAAGCTCAGCCGAAGAAGAAAGAGCTGACTCCAACGCAAATTAAACAAGCATTGGAGCATGAAAAAACGCCTGAAATGGCGCAGAAACTGGCGGATGAATCTGTGGTTCAAAATGAATGGGCGGCGTTGATCGCTCGTTTAGATACTGCCAAGTTAACCGAGCAGCTTGCGCTTAACTCTCACTATCAGAAAAATGGCTCATCTATTTTGCTAACACTGCGTCCGCAGCAAGCGCACCTAAATACCGACCGTGCACAGAGCGAATTACTGCAAGCGCTCAACACGGTATTGAACGAAGAGTGCCATTTGAGTGTCGAAGTAGGTGAGAGCGGACAATCTCCGCTAGAACTGCGCGATGCTTTGTATCAAGGCAAGCTTCAACAAGCGTTTGATAGTTTAGAGTCTGATGAAAACATTAAGTTTATCGAGACGCGCTTTGCTGCAGAGCTAGATAAAGAGAGTGTTAGACCCATCTAACACAGACAGATAAAGAATCATGGGGGTTGAAAGTAACACTTTCGACCCCATCTAATAACGAAACAAGCTAACCCAGAGAGATAAACATGTTTGGTAAAGGCGGAATGGGCAACCTAATGAAGCAAGCCCAGCAAATGCAAGAGCGTATGCAAAAGCTTCAAGAAGAAATCGCTAATATGGAAGTAACTGGCGAGTCTGGTGCTGGCCTAGTTAAAGTGACTATCACTGGTAGCCACAGCGTACGTCGCGTCGAGATCGATGAGAGCTTGATGGAAGACGACAAAGAGATGCTAGAAGATCTAATCGCAGCAGCATTCAACGATGCAGCTCGCCGTGTTGAGGAAACTCAAAAAGAGAAAATGGCTGGCGTAACTGGCGGTATGCAATTACCACCAGGTATGAAGATGCCGTTCTAATCGACAAGGTTAGTTAATGCGTACCAGTCATATGCTGGAACAATTGATGGAGGCCTTACGTTGTCTACCTGGGGTTGGCCCCAAGTCGGCGCAGCGTATGGCCTTTCATTTGTTACAGCGGGATAGAAAAGGCGGTTTGCAATTGGCGGATGCTCTGAGTCAAGCAATGACTGAGATAGGCCACTGCAATGAATGCCGAACGTTTACTGAAGAAGAAACGTGTCACATTTGTACTAATCCTAAGCGTCAGGAAAATGGGCAAATTTGTGTGGTAGAAAGCCCAGCTGATATTGCTGCTGTCGAAGCTACTGGACAATACTCCGGCCGCTATTTCGTTTTGATGGGACACTTGTCGCCGTTAGATGGCATTGGCCCTAGTGATATTGGCTTGGATGTGCTGGATTACCGTTTACGTCGAGGCGATGTTAAAGAAGTGATTCTTGCCACCAACCCAACCGTAGAAGGCGAAGCTACGGCACACTATATTGCTGAGCTTTGCCATGAACACCAAGTAGAGGCAAGTCGTATTGCTCATGGTGTTCCTGTTGGCGGAGAACTAGAGCTGGTGGACGGCACGACGTTATCACACTCTTTACTTGGTAGACATAAGATCTAGTGTCTTATTAAATATCTTTTTATAAATAAGCCCATCCTAGCGATGGGCTTATTTTTTATCAGAATAATAATAGTTTTATCTATTAATATTATTAACATAACTCGAGCTATGTTGATAGTTTGAGATGGGTTCAAGAACGGATATTACAATATAATCGGCTATATATATTTGATTTTTATAATAAGTTTGGATTTTAAATTTGTTTTATGATGTTGTTTTTATTAAGTTTGTTATGGGTTTTGTTTGTTTTTTGTGCAGGCGTGATTTGCGAGATTAATAGTGATTTTTCCTGATTTGATGTTAGACAAATAGTTCCAATTAGTTTATCAAAATAAATGAAATTGGAATTTATAAAGTATGCAGTCTTATATTTCCTTTTGTATTTAATTTATATTTTAAATAATAAATGTTTACAGAAAGGTTAATAAATGAAGAAACAAGGAAGAACCTTTACCCTTAAATTAGCGACCGTTTTAACGTCAGTATTATTGGGTAGCATCGGTGCGAGCGCTATGGCAGCACCAAAACAGCATCCTCACGTGGATTTTGGCGTCATTAACCAAGATCGTATGATTATGATGCTCAAGAAAACAGGAGTCATTCCAGCACAGGCAAATGAAACAGAGGCGGTTAAAGCCTTACATCAGTACCTTGCGATGACTCATACCCAGTTGCCAGAAAAAGGACAATTGGCCAACTTAGAAGAAAAGCGCAATCAGCGCTTACTTTCTTTGATGGAAACCCAACCAAATCAGCAAGTTGCTGCGCCGTACGCTTTGCCGGATTCAAACCAGCAATGGAATGGTCCAGTCACTCAAGACAAGATACTCGCTATTTTGATTGAGTTTCCCGATTACCCAGCGAATAAAGTTACCCCTGAAGAAACCTCAAATTATTATGAGAATTACGCGCCGAGTCATTATCAGGATATGCTATTCAACCGCGCTGGTTACGTAGGGAGCAATGGCGAGAATCTTATCTCTATGGTGCAGTTCTATGAGCAGCAGTCGGGTGGTTCATATACTCAAATCGGTGGTGTTGGGGGGTGGTATCAGGCCAAACATCCGGCTGCGTTTTATGGGGCGCAACAAGGTTCTGCTCGAGATGTGAACGCACGTGATTTAGTTCGCGAAGCACTGCTCGCTGCAGCGGCTGATCCAAATGTTGATTTGTCCGATTACGATTTAGAAGATCGTTACGATATTGATGGTGATGGAAATCTGCGCGAACCTGATGGTCTTATCGACCACATCATGATTTTTCACTCAGCGGTCGGTCAAGAAGCAGGTGGCGGTCATTTAGGCTCTGATGCGATTTGGTCTCACCGTTGGAATCTTGGTGGTGTATTCCCTATTAATGGTACATCTACACCAATTCCGAACTGGGGCGGTCAACTTGCTGCGTACGATTATACAATTCAGCCAATCGATGCTGCTGCCGGTGTTGCTGCGCACGAATATGGTCATGACTTAGGTTTACCCGATGAATACGACACCGTTTATGGTGAAGACGAATGGAACAGTGTTCCCGGAGAACCAGTGTCATATTGGTCTATCATGTCGTCTGGTTCTTGGGCAGGGTTTATCCCGGGAACTGAGCCGACAGGCTTTAGTCCATGGGCAAGGCAGTTCCTGCAGAACTCTCTAGGAGGCAATTGGCTTCACGGTGAGGTGTTAGAATTTGCTGATCTTAATAGCCAGCCATATGCAGTGAAGCTAGACCAAGCGGCAGGAAAAGGGGGTAACCATGATTTCCTGCGTATCAATTTACCACCTAAGAAAGTCACATTGTCGGATGTTATTGGTACTCAGTCTTTCTACTCACTGCGAGGAGATAACCTAAACACTAACCTGAATGTGACGGTGAAAATTCCGAATGCCGCTAGTGCGACTTTAAATTTTAAGGTTAAGTACGACATCGAACCTGATTTTGATTTTGGCCGCGTTTTGGTAAATGGAACACCAATAGCCGGAAACATCACGACTACTCATGATCCACATGCAATTGGCTATGGTATCGGTTTTACTGGAACATCAGCAGATTGGGTAGATGCGAGCTTTGACTTGAGTGCTTTTGCCGGTCAAAACGTAACAATCAGTTTTAACTATCTAACCGATGGTGGCTATATTCAAAATGGTTTTTGGTTCGATGAGGTTCGCATCGTAGCTGATGGTCAAGAAGTGGCTTACTTCAATGGGGAAACCGTAGAACCAGAGCTCACTTTTGCAGGTATGGTGCTTAATGATGGGTCATTTGATTATGAGCATTACTACTTAGCTGAGTGGCGTCAGCATAAAGGCGTAGATAAAGGTTTAGCGCATATTAACCGTAATCAGCACATTATGAGTTTTGACCCGGGCTTGGTACTTTGGTATGTGGATACTTCGCACACAGATAACGGTGTATCTGGCCATCCGGGAGAAGGTTGGTTAGGTGTGGTGGATGCCGATAGAAACCCACAGGTGTGGGATGACGGTACACCAGCGACTTCCCGTTACCAAGTTCGCGATGCTGCCTTTAATACCGCAGTTGGGACACCAATCACCATGGTGGACAAACAAGGTCGAGTATTAACAGACCCTTATGTCGTCGCGAACCCACAGTTTGCGGATTGGGAAGATTACTCGAACCCGACCAGACCAGCGACTGGCCGCTTAACTCCGCATTATGGCATTGTACTGGAAGTGGTTGATCAGGCGACTGATGGCAGCAGTGCAACGGTTAACGTTATGAAGATTTGGTAATTAATACGAAGAAGCCCGCTAGTGATAGCGGGCTTTTTATTATCCTGCACGGGGGGTACAGGAGCATAAACTCGATTAGCTAAACGCTACGAATGGAGAGATACACAGTAGGATACCTGTCGCAATGATTAGGTAGAGTGAAGCGCCTTTAAACTTATGTAGAGATGGCACTTGGTACACAAGGTAAGCCGGAATCAAACAGCCAATTAGACCGAAGATAGGGCTACATACTGACGTGAAGCTTAGTACAGGAAGGTTCAGTACAATCGCGCCCCAAGACATTAGAATTGCGAATAGGATAATGCCTTTAGTCACAAGATCTTTGTTGATGCTCTCTTCTGGCATTACTTTCTTAAGTGCTAGCATTGCTAGGCCTTGGCAAGAGTCGCGGAAGCCTAGGTAAACGCCGAAGAATGCCGTCATTACAGAGAAGATGTTTAGCATTAGGCTCAGTAGTTTCAGCGTTGCACCGTCCATACCTTGCGCCACCATTGCTAGTGCAGAAATGTTCTCTTCAGCCGCTTTTACCGCTTGTTCATGTGACATTGCAAGAGTGAACGAGATCGCGTAGAAAAATACGGTTACAAACAGGATGCCGAAAGCAATCTTCATAGCACGCATCGCTTTGAAGCGCGCAACTTCGATAGATTTTTCACGAGAGCGGTATGAGATAACCATTGGGCTTAAGCTTTGGATAAACAAGATTGAAGTCAGTGTAAATGGCAGTAGCTCAATCGCATCTTTAAGGCCAGCGCCTGTTTCTGGAATCGCGCCAACATTTGCGAAGTCCCATTTCTCAACCATCATGAAACCAAGCAGCGCAACGGTGAATAGCTTAGTTAATACAAGACCGGTACTGATTTTAAAGAGAATCTTTTCACCGCGAGACGCGATAGCTACCAAGGCAACCACTAAAGCCAAACCATAGAATGGGTTTTCAGACAATAAGCCTTCGGTTACCCCAAAGCTTTGCAGGAATGAAGCTGAGTCATTGTTGATGGCGGTGGAGTAAACAAATACCCAAATCACTAGCATAACAAAGTAGAGAACACCCAGTAGCGCGCCCCATTTGTTACCTAGGTACCCAGAAATAACGCCTGCGTAATCTTGGCACTTTGGCGAGGTAGAAAGTGTATTGATGAAAAGGCGTTGGAAAAGATACATCGCAGGGTAGCCAATTACCGCAGACGCTAGGAATACCCATAGGCCTAGCACACCCACTTTAACGGGTAAGAATACGATACCGGCACCAATCGCCATACCAATACTCATGATTACCCAGCCCCAGTCTGTGCTGTCTAATTTAATTGCTTGTTTCCACTCTTGTTCGCTCATGCCTGCTTTAATGTGCGGCGGCTCTTTGCCTAGAGGGAGGTTCTCTGTAGGTACATTCACGCTCATTTGTATTTTCTCGTGTAGTTATGAATTTTTCTCAAATCTAGTTGAGTAAAATTAATTGATCAATCAAATTAATCTGAGTTCATATAAATTTGAGAAGTTGGCGATATTTTTCAAATTTAGACGAGAATTAGATCGTTTTTGTGATCTGAGTAGGTTGTTATGCTCGGATAAAGTTGAAAGAATGCAGGTGTGGCACGTTGTTGTGTTACGTAATTGTAGATAAATAACTAAAATATATGTGAGGAAATGATGAGAAAAGTGATCAATTCAGAGAAAGCTCCAGCTGCGATTGGCCCTTACTCTCACGGCACGTCATTTGGCGAGTTTATTTTTACGTCAGGTCAGTTACCGGTAAATAGTGAAACGGGGAAAGTGGTTGAAGGTGGTATTACTGCTCAAAGCCAACAGTCATTAACGAATTTGAAAAATGTACTAGAAGCCGGCGGTGGCAGCATTGAAAGCGTACTGAAAACCACGTGCTATCTAGCGAACATTGAAGACTTTGCTGAATTCAACAAGGTGTATGCAGAGTTCTTCAAAACAGATTGCCCAGCGCGTAGCTGCTTTGCAGTAAAAGATCTGCCGCTTGGCGTATTAATTGAAGTTGAAGCGATCGCTTGTAAAGCGTAAGCACGGAGTTTGATCATGAAACAGCAGTGGCAACAATATATCCAAATTATCAAGCAAGTCGTTAAACCTGCTTTGGGATGTACCGAACCCATTGCTGCTGCATATGCAGCAGCAGTAGCGAGCAAAGAGCTAGGGAATAAAACTCCTGACCGTATTGAAGTGCGAGTGTCGGACAACCTGTACAAAAACTCGATGGGGGTTTATGTACCAGGAACAGGAAAAGTCGGCCTGAAAATCGCGTCAGCGGTAGGTGCTTTAGCGGGCAATCCTGATGCAGAGCTTGAAGTGTTGGCTAAAATCGACGCGCAAGACGTTGCCGCTGCACAAGCTCTGATTGACCAAGATAGAGTGACGGTATCACGCATTGATACCCAAGAGTTCATCTACTGTAGTGTGACCATGACTGCAGGTGATGACACAGTAAGTATCACTATTAGTGGTGGTCATACTAATGTCATCAACAAAACACTCAATGGTGAAATCACTTTTGAAGCGCCACAAGATCAACGCGTTGCCACGGCTTCAGTGTGTGAAGGCGTTAATATCTCAATCAAAGAGATCTATGACTTTGCGATGCAAGCTGAGTTTGAAGACATCCGCTTTATCCTACAAGCGGCTGAATTGAATACTCAGTTGGCGCAAGAGGGCATTATTCATGCTTATGGCTTAGAAATTGGCCGCACTCTTAAAACCAACATTGAGCAAGGTTTGTTAGGTAACGATTTAATGAGCCGAATTCAGATGATGACGTCAGCAGCGTCGGATGCGCGTATGGGCGGTGCAACACTACCAGCAATGAGTAACTTCGGCAGTGGTAACCAAGGCATCGCAGCAACCATGCCAGTTGTGGTGGCTGCAGAAGTATTAAATAGCTCAGAAGATCAGTTAGCTCGCGCACTTATTATGAGTCATCTTGGTGCTATTTACATCAAATCTCACTACCCACCATTATCCGCATTTTGTGGTAATACAGTGACCAGTGCAGCCGCAGCGATGGCACTGGTTTACCTAGCAGGTGGCAGTTTTGAGCAATCATGCTTTGCGATTCAGAACGTCATCAGCGATAGCTCAGGCATGGTCTGTGACGGTGCGAAATCTTCTTGTGCGATGAAAGTATGTACTTCATCGACGACAGCAGTACGCTCTTATTTGATGGCGATGAATAACCATTCAGTTCAAAATCAAGGTATAGTAGGGCAAGAAGTAGAGCAAACCATTAAAAACGTTGGCTCTATGGTAAGTTTAGGTATGGCATATACCGATAAATCAATTATCGATATTATGTCTGCGTAAAATCATTTAAACGCTAAGGTAAGGCACGTTGGAACTTAAAAAACTGACCAAAAGCGACCTCGATATCTTGAACTCTATGAGAAACGTCGTCGACGGTATCGCTCGAATGTATGGTGAACACACCGAAGTAGTATTGCATAGCTTAGATGCCGAGCTACCCAAGATAATAAAGATTGCCAATGGTCATGTTACTGAACGAGATGAAGGTGCGCCAATCACTAACTTAGCGTTAATGAAGCTGAAAGAGGGCAAGGACGTTTCGGACTCTTATCTGACTAAGACGAGTTGCGGAAAGGCCTTGCACTCTATTACCACCATCGTTAGAAACCCAAAAAATAAGCCAATTGGTTTGTTGTGTATTAACGTGGATATGGGCGCGCCAGTGCACTCTTTCTTACGAGCAATTTTACCGCCGAATGGGGATTGCTGTAATGAAACGCCATCGCCAGAAACCTTCGCTCGCAATATTGATGAGACAATCGAAAGTACCATTGATACGGTGAAAGAAGAGGTGTGGAGTAACGAGGCTATTTCGCCATCGAAACGTAACCGTGAGGTGGTCACAAGGCTGCATGGCTTGGGCATCTTTAAGATCAAAGATGCAGTGTTAACGGTTGCCAATCAACTGGGTATCTCGCGAGATACTATCTATCTCTACTTAAGAGAATTAGGTTAACTGTTCCAGCTCGGTGATGTTGTCTAAGGCTTGCTTATTGGTTGTACCACACACCACTGGGCAAGGCTTAAATTGGTGGCATACCTTAGGGCGTTCAGGCTGGCCAAATAGCTTGCACAAATTGTCTTCATTGAGCTGAATACAGCGCACACCAGCAGGCTTGCCTTTTGGCATGCCAGGAATGGCAGAAGAAATACTTGGTGCAATGCAGCATGCGCCGCAACCTAATCGACATTCCATAATAATCAGCCCCCAGAAAATAAAGGGGGCTATTATGATGATTTTTGTTGAAATTGGAAGAGGCGACTAGCCCTTCAAGAATCGGTTATAAACAAACAGCAAGACGAACGCACCAACAGTCGCGGTGACAATACTGCCAATGTTGATGCCATCGGCACCACCAAAGCCTAGTAAGCCTCCTAAGAAGCCACCAACAAACGCGCCAGCGATCCCGAGTAGCATAGTGGCTATCCAACCACCTCCATCTTTACCCGGCATTAACCATTTTGCGAGCGCGCCAGCAATTAAACCGAGAATAATCCAAGAAATAATGCCCATGTTCTCTCCTTAATAGAGCTGGATACGTACTAAGCATAGAACATGGTGAGCAGTTTGAGACTTGCACTTTGACAGTGACAAGAGTATAAATCGCACCCTTACAACAAAAGCTAAACTAATAAGCTGACCCAATTAAAACACTGAAGTACTGAGTCTATGAGCGAACAATTCTGGCAAACCAAAACCCTAGAGCAAATGAGCGAGCAAGAGTGGGAATCTCTGTGCGATGGGTGTGGTAAATGTTGCCTACATAAACTTATGGATGAGGATACCGATGAGATTTACTACACCAACGTTGCGTGTAGCTTACTGAACAGCAAAACGTGTTCATGTAAGGATTACCCAAATCGCTTCAATTACGATGAAGAGTGCACCAAGCTCACTCGTGAAGATATTGAAGATTTCCAATGGCTACCTCATACCTGCGCTTATCGCTTAATGGCCAATGGTGAAGGCTTGCCAGAGTGGCATCCATTGATCACTGGCTCAAAATCGGCCATGCATGCAGCAGGTGAAAGCGTGCGCAATAAAGTGGTTTATGAGATTGATGTGGTAAATTGGGAAGATCACATCCTAAATCATCCCAACCGCTAGAACTGGATATTTTGCTACAAAGCCCTCTATTTAGAGGGCTTTGTTATTTTTAGCACTAGGTGTGAAATGACGAGCAGAAAACTCACGCCTGATTGTTTGCTGGTATACACTCAATATTGACGCCTTTTTGATGCTAGATTTATAACTTATTGATAGGCTTCGCGTTATGGCTTTATAAGTGAGGATTCTATGTTGCCACGCCTAATATTGATTGTGTTGTTTAGCTTATGTTCTGTGTTTGCCCATGCGGAGCAAAACGAACAAGAGATTAACCCTTCTAAAACCGAGTTAGCCATCAACTCAATTAACAGTGATATTGCCGATTTATCCCGCAGTTTAACCACTGCCAGTGGTGATGATCGTGATGCCATTCAACTGCAACTGTTTCACAAAAATGAAGAGCTACGTGCGAAGCTGGCGCTTGCGGTTCAAAGTGGCGATTTGCCAGAGGCTTTCTTACTGACTCAAATTCAGAAGCAGAAGAAATACACTCAAGGTGCAACTCAGTATCTGGATGAGAAAATCGGTCAGCTGAGTGAGGAGATCAACAAGGCGAAGACAGAAGAAAAGCTAGCACTGATTAACGATATCCGAGAGTTGCAAAACTACTTAGATTCGATGTATTCGTCGAGTTGGCAAAACTATACGTGGTTGAACAAACTCAATAAGCCTGACGCTAAGTTAGAACAGCAACTGCGCGAGGCAACCAACAGTCGTTTACGTTTGTTGTCCGCCTCGGTTGAGTATTTTAATCAGCAGAATGATTTCACCGCGAACCAATTAGCGTCTAGCCCAGAGTCTGAAAAAGCGAGCATTCAGCTTAATCAATTGATTATTAAGCAGCGATTGGATATTGCCACCACAAGCTTGCGTGCTTTGATTCCCATTGGTGACAACTTAGGCATTGAAACTGCTGAATATAAGCGCTTAGTGTTTGAAGTGACGGGCAGTATTACCCAAGACTTACTCAACGGTAAGGTGATTGTTTCTATCATTTCTAACTGGTCATCGGGTGCGTTTAATTGGTTGGCAGAAAACGCGCCGCAGCACTTTTTCCAGTTGTTAGTGTTCATCTTCATTTTATTGTTCACCAGTGCAATTGCCCGTTTGGCGCGTAAGATTGTTTCGAAAACCGTGGTGTCGAAAAACCTCAAACTGTCACAGTTGATGCAAGACTTCTTTGTTTCGATGTCGAGTAAAGCGGTTTGGGTTATCGGTATTATGGTAGGCCTTTCGCAGATTGGTCTAAACCTAGCCCCAATCCTGACTGGTTTCGGTATTGCGGGTGTGATTATCGGTTTTGCGTTGCAAGACACCTTGTCCAATTTCGCGGCAGGTATGATGCTACTGATCTATCGCCCATTTGATGTGGGAGATTTCGTTTTTGCTGGTGGCGTTGATGGCAAGGTAAGCCATATGAGCTTAGTGAACACCACGATTCGAACCTTTGATAACCAAATCATTATTGTGCCAAACAGCAAAATTTGGGGCGATGTGATTAAGAACGTGACCCATGAGCGCATTCGCCGCGTGGATATGGTGTTTGGGATTGGTTATGCCGATGATTTACTGAAAGCCGAAAGCGTATTAACAGATATTGTTACTGCTCACCCTGCGGTATTACGTACTCCAGAACCAATGATCAAAGTGCATACCTTGAACACTTCATCGGTGGATTTCATTGTTCGCCCATGGGTGAAGACCGACGATTACTGGGATGTATATTGGGACGTAACCAAAGAAGTGAAATTGCGCTTCGACCGTGAAGGAATTTCGATTCCATTCCCACAACAAGATGTGCATTTGCACATGGTTGGGAAACAGGAGTAATCAGCAAAAAAAGAGCGCATCGGCGCTCTTTTTTATGCGGTGTTGATTGCTATAAAGCTAGGGTTGAAAGCTAGTTGACCATGCTCAATAGATAATCACCGAGCACCGAGTGATGCATGATTTTCGAAACGGGCAAGATTTTCTCGGCAGGGCCCCATGCAAACACGTTTACTGGCGTATGGGTGTGTGTACCTGTTCCCCAAACTGTGTTGGTTGCCGTTGCTTGTTCACGCGCTAAGATGTTGCCACGGTCGTTATAAGGGAAGAAAGCATCAAAGTCGTTAATAGCAGGTACTTGTTCTTTCGATAGGTATTTGTGACCAGCTAGACGATATGGGTTTGGCTTGCTCTTTAATACGTTTTCAGCTTGTTTGGCCGTGATAGGGAAATCACTGCTCGCGTTAACAATCTCAGCTAATTTTTCCGGAGTTTGCTGCGCTTTATCGAGTTTTTGAAACTCGCTGATCATGCCGTAGTAGCTTTGTTTTTGGTTGTATAGACCATCAAGAATTTCAAACTGACCAAAATTGAAGTTCGGCGCGTAAGGGCGATCTTTAAATGCTTTTCCTGAACGTTGCTCTGGTTTTGGCAGATCTTGCGATGAGTAGCTAAAGCCGAACGAGCCTGTTTCATGATCGGCGGTGACAATGATTATGGTATCGTCACGGCCTTGCGCCCACTCGTACACAGAGTTAACGGCTTCATCGAACTTGATCATTTCATGCAGCATAGTGCCCGCGTCGTTGCTGTGTCCTGCCCAGTCAATTTGACCACCTTCAACCATCAAGAAAAAGCCATCGTCGTTTTTAGATAATAGATCAATGGCTTTGACTGTCATTTCTTTCAACGTTGGCTGAGTGCGGCTTGGGTCATTTTTAGTTTGGCTGTATTTAATGCCGTCATTCATTCCTGAGTAGGCGAATAAGCCTAGTAACTTATCGCCTTTGGCTTGTTCAAGCATCTTGCGGTTGAACGCCAAGTTGTAGCCAGAATCTTGCGCTTCGAGCAGTAAGTTTCGCTCGTCTTTACGTTTTGATTTTAGATAGACGTCGCCGTGAGTCAGGGTTTTCAGTTGCTGATAAGTGTCGCCCTTATCATTGGTTGATTTAGGAATCCAATGACGAATACCGCCAGAGAGCATGACATCCACACCTGTGTTAAGCATGTCTGAGGCGATGTTGTTTTCTAACGAACGATGCGGCTGGTGGGCAGCAAAAGCGGCGGGTGTTGCGTGGGTAAGGCGGGTATCAGAAACAAGCCCAGTGGCTTTGCCAAGGCGTTTTGCTTTCTCAAGGACTGTTTCTACGTGATTGCCTTTTGAATCGATACCAATCACTTCAGAGGCGGTGTATTGGCCTGTCGCCAGCATGGTAGCTGAACAGGCGGAGTCAACCACTATGGCATCTTCAGGGTGGGTCAAAGAAGAACCAATGACGCCATCATTAGCAAGTTTAAACAGTGCGGTTGGCTGTTTTTTGTAGATAGAGTTAGGCGCTTGATTCGCGTAGGTTTCAAGTAGGCCAACTTGTTGAGGCCCCATGCCATCACCAATCATTAGGATGACGTTTTTGATTTCAGCCGAGGCGGCGCTGAACGTAATGGTGGTTGTTGCCACTGCAGCAACGAGCGGTTTGATTAGGTGCTTCATTTTATATTCCTTCTCCATAAAAGCGGGGTCAGTTAATCATGGAGTGATTGCACTATTGTTACTGCAATGGAAACTTCACCCATCTGTCATAATACGCTGCTTTAAAACAAAAAAAGCCCACATGGAGTGGGCTTTGACTTACGGAAGGAGAATAGGCTAACGAATTATGCCGCGCCGTTAATTACCGCATTGTTAAATTCGATTCGAGCTTGCTGTGCTTGCTCAGAGGCTTGCTGTTTAGCATCTTGAGCTTTGCTCACGTCATCAAGCGCGGCTTGAAGCTCGGCTTGTAGCTCTGCTGGCAAGTGGTGGTCAGCAAACTCTTCCGCACCGCTGTGCTCTAGTGCGAAGGCACGAATACGTTTTTTCACTCTCATCAAATGAGCCATGGCTTCACGTTCGCTTTCTGCTGCATCTTGAGCCGCATCACGGTTTTTCTCAAAGCGCGCCAGCGCAATACCTTCAGAAGACCAAGGGTCCATCTCTGGTAGTTCTTCAATATTGATGGTTGGCTCAACGTAATCTTCTTGATGACGTAAATCTAACGACGTTGCACGTACCGCAGAAATCATCAGCATCACAGAGATACCCAGTAGCGGCAAACCGCCAACAATCGCCGCTGTTTGCAGTGTACTTAGCCCACCCATAAACATCAGTACGGTTGGCAAGAACGATAGAGTAAACGCCCAGAATAGACGGTTCCAACGCATTGGTTCTTCAGATACGTTGTTTTGAACGACCGATGCCAAGATGTAAGAGATAGAGTCAAAGGTTGTCGCAGTAAAGATCACGCAAAGTAGAGTAAATACCGCGATAACGAGCGTGCCCATTGGCAGGGCTTCAAGCATTGAGAAGATCGCTTTAGTCGCACCTTGTGTATTAAGAATGCCTACGATATCCAACTCACCGGAAAGCTGCAGTGACAAGCCGTAGTTGCCTAGAACCATGAAGAATAGGAAGCAACCTAACGAGCCAAAGAAGATAGAGCCAGAGACCATTTGCTTGATTGTTCGGCCACGGGAAATACGCGCGATGAACAAACCCATACTCGGTGCAAAAACTAGCCACCATGCCCAGTAGAAAATTGTCCAATCTTGTGGGAAGTGGGTATTCTCAAATGAGCCGTAGCCACCGAACGGTTCTGCCCATGTAGCCATCAAGAAGAAGTTAGACAACATGCGACCGATAGAGTCTAAGCCTGTTTCAAGCATGAAAATTGTAGGACCAACCGCAAGTACGAAAGCCAATAGACCCATCGCGCCCCAGAAGTTAATGTTGCTCAGTAGCTTGATGCCTTTTTCCATGCCCGCATAAGAGGAGTAACCAAAAATTGCGGTACAGACTAGCAGTACAACGATTTGGCTAAAGGTGGTTTGCGGAATACCAAACAAATAGTTTAGGCCTTCACCAATAAGAGGAGCGGCAAGGCCAAGAGTGGTTGCTGCGCCGCCTAGTAGGCCGAAAATGAATAGCACATCAACAATTTTACCGACGGCGCCTTTACTGCGTTCTTCACCAATGGCTGGCATAAGCGCGCTAGACACTTTCAATACAGGTTGTTTACGTACATAGAAGAAGTATGCGATAGGTAGGGCTGGGATAAGGTAAATTGCCCATGCAATTGGGCCCCAGTGGAAAATACCGTATGTGGCAGCCCAGCGAACGGCTTCTTCACTCCCCGGTTCTAATTGAAATGGTGGTGATTGGTAATAGTATGCCCATTCAATGCAACCCCAATAAAGGATACTTGCACCGATACCACCACAAAACAGCATCGCTGCCCAAGAAGAGGTGGCAAACTCTGGTTTTTCGTCAGGGTCACCTAGCTTG
Organism: Vibrio intestinalis; assembly: GCF_025195085.2. Lineage (GTDB taxonomy): Bacteria > Pseudomonadota > Gammaproteobacteria > Enterobacterales > Vibrionaceae > Vibrio > Vibrio intestinalis. Next base: position 683,080 of record NZ_JANAVY020000001.1, on the reverse strand, counting down.
ATTTGTCCCATGTCGCTGAACACAACATAGATCATAAAGAAGAAGGCACATAGACCAAGAGCCAAATATAGGAAACCGAGTTTATCGGTCATAAAGGTTTTAGCCACAGCTATCCAATCTGCCCCTTGTTCAGGGAATAAGATTAAAGGGATAACAACAGCCAAAAGAAGGGTAATTGCACCAAAAAAGGTCGGCTTGTCGATAAGCGCGAAGGAATTTTTCACGACAAAGTTCATCCATTAAAAAGTATCTGACCATTATGTGGGGTCAGGCTTTTTAGGTACAAACAGACAATTTTGTCGTGAAGATAAATGGAAATTTTGTGGTACTTGCTTGATAAAAATATCAAGCAAGCATCAATATCAAACCACCAATGGTTGCCGCAGCGGAAACTAATTGCCCTGCAGAATATGAATCGTCTTCCTCTTCTTTTACCTTATCTGGGTGATCCATACCCAGCGCTCCATGAGCAAAGGACTCAACCTTATCGCCGACAGATTTTTCAGGTTTTGCCGCTGAGCTTTCTTTTTCTATTTCTTGTAAAGCGGCAAGCAAGGCTTTGCCTTCTTCAGATAGCGTCACTTTATTCTGCTCTACTTTTAGTGGCGCAGGGCTGTTCGCTGCTTCAGTTGGCTTGGCTTGAGGCTTGACTTGTTGGGCTGGTGTCAGCTTGGCTGGCTCCATTCCTACTGGTGTCATAACTATCTCCTGTAACGGTCCTCAACTAATGTATCGACCAGCATGACTAAAACTTTGATGAATTATTCGCTGATTGAATCAAAAGTTATTTAGCAAAAACCAAGCCACTTTTTGTCCACTAGTATTTGTACGCTTACTGGCAGTGTAACTTTTTGTGTCTGTGATTGATGGAGTGGTAAGCCTTAAGCTGATTCTCTTCTTTTACGTAACGCTGTGGTGGCGCAAGCACAGCCAGTTGATAATCTGTGCTCTCTTGGCTGAGAGTGGTGACAGGGGTAATCACAACCACGTCTAGTTGAGGGTTACGGCGAAGAATAGAAGCTTTGATGCCTAAGCCATTTTCGGTGTGGAATTTACCAGCAATGTGCATAACTTGTTGGTTGGGGAACTTGGTGAGGTGATTGACGATACTTTCTGCCATCGTCTCATCCCATGTGATCTGCGCGGCGTAGTGTTTTTCGGTTTGCTCAGGCTTGCCGTGATGCATTGAAGCCATGAACTTTGATTTATAGGGAGAATCTTGGGTGTTGATCTGATTTGCCACCCAGCTGCGGTGCGTAGAATCTAGCTTTTTGAGATATTCAATACCTTCACGGCCAATACAGCGCACAATAGATTTTGGCGCATTAGAAGCAATGACCGACATTTGGTTACGCTTGGCGAGTTCAATTAAAGGGCGATAATCACTCTCATAGTTTGGCCATGCTTGCGTTTGTTTGATAAAAGTTTGCTCGCCAATTTCACCGGCTAGGTAATTATCGATCACCGCTTGATAAGGGCGTGAAAACTGCTCCATAGATAAGGCAATCGGGCGATTGTTCTTGCTAAGCTGTTTGAGAAGATCGGTCTGGAATCGATGCACCGCACTGTGGGTGTGCCATTCACCTACTAAAATTACGTCCGCGCTAGTTATGGTGCTTGGCAGGCTTGTAAGCTCTATTACTTGGCCTTTCGGCGTTGCAAGTTGATAGTCATAGAAGCTAACAATGGCTTGGGAAGATTGTGATGGAGAAGTGGCCGCGCAAGCGGTGAGTGTAAACGCGCCAAGGGCAATGGATAAAAATTTGCTCATAGTAAGGCCTCTAATAACCATCCTAGTTAAGTGTAGAGTACGAAGTTAACCAAACAGAGTTCATTGATGTGGTTAACGTACTCTCACTTTTTAGAGAGTAATAGAGACCTTAGTGATGCTCAACGTTTATTCCGCTGATGCTGGCTGTTTACGATAAACGCGAATCATAAAATCGACTTCGCAATCAAACTGCGGAGTTGATTTAAGCATGTCACGCAGCTCATCGCTGGCTTTCCAAGCGAAAGGCGTCATCTGTAATAGATCAAATCCGTGGCCCTGTTTAAGCGGCATAACGTAATTGAGTATCTCTTGATGCTCTAACTCAAACCCTTCGATCTGCTCTGGCTTTTCGTCATGCAGTCTGACGTCTTGGTAGATATGTTCACGCAGTTGATAAAGGTGACGGCCAGCCGGAGAAACAGTAATCACAACGCCGTTATCTTTAATACAGCGCTGCAACTCTTGCGCTTTACATGGCGCATAGATACGTAGAATCGCGTCTAAGCTTTGGTCAGAAAAAGGCAGGCGATGGCTAGAAGCCACACTGAATTGGCAATTGTGGTAGCGTTTTGATGCGTAACGGATAGCCACTTTAGAGATATCCAAACCAAACACTTGCGCTGACGCTGATTGTGCCAACAACTGCTGAGCTACTTCATTCGTGTAGTAACCTTCACCACAACCAATATCAAGCAGCTGATGCTCGGTACCTTGAACAAATTGAGCACACAGTTGGGCGATCTTCTTCTTCATCGGCTGGTAGTAATCGCATTCAAGAAAGCGGCGACGAGCTTGCATCATCTCTTTGTTATCACCGGGATCTTTAGAGCGTTTATGATGCGCGGGCATCAAGTTCACATAGCCTTCTTTAGCTAGGTCAAACGAGTGGTTATTAGCACAGCGATATGTGCGATCTGAAAATGTCAGCGATTGATGACAAAGCGGGCATTGGTACGGCATGGAAATCTTAACCTATTTTAACTGGGGTGGAGTGTAGCAAAAAACGGCCAGGATAGATAAATAGATATGATCTTGAGCCACGTTTAATCATTTAGTTGTTTAATTTGCTGTTTGTACCTTAGCCAAAAGTTAACTCTGTGTTTTGCTTCAAGTTTTGCCTGAAATAGATAGTGCTATCATCAGCCTTGTCTATATGTAAACAATTGCAATGCATAGGAGTGTGCCGTTAACGTGTTCAATCAACAGAGAACCGTTAATGAGAAGATTGGGAAATCATAACTATAAACAAACAATAGTAATGGTATTTGGGCTCTATTTATGGATTTAAGCAAAATGACGCTAAAGCGGCTGCTGACATTAATTATTGGCGGCATATTAGTTGTCACTGTACTCGGCGTTTCGCTGTTTAGTTACAACACTTTTCAAAACTACAATCTCGAAGAATCCGTTAACTTCAGAAAACAACAAGGCTTGTCTGTCTCGATTCAGGTTGATCAATATGTCACTAATATTGAGCAACGTTTGGGTGCGATCAGCGAGGCAATGCAATATCAAAATGGTCAGGTGTTAAATGAAGCGACCATTTTTAACATGCTCAAGGACTTAAATAAGACCGTTGGCGCTAGTGCAACGTACATCGTCTTTGATAATGGCTCATCTCTAGAACATACCGGTGAAAAATTTAGCGGGATGAGCTTGGGAGGGGAGTGGTTCTCTGGACCGAAATCAGGCAAGCCATTCGTACTAACGGAACCGAGTGTCGATCAGATCTCTGGCAAATTACTTTCATCTTTAACAGTGCCAGTGATGAAAGATGGTGTCTTCATCGGTGTTGCAGGTACAGATATTTCATCTGACGTTTGGCTTAAGTTGGTTGAAGAGAACGTGCCTGATGGCCAACTGTTCTTAATTGATGGCAACGACAACATCTTGTTCACTCAATATCCTGACTTGCTGAGTAAGAACATTTATGAAGTTAGACCAATGTACCAAGATTTTGATGGCTCACACATCACTTACCAAATTAACGGCAGTGATGAGCATATTGGTACCAAAAATGGCCCTAACCCACATGGACTAACCGTATTCACTTACGAACCGATGGTGGAAATCCTCGCGCCAAGTAAAGAAATGCTGCAGTTCTCTTTGTGGTCAGCTCTTGCATTCATCCTAATCAGTTTAGGCGTGATATACATGGTGATTCAAAAGCTCATCTATGTACCTATTGGTGGCGAACCAAAACACATCCAGCACATCATTGAACGCATAGCAGAAGGGGATTTAACCGTTGATGCGAAGGCGAAAGGTAATGACACGGGTGTCTATGCCGCGACGGTATCTATGGTAGCAAACCTAAGAGCGATGGTTGGTCGTATTAACACTCAGTCTAATCATATTGAGAGCACGTCCTCAGAGTTAGCGAACCTTGCGGAAAATACCCGCAGCAGCTCGACTGACCAAATATCGCAAATGGAACTGACTTCTACCGCGATGAATGAGATGGTCTCCACTGTTGAGGAAATTTCTCGCAATGCACAACATGCTTCTACATCGGCGACCGATGCATTTGAACACGCGCAGCTTGGTGCTGAAGTGACAACCGAAACTTCGGAAGTGATTAACAAACTCGGTCAAGATATCGAGCTAGTGGCTGAAACCATTACTGAGCTAAAACATGAAACGGGTAACGTTGCTAATGTATTGAACGTGATTCGTGACATTGCGGAACAAACCAACTTATTGGCACTTAATGCGGCAATTGAGGCGGCACGTGCAGGTGAGCAGGGGCGTGGCTTTGCGGTTGTAGCAGACGAAGTACGCTCTTTAGCGAGTAGAACTCAAAACAGTATTGAAGAAATCAACCAGACGATTGGTAAGCTGCAAACAGTGGCGGAAACGGCGGTAGATTCAATGGTGCAAAGTCAGAATCAAACCCAAGGTGCGATTGAAATGGCAAGCAAAGCGAGAGACTCGTTAAGCTCCATTTTAAGCTCTGTGGATATGATTCAAGACATGAACGCGCAAATTGCGACAGCAGCGGAAGAGCAAAATGCAGTGGCGCAGGAAATAAACCAATCTGTGGTGGCTGTGAATAGCTTGGCGACTCACACTAATGACAATGCCATGCAGACGGAAGAGTCGACTAGAAATCTGTCGTTGGTGGTAGAAAGCTTAGCGGAGATTACCAATAAGTTTAAAGTGTAGCTCAGCTGGGACTTAGCCGAGTTGGGGGATGACTCAGAACGGGCTGATTAAGGTATATAGCTAAAACTAAAAACACAAAGGCAGTAGTATGAATATACCACTGCCTTTTTTATCGTTTAATCTCGCTTGTTAGTTAAGCGCGTCGCTTAGCTTGCAGAGATAACTGTGCTTAGTGCGTAGCTTTCATCAGGTTGAAGGGTAATACCTTCATTGATGCTAGGCGCGTGTACTGTGGACTCAACACAAAGCATGGTTTGGTAACCATCATCTTGCATGTCACCCATACCTTGAGCGCCAGCCGCCCATGGGTTCCAAAGTACTGCAGAGTTGTGGCCGTGGTTTTCAATGTTGATTACACGGTTGATAACAGGGTCTGACACTTTAATTACCGCTTCAGGTTTTGTGTAAACACGGTCGATAGTGTCAGTCAGCACTAGTGTTTCACCGCCTTGGCAAACCTTATCTTCAAGCAAGCTGTCGATGTATTCGTTACCCATGCCGGTCGTCTGTGCCTTTTCAATATCACCTACGTTTAGGTAGGTGTGCAATGCACCAGAGAATGTCCATGCATCGTCGTCGATATTGGTTACTTTTAGAGTAACTTTAAGCTCATCACCAACTTCAACAAGAAGGCGTGCATCAAACATATGTGGCCAAATGTCGTGAGTTTCTTCACTTGGGAATAGGGCAAGTTCGACAATAACGCCGTTGTCATTTTCACGGTGTTCAACCAGTTCCCACACTGTGCTGCGAGCGAAGCCATGAGCAGGCGCAGCAATGCGACCAAACCATGGCCAACAAACAGGAATACCACCACGAAGCGCTTTAGCGCCATCGAATACTGCTTCTTCGCTCATCCAAATCAGATCTTGTTGACCTGCAGGTTGGTAAGAAACCACATGACCACCAAACAGCGAGATACCAGCGGTCGCTTTGTCGTGGATGATGCGAACGATTTTTACGTTGTCTTTTTCTACAATTGTTACGTTGTCAGAGAGAACCGTATGGGCAGGGAGTGAGACTAAATCCATCGTTTAAGTCCTTTTGTTAGTCAAATGCCAACAGAAATTTTGGATACAAAAAAGGCGACTATAAAGTCGCCTTTTTAAAAGTCATACGCTAATTGCGCATCCTAAGAAATTACTTAGAGATGTGAGCGATTAGGTCTAGAACTTTGTTTGAGTAACCGATTTCGTTGTCGTACCAAGATACAACTTTAACGAAGTTATCAGTTAGAGCGATACCAGCTTTAGCATCGAATACTGAAGTTTGAACTTCACCGATGAAGTCTTGAGAAACAACTTGGTCTTCAGTGTAGCCTAGAACGCCTTTTAGTTCGCCTTCAGAAGCTTCTTTCATTGCTGCACAGATAGCTTCGTAAGATGCGCCTTTCTCTAGGTTAACTGTTAGGTCAACTACAGAAACGTTAGCTGTTGGTACGCGGAAAGCCATACCAGTTAGTTTGCCGTTTAGTTCTGGAAGAACAACGCCTACAGCTTTAGCAGCACCAGTTGAAGATGGGATGATGTTCTGAGAAGCACCACGACCACCGCGCCAGTCTTTAGCAGAAGGACCGTCAACAGTTTTTTGAGTTGCTGTAGTAGCGTGAACTGTAGTCATAAGACCAGAAACGATACCGAACTTGTCGTTAAGAACTTTAGCAACAGGTGCTAGACAGTTAGTAGTACAAGAAGCGTTAGAAACGATGTCTTGACCAGCGTAAGTGTCTTGGTTAACACCCATAACGATCATTGGAGTTGCGTCTTTAGAAGGACCAGTTAGAACAACTTTCTTCGCGCCAGCAGTGATGTGCTTACGTGCAGTCTCGTCAGTTAGGAAAAGACCAGTAGCTTCAGCAACAACGTCTACGTCGATTGCATCCCACTTAAGATCTTCTGGGTTACGCTCAGCAGTAACACGTACAGTCTTACCGTTAACGATTAGGTTACCACCTTCAACTTCAACAGTACCGTTGAAACGGCCGTGAGTTGAATCGTACTTAAGCATGTATGCCATGTACTCTACGTCGATTAGGTCGTTAATACCTACTACTTCGATGTCGTTACGCTCTTGCGCTGCACGGAAAACGAAACGGCCGATACGGCCGAAACCGTTAATACCTACTTTGATAGTCATTATAGTTGCTCCACAACTTAATTTCTGATTAAAGATAACTGGTAGTAAAATTACAGAATCCAGTAAACATCTGCAACAGATAATCGGACTTAACTTGTTTAAAGTCAAAAAAAACAGACGCTTTTTTTCACAATTAGTCGCAAACGGTTATCTTTTAGACGGATCGTAGATTTTTATCCTATCCAGTTGACGTAAAATGTTATTGGCGACTCAAATCCTATCCTGGATTTTGCATCGCGCTATCTCGGTGAGAAAGTATGTGCTACAAAGGCTGCTTGGTGCAAGTTTTTCACTGAAATTTAGATAATAATAAAGTAAAAAATGGAGAAGTAATCAGATGGAAAAGAAGTCGAAAAGCGTCGTGAAGTCAGATGAATACTGGCGTGAGACGTTATCTGATGAACAGTATCGAGTCTGTCGACTGCAAGGAACAGAAGCCCCTTTTAGTGGCACGCTGCTGCATAACAGAGAAAGTGGCATTTATCACTGTACTTGTTGTAATGCTGAATTATTTCAATCAGATAATAAGTATGATTCAGGATGTGGCTGGCCGAGTTTTGATGCGCCTATTGATGCGCAGGCGATTCGCTATTTAGAAGATCTAAGTCACGGAATGAAGCGAATCGAGATTCGTTGTTCCGCTTGTGATAGCCACCTAGGCCACGTTTTTAATGATGGCCCGCCATCTACCGGTGAACGTTACTGTGTTAATTCGGTGTCGTTAATTTTCAACAATCCACAAAAAAGCGGTGAATAATTCACCGCTGATTGTTTTATCCTTTCAATTTGAATCTGGCGTTATTGATAGTTTGCAAGCATACCCGCTCGGAATGCACCATCTTCAATAGCGTCTTGGACTTCACTCGCGACATCATCCAGTTGATCGTATTTTTCTTGATCAAATCCGTACATAAGTTGGCGGCCACTGGCTGAAGCAATCGCAACATCAAAGCCGCTTGCGACTTGCGCCCAAATATACGCTTGTTCTTTACGATTCAAATTAAAGTTAATGCTCGCTAGGGATTTTAGAATCTCAGTATTAACTTTCTTGCCGTCAGATAGCTCAAGCGCACGGTGCAGTAGGTAAACGGTTTTTTCTGCATCTCGTGAGGTATAGAAAGTAGCAAGTGCGTATTGCATCTCTGAGGTTTCAAGTGCTGGCGAGCCTTCCATTCTTAGGAACAAACGCTGAGCTTGATCATCGCCTTCTTGACTCCATAAGAAGTAAAGAGCTTGAGGGGAGGTTGAGCGCTTAAGCTCTTGCACCAATCGAGTTTTCTCTTCACCCGCATGCATTAAAGCCGTAAAGCGTTTGTCTTTACGGTTGTTTTGATCGATAGGTTGGATTTGCGCGGCAAGAGAGAGGCATTTCTCATACTCGGCAAGAATATGGTATTCCTCAATTTTGTTTTCATCAGTCGGCTGTTTTAGAACTTCAAAACGGTGCCAAACCAAATCAGTACGTGGAACACGGCATTGGCCATCGTCCATATTGAGAAGCTCACAGCGTAAGGCTGGGTTGTCAGAACAGAGTTGCTCGGTGTTTTTTCTTCCTTCAAAACACCCAACAAGCGCAAAGCTTAAGCCTATCGTGGCGGCCAATGTTAGTTTATTCATAATTCAATGCTTGTGATCAATTACACTTATTAAAAGGAGTCTTCTTGACTCCGTTATTGAGCCAGTTATGTTTTGCTCAAACGATAATGATAAGGAAACATCATGGATGCCGAGCAATTAGTCAACGCCATTACTCCGGAAGCCTATCAACGCCTGCTTTACGCGGTGGAAACCGGGAAATGGCCAGAAGGTGAAACTCTTACTCAACAACAACGTGATTCTTGTATGCAAGCTGTGATGCTTTATCAGTCTAAACATAATAGTGAAGCTGAGCATATGACAGTGGCACAAGGCGGTGAAATTAGCTTTAAATCGAAAGCAGAACTCAAAAAGCAGTTTCACGCTGATCAGGGCGATATTGTACGAGTAAATCCAAATAAGGCAGACTAAAAACTCTGTATTCAAGATAGCACAGTTGCTGAGTTTTTCTTAAAGCAACAATGGCTTATCGTTTATGGGTTACATATTAAAAAGGTAGATGAGTGATCATCTACCTTTTTTTTCGATTTATCCGCAGCACTTCTTAAATTTTTTACCGCTGCCACAAATACAAGGATCGTTTCGGCCAACTTTCACGCTGTGAACAGGTTCGTTTAAGCGAGAGTCTTGCTCTGGTTGCGGAAATTCGCCATCAATGTAATACCACAAACCATCTTCACGCACGAAGCGAGATCGTTCTTCAAGGCAGTATTGTTTATCGTCTTGGTTGAAGTAAGCCTTGAACGTGACAAACCCTTCGTCGGCAAGAGTGCTTGGCTCTGCACTGACAACCTCAAGCTTGGCCCAATCACTATCAATGGACTCCGCAATGGCTTCTCGCTGTTGTTCTGCTTGGCAGCTCGGATGATAAGTGTTAACAACAAAGTCCACTAAGCCTTTTACATGGGCGCTGTAGCGAGAACGCATTAGCTGATCAGGAGTTTTTGCTTGGGAGTGATCTCGATGGATAGGGGAGCAGCACTGTTCGTAGTCATTAGCTGCGCCGCAAGGGCATGAATTCATGGGGATACCGACATTAGCCTCAGTAGAATGATGCTAAGTGTATTGAGCTAGTTAGGGGATGTAAACCTTTACAGCTCGACGTCGAGCAGTTCGGCAGTCCATTTCACTGACTCTTCGTAAGCCTTTGCAATTTGGTCTTCGTTAAGTTTGAGCTGCTCAGTGTAGATTGCCGCTTTATCCCACTCTGCTTTCTCATAGGCTTTAACTAGCCGCAGCAAAGTGCCTAACTTGCCCTGATGCTCTAACAATGCGTTAGTCACTGTTTCTTCAATGGGCATTTCGTCGACGATTTGTTTGAGCGGTCGGTCAAGCAGTGAATCGAGCAGAGAAAACATACCGGTCAAAAAGGCTTGCGACGACGATACCTTCATTGAAGGGCATTGCGCGATCATTTGGCAAAACTTAGCTCGCTGCATTGACAAGGTATAGAGGTAGTCTGGTTTATCGTCTTTAGTAGTTGAAATGGAAACTAATGAGATGAACTTTCGCAATCGCTCTTCACCTAAATAAATAAGCGCTTGGCGGAAAGACTCAATCTTTTTGGTAATTAGGTACGAAGAGTTTACAAAGCTAAGTAGCTTGTATGACAAGGTGACATCTTTGGCTATTAAGTCTTCAATTTTAACCAGGTCAAGTTCGCTGTTCGCCACTTCGGTAATGAGCTGAATGACAGTCAAAAGCGAGGGCTCTAGCGACTTTTTTTGGATGACCTCCGGTTTGCTAAAGAAGTAACCTTGGAAGTATTTAAACCCAGCCTGTTTAGCCTGTTCAAACTCTTGTAAGGTTTCCACTTTTTCAGCCAGAAATTCAATTTTGGTTTTTGCGAGTTTTTGTATGTAGAGCTTGGCTTTTTCGATCGGCACGATACGAATATCGAACTTGATGATCGACACATAAGGCAAAAATGCGCGCCATTCTTTACTAGGGACAAAATCATCCAGCGCTATTTTGTACCCTTGTTTGGCTAATGAGCGAACCGCGTTAAGCAGTTCTTCAGTTGGCTGACAATCTTCTAAAATTTCCACCACCAAGCTTTTCGCTGGGAATAGGGCAGGCACTTCGTTAATCAAACTTAAGTAGGGAAAGTTTACAAAGCCAAGTTTGTCGCCAATGGCATCTTGCTGAGCAGTTAAGAAATGATCGGAGAGAAGTTGGCTAGTCGCTAAGTTAGGATCAATATCTGGAAAGGAATTATTGGGCCCATCTCGGAACAAAAGCTCGTAAGCAATCGTTTTCTTATCGATGTCTAATATGGGCTGTCGCGCGAAGTAAGAGTATTTCAAGATATACATCAACCTAGGTTTTATCTAAGCGAATGATAAGCGATATAACAATTATTACTTTGAACTAGTTCAAACTAACATTGTTCGGTATCAAAAGAACGGGTCTCAAGCTCTTGTTTTTCCGTGTTACAGGATAAAATTGAACCGTGTTCGTACCAATCACCAAGTACAATTCGCGTCATGTTTTGGCCGTTTGAATCAAAATGATGCACATTTGGCCTATGAGTATGACCATGAATCATCAGATCGACCTGATGCTGTTGCATTACCTTGGTCACTTCACTTGGAGTGACATCCATAATATCAAGGCTCTTATTCTTTTTGTCACTGCGCGCGCCCATCTGAATCTTACGCACGATTTTTCGCTTGATAAACATTGGAATGCGGTTGAAAAGCCACTGTAACCAAGGTTGATTGACCTTAGCGCGAAACTCTAGGTATTTAGTATCTAGAGTGCAAAGTGTGTCACCGTGCAAAAGCACTGCTTTTCGGCCATATAAGTCAATGACGGTCTCATCATCGAGTAGTTTAATACCGGTCTGTTTAGCAAAACGCTTGCCGACTAAAAAGTCACGATTACCTTTAGTGAAATAACAAGGTACGCCGCTATCGGTTAGATGTTTGAATTCAGCACGAATCATATTCGCAAAGTCACTTTTATCATCATCACCAACCCAAAAATCGAATAGATCACCCAAGACGTACAAAGCATCTGCGTTAATCGCTTCTTCGCGCATAAAATTGATGAAGCAACGGTTAATTTCAGAAGTATTTGGAGAGAGGTGTAAATCAGCAATGAAAAGAGTGGTCATGCAGAACCTGTAATAAACCAGCGTTAGTTAGAAGTGTAAGCTAAAAGAGCCCTTAGATAAATGAAAGGGTGCCGAAGCACCCTTATCTAGACTGGTTCGAATTATTCTTCGATTGTTGCACCAGTGATTACCACGTCTTCTAGTGGTACGTCTTGGTGCATGCCGTAAGAACCTGTGCTAACACCTTTGATTTGGTTTACTACGTCCATGCCTTCAACGACTTCAGCAAATACACAGTAACCCCAACCGTCTAAGCTTTCGCTACGGAAATCTAGGAAAGTGTTGTTGTTTACGTTGATGAAGAACTGAGAGCTAGCAGAATGCGGTTCCATAGTACGAGCCATTGCAAGCGTACCTACTTTGTTGCTTAGGCCGTTGTTTGCTTCGTTTTTGATTGGCGCGCGTGATGCTTTTTCACGTAGACCAGACTCCATACCACCACCTTGGATCATGAAACCATCGATTACACGGTGGAAAAGAGTGTTGTCGTAGAAACCGTCACGGCAGTACTGTAGGAAGTTTGCACAAGTTTCAGGCGCTTTCTCTTCGTTAAGCTGAACTTTGATGTCACCAAAATTAGTGTGAAGGGTGATCATGATTATGTCCTTTACATTGGTTTTTATATGAGTCTAAGAGTTTGCTGAGCAATTAGCTCAACAATTAAAGTTGATTCTATCTTAACTTTTGCCGCATTAATACGTGAAAAGCAGTAGATTAGATTTGAATATCAGCGCTTATGGAGCCTTTTTGAACATTTCAGGGATTACTTAACCGATGTCAAATTGATATACTCGATCATTCATTTTATTTCACCCACTTAAAGATAGAGATCATGTTAAAGATATATAACACACTCACAAGACAGAAAGAGGAATTCAAACCAATCAATGCTGGCAAAGTTGGCATGTATGTCTGTGGGGTAACCATCTACGATCTCTGTCACATCGGCCACGGCCGCACCTTCGTTTCTTTTGATGTTGTTTCTCGTTACCTACGTTACCTAGGTTACGATCTAACTTTCGTCCGTAACATCACTGACATCGATGACAAAATCATCAAACGTGCAAACGAAAACGGTGAAAGCTGCGATTCATTGACTGAACGCCTAATCGGTGAAATGCACGCTGACTTTGATGCGCTAAATATGAAGCGCCCGAACGTTGAGCCGCGTGCAACTGAATACATTGCTGAGATCATTGCGTTAGTTGAAAAGCTGATTGAACGTGGTTTTGCTTACGTTGCTGATAACGGCGATGTGATGTTTGAAATCGCGAAATACGACGAATACGGCAAACTGTCTCGTCAAGACCTAGAACAGCTGCAAGCGGGCGCGCGCGTTGAGATTGAAACGGCGAAACGTAGCTCACTAGACTTTGTACTATGGAAGATGTCTAAACCAGGCGAACCAACGTGGGAATCGCCATGGGGCCCGGGTCGTCCAGGTTGGCACATTGAGTGTTCAGCGATGAACTCTTCTATTCTAGGTAACCATTTCGATATTCACGGCGGTGGTTCGGATCTGACGTTCCCACACCATGAAAACGAAATCGCGCAATCTTGCTGTGCACACGGTACTAACTACGTGAACACGTGGATGCACAGTGGCATGGTAATGGTTGATAAAGAGAAGATGTCTAAGTCTCTTGGTAACTTCTTCACCATTCGTGACGTGCTATCTCACTACGATGCAGAGACCGTTCGCTACTTCTTGATGTCTGGTCACTACCGCAGCCAATTAAACTACAGCGAAGAGAACTTAAACCAAGCGCGTGCTTCGCTAGAGCGTCTATACACCTCTCTACGCGGCCTTGATCTTTCAGTTGAAGCAGCAGGTGGTGAAGAGTATGTTTCTCGCTTTGCTGAAGCGATGAATGATGACTTCAATACTCCAGAGGCTTACTCAGTGCTGTTTGATATGGCACGTGAAATTAACCGCCTGAAAACTGAAAACATTGAACAAGCAAGCGCACTGGGAGCACTAATGCGTGAACTCGCAGACGTGATTGGTATTCTTCACCAAGATCCAGAAGCTTTCCTTAAAGGCGATGCTGGCAGTGATGATGAAGTGGCTGAAATCGAAGCACTAATCAAACTGCGTAACGATTCTCGCGCAGCGAAAGATTGGGCAAACGCAGATATGGCGCGCGATAAGCTGACTGAAATGGGTATCGTGCTGGAAGATGGCGCGGAAGGGACGACTTGGCGTCGTAAATAATCGCGTTAAGCATTACTTTTAAAGGGCTGAGCATTCAGCCCTTTTTGTTAGATTTATAATTATTAGATTTATAACTTTTAGAGCGGGAAACAACCAGTGGCACAAATGTACTTTTATTACTCTGCAATGAATGCGGGTAAGTCCACAACTCTTCTTCAATCGTCTTTCAACTATCAAGAACGTGGCATGAACCCAGTGATTTTTACTGCGGCTCTTGATGATCGCTACGGTATTGGCAAAGTAAGTTCACGTATTGGTTTGCAATCTGACGCGCAGCTATTTAATGCGGAATCCAACTTGTTTGATGATATTGCGGCACTTAATGCGGAAGAAAAGCGTCACTGTATTTTGGTTGATGAGTGTCAGTTCTTGAGTAAAGAGCAGGTTTACCAATTAACAGAAGTGGTGGATAAGCTTCATATTCCAGTATTGTGTTACGGTTTAAGAACAGACTTTTTGGGCGAGTTGTTTGAAGGCAGTAAATATCTTCTGTCTTGGGCTGATAAGTTGATTGAGTTAAAGACTATCTGTCACTGTGGCCGTAAAGCCAACATGGTGATTCGTACTGACGAAAATGGCGTGGCGATTGCGGAAGGTGATCAAGTTGCGATTGGTGGTAATGACCGCTATGTATCGGTTTGTCGTCAGCACTATAAAGAGGCGTTAGGCAAGTAAACACGCTTTCTTACGCACAACAAAAACCGGAGCCATTGGCTCCGGTTTTTGTTGTATTCGGCTAATCTTGTTTGCGTTAAGCAAGCTTGAGATTAACGAGCACGGAAGACGATGCGGCCTTTTGATAGGTCGTATGGAGTCATCTCTACAGTTACTTTGTCGCCAGTAAGGATACGGATGTAGTTCTTACGCATTTTACCAGAGATGTGAGCAGTAACTACGTGGCCGTTTTCTAGCTCAACACGGAACATTGTGTTTGGTAGAGTATCAAGGACAGTGCCTTGCATCTCAATTACGTCTTCTTTAGCCATTTAATCCTCTTTATTAAAATGGATACTTTCGACCGGCTTCTTGCGCCGATAAAAATGAATTAAGTAAAGTTGGGGCGTATTCTACCCTTGCCAAGTCTGATTTACTAGCCTTTGATGGTGCTGAAAACGGACTTTGTAATTCATTGCTGAACATTCGTCGATTTGATACCCAAGATATAACCACTGTTTTCCGAGCTTGCGGCAGTATTCTAGCTGTAAAAGGACGCCAAATGTCCCGAGAGAAATTTCGTAATCGGGATCAAAAAAGGTGTAAAACGCACTCGCACTGTTCGACAGAACATCGGTAACGGCAATGCCTATCAGCTTATCTTGATCATAAAAATGCAAATACTGAGTATTGAGCCATGAACATGCCGAGAATTGATTGAAGCTATCATGGTTCGGCGGATACATGGAACCATTACGGTGACGCTTTTCGATGTAGCGTGAGTAAAGGTCTTGCCACTCTTGGTCCATGCTTTCTTTGAGCTGCCAATGATAGCTTTTACATTTGCTAAGAATGCGTTTTTGGCTGCGAGATGGCGTAAAGTTGGGTACCGAAATACGGATAGCTTGGCAAGATTGGCAACGCTCACAATGTGGCTTGTAAATGGTGTCGCCGCTGCGTCTAAATCCATTAGCGAGTAGCACTTCGTAACTCGATGTGCAGTGTAGCGATGGGTCTAAGGCTACCGCCACACGCTCCTCTCTATCGGCAAGATAGCTGCATGGGTGGCTGGTCGAGAGGCCAATTCTAATCTGCTGTAAGTCAGAACTCATTTCAGGTGATGCTCTGGATGATCAAGCCATTGTGGGACAAAGCAGTGCTCCTCTAGTGATTTTTCTCTTAAGGATAGCAGGCTTTGCATGAAGTCATCGCGTTCAAGCTCTGTTGCTCCTAACGACTCGGTGTGTGGATTGAGCACTTGGCAGTCTATTAGCTCACCACCGTGACGGCTAAAATGAGCACAGAAGTACCAAAGCGCTATCTTAGATGCATTGGTAGCGGTACTAAACATGGATTCACCGCAAAACAGTCTGCCCACTGAAATTCCATATAAGCCACCAACAAGCTGGTTTTCTTGCCATACTTCTACTGAGTGACATTTGCCGAGTTTAGCGAGAGCTTTATACGCGTTACGCATATCTTCGTTGAGCCATGTTTCTTCAGCAGGGCGTAAAGATGCGCAATAATCAATCACTTGCTCGGTAGCGCGATTAATACTGACCGAATATTGGTGTTTTCTTTGAAACTTTTTAAGACTTTTTGCCGGTGTGAATGTCTTAGGATTAAATACCGCGCGCGGAGAAGGGCTCCACCATAAAATAGGTTCACCGGGGCCATACCAAGGAAAAATCCCATTTTGGTAGCCATTTAAAATCCGCTTTGGGTTAAGATCGCCACCAAAGGCAAGCAAACCGTTCGGATCTTCTAATGCCCCATAAGGGGATGGAAAAGCAAAGCTATCGCTTTCGAGTTCGGTCAGATAAATCGCCATGATGAGGAACTAATTATGTTTAAAAACTGGCTATGGATATTATTGATTTTTCCCTTGTTTGCCAATGCGGCGTACGAGAGAAATGTAGCAAGACCTGTTAATGAAGTTGTGTTTGGTAAAGTTGATTCGGTTCGCTACCTTACTCAGCAAGACATTGTCAAAGCTGAGAGTAACGGCTGGGAGACGTTTTTAGGCGCTGTGGTCGGCGGCCTAATTGGTAACCAATTTGGCGGCGGTTCAGGTAAAGAAGTTGCTACGGCGGTCGGTGCGGTAGCAGGTGCGAGTATTGCACGCAATCGCGCTAACCAAGTGTATCGAGTCGAATATAAATTGGTCGAACTATTAATTGAAACTGAAGATAAGCGGCTGATTAACGTAATACAAGATGTCGATAGCGCGATGCTGTTTGCGCGAGGAGACAGGGTGCGTATTCTTTACTTTAACGATGGTGTTCGAGTCGATAAAGAGTATTGATTCCCTCTATATATAGAAGGCAAATTACCCGCTAAAAAAATAGTCGCGGCGAAAGCCTTTTTAGCTCTGGTTTTAAGTAAGGTTTTTCGATAGTCTGAAACTACGAAGAATTTTTCATCGCTCTTATGGAAGTGAGCGAGCAAGGAATAGTAGTTTTTAATGGAAAGCCTTACGTTACAACCAATTAATAAAGTCGATGGTGAGGTTAACTTACCGGGTTCAAAAAGTGTCTCAAACCGTGCTTTGCTTCTAGCCGCGCTGGCAAAAGGCACAACACGTCTTACTAACCTGCTAGACAGTGACGACATTCGTCACATGCTTAACGCGCTTACCCAACTAGGGGTTAGCTATCAGCTTTCTGCCGATAAAACCGAATGTGAAGTGGAAGGCTTAGGCGGCGCATTTGATAGCACTGATTCTTTAGAGCTTTTCTTGGGGAATGCTGGTACGGCAATGCGCCCGCTAGCGGCAGCCTTGTGTTTGGGCAAAGGCGAATACGTGCTAACGGGTGAGCCACGCATGAAAGAGCGCCCAATTGGCCATCTTGTGGATGCGCTTAAACAGGCGGGTGCACAAGTTGAATATCTAGAGAACGAAAACTACCCACCGCTTAAGATTCAAGGTACAGGTCTTGCTGGTGGCACAGTGGATATTGATGGCTCGATTTCCAGCCAGTTCCTAACCGCATTTTTGATGTCTGCACCGCTGGCGAAAGACGATGTGACGATCAACATTGTTGGTGAATTGGTCTCTAAGCCTTACATCGATATTACTCTGCACATCATGGCTCAATTCGGCGTTGAAGTAGACAATCGCGATTACCAGCAATTTGTCATTAAAGCAGGTCAGCAATATATTGCTCCGGGTGATTTCCTTGTTGAAGGTGATGCCTCTTCTGCCTCTTACTTTTTGGCTGCGGCTGCGATTAAAGGCGGCGCGATTAAGGTAACAGGCATTGGTAAAAACAGCATCCAAGGTGATATTCAATTTGCTGATGCGTTAGAGAAAATGGGCGCGCAAATTGAGTGGGGCGATGACTACGTTATTTCACGCGCGGGTGAGCTAAACGCGGTGGATATGGACTTTAACCACATTCCTGATGCAGCGATGACCATTGCAACCACGGCACTGTTTGCCAAAGGTACGACAGCCATTCGCAATGTGTACAACTGGCGCGTAAAAGAAACAGACCGATTGTCAGCAATGGCGACTGAGCTACGCAAAGTGGGCGCTGAGGTAGAAGAGGGTGAAGATTACATCATCGTTACTCCACCAAGCCAATTAACGCATGCTGCGATTGATACCTATGATGATCACCGCATGGCGATGTGCTTCTCATTGGTTGCTCTGAGCGATACACCAGTAACGATCAACGACCCTAAATGTACGTCGAAAACATTCCCAGATTACTTTGATAAATTGGCAGCGCTAAGTTGCTAGAGTGAGAAATCGGAATCAAGATAAAAGCCAGAGCAATTGCCCTGGCTTTTTGTTGTTTGGGATAAGGGTTACTTTTCTAAAGTAAACTCTTTTGATAGATGGTGCGCAAGGTATTTAAACATATTGAACACAGCGGTCGTGTTCATCGTTGGTAGACCGTTGTCATCTAGGAAGTAGTTGCCTTTAAAAACCAACACGCCTTCTTTTTCTTCTACGCTGTCAGCGCGCATGCCTTCGATAAAATCGTCGTGCTCTTGGATGATTTGGTTGGCAATTAATAGCAGATCAAACTGAGAAATAGCTTTTTTTTCGCTCATGACTTATACCTGTTGATAGGGCGATAATTGCTGGCGATTGTATGCCTTCATTGGTTAAATTTCCAATAACTTGGGTGATTTTTCTTTTGAGCCGGAAAGAAAATGTTTTGTGACGGGTAACATAAATCTGTCTTCTGCGTTGGCAGAATTGTAATCGTCGCGTTTAGTATGTGGCACTTCTTGATACACAATGAATTCTCGGCCTCGTCCTTTCTATCATTGTCACTGCAGAGATTCGCTCTTATCGAGGTAATCGTCGATTTGTCGAGCAGTCAAAAGTTAAATTAAAAAAAGATATTGATCTTCTCGCCATCTCGCTCGATAGTAAAAAAGAAGCAATATTTGAAGTATGTTGTGCGCTATTTGTATTAAGCTATAGCGCATAAGTCATTAAAGGACACTTGAGTCAGTTATGGGTAAGTCACTCGTTATTGTGGAGTCGCCAGCCAAGGCGAAGACCATCAATAAATATCTCGGAAAAGACTTCATCGTAAAGTCTAGTGTGGGTCACGTGCGTGATCTCCCGACTGCTGGGCAGAGCACCGGCCAAAAAGCGGCAGCAATTTCAACCAAAGGCATGAGCCCGGAAGAAAAAGCGCGCATCAAAAAAGAAAAAGATCGTAAATCGCTTATCAAAAAGATGGGCATCGATCCTTACAATGGCTGGGATGCTAACTATCAGGTACTGCCGGGCAAAGAGAAAGTGGTTGCCGAGCTACAGAAACTGGCGAAAGACGCAGACAGCGTTTATCTCGCAACCGATTTAGACCGCGAGGGAGAGGCTATCGCTTGGCACCTTCGTGAGATCATCGGCGGCGATGAAGAGCGATACAAACGCGTAGTGTTTAACGAAATTACGAAAAACGCGATTCAGCAAGCTTTCCAGAAACCTGGTGAGCTAAGCATGGATGGTGTTAATGCTCAGCAAGCACGTCGCTTTATGGACCGTGTAGTGGGCTTTATGGTTTCGCCATTACTTTGGAAAAAAGTAGCGCGCGGCCTATCGGCTGGTCGTGTTCAATCTGTAGCGGTTAAGCTACTTGTTGAGCGTGAGCGCGAAATCAAAGCGTTCATTCCAGAAGAGTTCTGGGATGTACACGCAAATACTAAGACTCAAGATAAAACTGACTTCCGTTTGCAAGTTGCACAAAAAGACGGTGTTGCATTTAAACCAGTTAACGAAGCTGAGACAAATGCCGCGCTATCTGTACTTGAGAAAGCAAAGTACGAAGTGTGCAAACGTGAAGATCGCCCAACTTCAAGTAAACCTTCAGCGCCATTTATTACTTCAACATTGCAGCAAGCGGCGAGCACGCGCTTAGGCTACGGTGTTAAGAAGACCATGATGTTAGCGCAGCGTTTATATGAAGCGGGTTACATCACTTATATGCGTACCGACTCGACTAACTTGAGTTCGGAAGCGGTTGAAACGGTTCGCGGATTTATCGAAAGCGAATTTGGTGAGGCATACTTGCCAGCAAGTCCAAACCGCTACGGCAGCAAAGAAGGCGCACAAGAAGCGCACGAAGCGATTCGTCCTTCTGATGTGAGCGTAAAAGCGGACGACCTAAATGGTATGGAAGCAGACGCGCACAAGCTCTACTCACTCATCTGGAATCAGTTTGTTGCTTGTCAAATGACACCTGCAAAATACGATTCAACCACAGTGAGTGTGAAAGCCGCGGAATACACGCTAAAGGCGAAAGGTCGCATCCTTAAGTTTGATGGTTGGACTCGCGTACAGCGCCCACTAGGTAAGAACGAAGACCAAATTTTGCCAGCGGTTGAAGTGGGTGACACAGTGTCACTAGAAAGCCTTGAGCCTAAGCAGCACTTTACTAAGCCACCAGCTCGCTTTACAGAAGCGGCATTGGTTAAAGAATTAGAGAAGCGAGGCATTGGCCGCCCTTCAACTTACGCATCAATCATTTCAACTATTCAAGACCGCGGTTATGTGAAAGTTGAGCAGCGTCGTTTTTACGCTGAAAAGATGGGTGAGATTGTTACTGACCGTCTAGACGGCAGCTTCAACGAGCTAATGAACTACGAGTTCACTTCTCGCATGGAAGAAAAACTAGACCAAATTGCTGAAGGTGATGCAAATTGGAAAGGCGTGCTAGATAACTTCTTTACTGATTTCTCTGGTGCTTTAGAGCACGCAGAGCAAGATGAAGAACACGGCGGCATGAAGCCAAACCATATCGTTTACACCGATATTGAATGTCCAACTTGTTCTCGTGAAATGGGTATCCGTACTGCTTCAACAGGCGTGTTCCTAGGTTGTTCTGGTTATGCATTGCCGCCAAAAGAGCGTTGTAAAACCACCATCAACTTGGGCGATGAAGATGGCATTATCAATGTTCTAGAGGAAGACGTAGAAACTGCAGCACTACGAGCTAAGAAGCGTTGTCCTATCTGTGAAACGGCGATGGATGCTTATCTCATTGATGACAAGCGCAAGTTACATGTATGTGGTAACAACCCGAACTGTGAAGGCTATGTGGTAGAGCATGGCGAATACAAGGTGAAAGGTTACGATGGCCCAGTTGTCGAGTGTGACAAGTGTGGTAGCGACATGGTGCTGAAGAACGGCCGTTTCGGCAAATACATGGATTGTACCAGTGAGACATGTAAGAACACGCGTAAGATTCTGAAGAACGGCGAAGTTGCGCCACCGAAAGAAGACCCAGTACATATTCCTGAGCTTCCATGTGAAAACTCAGATGCGTACTTCGTACTTCGTGATGGTGCATCAGGCCTGTTCTTAGCGGCAAGCACTTTCCCTAAATCGCGCGAAACGCGTGCACCATTAGTGGAAGAGTTGGTTCGTTTTAGAGACCGTATTTCGCCTAAGTTCCATTACTTAACGGATGCGCCAGCAAAAGACCCTGATGGTCTGCCAATGGTGGTACGTTTTAGCCGTAAGTCGAAAGAGAACTATGTTCGCTCTGAGGTAGACGGTAAGCCATCAGGTTACACAGCGTTGTACATTGATGGTAAGTGGGAAATCACTGACAAACGCAAAAAGCCGGCGAAGAAAAAATAACCACTCAAGCTAAATTTGAGAGTAAAAAGCAGCGAATTATCGCTGCTTTTTTTATGTCTGTAGATTGGCGTTTTTAATTAGTATTTTGAGCGAATAATCATCGTTATCAATAAATTATAAAGAACGTAGTTCTGCAAGCTATTCACCGTAGCACCGTTAATTGCTAGTCACAAAAGTGACATCTGCCAAATGTATGATAAAAGCTGCAACATCAAGGCGAGCAAGGTCATGCCCTTGTATTTGTGATGTTAAAAAGCTGTATGCTTAGCTGCTCATAATGTGATCTGGGTCAGGTGGTTGAAAAGCAACCTGTGAGCGTCGTGAGGTATAGCGTATTTTAAATTGTATTCTTTCTCAGATGCGATAACTTAATAAACAACGGCTTGCACAAGAAAGGGTAGAAATTGCCCAATATAATAAAAAGCGCCTAATGAATTTGGGTATACCCCAATACAAGGAAAAAGATGGTCTAGCAATTAGATTATCTAGGCAAAAAAATAATATGGAGAATAACGAATGGCTGGTGTTTTAGGAATGATCCTTGCTGGTGGAGAGGGCTCCCGTCTACGCCCTTTAACTGAATCCCGCAGTAAACCTTCGGTTCCTTTCGGCGGAAGCTACCGCCTTATTGATTTCGCTTTAAACAACTTTATCAACGCTGATTTAATGCGCATTTATGTGCTGACTCAGTTCAAATCCCAATCGCTGTTCCATCACTTGAAAAAAGGCTGGAATATCAACGGTATTACCGACCGATTTATCGACCCAATCCCTGCGCAAATGCGTACCGGAAAGCGTTGGTATGAAGGCACGGCAGATGCTATCTACCAAAATATTCGCTTCATGGAATTGGCTGAACCAGACCAAGTTTGTATTTTCGGTTCTGACCACATCTATAAAATGGATATTAAGCAAATGCTGGATTTCCATAAAGACAAACAAGCGTCTTTGACGGTTTCTGCGCTGCGTATGCCTTTATCAGAAGCGTCACAATTTGGTGTGATTGAGGTCGATGCGGAAGGCCGCATGATTGGTTTTGAAGAAAAACCTGAGAATCCTAAATCTATCCCGGGGGATGCAGAGCACGCGTTGGTTTCAATGGGTAACTATATCTTTGAAGCTCAAACGCTGTTTTCTGAACTGATTGAGGATGCGGATAAACCAGACTCAAGCCACGATTTTGGTAAAGATATCATTCCAAATATGTTCCCGCGTGGCGATGTGTTTGTTTACGATTTTAGCACCAACAAAATCACGGGTGAGAAAGAAGAAGTGTATTGGCGCGATGTAGGTACTATCGATGCTTACTGGCAAGCGCATATGGACTTGTTAGAGAAAGACGCCCCGTTCTCGCTCTACAACCGTACATGGCCATTACACACCTACTACCCACCATTGCCGCCAGCGACGTTCACCGATTCAGATAACGGTCGCGTGCAAATCATTGATAGCTTGGTTTGTAATGGTAGTTTGGTGCGAGGCTCTCGTATCGAGAAGTCTGTATTAGGCTTCCGCAGTAACATCGCATCGACATGTGATATCAGTGAGAGTATCTTGCTAGGTGACGTAAAAGTAGGTGAGGGCTGTGTGTTACGTCGCGTGATCGTCGATAAAAACGCAGACATTGCCCCAGGCACACAAATTGGTGTCAACCTACAAGAAGACCGCAAGAAGTACCATGTGTCGGACGATGGCATTGTAGTCATCGCTAAAGGAGAAAAAGTTGGCTACTGAGAATTTATCGATTCTATTTGTAGCCTCGGAAGTTGAAGGACTAATCAAGAGTGGTGGCTTGGCTGATGTAGCCAAGGCACTGCCTGAAGCCCTCCGAGCGCTAAATCAAGATGCAAGAATTTGTCTTCCTGCCTACAGTAAAATCCCAAATATTAATGATGCGCCTATCGTGCTTGATACCAAGCTAGATTTTGCGCCTTATACCCCTTATCAAGTTCGCGAGCTCTCTATCGGTGAAACGCCTGTCTACGCCATTGCGTGTCATCAATACTTCAGCCGCGAAGATATGTACTCGGAATACAACCAAGCCTATCCAGACAACGGTGAGCGATTTGCGTTTTTTAGCGCCGCGAGCTTGGATATGCTGCCTAAATTAGGCTTTCAGCCTAACATCGTCCATGCCAATGATTGGCATACTGGCTTTGTGCCATTTTTCTTGAAACATCGTTATCATGCTAATCCATTCTTTGCCAATACTAAGAGTGTTATTTCAATTCACAATGCGGTGTTTAAAGGCGTATTTAGCTACGAAGAGCTGCAATCAGTGCCTGAAATGAAGCAGCGCTTTGCCCCTGATGCAGAGGTAAGCTCTACTCATGTGACGATGCTCAAAGCGGGTGTGATGACGGCAGACAAGATCAATGCTGTAAGCCCTACCTACGCACAAGAGCTAAAAACTGACCTTGGTAGCCACGGTATGGCGCAAGAGTTCCAATACCGCGCTGATGACTTAGTCGGCATTCTTAATGGCTGTGACTACTCGGCATGGAGCCCTGAAACCGATAGCCTCATTCCGATGAACTACAAGGCCAATCGTCAAAGCATGACTCGCGGTAAAAATGCGTGTAAGAAAGCGTTGCAACAACAGGTGGGTTTGCCTGAACGTGACGTGGCAATGTATGGCATGGTGTGTCGTCTAACCAATCAAAAAGGCGTGCATTATTTGCTGCCGATTTTGGAGCGTTTTTTAAAGCACGATGTGCAGATGACCATCGTCGGTACTGGTGACCCTCTGTTAGCGTCTCATCTTAAACACATCGCAGCGGGTTACCCAGATAAGATCGTGTTTGTTGAGGCGTACGATAATCAACTCGCGCACTTGGTGGAAGCGGGCTCAGATTTCTTCTTGATGCCTTCAGAATTCGAACCGTGTGGATTAAATCAGATCTATTCAATGGCCTATGGCACGTTGCCGATTGTGCGCGGTGTCGGTGGATTGAAAGACAGTGTGGTTGATTACGAGCAGCAACCTGACCAAGCGACAGGCTTTATTTTCAATGAGCCAGATCCAATTGAATTGCTGCTGGTGTTGCAACGTTCACTGCTTTTATACGCTCAGCAACCGCAAGAAGTGAAGCGCTTGCAGTTGTATGCCATGGAACAAGAATTCTCGTGGCAACGCGCTGCAGATGAGTACTTATCCCTTTACCACAGTGCGTTTCGCTTCTAAAGCGCGATACATTACTCAATAATTAGGCGTCTATTGACGCCTTTTTTTACACTTTTATCGTCTTGACTCCACATAAATTGACCTAAGCTGAATTAAGGATTCACAACTTTGTGATAGTCTGCTTTTCTTTTTCCTAAATAATATTCGAATAATAATAGATGTCGACGAGTAACGAACTACTGTTTCATAAAACCTATCCACACCCAGACAGCAAAGAGTGGGTTGTCTTTGTACATGGTGCTGGGGGCAGTTCATCTATTTGGTTTAAGCAAATCAAAGCGTACAAGCAACATTTTAACTTGTTGCTGATTGATCTTCGTGGTCACGGAAAATCCAACCAGTTGCTAAAAGAGCTAATGACCAATCGCTATACATTTAAAGCGGTGACGATGGATATTTTAAAGGTATTGGATCATCTTAAAATCCAATCGGCTCACTTTGTGGGTATGTCTTTGGGTACCATCATTGTTCGTAACCTAGCGGAACTCGCGACTGAGCGAGTTAAATCTATGGTATTGGGTGGGGCGGTGACTCGCCTAGATACTCGCTCTCAGGTTTTGGTTAAGGTAGGCAATATGTTTAAACACATCGTGCCTTACATGTGGCTGTACAGCTTATTCGCTTATATCGTGATGCCGCAACGCACTCAAAAACAATCACGTCACCTATTCATTCGTGAAGCGAAGAAGCTGTGTCAAAAAGAGTTTAAACGTTGGTTTAGATTAGCTTCTGAAGTAAACCCATTAATGCGTTACTTTAAAGAGAAGGAGATTCCCGTCCCGACTCTTTATCTGATGGGTGACAAAGATTATATGTTTATTAAACCTGTCAAAGAGATGGTGGCTGCGCATCGTAAGAGTCAGCTGCATGAAATCGAAAACTGCGGCCATGTGTGCAACATTGAACGCCCAGATGAGTTTAACCACCATTCGATCAATTTTATTCAACAGCAGGTCGTGAGTTAATCGCAGCCGGTTCAGAGTAAGACGCGCCACATTGCCAGCAAATCGCGAACTGCGCTTCATTGCTTTCGCCACATTGATGGCATTGCCATGGATGTTGTTCGTGGTTGGCGTGTTGAAATTGTTCGATAAGCGTTTTGGATTGAGCACTTTGGTTTGGATCTAATAGCCAAACATAAGGCTCGCTCGCTTCTCCAAAAGGGAGTTCTCCCTGAAGACCAAAAATACCTTCACCTCTTACTTCACAATCTATGTTATGCGAACGCAAAAGCTCACAGACAATGTGAGCTTCTGGCGGGTTTGCGGCAGAGTATATTTTCACTAAGCGCCTCCATTTTGCGTCTCAGGCGATTGTTTGAATTTTGCCATAACCCATTTGGCAACGATAGGGAATAGGCCCAGCAGCGCAAATGAAGCAAGTACAGAGGGTGAAACAATACCAGACAAGGATTCGATTTGAGCCAGTTGCGTACCTGCGTTCAAGTACACTGCCGTGCCCGGTAACATACCGATTTGGCTAACAAGATAGAAGCGTGCGGTTGAGATAGGGGTGAGGCCCATCAAAAGGTTGATTAGGAAGAATGGGAACACTGGAATCAAGCGCAGCGAGAATAAGTAGAAAGCACCATCGCGCTCAACCCCTTGGTTGATGGCGTTTAGCTTGTCACCAAATTTGCCTTGTACCCAATCGCGTAGCAAGAAACGGCTGCTTAAAAAGGCCAGCGTTGCACCGAAGGTACTAGCAAATGACACCAACAGTAAACTGGTCCAAAATCCAAATAGGGCAGCGCCAAGCAAAGTCACGACCGCAGCGCCGGGAATCGAAAATGCGGTAATCGCGACATACGCTGCAAAATAAATTGCGGCTGCGACAAGGAAGTTTTCACTGATGAAATCTGCCAAAGCAGCTTGTTGTAGCTTGGCATTTTCAAGAGTGAACTGATCGCCAAACTGAGTGATGAGCAGTGCGATTAGTGCAATAAGGATAATCCCTAGTATCAGTTTTTTGTTCATCTTTCCCTTCCCCTAAGCTTTATTCTTTCGTTTACAGTTTGGTCTATGTTGGTATTAAGCATCAAGTTTACTAATCATTCTTTTTTGACTGCTTAAAGTATAAGAACTTCAAAGCCATAAAAAAATTTCAAAAAAAAGCCAGCGATAGTCGCTGGCTTTTGATGCGGTAGTTGAGAGGTTAATCCAATCTGTCTAAAAGCTCATCACGTCGGTCTTTAGGAATCACCGACCAGTGAGTGCGATTAATAGCCCCTTCAAGAGCCCAAAGAAGCTCAAGGCTTACTTCGTTATCATGGCTGGCTTTAATTGCCTTAAACGCCTCAACAGAGCCTGTTTGCTCAAGGTTAGCAACGGATTCGATACCTGCTTTTTTCAGCATACGTTCGGTGGCTAAACGTAAGTTTGGCAGATCTTTAATGCGCGTTGGTTTTGCCTTAGCTTGGGTGGTTTTCTCTTTCTTCGCTTGAGAAAGAGCGCCGCGAGCGACTTCAAGGGTTGCTGCGCTATCTTGATACCATTCATCATTCAATGCAAAATACTTGGTTACCACAGGGAAACCGCGTTTGTGATAGATATAAGGTTCAAGTTGTTGCTGTTTGAATTCAACAGCTAAAGTGTCATCTGCTCGAATGTGGAGCTTGTCATGTACGACGAGTGCAAACATAGTGTCGTCTGCGAAAATGCCAAATCCACCAAACATGGAGCGAGATTTGATTCGTCCTAGCGGCTCAAATAGACGCATAGAATCTTTAAGTGTAGGTTTATCCATTCTGTACTTTCTCGGTGTATGAGTATACGCCACCAGATCAGGTCCGAGAGAATAGCAAAGAAATGCAGAAAGGTGTCAGTAATCGGTTAACGTTTGCATTTTTTACCATCGGTAACCCCGCTGCCGTGCATATTTCATGTGTAGGCCGGTGGCTTTGCGTCCCATCTTTTCAGAATGGTTTGCCCTGTGCGTGACTTAATTTGCTCTGCTACAGATTAAAAAATCATGTTGTTCGAAGTGCATATACTATGCAGCAAGCGTGATCTTAATGCAAGATTAACAGCCCAAAAAAACGACAAAGCCGACATATGTAATGTCGGCTATTATTTTATAATTCAGATGTTTATTTGATTTTAGCGACGGTGCTGCGCTCTACAATCTCAGGATGCATCTCAAAAACGCGTTTTTCGTGCTCTTTATCTTTAATGCGCTCAAGCAAGATTTCAAACGCATTTTTACCCACACGACGTTTCGGTTGGTGAACCGTGGTTAGTGGTGGTGAGAAGTATTCAGCCAGCTCGATATTATCGTAACCAATCACAGACATATCCTCAGGGATACGAATGCCTTTTTGCTGTAGGCGGCTCATAAGGCCAAGTGCCATGGTATCGTTGAAACAGAAGATAGCAGTAGGGCGCTTGTCCATTGCCACGATTTTGTCAGCGGCTAGCACAGCCGTGTCACACTCAAAGTTGCCTTCTAGGATCCAGTCTTCATCAACCGCTAAGTTAGCTTCGCCCATTGCGCGTTTAAAGCCTTGAATACGCTCTTGGCAGGCAGCTTTTTCAAAGTGACCGCTTAGGCAGGCGATATCAGTGTGACCATGTTCAATCAGGTATTTAGTCGCTAGGTAGCCACCTTCTTCTGAGTTATCGATGATCTTGTCTGCTTGTGAGCTCTCTGGGCCCCAGTCCATAACAACTTTAGGAATGTCTTTCTGGCGATCTAGCATTTCGCTTAGTTCTTCCGTTAGGTCAGAACACATAACAAGAATGCCGTCTACGCGTTTTTCAGCCAGCATGCGGATGTAGTCACGTTGCTTCTCGTAGATACCGCCTGTGTTACACAGGATTAGCGTGTAGCCTTGACGGTAACAGTAGCTCTCTACACCATCGATAACTTCAGAGAAGAACAAGTTAGTCGATTGAGTCACTAACATACCGATAGTACGAGTCGTGTTACATTTTAAGCTACGAGCAACAGCGCTTGGTGCGTAGTTCAGTTCTGTTACTGCTTCCATTACGCGCTCTTGAGTGGCTTCAGCCACAAAACGAGTTTTGTTAATCACGTGAGAAACAGTGGTAGTTGATACGCCGGCTAAGCGTGCTACATCTTTAATAGTGGCCATAAGGTCTGTCCTATCTATAGCTGCCACGTAGGTATATAACTTAATACCTACCTGAAAAAGTAAATGTTTATAGGTTTAAAATAAACGGTCACTTACTTGTTCAGATTGGCAAAGAATCATATTGGCAGTAAGTATTAGAAAAACAAAAACCGCTCTTTTACAGCGGTTTGTTTATATGTACTCAAGACAATTAAATTAGTAATTATTGATAAAGGTACCTGAGTACATTTTGATTTTTATCGTTTGCGGTCACGATTCTAGACCGCATTGCTCAAAGGAGCAACGAAAATAACCCGTCACCTGTACGGTTATAGCGTGTTTGTGACCGAGTTACTCTTCACCAAGCAAATAACTGCAATCCAACTCTAAGAACGCAACCAATAGAGCGGTTACCGCAGCGTAGAAGCCAAATTCATCGAATTTTTGGCTCTTGGCGCTAAATTGAGGAACCCAATTTAAAATGTGCTGACGAATAAATGCTTCTTGCTCATGCAGTGCTTCTTCTATATGGCGCTCTTGCTCAAGTTCGTTTGAACGAATAATAAGATTGCCCAGAAGGTCTAGCTCGATGGCAATATGATCCGCTGGCTCGTTAAGGTTTTTATTTACCGCTACGCCATGCTTTGCCAGTAATTCATCCATCTGCTTAGCTGGCTCATCGTTAAGTAGGCCAGTCTTACCCACGTACATTGACGCATAAGGTAACGCTGAGTCCTTATCTGACTTTAAGAATAGGTCACAAAAGTCTGCCGCTAGCTCTAATTGTGCGTCTTCACGGTCAATAAGGCGATTTAATGCATCGATCAGTTTGTCTGTGGCTGGTTTAAGGCTTGGGTTTTCGCCCAATCCAGACAGAAAACCTCGGATTTCAGGGCTTTGATATTGCTCTAAATCGGCTTCAGTCAGCTCTTTGGCAAACAGACTAGAGAACCACCAGTAGATTTCAGCGCGTTTTTCATTAAACGCTTTTAGCTCTTGCATCAAACATGCTCCAAATAATTGTACTGCTATTATTTTAGCGGACAAAAGTGAATAGCGATAACACACATTATGTAAGAGCGTGAGTAAAAATGGCGATTTATGAACGGATGGGCTAATTTTGTTTTGAATCAATAAAAAATCATCTTTCTTGATTTTAATTTAACAAATACTAGAAATGTTACTGATTATGAATAGAATACACTTGATAACATTTCCCAATGTAGAATAAGTGGTTTAGATGAGCTATCACGTATTAGTAGTAGAAGATGACGCAGTAACTCGCAGTAAGCTCGTTGGTTACTTTCAAAATGAAGGTTATGCCGTAAGCGAAGCGCAAAGTGGCGAGCAGATGCGTGAAACTCTACAAAATAACGACATTGACCTAGTGATGCTTGATATCAACCTTCCTGGAGAGGACGGCCTGATGTTAACGCGTGAACTACGCAGTCAGTCAGACATTGGAATTATCCTGGTAACAGGACGCACGGATAGCATTGATAAGATCGTTGGCCTAGAAATGGGTGCAGACGATTACGTAACCAAACCGTTTGAGCTTCGTGAGCTATTGGTTCGCGTTAAGAACTTGTTATGGCGCATTTCTGCTGCTCGTAACTCAGATTCTGCCGCGGAACAAAGTAAAAACGATGGCAACACAGTGCGTTTTGGTGAGTGGACGTTTGACGTTCAACGCCGTGCGTTAAGCCGCAATGGTGAGCCAGTTAAGCTGACCAAAGCAGAATATGAATTGTTAGTGGCACTCTCTTCTTACCCGAACCAAGTGCTTAGCCGTGAACGTATTCTGAATATGATTAGCCACCGAGTAGATGCGCCAAATGATCGTACGATTGATGTATTGATTCGTCGTATGCGCGCTAAGATGGAGTTCGACCCTAAGAACCCACAAATCTTCGTGACTGTACACGGTGAAGGCTACATGTTCGCAGGCGACTAACTTAAGTCTCGAATCAATAAAAAAACCGAAGCAATGGCTTCGGTTTTTTTGTTTCTGCTTGAGCGTTAAAGCTGGCTTTCAGCTGATTCAATGCTCTTATCTTCATAGTCTGAAGCCCAGTCACGTAGGCTTTGCCAAGCCTTGCCTAGGGTTTCATGCCAGTAGCGTTCAGTCTGTTCTAGATAAATCGCTTTTGGCGTGTACTTACTCCAAAACTGATGAATTTCATTTTGCGCAAGGTAGTTGGTCGGCGCAGGGTATGGCTGCATGCCTGCTGCATGAAACTCGTTTAACGCGCGCTCCATGTGACTTGCCGAAGTGACTAAAACAAGCTCTTTGCGTTGTACAAACGCAGCCGCTTGTCTGGCCTCTTCCCATGTATCTTTTGCGGTTTCAAGCAAAATGATGTCTGACTTAGACACACCCAGTGCCAGCGCCACTTTAGCCATCATTCTTGCGTTACTGACTTCAGAGCCACCTGAGTAGCCAGAAAGGATCAGTTTAGAGCCCGGGTAGATACGCATAATGCGAATACCTTCAGCAAGGCGCATTAAAGCGGTGCGACTTAACTCTGAAGTTGGCGGGATTTGGTCATCAACGACGTGACCACTGCCAAGAACCATAATGTAGTCAATGGATTTATCGACTGGTAAAAAGCCTGTGTATTGACGCTCTATCGGTGCAAGCAAACGAGAAGCGACGGGTTGGAAAGAAATTAGGAAAATCCCAATAAAGGAGAAAAGTACAACAAAGCAGCCTGTTTTCTGCTTTCTCGTAAACATAATCAACATTAGCCCGAGAAAACCGATAATCAGCATAGCTGGTAAAGGCATGAGCAACGAAGATACGACTTTTTTCAGCTCAAACATACTTAAATAGTCCGAAAAAACACCAGTTGATGATAATTTAAGAGAATCCCTCTTTATATCTGCCTTTCTTGTGACAGAATAGCAGCACGATTAGACATAATACCCCAAGCTGCTGTGACTGAAGACCGCAATTTCGACGATATTGCCCACAAATTTGCAAAAAATATTTACGGCTCTGACAAAGGCGAGATTCGCCAAGTCATTGTCTGGCAAGATCTTGAGCAAGCCCTAGACATGTTAAACGCTGACCAGACAACACTTCAAGTGTTGGATGCCGGTGGCGGTTTGGCACAAATGTCGCAAAAGATTGCCAAACTCGGACATCAAGTGGCGTTGTGTGATCTATCTTCTGAAATGCTGCAGTTAGCAGAGCAAGAGATTGAAAAAAACCAGCTGCTTGAGCAGTATCGGCTGATTCATTCTCCGGTGCAGGAGATTGATGCACATTTAGACCAACCCGTGGACTTGATGATGTTCCACGCGGTGATGGAATGGTTAGCCGATCCAAAGCCTGCACTTGAGAAAGTGTTAGAGCAGGTAAAACCGGGCGGCATCGCTTCAGTGATGTTCTATAACCATCATGGGTTAGTCTACAAAAACGTAGTGTGTGGCAATATTCCACATGTGTTAGATGGCATGCCGCACCGCAAGAGATTTAAATTACAGCCGCAAAAAGGCTTAATCCCCGCAGACGTCTATCAGTGGATTGAAGACGCAGGGTTTGAAATTTGCGGTAAATCTGGCATTCGCTGCTTTAGTGACTACATCGGGAATATGCAGTACATGGGCGATTACCAGCTAGAAGATGTATTGGCTTTAGAACAACAACTATGTCGACAAGAGCCGTACCTCTCACTAGGCCGATACATTCATGTATGGGCAAGAAAGAAACATGAACAGGAATAACAATGAGTGAGATGACTCTCAACGTTGCTGAGCAGCCAATTGATGAATTGGTTGGCTGGGTAAAGCAGCACGATTTCTCATTGAACCTTAGCAACGAAAGATTGGCTTTCTTGATTGCTATCGCAGTGCTTAGCAATGAAAGGTTTGATGAAGAATTGGGTGAAGGTGAACTCCACGATGCGTTTACTATCGTCACTCGATTATTTGAAGATACGGGCGAAGCGTCCGCATTTCGTGCCAACAACGCAATCAATGAAATGGTAAAGCAGCGTTTGATTAGCCGCTTTACCAGTGAAGTGACTGATGGCGCGAGTATCTATCGCTTATCGCCGCTGGCGATTGGTATTACCGATTACTACGTTCGCCACCGTGAATTCTCTAAGCTTAAACTTTCTATCCAGTTGTCTATGGTGGCGGATGAAATGGCCAAAGCCATTGAAGCGGCGCAAAAAGGCGGTACGCCAGGCCACTGGAAGAAGAACGTTTATGGCGTTTTAAAATACTCAGTGGGTGAGATCTTTGATCAAATCGATCTCAACCAACGTGTGATGGATGAGCAGCAGCAATCGGTGAAAAACCAAATTGCAGAACTGCTGAACAAAGATTGGCGTGATGCCATCAATAACTGTGAAGCCTTGCTATCCGAAACATCCAACACACTAAAAGAGCTACAAGACACCCTCCAAGCAGCCGGTGATGAGTTACAAACTCAAATCCTAGATATTCAAGAAATTATCTACGGTGATGAAGAGCTCGATTTCGTTGAAGAAACCTTATTTGGTTTGCAGATGAAACTCGACCGCATTACCAGCTGGGGTCAACAAGCGATTGACCTTTGGATCGGTTATGACCGACACGTACATAAGTTTATCCGTACTGCGATTGATATGGATAAGAACCGCGCCTTTAGTTCGCGTTTACGCCAGTCGGTAAAAGATTATTTCGATACGCCTTGGTTCTTAACCTATGCCGATGCTGAACGTCTGTCAGACTTGCGTGATGAAGCGCTAGTACTGCGTGACGATGAAGTAACAGGCCAAGTACCAATGGAAGTGGAATACGAAGAGTTTCAACAGGTCAATGATGAGTTGTCAGAGCGTATTGGTGACATGCTTAAAGTACATAAAGAGCAGGGTACGCCAATTGATCTGGGTATCGTTCTGCGCGATTACTTAGCGCAACATCCACACACTCATCACTTTGATTTAGCACGCATCGTTGTCGACCAAGCGGTACGTCTGGGTTATTCAGAATCCGACTACCAAGCGGTTCAGCCTGATTGGCAAGCGATCAACGAATTTGGTGCAAAGGTACAAGCAAATGTCATCGACAGATATTAATGAATACATGTCAGAGAATCTGGCAAAAGCAATTTCTAACCCTTTGTTCCCAGCGCTAGATAGCATGCTGCGAGCAGGGCGTCATATCTCCACGGAAGATTTAGACAATCACGCGTTACTGGCGGATTTCGAAACTGAACTGGCACTGTTTTATCAGCGTTACAACACTGAGTTAGTGAAAGCGCCTGAAGGCTTCTTCTACTTGCGTCCACGCTCTACCTCTTTGATTGGCCGTAGTGTGCTTTCAGAGCTAGATATGCTGGTGGGTAAAGTTCTGTGTTTCCTTTATTTAAGCCCTGAGCGTTTGGCTCACGAAGGTATTTTCACTAATCAAGAAATGTACGATGAGCTGCTTCAGCTTGCTGATGAAACTAAGTTGATGAAGTTAGTGACCAACCGTGCAACTGGTTCAGATTTAGATAAAGAAAAGCTGTTTGAAAAAGTGCGTACTTCGCTGCGTCGTCTGCGTCGTTTGGGCATGGTGATTAACATCGGTGAGACGGGCAAGTTCCGTATCAGCGAAGCGGTATTTCGCTTTGGTGCGGATGTTCGTCTTGGTGACGACATGCGTGAAGCACAACTGCGCTTGATTCGTGATGGTGAAGCCGTAGTGCACACCAAAGAGCCTAGCCAAGGCAGTTTATTGAATGAAGAAGATCAAACCGACGATCAAGAACAACAAGAATTAGAAGGTGAAGCATGATTGAAAGAGGTAAATATCAATCGCTGACCATGATCAACTGGAACGGCTTCTTTGCTCGCACCTTTGATATTGATGGTCTAGTTACCACGCTTTCTGGCGGTAACGGTGCTGGTAAGTCGACCACAATGGCGGCGTTCATTACAGCATTGATTCCTGACCAAACGTTACTGCACTTCCGTAACACTACGGAAGCGGGCAGTAGCCAATCTTCACGTGATAAAGGCCTTTACGGTAAGCTACAACCGGGCGCATGTTATGCCGCTCTGGATGTTGTTAACTCGCGTAATCAGCGTCTGTTGTTTGCAGTGAAATTACAGCAAGTGGCTGGTCGTGATAAGAAAGTGGATATCAAGCCTTTTGTTATCCAAGGTCTACCAAGCCATGTGAAGCCTACCGATCTATTGATTGAAAGCGTGTCAGACACGCAAGCTCGCGTACGTCAAATTAATGATGTTAAAGAGAGTGCGCTGCAATACGAAGGTGTTCAGTTTAAAGCCTTCCCATCGATAGTCGATTACCACGCGCAAATGTTTGAATTCGGCGTTATTCCGAAGAAACTACGTAACTCATCGGATCGTTCTAAATTCTATCGTTTGATTGAGGCCTCTCTATACGGTGGTATCTCAAGTGCGATTACTCGCTCATTACGTGATTACTTGTTGCCACAAAATGGCGGTGTGAAGAAAGCCTTCCAAGATATGGAATCAGCGCTGCGTGAAAACCGCATGACGCTAGAGGCGATCAAAACTACGCAAGCGGATCGCGATTTGTTCAAACACTTGATTACTGAATCGACTAATTACGTGGCCGCAGATTACATGCGCCACGCTAATGATCGCCGTAACAAGCTAGAGCAGACGCTATCACTGCGTTCAGAGCTATTTGGCTCTCGCGAGACATTGCTAGAGCAGAACAACCTGCTGAACCGAGTTCAAGAAGAACTTGAGCTGCTAGTTGAAAGTGAATCAGCATTAGAACAAGACTACCAAGCGGCTTCAGACCATCTGCAATTGGTGCAAAACGCATTGCGCCAACAAGAGAAGATCGAGCGCTACCAAGAAGATTTGGAAGAGCTAAACGAGCGTCTTGAAGAGCAGCTAATGGTGGTTGAAGAGGCGCAAGAGCGCGTTCTGATGGCTGAAGAGCAAGCCACCGTTAGTGAAGAAGAAGTTGATAGTCTAAAAACTCAACTTGCTGATTACCAACAAGCGTTAGACGTGCAGCAAACTCGTGCGTTGCAATATCAACAAGCGGTTCAAGCGTTAGATAAAGCAAAACAACTGCTTGATGACGACTCGCTCACGGCTGAAAGCGCACAATCTTTAGTCAGTGAGCTAAAGAATAAAGAAGCAGAGCAAACCACTGAACTTCTTGCGCTTAAACACAAATTAGATATGTCTTCGGCTGCGGCTCAGCAGTTTGAAACCGCACTTAAATTGGTGCAAAGCATTGTCGGTGATTGCCCACGTAATCAAGCGTCCGAGCATGCCAAGCAAGCTATTAACCAAGCTCGTGATGCTAAGCAATTAGCGCAAAATGAGCAGCAATGGCGTGCGCAGCATCGTGACTTAGAGCGCTCTATTGCCCAGCAGCGTCAAGCTAAACAATTGGTTGATGAGTACCAAAAACAACACCAAGCACAGCTAACCGATGAGCTAAGTTTTGAGCAAGAGCGTGAGCGTCACGCAATGCAAATCGAAACGCTAGAAGCGGCTCAGGAAGAAGTACGCGAGCAGCGCAGCGAGCAGCGTCGCCTAGAGCAAGATGCAACCGTTGAAATCAACAAACTCGAAGCCATCGCACCAACGTGGATTGCGGCAAGTGACGCACTAGAAAGTTTGCGTGAACAAAGTGGCGCTGAGCTGCAAGATAGCCAAGCTGTCATGTCTCACATGCAGACGGTTCTTGAGCAAGAGAAGCAGCAATCTATCGCGAAAGACAAGTTAGCTGAACGTCGCACCTTCCTTGATGGCGAGATTGAACGCTTAGCTTCACCGGGTGGCTCAAATGACCCACGCCTGAAAGGTTTGGCCGATACGCTAGGCGGTGTACTGCTTTCTGAAATTTACGACGACATCACGATTGATGATGCGCCATATTTCAGTGCTATGTATGGCCCTGCGCGTCACGCGATTGTGGTTTCTGATCTTTCTGGCATCGAAGAGAAGCTGGTGGAACTGGATGACTGTCCAGAAGACCTTTACATTATCGAAGGTGATGTAGATGCATTCGATGACAGCAGTTTTGATGCTGAAGAGCTAGAAGGCGCAGTTTGTGTTCGTATGAACCAACGTCAAATGCGTTACTCTCGCTTACCTGAAATTCCATTGTTTGGCCGCGCTGCGCGTGAGCAACGTTTAGAACTGTTACGCAACGAACGTGAAGAAGTGGTCGAGCAGCACGCCAAAGCCGCTTTTGATTCACAGAAGTCTCAGCGTCTATACCAAGCGTTCAACAACTTTGTTGCTAAGCACATTCAAGTCGCGTTTGAATCAGATCCTGAGCAAGCGCTGCAAAAAGCGCGTGATACGCGTAATCAAGTTGTGCGTCTGCTGTCGGATCTCGACAACAAAGAGCAGCAGCAACGCAGCCAGCTACTCTCAAGCAAGCAGGCGATTGCGTTACTCGACAAACTTGCGCCGACTATGGCGTTGGTAGAAGACGAAACATTAGCAGAGCGTTTCGCTGAACTTGATGCGCAGTTAGAGCAGCTTTCTCAAGCAAAAGCGTTTATCACGCAGCATGGCAAAGCCGTGCAAGAGCTAGAATCGATTGTCTCTGCATTGGATGCCGATCCAGAGCAGTTTGATGCGCTAACCGCGAACTATCAACGTGCAGACCAAGAGCTGCAAACGCTGAAAACAAACTTGTTTGCGTTGGCGGATTTGGTTGAGCGTCGTCATTACTTTGCTTACTCAGATTCCGTTGACCTATTGAACAAGAGCAGTGAGCTAAGCGAACAGCTAAAAGCGAAACTGGTTCAAGCCGAATCGGCGCGTACACGTGGCCGTGAAGAGTTAAAACAAGCGCAAAGCCAGATGAACCAATATAACCAAGTATTGGCATCATTGAAGAGCTCACATCAAGCGAAACAAGAAACGGTTCACGAGTTCAAACAAGAGCTGCAAGAGTTTGGCGTTACTGCGGATGAAGGCGCACAAGAGCGTGCTCAGCGTCGTCGTGATGAGCTGCAAGAACGCTTGCATACCTCTCGCAACCGTAAGAGTGAATACGAACGTACCATCACTTCAACTGAGCTTGAAATGAAGAGCCTCGCTAAGCGCCTGAAGAAAGTTCAGAAAGAATATGCTGAGCTACGCACCTTTGTGGTTGCAGCGAAAGCAGGCTGGTGTTCAGTGTTGCGTCTAGCGCGTGAGAACGATGTAGAGCGTCGTCTGCACAAGCGTGAGTTGGCTTACCTATCAGCGGCAGAGCTGCGTTCAATGTCAGATAAATCATTGGGTGCACTTCGTCTTGCTGTGGCAGATAACGATGACCTTCGTGATGCGTTGCGCCTATCTGAAGATACGGCTCATCCTGAGCGCAAAGTACTGTTCTACATTGCGGTGTACCAACACCTACGTGAGCGTATTCGCCAAGATATTATTCGCACTGATGACCCAGTTGAAGCTATCGAAGAGATGGAAGTTGAACTGGCTCGCCTAACAGAAGAGCTGACCCAGCGTGAAAACCGTCTAGCGATCAGCTCTGATTCGGTTGCCAGCATCATTAAGAAGACCATTCAGCGTGAGCAAAACCGCATTCGTATGCTGAACCAAGGCCTATCGAATATTTCGTTTGGTCAGGTTAAAGGTGTGCGTCTAAACGTGAAAGTACGTGAAAGTCATGAAGTACTGCTTCATGGCCTAGCAGCGCAGCAAGAACAACATAAAGATCTGTTTGAAAGCTCGCGTTACACCTTCTCGGAAGCGATGGCGAAGCTATTCCAACGTGTGAATCCACATATCGACATGGGGCAGCGTTCACCACAAGTTCTGGGTGAAGAGCTACTCGACTACCGTAACTACTTAGAGCTAAGCGTGGAAGTTAGCCGTGGTTCTGATGGTTGGCTTCAAGCTGAATCGGGAGCACTGTCTACGGGTGAAGCGATTGGTACTGGTCAATCAATTCTATTGATGGTGGTTCAAAGCTGGGAAGAAGAGTCACGCCGTCTGCGTAGCAAAGACATTATTCCATGTCGCTTATTGTTCCTTGATGAAGCCGCTCGTCTTGATACAAAATCAATCTCGACCTTGTTTGAGCTTTGTGATCGTCTCGATATGCAGTTGCTTATCGCGGCTCCTGAGAACATCAGCCCAGAAAAAGGCACCACCTACAAACTGGTGCGTAAAGTGTTCAAAGATCATGAACACGTACACGTGGTGGGTTTGCGAGGTTTTGGACAAGAACCAAAAGCAAAAACTGAAGTTCAAGAGTTAATCGAAGAACTGTAATCGTTGATTAAATAGCGAAAGGGCACCAATTGGTGCCCTTTGTTTTATATTCGTAGTTAGCCACGTTACGTTTTGTTTTACTTCTCTTCGGCTTCTGCAACAAACTCTAGAATGTCCCCCGGCTGACAATCCAAATGTTTACAAATGCTCTCCAAAGTCGCCAATTTTACTGCTTTTGCCCGTCCGTTTTTTAATACTGACAAGTTTTGCTCTGTAATCCCAATTAATGCAGCGAGCTCATTGGAGCGCATTTTACGTTTGGCGAGCATAACGTCTAAGTTAATGATGATAGGCATAGAAAATCACTTTAAATAGTCAGAATTTGTTCATCGTATAGGCCTTTCGCTTCACGCATAACTTTGGCGATAAGACGAATCATAATACCGATGATCAGCAGTGTGATGTCACTATCCGTCAAACCGAAACTGACGGTAGTCTCTTCAAGGTTATAGGTTAACGCTGGGCCCATTAATAATCCAACAGCAAAACCGGAAAATACGTACAAGATGATGTAGTTAGCAATCTTGTGGTAACAATTTACATTGTCCATTGCGAAGATTTTACCATCTCGGTATAAGCGAAAAAGGGTGATCAGTTGCCAAATGATCATACTTGCGACTACTACAGTGATGTTTGATACAAGGAAGCCAAGTAGTGCTGGGCCAGTATCAAGAGGAAGCTCAATGTAGTATGGGAAGTCCGCCATAAAGAACTCGTTATTGGTATCAAAAATAGGGCCAAACCACATAACTGCGTTGAATACAGGGTTGATGATCAACACAGCCCATAGGCAGATTAGCAAGCGTTGGCTGATGTTTCGAATGCCAGATAGGTTATCCATTTATTATTCCTCGTATTGATTGGATGAGGGGATAATATGGATTTATAAAATAAAGATCAATAATAAATTATCGTAAAACGATAAGTATTTATTGTTTTGCGGTTTTGATTGTCAAAGAAAGATATAAAAAAGGCCGCGAGAATCGCAGCCTAGAAGGTCATTTATTGGCAGTGAGGTGAGTTACTAGCAAGGCTATAGCGGTGAGCCAAATTGCTTAGCCGCGTAGGCTACGCGCTCGGCAGGTTTTGGATATTCCGCCGGAGTACCCATCGCCTCGATATGCTTTAAGCGAGGAAGTAAGCCCGTACCGTTAGCAATTTGAATGGCCAATCCCGGGCGAGCATTTAACTCAAGCACCATTGGCCCTTCTTCTTTGTCGAGTACCATGTCGGTGCCCATGTAACCAAGACCAGTCATTTCCCAAGCGCTAGAGGCAAGTATTAATAAACGTTCCCAGTGAGGTACTTGCAAGGTTAATAAGTCTTTGCCTGTATCAGGGTGGTGAGTAATTGGTTGGTCAAATTGTACTGCGCGAATCGCACGGCCTGTGGCAATGTCTAATCCAACGCCTACTGCACCTTGGTGTAAGTTGGCTTTACCATCAGAGGCTGCCGTTGAGCAGCGCATCATTGCCATCACAGGGTAGCCTTTAAAGACAATTATCCGTACATCTGGCACACCTTCGTAGCTAAAGCCGTCAAAGCAGTCGTCGAACTTAATCAGGTTCTCAACCACGGCTACATCGTTCTTGCCACCAAGCGAGAAAAGGCCAGCTAGAGCATTACTGATATGGCGCTCTACGTCTTCTTTACCAATCGTTGAACCGGATGGCTTGGTGTATACGCCGTCTTTGTGCGAGGTAACCACCAAGATGCCTTTACCACCACTGCCTTGCGCTGGCTTAATCACAAAACCGGGCCATTCTTTTACCATGTTGTGGATGGTTATTACTTCGGCTTGGTTATTGATAACCCCAATCAGTTTTGGAACGGTCGCCCCAGCGGCTTGCGCGATGATTTTGGTTTTTAACTTATCATCGACCAGCGGGTATTTAGAGCGATCATTATAGCGACCAATGTAACTGTGGTTACGCTGGTTCATGCCCATAATACCCTTGTGACGTAGCTTATAGGGTGAAGTAAAGCGTGCTTTAATAGCTGAAAACATAGTTTAGTCCTCAGCTAATGGCTTAAAGCGACGCAGCTCAGTGATACGGTAACCCGTGTAAGTACCAAGCAGTAGAATACCGGCTAACACGATCAGCTGCAGGCCAATAAAGTTAAAGGTTAGGTGCTGTACGAATGGGTTAGTCATGGCTAAGTAAACCAGAACAGCCGTGAGTAGCGAACCACCACCTTGCATGATGACTTCTTTTGGTCCTTCTTCTTCCCACAGAATCGACATACGTTCGATCGTCCATGAAAGGATGATCATAGGGAAGAAGGTAATCGATAGACCTTCGGTTAAACCAATCTTAAATGCCACAACGGTAAAGATAGAAATGATCATAATTACCGTGATGATGACCGCCGATATTCGAGCAACCAGCAATAGATTGAGCCTTGATAGATAACTACGAATGACCAAGCCCGTACCGACAATCAGCAAGAAGCCTATGATACCGGTGACAAGCTGGGTTTGCACAAAGGCCACGGCAATCAGTACTGGCATGAAAGTGCCCGATGTTTTTAGACCAACAATCACACGCAAGAACACCACAATCAGCGCGCCAATTGGGATCAGCATGATCGTCTTAAACATGGCTTGCTCTTCTAGCGGCAAGCTGTGGATCGAAAGGTTCAGTAAGCCATCGGCTTGCACTTTATCCTTGGTTGCTTGTTGAGGAGAAACCTCTTGGGCAATCATAGAGAAGTGAACTTGGCTGTTGTTACCACCCATGATATCGAGCAGTGATACGTTGGACTCATCCCAAATTAAGATGTTTGGTGCGATGGTCTGCGCCGAAGTTTTTGGATTGAACAAGTGCCATTGGCCGTCTTGCCATACTTGATTCATATGTTGAATTGCTTGGCGGCGGCGGCCATCTTCTAGCTCAATAACTCCAACAATCTTGCTCGGAATCTTGCTTAGCGCCAATACTTTATCAACCGCTTCGACTTTGGACATATTGTTAAGCAGAAGTGCTGCGTTTTGGCTGTCGCCATCATTGATCTGTTTGATCAGTTCGCGGGCAA
Organism: Vibrio intestinalis; assembly: GCF_025195085.2. GTDB lineage: Bacteria > Pseudomonadota > Gammaproteobacteria > Enterobacterales > Vibrionaceae > Vibrio > Vibrio intestinalis. Next base: position 640,799 of record NZ_JANAVY020000001.1, on the reverse strand, counting down.
AGGTGATGTTATCAGCGGAGCGTTTGTTTGCGCGCTCAATAAGGGCAATAGCGGCCGCCTCTGCTGGGCCATCAAAAGTCGGCGGAATGATCTCTTCATTCGGTGGAATAGGGTCAACCTTCGCTTGTGGGTCAACTAAGAACTGAGCTTTGTAGTAAATGGTTTCAGAGCCGGTAGCGTGGCGCACAGACCACTCTGCGCGGCGACCAGCATCTGAGTTAACATAAGCCACACCATAACCCGGTGAGGAAGAAGATTCGCTCACGAGCGTGAATCCCGTTTGTGTATCTGGAACGGCCAATGATGCTTTAACAGGTTTAGCTTGTGCGTCAAATTCGACACGCGCTTCAATATCCCATACTTGGCGGGTTTCGCCTGGCGTCCATGGCACACCGTAGTTTTGGTGTCTAAAAATACTGAGCGTAATGCCGACGATGATGAGCAGCACCACGGAAATATAAAACGGGACTTTCGAGGTCATAAATAGCCTTACTTTTTCTGTTCTTCTGCTGACTGAACGTATTTTTTGCTGACATCAACTACTGCGATATCGCGAATAAACTCACGACCTAACAGGATAGGGTTACTCATTTGAGAGCGGTCAGCCAAAGTAAACTGAGCCTTTTCGTGAATGCTGCCCACTTTTACCCAAAGCTCGATAACGGCGCGGCGTTCGACTTCTTCGTTAGTTGATTGACGAATCTTCACAAAGCGAATCACAGGTGCTTCGATCCAGTTATCGTCACTCAGTGGTGTAGAGCCATCAGAAAGGTGGAAGCGCACCCAGTTTTTACCGTTACGCTCAAATTGTTCAATGTCGATGGCGTTAAGAGAAGAGGTTGCAGCGCCAGTATCTACGCGCGCTTCGAAGGTTTGGTCGATGGCATCAATAGTGACTTTTTCTATTTCACCGAGCACCACACTTTGAGAGGTTTTTGCCGGAGCGGCTTTCACAATCGGCGCTGCGGTTTGTGTGTCATGGCTTTTGATGCGGGCAAGTGTAGTTTTATGGTAAGAGCGAGCTTGAGAGTCTAGCGAGGTGACTTGTTTCTCTAAGCGCTCAATCTGCTGAGCTTGAGAGACTAACTGCTGGTTGAGCGACTCTAGTTGGGTTGAAATATTGGTCTCGACCGCGTTGATGGCGGTGAGAGTTTGTTGGGTGTTTTGTTCACTGTTGGTTAACGTGCATCCGGAAAGAAGCGCGATAGCCAAAAAAGGGGTTAATCGGATCAACATTCAAACGCCTACAGTTATTGTTATTAGTGCCGATGAAGCTCGTTTCATCAACTAAATGATAATAGTATGAGTTAATTAACGTTTTGAGTTTAGACCAAGCCGAGCAAAACCACATCAATTGGTGATAACTGCTGAGAGACTCTGCCACAAATATCGTGCAGAGAAGGGCCAAACTGCAAACAAAATAAGGATGCAAAAAATGCATCCTTATTTTTTAGGATAGATTAAACATCTGGCCAGAATTGTACGTTAAATCAATGTCAAATGTGTAGGAGTGATTCAACTTTAGCGACCAATTATCTCGTGTAGAGAGAAAATCATGATCAAATTTATGGTTTCGTCGCCACTAGGATTGCTCGACGCGGCGCTGGGTAACCTTCCACAGTCTTTGATGGGTCGTTCGGGTCAAGGTAATCAGGCAGTGAGTTGTGTGTCATCCACTCTGTTGTGCGCTGCTCGCCAGTAGACGTTACGTTTTCGTCAACGATGCGCACATCTTCAAAGCCCACTTGTTCTAGCCATACTTTCAGCGCTTTTGCTGATGGGAAGAAGTAAACATTGCGCATTTGAGCGTAACGATCAATCGGAACAAGCACTGAGGTTTCGTCGCCTTCGATGACTAAGGTTTCAAGCACCAGTTCACCGCCAGAAACAAGCTGATCTTTTAACTGAATGAGATGGTCGAGTGGCGAGCGGCGGTGATAAAGCACACCCATGCTAAATACTGTGTCGAAAGCTTCTAGTTTAGGTAGTTGTTCAATGCCAAGTGGCAGTAAGTGAGCGCGTTGGTCATCTCCCAGCAGTTTACGAATGGCTTCAAACTGAATGAGGAATAGGTGTGATGGGTCAATACCCACTGTTAAACGCGCACCTTCACCCAGCATTCGCCACATGTGATAGCCGTTACCACAGCCTACATCAAGCACACTTCGGTTTTTTAGTGGAGAGATATGCGGAAGCACGCGATCCCATTTCCAGTCACTGCGCCACTCTGTATCAATATGAATGCCGTGCACTGTATATGGGCCTTTACGCCATGGGTGGAAAGTACGCAGTAAGTTTTCCAGTTTCTTTTGTTCACCAGTGTGGAACGGGGTGTCATTGGTCAGAGTGACAGAGTTTTTGATGTCAATCTGATCAGGCGCACCTTGTGGAATTTTGTTCAGTGCTTTAACCCAACGACCAAAGTCACCGTGCTCTGCGTTTTGCCAATCCGTTAGCTGCTGAGGTAATACATTTAGCCATGGCTGAAGACGGGTGTCTTGGGCAATAAGTTGGTAGAAATTTGCAAAGTCAAACATAGTGAGTTTATCGCTGAGTTAATTATGTAAAAGTGTCATTTTGCGTTTCCCCTATATTGAGGAAACAGGCTACGTCATCGTACTGATTGAACGTCGATTATTTTATCGCGAACATTGAGCCAAAGTTAAAGCATTGGAACCAAACATCAAAGCTGGTGAAACCGATTTTCGCAAAGCGCTCTTTGTGTTCTTTTTTAGAATCTGGGCGCATGACGTTTTCAATCGCGCTGCGTTTTTGGCTGATTTCTAGCTCGCTGTAGCCGTTTGCTCGTTTGAAATCGTGATGAAGGTCGATCAAAAGCTCATTCGATACTTGGTCTTCAAACACATACTTTTCAGACAAAATAAGAATGCCACCTGGGCGCAGGCCAGCGTAGATTTTCTCTAGCAGGATGTAACGATCTTCTGGCGATAGGAATTGTAGGGTGAAGTTCAATACCACCACAGAAGCATTTTCAATTTCGATGTTGCGAATGTCTGCTTCCACTACATCAACTGGGGTATCGCTGCGGTAAGCGTTAACATGCAGCTTGCAGCGCTCAACCATTGCTGACGAGTTATCGACCGCGATGATCTGGCAACCTTCTTGGTTGATATGACGGCGCATAGAAAGCGTCGCTGCACCTAAAGAGCAGCCAAGATCGTAGACGTTGCTGTGCGGCTTGACGAAGCGCTCCGCCAACATACCAATCGCCGAGATAATGTTGCTGTAGCCCGGCACAGAACGTTGAATCATATCCGGGAAAACTTCCGCTACACGCTCATCAAACGTGAAATCACCAATTTTGTCGATTGGCGCCGAAAAAATGGTATCTGGATTGCTTTTTGGATTCATAACTCGTTTCTCATTCTGCCTAGCAATATTTTTAGCTGGGCGACAGACATTAAAAAAGGCGCGTATTTTAAGAGAAAAACAGCGCCATGTCATGCTTTATACCTAAGCCTGCCAGTTTGGCTAAAACATGTTGATTTGATTGTTGCCCGCCAGAGCCGGAAATTCCGCCAAATCGGGCAGGGCAGTCTGTTTTTGCAGTTGTTGATAAAGTTGTAACGCAAGCTCTGGCGCGACCACATTGTCAGAAGTATGGATCATGATATACGGTGTCATGCCTTGCTCAATCCACTGCGGTAATTTACTCAGCCATGGTTTGAAAAACTCGATATTTTTCTCCGCTTCAGGGTAGCCGATAAAGCGAATCATCGGCTGCTTTGCCGTAGCGATAGCATGGACGGGCACGCGAGGTTTTTTCTGCTGCGCATCAAGCAATGATTCGTAATGAGGGTGTTCGGGCTTTGCCACTTCAGAAAACACTGGCCGGCTATCCATAATGATGCGGTCATAGCCTTTTTCAATCAGCCATTGATTAAGTGTTTTTTCTGCGTCCCCTTTAGCAAAAAATTCAGGGTGTCGAACTTCAACGCCAATCGGAAAACTCGGCGGGAAGAGCTCACAGAAACGTTTTAACTGGGGCAAATGCTCGGGGCCAAATGCCGCGGGCAATTGAATCGTCCATTGGCCAATTCGGTCATGCAAAGGTGCCATGATTTGCATGAACTCTTTTAGTTGTGCTTGGCAGCCGCGCAGCATTTGCTGGTGAGTAATCGCTTTGGGTAGCTTGAAGGTAAATCTAAATTGCTCGTGGGTGGCGTCTTTCCAATTATTCACTGTCTGGCTGTTAGGTGTCGCATAGAAAGTGGTATTGCCCTCTACAGTGTGAAATACCTGAGCATATTTAGCTAACCTTTGTGCAGGCTTAGTGCCAGAGCCATAAAAGCCCTGTTGCCAGTTGTTGTGTGACCACATAGTCAAGCCAAGTCGAAGCGGTAAAGAGTCCATCATCAGTCAGTCGTCAATTTCCTTGGGTATACTCTACGAGAGTTTTGTAGATTGGAACAGTTTCGAGCTATAATCGCGCCAACTTTTCTTGCTTGGGTTAGTTTTTTGAACACTTGTTGTGCTAAAAAACGCCAAAGCAAGATAAATCGCAATAAATTGTATGTTGAGTGGTCGATTTTCCATGACTTTCAGCGTATAAATGGAACTTTGATCTGTCGGAAAAAGATGTTCGGCAGATGGTATTAACAATATTAGAGAGATTGGGAATTTCATTATGCGTACCCATTACTGTGGTCACCTGAACAAGTCCCTTGCAGGACAAACTGTAGAACTTTGCGGCTGGGTTAACCGTCGCCGTGATTTAGGCGGTCTTATTTTTATCGATATGCGAGATCGTGAAGGCATCGTTCAGGTAGTTGTTGATCCAGATATGGCAGATGCGTATGAAGTGGCTAACACACTTCGTAATGAATTCTGTATCAAACTAACGGGTGAAGTACGTGTTCGTCCAGACAGCCAAGTAAACAAAGACATGGCAACGGGTGAAGTTGAGATTCTGGCTAAAGGTCTTGAAATCATCAACCGCAGCGATGTTCTGCCTCTAGACTTCAACCAAAAGAACTCTGAAGAGCAGCGTCTAAAGTACCGTTACCTAGACCTACGTCGTCCTGAAATGAGTGACCGTATTAAGCTACGTGCAAAAGCATCGAGCTTTGTTCGTCGTTTCCTGGATGACAACGGCTTCCTAGACATTGAAACACCAGTACTAACTAAAGCGACGCCAGAAGGTGCACGTGATTATCTAGTACCGAGCCGCGTTCACAAAGGTTCGTTCTACGCGCTTCCTCAGTCTCCACAGCTATTCAAACAGCTGTTAATGATGTCTGGTTTTGACCGTTACTACCAAATCGTTAAGTGTTTCCGTGATGAAGACTTGCGTGCTGACCGTCAACCAGAATTCACTCAAATCGATATCGAAACCTCATTCATGAGCGCAGAACAAGTTCGCGCAACCACTGAAAAAATGGTTCGTGACATGTGGCAAGAGCTGCTAAACGTTGATTTAGGCGAGTTCCCAATCATGCCATTCTCTGAAGCGATGCGTCGTTTCGGTTCTGACAAGCCTGATCTACGTAACCCACTAGAGCTAGTAGACGTTGCTGACCTAGTGAAAGACGTTGAGTTCAAAGTATTCTCTGGTCCTGCTAACGACGAGAAAGGCCGTGTTGCAGTAATCCGCGTACCAGGTGGCGCTAAGCTAACTCGTAAGCAGATTGACAGCTACGGCGAGTTCGTAGGTATCTACGGCGCGAAAGGTCTAGCATGGATGAAGGTTAACGACCGTGCAGCAGGCATGGAAGGTATCCAGTCTCCAGTGGCTAAGTTCCTAAACGAAGAAGTGATCAACGGTATTCTAGAGCGCACTGGCGCAGAATCTGGCGACATCATTCTATTTGGTGCAGATAAAGCTAACATTGTATCTGAAGCACTAGGCGCACTGCGTCTGAAACTAGGTAATGACCTAGAGCTAACAGATGAGTCTGCATGGGCACCGCTATGGGTTGTTGATTTCCCAATGTTTGAAGAAGACGACGAAGGTAACCTACACGCAATGCACCACCCATTCACATCTCCTCTAGGTGTGACAGCAGAAGAGCTAAAAGCGAACCCTGCAGCTGCAAACTCTAACGCATACGACATGGTTCTAAATGGCTATGAAGTTGGTGGTGGCTCTGTACGTATCCACAACGCAGAAATGCAATCAGCGGTATTTGATATCCTAGGTATCGAAGCAGACGAGCAACAAGCTAAGTTTGGCTTCCTACTAGATGCACTTAAGTTCGGTACACCACCGCACGCAGGTCTAGCATTCGGTCTTGACCGTCTAGTAATGCTGCTTTGTGGTACAGAGAACATTCGTGACGTTATCGCGTTCCCGAAAACAACCAATGCTTCTTGTTTACTAACAGACGCGCCAAGTCTTGCTAACCCAGCATCACTTGATGAGCTGGCAATTGCAGTAACCGTTGCAAAAGATAAAGCGGAAGAGAAAGACGCAGAATAATTCTCGGCGTTATCAAATTGGAAAGCCACTTGTTCGCAAGTGGCTTTTTTTATGTTTGTTTTTTGAGAATTAACTAGCGCTGCTTGCCGAGTGTTCATTCTTAAACTCGTTAGGGTAGAGGAATAGAGTTCGTTCTTTTAGGTATTCAAACCACTTTAACTTGTTGGTTTGCATTAGCATGTTAACCATTTCATCGTCATCAATGTAGACATGGCCCATATCCCACTCTTGGTATAGACGGTCAGAGAGTTCAGATTCAAGTAACGTAGTGACATTGGTGTGGCGAGGATCTTGGGAAATCACCGCATAAAGCTCATCTATCTCTTTTTCATCCCCTTCGATATATTGAATAAAACCGGATGAATGAGACATCAAAAATCCAGTAATACCTAGCCTTGAGTTCTTTTCGATGGCCGCTTTAAGAAGTGAGTTAATGTCGATGTTACCTAGCTTTGAATCGCTACTGTAGAGAACGAATTTCATGTTACTTTCCTTTTGTCTTTATACATTAAGGAGTCGGCGACTTTAATTGTTTTAAATAGGTCTAGATCCTCGTTGTATGCCCAGCCCACACTGTACGCAATGTCATCGTCTAGATGGTCGTTAATGCGATTGATAAGTTGATGTGGTTCGATGTGATTTCTCAGCAAAATAATGATGAACTCATCACCACCGTACCTAAACACTAAGTCATTGATGCGGACACTGTGTTCAAGTGCCGCTGAGAAAGATTTGAGAACGCGATTGCCGTAATCGTGCCCGTAGGTATCGTTGATCAGTTTGAAGCCATCTAAGTCAAAGAAGAAGCACATGAAGTGCTCCTTGGAGAGTCGTTCTTCGAGTGACTTGAGGTAATTGAAGGTAAGTGCACCAGTCAGATTATCTTTCATGGTGATGTCTTTCATTATACTGGTGTTGAATCGCAGTAGTTCAATGTATTTGATTCCCATGTTGCGATAGGTATTCGCATCGACATTTAAATCAAAAGCAAATTTAGCCGAGTGGTAGATGATGTCGATTTTCTTGTCGATAGTTCTGTTAGTAATTTCGTGTTGGTCAATGAGTTTGTCGTGACTCCCTTTGTCACTTAACAGGTAGCAAAGGATATCGTAGGAATAGCAAATATCATTCAGCTCAATATCGTCTATGTTCCCTTGCAGATAATCCTTGATCATTGAACATTGTTTGATTAATTGATTGTTCATTTTCTTTGTTAGAGTAGTGCGATCCGATACACGTCTAGTAGCGCAATTGTGCGCGTTCAGTTGAGTATAGTAGAGAGAGCAGTGAGAGAAAGAGATTATTTTTGAGACAAAAGCAGACTTGGAGTAAAGGGCTGATTAGGTTGGTCATTAATGAACAATGGACTGTCGATGAGCTGAAAAGTCGACATTAACTATGCTCGATACAATAATGCCGCGCGATATTGCGCGGCATTTGAAAGCGTTTAAAGGTAAGCGATTTAGATTTTTATTTCTCGCCATTCGCCCGGCTGAAGATCGCTGAGCTTTATGTTACCCATCGAATGGCGAATCAAACGTAGGGTAGGGAAGCCAATGTTGGCCGTCATACGGCGAACTTGTCGGTTACGACCTTCAATAATCGTGATGGCCAACCATGTCGTTGGGATATTGGCGCGAAAACGCACAGGCGGATTACGTTCCCAAACTTGTGGCTGTTCGATGACTTCGACTTTAGCGGGTAAGGTCATGCCATCTTTTAACTCAACTCCTTTGCGCAATTTATCTAAATCTTGTTCGCTTGGTGCGCCATCCACTTGAACCCAATAGGTCTTGGGAGATTTTGATTCAGGCTGGGTAAGTTTGGCTTGTAGAATCCCGTCGTTGGTTAATACCATTAGGCCTTCACTGTCACGGTCAAGACGACCTGCGGCATAAACCTCTTTCACTGGAATAAAGTCAGCCAATGTTTTGCGTCCGTCGCCATCGGTAAATTGGCTCAACGTGTCGAAAGGCTTATTAAAGATAATCACTTTACGATCTTCGGCAGTCACCTTGGGTTTATTTGCACTTGGCTTTTTTCTTCGATGAGTTGAAGAGTGTGGTCTAGCAGGGCCATTTCGTTTGAAACGCTTAGCTGGTGGCTTAGAAGATGTATGGGATGACTCACGACGCGAGCGAGATTGCATGTTAACTACCCTGCAAAAATGTAAATAAAGTGTGCCAATTAGTTTAAAGAAAAGTCGCTTTAAGCTATTATTTGCGCGCCAAAAACTGGAATGGCGCACAAGATAATAGACTATTCTATCGATTTTGTTTAATTATAACGAAACGCTCTCAAGGATGCTGTTGAGTAAACAGCGATAAAAAGAGACACAAAACGCAGACAAGTGAGGGGATGAAGCAATTAGCTTGTAAGCGACCACAAAGGCAAAGCCATTCATCCGACAGGCTTTGTAAGAACAATAGGGAAATTTCATGCCTACAGAAAAACCTACAATTATTTACACCATCACTGATGAAGCGCCAGCATTAGCGACATATTCGCTGTTACCGATTATTCAATCGTTTACCGCTTCTTCAGGTATTGATGTTGATACTCGTGATATCTCTCTAGCAGGGCGAATCATCGCCAACTTTCCAGAACATCTAACAGAAGAACAACGCATTGGCGACGCACTTGCTGAGCTAGGTGAGTTAGCAAAAACACCTGAAGCTAATATCATTAAGCTACCGAATATTTCAGCATCAGTTCCACAGCTAAAAGCGGCGATCAAAGAACTCCAAGACAAAGGCTTTAATCTACCAAATTACCCGGAAGAGCCGAGCACTTACGAAGAAGAAGCCATTAAAGCAACTTACGACAAAATTAAAGGTAGTGCGGTTAACCCAGTGCTTCGTGAAGGTAACTCAGACCGTCGAGCGCCACTTTCAGTTAAAAACTACGCGAAGAAAAATCCGCACTCAATGGGTGCATGGGCAGCAGACTCTAAGTCGCATGTTTCTAGCATGTCTGACAGTGACTTCTTTGGTAGTGAAAAATCACACACCGTTTCTGGTGAAACCAAAGTTAAAATTGAATTTGTTGGTTCAGATGGTTCATCTAAAGAACTGAAAGCGCCGTTCGCACTGCAAGATAAAGAAATCATCGACAGTTCAGTCATGAACAAAAAAGCCCTGCTTGAGTTCTTCGAGCAGGAAATCGCAGACGCGAAAGAGAAAGATGTTCTGCTTTCTCTGCATATGAAAGCAACCATGATGAAGGTGTCGGATCCTGTCATCTTCGGTCATGCGGTTAAGGTTTACTACAAAGACGTATTTGCAAAATACGGCGAGCTATTTGATAAGCTGGGCGTGGATGTAAACAACGGTATTGGCGATGTTTACGCGAAAATCGCAAGCCTACCAGCTGCGCAAAAAGCTGAGATTGAAGCAGCGCTGCAAGCGGTTTACGAAACTCAGCCACCATTGGCAATGGTAGATTCAGACCGTGGTATCACTAACCTTCATGTGCCAAGTGACATCATCGTTGATGCTTCTATGCCTGCAATGCTACGTGCATCAGGCCAAATGTGGGGCCCAGATGGCAAGCAGAAAGATACCAAGGCAATGATTCCAGATCGTAGCTACGCAGGTATCTATCAAGCTGTGATTGATTTCTGTAAAGAGAATGGTGCATTTGACCCAACCACTATGGGTAGTGTGCCAAACGTTGGCCTAATGGCTCAAAAAGCTGAAGAATACGGTTCACACGATAAAACCTTTATTCTCGATGCGGCAGGTACTGTACGTGTTGTTGATGCAGCAGGCGCAGTGCTACTTGAGCAAGCTGTTGAGGAAGGCGACATCTTCCGTATGTGTCAGGTGAAAGACGCACCAATCCAAGATTGGGTGAAACTAGCAGTAACACGTGCACGCGCTACAGGTGTGCCAGCGGTATTCTGGTTGGATGAAAGTCGTGCTCACGATGCTCAGCTTATCCAAAAAGTTAATGCTTACTTACCTGACCACGATACAGATGGCCTAGAGATTAAGATCCTTGCACCGCTTGAAGCGTGTAAGTTCTCTTTAGAGCGCATTAAGCGCGGTGAAGATACGATTTCAGTAACAGGTAACGTATTGCGTGATTACCTCACTGACTTGTTCCCAATCCTAGAGCTTGGTACATCGGCGAAAATGCTGTCGGTTGTTCCACTGATGAATGGCGGCGGCCTGTTTGAAACAGGTGCGGGTGGTTCGGCACCGAAACACGTTCAGCAAGTTGAAAAAGAAAACCACTTACGTTGGGACTCTTTAGGCGAGTTCTTAGCATTAGCGGCTTCGCTAGAGCACCTCAGCACGGTAACAGGTAATGCAAAAGCTCAAGTACTGGCTGATGCGCTGGATAAGGCGACCGGTGAGTTCTTGGACAACAACAAGTCTCCTTCGCGTAAAGTGGGAGAGTTGGACAACCGAGGCAGCCATTACTACCTAGCTACCTACTGGGCACAAGCACTAGCTTCGCAAACCGCAGATGCGGATCTAGCGGCTGAGTTTGCTCCAATCGCACAAGCTCTTGCATCAAAAGAAGATGCAATCGTTGCTGAGTTAAACGGTGCACAAGGTGTTGTTGGCGATTTAGGTGGTTACTACGCACTGGTATTTGATAAAGCCGCACTACTGATGCGCCCAAGCGCTACACTCAACGCTATCATCAACGGTTAATAGAATCGTAAAAATAACAAACCCGCCGAAAGGCGGGTTTTTTGTTCGACATTGGCAGCGATTATTTGGCTGGCATTGCTTCCAGCGGTGTTACTACACTAGCGTGGTATCCTTTAGGACCTTCTTCTACTTCAAAAAATACTTGTTGACCAGCTTTCAGTGTACGGTAGCCATCCATTTGGATTGTGGAGTAGTGAGCGAAAACGTCACTGTCGTCACCTTCTGCGCAAATGAAACCAAATCCTTTGGCATTGTTAAACCATTTTACTGTACCTGTAGCCATGCTATACATCCCTCATGCATTTTGTTTACTGATGTTGTTAACTCAACAACACTCCTGTGCTGTTGATGGTTTAGTGAATAACAATTCAGACGCTGCCAAATTTTTAGTCACTATTTGACCAATGTAGTCAATGATTAGGGACAGTCAATAGTAAAAAGGTATTACTTACTAATTATTTACAAACAAAATCATCCCAAAGTTTACATATTTGTAACTGATTTCACTATTTGCTTAAGAAAAACTGAATAATTTTAGGGTGATTTGATGTGTTTTTAATCAGTTGTCATGTATTTGCTGCGAGATAGAAATCTTTTATTTGCAGCGATACAATTGCTGCATTAGTCTCTAAGTATGGGCTTTGAAATGCTTGGGCTTTTTTTACTCTTACTAGAGTTCTATCCAATATTTCCGTACGGTGAAGTGTTAAAATTAAACACAGTTACTTTCTAAACAACGATTAATCATGAGCAAGCATTTTGAATGGGTAACTCCAGACTCAGATCTACTGGAGTTAGAGAAAACAGAAGTTAAACCGCCATCTTTGTATCACGTTATCTTGAATAACGATGACTACACACCGATGGATTTTGTTATCGAGATTCTAGAGCGATTTTTCTCTATGGATATCGATCAAGCGACACAAGTTATGCTCAAGGTTCACTACGAAGGGAAGGCCATTTGTGGCACTTTCACTGCGGAAGTGGCAGAAACCAAAGTAGCGCAAGTTACTATGTATTCAAGGGAAAATGAGCACCCACTGCTTTGCACTATGGAGCAAGCTTAGCGCTTGTCCGAACAACCCTTTAGTTGTTCTTTGAGGAGGTCCTTATGCTGAATAAAGAATTAGAATCGAGTCTCAACGGCGCGTTCGCCCGTGCACGAGATAAAAGACATGAGTTTATGACCGTCGAGCACCTCCTACTAGCGTTGCTAGAGAATGATGCCGCGCGAGATGCACTGACTGCGTGCCAAGCTGATATAGACGCTTTGCGTAATGAGCTAGACGTATTTATTGATCAAACGACTCCTCTTATCCCAGAAAACGATGAAACACGTGAAACCCAGCCAACTCTTAGCTTTCAAAGAGTGCTTCAACGTGCCGTTTTCCATGTTCAATCGTCTGGTCGCAGTGAAGTGACAGGCGCCAATGTTTTAGTGGCGATCTTTAGTGAGCAAGAGTCTCATGCAGCCTACTTGCTGAAAAAGAACGACATTAGCCGCTTAGACATTGTGAACTTTATTTCTCACGGTATTTCAAAAACGACTGGTGAAGCGGATGACTCATCTTCTGAATCATTCGGTAGCGAAGCACCAAGCGAAGATAACAGCTCAGAAGAGCGTTTAGAAAGTTTTGCTACAAACCTCAACCAAGTGGCGAAAAAAGGTCAAATTGATCCGCTGATTGGTCGAGACAAAGAGCTAGAACGCACCATTCAAGTGCTTTGCCGACGTCGCAAGAACAACCCGCTATTGGTTGGTGAAGCTGGCGTAGGTAAAACCGCCATTGCTGAAGGTCTAGCTTGGAGAATTGTTGAAGGCCAAGTGCCAGAGATCATCAAAGATAGCATCATTTATTCACTAGATATTGGCTCGCTATTAGCGGGTACAAAATATCGTGGTGATTTTGAGAAGCGCTTTAAAGCCATTCTTAAACAGCTTGAAAAAGAAGAGGATGCGATTCTCTTCATCGATGAAATTCATACCATTATCGGTGCTGGTGCAGCATCTGGTGGTCAAGTTGATGCCGCGAACTTAATTAAACCGCTACTGAGCAGCGGTAAGTTACGCTGTATTGGTTCGACTACTTATCAAGAATACAGCACGATTTTTGAAAAAGAGCGCGCGCTATCTCGCCGCTTCCAAAAAATCGATGTGGTTGAACCATCATTAGATGACACCACTAAGATTCTAATTGGTTTGAAACCGAAATATGAAGCGCACCATGAAGTTCGCTACACCAATAAAGCGCTGCGCGCTGCGGTAGAATTGTCAGCCAAGTACATTAATGAGCGTCACCTGCCAGATAAAGCCATCGATGTTATCGATGAAGCGGGCGCACGCAGTCGTCTTGCTCCTGCTAGCCGTCGTAAGAAAACAGTTGGTGTGGCTGATATTGAAGCTATGGTTGCTAAGATGGCTCGCATCCCAGAAAAATCAGTGTCATCTACCGACAAAGAGATCCTTCAGTCTCTTGATGAGAAGATGAAGATGTTGGTGTTTGGTCAAGACAATGCCATCGATGTGTTGAGCGAAGCGATTAAGCTAACTCGCGCAGGCCTAGGTGCAGACAACAAACCTGTTGGTTCATTCTTGTTTGCTGGCCCAACGGGTGTAGGTAAAACAGAAGTGACGGTTCAGCTTGCTAAGTTGATGGGTATTGAACTACTGCGTTTTGATATGTCGGAATACGGTGAGCGTCACTCAGTTAGCCGCCTAATTGGCGCGCCTCCGGGTTATGTTGGTTACGATCAAGGTGGTCTGTTAACAGACGCTGTGATTAAACATCCGCATTCTGTCGTGCTGCTTGATGAGATTGAAAAAGCGCACCCAGATATCTTCAATTTGCTACTGCAAGTGATGGATAACGGTACTCTCACAGACAACAATGGTCGTAAAGCGGATTTCAGAAACGTTATTCTTGTAATGACAACCAACGCGGGTGTTCAAGAGACTGAGAAGAAATCCATTGGTCTTATCCAACAGGATCATAGCCATGATGCGATGGCGGAAATTAAGAAGGTGTTCACACCTGAATTCCGTAACCGTCTGGATAATATCATTTGGTTCAATAGCTTGAGCGAAGATGTTATTCACCAAGTGGTGGATAAATTCATTGTTGAATTGCAAGCTCAGCTTGATGTTCGCGGCGTATCGCTTGAGATCTCAGATGACGCTCGTAAGTGGCTTGCCGCCAAAGGTTACGACAAAGCGATGGGTGCTCGTCCGATGGGACGCGTGATTCAAGATAAGCTCAAAAAACCATTGGCAAACGAATTACTGTTTGGTGAATTGGTCGATGGCGGTACGGTGAAGGTCACTCTGAAGTCAGATAAGTTAGAGTTTGATTTCATGAATGAGAAAGAAGCCGCAGTGCATTAATTCGAACTCGATAACGTAAAGCCAGAGCAATTGCTCTGGCTTTTTTGTTTTTGCTCTTAGGTAAAGTGTATAACAGCTGTTGTTTTATATGCGACTGATGTCTTATTTAGGTGATGAGAATGGATTAGTATCTGGATATCAAATTAATACTTTTGTATTAATTAATCTCCTAAATATAAAAGCTAAGGAAAGTTATAAAATGAAAAAGCTTGCAGCCAGAATCTTGGTCATTGCTCTCACTTCAGTTGGATTAATTGCGTGTGGCGGTACTCCGCAACAACCTGCTGCGGAAACTGTTACTCTGTCTTCCGCTATAAACGTTAAAGAACTAGATTTAAATCTTACGTTCAAACATACGCCTGAAATTAAGTATCACACTCAAGAGGAGTTAACGTCACTTGTAACATCCTTACTAAAGACAAAGCTTAAAGAAAAACAATTACTGTCTACAGCGCCAGAGGCCGACTCGATTGTGATAAATGTCGATTATTTCCGTCGATTTTTAGGTGATGCCACTCCACTTCCTAGTGATTCGTTAGCAGCCCCAGAATTTGAGTATCAGATCAAACTAGCACAAGGTCAGGAAATGAAGACTGTAGTATCTAGAGATAATTTGGTCTATAAGCCTGGGTTTGCATCTAGTTTGAAGATTATTGGTGGTGGTTTAAGAGACAAAGAAGATGAGCTTCCATTTGTTGAGGCTTTAGTAAATACCCTCATTGATGACATAGAAAAAAATACAAACTAAAAGTAGAAGCCAGAGCAATTGCTCTGGCTTTTTTCATTATCGATAGGCGGAAAGTCGTAAAGAGATGAATTGATAGGACTCTTCTACATCACCCGGAATGGGTTGCTCTATCTGAAATCCTTTCTCTGGGTATATTTTAATGCGTTCAAAGTCGCCTAACATTGCTTCCAACGCCATACACAAATCAATATCTTCATTGAAGTAATCAACGAAAGACAAAGCAGGAGAAGTGACGGTGGCACTTTCGATAGCATTTGGCCATTGCTTCATAAACGTCGCGTAGGCACGGCGCTCCATGTAAGGTTTTTGAACCAAGATGAAGCGCTGAAAATCGAGTTTAAGCTTTCCTAGCATTTGTGCAGTTAAGATGACGTTTTCACCGCTGTTAGTTGCTTGGTTTTCAAGAATGATCTTATCTGCAGGTACACCCAAGTCCTTTGCGATGGCAGCAAACGTTTCTGCTTCTGTTTGATCAAATACCCCTTCAGTCAAACGGCCAAAACCACCGGAGAAAATCAGATATTCAGCCATACCTTGGTGATAGAGATTGACAGCATGTTCAGCCACACGAGGATCATTGCTGCCCAGTACGAAAATGCAGTCAGCTTTCTCTATGTGGTGGTTTAGCTGCATGTATTGCCACAAATTTTCTATATGCTCGAACAGACGCATCGTAATGTCCTCAAATAGTTTCTAACGTGTGTTGAAAGTGGAATCGATAGCCATGATCAATGGCTTTGTCGGCCATAATTCGTTTGTCAGCAACAGAGACAGTCTCTGGTAAAGTGTCTTCACTTTGCATTCGCTCTAACGCAGTTTGATAAAACTCGGCTTTATTGGTGGTGTTTGGCGTTGTGGCATTAATGATTTGCTGGCTAAAGTGTGACGCAGCAAACACTGAGATACCAATGGCATCGTTGAGATGCAGCATGTTCGCCGGTGCTTGTGTGCTGACTTGGCGCAGTTTGCTTACAAAGCGAGAAGGGTGGCGCTCAGGGCCAATCAGGCCACTACAGCGAATGATGGTGTAATCTAAACCACTGTTAATCAGGTGTTGCTCTGCTAGCAGCATCACGCGGGCATTATCGGAAAAATCCGGATTGTCGGTAGCCTTGTCTAAGCTGGCACACTCTTCGGACATATCTTTTGGTTGATTGGGATAAACCGTGGTGGAGCTTATCATCACAATCTTTTTGACCTTACTGGCTTTTGCTGCGGAGACCAACTTCAGCCAATGTTGCGCGTATTGGTCGCCATTACCTTTGCGAAATCCAGGGGGAAAGCAGCCAAATAACAGCTCAGCATTAAGCGGGGCTATAGCGGTACGGATTTCTTCTAGCGGATTGTTAAGATTGAGCAGAGCCGAATTCAAACCTGATTGAGTGATTTCATCACAGCCATGCTGAGTTGTGCGGGTAGCGATGACTGAATGGCCTAAGTTAGATAAGCAGTGGCCAAGAGGCTGGCCTAACCAGCCTGCACCGACGATGACGATATTTTTCATTCCCTTTCTCCACTCCCTGTCACGATGATTCATTGTGTAGCTGATTCATTATGTAGCTTAGTTAACCTATTACGCAAACACTTATGCGCGGCGCAATTGCTAACGCTTTGGTGCTGTACGATATCGATATTCGCATGCCAAGTAAGGTTCTCAAATTGAGATTTTACTCGGACCAATAGCCCAGCTTCTAAGGCTGGTTGTGCGATATGGATTGGCAGCATCCCCCATCCAAAGCCATTAGAGATAAGCTCAAGGGATACATAGTGACTATCGGCATACCACACGTCTGGACTATGGGCTTTTTGAAAGCTGCTCATCTCGCTAGATTTCGAACGAATTACGATTTGTCGATGCAGCCTCAAGGCATCGAGGTGTGGAATGGTGAGCGATGCGAGTGGATGCTGCTTCGCAACGTAAACATCAAATGCGACATTGCCTAGTCCTTCAAAATCTATGGATTCATCGAGGCTTGCCTCGCTAAACATGATGCCCATCGTCGCACGGCGATCTCTAACCAATTGGAGAATGTCGATGCTTGACGCACTCAAGCATTCAAAATGAATCATCGGAAACTGTTCGCTTACGCTTTGCAGCGCAATGGAGAGTTGACTCATTGGAATACCTTCATCAACGGCCAAAGTGATGTCTTGATATTGTCTGCCATCGAGTTGGTGGGCGCAGTTAATCAATCTTCGATGCTGGATGACTGCCGCTTTAGCGTGAGGAAGAAGCTGAGAACCTTGCGCTGTTAATAGAGGATAACGGCCAGAGCGATCAAACAGCTCATAGCCGCAGTCTATTTCCATGTTCATTATATGTTGGCTGACGGCAGACTGAACTTTACCTAGCTTGCGTGCGGCTGCAGAAAATGAACCTTGCTCGACGGTTTGAATGAAGGCATCCAATTGCTCAATACTAAACATATCACTTTTGCTGATGGTATCTGACTTTCTAGTATCTTATATCGAGATGATAATAGCGTCTATTGATAGAGCATAATTTAGAGAACCATGATGCAAACTAAAGAACGAATCTTCCACGCAATTACATTTGAAGCAGTGGCACTAGCGATAATCATTCCTTCTGCGGCCATGATTACGGGCAAAGCGACTGGGTCACTTGCCGTTGTCGGTATTGGCCTGAGCTTGTTCACCGTAGTATGGAACTATTTTTACAACATTTGGTTTGACCGTTGGTTTGGTTATGACCGTGCCAATCGTTCATTTAAGTTAAGGGTGGGGCATACATTTGGATTTGAAGGTGGTTTGATTTTCCTAACAGTGCCAACGATAGCTTGGTTTCTGCAAATTTCAATTGGTGCCGCTTTGTTGTTAGAGGCAGGCTTTTTAGTCTTTTTCTTCTTCTACGCGACAGGATTTAATTGGCTGTATGACCGTTTACAACCTTATAAGTGGATGTTTGCAAGCAAGAGACAAGCTTAAGTTAACTCAATAAAAAAAGCACCGCATTGCGGTGCTTTTTCCGTCGGTGTCTATTACTTTAATACACGAAGAATTTTGTCTGCATGTTCTGCGACTTCAATACCTTCATCAGTCAGGTAGCCGCCATCAGGCAATGTACATAGTCCTTTTTCGTAGAGTTTTGTTACGGCTTTTTGCATTTCTTCTGATGCATCGTTGTGCACCTTAATGCCAGTTGCGGAGCTACTAATATCGAATTGCAGTAGCAAATTGAGTTCAGAAAGATGTTCTGGCAAGTATTTCATAAGAGATTCCTTATTTTGTCTTCCTATCCAAAGTACTGCGAACGACGTGATTCGACAATCTTGATATGAGAGAAGTGTTAGCTAATGCAAAAAAGCAGATTTTTGCATAAAAATTGCTTTTAATATGAAAAATTAGCCTAATGAGCTTAAAGTGCAAACTTCTAAAATTAGCTTTTTAACTAAAGTCATGATTAATCTAAATATAATTAGATTTTGATACAGTGCGTTTAGCTATTTTGATCGCAATGTCGGCATTGATAAGTCTAGTTTGTCTTCTCGTAAAAAACATTTTTAGTTAACACCAAAATTAGTGCTTGAATAAATGCTGAATACGAGTGATTATCCGCGCCCTCCTATTTACCTGTTTCAAAATGTTACACTAACATGAACCTTAACCAGTTTGATTCATTGCTCCCACCACAAATGGCGGAGCGCGCGGCCGAAATTGGCCTTGGTAAAGCAACCAAAGATCCGGTTAAATCATTTCTACTCGCGATCTCTGCTGGCATTCATATTGGCATCGCATTTATCTTCTATACCACGGTCACCACCGGAACATCGGAGATGGCTTGGGGTATGACACGCTTGATAGGCGGCATTGCTTTTAGCTTAGGCTTGATCTTAGTGGTGGTAACAGGTGGAGAGCTTTTTACCAGTTCGGTACTGACTCTTGTCGCGAGGGCAAGTGGAAAAATTTCTTGGAAAACGTTGTTTAAGAACTGGTTTGTTGTCTACATCGGCAATGGTATCGGTGCGTTATTGCTTGTGCTGTGCATGGTAGTAACCAAGCAATATATGTTTGACCATGGCCAAGTGGGTTTGAATGCAATGGCGATTTCGCAGCACAAATTGCATCATGGATTTTTCCAAGCGGTAGCACTAGGCATTATGTGTAATGTGCTAGTGTGTATTGCGGTTTGGATGACGTTCAGTGGCCGCACACTTACAGATAAAATCATGGTGATGATTTTGCCAGTTGCGATGTTTGTATCTGCGGGTTTTGAACACTGCATTGCAAACATGTTTCAGGTGCCAATGGCGATCGCTATCAAGACATTTGCGCCTGCTGAGTTTTGGCAAATGACCGGTGCTAACATTGCCGATTACGCGGATTTGAATCTGCTCGGCTTTCTCGTTAACAACCTTATCCCGGTGACTCTTGGCAATATTATTGGTGGTGGTTTGTTTGTCGGAATGTGGTACTGGCTGATTTACCTACGTGACGACCAACACCTAGTATAGAAATGAGGCTCGCCAATGCGAGCCTTTTTTGTATTTGCGGTTTGTATTGAGCTTTGGCCTAAGCCTTGCTGGTGGGGTCAATGATAGTCCAATAGTCCGAGCTCTGGGATGAAGTTGTCAGTGTGGATCTCTGCTGGCTCAGTCACCAACCAGTTATTCTGATCTTCTTGTTCTAATTCGGCCAATAACAGGCTTCTGCTCATATTGTCTGATGTGATGTCGTGTTGTCCCTGTTGCATTTTATCGTCCTCTTAATCCGACATTTTCGTGAGTTTAAAAAGCGATTTTGACGATTGAATGACAGTTATGTGGCGTAAAAGTGAACAATTTCATTCGGGAAAGGGCGGCTAATGAATTCTCGCAGTAGAGTTATCTTCAATACTGTTACAGTGTTATCCACAGATTCTGTGGATAACACCTTATAAATACCGTGGTTAGGTAAAAAGACTGGTTAGTTTTTGTTCGTTGTTATGAGTATTCGGCCACTTGGGGTAATGCTGTTGCGGATGGTAAGGCTTAAGGTGACTGCAACTGCGACGATTGACATCACGAAGATAGCGATCATGATCATGAGCTGATATTTAATGGCGACCATAGGACTTGCTCCACCTAATATTTGCCCTGTCATCATCCCCGGTAAAGTCACCAAGCCGCTGGTGCTCATGGTTGCCATAGAAGGTGCGATGGACTTTCTAATGGCATCACGCACAAAGGGTAAGGTGGCATAACGAGGTGAAGCACCGAGTGAAATCGCCCCTTCATACTCTGCTTTACGTTGTTCAAAGCTGGTGAATAGGTTTTGTAGAGCGACGATATTCCCGCTTAGTGAGTTGCCAAGTAACATTCCTGCTAAAGGGATAAGATATTGTGCGTTATAAAATGGGGTAGGTTTCACAACCGCTAGGCAGATGAGAAAAAGCACCGGCGTTAGGCCAATAAATAGTCCCAGAGCCACCGAACCAAGAACCGGTTTTTTAGGCAGTTGAGCTTTACCCACAATCGAGATTGCCCCAATCAATATCATCGCTAAAAGCCACAATAAATTGATTGATAGGCTATTTAGCTCAAACAAAAACTCTAGATACACACCGACTAAAATCAACTGAATCGTCATGCGTGCAACGCTGATCAACAGCTCGTTTTCGATTTTTAGCTGATAGTAACGGCTTAGCCCTAAAGGTATGGCGAGTGTTGTAAAAAACAGTGTTAAAACGGTCCAAGGAATATCGACAACAGTGGTCATAAAATCTCTCCAATTTACCGTTTTGTATTGTACCTCAAGTTAAGAATTATCCCGGAAAACAAATTAGCGAACGAGCTAAATTACGCTATGCTGATAGTTTACATTTTTATAACAGTTTGTTGTTTTTGAATGAAAATTATTGCCTTTTAACTGATTGTGATGGCCTGTTTTCTGCGAGATTTGACTCGCAAAAAGAGGGTGAATTACCCCTTTAGTGTTATTCATAAATTGTCACAAATGCACGCTTTTTTATACATGATTTTTTATTCAAACACATATTTGGATGACCTCAAAAAAGTATGGGATAACAGGTGGGATAAGGGAGTAATTGATTGAACCCTACTATTGGTATGGTCTAAAATTTTCAATAGAAATAGTCAAACTTATAGCTTGATTATAAGAGCTATCCAATAACACTAAATACGCAATAGGCAAATGTATGAGTGATGTTAACAAAATTGAAAAAGGCGAGAAATCTTCGCTGGAGTGGAAGTCTTTCCTCTTCATCACAGTTGTTCTTTTTCCAATTCTAAGTGTGGCATTCGTAGGCGGTTACGGTTTTATCGTCTGGGCGCTACAAGTGTTCTTCTTTGGTCCTCCAGGCGTTCACGGTTAAGCCTTGACCTCCGACCGCACTTATAAATTAGAATTTTAAGAGAGCAAGTCATGAAAAATATGATTATTAAACTGTGGCGCACTATGACGCGTCCTGCGGTTCATATCAGCCTTGGTGTGCTGACTATGGGCGGCTTTGTTGCTGGTGTTGTTTTCTGGGGTGGTTTTAATACGGCTTTAGAAGCGACTAACACAGAAGAATTTTGTATTAGCTGTCACACCATGCGTGACAATGTATACGTTGAGCTTCAAGAAACTGTTCACTGGAAAAACCACTCTGGTGTTCGTGCAACATGTCCTGACTGCCACGTACCGCACAACTGGACAGACAAAATTGCACGTAAGATGCAGGCTTCTAAAGAAGTATTCGCACAAGTATTTGGCAACTACGATGAAGAAGGCGTTTTTGAAGAGCGTCGTATCGAGTTAGCAAAACACGAATGGGATCGTTTCTCGGCAAACAAATCTCTTGAGTGTAAAAACTGTCACAACTACGAATCAATGGACTTTGATCTAATGTCTCCAACTGCTCGCATTCAAATGAAGCAAGCGGCAGAGAAAGATCAAAGCTGTATCGACTGTCACAAAGGTATCGCGCACAAACTTCCTGCGGGTATGGACAGCATCGGCGGTATCGTTGGTGAGCTAGAGCAACTAGCGTCAAGCACAGACTACTCAGTAGGTAATGCGCTTGTGAGTGTTCGCCACCTTCCTATGTACTTCGATGACAAAGGTACACAAGAAGCGGGTCTCCTAAACCCTGCATCTACTGTAACTATGCTTGAAGACAACGGCGACATGATGAAAGTTGAGATTGACGGCTGGCGTAAAGCAAAAGGCTTTGGTCGTGTAATCCAAGAAGACTTCGGTATGAACATCGCGGTGGGCTCTCTACTTAAAGAAGCGGCACTGAGCGACGACGTAGTAGTAAAAGGCGAGAAGAAAGTGGACGAGCTTACTGGTCTGCCTTGGGAAAAAATCACTGCAACAGTTTGGATGAAGAAAGAAGCGATGCTTAACGACGTGACTCCAATCTGGGAGAAAGCGAGCGATTCGTACAACACTAACTGTTCTGTATGTCACACTCAGCCAGACGAAGCGCACTTCGATGCGAACACATGGCCAGGTATGTTTAACGGTATGCTTGCATTCGTTAACCTAGACACAGACAGCGAAGCGCTAGTACTTAAGTACCTACAAAAGCACTCTTCAGATTTTGTTGAAGGTCACCACTAATAAGCGTCATACGGAGTAATAATAATGGCTATTACACGAAGAAGTTTTCTTAAAGGTGTAGCAACCACAAGTGCAGCGTCAGTAATTGGTCCAAGCTTATTGGCATCAGCATCTGCAAACGCAGCAGAAACAACGGGTACTTGGAAAGTTTCAGGTTCTCACTGGGGCGCATTCCGCGCCCACATCTATGCGGGTAAAGTGCAAGAGATTAAACCTCTTGAGTCTGATACTAACCCGACAGATATGATCAACGGCATCAAGGGTATTATTTACAGCCCTTCACGTGTTCGTTACCCAATGGTTCGCCTTGATTGGCTTAAGAAGCACAAATACAGTGCTGAAACACGTGGTGACAACCGTTTCATCCGTGTTACTTGGGATGAAGCTCTTGATCTGTTCTACCGCGAGCTAGAGCGCGTACAAAAAGATTACGGTCCTTGGGCACTGCACGCAGGTCAAACAGGCTGGCGTCAAACTGGTCAGTTCCACAGCTGTACTAGCCACATGCAACGCGCTGTAGGCATGCACGGTAACTACATCACGAAAGTAGGTGACTACTCGACGGGTGCTGGTCAGACAATTCTGCCTTACGTTCTTGGTTCAACAGAAGTATACGCACAAGGTACTTCTTGGTCTGAGATCCTAGAGAACTCTGACAACATCGTTCTTTGGGCAAACGATCCAGTGAAAAACCTACAAGTAGGTTGGAACTGTGAGACGCACCAATCGTTCCCATACCTAGAGCAGCTAAAAGAGAAAGTCGCGAAAGGCGAGATCAATGTTCTTTCTGTTGACCCAGTGAAGAACAAAACTCAGCGTTTCCTTGAAAACGATCACCTGTACATCAACCCGATGACAGACGTGGCGTTTATGCTTGCTGTAGCGCACGTGCTATACAATGAAGACCTACACGACAAAGAGTTTATCAAGACTTACTGTCTAGGCTTCGATGATTTCATCAAGTACGTTCAGGGTGAAACCAAAGATAAAGTGGTTAAGACTCCTGAGTGGGCAGCGGAAATCTGTGGCGTTAAAGCGGATAAGATTCGCGAATTTGCACGCATGCTAGTGAACGGTCGTACACAGATCCTGATGGGTTGGTGTATTCAACGTCAAGAGCACGGTGAGCAGCCTTACTGGGCAGCAGCGGTAGTTGCAGCAATGGTTGGTCAAATTGGTCTACCAGGCGGCGGTATCTCTTACGGTCACCACTACTCAGGTATCGGTGTTCCTTCAACTGGTTTCGCGGCACCTGGCGGTTTCCCTCGTAACCCAGATGACAAGCCTAAGTGGGACAACAACGACTTCAACGGCTTTAGTAAGACAATCCCAGTTGCACGCTGGATTGACTGTCTACTAGAACCAGGTAAAGAGATTCGTTACAACGGCTCTAAAGTTAAACTACCTGGCTACAAGATGATGGTTATCTCGGGTAACAACCCGTGGCACCACCACCAAGACCGTAACCGCATGAAGAAGGCATTCAAACAGCTACAAACAGTAGTAACGATTGAATTTGCTTGGACAGCGACTTGTCGTTTCTCAGACATCGTTCTTCCTGCGTGTACTCAGTTCGAGCGTAACGACATTGACGTTTACGGTTCTTACTCAGGTAAAGGTCTGATCGCAATGCACCGTCTAGTGGATCCATTGTTCCAATCTAAGACTGACTTTGACATCTTTACAGAGCTAACACGTCGCTTCGGCCGTCACAACGAGTACACTCGTGGTATGGATGAAATGCAATGGGTTCGTTCTCTATACGATGATTGTCGTGCAGCGAACAAAGCGAAGTTCGATATGCCAGAGTTTGAACAATTCTGGGAAGAGAGCGTTCTAGACTTTGGTGTTGGTCAACCTTGGGTTCGTCACGCGGATTTCCGTAAAGACCCAGAGATCAACGCACTAGGTACGCCATCAGGCTTTATCGAAATTACTTCACGTAAGATTGGTCGCTACGGTTACGAACACTGTCAAGAGCACCCGATGTGGTTCGAGAAGACAGAACGTTCACACGGTGGTCCTGGTTCAGACAAATTCCCGTTCTGGCTACAATCATGTCACCCAGACAAGCGTCTTCACTCGCAAATGTGTGAATCGGAAGAGTTCCGTGCAACTTACGCAGTGAAAGGTCGTGAGCCGGTGTACATCAACCCAGCAGACGCGAAAGCGAAAGGCATTAAAGACGGCGATCTAGTACGAGTGTACAACGACCGTGGTCAACTGCTTGCTGGTGCTGTACTGACTGACAGCTACCCACGTGGCGTAATTCGTATCGAAGAAGGTGCATGGTACGGCCCTCTAAATGAGAAAGAAGGCGCGATCTGTACTTACGGCGATCCAAACACGCTGACAATGGACATCGGTTCATCTGAGCTAGCTCAGGCGACATCTGCAAACACTTGTATCGTAGAATTCGAGAAATTCCGCGGTAAAGTGCCACCAGTAACGTCATTCGGTGGTCCAATCGAAATCAACTAGTTTTTGAATCTTCAAATACTGTGATTGCTAATACCAGCCTTCGGGCTGGTATTTTTTTATCTATTCTTTGATGAGAGCTGGTACTTATTGACTATTCGATTTGAAACGTGAATTACCTAACGTTTTGCATCAATGACAAAATAGACATCAAACTAGGCCAATGCTGTAATACTTTTAAATGGATCAATGTGTTGGAGTGACCATGCCAAACTCAATAGTGTTAGATTGTCAGCTAGAAATTCATATAAGTAATGCGAACCTTCGTGCTGCTTCGCAAGGGGATGAGCTGCACTTCTCTTACTCAGGTTTATCCAATGATCCTATTGATTCCGAATATTCGCTTTTTCACCTAGATACCGTCATTGAGCAGCAAGCCACCTTGTATGGCGATGGCTTTCAAATGCTTGCCCAAACCAAAGGGCAGTATGACAACTTACAAGATATTGGCCGCTGCCCAGACAACAGTTCAAGCTATCGAATTTACCCTGTAAACGCGCGCAAGCGTTTTTATAACTACTTGGTGATTGGCGACTCGATGGGTTACACCCTGTTCGGCTTTACTTCTTGTCACCGTTTTGCCGGTTATTTTTCGATTTCAGAACAAGGCAAAATGAAGCGAATCACTGCCTATATCGACGGCGAGGAAACACTACCGCAACAATGGTCGTCCTTAAACCTTGAATCTGTCGTAGTCCTGAAAGCTTCGAACTTAAGCGATCTCTATCAGCAATACAGCCAAAGAATTGCTAATCATCACCCCATCAGAAACGGTGTTGTTGCACCCGCACCAACAGGCTGGTGCTCTTGGTATGCTTATTATGCCAATGTGTCAGAGCACAAGGTGCTGACTAACCTCGCGGCCATGGCAGAGCGTTTTCCTAAGCTAGATTACTTGTTGATCGATGACGGCTACCAAGCTTACATGGGGGACTGGCTTACACCATCAGATAAGTTCACCTCAGGCGTAAAATCGGTCATAGAAAAAATTAAGGCGCTAGGTAAGAAACCGGCAATTTGGTTAGCGCCATTCATTTCACAAGCGGAATCTGAATTGTTTACCCAGCATCCCGATTGGTTCGTTCATAATTCAGACGGCGAGCCAATGAAAGCAGAGGAAGTGACCTACGCAGGTTGGCGATGTACACCTTGGTATATGCTCGATATGACCAACCCAGATGTGCAGGAGCACATTACCCAAGTGGTTTCTCACATGCGCTACGAATGGGGCATTGAGTTATTTAAGCTAGACGCCAATTACTGGGGCACTCTCAAAGGTATTCGTTATCAGTCGGGTATTACGGGCGTATAAGCGTATCGAATGGGTATGGAAGCAATCTCAGAAGGGGCAGGGGATGCACTGCTTCTTGGCTGCAACGCACCAATGTGGCCATCATTAGGCTTAGTTGACATCATGCGCGTCAGTGATGATGTTGAGCGGGATGAGCGCAGGTTTGAACAAATCGCCAAAGAAACGTTTTTACGTAGCTGGCAACATC
The DNA here is from genome assembly GCF_025195085.2 of Vibrio intestinalis. GTDB lineage: Bacteria > Pseudomonadota > Gammaproteobacteria > Enterobacterales > Vibrionaceae > Vibrio > Vibrio intestinalis. The sequence goes on along the minus strand of NZ_JANAVY020000001.1, from coordinate 614,023 downwards.
GTAGCTTATGGCAAATCGACCCAGATTGCGCCACGTTTGTCTCGTTGCCGAATCAGGCCACTGAGAGAAAGAGTTACGACTTCCATCGTACTGTGCTGCTTGCCAGTGCAGGCTTGCTGATGTCGGGCGATCCATTATGCGATCTCACATCATTTGCCAAGCAAAGCCTTGATAAGCTTTTGATACGTCAAACGCGCAACCAAGAGGCGGTGAAGTTTTCTTGCTTGAATTTACATCATGGCTATTTGCGTTTGACCCACACTAACGATCTTCATTGTTTGTTCAATTACCAACAGCCAGCACGAGAGGTTACGCTAACCGCGGATCATCCGGTAGATTGGCATGATTACTGGAGTGGAGAGAAGCTCAACCACGAGCCGGTAGCCGCAATAGAGATAACGTTAGAGAGCGGGCTCGCAGCGAGAGCGATACTGACGGTCGGTTAAAGGGCAAACATTGAGCAGCCTAACGCACTGTACGCTCCGAGTTCTCGCCATTCTTTAGAGGCTGCTATACACTACCGCCATAACAGTGAGTGAGTAAGGTTATTAATGTCTATTATCTTGGGTATCGACCCAGGTTCCCGTATTACTGGCTATGGCGTGATTCGCCAGCAAGGCCGCCATCTGCAATACCTTGGTAGTGGCTGTATTCGTACCTCAGAGAAAGAACTTCCTGGCCGTCTTAAGCAAATTTATGCTGGCGTGTCTGAAATCATTACCCAATTCCAACCAGATGTGTTTGCCATTGAGCAGGTATTTATGGCGCGTAACGCCGATTCAGCGTTAAAGCTAGGTCAAGCGCGAGGCAGTGCCATCGTTGCTGCGGTGAACGCCGATTTACCTGTGCATGAGTACGCAGCCCGATTAATTAAGCAGGCGGTCACTGGCACTGGCGGGGCAGACAAAGAACAAGTGCAGCACATGGTGCAGCAAATGCTCAAACTACCAGCAAGGCCCCAAGCCGATGCCGCTGATGCATTGGGCGTGGCGATTTGTCATGCCAACACCAACAAAACCTTAGTCGCGTTAGCCGGCAAAGCCACAGGCGCGCGTCGCGGACGCTACCGCTAAGCCTCCCTCTCTTTATGGATAGCCTGTTTTTTACTGGCTATCCATCCAGTTATTGATTATCATCGATCCATTATTATTCAAACCAGCAATTTGAAAAGGTCTCTTTGTGATTGGACGTCTACGTGGCACTTTGCTAGAAAAACAACCGCCTGAACTATTAATTGAAGTCAACGGTATTGGCTATGAAGTCCAAATGCCAATGAGCTGTTTTTATGAGTTACCAAATGTGGGTGAAGAAGCGATCATCTACACCCATTTCGTGGTTCGTGAAGATGCGCAGCTTCTGTATGGCTTTAATACCGTTAAAGAGCGTGCACTATTTCGTGAAGTGATCAAAGCAAACGGCGTAGGCCCTAAACTTGGTTTAGGCATTTTGTCTGGCATGACAGCAAGCCAGTTTGTGGCCAGCGTAGAACGCGAAGATATTTCTACTCTCGTAAAACTGCCGGGTGTGGGTAAGAAAACCGCTGAGCGCTTAGTTGTGGAGATGAAAGATCGCCTTAAAGGCTGGAGCGCGGGTGATTTGTTCACGCCATTTACCGATGCTGCCCCTGTCGACAGTGCGCCACAAGCGTCGAACAACAATGCCGAAGAAGAGGCCATTAGTGCGTTGCTTGCTTTAGGCTATAAGCCGACTCAGGCGTCGAAAGTGGTCTCTCAGGTGTTGCAACCTGATATGAGTGCCGAAGAGCTCATCAAGCACGCTCTAAAATCCATGGTTTAACAGGAAAGATTTGAATGATTGAAGCAGATCGCCTTATCGCTCCAGAAAATCCAGTCTTCAAAGATGAGGATGTCATAGACCGCGCTATCCGCCCTAAGACGCTGACCGATTATGAAGGCCAAGATCACGTCCGTAGTCAGATGGAAATTTTCATCAAAGCGGCAAAATTGCGTGAAGAAGCGTTAGACCACTTATTGATTTTTGGTCCTCCTGGCTTGGGTAAAACTACCTTAGCCAATATCGTCGCTAACGAAATGGATGTAAATATCCGTACCACTTCAGGCCCAGTATTAGAAAAAGCTGGAGATTTAGCCGCGTTATTGACCAATTTGGAAGAAAACGACGTATTATTCATTGATGAGATACATCGCTTGAGCCCAATGGTAGAGGAGGTGCTTTATCCAGCGATGGAAGACTACCAATTGGATATTATGATTGGTGAAGGCCCAGCAGCTCGTTCGATCAAAATTGATTTGCCACCTTTTACCCTAATCGGAGCAACCACACGCGCTGGCTCGTTGACTTCACCATTGCGAGATCGTTTTGGTATTACTCAGCGATTGGAATACTACAAAGTTGAAGATTTACAGCATATCGTGCAAAGAAGTGCTGATTGTCTTGGTTTATCGATGGAAGCGGATGGCGCACTCGAAGTCGCGCGTCGAGCGCGTGGTACACCACGTATTGCTAACCGACTGTTGCGCCGCGTACGTGACTATGCGGAAGTAAAAGCCAACGGACATATTAGTGCCGAGATTGCAGACCAAGCCTTGAATATGCTCGATGTTGATGCGAAAGGCTTTGACTATATGGACCGGAAGTTACTGTTAGCAATCATGGAAAAGTTTGGCGGTGGGCCAGTAGGTATTGATAATATGGCCGCTGCAATCGGTGAAGAGCGTGATACAATAGAAGACGTATTAGAGCCGTATTTGATTCAGCAAGGGTATCTACAACGTACCCCGCGAGGCCGAATTGCGACAGACAGGGCATATTTACATTTTGGAGTAGATAAATAGAATTTTTCTCCGGGTAATTATTTTGTGCAGCTAAGTATTTATAAGTAAATACAACAAATTATGAATACTTAGCTTTTTGCCATTAATAAAAACGCTTTGCACGTAACCTATGTGTTTCAGGTCACATTTATTAAATTTGTTTAATTTATATAGAAGTAACCTTTTATCGTTGAATGTTAATACTTTTCGCGTCTTTTCATCCTTTATGAGTCGCAATTTCACCATTTATCCACCTGATTACTCCTCTACAATTGATCTGTATCAATGTGATGCTTTTTTGCGCAAAACTCAGAAATCATACTTGATCTAGATCAAAGCGAAATTTCCCTATAAACCTTTTGAAACAAGCGGGTTTTCCAAGTAATATTAGTCATAGCTATATTAGCTGATGCTTAACAATTAACTAACCAATGTAGTACATATTTGCAACAAATGTGTTTTCTTATAAACATTTCTCGAAAACGTTCAACTTTCGAGATTGGAAGCAGAAATGTAGAGCGTGTCATTCAGCCGACACATAGGAGTTATCATGATTGACATTGTTGATCTGTCGCGGTTGCAGTTTGCTTTAACAGCGATGTATCACTTTTTATTCGTACCTTTGACTCTAGGTATGGCTTTCTTACTAGCCATCATGGAATCAATGTACGTAATGACGAACAAGCAAATCTATAAGGATATGACCAAGTTCTGGGGTAAGCTGTTCGGTATTAACTTTGCCCTTGGTGTTGCCACAGGCTTAACCATGGAATTCCAGTTTGGTACTAACTGGTCTTACTATTCTCACTATGTAGGTGACATCTTTGGTGCACCGCTAGCCATCGAAGCCCTTGTCGCTTTCTTCTTAGAATCCACTTTTGTCGGGTTATTCTTCTTTGGTTGGGACCGACTGTCGAAACGTCAACACTTAGCTGTAACTTGGTTAGTTGCGCTAGGCTCTAACTTCTCGGCACTTTGGATCCTTGTAGCAAACGGCTGGATGCAAAACCCAGTTGGCGCTGAATTTAACTTCGAAACCATGCGTATGGAAATGGTGAGCTTTGCTGAGGTTGTACTTAACCCAGTAGCTCAGGTTAAATTCGTACACACAGTAGCATCTGGTTACACGTGTGGTGCAATGTTTATTCTTGGCATCAGCTCATGGTACTTAATTAAAGGCCGTGACGTTGCATTTGCGCGTCGTTCATTTGCTATCGCTGCTTCATTCGGTATGGCAGCAATCCTTTCAGTTATCGTTCTTGGTGACGAATCAGGCTATGAGCTTGGTGAAGTTCAAAAAGTAAAACTCGCAGCAATTGAAGCTGAATGGCACACAGAGCCAGCTCCAGCCGCGTTTACTGTATTTGGTCTACCTAACCAAGAAACAATGGAAACGGATTTTGCCCTTAAGATCCCTTACGTAATGGGCATCATTGCAACGCGTTCTTTCGATGAGCAAGTAACGGGTATTCGTGACCTACGTGAAGAGCACGTTGAGCGCATCCGCACTGGTATGTACGCTTACGAGCTACTAGAAAAACTGCGTGCAGGTGACAAATCAGCTGAAAACATGGCAGCGTTTGACGAAGTAAAAGGTGACCTAGGTTACGGTCTACTTCTTAAGCGTTACACAGACAACGTAGTTGATGCGAACGAAGAGCAAATTCAAGCTGCAGCGGATGACTCTATCCCAACAGTTTGGCCGCTATTCTGGTCGTTCCGTATCATGGTTGCGTGTGGTTTCATCATGCTATTCGTATTCGGTGCTGCGTTTATCCAAACGTGTCGTCAAAAAATCGAGCAGAAACCTTGGATTCTTAAAGCTGCACTTTGGAGTATTCCACTACCATGGATTGCGATTGAAGCAGGTTGGTTTGTAGCAGAGTACGGTCGTCAGCCATGGGCAGTAGGTGAAATCCTTCCTGTTCACGTAGCTGCGTCTTCTCTAACTGCAGGCGAGATCTGGACATCTCTATTCGTGATTCTAGCGCTATACACAGTATTACTGGTTGCAGAAGTATACCTAATGCTGAAGTTCGCTCGTAAAGGTCCTAGCAGCCTGAAAACAGGCCGTTACCACTTTGAGCAAAACGCTGACTCTGTAGAAGACAAAGTTAGCCGCCAAGTAGAAGCGTAAGGCAAGGAGATACATTATGTTTGATTACGAAATCTTGCGACTTATCTGGTGGGTACTGATCGGTGTTCTAATGGTAGGTTTCGCAATTACTGATGGCTTTGATATGGGCGTTGGCGCGCTTGTACCTGTAATCGGTAAAAATGACACTGAGCGTCGTGTAATGATTAACTCGATTGCTCCTCACTGGGATGGTAACCAAGTTTGGCTTATCACTGCGGGTGGTGCGCTATTCGCTGCATGGCCTCTTGTGTACGCGACTTCATTCTCAGGTTTCTACCTAGCGATGATCGTAACACTGGCTGCGCTATGGTTGCGTCCAGTTGGTCTTGATTACCGCTCTAAGATTGAAGACCCACGCTGGCGTAATGCTTGGGACTGGGCAATTTGTGTAAGTGGCTTTGTTCCGCCAATTATCTTTGGTGTAGCGTTTGGTAACCTTCTGCAAGGTGTTCCATTTAAGCTAAGCGACTTCATGATGCCAACGTACCACGGCACATTCTTTGAACTGCTAAACCCATTTGCGCTGCTATGTGGCCTTGTAAGCTTGTTCATGATTGTGATGCAAGGCGCAGCATGGCTTCAAATGAAGACAACGGATGAAGTTCACGCTCGTGCACGTAACGTTGCTCAAATTGCTGGCCTACTAACGGTTGCTCTATTTGTTGCTGGTGGTTTCTGGATTCAATCTATCGAAGGCTACGTTATCACTAGCGTAATCGATACGAACGCGGCATCTAACCCACTGAACAAAGAAGTGGTACGTGAGATGGGCGCTTGGATGAACAACTTCGAGACATACCCTCTAATGTGGGCTGCGCCTGCACTGGGTGTGGCAATGCCATTGCTAGCAGTGATTGCATCACGCTTTGAAAAAGGTGGCTTTGCTTTCCTATTCTCAAGTTTGGGCAACGCAGGTGTTATCCTAACTGCTGGTTTTGCAATGTTCCCATTCGTAATGCCTTCAAGCGAGGTATTCAGCCACAGCTTGACGATGTGGGATTCAACTTCATCTGAGTTAACGTTGAACCTAATGACAGCGGTTGCTGCTGTGATGGTTCCTATTATCCTTGGCTACACAACTTGGACTTACTACAAGATGTTTGGTCGCTTGGATAATAAGTTTATCGAAGACAACAAAAACTCACTTTACTAAGGAGCATTTACTATGTGGTATTTCGCATGGATTCTAGGTGTACTACTTGCTTGTGCATTCGGTATCATCAACGCTCTTTGGCTAGAGCACTCAGAAATGATGGACAAAGACAGTGAGTAATCTCGCTGACAAGGTGGCATGCTTGCATGCCCCTATGGATAAGGCTCTACTAAGAGCCTTATCGCTTATTTTAGGTTTCTTCCACGTCGCCATGCTGATGTGGGATCCAGAAGCGTACGCATTTGCGATCGGTGGTTTTAACAGTGTGATTTCACCACTCATGATTTGGGCTATTTGCTCAAGCATGGTGTATGGACTCTCGTTTAAGCCGTATAGCTGGTACTGGCAAATTTTATTTAGCCCTTACTTTAGCCTTTCGATTTTGAGTTACCTCACTTACGCCTACTTTTACTAGGTAGCGCGCCTAAAATAACGTCATATTGTCATTTGAATAACGCCAGTTTTTATAAACTGGCGTTATTTTTTTGGGGGGCATCTTAAATCGTTCAATCCCACTTGCACAAAATTCAATGAGATGCGTTATAGTATCGGCTTATTTGTAAGAATGTCGGACGAGCTAGTGCAATCATCCCCAAACGTTTTTGAATGGCCAGTAACGGTTTATTATGAAGATACTGACGCAGGTGGCGTGGTATACCATTCAAACTATCTAAAATACTTTGAGCGAGCAAGAACTGAGCTTTTGCGCTCGGTTAATGTTTCGCAACACTCTCTTTTGGAACAAAATACGGGTTTTGTAGTCCGACACATGGATATCGACTTTTTGCAGGGTGCACGGTTAGATGATCAGCTCACTGTAAAAACCACTATTTCTGAACTGAAAAAAGCTTCCCTTACTTTCTGTCAGGAGATCGTAAATCCTGATGGTAAAACATTGTGCCGAGCAATGGTTAAGGTAGCATGTATCGATAATCAAAGGATGAGGCCTAAGGCTATCCCTCAATCAATAATTACGGAGTTTTCTGCTAGTGACCGCTGATATTTCAATCCTTGACCTATTTTTACAAGCCGGTTTTACGGTAAAGGTGGTCATGTTACTTCTTCTTGGTATGTCTATTGTTTCTTGGGCAATGATCATTAAGCGCAGTAAAGCACTTTCTCAAGCGGCAAAAGATGCCGAAGCTTTTGAAGACAAATTTTGGTCAGGTAACGATCTCTCTGTACTCTACCAAGCGGTGAAAAAACGCAAAGATGAACTGACAGGTACCGAAGAGATTTTCTACTCTGGTTTTACCGAGTTCGCGCGCCTACGTAAATCGAATGCGACATCACCTGACTTCATCATGGAAGGTACTGGACGTGCGATGCGCGTTGCCGTTGCGCGTGAAGTCGATGATCTAGAAACCAACTTACCATTCTTGGCGACAGTCGGCTCAATCAGCCCATATATTGGCTTGTTCGGTACCGTGTGGGGCATCATGCACGCCTTCATCGCTCTAGGCGAAGTGAAGCAAGCAACCCTTGCTATGGTTGCACCTGGTATCGCAGAAGCATTGGTCGCGACGGCCATGGGTCTATTTGCTGCTATCCCAGCAGTAATGGCGTACAACCGTTTAAGCAACAAGGTATCGAAGCTAGAGCACAACTACGCCACCTTCTCAGAAGAATTCCACAGTGTGTTACACCGTCAAGCAATGGCGGGCAGGGAGTAACACATGGCCGGTTATCAACGTAAAAAGCGGAAGATGACAGCCGAGATCAACGTTGTACCTTACATCGATGTGATGCTGGTACTGTTGATCATCTTTATGGTGACCTCTCCGTTTGTTACTCAAGGCGTCGAAGTAGAATTGCCAAAAACTGAGTCGGCTCAATCAGCACAAGAAATGGCTGGCGATAGTGATGCAAGTTTCATTATCGTAGAAATCGATCGTGATGGTAATTTAGGTTTAAGCGTCAACGATGAGGAAGTGATGCGCGGCATCTCACTGCAAGACTTAATTGTTCGAGTTAAAGCAGAGATCAGCATCAATCCTAAATCACCGGTGGCGGTTGGCGGTGACGCTGCAACGCCATACGCTGAAATCGTATTGTTATTGGATGAACTAAGCCGTGCAGGTATCCCGAAAGTGGGCTTGCTGACGGACATTAAGGAATAAGTTCAATTACTCCATGAAAGACACAAGAAAAAAATCAAACAACTTAGGCACGCCGATCGCTATCTCGCTCGCCTTACATGCTGCTTTAGTTGTTGCTCTGATTTGGGGTACGGATTTCACTATGACGAAACCTGAGCCCGTTGGACGCATGGTTGAGGCCGTTGTGATCGACCCTTCGGTGGTTCGTCAGCAAGCGCAGCAAATTCGTAGTCAACGTGAAGCCGCGGCTAAAAAAGAGCAGGCACGTCTTGATAAGTTGCGTCGAGAAAGTGAGCAGCTAGAGAAAAACCGTAAAGCGGAAGAAGAACGTATTCGCAAGCTAAAAGAGCAGCAAGCAAAAGAGGCGAAAGCGGCCCGTGAAGCTGAAAAGCAGCGGGTGCAAAAAGAGAAAGAACGTAAGGCTGAAGAGCAACGTGTTCAAAAGGAAAAAGAGCGCGCGGCTAAGCTAGAAAAAGAGCGTAAAGCGAAAGAAGAAGCGGTTCGTAAAGCGGAAGAAGAACGTAAAGCGAAAGAAGCAGCAGCTGCGAAAGCAGAACAGCAGCGTATTGCCAAAGAAAAGGCCGCAAAAGAAGCTGAAGAAAAAGCGCGTAAAGAGCGCGAGGCTGCGGCTAAAGCGGAAAAAGAACGCATAGCGAAAGAGAAAGCGGCTAAAGAGGCGGCAGAGAAAGCCCGTATTGAGAAAGAGCGACTAGAACAGATTGAGCGTGAACGTAAGGAGCAAGAAGCGGCTCTGAATGACATTTTTGCTGGCCTAGAAACCGAAAGTGAGCAAAACAGTCAGGCGAAAGGACAATTTGTTGCTAGTGAGATCAGTCGTTACGCGGCGATATACACGCAGCTGATAAAACAGAATCTTAGGGTAGAGGAGTACTTTCGGGGAAAGTCTTGTCGAGTTAACTTGCGTTTGATTCCTACCGGGTCGGACGCAATTGTTGGCGATCTTAGAGTGTTAGAGGGCGATAGCCGCGTTTGTTCGGCAACAAAACGTGCGGTCGCTCAAGTACCAAGTTTTCCACTACCGACAGATCGTGATGTAGTGAATAAACTAAAAGACATCAATTTAACCGTTGAACTTTAATTAAAGGATTAGCTTGTGTTAAAGCGACTTATATTAGGATTAACGCTCGTCTTGGCGAGTAGCGTTCAATTTGCTAATGCAGCACTTGAACTTGTCATCACTGATGGTATCGACTCCGCGCGCCCAATCGCGATTGTGCCATTCAAGTGGGAGGGCGCGACGCCATTACCACAAGACGTATCAGGTGTGATTGCCTCGGATTTGCAGCGCAGTGGTAAGTTTAGCCCTGTAGCAACCAGCAAAATGCCGCAAACGCCATACAATGAAAACGAAGTGAATTTTGAGGCATGGACTCAACTTGGCGTAGATTCATTGTTAACAGGCAGCATTTCTCAAAATGCAGACGGCAGTTATGCTATTAATTACCAGCTTATCGATGTAGCGCGCGGCCAACTAACTAAAGGCCAAAGCAAAGCGCTAGGTGAAGATGGTGAGTTGGTTCTATCGAACGATCATGTTCTTTTCAATAAGCGAGCAACCGTTCCTGCAAAGCGTTTACGTGAATATGCTCACCGCATCGCAGATTTGGTTTATGAACAGCTAACGGGCGAGCGTGGTGCATTTTTGACTCGTATTGCTTATGTGGTCGTGAACGACAAAGATTCATACCCATATCAATTACGTGTTGCTGACTACGATGGTTACAACGAGCGTTTGGTTTTACGTTCAAAGCAGCCACTCATGTCACCTGCATGGTCACCAGATGGTAAGCAGTTAGCGTATGTTAGCTTCCAAAACGGTCAGGCAGAAATCTATGTGATGAATATTTATACTGGGCAACGTGAGAAACTTACGTCATACCCACGTCACAATGGTGCGCCAAGATTCTCACCAGATGGCAAAAAGTTGGCTTTGGTGTTGTCGAAAACGGGCAGCTTGCAAGTCTATACACTAGACATCAAGTCACGTAAATTGACGCAAATAACGCGTGGCAGATCAAATAATACTGAACCATTTTGGCATCCCGATGGAAAATCATTGATTTTCACTTCCGATCGGGGTGGTAAACCACAGATTTATCGAGTAAATTTGGCAGACGGGGCTACGAGTCGAATAACGTGGCAGGGCAGTCAAAACTTGGGGGGACAAATTACCCCTGATGGTCGCTTCTTAGTGATGGTAAATCGCAGCAACTCTGGATTTAATCTTGCCAAGCAAGATTTAGAAACAGGCGCGGTGCAAGTATTAACTAAAACACTATTGGACGAATCACCAAGTATTGCTCCAAATGGCGGAATGGTCATCTATAGTTCTATCTATAATAAAGCTAACGTGCTGTCGATGGTTTCTATAGATGGGCGTTTTAAGGCTCGACTACCGGCAACAAATGGGCGCGTCCGTGCACCTGCGTGGTCACCGTTTTTGTAGCAAATAAGTATCAATAAGTAAGGAAATCATAACAATGCAACTGAACAAAGTTCTTAAAGGGCTACTAATTGCACTACCAGTTCTAGCGGTAACGGCGTGTAGCTCGAGCAACGATGCAGCAAATGCTTCTGGCTCTGAAACTAACAACGGCTCTTCTAACACTGTAGCGACTCCGATTGACCAAGTTGGTCAACTATCTGAGCAAGAGCTAAAAGAAGCAGCAATGCAAGCTTCAACTATCTACTTCGCATTCGATAACGCAACTATCGACAGCGATTACGAGAAAGTTCTAGCGCTACACGCTGCTTACCTAAGCACTAACCCTGCGCACAAAGTAACTATCGAAGGTCACGCAGACGAGCGTGGTACTCCTGAGTACAACATCGCACTAGGCGAGCGTCGTGCTCAAGCAGTATCTCTATACCTACAAGCTCTAGGTGTAACTGCTGACCAAATCTCTATCGTTAGCTACGGTGAAGAGAAACCTCTTCTTCTAGGTCAAACTAACGAAGCATACGCTAAGAACCGCCGCGCAGTTCTAGTGTACTAATTCGGGGATGACCTGATGTTCAGTAACTTAAAGCAAGTTTTTACGCTTACGTTACTGGCAAGTGCAGCGAACCTAGCGTTCGCTGCACCAGCTCCAGTATCTGATATTGGCAGCAGTTCCAGTAGCTCTTCATTCTCTTCCAACGAAACCGACGTCCAACGTTTAGAACGCCTTCTAGAAAATCGCAATCGTGTTCAACTTCAAATGCAGCAGCAATTGAATGATATGGCGCTTGAGATAAGCGAGCTACGTGGACAAATCGAAAAGAACAACTACGACATGCAGCAAATGTTGCAGCGTCAGCGCGAGCTGTTTATCGAACTTGAGAAAGTTCGTAATCAAGCGGCAGCGCCTGCAGTTGTACCTCAAGAACAACCTGCAGATAACAGTGAACCGCAAGGCACGTTTAGCACTAATGTGGATGAGCAAACCGCGTATCAAAACGCCGTCGATCTGATTTTAGAAAAGCGTGACTATAAAGGCGCAATTGAAGCCTTTAACAAGTTCCAAAAAGATTATCCGAATTCTAGCTTTACGCCAAACTCTCACTATTGGCTAGGCCAGCTCTATTTTGCCAACAAGCAAGATAAAGAAGCGGTGAAAAGCTTTGCTTCCGTGATTGCGTATAAAGACTCCAATAAACGCGCTGATGCGTTGGTTAAATTGGGTGATATCGCCACGCGAAACAATAATTCAGAGCAAGCAAATAAGTATTATCAACAAGTGGTATCTGAGTACCCCGATAGTGCTTCGGCAAAAATCGCTCAAGAAAAACTTAAATAATCAAAAGAGATGCGTATGCATCTCTTTTTGTATTCATGGTTTGCTTTGAATGGACTTTGATTCTTGATGTCGATCGGAGTTACAATACTCGGATTAACGGAAGTTGCGTAGAGCAAAGCAATGAGTCACATTCTAGATACAATCGAAACTGTTTATCCTTTTCCTCCTAAGCCGACGCCTCTTACACAAGAACAAAAACAGGCGCACATCGAAAACATTAAACAGCTTTTGAAAGAAAAAGACGCGGTACTTATCGCGCACTACTATACCGATCCTGAAATCCAAGCTTTGGCAGAAGAAACCGGCGGCTTTGTCGGCGATTCACTTGAAATGGCCAAATTTGGTAACCGTCATCCAGCGAGCACACTGATTATCGGTGGCGTTCGTTTTATGGGTGAATCTGCCAAGATCCTTACTCCGGAAAAACGCATTCTTATGCCAACCCTTGAAGCGGAGTGTTCGCTTGATTTGGGTTGCCCAGCTGACAAGTTTACTGAATTCTGTGATGCTCACCCTGACCATACCGTGGTGGTTTACGCCAATACTTCAGCAGCAGTAAAAGCGCGTGCTGATTGGGTGGTAACATCAAGTATTGCGCTAGAAATCGTTGAGCACTTAGACGCGGAAGATAAACCAATCATCTGGGGGCCAGATCGTCACTTAGGCTCTTACATTGCCAACAAAACAGGCGCTGATATGCTGCTATGGCAAGGTGAGTGTATTGTGCATGACGAGTTCTCTGCTGATGCGCTGCGCAAGATGAAATCGGTTTATCCAGAAGCGGCTATTCTGGTTCACCCTGAGTCGCCAGCAAGTGTGGTTGAACTAGCAGATGCCGTAGGTTCAACTAGCCAGCTAATCAAGGCGGCGAAAGAGCTACCGCATAAGCAAATGATCGTTGCAACGGACAAAGGCATTTTCTTTAAGATGCAGCAGTTAGTGCCGGAGAAAGAGTTAATTGAAGCCCCAACCGCAGGTAATGGCGCGACATGTCGTAGCTGTGCACATTGCCCTTGGATGGCTATGAATGGCTTACACGCTATCGAAAAAGCATTGAAAGATGGCGGCGAAGAGCATGAAATTTTTGTTGATGATGAACTACGCGTCAAATCGCTGATTCCACTCAATCGTATGTTGGACTTTGCTGAAGAGTTGAACATGCAAGTTAAGGGTAACGCTTAACTCATCCCAAGAATTAAGAGACCAGCCATATGGCTGGTCTTTTTTGTATCTAGACTTTACGACAGCGGTTATCAAGTTAGGCCTCATTTGCTATAAAGAAGAGATACGAACACAAAAGGAAGATTCATGGGGATTTGGCTCTATTTAAAAAGAAAGATTCAGGCAAATCTATTCACTATCACTAATCGCAACTTACTTCTGCTGTCACTGCTTTACCTCGCAGTTTGTTGGTCTTTGCTTGTTTGGGCAGGGGAAGATGAGTTGACCTCGAGTTTTGGTCAGTTTGTGTATTATTTGATGGTGACCGCATCGACGGTGGGCTACGGTGATTACTCACCACAATCTGATTTAGGTAAGTGGGTGGTTGCGCTTATTGTGATTCCTGGTGGGCTTGCATTGTTTGCGGCGCTACTGGGGAGAGTCGCTACTGGGCTAATCGATTACTGGCGCGCTGGGGTTTTAGGGAAAAGGAAATTGAGTGTGAACGATCATATTTTATTATTAGGTTGGAACGGCCAACGCACCTTGCATATGATTCGTATGCTGCAACATGAAGAAGAGGGCAATCGCCCGATTGTACTTTGTTCTCGTTCTGATATTGAAAACCCGCTACCGGGTGAAATTGAGTTCGTGAAAGTGAGTAGCTATACCGACAGTCAAGAAATGAAGAACGCTCGTATCGCGGATGCAAGCTGTATTATTGTCGATAACCTTGAAGATGACATCACGCTTTCTTCTGCTTTGTATTGCTCCAACATCAACCCTGATGCCCACTTAGTAGCCTATTTCAAAGATGAGGCTCTGAGCGCGCTTCTAAGCCAGCATTGCCCTAATGCTGAGTGCATTCCTGCGGTCGGTGCAGAAATGCTTGCTAAGGCTGCGGTAGACCCTGGTTCAAGTGCTTTGCATCAAGAGTTGCTTGCTTCAACAAGGGGCATGACTCAGTACTCAACTTTTTATCCAGTAAGTGCCGCTGAAACTAATGTTGAGCAGGTATTCATGTTCATGAAGCGAGAATACCAAGCAACGCTCATCGCGATTCAGGGTGAGAAAAGCATCGAGCTCAATCCAGACTTGAACGTAACCATTGCGCCGGGAATGAAGTTATTTTATATCGCCGATGAGCGAATCGATGATTTTAAGTGGGATAGACTGAAATAGAAAAAGGGCTTCAATATGAATTGAAGCCCTTTTTACGTTTATTCGAGAACGCTTTATGCGTTAGCTTCTACTAGCTGCACGCCACGCATCGTTAAGCCAGAAAGCATTGTTGGGATCGCGTTGAAGATCTCTTCAAACTGCTCTAGACCCTCAATACCTTGCTCTGCAAGTGTTGCAATTGAGGTCTCTGGATCGTAAAGCATGCTCAGTGAAAGTAGCACGCCGCCTAGTAGGGCGTTATCTTCACTCTCTTCTGGCATGATGGATTCCCAATCATCACGCGCTAGTTGCCAGCCCTGAAGCAGGCCTTCACAGAAATCACGGGTTTGCTCAGAAACAATTTCTTCTTCGTCTAACTCACAACCTTCAGGCCATTGCCAAGCGTTGTTGAGCAGCGCTGGGCGGTATTCATTCCAAATCGCAATGATTTGTTCAATATAGCACTCTAGCTGTTCGCCATCTTGAAACGGTGCGACTTCTTCGCCACCCCATAAGAACGGTAGCCATTCATGAGGGTCTAAGGTGTGAGGAGCGGCAGCCATAGCGGTAATAAAACCGCGAGATTTCGCTTCATTAATCAGTTTATCTTGTAGCTCTGGCAAAGAGAGAAGTTGTTGTAGTATCAAAATGGTTACCGATAGCTAGATTCAAAAAAACAATAGTAACAGCACCAATCACACAAAAATAGGTTGCTGTTACCAACTATTGACTATAATTTTTCATAAACATCAAAAATTCAGTTGGTTATGGAAATACGATCTTCGCTCAAAAGGAAAAGCATCTTAGCGTTGGCGGCTTACCTTGCTATTGTATTAGCAACGGTGGGTACCGTGAGCTACCTTGTAGTTGAACCACCAATACGCGATCAGTTGGTACAAAACCTTGATTCCCGAACCAAAATCATTTCAAGTCAAATAGAAGCGCCGCTTAATAGCTCGCTTGGCATATTGCAAAGTATTGTCAGTATCGGTAACACGGGTAAATCCCAACCCTTGCAAGCCGAGATGCTTCAATCACTCTTCTCTGTGGTCGATGGTGTTGCTGTAAGTGGTGGCTTATGGCCGATTCCCTATTCAGTTGATGAGCAAACGCCATACAAAAGCCTGTTTTTTAATCGCGCTAGTGATGGTGTAGTGGACAGGATCTACTCGTGGGATAACCCAGAATCTGGTGGCTATGATAATGAATCATGGTATGCCTCAGTGGTTGATAAGCCGTTAGGCACGGTGAGTTGGTCTCCGGTTTATATTGATCCATTTACTCACGTTCAGATGATCACCGCTTCCGCCCCTTATTATGTCGAAGGTCAGTTTGCTGGGGTTGCGACTATAGATGTCGCATTGGTTAGCTTGGTCGAGTTTGTTCGCCTGCATGCGGAAGAACACAACTTGGGAGTCGTAGTGCGTGATGGCTACGGAGATGTCATTACCGAGCACAACTTCCAAATCACCAAAGACATTTACATCAGCCGTAATCAGTTTGGTCAATTCAATTGGAATATTGATGTGGTGAATGCCAAACGTTTGGTAACAGAGCAAGTGTACGATTTGGTGGGTAAGGTAGAGTTTGGCCTGATGCCAATTATGATCGTCTGTGTGCTGTTTGGTTATGTGGTGATCAATCGTTACTTGATCGAGCCTATTGCCATCATCGCTAAAAAGGTCGATGACTCCAAAGAAGGCGGCATCATTGATTTTAGCTACCAGAGTAAAGATGAAATCAAACATCTGATTGACGCTTTTAATCAGAAGACTGTTTTCCTTGAGCAAGAGAAGCGCAAAGCTCAAGCTTCAACCAAAGCGAAAAGCGCGTTTTTGGCAACCATATCCCATGAGATTCGCACACCAATGAATGGTGTGTTAGGTACAGCACAAATTTTACTCAAAACCGATTTGGATGATGAGCAGCGTAAGCATCTTAAAACGCTCTATGATTCAGGCGACCATATGATGTTGCTACTTAATGAAATTCTTGATTTTTCTAAGATAGAGCAAGGCCATTTAGAGCTAGAGCGAGCAGAGTTTCCACTTGAGTCCATCATTGGCAGTATCAACAGTGTGTATTACACCTTGTGCTCTGAAAAAGGGTTAGAGTTCAAGATTATCAATCATGTGGAAAAAGAGCGCTGGTATCGCTCCGATAAGGCGCGCTTAAGACAGGTGCTGTTTAATCTTCTAAATAACGCGGTTAAGTTTACTGCGACAGGCTCAGTTGAAGCCCATTTTGATGAGGTTACCGTCGATGGTCGAAACTTCCTCAACATTAAAGTGAAAGATTCAGGCATTGGCATTGATAAGAGTGCCCAACATAAAATCTTTAATCCATTTGAACAGGCTGAGTCTTCAACCACGCGACGCTTCGGTGGGACGGGGCTTGGCCTTGCGATTGTAAAGCAAATCACCGAACTGATGGATGGCGATATTTCTGTGCAAAGTACGGTTGGGGTAGGCACTACGTTCGACATTTTGCTTGATATGGAAATCTGCCCGCCAGGGGAGCTTGAAATCGTCGAACACCGCAAACTCGACTACACCGGGCTTAAAGCTCTGATTGTGGAAGATAACCGAACCAATACCATCATCATCAAAACCTTTATGAGCAGTAAAGGCTTTGAATGCCATTGCGTGGAAAATGGTGAAGCGGCAGTACAAGAAGTGGAGAGCGGGCAGTACGATCTGATCTTAATGGATAATCACATGCCAATAAAAGATGGGATTACCGCCACAAGTGAAATTCGAGCGCTTAAGGTGAAACAAGCCAACACACTTATTTTCGGCTGTACGGCTGACTTATTTAAAGAAACTCGCGAAAGGATGTTAGTGGCTGGTGTTGATTACATTATATCTAAGCCGATTAATGAAAAAGAGCTCGACGATGCACTACACCGCTACTCAAGCAAGCTTTACCAATTCAGTTCAGTGCCGACATCTCAATCCGCCAAAGAAGAGTTCAATACTGAACAACAGCTGATTTCTTTACACATTGCAGTTGAAGATCAGCTTTACGATGAGGTTTCACGAATCCTTCATGTGATTTTGGAGCACGTTGTGTCAGTTGCCCATGATTCCACTGAGAACTTGATCGCATTAATCTCCTCCTTGCTTGAAGAAAAAGAGCTACCTACCTCACATCAACTTGATGTTCTCACGGTTTTACTCAAAGACTACTGAAAATAAATTACATTTTTGGTTCAACTTACAATGATTTCTGGAGTGAATGGCTAATAGTAGTCATTTTCTCTAGTTTTATTTTCAAAACCAGTTCTTTATTTACCAAACTTATCCAAAAATAGAATCTAAATCTAATATTTTCATGTTCTAATAGCGCAACAAACTGCCATGGTCGTATAATCGTGGTGATTTATATTGTTCTTTGTTGTAGTTAATAGTGATTTGTTTTGAGGTTTTGGTATGAAAGTTCGTGGTCCTTTCTGTATTCGCCACGCTGCAGCAGATACGTTTGCCATGGTGGTGTTTTGCTTTATTTCTGGCATGATCATTGAGATCTTCGTTTCGGGTATGACGTTTGAACAGTCGTTGGCGTCGCGAACGTTATCGATCCCCGTAAACATCGCCATTGCATGGCCATACGGCATTTTTAGAGACTTCGTATTACGACAGGGTGCGAGATTCTCTGCATCAGGCCGTATTAAAAATCTTTCCGATTTGATCGCTTATGTACTATTCCAGTCACCGGTTTACGCAGGCATCTTGTTGGTAGTTGGCGCATCTTCAGAGCAAATCATGACGGCAGTGGCGTCTAACGCAGTGGTATCATGTGGTATGGGCGTGGTGTATGGCTACTTCCTAGATATGTGTCGTAAATGGTTTAAAGTGCCGGGTTACTACTCACAAGTGTAGCTGGTGGATTGTTCGTCATATCAGTTACTCCGTAACCAGTTAGCTCATCTTATCGCGATTTTTTCTCGTTAAGGGTTGACCTAACTGGTTATAATCATTAAATTAGCGCCTCGTTAGCCAACAGCGCTAACCACAATTTGATTCGGTGAGTTGTCCGAGTGGCTGAAGGAGCACGCCTGGAAAGTGTGTATACGGCAACGTATCGAGAGTTCGAATCTCTCACTCACCGCCACATTCAAGTTTAAAGACGTCTCAGGACGTCTTTTTTCTTATCTAAAACTTTTCAAAATCAATAAGTTACGGTTTCGTAGCGTTCCATAAAGTGTCGTAAAAGCGCTTGTCTAGTGTAATACCTAAAGTAATACCCAGTATTCCTACTTGATGCTAGTATTACTTTTGAGCACTAAATCAGGTATTACTTTATCGTCATTTTCTCTATCAGTTCGATCTTTAACTTTATGTAAGTTAAGCAGTTATAGACCAAAAGTAATACCTAGGTTTTTCGAAAATTGAGTTTTGTTCAGGTATTACTTGAGGGATCAAAATGGCGAATAATCTCACGGCTAGGCAAGTCCAAACGGCAAAGCCCAAAGATAAGCTCTATCGCTTATCTGATGGCGGCAATCTCTACTTCTGCGTGCGTACAAGCAATTCACGTTCTTGGCAGTTTCGTTATAAACGACCTGGTCAGGACAAAATCACTTATCTTTCCTTTGGTACTTATCCAGATATGTCTTTGGCAGAAGCACGGGAGAAAGCGTTAGAGGCTCGAAAGATGCTTGCGGATGGTATTGATCCTCAGTTGGCCAAAGAAGAGCAAAGAGCCAAAGTTATTGTTGAGCAAAATGCGACGTTCAAGTTTGTCGCTGAGCAGTGGAAGGCTGCAAAGGAAGGGCAGATAAAAGAGAAGACTCTTAATGGTAACTGGCGCAAATTGGAGCTCTATGCCTTTCCTAAGCTAGGCACAATACCCGTTAACAAAATCACGGCGCCTATCGCTATTGCGGCGTTGCGTCCCGTTGAAACACAAGGCTTATTAGAAACTGTAAAACGTACCGCCCAACTGATGAATGAGATCATGAATTATGCTGTAAACAGCGGAGTGATTCATTCTAATCCATTATCTGGTATCCGTGATGTGTTCAAGAAACACAAAGTAGTGCACATGAAAGCGCTACAGCCTCATGAGATGCATGAACTTATTCGCACGGTAGCAACAGCCAATATTCAGTACGTGACGCGCTTTTTGATTGAATGGCAGCTTCATACCATGGTTCGCCCTAATGAGGCGTCAGGCGCTCGCTGGGAAGAAATAGATATGGTAAACCAGCTATGGATTATCCCGAAAGAACGTATGAAAATGAACCGTGAGCATGTAGTTCCACTTACGACGCAAACTCTGGCAATTCTTGAAGCGATCAAGCCAATTAGCGGACATCGAGAGTTTATATTTCCATCGAGTCGCAATCCTAAGGTCCCAACTGATTCTGAAACAGCCAACAAAGCACTAGGGCGGATGGGGTTTAAAGATAGGACGACAGCTCACGGCCTTCGAGCTTTAGCCAGTACTACACTTAACGAACAAGGCTTTGATGCAGATGTGATTGAGGCTGCGCTTGCCCATACAGACAAAAATCAAATACGCAAAGCTTACAACCGCACTGATTACTTGGATTCACGTCGTAAATTAATGAGCTGGTGGAGTGAACATATCAACAAATCGAGTTATGGAAGTTACAGCGTTACAGGTTCACGTCATTTAAGCCAGGTTATCTGATTTATGGCCGTATTATACGGCCACTTGCTATCGTTCAAAATTTTTACAGGCATAT
Source organism: Vibrio intestinalis (assembly GCF_025195085.2). Taxonomy (GTDB): domain Bacteria; phylum Pseudomonadota; class Gammaproteobacteria; order Enterobacterales; family Vibrionaceae; genus Vibrio; species Vibrio intestinalis. The sequence continues at coordinate 594,004 of NZ_JANAVY020000001.1, read as the reverse complement.
GTTATCTATGTGATGTTCACACACAGAAGAGGTATGTATGTCTAAACCAACTATCCGTTTGATCCGTCTAAATGAAGTGCTTGGCATGACTGGCTTATCACGTTCTTGTATGTACCGCTTTATCGAAGCAAACCAGTTTCCGGCGCAAGTTCCGCTTGGTGGACGTGCTGTTGCTTGGGTAGAGAGTGAGGTGCAGGAATGGATTCAGCAGCGTGTTAACGATAGATATTGCTATGCTGAGTTATGATTTATTCGAGGGCGCTTATGCCCTCATTGACGATGACTCAGAGAATCTACAGAGAATCATGGCCTTCATTGAAAGCTTTCCAAGAGGAATTGACTAGTTGTTCAATTACATCAATCATGCTTGTTTCATGGAAATCGGCAACTTCTTGAAGTCTTTTTTTTGTTTCATTTTTCATTAAGAAGCTAACGCTAACTTTATTCTCATTTTCAGCTTTTTTTCTGAATTTGTGTTGGCTCCATGCGCGCTTGAACCGTTCGTAAAACTTAGCTTGCTCCCGCTCACAAAAGCACAAAGAATGGAAAATACCTTCTACGATAGGGACGTAATTTTTCTCCGTAATTAAGTTTAAAGGGAGGCTGTCGTATTCTTCCAAAATCAACTTATTTTCTGATATGTATTCAACAGCCCATCTCGCTTGTTCTTTGTTGTCATTTTTTAACCATTTGAAATTAAAGTATTTTTTTGACAAAAAGTAATCATCTTTATAAATCCTTATCAGCAACTTTATTTTTTCAGGATCTTCATTTATTGAAAGTATGGATGTTTTTAATTTAATCTTTAGTGATGTCATGTCAAAGCATTGCATAATGCCATCTGATAATGCGTAGGATAGTTCATCTTCTATCGATAAACGCATAAGCATAAATACCAGTATTGATTTGTCATCCGAATCTAAAAAATCAAGGCAATCCTCGCTAATTATATCCTCGACAATTCTGCTAATTATTGCTATTGCAACGCTGCTATTGCTAGACCTTAATGTTGAGCTCTTTGCTAACCCTTCTTCAATGAGTTCAGGTAAACGTTTTCGATTTAAAGAAATTATATCTTCAGGAATTTCTAAACAACCTTCTCGATTCCCCCTGATTATTATTTGTTCAAGTGATGTTTGAGATAATTTTTTTAAGTAACTCTTAAGTGTTTCTTCGTTCGGCTGACTCATGTTTCTACTTAGTAGTTTTTTGATAGTAACAAAGTAGCATTTAGGATGAATGATTGTAACGTTTTAGTGGTCAAATTTTATTCAATGTCTAAATTTTCTCCTGATGTAAGCTCGTTTTTTTGATGCTATTCCCACAATTTTCCTTAGATCGTAACTTCAGAGTTGTCAGTTTTGAACAGATTGACCAGCAAGTTGCATTGTTACGCTTATCTGAACTGTTTTGCATGGTCTAGTTTCGAGGTTGATAAGGAACAAGTCTTTTCTTATCTAAAGTTTAGATCGGGGATTGCGGTTATGGTTAATATACCTACATGGCAGAGTGAAATTATTTTTAACAACCATCCACCTTTCTATACCGAACCAACCAGAGGTATAGAAAATGAAAACACAAAAAAAGAAAGTCACTCATAATGATGAGTTCAATGGCCTACCTGTTTTGAAACAAAAAGAGGGGCTGTTAGTTGATTATCTACAAAGGATTTATGACACGCTCGATTTAGCTTTGGATGATCATCCTAGAACGATGGCGGTAAGAGTCGATTTGCGATTACCACTTTTAATGGTGAAGGAAGAATCAAATTTGATGAAAAATTTCATTGCTTCGTTGGATGCGCAAATACAGGCTGATTTAAGAAGGAAAGAAAGAGCAGGGAAACCGAAGCGGAAATGTCGATTAAGATATGTATGGGTGAAGGAAAAAGATAAAGCGTTACATCATCACTATCACCTTGTTCTGTTGTTTAACAAGGATGTATATAACAGCCTGGGGTCATTCTCTTACCGAAACAACCTATCTCACAAAATTAAAACGGCATGGTGTCGGGCATTAGATACTGATCTTGATGATGGCGGTCGTTTAGTGCACTTTCCTGACAATTGTGTATACCACATCGATGTAAACAGCCTTAAGTCTTCTTCTGTTCTTGAGGAGCTATTTCGCCGTCTTAGTTACTTTGCCAAAGTACGCACCAAGCAATTTGGAACTGGAAATAGAAATTTTGGTTGCTCAATAAAATAAAAAAATGAGAGGGGATAGACCCCCTCTCAACTCGTTATGATTAGTTAGCGGGCACTATGGGTAGTTGTTCACACATACCCATATGAGCTACGTCCACTAACGTATCTAAAGAGTCACCACATTGAGTTTTGTGTGTTCCGTTAGGGTAAGTGGTACGTACAATCCAGATGCCTTTATTGTTCACGTCAGTGATAACGTTTTTCTCTGATGTGTTGACAACAGATGTACGAGTCCAACGTGATGCGCCGTAAGATTCAGTTGAGTCTTGAGCAAAGTTCCAAGTTGAGAACTGGTCCAGTACTGTTGGGTCCGTGATGTTAGAGTATAGACCATCACTGATTAGGTCATCGATAACGGCATCGTTACCGTAATCGAATCCCCACATACCAGCTTGTAGTAACACATTGCCATCTTTCAATTCACGAATGACGTTAGCGTAAGGCGTACTCGATGTGTACACTAACGGATCAGCGCATGCAGTATGGTTGTCAACTAGAACAGAAGCTTGTACAGAGAACGTAACGGTGTCGTTACCGTAGTCCTTAGGGTTCTGTACGTAATCGTTCATCAAGCCACAACCATACTTGTTAAGTTCAGGGATGTAGTCGATTAGATCATCGGTGTATTTCAATACAGCACCATCTTCAGCTTTAACTTTGTTACGGTATACAATCAAGCGCCCTAAAGTTTCTAGGTCTTCTGATACTTCATACACACGTAGCAAATGAGAGTCTGCGTCTAACACGCGTTCTTCACGATACCACTTAGTGAACTCACCATGTTCATCTTTCTCTACGTAGTACTCGACCGTAGCTTTCCAAGCGTTAGGGTGCGCATCGACTAGGGCTGAAGTTTCTGAGTAGCCTTTTGCTAGACCACCAGTTAGAAGCTGAGCTAGTTGATGCTGTTCTGTATTACCAGAAGCGATGAAGTCTGCGTATAGTTCGTCAGCAGGAATGTTGTAGCGGTTACCCAACTCATATTCCTTCTCAGCAACTAGACGTGCAACTTTGTTTTGTGCTTCGGTATCGGTAGCCAACTCTTTACAGTTGCTTACACCACTTTGTAACAGGTCCGTTTCAACAGCAGACCAAATTACGGTAGTGAATGGAGTGGTTGCGAATACATCTTCACCTACGTTGTCAGAGGCAAATGAAGGCGGCAAGGTTAAGCGATAAGGTTTATCGACTAAGCCATAATCGCTATCGTACGCACCAGCAGGTACATCGACGATAATTGGCGAGTACTCTTTACAGATTAAGTCATCTTCTTCAATAGCAAAATCGAAGCGTCCGTTTTGGTCAGTGATATCACGTGGTTCATTTTCGTCCATGACACCATTGAAGTTGTAGTCGAGAAATGCAGTAGCACCTTCAACATAACCATCAATAGCTAGACCGCCAACTTTGGCAGACGTACTTGGAATAGTACTACCTCTGTTACTATCGCTACCACCGCCACATGCGGCGAGTAGTAATAACCCAGATATGCCCATGGTCGATTTTATCGTTGTGTGTTTCATTATGTGAGTTCCTTCTTAGAGAGGGGAATGTTGTTAAGTGAAAAATTGTTGGGGTAGTGATAAGCAAAAGTGGTGAGATACGCAGACAAAACCTCATCGATGAGCGCTACGTGAAAGGTATCTTGATATTGGTATGCAAGGTAAAGATGGCCTTGCTCCACGATAAATCCCAATGGATTGATATACAGACTCTGAGGTACGTTTATGAGTGATAACCTAACTTCACGTTGGTAAAACACGGCAGTACATAAGGTTTCAAAAACCATACTGCTTGTTTCCTTGGTGCGAGAAGATTCGGACTGTCGAATATCGATCAGTTTGCGTTTAGTACTTGAAGTGCTAAAAGGTGTAAAAGCACTGTCTACCATGAGATGGTAAGAAGGTGGTAAAAGCGTTTTTAAGTAGGCCTCAGCCCACAAAAACACCATGTGTTCACGAGGACCTAAAGCCAGTTTTGAATTCGCAGTACGGCGATAGCCATAAGGTTTGCTTGTCGCATCTTGTTCAACATCAAAGTAAGTCAATAAGCAATCAAGGCAACGCTGAACAGTACGTTTACTTCGCGCAATCCCTTTATCGTTAAGCGCAAGGTGCAGTTCACGTGCTGTTATTTTTCGTGTTGTGGGGATTAGAGAATAAATCTCGAATATCAATTCGAGATGCTCGGTACTTTGTCGATTTGTGCTAGTAGACATAGGACCACCAAATTTTAAGCACACTTATCTAGCCCCAAGACATCAATGTTTGGAGTGATAGCGGGAAAAATGGGAGGACTGGTGGCCACACAGTCCTAGTAAGGGTTACTTCTTAAAGTTCACTACAAGCTTGTCAGTCAGTGGGTACTTAGCGATCTCGTAATCAGGGTTTAAGGTGACTATTTTGTGTGTCGCAATGGCTGCTGCAGAGGCTAAGCCAAAGATGACCGCAGGGCCGGAGGCCAAAGCCGCTGCCATGGTTGCAGAGCGACCTGCGGTATATACACGACACGAAAGCCCTTGTTTTTCTATTAGTTGCTCTACCTTCTTCACCGCCTGGTTGAAATTTTTCACATTCGTTAAAGTGAATGATTCATGGCGACGAATAAGGTCATTAAGAGACTGTTCATCAACGTGATGTAATACGTTGCTTTTACTCATTTGTTTTATCCTCGATCTGCACGTAGAACACGATGCTATTGATTGATGAAAGAATACGGACGAGTGAGACAGATAATGTCTCACCCAAATTGGTTGATATGGTTTTGTGAAATGGCGCGCATATTGATGTCGCTGTGAGGTTAGGAGTCATTTCTTACATCACGAATATCACTGAGATAATATCCACGGTGCATGAGTTCTAGACTGGCTAAGAGGCAGTGAAGATGTAGCGCAGGATGGCGTTTTGTTTCTTCAAATAAATCGTGGTCGCTCAGGTCAATCATTTCACGCTTGACCTGTTGGTAGTGAGCACTGAGATGGTGATAGCTTGCTAGCGCAGCTTTCAGTAAGGCTTTTAAAAGCGCCTCCCGAAATGGTGACAAAGTGGTCATAGAGTCTCCTTATGAATTAGGACCGTGTGTGGCCAGCGCACTTTATTTTTCACATCGTTTCCATATCTGATGAGAGGCAAGCACGATGCGTTGTCGAAACAGAAAAGGTACGAATAATGAAAAATGAATCATGCGCTTTGTATATCGCAGTCACGGTCTCCACTGAGGGTGGTGGAATTGGTTTAGTGGTGTATGACGAGGCAGGTAAAATAGACCAACAGTGTTTACCCATGCAGGGTTACATCAATAATGCTGAGTTAGAGTTGATTGCGCTGTTGGAAAGTATGCAATATGCACGTGATGGTGATGCCATCTATACCAGCAGTGATTTTTGTGTTCGTGGGTTTAACGAGTGGATCGATAACTGGAAGCAAAAAGGTTGGCGAAAGTCAGACAAAAAACCGGTGGCCAATCGTCATCTATGGCAGCAAGTCGATGCACTTCGATCAGAGAAATATATCGAATTGTTCAGAGCAACGTCATGTGGTCATCCTGCTATGATAGAAGCGTATGAAATGGCCAAACAAGCACTTTCCAATTTATAACTAATATAGATATTTCGTTAACCTTGATAATTGTAAGTCATTGTTATTATTGTGCTTTAACGAGCGCGAAGGGCGAGTGGTTGTAAACGCATATGCCGATATAGAACCCCAGAAATGGGCGCACTATATCGGCAATCTTTTTCATCCCGAACAAACACTTGGCTTATAGCTTCAACCTAATGTGTTTAGTGAACTCATCAATCCATAGTGTTAATGAATTTCTATTTCCAATGATGGAGCCATGGATCTTTCATTGCGGCTTAACCGAGATCTCGTCATAAGCGTTCATGTTCGTGTAAACGAGAAAATTACTTTCCCATAGGTTATAGAGTTGAATCGCAGCACGGCTCCCTTTGATTGGTCCCCAACCACAGTAAGGTGCATAAAAGGATTGAGCTCGAAAATCAAAATCTAAGCTGCGTTCAAGTTCTGGGTAATAATTTCCGACATAAGCAAAGTCGGTGATGTATTCAATATTCCAGCGGCCATCTCCTAATTGGCAAAGAGCGATTTCTACTGGATGAAAACCGCCATCTTCTTCGTTGTAAGAACTGTCACGAAAATTCATGACAATAGATTGGCTGGTGGCAAGAGCTTCATCGTGCATTATGTGTTCAGTTAGGGTTTTTCTTAGCAGTGTATGTAAAGAGTTGGCGATGGGTAAGCTTGATGGGGTGAATAGAATATCAGACATGGTAAAGCCTCCTACGAGAGTAAGATTAAATTGAATAGAAAAGGGTTTAACGGATTTGGCTCAATTGGATATCGCTGAATGCTCGGCGATTTAGGTGTCGCTCTAGTGCGGTGCACCAAGTGTTGAAAAGATCTAAAACAGCAGGCTGTAAGAGATCAGCAGTGCCAGCATCGGGTTGGTAACACCAATGGTTACGTAAGTGAAAGTACAACTCAACATCAAGGGATTGAGCACTATCGCTTTGATAAGAAAAGCTGGCGATAAACGCCAATGACCAAGGCGAGTGCTCATTGTCCCTGCTTAATTGTATTTCGACAGGATGTAGCCCAATCCGGGTTCGATAGTATGTAGGATCTCTAAAGTTGAATACTAGGCGCTTAGCATCACCTGGAACCACATGGTGCTTCAATAGGTTACTTATCGTTTTACAAAAACTGACTGGCAACTGGACACCTTGGTAATCACTAATGATCATAACCACCCCCTCTCAGTAAATGAGACGCAACTGTTACCTACCACGAAATGGTCAAGCACTCGAATGTCCACCAGCGAGAGCGCTTCTTTTAAACGCTCAGTGATCCGCTTATCCGATTGTGATGGTTCAGGATCGCCCGAAGGATGGTTATGGGCGAAGATCACCGCTGCGGCGTTAACTTGCAGTGCTTCTTTCACTACCTCGCGAGGGTAAACACTTGCGCAATCAACCGTGCCACGAAACAGCTCTTTAAACTCAATCAATCGGTGTTGATTGTCCAAAAACATAACCGCGAAAACTTCATGTTCATACCCTGCCAATTTAAAGCGTAAGTAATCTGAGGTTGCAGTGGGACTTGAAAAAGCATCACCGCGAATATAGCGATCTTTGAGTATTTCAGCGGCTTCTTCGAGCACTCGGTGCTCATATTCTTTTTGAGGTAACAAACGACTGTAGCGGTCAAATTTAGACATATTCAGGCTCCCTATATCAGTCATGGAATGAATTCACAGAGATGACATATACCTGAATAATTTTTGATTGTGCGCACTCTGCGCCGATGCCACTTTTTTTTACCGAACCTGCTTATCCCATGAGGACCACAGCCATAGGAGGATGTCCCATGAGATTTCTAAAACTAAAAGAAGTAATGGAAAAAACAGCATTAAGCCGTTCAGCGATTTACCGAAAAATGAATGATGGTGAGTTTCCAAAATCCATCAGTTTGGGGGATAGAGCAGTAGCTTGGATTGAAAGTGAAGTGGAAGAGTGGATGGAGAGCTGTTTAGTGAGGAAGTCACTCTGATCGCTAACAACTGTAAACCTAATTACATAACTGCGAGATGCTTCACATATGTGACAATTGCAATGATTGTTCAAGTAAATGACTTTAATACTGACTAAAGTGTTAATAACGGATGCAATTTGAATTAACAGTATGAAAAAAATGAGTTTTCCAACAATTAATAATGATCGATACGATCATTATTAATTGTTGTGGGTGATCGTTACGATCAAAATTTTCGATCGATCAATTTCTTCAATCGTTATGAAATGCAATGTAGTTCGTAAAATAAACACTTATAGATAAAATGTTAGCAAATTAGGTGGTGTTTTATACAAAATATCACTGTTACATTGCCCATTTGGTCTTACCTTCATAGACCTTGCCTCTGCTCCTCGCCCCCACGATGGAGCAGTTTTTTAAGGTGAATACCGTGAACTCTTTTAGTGATCTATGTCAGCTGTACGACATGTTTATTCTCAATTTTCCAGGTTTCATCTCAATAAGAGATTCTGAGCATAGAATTATTTATTTGAATGAACATTTTCAAAATTGGACTAATGAATATATAGGTTTCGATATTATAGGAATGACTAATGAACAAGTGGCATATTTAGCGGAAGATAATGTAGGTGACTTGTTTAGGGAATGTCACGATTTAACAATTAGCTATATATATAACCACGATTCAAACAACAAAGTTATCAAGTTTGTGGATGGGAATAATATAAAGTATTTCGATATTTTGAAGTTCAAATGCTCTAGTGGAAATAATGACTATATATTTACTCTAGGAAAAGATATTACGTCATTGTACAACGAATCTAAAAATTATGAAATACAAGCTTATACAGACGATCTTACGGGTTTACATAATAGGAAAATATTAAAACGTATTGACTTTAGTGCTAATAGTTTATTTCTATATATAGATCTGGATGGATTTAAAAATGTAAATGACAAACATGGGCATTTGGTTGGTGATCAGGTTTTAGTTACATTTAGTCAATTGCTTAAAAAATCATTCAGAAAAGACAAAGATCATATAATAAGAGTTGGTGGGGATGAATTTCTTATTATAGTAGATAGCGAATCTTCATTTAACTTATTTGATAAAATGCTAAATATACAGAGAGAATTTGCCAAATTATTTTCCTCTTATCAAGGATTGTCTTTCTCATATGGTCAAGCAAAATTTTCTAAAGATTTGAATTCTACTTTAGAAACTATTGATAGATTGATGTATGAGCATAAATCAAACAAAAGCATGAGTTGCATGTAATCAATCTCGATGGCTATTTAAAGTGATTAATATGATTTCAAAAAAAGGTTTTACTCTAATAGAGGTTGTTATCACAATAGTTATTGTAAGCATACTGAGTGCAATTGCTTCGTCTAAATATTTAGACTTTAGACGTGATGCAAAGATTGCGGTATTGAAAAGTACCAAAGGTTCTTTGGAAAGTGCGTTTGATATATTTGCAACTAAAGTAATACTACCAAATTCTTTAGTTGAGCAATGTTCAATGAGCTTACAAAGCCGGCTCCGATGTGTAGTTATTGACAACGTTGAGATAGCGTTTTCGGACGTAGACAACCATCCTATACTCTACCCGTATCCACTAGATAATTCCCAATCTATTATTCAATTAAAGTCAATAGTAAACATTAATATCAACAATGATATTAATGGTCCCTATCAACAAGAATTAAACTTTGCTGATGACGTAGATACGCCATCTCACAGTGGATTTTGGATTTTTCCTAAAATGGAAGGTGATTGGGGAGATATTGAAAGTTATCGGTGTAAAATTCACTACATTCCTTCAGGTCATTCTCAAAATAATGGTAACAAAAGCAAGTTTATTTTAGAAATTGAAGATTGCTGAAGAATAGTTTTATTGTTAGGTCAAATAATCTATTACAAATCCTAAGTTACCAATTACAATTTGTTGTCCTTGTGGATTAGATTTTTGGATAGGATGTCAATATTGTAAGCGTCTAGAACATATCGAATGAGTGATGAGTTTGTAGCTATGCTAAGAACGTCGTCACTCATACCGAAATCTTTTTCGATCTCCGCCTTTTGCTTATCATTGAATCTCTGCTCGGCAACTAATTCGACGACAACAGATTTGTTCCATAAGTTATCTCTTGTTTTGTCGTAAGTAGCAGCATCATTTAATTCGGGTATACCATGAATTCGGCTTAAAACGAAATCGCGATAGTTACCAGCATGCTCACAGTATGCTCGCACATGCCAGCGTAGTGGTGTGCACACAAGAGTAAGCGGACAAATTATCCGTTCGACGATTTCACCATCTTTTAATGATGTGTAGCTTATATCGACACGTTTCTTTTCACGGATAGCTTGAACGAGGGGTCGTAAAATTTCAGGGGAAATGTTACGAGTGATAGGGCTGTAGCTTGGCTTGAAAGTGAACTGGATGGAGGAGTGTCTAGTTTTAAGGTAATTCGATGCCGCTTTGTTTTTAGGGGAGCCGTCACACTCTATCATTCTTCTGTCATTCTTCATCGCCTTATGCAATCAGGCTGTATATTATCGTAACTTAATGATATTTGATGGTATTGATAGGCGTTAATTCGTGGATAGTAGAAAAGAAGACTCGATAAATATATTGAAAGCCTGGCATTTAGTGGAGTTTTTTCAAGCCTACTCAGTACCAGATAAAGACGACAGTAAAATTGCACCAGTAAATGTGTCGTGTCACGAGTTGAAGTCATGTGGTAACCATCTACTTCCGTGGCTAGATCCCGCGGCTCGTGATTCGCTCGGTCTTACTCCGGGCAAAAAGTGTACTTATACCCTATATCTGGGATTATTCGATAAATCGGCGATAGATAAAAAAGTTGCGGAGTACTTTTCTACCCACAGCCAGGAGGATTGTGTCTCTGAAGAAATAGAGCAAAGAAGAGATAATGAGGGAGCGTCTTGCTTTGCTAAATTGATGTTGGATGAGTTTGGTACCCCTCGGTTGGATACCTTTTCGGTAAGCACGCTACCGTGGGCTTTAGCAGAGTTACTAGGGGGAAGGGCTGGGAGTATATCTCAGGAACGATTTGATAGTCGGTGTGACGATCTTAACGAGTTTGTGGATCGCTGGGAAGCCACCTTGCCCAACCACCCTAGCTTAGAGGGAAGGCATACTCTTTGTGTGAAAAGTCTAATGAGCTTGGTTGAGGGGCTTTACCAATGGGCTGGTATTTCTAATCAAGATTTGTTGCTTTCAGAGAACTCAAAGGCTTACCCGTTTCAGATGGCTTTTTATGAGTATGAGGCGAAGTCAGACAATCTTTTGGAGAACAAAAAGGCCCCAGGAAAAATTGAAGACGATAATGACGATTCATCTAAAGAAGACGAATCTCAGTTACCTATTTTAAACAGCTTTTATATTCGAGATATAGAGCGAGCCATTAATGCGATTTCCACTGGCAGGGCCAGCCAGCCCCTTCAAACCTACTTGGGACAATCCAGTCATAAGCATGTTGATCTGTATACCAACGATTCGATACCGTTGATTCATAATCACTTGAACCCCAAAGAAACACCAGAAGGAAGGTGGCTGACAGAGCCTGCGCATAACATGTCTTTAATGCAGCAGTTCGCCATCAATACGGTATTCAAGGAGCTGAAAACAGGTGGCGTGATCTCGGTTAATGGTCCTCCTGGCACAGGTAAAACGACGTTATTGCGGGATATCATTGCGCAAAACATTGTTGAGAGAGCGAAGGTATTAGCTTCTTTTTCGAAGGTTAGCGATGGGTTAAGTTCAGAAGGATTTCTTATTGAAGAGCTTACTGATTTTGAAATGGTTGTGGCGTCATCAAACAATGCCGCCGTTGAAAATATCTCAAAAGAGCTTCCTCAAGCAAAGTCGATAGCTGACAGATACGCTAATACCAGTTTTTTTCGTTCTGTAGCAAATCAAGTTAGTGCTGATGAAAAGAAAGGTCGTTTACAACCTTTGGACGATAAAAAGCAGAGCTGGGGAAATATCTCAGCTGCTATGGGAGCTTATAAAAAGAGGCAAAGGTTTCTCGATCGCTTTTTCTTTAAATATCACTATGAAAAAGGCAATGAACCAGCGGTTAGAGAGCCCTCTTTAGACTTCTTGAATTTTTGGCAATATCGCTCAACTTATACCGGGCCCTCTTTTCACATTGCCAAAAAGACCTTTAACGAGAAGTTATCTCGTTTCCATAAGTTGAATGACAAGTTAGCCTATTTTGATAGCCTGCAAAAGACTTTCGATGAACATCAGTTTGATGCTGATTTGCATCAAATGAACCTAGTTCTAGATGAGCTAGAAAAGCATGTTCATACGCTCTCTGTAGAGCTAGATGTCCTTAGTTCAACAAGAAATGCTGAAGTGAGAAGGGAAGAGGAAATTTCTATTTCCCTTGAGCTATTGAAGGTTAACTCACCTGGTTGGTTTAGTCGGTTCTTTAACACTAAGAAAAATAAACAATATAAGGCTTCACTATCTCAAAAACTCGGTGAGTACGAAAATGTCAAAAAATCTATTCGGTTGATTATTGGTGACGTTGATTCCAAAGAAATCGAGAGAAAAGGGTGTACAAAGAAAATTTTACAGCAGCAAGTTGATATCCAATCCAAAGAGCTTGAAAAGCAGAAGCTTTTAGATGAGTTAGATGCCTATAGAGACGAGTTTAAGGGGTATCACTTACCAGAAACTACTGATGATATTGAGGGGCATGACAGACAGAGACACGCGTGCTGGCAGCAGGAAAAGATCAATGCACTGAGGTCTGACGTATACGCTGCAGCGTTACTACTTCATGAGGCTTGGTTGATCGAGGCTAGCAACCTGAATAGTTTTCGATCTCAGATACATAAAGTGAATGATGTTGTTTTAGGGAAGAGTCGCGAGAATGCACTAGCGATTTGGCAGATACTATTTATGTTTGTCCCCGTGGTTTCGACGACTTTTGCTTCATTGGGAAATATGTTTTCTAAGCTGCCGCCAGAGTCTTTAGGTTGGCTAATGATTGATGAGGCTGGGCAAGCAGTACCACAATCTGCTGTAGGTGGTTTGCTTCGTGCTAAGCGAGCTGTGGTTGTTGGAGACCCTCTGCAAATTGAACCTGTGTTTACATCTCCACCAGAGCTGATTGACTACTTAATGCAATCTAAGTTGCAAGAAAAATCAGAGAAGTGGGACCCTTGTATGTGGTCAGTTCAGACGTTAGCTGATCGCGTTAATCCGTATGGCTGTATGATAGATATGGATGGGGAAGAACAATGGATAGGTATACCGTTATGGGTACATCGTAGATGTATCGAGCCCATGTTTAGCATTTCGAATGAAATAGCTTACAACAATCGAATGATACATGGCTCTGACAAGGCTAAAGATGTTGAACCAAGAACTCATATGGCTTTAGGGCGTAATCGCTGGAATGATTCACAAGGAGATTGTTTACACAAACAGTATAAACGTGAGTTGGGTGAAGATGTTAGAGCCCTTTTATTCGAATTGGCAGTGTACAATGGCGACTTAAGCAGCATCTATTTAATAACACCATTTAAAGCGGTAAGAAAAGAGTTGAAAGAAGATCTGAGGCGTAGCAAGTCAGAGCTGCTTAGTAACTCTAGTTGGAATGAAAAGGAGTTTAATCACTTTTTGAATAACAATGTAGGGACGGTGCACACCTTCCAAGGCAAGGAGAATGAGACCGTTATTTTGGTTCTCGGCTGCGACATTAAAAACAGTGGAGGAGCGTCTTGGGCTTCTTCAAAACCAAATTTGTTGAACGTAGCTGTTACCCGAGCTAAAAAACACTTATTTGTCATCGGCGATATTCAGGTTTGGTCCGACAAGCGCTATTTTGACAAAACATACAGAAAGTTGAATCACCTTAGTACGGATGCTTATTCGAAAGACGAGAGTCCCCCACAATGTAACGAGACATTGCTAACTCCTTAGGTGAGTGCTTGTCTTAAACTCTGTAGTTACTGAATTATCAAGATCGTGGAGAGGTTATCGTTCAAGCAATCACCGTATTGATAGTTATGAAATGCTACTAATAGAACAAATCCCCACCAGCGAAAGCTGGTGGGGATTTGTATTTTTTATGCACTCAGTCTTGTATTGAGTTATCTCACATTGCCGATTCCCCAATTTTCCCATATTCTCTCACCATCAATTCTGAAGTATTAAACCAACATGAGATAACGCTCTGAATGGTAGACCAAATTTTAACCTTGAAAGAAGTTGCAGTGTATCTAAAGCTTGCCGAAAAAACAGCATATCGGTTAGCAAGCGAAGGAAAGCTACCTGGTTTTAAAGTAGGCGGTTCTTGGCGTTTCAAGCGTGAAGACTTGGAAGCGTGGATTGAACAACAAAAAACAGGTGCCTAAATGCTTCCAAATTATCAAGAGTTAATGAAGCCAGTGTTAGAGGCTGCGAAGAATGAAGAAGTTAAGCTTAGCAACGTTGTAGACTTGCTGGCGAATCAATTCAATCTGTCAGAAGACGAGAGAACGGAGCTGCTTCCTAGTGGCCGACAAGCGGCATTCACGAACCGAGTTGGGTGGGCCAAAACCTATCTAGCCAAAGCAGGGCTTTTGGATTCAGCAAGGCGTGGTCATTTCGTGATAACAGACTTGGGGAAAGAAGCTCTAAATAGTGGTGAAGAGATTAATAACCAATACCTAAAACGTTTTGATGACTTCAATACGTTCACGAAGCAAAAAAATGGTGACGTAGAAAAAGTAGAAGCTACTGATGTTGTTGATAACGATGCGACACCAGATGAAATTCTCAGAGCTGCTTATAAACAAATCAACGATTCCTTAGCTTCAGATATTTTATCACGTACCCGTAAAGTGTCCCCTGCTTTCTTTGAGCAGCTACTTATCGACCTGTTACTAGCAATGGGTTATGGCGGAAGTGATGAAGGTATGGCTCATACGCTTGGAAAGAGCGGTGATAACGGTGTTGATGGCGTGATTAATCAAGACCCACTTGGTGTTGATCAGGTTTACATCCAGGCCAAGCGTTACGCCGATGGAAACAACGTTGGCGCTGGTGAAATCAGAGACTTTTTTGGAGCACTTAATCTGAAGAAAGCACAAAAAGGCATTTTCATTACCACATCTGAATTTACTTCATCAGCTATTCAAACAGCCAAAGACCTAGGCAAGCGCATTGTACTTATCAATGGTAAAGAGTTAGCTAAATTGATGCTTCGCTACAACATTGGTAGCCGAGATGAGCAGGTTTTGCATATCAAGCGGATTGATGAAGAGTTTTTTGAAGGTTAAAAATGGCTAGGTTTGGAGTGTAAAAAGTATGGACAAAAAATTGCTCTCGGAAAGAGATATATGCACTAAGTACATTACACCTTCGATAGAAAAAGCGGAATGGAAGCAACATCAGTTTCGTGAAGAGGTAAATCTTACTGATGGGCGCGTAATGGTTCGTGGCAAGCTTGCAGCACGAATACAGAACCCTGAAAAGAAAGGTGGTCCTAAGCGAGCTGATTATGTTTTGTACGCCAAACCAAACTTGCCGATAGCTGTTATTGAAGCTAAAAAAAATTCTTATTCAGTGGGGCATGGCATGCAACAGGCCCTCAATTATGCCGAGATGCTTGATGCTCCATTTGCGATAAGTAGTAATGGTGATGCTTTTTTACTCCATGATCGTACGGGATTAACACTACCTGTAGTACGCGAGCTGACCTTGGATGAGTTTCCAACGTTAGAGCAACTTTGGCCTATCTATCAGCAGTGGAAAGGTATTGAAACGACGCAAGCTCAAAAGATAATCGAGCAGCCGTACTATACGGACGGCACCGGTAAGGAACCTAGGTACTATCAACGTGTAGCAATCAATCGTACTCTAGAAGCTATTGCTAAAGAACAATCACGTATTCTGTTAGTTATGGCAACTGGTACAGGAAAAACTTACACCGCATTTCAGATTATTTGGCGTCTTTGGAAAGCTAAGGCAAAAAAACGGATCTTGTTTTTAGCTGATAGGAATATTCTTGTTGATCAAACTATGCAGCAAGATTTTGCTCCTTTTGGCGAGTTCATGCATAAGGTAACAAACAGACAAGCTAAGAAAAGCTATGAGATCTACTTGGCCCTATATCAGGCCGTCACAGGGAAAGAAGAGTGGAAGCAAATCTACAAGCAGTTTCCAAGAGACTTTTTCGACTTAGTTGTAATAGATGAGTGTCACCGAGGTAGCGCTCGAGAAGACTCTGCTTGGCATGAGATCCTTAAGTACTTTGATAGTGCTACTCACATCGGTTTGACAGCTACACCTAAAGAAGTAAAACCAGTCGACGGGCAGATCATCAATCCTGAATTTAACTTTAAGTATTTTGGTGAACCCATTTATACCTATTCGTTAAAACAGGGTATAGAAGATGGTTTTCTGGCTCCTTACAAAGTGATTCGTATTGCATCTAATGTTGACGCCCTCGGTTACACACCTGAGAAAGGTAAGACAGACAAATATGGTCAGGAAGTAGAGCAAAGGCAGTACAACACAAAAGACTTTGATCGGAATCTAGTGCTTGAAAAAAGAACCAGATTTGTAGCCCGAAAGGTATGGGAGTATTTAAGCTCAACTGACCCCATGGCCAAAACCATCATCTTCTGTGACGAGCAAGATCATGCAGAAAGAATGAGGCAAGAGTTGGTGAAGCTTATTCCAGCGGCAGCAAGCAACAGACGTTATGTCATGCGTATTACGGGTGATGATAATGAAGGTAAAGCCCAACTTTCCTATTTTATTGATAATGATGAGCCTTACCCCGTCATCGCTACAACATCAAAGTTACTAACCACAGGCGTCGATGCGAAAACGTGCAAGCTAATTGTTCTTGATCAGAACATAAACTCTATGACTGAGTTTAAACAAATCATAGGGCGAGGGACTCGATTAAGGGAAGACTATAACAAACTCTATTTTACTATTATGGACTTTAAAGGGGCGACTAGGCTTTTTTCTGATCCTGAGTTCGATGGCGAGCCGGTCATTGTGTATGAACCAGAACCGGATGAGCCAGTGGTTCCGCCAGAAGATGTTCCACCGATAGAAGATGATGGACCTGAACCAGAATTCCCAGACCCTCCAGAAGACCCTGACGATCCGAAAGAGCCTCGTAAGAAGTTCGTAATTGACGATGTTGATGTAGATTTAGCTGCAGAAAGGTCACAGTATCTAGATACTGATGGAAAGCTCATTACTGAAGACTACCGAGTGCTTCTCAAAGACCAAATAGAGCAGTCAGTCAAAGAGAATTTTGGTACACTTTCCGACTTTTTAAAACGTTGGAATGATAGCGATCGAAAGCAGGCGATTGTTGAAGAGCTAGCGGAGCACGGAATCAAACTAGAATTGTTGCAGCAAGCGATTCCTAACGGTGACGAGTTGGATGTGTTCGATTTGGTCGCTCATGTCGCCTTCAACCAAAAACCATTGACGCGAAAAGAGCGCGCCAACAATGTGAAAAAGCGTGATGTGTTTGGTAAATACGGTGAACAAGCAAAGTTAGTGCTTGAGGCTTTAGTTGATAAGTTTGCCCAACATGGCGTTCAAGATATTGAAAATCCAAAAATATTAGAGCTCCCACCGTTTGACCAGCTTGGCAGTAAGACTCAGATCCGACGAAACATATTTGGTGGGCTCGATAAGTACCAACAAGCAATAAAAGAGCTTGAGAACGAATTGTACCGTGATGATTTAACGGCATAGTCATCGTGGATTTAACAGAGAAGTAAGATGAATTTAAGTAGTACAGTAAAAAGCATCCAAGACATCATGCGAAAAGATGATGGTGTTGATGGAGACGCACAGCGTTTAGGGCAACTCACTTGGATGTTGTTCCTTAAGGTTTTCGACCAGCGAGAAGAAGAGTGGGAAGACGATGCTGAAGAAGCAGGAAAAACCTACAAGTCACCGATTCCTGAACAGTACCGTTGGCGGAACTGGGCTGCGTTCAAAGTTGATGCACAAGGTAAGAAACAGCCGCAAATCGCGGGCAGTGAACTCACTAACTTTGTCAACAATAGGCTTTTCCCAGCACTGAAAGATGGCATAGATGCTAATGCCGGCAAGCAATACAAAGTTATTAAGCAAGTTTTTGAAGATGCTAATAACTATATGAAATCTGGCCCATTGATGCTGGCTATTATAGAAAAGCTTGAAGACTCAATTAACTTTCATGACTTCAAAACACGCGCCAATATTGGTGATGTATACGAGCAATTACTCAACGATCTTCGTGGTGCGGGTAATGCTGGTGAGTTCTACACTCCCCGCGCTATCACTCAATTTATGGCGCAAATGGTGAACCCTCGTCTAGATAAGAGGGAAACAGTACTAGATCCTGCATGTGGTACTGGTGGTTTCCTTACTGCTGCAATAGACCATTTCCGAACGCAGGTGAGCAAAAAATCGAGCGCAGAAGATAAAAAAGCGATTGAAGAACTGATTTTTGGGTTTGAGAAAAAGCAGTTACCTCACCTTTTGTGTACGACTAACATGCTATTGCATGACATTGATGTACCTAGTCAAATTGATCACCGTAACACCCTTGCTAAAGGGTGGAATGAATGGTCTGCCAATGATAAGCATGACTGCATTATTACTAACCCACCGTTTGGCGGTTATGAAGATGACGGTGTAGGCTCTGACTACCCAGCAGATTTACGTACTCGTGAAACTGCAGACATGTTCATGGCTTTGATGATTAAAAAGCTACTTAAGGACAATGGCCGAGCTGCAGTTGTACTTCCTGATGGGGTAATGTTTGGCGATGGCATAAAAGGCAAGCTCAAAGAGTTGTTACTCCGTGAATGTAATTTACATACCATTATTCGCCTTCCTAAAGGCGTATTTGCTCCGTATACCACAATCAAAACCAATTTACTGTTCTTCACACGTAAAGGCCAGGTTGCCGACGGCAGTGATGAATTTGCGACAAGTGATATTTGGTTTTACGAGCATCCGTATCCGAAGGGCTATAAGAGTTACTCAAAAACAAAGCCTATTCGTATCGAAGAGTTCGAAGCGGAAAAAACATGGTGGGGAAGTGAAGCAAACGACTTTAGTGAACGTGTAGAGAATGAATTTGCCTGGAAAGTCGACTTCAAGGCTAAGCGTACAGAAGCTCTTGCTGAGGCAAAACCTCAATGGGATAAGGCCGAGCAATTAAATAATCAAGCACGTGAGCTAGAAAGCCAGGTCCGCTCATTGAGAGAAAGCCTTAAGGGTACAAAAGACTCTAACAACCGCGAGAGGGTAAACACTCAGATATCGGAACTGCAAGCTAAGGCTGAGCCACTACGAATTCAAGCACAAGATGCTCAAGCAGCCGGTGACCGTTTGTATTGGCCGATTTATGACTTAGATATACCAAACCCTAATGCACCAGATGAAGAAAGCCATGATCCCGATGTTTTACTAGAAAAGTACAAAAAGCTACTTGGTGAAATAGATGAAGTCGAAAACGCCCTTAAAAGTGAATTAGGTGCTGCATTAGCCCATCAGTTCAAAGATGAAGGAATAGCTTGATGGATGCGAAACAGTTTATCGCTGAGTTTGGGCATATTATTGATGCTCCTAGTGGTGTAGATGAATTACGAAAATTAGTATTACATTTAGCTGTCACAGGAAGGCTAGTCTCAAGCACAGGGGAGGCTACAGCAAAGTCGTTTCTTGAAGAAATAGAAATAGTTCAGCAAGAACGGATAGCTTTAAAAGAGATTAAACAAAATAAGAAAATTGAGCCGTTACCAAGCAAATTTCCTTTCGAAATCCCTAACAGCTGGCGGTGGGTAAGGTTTGGTAATTTGTGTCATTTCGTTGCGGGAAGGACTCCTCCAAGAAAAGAGTCCGTATATTGGAATACTGGGGAATATCCTTGGTTTTCAATAGCTGATATGAGTCACCAAGAGGTGATCTCTGTTTCATCTGAAACTGTATCTCAAGATGCACGAGAAAAGTCGTTTAAGTGCCCACCTGTAAAAGCAGGTACACTTATCATGAGTTTCAAGCTTACTATAGGGCGCCTTTCCGTTCTAGGAGTCGATGCTTACCACAATGAAGCTATTATCTCGATTTACCCATTTGCTAGTGAGTTGAATGATTACTTTTTAAAATGTTTGAACGGTTTTGACTTATCGTCTGGCAATAAAGCTGCGATAAAAGGAAACACTTTAAATCAGGATTCTATCTCTAATATTCTAGTTGCTGTTCCACCCAAAGATGACATACCAAAACTATTGGCTAAAGTTGATGAGCTAATGTCTCTTTGTGACAAGCTAGAGGAGCAGCAACAGCAAAAGCGTCAAGTTCAAAATCAACTTCGCCAAGCATCATTGAGGGCTTTGGCTGAAGCAAGCAGTCCTTTTGAGCTGAAGCAGCATTGGCAACGAGTAAGAGTTAATTTTTCGAGTTTATTTTCCTCGGCTGAAGATACAGTTGATTTTTCCGACCACATTAAAGAGCTAGCTGTTAAAGGCCTTTTATGCCGAAGTGATTTTAATGTGGCTGATCTAGAACGGGCCCGTGGTCAGCGCACTGAACTTCTAAATTGCTATCTAGAAAAGAAATTAATGCGGAAGCAAAAGTCCGTTTCAGTTGCTGAGTCTGATGTTGAGTACCCCACGAACTGGCAAGTGGTAGCTTTTGATGAGATTGCTTTGGTGACTGGTGGGGTTACTAAAGGTAGAAAGCTAAAGGATAGAGAACTCATAAGTTGTCCATATTTAGCTGTAGCAAATGTCCAACGAGGTTTTTTCAACCTAACTAACTTGAAAACGATTGATATTCCTGTTGATGAGATAGAGAAGTACGCTGTCCAGCCCGGAGACTTATTGATCACCGAAGGTGGTGATTGGGATAAAGTCGGGAGGACTGCTATATGGCGCTCAAACATTGAGAATTGCCTTCATCAAAATCACGTATTTAAGGTGCGAGTCCCGTCTGGCGAGGTTTTAAATGAATGGGTTGAGCTAGTGTTTAACTCCATGGTTGGACGCAGTTATTTTGCCCGAGCTTCGAAGCAAACGACCAACTTGGCATCTATAAACATGACTCAGCTCAGAAGCTTTCCGTTTCCAGTGCCTCCATTAAGCCAGCAAATCGAAATTATTAATATCGTTGGAACATTAAATCAACATTGTTCTGTTTGGAAAGAAAAATATGAACGTCTTAATGATTTGTCCAGCCTTTTTGTAAAAGAGGCGATAGCTACCTTTACTGGTGTGAATACTGTTAAAAAGGAAGAACCGTTGAAAGTACCAAAAACAGAATTAGTTTCACCCATAACCCTTGGGTTAAATAAACCAAGTGGAAAAGATGATGCTCCGCTAGCAACTCTGTTAGCCCGTCAAAGCGGTCGAATGAATGCTAGTGATCTATGGCAGCGATTTGGTGGTGAAATAGATGCCTTTTATGCTCAGCTAAAAGTGGAAGTTGCCCATGGCTGGATAGCAGAACCAGAAACAGCGAATATGTTGGAAAAAGACGAAGAGTAGTAAGGGACGCCCCATGCAGTTGAGAAAGTTTGAGTTAAAGGAATATCGTAACCTGCGTGGGGTAGATATTACTTTTGCAGAAAAATATGAACGGCATTCAAGTTCAAAGCCTTGTGATGAAAAGGCAATCCGAAGTCATGCCCTGATCGGTCAAAACGGCACGGGTAAATCGAACTTGATGGAAGCGTTGATCACAATATTCAGAGATGTCGATTTAGATAGAGATGCTGGGTTTGATTTCTTGTTGGAATATAGTATTCGAGATCATATCGTTAAGATTGAGGCTGATACCGAAAAGCAAAAGCGCCCTTATGTATGGGTTGATGGTAAATCTCAATCTCAAGGCTATTTGTTACGAAATAAGGAGCTACTGCCATCTCATATCTTTGCTTACTATTCAGGGCGAAATGAGCGCATGGAAGCTCTATTTCAAGAGCACCAGCGACGTTTTAATCGACGCCAAGAAATTATTGCTGAAGAAGTTATTCCTGCAGAATTGCTAAGAAACCTGTCAGATTCTGAGGCTGATAGGGAGACGATAGAGCGCCTTAGAAAACGTGAAGAGAACAAGCAGCTTAAAAGCTTTGGCGATGATCGCTTAAGGCGACTTTTCTATTGTCGAGGAGGTCATAGCCAACTAGTGCTTCTAGCGTGCCTCCTTTCAGATGATCCTGTATTTAAAAGAGTACTCGAGAGTTTAAATATTGAATCGTTAGAGTCGGCATTGTTTGTATTGAAACAACCTCATCGGTTACGTCGTCTGGAAGATGATGATATTGAACAAGGTGATCCTCGATTTTGGTATGCACGTGGTAATGTAGTTTCTGAGTTCTTAGATAAATTATGGCAGGTTAGCTGGGCACCAATTAGGCACGAAGAGTCAAAGTTAGTGGACTTTCGTGGCCGTCAAGAGCGTCAAAAGCAGCTGTACATGTACGTACCAACATCAGAGAAGTTAAGAGAGCTGGGCGAACTAGTTGGGACTCCTCAAAGCTTTTTCCGTTATGCAGAAGGTGCTTACATTGGTGATCTAATTGATGAAGTGCGCATTACCGTTAAAAAGAAAGATGAGGATGGCGGTAAGGTGAGCTTTACTCAGCTATCCGAAGGTGAGCTACAAATGCTGACTGTTCTTGGGTTAATGCGAATAACCAGTGAGGATCATTGTCTTTTCCTTCTGGATGAACCAGACACTCACCTAAATCCAATTTGGAAACTTCGCTATTTTGATGACATCGAAAACGTCCTTAAGCCTCGTAGCGAAAATGCTATTCAAGGTGAGTCACAGATCCTGATTACCACTCATGACCCAATGATGGTGGGTTCACTCAAGAAGGAACAAGTTCATATCATTCGTAAAAATGGCTTGAAAACTCTTGTTGAACAACCAGATGAACATCCTCAGGGAATGGGGGTTTCGGGCTTATTGAAGAGTGATATGTTTGGTTTACCATCAACGTTGGATAGACACACATTAAGCGCCCTAGATAGACGCAATGATTTGTTAGCTAGAAAGAAGCGACGTGAACTGTCTGATGACGAGAGAGAAGAGCTAGAATGTTTAGTTGTTCGCCTAGAAGATCTTGGTTTTTCAAGAGAGTATAGAGACCCAATGTATCAGCTTTTCATTGAAAAGATGTACGAGGTGAGAAGAAAACCTTTAGATCAATTATTAGATGAAGAAGAACTTAATGCCCAGAATGCACTTGCTGAGCAAATTATGGAGCAATTAGTGAAGGCGCAACGAACGGATGAGTTGTCAGCACTTGCGCGAGAATTGGCAGAAAAAGTGAAGGGGTAGCATGTGAGAAAAGTTGTAATTACAGGTACCCCTCCAGCTGATTGGGTTGCAGAAGCTGACGCTATTACCGCAAGATTAAGAGCTGCACCCAATGAAGCGGCAAGGAAAACTATTCTCCAAGAAAAAGAAGGTTTTTGGCGAGACGATAGAATTCGTGACTGGTTATTAAAGCAGTTCTCAAATAAATGCTGGTATACGGAAGCAGAGGAGTCCATTTCCCCAATTCATGTAGATCACTTTAGGCCCAAAGGCCGCGTGAAAAACCTCGATGGCACTTATGAACCTGGCTATTGGTGGTTAACGTTCAACTGGAAGAATTACGTTATCGCTGGTCATTTAATTAATAGCAAGAAAAGTGATGTTTTTCCTATTTTAGACGGTGAAATTCGTGCTCCTGCTAACTGCTCGGAAATGACTCTGAAACTGGAAGGAGCTGTGCTAATCGATCCTTTAACGGATGAGACTCGTTTGATTTCTTTCGATAGAGATGACGATGGCTGTATAGCTGTCTTAGCTGGTGGTATTGATGATATTGAAAAATTCAAAGCTGAAAAAACCATTGAAATCCTTGGGCTTAATCGCTTAGATAAACTGAATCAAAAGCGCGGTAAAAAATGGGATGAGTGCCTTTCGGCTATTGAAGATTACAAGGGCGCTAGAGCGCAAGGAGCTCAAGCTTTAGTTTGGCTCATGAAGGAGACTGCAATAGCTAGATTGAAGGACAATATTAAATATGAGGCAGAGTTTTCTTCTGTAGCCGAAGCTTGTATTCGAAAGAAAGCTCCTGAACCAGTAGTTGCTGCAGTGTTTGGGAGATAGTGAATTATGGAGCTAATCGCAAACGGTATAAATAGACGTTATTTATCCTCGTATTTGCCTAAAATTGAAGATGAAGTTGACGGTGTGCTTGCAGCGATTGCATATGGTGATGACACTGATACATTGCTGAAAAATTGCATTCATAATAAGTATCGGCTTGATATTTGGATGCGCTACGATCATACCGTTCCTGTTCAACCAAGGCTACTTACGCAGTTACTAAAAAACATAAAGAACAATATTTTTTGCCAGCTAATCCCGGATGTGCTTCACGCGAAAATCATTTGGTGGCAAGGCTATGGCGCTTACATTGGCTCTGCTAATCTTTCAAACAGAGCTTGGTGGACAAATATTGAAACGGGAATGTTCTTTACTGAAGAAGATCTTGTTTCAAACAATATGGTCGTACAGCTAGAAAGTTACTTTGATGAGCTCAAAGAGTTGGAGGAGTCAGTTCCTCTTTCACAAGACATCATCGATGAACAGCTCGCACTCCTGAAAGATAGAAAAAAAGCGGGCCTTGATCAATTTGATGACAAAACTCGAAAAGGGAGAAAAATCCCAGAGTTCAATGGAGTTAGTGATTACACCAAATCAAATACTGTTGATAAGAGAAAAGAAAACTTCAGGAAAGAGTGGCAATCTGCCATTTCCAAAATTGACAATATAGCCTCACAGATTAATGATTTTCGTCCTGATTGGGTTTCAGAGGATATTCCTGCATATTGGCAAGTCGACCAGTTTTTACACGCATACTACTATAACGAAGTAAAACAAAAAAATGGTACTTATCCTTATGAAGAGTTTCATTCAAGGCATAAAAAAGATCCAAATGCAGCGTTAATGAATGCCTTGGCTTGGTGGAAAAAGCGACCTGCAGCCCCATCGCACGAAGATGATACATTTTATAATACAGCTCCAAAGCTACATGAACTACTTGCTAAAGACAGAATACTTAATCTGTCTATAGATGAAGTAGAAGAAATATGTTGGTGTACTCATGCAACTAAAGACCATGTGATAAAAATGAGCACAGCAATATTAGGCCGACCTGAAGTCAAGACACTTTCGCGCGATGAAAGAGTACCGCTATACGCGCGTTGGTTGATGAATCAGCGAAATAAGAAAGGACAAGATATCAGACAGATATTGTTCGATATCTTGTATGTTGGAAAGCCTGATGAAATTTGGGAAAGAATCTATGCAGCGAGTAAAACAGAAGAGCTTTGGATTCCTCACTATGGGATAAACTCAATTGCTGAGGTTGTAGGCTGGGCTCAACCGGAAACCACACCACCAAGGAATGGAAGAACCAATAAATCACTACGAGCATTGGGTTATCCGGTGAAGATAAATTTCTAGTCGCCATTGCCAATTGTAATAAATGCATAAAGTAATACCTATAGTAATACTTTATGTTTTGATGTTTTTATAATTCATATTAAATCAATGTCTTATGGGGTTAATCCTGCCGTCTCACTCCCGCCACATTCTTGAAGAAAGACGTCTTAGGACGTCTTTTTTTTATGCCTGTTGTTTCCCATCAAAATTAGACGGTTTGCTACTTACATTCGGCTGTCAGCCCGTAATTTAACCTTATTATTAGGTCTAGTACTTGTCTTACATCTTTGAGTATCAGATACTCTTTTCCCAATAAATCATGTGGTTAAACCGAGTAACTACAAAACTATATTAATTTGGCTTAGGTAATGGAGGTTTCATGGGCTTTTGGAGCAAGATCGTTGGTGAGTTTGTCGATATTATTGAATGGATTGATGATAGCAACGATACCTTAGTATGGCGCTTTGAGCGTTACCAAAATGAAATAAAAAACGGTGCACAGCTAACGGTAAGACAAGGGCAGGTGGCCATTTTTGTCAATGAAGGCCAAATTGCTGATGTATTTGAACCGGGTATGTACCAACTGACCACGGAAAACTTACCGATCCTGAGTACACTGAAAGGTTGGAAACATGGCTTTAATTCTCCGTTTAAAGCCGAAGTGTACTTCATCAATATGCGATTGTTTACTGATAACAAGTGGGGGACTAAGAACCCTATTATGTTACGAGATCCTGAATTCGGGCCAGTACGTATCCGTGCTTTTGGTAACTTCGATATTCGCGTAAGTGAGCCTTTAAAGCTTTTAGAGCAAGTTGTGGGAACGGATGGTTGCTTCCAAATTGATGAGATTCATGGCCAATTAAGAACAATGGCGGTAGCTCGTTTTACTGATGCTGTGGGTGAAAGTCGTTTACCTGTTCTTGATATGGCGGCGAACTACGATGAGTTTGCGTTATTGATGCAAGAGAAAATGAACTTAGACTTTGCTGCGTATGGTTTAACGCTTGCTAAGTTCATGGTTGAAAACATTTCCTTACCACCAGAAGTTGAAGAAGCATTAGACAAGCGTTCATCGATGGGGATTTTGGGTAACTTAAACCAATACACCCAATACCAAGCGGCAGAAGCGTTGAAGACTGCAGCTGAAAATGGTGGTAATGCAAGTGCGGGAATGGAAATGGGAATGGGTTTCGCGATGGCTCAGCAAATGGCGCAATCGATGAATCCTCAGAATACTCAGCAGC
Organism: Vibrio intestinalis; assembly: GCF_025195085.2. Classification (GTDB taxonomy): domain Bacteria; phylum Pseudomonadota; class Gammaproteobacteria; order Enterobacterales; family Vibrionaceae; genus Vibrio; species Vibrio intestinalis. The sequence continues at coordinate 567,494 of NZ_JANAVY020000001.1, read as the reverse complement.
AACCTGCTCCGCAGGCGGTGACGCCTCCGCCCTTACCGACGCAAAGCGAATACTTTGTTGCAATGAATGGTCAGCAAACCGGGCCTTTTAATCTTGATGTCTTAAAGCAACAAGCATCGTCGGGTCAGGTAACGCGTGAAAGTCTAGTCTGGAAACAAGGCATGGCTGCGTGGGAAAAGGCCGGTGATGTCGTCGAGCTTAATACACTGTTTCAAGCTACTCCACCGCCAATCCCGGGAGCGTAAGCAATGTTAGTGGATGTAAAGTGCCAAAGTTGCGCAGCAGATTTAACTTATGAGCCGGGGACTACGTCTTTAATATGTGGTCACTGCTCGTATGAAATGGAAATTGAGCAGCCTCTACAAGCTACTAATGCTCATGTTGAGTTTGATCTCGAGAGTTATTTAGACAACTATGAATCTTGCCAAGAACAAATTGAAGCACTAACAGTAGCATGTGATAGTTGCGGTGCTTCCACTGAGTTTGGTACTGACGTTAAAGCAACACATTGTGCGTTTTGCGATACACCATTAGTGCTTTCAAGAGCAGAGAACAAAAAGCGTATTAAGCCGCAAGGAATTCTGCCGTTTAAAGTTAATCGAGAGAAAGCGGTTGGTAATTTTGGTTCTTGGGTTAAAGGCTTATGGCTTGCGCCAAACGATCTAAAGAATCACGCCAAAAATTATGAACGTTTCCAAGGTATTTACTTGCCGTATTGGACTTATGACTGTGATGTTGCAACTGACTATCGTGGTGAGCGAGGAACCAACTACCAAGTCACCAAATCTGTAACGAACTCTGAGGGTAAGACAGAGTTTAAAACTGAAACGAAAACTCGTTGGAAGAAAGTTTCGGGCAGCGTTGAAACTACCTTTGATGACGTACTAGTACCCGCAACTAAGTCACTAAAAGCAAAGCAATTGCATAAGCTTGAGCCATGGGATTTGAGCCGCATGGTCGATTATTCAGATAGTTACTTGCAGGGTTATCAAGCTGAGACTTATCAAGTTGATATTAAGCAAGGCTATTCAGATGCGAAAGATCGTATGCAGTTTAAAATCAATGAAGTGATTAGAGAAGATATTGGTGGGGATAAGCAGAGCATCAGCGCTACTGAATCAGTCTATACCAATGCGACCTTTAAGCACCTAATTTTACCTGTATGGGTGACTTCTTACCGATATAAAGAAAAGGTATATCAGGTGCTAGTTAATGCTCAGACGGGTGAAGTGCAAGGAGACAGGCCATATTGTCCAATTAAAGTGGGTTTACTCACTGCCTTTGGGGTTTTAGTTGGCGTTGCAATTGGCCTGCTGAAGCACAAACTAGAAAACTCCTAAATGTTCTAAGCAACTTATCAAGGCTCCGATTTCGGAGTCTTTTTTTTGCCTCAATGATTCTATTTACGTCAATCTCTTTGCTAGGTCATTGTTTAGAGTACGAATAACGTTCGCGATATAACTAGCGTTTAGATAACATTCTATATTGGTGATACATATTTACAATATATAGGTGGTTTTTATAATAGATAGAGTTAAATTTTTCTAAATTCCTGACATTAAGTTAATGTTATATAAGTGTTTTTATTTAAATTAGCATAAATTAATCCCTCCCCAAGTGCTTCCGTGTTACATAAATAGCAAGCCAGTTTTTATCAGACACACGAATAAGCATCCTTAGTGTTCTAAATGAATCTTATTTTGGTGCGTAAATTTAGCTATACAATTTGCATATTTTTAATATGGAAAAAGAAAAAATCATCATTCCCACTAATGTGTTTTGACGCTTAAATGAACAATGTTTGTAAATATGTTTAATTATCAATAAAAGTATCATTGGTTCTGATTGTTTAATGTGCGATTTATGTTGATTTTTGATTTTTCCGTTAAATTGATTTGATTTTATAAACTGATAAGGTTTTGCGCTCCTGAACTGTATGCAGAGATATGGAAAATATAGAACTAAACAACATGACTCTGCAGATAGAGCCGGGTCGTAACTCAATTTCGTTTGCCAATGGTCAGCGCATGTCGATCAACTGTTCTGAAGCGATGGTATTAAAAGAGCTGATCTTACATCACGGTGAGGTGGTGCCGAGAAATCTACTGGTTCGCTGTGGATGGGGCAGAGAAGAGGCAATCGGGTGTAATTCTTTAGCAGTCGCGGTTTCGAATTTGCGCAAGATCGTTGCCCTAGATGGGGTGAGCATAATCAACGTACCTCGCTTGGGTTATCGATTAGAAATAATAGCCAAAAGTGAGAAAGAATCGGTGGTTAGCACTGTCGAAAAGCACCAGCTTGATAAACAGCCAACAAGGTTAGCCCCGTTACGCAGTGGCGTTGCAATTTTATGTGGTTTACTGCTGCTGTTTTGGCTTATTTCAATTGTTTTTTATTTGTACCGCTCATGGGTGTTTGTTGATTGTGTTGATTTGGAAAATAACATCGCTTGCGATGTAGGTGGTGTGACGATCAATTATCGAGCAGATGAAAGGTTTAATTATCTTACTCCAGCAGAATATGCAGAAGGTCAACAGGATGAAATGGGCTAAGTACCTGTTTGGGGCGAGTGGAATACTGGCAACGATTTTATTAACGACGGGTTACGTTGCGTATTTAGAAGGGATGACTTGCGAATATCAAGTGAGTTTCAAGTTTAAAAATAACGGCAGTAGTGTTGTTACTTGCTCTCGTGGTAGTGCGATTGAAATTAATACGAAGCGAGATAAGCAAGGCAATATTTTGTCCCAGTGGAAGGTGATAGGCCGTCAATTAAGGCTTGGTAATCAGATTATTATGTTGGCGTATGACCGTTCCGAAATTTACTCAACTAAGGGCTATACCGATAAATCAAATGTGATCATGTCTGGCTATCAGTTATTTTTCTACCATGCAGAACAGCAGGGTGACCGTTTTTATGTCTATGCAAAATTCCCCCGTGTGCGAATGAGTATCGGCAGAATTAAAGGCAATTTTAAATAGCAGTTCTACTATGCAAAATACTTCGATGAAACAGCTTCGTGATATCCCATTTGTGATGGGGTCTATCTTTTCAATTGTATTGGTGACGCTGTTATTTCTAAACAACCGAATAGCCTTTAGCACCTTTGAAGAGACGATCTACAACGGTGTAATAGAAGAAAAAAAGCAGCATGTAGCTGGCCAAGTCAACATTGTCTCTCATGAGATACGTTACCAAGTTGCGACTCAGCGTAAGCAGATTGATACCGCATTAAAAGACGCGATTAGCTTAGCGACGGGAGTGATAGATACCTATTTAGCGCAAAAGTCTCGTGCGGGAGCGGAGCCTAGGTTGAGGGATGTCATTTCATTACTTGCTCCTTTGCGTTTTTCTAATGAACAAGCTTACTTTTTTATGTTCAGCGGCAAAGATGAAACGATCTTAATGCACCCTGGTGCCCCGAACGCGATAGGTCAAAGTATTCGAGATTTTTCACAATCTCCTTATGTCACTCATTCTACCCAACCACAAAAGGTAACGTGGAATTTCATGGGGCAATCTAAGGTCGGCTATATCGTTTATGTGAAAGAATTTGATGCGTATATAGGTATTGGGCGCAGCATTTCGGGCATTGAGAAAGAGGTCGAAAAAAGAGTCGCCGATTGGATCTCTGAATATCGATTTGATGAGACCGGCTACATTTTTATCGTCAGTATTGAAGGGAAAATCCTCGCTCATATTGACCCTGATATGGTCGGTATTCCGGCTCGATATATTGATCTGTTTTTAAACGGTATTGAGCAGTCGGGTAAAGGCCAAAGTGCTTATGTTACTTATAATGCGCCATTCACACCTGATGGCCTTAAAAACAACTTAAAAACCTCTTTCGTGCAGTTACTTCCTGAGTTTGGTTGGATTGTGGGTGGTGGTGTTTATTTAGATGAAGCACAAGGTATTGCGGCCAATCATACTGAAACGTTCACCTTGCTGAATCAATCGGTGAAAGAAGTGACTGGCATTATTGCGGTTATTACCATTGTTATCTTAATCGCCATGTCTTATCGCATGAGCCATTTTGTCCGTAGCCTAATTGAACGATATCAAGAGGTTATTCATTCACAAATAGAAGAACTCAAGCAAAGAGCGAATCAGTTAGACACATTAGCTTATGTGGATAACCGAACAGGTTTGGCCAATCGCCGCGCATTTGAGCGAGAGTTTCAACGTTGGGTTGCGATGGGTGAACAACGTTTGTATTTAGCCTTTCTCGATGTGGTCAAACTCAAGCGAATTAACGATTTATACGGCTTTGATTGCGGTGATAAAGCGTTAAGCCATGTGGCAACGCATTTACGTGCGCTAGAGGAAAAAGGCGCAAAGGTGTACCGATTTGCAGGCGATGAGTTTGTTCTATTAGTGCCATGCTGCGTCGATAATGGCTGTGAAGATACCATCAATCATATCCATTCAGCGATACCGAGCGTTCTGAACTACAAAGGTTTAGATCTCGACATTAAGTTCAACGTGGGTGTTGCCATGTACCCGAATGATTCTGATGACATATCAGAACTGATTAAGATGGCAGGCATTGCCCTTTCAGATGTTCGCAAGCGAGATGATCGTTGGATCGAGTTCTATAATGAGCAAATTGGCCAACAAGTGGCTCGGGATCAAAGCTTAGAGAGCCAGTTACCGTTGGCATTTGGGCGCAGCGAAATACAGGTACACTTTCAACAGCAGCGATGCTCAGTTAGCGGAAAGCTACATGGCTTTGAAGCGCTGTGTCGCTGGTATTCTTGTGAGTTTGGTATGGTTTCGCCAATGGAGTTTATCCCCATCGCTGAGCGTAGTGCGTTGATTTATGAGTTGGATATGCACGTTACAGGCTTGGTATGTCAGCAGTTACCCCAATTGGACCATGCTTTAGGGCAGACGGACTTTTTGGTCTCCATTAACATGTCGCCGATAAGTATCGACCAAGCTGATTTCGTTGAGCGATTGAATAAGATCGTGCTCGGTCATGGCATTGATCCCAAGCGAATCACTATCGAAGTCACGGAAAACATTTTCCTCGAGAAAGATAGCGAAATTCTGTCACGGCTTCGATCTTTAATGTCTTACGGTTATAAGTTGTCGCTAGATGATTTTGGTACAGGCTATTGCTCTTTTGCTTATTTGGGTGAGTTGAGAGTTGATGAAATCAAGATTGACCGCGCTTTTGTCACGGACATGTTTAATGACTCACGTTCGCAAAAATTGATCGAATCTTTAATCAGCTTCGCTAAAGTCGACAATACCTTGATTGTTGCAGAGGGAGTGGAAACAGAAGAGCAAAAACAAGCGCTTGCCCGTTTTGGTGTGGACGTGCAACAAGGCTACCTCTTTGCTAAGCCAATGCCGATTGAAATGCTGCTGGGCAGTCTCTCTGAGCAAGGAGAGGATAGAGAATGCAGCGTTTAATGAAGCAAAAGTTCATTCTTACTCTCTCTTTTCTGGTTCTTGGCTTGTTTACCGTGGTCACGATCCGGTTCGATTTTCAGGATGAGATGAGCGAGTTTCAATACGTCTCAAATCAACTGCAAGAAGACATCAAAGCTAATGCGAAAGTCGCGTTGCTGCTGTCGTTTATTTTGAGTGACTCTGAACTGTTTGTGTCCTCAGTTAAACAAGGGAAGTTGGGAGGTTCACTTTTTAAAAGAGTGGGAGGTGGAGAAGACAAGCAAGCGCTTTCTTTGGTTAATCAATTTGCCGAGCAAAATCCGATATTTTTTGATGATGACACGCCAGTGCGGATTCGGTTGAGGAAGGATAAGCAGCTGTTATCTAACTCGCTTGATGAACTTAACCCAGAAGAGCATGAGCGTATTTTCCAGTCCAGTTACTGCCTGTTAAAGAAGGTGTGCCAGAGGTACACAGGGGCTTATTCGGTCAAAGATGGTGTGGCCATAGGTCACCCTTATTATGATCATCGCCAAGAGCGTTGGATTATTTCTTTGCTTGCGCCTATCACGGTTAACGATAGGGTAATTGGCGATGTAATGGTCGATACGATATTGCCTGACGCGTTATACGATGTTTCCTCGCATTTTCGAGAAGGGCATTTAATTCAGCTTGTGCTGGGTAATAAGCCCACATGGCATTCCACTCAGCGTTCTTATACGCTTGATAACGTCAAATCACTGGTGGTGTATAAAGACCTTGTAGAGCTCTGGGTTCGATATGGCTTGGTGATATTGCTCAGTACCAGCTTGTTTATCGCCATTTCCATCTATGTGGCGAAAGTGGATAGAGTGAAAATGGTCGCCAGAACCGCGCTGTATGACCCATTGACTCAAGTGTATAACCGCAAGGTGCTTGAATCAGATGAATTGGCCCAAGTGCTGATTAGCCATCCGCAATGCGCGCTGTTTTGTATTGATGGTAATCGCATCAAGGCCATTAACGACGCTTATGGTCACCACATTGGCGATCTTGCTATTCAGGCGATTGCCCACGCATTGCAATCAGGTTTTCGGTCATCTGACTTCGTTATTCGAATGGGTGGTGATGAGTTTATTGTTATTGCGCCAAGTTTTGGTGATCAGAGAATTAAAGCGTTTATTCCCCACCTTAAAAATCATATCCGAAGCCAGACACCAGCAGAGCTAACTCTGCAAGACGAGTGGATTTCAGCCTCTATCGGCGCTTCGACGTTTTCAGGGCGAGAGGGCTTACCATCCGCAATTAAGCTAGCGGATGAACGGCTGTATCAAGACAAGCCCAGCTATGCTTGTCGAAGATGATGCTTGGTGAGCACTGTATTTAATCATCGTGAGCTTAACTATTTGGTGTTATGGCCACGACGTTTTCGCTTGAGTTGAGCCGCTCGATGATTCTATTGCTTTGATGAATATTCACCGAAAGGCGGTTTATGAGCTTTTGGAATGACTCAATGTCTGGAATATCGCCAGATAGAACTGCTTGCTCAATAGTTTGAGTTTGCTGAGCTAGGTTATCGAGTTGCAAGTTGAGTGCGATGCCTTTCACGCAGTGTAATGTTTTGTGTAATTGTTCTGCATCTTGCTCAGAATATGCCTCAATGAGCTGATCGATCGCCAGCTCAAAATCGGCGATTAGTGTGTCAACAATGCTGCGGTAAGTCTCAACGTCTTGCTTAATCTCGCTGAGTATTTCACTGTTGGTGAGTTCTTCTTCTGTTAGTGGTAGCGCTGAGGCCGGCGCTCTTTGCAGGGTAATGACATTGGTTTGCTCAACCTGAGTGGGCTCAGCACTTTTTTGAGCCTGAATTCGATGGGCGAAGCTAATCAGCGCGTCACAAAAACTCTCATGTTGCAGCGGTTTGGTCAGTACGTGGTCTGCTCCGGCTTGAATGAAATCATCATGCGCTTCTCTAAACACGTCGGCGGTATAAGCGAATATCAATGTATTGATATTGAGTTGCTGACGAATAAAGCGGGTGGCTTCCACGCCATTCATTTCTGGCATGTGATTATCCATTAAGATGAGATCGTATTGGTTAGTTTTGGCTAACTGAGTGGCGATTAAGCCGTTCTCGGCGATCTCAACACTATGGCCCAATTTAGCGCAGAACCCTTTCGCCACGATGGCATTTACGCGGTTATCTTCAGCAAGCAGGATTTTAAGTGGCCTATCTTGGCTTGGCGCGAAGTGTGTTTGTTCATCTTGAATCACTTGTTGACTGAGGCCTGTTTCGAGCGGTAAGCGAACCGTAAAGGTACTGCCTAGGTTGATTTCGCTGGATAAGGTAATTTCACCGCTCATCAGATGAGTTAAGCGCTCAACAATCGCAAGGCCCAAGCCACTGCCACCAAACTCACGGGTTGTTGAGGTATCTGCTTGTTCAAAGGATTTAAATATTGCGCCGTGCTTGTCTTCTGGAATGCCGATTCCGGTATCTGAGATTGCCAACTGTAATTGGCTATTTGGCTCTGGTGTGAGTGTGGCCGTGATGGTGACACCACCTTGGTGGGTAAACTTCACCGCATTGCCTGCTAGGTTAAACAAGATTTGGCGCAGTCTTGCTCTATCGCCTTTGAAAAATCGATTGGGTTCAATTTGTTGGTTTAACTCAAATTTGATGTGCTTTTCTTCTGCTAATGGTTGTATCGCACTCATTACAGGAGCAATCACTTGGTTGAGATAGAAAATGCCATTTTCTAGAGTCAGTTTGTTCTCTTCAATTTTGGAAAAATCCAAAATGTCGTTAATCACTGTTAATAGGTGTTGGCCTGACTCCAAAATAATATGGGTGTTTTGTTTGGTGGTCGCTTCTTTGGTATCGGTTGCGATGATTTGCGCTAGCCCAAGCACGCCGTTCATTGGTGTGCGAAGTTCATGGCTCATGGTGGCTAAAAACTGTGATTTAGCCTTGGCTGCATTAAGTGCTTTTTCTGACGCTTGCTCTAACTCTTGGTTGAGTTGATTGAGCAGTCGATAGCGTCGGTAGCCCAGATACATAAATAAGCCCAAGCAAAGCATCATGGCCGTTGAGGCAAATAACCAAGTTAGGCTGAGGGAGTTTTGGCTTAGTTGACGTAGTTGATTGCCTGTTTGTTCAATGAATGCTTTGTGCTGCTCGTCTAATACCGTTTGGCTGAGGCTTTTTCGGCGGTTTTCTATGGTTTGAAGCTGTTGAGAAAATTGGCTGATTTGCGGGTGTTTTACATGGTCACTTAGCTGATTCGCTTGCATGAATGAGACAAACTGCCAATTGATGTTTTGATCGTTAGGAATGTTTTGTAGCGCTTTATTAAATAGAGAATTGAGTGAAATTTCTGCGTATTTTTTGGCAACTTGAATGCCCACGAGTAGATCTAACTTTGAGGTGATCTGCTTAAGTTGCTGGTGGTAATTGGTCAGCGTTGAGAGCGTGTTTTCATGGTTATGGCCAAGCTCAAACCAATGGGCTTTAGAGGCTTCGTTTTTTAGTTTGAGTGAGCGTTTTTCAAGCTCAACGATTTTTTGCGTAAGTTTGAAATGCTGGCGTGAATCATGGCTATCGTAGTTGAGAATATCATCTCGGTGATTAAGTAGGTCATGGCTGATTTTATTGGCTTGCGCCTGATAGTTTTCAAGCAATCGACTGGAATAGTAACTCTGCGCTGAGAGCGCGAGCGTGGCTACAATCAGAGTGATAAGAAAAGCAGTGATGGGCAAAGACCTATTCATTTTCGAACTCCTGTAAAATTAGCGGTCTGGGCGCTGAAAGTGCATTTAAAAACGCTTCTATATCACTTACGGTATTGTCATCCATGGTAATACCGAGTTGTCCTTGAGCCATGATTCGAATGGCATCAGTCAGGTTTTCTGTTCGGCCGTCATGAAAATAAGGTGGTGTGTTAGCGACATTACGTAAGCTAGCCACACGAAAATAGAATTTGTCTAAGCCATCATTGGTCACTAAGTGTCGACCAGTATCTTCGGTTTCCAGTTGTGGTGTGAAATAGCCAAATTTTTGGATCATATTACCGCCAACGTTAGTACCTTGATGACATTGCACGCAGCCGACGGTTTGGAAGGTTTCCCAACCTCGTTTTACTTGATCGGATATGGCGTATTGATTGCCGTTAAGGTATTGGTCAAAAGGAGAACCAGGGGTTTGCAGCGCTCGCATAAACTCAGCCAACGCAAACGCGACGTTGTCTTGATTGATGTCGAAGTTGGGGATGGATTTAAAGAGTGCGCGATAGCGGGTAGATTGCTTGAGATAACGAGTTACATCACCCCAGTTGGAATCCATTTCGACCGGATTGGTCAGCGGGCCATTTATCTGCTCTTCTAAAGAGTTGGCTCTGCCATCCCAGAAAAAACGATAATTTAAACTGGTATTAAATACGGTAATTGAGTTGCGAATGCCACGACCATTGACACCGGTAGATACCGCTGTAGGCTCGGCGCCATTGCTGCTAAGATCATGGCAACTCTCACAACTGATTGCTTGATTCGAGGATAGGTTGGGATCTTTGAACAATACCCAACCCAGTTTCGCTATCTCACGATTGAACTCTACATCGTTAGGCACGGGCATAACCAATCCATAATCTAAGATGGAATCTTCGTTCGTCGATTGAGGCTGAGCTGCCGTGCTATACAGCATTAAAATGCACAGGCCAACGATGCGTTGAATCATTATATTCTTAATTATATTGTGGATTTATAAATATAATATTAGTTGCATATTGTGCGAATTCAATCCTCGCCAATCACTCAAGCTTGCTTAATGTAAAGGTATCACTCATGCAAAAACTCAATGATTCTAGTTTGTTTAAACAGCAATGTTTAATTGATGGTCAATGGCTAGGCAAACCGAGTGGTCATACTGTATACAACCCTTATGATTCGAGTGTTTTAGGTCAAGTGCCGAATTTAGATTCCGCCGACATTGAACGTGCGATAGCGAGCGCACAAATCGCATTTGAATCATGGCGGGGATGTTTAGCGGCAGAACGAAGTAAAATGCTGCAACGATGGCATCAACTGATTCTAGAAAACAGTAACGATCTGGCGCGTATCATTACCCTTGAACAAGGCAAACCATTAAAGGAAGCGCAAGGTGAGGTGGCGTATGCCGCTTCTTTTGTCGCTTGGTATGCTGAGCAAGCAACTCGAATTAATGGCGAGATCGTCCCTAGTCATTTGCCAAACTCTAAAATATTGATAGAAAAGCAGCCAGTTGGTGTCGTTGCGGCAATCACACCATGGAACTTCCCAGCAGCAATGATGACGCGCAAATGCGCGCCTGCCATTGCCGCTGGTTGTAGCGTTATAGTTAAACCGTCACCCGATACGCCATTTACTGCTCTAGCGCTAGCTGAGTTGGCTCAGCGCGCTGGTTTTCCAAAGGGATTGCTGCAAGTCGTGTGCGGCGACGCGGCCAGCATAGGGCAGCAGTTGTGCATTAGTGAGCAAGTCACCAAATTGTCGTTTACGGGTTCTACTCATGTAGGCAAGTTATTGATGGTGCAGAGCGCCAATACCGTAAAGCGCTTGTCATTAGAGCTAGGTGGCAACGCGCCCTTCATCGTGTTTGATGATGCAGACATTGAACAAGCCCTTGATGGTTTGATGATCGCGAAGTTCCGTAATAGTGGACAAACTTGCGTCGCAGCGAATCGTATCTTTGTACAAAGCGGCATTTACCATCGTTTTGCCGCTGCGCTGGTGGCGAGAGTTGAAGCGCTAAAGATAGGAAATGGCTTAGATAGTCTTGATATTGCACCGTTGATTCATCTAGAGGCGGCCATCAAGGTTAAGCAACAGGTGGAGGATGCACTGCAAAAAGGAGGCGAACTACTAAGTGGTTCAATTCCTAGCGGTGAAACTAATCTACTGACGCCAATGGTATTAATTAATGCTAATGATGAGTGGTTGTGTAGCCAGCAAGAAACCTTTGGCCCTATGGTGCCTTTGTATCGATTTGATACCGAACAAGAGGTGATCGAGCGCGCTAATGCCACAGAGTCTGGCCTTGCTGCTTATGCTTATAGCCAAGACATTGGCCGTTGCCTGCGGTTAGCAAACCGTTTAGAGGCAGGCATGGTTGGGCTAAATCAAGGCTTATTATCATCAGCCAGTGCGCCATTTGGCGGCGTGAAGCAATCGGGCCTTGGCCGCGAAGGGGCAGAACAAGGGGTCGAAGAGTACCTCGAAACCAAATATGTGTTGCTTGGTGGTAATGTACTTTAGGCTAAATATCCGCTGTTACTTTTTAAGCGCGGCCCAGATTACAGCGCCGTTGGTTTCGAAGTCGTTTTCTTCTTGGCAGCGCAGCAAGTAGTCATCGACTTTAATGACCGCGCCAAGTGAGTACGCTTCGTCTTGGTAATAACATAATCGATGAGATGAGGCCGCGCCATCAACCACCACTACCGGTTTTACGGGTGGCCTTAATACCTTTTCTGCGCTTTGGCTTGGCAGTGAAAAAAGACAAAGTGCGATAAGGCTATAGATTTTATGCATTAGATGTCTCCATATTTGCGTTGGTATCTTGGCAACATACTCTCGTTGCCAAGTATGCCACCTTGGTGCACGTAGAGGATGGTTTTGTCTTGATTGTTTGGCTGCCATTGCTGCAAACATTGCCACATTAAAGGATCGTACAGTAAATCGAACTCGACGCTGGTTTGTTCAAGGAGTGCGTGCCAAGTGTGATAATCCGCTTGGTACAGTTTGCCGAAATGGTGCTTTCGATTCAGTGACAAGAGTTCAGGATGTTGGCTTTCCCCTAACTCTAAAAATTGCTTAGTTAAATACTCATTGCCCCCAACACAAGCGCAGGTAAGCACTTGAATGCCATGTGGCGCTAGGTGTTTATGCAGATAAAGTGCAGTCGTCCCTGTGCCTGAGGGAAGGGCCACCACAAACTGTTTATCACTTTCAAAACGAGCCCAGCTTAGAATTTCGTTAGCCAGTGCTTTTACGCCTACCTCCGCGATTTGGCTTCTTCCACCTTCTGGTACAGCCAAGCATGTCTCGTCGGGTTGGCGCACTTGGTTAATGTAGTCCGCTGGGTGGTAGTGGTGGGGTGATGTTTCAATGAGATTCGCACCAAGCTCTAATGCGCCGCGATAGTTACCCATTGGAGAGCATTTCAACCACTGTGGAATTCGGTCAACGTAAAACTCTAGTTCCCAGCCTTTGATTGCGGCTAAGGCCGCGAGTGAATACAAGGAGTTTGCTTGCGGGCTACCATAACCAATCAGTGTGCGAACCGCAGGGAAATCATCATCTAACAAGCTCATTAATTTCCGCGCTTTGTTACCGGTAAAGTGACTATGTAACTTATCGTCGCGTTTGAGGTAGAAATTAATCCCAGCGAAATGATGTTGAGTAATAGGCGTGTCTGCGAGCTTCATGATTAACAGAGGTGGAATGTGATGGGGGTATTCTACTCCACCTGTGAGTAATCTTGAATGTTAGAATTTAGAAATGGATGGTGGCGATGCAGCCGCGCGTAGGGTGATTGCTGAGTGAAAACTGCCATTCGTAACGGCGACATAAATCATCGACGATAAGTAAGCCCAAACCATGGCCATTTTTGTTGGGTATAGAGTCCAGACCGGGGCCGTCATCAATGATTTGCATTTGATCTGCGCTGATGGTGATTGTGATTGCGCCGCTTGAGGTGGCAGCAACACCGTTACGAATCAAGTTACCCAAAATCATGTGCATCACTGGCTCTGTCGCGCGCACTTGTGGCAAGCTTTGAACCTCTAAATCCACCTGTAGCTGTTTGTCCGTCGCCTGTAGGCTGTTGTCATTAACGATGGTTGAGAGTTCTTGCTCTGACACTTGGCGTAGTGGCGCGTCTTCTACGTTGCGCTCATATCGCACGATACTGAGCAGCGCGTCAACCATGGTGATCATTTGCTCTGTTGCGTTACTAATACGGCCTATTTGGCGTATGTTAAAAGCTTTTGTTTCTGTACGTTCTATTAGTTTTGTTGCACCTTTTACCACGGTTAATGGTGTGCGTAGTTCATGGCTGGCGTAGCGCGCAAATGCTTGCTCGCGTTTTAGCGCGTGGTTTAACTCGGTGCGATACTGATTGAGTTTTGCCGTTAAAGTCTGAAACTCAACAGAGGCTTCTGGGGAGATAGTAAATTCAGCGGTGCTGTCACCAGTTTGGTTTTCTAGTTGCAGCGCGATGCCATTGAGTGGCTCGATAAGTTGGCTTGATAGGCGGTAGAGTAGGGTGCCAAATGCGAACATCAATAACGAGACAAAGCTAATGACAATAACGCCAGAATAAATGATCTCTTTTTGCGTCAGCTCCACTTGGTCCATTAAAGAGAGCAGGACAAGATCGTGCATTTCGCCATTGTGTGCGTACTGCCCTTTGTAAACCATTAATGAGTCTTCGTTGTACCAAAAGCCCACTTCGCCAAGATAAGACTCTTTGTCTTGCAGATAATCACGATATTCTTTGGGAATAAGGGATAGGTCATTGTAGGCATTGGTTAACATATCAATGCGTATCTTGCCATTTTCACCAGCAATAAAGCGCTCAGCAGCAATATCTCTATCGAGCAAAATACGGCGCTCGCCAACTCGATCTTCTGACCATTGCAGGGCCATGAGGAAAACCATAAAGGTCACCACGCCTACTGTACAGGAAAGGCCGATAAAGAAGATGGCTAATCGGCCAGTAAGCGATTTCGAGCTGCGAAGCACACGCATAAGTTAGTCTATCTCCAAGCGAAATCCGAATTTGGGTACGGTCATTAATAAGGGCTTAGCAAAAGGTTTATCGAGTTGGTTACGTAACTGGTAAATATGGCTACGCAGCACGTCATTGTTTGGCTCTTTCTCTTGCCAGAGTTTCTCGGCGATTTCTTGTCTGGTGACCAGTTCGGGCGCTTTGATACAAAGCATCTCAAGGATGGTGTAAGTGGTTGGGTTGAGCGCTAACAAGCGGCCCTCACGAAACACTTGACGAGTTTTTTGGTCAATCTTGATTGGACCGATTTCCAGAGTGCTAGAGGCAATTTGGCCACGGTAGCGTTTGATTAAAGCGGTCATGCGCGCTTCTAAAATCTCTAGATCAAATGGCTTAGTGAGATAGTCATCCGCGCCGTGATCAAAACCACTTAGCATGTCTTCACGGTTATCGAGCGCAGTAAGCATTAACACTGGCGTTGAGTTGCCGCTTTCACGCAGTTTATTGCAAACGGTTAGGCCATCCATTCGAGGTAGCATGAGATCGAGTAATATCAGATCAAAATTGCCTTCTAGCGCCAATTGTAGGCCTAGTTCGCCGTTGTCAGCGTAATCTAGCTCCATTCCTAGGCTTTCAAAGTAGTCAAATAGAATTCCTGCGACTTCACGGTTATCTTCTACTAATAATACTTTGTTCATCTGCTACCTCTTTGATTTATATAAGCAGTCTACGTACTTTTTTACGCTGAGTAGTAGCGATAATAGCAACAAACTAAGCGTAGAAAAAATGTGAACAACAGAGTTTTCACACGTGCTCTTGTATCTTAATCATATAGCGTCCTTTATAAGATGTCTTTAAAAGGACTTAGTCCCGTTAAGTAGCAGAGTAGTGACTATGAAGTTTATTAATCCTGTTCCCAAGCACTTTGAGTCAGCCGTCACCTTGTCCGTCATCGTACCGTATTTTAATGAGTCAGATGTATTGCCGGAGTTGCACGCTCGATTAACCAAGGTACTCGATGGCATCGAGGATCATTGTGAAATTATTTACGTCGATGATGGAAGCAGCGATGACAGCCTACAAGTGGTTGAAACTTTTAAGTCCACCACCAGCCTAGTTCGCAGCATTTCGCTTAGCCGGAACTTTGGCAAAGAATCAGCGATGAGCGCAGGACTCGAATACAGCAATGGCCTTGCAGTCATTCTGATTGATGCAGATCTTCAAGATCCACCAGAGCTAATTCCCGAGATGTTAGACAAATGGCGCGAGGGCTTTGATGTGGTCAACATGCAGCGCAAACACCGTAATGGTGAAACATGGTTTAAGAAGCGTTCTGCTGCCATGTTTTACCGTTTGCTCAACAGTTTGGTTAAATCTGACATACCTGAAAATGTCGGCGATTTTCGTCTACTAAGCCGCGAAGTGGTCGATCATATTAATCGCTTGCCAGAGCGCAACCGCTACATGAAAGGGATTTTCGCTTGGCCTGGTTTTAAACAAACCACAGTGCAGTTTGAGCGAGATGCCCGTTACTGCGGTGAAACCAAGTGGAACTACTTCAAATTACTTGGCCTAGCGATGGATGGTATTACTTCGTTTTCAATTCGTCCTTTACGTCTAGCGACTGTGCTTGGCGCACTGATCGCGGGCGGTACCTTCTTCTATGGCTTAGTGGTTGTTCTAAAAACCTTGCTAATTGGTGAGCCTGTGACTGGCTACCCATCATTAATGGTGGTGCAACTGGCTCTAGGTGGCGTTCAGCTACTGAGTATTGGTTTATTGGGTGAATATATTGGGCGTATTTTCATCGAGACCAAACGAAGACCTCTTTACCTTGTTCAATCTGTTAATGAACAGCCAGCAATGCCGAAATTTAAATCTGTGGAGAAAAGCGCGTGAGTTTTAATAAAGTCCATTTGTGGGTGATTTTAGCTACAGCCTTATTGATACGCCTGATTTCTTTAGGTGCTTATCCATTAATGGATACCACAGAAGCTCGCTATGGCGAGATGGCGCGTTTGATGGTGGATACTGGTAATTGGCTCACACCTCAGTTTGATTACGGCGTGCCATTTTGGGGTAAGCCACCACTGTTTACTTGGATGAGTGCAGTAGGGATTGAATGCTTCGGCGTCAACGAGTTTGCGGTGCGAGCGCCGCATTGGCTGGCTGGCGTGATTGTGATTGCATTGATGGCTTACTTCTCTCGTAAAGTCGGTTTTAGCGGATTATTGACCAGCGTAGTTTTGGCGACCAGTGGCATTTTTGCTATCGCTGCTGGTGCGGTAATGACAGATATGGCATTGACCTTAGCCATGACTATCGCGATGGTGGGTTTTTACTTTTGTTGGCAGGGCGAGCGCAGATGGGGCTATGTCGGCTTCTTTGGTTTAGCGCTTGGTCTACTAGCAAAAGGGCCTCTTATCATAGTCATCATGGGCATTGCGGTATTGCCATGGCTCATCATGCAGCATGGCTTTATTGCTGCATTCAAAGTGCTTTGGCAGCGTTTTCCAATTGTAACCGGTACGCTAGGAATGTTAGCCATCGCAGTGCCTTGGTACATTCTTGCAGAGCAAGCGACGCCGGGTTTTCTTGATTACTTCATTGTGGGTGAACACTTTAAACGTTTTCTCGTGAGTGGTTGGGAAGGGGATTTATATGGCTCAGCGCATGATGAGGTGCGTGGAACCATCTGGCTGTTTTTCTTCTATGCGGCCGCACCTTGGTCATTTGTATTGCCGGTTTTAATGTGGCGTAAACGCAAAGCACTGGGTACAACGATTCAAACCAGTAACGGTATTGTGAGCTTTTTGGTTTGCTGGCTTGTTTCTCCGCTGATCATGTTTACCTTTTCGGGCAACATTTTACCCGCGTATATTTTGCCGGGCGTACCCGCGTTAGGTCTTTTAATCAGTATATTGCTCTCTGATGCGAAGCGAGACCAAGTGTGGTTTAAAGGTGTCGCGAGTATTGCTCCAGTATTGCTGGTTATCGCGGTGGTCTTCATCCAGCTAGTGAAAGGCGATAAAAAAAGTGACAAGGTGATCTTTGAAACCGCATCAACCGAGCTTGCTACTTACTATGTGGGACATCGTCCGTTTTCAGGGCAGTTCTATAGCTTTGGGCAAGCGAAGCGACTAGACGATAGTGTTTTGTTGGCGAACTTAGAGCATTTCCAGTTAATCGGTGAATCTGACATGGTGCAAGATGTGATTGCGGAAAACGAGCTCAATTGTGTGGTGGAATACACTGGAGCCAGCAAGCGTCATTTATATCGGTGTGGTCAATGACGCCGCGCATCATCAAGTTCGCGCTTGTTGGAGGTGTTGGCTTTGGTGCTGACGCCTTGGTTTTCTCACTGATGTTTTATTGGCTGCAATTGCCGATTATGCCCGCACGGATTATCGCGTTTATTTGCGCGGCGAGCGTGACTTGGCTAGGTAACCGAACCTTTACTTTTTCTAAGTCGGATAAAGGCAAGCCACTAGAGCAGTGGGTGAAGTTCATGTGCGGCGCGAGCCTATCCGCTGTGCCTAACTTAATCGTCTTTCAGACGATCGTTTGGAGCTTTGGTCACGCGCAGTTGGTGGTTTATAGCGCCTTAGTGATGGGTATATTAGCGGGTATGCTGAGTAATTACTTCCTTAGCTCGCGCTGGGTGTTCTCCGCACAGAAATAACGTATCTTACTTTTCTCAAGTTAGCGCATCTTTGCAAACGGCCAGTACAGTGTTATCGCTGTGCTGGCCCTTGTTTTTCGTTTCTATACATTCTTGTACTCAAACTTTTCTCTTCGCTGACCGTGAAAACAGATAAAAAAAGCCCAGAACAAAAAGGTTCTGGGCGTATACAAGATTAGGAGTTAATTTGAAAAAGCAGCGTAAATAAATAAGTAGGAAGTAGATTCAGTAATAAACCTGTTTGGCGGCCAGCGAAACAATGAATGCTCTGCTATCTACACTTATTCAGACTGGGCAAATTCAAAACAGTTCAATAAAAAATTAATTTTTTTTAATTTCTTTTTCTTTCAATTTCTTACTCACCACTGGCTCCGAAAAGGTCAGACCAGTTGATAAAAATGTGATGTTAATTGGTTGTTAAGTTTGTTGGGTGGTTGTATATTTCAAACAGGTGTTTAATACGAGTGATTGAAATGGCAACCCGCAATGCTACAAAAGAGAAAATCCTAGATGTCGCTGAAGCTTTGTTTGCAGAGCATGGCTTTAATGACACCTCTTTGAGGACGATAACCAGTAAAGCTGGCGTCAACCTTGCGGCGGTCAATTACCATTTTGGTGATAAGAAAACTCTCGTTAGGGCAGTGTTGAACCGATATTTAGAGGCGTTTATGCCTGCTGTCGCTGATGGTTTGATTACGCTCAACCTTAATCAACACTTCACCATGAATCAGGTTTTCGAAGCCTTGCGTGTTCCTTTAATGTCGCTGGATAACTTACGCCCCAATGGCGCCAATCAATTTATGTCTTTAATTGGCCGCGGTTATACAGACGTGCAAGGCCATTTGCGTTGGTTTATCACCACTCGCTATACCGACACTCTAGAACTGTTTACTCAGTCAGTGATGAAGGCTAATCCAAATTTATCTCGTGAGGCGCTATTTTGGCGGCTCCATTTCACTCTCGGTACTTGTGTATTCACTATGGCCTCAAGCCAAGCTCTGGCGGAAATCGCCAGTAATGATTACCAGCAAACCGTCGATGCCCAAGCCTTATTAGATAGGTTGATTCCCTTTTTAGCGGCGGGTGTCAGTGCAGATTAAAACTCATTGCAAATAAAACAAAGCCACAGCGAAGATGGCGAACGTGAACAAAAGGAAATGGTTATGAGCTCTCTGAGACAAAAATGGATAAGTGATCCTGCGTTTAAACTGTTTAAACAGGTATTGCCGCCGCTTTCTGCGACAGAAAAAGAAGCGATGGAAGCTGGCAGTGTATGGTGGGATGGTGAGCTGTTCTCCGGTAAACCGAACTTTCAAACTCTGCATCAATACCCAAAGCCGACATTAAGTGCAGAAGAACAATCCTTTATGGATAACGAGTTAGAAACTCTGCTAGCAATGCTCGATGATCATCAGATCGTAAAACACGATCGTGATCTGCCGCCTGAGGTTTGGGATTTCTTGCGTAAAGAACGTTTCTTCTCGCTAATCATCTCTAAAAAGTTTGGCGGTCGAGAGTTTTCAGCGTTGGCTAACTCGACGATTGTTACACGTATCGCGACCCGCAGTATCAGTGCTGCGGTCACTGTGATGGTGCCAAACTCTTTAGGCCCGGGTGAGTTATTAAGCCACTATGGTACGCAAGAACAGAAAGAGTATTGGTTGCCACGTTTAGCCGATGGTACCGATATCCCTTGTTTTGCATTAACAGGGCCAGAAGCGGGTTCGGATGCGGGTGGTATTCCGGATCAAGGTGAGGTTTGTTATGGCGATTACAATGGCGAGCAAGTATTAGGTATTCGTTTAAGTTGGAATAAACGCTACATCACGCTGGCACCTGTTGCAACGGTGCTTGGTTTAGCATTTAAATTGAATGACCCGCAAGGCTTGTTGGGCGGTGAAAAAGAGCTAGGCATAACATGTGCGCTGATTCCGGCCGATCATCAGGGTGTTGAGATTGGCGAACGACATGACCCACTTGGCCTTGCGTTTATGAATGGTCCAACTCGTGGTAACGACGTGTTTATCCCGATGGCGTGGCTAATTGGTGGTCAAGAATATGCGGGTAAAGGTTGGCGCATGCTGGTGGAATGTTTATCAGCGGGTCGCGGTATTTCATTGCCTGCGCTAGGCACCGCAATCGGCCATCTAACCGCGCGTACCACAGGAGCATATGCCTATGTGCGTAAGCAGTTTGGGATGTCGATTGGTAAGTTTGAAGGTGTCGCCGAAGCGCTTGGCCGGATAGGTGGTTTAACTTATCTACTCGAAGCAACCCGAACTCTCACCACGACGTCGCTCGATCTTAAAGAGAAGCCGGGCATTGTTACTGCGATTGCCAAATACCATATGACGGAAATGGCGCGCACCATTCTTAATGATTCAATGGATATTCATTCTGGTCGCGCAATTCAAGATGGCCCGATGAACTATCTTGCAACCCATTACTTGGGTATCCCCGTTGCGATTACGGTTGAAGGGGCGAATATCTTAACCCGTAATCTGATGATATTTGGCCAAGGTGCTACCCGTTGTCACCCTTATGTACTTAAAGAGATGGAAGCAGCGGCAAACCCGGACGACAAGCAAGCGGCTAAGCAGTTTGATGATCTGTTGTTTAAACATATCGGTCATGCTGCGGGTAATACCTTTGGTTCGCTAACGGCTGCGCTGACGGGCTCTAAATTTATCTCTGCTTCTATGAGCGGCCCAACCAAAACTTATTACCAACAAATGACGCGTTTGAGTAAAGCATTGGCAGTAAGCGCGGATGTGGCCATGCTAACCCTTGGCGGTGACCTAAAGCGTAAAGAAATGATCTCTGCGCGTTTAGGTGATGTATTGGCTTACTTATACATGGCCTCAGCAGCGCTGAAAAAATACGAAGATGATGGCAGGCAGCAGCAAGATCTTGATTACGTACATTACGCCGTTCAGCACTGTTTATACCAAGGCGCTAAGTCATTAAAACAGGCATATAAGAACTATCCGCAAAAGAGTGTTGGACGCATTCTTAGCGCGATTAACTTCCCACTTGGTAACCATTTCGCTAAACCGAGCGATGACCTGACAGTAAAACTCGCTGAAAGCTTAATGACGCCGGGAGCCGCGCGAGACCGTCTAACCAACTTGTGTTACATCGGCAGTGATGAGGACGATAGCGTAGGGTTGATGGAACAAGCATTCATCGCAATGTATAGCGTGAAGCCGATAGAACGCAAAATGTTTAAAGCCGCTAAAGAGGGTAAAGTGGCTCGCAAAGGTGCTTTAATGGAGCGCTTGCAGCAGGCACTTGATAGCGAAGTGATTACAGCGCAAGAGATGGAGCAGGTATTAGCTGCAGATAAGCTTCGCTATAAAGCGATTCAAGTTGACCACTTTAGTCATGATATGAGTGAGGTTCGTACTCATTCAGATTTGGGCAATAACAAAGCAAATGAGCAGAAGCCACCACTTAACAGCGTAGCCTAGAGGAAACTAGCTAAATCCAATAGGATTACTATTTAATAAATTGGCATGAAGGCATCCGAAAGGGTGCCTTTTTTCTATCCGAAAATGAGTTAAACAGCTCCAACCACTTCGAATTATTGGTGGTTTTGACAGAAATAAGATGCGATTTGGCGTTGAAACTTTTATCCTAGCGGGGTTTTGTTAAGGAAGTTGAATATGATCATCAAACCTAGAATTCGTGGATTTATCTGTACTACAACGCACCCAGTGGGTTGTGAAGCAAACGTAAAAGAACAAATTGCTTACACTAAAGCACAAGGCCCTATCGCAAACGCACCAAAGCGTGTACTTGTTATCGGTGCATCTAGTGGCTACGGCTTATCTTCTCGTATCGCTGCGGCATTTGGTGGCGGCGCTTCAACTATTGGTGTTTTCTTTGAAAAAGAAGGCACAGAGAAGAAACCAGGCACTGCGGGTTTCTACAACTCAGTAGCATTTGAAAAACTGGCTCGTGAAGAAGGTCTATACGCGAAAAGCCTAAATGGCGACGCGTTCTCAAACGAAGCCAAACAGAAAACAATCGACTTGATCAAAGAAGACTTAGGTCAGGTAGATATGGTGGTTTACTCACTGGCTTCTCCAGTACGTAAAATGCCAGAAACAGGTGAGCTAATTCGTTCATCTCTAAAACCAATCGGTGAAACATACACATCGACAGCGGTTGATACCAACAAAGACGTTATCATTGAAGCAAGCGTAGAGCCTGCAACTGAAGAAGAAATCAAAGATACCGTTACTGTAATGGGTGGTGAAGACTGGGAACTTTGGATTAATGCTCTGTCTGACGCAGGCGTGCTTTCTGAAGGTTGTAAGACAGTGGCTTACAGCTACATCGGTACTGAGCTAACTTGGCCTATCTACTGGGATGGTGCGCTAGGTAAAGCGAAGATGGACCTAGACCGTGCATCTACAGCGCTAAACGAGAAACTTGGTGCAACTGGCGGTACAGCAAACGTAGCGGTACTGAAATCAGTCGTGACACAAGCAAGTTCCGCAATTCCGGTAATGCCGCTATACATTGCGATGGTATTTAAGAAGATGCGTGAAGAAGGTGTACACGAAGGTTGTATGGAACAGATCTTCCGCATGTTCAGCCAGCGTCTATACAAAGAAGATGGCAGCGCAGCAGAGGTGGATGAGCAAAACCGCCTACGTCTAGATGATTGGGAACTGCGTGACGATATTCAGCAACACTGTCGTGACCTATGGCCGCAAATCACATCTGACAACCTAAAAGAACTGACTGACTACGTTGAGTACAAAGAAGAGTTCTTGAAGCTATTCGGCTTTGGTGTTGAAGGCGTTGATTACGAAGCTGACGTTAACCCAGCGGCGGAATCTGACTTCATCGCTATTTAATCCAGATTGGATTACACAAATAAGAAAACCGGTGCTAAGCACCGGTTTTTGTTTATACAGAGCTTGTTTTCAGAGGTTATACGCCGAATTCAGCATCAAGGTCTGCCCATTCAACGTCACTGTAAAGTGATACTGTCTCGTCGCCGTTGGCAAAAGTGTAATGAAACACTGAGCCGTCACTATCTAAGAATCTGTGCACTGTGCTATCTAGGGAGCTAACATCAACGATTTCAGCATTTTCGATATAGTAATCTGAATTGATGATGTTGACCTCTTCGATGCTGGAAGCATAGAAAGCTTGGCCTGAGTTGGCAACTACGTCTAAGTCCAAGGTCAGCGAATCATTTTGGTTAGACCCGACTACGGCTTCTACGCCTTGTAATCTTGAGGTATCACTGATTTCAAAGTCGACACTGTGAACCGAGGTTTCAGCAGTAACGACATCAAAGCCTTCACCGCCATTCACAAAATCATTGCCGTTATCGAAGATAACGTCATCGCCTTTACCCGCATCGACAACATCTAAACCTTGACCGCCAATCAGGTAATCATCACCTTCGCCGCCAATCAACAAATCGTCTTTTTGGTAGGTTTTTACATCATTGACGAAATAGTCGCTCGCATCAATGTCTACGCCAAAGCCTGATTTGTCGAATGTGCCGTTTGCAGCAGAGAGTTGAATTTCATCAAAGTTTGCATTGTTGGTATCGGTAGGGTCGATAATAAAGCTACCGCAGCATTTACCATCACTCTCGTGCAACACTTTTACGTTATCTGCTTGTGGGTCGATACCATACGTGGCGAGTGTTGCAGGGTCGGCTTCACCTACGGTGAAATATCCCGTCGCAACTTCAACTCCATCGTCATAGACAGTCCAAACGCCAACTTCATTGGTACCATCAAACGCTTCGTCGGCAAACAGGCGATCTACGGCGATCTCTGCTGCGACGGTGTCTTGGTTTACGTTGATACACAGTACTTCAGACTCACCTTGCTTGTCGCCAGCGTTACCACTGTCAATAAAGCTAAAGCCGATTTGCTGGGGAATACCACTTTCAGGGTTACCATCAACGCCATACACACCATCTTGATTGGATGCTTTATCGATAGAGCCGTCTGGGTTAATCGCTATCGCATTGCTTAAGTTTTCTTCTGATGCTGCTGTCATTGTTGCATCTTGACGATCACCGATAAGAACGTCATTACCAGTACCACCAAACAGCACATCTTGGCCAAGGCCTCCGTCTAGCCAGTCATCGCCTGCACCGCCATCTAGCCAATCGTTGCCTTCGACCTTACCATCAAGGTCACTTTGATTGATAACTTTGATCTCTTCAACGAAGTAGTCACTAGAGTCTAGCTTATTACCTTCTTTATCGAACACGCCCTCGGCTGCACTTAATATAATTTGATCAAAAGGTTGGCCATTAGTGTCTTGCTGAGTAATCTCGAATGTACCTGATTTGTTGTCGCCGCCATCAAGCACTTTGAAGTTGTTGATCAGTTCTGCATCGTAAGCATCCAATGATTGGCTATCAATTTCCGCCGCTGTAAAATAGCCGCTTGCGACGACGATGCCATCATTCAGCACTGTCCATACGCCCATTTCATTGGTTCCGTTACTCGCTTCATCGGCAAATAAGCGATCGACTCGAACTTGCGCTGCCGCAGCATCTTCAGAGAGGTTGTAAACCAGCTTCTCCGACTCACCTTCGCGTGTATTTGGATCGTAGCTGTAGCCCAGTTGGTCAGGGTTACCGGATTCTCCATTGCCTTCTACGCCAACTTTGCCATTTTGTTCGGTAACGTTGCCGGAGTTCCCATTAGGGTCAACGGCGCGAGCATCAGTAAGATCAATACTTGGTGCATTATAAAAATCATAGACATCATCGCCAATCAGTACATCGTCACCGTGGCCACCAATTAGTACATCATCATCTTGACCACCAGCGAGGTAATCTGAATTGTTGTTCAGTTCAGGCTCTAGTTGCACTGTTTGAACGTCTCCGACCATAAAATCGCTTGAATCTAGATAGCCGTAACCGTTTTTATCGTAATGGCCAATAGCGGCTGAAAATTGGATTTCATCAAAGGTGACAAAGCCAACATCTTCAGGAGTGATTTGGAATTCACCACTGTGACGACCATTACCGTTATCGAGTACTTTTAGATTGTCGCTGTCAGTACTTAAACCGTAGGCATCCAATGTGGCTTGATCCCACTCTCCTGCGGTCACGTAGCCTTGTGCAACCACGACACCTTCGCGCAGTACAGTCCAAACAGCGACTTCATCGATATCGCGGACTTTAGAACCATCCGACTTACCTTCGTCTTTGAATAGGCGGCTGAGTTCCACCTTTGCGCCGTAACTGTGTTCGTCTACGGCAATAGATAGCACTTCAGAAGCGCCGTTGCGGTCACCATTTTCGCCATCGTCTTCAAAGCTGTAACCGATTTGGCCGCCTCTGCCGCTTTCGTCATTGCCAAGCACACCAAACTTTCCATGCTTCTCAAATAACTGAGCTTCACTACCATCTGGGCTGTAAACTTTAGCTTGAGTTAGATCGGCGGTGATCGCTTGAGAGAAATCGAGCTCGTACTCGCCACTGACCGCATTATATTGATAGCCTGTAAACTGGTCGCCAATCAGTACATCGTTGCCACTTTCTCCGATGACCACATCATTGCCGTTACCTGCAATAATGATGTCATCACCACCGCCAGAGATAACAACATCATCGCCTTTGCCGCTGGCAATTTTATCGTCGCCATCAAAGGTTGGGATAACATCGTGACCGTCTGTGCCTGCGATTGTCATATCAGCGTCAGTCGATTGTGTCGCAACGTCCTCCGCGATATCCACCATATCGACGCGGCTTGCATGGGTGTTAGATTCATTCTTGTTTAACGTCATGAAAAGTTCCTCAATCAATTTAATGATTAACCTGAGGCGGCTCAGCCATCTCTGTCATTTGCGAGACCTGCAGCTTTCCGTCCTTACCTCGCGGTAAGTTTGGCTTTTCTCTTTATTATCTAAGTGGGATACCCTTTGTTACAGCAAAGGGCAGGGTATCAATGGTATTGCCCTAAATTACATTTCACGCATCGCCTTATAAGCACTAACAGATAAAGGGCTGAGCAGATAATCGAGCGGAGTTTGTTGGTTTAGTAAGATCATCACCTCTGCTGGCATGCCGGGGTACAGCTGTACGTCATTAAGCTGGTCGAGATCTTGTTGATTTAATTCAATGGTAGCGAGATAGGCCGATGAACCCGTTTCTGGGTCGGTGATGCGGTCGGCCGAAATATGAGTTAATACTCCTCTCACAGGAGGAGTGCGCCGAAAGTTGTAGGCAGAGAGGCGAACCTCTGTGGCGAGCCCCTGATAAACCACATCAATGTCTTCGGGCTTGAGCAAGGCTTCTACTACCAGCAAATCTTCTTGTGGGACGATCTCCATAATGATGTCGCCAGCGCGCACGACAGATTGTGAAGCGAACACCGTGAGGCCGACTACGATGCCGGCTTGAGGGGCTCGGATCTCGACGCGTTTTAATATTTGCTCAGCGTTAGCCATTGCTTCATGGGTTTCATTAATCGATTTTTCTAGCTGTTGAATTTCTTCGCCTAACTGCTTTGCGTAGTCATAGTCTGCATTGGTATCGAGTAATTTCGCTTCTGAAACTGCTCGTTGCGCTCGGCTAATCTTGGCTTTTAGCTCAGCTAAACTGCCATTAAGATCAGTGTATTCGCGTTTAAGGTCGAGCAGTTTAGACTTGGAGGTGTTGCCTGTTTCGAGCAATTTTTCATGCATGGTCAATTGCTCACTGAGGTAAGTGATACTTTGCTGGTCTGCTTGATAGCGTTGTTGTAATCCTTGTAAGTCGATAGTCGCTTGAGCTACCTTCTCAGCAAGAATTTTATCTTCCCCTTTGCGTAGCGAGCGGCGTTTTTCAAACAGCTGTGTTTGTGTGTTTAAAACCGAGCTGATATGAGCATCGTTTTGCCTTGCGAGTAGCCTCTGATCGAACTGAATTTCGTTGAGGCTGTTTAGCTCAGCTTGCAAACGGTTGAGCCGCGCGAGATCGCTTTGCCATTGTGCTCTTAGGCCAAATAATTGAGCCTCGGCTCTTGATGCATCGAGAGTGATGAGCAATTCACCTTGTGACACTCTCTGCCCGTCGGAGACATGGATCTGCTTTACGATGCCGCCTTCAAAGTGCTGTACAGGCTTTCGTTTAGATTCAACGATGATGATGCCAGGGGCAATGGCCGCACTGCTTAACTTGGCAAAACTGGCCCAAATAAAGAACAACACAAACATGGCAATTAGTGCGATGCTCGCCTGTTTTGTGTAGCGCACTGCGTCGAACTCAACACGACGTTGATCGCTATACTCAATCCCCTTTCCAGTAATGGTGTGGTAGTGATTATCCATTTGAAGCGGCCTTTTTCAGTGGTTGCACTTTGCTGTCTTTTGCTACCGGTTGTGCTGAAGTGATTTCGCCATTATTGAGCTCAACCAACCAATCGGTATGCTTTGCAAGGCTTTGGTCATGGCTCACGAGTACGACGCCGCATTTCTGCGTGGCCAGCTCATCAAGTAAGCGGGCAAAAGCGGCTAATTTGTGGCTATCTAGGTGGGCGTTCGCTTCATCAAGCACAAGCAGTTTGGGTTTAAAGTACAGCGCGCGAGCAATGGCGATACCTTGCATGAGTCCGGTAGGGATTGGGTAACCCTTGTCACCAACCTTGTCACCAATAATGGTGTTATACCCTTTAGGTAGTTTGAGAATCTCTTGATGAATCGCGATTTGATTCGCAGCGGAAATGACTTGTTGGTCATCAATATCAGGGCAAAAATGGGCGATGTTTTGTTTTATGGTGCCAGTGACAAACTGAATATGTTGCGGGACATAGCCGACAACGTGCTGCAGTTGCGCGGATGACCATTGCGGTAGCGAGGCTCCATCAATGTTTACTCGGCCATGAGAGGGAGTAATTGATCCTACCAATAGCTGACACAGTAGGCTTTTGCCGCTACCACTAGGGCCAGAGATGAGTACTCGGTTTCCCGGTTCTAATCTAAGGCGTATGTTATTTAAATAGGGCCTTTGCTGCTTTTCGGCGCTCCAAGATACGCCATCAATATGCAGGCGGCCTTTTACATCACTAAATTGAGTGGTTGACTCTTGGTGTAACTTCTCATTGAAGAAAGCGGTAATGCGTTGGTTGGCCTGAAATGAACTTTGCCAAGCAGGTAGGGCGCTGGCCAGTTGTTCGAGAGGTTGCAGCGCACGAGACATCAAAATTGAGCCAGCAATGATGCCACCGGCAGACATACTATTGTTAATAACCAAAATTGCGCCAGTGGCCATAATCAGCATTTGCAATACAAAGCGGAGATATTTGGCACTTGAGCTAAGTAAGTTTGCCCGCTGGTTTAGTTGGCTCTCGTGCCAAATACGTTCGGCAGTTAAGTGCTGATATTGCGCGGTTAAGCCTTGTGATAAATGCTGGGTTTGAATGTTATTTTGTTGAGACAAGGCTTCATTTTGAGCTTGAAGCGCAGCATAGCTTGCGGTTTGAGAATCGGTAAATTGCTGTTTCTTGCTGTAGTGGGAGAAAGTGGAGAAACCACTTACGGCTAACACTGCTATTAGTCCGACACTTCCCACTATAGGGTGAAGAATAAACATGACGACTAAAAACAGCGGGATCCAGATAATGTCGAACATCACCGTGAACGCGGGAGATTGTAAAAAGGTTTTTAGCTCTTTTATGTCATGCAAATTCGTTTTATTACCTTGAGGATGAGAAGCCATCAAGGTGAATAGTGTTGAACTCGCTAAGGCATCGAGCTTTATTGCGTTGTGTTGTAAGTATTTATTTTTTAATACTTCAAGTATGGCTTGAATCGTTAACAGGAATAGTACGATTAAGCTTATCAATAGTAGTGTGTCTAAACTTCGGCTCGTTAAAACGCGATCGAAAACTTGTAAACTATATATAGGAATGGCTAGGATCAATAAGTTTAAAAATAGCCCTAAGCCAAGTAGAACTAAGATAATTTCACGGCGAAAAGGAGAGAGCTCAGGCCAATTTAACTGCGCATTATTCATAGGTATTAGGGCTGTATTTATAAAATTGACGCAATCCTAACATTGTCATCAGCGACTAGGCGATAGAGCTAAATTTTAAATTCTAGATGTGAATATTATTCGGTAAGTTTTATTTTATTATATTCATGGAGTTATAATGGGCTTCTTATTTTTAAGAAACCCATTACTTTAGATGTGTTATTTAAATGATGCCCAAATTGGCGCGTGGTCAGAAGGCTTTTCAATACCGCGAAGTGGGTAATCAATATCCGATTCGGTACAGTTTTGAGCTAATGAAGGCGTTGCTAATATAACATCAATTCGAAGGCCACGATTATCATCAAAACCACGAGAACGGTAATCGAACCATGAGAATTTATCAGTGACGTCTGGCTGTAATTGACGGAAGGTATCAACAAAGCCCCAGTCCATTAATGTTTTTAGCCATTCACGCTCTTCCGGTTGGAATGAACATTTACCTGTTTTTAGCCAACGCTTTTTATTTGCTTCACCGATACCAATATCTGAATCGATAGGACTAATATTAATGTCACCCATTACGATGAGTTTTTCATCACTAGAGTGATTTTCGTTTAGGTAGTTCATCAGATCTTTATAGAACTGACGTTTATAAGGGTATTTAGTTTCATGGCTGATATTATCCCCTTGTGGGAAATAGCCATTTAGTACCGTTACCTTATCACCGTGTTGATCTTCAAAAGTAGCCATGATCATACGCTTTTGGTGTTCTTCGTTGTCGGTCGGAAAACCTTTTTGAACAGAGATCGGCTCTTGTTTACATAGCATTGCAACACCGTAGTGCGCTTTTTGGCCGTGAAAGTAAACTTTATAACCCATCGCTTCCACATCTTCGATAGGGAAGGCTTCATCGTGTACTTTGATTTCTTGTAAGCCAATAACGTCTGGTTGGTGCTTGTCTATCAAGGCTTGAAGCTGGTGTAGGCGAGCTCTTAAACCATTGATGTTAAAACTAACTACTTTCATTATTCTTCCTCTTGGCACTCTTGCTGAATAAACCAATAGCCTTTATTGAGTAACTCTTGCAGAGTTTTAATGCTGGTTATGTTTGGCGATTGGTTTAGCTGTTGAAGACAGATTTGTTGGCAATCAGAGAGTTGTAGCGCAAGTTCTTGATCGCATGTGTCTAGTGTGAATGATTCACCGTTGATGTAAATAGTGCACGGTGAGTCTTGATGATAAATTACTCTCAAGCCAGAGACTTTATACAGTTCCATGCCCTCTGCTATTAAGCTTTCGACTTCTGACAGTGAGTAAGGTACATCAGGCTCGACGATATCAAGCTGATGACGTGATTGACTTAGCATACAGCCTAGAAAGTCATCTAACTGAGAGTCTGATTGCAGTGCTTGAGTAAGCATCGCTGTAAGGTGGAGTTTATCTTCACCGGTTAGCATGCCATAGCTAGGTTGCGTGGCTTGCTGAGGGTTATGCAGATGTGCGTCACCAATATCGTTGGCTAGCACATAGTCAGCAAAATTACTCAGTAGCTCTTGCTCTTTAGGTGAACGAAAGCCAATTGAGTAACTCAAACTTGGTTCAAGTGTTGTCCCTTCATGAGGGAAGCCCGGCGGGATATAAAGAATGTCTCCGGCTTCCAGCTCTTGATCTATGATCGCATCGAAGGATTCGATCTGGCGCAGGGCGCTGGCTTGAATCTTCTCTTGGTACTGGCCTCTATCTATATCTCCCACGCGCCAACGTCTTTTGCCATGGCCTTGAATAATGAACACATCATATTGGTCGATATGCGGTCCAACACCGCCACCGGGTGCGGAGTAGCACACCATAAGATCATCAAACAGCCATTGAGGAAGTTGCTTAAAGGGTTCAATCAGCTCTGCGCTTGGCGTATGCCAATGGTTACAAGCTTGAACGATCAGTTGCCAATGGCTGTCAGGAAGGGTGGCAAAATGGCTTTCATCTAAAGGACCATGCATCGCTTGCCAAACATCGTTTGTATTGGTGATATAACGAGAATCCACACATTCTTCCATCGATAATCCCGCTAATTCTTCTGCTGAGATAGGGTCGATGAAATGAGTAAATCCGTTTTTAATTATGGTCGGCATTTTGTGCCAGTAGTTGGCAAGAAACTGAGAAAGGTCGAAGCTGAGCTGATACATCTAAGCCTCTTTAGTGAGTTTGGCTTCCAGATCGGATTGGACGATTTTTATCGCCTCAAGTGCAGTTTTTGGATCGATTTTGTTGCTCTCAAGAAGATAGATAAGGTCTACCGCCAGTTTTACTTCATCAGGAGCACAATCAAGGCTGGGAGTCGTAGAAGACATAATTACTGATTTCTCTCTCTATAAGTGATTTGCTTTTCTAGTTTGATTTTTGCTTCTTGGCAGCGTTTTAATCGCTGCTCTGTAGTTAACAACGCTTGTTGAGCTTGTTGTTGCTGAAAAGGTGAGGCGTATTGCAAGGCCATTTGCTTGTCACGAACCATTTCCATCAACCGTCGTTCCCATTCCTGATGCTGCGCCAGTTCTTGGTAAAGAATGTTGATCGGTTTGAGGTAGTAACTTTTATGTTTTGGCTCGCTTTTGCGAATGGTTTGAGTCGCGAGCTCTCTTTGAATAGCAGAAAGCTGAGCAAGCAGCCTTTCGGTTAGATATTCGGCGCGAATAGGAGTGAGTTTGCCACTATCTTGCTCACGAATGAGTGTGTCTAAGGTGGCTTGGGTTTCTTTTACGCAAGGGACAACTAACCGAGCTTTACAATGGAATAGCACCGCATCAAACAGTGGGAGGTGGTGCTCTCCTCTTTGTCTGTCTAATTGCGCAGCTTGTTGAGCAAGCTGTTCTAGTGTTGCGCTAAGCTGTTTTAGTTGACTCATAAGTTTACAAACCACGCGTCGTAAGCAAGTTTGACGGCTAGAACACTCACCACGGTAACAAATACAGGGCGAATGAATTTAGCGCCAAAGCGAATAGCAGAGTGTGCACCGACAAATGCACCAGCCATCAAGCACAACCCCATGGTTAATCCCAGTACCCAATCGATATGGCCTAAAATAGCAAAGGTGACCAAAGAGGTGAAATTACTGGTGAAATTCATCGCTTTGGCAAGGCCAGAGGCGAGCAAGATATTTAGGCGATAAAGCGCCATCGAGCTCACGGTCCAAAATGCGCCCGTACCAGGGCCCGCGACACCATCATAAAAACCAAGTACAAAGCCTTGGCCATACTGTTTTTTGTTAATTGTTGGGCAAGGCTCTGGTGTTTCGTTGCTGCTGTTTTTTGGTGTCTTATGCCAAATGGTATAAACGGCTGCGGCTAAGATGACCAGTGGCAACAATTTTTCTAGCCATTGGGTTGGAATCCAGTCAACGAAGAGCGTACCAAGCGTTGCACCAATTAGAGTGGAAACAAAAGCTCGGCGCCAACATCTTGGCTTGAAGAGGCGTTTTTTGTAGTAAGTGAATGCAGCGGTAGAGGAAGCGAATGTTGCAGCTAACTTATTAGTACCTAATGCGATATGTGGAGGAAGCCCCAAAGAGAGTAATGCAGGTACAGTAAGCATGCCACCACCACCAGCAACCGCATCAATAAATCCAGCAATAAACGCGACTAGCGCCAACACCAACAGCATGGTTGGCTCAATCATTTCCATCAAGATGTGTGTTCTTCTAATTATGGTTATTTAATAGGGCAACGTTAGTATTCGATAACTCGCTCAAAGGGAGGTAGTGAATCTAACAATGATTTTCCGTAACGCTTTGATACTAAGCGGCGATCAAGGATGATGACTTTACCAGAATCTCGCTCTTTTCGCAGTAATCGGCCGACGGATTGAATCAGCTTCTTACTCGCTTCTGGAACAGTGATCTGCATAAAAGGGTTGCCCCCTTTATTTTCAATGTATTCCGCATGGGCTTGCTCAACCGGCGAAGTCGGTACACCAAATGGAATCTTAGTGATAATCAAATTTTCTAAAAGCTCACCGGGTAGATCTAACCCTTCGGAAAAACTGCCGGTGCCGAATAAAATACTGGTTTTTTGGCATTGTACTAGCGTTTTATGTTTTTTGAGTATCTCTCCGCGTGATTCTTTACCTTGGATCTGTAGCGCCCAACCTTTTTTGATGAACAGACTATCCAACGCTTCGGCAACCTGATTCATTTGCCAGTAAGAAGAGAATAAAACTAAATTGGCCTGTTTGTCTTCTATTAGGTTAGGCAGAATATCGATAAGATATTCCGTAAACTCAGGTGCTTGTGGTTCGTATTTCATTTTCGGCACGACGAGCTTAGCCTGTTTTTGATAATCAAAGGGGGAAGCCAAGGCCAAAAAGCGTGTGCCGTCTTCTGCTTTCTCGCTGATTCCTGCTTGACGACAGAAAAAGCTAAACGAGTTTAGCGCGCGCATGGTCGCTGAAGTGAGCACTGCGCCAAGGCAGCGGCTCCAGAGTTGTTGATCTAGTTGCCAGCCAACTTCCAGAGGTGACACATTAACAATGAAGTCACCTTCTCTTTCTGGGTTTAACTCAAGCCAGCGGGCTAGGGGAGCGCCTTTTTCTCTTTGTGGCTCTGCCATTAAGTTCCACACTTGCGCAAGGTTATCCATTCTTTGGATGTAAAAGCCTATTTCTGCTAGGGCTGGTTCGGCTAATCGGCTAGACACTTCACCGTCTTTAATTCGCTCTGCAATCAGATCCGCTATTTTCGCTGTGGCTTGTGCGCCTTTATGCGAAATCTGTTTGAGCTGTTTAGCCTCTTCTTCTAACCATGCAGGCAGCTCTCCATGCTCAAAGCGATAGAGGTTGTCTTCAAAGTGCGCAGGGTCAAACCTTGATGCGAGCTGGGTAAGAGAAGGAATCAGCTGCTGGACAGAGTCTTGCAACTCGTTGCGAAAACGACTCACGCGCTTTTCATCCGCAAGATTGGCAAATTTAGTCACTGACTGATTTAAACGTTCTAACCAAGTAGCCGCACCTTTAAGGCTCGCAGCGGCGGCGGAGTGGTCTCTTGCGACATGAGGTAAGTGATGCGCTTCATCAAAAACGTAAATTGTATTCTCAGGTTCCGGCAAAATAACACCGCCACCCAGATCGGCATCTGCCATGACTAGGCTATGGTTGGCAATAATCACATCAGCCTTGTCTAGTTCTGAGCGCGCTTTTTGAAACGGGCAGCCTCTATGCGAGGGCATACTGTTATTACAGCTGTGCTTGTCACTTACGATCAGTCGCCAGATCTCGTCGGGAATCGCCTTAGGCCATGAGTCTCTGTCGCCATCCCATTTTCCTTGGCTCAAGCTTTTGTACATGGTTTGCAATAGATCGATGTCTTTTTTCTTTGGCTTTGACTCAAACATCGCCAATTGTCCGCCATCGGCTCCGCAAGCACTGGCGAGCTTTTCTGCACAGCAATAGCGTTGGCGGCCTTTGGCTAATATAAAAGAGAACTCGCGATCGGTAATACGACGAAACAGCGGTAAATCTTTATTAATTAACTGTTCTTGTAAGGCAACGGTAGCCGTAGAGATAACCACTTTACGATTATTGAGCACAGCGACAGGGATAGTTGACATTAAATAAGAGAGCGATTTACCGATCCCTGTCCCCGCTTCAGCGACGATAATACGGTTTGATTTGTGATATTCGCCGCACAGCGTTTTGGCTATCTCTGCAACGAGGTAATTTTGCGCTCGACGCGGTACAAAGTTTTCCAATTGGAACTGTAGGTTTTGATAACTTTGGCGAATAGATTGTTGTATTTTAGTGTTCGTCATACGGCTGCCTCGAAACGGGGAGCTGATAGTACCACACATATCCAATGCTACGTACTTCACGAATCAGATTCGTTTTCCTCTAAAAGATAGATCTTCTTCACAAAAAAAAACTGAACCTTCATGAACTTACATTTAATTCTAAAAGTAAAAAATATAGAGCTCTAAAAATCCTCTTTAACTTCGCAGATATTCTGTTTGCGCGACGCAAATCTCACTTTTTTAGTTTATTCATCTAAAAATGCGATGCTATTCATCTGTTGATAGACAACTCAGAAAGGTTAGAAGTTACTCGAAAAAGTGTGTAACATTTATGTAAGTTGTTGTTTTTTAATTGTTTTATATTTTTTTATCTGCAATTTTTATAATATTTGACAGTCCGAATAATCTTTTGCAATCTAGACCGCGAAATTTGAGTTGAGGTGATATCGAGCCCTCGAGAGTAAGAATCAACTTCAACATTTTGAAAGGGAACCGGATAAGGAATTCCCTACAATCTATGAAAAGGCAGTGGATTATCATGAAAAAGACGCTTCTAGCTCTTACAGTTGCAGCAGTTGCAACTTCAGCACAAGCACAAGTTGAACTTTACAAAGATGACGCATCTTCAGTTAAAGTTAAAGGTACTATCGCGACTTTCGCTTACCAGAAAGACGTTGATAACAAAGTTGCTCCAGATACAAAAACTGATCTAGACGTTAACGCTTGGGCAAAAGCTCAATTCGATTTCGAGCACAAAGTAACTGACACTCTAGTTGCTGGTGGTACTTTCGAAATTCAATCTGGTACTTGGGTTGATGGTAGCGATAACAACGCTGAATTCGATGACGTTGCAGCTTACCTAAAAGGTGACTTCGGCCTAGTTGGTATCGGTGAAATCGGTGACATCTCTGACTCTAACGATGCTGTTACTAAAACAGATATCCTAAACGAGTTAGACAACAACTACCTTCCAAAAACTGCAAGCGACTCAGAAGGTCACGGCGTTTCTTACACTAAAGAATTCGGCGCGCTAACAGCTGTTGTTGATGCATACACTGAGTCTAACGAGCATGTAGACAACACTTACGGTGCAAGCTTAAACTACCAAGCTGAAATCTTCTCTGTTGGTGCTATGTACCAAACTCAAGGTGACACTGTTTACGGTACTCAGGCAACTTCAGGTACTGATTCTTGGGCTCTAGGTGCAGATTTCACTGCAATCGAAGGTCTAACTCTAGCGGCATCTTACAACGTGTTCACTGCTGAAGATCTTGCGGGTACAGCTCAAGAAGCTGAACTAACTAACGTTACTTTCTCTGCTTCTTACGCAGCGACTGACGCAGTAACTCTATACGGTGTATACGGTACTCAAGATAAAGAAGTGTCTGGCGTTAAATCTAACGACGCTGATGACATCATCCTAGGTGCTTCTTACGCAGCATCTGACCTACTAACAGTATTTACAGAGCTTGCTTCTCGTACAGACCACGACGAAAACGAGACTACTGAAATCCTAGTAGGTGCTTACTTCGACTTCTAATAGTTGATGTAACTACTTTTTGATTGTAAGCCAGCACTTAGGTGCTGGCTTTTCTATATTAAGGGAATCGATAATGAGATTATTTTTACTATTGGTTGCAGCAGTGAGTTTACCACTGAGTGCGAAACAAGTGGATACGGCTCGCTACGTTAACGTTTTGGTAGCGAATGAAAACCTAGTCCAATTTGACGAAGTCACGCTGCAGCAAGGTGATAACCAGTTTGTAGTGGAATTTGATGGCCGCTTGAAAAAGAAAAACAAAGAAGAAAGTATCTCGGTACGCCCACAAATTATCGTTTTATCTGATATTGATCCTCAAACAGACAAAATTGAAATTGAACTAGCGGCTAAGACACACAAGCAGTTGGGTAAGTTGGAAGACGACAATCTGCCTCTGTTTAACGTGTACAAAAATGAGCAGTTGATTGATACTAAACAGCGCGAACTTCCAGCAGCACCGGGTATTTTCCCTTATAAAGATCCGGTAGCATTAGTGAAGCAGTACAATAAAGAGCAAGGTTTGATTTTCGACTCTGGCAATATCCGCTCGCTAAAAGAAGAGTTAGAAACCATTCAGCAGCAGCCAGGAACTTTGTCGACTACTGCTGAAACAGAAGCCACTCTGCAGCTTAAAATTTGGTACAACCGCGCGAATGATGAAGAACGCGCAGCATTTAAAAAGTGGTTGTCCGAACAGTAATATCAATTATTTAAGAAGCAGCTTAGCTTATCTAAGCTGCTTCTTACTGCTTCTATTAATGCATTAATCTCTTCCGGTTGGCTGATAAAAGGCGGCATCATATAAATCAGCTTACCAAACGGTCTTATCCAAACTCCTTGCTCGACAAAGTGGGCTTGAATCTTCTCCATATCAACTCGGTGATGGGTTTCTACCACCCCAATTGCGCCTAACCACCTTACATCTTTCACTCTTGGATGCAGGGCTAATTTAGGCAATAAATCGGCAAATTGTTGTTCAATGCTGAGCACTTGAGTTTGCCAATCGTTACGTTCTAGTAATGACATACTGGCTGATGCCACCGCGCAAGCTAATGGGTTGCCCATGAACGTCGGCCCATGCATAAAGCAACCAGCTTCTCCTGCGCATACCGTATCAGCGACATGCTTAGTCGTTAACGTTGCGGATAGTGTCATGTACCCACCTGTAAGCGCTTTACCTAAACACAGAATATCTGGCTGTATATTGGCATGTTCATAGGCGAATAATTTACCTGTTCGTCCGAAGCCTGTTGCGATTTCATCGAGTATTAACAACACCCCATATTGGTCACAAAGCTCGCGAACTCGTTTGAGATATTGCGGGTGATAAATACGCATGCCACCTGCGCCTTGCACGATAGGTTCAAGGATCACCGCAGCAATTTTCTGGTGATGCTTTTGCAGTTGTTGGGCGAATGGCGTGATATCTTTTTCGTCCCACTGATCGAAGTAGCCTGTATTTGGCGAGGTGGCAAATATATGCTCGGGAAGAAAGCCTTTGTATAACGAGTGCATTGAATTGTCAGGGTCTGTCACTGACATGGCCGCAAAGGTATCGCCATGGTAGCCATCTCTTAACGTTAAAAATTGACTACGATTTTCCCCTTTTGCATGCCAATACTGCAGCGCCATTTTTAAACTTACTTCTACTGCTACTGAGCCAGAATCGGCTAAGAAAACATGCTGCAAGTTATCAGCGGTCATATCGACAAGCTTCTTACATAGATCAATAGCGGGTTGGTGGGTGATACCACCAAACATCACATGCGAGACTTTATCTATTTGGCTATGTGCAGCTTCATTTAGCACTGGATGGTTATAGCCATGAATGGTTGACCACCATGAAGACATGCCATCAATGAGTTTGCTGCCATCTTCTAAATGAAGGTGAACACCCTCAGCGTGAGTCACTGGATAGCAGGTCAGAGGTGTGATTGTAGAAGTATACGGATGCCATATATGACGGCGATCGAAAGCGATGTCCATGAAGCTTACCAATGTGAGTTTTGTTTAAAAAATAACCAAATGTAAACTTTTGATTTTTTATTGTGTTGACAGTCTACATGCTGTCAGTAGACTAGCCAAGTGTTAAACGTTACAGCATTGCGAATGCAGTTTGGCTGTCACTCAATAGAAAGATAAAAGGAAAGCACGTGGAAGTTCGTCATAACTGGACAGTGGCAGAAGTTCGCCAACTGATGGATAAACCGTTTATGGATCTGCTATTTGAAGCGCAGTTAACTCATAGACAGTTTCAGCAGCACAACCATGTGCAAGTGAGCACGCTACTTTCAATTAAAACGGGCGCATGCCCCGAGGATTGTAAGTATTGTCCGCAAAGTGCTCGCTATACCACCGATATTGAAAAAGAGCGCTTGATGGAAGTAGAGCGCGTGTTGGATGCGGCGCAAAAAGCCAAAAATGCTGGGTCAACTCGTTTCTGTATGGGGGCAGCGTGGAAAAACCCGAAAGCTCGAGATATGCCACATCTGACGAGCATGATAAAAGGTGTTAAAGGAATGGGTTTAGAGACCTGTATGACACTAGGTATGTTAACGTCTGATCAGGCAGAGCAGCTTGCAGATGCAGGGTTAGATTATTACAACCATAACCTTGATACCTCTCCAGAGTTTTACGGCAGCATTATTACCACTCGTACCTATCAAGACCGCTTAGACACTCTATCTCACGTTCGTGATGCTGGGATGAAAATTTGCTCAGGTGGCATCATTGGCATGGGAGAAAGCGCCAGTGATCGCGCCGGTTTGTTAGTTGAACTAGCAAACTTACCGACTCACCCTGAAAGCGTACCTATTAATATGCTGGTCAAGGTAAAGGGGACGCCACTTGAAAACGTGGATGATGTTGAACCTTTTGACTTTGTGCGCTTAATTGCTATCGCGCGTATCATGATGCCGGCATCGGCTGTTCGACTTTCTGCTGGTCGAGAGAATATGAATGAACAGATGCAGACCCTATGTTTTATGGCTGGTGCCAATTCGATCTTCTATGGCTGCAAGCTACTAACTACGCCTAACCCTTCAGAAGATAAAGATATGTTGCTGTTTAAGAAATTAGGTATTAACAGCCAGCAAGTATCGCAAAAACCAGACGAAATCGAAGAGAACGATTTGCTCGATCGCGTTGTTGAACGTGTAGCCGCAAGACCAACCGCAGACGATCTATTCTATGATGCCAGCCTTTAGTCAACGATTTGAACTGGCATTAGGGCAACGAAAAGCGTCTGGTTTGAATCGCCAGTTGTCCGCAATTAAAGATGGCAACCAAGCGCGGATGTCATACAACTCGAATCATTGGGTTAATTTTTCAAGCAATGATTATTTGGGTTTGGCCGCCGACAAACAGCTTAGTGGCCATTTTCAACGTGGTATTGAACTTTACGGTAATGGTAGTGCTGCGTCCCCTTTGGTAACGGGGTTTAGCCCTGCTCATGCCGAGCTTGAAGAGAAGCTGTGTGGCTGGTTAGGTTATGAGCGAGCTGTGCTGTTTAGCTCAGGTTTTTCTGCCAATCAAGCTTTGCTATTTAGTTTGCTGGAAAAGGGCGATGATCTTTTACAAGACAAGCTTAACCATGCCTCTTTGATTGAAGCTGGGATACTGTCTCCCGCCACCATGCGCCGCTTTCATCATAATGATGCAAAACATTTGGGCAAGTTGATCAATGCTGAGCAAAATACTTTGGTGGTCACTGAGGGAGTTTTCAGTATGGATGGTGACCAAGCGCCCTTGATTGAACTCGATACGCTGCGTAGCCAAAACTGTTGGCTAGTGGTCGATGATGCCCATGGTATCGGTGTCTTGGGAGAGCAGGGTAGAGGCAGTTGCCATGCCGCGGGTATTAAGCCAGATATTTTAGTCGTGACTTTTGGTAAAGCGTTTGGCCTATGCGGAGCCGCTATCCTCTGTGATGAAACTACAGGTGACTACTTAACCCAGTTTGCTCGTCATCATGTTTATTCTACCGCAATACCGCCTGCCCAAGCTTATGCCTTAACTCATGCAGTTGACCTTATTTCTACTCAGCAGTGGCGCAGAGATAAGTTACTTGAGCTATCGCAGTACTATGATAATCAATTTAAACATTGTGATGAGTTTGTGGCGACAAACACCCCAATAAAGCCGCTAATGATTGGCGATGCTCAAAAAACAGTAGAACTAGCTCAAACGGCTCGTGAACTGGGTTTTTGGTTAACCGCAATTCGACCGCCAACGGTCGCTAAAGGCAAGGCGCGACTGCGTATTACCTTAACAGCGAATCATAGCCCAGAAGATATAAGCGCTCTGGCTAACGCGATTACCCCCATGCTGACAAGGAACTAATTGATGGCACAAGCAGTATTCATTGATTCAGCAAGTTTGGCAGCAAGTAAAACGTGTAAAACATCGGTGGCAGCGGCATTTAGTAAGGCTGCGGAAGGTTATGACAATCATGCTGCGTTTCAGCGTGATGTTGGTTTGCGGTTACTTGACTATCTCCCGCAAGATCTCACCGGAAAGCGAGTACTCGATTTAGGCTGTGGTACAGGTTTTTTTAGTCAGAGGTTACTCGCACGAGGTGCACAAGTGGTCTGTTGCGACTTATCGTCAGCAATGCTTGAAAAAGCCAAGCAGCGATGTGGGTGTGACAATATAGAGTATCGCTGCGGTGATGCAGAAGACTTACCGTTTTGTGACGATCAATTTGATTATGTTTTTTCAAGTTTGGCCTTGCAGTGGTGTGATGATCTCTCGCTGCCATTGAAAGAAATACGTCGAGTAGTGAAGCCTGGCGGCCGCGCGTTGTTCTCAACCCTGTTAGATGGCTCTCTCCTAGAGCTTAAAAAGGCGTGGGGAAAAGTTGATACATATCAACACGTGAATGACTTTGTCTCACTCAATCAGGTAAAAATTGCGTTAGCGCAAGCCCGTTGCCAAAACCATCACTTAGACTTGCCAACCATAGTGGTTTGGTATGACCGTGCTTTCTCACTGATGCGGGATTTAAAAGGCATTGGAGCGAACTATGTTGTTAGTGAAGCTGCTGGACGCTCGCAAGGGTTGACCAGCCGCCAAGCACTACTGCAAGTAGAGCGAGAATATCAAACGTTTGAAAAAAACCATCAGGGTCTTCTACCCGCAACATATCAGGTTTGTTTGGGGATTATTAATCTATGATTGATGCATTTTTTATTGCTGGTACGGATACCGATGTTGGAAAAACGGTCGCTTCAAAAGCGATTTTAAACGCCCTAGCGGCACAAAACTTAAACACTATTGGCTACAAACCCGTAGCAGCTGGTAGTGATAAAACAGAACAAGGGCTGCGTAACTCTGATGCTTTGTATTTACAAAATGCAGCAACAGTGGAAGTGGAGTATGACTTAGTTAACCCTTACGCGCTTGAGTTACCCGCTTCTCCGCATATTGCCGCGAAACGTGAAAACGTGGTTATTGATTACTCTGTATTGAGTGATACCTTGCAGCAACACAAGCAAAACTCTGACATCGTGCTAGTTGAAGGTGCGGGCGGTTGGCGAGTTCCTGTTTCTGACAGCGATTGCCTATCCACTTGGGTACAGCAAGAAAAATTACCTGTGGTATTGGTGGTAGGTATTAAACTTGGCTGCTTGAGCCATGCGCTTTTGACACTTGATGCAATCAAAGCTGATGGCCTAAATGTTGTTGGTTGGGTAGCGAACCGCATTAACCCGGGCACTGAACATTACGCTGAAATCATTGAGATGCTAGAGCAAAAAATCGATGCACCTAAAATTGGTGAAATCCCTTACGTTCCAAGTGTGAAGCGTAAAGACCTTGCTAAATATATCGATGTATCACCGCTAATCAATGGCTAATCTTGATTGAATTAAATAGTAAAACGGGGCTGCCAAATGGCAGCCCCGTTTTTTTGCATCACTGCTAGGCTAACTAGCGAGAAAGCTCGGTTAGCCGATTACTTATCGCTATTAAGCCCCATCAATGCGGCTTGAGTTTCGATGACGCGCTTTTGCAACACTTGTTCGGTGGAAATCCCCAGTTGTTGCTTTGCTTCATCTTCGGTTAAACCTAGGTGGCAGCATAAAAGGTCGATAGCCATTTGGTAGTCGTTAGTTTCAGCCATTTTTAACGTTCCTTCGTTTCAAACGAATTATTTATTCTTTAGGAAAATAGCAGTTTTTGTCTCAACTACAATACGACCAAAGTCTAAAGGGATTGACGGTTCAGACGGCGAATGAGACCGATTTACAGCGAAGGAATGAGACTTGATGAAAACAAATGTATCAATTTGCTTCCAACGCTTGTGTTTAAAGTGATTAGACTATATTTATACCTTAACTGATGAGCTAAGCCATTTAGCGAAATTGGTCTTTTAAAGCCGTATTGAGAATCGGTGTATGAGCACCCATAGTTGATATAACACTCACTATAAGTGCTCTGAATAAATTAAAGCTTCCTGTTTCGGAGAAAAGTAATGAAGCGAGTAATGTTATTTCTAGCCACCAACTTGGCGGTCGTGCTAGTTCTTAGCGTTGTATTAAATATTGTTTATGCTGTAACAGGTATGCAGCCTGGCAGCTTGTCTGGCCTGTTGATCATGGCAGCTGTGTTTGGTTTCGGTGGCTCATTTATCTCACTACTAATGTCTAAGAGTATGGCGTTACGTT
The DNA here is from genome assembly GCF_025195085.2 of Vibrio intestinalis. GTDB lineage: Bacteria > Pseudomonadota > Gammaproteobacteria > Enterobacterales > Vibrionaceae > Vibrio > Vibrio intestinalis. Next base: position 524,741 of record NZ_JANAVY020000001.1, on the reverse strand, counting down.
CAGTGGGAGGTATGGTAATCGAAAGCCCTCGCAACGAGACTGAACATTGGTTACTTGAAACTGTTCGTCGTCAATCTGAGCAAGTGGGTATTGGCATGCCTACAGTGGCGATTTACGACTCTGCTGATATCAATGCTTTTGCTACGGGTGCAAAGCGTGATGATTCATTAGTCGCGGTATCATCGGGTCTATTGCACAACATGACCCGTGATGAAGCGGAAGCGGTACTTGCCCACGAGGTGAGTCACATTGCTAACGGTGATATGGTCACCATGACGTTGATGCAGGGTGTAGTGAACACCTTTGTTATCTTCCTATCGCGCTTTATTGCCAACATTGTTGCATCAAACAATAGTGATGAAGAGGGCCAAGGTAGTAACATGTTGGTTTACTTCGGCGTTTCAATGGTGCTTGAGTTGGTATTTGGCTTCTTAGCGAGCTTTATCACTATGTGGTACAGCCGTCATCGTGAGTTCCATGCTGATGCGGGCGCAGCTCGTTTAGTCGGTAAAGAGAAGATGATAGCCGCGCTAGAGCGTCTGAAAGTGAGCCATGAATCTCAACTTGAAGGCTCAATGATGGCGTTTGGTATTAATGGCAAACGTTCAATGACCGAGTTGCTAATGAGTCACCCTCCACTTGATAAGCGCATAAACGCACTGCGCAGCGGATTTTAATCTACACTAAATGTTACAAAGGCTTGGTTTTTAACCAAGCCTTTTTTGATCCTTCCAATTTCTGTTTCGTAACATCGAATGTTGTACAAAAAAATATTTGTACAACTTTGGTCACTGTTCTACAGTATTTGTATTGTACAAATAAATTTTTAGTACAACTTATGGAAAGAGTTAATGGACGCAGTTGCAGTTAGTGAATTGTATAAACAGCTAGATGGTGAGCATCTTCATCTATTAGAAGAAATCTACCATCCGGATGTGGTGTTTGAAGATGCAGCGCACCGAATCGAGGGGCGAGAGAGTCTCTATCATTACTTTGAGACCTTGTACCTCAACGTGAACAAATGTGTTTTCCATATTAGTGAAACCCACCAGTCTGGCGACAAAGGCTTTATCGTTTGGGTGATGGAATTACAACATCCCAAGCTAAACGGTGGCGATGCCATATCGGTGCACGGTGTTACCCATCTTAGCTTTGCCGATAAACAAGTGATTTACCACCGAGACTACTTTGACCTTGGAGAGATGCTCTATGAGCAGCTGCCACTACTTGGCGGGGTTATCCGCGCCATAAAGAGGAGGCTTGGCCAATGAAGACGGTATTTATTACAGGCGCGACTTCAGGAATCGGCGAGCAGCTATGTCGAGATTACGCGAGCCAAGGTTTCAATGTTGTGGCATGTGGGCGCAACCAACAGAAATTAAACGCACTTAGCTCTGAATATCCAAGCCTAACAACCTTGAGTTTTGATGTGACCGATAACCAACAGATTAATGATGCTTTGACTGAGCTTGCGTTGACCCCAGACATTTGGGTTTTAAACGCGGGCGATTGCGAATACATCGAGGATGGAAAACTTAATTCTGGATTAATTCGCAGAGTATTTGATGTCAATTTTATGGGCGTCGTTAACGTGATTGAAGCGATTCAAACACGATTTGAAAAAGGCCATCAATTGATTGTTGTCGGGTCGATTTCAAGCGAGGTAGCTTTGCCAAGAGCAGAAGCTTACGGCGCGTCAAAAGCTGCGCTAAGTTATTTAGTTCGAACTCTTCAAACGACTCTGAAACCAAAGGGTGTATCGGTAAGCCTTGTACTGCCCGGTTTTGTAGAGACACCACTGACCGATAAGAACACCTTTGATATGCCGGCCATCGTCACTGCAAGCCAAGCGTCTGCTGCGATACGACAAGGTATCGAGCAGCGCAAGCCGTTCATCTACTTTCCAAAACGTTTCACAGTACTGCTGAGAATTATCGCCAGTTTGCCCTATCAGTGGCAAAGCATCATTACTGCAAAGTTGATTAAGGAATAAATAATGAAAATCGCCATTATAGGGACAGGGATATCTGGGCTAACTTGCGGTTACCACCTACATCGAGAGCACGATATTACCCTGTTTGAAGCAAATGACTACATTGGTGGACATACCGCCACAGTAGACGTTGAATACGATGGAAAACAGTATGCTGTCGATACCGGCTTTATCGTTTACAACGACCGCACTTATCCAAATTTTATTCGTATGATGAAAGAGATTGGCGTTGAGGGTATTGCTACTGAAATGAGCTTTAGTGTGTCAAACCGAGCTAACGGATTAGAGTATAACGGCCATACGATCTCAACCTTGTTTGCGCAGCGGAGTAATTGGCTGAAGCCGAAATTCTACTACTTTATTTACGAGATATTGCGATTTAATAAGCTAGTGAAACAGCAAGCCCAACATGCCAGTGATGAAGACAAAACACTGGGAGAATTCTTAAACGAAAACGGGTTTTCAGATTACTTCAGTGATAACTATATTTTACCGATGGGCGCAGCTATTTGGTCGTCAACGTTAGCGGATATGCGCGCTTTCCCGTTAGGTTTTTTCGCTCGTTTTTTCCTAAATCATGGCTTGCTTGATGTGGTCAACCGCCCGCAATGGTACGTAATCAAAGGCGGATCAAAACAATATATACCAGCGCTTACCAAAGGGTTTGAAAGCAGTATCAAGCTCAATAGCCCAGTGTCATCGGTTTGGCGAGATATCTCTGGCGTGCACCTAATGGTTAATGGGCAAATAGAGAGTTTCGACCATGTGATTTTCGCCTGCCATAGCGATCAAGCATTAGCGATGTTGCAGTCACCAACCAGTGAAGAGCTAGAGATACTTGGCGCGCTGGCCTATCAAAACAACCAAGTTGTGCTGCATACCGATACCTCTTTACTACCTAATCACAAAGCGGCTTGGGCAGCATGGAACTATCGTTTATCTGGTCAGGGAGAAGACTCGCCGCCAACCCTCACTTATAACATGAACATTTTGCAGCATATTAAGGCGCCTACAACGTTCTGTGTTTCGTTAAACAGTGCCGATGTGATTGATAGCAGCAAGATCCTAGAGACCTTCAATTACAGCCATCCGGTGTTTAGCCAACAAACGTTAGATGCACAGCAAAAACGATCGCATGTTAATGGCCAATTCCACACTTGGTTTTGTGGTGCCTATTGGTACAACGGTTTTCATGAAGATGGGGTAAAGAGCGCTCTTGATGTGGTGCGTGAGATAGAAAGTATTAAGGTGCAATCTTCAGCGCAAGGAGCGGCTTAGTATGGATGATATAGGGCGTTCCGCTTTGTTAGTAGGAGGTGTGCGTCATCGGCGTTTTTCACCTGTGGCTCATAGTTTGAATTACCCACTCTTTATGCCTTGCCTAGATCTTGACCATTTACCGCAGGTGTTTGGTCAGGTTTGGGGCATGGGTGAGAAGTGGTGGCACTGGGCGAGGTTTCAGCGCAAAGATTACTTAGGTACTGGCGACCTAAAACTGGCCGTCCAAGATAAAGTTTTTGAGCTTACTGGTGAGCGTTTTAGCGGCCGAGTGGAAGCGGTTATCCATCTCCGTTATTTGGGGGTTTATTTTAGTCCGGTCAATTTCTATTACCTCTATGATGGCGAGCAAAATTGGCGCTATTTATTGGCCGAAGTGAGTAATACCCCGTGGAATGAGCGACATTACTATGCTATTCCCGCTACGGAAAGTGGTCATTGGCAGCATGAAAAAGCGTTTCATGTTTCTCCTTTTAATCCAATAGAACAGCGCTATGAGTGGAAGATAAAGCCGCTTAACCACCGTCTGAGTGTTCACCTAGAGTGCCATCGAGACGCAAAAGAGTTTGATGCAACGCTCATGATGAAGAAACACCCTTTAAATTCAAAAACCTTAATCAAACATTTGATCGCAACGCCCATCATGGCAGTAAAAGTGACCATTGGGATTTATTGGCATGCATTCAAATTGTGGTTTAAAGGTGCACCTTTCTACTCGCACCCTAAGTCCGATGGGGCATCCATTACAAAGCAGAACAAAGGAGCTTAGAAGATGATGACAACACAAACAATGACGCTTCCAAGCCAGTTATCTAATGTAGAAAAAACCGCACGTAGCTTTGCTTTCGCATGCTTGGCGAAAATTACTGCTGGCACCTTAACGGTTGTAGAACAATTCGAGCAGGACAAAGTGGTTCATCGCGAGACTTTTGGCGGCAACAACGGCAGTGATCTAAAAGCCATTATTGAGGTCAAACACCCACAGTTTTATTCGCGTTTGCTCAAAGGGGGCAGTATCGCCGCTGGTGAAGCCTTTATGGATGGCTGGTGGGATAGCCCAAACCTGACTGATCTCATGGAGCTGATGGCGCGTAACCTTTCTGCACTAGACAGTATTGAAAGTAGGATGACTTGGCTTTCTCTATTAGCGACCAAAGCGTCTCACTGGTTTAACCGTAATACGGTCACCAATTCAGAAAAAAACATTCGAGATCACTACGATTTAAGCAATGACCTGTACGAAACTTTTTTAGATAACAGGATGCTTTATTCATCTGGCATTTACCGCAGCGAGCGAGATAGCTTAGAGCAAGCACAGCTCAATAAAATGGAGCGTTTGTGTCAGCAATTGCAACTGACCGCTGACGATCATGTGGTTGAAATCGGTACGGGGTGGGGTTCAATGGCCATTTATATGGCGCAAAATTATGGCTGTAAGGTAACGACCACGACCATTTCTCAAGCGCAGTTCGAGTATGCGCAGGCGAAGATTAATGAGTTGGGGCTAACTCAACAGATTACGTTACTGAAAAAAGATTATCGCGATCTTGAAGGCCAGTATGACAAGTTGGTCTCTATAGAGATGATTGAAGCGGTCGGTAAGCAATTTATGGCGACTTACTTTGAAAAGTGTCAGTCTTTACTTAAGCCCAAAGGACTAATGGCGATTCAGGCCATTACGATCGCTGATCAGCGTTATGATTCTTACAGTAACAATGTCGATTTCATTCAAAAGTACATTTTCCCCGGTGGATTCTTACCTTCTATCACTGCTTTAACTCAAACCTCCACTCAGCGAACGGATTTAGTGCTACGAGATTTGTTTGATATTGGTAGTGATTACGCCAAGACGCTCAACGACTGGTCAGCCCGCTTTAACCAATCACTGCAAAAGGTGACGAGTTTAGGGTTTGATGAGCGCTTTGTACGCATGTGGAACTATTACTTTAGTTACTGTGAAGGCGGCTTCAAAGCGCAAAGCATCAGCACCGTTCACATGACCTTCCAAAGGCCTTAAAGATGTTAAGTCAGCCCCTCATTAAGTTACTTTGTGTTTCTACATGGTTTCAGGTTGTGTGGCTGATGGCCGTGTGGGGGAATGCTCAGCTTCAATGGCTCACTGTGATATGTGTTGCCGCTACCGTTAGTTTCGCATTGATTTCTGCGAGATTCCCGTTCAAGCCCGCTATGGGTTTATGGGTGACGGGCATCGTGCTTGATACGTTGAATCAGGCTACTGGCGTATTGGTTTTTCCCACTTCTCATTTACCATTATGGCTCATCTCTTTGTGGGCCATTTTCATCTGGTATGCACACTTTATTGCGCCATTAGTGAGCCAATACCCCCTTGCAATCGTATCTATTATTGGCGGTATTGCTGGGGGAGCAAGTTATCTTGCAGGCTTCAAACTAGGCGCAGTGACTTTTCATTACTCTCTCTCCACTACCTTAGTCATTTTATTTTTTGAATGGACGCTGTTCATTTATATGATTTTAAAGGTATTGAAACATGAAGAGGGTAAATTGGCTGAGTAAAACAGCACTAGTGGCTATATTGTTTTCGCCTTTGAGTATTGCCAGTGACTATTCTGAAAAACAGGTTTGGCAAACGTGGCCTTTGGTTGGCGAAGCGCAGCTTTCATTTCTATTTTTTGACGTTTATCGCTCAAAGTTATTAACGCCTTCGGGACAATATACCCAGAGTGCTGACATCACGCCTCATCCGTTAGCGTTGAGTATTGATTATCAGCGTGATATTTCAAAAAAAGAACTCCTTAATGCCACTAAGGAACAGTGGATAGAGCAGGGCTACAAACAAGCCGATGTGGCTGAGTGGATAGCGCAGTTGTCTGAAATTTTTCCTAGTGTAAAACGCGGAGAAAACTTAACGTATGTTACCGATGGGCAATCCGGTCATTTTATCTACACGACACAGGCTAACAGTATGCAATTCCTTGGCAGGGTCGAAAACGAAAAGCTCAATGATGCGTTTGTCGGAATTTGGTTATCGCCAAAAACGGAATTTTCTGATCTCAGGGCTCAATTGATAGGGAAGAATTAATGGTTATGCGTTTAGGGATAGTGGTTGCATTTTGTCTTACTTTGGTTGGCTGTAGTGCGCAACTTAAAGACTACCAAGGCAGTGAACCCCAGCTCGATCTGTTTGTTTTTTTTAGCGGTGAGAGCCACGCATGGGGAATGATTCAAGATTATTCAGGTAAGAAAACACGATCGTTTGAAGTCATTATCGTCGGCTCTGTGGTTGATAATCGTTTAACCTTGGTAGAAGACTTTGTATTTAATGATGGTGAGCAATCCCAGCGTATATGGTACATAGACAAACAGCCTGACGGCTCTTATCAAGGCCGAGCCAGTGATGTTGTCGGAGTCGCTCAGGGTAAAGAAGTGGGTAATGCCATGTTTTGGAGCTACGACTTAGTGATTCCTTGGGATGATTCGGAAATAGAAGTGCGACTGGAAGACTGGCTATACAGGCAAGATGAAAAGCGGCTGTTTAATATTGCCAAAATCAAAAAATTTGGCTTGGAAGTCGGCCAAATAACCCTGTTTTTTGAAAAACAGTAAAACAATTAGAAACGCTAGACACTAAAAAGGGTTGATACAGGAGTATCAACCCTTTGGTTATTTCAGCGAGAGACTATTAAAGCTTATCAGTTAGCTCGATTGCTTGACCGATGTAGTTAGCTGGGGTCATCTCTTTCAGACGTGCTTTCTCGTGCTCTGGAAGCTCAAGACCGTCAATGAAGTTGCGCATAGCTTCACCGTCAACACGCTTACCACGAGTTAGCTCTTTTAGCTTCTCGTATGGCTTCTCGATACCGTAACGGCGCATAACTGTTTGTACAGGCTCAGCTAGAACTTCCCAGTTCTTGTCTAGCTCTGCAAGTAGTGCTTCGCGGTTAACTTCTAGCTTGCTAATACCTTTCAGCGTTGAAGTGTATGCAATGATAGCGTAGCCAACACCAACACCTAGGTTACGCAGAACCGTAGAGTCTGTTAGGTCACGTTGCCAGCGAGAGATAGGTAACTTCTGTGCTAGGTGGCCAAATACTGCGTTCGCTAGACCAAGGTTACCCTCAGAGTTTTCAAAGTCGATTGGGTTAACTTTGTGCGGCATTGTTGAAGAACCGATCTCACCAGCAATGGTCTTCTGCTTGAAGTGACCTAGAGCGATGTAACCCCAAACGTCACGGTCGAAGTCAATTAGGATAGTGTTGAAACGTGCAACCGCGTCGAATAGCTCAGCGATGTAATCGTGAGGTTCGATCTGAGTTGTGTATGGGTTCCAAGTTACGCCTAGAGATTCAGTAATGAACTCTTCAGAGAACTGGTGCCAATCAACTTCTGGGTAAGCAGATAGGTGTGCGTTGTAGTTACCTACCGCGCCGTTGATCTTACCTAGAATCTCAACGTTAGCGATTTGCTTGTATTGACGTTCCATGCGGTACGCCACGTTTGCCATTTCTTTACCCATTGTAGATGGAGAAGCAGGTTGGCCGTGTGTACGAGATAGCAGTGGGATGTCGCGGTATTCAACAGCAAGTGCTTTGATAGCGTCGATGATGTTTTGGATTTCAGGAAGAATCACTTCATCACGAGCTTCTTTTAGCATTAGAGCGTGAGACGTGTTGTTGATGTCTTCTGAAGTACATGCAAAGTGAATGAATTCATTTACAGCGTGAAGTTCAGGAACACCAGCCACTTTCTCTTTAAGGAAGTATTCTACAGCCTTAACGTCGTGGTTTGTTGTACGCTCAATTTCTTTGATGCGAGCTGCGTCTTCTTCAGAGAAGTTTGCTGCTAGCTCGTCTAGAAACTTGTTAGCTTCCGCACTGAATGCTGGTACTTCTGCGATTGCGTCAGTTGCAGCTAGCTTTTGTAGCCAACGGATTTCAACGATAGAGCGGTACTTTAGTAGACCAAATTCGCTAAAGATGCTGCGAAGGGCAATTGTCTTGCTGCCGTAACGGCCGTCTACTGGTGAAACAGCAGTCAATGCTGACAGTTCCATGGTGTTCTCCTGAATTGAGTTTCTAAATTTCGTGAGCTTTATACCAATTACAAACGCGTTTGTCACGAATATTGCGCAAACGTTTGCGTTGCTCTTATTTTGAAAGAAAGTGTTTTGGTATAAAAAAGCAGCTCGCGACGATGCGCGAGCTATTGGATTACATTCGAGCTAAAAGTATCTGAGCCTGCTCGACCATTTTCTTGCGGCCAAATATTAAGTGGCGTCGTTTGCCGCCTACTTGGCGCCAAAGTACACAGCTACGGATACCTGAAAGCAGCAGAGCACGAACCTTGTGCTGGTTAGACGTTTGCTGTAGTACGGAAGGTGTACCTGTTACTTGAATACGTGGGCCGATAGGGCTAACCACATCTAAATAGACGCTAGCAAGGTTGCTGATCATCTGTTCATCAGTAAGGTCGAAATGTTCGGTTTGGCGATCAAGCATAGAGATGCGGTCACCAAGTTGTGACATGGCATCATTACGGCTGATTAGTTTGCGTTCTAATGCCATCAGACTAATGATGTAACGAGTGATCTCGCTACCCGCTGAAGAGCTATCAATGCCTTTAACTAAACATTCCAGACCAACACGAAGATCGGACTCAGAGCCGTAAACATCCACCGTGTTGCTTGGGTTAGTATTCAGAATCGCTTTTAGTGAAGTTTCAAACGCGTCAGTGTCACAATAACCATTTTTTGCCGCTTGTTGTACGAGTGCAACGGCTTGGCAAATACCAGCAAATGCAATAGTGCGGTCATAAAGTGTGTTAGCCACGTAACGGTACTCCTAAAATTGCGTTTAAATTCGTTCTTCGATGATGCCGCCGCCTAAGCAAACGTCATCTTGATAAAATACAGCTGATTGCCCAGGTGTCACTGCAACCTGTGGCTTGTCAAAGATAACCTTAATTGAGTTATCGTCAACAGGAATAATAGTGCAAGGGATATCTGTTTGACGGTAACGAGTCTTAACTGAACACTTCAATGGCTCTTTGATTGGTGTGCGATCAACCCAGTGTAGCTGCGCTGCAACTAAACCGTTTGATTTAAGCAACGGATGATCGGCGCCTTGAACGGCAATCAATACATTACGTTTTAGATCTTTGTCTGCAACGTACCATGGGTCTTCGTTACCACCGCCGCCTTTTTGACCACCAATGTGTAAGCCTTTGCGTTGGCCCAGCGTGTGGTACATCAAGCCTTGGTGTTCGCCAATAACATTACCTTCAGGCGTCTCAATTTTACCTGGTTGAGCAGGTAAGTAGCGAGATAGGAAATCTGTAAACTTGCGCTCACCGATAAAACAAATACCTGTTGAATCTTTTTTCTTCGCAGTGATAAGACCTTGTTCTTCCGCGATTTTGCGAACTTCAGGTTTCTCTAGTTCACCAACTGGGAATAGGCTACGTGCAACTTGCTCATGACTCAACGTGTAAAGGAAGTAACTTTGATCTTTGTTGTTATCTACGCCACGTAGCATTTGTGGTTGTTCGCCATTTTCTGGGAACGAACGACGTACGTAGTGACCCATAGCAATGTAGTCTGCATCGAGTACTTCATCTGCAAACTCAAGAAATGCTTTAAATTTGATTTCTTTGTTACACAGGATGTCAGGGTTTGGCGTACGACCAGCCTTATATTCGGCCAAGAAGTATTCAAACACGTTATCCCAATATTCTGCGGCAAAGTTAATGGTGTGTAGATGAATGCCAAGTTTGTCACATACTGCTTGAGCATCCGCGAGGTCTTCTGCTGCCGTGCAGTATTCCTCGTTATCATCTTCTTCCCAGTTCTTCATAAACAGGCCTTCAACTTGGTAGCCTTGTTGCTGAAGTAGGTAAGCAGAAACCGATGAGTCAACACCGCCAGACATGCCGACAATTACTTTCTTTTGACTGTTATCAGTACAGTTCTCAGACATTACTAAACACCATTAAAATTAACTGGACGCAGATTCTAACAGAAAGCGCGTAGAGGGGACAGATCCGAGATCGAAATCACACTTCGAAAATCGGCCGTTTTGTGACCGTTTACCAACCTATCTAGAGTATTTGATCACTATGAGAGGCTATATATGGCATAGTGTGCAAAATTCAAGGCACAACAGGCAAAAACAGATGAGTGATGAGAACCAAACCTTCCAAGAAAGTGAGTTAATTGAGATTATTGAAAACCAACTTGAAGATGGTAATCCAATTAAAGTCAAAGAGACGCTGATGCGTTTGATGATGACCGGTACTAGCCGTGATGATGCGATCGCAATGATGGCTTGCGCAGTATCGATTGAGATTTTTGACGTGATGAAGAATGGTCAAGAATTCAATTTAAAGCGTTACAACGAACATCTAGAGCGCCTGCCTGACCTAGGCTTTATGGAAGGCGAATAGGCACTATTTTGCCTTTAACGGTTAATTTTCGTCAGCAGAACTTGAATTAAACGTTTGCTATAATTCCTTTTGTTGCCGCGCTTAGGCGAGCGCGGTAGAATCCGGCCTCCTGTCATCCCTTATTCAGATCTTATACAGAATCATAGTTATGAAATTTCCTGGTCAACGTAAATCAAAGCACTACTTTCCTGTTCATGCTCGCGATCCATTAGTCAGCCAAGCGCAAGAAAGTAAAAAAATGGCGCGCACTCATATTATTGGTATTGACCAAACTTTGGTGGATATCGAGGCAAAAGTAGGCAGCGAACTAATCGAGAAATACGGACTGAGTAAGGGACACTCTCTAGTAATCGATGATCAAACTGCTGAAGCGTTATATAACGAGCTAAAACAGGAACAGCTTATTACCAACGAATATGCTGGTGGCACAATTGGTAATACTCTGCATAACTACTCGGTATTAGCTGATGACCGTTCTACACTGTTAGGTGTGATGAGCCAAGATATTAAAATTGGCAGCTACGGTTACCGTTACCTTTGCAATACATCAAGCCGTATGGATTTAAATTACTTGCAGGGTGTACAAGGCGCAATTGGTCGCTGTTTTGCATTAATTACAGAAGATGGTGAACGTACTTTCGCAATTAGCGAAGGCCAAATGAACCAACTTCATCCAGATAACATCCCAGAAAAAATATTTAAGACAGCTTCGGCGTTGGTATTAACCGCGTATTTAGTGCGTTGTAAAGAAGGCGACCCAATGCCAGATGCAACCATGCGTGCTATCGAATATGCCAAGAAATATGATGTACCAGTGGTATTAACGCTCGGTACTAAGTTTGTTATTCAGGATGACCCTAAGTTCTGGCAAGACTTTTTACGTGACCATGTCACTGTAGTTGCGATGAATGAAGATGAAGCAGAAGCATTAACGGGTGAATCTGATCCTTTAGCGGCTTCAGATAAAACTCTGGATTGGGTTGACTTAGTATTATGTACCGCAGGCCCTGTGGGTTTATTTATGGCGGGTTATACTGAAGAGTCAGCGAAGCGCCAAACGTCATTACCTTTATTACCAGGTTCAATTGCTGAATTTAATCGTTATGAATTCAGCCGCCCTGCATCGAAAGCTTTGTGTGAGAATCCGATTAAAGTTTATTCTCATATTGCTCCTTATATGGGTGGGCCAGAAAAGATTAAAAATACCAATGGTGCTGGTGATGCTGCATTGTCTGCACTGCTGCACGATATGGCGGCAAATAAATACCACAGAGAGAATGTGCCTAATTCAAGTAAGCATGCTTACTCATTTTTAACCTATTCTTCATTCTCACAGGTTTGTAAATATTCAAACCGCGCGAGCTACGAAGTATTGGTTCAGCATTCACCACGTTTATCTCGTGGTCTACCTGAGCGTGAAGACAGCTTGGAAGAGGCGTACTGGGAGCGTTAAGCGCCACTTGTCTAAACCAATGAATAAAAAACCTCAGCAATGTCTGAGGTTTTTTATTACTTCATGTTGAGTCTGTAGATATAAAAAAAGCGCCTAAAGGCGCTTTTTTAAATTGCATCTCAACTTGATCAGGAAATTAGATTAGGAAATCGTCTAGAGATTTGCCTGCGTCCAGTTGAGTTTGAATCGCTGAAGGTGTACGACCTTGGCCTGTCCAAGTCTTTTCTTCACCGTTAGGATCTACATATTTGTATTTCGCTGGGCGAGGAGCGCGTTTCGCTTTTACTTTAGTCTGCTTTTCACCAGACAGTGCATTAATTAGTGCGTCAACGTCGATACCGTCTTTAGAAATTTGCTCAGCAATAGCGGCTAGTTTAGCTTCTTGCTCAGCTCTTTCTGCTTTTTCCGCTTCTTCCGCTTCTTTACGCTCAGAAACAACCATTGTCAATTTTTCTAAAGCTTCTTCTAATTGCTCAAGAGTTAGTTCACGAGAAAATGCGCGTAGGCTGCGAATGTTCAATAAAGTTTTAGTTAATTCCGACATAGTGATCTCACAAATAAATTATCAATGGATAAATATTAAACCTGACCAATGAATAATACAATTTGATTTTAAAAAAAGAAAATAAAAAATAATGATAGATATAAAAGGGCAATTACTTTACCGCTCACTTCACGTTTTCTTTTGAAATTAATAGAGAGTCGTGGCTTATACAACTAGATGAGTTAAGTGTAGTGCGGGGTTTCATATCATCAAGTTATTGATACAAACTATTTCTATTAAATGGTGGCGATATTTATAAATATTGTGTTTAACTCGAACGGTAGGCGCTTGGTGAGTGTGCAAAGTGTATAAATGTTGAATGAGAGCTTCTAGCCTGCTCTTTTGGTATAGCGTTTTGTTGTGGAATTTTAGGCAAAGTGAGTGGAATCATAGTCATAGCTGCGAAGCGATAAAAATATCAACATTTTCTGAGAGCGATGTATTGTAATAGTGGGTGAGTTAAGTACAATAGTTCGTACCTAATGCATTGCACTGGTTGAATTGCTGAAAAATGACTTTTCGGTAGCTTAATATTTGGTCAATGCGGTAGAGGCGCGAAATGGATAATTAACGTTTGTTGGGGTGATGCCAATGAACAAACGTGAAAGGTCATCTTCGCCGAAGTGAGCACGGTCTATCAAACCACTTGCTGGTGTTGCACTCAAATAGGGGTAACACTGCCATAGTCTATTATTTGTATAACTATGGAGCGCTACTGTAGGGTTGGGTGGAGTGTTCACTTCCCTGTCGCTATGTTCAACTTCATTTAAAGGAAACGATTTCCTTTAATGAATCTGCAGTAGATCTCTAACCAAATTTATTACTGGTTTTTGAAGATCATGAATTTAATTGATTTTGCATCATCTCCTTTATCTCTATTGCCTCCTATCGTGGCATTGAGTCTTGCAATTATTACACGACGTGTATTGATTTCTCTTGGTATGGGTATCCTTTTAGGTGCCATTCTTTTAGCTGATTACTCAGTAGCAAATGCTGCAGGCTATATTAAGACCACTGTTTCAAGTGTGTTCGTCGAAGACGGCGGCTTAAACATGTGGAACATGAGTATTGTTGGCTTCCTACTACTACTTGGCATGATGACCGCGCTACTTACCCTTTCTGGTGGTACTCGTGCGTTTGCTGAGTGGGCACAATCTCGAGTTAAAAGTAAACGTGGCTCTAAACTTTTAGCGGCTTTCCTAGGCGTATTCATTTTTGTCGACGATTACTTTAATAGCTTGGCGGTGGGTGCGATTTCTCGCCCAGTGACGGATCGTTTCTACGTTTCTCGCGCAAAGCTTGCTTATATTCTTGATTCTACCGCTGCTCCTATGTGTGTGATCATGCCTGCTTCTAGCTGGGGCGCATACATTATGACCATCATTGGCGGTATTTTAGTTTCTCACGGTATTGAAGATTACTCAGCGCTTGGCGCGTATGTACGCTTAGTACCGATGAACTTCTACGCAATCTTTGCGTTGCTAATGGTTTTTGCAGTGGCTTGGTTTGGCCTAAATATCGGTAAAATGCGCGAGCATGAAATCGCAGCCTCTCAAGGACGTGGTTTTGATAAAGACCAAGAGAATGATTCAGCCGAAGCACATGACCTAAACGAAGAGCTGGATATTCGCGAAAGCGAGAAGGGTAAAGTGTCTGATCTGGTACTTCCAATCGTGTTCTTGATCGTGGCGACTGTGGCATCAATGCTATACACAGGTGGTCAAGCGCTTGAAGCGGACGGTAAACCATTCGCGCTGCTTGGTGCATTTGAGAACACAGATGTTGGTACTTCTCTTATTTACGGTGGTGTGGTTGGCCTAGTGGTTGCTCTATTCACTGTAGTTAAACAAGGTATTGCGGCGGTTGAGATTGGTCGTACACTTTGGATTGGCGCTAAGTCGATGTTTGGTGCGATTCTGATTCTTATCTTCGCTTGGACTATTGGTTCTGTTATCGGTGATATGAAAACCGGTAGTTACCTATCAACGCTAGCACAAGGCAATATTGGTACACATTGGCTTCCAGTTATCTTGTTCCTATTGTCTGGCTTAATGGCGTTTTCGACAGGTACATCATGGGGTACATTCGGCATCATGCTTCCAATCGCTGGCGATATGGCAGGTGCAACGGATCTTGCTCTAATGCTACCTATGCTGAGTGCTGTACTAGCGGGTTCGGTATTTGGTGACCACTGTTCTCCAATCTCAGATACCACGATTCTTTCTTCGACAGGTGCTCGTTGTAACCACATCGACCACGTAGCGACTCAGCTACCTTATGCATTGTCAGTAGCACTGGTATCGTGTATTGGCTTTATTGCACTAGGCTTTACAGCATCGGTAGCGATTTCATTCGCAGCGGCGAGCGTAGCGTTTGTTGCAGTATGTGTGGCGCTGTCAGTGATTTCTAAATCGAAAATGGCGGCGTGTTAAGCACTAAATCATCGATTTAAAGGGATAAATTTTCCTATCTCTGATAAAAAAATCCCCAAGCGATGGCTTGGGGATTTTTTATATAGGGAGTGGGTTAGTTACTCACTTTACCTAGCTTCAACCAAGTATCGATAACCGTATCTGGGTTTAGCGATACTGAGCTGATGCCTTGCTCCATTAACCATTCTGCGAGGTCATCGTGATCGGATGGGCCTTGACCACAAATACCCACGTATTTACCTGCTTTGGTGGCAGCGTCGATGGCCATTTGCAGCATGACTTTTACTGCTGGGTTTCGTTCGTCAAATAGGTGAGCGACATCGCCGGAGTCTCGGTCAAGACCAAGGGTCAGTTGAGTCATGTCATTTGAACCAATAGAGAAGCCATCAAAGTACTTCAAGAACTCGTCAGCGAGAACCGCATTAGATGGCAGCTCACACATCATGATGACTTTAAGGCCTTGGTCGCCACGGCGCAGGTCAAACTTAGTCAGTAGGTCGATAACAGATTCCGCTTCACCCGGCGTGCGAACAAATGGAATCATGATTTCAACGTTCTTGAGACCCATTTCGTTACGTACGCGCTTAATCGCTTGAGTTTCCAGCTCGAAACAGTCGACAAATACCGGTGAAATATAACGAGATGCGCCACGGAAACCCAACATCGGGTTTTCTTCATGCGGTTCGTAATCTTTACCACCGACTAGGTTGCTGTATTCGTTCGATTTGAAGTCAGACATACGAACGATGACACGTTTTGGCCAGAAGGCCGACGCGATGGTTGCGATGCCTTCGGTTAGCTTACTAACGTAAAAATCGATGGGATCTTTGTAGCCGCGAATACGTTCGCGGATTTCAGCTTTCAATTCGTCACTTTGCTGATCAAAGTTCAATAGCGCTTTAGGGTGAATACCAATCATCTTGTTGATGATAAATTCAAGACGTGCGAGGCCAACCCCTTCGTTTGGAATTTGAGCAAAGTCGAATGCACGGTCTGGGTTACCGACGTTCATCATCACTTTGGTTGGTAGCAGCGGAAGCTCATTAACGGAAGAACGTTTGATTTCAAAGTCGAGTTCACCTTGGTACACGTAACCCGCTTCGCCTTCTGCGCACGATACTGTCACTGTTTCACCATCAGTGAGTTTGCTGGTGGCATCACCACAACCGACGATAGCAGGAATGCCCAGCTCACGAGCAATGATTGCAGCGTGACAAGTTCGCCCGCCACGGTTAGTCACGATGGCTGAAGCTTTCTTCATCACTGGCTCCCAATCAGGGTCAGTCATGTCTGTAACGAGGACATCGCCATCTTGCACGAGAGACATTTGGTCTAGCGAGTCGACGATGCGTACAGGGCCCTTACCAATGCGTTGGCCGATCGCACGGCCTTCCACTTTAATGTCCGCCTTGTTACTCAGCTCGTAACGCTCAATAACGTTTTGCTCGCTTTGAGAGCAGACCGTCTCAGGGCGTGCTTGTACGATGTAAAGCTGACCATCGATACCATCTTTTGCCCATTCAATGTCCATCGGACGCTGATAGTGCTTCTCGATGATCATTGCTTGTTTGGCCAACTCTTTAATCTCATCGTCATTCAGAGAGAAGGTATTACGCTCTTCTGCGGAAGTATCGATAACTTCTACTTGCTTACCAATCTCTTGGCTGTTTGCATAGATCATTTTGATCTGCTTAGAGCCGAAGGTCTTCTTAACGATCGCGTGTTGACCTGCTTCAAGCATCGGTTTGTGAACGTAGAACTCGTCAGGGTTTACCGCGCCCTGAACGACCATTTCACCTAAGCCCCAAGAAGAGGTGATAAACACCACTTGGTCAAAGCCAGATTCAGTGTCTAGGGTAAACATGACGCCAGAAGAGGCCTTATCTGAGCGCACCATACGCTGAATACCAGCCGACAGCGA
This sequence comes from Vibrio intestinalis, assembly GCF_025195085.2. Classification (GTDB taxonomy): domain Bacteria; phylum Pseudomonadota; class Gammaproteobacteria; order Enterobacterales; family Vibrionaceae; genus Vibrio; species Vibrio intestinalis. The sequence goes on along the minus strand of NZ_JANAVY020000001.1, from coordinate 507,701 downwards.
AATGCCTCGGTGATCAAAGCCTTGGTGTACTCGGTATGAAATTGCGCGGTCATTGAACAGCGAAGCATAAACATGCTTAGTTGCTTCTAATACCGCTTCAATGCCTTTGACGTTTAGGAACGTTTCTTGTTGACCGGCAAATGAGGCATCCGGCAGATCTTCGGCGGTGGCAGAGGAGCGAACCGCAACAGAAATCTCAGGATGATTGTCAGTCAGTTGTTGGTAGTTGTCGCGGATATCTTGTTCAAGATCCGCAGGGAACGGGGCTTCTAATACCCATTGACGGATGGTGGCACCTGTCTTGCGCAGGGCTTCTACATTGTCAACGTCCAGTTCATCAAGTAGTTGGTGAATACGCTCATCCAAGCCTTCATGGTCAAGGAATTGGTTGAATGCATACGAGGTTGTCGCAAAACCGTTTGGTACAGATACACCAACATTGGCTAGGTTAGAAACCATTTCACCAAGTGAAGCATTTTTACCGCCGACTTTGTCAACGTCATCCATGGATAGTCCATCGAACCAGAGGGTGTTCTTTTGCATTTATTTCTCCAGAAACATAGCAGCTTTCTTGTAGGGGTAAGGGTCAACCTTGGACGGTGGCTGTTCATTTTTGCTGGTCAATGTCTTTGAAGACTTAACGTCTAGCCCATATGAGGGTATTGCAGCTAATACGATTAACTGCAACGTCCCATAGGAGATAGGACGAATTTTCCGGCGCAAGTAAACATCACCACTTTCCGTGGTTGATATGAAAGGCAAACGATTACGTTTCGGCTTAAAAAAACTCCGAAGAATTTTCAAAGCTGTGGGGGACGTAACTGAAAGCCAAACTCATTTATTAATATTATGTAAAGCATCCTACTCAAATGAATTTGAAAAAATAAACAAAAATGCAAACAAATAACCAAAGTCGTGATGTATTCTATGTTTCTGACGGAACGGCCATAACATGTGAGACTTTAGGGCATGTTGTTTTGGGTCAGTTTTCCTTAAAAGCTAATGAGAAAACCTTTCCCTTTGTGGAAAGTGAAGACAAAGCTGCCGATGTAATTAAAGAAATTGAAATTTCCTACCAACAAAATGCCATTAAGCCATTGGTGTTTATCTCTATTGTTGTCCCTGAAGTTCGTGAAATGCTGCTTAATTCGTCTGCTCACTGCTACGACGTACTGGAAGGTATCGTGCAAAAGGTGCAAGACGATATTCAGATGGAACCTCAGCCAAAGATGCAACGTTCTCGCAGCGTGAGCAAAGATTCGGATACCTATTTTGATCGTATCGCGGCCATCGAGTACACCCTTGCCCATGATGATGGTATTACGCTGAAGGGCTTGGATGAGGCTGATATCATTCTACTTGGGGTTTCTCGCAGTGGTAAAACACCAACCAGTTTATACATGGCGATGCAATTTGGTTTGCGTGTGGTGAACTATCCGTTCATCGCTGAAGACGTCAAGATGATGCGCTTATTGCCTGAGTTTGAAATTCATCGTCACAAGCTGTTTGGTTTAACCATTAATCCTGAGCGTTTGAATGAGATACGCGAAAATCGTCTTTCGGGAAGTGAATACGCGAGTACTGAGCAATGCAAGTTAGAGCTAGATACGGTAGAAGCGCTGTTTAGGCGTGAAGCGATTCCATACATCAATACTTCTTCTTTATCCGTCGAAGAAATCACAACACGCATCTTAGAAAGGGCAGGGATGAAGCGTCGTTTGTTTGGTTAAACCTGTTATTCACGAGGCCGCTATTTGCTTTACCATTTGTATCTATTTTTTATCTAAAAGATGGCCTTTGTGGATGAAATTGAGTGAAAAGGAAAAAATCTTAAATTAATGGTTGAAAAAAGTTAACGGCTTGGTTAGTGTGGATATCAACCAAGCGAAACTAAAGAGCTTAAATAAGTATGCGTAAATTTGTAATGAACATTCATCATCACCATCACCCAGTCTAGTCTTTCGGGAGATGTACGCATACCCGGGAGGCAGGAAACTCCCGGAGGCAGAAATCAAAGATTTTAAGATTAACCCTCGGGAGACCAACATCTTCCGAGGGTTTTTTAATTTCTAATGTATTTAAAAGTTTATAAATATCAAATATTTGCACAGGGATAATGCAATGCAAACACAACGCCTAAGAATCGCAATTCAAAAGAAAGGTCGCCTAAGCAAAGAGTGTCAAGAACTGCTGAAAAAGTGCGGCGTCAAATTTAACATCATGGGTGAGCGTCTAGTTGTTCACTCACTAAATATGCCAATCGATTTGTTACTGGTTCGTGACGACGATATCCCTGGTTTGATCATGGATGGCGTCGTAGACCTAGGCTTTATCGGCGAGAATGAACTCGAAGAAGTTCGTCTAGACCGCAAAGCTTTGGGTGAGCCAAACGAGTTTGTACAGTTACGTCGTTTAGATTTTGGTGGTTGCCGTTTATCCATCGCAATCAACAAAGATGAAAAGTACAACGGCCCACAAGATTTAGCGGGTAAGCGAATCGCCACTACCTATCCTCAACTTCTCAAAGCTTACATGGATGAGCAAGGCGTGCCTTTCTCGACATGTATGTTAACAGGCTCGGTTGAAGTTGCTCCTCGCGCTGGTCTAGCCGATGCTATTGCCGACTTAGTTTCTACCGGTGCAACGCTTGAAGCGAATGGCCTAAAAGAAGCGGAAGTTATCTTCCGTTCTAAAGCAACATTAATTCAACGTACTGGTGAGTTTGACGCCGATAAGCTTGCGCTGATTAATAAATTGCTGACACGTATGCAAGGCGTACAACAGGCGAAAGAATCGAAATACATCATGCTACATGCACCAGTTGAAAAGCTTGAGCAAATCAAAGATCTGCTGCCAGGTGCGGAAGACCCAACAGTCTTGCCTTTGTCAGCTGAAAAGCAGCGCGTGGCGGTTCACTTAGTGAGTACTGAGAACCTGTTCTGGGAAACCATGGAGCGACTAAAAGCACTCGGTGCTAGCTCTATTCTTGTACTTCCAATTGAAAAAATGATGGAGTAAAGCGATGAGAACCGTTGTTTGGCAATCGTTAAGTGAAGAGCAGCAAGATTCAGTATTAGAGCGCCCAGCGATTACTGAAGGTGCAAATATCACTGCCGCAGTAGCGGATGTTATTCAGCAAGTGCGTGCTCGTGGTGACCAAGCTTTGCTTGAGTTAACGGAAAAGTTTGATCGCGTAAAACCTGAGTCGATTCGAGTTTCTAGCCAAGAGATTGATGAAGCGTCTGCTCGTTTAACGCCTGAGATGAAAGCCGCTCTAGAGCAGGCTTATAGCAATATTGCTAAATTCCACAAAGCGCAGAAGCCGCAGCCGATAAAAGTGGAAACCCAACCGGGTGTGGTTTGTGAGCAAGTAACACGCGCAATTCAGAAAGTGGGTTTGTACATCCCAGGTGGCAGCGCGCCATTGCCATCTACGGTATTGATGCTTGGTGTGCCAGCACAAATTGCTGGCTGTCAAAAAGTCGTACTTTGCTCACCACCACCAATCGCCGATGAAATTTTGTATGTCGCTAAGCTGTGCAAGATCGATGAAGTATACAACGTTGGTGGAGGCCAAGCAGTGGCAGCTATGGCTTACGGCACCGAAACAGTGGCTAAAGTAGACAAGATTTTTGGCCCGGGTAATGCGTACGTAACCGAGGCCAAGCGCCAAGTAAGTAACGATTTCCGCGGCGCTGCGATTGATATGCCAGCTGGCCCATCAGAAGTGTTAGTGATTGCTGATGAAACGGCAGATGCAGACTTCATTGCAGCAGATCTATTAAGCCAAGCTGAACACGGCCCTGACTCTCAAGTGGTATTGGTGACCCCTTCTCCTGTACTGGCTGACCAAGTGTCTGATGCGGTACAAGCACAGCTTAAAGAATTATCTCGCGCAGACATCGCGCAGCAAGCATTGGCGTCTAGCTTGATCATCATTGCAGATTCGTTGACTCAAGCGGTTTCTATTTCGAACTACTATGGCCCAGAGCACTTAATCGTGCAGACCAAGAACCCTCGTGAACTATTGCCTCTGCTAGATAATGCAGGCTCAATCTTCTTAGGTGATTGGTCGCCAGAGTCAGCTGGTGATTATGCTTCAGGCACTAACCACGTATTGCCAACTTACGGTTATACCCGCACATACTCAAGCTTGGGCTTAGCGGATTTCTCTAAGCGCATGACGGTACAAGAGCTTACGGCTGATGGCCTGCTGACTCTCGCTCCTACCGTTGTCACCATGGCCGACGCGGAAGGTTTAGACGCACACAAACGTGCAGTGACCATTCGTGTTGAAAAGCTCAATAGCACCAAGAAGTAGGAGAGGTGTCATGGAAAAGCTCGCTCGTAAACAAGTTCAAAAATTAACACCATACTTATCGGCTCGCCGTATTGGTGGCAGTGGTGATGTATGGCTTAACGCTAATGAATCGCCATTTAATAACGAATACAAAACAGATTTTGCGCGCCTAAATCGCTATAGCGAATGTCAGCCGAAAGAACTGATTGAAGCTTATGCTGCCTATGCGGGAGTAAAACCGGAACAAACCTTGACCTCTCGCGGTGCGGATGAAGGTATCGAGCTTTTAATTCGTGCTTTTTGCGAACCAGGTGAAGATTCAATTTTATATTGCCCACCGACTTATGGCATGTATGCCATCAGCGCAGAAACCATTGGTGTCGAGCGTAAAACCGTTCCGCTTACGCCAGATTGGCAGTTGGATTTGCCAACCATTGAGCAAAACCTTGATGGCGTGAAACTGGTGTTCGTTTGTAGCCCAAATAACCCTACCGGTAATTTAGTTAAGCGTGAAGATATCGTCTCTTTGTTAGAAATGACAAAAGACAAAGCCATTGTCGTGATGGATGAGGCTTACATCGATTTTTGCCCAGAAGCCTCTACGGTTGACTTGCTTGACCAATATCCAAACCTAGCGATCTTACGCACCCTTTCTAAAGCGTTTGCCTTAGCCGGATTACGTTGTGGTTTTACATTAGCAAATCAAGAGCTTATCGACGTGTTGCTTAAAGTGATTGCGCCATATCCAGTACCGGTTCCTGTTGCCGAAATAGCGACTCAAGCCTTATCTGAAGCAGGATTAGCACGTGCGAAATATCAAGTGTTGGATCTGAACGCCAACCGAGCCTATTTGCAAGTCGGTCTATCGATGATTGCTGGGCTAGAAGTGTTCGAAGGTTGGGGCAACTACTTGCTAGTTAAATTCCCAGATGGTGATGGCCTATTTAAGGCAGCGTGGGACAGCGGCATCATTTTACGTAATTCACCGATTGAAAACTGTGTGCGCATTAGTGTTGGTAGCCGAGACGAGTGTGAGAAAACACTGGGCTTTATTCGCAACTACTACGGCTAACCATAGAGATAATTTGAAATAAGGATATTCCAGTGAGCAAACAGCAAAAAATTCTTTTTATTGACCGTGATGGCACCTTAATTGTTGAGCCTCCGGTGGATTTTCAAGTAGACCGTTTAGACAAACTCAAGCTAGAGCCGTTTGTTATTCCTAGCCTGCTATCACTACAAGATGCTGGCTACCGTTTAGTGATGGTGACCAACCAAGATGGTCTAGGTACAGATAGCTATCCTCAAGATGAGTTCGATGCACCGCACAACATGATGATGGAGATTTTCTCTTCACAAGGCGTGGTGTTTGATGATGTTTTGATTTGTCCACACTTTGAAGAACAAGGCTGTGCGTGTCGTAAGCCACGCCTAGGTATGGTGAAAGACTACTTGCAAGCAGGCAAAGTTGATTTCCAAAACTCGGTGGTGATCGGTGATAGACAAACTGACCTTGAACTTGCTGAAAACATGGCAATACGAGGCATTCAATACAACCCAGAAACCATGGGTTGGAAACAGATTCTTAAAGATCTCACCGTCAAGGCTCGTATCGCGGAAGTGGTGAGAACCACCAAAGAGACCGACATTAAAGTAATGGTCAACCTAGATGAGCAAGGCGGTAACGAAATCAGCACTGGTTTAGGTTTCTTCGACCACATGCTGGATCAAATCGCGACGCACGGCGGTTTCCAAATGAAGTGCAAGGTAGAGGGTGATTTACACATTGATGATCACCACACGATTGAAGATACCGCACTAGCCTTAGGCCAAGCGCTGAAAGACGCACTGGGTGACAAGCGTGGCATAGGCCGTTTTGGTTTCAGTTTGCCAATGGATGAATGTTTGGCGCAATGTGCGTTGGATTTATCCGGCCGCCCATACTTGAAGTTTGACGCTAAGTTTAGCCGCGAGCTCGTTGGCGATTTTTCCACTGAAATGGTGGTGCACTTCTTCCGTTCGTTGACGGACACGTTGGCTTGTACGCTGCATCTTTCTTCTGCTGGCGATAACGATCACCACATCATAGAGAGCTTGTTTAAGTCATTTGGTCGTACGCTGCGCCAAGCGATTAAAGTGGAAGGTAACGAACTACCAAGTAGTAAAGGCGTGCTGTAGAGCAGAGGAAGGATTATGAGTGAACAGAAAGTCGTCATTATCGATACCGGTTGCGCCAACATCTCTTCGGTTAAATTTGCTATTGAGCGTCTTGGCTATCAGGTAACGATTTCAAAAGATCCAAGTGTGGTTCTTGGTGCCGATAAGTTGTTTTTGCCTGGGGTAGGGACAGCTAGTGAAGCAATGCAAAACCTACAGCAACGAAACCTGATTGAACTCGTTAAGCAGGTTGAAAAGCCGCTGCTTGGTATCTGCTTAGGCATGCAGTTATTGGGCAAGGTATCCCAAGAAAAAGGGCAGAAAGCGGATGAGTTGGTGGAATGCCTTGGCCTTTGCGAAGGCGAAGTAAAACTAATGCAAACGGGCGATTTACCACTGCCGCACATGGGTTGGAACACAATTAAACCAAGCCCTGATCACCCGCTTTTCAAAGATATTGCGCAAGATGAGTACTTCTATTTTGTCCATAGTTTTGCCATGCCTGTTGGTGACTACACCATTGCTGAGTGTGAGTACGGCCAGCCATTTACGGCGGCGGTACAAAGTGGCAATTACTATGGTGTGCAATTTCACCCAGAGCGTTCGAGCAAAGCGGGCTCTAAATTGATTAAAAACTTCTTGGAATTATAAAGGGACTTAAACGTGATTATACCAGCACTGGATCTTATCGAAGGACAAGTGGTACGCCTTTTTCAAGGAGACTACGGTCAAGTAACGGAATATAAAGTAAACCCAGCAGAACAATTTAATCTTTATCATCAAGCAGGTGCCAACTGGCTGCACTTAGTTGATTTAACGGGCGCAAAAGATACTACCGCACGACAGCTTGATTTGATCGCTGAGTTGCTTGCTAGTACTCCCGCAAACATTCAAATTGGTGGTGGGGTTCGCACTGAAAAAGACGTGGTTGATCTATTAGAAGCAGGCGCTCAGCGAGTGGTTGTGGGTTCAACGGCGGTTAAGCAACCTGAGTTAGTCAAAGGTTGGATGGAAAAATACGGCGCAGAGAAAATAGTGCTAGCGCTTGATATTAACATCGACGAGCAAGGCGTTCGACGCGTGGCTATTTCAGGTTGGCAAGAAGATTCGGGCGTAACGATTGAAGCCTTGATTAATGATTATCTTACCGTCGGCCTTAAACATGTGCTGTGCACGGACATTTCTCGTGATGGTACGTTGGCTGGCTCTAATGTTGAACTCTACGTCGATCTTTGCAAACAATATCCGCAAGTGCAGTTTCAATCCTCTGGCGGGATTGGCAGCTTAGCAGACATTGAAGCCCTAAAAGGGTCGGGCGTAGCAGGCGTGATTGTTGGCCGAGCATTACTTGATGGCAAATTTACCGCAGAGGAGGCATTTGCATGTTGGCAAAGCGAATAATTCCTTGTTTAGATGTCCGTGATGGGCAAGTGGTAAAAGGCGTTCAGTTCCGCAACCACGAAATCATTGGAGACATCGTCCCTTTGGCTCAACGTTACGCTGAAGAAGGCGCGGATGAGCTGGTCTTTTACGATATTACCGCATCAAGTGATGGCCGAGTGGTAGACAAAAGTTGGGTCAAACGCGTCGCTGAGGTTATCGATATTCCTTTCTGCGTCGCTGGTGGTATTAAGTCAGCGGAAGATGCAGCGCGCATTCTAGAATTCGGTGCGGATAAAGTGTCGATTAACTCTCCGGCGCTTGCAAACCCACAGTTGATTACTGATCTGGCTGATAAGTTTGGTGTGCAATGTATTGTGGTTGGTATCGACTCGTACTACGACAAAGAGACAGGCAAATACCAAGTTTATCAATTTACGGGTGATGAAGAACGTACCAAAGCTACACAATGGCAAACCAAAGACTGGGTCGAAGAAGTACAGCGTCGTGGCGCTGGTGAAATCGTGCTGAATATGATGAACCAAGATGGCGTGCGTAACGGCTATGATATCGAACAGCTCAACATGGTTCGAGAAGTGTGTCACGTCCCTTTGATTGCTTCTGGAGGCGCTGGCGCGATGGAGCACTTCTCTGACGCGTTTCAAAAAGCCAATGTGGATGGCGCATTAGCAGCCTCTGTATTCCACAAGCAAGTGATTAATATCGGTGAGCTAAAGCAGTTCTTAATTCAACAAGGTGTGGCGACACGACCAGTAGGGGTAAAACGATGAGTTTTCAAGCAAGTGATATCGCTACCTTGAGTGAGCGAATTAATTGGGAAAAAGTCGGCGGTTTAATCCCGGCAATTGTACAAGACAATCAATCAAGCCAAGTATTGATGATGGGCTACATGAACCAAGATGCGCTCAGTAAAACCGCCCAAACAGGCCATGTGACATTCTTCTCTCGTACTAAAGAACGTCTGTGGACCAAAGGCGAGACATCAGGCAACGTATTGAACCTAGTCAATATAGCTTTGGATTGTGACAACGATACATTGTTGGTTAAAGTGAATCCGATTGGGCCAACTTGTCATACAGGGACGACAACCTGCTGGGATGGTGACAAGCAAGCTGAGTCTCAGATGGTGTGGCTTCATCAGTTGGAGCAATTACTGGCTGAGCGCAAAAATGCCGATCCTGATTCTTCCTATACAGCCAGTTTGTACGCCCGTGGCACCAAGCGTATTTCGCAAAAAGTGGGCGAAGAAGGCGTTGAAGTCGCGCTTGCAGCGACGTCGGGTGACAAGGCGGAGCTAGTTTGTGAATCAGCAGATCTGATATACCACTTATTTGTTTTGCTTCAAGATCAGGGCTTGTCGTTCAATGATGTGATTAACAAGTTACAGGAGCGTCATAAGTAAACGTTAGTCAATGATTCTTTTTTAAGGCCGTGAGTGTTTACACTCGCGGCCTTTGTTTTTTGTGATTCTAATTCCGGTTCAAAGCAGAGTGATACGAGTTTTATGCATGAATCGGGGAAATATCCGAGACAAAGCAAACGCTTGTATGATTTGGGGTGGTTAATATAGACGCAGTTAATAAAAATAAATTAAATTATTTACTCTAATTATTGTTAATAATTTGTTTCTGTTGGCTTGTTTTTTCTGATTTTATTGAACGGTGTGGTATTGCTATCAGGTCGCTTCCTAAAAAGCTCTAAGTAAATATACCCACCTTTATTTGTATAGCATAAAAACAATTAATCAACATTTGTTGCTTGCAGATTAATCAAATTTAGTGGCTTTTATGGTTTTCCTTGGTATTTACAAAATATAAATCTTATTGATAGCATTAATGATAATCATTCTTAATAACTTGTTATTGATAACTACAAATCATGAGCCATTTACAACCTTCTATTCTTTCTCTTTGCGTGGCTGCTGTGTTGTCATCAGCCGTGGTACAAGCTGAAACGACAAATAAAACTGAATCCACAAATGCGGCCACGGTTGTCGTTAAAGACAAACGTGATGATCAGCTTTCGGCAAAGCAAACTATTGATGCTGAACAAATCGAATCGACACCATCAGGCAACGGTAACCTGAGCGATTACATAAAAATGAATCCGAGCGTTCGCTTGTCTCAAAGTGATGCGGATGGCTTTAAAGCTGGTGAGATTAAGCCTGAATCCGTTCAAATTAACGGTGCTGATGCATCGCAAACGGCGTATTTGATTGATGGTATCAATGTTAATAATGACCTCGATCCAGAACAAACGTTTTTTGATGGCGCAATGAAGACGATTCCTGGCTCAAGTTCAGAACAAGCGTATTACTTAGATGCCAATTTACTCCAAGGTATCGAAATATATAGCAGTAATGTACCAGCCAAATTTGGCGGTTTTACTGGTGGTGCAGTGGTTGCTGAAACTCGTCAGTACGACGGTAATGACGGGGTTCAAGCTCGTTATCGTACCACTCGTTCTTCATGGGCATCGATGCAAGTTGATGAGCACATTAAAAGTCACGTCGATAGTAAAGTTCCGAATGGCTCAGATGCTGAATTTCAGCCGAACTACGGCAAAGATTTCTATTCGATAGCGGTTCAAAAGGGTCTGACTGACGAGATTGGTATGGTGATTGGTTTTAGTCGCCGAGAGTCAGCCATTGAGCAAACACGAATGATCTCTAAAGAGGGTGCGACAGATAAACAAGACCACACGCGCTTATCAGATAACTGGCTAGCGAACTTTAATTGGACTCCGGATGTGAATCGCACGTTAGAAGTCGGTTTTCGTTATTCGGACTATCAAGAAGGTAAATACTTCGCTGATAACATTGATAGCAACTCGACAGACTCACATTCCGCCTATGGTACAACCGTTCGATGGAATCAGTATTTAGGTAACGGCTGGCTAACCGCCACTGCGGCGTATGACAATATTTATGACTCAACTGAAACCAATTCCAATTACGTAGAGTTTCGCACCGATGTTTCTACTGATATGGCATTCGAAACGGGCGGTCATGGTGATAGTCAGCTGACGCAGCAGAACTACAACTATGCACTGGATTACGCCTTAGATGCGTTGAAGTTTGGCCAAACTGACCATCGCGTATCTATGGGAGCGTCTTACCAGAAAACTGATTTTGATTTTAGTCGTGATAAAGAGAGCAAGAAGCGCAATATCATTGAGATGAGTGAGTTTGATATGGTGCTTTTGGATGAAACTTCGGTTATCCGCGCGGGCAATATCCATACTGGCTATAGTAATTATGCTCTCTATATCGACGACTCAATTACGTGGGGAGATTTTACATTCAGACCGGGTGTAAGGTACGACCGTGATGACTACTTGGACAACAATAACGTCGCTTCTCGTTTTGCTGCTAGTTGGACAGTATTGCCTACAACTCGACTGAATTTGGGCTTAAACCGTTATTACGGTCGTTCATTTGCCGGAATGAAGCTTGCGGGTGAAATTTTAAAACTCAATGATGATCATACGCGTAACTATGCAGAAATTGAGGGACTTAAAACGCCTCATGCTGATGAACTGATGCTCGGGGTTGATCATAACTTCAGTCAATTCACTATGACCGCACGTTATGTGAAACGTAAAAACAAAGACTCAATCAAATCTCGTGAGTTTGATATTGGCGGAAACAAAGTTGATGTGTTTGCCAACATGGATGATTTCAATGTTGATATTTACACTCTTCAACTAAGTAATACAGTGCCATTTGTTGCAGGACCAACCTATTGGAATGGTTCTGTTGGTGCGGATTACTTGGTGTCAGATCGCTCAGATATCGATAAAAGATTGGATCCGAACGAGTTAGTTTACCTCGATGGTGAACAAATGAAGTATTCAGAAATGGAGCAAAAAATTAATAGCAGCACCGAAGAATGGGTGGTGCGAGTTAACTTGGATATGCAAGTTCCAGAATACGATTTGAATTGGTCAAACCAAGTCTTTATTAAAGCGCCAACCAAAGGTTATGAGCATGTAGAAGATAACTTTTACAAGAGTTACAACTTCGGCTCACATACTCAGTGGGACAGCCGTCTACGCTGGCAGCCAACCATCTATGGTGCTCACGATATTTATGTTCAGTTTGATGTCCTTAACGTGCTAAACCAAGTCCGTAAAACGGCAATCAAAGGTGGTGTTGACTCTGAATACGGTCTTTATACTCCTGGCCGTCAATTCTGGCTAGAACTTGGTTACCAGTTCTAAGCGCGTGAATTTCTAATAAATAAAATTACGGGTATTTCTCAGCAATCAGTGGCGCTAAGCGACTGATTGCTTTTTCGTTTGTAGGTATTTATGTCAAACCCAAATTTACTCGCGTTGCGAGACAAACGTTTCATGCATCAGGTGTGGACGTTAACCAAACCTTTCTGGGGTAGTAGTGAAAAACGAGTAGCATGGGCACTATTGCTCAGTGTCGTTGCGCTCAATTATCTGATTGTCGAAGTCGCGGTACTTTACAGTAATTGGAACCGAGATTTCTTTAACCTGATGCAAAATGAAGAGTGGCACAATTTCTGGCCAATGTTGGCAACGTTTGTTGTCATTATGGGAGGCTATACCATTGTGGATTTAGCCGAAGAGTATTTGAGACGAACGTTGCGTATTCGTTGGCGTCGATGGCTAACCCATACTTATCTTAGCAATTGGCTGGGCGGGCAGCGCCTTTATCGTCATCAGCTTGCTTACCCAAGTAGCGATAACCCAGACCAGCGTATCTCTCAAGATATTCGTGATTTCTGCGACCAAACATTATCTATGGGGCTGGGGCTACTGAGAACGATAACGAGCTTGTTTTCATTCACCATTATCTTATGGAATTTATCAGGCAGCTTAGAGTTTGAGTTTGCCGGTAATCAGTGGGTTATTCCGGGTTATATGGTTTGGGTTGCGATTGTTTATTCGGTCATCGGAACGTGGTTGACGCACAAGATCGCTAAACGACTAATTCCGCTTAACTTTGAGCAAGAAAAGAGCGAAGCAGACTTTCGTTTTCATCTAATGCGAGTGCGCGAGCACGCTGAATCAATTGCATTGCAGCGTGGCGAAGAGGCAGAGAACCTACGTACTCAACAGTTGTTTAGTAAGATTTGGCATAACTGGCAGCACCTAACCGGAATGAAACTGAAGTATGGTGCGTTCAATAGTGGTTATAACGAAATTGCCCGTATTTTCCCCTATTTAGTAGCGTCACCACGCCTGATGAGTGGCGCACTACAGCTAGGTGACATGATGCAAACAGCCACAGGTTTTTATCGTGTGCAAGAAGCGTTCAGCTGGTTTGTGGATTCTTATGAGTCAGTTGCTGACTGGAAAGCAGTAACGGACCGTTTAATTACCTTTGAAACTCAGTTAGAGACATTGCCTGACCAAAGCGATATAGGCGTATCGGATAACCCAACGTGGTCGAACTTCAATTTATATACCCCGAGCTACAAAGACCTCTTGAAGCATCAAAGCGGTGAGATCACTGCGTCGACCGTTATCAAAGGCAAATCAGGTAGCGGAAAAACCACGTTATTTAGAACATTTGCGGGTGTGTGGCCTTACCACACAGGGCAGGTTTCAATGCCAGCGCAAGACGATTGCATGTTTGTACCGCAAAAGCCTTATTTGCCCAATGCGACCTTGAAACAGGTGCTTATTTACCCGAAACCAGAGTTTGATGGTGCACACCAAGAACTGGTGGAGGCGCTTCACCTTGCCGAACTGCCAGAGCTAGCTGCGGAGTTAGATAGTGTCAGCAATTGGCAGCAAAGATTATCTGGCGGTGAGCTACAAAAGATCATGCTGGCTAAATGTTTAGTCAATAAGCCCAAATGGCTGTTTTTAGATGAGTCTTTGTCTGCATTAGACCCTGAGAGTTACGTTCAGATGAAACAAGTGATCGCCGAGCAATTACACGCGACTCGCGTCGTAGAAATTACTCATAAAGAGCAAGCGACCGCTCAGTCTGAGTTGGTATTAAATTCAAAAGTACAAGCAATATTAAACGCATGAAAAATTATAAAATTGCATTGCTAAGTCTTGTTATTGGCTTAGCGGGTTGTAAGAGCATACAACAACAAAACCTACCGACGGAGCTTACGTTCGACTCGCAAGTGATGACGGGGGAGTTAGAAAATGGCTTCAAGTACTACATTGCAGATAACCAAACTCCAGAAGATCGAGTATATATCCGCTTCGTGGTTAACGCTGGTTCGATGAACGAAGATGATGATCAGCGTGGTGTTGCCCATATTGTTGAGCATATGGCATTTAACGGTACTAAAAACTATCCAGGCAACCAAGTGATCTCTGAGCTTGAAAAAGCGGGAATGAAGTTTGGCGCAGACATCAACGCATTCACTGACTTTGAGAACACGGTCTATACCTTAAATTTACCGAGTAATGATACGAAGACTATTGATCTTGCATTAGATATCGTGACTGATTGGGCGGGTAATGTGACCATGCTTAAAGGTGATTTGGATGCAGAGCGCGGAATTGTACTTGAAGAGTGGCGTGCTCGACTTGGACCTATGTTGCGTTTAGGTGATAAAAAAAGTGCGATCGAAATGGCTGGGTCTCGTTATGTTGAACGCGACCCGATTGGTGACCCAAAGACGATAAAAACCGTTTCCAAATATCGAGTGGCCGATTTTTATCACCGTTGGTATCGCCCTGACAATATGTCCATCGTGGTGGTCGGTGATATCGATGAAAAGGTTATTCTAAAAAAAGTACAACAAAGACTTTCGGCCCAAGCTAAGCCTCAAAGTGAGCTAGAAAGTGTCGATTACAGTATTCCACTAAAAAAACATTGGCGAACAGCAAGCGTGAGTGAGCCGGGTATTTCAACGCCGTCAGTTGAACTCAGCTTTTTCTCTGACTTTGAGCCGGAAAATACTGTTGCGAGATATCGCCAAGATTTAGTTAGCCAAATTGCGACGCGTTTGCTGAATGTGCGTCTTCAACGTTGGGAGCAAAATGACGATCATTCGATCAGCTCAGCCAATTTCTATTCGTCTAACTTAGGTCGTGAAACTAGCCAATCTGTGTTTTCACTGCAACTTTCAGTGCCGGATTATCAAGACGCGACTCAGCAGTTATTCGATTTTATCGCCCAAGTACAACAGCATGGCTTTAGTGATGCCGAAGTGAAAGGAGAGATAAAACGTCTGCAACGATTGGTTGAATCAAGCAAAGACGACAAGCAATACAGTATTGATTTAGCGGGAGATTTGATGATGTCTGCGGCAAGTGGACAATTGTTGATTAACCCTGAAGATCAATATCGTCTGAATCAACAACTGCTTAGCTTGATTACTAGCGAAGAAGTGAATCAGCAGTTGAAAGCAATCTTTGAGCCCCAATCTCGCTTGTTACTGACTACCCACCCGATTAGTGAAGAGCAGCAAGCATTACCTGTTAATCACGTTGAGTCGTGGTGGAAAAGCTCAATGGCCGAGTCGCAACCTCAATGGTCTATTGATGAGAATAGCGCTCAATTACCTATTTTGGATTTAACATCAGGTACGGTTAAGAAAGAGAAGCAATGGGCGAAGTACCGCCTTACTGAATATCGCTTAAGCAATGGTAGCAAGTTGATTTACCGCTACAGTGATAGCAATCCTGGTCAGGTTCATTTTAAAGCGCTGACAAAAGGTGGCTTACGTTCTATCCCCGCAGAGGATTACCATAAACTACGTATGGCAACATACCTTGTCGATGAAACCGGTGTGGGCGAATTGCCACTGCAAGATCTGCAAACCATCTTTAGAGGTAACCCTGTAGTGATGTCGACTTTGATGGGCAACTACCAACAAGGTTTCTCTGGTTGGGCAAAGACAGACAGTTTGAGCAAAATGTTTACTCTGTTCCACCTAAAACTAGGTCAGAACCTTGTATCAGAAAAAGCACTGAACCAGTACCGCGTTGAAGAAAGACAAGTGGGCTTAGATGCTGAAGATGAGTTTGTTCGTGATGTATCAGAACTGCGCTATCCAGGTATTGAAACGGTCTACAGTGAAAACAGCGATGTAGTAGAGAATATTAGTGCACAAGAGTTATCAGATGTGTACCAACACTATGTGGCAGATAAAACAGATTTTACTTACTTCATCGTGGGGGATATCGCACCGCGCGAGCTAGAAACGTTAGCAGCAAAATACCTTGCGTCAGTGCCTGTTCGTCAGCAAGAGCGTGAGCCAACAATGATAAAAGCGCAATCGCCGCAGCAGCGATTTACCGCTAAAACATCATTAGAGCCGAGAGCAGAAGTAGAGCTCTACCTCACCATGGATAGCCAGTGGAGACCAGATAACGCTTACTATTTAGAAATGGGTGGCGAGCTAGTACAAGAGCAACTGCGTTTAAAATTGCGTGAACAAGCGTCAGGGATTTACAGCGTATCTAGCTGGTTCTGGCAAGATGCAGACTCTGTTCAAGCAGAAGGGCGAATCCAATTTTCATGTGCGCCTGAACGTGTTGATGAGCTGCTTGCTTTAACTCATCAAGTATTAGAGCAAGTGTCTAAACAGGGCGTAGATGGCGAAGCTCTGGTAAATAAACGCGTTCAACGTCAAGACCAAATGGATCGTTATATTCGTTCTGATTTGGGCATGTTAGATGCACTTGAAAAGAGCTACATGCTAGTTGATAGCCCAGATTTAGTTCGCTCAGGCATTGTTGCTAATGAGAAAGCGACCAAAGCATCGGTTGATGCGGTGGTATTGCCTTTCTTGCGAAATGCTGAAGCCTTTGAAGCGGTATTAATGCCTAAACAATAAAACAAGATAGCTGTCAAAAGCTCTCAAATAATCGTTTGAGGGCTTTTTGTTTTTATGGGGTGAATATTGTCGATAAATCTTCGTCTGAAAATAAGAAAATGATTGCACTAAATATAGAGTGGTTACAGTTTTCTTATTTCTAACCAATGACAAATTTTTTAAATCAGGTAAAGTAACGGCCTTTGTGAGTAAATGCCTTTTAAGAGGCGAAATAAGCTTTAAGTAGGAAGAAAGATGATTCTAGTTGTAGGTCACAAAAACCCAGACAGTGATAGTATTTGTAGTGCATTAGTAGCAACTGAGCTACTAAAAGCACGTGGCGTTGAAGCAATGCCAATCCGTCAAGGCGAAATCAACCGCGAAACTCAGCACATCCTAGAAGTTGCTGGCGCAGAAACGCCGGAACTACGCACTTCTGTAGCTGGTGAGAAAATTTGGCTAGTAGACTACTCAGATCTAGCTCAAGCACCAGACGATGTGGCTGAAGCTGAAATCCTAGGTATCGTTGACCACCACCGTCTAGGTGATGTGATGACAGTGAACCCAATGGAAGCTTGGATCTGGCCTGTTGGTTGTACTAACACAGTACTATTCGGCATGTTCAAGATTGAAGGTCATGAAATCACTCCTCAAATCGCTAAGCTGATGATGTCTGCAATTTTGTCTGACACAGTAGGTTTCGCGTCTCCAACTTGTACACAAAAAGACAAAGATGCAGTGGCTGAGCTTGCAGAAATCGCAGGCGTAACGGACGTAGATACGTTCATCAAAGATCTTCTAATCGCGAAAACAAACATCGAAGGTCTATCAGCGGCTGAACTTGTAGAAAAAGATCTGAAAGGTTACCCATTCAACAGTCGTGACGTTGTTGTTGGTCAAGTTGAGCTTGCAACACTAGAGCAAGTTGACGGCATGATTGAAGAGCTAGAAGTCGATCTTGAGCGTCGTTGTAACGAAGAAGGCCTAGCATTTGCAGCTGTGATGCTAACTGACATCACTACAGCGCAAACTCGTCTGCTGTACAAAGGTGAGTGGGCAGAGAAGCTAGTTAAGCATGAGAAAGATGGCATGCTGATGATGGAAAACACGCTAAGCCGTAAGAAGCAAGGCTGGCCTTGGCTACAAAACGAGCTAGTGTAATTTAGCTAACGCTGATTAAGATTTAATACCCCAGTTGCTATGCAGCAACTGGGGTATTTTTTTGCGTAAAAAAGCCTGACTTTTACAAGTCAGGCTTTTCTTATTTAGTCGTCAGAAACGAGCTAGAATGGATAAGCAGTTAGTTGACGCGGCGCACTTGAATGATCATGCCCATAAGAGGGTGGTCAAGGAAGTGGGTTTCACTACTGCGCATACGACGTTTTTGGTCCATGCGATAGCTTTTAAGAAACTCTTCCGTGTGCACGGTTGGCGTAATTTCAGTCATAAAACCTGATTGAACTGTATTGCTAGCATTGTCGATATCGCTGATATTGATCTCACGATCTTCAAGCGTGACTTCACGTACGCTAGGCGCTTTAATGTCTAATTCCACATCTGCGTATAGGTAGTGCTCTACATAAACTTGGAACTTACCATCAAGCTCATACAGCGGGCCCGGGATCGATTGCTCTGTAACACCATCAATGACAGATTCGTTTGCCGAGCCTTTCTGAGAGCCGTCACGGTTAAATTGCGCAGAGTAATCTTTGCCACCGGTAATACGGAAAACAGGCGCTGATAGACGGCCACGGTCGCCTTGGCGCCACGCTTTGTGCATTAACACTTGAAAGCCCGCATGGTTACGCAGTTTCTGGGCTTGATTGGTTAGCCTATAGCTGGAGTGCGGTAGCATCCAAGCCCCTTTACGTGAGCGATAGTTAGAGTCACTAAAGCTCCCTACGTTGGTCATATCAATGTTAGGTAACGTGTTTGGCCAAGACTCAGTCGTCTGCTCGGCATCCACTGCACGTTTAAAAATGATCACTTCTATATCAAATTGTCGCGCAGCCCAACTTGGCATCGCAACAAAGAAGAGTAGCAGTGGGATCAGTTTTTTCATTACAACTCCGTATCGGGGTGATTCACACCCGTAATGTTTACTTTTGCTTTGGTAATAAATTCTGTTGGAATTCGTCCAACATGTCACTAACAAACTGAATTCGTTTACGTCTATCTACTAATGGTATCGCAAACTTAAACTTAGTTGGTCCGTCCATTGCAAATTTTTGAGGCTGAGATTGTAGCAGTTTCACTAGGAACATAGGGTTAATTTCAGCATCTGGATAGAACTCAATATATCCGCCTTTATCATGGGCTTCTATCTTTTTCACTTTCAACTGTGCTGCATCGAGCTTTAGCTCTGCAACAGACAGCAAGTTTTTAGTGGCATCAGGTAAAAGACCAAAGCGGTCTATCAGTTCAACTTTTAATTGATTCAGTTCATCAAGGTCATCAACACTGGCGATTTGCTTGTACATTGACAATCTTGTGTTGATATCAGGAATATAATCATCTGGTAGCAGTGCTGGCAAGCGCATTTCTACTTCAGTTTGCTCTCTGAGTAGATCGTCAAGCGATGGTTCTCTGCCTTCTTTGAGTGCTTCGACCGCTTGCTCCAGCATTTCCATATAGAGCGTAAAGCCCACGGATTGAATTTGTCCGCTTTGTTCATCACCGAGCAATTCACCCGCGCCACGAATCTCTAAATCGTGAGTCGCAAGGGTAAAGCCTGCGCCCAAATCCTCTAGAGAAGCGATTGCATCTAAACGTTTGATGGCATCTTTTGTCATCGCTTTTGGATGAGGTGTCAGCAGGTAAGCATACGCTTGATGGTGCGAACGGCCAACGCGGCCACGAAGTTGGTGTAACTGCGCTAAGCCAAGGTGGTCGGCTCTATCCATAATGATGGTATTCGCTGTCGGGACATCGATACCAGTTTCAATAATGGTGGTACAAACGAGCAAGTTAAAACGCTGGTGATAGAAGTCATTCATCACGCGCTCTAGCTCCCGTTCACGCATTTGACCGTGGGCAACGGTAATACGCGCTTCAGGAATGAGCTTTTCTAAGTCGGCTGCGACTTTCTCAATGGTTTCTACTTGGTTGTGTAAGAAGTAAACCTGACCACCACGCATAATTTCACGCAGTACCGCTTCACGTACTACGGCATCGTCTCGCTGACGAACAAAGGTTTTGATGGCTAAACGTCTTGCTGGTGGCGTGGCGATAATCGATAGATCGCGCATGCCACTCATGGCCATATTCAATGTACGTGGAATTGGCGTTGCGGTCAGCGTAAGAATATCGACATCCGCACGCATAGCTTTCATTTTTTCTTTCTGACGGACACCAAAGCGGTGTTCTTCATCGACAATCAGTAAGCCGAGATCTTTAAATTCAATGTCGCTAGAGAGCAATTTATGAGTGCCAACAATGATATCGACTTTGCCATCTTTAATATCTTGCAGTACTTGCTTTTGCTCTTTGGCACTTTTGAAGCGAGAAAGCACTTCAACGCGAATCGGCAAGTTAGCGAATCGGTCACGGAAGTTTTCAAAGTGTTGCTGAGCAAGCAGGGTAGTCGGCACTAAAACTGCTGTCTGTTTGCCGTTATCGGTCGCGACAAAGGCTGCGCGCATCGCTACTTCTGTTTTACCAAAACCAACGTCACCACAGACTAGGCGATCCATTGCTTTCGCTTGGCACATGTCTGACAGCACAGCATTAATCGCCATCGCTTGGTCGTCGGTTTCTTCAAATGGGAAACCAGCTTTGAAAGTGGCGTATTGGCCGCGGTCTAGGGCAAATTTATGGCCGGGTTTCAGCTCGCGTTTGGCGTAAACATCAAGTAGCTCAGCCGCAACATCACGGACTTTCTCAGCCGCGCGGCGACGCGCTTTCGCCCAAGCCTCGCCGCCCAGTTTATGCAGCGGTGCGCTCTCTTCGGCGCCACCTGAGTAGCGGCTGATTAAGTTCAGAGACGCAACTGGCACGTATAGCTTGGCATCGTTTTGATATTCAAGCGTCACGTACTCTGTTGTCATGCCGCCAGCTTCTAGGGTTTGTAGGCCAATGTATCGGCCGATACCGTGGTCGATATGTACCACGGGCTGCCCCGGTTTCAGCTCCGCTAAATTGCGGATAACTGCATCGCTATTGGTGGTTTTGCGATCCTTGCGACGGCGCTGAATAACGCGGTCGCCGAGCAAATCACTTTCACAGATGAGTGCAATTTCGACTTCATCGCTACTTTGCCCGTAGAGGAAGCCATGCTCAGCCGCACCGAGCACTAAAGTAAATTTCTCTTTATGCTCTAATGCTGCACAAAAATCTTCACATTCGATAGGGCGCAATTTGATACGTTGTAAAAGCTCTAGTAATGCTTCACGTCGGCCTTCAGATTCAACAGAGAAAATGACTTTGCCTGTGTAGCTTTCACTAAACTGGCGCAGAGCAGCCATTGGCTCTTTGTTTTGATGCTGAACGGCCAATTCTGGCAGAGCATGAACGTTAGCATTCACGCGGCCAGCTTTTTCCTTCAAAGATTCAATGTTTAATTGGGCTTGAGGGAAAGTCTTTATGTGCGAAAACAGTTCGTCTTTTTTCAGCCACAATTCTTGTGGTGGAAGCAGTGGACGAAGTGGGTCGACCTTGCGCTGATCGTAACGATAATCCACATCCGTTAAGAATGTATCTATTGCTGATTCAATATCGCCAAAGGTGATTAGCTGACTGTGCTCAGGAAGATAGTCGAATAATGTTTCTGTCTGTTCAAAAAACAGCGGTTGCCAATATTCGATACCTGCTGGCCAAGTCCCTTTCGTGACCTGCATATAGACAGACTCAGGCTCTCGGCGCGCTTCAAAGCGTTGACGCCAGCGAATACGAAAATCTTCAATGGCAGCTTCAGAGGTTGGAAACTCGTGCGCAGGCAACAGGCGGATCTCTTTAACGTCTTCGATAGAGCGTTGGTTCTCTGGGTCGAACGTTCTGATTGTATCGATCTCATCATCAAAGAAATCGATACGGAACGGGTCATGAGAGCCCATTGGGAACAAGTCGATAATCGAGCCGCGGCTAGCATATTCACCTGGACCAAACACTTGGTCGACATGGCGGTAGCCGGATTTTTCTAGCTGAATACGAAGTTTTTCAAGCGAGTAGAGATCACCTGCTTTGACCATTAGGGTGTGCTGAAGCAGAAAGTCTCGCGGTGATTGGCGTTGTAGCAGCGTGCTTATTGGCACTATGGTAATGCCATTAGCTTGCGTTGGCAGCTGGTACAAGCGGGCGATACGCTCAGAGATAATCTCTTGATGCGGTGAAAAGTTATCATAGGGTAGGGTTTCCCAATCTGGGAATAACGCCACCTCATGTTGAGTAAACTGTTCAATCTCTTGCTGTAATTTCAGTGCAGACTGAGGGTCTGGCGTTGCCAGTAATGTATGGCCTGAATGCTGTTCTGCGAGTTCGGCAATAGCGAGCGCAAGCGATGCACCAGTAAGGTTTCCGACCTGTTTTTTGTCACCGGCGCCCTGTGGGTTAACCAGTGACAGTAAAGATGGTTTAGACATGGTTATTTATTTTTCGCGGTTGAGCGAGCGTTGTCGTAGTAATTTTTGTTGTTGATACAGCGCAGCTTTGATCAATAAATCTTGGTCTTGGTCGCGCAGTAGGTCGTATTTCACCGAGATGGTGGTCTCGTCCTTATCCACCTGAGTGTCAAACACAATGCCGTAGCAGTAGATAGCTGCGGCTGGGTGGTCTAAGAATAGTTTAACTCGCACTTTTTGGCCTTGCTCTAAACCTTGTGCACTTTTATAGCTAAACTGGCTAGCACCAAACGAGGTGGTTTGGTGGCGAAAATCAGGGTTGTCTTGTTGTGACAACATAAAGGTCAATAAAAGGTTAAGCTTAGAGTTTTGGGTATCAAGCAATTGAATCACATGTTTGAAATCATTGCTTTTTAGTTCTGCACGGGCCGCGTCGTTAAGTTGGTCTAGTGAACTAAACTCACTCGCGACTAAAAATGGCGCAGGAATCTCATCTTGGAATTCTTCAATGGATGGGATACTAAAATCGTCAGCCAAAGGTTCGACATTGACGGTCAACTGATGGTGTACAGTGAAGTATTCTTGGTCTGACATGCAACTTTTCCTTTTATTAACACTCTGATTATCGTCATACTTTACAACTAATCAAGCGATACCCTTTTTGTTACGGTGATTTGCTACCTAGCTTCCGGATTGAGTTCAATAATTGGTCGTTTAAACACCGTAAGGTTTAAAGGTTGTATTTCATCACTTATTTTTGACCGTGTATTAGCAATTTAGGGCTATATGCGATCACGATTAATAGGTACAGTAGTCGCTATTACAAGTTTCTGGTTTTATTTATGTTTCATCCTGTCAGTACCTTTATCGGATTGCGCTATTTACGTGGCCGCTCTGGTGATAGGTTTAGCCGTTTTGTCTCTTATATGTCGACTGCGGGTATTACTATTGGAGTGATGTCATTGATCACCGTGTTGTCGGTGATGAATGGCTTTGAAGCTCAATTAAAAGGGCGCATTTTAGGTGTGCTACCACAAGCCGTTGTTTCTCAGCAAGGCGGCACCCCAGCAGAGGCGCAAGTGCCTGATTTTCTTCAGCAACTCTCATCTAAACCACCAGAGCCTATTGTACGTAGTGAGGCGGTGATTCAGAGCAGTCAACAATTAGCGGCTGGCTTGCTGATTGGCATTGACCCAAGTGAAGATGACCCTATACAACAACACCTTATTGCAGGCTATTTAGATAACTTGCAGGCAGGAAAGTATCGAGTTTTGCTTGGTAGCACACTGGCCCGCTCGTTGGATGTTAGACCCGGTGATAAGGTGCGCTTAATGGTGACGAGTGCCAGTCAGTTTACACCGCTAGGACGTATGCCAAGTCAGCGCTTGTTTACGGTGGCAGGTATTTACAATACGGGTTCTGATGTTGATAGCCAACTGATGATAACCCACATTGATGATGCTGCTCGATTAGGCCGTTTAAAGCGCGATACCATAAGTGGTTGGCGCCTGTTTTTTGATGACCCGTTCGTCGTGGCTGATTTGAGCCAGCAAACTTTACCAGAGGGTTGGCAATGGAGTGACTGGCGCGAGCAACGTGGAGAACTTTTCCAAGCAGTTAGAATGGAAAAGAACATGATGGGCTTGATGCTGGGCCTTATTGTCGGTGTGGCCGCGTTTAACATTATTTCAGCACTGATCATGGTAGTGATGGAAAAGCAGGCCGAGGTCGCTATTCTCAAAACCCAAGGCATGACCGATCGCCAAGTGTTGACCATTTTCATGGTTCAAGGTGCCAGTAGCGGCATCATTGGCTCTCTGTTTGGTGGTGCACTTGGTGTACTGCTGGCAAGCAATTTAAATTCTTTGCTAGAGAGCGCTGGTATTGCCCTTTTCGCGGTAGGTGGTTCACTGCCTGTTGCGATTAATCCTGTACAAATTTTCGTTGTGGTGACATTGGCCGTGATGCTTAGCCTACTTGCAACGTTGTTCCCTTCTTATCGAGCATCTTCAGTAAAACCAGCCGAGGCTTTGAGATATGAGTGATTTATTACAGTGTCAAAACGTGTGTAAGACCTACCACGACGGAGCATTAGACACTCAAGTCTTAAAAGGTGTGAGCTTTGATCTTAAGCGAGGTGAATTAGTCTCAATTATTGGTACTTCTGGGTCGGGTAAAAGTACGCTCTTACATATTTTAGGCGCGCTGGATGATGCCACAGAGGGTAACGTTACCTTTTTAGGCCAAGAGCTTTCAAAGCTGAGTTCTAATAAGCAGGCTAACCTGCGTAACAAACACCTAGGTTTTGTTTATCAGTTCCACCATCTTTTGGCTGATTTTAGCGCGTTAGAAAACGTCGCAATGCCGCTATTAATTGGTGGTATGAAAGTGGCGCAAGCAAAACAGAAAGCGCAGGCGCTACTGGAAAAGGTTGGTCTTGCTCATCGTGTTGACCATCGCCCATCAGAACTCTCTGGCGGTGAGCGTCAGCGTGTGGCGATCGCGAGAGCATTGGTCAATAGCCCTGATTTGGTGTTGGCGGATGAGCCAACCGGTAACCTAGACCATAATACCGCGTTAGCGATTTACGACTTAATGCGCGAACTTAATCGCGAATCTGGCACAGCATTTTTAGTTGTGACTCACGATGGTGAGTTGGCTGCCAAGATGGATCGCCAGCTGCACATGCAAGATGGCCTATTGGTTAATGTGGAGGGCGCGTAAGTGTTTTCCTCGTTAGCTCTATTTATTGGTGGCCGTTTTAGCCGCGCTAAGCAGCGCAATAAGATGGTCTCCTTTATCTCTCTTTCTTCTACCATTGGTATCGCGGTGGGTGTCGCGGTGATCATTATTGGTTTGTCTGCGATGAACGGTTTTGAGCGTGAGCTTAAAGATCGTGTGCTATCAGTTATTTCTCATGGTGAGCTGAGGGGTGTTCATGGCCCTTTGCAAAATTGGCCTAGCTTAGTTGAGCATGCCGAAAAACATGGCTCTGTGGAAGCCTCTGCCCCTTATATAAAATTTACTGCGTTAGCAGAAAAAGGTCAGCAGCTTAAAGCCATTGAAGTGAGAGGCGTTGAGCCAAGCCTAGAAGCGCGCGTTTCAAATCTGAGCAAGTTTATTGACTCTAGCGTTTGGCAGAATTTTCAAGCGGGTGAGCAACAAACGATTTTAGGCAGCGGCGTGGCAAAAACGTTAGGGGTAAAGGTTGGTGATTACATTACCCTGATGATCCCAACGACTGGCAATACCAGTAAGGTTCAAGCCCCAAGGCGTGTAAGAGTAAAAATCGCTGGCCTATTAACTTTAAACGGCCAAATTGATCATAACCTCGCTTTATTACCACTGGCGGACGCACAAGCGTACGCGAGAGTAGGTGATGGAGTAACAGGCATCGCGCTTCGAGTTGATGATGTGTTTAACGCAACACAAATCGTGCGTGAAGTTGGTAATTCATTCTCACAGCCTTTGTACATTAACTATTGGCAGCAAAAGTACGGATTTCTTCACCGCGATATTCAATTGGTGAGAACCATCATTTATCTGGTGATGATACTGGTGATTGGTGTGGCAAGCTTTAACATTGTCTCGACCTTGATGATGGCAGTAAAAGATCGTGCAGGTGAAATCGCCATACTACGTACAATGGGAGCCACTGATGGCCTTGTTAAGCGTATTTTTGTCTGGCAAGGCGTGTTTTCTGGCGTGCTGGGTAGCTTAATTGGTAGTGGTTTAGGTGTGATTGTGGCGTTGAATCTGACGAGTTTGATTAAGATGCTTGAGAGTGCGATGGGCCACCAGTTTCTTTCCGGTGATATTTATTTTGTTGATTTCTTGCCATCGCAAGTTTTTGCAACGGATGTGCTGTTAGTCTCTGGTACTGCAATTGTGCTGAGCCTGCTTGCGACTTGGTATCCTGCATCTAGAGCAAGCAAGCTTAATCCAGCTTCCGTGCTCAGCGCGAAATAGTGAGATAATACCAACTTGCTTTAGCCAATCATTAATCGCTTAAAGCATTATTGATAAAAGAAAAAAGGACCGAAAGGTCCTTTTTTAATACTTGTTCAACAGCGCTGTTAATCACTCACGTGTTGTGGCTTTGAATATTATGCTTTTCACGCCAATTCATTGGTTTTACGTTTTATCTTAAACGACGTTTTTGCCAACTGCGAACAACCGAATAACGCCATAGCCCTTTGATGCCAAAGTAACCCAGCATTGAAAAGGTGATTCCGCAGATCAAGCAGCCCAACAGGAATGGGGGACCAATGGTCGCCATTTGGCTAAGAATGAAATCCCAAGATAGCTCGAAATGGAAGGGCTGTGGAGGAACATGCATGACCCACGCCCCGACTTTGTACGCAAAGTAGAACAGTACCGGCATAGTAATCGGGTTACTGATCCAAACCAGAGCAACCGAAAGCGGTAAGTTAACACCACAGACAATGGCTAACCCCGCAGCCATGATCATTTGGCTCGGCAGCGGAACAAAAGACATAAACAGGCCGACTGCAAAAGCGCCAGCTGCAGAACGTCGGTTAAGGCACCATAAGTTCGGGTTATAAAGTACGTTGCCAAAAATCTTTAATGCCTTTTGACGCTTGATCGTCTCATGGTTAGGCATAAAGCGTTTGATGAATTTTCTTGGCATAGGGAAATATGGCTCTCTTATTTAACTATTGGACGCTCGTTTCGTTTGCGCTTGTTATCATTACTTCAGCCTACTGGCCAGTAATGCCTAACGGATACTGGCTTTTATTCTGCCTATTGTGGTTATTCGTTAGTGTTCAGTTTAGAAGACTTCGATGGGGTTGGGGTGCGATTGCCGCAATGATTGTTGTCATCACGAACGGAAACCTCATTCGCCACCAAATAGATACCCTTTACCGAGCAGGCCAGAATCTTACCATAAATGCTGAAGTTGACAGTCTTTTTAAACCAATAAATCGCGGCTTTCAAGGCATAGTCGAGGTTAAATCCATTAATGGGCAAAGATTAAGCTATTTCTCGCAATCGAAAGTAAAGTTGGTCAGTTCTTCACCGCTTGAGTTAGGCGATGAGGTGATGGCAAAAGTGAGGCTTAAACCGGTTATTGGTGTGCTCAATGAAGTTGGCTTTGATATAGAAAAATACTCAATAAGTCAGAGGGTTGTGGCAAACGTTTACCTGTTAGACTCAAGCTCAATGGTTGTTGTCAGTCGATATTCATACCGGCAAAAATTGCATGATTTAGTGCAGAGTTTGACCAGTAATTTAAGCAGTCAGCCGCTGATTATGGCGCTAACGTTTGCCGATCGAAGTTTGCTCTCTAATCCGCTTTGGCAGCAACTTACGCAGAGTGGTCTAAGTCATCTTATTGCTATTTCTGGGCTGCATATCGGTATCGCGTTTTTTATCGGCTGGTCAATGGGACTGATGTTGCTGCGTATTGGTCTCAAATGGCCAAATTGCGGCTATTGGATTGGCTTTGCTTGTGCGCTTTGCTATGCGTGGTTAGCTGGGTTTGGCATCACAACTGTTCGGGCTTTAATCATGCTGTTTTTGGTGATGAGCTTTTCGCTACTTCGCGTTCATACTCGCTCTAGTTACAAATGGCTTTTGATGGTGGCTATGGTTTTGCTATTTGATCCTTTTGCCATTTATTCCGTGAGCTTTTGGTTTTCCATTTATGCGGTGGGTATGATTTTCTTACTGCTTGCGAAAAAGTCGCACGTGCAATCATTTTGGCTGCGAGCAGTGATTATTCAAGTGGGGTTGGTCGCCGCTATGCTGCCTATAACGGCGGGCTTTTTTCATGGCGTATCGTTGGGCGGATTTGCCTATAACTTGATCTTCGTACCTTGGTTTAGCTTTGTTGTCGTGCCTTTGATATTTACTGCCCTTTGCGTAACTTTGCTATTTAGCGGAGTGAGTGAGGCTGCGTGGCAGTGGGTGGATATCAGTCTGAAACCGGTACTCTACATGCTGCAATACGCAGAGGTGAGTTGGCTGCACGTTTCCAACCAACATCTACAGTTATTTATCGCGGTTTTACTCTTGCTTGCAGTTTCACTCAAGTTGGGTAAACGAGCACTAGTCTTATGGTTGCTATGTTTGAACCATTTGTTTGTACAAGTAGAGGGTAAAGGTTTGAAAGCGGACTCAACCCCGAGTTCGGCTAAAATCAACTGGCGGCTAGATGTACTTGATGTGGGGCATGGACTTTCTGTACTCATTCAGCAAGAGCAACAATTTCTGCTTTACGACACAGGAGCGAGTTGGCCATCAGGTAGTTATGCTGACAGCATCGTTTCCCCGTTATTGATCAAACGCGGCGCAACGGAATTAAATCATCTGGTCATCAGCCATTTTGATAATGACCATGCCGGCGGGCTTTATAGCCTTGAACAAAATTGGTCAATCGCTCAGTTGATATCAAGCCAAAGGGTGGAGCATGCCCACTTTAGCCAATGTCGCCAAGGTAAACAGTGGCAGTGGGGAATGCTTGAGTTAACCGCCCTTTGGCCTCCCAAAGCAGTCAGCCGCGCCTATAATCCGCAATCTTGTGTGATTCGAGTTGATGACAAACAACATGGACATTCGGTACTTCTTTCTGGCGATATAGAATCAGTTGCTGAATGGATGTTATTGCGTAGCCCCAATCTGTTAGATGTGGATGTGTTACTTGTGCCGCATCACGGGAGTCGCACCTCTTCATCTATGGCGTTTATTAAAGCCGTTAGCCCTCAAATAGCGATTGCTTCGAGTGCTTTTCAAGGCCGATGGATGTTACCAAGTGAATATGTTGTGCAGCGATATGTTGATTCAGGTGCAATTTGGTATGACACCGGGCAAAGTGGCCAAGTCTCGCTACTATATAGGGGAAAAAATCGCCAAGTAACGACGATGAGAGCTTTGAAAGGAGGGGCTTGGTATAGGCAGATGCTGCGTAAGCGAGTAGAATAGAAAGATTAATGTAAAAGAATAAAGCAATTCTATGTCTCTTAATCAAGATGAAACTACGATGCAAACCTTCAAGCGCTTGTGGGCATATATTCGCCAATACAAGCTAGGTTTGTCAGTAGCTGTTGTTGCACTGGTAATAAACGCAGTCGCCGATACATATATGGTATCACTACTAAAGCCACTTCTTGATGAAGGCTTTGGTGACGTTGAATCTAATTTCCTTCGAATTTTACCGGCCATTATCTTCGGCATGATGGTACTTCGTGGTTTAAGTGGTTTTGTCTCTTCTTACTGTCTGAGCTGGGTATCAGGCAACGTGGTCATGTTGATGCGCCGCCGTATTTTTAGCCAGTTCATGCACATGCCAGTCTCTTATTTTGATAAAGAGTCTACAGGTGGCTTGCTATCCCGTATCACTTACGACTCTGAACAAGTCGCGGGCGCAACTAGCCGCGCATTGGTCAGTATTGTGCGTGAAGGCGCCAGCATTGTGGGCCTACTTGTCCTAATGTTTTGGAACAGCTGGGAGTTATCTCTAGTACTGATTGTGGTTGCCCCTATTGTTGCATGGGCGATTGGCGTGGTATCTAAGCGCTTTCGTAAGATTTCTAAAAATATGCAAGATACCATGGGCCATGTAACCTCTTCAGCTGAGCAGATGCTAAAAGGCCATAAGGTTGTATTGAGCTACGGTGGTCAAGAAGTCGAGCGTCAGCGCTTTGATGTAGTAAGTAATCAAATGCGTCAGCAATCAATGAAGTTGGTGGCTGCTCAGGCGATTGCTAACCCAGTAATTCAAGTGATAGCTTCTGTCGCTCTAGTTACTGTGTTGTTCTTAGCCAGTGTTGATTCTATTCGTGAAACGCTAACTCCAGGTACCTTTACTGTTGTGTTCTCTGCTATGTTTGGTTTGATGCGTCCGCTTAAAGCGCTCACCAACGTTACGTCAGACTTCCAACGTGGTATGGCAGCTAGCCAAACATTGTTTGCTTTGATGGACTTAGAGACAGAACAAGATAACGGTAAGTTCCAAGCTGAGACTGTACGCGGTGATGTATCGGTTAAAGATGTGACGTTCAGCTATGAAGGTAAAGAGAAGCCTGCGCTGTCTAATGTATCCTTCGATATTCCACAAGGTAAAACCGTTGCGCTGGTTGGTCGCTCTGGTTCGGGTAAGAGTACTATCGCGAATCTGTTTACGCGTTTTTACGATGTAGACTCAGGCTCAATCAGTTTAGATGATCGAGATATTCGCGACTACGCGCTGACTAATTTGCGCAGTCACTTTGCTCTAGTATCGCAAAATGTGCATTTGTTTAACGACACCATTGCTAACAATATTGCTTATGCGGCGACCGATGAGTACTCGCGTGAGCAAATTGAACAAGCGGCTCGTTTGGCTCATGCGATGGACTTTATTGAAAGTATGGATGAAGGCCTAGATACTGTGATTGGCGAAAACGGCGCGAGCCTATCTGGTGGTCAGCGTCAACGCATAGCGATTGCGCGAGCGTTGCTGCGAGATGCTCCGGTACTTATCCTTGACGAAGCGACCTCGGCTCTCGATACAGAATCAGAAAAAGCGATTCAAGCGGCATTGGATGAACTGCAAAAAGATAAGACAGTATTGGTGATTGCTCACCGTCTATCGACGATTGAAAATGCGGACCAAATTCTAGTGATCGATGAAGGTGAAGTCATTGAGCGTGGTAATCACGCTGAGCTTATCGTTAAGCCAGAAGGCGCCTACGCGCAATTACATCGAATTCAATTTGGTGCTTAAGTTTGATTGAAAATCTTTGGTTTAAGCCATCATTTTTCCACTATCTGCTGTGGCCACTGTTTTGGCCACTCAGCAAGTTGTTTGGTGCGATTAGCCGCTCTCGCCGCAACCAATATCAATCAGGGCAGAAAAACGCTTATCGAGCTCCTGTGCCTGTGGTTGTGGTGGGCAATATCACTGCTGGTGGTAATGGTAAAACACCGGTCGTGGTTTGGTTGGTAGAAATGCTGCAAGCACAAGGTTACAAGCCGGGCGTAGTGTCGCGCGGTTATGGAGCTAAAGCGCCAAGCTACCCTCTGCTAGTTGATAGTAAGACCTCGACTAAACATAGTGGTGATGAGCCAAAGCTGATTTTTGAGCGCACTGGTGCGCCAGTGGCGGTTGACCCTATTCGTGCTAACGCAGTGCAGGCATTATTACCATTGGGCGTTGACATTATTATTACCGATGATGGTTTGCAGCATTACGCACTCGCACGAGACATCGAATTTACAGTAGTGGATGGTAAGCGCCGTTTTGGTAATCAGCAGTTATTGCCCTTGGGACCACTGCGAGAAGGCGTCAGTCGACTTGAGGAAGTAGACTTTATCATTACCAATGGTGGTGATGCTGAGCAAGGGGAAATCCCGATGAGTTTGACCCCGAGCTTAGCGATAAACCTCAAAACCGGCGAGAAAGTCGAGGTCAATCAATTACCCGATTTGGTTGCGATGGCAGGTATTGGCCATCCGCCGAGATTTTTTAATACATTACAACAGCTTGGTGCGAAGGTTTCCTATACTCAAGGATTCGCTGACCATCAAGATTTTGAACTATCGCAATTGGATGCCTTGGCTGAAAAAGGCCAACATCTTATTATGACTGAAAAGGATGCGGTGAAGTGTGGGCAACAGGCGAAAGATAACTGGTGGTATTTGCCAGTATCGGCGACTTTCGCTCCACAAGATGAACAGCGTATCTTAGATAGAATTAAACAAACAAAGGAACATTATGGATCACCGTCTGCTTGAAATCGTTGCTTGTCCTGTGTGTAAAGGCAAACTGACTTACGATAAAGATAAACAAGAGCTGATTTGTAAAGTCGATCGTCTGGCTTACCCAATCAAAGAAGGTATCCCAGTGTTGCTTGAGCTAGAAGCGCGTCAAATGAGTATGGAAGAGGGACGATAATGTCTTTTACTGTTGTGATTCCTGCCCGTTACCAGTCAACTCGACTGCCGGGTAAACCGTTGGCTGATATTGGTGGTAAGCCAATGATTCAATGGGTGTATGAACAAGCGCTTCAAGCGGGTGCTCAGCGCGTGATTATCGCCACTGATGATGAGCGTGTAGAAAAATCTGCTCAAGCTTTCGGTGCGGATGTGTGCATGACATCTCCAGATCATGAATCCGGCACTGAGCGCTTGGCTGAAGTAGTTAAACTTATGGCGATTCCTGATGACCACATCATTGTGAACGTTCAAGGTGATGAGCCTTTAATCCCACCTTCGATTATCTCTCAAGTAGCGGATAACTTGGCTAAGAGCCAAGCGCCAATGGCAACGCTAGGTGTTGAAATTGAAGATGAAGCGGAAGTGTTCAACCCAAACGCGGTTAAAGTAGTTACCGATAAAGATGGCTATGCGATGTACTTTAGCCGCGCATCAATCCCTTGGGATCGCGATAACTTTGTCGACAACAAAGTGGTTCAGCCGTTGCTTCGCCATATTGGTATTTATGCTTACCGCGCTGGTTTCATTAATACTTACATCAATTGGCAGCCAAGTGCGCTAGAAAAAATCGAGTGCTTAGAGCAGCTACGTGTGCTTTGGTATGGTGAGAAGATTCACGTGGCAGTAGCGAAAGAAGCGCCTGCTGCGGGTGTGGATACCCCAGAAGATCTTGAAGCAGTAAGAGCGATTATTGCGAATAAATAATTGAAACGATGGTAGTGAAAAGGGTCTCGAAAGAGACCCTTTTTTGTGCGCGTTATATTTTAAACTGATTAAGCTGATGGGTTGCGGTATCGACAGCAGCAGTAAGCTCAATACTCGCTTCGTCAGTATGGTGCGCTTGGTCAGTCACTTCTCTTGATAGCTCATGAATCGCTTCAATGTTGCGTCCAATATCGGCGGAGACGATGTGTTGCTCTTCCGATGCCGATGCAATTTGAGCAGACATCTCAGAGATGTTTTCAATCGCGGTCACTACGGTATTCAGTCTTTCTACGGCTAAGGTTGCTTGGCTGACTGTTTCACCTGTCATTTGGCTGTTTTGCTCCATCACACCCACTAGGCTGCGTGCTTCTTCTTGTAAGCGCGTAATCGTGCTGTGGATTTCTTCGGTAGAGTCTTGGGTCTTTTGCGCTAGGTTACGCACTTCTTCTGCGACCACTGCAAAGCCTCGGCCATTATCACCTGCTCGAGCGGCTTCGATTGCTGCGTTGAGAGCGAGTAAGTTAGTTTGTTCTGCGATGGTGTTGATCACATCGACCACATTGCTGATCTCTTCAGCGCGTTGGCTCACTGAAGATACCGCGTCAGTCGTTGCCAGCATTTGTTCCGCCATAGATTGAATCTGTGCTGAGGTGGCCGTCACTTCTTGGTTGCCTGAACGGATGCTCTGTTCTGCTTCTACTGCGGTTTCTGCTGTACGTGAAATGTTTTGCGCGATCTCTTGCGCAGCTGCATTCATTTGATGAACCGCAGTAGAGACTTTTTCGATTTCAATTTGCTGCATTTCGACGTTATTGGCTGCGCGTTTAGCAATATCTTTCACCGAGTTAGACGTTGATGTTACTTGGTTCATTGAGCCATTAATTTCGCCAATCATCGATTGTAGCTTTTGGTTAAAGCGGTTGAAGCTTTGGCTGATTTGTCCTACTTCATCTTTCGATTTTGATTCTAATCGAATCGTTAGATCGCCAGCACCATCCGCAGCATGGCTGAGCAGTTGGTTCACTTTAAGCAAAGGCTTAGCCAGTTTGCCCGCGACAAATACGATGGTCACTGTGCTAAAAATGATCAGTGCGATAGAGAAAATGATCAAGGAGCGAACGCGTTCACGTAACGGTGTCACCATCGCTTGGCGATCTAACACCATGGTGAGTGTCCAATTATGTGGCAATGGTTGGGTGATGATATGAGAATCAACACCGTTGATTTCGACACGTTCAGTAATGGTTTGAGAGCGATTTTTGGCAAGTTCACTGATGACTGGTGAAATCGTCTCAGCACTTTGCAATGAGTAGCCATCAGAAGTATGAGCAAGAATTTGGTGGCTTTGGTCAATCAGCATAGTTTGCGCATCAGGTGGCGCAGGTATGCTGCGTAGTAATTGTTCAAGCTTTTCAATGGTCGTATCTATACCGATAACGCCAACGGTTTGGCCTGCAATCACCAATGGCATTGCCATCGTTGCGACGACGATTTGAGAATTGTCGTTGGTTACGTAAGGTTGGGTAAGTACGGGCGCATTGGCTTGTATTGCTTGTTGAAACCAAACTCGTTGTCTCGGGTCGTAGCCTTGAGATGTCGCGATTTGCTGTTGGTCGAGGTCATCGAGGATGAATCGGCCATCATTATAGGCAACGTACGTATTACGTAAGCTTTTATCTGATAGCGATTTTTGCAGTATGTTACGAATTTCAGATTCTGTTAAGTCTTGATCGTTGATCATGGCGTGAATGTACTGTAATTCAACCACTTTGTTGCTTTCCCAAAACTTAACCAAAGTGTCGAGCGCCGCAAGAGATTGCTTGGCCTCTACAGTGGTTGAGCTGCGTTTTTCTTCATAGAGCGCAACGGTGGAGTAGGAAACCAGAATGGTGCTGAGAAGTAGCATCATCACGGCCATGGAAAGGGCGAAGGTGGTTTTAATTGATTTCATAATGCTCACAAATTTCTGACTTTATCGAACTCGATACTATTAGATGTGAAAATAAAGTGAACGACATTCTGTATTAAATGAGATCTCTGTCAATAATAACGATGTGGCATATAAAGTTGATTTTATATTGCTATCGATGAGCTGTTTTTCTATCTGATTAATAAAGAAAACCAGCCTAAACAGAATCGGCTGGCTTTAACTTTAAGGCAGGGGAGATTGGTTAAATCGAGGAATCGTAGTTATTGCGTTGTGGACAAGTCCCGATAATTTCGCGTCGTCCGGTCTCTTTCACTTCTTCAAGAATCACGTCAAACCCCCAAAGACGATATAAATGCTTGAGCACTTCTTTTGAGCTTTCGTGCAGTGGAATACGGTCATGAGGAACGTACTGCAAGGTGAGTGAACGATCGCCGCGTACATCGACGCTGTACACTTGGATATTTGGTTCTAAGTTACTCAAGTTGTACTGAGCCGCCAGTTTTTCACGGATAGCTCGGTAGCCAGTCTCATTATGGATCTCGCTCACTTCGATGTAGTTTTTTCTATCGTCATCGACAATTGAAAACAATTTAAAGTCACGCATAACTTTAGGCGAGAGATATTGGCTGATGAAACTTTCATCTTTGAAGTTACGCATTGCAAAGTGAACCGCCTCAAGCCAATCGGAGCCCGCTAAATCTGGGAACCACTCTTTGTCTTCATCGGTTGGTTCTTCACAGATGCGGCGAATATCGCGGAACATGGCAAAGCCCAATGCATAAGGGTTGATGCCACTAAAATACGGACTATTGTATGAAGGCTGCGCGACAACGCCTGTGTGGCTATGCAAAAACTCCAAGATGAGCCTTTCAGTGACCACGCCTTCATCGTACATATGGTTAAGAATGGTGTAGTGCCAGAAGGTCGCCCAACCTTCGTTCATTACCTGAGTCTGCTTTTGCGGATAGAAATACTGACTCACTTTACGCACAATACGCACAATTTCCCGCTGCCACGGCTCTAACAGCGGCGCGTGTTTTTCAATAAAATAGAGAATGTTCTCTTGTGGCTCTGAAGGGAATCGCTCTTTAATGTGCTCTTCTTTGGTGGCAGATTTTGGCACTGTTCGCCACAGATCGTTCACTTGAGATTGCAAATACGCTTCGCGTTCTTCTTGGCGGGATTTCTCCTCTGCAATTGAGATTTTCTCTGGGCGTTTATATCGGTCGACGCCGTAATTCATCAGTGCGTGACAAGAATCGAGTAGGTCTTCGACCTCCTGCACTCCATATTTCTCTTCACACTCGGCAATGTATTTTTTAGCGAACAGCAGATAATCGATGATCGAACTTGCATCTGTCCATGTTTGGAAAAGGTAGTTACCTTTGAAGAAAGAGTTGTGACCATAACAGGCATGAGCCATAACCAATGCTTGCATGGTGACGGTATTCTCTTCCATCAGGTAGGCGATACATGGGTCAGAGTTGATGACAATTTCGTAGGCTAGGCCCATTTGGCCGTGCTTATAGCCTTGTTCAGTTTGAATGAACTTTTTACCAAATGACCAGTGATTGTAGTTGATTGGCATGCCGATACTTGAGTAGGCATCCATCATTTGCTCGGAGGTGATCACCTCGATTTGATTTGGGTAGGTATCAAGGCGATAGTGCTCAGCGACACGCTTAATTTCAACGTGGTATCGCTCTAGCAAGCTAAACGTCCAATCTGGCCCATCGGGTAGTGCTTTATTTTCTGTATCGGTTGGCTTTTTTGTTTTGGTTGTCATGGTGGCCTCCCTACGCATTTTCTTTCTTAAACAATTCCCTAAACACAGGGAAAATGTCATCGACACTGCGAATGTTCTTCATCGCGAAGTTGGCAAATTCAGACTCTAGCTTTTCATACTCATGCCACAGCGTTTGGTGGGAACGTCGCGTGATTTCGATGTATGAATAGTATTGGCACTGAGGTAATAGTTGCTTCATTAGCAAATCGCGACAGCGTGGCGAGTCATCGGCCCAGTTATCCCCATCTGAGGCTTGAGCTGCATAAATGTTCCATTGGCCAACAGGGTAACGATCAGCGACGATTTCGTGCATTAATCGCAGTGCGCTGGAGACAATGGTGCCGCCGGTTTCTTGCGAGTAGAAGAATTCATGTTCAT
Organism: Vibrio intestinalis; assembly: GCF_025195085.2. GTDB lineage: Bacteria > Pseudomonadota > Gammaproteobacteria > Enterobacterales > Vibrionaceae > Vibrio > Vibrio intestinalis. The sequence continues at coordinate 470,785 of NZ_JANAVY020000001.1, read as the reverse complement.
CCACTTCTTTTGCTTGTGTGTGGTGGCGAATAAACACCACTTCGACGTTTTCATAAGTGCGAGTGAGGAACAGATACAACAGCACGTAGAAACGTTTAGCGATGTCTTTAGTGGCTTGATCCATCGAGCCGGAAACATCCATTAGACAGAACATGACCGCTTGGCTAGATGGAATGGGGCGACGTTCGTAGTTTTTGAAGCGTAAGTCGAACGTATCGATAAACGGCACACTATCGATTTTTTTACGCAGTGCTTGTATCTCTTCTTTGAGTCGGTTTTCCTCCAGAAGTTGCGCAGGCTCTTGGTTTTTGATGCGTAGCAATTCGTCTTCTAACTCGTTTAGCATGCGGCGTTTACCCGCCGTCATAGCGGTGCGTCGAGCGAGAGATTGTTGTAATGATTTGACGATAGCGATATTGGCAGGAACCCCGGCGGTTTGATAACCAGCGCGATGGGTTTTCCATTCGGTGATTTTGTTGATTTGTGTTTTATCTAGATTAGGCAGAGCGAGATCTTCGAATAGAATATCCAGATACTCATCTTTGGAGATTTGGAATACAAAATCGTCTTGTCCTTCGCCATCTTGACTGGCGTCCCCTTCACCGGAGCCTCCACCTTGGCCTCCGCTTTTAGGGCGTTCTATTTTGTCGCCTTTAATAAACTGGTCGTTACCCGGGTGCACACGCTCTTTAACACCACCTTGTCCTTGGTGAAACACCGGTTCGTTGATGTCTTTATGTGGAATGGCAACATCTTCACCTGTTTCGGTATTGGTGATAGAGCGGCGATTGACCGCGTCGGCGACCGATTCCTTGATCTTTTCTTTGTGACGACGAATAAAACGCTGCCTATTTACAGCACTCTTATTCTTCCCGTTAAGTCGTCTATCGATAAATTGCGCCATGAGTCACCTCTTATTTGCAATCGTACTTGACCACGTTGACAGCGTGCGCTGTCAACGGTAGTCATGGCCTGCTTCGTCGCTATTTAAGAAGATTTACGAACGCGTAGGTACCATTCTGAAAGTAGGCGTACTTGTTTCTCTGTGTAGCCTTTTTCCATCATACGAGCGACAAAGTCGTCATGTTTCTTCTGATCTTCAGAAGAGGTTTTGGTGTTGAACGAGATGACAGGAAGTAGTTCTTCAGTATTGGAGAACATTTTCTTCTCAATCACGGTGCGTAGTTTTTCGTAGCTAGTCCAAACTGGGTTTGAACCGTTGTTGTTGGCGCGGGCACGCAATACAAAGTTGACGATTTCGTTACGGAAATCTTTTGGATTGCTAATACCAGCGGTTTTCTCAATTTTCTCCAGCTCGTTGTTTAGTGCTGAGCGGTCAAATAGTTGGCCAGTTTCTGGATCGCGGTACTCTTGGTCTTGAATCCAGAAGTCAGCGTAGGTCACATAGCGGTCGAAGATGTTTTGACCGTACTCCGAGTATGACTCAAGGTAAGCGGTTTGAATTTCTTTACCAATGAATTCTACGTAACGCGGTACTAGGTAGCCTTTAAGGAACTCGAGATATTTCTCAGCGGTCTCTTGTGGGAATTGTTCACGCTCTATTTGCTGCTCAATCACATAGAACAAGTGTACTGGGTTAGCTGCAACTTCGGTTTGGTCGAAGTTGAACACGCGTGACAAAATCTTGAAGGCAAAACGGGTGGAAAGACCGGCCATACCTTCATCGACACCAGCGTAATCGCGGTACTCTTGATAGCTCTTCGCTTTTGGATCGGTATCTTTTAACGTTTCGCCATCGTAGACACGCATCTTAGAGAAGATGGATGAGTTTTCCGGCTCTTTTAGTCGAGAAAGAATACTGAACTGCGACAAGAGCTCAAGGGTGCTAGGTGAGCACGGCGCTTTTGAAAGCTCTGAGTGGTCGAGCAGTTTTTTGTAGATTTTTACTTCTTCCGAAACTCGTAGACAGTAAGGCACTTTGACGATGTAAACACGGTCTAGGAATGCCTCATTGTTCTTATTGTTACGGAAGGTTTGCCATTCTGACTCGTTCGAGTGAGCCAAAATCATACCGTCAAACGGTAGGGCAGACAAGCCTTCTGTACCGTTGTAGTTGCCTTCTTGGGTTGCGGTCAATAGTGGGTGCAGAACCTTGATTGGCGCTTTAAACATCTCTACGAATTCCATTAAGCCTTGGTTGGCTTTACATAGAGCGCCGGAGTAGCTGTAAGCATCAGGGTCATCTTGTGAATAGTGCTCAAGCATTCGGATATCAACTTTACCCACCAGTGATGAAATGTCTTGGTTGTTTTCATCACCCGGTTCGGTTTTCGCAACGGCTAACTGGTCAAGAATCGAAGGACGAACTTTGACGACTTTGAACTTGGAAATATCGCCGCCAAATTCATGCAGACGTTTTGCCGCCCATGGCGACATGATTGAGCGAAGATAACGTTTTTCGATGCCATACTCTTGTTTGAGTAGGTCGCCATCTTCGCTGACATCAAACAGGCAGAACGGGTGGTCATTGACCGGACTGCGTTCACCATTGGCCGATAATACATAAATAGGAACTTGCTGCATCAAGGCTTTTAACTTCTCTGCCAGCGATGATTTACCACCACCCACTGGGCCGAGTAGGTAGAGAATTTGTTTACGTTCTTCTAAACCTTGCGCGGCATGTTTGAGATATGAAACGATTTGTTCAATGGCATCTTCCATGCCATAGAAGTCTTTAAAGGTATCGTACCGAGAAATTACTCGGTTCGAGAAAATACGACTTAGAAGTGGATCTTGGGCAGTATCAATGACTTCTGGCTCTCCAATAGCCATTAATAAACGCTCGGCTGCGTTTGCGTACGCGCTTTTATCATCTTTACATAGTGCCAAGAAATCCTGTAAAGATAGCTCTTCATCCTTAGCGGCTTCGTAGCGTGCTTGGAAATGGTCGAAAATACTCATGATGATTTCCCCTCTGAACCTGTCTGACTGACACACGACTCGCATTAGTTACTTGCTCCCTCAATTTTAAGCCTAGTGTGCTTTTCAAATTTTGCTTAAAAAATATGTGTTTAATTGCTGACTCGAACCGGAAATTTAGAGGTTAGACCAGTATTTATAAGGGCTACTTTTATGTACGAAATTTGGTGACTATTTGTGTCAATGATGCAGTGGAAAAGTTCGAGCGACGGGGGGTAGTCGGGGAGGAATACGAAAAAGGGCGCTGATTAGCGCCCTTTGTGTTGGTTTCAACGTGATTATGCGTTGAAGATCTGACGGAATTCTGCAGCCGATAAGTGATACTGACGAGGACAAGCCTTCCAAGTGCTCAGCATACGACGGTATTTAGCTAGCATTGGCATTTGAGCATTAAAGTGGTGCTCTGCTTTTTCAAACTGAGGGTATAGACCTTCAGAGTCAACCAAGAAGCGAACGTAGTTAACAAGTTGGTTTTCGCTTGCAGCGTCAAAACCAAGGAACTGTAAGCGACGTTGGTCTACGTCTTTGCGTTCTTCTTCGGTTAACATTTTGTTTGATTCTTGCATTGCATGGTACATCTCCATGATCTCAAGAATCTCACGACATTCTGCTTGTTCAATACAACCAAAGTCTTTATTGAGCTCGTTCATTTGCAGTGCGTAACCACGCTCGACAATTGTCTGTAAGCGTTTGTATTTCTGACTGTTTTCAGGGTCCATTTGTGACATTAGGTAGTATTGATTTGATAGGATCAAACGTTGAGCATTTGTCATTTCCATCAGGTTGGCCTCGTATAATCTAGTACATCTTTAATGTGCTTAGGTTATCGTTTTGCGCTAACGTGAAACATGATCTCAACACATGTTTAATGGGAAAAACACAAACTTTTTTGCCACGATTCGAGCAGCTTAGGGTGGGGGCTATTAAAAAGGCCAACTCATTGGAGTTGGCCTTGTAGAAATTCTTATCGAAGAGACGTTTAGTACTTAACGTTTGAGTGGTATTGCTCAAGGATAGAAACGATTTTATCCATAGTCTCTTTTGATGGAGGGTTAACACCATCGAGTGGGTAGTCGTGACCCAGAGCTTCCCATTTGTGAGCGCCCAGCTTGTGGTATGGCAGTAGCTCTAGTTTTTCAACATTGTCCATATCTTTAATGAACTCACCTAAAAGGTGCGCCGCTTCTTCACTGTCTGTGTAACCCGGTACGACAACGTAACGAATCCAAGTTTTCTTACCTAGCTTATGCAGGTAGCGAGCAAAGTCGAGCACACGGTGGTTAGATACGCCGATAAAGTCTTTATGAATCTCATCTTGCATGTGCTTAAGGTCAAGCATCACTAGATCAGTCGCTTCCAATACTTCGTCAATAACATCGGTATGTTTGCGGATATAGCCATTGGTATCAAGACAAGTGTGAATGCCTTCTGCTTGAGCTGCGCGGAAAAAGTCACGAACAAATTCAGGTTGCAACATAGCTTCACCACCTGAACAAGTGACACCACCGCCTGATGCATTCATGAAGTGACGGTAGGTTTTCGCTTCATTGATGATCTCTTCAACAGTCACTTCCTTGCCATCATGCGTATCCCATGTATCGCGGTTATGGCAATACATACAGCGCATTAAACAGCCTTGCAGAAACACAATAAAGCGAATACCTGGGCCATCGACTGTCCCGCAAGATTCAAAGGAGTGAATACGACCTTTTGTTGACATGAGCTCATCTCTTATAAGTGATTGTCATGTCATTTTATTACAAAAAAAGCGGTTTAAATAGGGCTTGCCATGCTTCTAGCACAATTAATTGCCACTATTGGCGAAATACACCCTAGATGAGAATGGTTATCTGTAATTATGTAACAAAATGATAGGTTTGAGGACAAAAAAGCCACAGCTTATGCTGTGGCTCAAAGAAGTGTTTTGCGCGTTTCTAGAAGAAAGCAAAGAGCGAAAGTCCACCCGTTCCGTAGACAGAAGTCGTCGCTTCTTTATAGTCCGGCGTTTTCACGGTTGTGGTTAAACTAGCGCCAAAAGATTGGTTGTACCAAGCAACACCAGCAACCGCAGTCGCTTGGTTATTTTCTAGGGTTACTTCATACAGTTCTGGATGAGTAATTCCCGGGCGATCACCTTCAATGGTGATATCGTTGAATCGGTAACGAGCCTCTAAGCCAAGGAAGACGAACCAACCGTTGTTTGAACCACCAAGCATACCAGGGCGGAACGGGTTTTCAGTATCGATATTCGCCGCGCCCATATTGCCGCCAAGGTCAGTACCCCAGCGTAGCATTAGGCCGGTTGAAACATCACTGCGGAAGTTACCCACGTTCACTTCTGAAACGTTGGAGATCTCGAAATCTGTATTAGCGATAGAGCGGTCACGATACCAGTTGAAGTGGCTCAAGTAACCGGCATTAACCACAAACTCATCACCCACCTGGAATGCCCAGCCGTTGGGCTCATCAGAGCCGGTAATGCCGTGCACGATGTCTTGAGCTTGCTCAGCTAATGAGCTTTCACCTGTTGTACCAAAGGTAAAGTTGAAGCGCTGTGCTTGCTGTGGGTTAAGGCTAATGTAGTTGAGCTCACCGTGCAGAAAACCCGCGTAAGGACGGTCATTTGCTAGAGGAACCGTCGCTTCAATATCAGATGGCGTATACATTTTATGGCCGAGTACAAATTCAACTTTATCTAAAGAGGATGCACCCCATAGCGAAAGGCTAAATGGCGTTGTCAGCCAGTTTGGTTGAATTGCACCAGAGGTATAACTAAGGAAAATGCCGTTAGTGTAATCTTTATCAACCCCAAATAGGCCATCGTTGTCGAGGCTAAAAGCAACGGTTGAACGTTCTGAAGCACTGCTTGCAGCAGAGGCGAGTAATAAAAGGGGAAGGTAACGTGATAATTTCATTGGTAATTCAGTTCGCAACTGTGCAGACAAATAGATAACAGCTCGGTATCTTACTATACAAAATGAGAAGTAGCGCAAATAAACTTTCGGCATGTGCGCTAGGTCTTATCATGCGTAAGTGCTGCTTGCTAGAAACAAAAAAAGCCCCGCTAAAAAGCGGGGCTCTTGTTATCTATTCAGCTGAGAATTATAGAGACTCAGTGAAAGTACGTGCGATTACGTCAGCTTGTTGCTCTGCAGTTAGAGAGTTGAAGCGTACAGCGTAACCAGATACACGGATTGTTAGCTGAGGGTATTTCTCAGGGTGCTTAACTGCGTCTTCTAGAGTTTCACGGTTAAGAACGTTCACGTTAAGGTGTTGACCACCTTCAATGCCAGCTTCGTGGTGGAAGTAACCATCCATTAGGCCTGCAAGGTTAGAACGTTGAGAGTTCTCTTCTTTACCTAGTGCGTTTGGTACGATAGAGAATGTGTAAGAGATACCATCTTTTGCGTCAGCAAACGGTAGTTTACCTACTGATGTTAGAGATGCTACAGCACCTTTCTCATCACGACCGTGCATTGGGTTAGCACCAGGAGCGAAAGGAGCGCCTGCTTTACGGCCATCAGGTGTAGTACCAGTTTTCTTACCGTACACAACGTTAGATGTGATAGTAAGGATAGACTGCGTAGGGATTGCATCACGGTAAGTCTTAAGCTTACGGATTTTACCCATGAAGTTAGAAACAAGTTCACAAGCCATGTCATCAACACGTGCGTCGTTGTTACCAAATTTAGGGTAGTCGCCTTCGATTTCGAAGTCGATTGCAATGCCATCTTCGTCACGGATAGGTTTAACTTTCGCGTGTTTGATTGCAGATAGTGAGTCAGCTGCAACAGATAGACCAGCGATACCACAAGCCATTGTACGACGAACGTCACGGTCATGAAGAGCCATAAGCGCTGCTTCGTAGCTGTACTTGTCGTGTGAGTAGTGGATTGCGTTTAGCGCAGTCACGTATTGCTTAGCTAGCCAATCCATTAGGTTGTCTAGACCAGCCCAAACTTTGTCGAAGTCTAGAACTTCGTCAGTCATTGGCTCAGCTTTAGGACCAACTTGCATCTTCAGTTTCTCATCAACACCGCCGTTGATAACGTAAAGAAGCGTTTTAGCAAGGTTTGCACGAGCGCCGAAGAACTGCATGTGCTTACCGATAACCATTGGCGATACACAACAAGCGATAGCGTAGTCATCGTTGTCGAAATCTGGACGCATTAGGTCATCGTTTTCGTACTGGATTGAAGAAGTATCGATAGATACTTTCGCACAGAACTTCTTGAAGCCGTCAGGTAGTTGCTCAGACCAAAGAACAGTGATGTTTGGCTCTGGAGAAGGACCCATTGTGTATAGTGTGTTTAGGAAACGGAAGTTAGTACGTGTAACTAGTGTACGACCGTCAACACCCATACCACCCATAGATTCTGTTGCCCAGATTGGGTCGCCAGAGAATAGCTCATCGTACTCAGGAGTACGTAGGAAGCGAACCATACGTAGTTTCATTACGAAGTGGTCGATCATTTCCTGAGCTTGTTCTTCAGTGATGATGCCAGCAGCGATATCGCGCTCAACGTAAACGTCAAGGAACGTAGAAGTACGACCTAGAGACATAGCCGCGCCGTTTTGAGATTTAACAGCTGCTAGGTAACCGAAGTAAGTCCACTGGATAGCTTCTTGTGCGTTAGTCGCAGGACCAGAAATGTCGTAGCCGTATTTAGCTGCCATTTCTTTCATTTGACCTAGTGCACGGTGCTGCTCTTGAATCTCTTCACGAAGCTGCATAGTCATCTGTAGATCATCACCCGCTTCAAGTTGTTCTTGAGTTGAGTGGAACTGAGCTACTTTGTCTTTGATTAGGAAATCTACACCGTATAGAGCTACACGACGGTAGTCACCGATGATACGACCACGGCCGTATGCGTCAGGAAGACCAGTTAGAACACCAGACTTACGACATTTTAGGATATCTGGAGAGTAAACATCGAAAACACCTTGGTTGTGTGTTTTACGGTACTCAGAGAAGATTTTTGAAACTTGTGGGTCAAGTTCACGACCGTAAGCTTTACAAGAACCTTCGATCATACGTACACCGCCGTTAGGCATGATTGCACGTTTAAGAGGAGCTTCAGTTTGAAGACCAACGATAGTTTCTAGGTCTTTCTCGATGTAGCCTGCATCGTGAGCAGTGATGGTAGAGATAAGTGAAGTATCGAAATCAACAGGAGCGTGAGTTGAGTTCTCCAGTTTGATACCTTCCATTACCTTAGCCCAAAGCTTGTTAGTTGCTTCAGTACCTTCAGAAACTAGGAAAGATTCGTCGCCTTCATACGGTGCGTAGTTCTTTTGAATGAAATCACGAACGTTTACTTCGTTTTGCCAATCACCTTCAGCAAAACCTTCCCAAGCTTTAGCAAATTGCTCTGCCATGACATACCTACCTTTTTAGTAGAAAAAACACGTACTGGTTTCGCCGTTGAGCCAGCTATCCTCGGTAAGAGGAACAGTACACTCTTAATGAATAACAATATGTATAGCCTTACTGATCATTTGCATCAAACGATCACAAACCTATAGAAATTGTCACTAACAATAATGTGGGTTCTTTATGATACAGATTCAAGGGTAAACTAAAAAAAAATTGCAAACCTTAAACTAAATCAATAAATCATAAAAAAAGTTGATAATTTTTTGAAAGAATAGGGAAAGCGCTTTGCGCTTTCCCCACAAGTTATAGACTATAAATTATAGCCACGCTTTGATGCCGTATTGGCCTTCAAGCATGCCAACCGCAAGCATTGCGATTAGACAGACAACGAACACACCTACAGGGATGATGATCTTGTCTGCAAATGATAGGCGAGATGCGCGTTCTTTGTCACCGATTAGGCCGTTGTTGTCTAGGAACATAGTTAGTGCCCAAGCAAGAACAGGGTTAGCAACAACAGAAGCGAAGATACAGATACCCGCAGCTTGTGAGTCTTTAGTATCTTTAACCATTTGCATACCAGCTTCAAGTAGAGGAAGGAAAACACCTACTAGAAGCGCGACGCGCATTACAGGTGGCCATACCGCTACGTCCATTGGGAAACCAAGAATCGCAACAATAATACATAGAGCACCTAGAAGAATCGCACCAGCTGGGATAGGACGCTTAGCGATTGCTGCAGGGATCATGTAAGTACCCCAAGATGAAGTGATGTTACCACCACCTACTGCAGTACCAACCATCTGACGTACAGAACACATAGTCATAGTGTCATCTACGTCCATAAGAACTTTTTCAGTCTTACGTGGGTAGTTTAGCTCTTGGAAGATACGGTGACCTAGGAAGTCAGGTGACCACATTGCTACTGCAAGAATTGCAAACGGTAGAGACGCAATGAAGTGGTTTAGGTTTGGAAGACCAAGCATCCAACCTTCAGTTTCGCTGCCCCACCAGTAAACAGGGTTTAGGTTTGGTAGACCCATCTGAGTTTCGAACTGAAGATCAAAACCTGCGCCCAGTACTAGAGCGATAATTAGACCAGTAAATGCACAAACTGGGATCGCTAACCAACGCATGTTGATTTTTGCAAGGAAAGCGTAAATCGCGATAGTGATACCAAGAACGATAAGACCAACGTAACCCATGCTACCAGATGCAACATCTGCAGATTGTAGGCTAACTGCCCAGTCTTGAATCGAGCCGATTTGGCTCATCGTACCGGTAAAACCAAGGAAGATAAGTAAGCCACCGGCTGTACCTTCAGAGGTGAGGTTCACCAGTTTAGAACCACCTTTGAAGTAACTCAGTAGAAGACCGAATACACCAAGAAGGATTGCTAGCGCAAGAGGGTGAGCACCCGCAAGAGCGATAGAGCCGATTAATGGGATCATCGGGCCGTGGTTACCGGCTAAGTTAGCGCGTGGGTTGAGGAAACCAGAAGAAATGATACAAAAAAGAAGTGCTGGAATTAACATCTCAACACGCGCAACTTCGATAGCGAACTCTTTACCAAGATTAACGTGATCCCAAGCTGCGGTTAGACCTTCAGCCCAAGACATCATTACCGCAGAGTACATCGCGATGATGCCGATAGTACCTGCAAGAGCTGGAACTAAATCTTCAAGTTCGAAACGGAAATCACGACCTGGAAGGTTTAAACCGAAGCGGCGAGGCTTCATGATTTGCAGTTCGTGGTCTAGGTAGTCGGAACGACTTGCAAACTCAGAAGCTGGACGGTGCAGCTCTTGATAGCTCTTGTTTTCGATATCCGAATCAGAGTGCGGCTTATTTACTGCGTCTGACATAGATTCCTCATATATAAAAGTTAGTGATTCTTTGTGGTCGCTTATTATTTGAATTATGTAAGCGCTGGTGTAAAAGCTATAGCTTCCTGCAAAGTTCTCTTTTGATGCCGTCTTTCAAGCACGACACCTATGTGCTTTAACATAGTCGATTTCTCCGACAAAAGAACGCTTTTGAGGCTTTTATCTGTTGGGGAGTTTAACGTGCTAACCCTTTGGAGTGATTGATTTAGATCACTTTATGACAGAATGTGAAAGAAAACTACGCAGTTTGGTTAATCTTTAGCTAGTCTTTTCCTTGATGCTGAAAAAATATTTCAGATTGTAACTTTTGCAAGCGATGTTTGATGGTTATTTGTCCAGTGGTTTGAAAGTATGCAACAAGGTTTACTGGCTGCTTTTATGTCAAAAATGTTAACACAAACGAGAGCTTGAGTACGTGTCTTTTATTGGGTTTTATTCATTGTGCGAAGTTGTTTTATCTAATTGATGAATTTTTACTCATATAAAATAGCTATATATCCCATTTGTTTAGGTTAATAATTTGTTGCATCTGTTTTGGAGTGGTGCTAATTTGAGTGGAAATATGAGTGGAACTCATAAAGATTGGTTGGCTCCGTTCGCTGATTAATCACACAAATACACAGGGAGTGACAGCGCATGACAGATGTACCCGCGCTTAATATCAAAGACTTACACAAAACATTTGGCCAAAACGAAGTGCTTAAAGGGATCTCATTAGAAGCCCATAAAGGCGACGTAATCTCGATTATCGGCTCTTCGGGCTCTGGCAAAAGTACTTTCCTTCGTTGTATCAACCTACTAGAAACACCTACCGCCGGTGAAATCTGGGTCAATGGCGAATTGATCGAGATGAAAAACAACCGCAAAGGGGAAGCCGTTCCCTCCAACGAAAAACAAGTTCAACGCATTCGTTCGCGTTTAGCTATGGTGTTTCAAGGATTCAATCTTTGGTCTCACATGACCGTACTTGAGAACGTGATCGAAGCCCCAGTTCATGTATTGGGTGTACCGAAAGCGCAAGCAATTGAAAATGCAGAGCTACTCTTAAAAAAAGTCGGTTTGTATGAGCGCAAAGATTACTACCCCGGGCATCTTTCTGGTGGTCAGCAGCAACGTGCAGCGATAGCACGAGCGCTGGCCGTAGATCCAGAAGTGATGCTGTTTGATGAGCCCACATCGGCTCTCGACCCTGAACTAGTTGGTGAGGTTTTGGGCGTAATGCGTGAGCTAGCGGAAGAGGGGCGTACCATGTTGGTCGTGACTCATGAGATGGCTTTCGCGCGTGACGTATCAAACCACGTAATGTTCTTGCATCAAGGTTTAGTGGAAGAGCAAGGCGATCCTGCCAAGCTATTTTCTAATCCTGAATCAGAACGCTTACAACAATTTATTTCATCAATTTATTAGCCATTCTTTTCTAAGCTAGAAAATGAAGATGGCGCAAACACAACATCTATAAGCAATAAAATCACAGGAGTATGGATATGAAAAAGTGGTTAGTAGTAGCAGCTCTCGCAGCTACAGCCGTGACGGGTATGGCTCAAGCGAAAGAATGGAAAACCGTTCGCTTTGGTATTGAAGGTGCTTACCCTCCGTTCAGCTGGACAGAAGCTGACGGCTCACTAAAAGGCTTCGATGTCGACATGGCAAACGCGCTGTGTAAAGAGATGGAAGTGAAATGTAAGATCGTCCCTCAAGACTGGGATGGCATTATTCCTTCACTACTTGCGCGTAAGTACGATGCGATCATCGCTGCGATGTCTATTACAGAAGAACGTAAAAAGAAAATCGACTTCACGGGCAAATACGCACTGATTCCAAACAAATTCATCGCTAAAAAAGACGCAGGTTTAAACTTCGATAACCTAGACGGCGTGAAGATTGGCGTTCAGCGTGCGACTACCCACGATAAGTACCTAACAGATAACTACGACAAAGTAGAAATCGTTCGTTACGGCTCTTTCGATGAAGCATATCTAGATCTAGCAAGTGGCCGTATCGCAGCTGTATTGGGCGATGCATCAGCACTGGAAGAGGGTGTACTTAACAAAGATGGTGGTGAAGGCTACGAGTTTGTAGGCCCATCACTGACTGATCCTAAGTGGTTCGGTGAAGGTTTTGGTATCGCAGTACGTAAGCAAGACAAAGATCTTACCGCTAAGCTAGATGCTGCAATTCTTTCTCTACGTGAGAAAGGCGTTTACCAAGAAATCGCTGCTAAGTACTTCAACTACGACGTTTACGGCGAATAAGCCCACAACGCATAGATTGCCGATTTGTTCCTAGAAGTCATCGGCAGTCGTCATTGACTGATTGTCGATAGGGCAGTTGCCCTTGCTCTATCGACGATTGAGTTTAGGGATTAGGAACTCACCTATGCTGGATCTTCAAGGATACGAAGCCTCAATATTTAAAGGGGCTCTGGTGACAATCGAAGTTGCCATTCTGTCGCTTTTGCTTGCTATGATGTTAGGTATGCTTGGCGCGCTTGCCAAACTGGCACCTTACCGCTGGGCTCGTGCTATTGCGACCCTCTACACCACCATTATTCGTGGCATCCCTGACTTAGTTCTGATGATGCTGATTTTCTTTGGCGGACAAGTCTTACTTAATAACGGCCTTTACTACATAAACGAATCCATTAATGAGTGGTTCACTTCTAGCGATCCTAGCCATGAGTGGACGGCTTATTTGCCCGACTATATAGAAGTGAGCCCATTTATCGCTGGTGTTCTGACGATCGGCTTCATTTTCGGTGCTTACATGGCTGAGACTTTTCGCGGTGCAATTATGGCCGTTGATAAGGGTGAACTTGAGGCAGCCAAAGCCTACGGGATGAGCTCGACGCTGGCCTTTAGACGCATTCTATTTCCGCAGATGGTGCGCCATGCGCTGCCGGGTTTCGGCAATAACTGGCTAGTACTGCTGAAAACAACTGCGCTAGTCTCGATTATTGGTTTAGAAGATATGGTGCGAGTAAGCTCTTTAGCGGCTGGCTCCACCAAGATGCCATTTACCTTTTATATGGCCGTAGCGATCATTTTCTTATTCTTCACCAGTGTTTCAACTGGCTTACTCAAGCTAGTAGAACGTAAATTCTCAATTCACGCGAGGTAGAGGAATATGGATTTCAGTATCATTATCGACAATCTGCCACTCTATTTCGAAGGTCTATGGACCACAACATGGCTAGTTGGTTTAGCTTTGGTGATTGGTTTAGCAGTCTCGATACCCTTGGCGATAACTCGTAACAGCTCTAACTATTTATTGATGTTACCAAGTTGGGCGTTTATTTACTTTTTCCGTGGCACGCCATTGTTGGTTCAGCTGTATCTGATTTATTACGGAATGAACCAATTTTTCCCAGTGGTTGGAACTTTGTGGGAACACGCTTGGTTCTGTGCGCTGGCAGCTTTTGTATTGAACACATCTGCCTACACCGCCGAAATTATTCGCGGTGCTATTAATGGCTTACCGAAAGGGGAAGTGGAAGCGGCAAAAGCTTATGGTATGAGCAAGGCAAAAACTTATTACCGAATTATCTTACCGAGTGCGTTACGCCGAGCTTTGCCAGCGTACAGTAACGAAGTGATATTCATGTTACACGGCAGTGCCGTAGCAGGTATTGTAACGATTCTTGACTTAACAGGTGCGGCACGATTGGTGAACTCACGCGCTTATGCGCCATTTGAGTCGTTCATCGCTGCGGGTATGTTCTATATGGCGCTTACCTTTATTATTTTGTGGGTGTTTAAAGTCGCTGAGAAACGCTTCTTAGCGTATCTAAGACCATTGAGTTGACCGTTCGATTCAGTAAGTAACTTTCTTATTACGTAAACCTCTAGCTGTAATGGCTAGAGGTTTTTTGTTACATGCCTTTAAACAAGCTTTGCGATGCACGGCTTACCGGTAATTTATGTTGCCCAAGCATGACAAACATTCTTCCGGCAAAATCTTTGCTGACTTTATCTATCGCAGAAACCCGAACCACAGTTGAACGATGGATTTTCCAGAATTGTTCAGGGTCGAGCTGAGTGAGCAACTCTTTAAGTGGAGTACGGATGAGAAACTCCTGCTGATCATTGGTATGAATCGAAACGTATTTTTCTTCGGCTTTAAAAAACAGTACATCATCGACCGAAATAAGGTGAATATCTTCGCCTTTGGAGGCTTTCAACCACGTCAGAAAATCAGATTTAGTCGGGGATGAAAGTTGACTAAGCTGTGCCATTAATGCACTTAAATCAGGGGTTTCAGGCTGAGAAGATTCAGCAAGGCGGCGTTTTATCTTCTCACAACATTCCAATAAGCGGTTTTCGTTGATGGGCTTAAGTAGATAGTCAACCGCATTTTGCTCAAAGGCTTGGATGGCATATTCGTCATAGGCTGTGACAAAGATGATCAACGGCTGATACTCGCTACTCTTAAGCTGCTTGGCGACGCCCATGCCATCAAGCTCTGGCATGCGTATGTCTAAAAACACCACATCCGGTTTGAGTTTGGCAATATGCTCTAACGTTTGCTGGCCATCTTCGCAGGCTGCGAGAATATCAAGGTCAGGCCAAACTTCGCCTAGGCTGCGGTCGAGATGATGACGAAGCAAAGGCTCGTCATCGGCGATAATCGCAGTATATGAACTCATAGTGCACTTGGCTCCTTAGTCATAGGTAATTCGATGGTTACTTTAAACCCACCTTGCTCTGGTTGTTGGATAGACATTTTAGCCTGACTGTCATAAAGGGCGTGCACTCGTTGCTTGATATTGCTTAAACCAACCCCCGAACCTTTAGTCTGGCTGCTTGCCTCTAGGCCTAGGCCGTCATCTTGCACTGTGATGATTAGACGATCTTGGGTGTATTTTTCCACTGAAATAGTAATCGTCCCGCCTTGTTTTTGTGGCTCAATACCATGTTTGATGGCGTTTTCTACCAAGGGCTGAATGAGCATCGGTGGAATGGAGATTTCTCTTAGTTCGGCGGCGATATTAATCTCAAAGTTAAGCCTATGGTCGAGACGGACTTTCTGAATCGCCAAATAGGCCTCGATTAAGCGAATCTCGTTAGCGATGCTAGAGTGTGATTGACGAGAGTTGGCCAGTGAGGTTCGCAAAAGCTCGGTGAGTTTTTCTAACATCATGCGGGCTTTCGCCGAATCTTGCTCCATGAGTGCGCTGATATTGGCAAGGGTATTAAACAAGAAATGCGGTTCTATTTGGCTCTGCATTTGACGCAGTTGGCTGAGGATGAGCGCTTTTTCTTGTTCCGCTTGTTTACGTTTGCTCTCTTCAATAATTCGTTCTGCATGCGCTTGCTTTTCGCGGTTGTGGAAATAGTAGTAACACATACTGGTGAAGATGATGCCAAGCAAAACGACCGGCATCAAACCGTCTAGGCCATCGCCGACAAACTTAGCTAGCCAAATCCATGCGTTTAAAGAGCCAATTACAATGGCACTGACCAAAGAGACCATAATTTCGGCGCGGTGAGACGCGTTAGGCATGGCAGTTTCAAAGATCAGCGAAGAGATCAGAGCACCGTAGCCAAAACCAAGACTCGTAAGGATGTGGACATGCACGGGGCCGCCCCAAACCGCTGAAGTGGTGGCCGCGATAAATAAACAGAAAAACGTGGTAAAGACGAAATTTCGCCAACGGCCTGTGAGTTTAGTGCGTAAGCATGTCATTAGAACTTCCCTTTAAGCGAGAGTGTCAGTGTACGTTTATCATTGATTTGCGCGTAAGCAGATTCGCTATCTCCGGTCAAAAACCGTGCGCTAAATTCCAGTTCTATAGAAGCAGAGCCCGTATCAATCCATTGATAATTCAACCATTGTGTCGCGATGATGCCGCCATCTTGCGGAGAGTACATCAAATCTAGAGTGGGGGTGAAATCGGTGAGCCATTGCCATGAATCGTCAGTTTGCCACTGTGCCCATGCTTGGGTATCCCAACTCCAATGAAGCAATAGAGTGTGTTGAGCGATGTTGCCATGGTTAAGACCTTGCGCGTAAGAGCTTGCCAACGCGCTGGTTTGAGGTGATGTGTTTAACTTGCCTGCTTGATCAATGGCCTGCTCCCATTGCGATGCTGTCCATGCGCGTTGATCATACCAATACTCACCAATTAGGCTGTGACCATGCATGTTGGTGTAGGTGAAGCCTATTAGTCCTTGCCAAGCGTTGCTATGCTCAGTTAATTCTACTGGTTGATAGGGCTGCGAAGCTTGCTGATATTGTAAGTATTGGTTTTGCCAACTGCCTTCAGCGTGTAGCTCCCATTCCTCACCAAATACGGTTACCCAACTTGCGCCTATCAAACCTCGGCGCACGTCGTCATAATATGCTACCCATTGATATTCAGTATCGCCGGAGAATATGTAGCGTCGGATACCCGCTCCCTGTTGTTGGTTTGCTTTGGCAAACGCATTTTCTTCACGGTCAGACCAATGTGAGTTTGTGTAAATAGCGCTCCATTCGCCTAGTTGATCAAAGTAGGAAAGAGCGCCAACTACTGCGCCTTCTTCGACACTTAAACCAATCGGGTTTTGTGCGTACGGTTTGAATAGATCAAGTGGCCTATAGCCATAACCGACGCCCCAATCTACGCGTACTTTTCCAAGAGTGATATCGATGCTCTCATTTCCGAATGCTATTTCACCCTGCCAAGCCAGTTCTCTAACGATAAAATCGGTATGATCATTTTCAAACCAGCCGTCTGCGTGTTCATCAAGGCCATGTTTATAGTCAGCTTCGCTATAGAGCTGCTGGCCATAGAGGGTGAACAAGCCATTCCAGCTTCCTAGGCTGACTTGCGCGTCTAATAGGGCATCAAACTGAGTGGTAGAGTTTGTATCGGCACTAATGAATGCGGAGTCTTTTTGCTTTGAATGCTGAACGGATGTTGCCCAATCCCAATCGACTTGCGGCGAGATGGCTGCTTGAAGCTCACCACCGAACATCGCGAGTGAAATCAGTCCCAAGACTCTCATGGCTATAACTCCGATGTATTGTTGCGCGCGAGAAAGCTAGGGTTGTAATACTTGTCATCCAAGCGCCAAGGCTTAATTGATTGATATTCTATTTCGGTCTTTTTGTTTGGCTGAATAGCATCAAGTAGTGTCATCGCGGTCACCGCTAATTTGTCATCACGAATTCCGCGGGTGAATTGCGCTTGCTTCGCCAGTTTACCGGAGCGCAGATAGAGGTCGGCTTGAATCGGGAAGCCATTATCTTTCTCTAGCCAAAGTACGATGCGTTGGTAGCTCGCGCCTTTTGTGGTCGCGATTAATTCTATGCGTTGCGTGGTGTAACTGACGTCAGCGTAATCGCTTATTGTTTCTTCGGTTTGCCAAGTGCCTTGATAGTCTTGGCTCCATGTTAGGGTGCTGATATCGCCAACGGAGGCATCACCGAGCAATTTCTGCATAGGTGTAATACGAATGGGTCTGCGACTTTTGGGCATTTGTAGCCAAAAGTTATCCTGTAGCATCAGCATCTTTTGCCCAGCCTCAACCGCCGATTTGAACACCACCAAAGACTCGCGATCAGGACGAGAGTAGACGTTGTACTGGCGAGTTTTATCCAGCTGATTGTCTTTGTATAGCCGAACTATCGAAATGATCTGCGCGGAGTCTTGGTCCATTCGATAACTGTCTGCTTGCTCAATTAACACATCGACTTGTTGTTGAGTTAAAGGCGCACTGTTGACTGTCATTGAAAGGGTAAGCGCAATGAATACACCAGCGGTTTGGAGCAGATGTTTTAGGCTAGATAAGCTAGTAAAGTTACACATAAATTAATGCCTCAGTGATGGGTTTGTTTACGCCTTTACGGGCAGAGAAATAGGCCGCAGTTAGGCAAATGGTCAGAACGCCAAATGATGCGAATAGTGCCAGTGGCAGCGAGAAATAAATGGTGAGAGGGTAGCCCTCGGTCATTCCCGGTGGTGGGGGCATTTGCACGTCAAAAATCATCAGCAGCGCAGTTAAACCGAGCGAAGCCAATGTTCCAAGCAAGCTACCAAGCAGCGCCAACAAGCTTGCTTCACTTAAGAATCCATTAATTATTTCTTGCGGGTAGCTGCCTAGTGCAGATAGGGTGCCAATTTCGCGGGTTCGCTCTGTGACCGACATTGTCATGGTGTTAAACAGTGCCACAAATACCACCATGGCCATGATACAACCCATAATGCCGAAGATACGGTCATAAAGATTTTTTACGTTTTGGTAGTAAAACGCGCGCTCATGCCACGGTGTGATTTGAAGCTGCTGGCTATCATCAATCAGCTTAGAGATGTGTTCAGCAATGGTTTGTGTTTGCTCTAGTTCGAACAGAAACACCGAGATAGTGCTGACTTTATCGCTGTTCAATAATGATTGAGCACTATTGATGTGAATATAGAGTTGACGTTTATCAAGCTCTGGGACTCCAGTAGAGTAGATACCGTGCACTTGGAAATCATAAGCATTAAGCGCACCATCGACAGTAGTGGCGAGTAACGTGACCCAGTCACCGATTGATACGTTTAAGTTTCTGGCGAGATCCTTGCCTAGCATGACTTCAGGCGCATTGGCATCGTAACGTGGCGACCGGACGTTGGATAGCGTTTGGCCTTGCTTCACATCGAGAAATGGCCCTTTCATATCAAATTCACGATCGTTAACACCATGCCCCACATAAATGGCTGACTTAGTGCCATTGGAGATCAGTCCGGTAAACTCGATTCCCGGCTGTACCCCACGAACTTGGTCGAATGCCATGATGCGGCGAATGAGCTCGGTTGGTTCATTTAGACCATTGGCCAACGGTGTCTCTTCTTCTTTTTGAAAGTAGCCGGGTGTGGAGATAATTAAATGACCAATATCGCGTGCTGTCGATTCTTTAAGGCTGTCGTAGGTGTATAGGCCAAAGCCACCGGTGCTGGTTAACGCGAAGACCGCGATGGTGATTATTAAGATCGACAGTGAGCTTCGGCGTTGGTTACGGCGTAGGTTTAGCCACGCCAAACGCATGGCGTCAGGGATTAAGAGTGCAGCTAGCTTGCCCATGAGATCACTCCTAAATTTGAGTTGTGTGCATGCAGTTCGCCATCTAATAATTCGATGGTGCGGTTGCAGCGAGAGGCCATGCGTGAGTCATGAGTTGCAATCACAAACGTGGTATTCATCTCGTGTCCTAAGTCACGCATGATGTCGACCACCAGATTTGCGGTTTTACTGTCTAAACTGGCGGTGGGTTCATCTGCAATCACTACGCTAGGGTGATGTACCATTGCTCGCGCGATGGCGACGCGTTGCTGTTGACCGCCGGATAGATTGTCTGGCCGGTGGTGGATGTAGTCTTGTAGGCCAACCATATCGAGCATGCGTGTGGCTTGTGCGATTTGCTGTTTTCTGTCGAGTCCGTTTAGCATCAACGGGTACGCAACGTTTTCAAGTGCGCTCATTACGGGTACAAGGTTGAAACGTTGAAAGATAAAGCCCATTTGCGAGCGACGAATTCGCGCGGCTTGTTTAGGAGCTCGAGGAACTGCTTCGCCATTTAGCGTGACATCGCCTTGGTATTGCATATCCAAAAGGCCAAGAATATTGAGTAGGGTGCTTTTCCCCGAGCCTGACGGCCCACATAACGCGACCATCTCGCCGCTTTGTATCTCACCAGAAACGGATTTAAGCGCCGGGACCGATTGGCTACCTAACTGGTAGTGGCGTTGAATGTGGTTAAACGTAATCATGACGGCCTCCTTAGCTTTGGTCGCTGATTAGCTGCTGCATCGCTTGGGTTTGTTTGTCTTGTGCATCGAGCTTTTCCATTGTGGTTAACCACTGTTTGGCTTGCGGGAGGTCTTGCGCTCTTAGTGCTGCTTCAATGGCGTAGCGATAGATCCAGCTGGTGGCTGAAAAGGGCTGCTGCTCAAATTGGGGCTGTGCGAGTAGAGTGAGGAACATGTCATAGCCGCGATCAAAGTGATTGAATAAGTCGGGTAGAGACGTGTAGGTCGCCGCCGCCATAGCTTGCGCAAGATAGGATTCAGGAATGCCTTGTACCCGTTGCTGCTGGTCTATGGACTCTGGCAGGGTGTCAATCAGGCCAAGTCCTTTTGCGATAGTCGCTAAGCCTTGTTCAGTAAACTTCATTTTATTCCAAGGCAGAAAAGCATCGCGGCCTTGCATGGTTTGAGTGCTACCTAAATAGACTAAGGTCAATGGCTTCGCGCCTTGCTGGTCTATCAATTGGTTTAATTGGCCGTAAACTGTATCGACCATGGTTTCGTCGCCTTCTGCAGCAAGGTTATAGTTGCTTAATACCTCTGGTGTTGGGTTTGCAAGTAGCGGAGTGCTTACAAGGCTTGCGCTGATTAATGCTGCCGATAGAAGAGTTTTAACTGTGTTCATCGCTCGAATCCTTAAGACAATGTATTGGGTAAGTGATGTCAGAATAAGGAAGAGATGAGTAGGGTGCTGACCAATGAGACAAATGGTCAAATTCGGAGATAAACGGTTAAACCCAAGGATGAACTGCGTGGGAAGGATTTATCGAGCCAAAACAACCAAACAGCATAAGCGTGAGTTGCTCGCATTGGTTGATATGTAGTTAAGTAATTAAGTAGATAAGTAGGAATAACGCCAAAGCGGACTTTGGCGTTATTCAATTATACTCGGTTATCGCCACTACTGAATGCGATCACTTGGCTGATATGGGTCAGGCTTCGGCCACTTTCTTGCTGCCAATGAGCAAAGGCTTGGTTGCAAGCTTGCAGTGACTTTTTGGTATCTCTGCCACCTTCAATAATTTTGTAACTGCGTAGATATGCTTCGACATCAGAAGAGAGAATAAAAGTGTCTACCCCCATTTGGCGTAGGGCGTAAGGGCCAGTGTTTCCGCCTAAACGTTTACCGTGTTTTTTCATGTACAGCCACAAATCTGTAATGCTTTCTTTAGGCCAGTTGGCAACCATGTTGCCGAATGAACCGTGCTCGATACTGGCTTCATGAATCATTCGTGCGTTGTCTGCAATCGACATCACCTTGGTTAGATGACGAATGATGCGCTTATCGGTAGCTTTGGTTTCCCATTGTTCGTCAGACAGCATAAGCAGTGGCTCAACCTTGAAGCCAAAAAACAGTTCTTCAAAATTTGGCCATTTATTGCGCACCACTTTCCAAGATATGCCCGATTGGAACACTTTCATTGAAAACGCAGATAACCAACGGTCATTGGGGATAGATTGAATTTCGCTTTGGCTCAAAGAAGGAGAGAGCAACAGTTCTAGTTGATCTTCGCCTCCTTTACGTTCAGCGGCTCTTTGATAGATGTCTGCAAACTTTTCTAAATGCATCATAGCTGCCTTTATAATGAGAGTTGATTACGTCCTAAAAACAGTAAAGCCAGAGCTCAGCTCTGGCTTTCAAGGGATTATAGCGTCAGTAAGTAGTTAACCAGTTGGTTATACTCATCAAAGCTTTTTATTTGGTTTGCGACCACGATGTATTTATCGTTGACCACAATTGCTGGTACGCCTCGTAAGGTGCTTTTGTTGAATTTCTGGTCATACTTTTTCAGTTTCATTTCTACTGCTTTGCTATTGTAGGCCAGGTCAAATGCAGTGCTACTGATACCATTGTCGCTAAATACTTGACGCAGCTCTTGCTCGTTCATTGGTGGCTGACGTTTAATGTGGATCTGTTCAAACATAGCTGGAACCATACGTTCTTCTACCTGCAGTTCAGCCATGGTTGCGTAAGCTTTTACCATCGGCTTTGCCATCTCTCCGCCCATAAAGCCGACGTGCACTTTTTCAAACGTGACCTCTGGGTCAAGCGTTGGTTTTAAATTCTTTACAATCGATTCAAAACGAAAACAGTGTGGACAATAGAACGAGAAATACTCGGTTACCGTCGGTGTTTTCGATTTAGGGCCTTTGATTGTGGTGTAGTAGGTGCCTTCTTCAAATTGTGTCGCACTTGCGCCAAATGAAATGAGTAATGCAGTGAATGCTGTGATCAGTTTTTTCATGGGAATTCCTAATGTTGTATTCCTAGTTATAGGTTTGATAAGTAATAACAAGTTAAGTTAGGAATACCCTTTTGGAGGGCGTTTTAGTGCTTGAGGTCGAGAAATGGTTTTGCCAATCGGTTCACGACCAATCAGCGCAAGAGTTGATGGTGCAACTTGCCAGCAGAATGAGACTGGCTCACTAGGCAGTTTGGTAATGCAGACTGATGAGCAGCCTTGATGGCTAACTTCACGTTTGTGCTCCGGTGCATCGGGGCATTCAGTACTGCTGCTTAGATGGGGAGTATGTTGCTCAGGCATTAGCGGTAAAGGCTCAGCCGGACTTGCTTGCACAGTAGAAGTCGCACTCAACCATAACAGGCTGAATGCGCAAAACAGTGCAATCAATAAACGGCGTTGTTCCTTAAGCATTCATGCTTCCTTGACCCTATCTAGTGCAAAGTATTACAAATATGAAGCTGTCCAAATAGACAGCCTCCATTGCTATTGGTTCACCAATGTTAAACCACTTGGCAGTGCATCACCAAACACACGTTTCGATTCTGATTCAGAAAGCGCTTTGACTTCACTAACCAGTGCTAGCCATGTTTCTGGAACTTTGTTTTTCTTAAGATTTTCAATCACTTGTTCGCGGAAGTGGTCAGAAATATCAAACAGCCGATCTCCGGTTTTACGACAGATCATGACCGCGGCAAAGGCAATCATTGGCTCTTTTTGCCAGTTTTGTTCCAGCAGTTTCGGTAGCCATTGCTCGGCTTGCTCACGCGATACCACATTATGTTGACTGCCATAAAGCGGGGTACGAGAGGCCAAACGACCGACGGCCCACCAGTGTGCTTGCTGGAATTGACTATGGTTTATTGCTTTACTTAAGAACCATGAGCTAAGCAGAACTTTATCCTCAACATCTAGGTGTTCAAGTGAGGCGGCAAGGCGAACCATGGATTCATAGCCTTGCTCCTGCGCGGCTTTCATCGACTGTGGGTTCTTCATCGCTCCCGGATGCAGGTATTTCGCAATATCCGCTAAGATGGTCTCTTGCTGATCTTGATTTAAACCACCTGCCACGCGGCGCCAGAACACCCACCAATCGGTCCAACCTTGGTGGTTTTTAAACTGGATGCCCTGTTGGTAAAGTGACCATACTTGCTCCATGCGCCAGCTATCGGTGGCATCACCAAAGCCCGGACGCATAGCGAAGCCCGCAAGACGTAGCCAGTTTTTCTCGTGTGCTTCAGAGCGGCGACGACGCTTACGACCAGTAGCAAAGCTATCAAAAATTTGGCGAAGGGTAGCAAAATCCCATTCATCACGTTTACCAAGCTTACGCTCAAGTTCTTTGGCGAGGGTTTTGATCTCTTTGCCATCGGCGCTTTTCTTGTTACCGCTGTATATACGCGCGATGAGTTCTCTACAGTGATTTAGATTTGGATGCTGCTGTTGCTCAGATTCTTCATCTGCTTTTTGATTGCGAACTTCGAATTCTAGCGCCCAACGTTGATTATCATCTTCAACGCTGACACATTCCATTTTTAGAGTGCCGACTTCAGTTAATTGGCAAGCAAGCTGCACTTCTACGCGTTCTTTCTGGTTAGCTTGCAGCTCAACGCCTTGGCCTTCTAAGGTTGAAATGTATGGTGGAAGCGGCGCAAATAGGTCGGGGTCGATATCCGCCATTACACCGTTTTGAATCGCAAGGTTATTACTGAGCGAATCGTGAGTGGAGGTCAGCAGGTTGAATCGCACTGGCTCACCCAGTGTCAGCGAGAAGCGGCGTCCACTAAGGCGAATTTCTTGGCCTTCTTCTGTGCCTTTGGCTAATAAGCATAGGGCTTTACCGAGTTTGTTTTTCTCGGGTAAATGCAAAAAGTAAGAGCGAGCAGCACCACCGCCAATTTTAAGCTGCGCACCGCGGCGAGCTTTACCAAAGGCCACTGCACCGAGTGCAACCGACCAATCAGGGTGCGGGTTATCAAGCACAGTAACCGGAGCACCGCGCCAATTGCCAAGTAAACTGGTTACACGTTCGGTGACTAATTCACTGTTGAATACGCCTCCGTTGAGCAACAAGCCTACAGGAACCGCTGCGCCTTGTGCAGCATCAGTACCGAGCGCAGCATGGCTAACTTGTTGATGCTGAGTTAAGAACTCGGCAATGTGTTTACTAACCGCAGGATCGGCCACATAAGGCAAGCCAAATTCGACGACCGCGCTGCGGCGCTTATCTGGTAGCTGATCAAACTGGCTGAGAGGGAAGAAACCATCAAGCGCAATTTGGTGTACTTCTTGTCTACTTAAATCAATGCTCTTAGTACCGCCGAGTAGCTTTGAACCGCTGCCAAGCATCGTGATTTTTACTTGCTCAGGCGCGTTGGCTGAAAGCAGGTTTTCTTTCGCTTTGCGAGTTTGTTGAATCAGCTTAGTTAAGCTAGCTGCATTAAGTTTTTTGCTTTGATTGAAACGCTGCTCCGCAAGGTGAGCGAGCGCAAGGTCAAGGTTATCACCACCAAGCATTAGGTGCTCACCTACGCCGATACGATCGAGAGATAACTCTTGCTCTGCATGGCTGTCTTGCTGATTAAATTTCGCCTCAATCAAACTTAAGTCGGTAGTACCACCGCCTACGTCAGCCACTAAAATTAGCGGCAATTGCTGTAACTCTTCAGCGGCGGTTTGCTGGTGGCGTGCGTACCAGTCGTAGCAGACCGCTTGTGGCTCTTCAAGTAATACAATTTTATGCAGGCCCGCGAGCTCTGCTGCTTCTAGAGTGAGCTTTCTTGCTGTCTCATCGAATGATGCAGGGACAGTAACAACTACTTCTTGGTCTTCAAGTTTGTTACTTGGGTTACGGTAGTTCCACGCTTGGCGAATGTGATTCAGGTAGCTAGCACTGGCAATAACAGGTGAGACTTTCTCTACGTCACTCGCGCCCGCCCACGGTAAAATCTCAGAGTGGCGATCAACCGCTTGGTGTGAGAGCCAGCTCTTGGCGCTGGAGACTTGTCGGCCTTCGACTTTCGCGCCAAGCTCTCGTGCCCATTCGCCAATGATCACTTGGTCAATATCACCCGCGACAAGCGTCGGTTGCCAAGGGAGCGTAAGATCCGATGGTGCGATTTGGCCTTGAGCAGGGTGGTAGCGGAAAGAGGGCAGTAATGGCTTACGAACGACTTCGCCCGGGCCAATTAGCTGGTCTATATCGAATAGGTTAACTTGGGAGTGTTGCAGATCGTCGGTAATTTCACAGAATGCGACGACAGTGTTTGTCGTACCTAAATCGATACCAACGAGAAAACGAGGAGATGCCATACAAACCTCTGCTTTGGTCAATAGACCAATACCTAAAAGAAAGGCACCCATAGGTTGGGTGCCATTGGCTTAATTATGCTTGCTCGACGTCGCTTTTTGAATCTTCACGAACGTCAAATTCAACATGCCATTTTTGGCCGTTGTCGGCCGCGATAGCTTCTAAGTAAAGCGTGCCTAGCTCAGTCACTCGTGACGCGAGCGTTACTGGAACGACTTCACCTTGCTTACGACCTTCAGAAACCGGAAGTGTTACTTGAATTTCAGGTAGCTCTTCAAGCTCTTCTGGTGCCCAGTGATCTAGGTGTGTGCCTGCTTCATCTTCACGGCGAACCGTTGAGCCAAAGAATTGGAAGTGAACCGGCTCACCGATAACCAAACCAAACTCTTGGCTAGGAACAACAACACTTGAACCTTCTTCCATACCAAATGGCGCAACACATAGTGCTTCAAGTGGTGGTGCCATACCCGGAATCGCCGGCATCGCACTTTCGATACCTACATAGTAGCTAGACGCGATACCGCCGCGAATACGAACGCCTTGGCCGCGACGCACTGCGCCGTAGTAAGATGCGCCGCTTGCTACAGCAAGGTCTAAGTCAACACCTGTTAGGCGTTTAGGTAACTCAGCATCTGCTTCAATTAGCCATTCGCCGATGGTCTCTTCAAGACGGTTAGCTAGAAGTCCAGATTTCAGCACACCGCCGTTAAATAGAATTGCGGTTGGTTTGATGAAGTCAGCGCTTGAAGTAGATTCCGAATCTGGCATGCCCGGCATATTTGCAAATGGATTGAAGTCTTGCGCAGGCGCAGACTCTTCACCAGCAAGGGCATTCGCTTGCTTAGTTAGGAAAGTGGCGATATGGCGTGTGATGCCAGCATCTTGCGCGTAAGGTAAGCCCATTTGCGTTAGTGCGCCACGTGCTTTTTGCACTGGGTGCTCGCTAACCGTAACTTTAGGGAAGAAGCCATCAACCAAAGTTTGCTGAACTTCTTGCTGAGTCAGTTCAGTTTTCAGCGTTGCGCCCAGTAGTTTTGAACCACGGCTTGGCACTACGATTGGCACTGATTGCAGCTCGCTATCGTTTAGTAGCGCTTCTTTGGCATCACGACATGCGTGCGTCATGGCCTGAACTTGCCAAGGTTGAAGCTCTTTACCTTCTTGAGCAAGCTTCATCTTTAGACGATACGCTAGCGCTAAATCCATGTTGTCACCGCCAAGTAGGATGTGCTCACCTACAGCGATACGGTTAAGAGTGAGGTTGCCATCATCTTCGGTTACTTCAACCAAAGAAAGGTCGGTAGTACCACCACCGATATCAACGACCAAAACGATGTCGCCGACATTGACTTCATCACGCCATTTATCGTTGCTGTTGTCGATCCAGTTGTACAGTGCCGCTTGAGGTTCTTCTAGCAAGGTTAAGTGTGCTAGACCGACGTTTCGAGCTGCTTCTGCGGTAAGATCGCGTGCGGCTGGGTCAAATGATGCAGGAACGGTAATCGTTACGTCTTGTTCGATTAGGTCATGCTCTGGATGAGTATGATTCCAAGCTTGTTTAAGATGTTCTAGGTAAAGCTCAGTCGCTCGAAGTGGTGAAACTTTCTCAACTTCTTCTGGGCTACCTGTTGGCAAAAATGCATCACGACGGTTTACGCCGCCGTGGCAAAGCCAAGATTTCGCACTTGCGATCAAACGAATAGGTGTTTTAGAACCAAGGTTACGCGCAATGGCACCAACCAGTGCGGTTGGCTCTGTAGACCACGGCAATACGCGCGAGGCTGGGTTCATCTCATGTTCGTGAGGTTGATATAGGAACGAGCC
Organism: Vibrio intestinalis; assembly: GCF_025195085.2. Taxonomy (GTDB): domain Bacteria; phylum Pseudomonadota; class Gammaproteobacteria; order Enterobacterales; family Vibrionaceae; genus Vibrio; species Vibrio intestinalis. Next base: position 443,439 of record NZ_JANAVY020000001.1, on the reverse strand, counting down.
AAGTTGGCTGCGAGTTTCTACTGTGCCTGGCGCGGTAAGCTGCGCGATTGGCATAACTTCAACCTGTGCGTTTTCATCTGTCGTATCTAGGTAAGACAGAACGCAGTGTGTGGTACCTAAGTCGATACCAACACTAAATTTTGCTTGTTGCATGGTGTTCTCTTTGGTGCTTAATTTTGCTGCTGGAGTGCTGTATTACAGCTCTACTTCAGCAGGAGCAATAACAGATGCATCGTAATTCTCTGCCAGTTTTGGCAAGGTCATGTCGGTTGCTTTCCAACCTTTGTGCACAAGTGTGCCATTGAATGGCGCTTGGCCTGTTACGTTGCCTGTTAGGCGAATTTCTTGCGGATTGAAGCCTTCAGCCACAGTGATGCGTGTTTCTTCGTCTTCTTCACGGATGTGGCTAAGCGTTACGTAGTCGCTTAGTATTTTTTGACCGCCAGTGTGAATTACACGTGCTGCTGCGCCCACTTCTTCATCAGAGAATGACGTTAGGTCTTCTTTTAGGAAGTCGATTAAGCGCGCTTCTTGCTGCATGATAGACAGTAACTGCATTGCTGAATCGGTAGAAGCGGTCGCTAGTTTTGATTCTACTTCGACAACTTTTTCGATGACTTTTTCTACTTCTACAACCTTCTCAACTTCGACGATCTTCTCGACAGGCTTTTCAACCTCAACGATTTTCTCTACTGGTTTTTCAACCACTTTTTCGATCACTTTAGATTTGCGTGAAACAGCAACTAGAAGCAGCAAAACACTAGAAGCGGTTAAGCCAGCGTGCAGCATATCGAATGTTTGAGGAATCAGTTGTAAATCGACAATCATAGCGAATCTCTTAAATTAGGTTAGATATCAAGGGATGTCCCTTGCTCATTGCTCTATAAATAAGGGCGAATGTTAACATATTCAAGGCCTCGCGCCCGTATAAAAGCAGCGTAAACCAGTATAGTCGGTGTTATTTGGTTTGTTTTTAGCCGTTTGTTACGGCTGTTTTTTGGTCGCGGATGTCAGTAAAGCTGAAATCCGATCAATTCCTCGCCAGTTACGCCGTTGGCAACCGCAATGCTCAGGGCTACTCTTGAGATTGGAGTGTGAAATACGTTAAGATTTTGCGCTTCGATTTATTCTAAATCCCTAAGACAACAGGTAAGCAATGAACCATAACCGTATCGTATGTTTTGATCTTGAAATGTGTTGCTGGAACCAAGATGGTGTCGGCACCACAGGTGAGATCATTGAAATCGGCCTAGCCGAGATTGATTTGGTGCAAGGTGAGATTGTCAAACGCGCTCAATACTACGTTAAGCCCGAACAGGATGAAGTCTCTTTGTTTTGTAGCCAATTGACGGGAATTACTCCGCGTAAAATTGAGAAGCAAGGTCGTCCGCTGGAACAAGTGATTAAATCGATGATCAAAAACTTCGGTGGTAGCAATAAAATCTATGCAGCTTGGGGACGTGACGACTTAATCCTTGCTCAAGAGTGTGCGGATAAAAACATCGAAATGCCATTTAAAGAGTACATCAATCTAGCGACTTTATACAGAATTCAAAACCGTTTAAAAGACAAGCGAATTGGCCATAAAGCGGCCCAAGAAGAAAAAGGGATTGAGTGGGAAGGTCGTCAACATTCTGGCTATGTAGACGCCTATAATTTGGCTAAATTGGCCTTGATTCTATTATAAAATATTGTTAAATTTATTAATTGCTTGTCGTGATTTTGCATTTCTCATCACATTGTGATTTGACTCAAATACATTATCTTGTGCTTCTTTTTCTGCTTTACCCTAAGCGGCTCCTATCTCACCATGAAACGGCATATCAATAATAACAAGGATGTCGTTTATGAACTTGCTTGCGAATACTTCTGTTCGAATTCGCTTAATTGCGAGCACTATATTTCCTATTTTCGTTATCGCGATTTTAGCCACTTTAGCCGTGACTGAACTCGGCAAAGCCAACCGCGGCGCACAAACCATTTATCAAGACCGTGTTGTTCCCCTTAAAGGGTTAAAAGTCATTGCGGATGAGTTTGCAGTATTAATTATTGATACGGTAAATAAAGCTAATGCAGGTTTGGTTGATCGCGACCAAGCTATCAACGATGTTGAATACGCCATTAAGGATATCTCCGATCAATGGCAAGTGTATATGGCCACCGAGCTGACCCCAGAAGAAGCCCAATTAGCCCAGCAAGCGGAGAAGCTGTTTGTACCAGCCAAAGCCGAGCTTGCCAACCTAATTACTTATTTGAAATCACTAGAATCTGGCAATATCGAAGGTCAATTAGGTCGCTTTGATGGCCCTTTGTATCGCGTGGTTGACCCTATTAGCTCGAAAATCACAGAATTGGTTGATTTGCAGTTACAGGTGGCGGAGCAAGAGTACAATCAGATCAACACTATTTACGCGAACTCTCTAAAAATCATGTTGTTTGTTGGCCTAATAGCAGCAGTCTTCTTGCTTATTATCAATACCAGTAATTTTGTTGTGATTCGCCAAGCGTTAGAACGTCTACAAAAAGCAATGTTTGGTGTCTCTGAGCAGATGGATCTCACCATTAAAGCACAGGAAAATGGCCCTAAAGAGCTGGCCGATATTTCTAAAGCGTTTAATGAGATGATCGGCAACATTAATCAGCTTGTTTTAAAAATGCATGATATGTCAGGTGAACTGGCGCAAAGCTCAGAACAAATGAAGCAAATCAGCCAACAAGCGAGCCAGCAGGTTGTGCATCAATCAAGTGAGATTGACCAAGTAGCGACTGCAATGGAAGAGATGGTATGTGCTTCGCGTGAAGTGACAGAAAGTGCTAACAAAGCAGATCACTCTGTACGTGAAACAATGACGCAAGCGTCATCTGGTCGAGAGATTGTAGAGGTTACGGTGCATGCTTCAACCGAACTTGTGCAGCAAATTAACCATGTAACTGAGCAAGTACTGGCTGTTGAAGTCGAAACCGATGGTATTGGTTCCGTAATCGATGTAATTAACGGCATTGCCGAGCAAACTAACTTGCTAGCGCTTAATGCTGCGATTGAAGCGGCGCGTGCGGGTGAGCAAGGGCGCGGCTTTGCTGTGGTTGCCGATGAGGTGAGAACATTAGCCTCTAGAACGCAAAGCTCTATTTCAGAAATTCAAAGTGCGATTGAAAGGCTGCAAACAGGCATGAAATCAGCGGTGACAGAAACACAATCGAGCCAAGAGTTTGCGATGTCAACAGGTGAAAAAGTTGGTGGAACTGGTGAGGTGCTGCAATCCATCGTCGGCTCTGTAGAGCAAATCAATGACATGAACACTGTGATTGTCTCAGCGTGTGAAGAGCAGCAACAAGTGTCAGAAGAGATCAACCGTTCGCTCTCTGGCATTAGCCAATCGACCCAGCAAAGCAAGCGCGGGGCAGAGCAATTGGCTGAGTCGAGTTTGTCTGTCTCGGATTTGTCTAAGAGCTTAAGCGCGATGGTAGCGCAGTTTAGAATATCACGTTGAGCGGTGAATTATAGAATGTAACTTTAAGGACAGCTCTTTAGCTGTCCTTTTAACTGAATGACCGCATTATTGTTCAAGTAGTTTTAGCTTGGCAGTTACAGGGAGATGGTCACTGCGGTTTGCCCAACTTGCTTTGTCTTGTTGAGGAATTGACACGTACATAACTTGCCACTTTTGCGCGTTTGACGTGAGTATGTGGCCTATGCCGATGATTGGGTTATCTGTTGGCCAAGTACGGATGTCTAAATTGTTTTTCTCGACTAGATTCCAGTATTTCGATAGCTTAAACATAGATTCATCACTTGGTACTGCATTGAAATCCCCGCAAGCCCGCAAGAATGACGATTCTAGAGCTAATATTCTTAAAGAGTGAGTCACTGTTTCCGAGAACATAGTTGTTAATGGCATAACGTTCTTCGACGCGTAATTTAGGATCTGCATACCAGTCGTAATGTGCGACTAAAAATAGGATAGGGCTGTCAAACGAAGGTACTTTTATCTTAGCAACGTAAAGTACCCCGTAGTTCATCTCCTGATGGAATTTGAATCGCCTCTGTTCGTAAGATAGGGTATTTAGACATAACCGCTACGCCATATTCACCGCCATCAAAATTAATCGTTTTAGCAAACTTGCCTTGAAGATTGGTTTTTTCCTTTAATAACGCTAGTTGATCAATGTTTCCGCTGCGCTTGGTATTTTTGTCGATTTCTATGATCGCTGTGATGCGGAGTTTAATGTTTTGATGCCCTGTGCTATGTCATTTAAGGCACCTACACGGGCTGCTGCAATATTATAAGTAGAGACGGTTATTTGAGGATGGTTTTGCGTATATAGATCTCATACTGAAATAAGTGCTTCAATTTGCATTGCAATAGCCAAAGTTTAGTTGCTCGTTTCTAGCTCCATTTTTGGGGAGAAGGTTAAGAGACTGTCATTGCGATTGGGAAACAGTAATACTTAAATCACATGGCGGTCAGTTTAATGTATACTGGTTGGCTAAATTAATGGTCAGAAAGCCTAGTTGCGAAGTAAAGGAACCACTTGAAAAAATATATCATTATATTATTACTCTGTTTACTTAAATCCAATGTTGTTTCTGCAAATGGATTTGGTTTTGAACTCACCCCAATACCCGCAAGTAAGTTTGAGTACTTTTTAAAGCTCAAAAAATCTTATTCTCAGCCATTGCTTAATGAAATTGATGATCTAAACAAAGTTCTTGAACTGAATCCTGAACGCTTAGCTCTAAAGGGAGAACTACTCGTTATAAACAATGAAACTAATGAACAGTTGGCGCAAATAGACTTAATGTACAATGGTTTTATTGCATACTATCCAGATGACAGGGTTCTTTACTTTGAAGGGGGGCATAACTCAGACGTTGTTATTTCTTTAGATAGCGGATTAGAGCTTGAAGAAGTTCCTAAGAATAGGATTTATTCACCGAATGCAGGCTATAGAATTAGTTCATATTATAACGGGCAGGCGCCGTCATCGCTCATTCAAAAGAATACAAATGGAATATGGCAGTCTGTATCCCATTTAACCGAGAGTAAATTGCCATATTCATTTTTTATGATTGACCGTTTTAACTGGATCTCTGAGACAGAATTCATATTTGTCAATTTTGAAGGTAAGTTTTATTTAGGTGAAATAATTAGAAAGTGAGTTTTGCTTAATGTCGTTGAATTTGTTGGTTCAGAATTTTAAAGATAACTCAAATTCTGACACTGAGTTATTGGTAGCTATTCATAACTGGGTTAGGGAAGAAATTAAGTTTGGCTTTACCGCTGATTTTGAGTCAGTCTGTCCAAAGAAAACCTTAGAAAATGGAGTCGGGCACTGCAATGCTCAAGCTGATCTTTTATGTCATTTGTTTACCTTAGCAGGCTTTGATGCAAGGCTAGCATTCGTCTACATCAACAAAGAAATTCTGAGATACTCTATTCCTAAGCTTGTTTATTTCTTCCTGCCTAAGAAGCTGTTTCATGCTGTAACTCAAGTGAAACTAGAGGGAAACTGGGTGTCTATAGATAGCTATATTTTTACTAAGTCCCAGTTTTCAAGTCAGCTAAATCGGTTAAAACAACACAGAGAAAATTTCTGCTTCGGGCTTCACCATCGTTCGGAGTGTCGGTGGGATGGTAAAACGGATTGTTTTTCTCAAGCTCAAAGTGCAGATATTGATGAGTTTTGCAAAGTGTATGAAAGCTTAGCCCAAGCGATCAAGTCTCAATCGAACACCAACAGAATTCTCGGAGTTCACTTTAGCACCTTGCTTAAACCTTTAGCAGCTAAGAATGGTATAGGACGTAGAGCTTTTCAAAGCTACATTAATCAATATTTGAACTGATAATTGGTTAATATTTTGCTTTTAGCAACACATGAAAGATTTAGCTTTTCAACCGCTGCTTTGGCTTCACTTCCATCAGGCATTTCAAAAAATGCAAAGCCTTTAGATAGGCCTGCTGCTTAGTCAAATACCAAGTTGCACTCTCTGACAGAGCCATATTGAGAGAACAAAGCGCGAATTTCGTGCTCAGTGGTAGTACCTTCTAAGTTGCAAACTAAAAGTTTCATAATGATTGCCTGATTTAGTTAACCAAGCGTAGAATTGACTTTCAGTGTGGGCGGCTTGATATTAAGGACTTTGGTTTTGGCCGTATTTTACTTCGAGTCGGTTACCGACAGCTTGGCGCGGATAAATTCGCTGTGGTCAACGTAGAGAAGTTCTGCTGTTTTACGGATGACCGCATCTTCCAATGGATCAATCTCACCATCGGCATGAGCGACTTCCCACATTGCCTTGATAAGTTCAAACCGCGTTTCTTGGCTCATCTCGCGTAGCTGAGAAGTAAACTCATACAAAGAGGCTGATTGCTTGGTTTGATTTTGCGCACGAGACAGTAGCGTTTTGCTGCCAGCCTCATCAAGGTCGAGTAGCCGAGCAACCAGCGCGATTTTTGCTTGGGTCTCTGCTTCATCTACTTGATGATCCGCGCCTGCGACTTCGCACAGTAAGCAAGCGATAGCGAGGTTTTCATCGGCTTGATGATTGTTGCTGAGGTCTTCGCCTTCAAGTAGCTGTTTAAAAAGCTTAGTGATCGAATTTAGCATCTATATCGCCCATTTTATTTCTTTATAACTCTATACATAGTGGCGTCATCAAGGGATCACAAGTCAATCATCACAACTTTTGCTCGATAGGAGGAAAGTGCACTTGTTTTCCTTCTCCGGTCAAAATTGAAATGTCACTTGGTTTACCATGGCTATCTAGCTTTAATTCACCAATTGCACTCGTGTTAACTAAGCGTTTTGAACCTTCGGTGTCTGGGTCTCGCTTATACACTTTTAAACGCTTACGTTTGGTGAAAAAGTTAAGCGGTGAGCGAGGTGAATAAATGGCTTGGTCTATCCAATCACATGCTGAAAGAAGCGGTTCAGGGAATTGATTTTTGAATCCACTACAGGTTATTTGGAAGATGTTTGGGCTGGATTTTCTAAATCTCAGCTTAATATCGTATGCAAAAGAGTAGTGCACATCGCCGGATAGAATCACAAAGTTAGTCGGGGTTTTTGTGTGGGTAAAAATACTTAATAGCGTATTAGCACTGCCCGGATGCGCCATCCAGTTCTCTGCGTCAATCAGCAGCGGTTGACCAAGTATGGTCATACTCTTTTGCAGCGCTTCAATAAACTTGACCCCAAACATAGGGGCTGCCGAGATGATGATCACCTTATCTTGGTGCATCAACTCTTGCTGAAATTCGATTAAAGCTTCCCAATCCATCAGACCTGATGGTTTGTTCATTCGCGATTCTGAGCGCCAACGACGAGTACGGGTATCGAGCACCACCACCTTAGGTGAGGCATCAATGGTGTAGTGCCAGCGCTCAAAAGTGTACAAGTAGTTGATTAGGTCGTCATGGCTTTGTGTTGATTGGCTACTGAAATAGCGCTTGGCTAAAGCGAGCAACTCGCTAGTAAAGTTATCAGGTTCATTGCCCCAACCTTGGCATAGCCAATAAGCGACCAACCCGTTACCGATAATGCGTTTGGAAAACGGGTTTTCGTAGGCGGCTTTTTCCCATCCCACGGTTAAGTTCCAATCATCGGTGATGTCGTGATCATCAAAGATCATGTAAGTGGGGATGTGCGCCATCAAGCGCTGGCTATTACCAAGCCCTGCGACAAACTGCTCGATGATAGGCTTTTCTGTGTGCCAGTTGTTTTGGGTCGCCGCTGATAGCTTTTCTCCACCTTGCACAAAGTTGTTATCCGCAAGGTGATTAAGATTGACCAATTGCCATACCGTCGGAGACCAAACCATGAGGTACATGGCAAAAAACTCGCTGAAACTTATCAGGTGATTCTCGGCCTCTCGTGAGCTAAAAATAGGCTCTTGAACATGAGGGAATAATCTATTCAGTAGGCGAGGTTCTGGCTGATATGTTGGCAGCAATTTATCGCGGTGGTAATAGCACCAAGGGTGAGAGTAGAGCTGCTGAGATGATGAAATAGGCGCATCGGTAAACTGCTCATCATATAGCCCAAGAGTTTGAATCACTTGGTGGATGGCATCGAGCATTGGGCCTGCAACATGATCTGCGTAAATTTGATCGCCGCTCATCATTAGCATGTCAGGGCGTTGTTCAAGGGTTTGCTTTGCGACTTTTAAATCCGCTTGTACTAGCGCATCTTTGCTCGGGTGATGAGGGTTGCGGCAAGAGCCATGCAGCAAATAATCTGCTTTGGTCGAGATTTTAAAAACTGGGCGACTCTCTTGCTGGTATAGCAATTCAGGAATCAGATCTGCCAATCTACCTTGAGCCGTTTGAATATCGTAACTTAGCGCGATATTGGTAGGAAATTCCCCTTTAAACTGAGCGCAAACAACATGGGCGTGCTGGCCTACTTGAAGTTGGCTAGAGAGATCAAACTCAGCTTGGTGAATTAAGCCTTGGTTGGCTTCGTCATAAAGCTCAAAAGTGGCTTGTAACGGTTGGCTGGTGACAAGCCAAATAACCAGTTCGTTGGCGGTGGTCTTTCTGAGAATAGGCCCAGCAAGAATAAGGGGAAGAGCTGAATTTGCTGTCATCAAAATCCTAATTATTCTACGTATTCATTTTCTAAGTCGGGCGCTTCTAATAATTCGACGATTTCAGAGCTAGAACGCTCATGGCCCATCAAAAACAGTGCAAGTATTGCATCAGCTTTACTTTTGGCATCGCTATCTTCTGCTATGATCTGTTCAAAGCGTTCGCGAATTAGCTCAATCTCATGCTCAACAAAGCCTCGGCCTTCTTCTTCACCTTGCTCTTCGTCAGGGGCGTTGTCGAATTGCAGAAACAACATATCGTCCACCTGATTGGTAGCGATTAGGCGTTCTGGTAACCACTCGTCGCCAGTCACCAAATTAAGGTCGGCGTCGGTCGGTAGTTGATTAAGTAAATGCTTGAATTCGGAAACTTTCACAATTATTTGAGTAAATAGAGCGTATTATCCTATTTTAACGGCTAATCGCCCTGAAACATAAGTAAAAAGTCGCGTTAATAACGTCTAAGTGGCCAAAAAATGACAATAAACACTCGCTGGCTGTTGCCAGTGTGCTTTTTAAGCTTCGCAAACTGCGCGGTAAGTGCAGATGAAAAACATCAATTTTCTGAACAAGAATGGGGGCTAGCGGCCATGTATCGCGTTGCCAGCATTCCTTTTGATACCCAAGATGGAGACCAAAGTGTTAGCACTTTTGTCCCTATGATGTTTTTTGAAAACGAATATGTCTTCGTCAACGGATTAGAAGGTGGTTTGCACCTTTATGATTGGCAGCAAGAGCAACTTGAGTTGAATGTATTAACCCGAATGCGTTTTGTTGATATTCCGGCCTCAGTACAAAATGCTGAGCAGGGGGATACCGCAGATTACGGTTTTCAGCTCAAATACCAGTTTGATGAGCAGTGGCATCTAAACACGGAATTGATGACAGATGATGAACTGAGATTTCATACTAACCTCACAGTGGGTGGTGAATTTGAGCAAGGGGATTGGCTGTTAAAGCCATTCGCGACATTGAGATACAAGGATGCGGATTTCAATAGCCAATATTTTGCTTTTCACGAATCGTCAGGCGAGAAAATTGGCGGCGGTGTGGATGCAAAAATAGGTCTAGATGTACGTTATCACGTGGCATCAAATCTTTATCTATTAGGCTCTACCAGTGTAACGCGCTTGGATGACAATGCGTATAACGCTCTTGCCGTTGAAGATAGATATCAAGGGGAAGTGTACGTTGGTTTTGGATTCTTCAATGATAAGAACAAAGAGTACAAATCAGAGCTGTCTAACCGACCATACCTACGTGTTGCCCATGGTTGGGGAACACCATCCAATATTGGTGACATTCTGGCGCTGAACGTAGAGAAAGATCCGTTTAATAACCAGCTTAGTTCGGTGTTTTATGGTCACCCATTAACGGATGAGTTGTTTGGGTTCCCTCTGGACATCTACTTCACGCCGGGTCTAGTGCATCATTGGTCGTCAGAAGTGCAATCATCCAGCACTGAGTTTGTCGCGGCCATTAAAGCTTACGTTACCGTTGAGTGGCCTATCGATTGGCGTTTAGGTATCGCGGAAGGTCTCTCTTACGTGGACAACATCACCTACATCGAACAAAGCGAAATGGATAGAAAAGGCTACAACGCCAGTAACTTACTTAACTATTTAGATTTCTCTGTAGATGTGAATGTCGGTCAGCTATTTAATCAGCCGGAATGGGAAAACATGTGGTTTGGTTATTCACTCCATCACCGTAGTGCGATATTCGAAAAAGCCTCCCAGTTTGGCCGAATTAAAGGTGGCAGTAACTACAATACGATTTATCTGCAATATGAGTTTTAGCCGCTCGTTGTTATAGGCTTATAACCTAGATTGCGAAACGCCCATAAGCACTGGTACTTATGGGCGTTTTATTAGCAAACTGTGATACAATCCCGCCAGTTTTAGATACAGCAAAGAATAGGACACGCTTTGACTTCGTCACAGCCAAATAAAAACAAGCCAGCAGAGCAAAAATCGCAAGCCAACAGTGCTGCCTCTCTGCGTAAAGCGCTTGAACAATGCATGCTGCGCGACCGATTCCGCTTAAGTAAGCGTATCGCAGGTGCTAACAAGATTAAGAAAGACGCTGCCCGCAACGCAGTGTTTGATGAGATCGCGCTCGATATCGCAAAATCCATGATGGATGTAGAGCAGCGCAGCGCGTATCAGCCAACCATTGAATACCCAGAAATCCTGCCCGTCAGCCAAAAGCGCGATGACATCGCCAAAGCCATCGAAGAAAACCAAGTGGTTATTGTCGCCGGTGAAACAGGTTCAGGTAAAACCACTCAGCTACCAAAAATTTGTGCCGAGCTTGGTCGTGGTAAATTTGGCCTGATTGGTCATACTCAGCCACGTCGATTGGCTGCACGTTCGGTAGCCAACCGCATTGCGGAAGAGATGGAAACGCAACTTGGCGAGTTCGTTGGTTATAAAGTTCGATTTAACGATCAAATTTCTGACAATACCCAAATCAAGTTGATGACAGACGGTATCCTACTGGCTGAAATTCAACACGACCGTTTTTTAAATCAATACGACACCATCATCATCGATGAGGCGCACGAGCGCAGCCTTAACATCGATTTTATTCTTGGTTACTTGAAAGAGTTGCTTCCGCGTCGTCCTGATTTGAAGGTCATCATTACTTCGGCAACCATTGATCCAGAGCGATTCTCTAATCACTTTAATAATGCGCCGATTATAGAAGTTTCTGGTCGTACTTATCCGGTTGAAACTCGCTATCGCCCGCTGCGTGGTGATGATGACAGCGACCGCGATCAACTTGAAGGTATCTTCGAAGCGGTTGATGAGCTGTGTGATGAAGGCTTAGGTGACATCCTAATCTTCATGAACGGTGAACGTGAGATTCGCGATACGGCGGATGCCTTATCGAAACGAAATTTAAAGAGTACGGAAATCGTACCTCTTTACGCGCGTTTGTCTGCGGGTGAGCAGAACAAGATCTTCCAGCCGCATGCTGGGCGTCGTATCGTATTGGCAACTAACGTAGCCGAAACCTCGTTAACGGTACCGGGCATCAAGTATGTGATTGACCCGGGTACTGCGCGCATTAGCCGTTATAGCTACCGCACTAAAGTACAGCGCCTTCCGATTGAGCCTGTCTCTCAGGCGAGTGCGAACCAGCGTAAAGGTCGTTGTGGTCGTGTGGAAGAGGGTATCTGTATCCGTCTTTACTCGGAGGAGGATTTTGAGTCCCGTCCTGAGTTTACCGATCCTGAGATTCTGCGTACGAACCTAGCGTCGGTTATCTTGCAGATGACGGCACTGGGCCTTGGCGATATTCAAGCATTCCCATTTGTTGAAGCGCCAGATAAGCGCAACATTCAAGATGGTGTTCGCCTGCTAGAAGAGTTAGGTGCGATTAGCGGCAATGAGAAAAATGGCCGCGAAGGTGATAAGAAAAAACTTACCGCGATTGGCCGTCAGTTAGCTCGCTTACCAATCGATCCACGTTTGGCGCGTATGGTACTTGAATCACCTAAATACGGTGCGACCAAAGAGTTGATGATCATTGCCTCGGCATTGTCGATTCAAGATCCGCGTGAGCGCCCAAGTGATAAACAGCAATCATCAGACGATAAGCATCGTCGCTTCTTCCATGAAGAGTCAGATTTCCTAACGTTTGTGAACTTGTGGGATTACATCCAGAAGCAGCAAAAAGCACTGTCGGGCAATCAGTTCCGCAAGCAGTGTAAGCAGGATTACCTGAACTACTTGCGTGTACGTGAGTGGCAAGATGTTTACTTCCAGATTCACCAAGCCATGCGTGAAATGGACTTTAAACTCAATGACGAGCCAGCGTCATACCAAGGTGTGCACTCGGCTATCTTAGTTGGCCTGCTTTCTCATATTGGTATGAAAGACCAAGAGAAGAACGAATACCAAGGTGCGCGCAACGCTCGTTTCCATATATTCCCTGCCTCTGGTCTATTTAAGAAGCAGCCGAAGTGGATTATGTCAGCCGAGCTGGTGGAAACATCAAGGTTGTGGGGCCGTATTATCGCCAAGATTCAGCCAGAATGGATCGAGCCTTTAGCGAAACACCTGATTAAACGTAGCTACAGTGAGCCACATTGGTCGAAAAAACGCGCAGCGGTGATGGCTTATGAAAAAGTCATGCTGTACGGAATTCCTATCGTACCAAAACGCTTAGTGAACTACGGCAATATTGATTCTGTGATAAGCCGAGAGATTTTCGTGCGTAGCGCATTGGTGGAAGGGGAATGGGAAACCAAACACGCCTTCTTCAAACAAAACCGTAAGCTATTGCAAGAAGTTGAAGAACTAGAGCATAAATCTCGTCGCCGCGATATATTGGTGGATGATGACGAGCTGTTTGATTTCTACGATCAGCGTGTAGGTACAGAAGTCGTTTCTGGTAAGCATTTTGATTCGTGGTGGAAGAAAGCCTCGCAGCAAAACAAAGAGCTACTCAATTTTGAAAAAGAGATGCTGTTCAAAGGCGATGCAAGCCACGTTACGGATTTAGACTACCCGAACTTCTGGCACCAGAATGGCCTCAAGTTAAAACTAAGCTACCAGTTTGAACCGGGTGAAGATAGTGACGGTGTCACAGTGCATGTGCCACTGCCGATCTTAAACCAGATTGACCAATCAGGCTTTGATTGGCAGATCCCGGGTTTGCGCCATGAGCTGATTGTGAGCTTGATTAAGTCACTACCGAAAACGCTGCGTAAGAACTTTGTTCCTGCACCAAACTATGCCGATGCGTTCCTTGCTCGTGTAACGCCAATGGAAATGCCATTGCTTGATGCACTAGAGAAAGAGCTGCGCCGCATGACAGGCACTGAGCTACTGCGAGAAGATTGGAACTTAGAGCAAGTGCCTGAGCATTTGAAGGTGACTTTCCGCGCTGTTGATCATCGCAACCGTAAACTCAAAGAGAATAAAGACCTTCATGAGCTAAAAGAAAGCCTAAAAGATAAGGTGCAAGAAACCTTATCTAAAGTGGCAGACGATGATATCGAGCAGCAAGGTTTACACACTTGGAGCTTTGGTGAACTGCCTCAGGTTTATCAGCAAAAACGTGGCGGTTACGATGTCAAAGCGTACCCAGCGATTGTAGATAGCAAAGACAGTGTTGAGATTAAACTGTTTGAAACTGAGTTCGAGCAGCACAACGCGATGCGTGCCGGTCAGCGACGTCTGATTCTTCTCAATGTGCCATCACCAATCAAATACCTGCACGCGAACTTGCCGAACAAATCTAAGCTGGGTCTTTACTTTAACCCTTACGGTAAAGTGTTGGATCTGATTGATGACTGTATCGCTTGTGGCGTTGATAAGCTGATTGAAGAGCAGGGCGGCCTTGTTTGGGAATCAGATAAGTTCGAAGCGATGAAAGAACACATTCGTGCAGAACTCGGTGACACTGTGGTTGAGATCGCTAAGCAAGTGGAAACGATCTTAACTACGGCATTCAACATCAATAAGAAGCTTAAAGGCAAGATTGATTTCAGCATGGCGTTTGCGCTGTCTGACATTAAAGCGCAAGTAGAAGGGCTTATCTTTAAAGGATTTGCCACTGAGTGTGGTTGGAAACGACTGCCAGATATTCTTCGCTACCTGAAAGCGGTTGAGCGTCGTATGGAGAAACTGCCAATCGATCCAAATAAAGATCGCTTGCACATGCTTAAGGTTGAGTCAGTGGCGAATGATTACAAAGAGCTACTGAACAAGATTCCGAAAGGTGTGGCAGTGCCTGAAAACGTCAAAGAAGTACGTTGGATGCTTGAAGAGCTTCGCGTGAGCTTCTTTGCTCAGCAGTTAGGTACGCCATATCCGGTGTCAGACAAGCGAGTGAAAAACGCTATCGACAACTGTTAATAGCCTTTATGCCAGCGCCCTTTGAATACACTTTGGGCGCTAACTTGTTAGATTGTTTAGATTTAACAGTGCCCTGTCATAACGGTATGCTATTTGCATTATTTTGCTCAACAGACAGCCATGTCAGAGAAACGGCAGAGCCTTGCCGTTCACTGGCATTACGATAAAGAGAAGGTTAATTATGAAAAAGACACTTATCGCTTTGGCGCTATTAGGTGCATCAGCGACTGCTTCTGCAGACTCTTGGATTTACGGTGGTGTTCAAGGCGGCCAATCTGACTTTTCAGGCGAGAATGACACAGCATACGGTGTGCATGTTGGTACGGGTATCCTACCATTCATCGGCCTAGAAGCAGGTTACTGGGATTTTGGTCAAGTAGAGTTTTCTGCTCCACGTGCAGGTATCACTGCAAAAGCGGATGCAAGCTCACTTTACTTTGCTGCTAAGCCAAGTATTGATTTCGGTCCTCTACATGTTTACGCGCGTGGTGGCTTACACTCTTACGATATCGGTTACAGCAGTAACTTTGGTAGCATCCCTTCAGATGATGGCATCGATATCATGTACGGTGTTGGCGCAGAGTACTCTGTACTTCCTGGTCTAACAATCGGTGCAGGTTACCAGAGCTTTGCAGTAGAAGTGGAAGGTGAAAGCGATAACATCAATACCTTTACGCTTAACGCGACATTCCACTTCTTATAATGATTAAGTGGTAAGAAATGATAAAACCCAGCAGTGATGCTGGGTTTTTTGTTTTGGGTTAACGTCGCTATTCATCGCCGAGCGTGGTTACGATGCACAGTTCACTGAGTTGATCGTATTGCTGCTGCATAGAGTTGAGAAAATCGTCAGCATCAGCAAATTTGGTAATGCCTTCGCCGAGCACAACATCACAATTGAAAGGAACAAACATCGCAGTGCCTTTTGGCAAAGAGCGGCCCAAACCTCTCATTACCACGGGCACAACTGGGCAGTTGTCATGTTCTTTAACTAAGTGATAAATCCCTTTCTTTAAACCACTCATCACCTCCGGCTCACCACGGCTGCCTTCAGGGAAGATGATTAGGATGTCTCCGTTTTTCAGTGCTTGGTGGCACTCATCAAATACAGCGTTTCGTTCACTTTTTGAAGGAGAACGGCGAATAGGAATGATACCGAGCACATTGAGTGACAACCAAGACGACAGCTTGTTTTTGAGAAAGTAATCCGCGGCCGCAACAGGGCGAACCTTGTGCACCATACTGATTGGGAACAGCGCTAATAACACTAAGGTATCAAGATGGCTATTGTGGTTAGCGGCGACAATCACAGGGCCTTTCTCTGGCAGATTTTGTCGTTGAATGACGTTAAGGCCTAAGCCAATAAACACCAACGGTTTGACCAGTAGCAGCACAAATAGAAACTTGAAAATCTTCATATTTAGCCCCTAATAGTACAAGTAGTAGATGTAGTGGAAGAACAGTGGCGCAGTAAACATCAAGCTGTCGATTCTATCTAAGATACCACCATGACCTGGGATGAACTGGCTGGTGTCTTTAATCTTAAGATCGCGCTTAACCGACGAGATAACTAAATCACCAATAAATCCACTAAATGCAATGATCATCCCAGCCACCATGCCCTGCAACGAGGTGAGCGGTGTTAAGTAAGGTGCGACAAAGTAACTAATGGTAATAATGGTAGCAGCGCCGCCGATAAAGCCTTCCCATGTTTTATTTGGGCTCACTTTTGGCACAATTTTATGTTTACCAAAGCTCTTGCCCCAAACGTACTGACACACGTCGTTGAACTGAGTAAAGACGAGTAGGAAGAGCAGCATTCCCATAGAACCAGCATCTGGATTCTTGCTTGGTAATACGAGTAAGTAAGCCATGTGGCTGACACAGAATACTGTTAGCATCAAAGCCCAGTGAATAATGCCCGCCGAGCGAATAAAGCCTTTAGTATCGCCAATTAATACCGCCACCATCGGTAGGTAAAGGAACATGTACACCGGAATAAAGATGATGAACATGCCGTACCAACCAATAGATAACCAGTAGTATTGGAAAGGGATAGACAGATAGGCCCAAAAGATCACACGGCGGTCAGTCATACGTGTTGGCACAATAGAGAGGAACTCTTTCAGCGCCATAAAGCTTAAAAAGCCGACGAAAATGAGGGTGTATTGCACTGGTAGGTAAAGCACCACAAACACAATGCCAATCATCCACCACCAAGAGCGAATACGTAGTTTAAGCTCTTGATAGTCTTTATCTGGGTTACGTCGTGATAAATACAAATAGGCGAGCGTTCCAACCATTAGAACTAAGATAATCGTCGCCATCATATGTAGCGAATGGGGAGGGATGTTCATCATGGGTTAGCTCGCTGTATCTGCTTCAGTGTTTGTTTCAGTGACCTCATCAGTATCCATTGAGAACTGTTTCGCTTTCGCATCATAGATCGCTTTTAAGCGGCGCCACGAGGTGTACAAACAACCAACTACCAGCACGCCTAATGTCACATCCATGGTGTAGATAAATGGTTCAGGGAGAATAACGAAAACTTGGTCAGCAAACATTACCAAGCAGATTACCGTTAATAGCGCCATGCGATGCTGTTTCGCCATCGGGCCTCTGAAGTCTGCTTCGCAGCCCATGCTGACACCGAGTACGCGAATATAAGCGGTTAGGACTGCAAGCAATGCGGCAGTCCATGCTAAAGGTAAAGCAAACTGAGATACGCCAATAAAACCTGCGGCTAGGATCAGTAGCGGGTCGGCAATTCTGTCGGGTACATCATTAAACAGTTCACCAGCAGGGGTCTTTTTCCCGCCTTCTACAGCAACCATGCCATCAAACAAGTTACACAGCAGGCGCATTTGAATTGCTACAGGTATCAGGATTAGCCAAACAGCGGAAGGGAAGAAGTGATAACCCACTGCAAAAGCCAGTCCCAATGCAGCAAAGGCCATGCTCATGAGAGATATTTGATTAGGGGTAATATTTTTATTGCTCAACCAAACAGCGATGCGTTTCGCGATGGAGAGATTGCGTACCGCGAGTGGTCTACGGTTCTTTTCTTCTTGTGGTTGCATAATGCCAGACATCCATTTTCATAATTGTCAGCATTATACCTCTGGTTTTATAAGCTCGACAGAAAAGTTACTTTTAAACATAGACTTATTTGATCTCCCTCCATTGGCGTCAATCGATATAGCGAGTTAAGGATGAGGAAAGGCTTTGATAAACGTTGGGGCTGGAAAATCCAAATAAATGCCTAACTATTTGTTAATAAACAACTTAATTACATCGTACTTGTTTTGTTTATCACAAATTGGTTTGTTTTATCGAATTTAAATTAATTTAACGAATATTATAAATTTGCATTTGATTCTAGGTGAAATAGGGCGGCAAGCTATGAAAAGTTCGGTAGGTAAGGTGGGATTCAGTTTGTTTCTGGCACTCACAATAGCAGGCTGTAAAAGTACACCAACAGTGTATCCAACAGGCCAGCGATTGTTATTGACTGGCGATACGTTGATTTATGAAGGAATGATCACTGGCGAAGGCGTGTTAGAAGCAATAAGGATGGTGAGGCAGAGTGACAATGCCATTAAAAAACTGAAGATCACCAGCACTGGTGGTGAAATGGCGGTAGGAATGGAGTTTGGTTACTTTGTTAAAGAGAACGATCTTGACGTCGAAGTCAGTGAGGTTTGTTTTTCCGCCTGCGCGAACTACATACTTCCTGCTGCGAAAAGTGTTGTGATTAATACCAATTCATTGATCGGTTGGCACGGTGGTGCTAAACAAACGGATAAACTTTGGCAACAAAGCGTGCCGAAAAGTAAACAAGTTGAGTTTATGACGTATTTAAATCGTCTACGAACCAAAGAGACTGCATTCTTTAAACATATGGGAGTCGACCAACAAATTACCACTTATGGGCAGACAATAGAGAATAGCTGCCAGATTAAGCAACAAACTCACGGTTGGTATTATACATTAGAAGACCTGCATCGAATGGGGCTCAAGAACATCACAGTTAAGGGCAGTGGTTTGTTGAATGAAATTGAATACAAAGATGATGGTGGTCAACTCGATACAACAGACTTCACGCCTCAAAAGATCACTTCTTGTTTGTTAGAGAGTGTCTTCGACCAAGCATAATGTATGTTTACGAATGATGCGCTGTCTCGATACGGTTCTAGACCAAGTAAAAAGCCACTCCTCGGAGTGGCTTTCGAATTTATTAGAGCTTTATGAGGTTAAGCGTTTTGCTTTTCTAGCTCTTCTACTTGTTGCTCATCTTCAATCAGAGAGTCAACAATTACCGCACATGCTGCATCACCAGTGATGTTAAGTGCTGTACGAATCATATCGAAGATACGGTCTAGAGCGAACAGTAGTGGTAGACCTTCAATTGGAATACCCGCTGCCAGTAGAACTGCAACTACTAGGAATGAAGGGCCAGGAACACCTGCTTGACCAACTGCGCCTAGCGTAGAAGTCACGATGATTGCGATGTACGCGCCAATACCTAAATCTACTTGGAACAGCTGTGCGAAGAAGATAGCAACCAAACCGTAGTAAATCGCGTTACCAGACATGTTGATTGTCGCGCCTAGTGGCAGTACAAATGAAGCGGTAGAGTTACGAACGCCTAGCTCGTTTTCACATGCATCCATTGTTACAGGTAGAGTCGCCATTGAAGATGCTGTTGATAGCGCAACTGCTTGAGGCTTCTTCATTACGGTTAGGAACTTCTTCGCTGATGTCTTAGTGAAGATTTGGATCATCAGTGGGTAGGCAACAAAACCGAAGATTAGGATAGCAGCTACGTAAACCACGAATAGCTTGAACACCACCATTAGTGCGCCGAAACCGAACGTACCAACTGCTTCAGCCATAAGACCAAATACACCGATAGGAGCAATGATCATTACTTTATTGATCATCCAAACCATAGCGTCAACGATGCAGTTTACACCGTTCATGATTGGGTCACGGCGGGCTTTGTCTTGCTTAGAAATAGCAATACCAAAGAACAGGCAGAATACCAAGATTTGTAGGATGTTTGCTTCGTTCAGTGATTGGAAAACGTTAGTTGGGATCATACCAGTGATGGTCGCCCAGAAAGTAGGTAGTTCACCTTTTGAAGCGTATTCTGATGAGAACATGCCTTCAACGCCAGAAACGTCGATGCCCATGCCCGGCTCAAATACAGTACCCATAACAAGTGCAAGTGTTACCGCTAACGCAGAGGTTAGAGCAAAGTAGCCAAGGGTAACTACGCCCACTTTACCTGCAGATTGGCTATTACCAAGACCTGCCGCACCTGAGATAAGTGCAACGGCAACTAATGGGATAACCAGCATTTTGATTAAGTTAATAAAAATTGCGCCCAGTGGAGCGAACATTGTGGCACTTTGGCCCATCATGGCACCAACGGCAGTACCAACGATCATTGCAATGACGACTTGAACGCCAATGTTGCTTAGCAAACTCTTTTCTTTTAACACTTCCATAACCTCTGTGCTAATAAATGTTTAATTCCTAGAATTAACGACTAACGGCTTTCGCTGTGTTGGTTAATTGTTTCGAGAAGGTTTTTACACGTTTGTTTTACAATTAGCAATAAGCAACTAGGAGCAAAGATTAAAACGTGAACAGCTTTTTGTGTGTTTGGTGATATTTCGCACGAAAGCAAACGTTTGCTCTTGGTGTTGTTATAAATTTGGAGCGCTTAGTTTATAAAATGGTGAGGATGGGTGTGGGTTGATTGGTGGGGTGAATGTTAATGAAAAGATCGATTGTCAGCTGGCAATCGATCTTTAAAGAATGTTACAGAATTACTTTTGAGTCGCCGCTTTCATTGATGAAATGAAGGCCTTGAGCTCGCTTAGCATTTGTTCTGGCTGCTCAACGTTTGATTCGATAATTTTAACCACGGCTGAGCCTGAGATAGCACCTGCTGCACCAGCATTTAGCGCTTGCTGTACTTGCTCAGGTTGAGAAATACCAAAACCCAGCAGCGCTGGTGGCGCATCAAATTGGTTTAAGCGCGCAAGCAGATGATCAACCGGCATGTTAGCCTTAGTTTCTGCGCCCGTTACTCCTGCGCGTGACAATAGGTAAGTGTAGCCACCACCAAGTTCAGCAACAGATTTTAATGTTTCATCGCTAGCCGTTGGCGGAGCGATGAAAATAGGGTGAATGCCATGCTTTTCCGCAGCAGCAACAAACTCTGCACTTTCGTTGGTGGGTACGTCGGCAATCAGAACTGAATCGATACCTGCTTTTGCGCAGCGCGCATAAAAATCATCTATACCGCGCGAGAAGACCAAGTTGGCGTACATCAATAGGCCAATAGGTAACTCTGGGTATTGAGCTCGAATCTTACCGATTTGCTCAAAGCAGATATCAGGCGTCGCGCCGGCATCCAATGCGCGAATGTTCGCGCCTTGAATGGTTGGGCCATCGGCGAGTGGGTCTGAGAAAGGGATGCCTAACTCTAGTGCGTCTGCTCCCGCTTCAACTAGCGTTTGCATCACAGCTAGAGATTGCTCTGGGTTTGGGTCACACACCGTAACGAAAGGAACGAACGCGCCTTGATTTTTCGCTTCCAGACGCTGGAACATTTGTTGATAGCGGTCCATTACATCACTCCTTTTTCTTCTAAAATGGCATGAACGGTAAAGATGTCTTTATCACCGCGACCCGATAGGTTCACCACCAATAGTTGTTCTTTTTCCGGATTTTCGCGTGCCATACGTAGTGCATGGGCTAGGGCATGAGAAGACTCAAGCGCAGGGATAATACCTTCACTACGGGCTAATTCTTGGAAAGCATCCAGTGCTTCATCGTCAGTAACGTTGTCGTATTCAGCGCGGCCAATCGCATTGAGGTGCGCGTGTTGTGGCCCAACAGATGGGAAATCCAACCCCGCAGATACAGAATAAGACTCTTCTACTTGGCCATTTGGATCTTGCATCAATGGTGCTTTCATACCAAAGAAGATGCCTGTTTTACCATGCTTCAGTGGCGCGCCGTGTTGGTCAGTATCAATGCCTTTGCCTGCGGGTTCTACACCAATTAGGCGCACGGTTTCTTCTTCGATGAAATCAGCAAACATACCGATTGCATTTGAACCACCACCGACACATGCGATGACGGCATCCGGCAGTCGACCTTCACGAGCTAGAATTTGGTTTTTGGTTTCCTCGCCAATCATACGTTGGAAATCACGTACAATGGTTGGGAATGGGTGAGGGCCAGCGGCGGTACCTAATAGGTAGTGCGCCTCTTCATAACTTGCAGACCAGTCACGCAGCGCTTCATTACATGCATCTTTTAGTGTTGCTGAGCCTGAGTGGACAGGAATCACTTCAGCTCCCATCAGCTTCATACGAAATACGTTCGGGCTTTGGCGTTCAACATCTTTCGCACCCATGTAAACGCGGCATTTCAAACCAAGCAACGCACAAGCAAGTGCCGTTGCCACGCCGTGTTGACCTGCGCCCGTTTCTGCGATGATCTCTTCTTTACCCATACGCTTAGCAAGCAGCGCTTGACCAAGTACTTGGTTGGTTTTGTGTGCACCGCCGTGGAGTAGGTCTTCACGCTTTAGGTAAAGCTTAGTCTTGGTGCCTTTTGTTAGGTTACGGGTCAGCGTTAGCGCTGTTGGGCGACCAGCGTACTCTTGTAGCAGCGCCATAAACTCGCTGCGAAACTCTGGGTCTTGTTGTGCATCAATAAACGCTTGCTCTAGTTGCTCTAGCGCAGGCACTAAAATTTGCGGAACGTACTGACCGCCATATTCGCCAAAGTAGGCATCTAACTTTGCCATTGCTCTCTTCCTTAATATTGTCTAATTGCAGCAAACGCTTGTTGCAACTTAGTTGAATCTTTTTTACCCGGGGCGCTTTCTACGCCTGAGTTTAGGTCTAGTCCCAAGCAGCCGAGTTGTCTGGCCTGTTGTGCATTGTCTGGTGATAGGCCGCCTGCAAGCATGGCTTGCTCAGTATCGCCGATGAGCGACCAATCGAACGTTTGTCCCGTACCGCCGCTTTGGCTGCCTACTTGGGCATCAAGCAGATGGCGGTCAATACCACGAGCGATGCGAGCAGGGGCGCTGTCGCTCACGCCATAGGCTTTCCATATTTCAGTTTCCGAAGGCAGTTGAGTACGCAACACTTCCACGTACTCTTGGGATTCTGCGCCATGTAGCTGAACCGCTGATAGCTTAAGTTGATTAGCGATCTCCGCCACGATTTCAGCAGGATGGTTTTGGAACACGCCAACATAGTTGAGTGGTGCGCCGCTCATTACGATGCGCGCCTCTTCTGGGCTAACGTAGCGTTTAGATTGTTCTACAAAGATTAAACCGCCAAAAACTGCGCCTGCTTGATAAGCTTTTGCCGCATCGTCGCTGTGAGTTAGGCCACACACCTTGTTTTCGCCTAAAGTCACTTTGCGAACCGCTAGCTCTAAGTTTTCTTCTGACATCAGAGAACTACCAATTAGGAAGCCATCAGAAAAAGGCACGAGGTCACGCACTTGCTGATGGGTATAAATGCCAGACTCTGAAATCACCGTCGCATTGGGGGCTAACTCGCGAATGGTTGGAGATAGCTGTTTGGTGCGGTTAAGGTCGGTAGAAAGATCGCGTAAGTTGCGGTTATTAATACCAATCACTTTCGCGCCTAGTTTTAATGCGCGGTGCAGCTCTTCTTCATTACTGACTTCTGTCAGAATACCCATGTTGAGCGAATGGGCGACGTCCGCTAGCTGCTGGTATTCTTCATCATTTAATACCGAAAGCATCAGTAAAATCGCATCGGCAGAGTAGTTTCTTGCCAGATACACTTGGTAGCTATCGACCATGAAGTCTTTGCATAACACAGGTTGGCGAACTTGGCCGCGCACCTGAGGTAAGAAATCAAAGCTACCTTGGAAGTATTTCTCGTCGGTTAATACCGAGATTGCATCCGCATGATTGTTATAAACCGATGCGATGTAATCGAGGTCAAAGTCATCACGAATAAGCCCTTTTGACGGAGACGCTTTCTTACATTCAAGGATAAATGCCGTGTGCTCATCACCAACCGCTTGATAGAAGTCGCGATCAGACGGGGTTAACTCGGCTTTAAAGCTTGCTAAAGGTTGCTCAAGTTTACGCGCTTCTACCCATTGATATTTGTCGTGCACGATTTTCGCTAATACTTCGGCCATCTGCGCTTCTTTAATCGAAACGTGTTGCGACAGTTGGTTTTGCTGAGATTGGTCTGTCATGGTGTTGTTATCCTCGCGCAGCCAGTTGTTGAACAAGCTGATACGCTTTACCTGAGTTCATCGCTTCGATGGCTTGCGCTGCATTGGCCTTTAGATCTTCATGACCAAATAGACGCATTAACAGCGCTACGTTAACCGCAACCGCGCCGAGCTGAGCATCTGTACCTTTACCCGTTAAGATATTGGTGATGATCGCTTTGTTCTCTTGCGGGTCGCCGCCTTTGATTGACTCTAATGGGTAGATTTCCACGCCAAAATCTTCTGGCGTTAATGTGTATTCAACAATTTCGCCATTTTTGATTTCGGCGACTGTTGTTGCACCATGAATCGCTACTTCATCTAGGCCACTACCATGTACCACTGCTGCGCGCTTCATGCCCATTTTTAGCATGGTTTCTGCAATCGGGCGCACTAATTCTTCGCTGTAAACACCCATTAGCTCGATGTTAGGGCGAGCAGGGTTAATCAGTGGGCCTAGAATGTTGAAGATAGTGCGAGTTTTCATGGTTTGGCGCACTGGCATAGCATGGCGCACACCGCCGTGATATTGCGGCGCAAAGAGGAAAGCAACGCCAAGATCGTCGACCGCTTTGGCGGTGTCTTCTGCGCTCATCGCCAGATCAATACCAAAGGAGTCCAATAAGTCTGAAGAACCTGATTTACTTGATACGCTGCGGTTGCCGTGTTTGGCAACCTTTAAGCCACACGCCGCAGCAACAAAGGCGGCCGTGGTCGAAATATTGATGGTGTTGTGACCATCACCGCCTGTACCCACAATGTCTGCAAAGTCGTAGTCCGGGCGTGGGAAAGGGTTGGCATTCGCCAGTAGCGCTTTGGCTGCGCCGGCGATCTCTTCTGGGGTCTCGCCTTTGATTTTAAGTGCCGTCAGCGCAGATGCCATTAGGATTGGGTCTAACTCGCCACGAATAATGACATCGAAAAGCTGTTGGCTCTCTTGCTCAGAGAGTGACTGCTGGTCGTATAGTTTATTAATAATCTGTTCCATGACGTTGTTCCTTAATCCTTTTTATTGTCCGTTGCAGCGTTTGAGTGCACATCCAACGCCCAATCAATGGCGTTCGCCAGCAGTGTTGCACCGTAGGTGGTCATGATTGACTCTGGGTGGAACTGAAAACCGCAGACTTTATCTTGCTCTTGTACTACCGACATTACCAGACCATCGACTTCCGCTGTGACGGTTAGGCTTTTCGGCACTTCTGTTGCCACTAAAGAGTGGTAACGCGCAATCGCCAGCGGTGAAGGTAAACCTTGGTATGTGGCATGATTTTGGTGAGCCATCATGGACACTTTGCCATGCACAATCTCACCAGCGCCTTCAACTTTACCGCCATAGGCTTCAACGATGGCTTGGTGACCAAGACAAATCCCAATCATTGGCACTTTGCCTTTTAGACGCTGAATCAGCTCTGGCATATTGCCCGCTTCTGATGGTGCGCCCGGGCCGGGAGAGAGCAGTATCACTGGGTTATCCAGTTTGCTGACTGCTTGCTCAATCACTTGTGCGGCAATGTGGTTTCTATAAATCGTTACCTGATGGCCTAGCGAGCGAAATTGATCCACAAGGTTGTAAGTAAACGAGTCGAAGTTATCGATAAAAATAATGTTCGCCATGGGTTAACTCCTTGTGCGTCGATGCTTGATGCGCTGATTGAATGGCTGAGATCACCGCTTGCGCTTTACCGCGCGTTTCATCCGCTTCCGCTTGAGGGTCAGAGTCGAAAACAACCCCAGCACCCGCTTGAACTTGAGCAATGCCGTTTTCAACATAAGCTGAGCGAATCACGATACAGGTATCTAACGTGCCTTCGCCGGTAAGGTAGCCTACAGCGCCGCCATAACTGCCACGACGTGCTTGCTCTACATCGCGAATAAGCTGCATCGCGCGGATTTTAGGCGCGCCAGTTAATGTGCCCATGTTCATGCACGCTTGGTAAGCGTGCAGCGCATCTAGATCTTCACGAAGTTGACCAACCACACGTGATACTAGGTGCATCACGTGGCTGTAGCGGTCAACTTTTAAAAGGTCTGCAACGTGGCGAGTGCCCGCTTGCGAGATACGCGCAACATCGTTACGCGCTAAATCCACCAGCATCATGTGCTCGGCGTTTTCTTTTACATCGCTGCGCAGTTCAAGCTCAATGCGGCTATCTAAATCGAAATCAATGCGGCCATCTTGGTGTTTTCCACGGCGACGCGTACCAGCGATTGGGTAAATCTCGACTTGGTTGGTGTGTGTTTCGTATTTCAGCGCACTTTCAGGAGAAGCGCCAAACAAAGTAAATAGCTCATCCTGCATGTAGAACATGTAAGGGCTTGGGTTGCTCTGTTTTAGTGCTTTATATGCCGCCAGAGGAGAAGGGCATGGCAGCGTAAATCGACGTGATGGTACAACTTGGAATACGTCGCCTTTCACCACGTATTGTTTTAGGTCACGCACGATCTGACAGAAATCTTGGTCAGCAATGCTTGGCACCGCGGTCACGTCGCTCAGCTTTTGTGGCTCTGGTAAGGCTTTTGGTTGCTGACATGCAAGGTCAATCTCTTGTAGGCGCTGCTTTAATGGCTCAACGTCCGAGTTTTCCGTAAAGCGCGTCGCTTGCAATGAGCAAGATTGCGCTTGGTGATCAACCACAAGCAATGTCTCTGCAACGTAAAACACGTAGTCAGGGCACTGGTTCGTTGCTTGTGCGTCACCCAATGGTTCAAAGTTTGCCACTAAATCGTAAGCAAATAAGCCACCTAAAAATAGGGCGTGTTTAGATTGACTAGTTAAATCGAAACTGTGTTGAATAAGGCGCAGCGCATCAAATGAAGAGGCTTCACGTAGGCGCGAGTCTTCATCTAACGTGTCGCAGGGCGTGCTGAATTCAAGGGTCAATTCGCCTTGTTTGTATTGGCTGGAAACCGATTCCGCCACGTTAGCTTGAATATGCTCCAATAAGTGCTGACCGTTGTCGGTTAGCGCTGTCATTGTCACGGTATGACCAAAACAAACGATACGCACTGCTGAGTCGACAATTAAAAGGCTTTGCAGATTTTGTTTTGAATCGATTTCAGCCGATTCAAGTAATAAGCTGTCGGTTTTGTTTTCACACAAGGTGTGGAATAAATGCGTTGGATCCTGAGAGTAGGGAACCTCAGTTTGAATAACGTCTACACTTCCTAGCTTTCGAATTTCAATGGCCTTGTTCACAAGACCTCCTTTTCGTTATCGTTTTAATCATTCTTCCTTATCTACATACTCGCACAAAGCAAACGTTACCCCAATCTAGAATTTGTTCGTTTTGCTGAATCTTTCGCCAGTCAGTTTAAGTATGTTTGTCGGAAGCAAAATAATGGAATCAAAAAAGCCCGCTATCTGAGCGGGCTTTGGCAATCTTTCTAACACCTAAGTGTTGTTAAAAGTACACGTTAGCCCACCAAGAACTTGTCCAAGTGCGCCACCAAACTAGGTCTGAGTTCTGCTGTTTAGAGCAGTTCAGATCAAGTTTCACATTTTGCTGTTGGTTAAATTCTTGTAACATAGCGCGTCTACCGAATTAGGTGAATTTAATACGTTGTATTTGCGTACTAGTTAACTAGTATTTTGTTGTGCTGTCAAGCCCCAAAATATCTCAATATCGTGATTGTTCGAATAGACTCTAACTATTAGACCTTTGTCACCCAAATTAGAATTTACAAATGAGAATTGATTTACACAGTCATACCACAGCTTCAGATGGCCGACTTTCCCCGCCAGAATTGATTGAGCGTGCATTGAGTTTTGAACTTGATGTACTGGCGATCACTGATCACGATACTGTTGAAGGCCTTGCGGAAGCCAAACAGTATGTGGCAGATAATAATTACGATCTGACCATCATCAATGGCATTGAAATTTCTACCGTGTGGCAAAACAAAGATATTCATATTGTTGGTTTGAATCTCGACCCTGATAACGCGGAGCTGCAAGCTCTTATAGAGCAGCAAAAGAGCTATCGCAGTGAGCGAGCGGCTTTAATTGCTCATCGTCTACAAAAAGCGACCCGAGAAGGGGTATTGGAAGAAGTTCAGCAAATCGCTGGTGATGCGCCAATTACGCGCGCGCACTTTGCTAAATGGTTAGTAGATAATGGTTACGCCAAAACCATGCAGCAGGTATTTAAGAAGTTTTTAACCCGTAATAATCCGGGTTATGTGCCGCCGCAATGGTGCTCGATGGCGGAAGCTGTGGCTGCGATTCATGCCGCTGGTGGCCAAGCAGTATTAGCACACCCTGGGCGCTATGATTTAACGGCAAAGTGGATTAAGCGATTGATCGCGGCCTTTGTTGAAGCCGGTGGTGATGCGATGGAAGTTGCGCAACCTCAACAAGCGCAACAAGAAAGACGCAACCTTGCAGATTATGCTATACAATACAAACTATTAGCCTCTCAAGGCAGCGACTTCCATTATCCATCCCCTTGGATGGAGTTGGGGCGCAATCTCTGGTTGCCTAAAGGTGTGGAACCAGTCTGGAAAGATTGGGGTATTGAGCCTTTAGCAACTGAGGCTGATATTGATCAGCAAGAGTAATATCGAAAACCCAGTGGCAAAGTCTTTAAAGTGTGACTGGGTATTATAACTATAGAGCCGCGAGGCTCGATAATGAGGAATTACCATGAGCCAGTTTTTTTACGTTCATCCTGAGAACCCACAGGCTCGCTTGATTAATCAAGCTGTAGCAATCATTCGCAATGGCGGGGTAGTGGTCTACCCAACTGACTCTGGCTACGCATTAGGTTGCCAGCTAGAAAACAAACAAGCATTAGAACGAATTTGTCAGATCCGCCGTCTAAACGAGAAACATAACTTTACTTTGCTTTGCCGTGATTTATCTGAAATCTCGTTGTATGCACGTGTGGATAACACGGCATTTCGTCTTCTGAAAAACAATACGCCAGGGCCATACACCTTTATCTTTAAAGGGACTAAAGAAGTGCCGCGTCGCTTGATGAACTCAAAACGTAAGACGATTGGTATTCGCGTTCCTGATAACCGTATTGCGCTGGATTTACTTGAAGCACTGGGCGAGCCATTAATGTCAACGTCGCTTATTCTACCGGGTAACGACATCACGGAATCTGATCCAGAAGATATTCGTGACAAGTTAGAACACGCAGTAGACGTGATTTTGAACGGTGGTTACTTAGGTGAACAGCCAACTACAGTGGTTGATTTTAGTGATGATGAGCCTGTGATTGCTCGTATTGGTTCTGGCGATCCAGCGCCATTCGAATAGTCAGCTATTGTTTGCTAAATTTGATGCTTTCATCACAGTATTTTGCTATATTGTGCGGCCGCGAATTTGAGTCGCGTATTTCATTCGACGTCTGCGAAGACGACACATAGGTAAATTGATGAACGAAAAACTTCAGAAAGTATTAGCCCGAGCTGGTCATGGCTCTCGACGCGAATTAGAAGCGTTGATTAAAGCGGGCCGTGTAAGTGTTAACGGTATCGTTGCAAAGCTGGGTGAACGACTAGAAGACGATAATGCTATCGTTCGTATCGATGGTCACACTGTTTCTGTTAAAGCGCAGGAAGAAGTGATTTGTCGTGTGCTTGCTTATTACAAGCCAGAGGGTGAACTGTGTACTCGCCACGATCCTGAAGGTCGTCGTACTGTGTTTGACCGTCTACCAAAAATCCGCGGTTCTCGTTGGATCTCGGTAGGTCGTTTGGACGCAAACACATCAGGTCTACTTCTGTTCACTACTGATGGTGAACTAGCAAACCGTCTAATGCACCCAAGCCGCCAAGTTGAGCGTGAATACCTAGTTCGCGTATTTGGTGACGTGACTGAACAAAAAGTGAAGAACTTAGTTCGTGGCGTAGAGCTTGAAGATGGCACTGCTCGTTTTGAAGATGTTGTTTACGCAGGCGGTGAGGGTATGAACCACACTTTCTACGTAGCGATCAACGAAGGCCGTAACCGTGAGGTTCGTCGTCTATGGGAATCGCAAGAGACAACAGTAAGCCGTCTGAAACGTGTACGTTACGGTGACATCTACCTAGATAAGAAACTGCCTCGTGGTGGATGGATGGAGCTGACTCTGAAAGAAGTAAACTACCTACGTGAATTGGTAGAGCTTCGTCCAGAGCGCCAAACTATGCTTGACGAAAGCAAAGAGAACACATCTCGCAAACGTGAACGTTCTCGTAGCCAGAAGATTCGTCGCGCAGTTAAGCGTCACGAAGAGCGTGTAAATGCACCCAAAGGTCGCAGCAACAACCCAGCTCGTCGTAAGCCCGCTAAATCGTCGGCAGGTAAGCCAGGTGCACGTAGCAAGCATCGTTAATTGATGATTCAATATTTAAAAAGCAGCCAGATGGCTGCTTTTTTCTTGTCTGCAATTTCGTCAATCATTACAAAACTAAACGAACCAAATCAAAACTCTAAGCCTCTCGCTTTTAGTTCTTGCTCCGCTTGATGCGCATGCGCAAATTGAATTGCATCAATGCCAACTGCTTTTGCCCCTTCGACGTTGTGTGGCATATCATCTAAGAAAATACACTCTTCAGCCACTAGCCGGTTGCTTTGCAGTAAGTGCAGGTAGATTTCTGCTTGGGGTTTCAGCATATCCACATCCGCCGAGATAGTAGCACCATCAAACAAAGGCCAGAAATCGTATTGCTGCTTTAGGTAATCGACCAGTTCGGTCACGTTATCTGTTAGAGAATAGACGCCATACCCTGCGTGCTTTAAGCGCTCAATCAACTGTTGAGAACCATATAGCGGCGTAAGGGTTTGTCTTACGTTGTAGAACAGCTTTTCAGCCTCAAGCTCGCTGAAATGAAGTTGCTCTTGATACGCCTGCTTGGCTTGTTGTTCCGTTAATCGGCCTTTGTTCAAATCCATCCAGATAGAATGCTGGAATACTTCACGAGCTTTACTTTGCGCGTCGATATTGTCACCAAAGGTTAGGCGGATGATTTCTAGCGGTGACCAACGTACTACCACGTTGCCAATATCGAAGATCACGTTTTTGATTGTTGTTGCGGCCATAGCGACGTTCCTTAAATCTTATGGATAAAGAGGGCGATTGATATTGTTCAGCATAGCGAGATTATTGGTCAAAATGTCCGATAAATGTCATTCAGAATCAAACAGTGTGACGTCGGTAATCACTTGGTTTTCATCAAGCTTTACGCAGATTTGAGAATAGTAGAGACAACCTTCTTTGATGAATGGTTCAAAGTCATCAACATCTCGTGGGATTCGTTTTATAACGCTCTTGGCATCTTTGCCAATTAGGTCGTGTTTCGCCAACACAATGGCTTGCCTTAACGATTGACTGGTCGTTTCGTAACTTGCTTGCTGATAGGTTTGAGTCACACCTATATCGATGGCCTTGATAAACCAAGTCCCTAACCAAAATAGGTTGGATAACACCAGTAATGCGATGAGAAAGATGATCTTCTTCATTACTTCTTCCTTGTGGGTGAGTCCAATATCAATGTCGCGAATGAACTCGGATATCGCCATTCAGTAAGTTGAATGGCGATACATGTTGGTACTCAATGCAGTCCGTTAAGAGTTTTCTTTTATCTGAGCTAAACACTCTTCGATTTTTTCTAGGCCATATTCTTTATGCGCTTCTGCATCTAGATTGATGGCGTGTTCGAAGTTGGTAATAGCGAGTCGCAATGTGTCTAATGCTTGCGGGATATCACAAATGATGAAGTTGTACTCCGCATCACCCATTAGGTAAATGCCTTTCATCATGTAGGCGCTAGAGCTAGGGTCAATTGCTATCACTCTATCCATTAAAGCTACGCCATGGTCGGCGTTCTCACCATTGTAGGTAAGGACTTCTGCATATTTGTACATAGCATCAACGTAGTTCGGTTCTAGCTCAAGTGCAGTATAGAGAAGTGACTCCGCTTCTTCATCGTCGATATCAAGAGAGAAGTAGATACAAGCTTTATGGTATTTTGCGCGCGCATTTTGAGGCTCAAGTTCGATGATTTTATCTAAGTCTTCAAGTGATTGGCGGTAGTTTTGCGCATGGTCATCGAAAAGACATTCATCGTTAGCGATGTAGTCACCAGCAAGCCACAGCGCGCGTTCATAAAGAGCAGGGATACTGGTAGGGTCAACCGCTAAGGTTGCGTTTAGTTGTTCTAATCTTTGTTCAATCATTATGGTTACTCTGACATTGCTTCCCACGTACAGTTGCCATTTTGGTTCACTGAGTGAGAGTTTTTAGATAAGTTGAAAACTTGTTTACTACCACTAGGCCGGTAAGAGAAATTAAATACCACAGCGCCTTGGCTATGGTATTGGTAGCTGCCGTTGATTTGGCCATCAACAATTTCAAGCCAAGTATGTTTAAACTCCCATGGTCTATCGGGAATTTCAGTGACCACTTCGCTGCCCTTAAATACTAACGGGATATATTGCTGAGAGGTGTGATAGCGAAGTTGACCACCCACCCAGCCGATGTCTGGATCTTGATAGGTTTTGAACTCAACTTTTAACTTCTCATCTGGTGCCATGAAACAGCGGGTATCAATACTGAGTTGCTTCGCGTTAGCTTGGGTGATACCGAAGAGTAGCGTGGCTATAGTGAGTATCTGGATTCGTTTCATGGCTTAGACCCTATTCCCAAGGATTATAGCGAGCAGTAACATCCCCCAGCCTAAGAAAAACAAGGCTTTGTATATAAAGTTATAAACGTATTCGTTGTCTCTAGTGTCGTAGTGGTCGACGATCGCCGTAAATACCAGTAAAGAAAAACAGCCCATCGCTGTCACGAATGGCGTGATCGCACTACCCACGATATCAGTACCACCGCGTTTGCCCGGTAAGTGAAAATACCCAGTTTGCCACGCGTAAAAACCCATACCGCCCAGTGCTAAAGCAAAGATAAACATGCCAAATCTCATATTGCGTGAGATGCGGTTCGGAACGTAGGGTTTATCTTTCTTGATAAACTCGTATTCGCCATGACGCTTGCTGATAAATGATTTTTTCACCAGTAGTTTTAGGATTAGTGTTTCTTCTTGTTCGGTGTAATAGCCGGTATTGAGTTTGGCGAACAACTGACGTCCGAGCTTAGGCGTAATGTCTTGCTTACCCTCGAACAGCACTTGGCGCTGTTGAACATAGAAATAGATCTTACTGAACATTCTAGAGCCCCTGCATTGCTTTAGGCACAGGGTACGCATGGCCGTCATATTTTAAGGTGATTTGCTGTTTGTCTGTATTGGTGACGACGTCACTGCATTCATCACCAGTCAGTAGCGTTTGCCACTTAGTGGTTGTGGTTTTAACCAATAAATTCGCATAGCCTTGATTGCTCTGCTTTTGGATGATGATAATTCGCTTATCTTCGCCCGATTTACCTTCGCAATGGGTATCCCACTCGCCAGCAAATTTCTGTACTTGCATATTGTCTAATACTTTATTGATCCGTCCGCGTTTGTAGGTGTACAGCGACATGCTCGTGTTATGGAAAGGATAAACACTGGAGCTGCCACTACGGTACTCTTTAATACCAAAAGCAACAGTATCATTGGCTAACTTGTAGTAGGCGGTGTCGATTTCGATTCCTGTTACATAGATAGCGTCAGAGAACAGCGCATCGTCTTCTGTGTGAACGCTTAAAATGGTATTTGTTTCCGTCGAGACCATCAACACGATGAGATCGGATGTTTCTGCTTCACGCGATTCCTCAAAAGTAGACGGGTGGTCGGCTTTTAAGGCAAGAATTGCCAGCTTAGGGTTGGCAGGCCATACCTTGCATTCTATTGAAGCTAACGAGCGGTTTAACTCATCGTTCAGCTTAGGGTTGCGATTCTCATCAGGCGAATAGTTTGGGTAGAGCTGTTTGATGATTTTGCTGCTTTTATTGGCGCAAAAATCTTCGCTAGCTTGAGAAGCGGTTGCGACAAACAATAAACAGCACATTAGGCCAGTTAAGTATTTCATGATTCGGCAGTCCCGCGTTCTTGTTTTATGTCTTGTAAGATTTTTTTAAACGCAGAGTTAGGTACAGCATGTTTGACATAAAAGCCAAGTGAGCTTTGGTAGCCAGATAATATGTACACTTGGTCTTTGGTCAAATAGCTTGTTTCTGAAATGCAGACATAACCATGTAACGTTGGTTCTAGATAGTCGTTTTCTATGACGAATTCACACTCACGCGAAGCATGGTTTTCACGCGGCATGACGATTTGCACATTGGCGTATTGCTTCCCAAGTAGGCGAGCGTGTAATCCTGGCACACTGTAGGCAAAGCAAATGTGCAAGGTATAGCCAATTAAAAATACTCGAAATACAAATTCGATCGCTTGGAATATCTTGCGTTTAGACATCATCTTGCTCGCGACACCTTTACGGAACAAGGCCAAAATCACAATGGTCAAAATGACGGCTAAGGTTTTAGCGACTTTGCTCACCATCTCAGTGGGAACAAATTCGATGAAAAAGCCGTACATACCAAGGGGCAAAGCAAGGATGGCAGCCCAAGCTAACGTTTTATTCATTGGTGTTTGGTTCGGCTGAAAAGTAACGTTTTGGTTCATATTTATTTTGGCTCTGGTAGCACTGGCGGTGTGCTGTCTGCGTAGGTCAAAAAATTCTCCCACAAAATATGGGTGCGCTGCTTGGTCAATTGGATACGGCAGTTCAGCCATTTTGCGTTTCGGATCGTTCCTTCACGCCACATGGTATAAATAGAATCGCAGTGAGATTGGCGGTAAGCATCCCATTTTTCATGGGCCACTTTCATTTCTTCTACAAGGGTTGGGTCAAAGCTGTTTCGTTCTAGGCTTTTTTGCCAGTAATGTTCAAGCTGCTGATTGGCTTGTTCAGCCTCTAGTCCCATACAGTAGTTAAAATCAAGGCTAGTAACGGGGTTGCTGCAATCGACCTCTTGCTCTGCCAAGCAAGAAAACGCCATAAATGCGCTGGCGAAAAGAAGTAAATATTTCATAGTAAGGTGGTTTAGATTCCGATAAATGTCCGAACTGATTACTGTCGGGGGTGCTTTAACTGCTTATTAGTACGGTTGTTCTGTAAATTTGATGGCAAATACCGTATTCGCACTGTATTTGCTCGTTTGTTGGGTGGTTAGAGCATTTATGCGTGCGGAATAAACCGAAACAACAATTGATCATAATGATGCATATCTTAGCAGGGTTAATGCTTAATAACTTTGGTACAAGTCATTCTTTTAACTAAGAAAAATTAATTTTTGGCGATTTGTTAATCGATTTAGACTTAAAAAGCAGAATATTCACACGGTTAGGCGTGTACGGCATCGAAAGCGGTAGAGTATTGCTCTCCAATCAATGGTTTCGCTGGTTGTTTTTACGTACAAGGTTGGAATGTTGCATTTTATGGTAACTTTATAAAAAACAGCTCGTTACTTGCCTCAAAATATTAACGAATTATTGATCGTATGCTGAATTTTTGAGCGGATTAAATTGCTGCTAACAAAGAGATATTGTACGGTATTGATATTAGTTTTGTAGACAGGATGTTTGCGTATGCAATGTTGTATAAAGCAGCTTTGGCAACGAGAAAGAATCTCACTTTTTTTTATTTCTCTTCTTTCTATTTTCGTTTGTTTAGGCTTTTCTCCTCGCACACAGGCCGATTTCAATGGGTTACCACCTTCATTACAGGGGGAGCTAACGGAGTCGCAAGTCAAAAATATCGCTATTGAACTTAAGTACTTGGATGAAGTCTTGACCTCATCTGTGCTCAGTTATGCCTTTTCTGGCGATGAAAAATGGTTAGACCGTTATTACGATTATGAGCCAAAGCTTACAGCTCTGATCAACGCGTTACTGGGTAGTCAAACAGACAGCGATAGGGAAATCGTTAGTGATCTCGAAGCGGCGAACTTTTTGTTAGTCGAGTGGGAAATGCGAGCTTTAGATTACGCAAAAGCGGGTGATCGTAAAGCCGCCATGGATCTCATCAACAGCGATGACTATCACCACTACAAAAATCAATACATGGGTTTGTTGCTTAATTTGGCTAACCGAATTGAGCAGCGCGCGAAGAAACAGCGCGAAGAAAGCGAGCTAAAGTTAACTCAAGCAGAAAAGCAGTGGATCAGTGAAAATACCATTAAGGTCGGTGTCGAAAATTGGCCACCAATGCTTTATCGCCTTGATGATCACCAAGTGGGGGGGGTAGCGGGCGAGATTGTTAACCAAATCATGCACAAAACCGGCCTGAATGTTGAGCTTGTTGACGGTGAGTGGAGCGATTTGCTTGCTATGTTTGAACGTGGTGAGCTAGATGTATTGCCGCACGCCTATCAAAGTGAAGCACGCAAAGAATTTGGCGATTTTTCTACGCCGTACTTTCTTGTGAGAGAGCTGTTTTTTGTTAAGCAGGATGCGCCGTATCGTTTGGCCTCTGATCTGTCCCAAGCGACTATCGCCATTTCAGAGGGTTACACCACCATCGAAAAGGTTCGAACGCTCTACCCAGATATTAAGGTGATTGAAACGCCGGGGAT
This sequence comes from Vibrio intestinalis, assembly GCF_025195085.2. GTDB lineage: Bacteria > Pseudomonadota > Gammaproteobacteria > Enterobacterales > Vibrionaceae > Vibrio > Vibrio intestinalis. The sequence goes on along the minus strand of NZ_JANAVY020000001.1, from coordinate 407,176 downwards.
CGACCAAGCGATTAAAGCCGTGCTTGATGGCAAGGCCGATGCGGTATTAGATGCTGAAACGGTGATTTTGAACTGGTTGGCGACTAATCAAGAGTCGCGTTTACGCTCAATAAATGAAGATGTTGTATCACCTTCCACATTGCATTTATGGTCTTCGAATCAGCATCCAGAACTGCAACCCATTCTACAAAAAGGCTTAGATTCGCTGGAGCTGCGCGATCTGATTCTCACCAAGAACGACTGGTATCAGCCAGCACAGGCGATTGAACTTAATCAAGACAACCAAAGCTTACTTGAATCGCTGCGTTATGTGGTTGCAGCGGTTATCGTTCTGTTCTTAATTTTAGGTTTTATTACCCTTAAGGTTTTCCAAGCCAGTGATAAAGAACTGGCCAACAAGTTCTCAAGCAAAAGCTTTAAGCACTCTGTGATTTCTGTTCAGGTCATCTTATGTATTGCTTTGCTTACCACAGCCCTAATGGTCACGCGTTACGCTGAGAGGCAGAGTATTAGTGCTATCAACTATAGCTTGAGCACCTTATTGACTTCTACGCACAAACGTATGACAGGTTGGGTAGAGCTAGAGCTAGATAGCCTCGGTCAGTTAGGCCGTAATCCCCAGTTGGTGGAGATGGTCGAAGAGCTGTTAGAGATCACGCCTACACCAAGTGCATTGATCTCTGCGCCGATTCAAGATGATATCCGCGCCTTCATTAATGAGCGTACCGGCATTGCTGGGTCATTTGGCTATTTCATTATTTCGCCAGAAAAAATCAGCTTATCTTCTCGTCGGGATGCCAACATTGGTGGCATTAACCTGATTCAACTTAACCGCCCAGATTTAATGGAAGAGGTGTTGAGCGGACGTGGCGTGTTCATTCCGCCAATTCGCTCTGATGTCGCGTTAGAAAACCACGATGGCAAATCTAATCCTCCAACCATGTTCTTTGCTGTGCCTATTTATAACTCAGCGAACCAAGTGATTGCGGTGTTAACCAAGCGGGTCAACTTTGAAGGCGTATTTTCTACTGTACTGTCGGCGGGCTTTATTGGCCGAAGCGGTGAAACTTACGCGATTGATCGCACAGGTTTGCTGCTATCGAATGTGCGATTTGAAGATCAGTTGCGTGAAATTGGTTTATTGGATGAGGGCGTGAGTTCATCGCTACATTTACGCGTTGCTAACCCAGGCGTTAATTTGACTGAAACGCCAATGGACGCAGATGCTTCTTGGCCTCTAACCGAAATGGCGCAAAGCATCTCAGACCGTGAGGCAGGAGTTAACCTTAAGGGATATAACGACTATCGGGGCATTCCGGTTGTCGGCAGTTGGGTGTGGGATGAAGTGCTCAATGTCGGCATCGCAGCTGAAATGGATGTGGATGAAGCCTACGCGCTGCTGAAAACATTCAAAATTACTGTTTGGTCTATTCTGGCAGTAGCGCTCACCTTAATGCTCAGCACCAGTATTTTCACCTTGCGTATCGGTACTCGTGCAACCCGTGCACTGGCGCGCGCTCAGGCAGATTTGGAAGTGCTCGTTGATCAACGCACCGCTGAGCTACAAGTCAATGCGCAGCGCACACGAACCATTATCGATAACGCTTCTGACGGCATCATAGTGGTTAACTCTGACGGGACAATTTTGGAGTTTAGCCCCGCAGCGGAGCAAATCTTTGGCTATCAGGCCGAGCAAGTGATCAGCGAGAAAACCAATATCAGCACTCTGATGGATAGGCCGTTCCAACAAGTCTATTTAGAAGCGGCAGAGCAGGGCGATGTCAGCAACTTACTGTTTGAATTCACGGGTTATAAGCCAGATGGCAGTGAGATTGATATTGAGGTGGCGATCAGTGATGCGTTTATCGATGGCGAACTGTCGTTTACCGGTATCGTTCGTGATGCGACAGAGCGTAAAGAAGCTGAGCGCGAATTGATGCTAGCTAAGAAAAAAGCGGAAGAGGCAACCAAGGCGAAGAGCGACTTCCTTGCTAACATGAGCCATGAAATTCGCACACCAATGAATGCGATCATCGGTATGAGTTACTTGGCGATGCAAACCGACTTAGATCGTAAGCAGCGCGATTACGTCAACAAAATTCAAACGTCGGCAGAATCGCTGTTGGGCATTATTAATGACATTCTCGATTTCTCTAAAATTGAGGCAGGTAAGCTGGATTTAGAGGCGACGGAGTTTGAGTTAGATGATGCGGTAGAGCAGCTGGTGCAAGTCGTCGCTCAGAAGGGCCAAGAAAAAAGCATCGAATTACTGACCGATATTGACCCGAACATGCCAAATAACCTAATTGGCGACCCGCTGCGTTTAGGGCAAATCTTGCTTAACTTAACCAACAACGCGATCAAGTTTACCGACTCAGGTGAGATCATTGTGCGCGCTGAAATGCTCAGTAACAACGGCAATACCATTAAGACGCGATTCTCGGTTAAGGATACCGGTATTGGTATGACACAGGAGCAGATCTCGCGCCTATTCCAATCGTTTAGTCAGGCTGATGCTTCGACAACCCGTAAATATGGTGGCACAGGTTTAGGTTTAACCATCTGTAAAACCTTAACTGAAATGATGAACGGAGACATTTGGGTCGAAAGCGTGGCAGGGGAAGGCAGTACCTTCTTCTTTACCGCTGAGTTTGATATTTCAGAGCATGAAGTGCAAAGCCGAATTGAGTCAGCGAAAAAAGTAGAGAACTTATCGGTACTGATCGTTGATGACAGCGTTGCGGCGCGTGAAATCCTGTTCAGCATCTGTGAAAGCTTACGGTTCAAACCTGATGTCGCTTCTTCAGGGGCAGAAGCGTTAGAAAAACTGGTATTGGCGGAGAAAGAACAGAATCCATTTAGCTTGGTATTAGCCGATTGGAAGATGCCAAACATGGACGGCATTGAGCTAGGTAAAGCGATTGTCGCTCATCAAGAGATCACAGAGAAGCCACACTTTGTGATGGTGACGGCGTATGACCGTGATGACATGCTTAAGCTGGCAAAAGAGACCAAAGTCGATGGCTCGATGACCAAGCCAATCAGCGCTTCAACTTTGCTTGATACCGTGTTGAAAGTGGTCTGCAAGCGCGCAATCAGTAACAAGAGTCGCGCTTCAGATAACCTTGACGTGTCGGTGACACAGGGCATTGCTGGCGCGAAAGTACTGCTTGTCGAAGATAACGAGATTAACCAGCAAATTGCCATCGAACTACTGACACTTGCTGGCTTAGATGTGGATACGGCAGATAACGGCCAACAAGCCGTCGATAAAGTAGATCAACATGAATACGACTTGGTATTGATGGATATTCAAATGCCAGTGATGGATGGTTATCAAGCAACGCGTGCGATTCGTCAAAAACCTCAGTTTGCAGAGCTGCCTATTATCGCGATGACTGCCAACGCCATGTCGGGTGACAAAGAGAAATGTCTGGAAGCAGGCATGAACGATCACCTTTCGAAACCAATCAATCCAAACCAAGTATTCAAAACCCTAGCCGAATGGATTGAACCAACCGGCCAATCAGTGGAAGCCGCTGAATCCGTTGAACAAGAGTCGATTGAGATCGAAGGGTTTGATACTCAAGCGGCATTGGCGCGTATGGCCGGAAACGTGAAGGCGTATAAAAAGACTCTCGCCCGTGTGGTTGAGTCAGAGTCGAATGTGATTGAGCGACTGAATATCGCCCTGCAAGGGGAAGATATCGGTAAAGCGGTCATTATCGCTCACACGCTGAAAGGCATCGCGGGCAACATCGGTGCTAATGATCTTATTGAGCCGTCTGAGCGCATCGAGCATGCCTTGGTGGAACAGCAAGAACAGCAAGAACAGCAGCGCTGTGAAGTAACTCCTGAACTTGAATCCCAAATCGCTGAGCTAGAAGAGCGAGTAACCACTATGTTAGGGGCTATAGAGTCGGCCTTAGCTCAAGCGACTTCATCCGAGCAGCCTTCACAAGCCGATAGCAAACGCTTTGCTGAGTTGGCGCAAACCTTACAACGTCAGATTGATGACTTTGATAGCTCGGCAAGCGATACCTTTGATGAGATGGTGACTTGTATGCCAACCAAAGTGCAAGCAGAGCAAATTAATGCCATTCAAGATGCGCTCTCGATGTTTGATTTTGACCAAGCAACTCCATTGATTGAAGCGCTTATCGCTGAGAATAATGCTGATTTGGATGCGGCAAGTGAAGGCTCAAATCAGGCCAGTATTGCTGAGCATATTGAAAAAATGGAACAGATGATTGAGATGTTTGATTCATCCATCGTCGAGTACTTAGATGACTTGCTGGAATCGGATATAGACAGCTGGACACGCGGTGAACTAGAGCAACTTAAGCTGCCAATTGAACAATATGAATTTGAACAGGCAGCAGAGCAGTTAGCTAAGATTAAAGCTGCGGCGACCACGTTTATCAATTAAGTAAATTTATGGAAGAAGCTATGAGCACAGGAAAAAAAGCGACCATTTTGGCTGTCGACGATACAGTCACCAATATCGAAGTCGTTAAAGGCGTTCTGTCAGGCGACTATTTAGTGCAAGCTGCGGTGAGCGGGGAAATGGCACTAAAAATCATCGGTAAACGTAAACCCGATTTAATCTTGCTGGACGTTATGATGCCGGAAATGGATGGTTATGAGGTTTGCCGCCGACTTAAGGACTCTGAAGACACGTGTGATATTCCGGTCATATTCTTAACCGCGAAATCGCAAGAAGATGATGAAACAAAAGGGTTATCACTGGGCGCGGTGGATTACATCACTAAGCCTATTAGCCCACCAATCCTTAAAGAACGCGTCAAAAATCACTTAGCCTTAAAATCGGCTCGCGATCAATTGGCGCGTCAGAACGAAGTGCTGGAAGAAAAGGTGGTTGAGCGTACTCAGCAACTCAATGACTTACAAGATGTGGCCATGGTTGCTATGGGCGCTTTGGCTGAATCTCGAGACCCTGAAACTGGCAACCACATTCGACGTACCCAGAAATACGTCAAAGTGCTTGCGCAGGCGCTATCTCAAACACCGAAATACCGAGAATATCTACAGCCGGATATTATTACTGCCTTATACAAATCAGCGCCTTTGCATGACATTGGCAAAGTTGGCATCGTCGACAGCATTTTGCTTAAACCGGGCAAATTGACCGATGAAGAATTTACCGAAATGAAAAAGCACGCGGCTTACGGTAAAGACGCAATAGAAGCGGCAGAAGGCTCGTTAGGTATTGCAGATAACTTCTTAACTTTTGCCAAAGAAATCGCTTATTCACATCATGAAAAATGGGATGGTTCGGGCTACCCTGAAGGTATTAGCGGCGAGCAAATTCCAGTTTCTGCACGTTTAATGGCCATTGCCGACGTGTATGACGCGCTAATCTCTGCGCGCGTTTATAAGCCGGCCTTCTCCCATGAGAAAGCGGTCGAGATCATCACAGAAGGTAAAGGAAGTCACTTTGATCCGATAATGGTAGAAGCATTCGAAGAAATCGCTGACCAGTTCAATCAGATCGCTCAACAATATAAAGACGAACACCCTCACTAACGGAAGCGTGGTTATGGAAAACTATAAATTAATGGCAAAGGAGTCGCCGTACAAAGAATTGAGCGTGTTAATTGTCGATGATTTTGAAGCAGTGACACGAACTTTATACAGCGCGTTTGAACAGCTAGGTTTTAAAACCATCTTAAAAGCAAAAGATGGTAAAGAGGCGATTTACCGACTGGAGCACAATGTATTCGATATCATTGTTTCTGACTGGAAAATGCCCAAAATGGATGGTTTGGAGTTACTGCGTTTCGTTAGAAAATCAGAAGCCCATAAAACCATTCCTTTTATTATGCTGACTGGCAACTTACATCAAAGCGATGTTGTCGATGCTATTGAAGCAGGGGTCTCTGAGTATTTGATTAAGCCATTTTCGATGGCAACGTTGAGTGAACGAGTTCATAAAGCCTTCGTATCGCCAATTCCCGCAAATACGATAAGTCGGAATCGAGATAAAGAAGTAGTTGTTGAGAAAGAAACTAAACGCACCATCTTAGTCGTGGATGATGAGCCATCAAATCTACAGGTGTTTGGTGAACTCTTAAAACCGCTTTACAAAATACGAGTGTGCCGCAGTGGTGCTCAAGCGATAGATATTTGCTCCAAGCCCGATAAACCGGATTTGATTCTACTCGATATCATGATGCCTGAAATGGATGGCTTATCGGTGTGTCGAGCACTGAAAGCGAATCCGGAAACGGAGTTTATTCCGATTATCTTTGTTTCTGCTTTGTCGCAAACCGACGATGTGGTGAAAGGGCTCAAGCTCGGTGCGGTCGATTACATTACCAAGCCTGTTGTCCCTGAAATAGTGTTAGCGCGTGTTGAAGCCCACATGAATGCGGTGGTGCAAAGACAAAAGCTGGTGAACCAAGTGGAAGTGCTGATTCAGTCTGCTCGGATGCGCGATGATGCAGACCAAACTTTCTTGCACGATGTGCGCAACCCGCTGACAGCAATCATGACGACCTTGATGAATGGTGAAACCACTCAAGAAGATGTCGAGGTGGTCAAAGAAAACTCTGCCGTGATTGGCCGAATGTTAGAAAACCACAGTATTCTGATGGAGCTAGAGCAGGGCTTGTATTCCAAAGCGCTAGAGCCGGTCACTGCGGAAAATGTGTTGCAAAAAGTCGCGTCTAGTTTTAAAGCCAAAGCGGATGAGAAACAGATACGAGTTATCTTGGATGTGGACCCTGCCCATATCTACCAAGGGGATGATTTACTCAGTTACACGATGTTTTGTAACTTGATCTCGAACGCCATAGAGGCTGCGCCCAACGGTACTCGCGTGACGGTCAAATCTGAACGCAAAGAGGATGAAATTATCATCTCAGTGCACAATGTTGGCGAAGTACCCATTAATATTCGCGGTCAGTTTTTCAATAAGTTTGTCACCTCTGGAAAAATTGATGGCATGGGCATCGGTGCTTACTCAGCGAAACTCTGTGCTCAGGCGCAAAACGGCCGGATAAAACTGAATATTAAAGAAGGGGTGGGGACAACGCTCATCCTGCATTTAAAAGTGGGTTAAGTTGGGTTAGAAGTAGGACATATAAAATCAAAAAGGGTCAGCAGTTGCTGACCCTTGTGTTTTTAAAGAGGAGATTACAGAGTTTGATTAAGTTGGAAGTATCGACCTTGTTGGGCGATTAACTCTTGGTGTGAACCGTGCTCAACCACTTCACCATTCTCGACTAAACAAATGCTGTCCATCTTCTCTAGTTCTACAAGTCGGTGGGTAATAAATACCACGGTTTTGCCAACAAAATGCTTATCAAACAAACGCATGATTTGCTGTTCAGTTTGTTTATCTAGCCCTTCGGTTGGTTCGTCAAGCAGCAGAATAGGGGCATTGTGCAGTAATGCACGTGCAATACCGATACGGCGTTTTTCACCACCAGAAAGCTGACGGCCACCATCACCTAACCAATCGTCTAAACCTTTACCTTCGAGCAGTTTCTCAAGACCTACCTTACCAATCGCGGCAGATACTTCAGCATCGCTGGCATCTGGCTTAGCCATGATTAAGTTATCTCGCAGCGTACCATTCAAGATATCTACTCGTTGGCTCACGACGGTAATCGCTGAGCGCAGTTGCGATTCTGATAACTCTTTTAGTGGCTTACCAGCAATCAAGAGTTCTCCTTGGTTGGTATCCCAGTAGCGGGTAAGGAGTTGAAGTAATGTTGATTTACCTGATCCCGTTTGGCCAACGATCGCTAAACGATGCTCAGCAGGCACGACGAGATTAATATCTTTAACTACGGGTACTTGTCCATCAGGGTAGGTGAAGGTGACATTGCGATATTCAATGCCAAAGCCTTGTACTAATTCTGCTGGTTTCTCTGCGAATACTACTTCAGGCTCCGCTAAGATGACGTCATTTAGTCGACGAGCAGAGGTCAGCGTTTGACCTAAGTGTTGGAAAGCGCCGGCAATTGGCATTAGCAGCTCAACACTGGCCATGGTTGCAAAAGCAAATAGAGCAATCAGTGGGTCAGGTTGACCACCGCCAACACCGTCTGCGGCTAGCCAAAGCATAAGTACTAATGTCCAACCATTGGCAAGCATTAGTAGTGCTTGGGCAAGGCCAGCAAAGTGGGCGTTAACGAACTGGTTCTTAAGCAGCTTTTCTTGCGCCGAGTAGATGGCATCGCGGTAGCGTTGTTCTGCGCCAAAAATAGTTAGCTCGCTGTAGCCTTGTAACCAATCAAGGGTATTGATGCGTAAGTCGGCTTTGTTCTGTGTTAGCTCAGCACCGTTACGTTTACCTAATTTGTAAAACAGCACCGGCCAGCAAAGCACTAATACCAACAAGATGCCGCCAAGGGTTAAGCCTAACTCTGGGTCGAAGTAGCACAATACGGCTGTAAGGCTGGCGATACCGACAACACCAATGGTGACCGGGCTGATAAGACGTAGATAGATGTGGTCCATCGCGTCGATATCGGCAATGATGCGGTTGAGAATATCCGCATCACGCAGGTTAGAAACTTTGCCCGGTACGAGTGGCGCCAATTTCTTAAAGAAGAAAATACGCAAGTCAGTCAGCAGTTTAAATGTCGCATTGTGGCTAACTACGCGCTCACCCCAACGACCCGCTGTTCTACCCATGGCAAAGCCACGAACAAACGCACCAGGTAACATGTAGTTAAAGGTTTCACGCGCGATGGTTAATCCGGCAACCGCCGCAGCGGATAAGAACCAACCGGAAAGAGAAAGCAATCCGATGGATGCAAATAGGGTCAAGAACCCAAGGAACATCCCAAGAGATAAACCAAACCAGTGCTTTTTAAACAGTTTCAGATAAGGAAGTAAATCACGCATCTAGGCTACCCTCATTTTGCTGTTGCAGGGCTTGGTTCGCATTGAGCATGTTTTGGAACAGTCCTTCTTCTTGTGACAGTTGAGCAAAGTCGCCTTGCTGAACGATTTGTCCATCTTGCATCACCAATATTTGCTGCACACTTTGTAGCGGAGCAAGTTGGTGAGTAACGATAAGCGCGCTCTTAGCTTCAATTTGGTTATCAAGGCCTTGTGAGACAAGACGTTCACTGCGCGCATCAAGGCTTGCTGTTGGCTCATCTAACAGCCAAAACTCGCCGTTTTGCAGCATGGCTCTAGCAAGGGCAAGACGCTGTGCTTGACCGACTGATAAGCCACCTGAGCGATCAGAAATCGGATACTCTAAGCCGTGTTGAGAAACAAATTCATCGGCAAAAGAGTCCTTTAGTACTTGCTTGATACGTTCTTCATCCACCTCGTGCTTGCCCAACGTGATGTTGTCACGGATTGAACCATGCAGCAGTAGTGGGTTTTGCCCCACCCAGCTAATTTGTTGACGCCAGTGCTCAAGGTTCAGTTCAGTACGTTCTATGCCATTAATTTGCAAAGAGCCGCTGTAAGGTAAGAAGCCTAAAATCGCATTAACTAAACTGGTTTTACCCGCGCCACTTGGGCCGACTAAAGCCGTTGTCTGTTTTGCGCTAAGCGTAAAATCGATAGGGCCAAGTAGGCGTTTGCCCTCTAAGCTAAACACTTCTAGGCCTTGTGCTTTGATCTCTACCCCTTGGGAGACATCAATGGAGGTTTGTCCTGATTTTACTGCGGTCACATCGGTTTCAAGGAAATCGACAATACTCTCCGCTGAGGCAACAGCTTGCTGCTTGGCGTGGTAAAAAGTACCGAGGTCACGCAGAGGCTGGTAGAACTCTGGGGCAAGGATCAGAATAAACATACCGGCAAACAGAGTGACCCCGACGCCGTAATATCCGAAGTTGAGCTCGCCAATAAAGGCGAAACCAAAGTAAACCGCAGTCAGCGCGATAGAGATTGATGTGAAGAACTCTAATACCGCTGATGATAAGAAGGCAATACGCAGAACATCCATGGTACGTGAGCGAAATACCTCAGATGCGCCTTGCATGAGCTCCGTTTCTGCTTTGGTGCGATCAAACAAACGTATAGTGGTCATAGACTGCAGACGGTCGTAGAAGTGACCAGACAATCGTTGCAATGCTTTGAAGTTTTTTTGCCCAGCGTCAGCGGCTTTAATTCCGACCAGTGCCATAAATAAGGGTACAAGAGGGGCGGTTAGTAAGAAGATGAAACCCGCAGCCCAGTTGACCGGAAATACGACGACAAGAATGATGAAAGGAACGATAACGGCCAGCGACATTTGCGGCAAATAGCGAGCGAAGAAATCGTGCATTTCTTCGACTTGCTCAAGCATCAAGGTTGCCCATGTACCTGCTGGTTTACCTTTGATGTAGGCAGGGCCAAGTTCGCGTAACTTATCGAGGATCAGTTGTCGCATGTAGGTACGGATTTGCTCACCACAGCGGTAGCCTGCGATTTCACGCCCCCAAGAGCAGAGCGCTCTTATTGCGATCAATGCCGCTAGACCGGCAAATTGAGGAAGTAGCGAATATTTGTCCGTGTGTTCAATAATCAGTTGATGAAGTATTGAGGCAAGTAAGGCCGCTTGCCCAAGTAAAAACACGCTTGATAACACGCCAAGGCCAACGGCAGCCAGCAACCAGCGCTTTGCCAGTTTACTTTGCTGTCGGAGCCATTTGTTCAAGCTGCGTTGTTTATTTTTATCCATTATGAAGGCTTACTGCTGTTTTTATAGGTCATCTGATGCCCATTACTTGGTCTAGTAATCGCTCAGATTTCACTTTTTCTGACTTGTGAACGCTCGATTATACAAAATAAAACCCCGCGGGAGTACCGCGGGGCTTGAATCATTGTTTTAAATTATGTCAGCCGTTACTTGTTATCAGCTAAGGCATCAAGAAAACGCTCGGCGTCTAGAGCCGCCATACAACCTGTACCTGCCGAGGTAATTGCTTGGCGGTAGTTGTGGTCCATTACGTCACCGGCCGCAAATACACCTTCAACACTGGTTTGAGTCGCATTGCCTTCTAAGCCAGAGTTCACGATGATGTAGCCATCTTTCATCTCAAGTTGGCCTTCGAAGATGCCCGTGTTTGGCTGGTGGCCGATGGCAATGAATGCGCCCATGACATCAATTTGTTCAACCGTATCTGACTTGGTGTCTTTCACGCGTACGCCAGTCACGCCCATATCATCGCCAACCACTTCATCAAGCGTGCGGTCGGTATGCAGAATAATGTTGCCGTTTTCTACTTTGTCCATCAGGCGCTTAACTAAGATCTTCTCAGCGCGGAAGGTATCACGGCGGTGAATCAGGTGAACTTCTGATGCGATATTAGACAGGTACAGCGCTTCTTCAACCGCTGTGTTACCGCCGCCAACAACCGCTACTTTTTGGTTACGGTAGAAGAAACCATCACAAGTTGCACACGCAGATACCCCGCGACCTTTGAATGCTTCTTCTGATTCAAGACCAAGATATTTTGCCGATGCACCGGTTGAGATGATCAATGCGTCACAGGTGTATTCAGCGCTGTCGCCTTTTAGTTTGAACGGACGCTGGCTGAAATCTACTTCGTTGATATGATCAAACAAAATTTCAGTTTCGAAGCGCTCAGCGTGTTCTTTCATGCGCTCCATTAAATCTGGGCCTGTTAGGCCAGTTGGATCGCCAGGCCAGTTCTCAACTTCAGTCGTTGTCGTTAGCTGACCACCTTGCTGCATGCCTGTAACCAAAACAGGCTTAAGGTTTGCACGCGCTGCGTATACCGCTGCTGTGTAACCCGCTGGGCCAGAACCAAGAATAAGTAGGTTACAGTGTTTTACGTTGCTCATTGGCGCTCCATCTTTTTACTAATAGCTTCATCGCTATTGGTCACTGTTTAGGAATTAGAATCGATTGTAATAAAAATAATGGGGATAGGAAACGCGCATTCAAGCCTGATCGGATAAATAAATCGCTATAGCTTAGAACCAGTTGTATCAAAGGTTAAAGCTGAACAAAGGCGATGCAATGGCCTGAAACTCATAGGATTGTTAATAATTCCTAGTTAAGAACACCAAAAACAAGCTCTCAGGCTTTGATGGGGTAGTCATAATACCTATATCTGGCTATTTTGTTGGAGTTTATTTCTAAATTGGTAATTCTGTTGGAGTTATATATCGCAAAAAGTTGACTGATTAGAATTTATGCATGATATTAAGTTGTAAATATATTGTTAAATTGAGCGTAATCATTAAGGAGTCGATGATGCTACACGGTCATGAAAACACATTACAGCTGACACAACTGAGTCGCGAGGCGATTCATCAGCTTTCTCCCACCTTCACAACTTTACCTCACACTCAGCATGCGGATGGTCAATATCGCTTGCGCCGTTACTCGGTAGTGCAGTTTATTGACGGTAAAGTGGTCGCGACAGACAAGCATGATTTTGTTCAGTCAGAGCAGATTAACCATTTCCAAGGCGATATCGTGCGTCAATTTGAGCCATTGCTGAGTAAAACGATAAACAGTGAAGGGATGCGAGAAATGTGCGAGTTGTTTGTCGAGAGCAATGAGCTGCCAAATGGGCAGGAAATTGAAATCCATCAAATCCGGATCTCTGCGGTGTATGACGAAACGCAAGTTGCGCCAGAAGGTGTTCATCAAGATGGCTTCGACCATATCGCTCTAATTGGTATCGACCGCCACAACATTGTGGGTGGTGAAATCATGCTTTATAACGATAACCACGAAGCGCCATTTTTCCGTAAGGTGTTGGAAAATGGAGAAGTGGCGTTACTGGCAGATGGTAAACTTTGGCATAATGCGTGCCCAATTCGAGCCATAGAACATGGTAAAGAAGGCCATATGGATGTGTTTGTATTGACCGCGAAGGATGGTGTTAATGCACTTCAATCTTAATGCCGTTCGGGCGCAGTTTGGCGCGCTAAGCCAGCAATATAATGGGCAAGATGTTTGCTTTTTTGATGGGCCAGGAGGTTCGCAAGTTCCTTTCTCTGTATTAGAAGCGATGCAGGATTACTTAGGCCATTACAATGCCAATTTAGGTGGGCAATACTTCTCAAGCCGTAAAACTGATCAACTGATGGCGAATGCTAGGGCAAGTGCTCAGGCGCTCGTTAATGCTCAAAGCGCCGACAATATTGTGTTTGGCGCGAACATGACTTCGCTGACGTTTTCTCTTAGCCGATCTATCAGCCGTAATTGGATTGAGGGCGATGAGATTATTGTTACTGCGCTTGATCATTACGCGAATGTCAGTACATGGCAGCAAGCGGCTGAGGATAAAGGAGTTAAGGTACTCAGTGCCAACATCAATACTGACGACTGCACGCTTGATGTCGCGCATTTGCTGTCAATGATGAATGACAAGACCCGCTTGGTGGCGGTGACCTTAGCCTCCAATGCGACCGGCAGCATCGTCGATGTTGAGCCGATTATTCGCAAAGCGCAGCAATACGGAACTCAAGTGTTTATTGATGCCGTTCACTACGCACCGCACCATTTAGTGGATGTTCAGCAGTTAGGCTGCGATTTTTTGGTCTGCTCTGCGTACAAGTTCTTTGGCCCCCATGTGGGGATCGCCTATATCGCGCCCAAATGGCTGCAGACCTTATTGCCTTATAAAGTTGAACCGGCAACCAATATTGGACCGGGTCGATTTGAAACAGGTACTCAAAGTTTTGAAGGCCTTGCTGGTCTGGTGGCAGCGGTTGATTATCTCGCACAGTGGGGCAACCAAAATGATTCACTGCGCGATCGGCTTGTTCAATCTTATGTTTTATATAATCAGCACGAACAAACCTTAAGCGAGCACTTTATAAAGCGGATCAATGAACGCAAATACATTCAGCTTTGGGGAGTTAAACAAGGCTTGAGTGCCCTAAGAACGCCAACATTCGCGCTCACTTTTGAGCATCAAAGCCCTGCTGATATCGCTCGACATTTAGGAGAGTCGAATATTTGTGTCTGGAGTGGTCACTTTTATGCGTTGGGGGTAGTTCGTCAGCTGGGGCTAGAGGAGAGTGGTGGTGTGGTCCGTATAGGCATGATGCACTACAACACTATTGAGGAAATTGATCAGTTGTTTGCCACGCTCGATGCACTTTACTGATTAGCTCAATTATCCGTCTCGCTATCCGCTTCACTAACAATAGAGCCGCTCGGTCTGAGCGGCTTTGTTGATCAACTAGGCGTCAGCGGACACTTCTACTTCATAAGATGTGAACTTACGAATATTGATAACGCCGGTATCCAGAATTAGGTATTGACCCTTTATCCCTTCAATTTTGCCTGACACAACAGGATTCTTATCAAAGTTGTGTGAGGTGATCTTAGTCGGGTGGGTATTAACCGGATAGTGAATCTCAGTGATCGCTTCTTGCAAAATCTCAATCGCATCCTCACCAAACTCCTGTTTGATTTGTGTGATTTTGTCTTCGACTAGAGGCAGTAATTCAGAGAATTTTTCTTCAAGCGCCATTGGTTCACCATCTTGCTTAAGCAGGGTTCGCCAGTTGGTTTTGTCTGCAATATGTTTGGCTAACTCCACTTCAATCAGGCCAGAAATATAACGACTTTTCACTTTAAAAATAGGCAAGCCTTGCGTTGCCCCTTGGTCAATCCAGCGTGTAGGGATTTGGGTATGACGAGTAATGCCGACTTTTAAGCTAGAGGTGTTAGATAGGTAAACATAATGGTCAACCATGCAGTTTGCTTCGCCCCATTCAGGTTCGCGGCAAGTGCCTTGGTCGTAGTGACAGGTTTCCGGCTTCATGATGCACATGTCGCAGCTAGCGAGTTTTTTCATGCACACAAAGCAATGGCCTTGAGAGTAACTTTTCTTGGTTTTTTTACCACATGATTGGCAAAAGATATTGCCAGTGTGAGTCAGGGTAATGTTTTGGCCTAGGAATGGCTTGAGATCGATAGCGTGTTCACCGACCGGTAAATGGTAGTGAACCGCATCTTCAAGATCACCGCGCATTTTACGCAGTGTCCCGATAGCGATAGATGACATGACTTTGCTCTTTTTGCTTTATGTAACCACGTAAGTGGCTGGGTCAATTAACCCTAATGATTATTTTGTTATTTTATCAGAAAAGTCTCAGGAGTGTGGAGTAGATGCGCTCTGCGTATAGTGGCATTGGAGCATAACGGTGCTGTATACGAGGGAGTTAAAAATATTGGTGTAAGTAGGGTTATTTTTCTGTGCAACAGATCATTTTTATCGTACATTTTGTATCAAAAATAGGACAACAATAATTAGGGTCTTTTGACTCACATTTAGCTGGTTAGGAAGGTGAGGAACCTTGAAAAGTTTTCACAAGCTCGTTTTCGTTATGACGATATTTTCAGTGACGGCCGTTTGGCTACACTGGTTATATGGCGACACGAAAGTATACAAAATTAGCCCCAATCAATTTGTTTATGTTGCCACCAATGATCAAGTCCAAAAGGGTGCATCGACAAGCTCACTCACACAAACGCCACATAAAACCGTTTTAGATTGCCAACTGCAAACCAGCGAAGATTATGCATGGCCGTATTGTGGTCTCTCTATCCATATCCAACCAGAAAATGCGGCAATTGGCATCGACTTATCTGATTACCATACGATACGCCTAGATCTAGATTTTGAACGTTTAGACAGTGACGAAAAGCCAACCATGCGCTTTTACCTGCGTAACTTCAATCCCGCTTACTCTAAAACTGATGATGAGTATACCCATAAATACAACGGCTTAGATTATCGTCTTGGCGATTACAGCAAACCGTTGGAGATCCCACTCAAAAGCCTACAAGTGCTCACGTGGTGGCTGGTGGACAATAAAATTCCTATTGAGCATTCCTCGCCAGAGTTCAACAATATTAACCGTATTGAATTTGCCACTGGATCAGGTAGCCCTGTTGGGCAATATCAAATGACGGTAAATAGCATTGAGTTTATTGGTGAATACATCGCTGGTGAAGATTTGATGATGGGGCTACTTATCATGTGGATTGTCACGGGAATGACCTACAGCGCACATGAGATTCGCAATAGCCGTAAATTAATTGCAGACACAGAACATCGCCGTCAAAAGCTCAAAACTCTTAACCGCAACTTGCGTGAGCAGAATGTGCAATTTGCTGAGATGGCTCATCACGACCCTTTAACTGGCGCAATGAACCGACATTCGATTCGTGAATGGTTAGACAAAGAATTTGTCGCGACTGATGGCGGCAATCTACAACTGTCGGTCATTTATGTGGATATTGATCACTTCAAGCAAGTTAACGATCAATTTGGCCATAAAATGGGTGACGATATTCTACGCGAATTCACCATGGTGATATTGGGTCAGCTACGTGTGACTGACCGCCTTGTTCGCTGGGGTGGGGAAGAGTTTGTGATTTTCAGTCCGTTTACCACGCTTGACCAAGCGGTGATCGTTGCTGAACGACTACGTAAAAAAATCGCTCAACATATCTGGATTCACGGTGAAGTGTTGACGGCCAGCCTTGGTGTTGCAGACTTAGGCGATGAAAGCCCAACCGATATGTTGGCAAGAGCAGATGAAGTGCTTTACCTTGCGAAGCGCAATGGCCGTAACCGAGTGGAAGTGGCCGAGCGAGTGCAATAGTGATTGAGTCGCGTTAATTGTTTCAGTGCAGATTGTTTAGGCAGGAAAAAGGTGACCGTGAGTCACCTTTTTTGTTCCGCTATGTTTTATTCAGTTTATTCGGTTTTATCTGTTGGCTCTGCGGCGCTTTGACTTTGTTCCAAATCAGGTAAAGCCTTTGAAATAGGCTCTTTCGGGCCAAGGAATTTAGGCTGAGTACCAATCAAATATAAGTCAATGAAGGCTTTAGTTCGGGCGAAAACCTCACGAAAGCGCACCTTAAAACCAGAGTGAGAACTTGGCCCCGGCACAGCAAAACAGCGGGCATTAATCTGATGGTAATTGGCGATATACAGCGCGCGCTCACAGTGGAATTTTTGCGAGATAATTAGAAAGTTATCGGTATCGAAAATTTCTTTTGCGCGCACGATGGAATCAAGCGTGCGAAAGCCTGCGTAATCGAGGTGAATACGGTCTTCAGGGATTTCAGCTTTGAGTAAATCGCGCTTCATCGTCCACGGTTCGTTATAGGAGCGATGGGCGTTGTCGCCACTAAGGATGAAGTTGCTGATTTTTTCGTCTTGGTAAAGCGCTATCGCAGCATCGATACGGTTGGTGTAATACTCGTTTAAGGTACGGCCTAAGTATTTGCTCGTACCTAGTACCACGGCCACTTCATGGGGTTTGACTTCACTGGCGTCGAAGTAGAGTTGTCCCTGGGTATGATTTGTTACCCATCGGTCAATGGAGATAACCGCGACAACCCCCAAAATAGCTAAGGCTAAAAATGTCCATAGCGCTTTCTTGCACCGAGTCAGAAAACGCGATTGAGGTGAGCGGTGGTAAAAAATCTTTCTCACTAGATTTGTCGATTCCTTTGTGCCCAAAGCCCTATCAAAATAAAGCTGGTCAATACTATGCAAAACATCATGCCATAGGGCAAATCACGTAATGTCCGCGCTAGGTAAGGGGTTGCTTTTACAATGATTAAGCCGTAACCAAACGCATTAATCAATATAAACACGACCGTTCTTACGACAAAGTTCTGAGTTCTCAACAATCGACGCAGATTCGCATTGATTTCACCGCCAAACATCACTAAAGCACAAGCGATTAAGGCAGTAGAGATCTCACTTAAATATGGCGCAATATAACGCCCAGCAGGGGCTAAAAATTCCAACATTTTGATGACCAAAGCAAAAAGCCCCTAATAATAGGGGCTTTGAGTAGGATATTAGAAAGCAGTACGTTTGTAACGGCGGTACACAGGCTGCCAGAAGTGAGCATCGATAGCTTCTTCAAGCGCTTCGTCGGTAATTTCCAAAGCAACACCTTGTTCAATCGCTTTTTTGGCAACTGCGAAGGCAATCTTCTTCGATACTGAATGAATCGCTTCCAGTGGCGGTAACAATGCGCCTTGGCCATTGATTGCCAGTGGTGAACATGTTGCTAGCGCACGGCTTGACTCCATCAGCATTTCATCAGTTACGCGACGCGCTGAAACAGCAAGTACGCCTAGGCCAATACCCGGGAAGATGTAGCTGTTGTTACATTGTGCAATTGGGTAGGTTTTACCATCGTGAACCACAGGGTCAAATGGGCTACCGGTTGCCACTAGCGCTTCACCGTTTGTCCAACGAATGATGTCGTTTGGTGTCGCTTCAACACGACTGGTAGGGTTTGAAAGCGGGAAAACAATTGGACGCGGGCAATGCTTGTGCATCTCTTGAATGACTTCTTTGCTAAACAGACCCGGAGCGCCAGATACGCCAACAAGAACCGTTGGTTGGGCATTGCGCATGACATCTAATAGTGAGTATGCGTTGTTGTCGGTTTCCCAATTTTGTGTGTTTTCAGATTTCTGAACGAGCTTTTGTTGGAAGTCGAGAAGGTTTGGCATGCCTTCTTGCAGTAGGCCCCAACGGTCAACCATGTAAACTTGTGAGCGAGCTTGCTCATCTGAAATACCTTCAGAAACCATTTGAGCGATGATCGCTTCTGCAATACCACAACCGGCAGAGCCTGCACCTAAGAAGGTGATGCGTTGATCAGATAGCTTACTACCCGCAGCCTGACATGCCGCCAATAGTGAACCCACGGTAACCGCAGCCGTACCTTGAATGTCATCATTGAAGCAGCAGATGCGATCTTTGTAGCGCTCTAGTAGCGGCATTGCGTTTTTCTGTGCAAAGTCTTCAAATTGAATTAGAGCATCAGGCCAACGACGTTGAACCGCTTGGATAAACTCTTCGACAAACGCATCGTAATCCGTACCTGTGATGCGTGGATGACGCCAGCCCATGTACATAGGGTCAGCAAGGCGTTGTGGGTTGTTTGTACCCACATCAAGCACGATAGGCAAAGTATAAGCTGGGCTAATACCACCACAAGCGGTATAAAGCGAAAGCTTACCAATTGGAATACCCATACCGCCGATACCTTGGTCACCAAGACCAAGAATACGTTCGCCGTCCGTTACAACGATGACTTTTACGTTGTGGTTTGATGCGTTGTTTAGAATGTCATCCATACGCTCGCGGTTGGCGTAAGACACAAACAAACCACGGCCACGACGGTAGATGTTAGAAAAGTTTTCACATGCTGCACCAACCGTTGGGGTGTAGATGATTGGCATCATCTCGGTGATGTGGTTCTGCACTAAACGGTAGTAAAGCGTCTCGTTAGTGTCTTGAATGTTGCGTAGATAGATATGCTTATCCATATCGCTTTCAAAACTACGGTATTGCTGATACGCGCGTTCAACCTGTTCTTGGATGGTTTCGGTGGTTTCTGGCAGCAGACCTTCTAAGTTAAAAGAAATTCGTTCTGAAGCAGTAAAAGCACTGCCTTTATTTAGAAGGGGGGTACTTAGAAGTGCTGGGCCAGCAAAAGGGATATACAAAGGGCGTTTGTCGTTATTCATTACGAACCTATTAATTTCGACCCATAGTTGGGCAGGGGGAACAGGGAAATTGTTACTATTGTAAACCGCTATGGGTAATCTCGACAACAATCACAGTGCAGAGTGAGAGATTGATTAAAGGAATCGGGCTTTCTCTGACGGATGTTAACGGCTTGAGTTTAAAAACTCACTTTTTGGCGTGTTATACTGGCGCTCCTAATTACTTCCATTCTATTGATTATGCTTCAACTTCCTATTGATTCACTAAAGTCTGATTTTATGCAATTGCTCAAACAGAGCGATCTCATTGTTGAAGCTGAGACCGGCTCGGGTAAGTCGACTCGCTTGCCTTTATGGGCGGCGGAGTATGGCCGAGTATTGGTGATTGAACCAAGGCGATTGGCGTGTACTTCGCTAGCGGAGTTTCTCTCGCAGCAAGCAGGGCAAACTTTGGGTGAACGCATTGGTTATTCGATCAAACTCCAACACTGCGCGACTGAGAATACTCAAGTGCTGTTTGTCACTCCCGGAGTGGCACTTCGTTGGATGAGTGAAAATCAGTTGAGTGATTTTTCTACCATCATCGTGGATGAGTTCCATGAACGTCGCTGGGATACGGATTTGCTCGTCGCGCTATTGAAACAGCGCAATCAGCACCGCGTGGTGTTAACCTCGGCAACCATAGAAGGAGAAAAACTGGCTGCGTACTTGGGCGCACAAAGGCTGCATGCAGAAGGGCGCGTATATGATGTGGCGATTGGTCATCGCGCTAAAGAGTCTCGCCAACTGCCGGATTCCCGTCATTTGGATCAACGAGTGCGCCAAGAGGTAGAAGCCTTATTACCAGATTGTCAGGGTGACATTTTGGTTTTTCTTCCGGGCAGAAAGGAGATTGCTCAGTGCCAATCAGCGCTCGCGCACATTGAAGACATTATCGTTGCGCCGCTTCATGCGTCAGTGACTAACCAACAGCGTGATATCGCTTTAAATCCGCAAGGAAGAATGAAGGTTGTTTTAGCGACCAATGTCGCTGAAACCTCACTCACCATTGCCAATATTGTTGCTGTGATTGATTCCGGTTTAGAGCGCAGAACAGAGCAACGCAATGGGCGCACCACGCTTAGTTTAAAGCACATTTCTAAATCGAGCGCTCAGCAACGCGCGGGGCGAGCAGGCCGAGTGATGGATGGCATTTGTATTCGCTTGTTTGGAGAACATGCCGCGCTGAGTGATGTGACGCCACCGGAGATGTTTCGAGAGTCATTAACCGAGGCGATGCTTGCCTCTGCTAGTTGTGGCGTAGCGCTAGAGCAGTTGGAGTTTTTACAATCATTACCGCAGCGCTCGGTGGAACAGGCTAAAGAGTTATTATTGGCCATGAACGCCATAACGCAGCAAGGCTTGGCAACTGAGCATGGTAAGAAAATCTATCCTTTACCTATTGATGCGCTGTTGGCCGACCTTGTCACTCGAATGCCAACTAAGGCGCTGCAAGAAGTGATGATCGATTACACCGCGATATTGGCAACACCCGGCAAGCTATATCGGCTCAAAAGTTCAGAAGAACTGCAAGAACAACTCGCGCAGGATGAGCCATTGGGTTGTGATGGTCAGTTAGCCATCAAGATCATTCGTGGTGATCTGTTATCAGGTGTCGACGTTGATAATGAGGCCTTAAGCGAGGCGCGAGCGCTATCAGCGCAGATGCGTGAGGTATTTGAACTGCCACAGCTTGAGGTTGCATCACGTTATGAACATTCTCAATGGGTCAATGCGATTGCAACTTTGCATCCTGAGCTGGTTTTTGTCAGACGAGAGCGCAGGCAAGAGGCATTTAGCAATGGTGAGTTGGAAGTTGTATTGGGTAGAGAAAGCCGTTTTTCGCCTCGTTCTGAAGGCGCGATTGTATTAGATACTCATAGCCTGCCGGGTAGAGGGGTGAAGCAAACCTTAACTTTAGCGACGCAAATGATGCCGTTCTCTTTTGAGCAGATGGCGGCGCTAAATATTGGTGAATGGCAACAGGGTGAAACCGTGTGTGAGGATGGCGTCACCCAAGTTGAGATGCAGCTAGTGTATGCAGGACGAGTGATCGCCACAGAGCTGCAACAAGCGCAAGGGGAGCTCGCAATAAAGCCGATGCTAGAGGCGGTAAAAAACGGTGAGGTGCTTGATGGGCTCTACTTGCAGCGCAAACAACAAATAGACCATTGGCGATTGTATGTTGAACTGGGTTTAAGCGAGCAGGTAAGCGATCATCAGCAACTGACGTTTGAACATTGGTTTACTGAGCAGTTAACTCAACTCGAATTGGACTCAATGGAAGAGCTTGAGCTTTTTAGCGCCGAGGATTTTCAGTTCGAGGGCATTCCATATTGGGAATATGAAGACTTTGCACAAACTTATCCATTTACCCTGCTTTTAGGGGATTTGAATTTAGATGTTGAATATCACACGGATAAAAAATTAGTTTACGTAATATATCGTGATGGCTTACGTAAAGGCGACCCCAAGAGGTGGGAGCTCCCGCGCTGGAAGGGCTGGCGCGTTCAGTACAAAAAAGCCAGTCGAGTTATTAATGTGGTTTAACAGGATAGTGTCCTATCTCGTTTTTGGGAATGGATTATTTTGGTAGCGCAAATATTAAGCAACTGATTCCGTATATCATTTTCTTGTTCAAGGTTTGTTACTGCTTTGGTTTTTATATAGCTTTTCCGCTCAAGTAAGGGGTATAAAAGACTATTGTTTTATATCCTATTGCTATATGAAGAATGATGGCCGATATTAAATTCACTGTGTTGCCGCGATCACGGGGGATGATATGGAACATCAAGGCAAGGCATGTGTGGTATTTGATTACACCTCTTTTTTAGGCGCTTCCTGCAGTAAGAAATGGACGTTTCTCGAAGCAATTAGCTCCATTGCTCCTATCTTTGGGCTGGCATGGAAAGATGGTATCAAATCGCAAGAGACAGCCGAAGAGCGTTTATGGAATCAAGCCATGAAGTCGCTCTCAGCGAGTCGAAGTGACGAATCAAATATTCATACGCTGTTAAAGCTTGCAAAAACGGAGGGTATTCACGAAATAAAACTTGTCATGCCTTACGAGCTAGAACAAGAACAAATAGAGCGATTAAAAAAGCGTTCCAAAGTGGATATTCAAAATCTTCAACAAGATGAATTAATGATTACTTTTTAAAAGGCCCTAGCGGGCCTTTTTTGTTTTTGGTGATCACGTTTTTGCCACGAAACCCACATAAATATAATTGCTTATACGCGAACTCGTTAACTGTGCACTACGGTTAAAAAAACAGTTGTGAGGGTCAGTTATGCGCATAAATCCAAATAAAACGCTGCCAATTCTCGGTTGTTGTTTACTCGGTATCACTTCACTGCCAGCGGCGGCAATGGTCGAACTCCCAAGATATTTTTACGCGGATCTCGCTGCAGGTGCGTTAGATGATGATATCGGAACCAACAGCAATGTGACCGCATTGAGTGTTGGTGGGGTGATGCCGCTAAGCTTTGGGCTGTTGGCGAGCCTTGATTATTCTGCTCGTTTTATCCATCCAGATGAGACTACGACGGAAATCTATACCTTACTGCCCGGCCTAGGGATGCAATTCGATTTGGCGCAAAACCTTGCGTTACAAGGGTTAGTGAAAGCGGGCATGCAATGGGCTGAGCAGACCAATGACATTACTGACACCACGCTATCAAGTAATGATGAGTTCACATGGGGTGGTGAGTTGGGTTTGATATATCAATTGAACGAGCGGTGGAGTGCTATCGCGGATGTTGAATGGAATCGCAGTGACATTATTGATGTTGATATTTATACGCTAAGGGCAAACTACCGTGCTTCTCAGCGAATGAGTTTTGGCGGGTTTTATACCCATCGAAATTCGGGAGTGACGACCACTAATGAAGGGGGTGTATCGTTAAGAGTGCACTTCTAACAAAAAGAGCCAGCAATCGCTGGCTCTAATTCTATTGGCTGTTGCAATAGGGGTTTTGGCGGTAATCGGGCTTATAGAACCGCAGCAATGCCTTTGCAAAGCGGTAGCATGTTGTTCTTCGTCATACCCGCTACGCTGATACGGCCAGAGCCAACAATGTAGATACCGAACTCTTCTTTTAGGCGGTTTACTTGCTCTTTAGTTAAACCAGAGAACGAGAACATACCGTTTTGACGTTCAATGAAGCTAAAGTCTGCGTCTACGCCTTGCTCTTTTAGTGTTGCAACGAATAGCTCACGCATCTCTTGAATGCGGTCACGCATCTCTTTTACTTCTGCTTCCCATTCAGCACGAAGATCGGCATCGTTTAGAATGTAAGTAACCACAGCACTACCGTGCGCAGGTGGGTTTGAGTAGATAGAGCGAATGATGGCTTTTACTTGAGAGAAAGCCGTTGTCGCGGTTTCTTCGTTTTCTGCAACTAGAGTGAAAGCACCCACACGTTCGTTGTAAAGACCGAAGTTTTTAGAGAATGAGCTCGCAACTAAGATTTCTTTGTTGTATTTAGCGAAAGTACGCAGACCTGCTGCATCTTCTTCTACGCCAGTTGCAAAGCCTTGGTACGCGAAGTCAAACAGTGGCAGAAGTTGTTTCTCTGCAACCAATTTTGCCAATGTTTCCCACTCGTCTGCCGTTGGGTCGATACCCGTTGGGTTATGACAGCAGCCGTGAAGAAGAACGATGTCGCCTGCGTTTGCTTTCTCTAGATCAGCAAGCATGGCTGAAAAATCTTTCTCTTTGGTTTCAGCGTTGTAGTAGCTGTACTGAGCGGTTTCAATACCTGCTGCTGTAAACACGCCATTGTGGTTTGCCCACGTTGGGTTGCTGATCCAGATTTTTACGTCGCCCAATTGGCGTTTGATGAATTCACCCGCAACGCGAAGTGCACCAGTACCACCTGGTGCTTGTGCTGTTTTCGCGCGTTTAGAGGTGACGATTTCTGCTTGCCCACCGAATAGCAGTTTTTGTACTGCTAGGCCGTATTCTGCCGTACCTTCGATTGTAAGGTAAGACTTGGTTTTTTCGGTTTCAATCAGTGCTGCTTCTGCTTTCTTTACTGTTGCTAGAACAGGCGTTTCACCTTGTTCATTTTTGTAAATGCCTACGCCTAGGTTGATTTTTTCAGCGCGAGGGTCTTTTTTAAACTCTTCAGTAAGCCCAAGAATAGGGTCTGCTGGTGCAGCTACTACTTTTTCAAACATAATCGTCATCCATGTAAAGTCGAAGGGAGAAAATACTTCGAATATTTATACCTTTATGAGGCCACACTGACAACAGCTAGCCGAAATAAAATGCAAATTTATTCATCTATTTGCTTCACTCTTGGTTTAAGTCGGGCATTTACCTAGTTGCTTGGCCGTGAATTAATCGAGAAATCATAACTTTTCCATCACTTTTAGATGTTCTAACGAGAGCGGTTTTTTGACCCAGAATTACGTATAACGCCATAGCCTATGGGGATTGCCAATGGTTTTATATTCCTAAAAATTGGGATGAAAAGCTCAGTTTTACTCGATTGATGTGCAAGCACTTAATATGAGAGTGATTTTCCAGACTAAGTTGTGAGATGTTCGCCTATTTTTAGCTAGAGTTAATGACAAAGGGCTAGGGGTTAGTCAGGAACGTAATGCTGTTCATTGAAGAGAATGTCCCTTCGTTACTGAATAGAGAAAAGCCTCAAGATTTACTTAAATCTTGAGGCTTTTTGTCAATTATTCGGTCGTTTTAAATTATTTTTTTAAATTAATTTCCGACTCATGGGCGTTGGTTTCAAAATCAGGGTTGGATGCCATTTTCTCACTTGCCCATTTGTTCAAGTGGCTCAAAATCGCTTTCACAGCATGCTTTTCAGTAGGCTGCTCATTACTTTCTACCGCGATTTCTTCTTTAGGGTGCGTACCCGTTGCATCTTCAGCAATGTGTAGCCAATCTGGGTGCCAATAGTAAGGTTGACCCGATGGGGTAGACCAAGTGTGCACACCGTTGGTTTCACCTTTGTATTCAATATTGGATTCGTCGTATTTCTTCATTGTTATTCTCACCAGTTATTTGCTGACTTGTGTGGCCAACTAAGGCCTAGTTCGCGCAAGCGTATTAATCTAGTAGGTTAATTATAGAACCTGACCCTAAATGTAATATACGTTGTGAGAAAGAAAGTGATCTCACCGCCATAATTGACGTTTGCTGGCGTAGAGCTGAGGGATAGTAACTAAAGCTGTGGATTGCTTGAGTAATAACTACAAAAAAGCCCTCTAAAAAGAGGGCTTTACATCGTATTCTTGGTTCAGATTAGAAGTTTGCTGAACGTGGTGTACGTGGGAATGGGATTACGTCACGAACGTTACCCATACCTGTTACGTAAGACACTAGACGCTCGAAACCAAGACCGAAACCAGCGTGAGGCACTGTGCCGTAACGACGTAGATCGCGGTACCAGTTCATGTGCTCAGGGTCGATGCCCATCTCGCGCATACGTGCATCAAGAACATCTAGACGTTCTTCACGTTGAGAACCACCGATGATTTCACCGATACCCGGTGCAAGTACGTCCATCGCAGCAACTGTCTTACCGTCGTCGTTCAGACGCATGTAGAACGCTTTGATGTCTTTCGGGTAGTTCTTAACGATTACTGGCGCTTTGAAGTGTTCTTCAGCTAGGAAACGCTCGTGCTCAGAAGACATATCGATACCCCATTCAACTGGGAATTCGAACTCACGACCAGAATCTAGAAGAATTTGGATTGCGTCAGTGTAGTCTACTTGTGCGAAGTCTGAAGAAACGAATTGCTCTAGACGAGTAATCGCTTCTTTGTCGATGCGTTGTGCGAAGAACTCAAGGTCATCACGACGCTCTTCCAGTACCGCTTTGAAAACGTACTTCAGCATATCTTCTGATAGCTTAGCAACGTCGTTTAGGTCTGCGAATGCTACTTCAGGCTCCACCATCCAGAATTCCGCTAGGTGGCGGCTAGTGTTTGAGTTTTCAGCACGGAAAGTAGGGCCGAACGTGTAAACTTTGCTTAGTGCACAAGCGTAAGTTTCTGCGTTAAGCTGACCAGATACCGTTAGGAACGTCTCTTTACCGAAGAAATCTTCGTTGTAATCAACATTGCCTTGCTCTGTGCGAGGTAGGTTTTCCATGTCTAGCGTAGATACGCGGAACATTTCACCAGCGCCTTCAGCATCAGATGCTGTGATTAGCGGAGCAGAAACCCAGAAGTAACCTTGCTCGTGGTAGAAACGGTGGATTGCTTGAGATAGGCAGTTGCGTACACGCGCTACAGCACCGATAACGTTAGTGCGCGGGCGTAGGTGCGCAACTTCACGTAGGTACTCAATCGAGTGACGAGTTTTAGCCATTGGGTAAGTATCAGCGTCTTCAACCCAGCCAACAACTTTAACGTCAGTTGCTGCTAGCTCGAAGTCTTGACCTTTAGCAGGAGACTCAACAATCTTACCTGTTACTTCAACAGAGCAGCCAGTAGTTAGCTTAAGTACTTCGTCTTCGTAATTATTAAGATTATTTGGGACCACGGCCTGAATCGGGTCGAAACAAGAGCCGTCATAAATGGCAAGGAAAGAGATTCCAGCTTTGGAATCACGACGTGAACGAATCCAGCCGCGAACAGTGACTTCACTGTCTACTGCTAGCTTACCGCTCAAAACGTCTGTTACAGGCGCGTAAGTCATGTTTAAAATAATCTCCATTGAGGTAAAAATTCAACCCAATGTCTTTTGTAGGAGATTAATGGCTAAATTTGGCCAAAAATTCGTCAAAACATTGGGTTGGCGATATTTTTTCATCGAACCTCCATATTACCTGTCAAATCCTATGCTTCAACCTTTATTGTCAATTTGCTTGCGATAATTTCATTATTTTCTTTGACGGTATTGTTTTATCACCAGAAATAACCGCTGTTTGTCTCTTTACACCACGAGAAATAGGCAACTCTGGGGGATTTACTTGTCAGCAGCAGAGTAAATCCTTAGTATTGCGTCACTTTTATAAAGCCTGAGAATTAAGATGAAAACAGAATTGTACAAAGAGTTTATGTTTGAGGCAGCACACCACTTGCCTCACGTTCCAGAAGGTCACAAATGTGGTCGTCTGCACGGCCACTCTTTTTTAGTTCGTCTTTATGTAGAAGGCGAAGTTGATCCCCATACAGGCTGGGTTGTGGACTTTGCAGAAATCAAAGCGGCATTTAAACCAATCTACGACCGCTTAGATCATTACTACTTGAACGATATTGAAGGTCTTGAAAACCCGACAAGCGAAGTGCTAGCAAAGTGGATTTGGCAGCAGCTAAAACCATCATTGCCACTTCTGAGCAAAGTTGAAATTAAAGAGACTTGCACGGCGGGTTGTATCTACAAAGGTGAGTAATCTTTGTTGCCGAGTTAGACTAAAAAGCCAATCGAGAGATTGGCTTTTTTCGTTTAGAGAGTGGGGAAGTTTATTATCGGCACACCGAGCGAGCCATACGCGCATAAGTGTGTCTTACGCCACGAATGGTAATGCTGTATTCACGAATGTTCTCCGGTACGGCGATGCCAATAGCGCAGCCAGTGTCACCAATGTGGTGTAAATCTGCACCCGCCATTTTACTCATCAGTGCGATTTGGCGGATGGTCTCAATGCCAGCCCCTTCTTGTGATGTGCCAATCGCTGTCATCGCCATAATGCCAATCTCATGTGCGTAGTCGATAAGGCTTGCCGCGTATTCTGTAGTAATACCTGCAACTGTACCTGGCGCAGGGATCAGCACAATATCTACCCCATTGTCAGCAAACTCTTTCACATCTGCCTTGGTGATGATTTTTTCGCTACCAGAGCGAAGAATGCCAGCCGCGTGCATTTTACCCGCGATTAATACCATATCTTTACCCACCGATTCTCGAATGGATTTAAGGCTGTGCGAGATGGCTTCGTTGCTCACGCCGTTACCCGGATTACCCGTTACCGTGATAAAGCGCGCGCCCATATCATATAGTTTCTTGGCATTTTCACCGGTAGCTAATCGGCCTGGGGATACTTGCCAGAAATCTTGGTGCGTTGGAGCGTAATCTGGGGCTACCGCTTCTAAGTTTACGCCGACCGCACGGCCAGTATAGTGGGCAAGTTCAGAGAGTAAGTTTTTAGACTCTATTGAATCTGGCATGCCTTTAATTTCAGGCTTATCGGCATCGAACAAATTGAGAAGAAGTAGGTCAGCGCCTTGACTCGCGGCAAGCTCCGCGTTGCTGACAGAAACCAGCATCGGCTGCAATGCGCCAATGGTTTCGGCCATGATAATGCGTCCTTCACTCATGCGCAGTGAGTCTAGAAGAGATTGGCCTTGAAGCTGTTTGATCTCTGAAGCAGAGCAATCTAAATATCTTTTCGTCATAACGAATCCTTAATGCACCAAGCGCTCGCTAGATGAACCGCTAGCGGCCAAGGTAAATGAAAACTGCCAAAATGGTAGCAACTCTCACTAGGTTATTCTGAATTAGAAATGACTTTTTGGAACTGGGCGACAGAGTGAATAATCTTAACTTGATCTTAATTTAAAGTAGCAAGCTAGGAGCATGTGATGCCCGTGAGTGAAAAGCGAAGATAAGGTTCGCGAGTGGTGCTTGCATACCACTCTTTTGGCATTGAATCCGCAAGGCCAAGCTGGCGTAAGGCTTGTTTTTGCTGTTTAGTAATGACAACAAAATGAAGCAAACTATCAAGGACTCGACGCGCCGATTGTCGGTTTAACTCGCCATCGCGCTCATAGCGTTTTAACTCGCCAACAATAACAGTTAAAGGCACGATAGGTTCAAGCTGCGCATGTTTAATCGATGTGCAGCCATCGGCTTTTGGGGCTGATAAACGTGCGGTTTCCCAATCGGGTTTGCCTTGCTTTGATAGATAGCCTTCGCGAAAGCAATAATAGCTGAATAGAAAACGCTCGACCATCGCCCAGCGCTGGGCTGAAAGCTCTAGCCAAAGGTGTTCAAATTCGATATCCCAATCAGTCATTAATTAGCCTTTACATGGCTTAATGGTTGATGCTTATGCAGCGCTTTTAGCAGTAGGGCTAGCAACATGATCCCCGTTGCACCAAGGCCAATCCCAATGCCAGCCCAAATGCCCATAAGCTCAAAGTGGTTCGCTAGCCACCAAGCGGCAGGAATACCAATTACCCAATAGCCAATGGCGGTAATAATGGTAGGGCCAACCACAATTTTCATGCCGCGCAGCAAGTTGATTGCTAATAACTGCCACGCATCGACAATAAACGACAGTGCAACAACCCAAAGTACACTAGCAAGCAGCGCGGTGAGCGTTGCATCAAGGCTAAATAGGTTAGCAATAAACTGCGGCCAAATAATGAAGCCTGCAGCAATGATGATGCTGATGACTGAAGTTAAAAAGAAGCTACGTTTTACTGTAAGTTTGATTGCCGGGTAATCTTCTGCGCCATACTGTTGCCCGACTAGAATAGCTGCGGCTTGCGAGAAGCCGAAGTTGACGTTCCAAGTGAAACTTAAACATTGCAGCAGTATTTGGTGTAGAGCCAATGACGCGACGCCAATCATACCCGCCATCAATGTACCACCGTAGATTAAACCGTGCTCTAGCAGTGCTGCCAGTGCGATAGGTAGGCCCATACCTAGCAACGGCAACATAGAAGAAAAAGAGAATTCGTGCAGGTTGAGCCAAGGCGCAAATTCTTTGTATTCGTCACGACTAAACACCCAGCAGGCATAAAGAACCGTTGTGATAGCAGCCGCCAATGCGGTGCCTGCGCCGAGCCCTGATAGCCCTAAGTTAAAATTAAATGCCAACACGTAGCTGATAGGCACATTAAGAAGAACGGTTGCAACCGATACCACCATGATGGAGCGCACGTTACCAAATGCACTGGTGAGCCCACGTAGTACCAACATTAATAGCGAAGGAAGCATGGCCCATTTTAGTGCGTCAATGTATTGCATCGCTGGGGCAATAAGCTCGGCTGGTTGTTTTGCCAATATTAGGAGTTCAGGAGTCCAAATAAAACTAACGGTCAGCAGCATAGAAAGAATCACTGATAGCAGTACCGCACCTTTGACGTTGAGGCGGATTTGCTGATTGCCGTAGTCTGGGCGAGCGACTCTTTGACCATACGCAATTGCAATTAGGTTAGCGACGCAACCAACGGTGCTGCCCGCAACGATAAAGACAAAGGTATAAATTGATGCGCCTAAACCACCAGCGGCTAAAGCGGCAATACTGAGTTGAGACATCATCCAGACATCAGTAAGCACTAATGCCATAGCAATCAGTTGAGATATGATCAGTGGAAATGCGAGTGATAGTATTTTATTCAAAGGATTGCTCTAAGATCAGTGAATTATGTTGTCTGTTTTTTGAGACATTTAACTGCATTATGCCCAGTGATTCAAATGACTTTTACCTTAAATCTCGAATGCTTTTCATTGTGCGAGATTCCATTGGCTTGGTTAGTCTGCTTTAGTCAGGTTTTGGGCAGTGAGATATACGGTAAGGCGTCAGTGTTGACTGTGCTATCGGTGCTTGTCGAATGTTGATTTGCAGGAGTATTTAATGGATGCCATATTCTAAACTGGTCATTTTTACGACATGCGTCTATTAATTGACCATTAGTTAGTAAAAGCGCTTGCCGAGTTCGGAGTCAATATTGATCCTTGTCACGATTTGGAATTCGATACAGTTAAGGAAAATGTAATGAAATCGCCTTTTGACCACCAAATTCAGCAAGAAATTGGTGATCGGCAAGTGATCGCACTGATGTGCGCTGGTGGTTTTACTTCTAGTTTGCTCGCGCGAGCCATGCAAAATTATCTTGATCAACACCAACTGCCTTACTACGTGATGTATTCTGCGGTAACACTATTGTCTAATCCAAGCTTCTTGGAAGATTTTGGCCGCAAGGTGTCACTGGTGATGTTGTCGCCTCAAGTACATTACTATTTCGATGATGCGCAACAAGCACTCAATTTTTATGATATTCCGGTAAGTAAAATAGAGAAGCAAGATTACTGCCGTATTGATTATCAAAGAGTGTCAGAAGTGGCGTTAGACAACTTGCGCTTAACGTCAGTGTAGTGCGCTGTAGGCACTCACTGGCAAGCGACGATAACGCGTTGACAGGAGGGGTAAATGCAGCAACTCGATAAAAACATATGGATAGTGGAGGGTGAGACAGTATCGTTTTACTCTTTCCCTTTTTCGACCAGAATGACCATTGTGCGCTTAGATGATGGCCGTTTATGGATTCACAGCCCTATTCGAATCAGCGATGATCTGCAGTATCAAATCGACCAGTTAGGTTCAGTGGCTTTTCTTGTTGCCCCTAATCATCTACATCATCTGTTTTTACGCGAGTGGCAAATAGCTTACCCCTCAGCGATGACACTCGGCACCCAACAAGTCATCAATAAACGTAAAGACCTCAATTTTGACCGCGTGTTAGATAGCAATACATCGTTACCATGGGGAGAGTCTCTCGCTCATCGATTCTTCACCGGCTCATCTGCGATGCAAGAAAGTGTATTTTTACATCACGCATCTGGCACTTTGATTGTGACTGACCTGATAGAAAACTTCGAGCCAAGTAAACTTACGCCTTTTCAGCGTCGCATTGGCAAATTGGTAGGTATTGTTGCTCCCAACGGTAAAATGCCGATTGATTGGTGCTTGACCTTTTCATTTAACAAACGAGAGGCGAGGGAGCACATAAAAGCAATCTTAGCTTGGCAACCTAAACGCATTGTGATGTCTCATGGCAATATCGTCGAACAACAAGCAGAGCAGTTTTTGACGCGTTCGTTCAGTTGGTTGAATCCACTATAAACAGTACGAATTGTAGATGATTTACGCATGGCATTTTTTTGGCATGTCAAAAGGGTTACGTTATTGAGTGCTTGCCAGTAAAACGGTGGTAACTTATGTGTGTAGACTCCCTTTTTTGGACTTCAAATAACATTTTTGCTCAGTATTTATGCAAGCCACTGATATGATGAAGATATTAAAGCAGTTTCATTTGATTGCTAGTTCGGGCTGAGGCTTTTTTCTAAAACAAAGTGCATGAAAAGCAAACCTCGCCCTAATCTTTGTTAAATTAGGTAGGGTTTGGATGCTGGAAACAAAAAGGTTGATACTTCGCCAATGGGAAGATGAGGATTATCCTCACTTTGCGCGTATGTGTGCAGACCCAATGACGATGAAATTTTTCCCCAAGCCACTTTCTGTGCAAGAAAGCAATGAGTTAGCCGATAAAATCCGTTCAGCCATTGACGAAAATGGATGGGGTTTTTGGGCGGTGGAAGATAAAGCAACGTCTCAGTTTATTGGCTTTGTCGGTCTACATTATCAAGACGCGACCAGTGGTTTACCAAATGCCCCATTTTTAGAAGTGGGCTGGCGTTTATCTAAAACGTATTGGCATAAAGGTTACGCAACAGAAGCCGCTGAACAAGCGCTACGTTACGCATTTTATGTGCTCGATTTCGACCAAGTGTATGCGTTTACCGCTAAAACGAACTTGCCATCCCAAGAAGTCATGAATCGTTTGGGTATGGTCAACACCTGCCAGGATTTCAATCATCCTAGCTTACCTACTGCTCACCAACTTGCTCCCCACTGCTTGTATCAAATAGAACGAGAAAGGTTCTTGTCACTGTAATTTTATTGGTCGACTAGTGCGGTTTATGGCATTAGTCGCATCTCATCGTCTCTTATCTCTGCTTTTGAATCGTTTTGATTACACTGGTTTTAACTCATTCACAAGGTAACGCCGTAACAAGGAAGAGAAGCGATGTCTGTTCAACACAAAATCCATAATCAAGAAGTGTACTGCTGCGCAGACAGTGCGCTCATCGAAGAGCAAAAAGCCTGCATGGAACGTCTTTATGACTATAACCAGTCAAGGCCGTCAGAATCAGATAAGAGAACGCAATTGCTTGACGAGATCTTCGCCAGTACAGGTAAGGACTGTTACGTAGAGCCGCCGTTAAGAGCAAATTGGGGCAGGCATACTTCCGTTGGCGATTATTTCTATGCCAATTTTAATCTTACTTTGGTCGATGATACTTACATCACCATCGGTAATTACGTCATGATTGGCCCAAATGTGACGCTATCCACGGCGGGTCACCCCATCGATCCTGAAACGCGCAAACGAGCGGCTCAATTTAATATTCCTATCACCATTCGCGATAATGTTTGGATTGGCGCCAATGTAGTAGTGCTACCCGGAGTAACGATTGGCGAAAACAGCGTGATAGGCGCAGGAAGCATTGTCACAAAAGATATACCTGCTAACGTTGTTGCGGTAGGTAATCCTTGTCGGGTATTACGTGAGATAGGCGAAAAAGACAAACAGTTCTACTTTAAAGATAGGCGCTTTGATTCGGAGGCGTTTATCGCTCAAATAGAGAGTTAGCCCGCAATTTTAGTTGGCTAATTTATAAATTTTATCTATTCGCTGTGGCATAATCCTTTTTTATTATTTTTATCAATGATTTGAACTAATCTAAACAGAGACATTTGGATAAATAATTAAGGATTAAGTATGAAAAAGGTGTTTACCGCGGCTGCATTAGCGCTTTCTTGTGTTCTTACTGCACCAGCGCAAGCGAACGTTAATGACTTCTCGATTTGCCTAGCTGATTCACTGAACGGTAAAGAGCGTAAACAACTCGCCACTTGGGTTTTTTATGCGATGGCAGCGCACCCTGAGTTGAAGGAGCTTGCGAATGTAAGCCAAGAGCGCCGTGTCGAGATGGATAAGAGTGTAGCGAAGTTGATGACACGCCTACTGACAGAAGACTGTTCTGAGCATGTTGTAGCTGCGATGCATCAAGACCCGTTAGCTATTCAACGAGCGTTTGAGTTTGTTGGCCAAGTGGCGATGCAAGAACTGTTGGCAGATCAAGCAGTGACGAATTCAATTTCTAACTATGCGCATTACGTAGACCAAGAAGCCATTGCAAGTTTGTTTACTAAATAAAACGATAATTGAAAACGCTGCTTTTTAGTCATCATGAAATTAAAGGCAGGTTTCTGTAGCGCTCAATAAGCCCAATTTTTCGTAAAGAGGAACGGCTAGGGCGCTACTGCTGATTGGTTTTGGTCGTTTACAAACAGCAACGCGAGATCATTAGGTAGTAAAAAAGCATTGCTTTCGACAATGTTCTGCCAAACCTCTTCTTCATCTAACTGAGTCACATCCTCTTTGGCTTTCACGAAGCCCCCATAATCCCCATCATTGGTTTGAAAGATCACCATATATTTAAGCTTAAGCCCGTCTTCATAGACCTTTTTGATGCTTATCTCTTGGGCTATGTCTTTGGCCGGAAAGTGCTCGAAAGTAAATTTACGATTAGTTCTTAACACGTAGTGGCCAATATCCTCGCTAAGTGGAATACCACGAAAGGCAGTGGTAAACGCAAGGGATTGGCAACCACCGAGTGAGCTTGCTTTTTCTTTAATAAAGAAGCACATGGTGTATTTTGCGGGGCAGCTTTCAAACCCGGGCTCTGCCACACAAATTGCGTGCGGGCCAGCTTGTATTACAGCTGCTTGGTGGTAATCAGTCATTGGTTGTTGGTATTAATAAAGTCGTCGTTATAATTTGCAACTTAGCGTCAACGTGCTGTTTTATCAATCAATAACTACTGTTCGCGAGACGTAACCCACGAGTCTGGGTGTAGAGTAGGGTGTGAACGTTACTTGATAGGTTGAGAGCAGCGATTTCACTGCTCTCATTATTAAGGCGTGTTTGGTCTTTATAGAGAGTTAATACGTTAGATTTGGGCTAGCAATAAATAACTTTTTCTCCCAGTAGCGCGAATAAAGCACATAAGGGACGTTGCCGATTCGAAACGCATACGGTCTTACTGCATCTTCAATTGGCACAATACGCTCTAGACGTTTTTCAAGTAAATCAGCTCGCCAGATACAAGCGTACGCTGATGAGTTATCGAAGTAGAACTCATAGTTGTCTGTACCCCAGCCAAGATTGTTGATCACCCAGCCGTTGTATACGTCATTAATGACGACAGAGTTGCCTTGGCGCCCCTCGATTTTTAGGGCTCCTTCACTCGCTGTCACTACAGCATCACCTTGTGGAGAGGTGACATAATCACTCGCATAGCCAGTAATGATGTGCGGCGGATTTTCTGCAGGTAGCGCTTTGATTTCGTCTTGGCTTAGGTCGATAAACCATGCGTCTTTTCGGTCATCGTAGTAGGTGAGGTAAACTTTAGAACCTTTTACTGCGGAGACTTTAAGGTCAACAGGTGCAGTAAACAGCAACGACTCTTCACCTGTAAGCAAGTCTATTTGTCGTACCTCTGGCGATGAAATGCGAGAAAATACCACTTTCACTTGGTTGTCGTACTGGGCAACTGCATAGCTAGTGGATGAAGAGAACGGCTGCTCAGTAACGAGCTCTTTGCCCTGCCAAGTAGCGTTAGAGTCTACCGTTAAATCATCTGCCACAGAGGATTTCATCGACTCCATGTATTCTAGCGTGGCTTGCGCATTGTCATCCGCAATAATCAAACTCATCCCAGTATTGATGGTTTTGACTTGAGCTTGCTGCTGCGCGCTCAGCGGTTTATGCCTCGCGGTGAGATATTCTATCGGCTTGGCTGGCTGAAGGGTTTCAGCGCTTGTTGGATTAAACATATTGGCCAGAATCATCGGCTTATCTTCATCAAGGAACAACAGTCGAGTTTGCTCGTCTTCAATTGTCTGATCAGTCTGTATCGCTACTTTATCTAAGTCGCCGCTACTGTTTTTAACCAATAGATTTAACGGTTCATTAGGTTTGAGAGTTTTAGGGCCAATACATACCGCGTTTTCATAGCCAGCGAAACTGGATTGCCAACTGGCCGGTAGCGCAAGCATCGATTTGTCGTGGGCACAGCTACTACGAGAGAAATATTGCTCGGTTTGTTGTTCTATTTGCTTAATTGAGCAAAGGCTAAGGTTGGTTTGAAACGCTTGCTCGATATTGTCGCCTAGCTTACGAGAAGTTGCTTGAACAAGAGCTGCTGCTTCATTGCAGCGTTTAGACTCATTAAATTTGGTGGCGACTAATGCGTAGTCGCTCAGCAACCATAAACTTTGCTCATTTGCTTGCGAGCCAAACTGGTTAGGGCAGGCGTCAGTATAGAGGTAAAGCGAGTAGTAAGCGGCGTTGTAATCTTCTCTCTTGTAGTGGTCGAGAAACAGAGCTCGCGCTTTTGCCGTCGCTTGATCGCTACATTCCAAGATCGGTTCAGCAGAATAGGCCGAAAAGCTTGATGCAATTAAAGCGAGTGCACCCAAGCGAAACAGTGAATTTTTCATAATGGTAGGGCTTGTTTTAATAAGATCAGTAACATACCACATCTCACATTTGAAACAATTTGCTACTTCAAGCTTTCTAGCAAAATCTGAGGTTAATTCCAATGCGGATAGGTATGTAGGTTTAGGGCTCTATAGCAGCCTGCATATCTTGATAACCGCCCGCATTGTAAAGGTTAGTGAAGCCTTGCTTTGTTAAGTAATCATATGCTTGACCAGAGCGGTTGCCGCTGCGGCAGTACAGCACAATAAGTGTATCTTTATCAATGTTGGCAAAGTGTTTGTCGAGGTCAGATAAAGGGTAGTTGAGTGCCTTTTTAAGATGGCCTTGCTGGAACTCTTGTGGCGTTCTGACATCGACGAGGAGTGCTCCCTGTTCAATGAGTTGCCAACCTTGATCTGCTCTTGGTGTTGCTTGAATAACAGTAGATATCAGCGCAAAATTGATGATTGCAGCAGCAAGTAGTTTATTTAGCATTTCTATTTACCTAAGTTTATTTAGTTTCAACTTTCAAATTGTAGTCACTCTTATTGCTTATTCGTCTTCGTATTCATCGCCAAATTGATAGTCACTGACTCGGATAAATCTAAGATTTGGCGCTAGCGATTCAATTTGCTGTTTAAGCTTCTCATGAATAAATAGAGGGCTTAGATCGCATCCGCCCATTTTAAAGATTAGGCGCTGATCTTCGTCGATTTTATCGAGCACGTTTGCATCCAGTCGATATTGATAGACTCGGGGCTCATCGTCTTCATCATCGCACGCCTTGTAGTCAGACGTTTCTCTGTCCCAACAATCGAGGTCTTGGTACATATTAAGTAGCAAAAAAGGCTGCTGAGCATACTCTCCTTTGTATTCAACCGTTGCAGGGAATAGCTGACCGCCATAGATGTGGTGTTCTAATAGGGCTTTAAATGACTCGGTAAATAATAAGCTAGGGGTGCAGAATAGGTTACTGGTTTCGCTAAGGGCGAGACGAGACTTCGCGTTGAAATGAACGGCACCATCTTCAAGGTTTAATTTACGAAAGTGAAAACGTCGCAGTGCAGTTTGCTCGGTAGGGATGACTTGCCAAGGCTCGATGCTATCGGAGTAATTGCCGTGCATGATGTAGTAACTGTTGTTGTAACTCATAGGTGTCGCATCATTGCTTAGTTTTTAGTGAGTTTATCATGAGCGATATCCGGTTTATTGAGTAGTCATGTCTTTGAATGGGCTGAACATCACATTATTCAACTATCTGGCTATCTAGATGAATCGCAATAGTGCAATTGATTGAAATAACTTAGCTTTTCATGTCCAATATGCTCTGGTTTTGATAAGG
The DNA here is from genome assembly GCF_025195085.2 of Vibrio intestinalis. Taxonomy (GTDB): domain Bacteria; phylum Pseudomonadota; class Gammaproteobacteria; order Enterobacterales; family Vibrionaceae; genus Vibrio; species Vibrio intestinalis. The sequence goes on along the minus strand of NZ_JANAVY020000001.1, from coordinate 369,016 downwards.
GGCAAGTATGGAAGCGTTGCCAAAATGGTTAGCGAAAAAGTTTCAGTTTTTCGCCAGTAAATCGATTCTATTTCTGTGGCTAATGCTGATGGGCTGTGTGTTTGCCATGGCAGCTATGCTCGCTTTGATCTTGCCTTTTGGCGATTATTGGGCATTGGTGTTAGTGGCGCTGTTCATGGTCTGCCTAGTGGGGTTAATGTGCAGTAAGTTTTATTACCAGCGTTGCTATTTAACGGGTGAATTAGTTAAACACAGTAAAGGAATGAAAATCGCTTTTCTTACTAATGTGTATCTGTTTTTAGCAATGACAATGGCATTGTTGTTATTACCGTTATTGCTATGAATGTGGGGAAAGATAGAGGTATACCGTCATTAAGGAACGAAAATTGAAAATTAATTGGTTAAGCCTTGGCTTATTGCTCATTACAGGGCAAGCCATTGCAAGTTCGGATCTATCGGGTGAATACCAGCGCTACCGAGGAGACCAATTAGATCAACATGGTGCGTATTTTGAAATCACCCGTCAGCCTAATGGTCACTATTTGATTTCAGGTTCTGCGGTATGGGTGGGGAACGCACAAACAGGCCAAGTAAATATTGGTGATGTTTATGGCGAATATCCTCTGAAAGGCGATCAAATCCATTATCAAAATGATGAATGCCAGTTCGTCATGACTTTTGCAGGCGATGAAATCTTCGTCACTGATGACCTTGTAAGCTGTGGCGGAATGAATGTTACCTTCAATGGTACTTATAAGAAGAATCAATAACCTAATATAAAATTTGAGTTCGTTTTAGCGCGGTCAGTACCGCACTAGAATCTGACTCAGAGGTATTATCCATTATGCTTAAATCCCTTTTTATGCCAGTCGTTTTAATTGCTGGTTCTGTTCAAGCGGCCGATCTGCAAGGGTGTTTTTCGACTGAAGATTTGATTACCAGTTTTGGTGATGGTCAGTCTGAAATGAAACAGTCTTATATAAATATTGTAAAGCAGGGCGATGACTACCTAGTTGATGCGTTGCTGTGGGGAGCGAATTATCATATTTGTGGAGTAGGCGATCCAACAGAAGGCGCTGACCCTGCGCCACTTAAAATGCATAAAGTTGGCGATAAATTAGTTTACGAGAAGCAAGAGCCCGAATACGGTATTAGCTGTAAATTAGAGCTAAGCGTGCAAGATGAAATGGTCAATATTTCTGATGAGAATTACCACTGTGGGCAATACATTTTCTCTTGTGGTGCGCGGGTAGGTTTACACAACGTTGAGTTGCCTTCTACTCCCGACCAATGTCATTCAAGTAATGCGTCCAACTAAGAAGGAAATGTTATGAATAAAGTGGGCTATGCAGTGTATTGGCTTGGCTGTGGTTATGTATTGTCACATCTCTTTCTAATGCACGATTGGGTGCAATTCTTTGACGGTTTCTCGTTGCTCTGTACCTTAGTACCGGCGGTTGCTGCCTTGGCTATTGCAGGTGAAGGAATCACGCAAAGGTTTAAGCTATCGGCCAAAATCATGTGGGTCAGTGCCACTCTTACATTTGTCTATGGCGCAGTTTTGACACTAAGCCATCATCCATTTGATGCGGATGGATTTGTTATGGGTCTGTCTGTTGCCATGTTGCCGTTGTTCTATGCGCTTATTTTAACTCTACTGGTTGCGCCTTTGGTGTTTAGAACAGAGGGCAATAATCAATGAAACGCTTGAGCATTATCGCTCTATTGATGTTTTGCAGTTTACACTCTTTCGCTCAAGAGGGCAGTTTTGAGCGAAAAAGCTATTTAGAAGTGAAACGACAATTAGTTTCTGATGGTTGGACCGTTGTTGTTGAACAAGCGAAGACTAGTGCGCAAACACCTCCAGAAGTGGACTGCGGCAGCGGTGCGGATTCTATTTGCTCGGCTGCATTTACCAAAAATGGTCAGCATCTCGCTTTAGCGCTTGAATCTAAAGATGGTCAGTTAATAGTGATAGGAGAGTACTGAGTATGAAACGAAAGTTGGTATTGAGTACTGCCTTTCTACTTACCGCAGTTAGCAATATATTGGTCGCTCCGAGTGTAAGCGCGGATACTCTAGAAACCAAGAGTTACATTGTCATAGTAAATGTGCAGTGTGAGGAAGGTGAGGTAACTTGCGAAAACGTACTTTACTCGGGTGAGTCCAAAATCTCAGGCAATAAAATTGAGTTGGTCGGTAAGACAGTGCATTCCATATGCGCAGATGGTGTAACTCCGTGTATGTTTCGTGGTTACTCTTTTAAAAATGGTGATGTGAACTATTTTGTTTCTGTCTTCGGTGATCTGGAAGTGTGGGATGCCAAAGGGAATGTTTTAGTTGATGAATCCGGTGAGTGGAAATAAGCATGGCGATGGAAAACTACTGAGCCTGATGAATATTGACCGCGGAATGACTCAATTCTTGCTTCTGTGACCAATTCTACTTCCAAATCGTTTTATAACATCCATAATGAGCACTATCTAACATGTTGTTTTGAAAGCAATACGTATAGGCGAATTGCCATCTAAAATCATAATCTATAGGTAGTCATTATGAAGCCAGCACCAATTAAACCAGAAATTCAATTTGATGATTTTGCTAAGCTCGATATTCGAGTTGGCGAAATTGTTGAAGTGTTGGAAGTAGAAAAATCAGACAAGTTGATGAAGCTGATGGTCGATTTTGGTGACCACACTCGCTCTATTCTGGCGGGCATTAAACAAGAACGTGAAAACCCGAAAGAGATAGAAGGTAAACAAGCACTCTTTGTGGTCAATCTCCCAGAACGAAAAATGGCGGGCGAGCTATCACAGGGTATGTTGTTTGATATTGGCTATGAAGACAAATTACAGCCATGCTTAGCGTGCCCAGAAATTAAAATTCCAAATGGTGCTCGTGCTGGTTAATTGTGGCAAAGTACCTAATTACAACGGCTAGAAGGTAATAAAATGATAGATTTCAATAACTCATCAGTGTTTAAACTTAAGCCTATTGAAGTAGAGAAAGCACGAGACGATTTCCATAAATTCTTGATTAATGGCGAGCAGATTTTCGCGGCGTTCAAAACGATTCGCGATCAAGTGGTGTTTACCAATAAGCGTGTTATCGCTGCTAACGTGCAAGGTATTACTGGCTCGAAAGTGGATTACACCTCGCTTCCTTTTAGCAAAATCAACGCGTTTTCTGTTGAAACGTCTGGAACGTTCGATATGGATTGTGAGATTGAGCTTTATCTGAGCGAAGTCGGCCGAGTGCGTTTTGAAATTAAAGGTTCATTCGATATTGTGCAGTTCAACCGTTTTATTAGTGAATACGTACTGTAATTAAACGATGAATAACAAACACCCTGCTAGGATACCTGCAGGGTGTTTTTGTATCTGGCTTGAGTTAGGCTTTCGAAGAATTAAGGAAGCAGGTGCTCGATTTGGGTAATAGAGTAATGGGTTTTCTTATCTTCGTCGGGAAGGGATGCACTGATGGTTACTTTCGCCATATAAGCTTTTGCATCTGGATGAGCGGGTTGGGCCTGACAGAAAAACGTATAGTTGATGCCATTCTTAGCTTGAAGTTGTACTGCGAGAGGGCTGTACTGAACGCCAACAATCGAGTTCATGATTTCAAATGCGTCAATGACTTCAGAGGTGAAGTCCCGCGTCAAAATCAGCGTGCCATAATCATTCGATACTGCATTTTGTTGTGACATTCTGTACTCCTTAGCGTGATAAACGACTCTATGAGTAAAGTAGTAGTGACTTCAGCTCAAAAGAGATTGCCAAGCAGTATTACTGAAAATATCAGCAAAGTTGGTATCAAGTTAGTATCAAGTTCACTTCTCCGTCTTAATTTTATTGGTAACTTTATAAATACCTATAAAGCAGGTGGCGAATATTAAAAAATAAAGGAGCCGAAAACGACTCCTATGAGCGACGTGTATTGGCCACCTTATAGGTACAGAGGCATCACTTCAGTGGGTTCTCCATACGCTAGCCTGCTAGGTTTCAATTGGTTATTTATCAAGTTTTGTAGTACACCAATGGCAGAACCAACAGGGCCTACTACAGGTATATAACGTTGATACTTGCTACTCAGTGCGTGGCTAAGATAATCGTGCACTTCGAGCATCCCAGTACAGCCGAGAATGATGGCCTGTGCGCCTTGCTGTTCAATGGCGATAGCACTTTGCTCAAGAAGACTTTGTTTGAGTTTCTCAGTATCGTGCAGTTGATTGACAGGAAGGTTTGCGTGTTGAATAGAAGCAACATGGTTAGCGACATCTAATTGGCGAGCTAAATCCCAAAGCATGGGTACGACGGATTCAACAACGGTAATGATGGAAAATCGATTGGCAACCATCATTGCGTTCAGTACCGCTGGGGCGAACCCTCCCACCACAGGAATACTGACCGCTTCTTTTAATGATTCTACTGCAGGCTCACCAAAGCAGTTTACAAAGATACCATCGAACCCCGCTTTTTCCGCTTGAATAGCTTTAGTAAGTATCTGTTGAGAGTTCCACAATTCGGCCGTTCGAGTTTGAATAAAAGGGGTTGCACCTTCATCTAATGCAACATATTCCACCGAGAAGTCCGGGGATAGGACAGGAGAGATTTCCTGCTCAAAGCCAGGGATAAAAGATTGAGCGCTTTGGTTCGAGACAGGAACAATGACCATGATTTTTTTCTGTGTCATAGTGATATATCCTTATTTAGTTTGATTTGTTAAACACAGGTGTTGGTCCCAAAGTAACCAAAACTTTGCAGCATAGAATTAAAATTTTGTACCGCTTGTTCGGTTTTCAGTTTGGCGTGTGGAGGCAGTGAGAATAAGTAAACTTGCTGTTTCTCTTTCACATCTTCTACGGATAACCCGTGTAGGCTATTTAAATGAGGGTAGGCGAGCTGCTTATCTTCTTCTGTTAATGGTGCAATTATCTCTTCAATTAACTCCGCGTCGATTTTGCCAATCATACAAATGAGGTTTGGGCACATGTCGATAGGCGCTGGCTGGCTAGTGTTCCAAGCGATAAGGTTTTCGTTTTGGTTCAAGACCACCATCTCTTGCTCTTTGGCATTGTGGTCATTCAATATCTCTTTGGTTTGTTTGAATCTCAGTTCTGTAAAGTCAAACCCACCTTCCGATTTCGCACTTACTTTATCGACAATGCATGGTAGGTCATTGTCAAACAGTGGCGTAAGGGTAATATCATGCTGCATCGCTAAATAGTGACGCAGCGCTGCGAGTGGTTGGTTGTCACCGCTGGTGGCAAGGCTGTGGCCAATATCACGAGACAAAGAAATGGTGTTAGGTACTAGTGCCGATTTTGCTTGTTGCACTGACATCGGCCAACCAGCAATTGCACCGATACCGTCAAATGAGTCTGGGTTAGCCAGCATAGGACGGATAGTAAACTCGGTAATTTGCGCTTGTTCAACGGGATTACTGTCTGAGGTAAGGTTGAGTGTTAGGCCATTGGCAAACTGCGCACCGGGTACGTTTTCATGTGCGGGCCTTAAAACAAACGGTGTAGCGGGCACTTCTTGAGTAAAGGTTAATGAACTCAACGTTGGTACAGAACGGCCAGCTCCATCCGCGTCTACTAATTGAATAGCGGGTGTATGCTTGAGCGCTGCTAGCATCGCAACAAAGATGTTAGACCCTGTTTCCACTGAAATGGTGTAAGAGAGTTTATCGGCGATGTTTTGTTGTTGTACATTTTTCTCTAATGTGCTGAATGCGCGTGTTTCCGCACCTTTTAAACCGATTCGCTCAAAGCTTTTCGGCGAGCCCATTGCTGCGACTACTGCGCCGTAATCATTGGTATTTAAGTCATCCAATTTTGCCAGTTTGACCGGATTACCTTGCTGTTGCTCTTGAGCGATTTTGGCAATAAAGCCATAAGCTGTTTTGATGGAGCCGCCACCTCCGCTTGCCAGCAAGGTAGAGCCGTTGGCGATTTCAAAGAGGTGTTCAATCTTAAGTGTTTCCATAGTAATTGTTCCATTATTGTAGTTTGGGTGGCCGAGTACTTATTACGGCCTGACGTTGCATGTGATTTTTTCTATCAGTGTTTCTATTTCGATTAAGTAACAAAGTTCGCCTTTCTTGTGCATAAAGGCTTGGCCTTTTTGGGCGATCAATAAGGCTGGATGAGATTGCTCCGCAAGGTAAAGGATCTGTGCAGAAAATAGACAGTAGAGTGAGTGGCACATAAGGTGACCAGACTTAGCGAGCCAGTTGTTGTAGCCATCTCTAATATAGCTAAGGCCATGTTCTAATTGCCCTGACTGACCATAAGACCAACCAAGAAATAAGCGTGATAAACCAATAAAAAATGACAGGTTATGGTTCGTCGCTAGCAGCAATAAACGATCGGCACTTCGCTCGACTTGCTCGACTTGATTCAAGTGAAAGTAATAGAAAAGCTGCGCTTGCAGTGCAATGGCTTCGGTTAAAATATTGCTGGTATCTTTGCTAAGCTCATACAGTTTTTCGATGACAGATTCCGCTTCAGGTAGATCTCCTTTTCGCGAGTGACTGAGGGTTAAGAATAGGTAAGCAACCACCCTAGGATCTTGGCCAAATTCGACTAAATCACGCTCTAAGTGCTCGGCTTGGTGAAGTTGTAACGCGTTGCTGGCCGCTTCAATTGATTGGTCTAACTGACCAATCCAGTAATAGGTATTGGCTAACGCAATTAAGGAGTTAACCCGAGCGCATTCATCATTCGAGCGACGGCTTATTTCATGTAGGCTCAGAGCGATATCTTTCGCGTCAACCAGATCCAATGCCATGAGCTTTTCTAACCAGCGATTGAATATCACGCTGTTCAGGCTTGATTGCTGAGCAGAGCCTGAAAGCAGTATGGCCAAACGTTCATTGATGATCTTTTGCTGAGGTGATAACCAACCAAATTGCGCGCGGCAAATAGAACCTTGTATTAATAGAACCTCGATGGCTTGATTCAGGACAAGCTTACCCGGCAGGGCGTGTTCTATTTGGTGAAGTAGTTCGGCAGCTTGGTCAAATTGGCCATTGTTTTTGAGTAGTTTGGCTGCGTGTATGTAGTGTTGTGCGGCTTGACGCGTTTCGCCTAAGTTTTGATAACAGTTGGCCAGCACAATAAGGTCGTCGGCGTGTTTTCGCGGTGTTTGAGTCAACGCTGAGATAATTAATTTGTTGCTAGCGATCCAATCTGCTTTTGAGATGTTGTTTTTAATGTGTTGATAAATACCGGAGTGGGTAAACTTAAACCGCTGATGATCGACTTTATCAAGTAAGGCACATTGGCAAAGCGCTTCTAAGTTAGGCTCTGCAATGGGGTAGACGGTTTCTATCAACATATTTGAAAAGCTAATGCCAAGAATCACTGCTGTGTTCAGCATCGAGCGCTGCTCGCTAGTTAAAGTTTGTAGTTGTTGGTCGACAAACGCCAGCGATACAGCATTTAGTTCAACTGTTGGTTCTTTATTGAGTAACATCTGTTTTAGAAACTTAGGGTAGCCTTTTGCGATGTCGGCGCATTGATCAACGAAGTGCTTTGATGCGTTTTGCTGAGTCCAGTATTCAGCTAATAGTCGGCAGTCGGAGTGAGTGAGCGGCGTTAGAGGGTATTTGGGGTGATTTTCTAACAATGTGCCTTTGAACAAATCTTCATCGATAGTGGCACTGAAAATAAGCACGAAGTTGTCGATGTCATTGGTTAAGCACTGCTTAAGTAATTGAATACTTTGTTGATCAAAATCGGAAATGTCGTCGATAAACAGCCCGCTTAGGTTGCAGGCTCGGATCACGGTCGAGATAAGTTTGATCGTATCTGCAGTGATAGTGACGGAGGGGCGTTGCTTGCATTGTTGCCAAGGCTGCAGGATTAAAGCGAGCAGCTTGTTTATCTGGTTTTGTGTTAATGACGGAAGTTTCTCGGCGATGGTCTTAACGATAGCTTGGTCATCAAAATACGCTTTTATGTTAAATATTAGAATTAGAAGTTCAGTGATCAACGGGCGTTTTTGAAATGGGAAAGGCAGTGGGCTAAACCTAAGAACTGGCCTAATGCCTGCGGTTTCCAAGGACGATAAGAACAGTTCACACAGATGAGACTTACCAATGCCATTTGTTCCGGTCACTTGCACTATCAAAGGCCCACGCGGCGCATCATAGTATTGAGATTGCTGCTTAATAAATTGAATCAGCTCTTTGTCTCTACCAAAGGTATCAATGACAGACGTTCTATGATGGCTAAAGCGCCAGTAAGGTAACTCGGTGCTTACATCTGGTTGGGTTAGACAGTGAAAACTGGTGTAGGCAATAATCTCAGGGTCACAGATGTGCAATCCGCAATGTTCGGTTGATTGTAAAATGGTGATCAGCTGGTTTAAATCAAAGTTACTTATCGAGACGCTTTCTGCTAGGTACTTATCGACTTTACTGGTGGTAAGGGCGATTTTTAAGTCATAGCAATGGTGTGAGCCCCTGTATCGATTGTAGATTTTTTTGAGTACCAGTGGGGTTAAGGTTGGCTCTGGGTAACAATACCCAAACCCAACAATATAGTTGCCGACGATGTCCACCACTTCCAAACTGTTATCTTTAAGCTCCGCTACATGATGAGCAATGTAATGGCTGTTATCTTCACCTAGATGATCGCATTGGCCGTTGTTGGTAATGAGAAGGGCAAATAGATGTACCTTGCTGGGCTGAATCTGAGGTTCGACTTGGCTATTCACCTCGCTTGGCAGTAAGGCTTCGATAGTGGTATCAAAGAAGTTAGCTAACTCATTGGCTACACGAAAACTCACTTCTTTACCAGTTTCCGCTCGCTTTAAAGTGGCTATAGAAACTTGGTAGTTTTCCTCGTACAAAGCTGCTGCTAAAGCCTCTTGGCTGTATCCGCTCAGTAAACGTAATTGTTTGATTTTGCGCTTTGAAAGCTCAATTTTACCTTTATATTTTTGGTTAGGACGACTCGTTTTGGTAATGTTTGGCATCGCAATACTTGTTTAATAGTGACAAAAGTAACGTAAGCCCGTTTTGTGCGAGGGGCGGCAATACATCAGTTTTAATGGCGAGACGACAAATAACAGTTTGGCTGTTAGGAAGTGATGCTGACGATGTTATTGGATTTATTTATGCACAAGTAATTGTTTACATTGAAACTAATTATGACAGCAGCGTCTATAAACCGAAGTGACGCCATTATAGCAACTGGTTGAGTATATGTTTTAGGGCTGAGATCGGAAAACTTGATTAATGTTGCAAATTAAGCGCTCAGCAACATTCACAGAAGCAATAGACGGAGAGAAAGCGTGATACAAGTGGGACTTATAAAAGAGCGCGCTAGTGTTCTAGCACGCTCGAATCCAATGGTTACAGATAACGATTAGTGAGGTGCTGCTGGAAGTATTGTGCGTTTAAGGTTTCCCCCGTTGCCGCTTTAACCAGTTCATCGGTTGTGAATAAGCTGCCTTTACTCCAGATGTTATTGCTCAACCAGCTAAAGATTGGCGAGAGATCTCCAGATCGAATTGCACCGTCTACATCAACCGTTTTCTTCATAGACGCCATAAACTGCGCAGCGTACATAGCGCCAAGCGTATAGCTAGGGAAATAGCCAAATGCGCCATCGGTCCAGTGAATATCTTGCATACAGCCGTTCTTAAAGTTGCCTTCGGTAGATAGGCCTAGGTATTGCTGCATTTTGGCGTTCCACAATTCAGGAACATCAGTATGTTTGATTGTGCCATTGATGAGGTCGCGCTCTATTTCATAACGCAAGATCACGTGTGCAGGGTAGGTGAGTTCATCGGCATCAACACGGATGAAATCTTTCTTCACACGGGTATACAACTTCTGGAAGTTTTGTTGCGAGAAAAGCTCACTATCAGGTTGATTGAAATGCTTACCTGCAAAGTGTGAGAGATGCTCGATAAAAGCATCGCTGCGGCCAACTTGCATTTCAAAAAATAGCGATTGCGATTCATGAATACCCATTGAACGAGCTTCGCCTGCCGGTGTGCCAGCAAGGGCCTTTGGCAAGCCTTGTTCGTAGCGAGCATGGCCCGTTTCGTGCACGATACCCATTAGACTTTGTACAAATTCAGCTTCATCATAGCGAGTGGTAATTCGCACATCAGATGGCACGCCACCACAGAATGGATGAACACTTTCATCGAGTCGGCCATGGTTAAAATCAAACTGAAGTAGCTTCATTACATCAAGACCAAGGGCTTTCTGTTGCTCTGTTGCGTAGTGGCCTTGTGCTTGAATAAACTGTTCGCTTGCTTGCTTATCGATTACTTGATCAATAAGGCTTGGTAGCCAACTTTTCACATCACTAAATAGCGTATCTAGTGCGGCAGAGGAGGTGCCCGGCTCGTATATATCAAGCATGGCATCGTAAGGAGTTAGGTTGTTTGCTTCCGCGCGTATTTGCGCTTCTTCTTGAGACAGTGCCACCACTTCAGCCCAGTTTTTCTCAAAGCCTACCCAATCGTTTTCTCCGCGTTGAGTACGCCAAGCATGCTCACATTTAGAACCAGCTAATGATTTAGCTTGCACTAGCTTCTCAGGCAGCAAATTCGCTTGTTGCCATTGTCGTTTTAGCTCTCGAAGTTCCGATTGTTGCTGGCTGCTTAGCGCTTCTTGCTCTGCTTCAGCAAACCAATCATTAAGCTCTGGCTTAGTATGAAGAGAGTGAATGTGTACTGAAAGCTGCGCCATGGCTTCTGAACGAGCTTGATTGCCGCCCGATGGCATAACAGTGGCTTGATCCCAGCCACAGATAGACGCTAAGTGGTTAAAGTGATCAATGGTTTTTGAATGTTCGACGAGTTTTTTGAATGCGCTCATGATGTTGGCCTTTCCCTGACTGAGTAAATAAAAGCGATAGAAAACAGAATCAGAGTGTAGCAAGGCAATGATTATCATCCAAGTATCTGATAAATATACCGCCAATAGCAGTGCGTAAGGCGAATATACTAGCAATAATCCCTGATTATTCTGCTCGATTCCGACTAAAGAATGGCTTCCACTACCGAATAACTGGTGTATATTGAAGCATCAACAAGGAAGTCTGAATTATGATTGTTAACTTTGAAGCGTTTCTTATCGCGATTACCATCCTCACGCTTACGCCTGGGTTAGATACTGCGTTAGTGATTAAAAACTCCTCGCGTGGAGGGCTTGCCGATGGCGCTATGACGAGCTTGGGTATTTGCCTTGGTTTGTTTGTTCATGCCACTTTTTCAGCGGTCGGCATCTCGGCGATTCTAGCGCAATCGGCAGAATTGTTTTCTCTGGTTAAAATGGTCGGTGCTGCCTATTTGATTTGGTTAGGCGCAAGCTGTTTAGTTTCATTATATCGAGGTCAAGCGAACGGCATGGAGGTCGCAATGGCATCAAGTGGTGTGAACTTAAAGCGCTCTGTGAGAGAAGGGTTCTTATCTAACGTTTTAAACCCTAAAACGGCGGTATTCTACTTAGCCTTTTTACCTCAGTTTATTGACCCAAATGGCTCAGCATTTCTCCCTTCATTATTGATGGCATCGATTCATTTTGTGATTGCTATGATCTGGCAGTGTGGTTTGGCGGGCGCGTTGGATAAAGCCAAAGGCCTGTTACAGAGCTCCACATTTATGCGCAGGATGGAAGCAACAACAGGTGCAGTGCTGGTGGCTCTGGGCGTGAAATTGCTGATTGAAGAGTAGTGAATAGAGATCAACCAAAAACGCGGCTTACTTAGCCGCGTTTTTGTTTTACTGAAGCTTAAATAGTGATTTGATTTTAGCTAGGCTTACGCTTTGACCGCATCAACTTCATCAGAATTTGAGTGGCTGGCAAAAAACAGTTTAGTCTCTTCAACCACTACTTGGCGCAGTGCAATCAAACCAATTAGGTTAGGGATTGCCATCAAACCATTCACGATGTCGGCGATAATCCAAATCATATCTAAGTGCAGGAAAGCGCCTGACGCAACTAACGCGACAAAAATGATTTTGTAAGGCAATACGGCTTTGGTACCAAGTAAAAATACCACGCAGCGTTCGCCGTAGTAGTTCCAACCTAGGATGGTGGTAAAGGCGAAGAAAATTAGGCCAATAGAGATTAACATTGGGCCAAAGGTATCAGCGTTTAGACCAACAGCAAATGCGTGCGTTGTCATCGCTGCTCCTGCAAAGTCACTTTGCCATGCGCCTGTTAGAATGAGTGCAAGACCCGTCATGGTACAGATGATGATGGTGTCAAAGAAAGTCCCTGTCATTGAGATGAGTCCTTGCTTTACACACGAGTCTGTTTTTGCTGCTGCCGCCGCCATTGGTGCACTACCAAGGCCAGATTCATTCGAGAATACGCCGCGAGCAATGCCTGATTGAATGGCTAACATGATGCTCGCACCTAAGAAACCGCCCGTTGCCGCAGTAGATGTAAAGGCAGACACAATCACCAATTCAACCGCTTCTAGCAACTTATCTGCATTCATGATGATGACGCTTAAACATGCCAACACGTAGAATAGCGCCATTGTCGGCACCACTTTACCTGCCACTTTAGCGATAGATTGAATACCGCCCAACGTTACGAACGCAACTAACAGAGTTAGGATGCTAGCTGAAATTTCACGCGATACACCGAACGAGATTTCACTGGCATCGAGAATGGCATTTACTTGCGGGAAAGTACCAATACCAAAACACGCGACACCTAGTGCGAAGATGGCAAAGAGTACCGCGAGTGCTTTAGAGCCGACGCCATATTGCAGGTAGTACATTGGGCCGCCAACCATCTCGCCTTTGTCGTCTACACGGCGATATTTCACCGCAAGTAGGCATTCAGCGTATTTGGTTGCCATACCAAATAGAGCCGCTAGCCACATCCAAAATAGTGCACCTGGGCCACCCAGTTTGATCGCCGTAGCAACACCGACGATGTTACCCGTGCCAATTGTTGCTGAAAGCGCAGTACATAAGGCTGCGAAGCTTGAAACATCGCCCTGTTTGTTTGAATCTTCTTTGCTAAATACCATTTTTAGCGCGCGAGGCAGGTACCTAAACTGAAGTAGGCCTAAACGAAAAGTAAAATAGACACCCGTGCCAACGAGTAAAATAAGTAATGGCGGACCCCAGACAAAATTGTCGATGGTTTTTAGTAAAGATTGAAGGTTATCCATGGTTTCCCCTTAAGTGATAAAACTTTTTTAAGGAGAAGAGTGAAAGGTGAGATCGAGCCGTAAAACAGCAAAATCATCAAATATGAGCAATAGGGCAGGCAAGGCCAGATCGCTGGATGTAACTTTCCACTCCTCTGTCCTTTTGCCTGAGAGTTTCACTCTGCTTGCGCTGAGCTTGCTCCTTCGGCGACCGATTGCTACCACGAGGTAGTACGGTTCTCTCCAGAGGTTCCTCCAACTACAGTCCCTGCTACCTATGGCAGCACCTGAAAGATTTACTTCTTCGGTAGGTTAATCTAACCAAATGTTAAAATTTGGTTAATAACCACTCTCCTGCAGTCTTCAACGGAACAATCATTCGAACTAGCGAATGAATGCTAGTCAATAGCACTGGTGGCTATTGATGGAGGAACTTTATCACTATTTTTGATGATTTCAACAGATTTTTGATACTAGAGCCGCGAAAGGTCAACTAAAACGAAAAACGGCGCTCAATGAGCGCCGTTTGTGCAAGAAGGTTATTCTCAGTCTACAACGTTACGATGCTTTCTGATTAGAAGTAGTTTGCGTCTACTAGTTCGCTTGTTTCTACAGCGCTTACTTCTTCGCGAGCTTCTAACCAAGCCGCAACTTGAGCTTTTTGCTCTTCAGTTACGTTTTGGTAGCGTTTGTTTGCACAGATAAAACCTTCAAACAACTCAAGGCCGCCACCGCCAAAACATAGGCCTAGGCTATCGATGTAGTCGATGAACTCATCAACAAATACATCATAACGATCGAAATCTTGGATGTTTGTCTTACAGCTAACATCAAAGCCCAGCATCGCGAATTCGCCTAAAAATAGTTTTTTCAGGATACGACGTTTTTTGTTTTCTTGTTTAAATGGTTTCATTAGTTTGCCTCAAAAAAAAGGGTTAGCTGTTTATACCTCAATTTTAGCTATTCCCCAAATATAATGCGACGAGGGAGTGACAACAGTATGCTATTTGTCCAACTGAAGCACTTGGCAGGTTTGTGATCTAAATTTACAACAAGAAAACGACTTGGCTCTGACCATTTCACCTTGATTAATGGTATAAAATAATGAACTCACGCCAAGGTTATGCGTGCTGGCATCTAAGGAGTGGCTATGACAAGACTGATTGCGATCGTATTTCTTATTGCGTTAGCGTTTGTAATTTTCCGTTATCGAACCAATGAAAAGGTTCAAAAGTGGGTCGTGGTTACTTTGGTGTCAGGTTTTTTAATTTATACCGCTAGTTTGGTGGTAACCGAGTTGATGCGCTAAGTCAGTAGGAGCGATAACGTGAACACACATAACGAGCACGATGATAACGAAGATGTGGTAGTAATAGAGCAGCGTGATAAGCGCACCTATGCTTATATTGCTATCGCCGGTGCTCTTGGATTGGCTTTGGGCGGACTGATTGGCTCATCATTGACGGCTGATAAATGGCAGCAAACTTACCTACAGTTGGAGAAGGAAGTTCAAACTCTTGAACAAGATAAAAAGCAGTTGGTGGTAAAGGTTGAGCAGAAAGTAGCAAAAGTTGATGATGAAGTGGCTGACAAGCTCAAATTAGCTATGACGCAACAGCAACAAGATTTTGAGCAGCAACTCGCGGCGATGCAATCTCAAGTGGCTGAATTAGAGAAAGTGAATATCTCTTTAGAAGAGCTGATTAATCAGCAAAAGCAGCAAATTGCCGACGCGGACAAACAAAACAATCAGCTAAATCATCAAGCGGATATGCAGGTTACCTTGTTAGAGCGTTCACGCGAGCTATTTCAACGTGAGCTGAAGGTAAAACAAGAACTTGAATCATTGATTGTCGAGCGCGAAGAGCTTGAACCTAAATTAGTTACGCTGAAAAAACAGTGTGATGCTTACTTAGATGGCACATCATGGGATGCGAAGTCTGATTCGTGTGATAAGCAGGATGATGCCAATTCGCGCATCAGCCAGATTAATCAAATGATCCGCGTGCACCAAATGGATCTAGAGCAAATAAAATCGATTGCCGAGCAGATGGGGCTAGAGTAACCCTGATGAAATAGCTTGGCTAAACAAGTGGCAATAAAAAACCGACCATCAGGTCGGTTTTTTCATATCTTGAGTTCAAACTTAGAATTTAAAGCGAGTTGTGAACATGATTTGATCGTCGTAGAAGTCGTTCAAGCGTGCTTCAGCACCTAGTGAGAAAAGCTCTGACGCGTGGAAACGTGCGTACGCTGCACCTACCCAATCTTCGTTGTCGTCTAGCGATACGTAACCTGCTTTGCCGCCAACTTCAAGTTGTGGGCCTAACCATTGACGAACACCTACGTTCAGTTCCATGCCTGAATCAGTGCCGTTAGTACCGTCATCAGCAATGCGGAACAGGATTTCACCCGTTAGGTCTGCCCAGTTGTTGATAGGAGCGTGGAAGCCCACACCCGCAGCGGCATCGAAATCACCAGAGAACTCAGAGTCAATACGGCCAATTGCGTGTGCATTTGGGTGGATTGATTTGCTCATGCCTGCACCGAAAGTACCAGGGCTTGCGCCGATACGCGCCTCGACGTAATCGTAGCTAAAGTTGCTCATTACCGATGGGCTATTTGGGTCAGTTTGAGCTAAAGCTTGACCAGATACCAGCACTAGCGCTGCAGCTAAGATTGATTTACGCATAAGGAGATTAACCTATCTATATCTAATTTTATTCGGCGACATCTTGCCATGAAAGCAGCGGCTATCCTAAACGTTTTGATAAACCATGTGTCGGCACAATGTCATTGTTTTGTCGGAATAACTTAAAATAAGCAAACATTATGCCATATTGGCTAATTCAGACCTCATTTTTCAATCAGTTATTCACCAAAGTTGATTCGATTTTCGGCTAGTGCATTAAAGACCTTCTCGGTATCTAGCACGGATGCCCAGCGCATCAGATCGGGCTCGTTGGCAATCATGTATTGGGTCAACTGATCTTTGACGATTTGACGAATTTCATCGCCATGCCAAGGTTTCGCGAGATAGAAGTCTAGGCTAGCGTGGTTGACTGCTTCAACTGTATCTTCTAATCCGGCTTGACCTGTTAGTAGTAGTTTTCTCGCGACTTTTGTATCACTATCTTCATTTAATTCAATTAGATAACTGATGCCAGTTTGCTCCGGCATGATATGGTCACATAGGATGAGCGCTAAATGCGTTCCTTCTGATTTGGCCTCTTGGATGATTTCTTTTGCCTCAGAGACAGATTCAGCCGCTTCCAATATGAAATGCTCTTCAAAACAGTCGAGATCTTGAATGACGCTATCTAATACTTCTCGCTCGTCGTCGACACATAGGATGAGGTATTTGTTCATTAGTGGTTTTCCTCGCTGTTGTTTGATGGGGTTTCAATCGGTAGCCAAACGGACATCTGAGTGAAGTGACCTAACTCAGATTCCACTTCAATAGTGCCACCATGTTGTTGAATAATCTGCTGGCATACTGACAAACCGATACCTAAGCCGAAGTTTCCTTCCTTCTTCGTAGTGAAATTGAGAGTAAAGACTTGCTCGATAAGCTCTTTAGAGATGCCGCAGCCATTGTCTTTAAATGCCACCACAGCCCATGTTTGGCCTTGTCTGTTGACCATGCTGGTTGTCACTGTGAGTATGCCTTGCTCTGGGAAGGCATCTATCGCATTAGACACTAAGTTAGTCCATACCTGTTGCAGCGCGATTGGTAAACATTTGATATCGGGTAGAGGAGCGTAGCTTTTCTCTACTTGATGACGTTTGAGCTTGTTTTCAAAAATGACTAACGTGTCTTCGATGCCTTCATGAATATCGACATAGTGATAGGTCTCATCATCTGGGCGCGCATAACCTTTTAGGCTTTTGACCATATCAGCGATACGTTGCGCACAAACATTGATTGAACGCAGTGTGGAGCCTGCCAAATGGAAGTTCTCTAGTTCGTTGAGCTCAGCCATGGCCATATCTGCGTTGGCTTTTGCTTTGGTAATCCATTCTTGGTCTTGCTCTAAGCCCAAACGCACCATCTTTTTCGCAATGCGGCGATTGGCAATCTGCTGCTCTAACTGTTTGGCTTTTTGGCGTTCGTCGGAGGTCGATTCCGGTCTTGATGCCAAGGCTCGCGTCAGTATTTGGTTACCTTGTTCAACCACATTGCGGCTGCTGTCTGCCACTAAGCGGTGAATATTGTCCGTTAAGGTTTCAGTGCCGCGCAGTATTGCCGCAATTGGGTTATTAAGCTCGTGAGCTACTCCCGCGACGAGTTGGCCAAGCATGGCCATTTTCTCACGTTCAATCAGCTGTTGATGAGCGGTTTCTAATGATTCGAGGGTTTTTTGTAGCTCGAGCTTGGTGTTGATGCTGCGTTGTAAGCGGCGGTTGAAATGGCGTAACAATAAGTTGGTGAAAAGAGGGAGCAACGCCGTATTGGAATGCATAACTTTGGTGAATACTGCTCGGTCTAATTTAATGACCTCTGTATCTGTCAAAGTTATGGCGGTAGAGAATGAAGGTTCACCGGTAACAAATGACATACCACCAACTAAATTACCTTTGGTGTGACGTACAACTTCACGTTGCATGCCGAGCTCGTCTTTTTTATACAGCGCCACTTCACCACTGGTAATAAACCAAAGAAAACGGTTTTCTTCACCTTCGACAGTGAGTAAATGATCGCTGGAATAACGTCGGAGTGCGCGGGTGTCATCTTCGTTGGAGAAGAAATTAATTAAACTATCAATGACTTGCTCGGCTAACTGCGCATCGGACATACGGTGATGCTCAGAGATGAAACCCTCTTGGTAAGAGCGCATCTTCAAATCAATATGGCTACGCAGCAGTCGCTGTTGGTCTAGTACTTGGCTATAGTGAAGTAAGTTTTCTTTGTCGTGTTCGATGACAAAGGTCGTCAGCTCTTTTTTGACGGTTTTGAACACCAAGTTGTCTTGTAGCGGTTTGGTTAGACAGTGGTCGAGTCGGCCTTCATTGACCGCAGCGAGAATGGCCTGAATATCTTGGCCGCAACTGATGAGAATTTTACGCGCAGTTTGAGTTAAAGGTGATTTATCGAGCTGAATCAGTAAGTCAGCGCCATCGAAACTTTCATGGTGGCTGGCAATAACTAATGCGACTGGCTGGTCATTATCAAGGCAGTATTGCAGCGCGGCATGAGCATCTTCCATGGTGTCAGCGCTGTGAATATCAAAACGCGACGCAAAGGAGCTGAGCTCTTGGCGCAACTGTTCAACGCTAACAGGATTGTTGTCTACACATAGTACGGCATATTGGTTCACTTAACTGAAACTCCAAACAGATAAGATGCTTATAAACTCACCGTAGCAAGTTTGTCGCAAATATGCTGAGAGCTAGTTAATAGAAATATCGCCCGGCGATTTATTTGACCAATACTCTGATTTAACTCAAGGTTTTTTCGTGTAGACTGTAAGTAGATATTTAATAAAACATAAGCAAAAAATCATGCAACAACTTAAAAAATATGGCGCTATTGGCGGCGCAATCTCATTGGCTCTGTGTTGGCCTTTAGCGGTTGGTCAGATTGGCTACAACGTAATTAATGACGGTATTGCTCAGCTTGATAGCGATGCTGTTGAAGCGGAAGTCGTTAGCTATGAACGCGGTTACCTAAGTTCTACGGTTGTGACTCGTTATGTCGTTAAAGATGAGTTCACCGCAGAAATGTTTGCGGCTGATAACATCCCAACCGAAATGATCGTTACCAGTGAAGTTAAGCACGGCTTATTCAGCCTAAGTGCTGATTCAGCGACTGAGATGTGGCCAGAATTGACACTACACACTGATACTCAGCTGAACGGCAACACAGATTTCGCGTTCAAGCTGGATAGTTGGGCAGCGGAGCTAACGGCCGAACCTGCAGGCATGTTCTCATTTGCACCATCAACACTGACTGGTCATGTAAGCGTTTTAGGTGAAGTGGAGTTTGAGCTTAATATCCCATCTATCCAAGGTGACTCAACAACGTCAGAGAAATGGATGGTTACAGGCTTAACAGCGAAAGGTAACGGCAAGAAGCAAAAAGGCTTCTGGATCGGTGATCAATCAGTTGTCATCGAAAACATGAACATTGTGACGCCGCAAAATGGCAAAGAGTTTGAGTTTAATCAAGGTCAATACCTTTACTCAGCGCAATACGATGAGCAGCAGCAACGTGTAGACAGCAACCACGCAATCAGTGCGAATGATGTGATCATGGGCACCGACAAAGTGGATAACTTCTCTGTGGATATGACGTTTGGTCAGCTAGACGCGTCTGGCTTTGAAAAGCTGATGTTAGCGTATGAAACTGCGCCAGTGGGTACAGTAGAAGGCGAGCGCCAGTTTATTGAAGCGATTGACAGCATGATGAAGCGCGGTTTCTATATTGCATTGAATAAGCTGTCGATGCAGATGGGCGAGGGTACGTTCTCTTCGAGCTGGAAGATTGAACTGCCTGAATCAGAAGCAGGCTACTCTATGAACCCGATGATCGTATTGCCTGCGCTAACTGGTCACGTAGAAACATTCGCTTCTGACCAGTTCGTGGCGGATAACCCAAGCTTCCGCGCAGCCATTGATGAAGGTATGGTCATGGAGTTTGTCGGCGAAGTAGACAAAGGCTACCAGTTAAAAGCGGAGCTTAAAGATGGCCAATTACAATTTGCAAGCGGTCAAAAGATCGCTTTGCAAGACATGCTGTTACCTTTAATGCTTGGTATGTAAGCTGAAAAGTTATCAATAAACAGCGTTAGCCAATCAAAAGAGGTCTTAAGACCTCTTTTGTTGTTTTTAACTCTCGAAAAAAGTGGTATTAATGAAGGCTTATACAAAGTACCAGCAAGGAAAGAAACTGTGAGTGACGTTTTTAACTTTAGTGCCGGCCCTGCGGCTTTACCGAAAGCGGTAATGGAGCAAGCCCAGTCGGAATTCATTAACTGGAACAACTTGGGTACGTCTGTAATGGAAATCAGCCATCGCAGTAAAGAGTTTATCCAAGTGGCCGAGCAAGCTGAGCAAGACTTACGTGATTTGCTCAATATTCCAGATAACTACAAAGTTCTATTTTGCCAAGGTGGTGCGCGAGCGCAGTTTGCAGCCGTGCCTTTAAACCTTCTTGGTGACAAAAAGAAAGCGACCTACGTTGATGCAGGTTACTGGGCAGAAAGCGCCATCGATGAAGCGCAAAAATATTGTG
Source organism: Vibrio intestinalis (assembly GCF_025195085.2). Taxonomy (GTDB): domain Bacteria; phylum Pseudomonadota; class Gammaproteobacteria; order Enterobacterales; family Vibrionaceae; genus Vibrio; species Vibrio intestinalis. The sequence continues at coordinate 348,638 of NZ_JANAVY020000001.1, read as the reverse complement.
AAGTGGATGTTTTCGATGCGAAAACAACCATTGATGGCAAAGTTGCAGTAAAGCCAACTAGCGAGTGGAAAGTCGCTGCTGATTCTGCGTATGTTCACTTTTGCCCGAATGAAACCATTGATGGTGTAGAGATCGCTGAGCTGCCTGAAACCGATTTGCCGATCGTTGCAGATATGTCCTCTAATATTCTTTCTCGTCAAATTGATGTCAGCAAGTACGGCGTGATTTACGCGGGTGCGCAAAAGAATATTGGCCCTGCGGGTCTTTGCATCGCTATCGTTCGTGATGATCTGTTGGAGTTTGCGAGCCAAGTGGTACCAAGCTTTATTAATTACAAAGTCTTGGCAGAAAAAGACTCGATGTTTAACACGCCACCAACGTTTGCTTGGTATCTCTCTGGCTTAGTGTTCAAATGGCTAAAAGCGCAGGGCGGTGTCGCGGCAATGGAGCAAATCAACCGTGAAAAAGCGGCATTGATTTACAACTACGTAGATGGTTCAGACTTCTACCGCAACAATGTACATCCTCAAAACCGTTCACGTATGAACGTGCCATTTCAATTGGCGAAACCTGAGCTAGATGGTCTGTTCTTGGAGCAAGCTGCAGAACGTGGTTTAGTATCATTAAAAGGTCATCGCGCCGTAGGTGGTATGCGTGCATCAATCTACAATGCCGTGCCATTAGAAGGTGTACAAGCCTTGGTTGAGTTTATGCGCGAGTTTGAAGAGAAAAACGCTTAAGTTCAATCGGATATTGTTGCACTACGCAAAGAGTTGATAGAAATGAAAGAGGCTGACCATATGGTCAGCCTCTTTAGTATTCGCTGAATTATTAGCGTTGTCTCTGTTTGCGTTTACCTTGCGCGTTACCGGTATTATTTCCGGTTGTTCCACGGCGATTACTAGTGCTTCCGCCGTTTTTGCCTTGGTAACCGCTCTGGTTGTTATTTTGGTTTTGTGACCCGCCTTGTGGATTACCTTTACCACGATTTTGGCCACCAGAATTAGGTTTGCCGCCATTGCGGTTGTTAGGGTTACCTTGGCCGTTACCACCTTTAGCCGTATTGCGTTGGCCGTTGTTCTCGCCTCGCTTACCGTTCATTTTGCTAAAGCCCGGTTGGTTTTTAGTATGCTTAGTGGCAAAGCGTTGTGAACCGTGACGGCCAGACTTACGGCGCTGAGCTGGGGTTAGCACATCGGAGTCTTCCGCAGGAATCAAACAGCCCGGCTTATCACCAATTAAGTGCTTTTTACCCATGTTGATCAGTGCTTCACGAATCATCGGCCAGTTTGCTGGATCGTGGTAACGCAGCAGTGCTTTGTGCAGACGACGCTGACGATCACCTTTCGCTACTGGCACTTCTTCGCGTTTTTTGTATTTCACGCGTTTCAGCGGGTTAGTCTCTGAGTAATACATTGAAGTCGCATTACACATTGGTGATGGGTAGAAGTTTTGAACTTGGTCAGTTTCAAAGTTGTTCTTTTTCAGCCATAGCGCTAGGTTAACCATGTCTTCATCTTCAGTGCCCGGGTGCGCAGAGATAAAATAAGGGATCAGGTACTGCTTTTTACCTGCTTCTTGGCTGTATTTTTCAAACATTTCTTTGAAGCGGTCGTATGTCCCCATACCCGGTTTCATCATCAGATCGAGTGGGCCTTTCTCTGTATGTTCAGGGGCGATCTTCAAATAGCCACCAACGTGGTGAGTAACCAGTTCTTTTACGTACTCAGGTGACTCAATCGCTAAGTCGTAACGCACACCGGAGGCGATCATCACTTTCTTTATGCCTTTCACTTTACGCGCTTCGCGGTAGAGGTCGATGGTGTGCTTGTGATCGGTATTGAGCTTGTTACAAATACCCGGGAATACACAAGAAGGGCGGCGACAGTTTGCTTCCGCTTTAGGGTCGCTACAACCTAGGCGATACATGTTTGCCGTTGGGCCGCCAAGGTCGGAAATTGTGCCTGTAAAGCCAGGTACTTTATCGCGAATTTCTTCAAGCTCGTTGATGATCGACTCTTGAGAACGGTTTTGAATGATTCGGCCTTCGTGCTCGGTGATCGAGCAGAATGAACAACCACCAAAACAGCCACGCATGATGTTTACCGACGTTTTAATCATGTCGTAAGCTGGGATTTTCGCTTTGCCGTAACTTGGGTGAGGAACACGCGCATAAGTTAAACCAAATACGTAATCCATTTCTTGTGTAGATAGAGGAATCGGCGCTTGGTTAACCCACAGTTCGCGATCACCATGACGTTGAATCAAAGCGCGACCAGAATATGGGTTGGTCTCAAGGTGCATAATGCGACTAGCGTGCGCGTATAAAATACGGTCGTTATTTAGCTTTTCAAATGGCGGTAAGCGAACCGCGGTGGTTGCAGCGTCGTGGCGAGAAGGGCGAATCGTAATTGGCTTCGCTTCTGGCTCTTCAGTTTTTGCTTTGGTATCGCATTGCTCTTCAACCGCGTATGGGTTTGGCGGAATGAAGGCTTCTTTACGCGGCTTTTCAATACGTGATGAGTCTACGATGGTGTAGTCCTCAGGCTCACAAGGTAGGTTTACCGCTGTACCACGAACATTAGTTAAGCTAGAAATTTCTTCACCGTCAGCTAAGCGATGAGCCACTTCAACAAGCGCACGTTCCGCATTACCAAATAGAAGAATGTCTGCTTTAGCATCAAACAGCACTGAGCGACGAACTTTGTCTGACCAGTAGTCGTAGTGCGCCAAGCGGCGAAGGCTCGCTTCAATACCACCTAGTACAATTGGCACACCTTTGTAAGCTTCGCGGCATCGTTGCGAATAGACCAACGTCGCGCGGTCAGGGCGTTTGCCGCCTTCGTTGTTTGGCGTGTAGGCATCGTCATGGCGCAATTTTCTGTCCGCAGTGTAGCGGTTGATCATTGAATCCATGTTACCTGCGGTAATACCAAAAAATAGGTTTGGCTTACCTAATGCCATGAAGGCATCTTTATTATTCCATTCTGGTTGAGCAATAATGCCGACGCGAAAGCCTTGTGCTTCAAGTAGGCGACCAATGATGGCCATACCAAAACTTGGGTGATCGACATACGCATCACCGGTAACGATGATGATGTCGCAGCTGTCCCATCCCAGAGCATCCATCTCTTTACGGCTGGTCGGTAAAAATGGTGCGGTGCCAAAGCACTCCGCCCAATATTTCTTATGCTCGTGAATTGGCGTGATATTGTTGTACATATATTGCTCTTAATTCCAGTGAGCGCGAATTATAGCGACTTGTGATACGAGTATCTATAGCCGTTTTGTATCGAATATTATGACTGTTTAGCTTCTAAACTGCGTATTAGAAGGTCATTGCCTTATAGCGAAAAACCGCAGGTTTGGTAGAATCCGCACCTATTATTATTTTAGTGAGTAAATCACACATGGTTCAGCAATTGTTAACGATGTTTGCGCCAATGCTTTTAGGCGCGCAATTAGTTTTAACCCTAGTGTTAGTCAAAGGCGATATTTGCCCGGGGCAAAGAGGCCGCGTGCATAAACTATTACCTGTGTTAGCTATCTTATGGCTGGCCGTAGCCTCGCTAAAAATCCAAGCCTTTATGGTGGTTTTCGCGATTGGCTATTTTTATACCCAAGTGCAAACCAAAAAGACTCGCGATTCAGGCCCATTATGGGTGATGTATATGGCTAATGGTCTTGCGTTGGCTTACGTGGGCATCATGATTGGTGAGGCAAGCACTTGGTCTGCAGGCTTAGCGGTGTTGATTGAAGTATTATTGTTAGGTGCTGCATTGGCGCATCTATTACTGACGGTAGCGCGCACTCGTTTACAAGCATTCCATAAAATTTTACCTGCGGCAGGCGTTGTCTCTGCGATGCTGATGAGCTTGACGGTATTGTTCAAAGCCTATGGATTGAGCGAAGAGCAACTTAGCCAACTGACTCAACCCATTCTATTTGGCCTTGCGCTACTCATTAGTGGTGTTGTGGTTTGGTGTTGGCATATCTTTACTCAAAAAGCGGTGAGTAAAGTACAACTTGGTGTTGCGTTAGTGATGTTACTTGGCTCAGGTTTTATTGCCCAAGTGCTATAACTGGCGGCATTTTAGATCTGCTTCACTTTAAAAATGACTATTTAGGTCTAGGCTAAAAGTAAGCCATTAAAGTAGGAGTGGAGTTATGGATCTGAGCAATGTTCGAAGCCTAGATAGCATTATCCTTCTAGGTATCGTTAACGAAAAACTACGGCTAGAGTGCGATAGCTTCGATGAGCTAGTCAGCATGTATGAGATGGATGTTGAGAATGTTGTGGGCAAACTGGACGTACTCGGTTACCAATATGACCCGCTCACCAATCAATTCAAATCATACGAACGATAATTGAGAAAAGGCGCCTAGAGCGCCTTTTTTATTACCTCAATAATTCCACTAAGCGAGTTTTATCCCTTCTAAGTGCGCTTTGCACTGCTGTTTCGCGGTGGAGAAAAACGCTTGTAGATAGCGTTTGTCTTTTTCTGAATTTCGCGTAGCTGCGAATAACCGTCTTTGTAACCCATCACCTAACGGGATGCTAGTAATTAACCCTTGGCGAGAAAATTCGCTGATTGCCCAGTTTGGTAGTGCGGCAACACCTAATCCCGCTGACACCATTTGTACCAACATTAATGTGTTATCGCACTGCTTCCATTTAGCCGGTTCAATGCCTGCTGGTTGCAAGAAGTGTTTGACCACATCTAAACGCTGCTTTTGCACTGGGTAAGAGATCATAGTTTGATCTAGTAAATGCTCTGGTTCGATTTGCTTTAACGAAGCGAGAGGGTGGTTGATGGCGGTGATCAATCGCATTTCAAAATCGAACAGAGGTTCGTAATGTACTTCCGCTCTTGGTTGGATATCTGAAGTGATCACTAAATCAAGCTCGCCGTTGAGTAGTGCAGGCAGAGGCTCAAAACCAAAGCCGGATGAAAAATCTAAAGTGACACTTGGCCATGTCACTTGATATTCCTTTAATGCTGGCATTAGCCATTGAAAGCAAGAGTGGCATTCAATCGCCATATGCAGTCGGCCATTTACGTCTTCTTTTAAGCTCGCGAGTTCATTTTCTGCTCTCGCTAGACGTGGCAATACATCATCCGCAAGACGCAGCAAGATTTCTCCCTCAGAGGTGAACTTCACCGGACGAGTTTTACGCAAAAACAGTTGGCCGCCGATGCGTGCTTCTAAATCTTTTATTTGGTGAGATAGTGCTGATTGGGTTAAATGCAGCGCCGTCGCGGTGGCAGTGAGCGAACCAGTGTCGCGTAAAGAGAGCAGTGTCCTTAGGTGTTTGAGTTCTATCATCAATCACGTTCATCCAGATTTTCATTCCATGAATATTTCTAACTTACCTGTGTAACAGGTGAATGTAAACATCTAGACGTCTATAAGTCTGCTTTATTTATTTTTGAGGTTGAGATTAATGATTATGAATTTTTTTAATAAACAAGTTGAATAATTGGACGTTGTTCATCTTGGCGAGAAGCGAGATAGTTTAGCCATCCAGACGCCTTTGGTTGCTCTGAAGCAGAAAGCAATCAAGTAGGCTCTGAACCAAACAAACGAAATAAAATATTGAACGAAGGATTTGGATTATGGCTACGACAACGCACATTTTAGGTTACCCGCGTATTGGCGAAAAACGCGAACTCAAATTTGCGCTAGAAAAGTACTGGCGCGGTGAAATTGAACAGAAAGAGCTAAAGCAAGTGGGCGCGGATCTACGAGCAAAGAACTGGAAAACTCAGGCGGATGCGAATTTGAGCTTTGTCAGCGCGGGTGATTTTGCTTGGTATGATCATGTACTGACGACCACATTGCTACTCGGTAACGTGCCTAAGCGACATGACCAAGGTTTTCCGGATTTAGACACCTTGTTCCGTGTAGGGCGTGGTCAGTCGCAAGCCAATTGTGGTTGTGCGGGCAGTGCCGCATCAGATATGACGAAGTGGTTTAACACTAACTATCACTACATAGTGCCTGAGTTTAACAAAGAGACGAGCTTTGAAGTGAGTTGGCCGCAACTGTTCGAAGAAGTAAACGAGGCAGTAAAAGCAGGCCATACGGTGAAACCAGTGTTGTTGGGGCCTCTGAGTTATCTATATCTAGGTAAAGAAGTGGAAGATGGCTTTGACCGCCTAACTTTGCTACCACGATTACTCACCGCCTACCAAGCGATCTTGGCCAAGTTGGCTAAACAAGGTATCGAATGGGTACAAATTGATGAGCCAATTCTATCACTTGAACTAGAAAAGCCATGGTTGGATTCATTTAAGCTCGCTTACCAAGTGATTCGTAGTGATGTCAAAGTGCTGCTAACTACTTACTTTGATTCTGTTGTTGATTCACTCGACCGTATTGTTGAGCTTGAAGTTGATGGTCTACATGTAGATTTGTCTGCGGCGCCATCTCAGTTAGATCAAGTTGCTGAAAAGTTACCAAAAGAGTGGGTATTGTCAGCTGGAGTGGTGAATGGCCGAAATGTGTGGCGCGCAGATCTTTCAGCGCAATTGCAAACACTTCAGCCGTTAAAAGACAAGTTGGGTGAAAAGCTTTGGATTGGTTCGTCTTGTTCGCTGCTACACAGCCCAGTTGATCTTGAGTTAGAGCCAAACCTAACCGATGAAGTGCAAAGCTGGTTTGCTTTTGCTAAGCAAAAAGTGACCGAAGTTTCGCTGTTAGGGGCAGCGCTAGATGGCGACCAAAACGCGATTCTTGCTTGTGATACCTACAGTGCGCCAATTCAAGCGCGTAAGACAGCGGCTCACGTGAACAAACCTCAAGTTCAGCAGCGCCTAAATAGTATTACCAAAGCGTTAGCGGAGCGAAGTGCGCCATATAACGAACGCGCGGCTCATCAGGCTGAAGTGCTAGGCTTACCATTGTTTCCGACGACGACGATAGGCTCGTTTCCGCAAACCAGTGAAATTCGCGTACAACGCAGTGCCTTCCGCACGGGTAAGTTATCGGAATCTGAATACGAAATTGCGCTCAAAGGCCATATCGAAGATGCAGTAAAACGCCAAGAAGCGTTAGATCTGGATGTGTTGGTGCATGGTGAAGCGGAGCGCAATGACATGGTGGAATATTTCGCTGAAAACCTAGCAGGCTTTCAAACCACTAAGTTTGGTTGGGTGCAAAGTTACGGCTCTCGCTGCGTAAAACCAGCCATCGTGGTTGCAGATATTGAGCGTGAAAAACCTATGACAGTTGGCTGGTCTACGTATGCTCAGTCGCTAACCAGTAAACAGATGAAAGGTATGTTAACTGGGCCGGTGACTATCTTATGTTGGACATTCCCACGTGAAGATATCTCGCGAAAAGAGATTGCTAACCAACTTGCACTGGCGCTGCGTGATGAAGTGTCTGACCTACAAGATGCAGGCATCAACATTATTCAAATTGATGAGCCCGCAATTCGTGAAGGTTTGCCACTGAAAAAGCGTGACCACAAAGCATATTTAGAGTGGGCAGTGGATGCGTTTAAGATCTCCGCAGCAAGCGCGAAGCCAGAGACTCAAATTCATACTCACATGTGTTATTCAGAGTTCAATGAAATTATCGACTCAGTGGCCGCACTTGATGCCGATGTGATTACCATTGAGACATCACGCTCGAATATGGAGCTGCTGAAAGCGTTTGAAGAGTTTAATTACCCGAATGAAATTGGCCCTGGCGTATATGATATTCACTCGCCAAACATTCCAACCGAAGAGTGGATTGAAGGTCTTATTAACAAAGCGGCTGAGCAAATTCCGGCGCAGCGCTTATGGGTAAACCCAGATTGTGGACTAAAAACTCGTAACTGGGCTGAGACAGAAGCGTCGCTCGCCAACATGGTCTCTGCAGCCAAGAAACTGCGTAAAGAGTTTGCTCAAGCGTAACTAAAACCGTCTATTCGGCCAAAATAAAAATCCCCGCGACTGTAATCAGTGAGCGGGGATTTTCTATTCTTATCAGAGGTCTAGCTCAGTATGATCAACACCGTACCGGCTAAGGTCATCAATATGTTGGCTATCGCGTAGGTACCCGCATAACCCAATGCTGGGATGGTCGATTTCGCGTAGTCATTTACGATGTCCATTGCAGGAGCACAGGTGCGAGCACCGATGATGGCACCAAATAGTAGTGCACGGTTCATCTTAAGCAGGTAGGCGCCAACTAAGTAAGCTGCAACCACGGGAACCACGCTGACTAAGAACGCAAGGCCAATCACCTGCGGGCCGATTTGCGATAGATGCTCAAACATCTTGCCGCCAGCACTGAGCCCGATGCCGACCATAAAGAACATCAAGCCTAAGTCTTTGACCATGTTAAGCGCACCTTGAGGAACATAACCAAAAGTAGGGTGGTTCGCTCGCAAGAAGCCCAGTGAAATACCTGCCAGCAATAGACCAACCGCGTTACCAAGGCCAAATGATACTTGGCCAAACGTCATCGTAATCAAACCAAACAGTAAGCCAAGGATGAAGAAGCTACAGAAGGCTAATAGGTCAGCCATTTGGCTGTGAATCGAGATGAAACCGATTTTTTCCGCTAGGCCATGCACGCGGCTCTTTTCACCACTTACCTGCAGTACGTCACCTTTTGCTAATACGATGTCTAAATCCATTGGCATTTCGATTTGCGCACGTACAACGCGGTTTAAGAAACAGCCATATTCAGAGAGATTCAAATCTGAAAGGCGCTTGCCGGCAATGGCATCACTCTTAACGACGATTTCTTCTTCTGCGATACGTAAATCAAGTAGGTTGCGATCGAAGACTTCTTTACCGTTACGGAAGCTTGGGTCAAGACGAGCATGGCTATCTGGGAAGCCAACCAGCGCAATCTCATCGCCTTCTTGTAAAATTGCATCACCATCAGGGTGCGCTAAAATTCCGCCACGGCGAATACGTTCGATGTAACAACCAGTTTGGCGGTAGATACCCAGCTCACGTAAGTTCTTACCATCTGTCCAATCGATAAGTTCTTGGCCAACACGATAGGCACGAATAATTGGCAGGTAAACTTTACGTTGACCACTGCTGCCTAAACCACGCTCTTGGGCAATTTGCTGAGCAGAGTCTGATAGGTTTTCTTTCTGCAGTTTTGGTAGCAACTTAGCAAACATGATCATACTGATTAAGCCGATCAAGTAAGCCATCGCATAACCGACCGAAATATTTTCAAGCACTAGCCCAAAGTCCATGTTTCTCGGTAGCGTTGCCAGACCGGTGTTCAGAGCATCTTGCGCACCTACTAATACTGGGGTCGAGGTTAACGCACCCGCCATCATACCGGCAGATAGGCCAAGGTCCAAACCTAGATAGCGGCTGCAGAAGTGGGTGATGAATAGCGCCGTAGAAAGCACCACCATACTCAAAATGAAATAGTGTTTACCATCGCGGAAGAAGATACCAAAAAAGTTTGGCCCAGCTTCGATACCTACACAATAGATAAATAGCATAAAGCCAATGGTTAAGGCGTCTGCGTTAAAGGTAAAACCTAAGTGACCCATGATCAGCGAGGTGATCAATACGCCAATAGAGTTACCAAGTTGAAGGTTTCCGAAGCGGATTTTGCCGATAGCAAGGCCAATGGCCAATACGACAAAGATGAGGAGGATAGGGTTTTGTTCGAGCAAGTGTACGACGTCAATGTTCACAGGGGCAATTCTTGTGTCTGTGCCAGAAAAAAATACTTAAGGCCATTTTTTGAGCTCAAGTATAGGTTGTGCAAATTGTAGCTGAAAAAATAAAAAAGATAAGTAGAAAGTACTATTATTTTTAGTAGCAGTGAACGAATCTCTTGTTTTGGCCTAAGTTTCTGTTAGATATGAAAAAACCGCTGCAAAAGCAGCGGTTTTTAATAATTCGTTTCGCAGTGTGAGATTAGTCGAAAAGACCTAGGTTCTCTTTTGCGTATTCTTCAAATTCAGTACAGCCGCCGATGTGCTCTTGATCGATGAAAATTTGAGGTACAGTTTCTACTGGCTTACCAACTGTTTTTTCTAGATCCGCTTTTGAAATGCCTTCAGCGTGGATGTCTACGTAGCGGTAGTTGAAGTCGTCACGTTTTGCTTTTAGCGTTTCTGCGTGCTCTTTTGCGCGAACACAGAATGGACATGCTGGGCGACCGAAAATAACTACGAACATATACTCTTTCTCCTTTATTTTGATAGCTGCAACTATGCATTAATCGAGAGGGAAAATAAAGTGGCATTTGCCTCTTGATTTGATAGGTAGAATCTATTGCTGAAAAAGCAGGCGAGAATAAGGATATGTTGCCATTAAAGCCGTGGGACAAGTCGCGAAAGCATCAAAATAAATAGGGTTATTTTCGACAAAGCGCTGTAGGTCAATTTTTTTTTGTTTGCCACAAGGCAATCTAGATTTAGCCCAATTTAAGCCTAAGGAGTGTAATTGTGTTTCAATTTATGACCTCCACACGAATCATCTTTGGTGAAGGTGCGTTGCAATCGTCTCTCTCCGTTCTCAACCAATTTGGTTACAGCGTACTGCTTGTCACTGGACAAAACACCTCTCGAGCCTCTCCATTAATCAATTATCTAAAACAGCAAAACATGCGCTATCAGCATGTGGCCATTTCAGGCGAACCTAACATCACTATGGTTGAAGAGACCGCTTTATCAGGGCGTAAGTTTAAGCCAGATATGGTGGTGGCGATAGGCGGCGGTAGTGTTATCGATATGGGGAAAGCCCTTGCGGCGATCATCCCTAACCAAGGCGATGTTTACGATTATGTTGAAGTGGTCGGGCGCAACGTTCCTTTAAAAACCAAGCCGATCCCTTTTATTGCTATTCCCACAACGGCGAGTACCGGCTCTGAAGTGACGCGAAATGCTGTGCTTCGCTCGGGGCAAGACCAAGTAAAAGTGAGTTTGCGTAGTCCAGATATGTTGGCCGACGTAGCGATTGTTGACCCAACATTAACCTACGGCACTGATAGCTATACATCAGGCCGCGGTGCTATGGATGCGTTTACTCATTTGATGGAGGCCTATGTCTGTGGCGATCCTAACCCGCTGACCGATATGGTGTGTGAAGAAGGGTTAAGACGTCTAAGTGGCGCTATCTTAGCGGGTTGTTTGCAAGATGATTTTAAATCACGCAGTGATTTGTCTTTTGCCGCCATGCTTGGTGGTATGGCGATCACCAATGCGAAGTTAGGCGCTGCCCATGGTTTAGCTTCTGCGCTTGGTGGCAAACTCGCCGCGCCGCATAGTGTGATAACCGCTCGTCTCGCACCTTATGTAATGCAAGAAAACATTCGAGCTGCGCAAGATGCAGGCCGAGCAGATGTATTAGCGCGATATCAAAAGGTGGCGCAAATTCTCACCGAGCGAACCAATGCTTGCCGAACTGACAGCATACTTTGGGTAAATATGATGCTAGATAAGCTCGGTTTGCCTAACTTAAATAGCTTTGGTGTGTGCAGCACGTCGTTTGAAGATGTCGCCAATGATGCGCTTAAATCGGTGGCGATCAAAGGGAATCCACTTCCTCTAACCAAAGAGCGATTGACCTATATTCTTCAGCAAGTATGCCAATGCCAAGGGGAGTGTACTGAGAGTGCCGATATTGAACGCGCGTCTTTAGCCGAAGTGGTTGATGAGTCGGGGCGGCGAGGACTATCACCACCGATAGCGGATATAAAATAAATAGAGCAAAACAAAAACGGAGCCAATCGGCTCCGTTTGTTTATGCTGTTTGCGTGGGTTAGACCACTAGTCTAGAAGTGTGAAAGCTTGTCGTAGCGAGAATCTTTCAGTGCGTCTTTTACGCGTTTAAGGTTTTCACGAAAACCCGCGCCGCGACGCAGTGTAAAGCCTGTTGCTAGCACATCAATTACTGTCATCTGCACAACGCGACTTGCCATTGGCATGTAAACGTCAGTGTCTTCTGGCACATCCAGAGAGATAGAAAGCGATGCTGCTTTATCTAGCGGAGAATCTTTTGCTGTTACGGCAATAACCGTTGCACCGTTCTCGCGAGCAAGATTAGCGATTTCAACTTGGCTCTTAGTACGACCTGTGTGCGAGATAAGCACGATCACGTCGTTGTCAGAACAGTTAATGCAGCTCATGCGTTGCATGACGATGTCTTCAAAACAAGTAATAGGGATATTAAAACGAATAAACTTGTTTTGTGCGTCTTTAGCTACCGCTGAAGATGCGCCTAAACCGAAGAACGAAATACGTTTCGCTTGAGTAAGAAGATCAACAGCGCGATTAACCTGCATCGGGTCTAGGCTGTTTTTCGCCACATCCAAACACGCCATAGTGGATTCGAAAATCTTATGGGTGTAGGCATCTGGGCCGTCGTCTTCTTCTACGTTACGGTTTACGTATGGAGTGCCGTTTGCCAGACTTTGCGCTAAGTGCAGTTTAAAGTCAGGGAAGCCTTTGGTGTCCAAGCGGCGACAAAAACGGTTAACTGTAGGCTCACTCACATCGGCCATTTTTGCCAATGTTGCAATGCTAGAGTGAATAGCTGTCTGTGGCGATGCCATAATAACTTCGGCAACTTTGCGTTCAGACTTGCTGAAATTCTCTAGATTTTTTTGGATTTTTTCTAATGTATTCATAGTGTTCACAGGGGTATAGAGAACAACTCGCTGGACAACAACTTACACGTCAAATCGAGTTTATAACATCTCACTTCGATTGGATTCTATTCACCAGCGCCATTGAGCCAGTATAAACCTATCCCACGCTGTTCCAGTAATTTTTATACGAATCAATTGGTGAGAATATGACAAGCCTCAAACAAAATTTTAGAAAAACTACACAATTTTGTTTTAATTCGCCCAAAAGTGACGAAATAGAGGCTTGTAATGATATGAAGTTACAACAAATCAGAAAGAAAGTTTCACTTTGCGCATATTTGTTGTGCTAGAGCTTCGATCTTCTGTGTCAGCTTAGGAGCTTGTTGGGCGATGTCTCGTTGTTCTTGCAGAATGTTTTGCAAAATATCGCATGTCGTCAGCGGGTTAGCTAATACCACACGGAAAACAATAGTGTGGAGGCGATCCCAATGGGCTGGCGTTAATCTTGTGCGCGATACAAATGATCGACCGTTCTCACGTTGACGTTTTTGGATGAACTTCGTCCATTCATTTAATAGTCCGTTGAGTTCCGCTCGCTGATCGGCATTCGCAATTTCCAGTGCGTGTTTTATATGCTCTGGTAAGTAACGATAGGTCAGCAGGCAAAGCTCAGGGTGAGACACTAACTCAAAGTCAGCTTGTTGCTCAATCAATTCTGCAAAATAACGTGCTTTTTCGATACTTTGATCAATAAGTAGCTCATAACCCGGGCGGCTAATAATGTGCATTGCGGCGTAAACCAGCATCGCCATGCCCGAACGAGAACCTTCTAACGTGTGACTACCAAGGTCTTTTGAGCCTTTACGCAAAATATATTGGGCATGATGCTCGATAGATTTCATTGAGCTTGGATCTTTAAACAGAACCATGCCCGCACCCATAGGAATATAAAGCTGTTTATGGGCATCGATCGTTACAGAGTCGGCTAATTCAATACCATTAAGTAGATGACGGTAGTTGTTCGACATTAACGTCGCGCCGCCCCAAGCCGCATCAACGTGGAAATGACACTCTTCTTGCTGGCAGATCTTAGCAATGTCGCGTAGTGGGTCGATAGAGCCAGTTTCTGTTGTACCAGCCACACCAACCACAGCAAATGGCTTAATGTTTTTCGCCTTAAGCGATTTGATTTGCGCCAATAGGTCATCAGGGCAAATGCGGTTATCGCTATTGGTTTTCACCGCAACGAGACTTTGCTGACCAATACCTAAAACATCAGCCGCCTTTTTCAATGAATAGTGGCCACGCTCAGAAACCAAAATCGCAAGGCCATCGTAGCCATAATGTTTCATGGCTTGGAATAGGCCTTCTTTTTCTACGCCTTTGAAGCCATTTCTCGCGCGCAGTGCGTTGTTGCGAGCCACCCAAAGGGCAGTGATGTTCGCGATTGTGCCGCCAGAGCAGAATGCTCCAAGCGAGTGGTTGGCACTGTGCATCCACTTATCGTAAAAGCCATCTTGCTGAGCATAGATAAGGCGATGAAGCATCCCCAGAACTTGACGCTCTAAAGGAGTGAAAGCTTTTGAGGTTTCAATCTTCACCAAGTTTTGGTTCAGGGCGATCATGATCTTTGACAGCGGCATTAAGAAATACGGCAGGGCAGAAGTCATGTGACCAATAAAGCTTGGTGCAGAAGTATGAACCGAATGGGAGACAAGATTATCAAGCAGGTGCTGAGTATGGTCTGAGACAAACTCAGGTTGCTCGGGTATCGCGGCATTAGAAAAGTCTTTTTCAATCTCACGCAGCGGTTTTTCTTCCGCCACTATGTGCTCTCGCAAAAACTTGTTTAAGTTGCGCGATAGTTTTTCTTCTATTTGAGTGAGTGTTGAGTCTGGGCCTTCTGGGACGGTGAAAATTCGAAGTAAACTCTCGAAGCTCACGTCAGCCGTTCTTTGTTCCGATACCATGCAAATACACTGCTCTTATCATTCTTGTTGCAGCCGAACAATCTAAACGAAAATGGGACTAATGTCCCGCCTTAATTGAATAATCTTAGATTTCTTATTCAGTAAATAGCGGCAAATTGTATTGATTTTGTTCATTAAAAGTAAGAAATGGCGGGGCTAGATCCTATAAATAGAAAACCGTCAGGCTTGGCTGACGGTTTGTCTTCTAATCTATATAAGTTATAAAGCGCTTAGAATAGAGTTAGACGTTTACTGGCACTCGGTTTGGGCAATTTCGCTAACGGATTGATTGTAACGTTGTAACGCTTTGTCGATCTTGCTTGGATGGCTGAGTAAATCGGCTAACGCAGAGCGTAACTCATAGTTTTTTGGATGCGGCTTTGATTGGCGGTCAGTAAAGGTTTGCTCAGCAATCTTACCTAATTCATCAGCTCGCTTGGCTAGCGCTTTGATTTCTTTTTGTTCGAGTTGTAACCAGCCTTCCACTGAACGTTCAGTCGCCACTTTGCTAGGGTCATTTTCGAGATAGTGTTTGACCGCCGCGGCATTGAGCGCGAAATGGTGCTGGCGACCTTCTAAATACCACTGGCTTACTTCGGCTAGCTCTGGGTATTGCGCTGAGGTGAGCTCGGCGAGATCTTGATACCAGCGCATAGAGGCATCTACGTACGCGTCGTACTTATTGGCCAAGCATGCGTTATCAGCGGCAAAGCTGGCAGAGGCGAGGGTGCTCAGCACTAATGCAGTTATCATCCGTTTCATCAGGCTTCCTAATTGTTATAAGTATTGCTTTATTGTAAACGTAATTTGTCAAAAATCCTGAGATCTAACCTGCAAGAGAGACAAAGAAAAGCATTAATACGGGTACTAACAAACTAAGAATAAAGCCACTAACAATCGCGACGGGTACGCAGCGCACACCGCCCGTGGATTGGATGACAGGCAGTGTGAAGTCCATGGCAGTCGCGCCTGCATAGCCAATCGCGGTACATGGCTTAGTACGAATCACCATCGGGATGAGTACCAGCGCAACCAATTCACGCAATAGCTCAATCATAAAAGAGACGCCGCCGTAGATAGGGCCGAAAGCATCACCCATTAAGATGCCAGCTAACGAGTACCAGCCAAAGCCAGATGCCATAGCTAAACCGCGGAAGATATCGATATCTAGAATTAATGCCGCAATGATGCCACCAAGAAACGAACTCGCGATGACTAAAGCCGCGATACACATCCCTTGCTTATTAATTAGGATTTGCTTGAGAGTAAGGCCACTATTGCGCAGTTGGATGCCAATAAAAAACAGTAGCACGATTAAGATCCACTCACTGGCGGTATCGACCCATGAGAGATCAATAGGTAATAAAAGACCAGCGGCTAAACCAGCACCGACAACCAAGATAAGCTTGAGTGATTCTAATGCCATGCTGGAAAGGGGGAGTTTACTATTTTTGATGTCGGTTTCTATCGGTAAAAATCTATCGATAAGCGGCAAAATAGCAATGTTACATGCGCCTAAACTGAAGAAGAAAGTCGCGGTGTACTTGATTAAGATTTGAAGGTTTTGCCCAAGGTCATCAAGCGCAGCAAGACTTAACCCCATTAAGGCGAGGATCACCAAGATTAGGTAAGAGGTTGTGCTGTTGATTCTTTCGAGTAAACGCTGATTTGAAATCGATATAAAATACCCCACAACAAGTGGGGTAAAGATAAATAACATCCCTGAGAACATGGTCCTTCCTGATCACTAAATGCCGCTGGCGCTGATAAGTTCATCAATTTTCGTATTGAACTCAATATCACCTAAATTAGTGAGTTTGTACAGAACATCTGCACCGGTAACATCAATCTCAATAGAATGTTCGTCGATGGCTTCATCTTGGCGTCTGAACATTAGGATGTGGTTGGCGATTCGCGCAATATCAAGGTAGGAGATTTCTGCGTCTTGATGCTGGTTATCTTGGTTGGTTGCCACGTCAACGAAGTCCGCATCGAAGCCCCATTTGTTCAACACTAACTTGCTCGCAGAAGAGCATAGGTTGTCGAACACGCGAAGGGCTAAATCCCAATCAAGGTAGTTACCTTTCTCTGAATAGAGGTAGTACTCGTTTACGATGCAAAATAAGCCAATGTCGGCCAGTAGGCCGGTTAGAAGAGCTTTGTCAGTATCGAGTATGCCGTAGCGCTGAGGATCAGCGTTCTTGAACTCTTTAGTTACCATGACCATGGTAGCAGACAGCTCTTTCGAGGTAATCGCGCTCTTACGTAAGATGGCATTACATTCGTCAGATAGGTTTACGGAGTTTTTGAGTTGCTCGATAGCTTGCGCAGTAACAATATCTCGCACGCGCAGCATGCCCAAGCGGGAAACGGCGGTAATGATTTCAGTGCATTCAATATTACGGCGGTTAAAGATAACCGAGTTAGCCACGCGGATGACAGCAGCAGTTAAGCCAGGGTCGGCAACTAAGCAGTCAGCGATATCAACCACAGTAGCGGAATCTTGAGTACAGAGCTTTTGTATTTTAAGGACAACTTCGGAAATCGGCGGCAAATTGATTTTGCCTGACTCTATAGAGCTCTCAAGGAAATTTGCGAACTCGCTCTCAAGACTCTGAATGATGAGATCTTGGTTATTTGGCAGCCAATAAAAAGATAAATGAGTCATAAATTAATAATGATGAATTATAGGCGGTTAGTGTACCGTTTCTCCGACTAAACAAGCAATCGTTCATTATCAGTTGCTGACAATTCACAGAGTAATTTTAACTGCGTCGAATAGTGATTTTTTTGACGCATGGTGTCAAGTTTATTTTAGGATGTGATTCTAGTCTCATATTTCCTGAAATTCGGTCTTATTGATGTGAAGTATGACCAGACTTATTTTGTTTCGTTAACTATCATTTCAGCTATCAAATTTAAGGGTTGAAGCTTCATAAAATACACTACATTTTCAACCTAATTTTTTCGCTTAAAAACGCTGCTATCTGGTGATCATAAATAATCGGGGCTTTTCTAGATTAGAAGGATCAATGGATATGACAGACCAAATGTTTATTCAGTACGTTGGCAAATATGGGAGCTTTCAGAAGCGTTCAATGTTTGGCGGAACTGGCCTCTTCCAAAATGATGCCATGTTCGCATTACTCAGCGCGGAGCGCATTTTTATCCGCGGTGGTAAAGAGTTGGATGAAGATCTGATCGCTTTAGGGTGTGAGAAATATCGTCATGTAAAAAAACAGACTACAGCAACAGTAAACTACTACGATATTACTGAGCTGTTTGACTCCCGAAACAAAGAGTTAGATGTTATCGTTAAGAAGTCGATAGACCTTTCGGTTTCTCAACGTAAATTTAAACGATCGTCAGCAAACCGTCGCTTACGCGATTTGCCAAACATGCAGCTTACTCTTGAGCGTATGGTTAAAAAGGCGGGTATTGATGACGTGGATACATTTATCGAAATGGGCGCGCCAACCGTGTTCTCTAAAGTTAAACAAACTTACGGCAGTGACGTCGATGTTAAGCTACTTTGGAAGTTTGCCGGTGCTATCGAAGGTATTCACTGGAAATTGATTCAGGAACCACGTAAGCGTCAGCTTTTAGCGAGCTGTTCATAAGGCGTTGTTTATAAGCGTTAGTTTGGTAATACCAAACGCTGTTGATTCTAGAAGACACCGAGCGATTACGCTCGGTGTTTGTTTTTATGAAAGAAACTATCTCACTACCTTCGTTAATCCATCGTATTGGCCGAGAGCAGCTAGATGTTGCTCGTGATCTTGCGACTCAATATCAATGCCAACTGAAACGAGTACGTCGGTCTCGGCATTGGCAGTTAATCGGTGAAATTTCTCATATATCCGATTTTTGCACCCAGTTATCCCAACTGTCACAAAGTCGTTTTATTCAAGACAAAGTGGAACGGCACTTAAATTCACTAAAACCTTCCCTTTCAATAGAGCAGCAATTAGCAGCGCTTATCGAAGCCAATCCAGCGATCACATTAAGTGAGTTGATGAGCGAGACAAATTGCACTCAAGCTGAGGCTCGTCGAGCGCGTTTTGACGCCGATGCTTTTTAGAGTCGCCCTCCTGATATTTCATAAAGGTTAAAAAAGTGCTTTACCTCAAGTTAAGTTAAGGTTTTAGAGTGTTGATATTCAATTAGGAATAATCAAAACGCAAGGAGCACTTTTATGACAAGTTACGTTGAACATGCAAATATCTCAGTAGTAGATATGGCACATACCACACAGTTCTTATTAGCCGCGATTCCATCTTGGGAAGTTAGAGGTGGTGGTGAATATCAGAATGTTGATGGTGAAACCGTTGAGTGGAATCATATTGGCGATGAGCAATCCTATATCGCGCTAAACTCATTGGGAGAGGGTACGCAAGGAGAGTGGACCGACCGCTTTACCGGTGTTAAACATATCGGTATTGCTGTGCCAAATGTCGATAATCTAATTGCGCGCTTATCTCAAGCTGGTTTTGAGTTAGACCATTGGGGCGCTGAGCACCCGCACCGGAAAAATGTTTACTATGTTGATAAGCATAATGTGCAGTTTGAATTTATTGAGTATTACTCTGATAAAGCCGAAGAGCGCAATGATTACCAGCAGTAGTTTCCTTTGCTGTTTGACTCGCTAACTCATCTTTTGGAGCGCTTGAATCTCACCAGCTAAATAAGTGTTCTCGCCAAGTTTCATGTAAATAACGCCGTCTAAAATTATAGATGGCGTTATTTTTTGTCGCGAATTTCTAAGATCTAGACCTGTGTCATGAATTATTTTACAGCTAGAAATTATAGTGGCCGCCTTTTTCGCTTGTTCCATTGGAACTCCATACATATCTAAAAACATAATAAGGTTTCGGATGTTTAAGAAACTATCACTTAAAAACAAGCTTGCCATATCAGCAAGTACGGCCATTATTGTCGGGGGACTATTGGTCGAAGCTTTGTCGTTTAATGCTTCGTTGCAAAGAATGGACACTGAGGTTGAGCAGCGCCTAGAAAGCACTACTGCTTCTTATAATCAGTATGTAACTGATTGGTTGTTATCAAAAGAGAGGGCACTAACGTCGCTTTCTCAAGAGGTATCAAAAGACGCCATCGTTACTCATCTAAAACAAGTAAAAACATCAGCTGCATTTGATAATGTATTTTTGGCTTATCCTGATGGTAGCCAAGACAATGCCAATGGCGTCGTCTTACCGCCGGGTAATGATGATCCGCGTAAATGGGGTTGGTACACAAATGCGATGGCTAACCCAAGCAAAGTCTTTATGGATAACCCAACTGTTGCCGCTGCGACAGGTGCCAATGTTGTATCGCTAGGTAAAGCGCTCAATTTGCACGGCCAACAAGTCGTGCTTGGTGCTGACGTTGAAATCACTGATATTTTAAATAGCTTACAAACGGTGATTCTACCGGGTGACGGCTACATGTTTATTGCCAACGACCAAGGCAACGTCTTTACTCACGCCAACACCAAGCTATTGAATAAATCTGTGAACGAGTTGGGTTTGAACTTCAATACAATTAAAGGTGCGGTTCAGTCAGGTAAAGATGAGTTGATTGAAATCGACGGTCAAGAGTTTGTTCTTTACGCGCAAAACATCGACGGCACTTCTCTTACCACGGTGACTGTACTTAATTACAACTCGCTGGTGGCGCCGTTATTTGATGCTGTTTGGGGGCAAATACTGGTGACGGCGATTGTGGTGGTGATCTGTACACTGCTGTTTAACTTGCTGTGTAATATTCTGTTTAGGCCGCTGAACAATGTTTCTCAGGCACTAGAGCAAATCGCCAATGGTAGCGGTGACCTAACTCAGCGTATTGAAGTTGAAAACGATGATGAAGTGGGCAAGTTAGCTCATAACTTTAATACCTTCGTTGGCAGCTTACAGAACTTGATTCGCCACATTCGTGAGCAATCTGAATCTATCAATGCTCAATCAGATAGCAGTACTCAGCGCGCGCAAAGTGCAGTGGCTGAGATTAATGCCCAGCAGCAAGAAATTACTATGGTTGCAACGGCAGTGACTGAGCTTGCCAGTGCAACACGTGAGATCGCGTCTCACGCTGAGCAAACAGCAGAAGCGGCGCATGGTTCAACGGAAAGCACCAACTCAGGTCAATCTTTAGTATTGAGAACCAAAGATTCTATCAATAGCTTGGCCAATGAGCTTGAACAAGCAAGCAATGTTATTGGCGATCTAGACCGCCACGCGCAAGAGATCTCAACGGTACTATCAACCATTCAAGGTATTGCTGAGCAAACCAATCTACTTGCATTGAATGCGGCGATTGAAGCCGCACGTGCGGGTGAGCAAGGCCGTGGCTTTGCCGTGGTCGCAGATGAAGTTCGTGTACTATCGCAGCGCACGCATTCTTCAACGGAAGAGATCAAAGCAACAATTGATACACTGCAGCAAATTACAGCGCGAGCAGTAGGATTGATGGGCAGCAGCTCTGACTTGGCGAACACTTCCGTGGTTGATGCAGACCAAGCAACCGCAGCCCTAGGCGAGATTCATCATGCAGTATCATTAATCAGTGATATGGCGACACAAATCGCAACCGCGGCAGAAGAACAAACGCACGTGACGGGTGAAATTACGCAAAACATCACTTCGATTAAAGATGTAGCCGATCAGTTGGTGGTGGATACTCAACAAAGCTCGACAGAATCAAGTAAGTTGAAAGGCCAAGCCCAAGACTTAACCGACAAGGTTGCGATGTTTAAGCTATCTTGATTTATGGTTTGATTTAATCGCTAAGGCGCTTCTTTTTAGAAGCGCCTTTTTTATAGTATTTTTTCTATAGTGAGAACTGGAATTGAGCGGCGACAAACGCATGATCGCTTGCTTGTTTATCTTGTTCGAAACTCGGATTGATAAGGTGTTTGTCGAGAGTGGTGTAATCAATCGAATCGATCAGCGAATAGGGCGATTCGATTTGAAGCTCTTGCGAGACCAATATGTAGTCGAGCACATTGCCTTTGGCAAAATGGTAATGGGTCGCAGGACGAGTAGCGCACGGATGCTTATCTTGGTATACCTGCCAGCTATCTTGTAGCTGTAGCGCTAAACCATCAGATTCAACCGGCTTAACCAGTAGGCTTGTGGTATCACTGATTAGCGACTGGTTGAAGTCTCCAGTTAACACGCTTGGCAATGGATTTTGAGCATATTGTTGCTCCATAAACAGTCTAAGCATCAGCGCTTCCCAGCCTCTTTGTTGGCTAGAAAGCCAAGAGCCTAAGAGCGGATGATTGAACGAGCTCTCTGATAGTTCGGTCCCGCGTTGCGATTTTAGGTGACATACATAAACTGCAATATGGCCAATAACCGGTATATCGACCACAGCATAGATCGGTTGGCGACTAAAATTAGGCGCATGAAATTCTGCGTTATTGGTTAGTGGCGGTACTGCTTGATGGTGAGTAATTGGGTATTTTGAAGCGAGGGCAACGACCGGCTTTGAATAGATATAGTCATCTTCAATATGCGGAGTATCGACTGTAACAAAATACGGAAAACCTATTTCAGCAAACAGTTTCTCCGTTTCGGCAATACTGAATACCTCTTGAATTCCAATAATATCGGGGTTGAGCTCTGCAATCTGTCGCTTGGTCCAATCACACTTATCTTGCCATTGAGCCTGATCGTAGATGTTCTCAAAGTCATAAAACGCATTGGGTGGCGCGACAAAGTTAAATAAGTTCGCGCTAGCGATAGTGAGATTGGGTTGTTTAGACAAATGATAGACTCAATGGTAAAGCGATTAGTGATCATCTTACGCTAAAACGCTGCGCAATGAGAACAGGGTTAATTGACGTTGAACGATAGTTGGAAAGTCGCAAAATGATTCACCGTCGATGATACATAAGAAAAGCTCGCACAAATGTGCGAGCTTTTCTTTAGATGTAAATTACAAAGTGAGTTTTTCCACCATGCCTTTATCGTAGTGGTCACCTATGTTGCAGGCGATCTCAACTTGGTTTTTGCCATGGAAGTGCCATAAGAACTGACGCGCTTTTTTAGGCTGAACGACGATAGAGTTGTTGGTGTCATGCTCCATACCTGCCATTTGCGCCATCATAGCGCGGTGCTTTTTCAATTCATCGCTAGAGCCAATTGAAAATTCATGGATTTGTGTGCCAGTGTTCATTACGACAAACTGAACAACGTCATTCGGCTCAATGGTGACGGGCTTTTTGAACGTGATGGTATTGTCATCACTTAAAATCACGTGAACCACTTTATCTGGCTTTGCACCTTTCGCGGGCATACCCACTTCAGACATGCCCGGCATGTTCATCATCGAGCCATGATCCATTTTAGAATGGTCCATCTTTGCGTGATTCATTTGCGAATGATCCATATTTGAGTGGTCCATTCCCGAGTGATCCATGCTGTCGGCCAAGGCTAGTGGAGCGGTGAAGGCTAGGGTGGCGATTAATAGTGTTTTCATGCTGTTTCCTTTTGAGCTGAATTTAGTTGTCGTTGTTTCCAAAGTTTGAATATGGCGGGCAGTACTAACAGTGTGAGCAGCAGCGCAGATGCCATACCACCAATCATTGGTGCGGCGATACGTTGCATCACTTCTGAACCTGTTCCGTGCCCATACATAATTGGGATTAAGCCAATAATCACGGTGCTTACGGTCATCATGACGGGGCGAACGCGCAGACCTGCGCCTTGGCTAATCGCGTGGTTTAAATCGCGGTCATCAAGAGGGCGCTGAGCTTGATTTGCGCTGAGTTTGCTCTCATCCCAAGCTTGGTTTAGGTAAACCAACATAATGACGCCGATCTCTACTGCGACGCCTGCAAGGGCGATAAAGCCGACACCTACCGCGATAGAGAAATTGAAGTTGAGCAGATGCATGAGCCACAAACCGCCCACCATAGCGAGTGGCAATGTGGCCATGATGATCATGACCTCACCAACACGTCTAAAGCTGAAATAGAGCAGTAGCATGATGATGGCAAGTGTGACAGGGACAACCACACTCAAGCGTTGTTTTGCGCGCTCCATGTATTCATATTGCCCAGACCAGGTTAACGAGTAGCCTGCTGGCAACTGCAGTTGCTCGGCTACCGCTTGTTGGGCTTCTTGTACGTAAGAGCCTAGATCTCGGCCTTCAATATCGACGAATACCCAACCGTTCGGACGTGCGTTTTCAGTCTTTATCATCGGTGGGCCATCTTCGTAGCGAATGTTCGCTACATCACCAAGCGCGATACGCGCGCCGTTTGGTGTCACAAGCGGTAAGTCTCGCAGTTTCACCACTGAGTCACGGTAATGCTGGGGGTAACGTACATTGATCGGATAACGCTCTAAGCCCTCAAAGGTTTCACCTACCTTCATGCCTCCAACGGCAGTTGAAATCACTTGCTGGATGTCAGCGATGCTTAACCCGTAGCGCGCGGCTTGGCGGCGCCGAATATCAATGGTGACGTAGCGGCCACCAGCAACACGCTCGGCATACACTGAGGTGGTGCCGTCGATGGCATTCAATATTGGCTCAAGCTGCGATCCAAGTTTTTCGATTACTTTAAGATCGGGGCCAGAGAGCTTGATGCCAATGGGAGTTTTAATACCGGTTGCTAGCATGTCGATACGCGTCTTGATTGGCATTACCCAAGCGTTAGTAAGACCGGGGAACTGAACCAACTGATCAAACTCTTGACGTAATGACTCAGTGGTGACGCCGTCACGCCATTGGTCGCGAGGTTTTAACTGAATCGTCGTCTCTATCATGGTGAGAGGCGCTGGGTCTGTAGCCGATTCAGCGCGACCAATTTTGCCCCAAACGGTTTCTACTTCCGGTACGGTTTTAATCAGCTTGTTGGTCTGTTGTAGTAGCTCGCGCGCTTTACCAATCGAGATGCCTGGGTAAGTGGTTGGCATGTACATCAGATCGCCTTCATCAAGCGGCGGGATAAACTCACTGCCCAGCTGTTTGGTTGGGTAATAAGCCGATGCCAATAGCACCATCGCAAACGCGATCATAGATTTTGGATAGCGTAGGCTGAGGTTGAGTAGTGGGCGATAAAGCGATACCAACCCTTTATTGATAGGGTTCTTGTGCTCAGGTAGCACCTTGCCACGAATAAAGTAACCCATCAAAACTGGCACCAGTGTTATGGCTAAACCTGCCGCAGCTGCCATGGCATAGGTTTTGGTAAAGGCAAGTGGAGAGAACATTTTGCCCTCTTGGCCTTCTAGCGCGAACACAGGCACAAAGCTTAAGGTAATGATAAGCAGTGAGAAGAACAAAGGCGCGCCAACTTCTTCTGCAGCTTTACCGATCACTTGCCATCGATTTTCATCAGTTAATGGGGTTTTCTCGATGTGTTTATGGACGTTTTCTATCATCACGATCGCGCCATCAACCATGGCTCCGATCGCAATGGCGATACCACCTAAAGACATGATGTTGGCATTAATACCTTGCCAATGCATGACGATAAAGGCGACTAAAATACCAATCGGTAGGCTGATAGCGATAACCAGAGACGATCGGATATGGAATAGAAACAGCGCACAAACCACAGCAACAACGATGAACTCCTCAGCAAGCTTTTGCCATAGGTTATCGACTGCTGCATCAATCAAGGTTGAACGATCGTATGTGGTGACAACCTCTACTCCTTCAGGTAGGCCACGTTGCAGCTCTGCCAGTTTGGTTTTCACTTGTGCAATAACCTCACTCGCATTTTCACCAAATCGCATCACGATGACGCCGCCAACCGCTTCGCCTTCACCGTTAAACTCAGAGATACCACGGCGCATTTGTGGGCCTAAATTGATGTCTGCAATGTCACCAAGCAGTAATGGTGTTCCTTTCTCTGTCACTTTAAGTGGCAAAGCGCGTAGGTCATCCATACTGGAGAGATAGCCCGAGGTTCTTACCATGTGTTCTGCTTCGGCTACTTCAATTACCGATGCGCCTGTTTCTTGGTTACCTTGATTAATCGCTTGGTTTACTTGCTGCAGTGTGAGGTCGTAAGCGCGTAGCTTGGCTGGATCAATTTGTACTTGATACTGTTTGACCATACCGCCAACGGTGGCCACTTCAGACACACCCGCGACAGTTTGCAGCTCATATTTTAAGAACCAGTCTTGCAAACTGCGCAGCTCAGCCAAATCGTGTTTGCCAGTTTTGTCTTGCAACACATAGCTGTAGACCCAGCCCACACCTGTCGCATCTGGCCCAAGTGTCGGCTTGGCCTGTGACGGGAGGTTAGGTGCAACTTGGCTTAGGTATTCAAGCACGCGCGAGCGCGCCCAATACATGTCAGTATCATCGTTGAAGATGATATAAACGTATGAGTCGCCAAAGAAGGAGTAACCGCGAACCGTTTCAGCGCCCGGAACGGCCAACATCGCAGTGGTGAGCGGGTAAGTAACTTGGTCTTCGACTACTTGCGGGGCTTGCCCCGGATAGCTGGTTTTAATGATGACCTGAACATCAGATAGATCAGGAATGGCATCGACAGGGGTGTTTTTTACGCTGTATAAGCCGGCTAATGTCAGTAGTACCGTTGCCACCAAAACGAAGAATCGGCTTTGGATGGACCATCGAATTATCGCGCCGATCATAGTGACTCTCCTTGCGCTTCGATTTGCATTAGTTGCCATTCGCCGCCTTGGTTTTCGACTAGAAACCGAATTTGCTGACCCTCACTAAATGGAGATAAATCGAACGAATCAGAAACGGAGAAATTTTGCTCTCCAGCTTGCCATTGAATCGAATCCTGCGGTTCATGGCTGACGGTGACCATGCCGAAATCCGCCATGAGCATGGTAATCGTGCCGTTAACCCAAGCCTGAGTTGGAGCGCTGGCGTCAAGTTTGATATCGGTGAGCAAGTATTGGCCGTCGGCATCTTGCTTCATCTCAAATTCAATCGCTTGGCCTTTGCTTAAGCCAGAGACGTCGACTTGAGAATCGAGCTTGAAGTTCATCACCATGCCAGGCCAATCCCATTCCGGAACAGGCTGGTGGTTGAGCGTGATCATCTGATGTTGCGGCATTAAGTCTGTGATATGGCCGCTTGCCCATACTGACGTAGCGGGTTGGTCGATGCCATTAATACGCGAAAGGTCGGCGCTTTGGCTAGATTCAGAATCAAGCATGAATTGCGCTGAGGTGACGACTTTATCGTCGGTTGTTAATCCATCGAGCACTTCTACGAAGTCACCTGCTTCACGGCCAACTTCGATACGGGCTGAACGGTATTTCCCATTACCCAAGGCCAACACAACACGGCTCATATTGGCAGAGTGGATGACGGCGCTGCGCGGTATAGTGAGCACTGCTTGCTCGCTGGTTGGGGTAAGTTCAATGTTGGCAAACATGTTGGGTTTGAGCTCGCCGTTCGGGTTGTCAAATTTGAGTCTTACCCGAAACGTACGCGTAGCGGGGTCAAGAATGGGGTAGAAGTAATCCACTTTCCCTTGCCATGTTTCACCCGGTACTGCGTCGAGAGTCATGTTGGCGCTGCTGCCTTGTTTAATCCAATGTGCTTGTCGCTCAAACAGTTCAACATCAACCCAAACTTGCTCAAGTGGGCCAGCACTAATGACGGTTTGTGCCGGAGAAAGGTAGCCACCTTCGCGCACATTCAAGGTCGCGATGACACCATCGGCGAGGGCTTTTATTGCGATATTCTGCTTGGCTTTGCCACTGCGATAGATTTGATTTATTTGTGTGGTATCGACACCTAGTGCGGCTAAGCGTTCTTTTGCACTGGTGATGAGGTTCTTGCGTCCGGTACGTTTGGCATTAAGCAATTCTTGCTGCGCTTTAACCAGTTCAGGAGAGTAGAAGGTGAATAGTACATCGCCTTGGCGAACTCTTTCACCGGCGGCATTGACGTAGAGCTTTTCTACCCAGCCACTGGCGCGTACGTTGGTTTGCCAAAGCGTGCTTTCGTCAAATGCAATGTACCCGACCGCTTGAATGCTCGGCTGCAGTGGTTGCTCAATCACTTGCGCGCTCTTTACACCAAGGTTGTTTTCAACGGCTGGTTCAATGGAGATCGTACCCGGCGCTTGTTGGGCGGTATCATCTTCAGCAAAAACAGGGATAAGATCCATCCCCATTGGCGATTTACCTGGTTTATCGCGTTTGTAGTTTGGGTCCATTGGCGCAACCCAGTAGAGAGGTTCATTACTCTCTTGAGAGTGTTCGGTTGTATGCGTGGTATCGCCCAGCCAATGCTGCGCCGTAAAGCCAATAGCGCCACCTAAAATGCTACCGATAGACAAAGCTAATGCTGCGACTTTGATTGATTTCATGTTGTGTCCTTACTATTGGTTCGCTTGGTTTGGCGAAGTGACTTGGTGATGTTCAAACACACCGAGTAGGCTTGCCAATTGGCTATTGATGATATTGAGGTCGGTTAGCAGTCTTTGCTGTTCTAGCTGGATGTTAAGCTCTGCAATGGATGAGGTGACAATGTCACCAAATGAGGCGCTGTTGTTCTGGTAACCTCGCTCAACCGCTTTCCGCTGCGCCTTGGCTTGGGGCAGTAGATCGGATTGATAGCGCTGAATACGCGTTAGGGTATGTTGTCTCTGGCTATTGAGTGTATGTAGCTGAGCAGACAACCGCGCTAGTGCGGCATCGCGCATCGATTTTGCTGCGCCCACTTGGTGCTGAGCCGCGGCGTGTGCTTTGTCTTGTTTGTTACCGGTAAATAGCGGCAGATCCATTGTGAGATAAGCGCTGACCATGTCTGGGGCTGGATTCCCTTGCATGTTGTTTGCTTGTCGATGTGCGTACATTACCTCAACGCCAAATTGTGGTGAGTAGGCTTGCTCTGCAATGCCTACTTGAGTTTCCGCAGCACCAATGGTGGCATCAATAGCGCGTACGGAAGGGTGGCTTAAAAGCGATTGATTTAAAGCCGACCCATTTTTGTTTAATACATCAATTAAGCGTGGCCAATCGAGTTGATTAGAGGCGTGCAACGAGCTTTGATTGGCATCTAATTGGTTTAACCATTGGCTGCCAAGCCATTCAGACAACTGTGATTTGATTGAAAACTGCAATTGCTGATTGGCGATCAGTTTTTGGTCCAACAGGCTCACTTTGATTTGGCTAGCGAGAATGTCTTGCGATTCACTCATGCCGAGTGAGTAATTGGCTTGGATATTTTCAACCAGTTGGTTGAGCCAAGTTCTTTGTTGGTTAAGCAGTGTTTCGGCTTGTTGTGCATAGCCAAGCTCAAGCCATAATTGAGTGATTTGCATGGTCACTTCACGCTCGCGCAGGGCGATTTGACTGGCACTTGCGTCGGCTTGATGACTCGCCAGTTCAGATTGCAGCTCGGTTGTATTTCCGCGGTCGAACTTTTGCATTATACCGACGGATACATTGCTCATCGGATCTTGGTCTAGGCTAAAGCTATCCACTGGTACGCCGCCAAAGCCCACTTTAATGGTTGGATCCATTAAGGTCGCGTTAGCAAGGCCTGATTGTAAGATTGCCTGAGATTGAGCACTAAATTGTGCGCGAGTATTGTCGTTTTCAAGGGCGAGGCTGATTAACTGCTCTAAGCTGAGCCCACGGTTTGTGGTTATCAAAGCCTCGTCAGTTTGTGCAAAAGCCAGCGGGGCCGAAACGCTAAGGGCACTGCACAATCCCAACATAATTAGATGATGTTTCATGGGGTAAATTCGTCCATTCATAGGCCATTAGCATTAAGCTAACAGACAGAAAAACTAGCCATAGCTCGAAGCCTAGGCCATTTAGATTGAATAGCGAATTAAAGCGATGGAGGCCGGTAGAGAGAGCGAGAGACTTTTACGATCGAACGAGTCGGTTCATGGTTGAATGCAACGAGCTGACTGTGTTGTGCTGGCATGATAGGGGGATGGAGCAATGCCGCAACGACAGTGATGCAGGTGGTATCACAACAGTTGTGCTCAAAGCTATTGTTAGTCTCGCAATCGATAGGAGATGAGGTTGTATAGCTTGCGGTGTGATGCATGGTCATGGATTGAGTGGTCTCTTCTGCCATAGAGTGGCAAGATTGTGAGACTTCGGACATCTGCATCATTTGTATTGGCATTAGTGGCGCACTGGAAACCACGCTAGACAAAATTAATGTCAGCGAGCTAAACAGAATTAAGCAAATTGTACGCAGTGAATGAATGCGCATTATGCCACCAAAAATTACAAACGAATGGTTAATCTAAGGGTTACCCTAGGGGGAAGGTCAAGTATTTTTGATAGTAAAAAGCCCCAAGAACCTTGATTCTCGGGGCTTAGCATTATTCATAATGACAGTTAGTGAGTCAGGTAGTGCTTCATGAACTCAGTAATTCTTACCATGTCTTCTACTGCAATGAATTCTTCCGTGGTGTGTACTTTAGACATACCAGTAGAAACGTTAACGGTTGTTAGACCTTTCTTGTAGAAGTTGTTTGCATCGCTACCTCCACCGGTTGATTTAGTGAACGGTTCTGCGCCGATGGCACTGAAAGAGGCTTTCACTTGTTCAATGTGAGGGTGATCTTCTGGGATAACAAATGCATCGTAGGCACGAGATGATTCAATCTCTACTTCTGCACCATGTTTTGCCGCTACGGTTTCGAATGTTGAGATCATATGGTCAACTTGAGCAGTGAGTTTTTCGCTGTTTAGTGAGCGCGCTTCTGCTACGATCTTCAGCTCAGGCATTACGATGTTTGTTGCGTTACCGCCTTCCACAATACCGATGTTCGCTGTGGTCTCTTCATCGATGCGCAGTAGCTTCATTTGAGTAATCGCGTCAGCTGCCACTTGAATTGCGCTGATGCCTTCTTCAGGTGCTAAACCTGCGTGCGCAGGGCGGCCTTTGATTGTTGCTACGATTTTTTGCTGACCAGGAGCAGAGTTAACGATAGTGCCGATAGGGCCGCCAGTATCGAGTACTACCGCTTTGTCCGAGGTAATGTAGTTCATATCGAAGTTTGCTGAGCCGTGTAGGCCACCTTCTTCATGCACAGTGAACGCCAGTTCAATGGTTTTGTGCTCTAGGTTTTCAGCTTGGATGCAGCGCACGGCTTCCATGATAGCTGCAATGCCAGATTTGTCATCGCCACCTAGGATGGTGTTGCCTTTAGAGCGGATGATGCCATCTTCGATAATTGGCTCAATGCCTTTACCCGGTGTGACCGTGTCCATGTGACAGCTCAAAACTACGCTGTCTTCGATATTACCCTCTAAACGAGCGTAAACGTTGTAACCATTTGAGATATGCTCAGGAACTGGCAGCTTGTGTACCGTAAAGCCCATTTGGCCTAGTTGTTCGCTGAGTGTGTCTGCAATCTCTTTTTCAAACAGAGATTCGCTGTCGATTTTGATGAGTTGACAGAAGTGCTCGATCAGACGATCACGATTAATTTGCGTCATTTTAATGCCTCGATAGGTAGCAGAGGCGGTTACCATAACGCTTTCAACCAGAACAATACACTGCGTTAAATCAAGTTTTGTTTCTGTAAATGATGGGGCGGGTTGACGAGTAGGAGGATAATCTCGGTATATGATTGGTGTGTGGGTGTTATGGGAATCACATACCGAGAAGTTCGATGATTAGATAAGCGCGATAAAGCTCATGCCAACTAACGTATCTAAGGATTTTTGCGCATCATCCCCGAAGATAGTGGTTGAGGTTTGGGTAATTTGACTTAGGAACCCACGAGAAAACTGCTGTTCTTTTTCCCCTTTACCGATTTGAGACAGGATGAGGGTTAAGATCGCACGAAAGCGCTTTCTTTCTAATCCGGTGACCCAACTGTCATTAAAGTCGGTCAAACTGTTTTTAAAATCCAATTGTTCGGCAAATTGCTTGATCAGTCGAGCCTGTAGAGCTTCAAGAAAATCGGTTTTTTTCGAGAAGTGGTGGCTTATACCTGTACGGGAGATTCCCGTCTCTTTGCTTAGCGTTGTGTACGACATCGCTTCATAGCCACTTTCGAGTAGTTGTTTGGTCGCCGTGTCTAAGATCAAGTTGATTGTCGCTTGGGTATCTTCTTTGCTTCTTTTTGGCATTGTCTTTAACGAATCTTACGTTATTGGAATGCAGTATTGTATTTCAATACAGAACAGCAAACCATAAGATCTAACAAAATAAGTCAGATTCTTGCAAGTTAGTTCAAAATCTGTGTAATTAACCAACTGGTTAATTGCAGTGTAAGCTATTTTTTACGCGATTATCGAATAATTGTTTTATAAAACAATGTCATATCTAGTTTGGTTTTATGTTTTACGTTCTTGTACATTTTTAACCTACTGAGTAAAACACTAGCTTAACTACCAATAATCCCCTTCAAGGTACATGTTTGTAATAGGGTTTTATGGGGGAAGTAGCATGGAAAAGTTAGCTAATCCGTTAGGTACCAATGGGTTCGAATTTGTCGAATATACCGCTGCAAATTTAGAGGGCATTGCCCAACTAAAATCACTGTTCACATCATTAGGCTTTGCTGAAGTCGCGAAACATCGTTCTAAGCAGGCATGGCTTTACCAACAGGGTGATATTAACTTCATCGTTAATGCCCAGCCTCATAGCCAAGCAGAACATTTCGCTAAGCTGCATGGCCCCTCAGTGTGTGGGATGGCCTTCAGAGTGCAAGACTCAGGCGAGGCGATGGCTCACGCGTTATTACAGGGCGCGCAAGCGTATGTAACGCAAATAGGGCCGATGGAGCTTTCTATTCCAGCGATTTATGGCATAGGTGATAGCTTGATCTACTTTGTCGACCGATTTGGCGAGCAAAACATCTATCAAGTGGATTTCGTTTTTTATCCTGATCATGATGAGCGGATTGCTCAAGCGCAAACTGGTTTACTGGTCATAGACCACCTTACTCACAACGTAAATCAAGGCCGGATGGATGTCTGGTCGAGCTTTTATGAGCGTATCGGTAACTTCAAAGAGATTCGTTACTTTGATATTGAAGGCAAGCTGACTGGGTTAGTAAGCCGAGCCATGACAGCGCCTTGCGGCAAAGTACGTATACCGATTAATGAATCAAGTGATGACAAATCTCAGATCGCGGAGTTCATTCGAGAGTACAAGGGTGAAGGTATTCAGCACATTGCGTTAAGTACTGACGATATCTACCAAACGGTGAAATTGCTGCGCGAACGTGGGGTTGAGTTCATGCCAACGCCTGATACTTACTACGAAAAGATCGATCAGCGAGTGCCCGATCATGGGGAAGATTTGCAACTCCTGAAATCTCTGCGAATCTTAATAGATGGCGCACCAATGAAAGATGGCATTTTATTGCAAATATTCACGCAAACCGTCATTGGTCCGGTATTTTTTGAAATTATTCAACGTAAGGGAAACCAAGGTTTTGGTGAGGGTAATTTCAAAGCGTTGTTTGAATCGATAGAAGAAGACCAGATTCGTCGTGGGGTACTCAAGGATGCGTAAAAACATGGCTTATCCACATCGAGAAGGGGTGTGTTCGAAACAAGCCCATGCCGACTTCCCGAAACAGGCAATTTATGAACGCGAAGCAAGTCGGCAGGGGTTTTATGGCTCGGCGGCCCATTTTCACCACCAACATCCACCGACCTCTTGGTCAAGTTGGCAAGGGGAGTTGAGACCAAGAGCCTTCGATTTCAATCAAGTCGAACTGGCTTATCAGCCGTCACCTTGGGATGTGCCGATGTTACTCTCTAACCAAGAGTGCAAGCTTCGCGTGTGGCAGTTGAGCCACGAAATGGATCATTTGGTGAGAAATGCTGATGGTGATGACTTGCTGTTCATCCACCAAGGTAGCGCGGAGTTCTTCTGCGATTATGGCCATTTTAGTGTGGTCGCGGGGGATTATGTATTGATTCCTCGTTCGACCAGTTGGCGTATTACGCCACACGAACCCATGTTCATCTTAATGATTGAAAATACCGATGGTGAATATGATTTGCCAGATAAAGGCATTGTGGGGCGTCATGCCATTTTTGATCCTGCGGTGTTAGACGTACCGAAAATTGATAAAGAGTTTCAAGCTCAATACAGCGAAAGCACCACTCAAGTAAAAGTGAAGCGTCATGGTAAACAGAGTGTGATTACCTATCCGTTTAATCCGTTAGATGCCGTAGGTTGGCATGGTGATCTATCGGTCGTTAAGCTTAATTGGCGCGACATACGCCCTTTAATGTCT
Source organism: Vibrio intestinalis (assembly GCF_025195085.2). GTDB lineage: Bacteria > Pseudomonadota > Gammaproteobacteria > Enterobacterales > Vibrionaceae > Vibrio > Vibrio intestinalis. The sequence goes on along the minus strand of NZ_JANAVY020000001.1, from coordinate 314,909 downwards.
CACCGCTATCATTTACCGCCATCTGCACACACTACTTTTGTTGGGCAAGGCTTTGTTGTCTGCACCTTTGTCCCGCGGCCGATGGAGACTGACCCTGGCGCTTTGAAAGTGCCTTTTTACCACAATAACGATGACTATGATGAAGTGCTGTTTTATCACGAAGGGGACTTTTTCAGTCGCGATAATATCTCTGCGGGCATGGTGACCTTTCATCCTGCGGGTTTTACCCATGGGCCGCATCCTAAAGCTTTCGCCGCAGGGCAAACCGACAAGAAAAAACGTACAGATGAAGTGGCGGTAATGATAGACACGCGCCATGCTTTAGAAAGTTCAGAACAGGCCAAGCAAGTAGAAAATCACGACTACGTGAATAGTTGGCAAAGTAAGGATTGATAACAAGGAGCGGATATGAAGTTGGCTACGCTGAAAAATCATACCAGAGACGGCATGTTAGTCGTCGTCAATCACTCTTTAACCGAATGTGTTGCAGTGCCTCAAATCGCAACTACCTTGCAGCAAGCACTGGATAACTGGGCAGACGTTGAGCCAGAACTGTATCGAATTTCACAAGCTTTAGAGCACCATGCATTAGAAGCGATGCCGTTTATCACTGAACAGTGTGAAGCGCCGTTACCGAGAGCGTACCATTGGGCGGATGGCTCTGCGTATGTCAATCATGTCGAGTTGGTTCGTAAAGCGCGCGGCGCTGAAATGCCGCAAAGCTTCTGGCAAGATCCGCTAATGTATCAAGGCGGATCCGATGCTTTTATTGGCCCTAATGATGATATCTGTGTGGCAGATGAAAGTTGGGGAATCGACTTTGAAGCGGAAGTTGCTGTGATTTGTGATGATGTGGCGATGGGGAGCAGTGTTAAACAAGCGGGTGAGTCGATTCGTTTGTTGATGCTAGTGAACGATGTGTCGCTGCGAGGGCTTATACCTGCTGAGTTAGCCAAAGGGTTTGGTTTTTATCAATCTAAGCCATCATCGGCCTTTTCGCCTGTGGCTGTTACTCCTGATGAGTTAGGAGAAGCGTGGCAGGATAATAAAGTTCATTTACCACTACGCTCGTTCTACAACCATCAACCATTTGGCTACCCCAATGCGGGTGAAGACATGACGTTTAACTTTGCCGAGCTTATCGCTCATGCGGCGAAAACCCGTCCATTAACCGCAGGCACCATCATTGGCTCGGGAACAGTATCCAACAAACAAGGAACAGAACTCGGTAGCGCGGTCGCTGATGGCGGGTTAGGGTACTCTTGCATAGCTGAGTTACGCATGTTGGAAACCATTCAAAACGGCGAGCCCAGCACACCCTTCATGGCATTTGGTGACGATGTTCGCATTGAGATGCTGAATGACAAGGGTTGCACCATTTTTGGCGCCATTGAACAAACGGTAGTGAGGCAGCAATGAGGCTATATAGTTATTGGCGCTCGTCCGCCAGTTATCGAGTAAGGATTGCACTCAATTTAAAACAAATCGAGTTTGAAACCTTACCTGTCAACTTGCTTAAAGAGGGTGGCGAGCAACATAAGGGGCTATTTCGTGATGTTAATGGCAGTGGCTTAGTACCGGTGTTGGTGGATGGTGGGACGGTAATTAGTCAATCTTTGACCATATTGGAATATCTGGATGAGCAATATCCTGAACCGCAATTGATCCCTTTGCATGGTCAAGAACGCTACTTAGTGCAATCTCTCGCGCAAGATATCGTGGTTGATATACACCCGCTGAACAATTTAAGGGTACAGCAATACCTCACCAATCAGGGATTTAGCGATAAGCAGAATTTGCAATGGTTACAACATTGGATGCAGGTGGGTTTTTCAGCTCTTGATGAGAAATTGCACAAGGTTGCGGGTAACTATTGTGTGGGTGCGGATGTGTCGCTGGTGGATGTCTGTTTGGTGCCACAAGTGTATAACGCGCTGCGCTTTAACCTTGATATCACCGAGTTTCCAACCATTGAACGGCTTTACTTACGTCTGATGACCAAGGAGGCGTTTCAGCAGGCCGCGCCAGAAAAGCAGCCGGATGCACCGAAAGCAAAGTAGGCGAGTAAGATCGTGCTAATACAAAAAAGCCACCGTTCAATGGTGGCTTAGGCATCGTCCTTGGTGTGGCACTATCGCATTGACTGCGCTTGACGCTCGACTTGCTTTGCTTCTGCAATATTGAATTGGCGCACATCCAGTGTCGCCATATCATCACACTCACGACAAGCGTAATGACATTTACCGTCAAGATAATCGTGCTTTTTTAATAGGCTTGGCTTTTTACACCAGTCGCAAATGCCTTCTTTAGTGTACATGTTTTGCTCCCACCGTTATCACCAGGCGTTATTTTCAACGCTAATTATGGCACATTTAGTTATTTGAGGTTAACTATTTGTTGCAATAACTGGGAGGGTGATCGATTGCGCAGGCACTGGTATGCGTATGTTTTGAGCAAAACGCGATCGGTGTTTATTGTTTTGCAACTATTTATTAACGTTTTTGAGTATTAATTTTAAAGCGCTATTGAGTCTTTTCATCTCTTCATCACTGCCTTTTAAATCGGGGTGATAAATTTTGCATAGCTGCTTATAGCGAACCTTAATCTGCTTCTCATCAGGTAACTTTTGACTGTCATACCCAAATAAGGCGCAGGCTAGGCTAAAACTTGTCGCAGAAGCCGGCTTAGCAACGGGTGTTTGATGGTTGTTTTTGAGTTCCAACTGCTGTTTTTTCAGTTGGTTGTACATCGCTTCCATCTGGCGTTTCTGCTGTTTTAATGTCGATTCTTGCTGCTTGATTTGTTGTTTCAGCTGCTCGCTTTTCGACGAATGTACATTGGCATCACTAGAAAGCTGCTGAATAGAACTTTTGCTTGAACGCCAAAGCCAGGCCACTGCGGTCACTAATAAAGCCACCAATGTGAGTAGCGCATAACTTAATGGAGTAAATAGCGGGGCAGAGTTGCGGTTTGTTTTGGAGATTGGCGAAGAGGCAGTGTGATTGAGCTGCTCGTCCATTTCATTGATCGCAGCCACTTGTTTGGCTCGCTGGGCGTTAAATTCCGCTTCTAACACGCGTGAATATGCTTCTTCAGCTTGAGAGTTGTGCTCTGCGGCGAGTTGATACCAAATTTTGGCTTGGGAGGTCGCTGAAAGCTGTTTGCCTTGATCTTCGTATAGCTGCCCCAGTTCAAATTGAGCTTGGTCATCGCCATTAATTGCCAGTTTGGTTAACCAGAACATCGCCTTGCTCATGTTTTGAGTTTCAGGCTGTTGGTAGTAGGCAACCAATTCATTTTGCGCTTGCTTGTAGCGATGATTTGCTGCTTGCTCTAGCCAGTACAGGGCTTCGCTTGAAGAGGCAGATACGCCATCTCCGAGTTGGTACGCTTTAGCGACTTGGTATTGAGCACGCGGGTTGTTTAGTTCAGCTTGGTGCAGTAGTTGTTCAAATTCAGCTGGGGTCATGGCCCATGAGCTGGCAGAGAACAACGCAAGCATTAACATCGCAGCTTTTAACATCAACAAACTCCAAAATAAAAAAGCCGCTAACTCATCAAAGCTAACGGCTTGAAAGACGGGTTACCTATTATTTCAGAGGTAGGATCTTAATTTCAACTCGGCGGTTACACGCACGACCTGTTTGAGTGTCGTTTGTACATAATGGGTAACGCTCACCGTAGCCACGAGAAATAGCACGGCCCGCTGCAACGCCTTGTTGTACTAGGTAGCCACGAACAGACTCAGCACGTTGCTCAGAAAGCGTTTGGTTCATAGTGTCTGCACCAGTGCTATCTGTGTGACCTTCGATCACTAGGCTAGTATCTGGGTACTCTACTAGGATGCGCGCTACGCCGCGCAGTGTGCGGTGGATGCTTGGGTCAAGCTGGTAGCTGCTTGACGCAAAACCGATACCGTTTTCAAGGCGAAGAAGCAGTTGGTTTTCGCCAACACGTTCTACTTGTACGCCCGAGTTTACTAGCTCTTTACGTAGAGCAGCTTCTTGTTGGTCAAAGTAGTAACCCACGCCGCCACCGATTGCCGCGCCACTTGCCGCGCCAATGAGAGCGTGCTTACCGCGTTCTTTCGAGTTATCACCTGTAGCAAGACCAATCGTTGCACCTGCAATCGCACCAAGAAGTGCACCTTTAGTTGCAGAGTTAGTTTCCGTTTCACCGGTCGTTGCGTTTTGACGTTGAGTCGCCTGACAGCCTGTTAGTGCGATAGCAATCGCTAGGGCAATAGTCATTTTTTTCACGGATATGTTCTCCATGTGATATCAAATTAGGTGGAATAGGCTTCAATTAACCTTATGTCGTTCTTTATGTCAATTATTCTTACTATATTTGACACAAGATTAACTTGTGATGAACACAAGCTTCAGAAAACCGTTAATCAGCGCAGCATTTTTGGTGCTTGAGCACCATCGATAGGGCGGCTAACTGAGACAGTGCGGCCTTTCTTTAGTCCCACTTCGTAGTCGTCGGTGAGGTTTTTCATCGCTTCACGAAGTTGCTGTTTGAAGGTTTCACGGTCGATATTTTTGAATTCTTTATCGATGTAATCTTCGATTTTGTTTGCCGATTCTTCGTCAGGCGAAATGATAGGCAGCTTTTCTAGTGCACCTTCAACCCAACCAGACACAAATGAGTTAACGCGGCGCGTTACTTCAGTGCTGGATGTGCCTGAACCGGCAAAACTGTTGCGGAATTTACCCGTTTGTTCATTGAGTTCACGGTAGACGATATCAAATGCGAACGCTGCGAAGATGGCGCGGTCTGCTTCGCCAATAAATTCTACGCGTTTCAAACCTTTGTGGTTAAGCAGTACCGCTTCTACGCCAAATTTGGTGTTAATACCGCGAATAATACGCAGCAAAGTAGAACTGGTATTGGCAGGAAGTAAGTGGGTAGATTGTGTCTTGCCCATTTTGATGAACTCGATGTCATCTTTATCCAAGCCATACTTGAGCATTAAGCGATGCGCCATTTTGATCGCATTCGCTGCTTCATTGACGTTAGCTGAATTGCCAAGCTCTAGGCATTTGGCGATTTTTTTGAGGGCTTTTTGTTTATCCATCGATGACAGCAAAACTCATGAAATTAGCAAAGTCGGCTATTTTACCTCTTTCTAATGCTCGCTCGCAACTTTACCCGCTATCAGAATGCATAAATGACAATGCCCTCGGCTAAGGAGGGCATTGTGGTTGGATAAGATTTGCGTAAGACGCTGAAATTAAATACCTAGCTCGTCAAGTAGGTCGTCAGCGTCGCTGTTGCCCTTATCGCTTGCGCTAGCTTGCTCTTTTTCACGCATCTTCTGCTGCGCTTGCTCAAGGATGTCATCTGGGTTTTCATCTTCAGTCGCTTCAAAGTCTTCTAACTGGATGAACTCAGTTTTGTCCATAGCAAGCTCTAGGTAGAAGATGTTGCCACCTTCCGTTGAGAAAGTTACACGGCGCGCTTGTGGGCGATCTAAGTTGGTATCAACAGACAGGATGACCTGTTTGTTTAGCGATAGCATCTTAGGCTGGTTTTGTGTGATGTGAGTGTGTAGCTCTTTACGGATCTTGTTAGTGAAATCGCCCACTAACTGGTTCATTAGCTCACCCAGTACATCACCCACTTCATCAGAGGTGTGAGCAATTGCAAGTTCTTCTGCTGGCATGCCCATGTTACGCATGTAGTTGCGGTATAGCTCTAGTGCCGCTTTTGCGGTGAAGTTGATTACGACAAGGCCTGAGAAGCCGCCATCGAACAGAACAAAACAACCAAAGTCTGGCTTTAGGCTGGTTTTGTTGATCTTTTGTACCATCGCCGAGTAAGAAACATCAGAGTCAGTTGCTGACGTTAGAACTCCCGACACTGATTGGCAAAGTTTTAAAAGGATGTCTTCAGTAGTGATGATTTTATTTTTTTTCATTGGTAGTCGCTCAAAAAGCCAAGTTTGGGAATATTCATTCAATATATTCAGTACAAAGAATGCTCGAATTTCAGTGTTTTGGCTAGGACAAACTGAAATTCTCTGAAATTGTTCGCTCGGCGGTGACAAGATAAGAGAGTCGTGGCACGCCAGTTAAAGACCAATATCCGAATATAATTTCTATTGTGGCATTGCAAATCTGTTTTGATCACCCTTTTAAATGTTGTAAAGTGACGAAACTCAAAGATTAATAGAATAACCCAATGCTGAATGGATCAGCGTAGTAGGGGCAGGAAGCAAATGTTACCAAGACTTCATTCAAAGCCAGATGTCGATCCGGTGGTGGTTAGCTTTTTACAAGAGCTACAAACCGCAGGGTTTAGCGGCGATGTTGAAACGCACTATTCAAGCCGACTTGCCGTCGCAACTGATAACAGTGTTTATCAGTTATTGCCGCAAGCCGTGATTCATCCCAAATCCACCGAAGACGTTGCCTTAATCGGTAAAATCAGCACTAAACCTGCTTATGAGCGGGTGAAGTTTTCGCCTCGTGGCGGCGGTACAGGTACGAACGGCCAATCCTTAACACAGGGTGTGGTGGTCGATCTTTCTCGCCACATGAATAAGGTGCTCGAAATCAACGAGCAAGAAGGCTGGGTTCGGGTTCAAACCGGTGTCATTAAAGACCAGCTCAATGACGCGGTGCGCCCTTATGGTTACTTCTTTTCGCCAGAGCTTTCAACTAGTAACCGTGCAACGCTTGGCGGTATGATTAATACCGACGCGTCGGGGCAAGGCTCGCTTAAATATGGCAAAACCTCTGATCACGTTTTGTCGCTACAAGCGGTTTTTTCTGATGGTTCTGTACTTGAATCGGATTTATCTAAAGGCCTACCAGAGCAGGGGCAGTACGCACATAATGCCTTAACGGTAACCGAACAAGTTTGTCGTGAAAAGCGCGCTCAAATTGAAGCGAAGTTTCCACCTCTTAACCGCTTTTTGACCGGTTACGATTTAAAAAACGCATTAGATACTGAGACAGATCAATTCGACTTGACCCGAGTGCTCTGTGGCGCGGAAGGTTCATTAGCTTTTATCACTGAGGCAAAACTAAACCTAACCAAGATTCCTAAATCGCGCGTCTTGGTGAATGTTAAATACAACAGTTTTGACTCCGCTTTGCGCAATGCACCATTCATGGTTGAAGCTGATGCGCTGTCGGTCGAGACCATTGACTCTAAAGTTCTTAACTTAGCCAAAGAAGATATTGTTTGGCATACCGTGAGTGATCTGCTGACCGATGTTCCCGGTAAAGAGATGCTTGGCATCAATATGGTCGAGTTTGCAGGCCAAGATGAGCAACAAGTACAGCGCCAAGTTGATCATATGACGCAGCAACTTGATGCCATGTTGGAGACTGAGCAAGCGGGCATCATCGGCTATCAGGTTTGTAATGATGTTGCTAGCATTGGCAAAATCTACGGTATGCGTAAGAAAGCGGTAGGTCTACTCGGTGCGGCAAAAGGCCGAGCAAAACCGGTCGCCTTTGCTGAAGATACTTGTGTTCCACCAGAAAACTTGGCTGATTTTATCGTTGAGTTTCGTCAGCTATTAGATGCTAAGCAGCTGAATTACGGTATGTTTGGCCACGTAGATGCCGGGGTTTTACACGTACGCCCTGCGCTTGACTTGTGTGACCCTCAACAAGAGAAGTTAATGCATGACATCTCAGACGATGTGGTGCGTTTGGTCGCCAAGTATGGCGGCTTGATGTGGGGTGAACACGGTAAAGGTTTTCGCAGTGAATATGGGCCAGAGTTTTTTGGTGAAGAGCTGTTTAATGAACTTCGCCGAGTAAAGTCCGCGTTTGACCCTCAAAACAAAATGAATCCGGGCAAAATATGTACGCCACTGGAAAGCCATGAGCAATTGGTGAAAGTGACGGATGCGAAGCGCGGATTTTACGATCGCCAAATTGACGTAAAAGTGCGTGATAGCTTTAAGCAGGCGATGGAATGTAATGGTAATGGCCTGTGCTTTAACTACGATACCGCGTCACCTATGTGTCCATCGATGAAAGTTTTGGCCGACCGTCGCCATTCGCCAAAAGGGCGAGCTGGCTTAGTGCGCGAGTGGTTGCGACAACTGACGGACCAAGGCGTCGATATTCTAGATTTAGAAAAACAAGCGTTAGAAAACAGCGCTTCGATTAAAGGGTTGCTTGATCGAGTCCGTAATTCATTCAACAAAAGTAAAGAGTACGATTTCTCTCATGAAGTCTACGAGGCGATGAATGGCTGTCTTGCCTGTAAAGCGTGTGCCAGTCAGTGCCCGATTAAGGTTGATGTCCCTAGCTTCCGTTCCAGATTCTTAAACATTTACTACACTCGTTATCAGCGTCCTGCGAAGGATTATTTGGTGGCCAACATCGAAACTATGTTGCCGCTAATGGCAAAAGCGCCAACGATCGTTAATGCGGTGCTTAAGCAGAAATGGGTACAAGATCTGACCGCCGCCTCGGTGGGTTATATTGATGCGCCTTTAATGTCTGTACCGACGCTGAAAAAACGAGTTAATCAGCTTAAGCAGTTTGATTTGCAAGAGCTTGCTGCGCTCTCTCGCGAAGATAAAGCTAACCACGTTTTAGTAGTGCAAGACCCGTTCACCAGTTACTACGACGCAGATGTCGTTGAAGACTTTGTCAAACTGATTGAAAAACTGGGCAAAACACCGATTCTGCTGCCTTTTAAACCTAACGGTAAAGCGCAGCACATTAAGGGCTTTTTACATAAGTTTTCGAAAAGTGCTCACAGTACAGCGATGTTCCTGCAGCAAGTGGCAGATCTGAATATTCCAATGGTGGGTGTCGATCCTGCGTTGGTGCTCTGTTATCGCGACGAGTATGCAGAGGTGTTGGGCAACAAACGTGGCGACTTTGAAGTACTAACGGTACATGAGTGGTTAATCCCCAGATTAGAACAGTTTAATCAAGCGCAATCTGAGGCTCGTGAACCGTGGTATTTACTGGCTCACTGCACCGAGAAAACTAAAATGCCTAATGCGGAAAAAGAGTGGGGCGCTATATTTACTCACTTTGGTGCTCAGTTAACCACTGTCCCCGTTGGGTGTTGTGGCATGGCTGGTACATTTGGTCATGAGGTGGATAAGCTGCAAATGTCGAAAGACATCTTCAATTTAAGTTGGAAACCCCGATTGGAAGAGTTACCCGCGGAGCGTTGCTTGGTGACGGGCTACTCATGTCGAAGCCAAGTGAAGCGTTTTGAACACGTCAAAACAAAGCACCCATTACAGGCGTTGCTGGAAATCATGTAGTTGAGTCTATCGACTTTTACCACAAGGCGGGCATTGCCCGCTTATACTAAAGAGAATGACTTAAGAAAGAGGTTGGCTTGATGACGTTTTTGGAACGAAAAATTCCACCCGTTGCGCTGTTCTTAATATTGGCGCTAGCAATGGTGAAGCTTGACCACGTGCTAATGGGTTTTGAAGTGAGTTTACCTCTGCCAATCGTTATCTTTACGCTGGTGGTGCTTATCGCCACTGTGATTGGCCTCTCTGGCGTGTTTGAGTTTCGTAAAGCGAAGACAACAGTGAATCCTGTTAAAGTAGAGCAAGCCACTACAGTGGTAGATTCGGGCATATTTGCTTATACCCGCAATCCGATGTATCTGGGCTTAGTGATGGTGCTGTTTGGCTTGGCTTATTGGCAGCAAAACATCATCTGTTTTGCTATGCCGCTGTTGTTTATTGTTTATATGAATAGGTTTCAAATCGAGCCTGAAGAAAGGGCGTTAGAAAATCTATTTGGTGCAGAGTATTTAGATTATAAGCAGCGAGTACGTCGTTGGATTTAAAAGAAAAAGCCTTCACGCATGTGAAGGCTTTTTACTTTTTGCTACGCAAAAAATCTAGTCAATGAGACCGTATTCTTGAGCAAGAATATCGATGATCTCTTGCTTTGGGTTATCACTCAGATGAATTGCTTTACCTGTGATCTTTTCAGCAATACCAGTATAGGTCTTAGAGATATCCATTAATGCTTCTAAAGGCAGTTCATTGTCACGCGCAAGCGCTTCACGTTCTGGCATACGGTCTTTGTTTAACAAGATATCTGGATCTGGGAAGTGGTTAAGCAGGAACTGACGGAAGCCTTCTTTCGAGTTCTCGACGATATTGCCTTTCTGATACTCTTTCTCGTCCCAAATACGTGATGAATCAGGCGTACCTACTTCATCCATGTAAATCAGCTTTTCATTGCCTGCCGCGTCATTGACATAGCCAAACTCGAATTTGGTATCGACGAAGATTTGCTCTACTTTCGCTAGCGCATCACTGATAACTCCAAAGCCTTCACGAAGCAGTTTTTCGTAATTGGCGATGTCTTCTTGTTTAGTGAAGTTGAAGGCGGCGAAGTTATCTTCAATGTTCTTACGTGTGATGTTGACATCATCCGCTTCAGGAACACCCGGAATGCCTTTTAGAATGCCTTTTGTTGACGGCGTCATCAGTAGATCTGGTAGCGCTTTATCTTTCTCAAGACCTTCTGGCAGTTCAATACCGCAGAATTCGCGCTCGCCCTTGCTGTATGCACGCCACATTGAGCCTGTGATGTACTTACGGCAAATAGCTTCAATCATGATTGGCTTCGCTTTTTGAACGATCCAAACCAGCGGGTGAGGGATATCAAGAATGTGGCTATCGGCAAGGCCATTGTCTTTAAATAGCTTAAACCAGTGATTAGAGATGGCATTAAGTGCAGCGCCTTTCCCTGGAACGCCTTTTAAGCCACCTTGTCCGTGCCAAATGCAGTCAAACGCAGAAATGCGGTCGCTGATAATCATGATTGCAAGCGGCGCATCTGGTGCAACATCGTAGCCTTTTTCTTTAATTAGGCGTTGGCTATCTTGCTCAGTTAACCAGTATACAGAGCGAACTTTGCCACTGTGAACAGGCTTATCGGTGCGAATAGGTAGGTCGTCATTAACGGCGAGGACTTGATCAGCGAGACTCATGAGATATTCCTATCGTTTACATGAAAGTGATAACAGATTTGAGTCGCATGATACCAGAAGTAGAAGAGTGTTCCAGATAAAAAGCAAACGTTTGCTTTATTTTTTCAAATTGGATGAATGACCAAAGAAAAGCCTCCCGAAAGAGAGGCTAAAAGACGTATTGCTGAGCTTATTAATGGTACTGGTTCACTCTGCCCTCAACAAAAAACACTTCGCAATTATGTTGGTGTGCTAAATCCGTCAGTAGATGTTGGTTCAATGGGTTAATGGCATTGGATGCAACAACCGCGCTCGCGTTGCCTGATTTAATCGCCTTCATTACGATTTCCAGCTCAGATTGAATATTAGAATCTTTAAGCTGAATGATTTTTTTACAGCTAACGTTTGATGCTGAGAACTGCGCAAAATCGGGACGAGGGCATTGAGCGGTAAAGAAAATCCACTGACTTTGTAGTGAAAGGCCAGCTAAACGATTCAGGGTATCGTTATCAATGTTCATAGGAGACGTTGGTCGTGCGAGTACATTGTATTTTGAGAAAGATTGAGTATGTGCCTGAATCATAATTAACTGTCCTTATATACATGCTGTATGTGTATACAGTAGTTTTATTTAAGGTAGAGATCAAGACTTTTGTGCATTAATTCAGCATGTTTTTGTTTTAGATTGATGGCGTCTTGGCTAAGTGTTTGATTTTTATTGATTTGAACTTGATGAAGGTTCGAGAGAGTAAATAGAAGATGGATTACTGTAAGTGAGGCTACACCACTGTATATCCAGTATTCGTCGCGTTATACAGTGGTGTATGTGATTAGCTCTCCGTTAGGAAGCGCTGCGGAAAGTCACTAAAAATACCGTCAAGGCTAGGAAGTTGCGCTATCTGATCTGGTTGGTTGATGGTGTAGCTCCAAACCTTATAACCGCTTTTGTGTAGCTGTTTAATGTGCTCTTCTTTTAGATGGGCGATATCCAAGTTGCAGCCAACCGCTTTTATCTCTTCGGCCAGTTTTATGTCTTGATCATTTAACTTATCGCTAAGAACCGCGATGGGATATTGAATCTCACATTGGCGAATCGCGCGTAACATGTTGTGGCTAAAGCTCGAGATAACGACGCGCTCTGTGGGGAAAGCGTGTTTCTCCAGTAACTGCTTTAACTGTGTGGCCACTTCGATGTACTGCTGGGTATCGAGCTTGACCTCAATATTGAGCTTTATAGTAAGTGGCTGAGTGAATGAGAGCAGTTGGTCGAGGGTAAGGATTGGCTGTAAATTGAATTTTGGCGCAAACCAGCCGCCAAAATCAAATTGCTGTAGTTGTTCTAAAGTGTAGCTATCGACGCGGCCAAAACCGTTGCTACAGCGATCAATGGTATGGTCATGGCAAACCACAAGGTGACCATCTTTAGTAGGTTGTACATCAAATTCCACCCACTCTAAACCAAGCTCGATAGCGGCTTGGATACTCACTAGGGTATTTTCCGGGTAATGTCCCGCGATGCCTCGGTGACCGATGATGGTGATTGGCATGTTCGCTCCAACGTGGTGGCAATAGTTTAGATAGTAGCAATAGAAGTGTGACGGTTGTGATCAACTGTATGCTTAAAATTGCCTTATTTTTAGTCACTTGATTCGTATTAATCGTAATCTGCGACATTATATTGGAGTTTAAAGCCACAATGTTAGTACAATTTAAAGAGTTGTGTTAACAAGGATCGAAACATGAAAATAGGCGTAATTGGTGCAGGTGCTGTTGGGGTAGGGATATGCAATTACCTACTAACACTAGGTAGTGTAAGCGAGTTAGTTTTACTGGATCAAAACCGCGAGAGAGCTGAAGGTGAAGTTTATGACTTTCGTCATACCGCTGCTCTCACGTTTTCAAAGAATACCAATATTATCCCAACTGACGATTATTTGAGTTTGATTGGTGCTGATATCGTGGTTATCACGGCAGGAGCGCAAATCAAGCAAGGTCAAACTCGAATGGATTTGGCGGAAATCAATAGCAAAATTGGAGTGGAGATTGCGCAGAACATTGAGCGTGTTGCCCCGAAAGCAACACTAATTGTGGTCACCAATCCGTGCGATATTGTGACGCATTGTATCGCCAAAAATACTAATTTCCCGGCCAGTAAAGTAATCAGTAGCGGTTGTGTTATCGATACGGCTCGTCTTATGTCGATAGTGGCTAATCGCGTCAATCTTGACCCCAAAAATGTGTTTGGCTATGTACTGGGTGAGCACGGAAGCCATTGCTTCACACCTAAAAGCCTGATTTCCATTGCTGGTCAACCCGCGGATTATTACTGTGATACTCAGCATATTGCCCGTATTGATGCCGATGAGTTGCTTGAATCGGTAAAGCAAGCCGGATACGAGATTTTTAAACGCAAGCAAAATACAACCCATGGTATTGCTGCCAGCGTGTTTCGTATTATTCAGGCGATTAAGATTAACGAGCGCTCTGTGCTGCCAGTGGCAACCTTGATGCAAGGTGAATACGGCATCAAAGACGTGGTGATGAGCTTACCGACAGTGGTCGGTAAAAATGGCGCAGAGATGATACTACAGCATCCATTTAGCGATGAAGAGCTAGAGACGCTGCGTACTATCAGCGAGAACTTGCGAGAGTCGATTGAACGTGTTGGTGAAGCGACAGGGCTAAATGTGTAGTTATTCTATGCTTAGTTAGGCACACTCAATCGAATCATAAACTGCCATCGTGATTGAGTGTGATATCAGTGATTATCTATATAATACCCAGCTATTTAGTTGGGTATTTTTATGCCATTTTTCCTCATTATTTGGTTGTCAGCGCAGCACGTCCAGATTAGAATCTCAACCTTTCTCATTTAGATTATGTGAATCATGTCTCGTATTTTAGTTGTTGATGACGATGTAGAACTAAACCAACTGATCTGTGAAGTGTTGAGTTTAGAAGGTTATCAGGTGTCGAGTGTTTACTGCGGGGAAACGGCTCTGCAGTTTCTAGAAAAAAACGCGGTAGACCTTGTTTTACTGGATGTGATGTTACCAAAACTGAGTGGGTTGCAAGTGGCGCGTCGTATATGCCAGCGCTTTGCAACGCCAATTCTTATGCTTACAGCACTGAACGATGAGTCATCAATGTTAGATGGCTATCAAGCAGGCGCCGACCAATACATGGCTAAGCCGTTTAAAGTGCCAGAACTGATCACTCGAATTAAAGCCATCTTCCGCCGTGTAGGCTTGGAAAAACAGCGTCAAAACGGCCTTGCACAAAACCAAACTGAGTTTTGTGATGCAATCAATAACCTACCTTTTACTGGTACCGAAGCGGACCTGTTGGGCTATTTAATGCGCTACGAAGGGGTGGTGGTATCTAAAGCTGAGTTACAAATTGAAGTGCTGAAAAAAGAACTGAGCCCGTTCGATCGCAACCTCGACATGCACATCAGTAATGTGCGCAAGAAATTGGTTGAGGCGGGGATGTCTAAACAGCATATCAAAACTGTGCGTGGTAAAGGGTATAGCTTTATCGAAATGGTACGAGACTAACCCGTGCGACTTCGTTGTCCCTCTTTTATTGAAAAGCGCAAAGATGGCTTAGCATTTAACTTGTTTAGCTATATGTCGCTGGTGGTTCTTTCAATATTGCTGTTGCAAGCCATCACTGAAAAAGCGCTAGTACGCACTACCTTAGTATTGCCTGATAGCCTAAAAGCAGAAATGCAAGAACTGGCTCACCAAGCTAATGTGTTGATTGAAGAGGGTGACATGGATGAGCTTGCCGATTGGGAGCGAGCGCAGCCTTTTTACCTATTTGTGCTTGATAGCGACAAACAGCCACTTTCTCATCGTAAGATGCACCCACATTTTGAGTTCAAGCTGCGTTTTTTGCGTAAGCTAGATGACTTAATGAATGACAGGGTGAACAAGCCCTTGATTGGTCAGCCGTTGGTTGGCCAAAACTTACTGGTTATTCAACTGCCTAGTGAGTTGCACCCCGCGCATTTATTCCTCAATTACCTGATGGTGAGTAAGTTTGTGATCGCTTTTGCCATCATGGGGCTGTTCTCGTTGATCATTGCCCGTCAATTGCAAAAGCCACTTGACCGCTTACGCGAGGCGAGCCACCGAGTAGCGATGGGGGATTTCGACGTCAATGTGGTGTCTGAGCTGCAATCGAACACCCGTGAATTTAATGAATTAGCTCAAGACTTTGATAACATGAGCCAGCAAATTCATTCCCTTGCGACTAAGCAAAAACAATTGATACGCGACGTTTCTCACGAGCTAAGAACGCCATTGGCGAGACAAAACTTGGCGCTGCATTTGCTCAAATATAAGGTCGACCCTAGCGACCTTCATTTGGTCGAGCGAGCTGAGCGTGAAGTAGAAATAATGGATAGCTTAGTCGATGAAATCTTAACTTACAGCCGCTTGGAAAATGCTCGTTATGAAGTTGAGATGACTGAACTCAATTTACAAACGTGCATTGAAGGCGTCATTACCCAAAGCCGACTTGCGCTTAAACCGAATCAAACCTTGTTATCAAACTTAAATGAGTTTTTACCTCATGCTTTAGCTGATCAACGATTGGTCGCACGCTGCGTGCAAAACTTGATCACTAACTCGATTAAGTACGCTGGCAGTGATGCGCGTATTGATGTGAAAACCATGCAGCGTTCTCATCGAGGTCAAAACCATTTGGTCATCGCGGTTGAAGATGATGGTAAGGGCATTGATGCTGATAAGCTTAAAGAGATTTTCACCCCCTTTACTCGTTTAGATACCGCGCGTGACAAGCAATCTGGCGGTTATGGGTTGGGGCTTGCGATCGTCAAAGAATCGATGAAACTGATGGGCGGCCATGTGTACGCGAACAACAGACCGCAAGGCGGCCTGTGTATCGAGTTATTGTTTAAATTAGCTTAGGTTGTCTAACTGATCTTGGTATTGTCGTTTTAAGCCTTGGTTTCCGGCCTTATCCTCTAAATCAATCATTAAGCGCAGTGCGTCTTTCTTCAAACCATAACTTTGGGTGAATTGCATCAAGCGGATGCGAGCGTTGATCAGATCCCCTTGTTCAATTTCCAATTTAGCTAAGTTTAGTGTCGAGCGGTATCGCATCGGCTGATGGTCTAATGCGCGCTTAAAGTATTCCATGGATTGCTCGCGGTTACCTGCTTTTAATGCGCAGAAAGCGGCATTCTCATAGCTACCAGAGATAAGGTAATAATAGGGTTGGGCAATGGCTCGATTGAAAAATTCATCCGCTTGCTCATACTCGCCTTTTTTGCACAAATAAGTGCCGTAGTTATTTAGCACATTACCGTTGCGCGGGTGGTAAGCCAGTGCGCGTTTATATAGCCCTTCGGCCGAATCATCTTCACCGACTTGCTCATAATAGTGCGCCATAGAAAGCTGTGCACGGTAAAACGTTGGATCATGATTGAGTGCGATTTGTAGGTTTTCACGCGCTTTGATCATATTGCCTTGCTCAAGATATCCCATACCTAATGCAATACGAGCTTCTGCGCGCTCTTGTGGCTCTGATTCGACTTCTGAATTGACAGTTTCTGTTACGGTAACGCAGGCAGTTAAAGAGAGCGTAGCCAATACAATGACGCTTAACTTGAGCATGAAAGTCTCCACGGAAAATTTCTCTCAAGTATAGGGTTTACGATATGGACTACGGGAGTGAGTAATTGAGCTGATGCGATCAAAGCAACAGCATCAAATGTAAGAAAGGGCTATATGACATAGCCCTGAGACTGACTAATCATCTTTAGTGAAGTTATCTTCGCTAAAGTGCTCCAAGTCAAACGGTGTTTGCTGATAAACACAATAGTTCAACCAGTTCGAAAACAGCAGATGGCCATGACTACGCCAACTTGCGCGAGGCGGATTATCTGGGTTGTTATTTGGATAATAGTTAACCGGAATAATTGGCTCCATACCTTCGCCTAAATCGCGAATGTACTCGTTGTGCAGAGTATTGGCATCGTATTCTGGGTGACCAGTAACAAAGACATTTCGCTTATCTTTAGTTGCCGCCAGATAGACACCAGCTACATCCGAGGTCGCGAGAATATCCAAATCAGTATGCTCGGTTAAGTATTCCGATGAGAAATCTGCGTAGCGAGAATGGGGGGCTAAAAATTCATCGTCGAAACCGCGAAGAATTGGGTTAAACGGGTCGTGGGTTTGATGCTTATACACACCCGAGAGTTTCTCTTTACGTGTACGTTTAGGTAAGTCGTACAGCAATTTCAAGCCAGCTTGCGCCGCCCAACAAACATAGAGTGTAGAGGTAACGTGGTCTTTGGCCCAGTTCATGATGTTTTGTAGATGTTCCCAATAAATCACATCTTCAAATTGCACTAAGCCGAGTGGTGCACCAGTGATGATCATGCCATCAAAGTTACGTCCTTTAACCATCTCAAACTGGCGATAGAAGTTATCTAAATGCTCAGTGGGTGTGTTTTTACTTGGACGATTGTCGATGCGCAACAGTTCAATATCCACTTGCAATGGGCTATTGGATAGTAGGCGTAAGAATTGAGTTTCCGTCTCAATTTTCTTCGGCATAAGATTGAGGATCAATACCTTAAGTGGACGAATTCCTTGCGTTGATGCGCGAGTCTCTGACATAACGAAGATGTTTTCGGTACGCAGCACGTCTGATGCAGGTAATTGATCGGGGATCTTAATTGGCACAGCTTTCTCCCTAAAGCGTATTTCTAGACGTCTATACATCTAAACTTACAATAATCATTATGAGATGTCGATAACAAATTTCAGTATACTGCTAGCCTGAATAGACCGAGGATTAAAGCCTGTAGTGAAAGTAACACCAACATTAACGCTGATTCGTGGTATTCCGGGTTCAGGTAAAAGTACCGCTGCAAAGCAAAGAGGTGCTCGCCATTTTGAAGCGGATATGTTTTTTGTCACAGAGCAAGGGACATATCAGTTTGATCCGCTAAAACTAAAGCAAGCCCACCAGTGGTGTTATGAACAAGCCCAGTTAGCCTTGCAACAAGGTGAGGATGTGGTGGTGTCGAACACCTTTGTGCGCCGCTGGGAAATCATGCCGTATTTTCAGTTAGCCAAACAGTTGAATGCGACATTTGAAGTATTAGTATGCAGTGGTGAATTTGGCAGTATTCATGGCGTAGAGCCAGCAACGATTAATAACATGAAAGCAAGGTGGCAAACATGGCGAAACGAACGCCAATTGTAGAAATGACCTCATTTGGTATTTACGACAAGTGGGATTCTCGCTCTAAAGCGCTACCCAAGATTCAGCAATTTACCACCACAGTGAGCGCAGATGAGCACGTTGAGTTTGGTTTTATCGTCAATATCAAACGAGCCAAAGGGCAAGTCATACAGTTCGTGATTGATCACCCCGGTGTGATTGGCAAAAAGGGACAATTACTTGCCCCTTTTGATGGCGAGCTGCATGCGGGTAGCAATGATTGGGATTTCTACCTTGGTGATACCATTCAATTGCTTTGTCCAATTAATGGCTTGGAGTCCAATTATGGCCCTTGGCACATGTCTATTGAACTCAAAGGCAAAGTGATTGCAGAAAAAACCTTTCAAGTCGTTGCGCGAGACGAATCAAGCTTTTGGAAGCAACGCGGCTTTTAAATTCCCCCTAATCAACGAGGGAGCGTCGCTTCCCTCTATGATAACTTAGTCCCGCAATCACCACCCATGCCGCCGCTTGTAGCCATAACTGGGTGTAACCATGTCTAATTTGTCCCCAATCTGCGCCCATTTGATTGAGCGCCAAAAAGCTTTGTATCGCAGGTGTGCTGGGAAACAAGTTAGAAATGAACACCAGTGGGTAAGGGATCGCTTCTAACGGCCAAATAAAACCAGCACTAAAGATAAGCGGCATAGAGCTGATAAGCACTACTAAAGTTACCAGCTCTCTGCGTGGCACGATTGACCCAAGCCATACACCAATAGCGCATGAAGCAATTAAAAAGGGCAGCAGTAGGGTAAGCAGCTCAGTCGCATTCGCCAGTTGGCTAATCCCTTGTTGGCTAAAGCTTGCGCCAAAATAGTACATACTGAGTAAGTAATAGATGGCGGTTAAAATTGTGATCCTAACAAGCAGCAACTGACCAGTAGAAACGGATGACCAGTAGCCTTTGCCGTCTTTTTGCGTTCCACCCATTAACCCTGCAGCCATGGCAAGAGTCTGCTGTAAAATTAACACAAACACCGCAGGAACCACGTAATCGATATAGCCCATTCGTGGGTTAAAAGTTGGCTTTAGGTTAAGCTTGGTCGCGGCATATTGCTGCGTCGCTTGAGATAACGGCGTACCTTCAATGACAAGCTTGCTTACCGTCGTTTGCGCCGCCAGCGTTCCGCCGGCTTGAGCCAAACCTTCCACAATAGTGCCATAAACCAAGAAATAAGAAGCGTCGCCTGCATAGGTCAATGTCGGGCTTTTCCCCAGCAACAGATCTTTATAGAAATGCTCGGGAATAACCAAGATGCCGCTGACATCGCCGGCAAGAAAAGCCTGCTTTGCGGATTCTATGGTGTGATCGCGACGAACCACCGCAACTTGTGGTGTGGCATCAACCATGCGCTCAAGCGTGTAACTGGTTTGGCTGCCATCGAGATTGACGATGCTAATGTGCTGCTCGCGCGGTGTCTGATGACTATATGGCATTGGGTACAAAAATGAGTAAAACAGCACGCCCCCGAACACAGTTAATACTACTACAGGGTTAGTGAGTAGGGCTTTGAGCTCTGATTTAAATAGCTGAATGATGTTCATGTCACAGGCTCTTTGCGTAGGTGTTTTTGAATCAAAGCCATGCATAGCAACATAGGCACTAAATAGCCAAGCATAGGTATAAGTTGAGTAAGTGCGTGGTGGGCTGATGCGCCATAACTGACTTGGCCGACTTGCAGTTCTATGTAGTGGCTGATTGGCAGCAAGCTACGCCAAAACTGCGCGAAACCGTTCATATCGGTCACCGGAAAGGTGATGCCCATAAAAGCAAAGCTTGGTGCGGTAAATGCGCCAGCAAAGCTCATTGCGCGAGCGGCATCAAGGGTCATGAAGAAGAAAAAGCTGCCCATGATCACGCAGGCTAGTGTAGTGACGATAATGCCAACTGTCAGCCAGGCTAAGCTGCCATTGATTGGCCAATCAAACCCTTGATAAAACCAAATGAGAAAAGCGAAGCCTTGGAAGACAAATATCGGCAGGTAGGGCGCTAAGGTAGAACATAGATTACTAAATGGTTTTACTCCTAGCCATTGAGTTAAGCTGCGTTGACGTAAGTTGGCTGCCAGAATAAGAATGGTCGAAACCACCACAGTAATTTGCCATAAAGCCGGAATCACAGCGGAAACCAAGAACTGGGCGTAATCACTATTTAGGTTAAACAGTGGTGTGATTTGACTGCGGATTGGTACTGCTTTGGCCATGGCTGATGAAAGTGTTTGATTGCCATGGCTAAGCTGTGAAAACGTTGATATCTGAGCATTAAACGTTGCTTGAGATTGTAAAAAAGCAGAGTTGAGCAGCTTACCGATCAATATCGCTTGGCTGTTATAAAACACACTCACTTGAGGTGCAAATTGCTTGATGACATCTTGTTCAAAGTTGGCTGGGATCACCGCATACGCGTAGATATCCCCCTCTACAAGAGCATCTTTGGCTTGTTCAACACTTTGATAAGTGGCCGTAACGGCCATTGTTGGGCTGGCATCATAGTAACGGACTAGTGTTTGCGATAATGCACTGGGCGCTAGGTTGACTACGCCAACAGGTAGATTACGGGCAATACCTTGTGAAAATATCGCCCATATCGAGACACTGAGTAGGATGGGCAACCAAGTTAGGCACGATAATAGCCATTTGTCGCGCCTTAAGATGTTCCATTGCGAGTCGTTGGAGAAAGTCATTGAATTTCAACCGCTAAGCTCATGCCCATACGCAGTTCAGGTTGCGGCTGAGTTGGGCGCGCTTCAACCTCGAAGGTTCTTAGATCAAAACCTTGTGAGGCATCAGTTGAACGCCATGTGGCGAAGTCACCCATTACAGCGATGTGATTGACTTTAAATTCAATCGACTTATCCAGTGCTGGCAAATATGCTTTGAATACGCTGCCTTTGTTAAAGTGCTTTAGCCAATCTTCGCGCACATTGAATACGGCCCATGAGTCTTTGGTATCCACTACGGTGACAACAGGGAAACCTTGTGGTGCAAGTTCGCCGCTTTGCAGTAATACTTGAGATACTTCGCCGTTAAACCAACTCTTAATCTGGGTATCTGCGGCGTAGGCTTCTACTTCCGCTACTGCACCAGCGGCCATAAGCGCTTTTTGCGCTGCTGCGAGTTTGGTTTCATCTCGCGCACCTTCTTTGGCCATTTGATACATCTGATAAGCAGCGCTTTCAGTATATTTTGCTGCTTGCCATTGAGTTTTGGCCTCATCACGTTTTTGCTCAGCAACCACGCCATCTTTAAATAGGTTGTTAACGCGCAAGAAGGTTTTTTCCATTAGGCTGGATGCCGCTTTGGCTTTTTGCCATTGGTCTTTAGCGGCTTGAATTTGTTGCGCGCGAGCCCCTTTTTCAGCTTCTTTTGCCAGTGCGTCTGCTGCTTTTTCTCCTGCTTTAGCTTGCTCAAGTTTGGCTTCAATTTCAGGGCTATGCAGGGTAAAAATAAGCTGGTCTTTTGTGACGATGTCACCTTTTCTCACCAAGACTTGATCAATTCGCCCTGCAACTTTAGAGGAAATGCTGTATTGCTGCGATTCAATTTGGCCTTGCAGGCGAATTGGTTTTGGTTGATATGCTTGGTAGAAGCTGTATCCAACCCATGAAGTAATCGCGATCGCCGTGGCTGAAAGTAACAGTTTTTTAGCGTTTTTCATCATTGTTCCTTACCGCTTTGGGTTGTCATCGCTTTATGTTGATATTGAGGGAAACTGTCCATCTGGCTTGAAAGTGCAAGCAGCTTGGAGAGTGAAATTAGATAGTTAAAGCTGGCGGCCGAGCGCTGAGTTTGAATGCTGGCTAAGTAGAGCTGTGCATCGACAACGTCAGTTGAGGTTGATAGCCCTTGCGAGAAAGCTTTTTGTCTCAAGCTGAGATTCTCTTGGGCTAAACGCAGACTGGACTTCAGACCTATGGCTTCTTCTTGTGCTTGCTGCGCTTCTAGATAGGTTTTTTGAACCAACACCGCGAGGTCTTGTTTAGCTTGCGCTTTTAGGTATTTCACTTGGCTAACCGCACTGTGCGCTGCTTTGAGCTGTTCACTTCGACCAGTTGATTCTATAAGAGGAATGTTTACCCCAACACCAACCATCCAATCCGGCTTCATCTGCGCCGCCAGTGACTCATCTTCATGCAAGCTGTAATCACCGTACAAATAGACTTCTGGGTAGAACTTACCTTTCTCCGCTTTGATTAAGCTGTGCGCTTGTTTCTCTTTTGCGTCCAGTAAGGCAAGACCAGGGTAAGTCGCTAAAGTTTGTTCAACAAAAGCGGTCAAAGCAGGCAAATGTTGGTTGATGAACAGGGTATCTCTTGGCTCTACCGGTTGAGGTTGGTTGAGGACTTTAGTTAGCGCTGACTGCGCAATCTCTAAGCTCTTTTGTGCTTTTTTGGTTTCAACTTTGGCTTTATCGAGCGCGGCCTCTGCTTGTAAACGCTCTACACGAGCAATTTGACCTTGCTGTTCTAGCTTGAGCGCGTTGTCTCTATGCTGAGTTAAACCTTGTTCAACTAATGCACGGGTTTGCACCACCTCTTTTGCTAGCAACACACTGAAATAGTATTTGCTTAGGTCTTCGTAGCGCGCTTGAGTTTCCATGGCTAGTTCGCTGTGCGCTTGCTCTGTCTTGCCTTGTGCCGCCGATTGCGCTGCGCTGATACGGCCGCCAGTAAAGATAGGCCAAATTGCACGAATGGATGAGGTAAATATATCGCGCTCGGTAATGGTAGAGGTTGTCGCACCAAGTGCGGCTAAGATCGGAGACAGCTGGGGAGGAAGCGCAGGCAGATGTGCGCCTGTGCTGTCAAAGAGTTGCTCGCCCGATACTGTGACATCTTGGTCTAAGCGGGTGTAGTTTGCGCCGATGGATAACTGAGGTAAATCTAGGTTGTCAGTTGCATTTTCTAAATGTTGGTAACGTTCGACGTTGGCTCGCTGCGCGGCTAGCGAGTTGTTGTCTTGTTGCAACAGTTGCCATGCTTCATCAAAGCTGATTTGTGCCGCATAGGTTGTGGGTACCCAGAGGCCTAAACAACTGACCAATAGTGAAAGTTTACGCAGTTTCATAGCGCGATTCTTATTGATTGTAAAGTTAGAGTATAAACTCTAAAAATAATGCTGACAATCACGCCGCGATTTCAGGAAAAGGTGTTATATGACACTTTTGTTACAATTAGTATTAAGTTTTAGAAGATGTTGTGTTGAACTTTTGTGCATACGGTTCAATACTGAATTAGTTCTATAGTTATGAATACAGGCTGATATGGATGTGTAAGCCTGAGATTTATCACTGACTCGGAAAAAATAAAATATAACAGCGAGTTCAGTGCAACAAGCAACCTCCCGAAAAGATGCCAAAGGAGGGCATAGTTGATGACCCAAACGTCAAGTTCGGCTCGAAAGTTTTCTATTCGCTTTACTGTCGGTAGCATGTTTATATTCGCTACTGTATTAACTGCCACTTTCGCGATCAGTCTGCAATATTATTTTGGTCGGCAAATGTCTGAAGAGCATGTGCTCTCCAAGCTGACGATGGCAAGTGCGGAGATCAGTGAATACATTCAGCAAATTGAAGTGAACGCGACGAGCAGTGCGCGTATTTTGCGCAGTGTATCTGTCGCCGCTGGGCACCAATTCAGTGAAGAGGATATTCGCGATATTTTTGTTCAAGTCCTTTCCGACAATCCACTTTTTTATAGCCTTTATTACGGGAATGAGTTTGAAGATTTTTATCAGATAATTAATTTGGATTCATCACCCATTGTGCGAGAGCGGATCATGGCATCTGAGCAAGACCGCTGGGTGATCATTAAGATATGGAGCGAACGAGGAGAGCGAGTTCGTACCACTGAATATTTTACTGAATCATTTCAACGCACTCGTATGACTTCTGAAAGCAGCAACTATTACCCTACGCAACGGCCTTGGTTTGCTTCCGCTAGTGAATCTGACGTGTATAAAACCGAACCCTATCTATTTAAACATCTCAAAATCACCGGCCAGACTTATTCAACCCGCAGCAATCAAGCAGTGATTGGGGTAGACATTGTTCTTTCATCAGTGAGTTCAAAAATCAGCTCAGAAGCACTGGGTATCGATGAAAACAAAGGTATTGAAGCGTTCTTGTTTACCCAAAGTGGTGAAGTGATAGCGTCTAATCAGCCGCAACAGGCGCAAATTAGAATCCCACGTTCCGAACCAATGGCGTTGTCTGCAAAGCAGCAAGCGTTGATAGAGTCGCTACCGCCGCTAAAAGTGTCGAACCAAAATGCATGGGGCCCTTATGACTTTGCTAATGCAGGTGAACCGCAAGGTTATTCGATCGAACTGCTAGCGGTGGTCAGCAAAATGACCGGAATCAAGTTCGAGTTTGTGAATGGCTTTAACTCCCAGCAGCTCGTTAAACGATTTGAAAATGGCGAGCTAGATGTGATTCATTCGGCAACCAGCTTAACTAGTGGCCACACCGCTGATCGTGTGAGGCTCTATTCCGCATCCCTCGGTGTCAGCGCTTTAGCTCAACATGAACTACCAGTGAGTGGGCTTGGTTTGCAGCCGCATAAAGTAGCCGTAGTAAAAGGGCGAGGAATCGAGCAGCTGTTACATCAGCTTTATCCTGCAACCAATATTGTTAGTGTAGATTCATTCGAGCAAGCCAGTGAAGCGCTGCTCAGTGGCGAGGTGCGTTATGTGGTCGACAGTTATCTGACCTTGGCTGAAATGCGCGGTGTGAGTAACAGTGATGCCTTTTCGGTAGGTAAATTGATTGATCTAGAGACGGTGCCATTTTATCTGTTTGTTCAACCTCAATTTGCCCAAGTGATTCCGATCATTCGCGATGCACTGCAAAAGGTGACGCCGTTGCAACACAAGGCGATGCAAAGTAAGTGGCTTGATCAAAACGTCTCTCGCGGCGGTTTTGTGCCTTATGCCGATTTGTATCAAATGGCGCAAACTCGTAGCCAACACAACCGAGTGATTCAGTTAGAGGATAAACAGCAATTCTTTTACGTTACGCCAGTATCAAGCAGCGGCTCGCAGGAATACTTTGCGGTTGTGATTCCAAGTGAGGTGATTACCCATCAAGTTATTGCACGGCTGATGAAGTCAGTCGGCTTTACTGTGTTGGTCATGATGGTCTTCTTGCCAGTCGCTTGGCTGTTTGGTTCGCCAATTGTTAGGCCAGTAACACGCTTACGAGAAGAAACACTGAAAATTAAGCAGCGCCGATTCAAAGAAGTGACGGGCGTGAAATCTCGAATTAAAGAAGTGCATGAGCTTTCTGTTTCTATGCGAGAAATGGTGCAAGAAATTGAGCGCCACCAACAAGATCGAGAAGCATTCGTTGAGGCCTTCATTCGCTTAATTGCACAAGCGATCGATGACAAGTCACCATACACAGCTGGTCACTGTAATCGTGTGCCTGAGCTAGGCATGATGTTGGCGAAAATTGCCGAAGATTCAAATGCTGATAAGTTCAAAGATTTCCGTTTTGCCAATGATGATGAGCGCCGAGAGTTCAGAATAGCCGCATGGTTACATGACTGCGGTAAGATCACCACACCAGAGCATGTGGTGGATAAAGGCACTAAGCTAGAAGCTAACTACAATCGAATTCATGAGATTCGTACGCGTTTTGAAGTGCTATGGCGCGATGCCGAGATTGAATATCTGCGTAGCGTGATGCAAGGGGAGGTGGATAAAGCACAAGCGTTTGAGACATTGCATCAAAAACAAGCCCAGTTACAGCAAGATTT
Organism: Vibrio intestinalis; assembly: GCF_025195085.2. Taxonomy (GTDB): domain Bacteria; phylum Pseudomonadota; class Gammaproteobacteria; order Enterobacterales; family Vibrionaceae; genus Vibrio; species Vibrio intestinalis. Next base: position 288,951 of record NZ_JANAVY020000001.1, on the reverse strand, counting down.
TGAGTTCATCGCCAATGCCAATGTGGGCGGAGAGTTCATGAGCGACGATAAAGTCGAACGAATCAAACATATTGCTAGCCAAACGTGGATGCGCCATTTTGATAATCGCCTTGGCTTATCACCTTGTGAAGAACTGGTTCGAATACCCCCTCAAGGTCCACTGCCTGTAGAGGAATCACTATTGGCTGATAAACCTGAGCATATTATTGACCGAGTTAGGCCAATGGAGTTTGACCCTAACCACGGCATTAAAATGGATGTGCCAGAGCATCAATATAACTATGGTGAAATTTATAACTTGTCGATTTCTCGCGGCACATTGACCGCTGAGGATAGATTCAAGATAAATGAGCATATGATCAGTGGCATTAAAATGCTTGAAGCGCTGCCATTCCCGCCTGAGTTATCAAAAGTACCGCGCTATGCGTCTACTCACCATGAAACACTCGATGGCAAGGGGTATCCACGTAAACTGACCGCTGAACAACTGTCTATCCCAGAGAGAATTTTGGTGATTGCAGATGTATTTGAAGCGCTCACGGCGGCAGATAGGCCATATAAAAAGGCCAAGCCGCTCAGCGTGGCGATTGATATTTTAAGCCATATGGCAAATGACAATCACATAGATAAAGACTTGTTTATGCTGTTTTTAACCAGTGGCGGATTCAAGCAGTATGCCGATAAGTATTTACCGCCGGAGCAAATCGACGAGGTTGACATAACAAAGTACGTCCATACTGCCGTGTCGGCGTAAAGGGCTGAGAGTAGCTGGCTAAATAGAAAAATAGTAAAAAGGAGCTCAATTGAGCTCCTTTTCAGTGGTTAAGATAACGGCTGTTGGCCTAACGGCTATCAACCATCAGTAATTTAGCGTGATCGTAAGCATATTGCATTGCGGTAATTTCATTACTTTGCGCCAATAGCTCCTCAACACTTGGCAGTGCGACGAAGAAAATTAGCGGCGCGCTGTGCATCGGCTGCCAAGTCGATGCTTCATTGAATCTTTTATGAACGTTCATATTAATGGTCAGCACCAGATTGTTCGGGCTTAATGTGCTGCTGTTAAATTGGCCAAGCGTATGAACCGCACCCCAAAGGCTTTCGAGTGATTTTTCTGCTCCACTTTTTAGAAACAGATCCATTTCCATATCTTGAGTGGCATTGAGGGTCTGCACCGCTAAGCGTTGTTCAAACCTTGCGCCTTTATGAAAGGGTAGGTAGCTAAGGCCGTTGGCTGCAAGGTCATTACTTGGCGGACAGGCTTGAACAGAATCGGTACTCTGCTGGCTTGCGTATAGCTCACAACTGAAGCTTTTAACCAGTTGTTCTACCGAATCGTGAAACTGTGATGTTGCGAGATCTTCAAAACTTAAAACGGACGTCTGTTCCAGCTCAGGAAAGAGCGAATCTAGCTGCTGGTTAATCTCACTGGTTTCGCTCAGTGGTAGCCAGCGATTATTAGTAATGGCACCACGAACGACGTTATAACTGTCGATCAGCACGTCACCATCTGATGTGTATGTTGTGTATTTGATTGGCGGATAAGTCAGATGGGAAGGATCGTTTTCTGGGTTCGATGAACATCCTGTTGCTAAAAGCACCGCACCTGTTGCGATAGCGAGTAAAGCTCGACGAGTAAAAGTATTGCAGCGTTCCATGTTTTCTACGAAGTTCGATATGAAGTTGGCCTCATGCTAGACCGCGCAGCATGGATTGTCAGCTAGTGTATTTAAGAACTGCGTCTCAAGCGCACACTTTTGCCTATTCGTTGGTTGAATTGCGTACAGTATGCCGCTTGGGAGCCCTTGATTGGCAGTGTGCGTCGCATCATTGATGAGATATTGCTGCCGCATTTGAATGTAGCGTGAAAAAACCGTCGTATTCTATTGATTGTGTGAGCGTGACCACTCAAACTAATGTTTTATTTCATACGCGACTTATCATGCCAGTACCATTAATTCTTCCTGCCCAATGTAATGATTTGGAAATGCTCAATGACCTCATGTACGAGCTGCATCATGAGCATCACCTGCAAGCGCCTGATAGCTTTAAAACCGCAGAGGAAATTGAGCAGGAAAAAAGTATCGCTCGCTATTTGGATAACCCAGATTGTTTGGTGTTTGTTGCGAAAATCAATGATGAGATTGTTGGCTTCATTACTGGGCATTTTTGTGAGTTGATTTCGACAGTGAGCCAACCGGTACAAATGGGCAGTGTTGATGAGTTGTACGTCAGCCCTAGTTATCGCGGTAAAGGCATTGCGAACGCGTTATATCAGACATTAGAGCAACGCTTTAGTGAATATGGCGTAAAAGAAGTGTTCGTCGAGGTGTGGCACTTTAATCAGGGAGCGTGTGAGTTTTATTTTGATAGTGGCTTTAGCCATCATATTCATTGGTTAAGAAAACCTATTGCTTAATCAGAACAACCCAGTCAGTGAGAAGAGAATTTTGCTAGGTCGAATTATATTTAGCTTTTTGGTTTGCTTGTGGATGGCTCTGCCATTGCAGGCTGAAACAGGGATAAAGGGCGCGGTTTGTATAATAAAGGCCGACAACCGTTTGGTGATGGTGGATGAGATTCTTACCCAAAGAACCTCATTACCTGCCGGCACGATTGATGGCGCAGAAACACCCCAAGAAACCGCGCAGCGCGAAGCGTGGGAAGAAACAGGATTGGTAGTAACAGTAGGTAAAGAACTGGCTCGTACGCCGCAGGCAGTTTATTTCGATTGCCAATCAGATTCCGACATCATCGCGTTTAGTCAGCAAGATTTTAATGGTGCGAAATCGTTGCCGATTTGGTTTGCTCCGCATTACGGTATAGAAACTTCAGCGGCTAAGTTGATTGAGCCAAGCCAAGTCGATGCAAGTCAATATCGTTACCCACAAGAGTGGGGGACGGTTTTAACTGCTTTTCAGGCTGCTTCTAATCAACCAGTGCAGTACGTAGCAAATCTGTTTGACGCTGCCCCAAGTTTTCATCAAGTAGAGCTTGGTTGGCTCACAGCGCTGAAAAACACAATCCAACAATTGCCGGCAGGGTTAGCTTCTTTGATGGATGTCCTTATTTTAACTGGTTTAGAGCTTGCATCTCCTTGGTGGTTGCTGTTTTTGTTGCCTGTGGTCTTCGCTCAATTTGGTCGAGGATTTGGCTTTAAGCTGATCTTCACCATTGGCGTGACGGTGCTTATGGCAATGGTCGCGCAGCAAGGTGTTCAACTACCCGCGCCGCATGTTTACATGCCAAGTTTACATTTGAGTGAGCAAGTCGGTTTTAGTTTACCTAACGTCGCCTTGGCCTTATGGGCCGCTGTGGTGGTATTAGTGTGGCATCAACTGGGTTGGGGTTGGAATCGCCAAAGTGCACTGGTAACCGTGTTTGCTGTGTGGCTTGGTTTGGCACAGTTCTATAGTGGCAGCGCATTCTTGATTGATCTTTTGGTTGGCGCGGTACTCGGCTGGTTGTGCGCATGGCACATAATCCGAGTAGAAAAAGACCCTAAAATTGGCTTTTCCGTTACGCAAAGTAAAGGGACTTGGGCGCTGTTAGTTTTGGTTAGCGGTGTAATGTTAATGCTTTGGCCAACGCCAAACTTTATGTATTTGTCTGCGACGCTTGTGAGTCTGTTCATTGCGTCAAGAGTGTTACCGAGCGAGGTAACAATGAGCCGAGGCCATTTATTGCTAACAGTAGTGGGGCTAGTGGTGGGTTATATGCTACTTGGCCAAATCCAGTCTTTAGTCAGCAGCAGCAATTTTCATTCTTTATTAGTTGAAGCGTTTAGATGGCCAACATTAGTTGCTCTGTTTACACTTTCAGCGGTATATAAACCTTCAAAGGCCTAGCGAATAGCTAGGCCCTTTTTATGGTTGCTTTTGCTTAGCACTTAAATTGTGAGACTAAGTGATCTAGGTGGTTACACTGAGCGCTTAGCTCGGCAATTTTCTCTTCTGCCTGCTTCGCGATATTCACAACGTTTGAGCTATTACCCGCGATACGAACAATGTTTTCAGTGACTTCTTCACTGACGGTGTTTTGCTGATTCGCGGCAGTGGCGATGTGAGTATTCATATCGTTCATTTGCGAAATCGCGGTTAAGATCGCCTGCAATGATTGACTTGCTTGGCCCGCAGACTCAATCGTGTTTGCACTACTTGTTTGGCTCGATTCCATCACACTGACGGCTTGTTGAGCGCCTTGCTGAAGCTTCTCAATCATGGTGTGGATTTCACCTGTACTTTGCTGGGTACGGCTGGCTAGTGAGCGCACTTCATCAGCAACTACCGCAAAGCCACGGCCTTGTTCTCCTGCGCGAGCAGCTTCGATTGCCGCGTTCAATGCAAGTAGGTTAGTTTGTTCTGCGATTCCCTTAATTACGTCGAGTACAGAGGCTATATTGCCAACGTCTGAATCAAGATTGTGTACCACAGTACTTGCATTTTCGATATCGCTGGCGAGTTCGCGAATCGAGCTTACCGTTGTGTCTAAAGTGTCATTCGCTGATTGAACTTCAAGGTTTGCACTTTGACTCGCGTTTGCGGCTTCACTTGCGTTATCGCTCACCACTTGGCTTGTGGCCTGCATTTCATTGACTGCTGCCGACACCATTTCACTTTCTTGCTGCTGTTGGGCAGTTTGGCTCGCAATCGTTTGAGAAATCGTCGTGATTGCATTGAGCTCGCTGCGCACGGCTGCGTTTGTTGCCACAACTTGTTGGATTGTTGAACGGATTTTTGACACGAATTGGTTGAACCCTTGCGCGAGCTGACCTATCTCGTCATTGGATTCTGATTGGATGGTTTGGTTTAAGTCTCCATCACCAGCAGCAATATCGTGCATTGCCGATTTAATGTGTTCAATAGGACGAACAATCGCGCGGATAAGAATAAAACAAGTCGCTAGCGCAAGTAAGATGACGATTATCGTCCCAGCTTGTAGAGCGAGTTCTGCGGTGCTTGATGCTTGCTCGATTTGTTTATGAATCTCAGTTCGTTGTTCTTCAATTTGATCTTTAATTACGTTGAGCTGTTTGCGAACAGAGACAAACTGATCAGCATAAAGCTGTTTGTTATTTTGATATTGTCTTTGCCATTGAGATTGTGGTGAATTTACCAACTGCTCATAGCTAGATAGCCATTGGTTTGCAAGATCAACCAGCTTTCTAACTTCAGCGCGCTGGCTTTCAGGTAGCACACCTGCATCAACCACGGCGATCGTTTTCTCTAGACGAGGAATTGCTTTGTAAGCGTTATCTTCATATTCGAAGCGGTTGTACTCGACGGCCTCGGTATTGTTCTCTGCCAAGATGAGACCCTGGATAGCAGAAGTGGCTTGATAAAGATCCCGATAGGCGTCTTCGATGTTAAACAAAGTTGGAAGGACGACCTGTTGGAGTGTGTTGTCCAACTTGGTTTGCTTATGAGATGTAACGATGTTGATTACTGAGCTTGTAGCAAAAAGAGCTATGATGCCGAAAATCGGCAAAGTTATCTTTTGTTTGACTGATAAATTGCGAAGCATTTTTATGTACCTAATTTTATATGTTTGCTCGCGCATCTTAACTAACTAATTTTCAATAATCTTCATAAAAACAACCATTTATGAACAAAAAGTCCAATTCGATATGATAAAAATAATTAATGGTAGTTAGTCTTTGAAATTGCTCGCAAAATTTTTGTACAACGCTTGTTTTGTGGTGCGGTAGTGGGATGGGAACGGTTCTATCCAGCATGATATAAGGTATTCACTGTTATTGCTGTGGTTGATCTTGTGAGCGCTCTCCTTTAAGGTCTCGTCCCTAAGTGGATTTACAAGACATGTAAGTAGAGAAGTACCTTGTATAAAATTAACGAAATGTTTGAGACGATTCAGGGAGAAGGCGTCTTTACTGGCGTTCCATCGGTATTTGTTCGTCTGCAAGAGTGCCCTGTCGGTTGTGCTTGGTGTGACACTAAGCAAACTTGGGATGCGACGCCTCAAGACGAACGCCCGTTGGCGGAAGTATTAGCTAAAACGTCGGACTCCCCAACTTGGTGCAGCGTAAGCGCTGAGGATATCGTCGAGCAGTATCGTCAAAAAGGGTACAGCGCAAAACATATTGTGATTACAGGCGGTGAGCCTTGTATCTACGACCTTATCCCGCTGACTCTTGCATTTGAAGCGATAGGTTGTCGATGCCAAATTGAGACCAGCGGTACATCTCCAGTCGTTGCGAGTGATGATACATGGGTGACGGTGTCACCAAAAGTAGCCATGAAAGGTAAGCTACCTGTTTTGGATTGCGCATTGCTACGCGCAGACGAGATCAAACACCCAGTCGGCTCAAGCAAAGATATTGACCAACTTGATGAATTGATTGAAAGAGCAGGAGTTAGCGCAAAAACGCAGATTGCACTGCAACCTATCAGTCAAAAGCCCCGCGCAACTCAGCTGTGTATTGATACCTGTATCGCGCGTAACTGGCGTTTGTCTATCCAAACACACAAATACCTAGATATTGCCTAAAAGGATCAAAGTAATGAATAAAGCAGTTGTCGTTTTTAGTGGTGGTCAAGATTCCACCACCTGTCTTGTTCAGGCTCTTAAAGAGTATGATGAAGTGCATGCCATTACTTTTGATTATGGCCAGCGTCATAAGCTAGAGATTGAGGTTGCGCAAAGCTTAGCGAAAGAGCTCGGCGTGGCGGCGCACAAAGTAATGGATGTAGGTCTACTTAATGAACTGGCGATTAGCTCACTCACACGCGACGACATCGAAGTGTCTCACGAGCTACAAGAGAATGGTTTACCTAATTCCTTTGTGCCTGGGCGCAATATTCTGTTTCTTACTCTAGCGGGCATTTACGCCTATCAAATTGGCGCAAATACGGTCATTACCGGTGTGTGTGAGACAGATTTCTCAGGCTACCCAGATTGTCGAAACGACTTTGTTAAAGCGATGAATGCCGCTTTAGTACAAGGCATGGATAAACAGCTAGAGATCAAAACGCCGCTAATGTGGCTGAACAAAGCAGAAACATGGGCTATGGCTGATCAATACCAATCACTTGAATTGGTGCGAGAAAAAACGCTGACCTGTTACAACGGTATTATTGGTGATGGTTGTGGTGATTGCCCATCTTGCGACCTGCGCAAGATAGGCTTATCGGATTACCTGACTAATCGTGCGCAGGTGATGGATGAATTGGTACGTAAGCAGACGTCGACAGATAGATAGGCTCGTTGTAGGCATCAATAATACAGTTCTTACCGTTCTGCTTCGCTTGATATAGCGCTTGATCAAGAATGGAGTAGAGCTCATCAAAGTCACTAAGCGCTCTAGAGGTCGCCAAAAATGAAAAACTGGCGGTAACGGTTAGTGACTTTCTATTCTCTGCTTTAAACATGGTGTTTGCGATCGCTTGGTGCATGCGTTCAACACGCTCACGAATATCGAGCTCGTCCACTTCTTTCAGCAATACCACAAACTCTTCACCACCTAATCGGCCTAGAATATCTCCGGTCGATAACTGACTCTTGATGATTTTAGTCACGTGCCTAAGGGCTCTATCACCAGTAGGGTGGCCATAAGCGTCATTAATGCTCTTAAAATCGTCCAGATCAAGCAGCAAGATAACGTGTTTATAGTCAGGGTTATTTAGCGCTGGTTGACGCTTGATTTCACGAATTGATGCCGCGCGGTTGAGCGCGCCAGTTAATTCACACTGTTCCACCTTGGCTTTTTCAATTCGTCGGTAATAGAAAAAGAAACCTTGTGTAAGAAGCAGTAGGCCAATCACCAGTAGGTATTGCTCGTTATACTTTTTCGCCTTAAGGAATTGTTCACTCAATGCATCTTTTTCAGCGGTAAGGTTAGATATTTCTAACTGGCTAAGGTATGTGCGGCGCGCGGTATCAAGCGCGACAAAGGCATTTTTATGCTCCTTATTGCGCTTAATGAGTTCGGCTTGAGTGTATTCACGGTAGTAATCGAGCGCTTTATTGAACTCACCTTTGGCTTCCGCAATTTCCGCTAATTCTTTTAAGCCTTGGCTTTCTAATCGCTCACTGCCTATTGTCTTCGCAAGGTTTTGTACCTCTAGCGCATACTTCTCTGCGGTTTGGTAGTTGTTTTGGGTTTGGTATGCGTCTGAGAGTGTTAAGTAAATCTCACCCATTAACTGGGCATTCTCTTGCTTGGTGGCGCTTTCTAAGGCACTAAGCAGGTACTTATTACCTTGCTCGAATTGTTTTAACGCAATATGTGCGTTACCCAAGCCTAGCTCGGCGTAGGTTTGTCCATAGAGGTGGTTATACTTTTTCACAATCAACTTGGATTGCATAAAGTGAGTAATCGCGAGTTCGTATTCTTGTTCTGCTAGCAGAATTTTCCCCATGCTGTGGTGGGATTGTGCCAGCTTTAATGGTGACATGTTGTCACTGCGAATTTTCAACGCGTGTGAGATATATTCTTTCGCTTGGCTAAAGTTACCCAAGGTTGATAACAGCAAACCGGCATCATTATAGATACCTGATGAGTCTTCATAGTGCGGAATAATGGATAGCAACTCTTGATAGGTATCGAGAGAGGCAGGGTAGTTGCCGATGAATTCTTGGTTGTTTGCGATTACTCGTAATGCCATATGCTTAGGCAGTATTGGCTGTTTGGCATCTTTGATGTGGGTAGCCAGTGACGAGCAGTAAGTATTGGCTTGTAGGTATTGAGCCTGACGATTCAATAGGCGGCACAAATGGTATTCGAATAGAATTTTTCCATCTAACGAGTCGATGTTATCGGCGTATTGCAGTAGTGCCAGGTAGTTTTTCCGAGCAGGAATAAAATCAAGCTGCTCTTCACTGTTTAGGGCACTGATAAAGCGCTCTTCGAGCGCTGAATAGCTTTGGTCAAAATCGATCGCAGTACCGTAAAATGGCTGACCATGTAGGGTCATAAAACCGTGCAGCTTTCCGCTGATGTAGAGCTTTTCGATTCCGGGTTGTAGGGCGTTATAGCGATCTTGCAGCAATGATAAAGCTCGAACTTCATCATCTTTGAGCGCGTTAGCATAGGTCTCTTCCCACAGTGCTCGTTCAGTCTGCGCTGCGGTATTAAATGCGAGTAGTAGGGAAGATAAACCAAATAGTTTGGCCAGTCGACGTTTCATATTTAATCGTTATTTTCTTTATGAAACGACAAGTTTACGGGAGGTTAGTATGCGGAACAACGTGTTGATTTACGATTGGATTAGTCAATAGGTGCAAATGTGAGTGAGCTCCCACAAGTCGGTGAATGAAATTGGCGATTTCTTTTACGCCACAAAAAAACGCCGCAGTGCGGCGTTTTTACAAAAGAGTCGGTGCTATTAAAGGTACATTTTAGCCAAATCTGCTGGCTCTACTTCTTTACCTTCTAGCGTTGCATTCCAGTTAGTGCCAACTAGAACGCCGTCTTCAGCAAGAGTCAGTAGCCAATCTTCAACGAAGATGTCCAGTGGGATTTCTAGAACTTCGAAATCTGCCCATTCTTCAACATTGTGCGTTAGAGCATCTTCTTTAGAAGACCAAAATGGCATTACTTCGCTGTTTTCAAACTCCGTCGAATCACAAGAAAGCCAGCCCTCTTCGTTGTTTCTTAGGCCCCAAACAAGTTGGTTTTCTTTCGTTTCAGCAACAAAAAGTGCTAGGTTTGCTTCGATATCAGCCGTTAGTTTGCTCATCTCTTTTCTCTCTTAAACAGGACAGCTTAAGAGTAACACTCACATGGGGTCGTTACCAATAAAAAAGGGAGCTTATGCTCCCTAGATTACTGTGATATTAGGATTATTTAGGAAGTTTTGTAAATATTGTCCATTCTTCCTTAACATTGCCTTTATGACCGACTACTTTGGCAACCACCTTACGATTTTTGGCATGGCTGATTTCGTCATCGCCCAACTCCGTTAAGTTTGTTTCTCCGTAGCCGACGATGGTGACACGTGAGCTAGCGATATCATAAGATTCAAGCAATTGTTCAACGGTTTCTGCGCGGCGCTTAGACAATGCGAGGTTGTAGGACTCAGAGCCCACTGCACTTGCGTAACCTTGAATTTCAATCGCTGTCTCAGGGTAACGCTTCAAGAACTCCGCCATTTGTTTAATCTGGCCAACGAAGAAAGATTGCACTTCACTAGAGTCATTGTTGAACAAGATATGCAGGCCTGACTCTTCCCAAGAACTGACAATAGTCCCACATCCATCGTTATCAACTTCGGCAAAGGTTGGAGTGTTAGAGCACAAATCACGCGCATTAATCACGCCGTCGTTGTCTTCATCTTGTAAGTCCGCGACTTGCTGCGGATTCGGCGTTACTCGGTATTGATATTCGTCTGCGTCTGCGTCTGCGTAAGCGTTGGTGCAAAGCGCAATGATAGACAAAGAAATAAGCTGTTTAATCATATTAATACTCTACCGCTTGGTTCCATTCTTTCGGTGTATCGACACGCAGCGCAGCCATGAGACCACCCGTTGCGTTAAGTACACGATACTTGGCGTACTGCTCATCGTACTTCGCATCTAAATACCCTTTGCGAGCTTCAAATAGTTCGTTCTCGGTGTTGAGCAAGTCAAGCAGAGTTCGTTTGCCAATGCGGAACTGTTTTTCATATGCGATGACAGTCTCTGATGCTGAATCTACGTGGTCAGCAAGAAAATCTTTTTGTTGTACGGTAAGGTCGAGAGCACTCCACGAGAGGCGTAGACCTTCTTCAACGGCTTGATAGGTGCGATCGCGAAAATCTTTCGCTTTGTTTAGCTGATAAGCTGCACTTTCCGTTCTATCTGCGTCTGCACCACCATTAAAGAGGTTGTAGCGTAAACGCACCATGGCGGTAAATTCATCGCTGTTTCCTTCAATGCCGCCTGCATCATCACGCCAAGTTTGAGCAGCTTCTACCGAGATGGTTGGGTAGTTTGCCCCTTTGCTTTGATCATATTGGAACCGTGCTGAATCGACATCCACTTGCGCGATTTTAATCACCGGATGGTTGTCGTTTGCTTCAACAATGGCTTGGTCTAATGTAAGTGGGATAGCATTTTGGTCAGCTCGCGGGAAGATTAACCCCTGAGGTGCTTGGCCAACAATTCGGGTAAATTGAGTATGCACATCCATAAGATTGTTTTGCGCGGCGATAAGGTTGCCGTGGGCTTTGGCAAGGCGAGCTTCTACTTGAGAAAGGTCAGCGGTTGAGCCAATACCTGATTCCACTCGGCGCTTGATATCACTATGAATCTTTTTATGAACAGCAAGGTTGGCTTCTGATAGTGATAACACTTCGTGTGCTTTTGTGGCATCTAAGTAGATTCTAGATACTTCCAATGCCATGTCTGACGCGTCAGAAACGAGTTGGTAACGAACGGACTCCGCATCAGCTGCTGTTCTGTCCATATCATTAACGGTCGCAAAACCATCCCAAATCAGTTGGGTCAGGCTTAATGTCGCTTCTTTACGAGTTAGCTCATTATCAATCCCCGAGGCGAGGTCTACGTTTTCATAACCAATTCCGGCATCAAGGTCGACCTTTGGTAGGTAAGCGCCGCCTGACGCTTCGGCATCATAAACTTTGCTCATGAATTCGTTATATGCGGCTTTGATCTCAGGGTTGTTCGAAATCGTCAGCGCAACGGCTTGTTCTAATGTTTGGCTATGGGCACCAAAACTGGTTGCGACTAATAAACTGAGTGCGCTCAATTTGCGTAAATTCACTTTATTCTCCTCAAAGTGCTTCTAGGCGGGGATACTACTTAAAAATCCATCTCTTTTATGAGAATTATTTTTATGATGGCAATAAATTATCATTTAATTAGATTTAATGCTAACTATCAAAAATAACATTAGTTATTTTGTTGTCTTAATTATTAGAACTGAGAAATATAATTTTTATTCAAGGTATATGATTAAACGCTCGAGGTGTTATATAAGTCTTTTGTTTCATAAGTTGTTGCCTTTGCGTGTGTTTCTTGTCGATGTTTATCATTAATTCTCAAACCTGGTAATTTGGCTATAAAGTTTATTAAGTGGCTTTTGGCTATATCCTGCAAATGTTAGTTTATGCGAAATTGGAATTCATAATGGGTTGTTTGCTGGTAGTTAACTATTTTACTGCTAGCTAATAATTATATTGATTGAGGCTTAAACTATGGGAATTGGTACTTTGGTTGTTGGAGGAAATATCGCAAGTGGGCAGACAGTTGTCATCGATATAAATGGTAACGTTAGAATGTTGGCCAGTGGAGAATCTCCTCGTCCCGGAGAGGTGACGGTCGAGCTTGATCAAGCCGTTGAAGACCCAAATCTTACTGAGCTGTCAATCGAGCAGATTACCGAACTTGGTGAGAGCGTCGATTTGACGCAAGACATAGCGAATATTATTTCTGCAATTGAACAAGGACAAGACCCAACCCAGTTTGATGATGAACTCGCTCCCGCTGCTGGTGGACCTGCAGGCTCAAGTATTGGCCTAACGGGAACCATTGAACGTGATGCGATTGAAAAGATTGCATCAACTGAGTTTGTCACTGTAGCAACAAGCCAATTAGTGTTGTCAGAAACACAGACTCTAAGTCTGTTTCAACAGCTTCAATCCGTTTTACCTGACCCTTCGCCAATACTCCCGCCGACTTTTCCCTTTGCTGAGGTTAGTTTAAGTGGACCAAGCCAAGTAAAAGAAGGGGCGACCAGTAGCGAGTTCACTGTAACGCTGAGTGAGGCTGCGCCAGTCGGTAGTATTGTCACTTTAAGTTATACCTATAGTGATGCTAACGACAACGACATTACTGAAACCGTTCAGGCGGTCATTGGCCCTGATGGTATTACCGCAATATTTACTGTTGACGCATTACCCGACACGATTTCCGATCCGGGCGAGCAATTTACCGTGCAAGTGGATGATGTTGTTGACCCTTCTACGGGTAACAGTATTTTTGACCAGCTCGATAATTCCAATGCCAATCAAACGGTCGAAATCATTGACAATAATCCTCCCGTCGCTGTCGATGATCCCAAAGGTTTTCGCGTAATTCGTGGTGATATGTCGGATGATGGTAAGGGAGAAGCGATAGAGTGGGTGTCTGACCCAAGTAACCCGAACGAAATCGGTTTTACTCTCAGCGCTTCGTTTGGCGGAGAAAGCTCGACAGTTCACCATAACAAAACCGATAAATTGGGCGTACAAGATGGCGCGCCTTATCAAGGACCTTCCGATCAAATTCAATACGATCGAGCAACCGGTCAATCTGAAATTCTTACTATTTCATTCGATGAGCCTGTCACCAGTGCAACTTTTGCTATTAGTAACTTGTATTCCGATGAAGGTAAAGGCGATGACAATCATGAGTCGGGCAGCTGGATTGCTTATCTTGATGGCGTGCCAGTTGCGAGTGGTTCTTTTGAAGGTACTGATAGCAGCAAGCAGCACATTGTTATAGGTGATTTAGATGGTGACGGCGTCACAGATATTGCGTTCGACTCAATAGAATTCTCTGCCACTGAATACAGCGAAGGCATTCAAGGTGATGATGAATATGATTCATCGGATTACTTCATTGAAGGTATGGATGTCTCATCTGATGGTGCTTACGCGACCAATCAAGGGCAAGAGTTACGCATTCCCATTAGCGAAATCCTAGGCAATGATAGTGACATCGACCTGGATACATTGACCATTACTTACGTCAATGCCGACGGCTCAGTTGGGCAAGCGCGAATTGAAGGGGATGAAGTTGTCTTTGAACCAAGCCCAGGTTTTTCGGGAAGAACGGAACTTGAATATCAGATTACCGATGGTTATGGCGGCTACGATGAGGCGAAAATTGCTGTCATTGTAAACCCAACTCCAGAGCCTGCTAAGGTCGATGATGTCTCACTGCGCGATGATATTGTCGATGAGGGGGAAAGCTTAGTTTATACCGTGTCACTTGATAAAGTAGCTTTAACGGAAACCATCTATGAGTTTTCGATTAACCCGCTAGATGATGCTTCATTCAGTGACATTTCTGTCGATCAATTAAGTTTTACCAATGGTGTCACCATTAATGCGGATGGTCATCTGGTTGTGCCAGCCGGTGTTAAGGAATTTGATGTTCATCTACCGACTACTGTGGACGACTCTGGTACAGAGAATAACGACCAAATTGAATTAGTTGTAGGGGAAGTGGGAGATATTGATAATGGTGAAAGTGCGACTGGCACTATCGTTAACAACAATCCTCCTAGTGTTGATAATGAAATCAGCCAATACCAAGTTTCCCAAGGCGACATGACGCTCGACGGTAGCGACAATCAACAGTGGAATGAGGTTGAATTAAGTGCCTCGTTTGGCGATAAGTCGCAGACTAATGGGGATGCGGTTCATAGTGGCGTCTCTAATACTAATGGTGAAGTTGGCGTTCGTGATGGTGCCGACTGGGCTGGTCCAACATCCCAAATCCAATATGATAGAGAAAGTGGCGTTTCTGAAAAACTCAGCGTTAAACTTAAATCACCGGCAACATCGGGCAGCTTTATTGTTTCTCACCTATTTGCAGGCGAAGGTGAGGGGGACAACAACCATGAAGCTGGTGCATGGGTCGCTTATTTAGATGGAGTCGCGGTGGCCAGCGGCTCGTTTGATGGCGAAAACGCTGGACGAGGCAATCGAATGGAAGTTGACATTGACACCGGTGGCTATGCTTTCGATGAAATCGTATTTTCCGCGACCGAGTACAGCAACGGTCTACAGGGCGATCAAGAACTAGATTCTTCAGATTACTATATTGGTGGGCTTGAAGCGTCGAGTTCAGGTAACTACATCGTTGCAGATTCTTCCAGTTTACGCATACCTGTAAGTACGCTGTTGGCCAATGCCCATGACGTCGATGGTGATGCGATTCATATCGGCAATCTCAATATTGACCCAAATAGTGGCTCTTTGGAATTGATTGATGACCATCTGGTTTTTACCCCTAAACAAGGTTACCAAGGGGCCGTTCAACTTGATTTTGATGTCATTGATGAACATGGTGCATCTACTCCAGCGACCATTCCAGTGACTGTGCAACCTACTCCTGAAGATGCAACGGCGACGCTCATTGAGGCGCTTCCGGTAGTGGTCGAAGAAGGGGAAGATTTCATTTTCCGCGTTCATTTAGACAAAGTGACTTTAAATGACACCGTGCTAGATTTTGAATTTAGCGCCAATGATCCTTTGGTGCAAAATCAAGTGGGAGATGACCTGCGCTTTACCAATGGTGTGACCCTTGATGGTGCTGGTAACGTGATAGTGCCTGCTGGAGTGAAGGAGTTTGATGTTTATATTCCTACGTTAGAGGACAATGTTGACGAGTCACATCAAGGTTATACCCTCGAAGTGGGCGGTGTAGCCGCCAGTGCCTACCTTAGTGATGAAATTAACGACTCAGTCGTTGGGTATGTTGGTACTGACAACGCAGATTTGATCATCGGTGATGAGAACGACAATGTAATTCAAGGTGGCGATGGCTCAGATATTATTGTTGCAAACTTAGGCAATGACATCTTAAGCGGCGGTGATGACCAGGACATTTTCAAGTGGCTTGATGTTGACCTGCCAGCGGATGAGCAAGATCAAGTCACCGATTTTGAGCTGGGTAGCGATAAGCTAGATGTCAGTGATTTGATTGCCGCTGATGCGTCAATGGATGACTTGCTTGCGAACATTGAGATTGAGAAACAAGCAGGTAGCGACTTAGTGATTACCTTAAATGATGGCGCGCAACATGATTTAGAAATTGTGTTGGACAATCACAACAATCAGTTTGATGGTATCGCGACTGGTCAGGTTACCGGTGATACCTTGAAAGGTTTGGTTGAAGATTTGTTTGTTAACTTGCCAGATTAGATATCGTCTAGATTATTGATTGTGATTAAAGGGCCGAAAGGCCCTTTTGTCGTTTTGTGACCATTGAAATCGTGTTCATTCCAATAGATGTTCAGTAATGGATCTCGCCAACGGTACTTGCTAATGGGGTGCTGGCTTGAACGCAGGCCTAAATAAGCATTAGAAATTATGAGCTTGTTAGTGGTGAGTTTATAAATTTAAAGAAATAGTCTTATATATGAGAAGCTTATCTGCTCGATAATAGCGAACAATACTTAAGGACGATAATAAAAAAGTAGTAGGAATGGCAGGGGTTTACATTAAAAACTCTGTGTAGATGGATTTCTTACGCCTTGAGTAACCACGTTTGCAATTCGACGTTCTCAATAGCTTAAGGTTTTGCTTTGGCTCGCGCGAATATGAGCAGACAAAAATATTCAGAGAAAGTAATAAGGATATCTAAGTGAATAGCCAAGCAAAGGCATCTAGTGCTTCAAGCAATCAAACAAGCCACTCTACAACCCACACATCTGTCAATTCGCAAAACAGTCCGCCGATCGCTCGCAACGATCCTAATGCTTTTACCCTGACTCAAGGAGATGCAACCGCGGATGGTGTTCACACGAATTCGGGTTGGGACGATGTCATTCTTACCGCAAGGTATCAGGGTGAAGATGCGGAAGTTGATATTGATAGTCGCGGAGTCGTTGGGGTTTCCGCCGGTGCTGAGCACAATGGGCCTGAAGCTCAAATTCAATATGACCGTGATGCGAATGCATCTGAGCAATTGAGTATCAAACTTCCGCAAAGCGCAACCAGTGGCAAGTTTACTGTGAGCCGTCTGTTCGCCAATGAGGGTAATGGTGAGGATAACCACGAAGCGGGTTTATGGATTGCATATTTAAATGGTGTTGAAGTTGCAAGTGGCCAGTTTAATGGCATTTACCGAACGGCTCAGACACCTTTTGAGATAGATACCGATGGCAAGGCGTTTGATGAAATCGTTTTTTCTGCGGTGGAGTACAGTAATGGTGCGCAAGGGGATCAGTCAGGCGATTCATCTGACTACTTCCTAAATGGCATCGAAGTATCGTCTGATGGCTCTTATGCTGTTAATCAAGGTGACGTGCTTACTATTCCGTTAGCTGAGCTTCTAGCAAACGATGAAGATTTCGATGGCGATCAACTGACCATTACTTATGTCAATGGCGAGCAACATGGAGTTGCACGTATTGTCGGTGATGTGGTTGAGTTTGATTTAGATGATAGCTTTGTTGGTAAAACTCAATTTACTTATCAAGTCTCTGATGGTCAAGGCGGTGTGGATGAAGCTCAAGTCAGCGTTATTGTAAACCCGTTGCCTGAAGCGGCACTCGTTGCCAACGTTGAGCTGAAAGAGACTGAAGTAAATGAAGGCGACACTTTAGTTTATCAAGTTGAACTTGATAAACGTGCTCCTCAAGAAACGGTATTTGATTTCCAATTGTCATTAGAAAACGGCGCGACCAGCGATGATGTCAATTTAAAAGGCCTGAATTTTACTCATGGCGTTGCACTGAATGGTTCGGGCCAACTGGTTATTCCTGCTGGCGTAACTAGTTTCTCGGTATTGCTGCCAACACTTGATGATAAAGAGTTTGAAAGCACTGAAAGTGTGCGCATCACTATCGGAGAAGTGGATGCCGTTGGGGACATTCTTGATGTAGGTGACAGCGTTGATTTTGATGTTGTATCCGATGGTGACCGAGTTGACACGGTGCACTACATGACTGGTCATGAGAAATACCTTTGGTCTGCCTCTGCCGCAGAGATTGGTCAAAGCCAGATATACCAGCTGGATGATTATGAACAGGCCGGAATTGCGGTTGATGTTGGCGATGCCGGTGATGATGTGTTCACAGGCGCTGGAAACGATTATATCGATCTTGGTGAAAGTCATGCGCGATTAGATGAGAACGCCCATTCAGAAGCGAACTTAGCTCAATCTGCCAACAAGATCGCTGATTTCATGAATGGTTCTGACGAGAGCCACTTGCTTCACCCAGCATGGGGTGGGGAAGATGGCGCACTAGACACCTCTTCGGTAAGTAATGCTTATATTGATATTGCACACGCAGGCGCGGGTGATGATGTTGTACTCGGTAAAGGCGGTTCTGATGCTATCTTTGGCGGTTCGGGTGACGATACGCTTTATGGTGGTGAAGACGTAGATGGCCTGCGTGGTGGCAGTGGCAACGATACGTTGCATGGCGGTTCGGGCGAAGATATTTTGATTGGCGGGTTAGGTAACGACATTCTCACTGGTGGTGAAGATGCTGATATCTTTAAGTGGGTCGACCAAGGCGACACAGCTCGTTCAGACAATGATATCGTGACTGACTTTACGCTCGGAGAAGACAAACTAGATCTGTCAGATCTATTGGCAAGTGATGATTCGCTACAAGACTTGCTTTCTAATATTACCCTTGAGAAAACATCAGAAAGCGACCTTTCTCTTACGGTAGAAAGTGGTGAAGGTAGTCAATTAAGCATTACTTTAGAGGGAGTGGCTTCGCAATTAGATGGCTTAGCAGATGGCCCACAATCAGGAGATGTAATCGCACCGCTGGTGGACGATTTATTTGTCAATTTGCCTAATAACTATTAAAGAACTAAAGACAAATTAAGCGCACATATAAGAAAGGGCCCATTGGGCCCTTTTACTTTATCTATATATTATAGAACTTTACACGCGAAGCCCTTGAGGTAGAAACCTTCTGGGTAAGCGGTATCAGTTGGGTGGTCAGCCGCTTGTTCAAAGCGCTCCACAAATTTCACTTGGCGATTAGCATCGACAGCTGCATCCGCAATGATTTTTTGGAAAAGTGTCTGGTCCATTAAACCCGAGCAAGAGTAGGTCAACAATGTACCGCCCGGATTAAGAATCTGCATCGCTAACATATTGATATCTTTGTATCCGCGGCATGCACCATTTAATTGTGCTTTGCTATCTGCGAATTTTGGCGGATCCATAATGACGACGTCAAACTTAGTGCCTTGGTCACGATATTCACGCAATAGCTTGAACACATCCGCATTCAGAAACACAGCACGCTTTTTCGAAATGTCGAACTCGTTAAGCTCCGCGTTGTGTTTCGCTGTATCGAGTGCTGGCTGAGAAACATCAGCGTTGATAACACGCTTTGCGCCGCCGTTCAGTGCGTAGAGGCCAAATCCGCCTGTGTAAGAGAAGCAGTTTAATACTTCTTTGTCTTTCACGTACTTCATTGATTGCTGACGACTATCGCGTTGGTCTAGGTAAAAGCCGGTTTTATGGCCGCCGACGATATCGACACTGATTTTAATGCCGTTCTCTTCAATAACTACTGATTTTGGTGGCTCTTCACCGTGCAAAACACCTGTTGACTCTTGAAGGCCTTCTTTCTTACGTACCGCAACATCAGAACGTTCGTAAATGCTGCACTCAGGGAATACTTCAATCAGTGCTTCGACTAATACTGATTTTTGGAATTCCGCACCTGCACTTAACAGTTGGCATACCAAGAAGTCTTGATACTTATCGATGGTGATACCTGGCAGACCATCAGATTCAGCCGCGATTAAACGGTAGCCAGTTAGGCCGTCACGTTTGATCACATCTTCACGTAGCAATTGCGCATCTTGAACACGTTTTACAAAGAACGCTTTATCAATGTTTTGCTTCTCAAAGCTCCAAACACGGGCACGGATCTGCGAATGCGGTGAATACGCCGCTTTTGCCAGCCATTTGCCATCGTGAGCAAACACATCGACCGTTTCACCAAGCTGAGGGTCACCGTCTACTTTGCTGATCCCACGGGAGAATACCCAAGGGTGCTTTCGAAGAAGGGATTTATCACGGCCTTTGACTAAATGAATTGCTGCGGTCATTGGTTTACTCAATTGATTGTTTTGAAAGGTTGGCTATTTTCGAGCAACTGACAGGGAAAAGCAAATGATATAGCTCGATACGCCATATCTGGTAAGGGATCACCTTAGAAAGTAGCAAAACTTGCTAACATCAAAGTAATAGATAACGGCGAAAGGAAGCTATTGATGGAAGTGCAATGCAAGAAGTTTACTGTCTCGGGGCGCGTGCAAGGGGTGGGGTTTCGCTATAACACTGCTTATCACGGACTAAAGCTTGGTGTGACCGGTTATGCTAAGAATCTATGGGATGGAAATGTAGAAGTTGTCGTCAGAGGCAATGCTCAACAAATAGAGCAGATGGAAAAGTTTTTACAGCAGGGGCCACGTATGTCGCGTGTGGATAGCTTACAAAGCGAGGCGGCAGAGCTAAAAGAGTACAAAGGGTTCGACATCTTATAAGGATAAGATGCCGAGATCTATGATGTTTATAGGCACTTAGCGGGTTTAGGCAAACCTGCCAGTTTTGTCGCTTGCTTTGCTGGGCCTTGCTTAAACAGCTTAAACAGATATTTACTGTTGCCTTTTTCTGGGCCATGAGCCTTTTCCATGGCCTTGACCAACATGCGAACGGCAGGTGACGTGTTAAATTCAAGATAGAAATCACGCACAAAGTGGACAACTTCCAAGTGCGCATCTGACAGCTCGATGCCTTCTTGTTGGGCAAGAATCTCAATCATGCCTTCTTCCCATTGGGTGTGATCTAACAAATAGCCTTGAGCGTCAGTTTCAATTTGTTTGCCGTTATATTCAAACATCTCATGTATCCGGTTTATTAAGTCGAGATTAGGGTAGCTCAGAGCTTAACAACAGACAATAAAAAAGCCCGAAGGTGACATACCATCGGGCTTTTTTTAATCAGTTTCGACCTAATTAGTCGTCATTCATAATGCCTAGAATGCTCAGTAGGCTGATGAATAGGTTGTAGATTGAAACATACAGAGTGATAGTTGCTGAGATGTAGTTAGTCTCACCACCACGGATAATACCCTGTGTTGTCATCAAAATAGCCATTGTTGAGAAAACAATGAACAAGCTGCTTAGCGCAAGGCTAAGAACTGGCGATTGGAAGAAGATACTTGCAACCATGCCGACAACCAAAACAACAAACAGAGACAGCATTAGGCCGCCTAGCATTGATAGGTCACGTTTAGTTGTTAATGCGTATGCTGATGCTGCTAAGAAAGACAGCGCAGTACCACCTAGAGCTGTTACAACAAGGTCGCCCATGTCTGCGCTAACGTATGCGCCGATCAGAGGGCCTGTGGTGTAACCTAGGAAGCCAGTGAATAGGAAGGTGAAGACAAGACCCATAGAGTTGTTACGGTTCTTTTCAGTTAAGAAAAGTAGGCCGTAAAAGCCAACCAGCATAATGATGATGTTCGGACGAGGAAGATTCATCGCCATAGATACACCTGCCACTAATGCTGACCATAGAAGGGTCATAGAAAGCAGCGCGTAGGTATTACGCAATACTTTGTTTGTTTGGATTGCACTTTCTTGTTGCGACGTGCGGGTAAACATTGGACTGTTCATCGTATTCCTCATTAGAATTTAATGCTTATAGCTACATTTATGAGGGTGACAAGGCAAAAGATCAAGTCCCTCATGTACATAATAATAGAATTGCAAATCTATGTGTTTCTAAAGATGTAACACAATTTAACGAATGTTAGACGTAATGGCGTAGAGGGGAAGCAGATGAACACCAAGTTTAGACCTCGATCCAAACAAAACAGCGCAAGCGAATTGCCTGCGCTGTTGGTCATTCATCCACCTACTTATTTGGTCACAAAGTTAAAGCGATGGAGATCGTTGGCAATGATTTGCTCGGCGATGTATTCGTGCGCTGCCGTCGTTGGGTGTGTTACCCCCCAGAAAACATATTTATCTGCGCCATGATAAGCACAATCATCGCTAAAGCTATGGCTGTATAGATAATCTAGCGATGAGCTGCGGTTGATGTTCAAACAAGCATCAGCAGCGTTTTCAAATCCGTGTTGCTGAGGGTTAGAGGTCAGGCTCTCAAACAGCGAGTTTGCATCAAACATTACCAAGTTAATGCCCTGCATTTGGTAGAACATTGCTTGTTGCTTGATGAACTGATTAAATTCGACGATTTTAGCGCGCACTTTTTCAATCTCTTCTTGAGTTGAGTACTTGAATTGTGGAGCTTTGGTTGCGTCGGGAAGCGTGAGCAAGATGATATTTTTTGCTCCTGCATCAGTTAAGCGAATTAGAGCACTGCTGAAATCAGTCTTTACATCGGTCACATCACGGTTGTAATTCATGAAGTCGTTGAGACCAAACTCAAGGGTGAATAAGGTTCTGCTTGGCTGATAGTTTTCCGCCATGTCCATGTACGTGAGGTAAGAAGAAACTTGATCGTAAATACCTGTGATTGCAACGTATTGGTTTGTGCCTGCAGCACCACCTACAGCCCAGTTGTGAAGAGGCACATTCGCTTCTTTCGCTAGATATTCTGTCCACACAAACCCATTAGAGAAGTGACCTAAGAACCATGAGTTCGGGTTAGGGAATACCCACTGAGAGCCATTAAATAAGTTGCCTGTATCTGACAAGCTATCACCAAAAGCAACAATTCGGTTTATTTCGTTGAGTGGTGCATCGGCGCTGTCGTTGGTCCAAATCTCATGGTTGTAAGATAGATTACGATCGGCTGCATAGAAGGTAATATCCGCCGTTTCGTGATCAACTTGTAAGGTGTCCAGACACTGTTGTTTTATCTCATGGTTTGGCGTGTCGGTGTAGAACATGTTTTTGTGTGAAACAGAAGACCACCAGTAGCCATCGACGGTGTAGTAACTACCATCAGAATGGGTTGCCCATTCCCAAGTTGTCGCCGCATCATTTCTATCCTGAGCTGGGCGATACCAACATCTTACATAGGTGTAAGTTTGTCTACCTTGAGTAGATTCAGAATAAGCGTGAGTCACTGCCTCTGACGAGTTTGGAGCTGGAGTAGCTAAAGCGCTAGCTGAGAGCAAAGTGCTTGCGAGGATCGTTAATTTTTTCATGCAATCTCTCTTTTTTGTAATGGTTGAGTAATAACTCTAATTTATTGTCATAATAACGCAAAAGCCCCGACATTACTGGGCTACCAACAAAGTCATTAGGTAATAAGTGAATAAAGATCACGGGATTTAGCACTGTTTGAACAATATCTAAGCGAATGAGTAGCTAGCGCAAAATAAGTCAGATAAACGCAATGGTTTGCGTATATCGGCGAAGGGAAGAGGGCAATGAAAGAGGCAGAAAGCCTGCCTCTTTAAAGGTGGTTAATGGTGCAGAATTTGAGCGAGGAAGTTCTGTGTTCGATCCGATTGCGGGTTTTCAAAGAAGTCGATAGGGTTATTTTCTTCGATGATTTCACCTGCATCCATGAAAATAACGCGGTCAGCGACTTCTTTCGCAAAGCCCATTTCGTGAGTCACACATAACATGGTCATGCCTTCGTCTGCGAGTTCTACCATAACGTCGAGCACTTCGCGCACCATTTCTGGATCGAGTGCCGATGTCGGTTCGTCAAATAACATCACTTGAGGGTTCATACACAACGAGCGAGCAATCGCGACACGTTGTTGTTGCCCGCCTGAGAGTTGCCCTGGGTACTTATCAGCTTGGTCTGGAATCTTTACCCGCTCTAGATATTGCATCGCGACTTTTTCTGCTTCTTCCTTGGGCATTTTCTTAACCCAAATAGGAGCGAGAGTGCAATTCTCCAATACGGTTAAGTGTGGGAATAGATTGAAGTGCTGAAAACACATGCCGACTTCACGACGTACAGCTTCAATGTTTTTCAGATCTTCAGTTAACTCATTACCGGACACGAAGATGTGGCCTTTTTGGTGCTCTTCTAATCGGTTGATGCAGCGAATCATGGTCGATTTACCTGAGCCAGATGGGCCACAAATAACGATTTTTTCGCCTTTTTTGACTTCAAGATTGATGTTTTTCAACACATGGAACTCGCCGTACCATTTGTTCATCTCTTGGATTTGAATCATTAGTTCAGATTGTTGCGTCATAATACGTCCTTGAATATGCTCTATCGTTTGTGGCCGGTGTGCAGTTTGTTTTCAAGCCATATCGAGTATCTCGACATGCCAAAACAAAATACCCAGAACACTAACGCGACAAAAACATAGCTTTCTGTTGCAAAGCCTAACCACTCAGGGTCAGTATTCGCAGCTTGGCCGATACCCAGTACATCAAACATACCAATGATGAGTACGAGACTGGTGTCTTTAAATAGGCCAATGAAGGTGTTCACAATGGATGGGATCGTTATCTTTAGCGCTTGAGGCAAAATAATAAGTCCCATCTTTTTCCAATAGCTTAATCCGAGCGCATCGGCGGCTTCATACTGGCCTTTTGGAATTGCTTGCAGGCCACCACGTACTACCTCTGCCATATATGCTGCACTAAACATGACCACACCAATTAAAGCGCGAATCAGCTTATCGGTTTCAGACCCTTCTGCTAGGAATAGCGGCAACATAACCGACGCCATAAACAGCACAGTAATTAGTGGTACGCCACGCCAGACCTCAATATAGACAGTACACATACTGCGGATGATGGGCATCTCAGAGCGGCGTCCTAAGGCCAGCGCGACGCCAATCGGCAGTGATACCACAATACCGACTAAGGCAATGATTAAGGTAACGAGCAAGCCACCCCATTTATGGGTTTCAACTACTTCAAGGCCAAATACACCACCATATAAAAGTGCGGCGACAATAAATGGGTAGATGTTGACGAAAAATAACCAAATCCAAAAACGTTTTGGTGTTTTTTCGTAGGCGAGCAGTAGAGTAAAGATAGCCAAAGTGATGTAGAACAGGCGTGGGCGCCACAGTTCTTCTTGTGGGTAGAAGCCGTACATGAACTGCTCCCAACGCACACTAATGAATACCCAGCAAGCTCCTTCTCGGCTACACGCATCACGGGTAGTGCCTACCCAGTCGGCTTTTAAGAATGCCCAGTCAACGATGCCCCATAACGAAGACAGAGCAAAGTAGGCCAGTATGATGGTGACAACAGAGTTCACCGGGCCATTAAACAAGTTACGACGTAACCAACCGACCACACCAACCGTGTTTGCTGGTGGCGGCAGGTCAGGCAAGAATTGATGTTGTTTCATGCTATCTCTCCACCAGTGCGACTTTGCGGTTATAAATGTTCATTAACGCTGAGGTTAACAAACTCAAAGTGAGGTAAACGCCCATGGTCATGGCAATAATTTCAATTGCTTGACCGGTTTGGTTGAGAGTTGTGCCCGCAAATACTGAGACTAGATCAGGGTAGCCGATGGCCATTGCGAGTGATGAGTTTTTGGTTAGGTTTAAGTATTGGCTTGTTAACGGCGGAATAATGATTCGCAGCGCTTGCGGAATAATCACTAGCTTAAGTGTTTTAGACCGAGGTAAGCCTAGTGACATCGAGGCTTCAGTTTGTCCATGGCTAACGGCATTTATGCCCGAACGGACAATTTCCGCAATAAAGGATGCGGTATAAATACTTAAAGCCAGTAACAGTGCGGCCAGTTCAGGAATAATGCTGATACCGCCTCGGAAGTTAAATCCTTTGAGTTCAGGGTATTGCGCCGAAATAGGCGAACCCATCAGGAAATAGGCCGCAATCGGTAACACAACACAGAGCCCGAAAACAATCCGTAGCATTGGTGTTTGTTGACCGGTGAGCTTTTGCTTATTGTTGGCCCAGATGTTAATTACAATTGAAGCGACAATACCAAACACCAGCGTAAACATTACGACCGAAGAGCCAGATTCAAATACCGGAGCAGGGAAGTAAAGTCCGCGCACGTTCAAGAAAATGGATTCACCTAAGCTGATACTTTGCTTGGGTGACGGTAGCGCTTGCAGCACCGCAAAATACCAGAAGAATATTTGCAGCAATAAAGGTACGTTACGGAATATTTCTATGTAGACCGCAGCAAAGCGGCTGACTAACCAGTTGGACGATAGTCGAGCGATACCAATCGCAAAGCCAAGTACCGTAGCCAGAATGATACCCAGAAACGACACCAATGCCGTATTGAGTAGGCCAATCACAAAGGTTCGGCCATAGGAAAAGGTTTCGTCATATTCAATCAAGGTTAGGCCAATCCCAAAACCTGCTTCTTGATTAAGAAAGCCGAAACCAGTTGCGATACCGCGAGAGTCTAGATTAGTAAGTGCATTGTTAACGATAGTGTAAATGAAAAAAGCTAGGGCGCAGACCGCTATGATTTGGAACACGACCGAGCGAAAGGTGGGATTATAAAGAATATTCGTACCCGAGGGTTTAGCCGGCGGTACGTTATTGTTATCAGGTTTCATACAGCAGTAACCTCAAAATCCGTTTGATGTAGGGCAGGCGAACATTCGCCTGCCCACTTGTGCCGTTATCGGATTGGTGGAGCGTACAAGAAGCCGCCTTTATTCCACAGAGCGTTTACGCCACGAGAGATTTCCAGAGGTGAACCTTCACCTACAGTACGCTCGAAGCTTTCGCCGTAGTTACCTACTTGCTTGATGACTTGGTAGCCCCAATCATCGTTTAGACCAAGGCCTTTACCTTTAGGGCCATCCACACCAAGAATACGTTTGATGTTTGGATCGGTTGATTTGAGCATCTCATCTGCGTTTT
Source organism: Vibrio intestinalis (assembly GCF_025195085.2). Classification (GTDB taxonomy): domain Bacteria; phylum Pseudomonadota; class Gammaproteobacteria; order Enterobacterales; family Vibrionaceae; genus Vibrio; species Vibrio intestinalis. Next base: position 262,480 of record NZ_JANAVY020000001.1, on the reverse strand, counting down.
CCGAACTAATGCCGTATTCTTCCGCGTTAATCATGGTGTTAAGTGTCCATTTCGCAACGTTAAACCACTTATCATCGCCTTGACGAACCACAGGACCTAGCGGTTCTTTAGAGATAATTTCAGGCAGTACTACTGCCGATGATGGGTCTGCAAGGTTCAAACGCAGTGCATACAGACCAGATTGGTCAGTAGTTAGCACATCACAACGGCCGGCATCGAAACCTTTCGATGTTTGCGCTGCGGTATCGAAAACAACCGGTTTATAGCTCATGCCTTCATTACGGAAGTAATCCGCTAGGTTTAGCTCGGTCGTTGTACCAGATTGAACACACACTGAAGCGCCATCAAGATCTTTCGCGCTCGCGACATCAAGGTCTTTCTTCACCATAAAGCCTTGACCATCGTAGTAGTTAACACCGACAAAGTTTAAGCCTAGTGCTGTATCACGGTGTAGAGTCCAGGTAGTGTTACGTGAAAGCACATCAATCTCACCAGATTGAAGGGCAGTGAAACGCTCTTTAGCTGTAAGCGGTACGTATTTAACTTTAGATTTATCGCCTAACACGGCAGCTGCGACCGCTTGGCAATATTCCACATCGATGCCTTCCCATTCACCTTTTGAGTTAGGGTTTGAGAAACCAGGTAGACCAGTACTCACACCACATGTCAGTACGCCATCGGCTTTGACTTTATCTAATGTTGAACCTGATTGAGCAGAAGTGGTAGCAGCGGGTGCTGTTGAAGATTGTTTAAGTTGAGATTCTAAATCCGCTACTTTGCTTTCTAATGACGCTATTTTTGCTTGGTCTTCGGCAGAGCTTTGAGTTGAGCTTTCGCCACCACAACCGGTGACAACTAGAGCGGCAATAATGCCTGTACTAAGGAGTGAGAGCTTATTTACCATGTGTATCCTTCCTGTATGATCCTTGTTAAACCAGGTAACCCCTGATACGTCGCATCAAATATGTTATGTTTTGTGTTTGTTTGATTTAAAACCCGTTAATAATCGTGGTTCTATAAATCAACTCGTTATAAGGTTAGGTAAGGATTTGCCGATTCTCAAATATATAATTTAAAAAGAATTTTGATAGGAATCACAAATCCACCCCAATAGAATGACCAATTGTTAATGATATGTAAACGGGATCGAGTCGATCTTTTTCAAAACTTGGTGAGTTATAAAACGACGCAAGCGATAATTAGCAAAATAAATCGCTGCGAGAGAAGAACTCCGTTTTAACTGTTGGCAATGTGCTGAAATTCGGTAATTAATTTTATTTAAATAGTTTTCAGGGAAGGGTATGCAGTATTTTCCATTGTTTTTGGACTTAAAAGGTAAGCCAGTTCTTGTTGTTGGAGGCGGAGAAGTCGCCAGCAGAAAAGTCGACAGTTTGGTGCGCGCAGGTTCGCAAGTGACCATCGTTTCCCCAACCATAGACGCATATTTGCAAAGGCTGGTGGATCAGCAAGAGTGCTATTGGATTCAGAACTTCTATTCGCAAGATATGATGGACAAGCGTTATGTGCAGGTATGGGCAACCACTGATAATCCAGAGCTCAACCATCAAGTACATGCCGATGCTAAAGCGCTAGGTTTACTGGTTAATGTTGTGGACGACCAGCCGTATTGCGACTTTATTACGCCTTCAATGATTAACCGTGGCCGCATTCAAGTGGCGATATCTAGCGGCGGCGCTTCGCCCGTTTTGGTGCGAAATATCCGCGAGAAGCTTGAGGCACAGCTACCACAGAACCTTTCGATATTGGCTGATTTTAGTTCGTCAAAACGCAATCACATCAAGCAAGTGATGCCGGATGTCGATAGTCGACGAAAATTCTGGGAGCGCTTTTTCTCTCATCCCGGGGTTGAATCAGCAGCATCGCGCCAAGCGCTAGAAGAGAGTTACCAACAGGTGCTAACAACGACGCAAATCGAGCCGCCAACCGTGACTTGGCTTGAATATGGTAGCGATGTGGAGTTGTTGTCGCTGAAAGCGATGCGTTTGATGCAGCAAGCTGAGTTGGTGTTACACGAATCGGCGTGCCCATTTGGTTTTGTTGATTTAGTGCGTCGTGACGCTGAGCGAGAAGAATTCGTCAGTGAGGGCGAATTGGCAGAGAAATTGGCATTTGCGCGCGAGCAAGGGTTGCGTATTGTGGTGTTTGTATCACCTCAAAATGCTAAATATCGCTTGTTGCGCGGTCAGGATTTGTTCTTGAAGCTCGCGAGTCAGTAGAACAGAAACAAAAAACGCCAACGAAAGTTGGCGTTTTGCTTAACTTCAATGCGGCTTAGTCGCGGAAGTTTTCGTATTGGAATGGTTGGCCAAGCTCTGCTTCGCGGATCAGCGCGATAGCAGCTTGTAAGTCGTCACGTTTCTTACCAGTAACGCGCACTTTCTCACCTTGGATAGACGCTTGAACCTTCATCTTGGCGTCTTTCAGTGCTTTTACCACTTTCTTTGCCATTGGCGTATCAATGCCTTGCTTGAAGACAATGACTTGGTGCCAGTTTTTGCCTGTCGCTTCTGGGTCTTTCGCTTCCATTGAGCCGGCATCGACGCCACGTTTCGCTAAGTGAGCGCGCAAAATATCACGCATCTGCTTAAGCTGGAAATCGCCTTCAGCGCTTAGCTTTACAGACTCATCTTTTTGCATCTCGAACTCTGCTTCTACGTTTCGAAAGTCAAAACGAGTTGAAAGTTCGCGTGATGCGTTGTCCACTGCGTTACGTAGTTCAACTGTATCGATTTCTGAAACAATATCAAAAGATGGCATGGAGTTATCCTCAAAGTTATGGGCGAGCTTTAACCGCGTTCGCCAATAGTTCCAACATGTTCGCTGTATCTTCCCAACTTAAACATGGATCAGTAATCGACTGGCCGTACGTTAGGGCAGTGATGTCATCCATTGGTTGGTTGCCTTCCACAATAAAACTTTCAGCCATGATGCCGGCAATGTAGCGGCTACCAGACTTGATTTGCTCGCAAATATCTTTTGCGACATCGATTTGTTTTTTGTGCTGTTTTTGGCAGTTTGCGTGACTAAAATCTACCACAAGTCGTTGTGGTAAATCGACCTCATCAAGCTGTTTACATGCCGCTTCAACCGATTGAGCATCAAAGTTTGGACCGTTCTCACCACCACGTAAAATAACGTGACCAAATGGATTACCACTGGTGCGGTAAACGGTCATGCGGCCATTTTTATCTGGAGAGTAGAAGTAGTGAGACGCTTTTGATGCGCGAATCGCATCGATGGCAATCTTGATGTTGCCGTTGGTTCCGTTTTTAAAACCAACTGGGCAAGAGAGTGCAGACGCCATTTCACGGTGAATTTGAGACTCAGTAGTACGTGCGCCAATTGCGCCCCACGTAATGAGATCAGCAATATATTGACCGGTGATCATATCAAGAAACTCGGTTGCGGTAGCTAAGCCAAGCTTATTGATATCAAGCAGCAGTTTGCGTGCTTTATGTAGACCAGCTTCTAGGGCGTAAGAGCCATCAAGATTAGGGTCAGTGATGAGGCCTTTCCAACCCACGACTGTACGTGGTTTTTCAAAGTAAGTGCGCATCACGATGAAGAGTTGATCTTTGTATTGCTCTTGAACCGCGGCTAGACGCTCTGCATATTCAAGGGCAGCTTCAGTGTCATGCACTGAACACGGACCGACGATAACCAATAAGCGGTCGTCTTGTCCGTTAAGAATTTTTTCGATTTGGCGGCGAGAATTAGCTATGCGATCTGCTACGTCGTCCGTAATTGGGTGAGCGCTTCCAAGCTCTGCCGGTGTCGGCATTGGACCCAGTGGTTGGGTTCTTAGTTCGTCGGTTTTAAGTGGCATACCACAGCCTGTTCTTTTATTGCGAAGCGGTAAAGATAACGGAAACCCACCGAGGAATAAACCACTTATCGTTTTTAACTTATAACTAAGTGAAGGTTTAGGTGACAATGTAACCTAAGCGGAGATTGGAATTCTCAAAAATGTTAAATTTATGTTGACTTTATGACCAGTTGATATTCAATTGATAGAGTGTGGAGCAGGTCGGATGAGTTATATGTCGCCATTAACAAAAGCAAACTTCTACTTAAATTACTTCGGTTTTTTTAAAGTACCGATGATTTGGTTATCGAGACCCAAGATATTGACGTTGGATGAGCAGCAGGTTGTGGTGAAAATTCCACTCAAACGTCGAACAAAAAACCATCTCAATAGCATGTATTTTGGCGTGTTAGCGATTGGGGCAGATGTTGCTGGTGGCTTTATGGCCATGAGTAAAGCGCAGGCAAGAGGTGAAAAAATCTCACTGGCGTTTAAAGCGGTCACTGGGCAGTTTCTCAAAAGGCCAGAAGCGGATGTGATTTTTACTTGCCATGATGGGGAGTTGATCGATCAAATGCTGGACGAGGCTATTGAGTCGGGCGAGCGAATTAATCAGGCGGTAAAAATAGTCGCCACCTGCCCATCAATCAGTGGAGATGAGCCGATGGCGGTGTTTGATTTGACCTTATCGATTAAACGAGTGGGTTAGTGGTCGGGTTGATTTCGATTTGTTCGATGGCGACTACTTTGCTTCGGTTTAGCACTATCTTCCAACGGTAATAAACGGGTTTGCCATCAAAGTTATCTTCTTTGGCGATCAAGTTAATAAGGTGGCGTTTTTCAACGGACTCTTTACTTACTTGACCGTTGTTGAGCAAGTACACCTTATTTGAGCCTTTATCCATTAAACGCGTGAGCGATCGCATGCTCAGCATAAGTGATTCACGTGTCTCTTCATAACCACTCATAAACTTCGAGGTCGACATTTCGATTTCAGAGCGATAGTGAAGGATCTGCTCTTCACGCTGAACAACACGCTTTTTGCGGATCAGCTTAATCATATCCGGCAAGGCTGTACGAGTGGTGTAATCAAGCCACTCATGTTTTTGCCCCACGGTTTTATTCGTTGTTGGGTCGATATAACGCTTACGCCATTTAGGCTTACCTTTACGAAACCAGCGCCACAAGACGTCACGCAAATCATCTTTGAATATTTCACGCAGCGCGTAAACGAAAGACATCGCAATGATAAATGAGGCGGTAATTTCACCCCAGTAGTCACGAGCCAATATCGCTGTGGTCGTCACGAACACCATCACAAAGCCAGTCGCGATACCTTTGACCGCACGCTTCATGTTTTTACCTAGCGAGGTAGTGCGTTCTTTCAATACGATTGGATGCTCAATCAAACGACGCAACAAGCGCATTTTGTTACTCATTCGCGTGACATCGTCACGTACACCTTGCGAGTTGTAGTTATTGAGTTTGCGGTGCGCTTTCTCTTTTTCAACGATGGTAATCAGGCGCTCTTTCAGCGTTTTATACTCACCATCGCGTGGCATGTGAGCGACCAAAGATAAGAACCTTTGCTCGGTATACCATGAGAGATAGTTATCAATGTTGGCGTAGTAACGTTTTAAGCTTTCTTCATAAGGAATACTGCGGCGCAGCTTTTTCAGAATGTCGATGGCAAGTTCGATCACTGCATCGACCTCTTCGGTGGTCACTTCATCTTTATCATGTTTGTTTAGCTCACTCACTGCTTTATCAAGTGCGATAACGTATTGGTAGGCGAACAAACTCAAACTGACTCGGTATTGAGTAGACGAAAGACGGCCTCGTTTAGCTAAACGGCTATGTACAAGGGGAAGCAGGGTTTTGTCACTGAAGTAGGCGCGTTTTTGAACAATCGAGCTGTAGTAAAAATCACTTTCTTTTAATACGTCCGGCGTTAAGCCAAGCTCACCGGGAATAAAAAAGTAGAGGTCTAAATTGGACTTCTTGGTCGAAGCCATCGCATGGGCAATCTTGAGCGTAATGCCGTCATGCTTATCAACGGTAATCAAAGATAGCTCCTAGAAAAATTGTTCAAATTACCGCGAGCAAGCATACCAGAGTTTCGTTATAATCGCCCTCATTATGTGTTACAGAGAAAAAATACAATGATTAACGTTGGGCAAGTAAACCACCTAGAAGTAGTAAAGAAAACCGAATTTGGCGTGTTCTTAGACGCCGGAGAATTTGGGTCTAGCCTGCTACCAAGTCGCTTCGTTCCGGAAGGTACCGAAGTCGGTCAGTTTATCGATGCATTTTTGTATTTTGATTCTGATAACCAACTCGCTGCAACGACTGAAACACCAATCGCTCAAGTTGGCGAATGGGGCCTAATGAAGATTGAAGGCATCAATGCGACAGGTGCATTTGTTAACTGGGGCATCAAGAGCAAAGATCTACTGATACCATTCAGCGAGCAACGTGGTCGTTTAGCTGAAGGGCAGACCATTTTAGTTTATGTCTACACAGATAAGGCCTCTGGCCGCATCGTAGGTACAACTAAGTTCAATAAACACCTAGATAATACGCCAGCCAATTACACGCGTAACCAGCAAGTCGACTTGTTGATTGCTGAGCGCAGTGAGCTTGGCTACAAGGCGATTGTTAACTGTGAACATTGGGGCATGATCTTTAGCTCTGATGTGTTTGGCAAGCTGTTTGTCGGTAAAAAGGTTAAGGGTTACATCAAAGCGATTCGTGAAGATGGCAAAATCGATCTTTCTTTGCAAAAGGTTGGTGTAGCTAAGATGGATGACTTAAGCACCAAGATTATCGAACTGCTTGAAAAGAAAGATGGTTTCTTACCGCTGAATGATAAGTCTTCACCGGATGCGATTTTTGCCGCGTTTAGAACCAGTAAAGGTACCTTCAAAAAGACCATCGGTGGCCTGTATAAAGCAGGAAAAATCACCATCGAAAAAGAAGGCATTCGTCTGGTTTAATTAGACCAGACAAAAAAAGGCCCAGATCTTATCCCGATCCGGGCCTTAGGGGAAGGGCTCTACTGAGCCTGCGCTAACTGTTTGATATTACTGCTTAACTCATAAATTAAGTGTAGTACAAAATTTCGTTAGTGCGAGAATTTGTTGGAATTTGGAACTAAGCTCTTGCGTTTAGAACAGATTTTTATCTCTAACAAGCTCTCGCGGCAGGCCATTCTTAACTCGGTTTCCTACCCACTTTCCTAAGCCAATCACATCGTTATTGAATTTCACAATCACTTCGCCTTTACCTGACAGGCCTTCTGGTCGAACATCACGACCCATAAACCATTCTCTTGCATCTTCGATAGATAACTCGACACTTTGTGAGTCAGCATCGGTGGCAAGTGTGGTCGCCACTTGGTGTTGCCAGCGGTAACCCTTCTTATGAGCTTCAGCGATCTTGATGCCCATGCGAGAGAATTTAAATTCAGTCAACATGGGTTCGAGTGCTTGTGGAAACAGCCAAACATCGTTATCACGCAACCAAACTGCGCTGTCAGCGGGTAGGCTAATGTTTAAGGTTTGTTTTAGTGAATCGGCAATCTGTTGCGCGACTTTGTTGCTCGCTTTGGCAAACGGGAATTTACCTAGGCGCTTTTTCACCGGTGGTGGCGTCACAGAACCTGTTTTACGAAGTCTTGCGACAAAGAAACCCTCACAGTCATACATCTGCGGGAATATATGCAAAAAGCCATCTTCAGTGATTGCGGTTTTTGCTTCAGGGAATAGCGGTGTTAAATCATCGAACTCGACTAAATCGCCAAAGGTTTGTTTTAAGTGATGGCAAACTTGTTGGTTTTCTTCAATGCTCAAGGTACAGGTTGAGTAGACCATGACGCCACCAGGCTTGAGTGCATGGAAAGCGCTCTCGATAAGGTCTTTTTGCGTATCTGAAATGGCAATAACCGACTCTTTGCTCCAGTTTTTCATTGCGTCCGCATCTTTGCGCACCGTACCTTCACCAGAACATGGAGCATCAATCAGTACCGCATCAAAATGCTCAGGTAACCAACCACCAAACACTCGGCCATCATAGTTACTCAGTGCTGCATTTCGTACGCCGCAACGCTCAATGTTTGCGTGTAGCACTTTTACGCGGCTCGCTGAAAACTCGTTCGCGACTAACACACCTTGGTTTTCCATGCATGCGGCAATCTGGGTCGTTTTAGAGCCAGGAGCTGCGGCCATATCGAGCACGGATTGGTACTGTGTTGGCTCAATATCGAACAGCGCTGATACAGGCATCATAGAGCTGGCTTCTTGGATGTAGAACAACCCAGCCATGTGCTCAGCGGTATTACCAAGTGGAACTTCAGATTCATCGGCTTCAATCCAGAAGCCTTGCTTACACCAAGGAACAGGGGATAGCTGCCATCCTTTACGTTCTGCGCGAGCCACAAATTCTTCAACGGAGATTTTCAATGTGTTGACTCGAATGCTTTTACGCAATGGGCGCTGGCAAGCGGAAATAAAGTCATCCATAGAGAGTGATTCCGGCATGATGGCCTTCATCTCGTTTAGAAATTCTTCTGGTAGGTAGACGTTCTGGTGCAAGGTAGTATCTCGTTCAAATCAAACTGGCGGCTATTGTATAGTGCTTAACTGAAAATTGCAGTTCACTCTTTATCCGTAAAAGAAAAAACGCAGCGATTGCTGCGTTTTTAAGGTTAAGGTTTTGGAATCGCGGTGCGCCATGTCTTCCAGCTTTCCTCTGGCTCTGGGTAGAGGAAGAAGCTTTGGTTAGATTTAGCCATCGGTTGCAGTTCTGATTGCTCAGGAGTAGCAAAGGTAATACCGCCGCGCACTAAGCTATCAATGGTACCCGCTTTAATGTTCGCGCCCGATAAGCCGATTGAGACATCCACACCGGAAGTATTCCAGAACACAGTATTTTGTCTAATTAGATAGGCATATTTTGACTCGATAGAAATCGATGTAATGATGCGATCGGCAAATTCGCCCAGTTCGACATCTGTCACTACGCCCACTTCCATGTCTCTGAACAGGATAGGGGTACCAATACTAACAGATCCGCGTGTTTCACTTTGAAGCGTAAATTTAACCCCTTCGGAGCTGCTTGGTTGGTCGTGCAGCGTGAAGGTGCTGGTTTTGTTGCCGTGTCCCACTTCAACCGCAATGGATTGGCTAAGTAGGTTCTCTAAATTCTTAACACCGCTTAAACCAACTTCAGGCTGTGGCAACCAGAAGTAAGCGCCTGAGCGTGCGATTCTATCGGCGTATTCAGGCAGAATGCGGGCTGATAGGTCGACGTTACCATTGATAAAATTAGGCTTAATGTCGGTTACTTCACCCACTTTTACGCCGCTGAATTTAATGGGTGTGCCGACTCCAACATTGCTATCGCCACCGGCAACAAGGCTAATCGCGTGGCCAGATTTACGCGCATTTTTGAAGTCTTTATACAGTAACCAACGTTCGCCTTGTTTGTTTTCAACGCCCGATAGGGAATCAAACGCAATGCCGCCTTGTACTAAGGTTTTCAGAGGTGAAGCTTTTACGCTAACACCTGCTAAGCTAGCATCAATCTCAACGCCTGAACGGTTCCAAAACACGGTTTGTTGAGTGATAAGGTGCTTGTATTGATTTTCGATACTCACAGCCACGAGCACTTTACCATCAACCAGTTTGAAGTCAGCCACGCTACCAACTTGTAAGTTGCGATAAAGAAGAGGGCTTCCCTTTGATACAGGAGGGAGTTCGTCAGCCAAAAGCGTCAGTTTGTAAGAGCCTGATAAGTTGTATTTCGCTAACTCAGCTAACGATTGGCTTTGGTAGAGTTTGTAGTGCTTGCTTGGCTTAGCTGCGCCTTCACTGACGAAACTGATAGAGCCAGTTAATAGCTGCTTAGCGGGTGGCACCGTAATATTTAAGCCAGATTCGGTTAGCTCGGCTTTAGCACTGCCAGTAACGAAGAATCGGTTTTGCGATTTGATTAAGTTGGCATAGCGTTTATCAATCAAAGTATCGAAACGAACTTGGTCATCGACTAAGTTGACCTGAGTAATGCTACCTACTTTAATTCCGCGATAGAGAATCTTGGCACCCGAATCAAGGCCAAATGAGTTGTCTGAAACGAGCTGAACAGGAATCGATTTTGCCTGCTGCTTCTTAAACGCGTTTTTGCGAATTGCAGTAAAGTGACGAACTTTTTCCCCTTCACCCGGTACAAGCGTTAAGAAGTTACCCTTAACCAAGTTGGTTAGATTCTCTACGCCAGAAAGCGAGACTTGTGCCTCTTCTAAAATCAATTGAGTGCCACTGGTGAGCATGTCACTGAATGCGGGCTCAATCGCGGCTGAAGCAATGATTTGCTCGCGCGATTCATCTAAGGCTAAGTCGGTGATTTGGCCGATCTCTAATCCGCGGTAAATAATAGGTGCGCCAGATGGGCTGATTTTGTTGTCGTCTGGCAGAGCAATCTTAATCGGAATACCGCGACCTGCTGTTTTCAGATCAGGGTAGAGCTTAAACAAGGTGTTATCCATCACTGGTTCGCCTTTGTCTGGCGAATCAACGGCAATTGAACCACCAATCAGTGATGTTAGGCTTTCAAGGCGAATATCTACCCCTGAAAAACCGATGTTTGCGCCGATGCCACTGACGTTCCAAAAGCGGCTTTCGTCAGTAATGATAGAGCGATATTCATCTTGGATAGACGCTTGGATAATCACGTTCTTACTGTTGTTATCCAATTGATAGCTGTATACCTCACCGATAGGGATTTTGCGATACAGAATTTGTGAACCGATGGAAATACCGCCCAAGTCTTGCGCTTTTAGGCTGATGTTGAGCCCTTGTTTAGCGAGTAAATCAGACGGGGCACGCTCTAAAGCGACAAATTCGGTTTTAAGTTCGCCGCCTTCGTCACTTGGTTGAATGGCAATGTAGTTACCCGATACTAAGGCATCTAAGCCGGAAATACCTGATAGTGACGCGGTAGGTTTGACCATCCAAAAGCGTGTTTTGTCTGTAAGCAGCTGGGTGGCATCAGGGTAGATGTCTGCTTCGACGTAGATGCTTGATAGATCTTCGCCAAGGTTGATTGAACGCACCATGCCCACTTCCAAGCCTTGATAGCGAATGGTAGTGCGCCCGGCAATTAAGCCCTGTGCATCAGAAAAATGAATTTGCACTCTTTGCCCTGCATCATGGATGGCTTTATAGACCAACCAACCGGCTAACAGCATGGTTAAGATCGGCAAAATCCAAAGAGGGGAAATGCCTTTATTACGCTTCACATCGGGAGCATACGAAGTTGGCGAAGACGTTTGGTTACTCATTCACAGACTCATTGTTAATAGAACTAGGTTTGGTGTTACCTGATGTTTGGTTGGATTTCTCTGAGTAGTTGTCCCAGATAAATCGCGGATCAAAACTTTCTGCGGCTAGCATGGTTAATACCACAACAAACCCGAAAGCGACAGCGCCATAACCCGGTGTAAAATCAAGGATTTGACCGCGGTCAACTAAGGTCATCATGATTGATATAACAAACAGATCCATCATTGACCATTTGCCGATCCATTTCACAACAAAGTAGATAATCATCCTTTGTCGGTGAAAAATTTGTCGTTTGAAGTGCGCGGCTAACAAGATATAGGCGAGGCCGAGAATTTTCGCGACCGGCACAACAATACTGGCTACAAAGATAATGATGGCAATGCCAGTCATACCGTTTTTAACCAATGCCGCCACGCCGGAGAAAATTGTATCTTCTAGGCGTTTACCGTTGGTGAGCAAAATTGATATCGGGATCAAGTTCGCAGGAAAGATAGCAATGGACGCAGCAATCAGGTAAGCCCAAGTTTTTTGGATTGATTGCGGGGCTCGATGATAAAGAGGCTTATCGCAGCGAACACATTGCTCACCTTCGGGCTGAGAAAGATGACACGCAGTACAATGGACGCTTTTGTGCCCGAACTCAAAGCTACTTTCCGTTTGGTAGCTCTCCCAATAGCGACGAATACTCACTCGACTGACCAGCAGTACCGTAAACAGTTGGAGTAGAATCAAACCATATAATCCAGGGCCAACAAAAATGTCAGAGTAGTCTTGCAACTTAAAGCATGAGATGGCCACGCTAATAAGGAACACATCAATCATCACCCAGTGCTTAAGGTGCTGAATTAACCATAGTGAGGTTTTGAGTAGCTTAAAGTGACGATATTTGAGTGCCGCATGGGCGCTAACAACAGCGCTACACACTAAAAGGGGCGCGATAGAGCTACAGAAGAAAATCAGTAAAGATAAAAAGATGAAGCCTTCACCAAATAGGGTAAATACCCCTGATGGTAAGGTCGCTGGGATCATCACACCAAATAAGCGAATACTAATGAACTCGAAAAAGTGAGAAGGAATAAAAAGCAATAAACAGGTTAACGCTATTGCGAGGTTACCAGAAAGAGATGGTTGGCCGCCTCGGTAGAGCTGCGTGCCGCAACGAGGGCAATAGGCGCTTTTCCCGCGCTTAACCTCTATGATTCCAATCGGTAATTCACATCCTTGGCAAAGACGAGTAGCGGAGGTAATTTGTGGCACAGAGCCGCGACACTCTTGTTTTGGAGAGCTCATAAAAGCTCTCCAGCACAAAACTGCGAAAGAAGAACATTACGCGTGCGATTGAATCGACCCATATAAGGTTTGGTATAAGCCTTGTTGTTCAACTAATTCTCCGTGCGTTCCCGTTTGGGTAACTTGTCCGTCTTCTAATACGTAAATTAAATCAGCTTGTTTCACTGCCGATAGGCGATGAGCAACAATCAAAGTGGTGCGGCCATTGAGGAATTCATTCAATGCCTTGTGCAGTGCAGCTTCAGTTGCGGTATCAAGCGCGGATGTCGCTTCATCTAAAATGACGAATTTCGGATCGCTCAATATCATTCTCGCTATCGCTAAGCGCTGGCGTTGACCGCCGGATAAACGAATACCACTGCGACCAATTTGCGTCTCTAAACCGTCACTAAGCTGCGTGATAACATCCTGCATCTGTGCGACATCAAGTGCTTGCCATAACTGCTCGTCACTGTATTGACCGCCAAGGGTCAAATTATGCCTTAAGCTGTCATTAAATAGTATAGGTTGTTGTAATACCACCGCTATCTGATCACGAATTACATCAAAACTGACCGCTTCAGTCGGTTGGTGGTTAAATAAAATAGAGCCTGAGTTTTGTCGATACACACCAATTAACAGCTGTATCAAGGTTGATTTACCGCCACCGCTAGCGCCAACCAATGCCACTTTTTTCCCCGCAGGGATGTGTAATGAAAGGTTATTGAGCACTTTGCTTTCTTCATTGTAGGCGAATTCGATGTTCTCTACTTTTACGTCTACTTCTTGCCCTTGTACGAATGGATTTACCTTGCTTGGTGGGCGGTGTTCTTCTTCAAGGTCAAGTAACGTATTGATTCGACCAAGAGCGGCCTTGGCGCTGTACCAAGAAAACTGGATGCCTAGCAACTCTTGAACAGGGCCTAACATAAACCATAAATAGCCAAACACAGCAAAAATTTGGCCGATGGTTAAATCACTAAACAGCACCATTAACATCGCAATCGCGCGAAATAGCTCAAAGCCCAATAGGAACAACAAAAACGAAATGCGGCCAGCAGCTTCTGATTGCCACGCATATTTATCGGCATCTTGGCGAACTTGATCTGCTTGTTGCTTGAGCTGATTTAGAAATTCTTTCTCGCGGTTGGCCGCGCGCAATTGATAAATGCCATCTAAGGTTTCGACTAAACGATTCTGAAATCGCTCAAAAGATTGATTCTCACGCTTTTTAAGGTGTTTAACTTTGCTACCTAGTTTACGAGAGAAGTAAATGACGACTGGGTTAACAAGCAAAATGAACAGGCCTAATCGCCATTCCAGCCAAAGCAGCACACCCGCAGTACCAATTACCGTAAATAAGCTAATCAAAAACTTGCTAAGCGTTGAGCCGATAAACTGGTCAATAGTTTCTATATCGGTAATCAGGTGCGCGTTAATGCCGCCACTGCCGCGCGTTTCGTATTGACGAATGCTAATGCGACCAAGCTTTTCAATCATCTTTACACGCATTTGGTAAGTGATGGTCTTAGAAACTAAAGTGAACTGACGGCTTTGCAGAATGTTCAGCACTTGGCTGCCAGAGCGCATCAAGATAACCAGAAACAGCGTAAAAAAGATGTAACCTGTTGGTGTTTGAATAGAGTCGGGCAGAACCATGTTCATCAGCTCTAAACCTGTCGCCGGTTTATCCAGTAAAACCTCATCAACCATTAACGGCATTAATAGAGGAATAGGGACACTGATTAAAGTGGCAACAATGGCGATAAAATTGGCAAACAACAGCTTGGACTTGTGTGTTTTTACTTGTGTTATCAGCCAAGAACGGCTAATAGTGTTGGTCTGACTACTCATTAAAGTGATAATGCTTATTATTCTGAATGTGCGGCATTGTACGTAGATTCATCAGAGAAGTCTCTTTGGATTTAATAGGGAAATACCCCAAGAAGTTATTTAGTGGGAATATAATGAAAATAGAACATTACCAGCGACTTACCAAACAAGCTGTCGCGCTTTTGGAATCTGAAACCAATCTTATCGCCAACCTTTCAAACTTAAGCGCCTTGCTGAACATGGAACTAGAACACCTTAATTGGGTAGGTTTCTACTTAATGGATGGCGAAGAGTTGGTGTTAGGGCCTTTCCAAGGTAAGCCTGCATGTGTACGTATTCCAGTAGGACGTGGTGTTTGCGGCACCGCAGTGGCGACGAATCAAGTTCAGCGCGTTTATGACGTGCATGAATTTGAAGGTCATATCGCGTGTGATGCAGAGAGTAATTCGGAAATTGTCATTCCATTTTCTATTGATGGTAAAGTGACAGGCGTACTTGATATCGACAGTCCAAAAATTGGTCGATTTAGCGAAGTAGACGAGCAAGGATTAACGTTTTTGATGACCGAAGTTGAAAAGCTGCTTAATTCACACGCTATCAAGGCATAAATTAGCGCTAGACTGTGGTTTTTCGCTTTCATGTCACTATAATACGTGAAATATTTATCTTAATGCTCGCGGAAAGTCCGCAATAACCAGGAACCCACATGGAAAACACTGAAAAGTTAAAAAACAGCAAAGAAGTTATCGCATATATTGCTGAATGTTTCCCTAAGTGCTTTACTTTAGAAGGTGAAGCAAAGCCACTTAAAATTGGTATTTTTCAAGATCTTGCGGATCGTCTATCAGACGACCCTAAAGTAAGTAAGACACAGCTTCGTGCAGCGTTAAGACAATACACTTCATCATGGCGTTACCTACACGGTGTTAAGCCTGGTGCAGTACGTGTAGATTTAGACGGTAACCCTTGTGGTGAACTTGAAGAAGAACATGTTGAACACGCTAAAACAGCACTAGCTGAAAGCAAAGCGAAAGTACAAGCGCGTAAGAAAGAGCAAGCTCAAAAAGCTCGTGAAGAAGGTAAAGCGAAAGCGAAACCTGCTAGCAAGAAGCCTCAAGCTCGTCGCCCACAAGCGAAATCTGCGCCTAAAGCTAAAAAGCCAGTGGAAACACGTGCACTAACTGCTGAAGAAGTAAAAGTTGGCAACGACGTTAACGTGAACATGGGCAAAGGAAACATGGCTGCGACTATCGTAGAAATCAATAAGGAAGATGTGCGAGTTCAACTGTCTAACGGCCTACAAATGGTTGTGAAAGCGGAGCACCTGCGCGCATAAAGGAGAATCTCCTACGCATGAAATGCCGTTTAAACTTTTCGCTGATTGCTGCTAGCATTGTGCTAGCAGCATCACCAGCACAAGCTCTCGAAGCAAAAATCGAGTTAAAAGACCTACCTGTTCTCGCGCCTGAAGCGCAGCACGAACCAGCTAGCAAACGAGTTACTTCCCGATTCACTCGCTCCCACTACAAACACTTCACTTTAGACGACGAATTCTCGCAAGCGATTTTCGAACGTTATGTTGAATTGCTAGATTACAACCGCAACATCTTCACCCAAGCAGATATTGATGGTTTTTCTAAGTGGGCGACGCAAATTGATGACCAGCTAAAATCAGGCGATAACCAAATCGCATTTGATATTTACAACCAGTCAATCAAACGTCGATACGAGCGTTTCCAGTACGCACTTTCTCTACTCGATACTGAAATGACCTTCGATACCGAAGAGTCGATTGAATTGGATCGAAGTGAAGCGGCGTGGGCTAAAGATACCGCAGAGCTTAATGAGTTGTGGCGCAAACGCGTAAAATACGATGCGCTAAACTTAAAGCTGACGGGCAAAGATTGGGAAGAAATCAAAGAAGTGCTTGGTAAGCGTTACAACAATGCGTTGAAACGTTTGAGCCAAACGCACAATGAAGATGCATTCCAGCTTTATATTAATGCGTTTGCCCGTGAAGTTGACCCTCACACCAGTTACTTATCACCACGCAGTGCCGATCAGTTCCAACAAGAGATGAATCTTTCTCTTGAAGGTATTGGTGCAGTATTGCAAATGACCGACGACTACACTGTGATTCGCTCTTTAGTCGCTGGTGGCCCAGCATCGAAGAGCAAGCAAATCACCGAAGGTGACCGCATTATTAGTGTTGGTCAAGAAGGTGAAGAGATGGTCGACGTGATTGGTTGGCGACTGGATGATGTTGTTCAGCTAATCAAAGGCCCGAAAGGTACAACAGTCAAACTTGAAATCTTACCGGAAGGTAAAGATGCTAAGAGTGAAGTTATCTCGATTGTTCGTGATAAAGTTCGCCTTGAAGATCGCGCAGTGAAATCTGAGCTGATTGAAAAAGACGGCAAGAAAATTGGTGTTCTTGAAGTGCCAAGTTTCTACGTTGGGTTAGCAAAAGATACGAACAAGCTGATAAGTGAGCTTAAAAAGCAAAAAGTTGACGGTATCATCGTAGATTTGCGTAATAACGGTGGCGGTGCACTGACTGAAGCAACTGCATTAACCGGCTTGTTTATCGAAAGTGGCCCTGTGGTTCAGGTTCGCGATTCGTATGGTCGTGTGAGTGTTAACTCAGACACTGATGGTGAGATTAGCTATCAAGGTCCAATGACGGTATTGATTAACCGTTACAGTGCATCGGCTTCTGAGATTTTTGCAGCGGCATTGCAAGACTATGGTCGGGCTATTGTTGTTGGTGAAAACTCGTTTGGTAAAGGTACTGTACAGCAGCACCGCTCATTGAATCATATTTACGATTTGTATGAGAAAGAGCTAGGTTACGTTCAATTTACGATTCAAAAGTTCTACCGTATTGATGGTGGTAGTACTCAGAATAAGGGCGTAGCACCAGACATTGCGTATCCAACTCCGGTTGACCCGAGTGAAACGGGTGAGAGCGTAGAAGATAACGCGCTACCTTGGGATAGCATCGCCAAAGCGAAATACCAACAGTTACAGCGTAACGATAAGTTAATTGCTCAGCTGTCTGCTTCGCATCAGGCGCGTATCGCTAATGACCTCGAGTTCGGTTTTATTGCTCAAGATATCGAGCGTTATAAGGCGGAAAAAGAAGACAATTCGATTTCTCTAAATGAAAAAGAACGTCAGAAAATGAGTGATGAAGCGGACGAGTTGCGTTTAACTCGTATCAACGAAAGACAAAAAGCGCAGCAATTAGAGCCGTTTAAGTCTTTAGATGATGTGCCAAAAGACTATGAAGCACCAGATGCATATTTAGATGAATCGGTTGCTATCATGGTAGACATGCTGAAATAGTCAGCAGAAAATATTAAAAAGCGAGCATTTAGCTCGCTTTTTTTATGTAAATAAATAACGTGATATAGATCAAATTTTTTAGCTTTCTCGTATAGATGTGCCTACGCTTAAAGAAAAACGAGGGGAAGCACTATGAGATTTTTAGGGATATTGTTGTTCTGTTTTAGCGCATTGACCATGGCCGAGACGAAGAAAGATGCTGATGCGTTAAGTTATTTTGATCACCCTTTTTTGTTGGGCGATTGGTATTTGGTTAATCCAAATCCTGATGATTCCCAAGAAAACTTTCTTGCTATCAAACTGACGCTAGACTCCAAGTACAATTTTAAAATCGATATTCAAAAGCGCGACTATACGGTTGACCACTGGGAAGGCCTTTATACCGCCAATGGCGATACCTTGATACTCGGCCTGAATACCGATTCCCCTCAAGTTTACAACTACTCTGGCAACCACAATTTACTTAACCTCAACGGTGTCATGTTTACCAAAGCGTTACCAAACAAGCTAGCTGGTATGTGGTCAAGTGCGCACCTTGCGGGCCACGATTTAGCGGGTAGTGAAGTAAACCAAATGGATTTAATTTTACAGCCAGATTTCGTATTCCTTTTTAAAGTGAGTAATTCCGACGGCGACGAAGCTATTCACAAAGGTGTGTATTACACCGAAGGAGAACACTTAGTTCTTATGTACGAAAACGGTGAACACAATACTCGCTATACATTGAATAGCGATACCCTAACCATTGAAACCGAAGAAGGGGGCATGTACGCCGTTCTAAACAGGATTCGATAGTTTTGCCATTTGATTGAAATTTAGTCATACCGTTTAGGCTTTGACGACTTTACAGTAAAAAAGCGAGGTAATTGTTGAGAATGCCTCGTTTTTTTGTTTGTTGAGAGGTAAGCTAACTCAACGAAAAAATAAACATCAAATAGAAGGATTTAGACATGGCTCAAGCTCCTCAAGCCAAATACCGCAAAGACTATCAGTCTCCGTCTCATACCATTACCGATATTGACTTAACTTTCGATTTATTCGATACAGCCAGCATCGTGACTGCGGTTTCTCAAGTTGAACAATTAACAGAAAGTACCAGTTTGGAATTAGACGGTGACGGTCTGGTTTTAAAAAGTCTGCTGGTCAACGGCGAGGCATGGAGTGACTATCAAGAAGTCGAGGGCGGTCTGCATATCCACCAGCTACCAACTCAATTTGAACTAACGGTAGTAACAGAAGTCAACCCTGAAGCGAACACGCTGTTAGAAGGCTTATACAAATCTGGCGGTGCTTTTTGTACACAATGCGAAGCGGAAGGATTCCGTCGTATTACGTTCTACTTAGATCGTCCAGATGTTTTAGCAAAATACACGACCAAAGTGATTGCAGACAAAGCCTACCCATACTTGCTAAGTAACGGTAACCGCATTGCTGAAGGTGAATTGGATAATGGTCGTCACTGGGTTCAGTGGCAAGATCCGCATCCAAAGCCGGCATACCTATTTGCGCTAGTCGCAGGTGACTTTGATGTACTGCGTGATAAGTACGTTACTCAATCTGGCCGAAATGTTGACTTAGAAATATTTGTCGATAAAGGCAACCTTGACCGCGCAAACCACGCAATGGTTTCTTTAATCAACTCAATGAAGTGGGATGAAGAGCGTTTCGGTCTTGAATACGACTTAGACATTTACATGGTTGTTGCGGTTGATTTCTTCAACATGGGCGCGATGGAGAACAAAGGCCTTAACGTCTTTAACTCTAAATTTGTTTTAGCGAATGACCAAACGGCAACAGACACCGATTACCTTGGTATTGAAGCGGTTATTGGCCATGAATATTTCCATAACTGGACGGGTAACCGCGTGACTTGTCGCGATTGGTTCCAACTAAGCTTGAAAGAAGGTTTAACGGTATTCCGTGATCAAGAATTTTCTTCAGATTTAGGTTCTCGTGCAGTTAACCGCATTAACAATGTTCGCATTATCCGTGGCCCTCAATTTGCGGAAGATTCGAGCCCAATGTCACATCCAATTCGCCCAGAAAAAGTGATTGAGATGAACAACTTCTACACGTTAACCGTGTACGAAAAGGGCAGTGAAATTATTCGCATGTACCACACACTACTGGGTGAAGAAGGTTTCCAAAAAGGGATGAAGCTTTACTTCGAACGTCACGACGGTACGGCAGCAACTTGCGAAGATTTTGTAAGCGCGATGGAAGATGCAACAGGCGTGGACTTAAAACAGTTCCGCTTGTGGTACAGCCAGTCGGGTACTCCTACGGTTAAAGTGACCAGTGATTTTGACGCAGCACAAAAAACGTACGCACTAACGATTGAGCAATCTACTGAGCCAACACACGATCAAACAGAGAAGCAGCCACTGCACATTCCTTTTGATATCGAGCTATACTCGCCAAACGGTGATGTGATTGAGTTACAATGTAACGGTAAAAAAGTACATAATGTTCTGGATGTTACTGAAGCCAAACAAACGTTCGTGTTTGAAAATGTAGACCAGCTTCCAGTGCCTTCTTTACTTCGTGAGTTCTCTGCGCCAGTGAAACTTGAATACGATTATGCAGATGAAGAGCTGACTTTCTTAATGGTTCACGCTCGCAATGAATTTGCCCGTTGGGATGCAGGCCAAATGTTGCTAGCAAAATACATTCGCTCGAATGTTGTTGCTGTGCAAGCAAACAAAGAGGTTGAGTTGCCTGAATCGGTTATCGATGCATTCCGTGGTGTACTACTAAGTGATTCGTTAGAGCCAGCGTTTATCGCAGAAGTTTTATCACTACCAAGTTTCAACGAAGTATCAGGTTGGTACAAAACCGTTGACGTTGATGCCGTGGCAAAAGTACTTAAAGCAATTAAGGTTAAATTGGCAATCGCTCTTGAAGATGAGTTAGGTGCTATCTATCACAGCTTAACTCAACAAGAGTACACGATTGACCACGCTGCAATTGGTCAACGTTCTTTGCGTAATACCGCGTTGGCGTATCTTGCTTACACAGAGCAGGGTAATACCTTAGCTGAGAAACAGTACCAAGTTGCGAATAACATGACGGACACGATTGCCGCAATGTCTGCAGCGAACAGTGCCAAGTTAGCTTGTCGTGAAATTTTAATGGCTGATTACAGTGACAAGTGGAAACACGATGGTCTAGTAATGGACAAATGGTTCGCACTACAAGGCACCAACCCTGCAAACAATGTACTGGAAGTGATCAAACAGAGCATGAGCCACGAAGCGTTCAGCCTGAAGAACCCAAACCGTACTCGCAGCTTAGTAGGTTCGTTCTTGAACATGAACCCAGTACACTTCCACGCGAAGGATGGTTCAGGTTATCAGTTTGCCGGTGAGATTTTGCGTGAGCTAAATAGCAGTAACCCACAAGTTGCTTCTCGTTTAGTTGACCCGCTACTAAAACTTGGTAAATATGATGAGCATCGTCAGGCATTAATTAAGCAAGAGCTTGAAAAGCTGAAAGCGATGGACAACCTAGCGAAAGACTTGTTCGAAAAAGTAACAAAAGCGTTAGAATCCTAGTCAAATAGCTCAAGCATTAATCGAACAGTGCCGCTTTTATGCGGCACTGTTTATTTATACAGGTAAGTTGTTTTTGACCACATTATGAACCATTACTACTTTCGATTAGACATTTCTTATCAAACCTTTCTCGCACATTATTCTGGTGCAGCAAGCTCAGTGCTAGTGACCACGGAAAATGGATTGCGCCTGCAATTACCCGCCACTCGCTTTCGACCATTTCTTACTCAAATTGGCCTTAAAGGTCGATTTCGTTTAACAACCGACCAAAATAATAAATTTATAAAGTTAGAAGTTCTGTGAGCGACTGATTTCATAGAAGTTTAAATAGAACATTAGTCACATTCTCAAACATTTTCTCTATTTCTCATCCAAAAGAATTAACCATCTAACAATAATGCTTTTACAATAAAACGGCATTACCCGTATTAAGCGCTATGCTTACAACAAACATGGTGCTTATAACATCCCTACAAATATAAAAATCTAATTGTGGAGTGTGACTATGACCGCGCGTGAAACTCTAATGCCGGTTCTGCTTGAAAAGGTGTATCAACTCATTCAAGACAAACTCGAACTTGCTCAGCGACCTCTAGTAACTCAACTTGCTCAACATCTGTTTAGCAACATTTCTCATGACGACCTAGTCGAACGTAACGAATCTGATCTGTATGGTGCCGTAGTCAGTCTTTGGCATCATATCAATGAAAAAAAAGCCGACGACATTTCGGTGCGCGTATTTAATCCGACGGTAAGCCGCCAAGGGTGGCAATCCACTCATACAATCGTTGAGATTGTGGTTCCCGATGGCCCATTTTTAGTCGACTCAGCAAAAATGGCGCTTAGCCGTTTAGATCTTGCTTCCCATTTAATGTTACATGGCCCAACCCAAATCGATCGTAACAAACAAAACCAGATCGTTGCGATTAATAGTGGTGAAGGGGTTATGCAGTCATTGTTTCATATAGAAGTTGACCGCCTAAGTAGTAAAGATGAAATGGCCTCTTTGAAACAAGAGTTACTTTCTATTTTGACCGATACCGGTTTGGTAGTCGCAGATTGGAAGAAGATGGTCGAAAAGCTGTCTGCCGTGACCAGTGAAGTCGAGCAGCATAAAGGCAAGATTGAATTGGAAGGGGATCGTTATGAAGAGACGATCGAATTCTTACGTTGGTTGGGCAACCACAACTTCACCTTCATGGGTTACAAAGAATATGACTTGGTTTCAGTAGATGGTGACACTGAGCTGCGCCCAACCAAAGATAAAGGTTTAGGTTTATTTGCTAATCCTAACCGTGTGCGAAGCGTGAAACTTTCAGACTTCCCAGACTCGGCACGTTTAGAAGCGAAAAAGCCATTTTTGCTGATCGTGACTAAAGGCAATATTGCGTCACGCATTCATAGACCAGCTTATACCGATTACATCGGAATTAAGAAGTTTGATGAAAACGGTAAAGTAGTGGGTGAACACCGATTTACTGGCTTGTACACATCCGCGGTGTATAACCAAAGTGTGGCGGGCATTCCGCTGATCCGCGATAAAGTAGAACGGATCTTAAAAGCGAGTTTATACCGAGAGGGATCGTACTCCTACAAAGCACTGAATAACATTCTAGAGAACTACCCGAGAGATGAACTGCTTCAAGCAAAAGAAGAAGAGTTGCTTGAAGTGGGCATGGGCGTGGTACAAATGCAAGATCGTGACATGCTGCGATTGTTTGTCCGTAAAGACCCATTTGGTCGCTTCTTTAGTTGTATGGTGTATGTGACTAAGGATCGTTATAACACCGAGCTTCGTCGCCAAACCCAACGGATCCTTAAACAGTATTTTGGTTGCAAGCAAGAGGTAGAATTTACTACTTATTTCTCTGAGAGCCCGCTTGCGAGAACACACTACATTGTTCGTGTTGATAACAACAACATGGATATTGATGTAAAAGCAATAGAGCAGAACTTAATGGAAGCATCGTCGACATGGGATGATCGTTTATCAGAAGCGATCGTGGCTAACTTTGGTGAAAGTAAAGGCTTGCCGCTATCGAAAGATTATATGCGCGCATTCCCACGTTCATATAAAGAAGATGTGATGCCGGGTTCTGCAGTTGCTGATATTGAACGTCTAGAAGCGCTCAGTGACGACAATAAACTCGGCATGCTTTTCTACCGTCCACAAGAGCTGGCGGCGGATTCAAAAGCAGTGCGCTTAAAGCTGTATCACCGTGATGAGCCTATTCATCTTTCTGATGTTATGCCAATGCTTGAAAACCTTGGCTTACGCGTGATTGGTGAATCACCTTATGAAGTGCGCAAAGCGAATGGCCAAGTGTATTGGATCCTTGATTTCTCTATGTGGCATAAGAGCGAAGCGAGTGTGGATCTGCGTGAAGCACGCGATCGTTTCCAACAAGCCTTTGCTGCTATTTGGGAAGGTGAGCTAGAAAGCGATGGATTTAACCGCTTAGTTCTCGGTGCGTCATTAACTGGTCGTGAGATTTCTATCTTACGTGCATATGCAAGGTACATGCGCCAAGTTGGCTTCCCATTTAGCCAACAATACATAGAAGATACCCTCAACCATCACCCTGAATTGGCAAAAGGTTTGGTGGATCTATTTACTAAGCGTTTTGATCCTAAACACAAAGGCAGCCAGAAAGGTCAAACCGATCTTATCAATAGCATTACTGAGCAATTAGATCATGTTGAAAGCTTGGATGATGACCGTATTATCCGTCGCTATATGGAGATGATCACTGCCACGCTTCGTACCAACTACTATCAGTTGGATGACAATAAACAGATCAAACCATGGTTGTCACTGAAACTGAAACCGCGTGACATCCCTGAGATACCACAACCAGTGCCAGCGTATGAGATTTTCGTTTATGCACCAGACATTGAGGGTGTGCATTTACGCGGTGGTAAGGTTGCCCGTGGTGGTTTACGTTGGTCCGATCGTCAAGAAGATTTCCGCACCGAGATTCTTGGCTTAGTGAAAGCGCAACAAGTGAAAAACACTGTGATTGTGCCTGTGGGTGCAAAAGGTGGTTTTGTTTGTAAACGCCAAGCAGGACTCACTTCTCGTGATGAGATTTTTGCTGAAGGCCAACGTTGTTATAAACGCTTTATTCGCGCACTGTTAGACGTATCAGATAACATTATTGAAGGCGAAGTAGTTCCACCGAAACAAGTGGTTCGTCATGATGAAGATGATCCATATTTGGTGGTAGCGGCAGATAAGGGTACAGCAACGTTTTCGGATTTAGCTAACTCCGTTTCTGCGGAATATAACTTCTGGCTAGGAGATGCATTTGCATCTGGTGGTTCAAACGGTTACGACCATAAAGCCATGGGTATTACTGCCAAAGGTGGTTGGGAATCCGTGAAGCGTCATTTCCGTGAAATGGGCATTGATTGTCAGACAACGGATTTCACCGCGATTGGTGTTGGTGATATGGCGGGCGATGTGTTCGGTAACGGTATGTTGCTATCAAAACATACACGCTTGCAGGCTGCATTTAACCACATGCACATCTTCATTGATCCAAATCCACATTCAGCATCAAGCTGGGAAGAACGTAATCGCTTGTTTAATCTGCCTCGCTCAAGTTGGGAAGATTACAACGCAGAGCTGATTTCAAAAGGTGGTGGTATTTTCTCTCGCCGAGCGAAATCTATCGCTTTGACGCCTGAAATTCAAAAGATGTTGGGCACCAAAAAAGGATCGCTAGCGCCGAATGAGCTCATCAAGATGATCCTTTCTATGCAGGTTGATCTGTTATGGAACGGTGGTATCGGTACTTATGTTAAAGCCTCAAGCGAGACGCATACCGATGTAGGTGACCGTGCTAATGATGTATTACGTATCGATGGCAAGGATCTAAAAGCTAAGGTTGTCGGTGAAGGTGGTAACTTAGGTATGACTCAACTTGGTCGTATCGAGTATGCACTGACTGGCGGCCGCGTAAATACAGACTTTGTTGATAATGTCGGCGGTGTAGACTGCTCGGATAACGAAGTGAACATTAAAATCTTCCTTAATGGCTTAGTGGCGAATGGTGATCTAACCGTTAAACAGCGTAATAACATCTTAGAGTCGATGGAAGATGAAGTCGGTGACATCGTATTGGATGACGCTTATTGCCAGTCTGAATCAATTTCGGTAACAGAGCATCAAGGTGTTTCATTAGTGAAAGAGCAGATCCGGTTTATCCATACTATGGAAAAAGCAGGGCATCTGGATCGCGCATTGGAATACATCCCAGACGATGAAACATTGCTAGAACGTGAGAAGCAGGGCTTTGCACTAACTCGACCAGAGCTATCTGTACTTGTCGCTTATGGCAAGATGGTTCTCAAAGAGGAGTTGGTTGATGATGACATCGCCAATGATGAGTTCCACTCGCAGCAACTGGTGAATTACTTCCCATCAGAGTTACGCCGTAACTACTCTGCGCAGATGGATAATCACCCGTTACGCGCCGAAATTATCGCGACCGCACTTGCTAATCAAATGGTTAACGAAATGGGCTGTAACTTCGTGACTCGTTTACACGAAGAGACGGGTGCGAATGTGGTCGATATTGCCAATGCGTACGCCGCATCTCGTGAAATCTACGGATTAGGGGATGTGTTGGTTGAATTGCGTGATTTGGATAACCAAGCGACAACGCAAGCGCAGTACGACATGATGTTCTATGTTCGTAGAACACTACGCCGTCTAGCTCGTTGGATGATCCGCAACCGTACCGGCAAGCAATCAGTTAATGAGTTGATTGATCTCTATAAAGCGGATGTCGACAAAGTGAAAGCCATGCTTGATACCTTGTTGGTTGAAGCCGAGGTTGAAGAGCACAATCAAATGGCCCAAGAGTGGATCGAGCAGGGCGTCTCGGCCGAATTGGCGAATTATGTTGCTCGCTTGTCTAGTCTTTACTCGGTACTGGATATATCTACAGTATCTCGTGAAAAAGGCACTTCTGTCGAACAAACCGCCAAACTGTACTTCAATTTAGGCGATCGCTTGTCATTGCACTGGTTCTTGAAACAGATCAATAGCCAAGCGGTAGATAATCACTGGCAAGCATTGGCTAGAGCCGCGTTCCGTGAAGATCTCGATTGGCAGCAACGCCAGCTGTCTGCCCAAGTATTGTCTTGTGGCTGCAAGCCAGAACAGTTTGATGAAATGCAAGCATTGGAAGATTGGTTAGTTACCAATGAAGTCTCTTTGCACCGCTGGGAAAACATTCTCAACGAGTTCAAGGTGGGTTCAGTGCATGAATTTGCAAAATTTTCAGTCGCTTTACGGGAATTAGTGTTATTAAATTTGAATTGTTCAGCAAATGAGTAAATAATATAGCCCCGTTTATACGGGGCTTTTTTCTATCGGAGGCACAATGCTTTACCGTCTAGCCAGAACTGGCTTTTTTCAACTTGATGCCGAAAAGGCGCATGATCTTGCAATTCAAAACTTCAAACGTTTTACCGGCACACCCCTCGATCTTTTCTACCGTCAACAACTTCCACATCGTCCAGTCGAATGCATGGGTATTACATTCCGTAACCCTGTAGGTTTGGCTGCAGGGTTGGATAAAAACGGTGAATGTATCGAAGCATTTGATGCAATGGGATTTGGATTTGTAGAAGTAGGTACAGTAACTCCACGACCTCAACCAGGTAACGACAAACCTCGTTTGTTCCGACTTGTTGAAGCGGAAGGTATTATTAACCGAATGGGCTTTAACAACTTGGGTGTTGATAACCTCATCGATAACGTTAAGAAAGCGAAATACGATTGCGTACTTGGCATTAACATCGGTAAGAACAAAGATACCCCAATTGAAAAGGGCGCAGAAGATTACTTAATCTGCATGGAGAAGGTTTATCAATATGCAGGTTACATTGCAGTAAACATCTCTTCACCAAACACACCGGGATTACGTTCTCTTCAATATGGCGAAGCTCTCGATCAGCTTCTAGCCGAGCTAAAAGCAAAACAAGCAGAGCTAGCTGAAAAGCATGATAAATATGTGCCATTAACATTAAAGATCGCACCGGATCTTAGTGATGATGAAATTAGCCAAATTTGTCAGTCTCTGATTAAAAACAAGATTGATGGTGTTATCGCAACAAACACCACACTAGATCGCTCAATTGTTGAAGGCATGAAACACGCCAATGAGGCGGGTGGTTTAAGTGGTCGTCCTGTGCAATCACGCAGTACTGAAGTGGTTCGACGTTTACACGAAGAACTTGGCGAAATTATGCCAATCATCGGTGTCGGTGGTATTGACTCTTATGTCTCAGCGAAAGAGAAGCTGATGGCAGGGGCGAAACTGGTTCAGGTATATTCTGGTTTCATTTACCATGGCCCAGGCCTAGTAAAAGATATCGTTAAGAATCTCTAGTTCGCGAACTGAGTGACGCTGTCACTCTAGATTTAAACAGTTATTTAAGCATTATCGAAGAGGAGATGAGCAATCATTTCCTCTTTTTTTTTACCAATCAGTGCATAAACTTTGGCTTAACGTTGGCAGGGTAATAAAACGATTACCTTTATCGACCCAAACATAGAGATTGGAATGATGCTTAAACCAAGTGACAAATGGACATGGTACTACGATGACTCAGAACAGCACCTGATGCTGGATCTGGGCAACGACATGGTATTCAAAACCAACCTTTCTCGAAAACTCATTGTAGAGTGTGCAATCGGTATCAATGAATTCTCTGTTGATGACGCATCTGCATTCCAAACCTATAAAGAGCAAATCTCTCACTTAAACCTCAGCGAACCAAGACAAGCAGAGCTCGCTCTGTATTGTGTGGCAGCAAAACGATTCCACAAACCGGTTCAACCTAAGAGCTGGTTCTTCGATAGTTTATCGGATGGTTCATGTGTTCCTGAGGAAGGCGACTTCGTTAAATTGGCTAATGGCCATGGTGAAGGGGCCTTTATTGTGCTTGAAGTAGGTGATAGCGCAAGCTTGTGTGCGTCAATTAAATTGGACGAATTCAATCTAAATGGCCACAAATCGCTTCAGTTTGGTCAAGCGATTAAAGTGATGCATGACCGCATGAGTGTTATCAATCATCATTTCTTGGTTCAGCCAATGGCATTGGTTGGCTAAACCGCCCTTAATTTTGTTCCTTTTGTTTCATTTCTCGTCGGCCTAAGTGCCGACTTTTTTCTATCTGCACCTCTAAATCGTGAGTTACACATCCAGCCAAATTGCGTCTGTAAGCCTTGTCTCAGATGTGAACAAGCTTCCAATCAGCACCTAATTTCGTTTTCTTTTTGTCCATATTTTCCGGTTTGCTAATAGGGCGTTTCCCTTAAAATTCCCCAATTAGGCTATTTTGGTAATTAAATTACACTGTAAATCAGTGGCTGGTATAGACCAAAACTGCAGTGAATAAGCATTCACTATCGCTATGAGCATTGGTTTTAGGTGTTCAATTTGGCGAAGAGAAGCTGATAAGCGTTGGTGTGAGGATTCACTAACAAAACGGTCGAATATTGCTCAACCAATCATTAGCTGGAGCAATTAAGACGAGAAAAGTGTGAATGAGTTAACCTAATTGGCAGTGGGTCAGGTATAATGCGGGGTCATTTTCTACAAACATAAGAACACTATGCATCAATATCTTGCGGTTACCTCCAATGGCCTAGAAAACCTATTGGTAGATGAACTTACTAAGCTTGGGATCAGTAATGCAAAGCCAGTACAGGCGGGCGTTAAGTTTAAAGCGACCAACGAACAGATTTATCGCTGTTGTTTATGGAGCCGTTTGGCTTCGCGCTTTGTTCGTATCTTGTCTGAATTCACTTGTAACGACGACATGGACCTTTATTTGGCAACGTCTGCAGTGAATTGGGCTAATCAGTTCCACAGCTCTAAGAAGTTTGTGGTTGATTTCAATGGTACTAACCGTGAGATTCGCAATAGCCAATACGGCGCAATGAAAGTGAAAGATGCGGTAGTGGATTGCTTTAATAAAAAGAACCTACCACGTCCGTCGATCAGTAAAGATCAAGCGGATCTTCGTATTCACGTACGTTTACACCGTGATAAAGCGATTCTCGGTGTTGATATGGTAGGTGGCGGCCTGCATCAGCGTGGCTACCGACCAGCTTCAGGTAAAGCGCCTCTTCGTGAAACCCTTGCTGCAGCAATCATTCAACGCAGTGGTTGGGACGCTGATAAGCCTTTCCTAGACCCTATGTGTGGTTCAGGTACGTTGGTTATTGAAGCGGCGATGCTGGCTGCAAATATGGCACCAGGCGTAAAACGACAAGCGTGGGGCTTTGAGTCACTAGACGACTTTGAGCCAGAGCTTTGGGCTGAGATAAAATCTGAAGCAGCGGTACAGGCTCGTAAAGGTGTCAAGAAAATTGACACTAAATTCTACGGCTACGATAACGATGAGCGAGTGCTAAAGGTTGCACGTGAGAATGCTCGTCGTGCTGGTGTGGAATCGCTGATTCATTTCGAATTGGGTGATGCGGCAACGCTTAAGCGCCCAGCAGGCTTTGAGAACGGTGTGATTGTATCAAACCCTCCTTACGGTGAGCGTCTAGGTACTCATCCTGGTCTTATTGCGCTATACACCGCATTTGGTGCTCAGTTGAAGAATGAGTTCGGGGGCTGCCAAGCATCTATCTTCTCTAGCTCAGACGAGCTGCTATCTTGTCTGCGTATGCGAGCAGATAAGCAATACAAGATGAATAACGGTGCGTTACCTTGTCACCAAAAGAACTACTTTATGACCAGTCGTGCAGCGGAAAACGCAGGTGACAATGTCACTGAATCTGCAGTTGCACCGGATTTTGCTAACCGTTTAAAGAAAAACATTGGCAAAATTGGTAAATGGGCACGTAAAGAACAATTAGATTGTTACCGAATCTATGATGCTGACTTACCTGAATACAATGTGGCGATCGATGTTTACCTCGATAACCTAGTGATTCAAGAATACGCGGCGCCAAAAGACGTTCCTGAAGAGAAGGCGAAAAGACGTCTAACTGATATCATCCGTGCGGCGATTCAGGTTACAGGTACAGACGCGAACAAAGTGGTTCTTAAAGTACGTGAGAAGCAAAAAGGCCGTTCACAGTACCAAAAGCTATCTCAAGAGTCTGAGCGACTAGAAGTTAACGAATATGGCGTGAAGCTGATTGTTAATCTACATGACTATTTAGATACAGGCCTGTTCTTAGATCATAAGATCACTCGTCGTCGCCTTGGTGAAATGGCTCAGGGTAAGGACTTCTTAAATCTCTTTGCATACACAGGCTCTGCTACGGTTCACGCAGCATGTGGCGGTGCGCGCTCTACAACGACAGTAGATATGTCGAATACTTACCTAGAGTGGGCAAGAGATAACATGAAGTTGAATGGTCAAGTTGGCCGTCAGCATCAATATGAGCAAGCAGATTGCTTACAGTGGCTTGAAAAGGCAAACGGCAGTTACGATCTTATCTTTATTGATCCACCAACGTTTTCAAACTCGAAACGTATGGAACAGTCGTTTGATGTTCAGCGTGACCACATCCAACTGATGACTAATTTAAAGCGTTTGTTACGTGAAGGTGGAACCATTGTGTTCTCTAACAACAAACGTCACTTCAAAATGGATCTGGATGCACTGGCTGAGCTTGGTCTTGAAGCTAAGAACATCTCTTCACAGACACTGCCACTTGATTTTGGTCGTAATAAGCATATCCACAACTGCTGGCTCGTGACCCACAAAGGCTAATTGAGTCAGTAAGCGAATAACAAGGAGTTGAGCTTGATTTCTCTTTATAGTACGCAAGAATGCCATCTGTGCGAGATGGCATTTGAATTAACGAAGCAAATTGGTATTAGCCAGCGAGTGGAAAAGGTCGATATTGCACTCGATAACGACCTGTTTCTTCGTTACGGCGTCACTATTCCTGTATTGAAATACCAACAGAGCGAGCTCAACTGGCCTTTTGATAAACAACAATTACTAAATTGGTTAGACAATAATGGCATTACTTACCATACATAATGGCTTATTAGCGTTTGGCGATCATCCTTTGCTCGATAACGCTGATTTTGCTCTTCAAGAAAACGAACGTGTGTGTCTTGTCGGACGTAACGGTGCGGGTAAATCAACCTTAATGAAGGTTTTGGCCGGCGATGTAATCATGGATGATGGTAAGCTAACCATTAACCAAGATGTCGTCGTTTCACGTTTAGAGCAAGATCCGCCTCGCAATGAACAAGGCACTGTATTTGATTATGTGTCTGAAGGATTAGCGGAAATCGGCGAGCAGCTTAAGATCTATCAAGAGCAACTTGATCTGATTGCCGACGATCCAAGTGAAAAGAACATCAATAAGTTGGCTCGTATCCAAGAGCAGCTAGAGCATACCGGTGCATGGCGCTTTGAAGACCGTATTAAAAACGTTCTCGATGCACTAAAGCTTGATGGCCATACAAAACTAACGGATTTATCCGGTGGCTGGCAGCGTAAAGCGGCATTAGCGCGCGCTTTGGCTCGCGATCCAGATGTGTTGCTTCTTGATGAGCCTACTAACCACTTAGACGTAACAACCATTGAGTGGCTAGAAGGCTTTCTAAAAGATTTCCGCGGTTCAATTATTTTCATCTCGCACGACCGTGCATTCATTAAGTCAATGGCGACTCGTATCGTAGATCTCGACCGAGGCCAACTTGCTTCTTTCCCGGGTAACTACGATCAGTATCTTATCGATAAAGAAGAGATGCTTCGTGTTGAAGAGATGCAAAATGCTGAGTTTGATAAAAAGCTTGCTCAAGAAGAAGTTTGGATTCGTCAGGGCATCAAAGCTCGCCGTACTCGTAACGAAGGCCGCGTAAGAGCACTTAAGAAGCTACGTGAAGAGCGTCATGACCGTAGAGAAGTACAAGGCAAAGCAAACATTCAAATTGATGATGGGTCACGCTCAGGCAAAATTGTTTTTGAGGCGGAAAATGTTTCTTATGCCATCGACGGCAAGCAGATTGTTTCTGATTTCTCGTTCAATATTATGCGCGGTGACAAAATTGCGCTGATCGGTCCTAACGGCTGTGGTAAGAGTACATTGCTAAAGCTTATGCTTGGCACGCTAAAACCTAATTCTGGTCGTCTACATTGCGGTACGAAGCTCGAAGTGGCTTACTTTGACCAATATCGTGAGATTTTAGACCCAGAAAAGACGGTTATCGATAACCTTGCTGATGGTAAGCAAGAGGTGACAGTCAATGGCCGTCAACGTCATGCTTTAAGTTACCTGCAAGATTTCTTATTTGCGCCTCATCGCGCAAGAACACCCGTTAAGGCATTGTCAGGCGGTGAGAAAAACCGTCTATTATTGGCGCGAATCTTCCTAAAACCAAACAATTTATTGGTGCTTGATGAACCAACTAACGATTTAGATATCGAAACCTTGGAACTTTTAGAAGATTTGCTTGCCAATTATCAGGGTACGTTGCTTTTAGTGAGCCACGATCGTCAGTTTGTAGACAACACAGTAATGACCAGCTGGATATTTGAAGGCGAGGGCGTTATTGAGGAGTTTGCTGGTGGCTATCATGATGCACAGCAGCAGCGTGCGCAGGTAAAACAGTCTCGTGAGATTGAAAAACCAACAAAAACACCGCAAGTGGTTGAGGCAAGTCTCAAAACTGCTCCGGTAAAAAGTAAGTCGAAGAAGTTATCCTATAAACTACAGCGCGAGCTTGAAG
The DNA here is from genome assembly GCF_025195085.2 of Vibrio intestinalis. Classification (GTDB taxonomy): domain Bacteria; phylum Pseudomonadota; class Gammaproteobacteria; order Enterobacterales; family Vibrionaceae; genus Vibrio; species Vibrio intestinalis. The sequence goes on along the minus strand of NZ_JANAVY020000001.1, from coordinate 229,578 downwards.
CACTGCCTGCAAAATTAGAACAACTAGAAGTTGATATTGAAGATTTGCAGCAAACAGTAAACAGTGCAGATTTCTTTACCAAGCCCGTTGAGGAGACTCAACCAATATTAGATAAGTTATCTGCTGTAGAGCAGGAGCTTGAAATTGCTTTTGAACGCTGGGAAGAGTTAGAAGCAATGCAACAGGAAAGTTAAAAATCAATGAGAAGTAACGTATTAAAAGTTTCGGCGCTAGCCGCAACCATCGCAGCATCTTTTGGCGCACACGCAGCCGTTTATACGATCGTACCGCACAATACTGCGGCTTCAGGGACGACACATGGCGTTGCCATTACTCCTAACAATACCGACAACTGTTGGACCGGGAGTTGTAGTGCAGCTACCGCAGATTTAGCGGTAGAGACTCGCCCAAAACTTGCGGGCTTTAGCTATCGTGAGGAAGTGCCGTTCATAATCAATACCGGTTACGATTATCTAGAAGATGTGACTGCTACTCAATATGATGGTTTTAAAAACTACTGTGATGTTTATTTAAGATACCAAAGTGATCTTTGTGACTCTTGGGCGAGAGAGCGTTGGAACGGTTATAAGAAAGAGTTGGCCGATGATTTCACTAACTCGCTTGTGTTTGTTGAGAATGGCGTAGACCTTGGCTACTCAGAAAATGCTATCGTCAATGAGTTAGATGACGGTGCGGGCAAATACGTGGGTAACCGCAGAAACGGAACGACTAATCGTAATCTAGCGTACTACGGAAGTACAGATTTAACCGCAACAGGTCTAAGTTCTACCCACGCTTGGCGTTCACTCGTTGATGGCTCTGACATCTACGTAGTTGGCAGTGTTACAAAAAATAGTGCACATAATCAGCCTTCAGACAAAATTTCTCAAGCGGTTGTTTGGAAGCTAACAAGTGCAGGTGCTATAAGTGAAACTAACGTCATCCCGTGGGGCGCTGAAGGTGAAAGTGCTGCTTCAGATGAAAACAAACGTGAAAAGCCACACGCTAGTGCTCGAGATATAGTGAAAATCGGCGCGGAGTTTTATGCTGTAGGCTACAACTCTGATGTTGATGAAAAGCCGTTTGCGAGTGTTTTCAACTCGACTGATGGTACTACTTGGAAAACCAGACGCGTTTCTTTCCCACGTGATGAAGATGCGCTGACAAATTATTACTTACAAGCAGTAAATGATAATAAAATTGCAGTCGGTACGTATAAGCTAAATGAATCATTGAATGGCGCCTACGCAAACGGCCTATTTTATGTTGCTGACGTGACGGCAACCAGCCCAAGTTCAACGAATTTGACTGGCGGGATCTTCTTCGAAGGCGCAAACGGAAAAGTGGGTAACATTAACAACAAGAATGAGTTAGTAGGACAAGTAGACTACGAAACTCATGCCGAAAATAACGGTAAACCAAGAGCACAACGAGGTTTTATTACTGTTCTAGGTGATAAGTCTTTATCAAGCGCACCATTTAAAAATACCGCCTACTTGCTTGATGACTTAACGAATGACGGTTCTGGTGCAAACAATGCTTATCGTGTTTATGACGCAACGGATATTAATGAAGCCGGTGTGATTTCAGCGACGGCATATTATTGTGCTGGTGGTTATGATACCGAAGCCGTTGATTCAACGTGTAACGGCGGCCAACCTGGTGCAGAAAAGCTAGTGGCGGTTAAGCTCGTACCAGATAGCACGAAGACTGCGGCAGATATTACTCCTCGTCCACGTGATAGAGTGAATGCCACAGTTGAACGTCAAGGTGCTTCATTAGGTTGGTTAGCACTAGGTCTGTTAGGTCTCTTAGGTTTTAGACGAAAATAACAGATAAAATTGTAAACTAGAGCACAGCTTCACAAAAATGAAGCTGTGCTTTTTTTATCCCTTGAGAAAGGTCGGTTTTTGGTCGATTCTGTAATAGTGGAGAAACAAGACTTCCACACTATTTTAATAGTAGTACGTTAGATAACACTTATTGTATGAGGACGACACTATGAAGAGACAAAAGCGTGACCGCTTAGAACGAGCGCAATCACAAGGATACAAAGCTGGTGTAAATGGCCGTTCAATGGAAACGTGTCCATATCAGCAGATGGACGCTCGTTCATATTGGTTAGGCGGTTGGCGTGACGCCAGAGAAGATAGACAAGCTGGCCTCTATAAATAATTAAGGCTCTTCGCATACAACTAAAGGAATTTTAGCCCCGAAAGGGGCTTTTTAGTATCAGGCTAATGCACTATAACTAAATGTATTGTTCAATAAAAAGCGACTCAAGTGAGTCGCTCTAAAAACTAATATCTTAGAAGGCTGATGTGTCTTGGAAAAGGCCAACTTTAAGATCTTTCGCTACGTAGATTTCTTTACCATCTACCAGTACGCGGCCATCCGCTAGGCCCATAACCAATCTACGGTTAACAACGCGCTTCATGTGGATCTCATAAGTTACTTTTTTCGCTGTTGGTAGGATTTGGCCAGTGAATTTCACTTCACCTACACCAAGAGCGCGGCCTTTGCCTTTACCGCCAACCCAACCAAGGTAAAAACCAACTAGCTGCCACATTGCATCAAGGCCAAGACAACCTGGCATTACTGGATCGCCAGGGAAGTGGCAATCAAAGAACCATAAATCAGGGGTAATATCTAATTCTGCAAGGATTAAACCTTTACCAAAATCACCCTCAGTTTCTGACATTTTAGTGATGCGATCCATCATCAGCATGTTTGGTGCAGGAAGCTGTGGGTAGCCTTCACCAAATAGTTCACCTTGGCTAGAAGCTAATAAATCATCGCGATTGTAAGAGTCACGTTTGTTTTGCATTATCAATTACTCCAATATTTGATAGCTGCATATTAGTGAACACGTGTACGCTAAACAACGCTGACCAGTCGTTTATCAACGATTTAGCCAACATTTTAGACGTTCCACGATACCTTGTGGCTGTTCGTGTCTTTCAAAATTCTCAATCCGTTGTGCAATCTTGCTCACAACACTGGTCTCGTCATCACCACGGAATGGTTTACCCATTATGATTGGAATTGCTTGGTCAACGGTTTCTACTGACCAAATATGGAACTCATCGTTTTTGATGCTGTGGACGACATCTTTATCTAACGCTAAGTGCTTTAAGTTTGACTTAGGTAAGATCACGCCTTGTTTACCAGTAAAGCCTTGGTGTTTACAAACGCGATAGAAGCCTTCGATTTTTTCATTTAAACCACCAACAGCTTGCACACGGCCAAATTGGTCAACAGCGCCGGTTACGGCAATTTGTTGATCGATTGGGTACTCAGATAACGCACTTACAAAAGAGCACAACTCTGCAAGCGTGGCACTATCTCCATCCACTTCACAGTAAGATTGCTCAAACACGACGGATGCTGAATATGGCAGTGGTTCTTCTAAGTTCAAAGCCGCACTGACGAAAGCTTGCATAATCATCATGCCTTTGGCGTGCAGATTGCCTCCTAGTTCCGCTTTGCGTTCTACATCAGAAATATCGCCGTCACCGAAGTGAATCACACAGGAGATACGTGCAGGCTCGCCATAAGAGAGTGGGTGACCAGGAACGTCAATCACCGTTAGACCATTGACCTGACCAACACATTCACCTTGAGTTTCAATGATTACTTGGCCATCTGTTATATCAGAGAGCGCCCGCTCTGGTAGGTAAGATTCACGAGCGTATTTGGCATCGATGGCTTTATCCAGATCATCGGCACTAAATTCTGATTGCGAAGTAAAAAGCTGCGCCTGTTGGAACAACGACAAGTACCAAAGAATATCTAATGGCATGTAGCGTTGATCTTCAGTAAGACGTGCGCCCGCAACCATAAGGCGATGTATTGCATCCGCGCTTAAACTTGGTAACTGGTAGTTCTGAGCCAACCAAGACAAATAACCCAAATATTGCTCAACCGTTTGCGAGCTAAGGTTAATTTCTTGTTCAACTTCAGTATAGAGAGCGAGGCCTGAGTATAGGTCTGGCTCTAGGAACTCTAACTCGGCGATCTGATCGCGGTCACCGACAACAACCAACTTAGTTTGGTAATTCTTTGCGGGCACTTCTAGCGCAGGCTTGCTCTTGTCACTATTAATTGGGCTAACACTGTCACCCAGTAACACTGATTTAAGAGTTTGCCACGAAGCAGGATTCGCCAGCAGTAAATTCACCGAGACAACTAGATAGCCATTTGGAGCTTGGTCAAGTAAGCCGGGCTTTTGGAATTGAAGGGCGCCTGTGTCATCCGCGCGGTAACAACCAAGCAGTGCTTGAATGTCGAGCGTTTCACTAGTGATGACATCTTGATTGGTTTGGCCTTGAAGGGACTGCGCAATTAGCTTTCGATAAAATGCGTTGTCGGTTGAATTGATAACTAAAACTCGGCTTAGGCCGTTTAAAGTAGTAAATGTAGTGATCGCATTTTTAAGGCGAGGTTGAATATTGATGAAGTCAATTTTCGGTAATGTGGCAAATGTACTAATAACATCATCAAAATCAGTGTATTGTGGCGTAACTGAACGCCAGTTTTCTTGAATCATGGATTACTTTCATTTACTTGAAAAAGGTCAGAAATTATATAGAAAAACGCGACAACGTTATACTCCCAATTTACGCTTTGCGATTGATTAACAACTAAGGTCGATTAGAATGATCTCGGTCGCTAAATCACAGGTTGTGATTGTATCAAATAGGGACTTGGGTTACGCTGTCACTCTACCAGTAACGGAATCATATATCATGAAATATCAGCAGCTTGAAAACCTTGAATGTGGTTGGAAATGGAAATACCTAATAAAGAAATGGAAAGAGGGTGAAAAAATCACTCGCCACATTGATAGCAGCGAAGATAGCGCAGCGGTAGACGCACTGCGCAATATTGAACATGATCCGACAAAAGTACTGGAGTGGATTGAGCTGCACATGTCAGCCGAGTTAGACAACAAGCTAAAGCAAGCGATTCGTGCCAAGCGTAAACGTCACTTTAACGCCGAGCAAATTCATACGAAGAAAAAATCCATCGATCTTGATTATCGAGTGTGGGAGAAGCTTTCTTACCGCGCCAATGAGCTAGGTTGTACGTTGTCAGATGCCATTGAATACTTGTTGTCTGAAGCCTCTCGTAGTGAGAAAGCATCACAGACGGTTTCGAGCTTGAAGGAAGACTTAAGCAAGCTATTGTCGGATTAAACTTTCCTCTGACTAAATAAGGAGTAGCGCTATGATCTATGTACTCATTATCGCTGCGGTTGTCATTTTTTGGTTGGTGGCGATCGATAGACCTGTTTTGAAGGTGAGCTTTAAGCAAGGCCAAATTGACAAAGTGAAAGGGCACTTTCCAGCAAAATTTCGCCACAACGTTAGTGAAATCTGCGAAAAACAAACGTTTGATGGTGAATTGAAAGTCTACATGCTTCGTACTGGTCCTAAACTGGTGTTTTCAAATAAAACGCCTAAGAAAATTCAACAGCGCATTCGTAACGTGTTTCCACATCAAGGCTTTACGAGCAAGGGCTCAAATAAAGCAGGCTAACATTACTGTCAATTACATTGTTGGCTTTTTCTTCCCGCATACGCATTGTTTATCCGATTTAAACGTCAGTTTTGATAGTAATCTGACTGCGGAGGTGAACAATGCGAACATTTCTACCTATCTTAATTCTTCTATGCTCTGGTTCTGTATTGAGTGACGATGCCACGCGTAATAAAGTTGCTAAAAAACTCAAACATAAGATTGAACTCAAACTCAAAAAGTACTCGAATCTTTCAGGTTTTTGCGACTTATATATTGAGATGAAACACCGTAAAAGCAAAGCGGTGGTCGTATCAATAAAAGGCAATGGTGACTATCAAGTCTGTAAAGTGAGTAAAAAAGCGATCAAAGTTGGCAGCTCTTACCAGTATCAATATCCTGAGAAACTAATACGCTTGCACATTGTCCCATAAGGTCTGTGACGTTATTGATGTGTTACACTTATCGTTAGTGTAATCAAGAGATCATCAAGAGCCATCCGTTTGCTAGTTACAAACAAAAAATACACAGACGAAGCGAAAGCTATAGCGACAAAAGTGACTGAACTTAACCGCGAGCGCCATGCCAAATGGCTGGTTAATATGAAGTACGTGCTCGATCAATCAGATGTGGACGCAACTTTAAGCCGTCAGGCGGACTTTTGTGAAAGCGTTATTTTTAATGAAAAAGAGCGGGTGACGGATAACCAACGTTTACTGCTCGAATGTGAGTCCGAACGAGTTAAAGAGCGTCGTAAAGAGCAAGCAGAACGCCAAAATCTCTATAAATTTGTTGTCGATGACATTGCGAAACATGCAGAAAAATTATTTATGGAGCGACTGAAAAGCTCAGACACTTATCAACTGTTTAACCGTTTCCCAGACTTTAGTCACTTCATTTCTATCGCGTATTCTCCTTCACTAAATTTCTCCAAATTAGCCACGCTAACCACCAATGACAAACAGCTTAATGACAATGTGATTGCTTTGGTCAACAATCCGAGATTTTGTAGCAGGCTAGGGAAGTCAAGCCGTGAAATTGTAGATATCAAGATGGCTATTGGTACATTAGGTGTTGATAATAATAGACTTTTACTGCCAATTCTCATGGCTAAGCCGCTGCTGAAATGGCATGACAACGTAACAAAATCTATTGCGCCGAAGCTGTGGCAACATACGATTCTAACCGCGAATGTGAGTCGTCTTAGAATGCAGCAAGCTGGGCTAAAAAAGCCAGAACAAGGCATCATACTTGGCATTTTACGTACGATTGGCCATTTCGCGATTGTGAATCATTTTCCGCAGATTTTTGAAGACGCGCTAGTTGAACGTATGCAGTATTATCGAAACAACAATATGCGTGAGGAATATTATGCTTGCGCTGAAGTTAAGCCGATATTGAGTGTATTACCGAAAATCATTTTGAAGCTTGAGAAAGTTATCACGCGCAACATTCTCAACGAGCTTGAATGGGACCCTGCAAACATTCATCTCAAGATTGCGCTTGAGCAAGATTTGGATGACGTACCAATCTTAGAGCGCAACGAACATTCCATAGCTTTGGCACAAGCAAAAACATATTCAATGTTTGATGGTTTGGATCGTAGCGGAGTGTTTGTCGATAAGCATAAGCCATTTTGGTTTGCCAACGTGCAAATGCCGCCAATGGCATTAATGGAAATACGCGACTCAAATCCGGGTAAAGTTGAATTGATTAAATAGACAATGCAAAGTCTAGTAGTAGATGTAGATTCACATGACGAGGCTTTTTAGTGCGTTGAGATTAAATTTGTGGGTAATGACAGCTAAAACAAGCTCATATTTCACGTACAGCTCGCTATACTCTAACACGATCTCAGTGCGCATTATGTATATTATGTTAAATTGGGTGTGGGTGAGCTCGAAATCTAATGCTCTATTATCTCCAATCACCTTAATTTTCACTGTGCCGACTTAACATAATTGATTTACCATAAAATACTTAATAATCAGTTATTTAATTAATCATTAAATAACTGATTATTAATGGCTGTTTGCTCAATCATTAAAACATTATCAGTGTTTTAATAATGGCTTAGCTGCGGTTTTCTTTACGTCTGTGTTTAAACGCCACGTTTATGCGTGTCGCTCTTTGTGTTTGTTTCGCCTGATTATTGAAAGCTGATCCTCATGATTTTATTCTGGCTGATGTCATTGAATGTGCCGACAAACTCGTGGTCTTTTTTTTCTACAGCCCATTCTATTTTGCCGGACTCTGAAGATTCATCGAATCTAAGTTCGGTATCGCTCACTTTTTCAAACGATAAGCCTATTGGTGTTTGGTATTTGTTATACCAGTAAGCCCAGAAGTTATGCTTCGTGCCAACGATTGTTATTGGGTACTTGGCTATTTTCCCGTGGTAAACGCCGTAAAGTGTCTTACGAGGTAAATTTGCTACTTTCTGATTGGAAAGATACCGTTTCCCTTCGAGTGTCATGTATTGACTGAGTTCTTGAAAAGAAAATGTATTGGAGAAGTTGCCTATGTCATCCAATGCTCGTGACGCATGGTTAGAACAGCGTCCGTGTTCAATCGTTAACGTACCCTCATGCGTATAAAAACGAGTGTCTTTGTCTAATGTGTGAAAATCTTTTATGTCCTGATAGCAGTAATTGTACATATTGTAGATGGCGATATCCCATTCATCAGCGGTGCTACTAGATTCGTTTGCTATAAATGGCTTTATTCTTTCAATATTAAGCGTTTGAATGCGTTTCTCTAGTTGCCTAAGCCCATCTGTTGATAATAGATCTATTAACGTAACTGGTTGACCGCTATAGTTGTCAAACAATATGCTATTAGAGAAGTATTCGCAGTAAGCACCACATGAGTCTCCTTGGCTCGTAATCTGAATATAGTTAGTAAACTGCTCTACTTTGTGTTCATACATGCTGTAAACACTTCGATATTCATCATCAAATCTTAGTGGATTAGTCGATTTGGAGGCAAAAACCTCACGTTTGAGTGGTGTTTCGAAGTACCTATATTGCAGATAAGTGTTTATTGTCTCTGCACTATGAGGGTATGCATCGGAGATCACGTAAGGAAAATGTGAGTTATCAATTTCTGGGTGCTTTAAGTCTTGTATCGTAAATGGGCTCGCCGAGGCGACAAATGGTACGAGTGCAAGCAATGATATAGATGAACGAAATTGTGTCATATGTATTATTTCTAGTTGGTAACATGCCTAGCTGCTCTATCTCTTTGACTTGCAAACAAATAAAACATCCCGATAGCGCAAATTGTACCAATCAATGCAAAGCAAACCCAAGGTAACCATTGAGGAAATGTCGGTGGCTGCTCTAAAAAAGCTTTATCATATAGCCAGCCGCCAACCATGTTCCCTAACCCGCCACCGATTGCTAGGCTCAACATACTGATGCCGATGAAACTTGCTACAGCGTCACTTTTAGCGAACGATGCGGTTAGGTTTTGTTGCGTTGGCCTAGTTAATAGTGCTCCTATCGAGAAAATGGCCACATTGGTTAAGAATAAAATATAGCTTTGCTCGAAAGCCGCTACTGATAGACAAGCGACAGACATAAGTGCAATACCGATAATCAAGATGCTCGAATCACTGCAATATTTTTGCATCCACTTAACTAAAGGATATTGGAGCACTACGGTAATAAGAGCGCTGACGGCGAACATTATCCCTACGCTTGATCGATCCTCGGTAATCTGTTCTATGAACAGCGGGAAGGTAATGTTTATTTGCATCGATACAAACCAGTAACCAGTCATTAGAATCAGAAACAGGAAAAATGGCTTGTTCTTTTTGTTCCAAATATCTGATTTTCCGGATTTGTCTTTTGCTTCTTCTGGATTGTCGAGAGAGTTTGGAATTGTCTTTATAGCGAGAATAAAGTTCACGATGAAGCATCCGCCCGCGACATAACAAACAGTGGCGAAATTGATGTCGATGAGTAAAGCACCAATCAATGGACCTACAGTCGTCCCTACTCCCACAACCCAGTTACTGAGCACATAGAAATGAGATCTTTGTTCTTGAGTGGTAAGTTTGATTATGGCTGCTTGGTAAGGTGTTTCAAATAGTGCGCCGCCAATTGCAGAGAGACATAGGCCAAAGAACAATTGCCACGTATCGGTTGCCCACGCAAGGAAGATAAATCCGAACGCTCGAATGAGCAATCCAAACAGGAGCAGAGGCTTTATCCCAACGCGATCTGCGATAAAGCCACTGATGACACTCAACCCTTGTTGTGTGAATTGTCGCACCGCTAATGCGAGCCCAACGACCGCAGCAGTCATGCCGAGGTCGTTAACAAAATACACCGTCACCAAAGGCATCAACATAGTGAAGCCAACTACCATAAACAACGTGTAAAATAGTAAGCTCATTAATGCGGGGCTTAAGGTGTGTTTACTCATGAAGTACTATCGCCTGCCTCTGCGCTAAATAATTGGTAAACAGGCGTTTCTTCTGCACTGAACTGAGAAAACGGAAAGGTTTCAGCTAGTAGATTATGTACCCCATTTCCCATAAATTGCTTAGCAATGTTAGCTCCGGTCTGTGCATAGATGGTTAATGGCTTACCTGATACCCGAGACCATTGGACGAGTTGATCAAAGCTTCCGTTTGATAGTGTCATACCGGTCGCAATGATTTGATCTGAACGTTCAAAAAGTGCAGTCATATCTTTTTCGACAGTAATGCCAGAAGCTGTTTTCTCCATATTAAAATCGCATGGAAGGCAGATTGCTCCCTGCTCTGCTATTGCTTCTACTAACGGATTGACAACACCAATTAAGCCAACGGTTTCATTAGGTTCACATTGCAGCATTTCAACAATATAACGATCTCTTTGGATGGCTCTTTCGATTGGTGTTCCCAAGTCTAAGGTTCTTCTCTCAGCAATGGGTTCACTCCGTAAGGGTGAAAGGTTACCTAAATAGGCATCAAGAGCTGCAATTCTGACAACTAATGAGTCATGCTGGAGCAGCGTTGCAATGCTTTCCCCTGATAGGTTTGCGATGGTATTTCGATCTACTTGATTTTGTTCTATGCAGCACGCACCGAAACTCGTTCCAACTCTAAACACAATGTATCGATTAAAGTAGCGGTGGGATGTGTTAGGAAACTGCGTTGTTTGAACGATATCAAATGCACCGGTTGCATAAATTTGGTTTGGATCTTCGCCAAGCTTGCTTTGCAACGCTGCATTTATCATATCCTCAACCGTATTGAAGTGACATTGATGCATTATTCCACCTCTACACTGAGTTGATTGATGAGCTGCTCGGCGATTTTCCTAGCGCCCTTCCCACTGTTATCAAAGGTGATGACATGGCCTAGGTAGGTCGCATTATCTATCGCAGGCTCGACCGTTTTGCCAACCAGATCTTCAAATTGGAAACGATGTACTTTGTCATGTCGCTCAAGTTGTGAAATACCATTGATCTGTTGAATGATGCCGGATTGATGAGGAACGTAGAACTGAACGGCGGCGCTTTGGCATTTGGTCGTTTTGGTCTCAACGTCTGGCTTAATATTTAGCGCAAGTTCAATATGCGCCTTTAATACATCAAACCCTGTTACTATCTCCATTAACTCCGCTATATAGTTTCCGCCAGGGCGTGAATTAATTTCAACGATCTTTGGTCCTTCTGGCGTGAGCTTCACTTCTGTATGGGATAGACCATGGTCATGTCCAACAGCTTGTAGAGTTTCGAGTACCAGATCAGTTATCTGTTTGGCTTGGATCTCTTCAATGTCTGCGGGGAACATGTGCCCGTTTTCAATGAAAAATGGTTCACCAGTAATGCTCTTATCGGTGATGCCCAAAATAGTGGTTTCACCTCGGAAGGTACAGGCTTCAACACTGTACTCTTCACCGGTCATGTACTCTTCTAGAAGCCATAACGGCTCTCGCCTCTGCTCTCGAAAGTTAACTTTCATCTCATCGATATCTGAAAATGCTTGCTTGAGCTCTGACTCATTATTAATAAGCGCAACCAGCGCACTAGAAGCTAAATCGGATGGTTTTATAACCAAGGGGTAACCTAATTGCTTAGCTGCGCTTAGTGTCTCTTCCCAGTTGTAGGCGACGTTATATTTACAATTTGGTAGGTTTGCATCATCAATGAGTTGTCGCACGCGATGCTTTTTCCTTACTTGCGCTACGTTTGACGAAAAGGCTTGAGGTAAGTCTAATGCTTTAGCAACAGTTGAAATGGCGTCTACGTAGTAATCACAAACGGTTAAGATGCCATCAAACTTAAGTACTTCATGCTGTTTTTGTAGGAAAGGAATCAAGATATCTGGATCATTGGTTTCACATGTCAGTATGTGATCGGCCAATTCAAAAATGGGATGAATCTTGTTGGTTCTATCGTCACAGTAATGGCTTTTGTTTCGCGTTACAAAGGTGAATTTATGGCCTAGTGCTCGTATTTTTTTCGGTAACAAATGCCCTGTTCCAAATACCCAGTTTTCTAGTACTAATAAATGTGCCATGTGATTTTCCTATCCTACTTTTGCTAAACGGTTATTCTTGTAATGTTTGGGAGTAAAGTGTGTTTCTAGTTGCGGCCAAGGAATTACACTCCAAGGCATGCTCAATTCTGAAAGGTGCGAAAGTTTCTTTGGTTCTAATGAATCAATGGGTTCGGCAAGATGTGGGCGTTGGAACACAGCTTCTAAATAACGGTGCCCAGTGTCGGGAGCAATAAGAAGAATTGGCGATTTGTGGCCAGTATTACGCAGCCATCGAGCGACGGTTAACCCAGCCCCAGAAGACAAACCCGCGAAAATGGCGTGTTCTTTCATTAACGCCAACGAGCCGCTCAAACAAGTGTTAAAACTCATCCAGTGGATATCTTGATAGATGTCATGCCTAACATTGTTAAATGGAATGGCACTGCCAATACCTGCTATTACCGCTTCAGGATCATCTACAAATTCTGCACCGAACGTTACGCTGCCAAACGGTTGAATTCCCTGAACATTAAGGTTGATGCCTTGGCCACGCAAGTAATGTGCGGTTCCACCTGTTGAGCAACCTGTCCCTACGCCACCAATCAGCGTTAAAGAGTCGTCAGGGACGAGATCGAGACTATGACAAATCTTTTGTGCAAACTTTTGATAACCAAGATAATGAATGTCGTCATGGTATTGCTGCATCCAATGCACGTTCGGTGACTCGGCAAGAAGATGCTTGATTCGGTTTACTCGAAACTCTTGATCAAGCTTAAGAGATTGACCTGACGGAGCTGGCTCGTACGTTGCCCCGAGTAGCGACAGTTGAGTTTTGAAACTGTCATCTACGGTTTTAGATGCGATGATATGACATTTCAGACCAAACCGATGGCATGCGAGCGCTAAGGCGTGAGCATAGATTCCACTGGAGCTATCAACCACAGTGTCTCCAACTTTAAGAGTGCCTTTCTTAATGAGATGATCAATCGCAGTAAGTGTTGAATACACTTTCATGCATTCAAATTTTGCAACATAAACCTGATCCCCTATATCAATGATATGAGGGTGCTGGATAGCTTCAGTTATGTGTGGATAAACTTGCATTATTATTCTCCAACTGACTAAAGGAGAATGATAATAGATCGCATTTGGTGCAATGTAACATAGCGGATTAGCCCTAAAACATAGTATTTAGCTTTGTGTCACATTGTTGGGGCTTTATGTTGATATGCTACTTACCGTTTAATCTTGATTATAAAATACTAATTATAATCAGTGACTTAAAGATTGTTGTAGGCAGGTTATATATGGCGGAAGGGAGTTATATCGTTTCTAACATGTTATTTTGACAGTACTTTTACTAGTGGAAGCGCAGCTAAAATGCACATAGCCGCCAGTTTGGCGGCTATGTTGAGTATGAGTTTGCAAATGACTGAACTCGACTCAGATATTTGTACAGCGGCAAGTCTTAAATCCTCTCGTTTTTAATCTACGCTCATTGGTTCAGCACCAATTTGATAGCTTCTGCTTGTTGGCTATGAGTTAACACTAAAACAAAATTGCTATCTGTTGGTTGTTCAAACTGCCAAACACTTTCTTCTTGGATAAGTGTTAATTGCTTGGTCTCACTTGTTACCTTCCATTCTGTGTTTGGTGTTTCAACGAAGATTACACCATGCTTCGATACCACACTAAACTGCTCACCCTTAACATTAAACGTACAAGTTTGTTGCAAGTTGCATGTCACATTGTGCTGTTGTGAATACGTTGCGGTTCTCCAAAAGAAGGCGATGATAAGCAGACTTAACATCACTAATATCTGGATTAATCGTGCTTTTGTAAGCTTCTGTGCCGCCATTTGAGTGAGTTCTCCGTGTAACAAACTTCAAAGTTTTCAAATAAAAATCAAAACCTGACCGTTAGTAAGGTTACTTTTCTGTCATTGAATTGTTAATTGCAGTATAGTTTTAACTTGAAAGTGCCACTTTTGATAAAAATCGTAAAGAATAATTAACCTTCTGAAACACTAAGGTATTTCTTAAGGATTTGGGTGGCATTACGACATGAGTCGTACTGGAAGTAAAGTGTAGTCATTATAAATCGGAAGCATGCAATTATGAGCCAATTAGAAATGCATGAGCAAAACTACAACTATACCGTTGTTCGCCAATTCACTTTAGTCACCATTTTATGGGGAATAGTCGGTATGGCGGTTGGAGTTTTGATCGCTGCTCAACTCGTGTGGCCACAGCTCAACTTTGATACACCATGGTTGACGTACAGTCGCTTAAGACCGCTACATACCAATGCGGTTATTTTCGCGTTTGGTACAAGTGCCCTTTTTGCCACCTCTTATTACGTGGTGCAACGGACTTGCCAAACACGTTTATTCGGAGGCCCACTCGTTCCATTTACCTTTTGGGGATGGCAAGCGATCATTCTCGCCGCCGCAATCACACTGCCTTTAGGCTATACCTCAGGTAAAGAATACGCGGAGCTAGAATGGCCAATTGATATCGCAATCGCCCTTGTCTGGGTTGCTTATGCGGTGGTGTTCTTTGGAACACTGATAACACGAAAGACCTCGCACATATATGTGGCAAACTGGTTCTTTGGTGCATTCATTATCACGGTGGCTGTGCTGCATATCGTTAACAGCATGGCGATACCTGTTGGCCTTGGTAAGTCATACTCCATCTACTCAGGTGCTGTCGATGCCATGGTGCAATGGTGGTATGGTCACAATGCGGTAGGTTTTCTTTTGACGGCCGGTTTCTTGGGTATGATGTATTACTTCGTACCGAAGCAAGCTGAGCGCCCTGTCTACTCTTACCGTTTATCCATTGTTCACTTCTGGGCATTGGTTTCGCTCTACATTTGGGCGGGCCCTCACCACTTACATTACACCGCTCTACCTGACTGGACTCAATCCCTAGGCATGGTGATGTCATTAGTGCTGTTTGCGCCTTCTTGGGGCGGCATGATCAACGGTATTATGACCTTATCAGGTGCATGGCATAAACTGCGTTACGACCCTATTTTGCGTTTCTTGATTGTTTCGCTCTCTTTCTACGGCATGTCGACCTTCGAAGGCCCGATGATGTCCATTAAGACGGTTAATGCCCTGTCCCACTACACCGATTGGACGATAGGCCACGTACACTCTGGCGCACTTGGCTGGGTTGCCATGGTATCGATTGGCTCTGTCTATCACTTGATCCCTCGTTTGTTTGCCCAAGAGCGCATGTACTCGGTTAGCTTGATCAATGCCCACTTCTGGTTAGCAACAATCGGTACGGTGCTTTACATCGTTGCGATGTGGATTTCAGGTGTGATGCAAGGTCTGATGTGGCGCGCAGTTAACTCTGACGGCACATTAACCTACAGCTTTGTTGAATCGGTTGAAGCATCCTACCCGTTCTATACCGTGCGCTTTATTGGTGGTTTTATATTCTTGGCGGGTATGTTCTTAATGGCGTACAACACGTATAAAACCGTAACAGCACCAAAGAATAGTCTTAAAGCTATTCCGCAGCCGGCATAAGGAGATTTTAGAATGAGTAATAATTCGAACAATCGCCACGAGCTAGTTGAACGTAATGTCGGTTTGTTGGCAATTCTGATTGTATTTGCAATCAGCTTAGGTGCGCTGGTTGAGATCACTCCGCTGATTTTCCAAAAACAAACCAACGAACCAGTAGACAATCTTCGCCCTTATACAGCCCTTGAAATGGAAGGCCGTGATATCTATATCCGCGAAGGTTGTAACGTATGTCATAGCCAAATGATTCGTCCATTTCGCGCTGAAACAGAGCGCTATGGGCATTACTCTGTGGCTGGTGAAAGCGTTTGGGAGCACCCGTTTTTATGGGGTTCTAAACGTACAGGGCCTGACTTAGCACGTGTGGGCGGCCGCTACTCTGATGAGTGGCACCGTGTTCACTTGCTTGACCCGCGTGAACTTGTGCCAGAGTCAAATATGCCAGCTTTTCCTTGGCTGGCTGAGAATAGCATCGATGGCGCAGTGACACAGAAGAAACTCCAATTGTTCCGCGATCAGTTTGGCGTTCCTTATACAGATGAACAAATTGCAAATGCTGAGAAAGATGTCGAAGGTAAAACCGAGATGGATGCCATCATCGCTTACCTACAGTCTCTTGGCCATGCAATGAAGTAAGGAGCCGATTATGGATATAGGTACTATTCACAGTATTTGGACCATAGTGCTTTTCATCAGCTTTATTGGTGTGGTTTGGTGGGCTTATGGCAAGAGCCGTAAGGCTAGATTTGAAGAAGCCGCCAACCTTGTGTTTGCTGATGAAGAGAAAAAGCCAACCGATGAACAAGGGGAGACCAAGTAATGGATACGTTCTGGAGTCTTTGGATTATCATTATCACGGTCGGCACTTTGCTAGGCTGTGCAGCCCTGCTCTACTGGTGTTTAAAAGACACCATGGGCGTAGAGGAAGGCGAAGATATGGGGCACGAATACGATGGCATTCGTGAGCTCAACAACCCGTTACCTAAATGGTGGACTTACCTTTTCGTAAGTACGTTCATCTTTGCCGCGGTCTATTTAGCGTTATACCCAGGTTTAGGCAGCTTTAAGGGCCTACTCGGTTGGCAAAGCTCAGACCAAACGGTTAAAAACATCGCTGATTCAAAAACGTCTATCTCTGAATCTCAGCAAAACAAGCAGCTTGATCAATATGCGAAAGAGCTGGACGATGCAGACGCCTACTTTGGTGAAGCCTTTAAGCGCTTATCTTATGTCGATGGCGGTGACGTTTTAAAATCGATACCTGAAATCGCGAAAGATTCGGAAGCGGTTAAAGTGGGTCAACGTTTGTTCCTACAAAACTGCTCTCAGTGCCATGGTTCAGATGCGCGAGGCCAAACAGGGTTTCCTAACTTGGCGGACAATGCTTGGCTATATGGCGGTGAGCCGCAAGCGATCGTTACCACGGTAATGCAAGGCCGTATTGGTCAAATGCCTGGATGGAAAGATGCGCTTGGTGAGCAAGGCGTGAAAGAAGTCGTTAGCTATACGTTGAGCTTGTCTGGCCGTTCGGTGAATGCAAAAGATGCTGAGGCTGGTAAAGCCCGCTTTGTAGTGTGTGCTGCATGTCATGGCACAGATGGTAAAGGTAACCCTGCCGTTGGCGCGCCTGATTTAACTGATAATATTTGGTTATTTGGTGGTAGCCGCGCTGCCGTGACTGAAACCGTAATGAATGGTCGCTCTGGTGTGATGCCTGCGTGGCAACATATCCTCGGTGAGGACAAGGTTCAGTTGGTATCAGCGTATGTTTGGAGTTTAACTAACTCAGAGCAAGAGTAATTGCTGTGGCAGCCCCTGTTTGGGGCTGCCTTTCGTTTCCCATTTCTTATTAATTCGAGATCTTTTTTATGGTAAAGCCTTGGTATAAGCAGTTTTGGCCGTGGTTTCTGATCGCATTACCTCTCACAGTTGTCGTGTGGACCATTATTACGGTCATTATTTTCGCGCAAAATGAAGTTTCACTTGTTACCGAGGATTACTATAAAAAAGGAAAAGGCATTAACATTGACCTGTCTAAGATTAAAATCGCTAAAGAGCTACAACTTCAAGCAGATGTTATGACGAACGGGCGTGAAATCGTTATTCAGTTTGATAGAGGCCAATTAGACCATTACCCTGCTCTTTCAGCCGAATTTGCCCACAGGACATTAGAAGACCGTGATTTCTCGCGTATGCTCTCTTCTGATGCGAAAGGCAATTATCGTTTTATCGTCGATGAAACCATCGACATTAAAGGCCCGTGGTTTGTCAAACTGAGCCCTCATGATGGGCAATGGATTATCCAAGGAAGAGTAAACTTTCCTTCCTCGTTGCCGACAAGGCTAATGAACTAGGACGCTTATGTGCAAATCGTGTTATCACTGTGGTGAAGATGTACCAGTCAACACGGATTACAAAGTCGAAATTCTCGGGGAAACTCGAGATATGTGTTGCCCCGGCTGTGAGTCAGTCGCGCAGACTATCGTCGATAGTGGACTTGTCTCCTATTACCAATATCGTACCGCCCCCGCTGAAAAAGCTGACCTTGTCCCTGAACAACTTAAAGCACTGATTCATTACGACAATGAAGAGGTGCAATTGGAGTTTGTGCGAAACAGTGACAATATTGCAGAGGTGACATTGTCACTGGATGGCATCTCTTGTGCGGCTTGCGCGTGGCTGATTGAAAAACAACTCTCCCATACTCAAGGTGTGAGTCAGATTCGTGTTAATACCACGACTAACCGCGCGATTCTCGCTTGGGATAAGCAACAAACACGATTGAGCGAATTGCTTGCCGTGATACATCGACTCGGCTACAAAGCCGCTCCGTTTGAGGCTGACCAACAAGAAGCCGCCTATCACCGCTCAATGAAACAATATTTGTATCGCCTTGGTATTGCAGGCCTTGCGACCATGCAAGTGATGATGTTGGCAGTCGCTCTCTATTTAGAAGTGTTTGGCGATCTCGACGCTGAGTTTAAAAACTACTTTCGCTGGGTCAGTTTGATCTTCGCAACGCCAGTTATGCTTTATTCTGCACTGCCATTTTATATGAATGCTTGGCGTAGTATTCGAAGCCGTACTCTAGGTATGGACGTCCCAGTATCGATAGCCATGATCTTTGCTTATGTGGCGAGTCTAATCGCTACCGTTACAGAGCAAGGAGAAGTGTTTTTCGAGTCTATTTCCATGTTCGCCTTCTTTCTACTGGTGGGTCGCTTTTTGGAGATGCGCGCTCGAAGAAAAGCCGCAGCGGCGAGTGGGAACTTGCTTAAATTGATACCTGCAATGGCAACCACGTTGGAAGGTAAGCAAATTCCGGTTAAATCATTACGTATTGGCGATCGAGTTAAAGTGCTACCCGGCGAACATATACCCGCAGATGGTTTTGTATTGCAAGGGCGTATTCATGTCGATGAAGCCATGTTAACGGGTGAATCGCTACCCGTAGTAAAAGTGGCGGGTGATAGTGTATTTGCCGGTTCGTTAAATGGTGATGAGGCATTTGAGCTTGAGGTGAGCGCCTCTAAGGCTGAATCGGTCATCTCGAATATTGTTCGCCTTCAAGATGAAGCTCAGTTATCTAAACCAAAAATTGCAGAAGTCGCCGACGTGGTAGCACGCTATTTTGTTGGTGCGATTTTACTGATAGCGATTGGCACTTGGTTGTATTGGACGCAGCATCAACCCGAAGATGCATTTTGGATCATGCTTGCTGTATTAGTTGCCACCTGCCCTTGTGCGCTGTCATTGGCAACGCCAACGGCGCTTACCTGTGCGACCTCTAGAATGGGTAATTTTGGTATTTTGCTACGTAAAAGCCATGTATTCGAAACGCTGTGCAAAGTGAATCATTTGATTGTTGATAAAACCGGTACTCTAACTCAAGGTGATATAGAAATCAGTTCGGTTGAGGTGGCTGACGGCTATGACAAATCGACACTTTTGGCCATCGCTGCAGAGCTAGAATCTCATGCAAACCACCCGCTTGCGCGCGCATTTCTGCCATATAAACAGCAGGCGGTTGTTTTAGATGATGTCGAAAACATCATTGGCAGCGGATTGCAGGGACACTATCAACAACAGCTAGTAAAAATAGGCAGCGCTGAATTTGTGCTGGGTGACACACAATCCGCTCAGCCAAACTCGATATACTTATCTATTGATAACGAGTATTGCGCGACGTTTGAATATCGCGATCCCGTGCGGCCTGAATCGCAAGACTTGATTAAGCAGTTTCAAGATGCAGGTATTAAAGTAACGTTGCTTACTGGTGATAACCGCCAAAATGCTGAGTTGGTGGCCAACCAAATGGGTATTAAAAATATAGTGGCGGATGCTAAGCCGGAAGACAAATTGGCCTATTTAAAGTCTGTTGCTGCCAATGATGTCACCATGATGATCGGCGATGGTATTAACGATGCCCCAACCCTTGCGGGTGCTCACCTTTCTGTGGCGATGGGCGGCGGGACTGATGTCGCTAAAGCGTCAGCGGATATGGTGCTGTTAGGTGATAAGTTGGATCGATTGCTAAAAGCACGAGCGCTCGCATTAAAGACTCGCCGCATTATAGCTGAGAATCTTGCATGGTCTCTGGGGTATAATTTATTGATATTGCCTTTAGCGGTAGCTGGTATGGTCGCGCCCTATTTTGCTGTGGTGGGCATGTCGGCCAGTTCGATTATTGTGGTGTCTAATTCACTGCGTCTACTTAAGGAACAGGGGAAATAAATGGAAAGTTTGTATATTCTCATCCCTATCGCAATCGTGTTGGTTTGTGTCGCCGTTGCTGTGTTCTTATGGGCAGTTAAAAACGAGCAATTCGAAGACTTAGAACGACAAGGCCACAACATTTTATTTGATGAGGATGATGCGCCATCCAAACCAAAAGAGTCAGATAAGCAATGACTCCTGATTGGATCGCCGCTTTTGTAATAGGCCTTGTTGGTGCCGGGCACTGCATGGGCATGTGTGGCGGTATCGCCTCATTGCTTTCTATGGGGCAATCAAAACCAAGCGCTGCAATACCTATTTACTATAACCTTGGCCGACTCAGCAGCTATGTGTTGTTTGGTAGTCTGATTGGTGGCGCGGTATCTTCATTAGCCAACATTGCCAATATTACGCACGCCTTCGCATGGTTGCGTCTTGCCGCTGCCCTTTTTATGGTGCTATTAGCGTGTTACCTAGCCCGTTGGTGGCAAGGTTTATTAGTGGTTGAAAAACTTGGCCAAGCGCTTTGGCGTAAAATCTCTCCTGCGGGAAATGCTCTGTTACCGCTAAAAAAATCTCATCATGCGATCTACTTTGGCTTTATTTGGGGATGGCTTCCTTGTGGCTTGGTATACTCGACGCTCACTTGGGCGGTAGTCTCTGGTGGTAGTGTAAATGGTGCACTTATCATGCTGGCTTTTGGTCTTGGAACCTTGCCTGCAATGCTAGCAGTAGGCTACGGCGCTTCTTATCTACACAACCTGCAACAATCGATAGTATTTAGAAACATTGCTGCGCTTGCGATCTTAACGTATGGCGTTTATACAGCGTATGGTTCACTCATTATCCTGATGTCACGTTGATAGATTGCTGTTTTTAAGCACCTTTTTTCACTACCTTTTATGACGCAAGAGTGATAAAATATTGATGTATATCAAATAGTGAAAGGTTGTTATGATTTCTGAAAAGCCTGCGACAAAACGCATTCAGTCGGGCGGATGTGCAATACACTGCCAAGATTGCAGCATTAGTCAGCTTTGTATTCCATTTACGCTAAATGAATCTGAACTCGACCAGTTAGATCAAATCATTGAACGTAAAAAACCGATTCAAAAAGGCCAAGAGCTATTTAAAGCTGGCGATGAGTTGAAGTCTCTTTACGCAATTCGTTCAGGTACGATTAAAAGTTACACCATCACAGAACAAGGTGATGAGCAGATCACTGCGTTCCACTTAGCAGGTGATTTGGTGGGTTTTGACGCTATCACTGACGATAGCCACCCTAGTTTCGCTCAAGCTCTAGAAACATCAATGGTATGTGAAATTCCATACGAAATTTTAGACGACCTATCAGGCAAGATGCCTAAGCTTCGTCAACAAATTATGCGTTTAATGAGTAACGAAATTAAAGGCGACCAAGAAATGATCTTACTGCTTTCTAAAAAGAACGCAGAAGAACGTTTGGCGGCGTTTTTATACAACTTGTCTACTCGTTTTTCGCAACGTGGTTTCAGCCCGCGCGAGTTTCGTTTAACCATGACTCGTGGCGATATCGGTAACTACTTGGGCCTAACCGTTGAAACCATTAGCCGTCTTTTAGGCCGCTTCCAAAAATCAGAAATTCTCAGTGTTAAAGGCAAGTACATCACTATTCTTGACCACGATGCATTGATGCAATTGGCTGGCGTTTCAACAGAATCTTAATAACTTCAATGATGTAGCTCTAAACTGAGCTACATCATACTTCTTCGATCTTCCGTATAGTTTTTCTAAAAACCTTCATCGAAATACGCTACAGTAAACTTAGTGACTTAAGTACAAGTCTCCTCTTCTCTAAGGAGTTTACTATGAGTATCTATAATAAAATTCTAGTTGTTGCCAATATCAACAATGATGAACAGCCCGCTCTAGCTCGAGCTATGCAACTCGCTGCCAAAAGCCGCTCGCGCAGTCACGTCACTTTCTTCTTATCTATTTACGACTTCTCTTACGACATGACGTCTATGCTATCAGTCGATGAACGTAACGCGATGCGTAAAGGTGTGATTCATCAGCGTGAACAGTGGATGCGAAAAGTCGCTGAGCCTTATGTGAATGACAGTGTTGATTTTGATGTCATTGTCGTGTGGCATAACCGCCCTTATGAAGCGATTATTTCTGAAGTGTATTCTGGCGGTCATGACATTGTGATCAAAGGTACGCGCAAGCATGATGTGTTGGAGTCGGTGATTTTCACCCCTACTGATTGGCACTTACTGCGCAAATGCCCATCTCCTGTATTGTTGGTTAAGAATTCAGATTGGCCAGAGGATGCAAGTATTCTTGCTTCAGTACATGTTGGATCTGAAAATGATACCCACTTGGGCTTGAATGACAGCATGGTTGAACAGCTTAAGAGCTTAACCGATCGCTTGGGCGCAAAACCGTATTTGGTCAATGCCTACCCTGTGACGCCAGCCAATATTACGGTGGAATTGCCAGAGTTTGATCCTGCAACTTATACCGATGCAGTGCGCGGCCATCACTTAACCGCGATGAAGGCGCTGCGTCAAAAACATGGTTATGATGAAGAGCAAACCATTGTAGAGCAAGGCTTACCGGAAGATATCATCCCTGAAGCAGCAGAAAAGCTGAATGCTGCGATGGTGATTGTTGGTACGACAGGCCGCACTGGGTTGTCTGCGGTGTTTATTGGTAATACGGCAGAGCATGTTATCGATAAAATTAACTGCGACATATTGGCGCTAAAACCAGAGGGATACATCAGCCCTCTTGACCCAACCACCGCTATTTAACTTATCTAACCAATCCCCTTAGCCTCGCTAAGGGGATTTTTTTATCTACTCAGTCATTAGAACTAGCATCTGCCGCATTTATCCGTATCATACGCCCTTCGTAGTTATTCCAGCTAATTGGAATCTGCACATTAACAATGATGACAAGAAAAGACTGCAAGCAAATGACCGAGCAAACTCAAGAGCGTACTAAAGCTCAACAATATAACTTCAACAAACTTCAAAAGCGTATTCGCCGCAACACTGGCCAAGCGATTCAAGACTTCAACATGATTGAAGATGGCGACCGCATCATGGTGTGTCTATCTGGTGGTAAAGATAGCTTTACTATGTTGGAAATCTTAATGAGTTTGCAAAAGAGCGCGCCAATCTCGTTCTCTTTGATTGCAGTGAACTTAGATCAAAAACAACCGGGTTTCCCTGGTCACATTCTTCCTGAGTATCTTGAGTCGCTAGGTGTTGAATACAAGATTGTCGAAGAAGATACCTACTCTATCGTTCAAGATAAGATTCCTGAAGGTAAAACAACTTGCTCACTATGTTCTCGTTTGCGTCGTGGTATTTTGTACCGCACAGCGAAAGAGCTAGGCGCAACTAAGATCGCGCTTGGTCACCACCGTGATGATATTCTTGAAACGCTATTCTTGAACATGTTCCATGGCGGCAAGATGAAAGGTATGCCACCTAAGTTAGTGTCAGACAACGGTGAGCACGTGGTGATTCGTCCGTTGGCTTACTGTCGTGAGAAAGACATCATCAAGTACGCCGATATGCGTGAATACCCAATCATTCCGTGTAACTTATGTGGTTCTCAGCCGAACTTACAGCGCCAGAACATCAAGCAAATGCTCAATGATTGGGACAAGCGCTTCCCGGGTCGTATTGAAACCATGTTCCGCGCAATGCAAAACGTGGTACCAAGCCACCTTGCTGACCATGAACTTTTCGATTTCAAATCAATCAACCGTGACTCTGGCGTAATCAACGGCGGCGATATCGGTTTCGACAAAGAAGAGATGCCAGCACAGCAATTTGATGATGAAGATCGCGTGCAAGAGTTTGACCCAAGCCTTCAGCTTGACGTGACAAACCTATAATAAGCATTTAATGAATAGAAAAGGTCGCCGCAGCGACCTTTTTTGTATCTGTGTGATTTCTATTTTTCCAAGTGTTACTTGGCATCGGGTAAATACGGCAGCACTCGCAAGGTCGGTTCTGGCAATGTCATATAGCCGCCATCACCTATTTCATCTAGCGCTACTTGCAGCTTTCCATCCACGATTGGTTTACGCAGACCGTTAGAAAAGGTCACTTCCCCTTGCTGCTGAGCAAACTCCAACGTGACGCCTTCTACATCAGGGGTAAACCAACTAGCGAACATCCCACCTAATTGTTCTAGAATCGACTGCATTTGAGGAAGTAGTTTCTCAACTTCTTGATAGGATACGTTACCCTGTAGCGGATTTTTGGTCATCACAACCATAGAAAAATCACAGCGCTGGTCTTGAGGCGTATCGACAAATACCAAAGGATTGGCCTGTTTTAAATTGGCATCGACAGGTACTAGCACTTCGTGGCTAGGAGAGATGACCAACTCCTCGTAATGCTCTTCTTTCTCCATCCACGCTTTTTCGATTTGGCAGAGTTTTTTGGTATCCGCGTTAGTAAAGAAAAAGCCGACTTTGACATCGTCATGGCCTTCTTTCACGTTTTGCTTCATGTGGGTATACAGCTTGGAATAGGTAAACATGTATTCTTGAGCTGATGCAGGTAAACAAACAGCGCCTAAAAGCGCTGTCGATAAAAGTGTGAGCGAGACTTTCTTCATTGATTTATTCGATAATATTGTCTGTCCAATATTCATCATTGTGACGGATCATTGCTTGCAAGTCCTTGACGTATGCCTCACCACGCTCAGAGTATTTTAGTAAGCCATTGGTCAACGCTAATGCTGCATTGGTGTCTTCAAGGCTTTGACCATTTTCACCACGCACGTAACGTATTTCACGCAAGTCAAAATACGCCTTGTTGCGGTTCACATTCATAAAGTAACGATGAATAGATTCTTGTACCGAGCTAAACTTGGCCACTTCGTGTTTTGCGCCATCTCCACGCTGCAATGGCACAAGCCCACAGCCTTGCACATAGCACCACTGGCCAAAGTAGTTATTACCCTGAGTGGCAAAACGGGATGTACCCCATGCAGATTCATTCGCGGCTTGAGTTAGAACTAATGAAGGCGGTAATACGTTGACGCGATGCAGCATGTCATCGAGCCAAGATTGGTCAATCCCCTGCGCTGGTAATTCATGTTTGTACAGCTTGCCCAGGCGCTTAGCGTAGCTACGATCTTCTCCGGTTAGCTTTTGTTGTTCGAAGTGTTTCGCGATGCGTTCAAGGCGGATTCGCTCATTCATTACTCGCTCATTTTCCAATGCAATACCCGGTGTTAGGTAGTCAAAGAATGCTTGTTTTTTCTGTTGAACGTTTTGAATTGCTCCAAAATCAGGCGCTGCGCCAACCGCATGGGCAATAATTGAAGAATGATAAACCTCTATAGGCTCGTCAATTTCCAATTTATGTTCGTATCGGTAATAGCCAAAAACAGCCACGGCAAGAGTGGCTGCTACAGCAAAGGATTCAAAGTTACGCATTAAATACCTGTGAGTCGTTATTGTCGTCGTCATCTTTAGGGCGATCGGTCGCTACGATTCTCAGCTTAATACCAAACATATTGCGGTAAATGATGCCCTTCACGTGGAAGAAAAATGGCAGTACGAAAATCAAGCCTAGGCCATAGAACATTGCACCAGCAACGAACATCAGCATAACCATTACGTAGACGCCCGCTAAAACGAAGATTTTCTTATTTACTGCACGTAGGGATAGCAATAGTGATTGCATTGGTGGTACTTGCTTCTCGCAGATAAGCAAAATCGAGTTGCTGAATGCCAGAGATAAGTACATAGACAAAAATGGCAAAATCATGCCCGCGACACCTTGTAGTAGCAAACTAAATAAGGTCGCGAGAATCACAGGGATTGTGTACTGCAAGCCTTTGCCAATGTGGCGCGGCTTAGTCGATAAGCCAGCAGAGTGGCTCATCGCCATTAAACAGATGCCTGCATAAATGGGAGCACTGACGACTTCATAACTGAAATTGGCAATAAACAGCGCTTGCATGATATTTGGGGTGAGAGCGCCAGATTCCGGCGAGGTAAGCGCGGTCAAGAGTACAGTCGGGTCACCCAACTGCAATTTTAGCGCGACATAAAAGATACCCAGCTGAACAAACATCAAAACAACGATGGCTGGAGAGAATGACAAAAAGTTTTTAATGGTGTGGCCCCATGCCTCACGGAAAATGTCGCCGGCTTTAAGTTCATAGTCGCCAGAGATAGCCCGCTCGATGCTGCCACCTAAGTTAAAGTCTTTTTCGATGTCTTTGTTCATTGTCGTTTCCGCGGCTTGACGCTAAGCATTAAGCCAGTTTTGTTGTTGATCAACTCAATCACTTGTACGTACCAATCAAGAGTACGGTTTTATTGAGTACAGCTAAAATAAGCGATTAGCCCTCTACTCTACCATCTATTATGGATTCGCGGCTTGCTTTATTGACTATATGGCTGATAATTAACCAGTAAAAGCGCGACGTAAACACTAATTTTTTGATGATTAAAGTACTTGTGCGCCATCTAGACTGCATGTCTTTGGCATAAAAACAGTATGGTAAAGAATGTTTACTTTTACCTGCAAAATTTTTTCTGTATCAGAATAAGAAAATGCTTTGATTTCACACTATTGGTGATTATGATGCGCGCCTCTATTTTGTGTAACTACAGGTCATTAGAATAATCGATTTGAAAATGACCGATGTGGGAGAAAAACAGACGTTGAACGCTAAACAACAAGCAGAACAACCAGTCATTCGTTTATCTGGTATTAGCAAGAGTTTCGATGGTAAGGAAATCATCGGTAATCTTAACCTTGATGTGAACCATGGTGAGTTTCTTACCATTCTTGGTCCATCTGGCTGTGGTAAAACCACTGTACTTAGGATGATTGCAGGTTTTGAAACCGCGGATAATGGCGACATTATTCTCGATAATCAGAACGTTACTCAAGTTCCTGCTGAACAAAGGCATGTCAACACTGTATTCCAGAGTTACGCACTATTCCCTCACATGACTGTGTTTGAAAACGTTGCGTTTGGTTTACGTATGCAGAAAGTCGCCAACGCTGAGATTGAACCTCGCGTTATGGAAGCACTGCGTATGGTTCGTCTTGAAAAGATGGCTCAACGTAAGCCGCACCAGCTTTCTGGTGGTCAGCAGCAACGTATCGCAATCGCACGTGCGGTAGTGAACAAGCCTAAAGTTCTTCTATTAGATGAATCGCTATCCGCGCTGGATTACAAACTGCGTAAACAAATGCAGATCGAGCTTAAACAGCTTCAGCGCCAATTGGGTATTACCTTCATCTTCGTAACACACGATCAAGAAGAAGCACTTTCTATGTCTGACCGTATAATCGTTATGCGCGATGGTGTGATTGAGCAAGACGGTTCGCCACGTGAAATCTACGAAGAGCCTAAGAACCTATTTGTAGCGCGCTTTATCGGCGAGATTAACGTCTTTGGCGCAACCACGATTGAACGTATTGACGACAAGCGTATTCGCGCTGAAGTTGAAGGTGTTGAGTGTGTGGTTTACTACGATGACAAAGACGTTCAAGTTGGCGATAAACTGCAAGTATTACTTCGCCCAGAAGATTTGCGTATCGAAGAGATCAAAGAGTCTGAAGAGAAAGGCATTGTGGGTCACGTAAGAGAGCGCACCTATAAAGGTATGACGCTGGATTCAGTGATCGAACTTGAATCGGGTATGCGCGTGATGGTAAGCGAGTTCTTCAACGAAGACGATCCAGACGTAGACCACTCTCTTGGCCAAAAAGTGGCGATTACTTGGGTTGAAAGCTGGGAGGTAGTACTGAACGATGAGCAACAAGATTAATCTACAAAACGCTATCATCGCGCTGATTGTAGGTTGGTTAACACTGTTCGTGTTAGTTCCCAATGTCATGATCATTGGTACCAGCTTCCTAACCCGTGATGAAGCCAACCTTATCGAAATGACCTTCACTTTCGATAACTATTTACGTTTGATGGATCCGCTGTACGCAAAAGTACTTTGGCATTCATTTTACATGGCGATTATCGCCACGCTACTGTGCTTAGTGATTGGTTATCCGTTTGCTTACATCGTAGCGAAGATGCCTGAAAAATGGCGTCCGATCATGTTATTTTTAGTGATTGTGCCGTTTTGGACTAACTCACTGATTCGTACTTACGGTCTTAAAATCGTATTAGGTACGCAAGGCGTATTGAACAAGTCGCTGATTGCACTTGAAATCATCGATAAGCCAATGCGTTTAATGTACACCGAAACCGCTGTAATGATCGGTTTGGTCTACATTCTGTTGCCATTTATGATTCTGCCGTTGTATAGCGCGATTGAAAAACTCGATCACACTTACCTAGAAGCTGCGCGTGATTTGGGTGCGAACAAGATTCAAACCTTCACTAAAGTGATTCTACCGCTAACCATGCCGGGTATTATCGGTGGTTGCTTGTTGGTGCTGCTTCCAGCGCTAGGTATGTTCTACATTGCTGACCTACTGGGCGGCGCGAAGAATCTACTGATCGGTAACGTGATTAAGAGCCAAGTGCTCAATGCGCGAGATTGGCCATTTGGTGCCGCGACCAGTATCGCCCTCACCATAGCCATGGCTGTGATGCTATATGCCTACTACAGAGCGGGTAAATTGTTGAACAAGAAAGTGGAGCTAGACTAATGGGACGCACGATTAGATTTAGCTTTATGGCGTTGGTATACGCATTTTTATACCTACCAATTATTGTGTTGATCGTTAACTCATTCAACGCGAACAAATTTGGTATGAAATGGGGTGGCTTCACCACTAAGTGGTACGAAACCCTAGTCAATAACGACAGTTTAATGCAGGCAGCGTGGCACTCATTAAACGTAGCGGTATTCTCAGCAACGGCTGCAACTATTATTGGTAGCTTAACTGCGGTTGCCCTATTCCGTTATTCGTTTAAAGGTAAAGGTTTAGTCAACGGGATGCTATTTGTTGTAATGATGTCTCCGGATATTGTTATGGCTATCTCGCTACTTGCACTATTCTTAGTAATGGGTGCGCAGCTTGGCTTCCTTACCTTGTTGGTTGCACACATTACATTCTGTTTGCCGTTTGTGGTTATCACTGTGTATAGCCGCTTAAATGGCTTTGACGTGAAAATGCTAGAAGCAGCGAAAGACTTAGGCGCAAGTGAATGGGTAATCTTAAAACAGATTATTCTGCCATTGGCCAAACCTGCGGTTGCTGCAGGTTGGTTACTAAGCTTTACTCTGTCTCTAGACGACGTAATCATCAGTTCATTTGTGACTGGTCCTACGTATGAAATTTTACCATTGAAGATTTACTCAATGGTTAAAGTGGGTATTTCACCAGAGGTGAATGCACTCGCAACCGTAATGCTGATTGTTTCTTTAGTTCTTGTTATCACTTCTCAGTTGCTAGCAAGAGAGAAAATAAAGTAGAATCGCGTTCAATTTCACTAAACAGAATGACATTTGTCATTCTGTTTTTCTATCTACTGCTGTTAATTCAATCTTTTAGATGCAACAGCAACGTTTAGTTTGGAGCTAACGTCAATGAAAAAATGGGCTACTTTATTAGCTGGTAGTGCATGTGCGCTCTCTCTGTTCTCTGGTTCAGTGGCAGCGGACGAAAACAAAGAATTGGTATTTATGAACTGGGGGCCTTACATCAACAGTAATATCCTAGAACAATTTACCAAAGAAACGGGCATCAAGGTGATCTACTCAACTTACGAGTCGAACGAAACCCTTTATGCAAAGCTAAAGACGCATAACCAAGGTTATGACCTAGTAGTGCCTTCAACTTACTTCGTAGCGAAAATGCGTGACGAAGGTATGTTGCAGAAGATCGACAAGTCAAAACTGTCTAACTTCGACAACTTAGACAAAAACTACTTGGACAAACCGTACGATCCAAACAACGACTACTCTATTCCTCACGTTGTTGCGATTACTGGCCTTGCGGTTAACGCAGACATGTACGATCCAAATGACTTCACTAGCTGGGCTGATTTATGGAACCCAGAGCTAGAAGGTCAGTTGATGCTGATGGATGACACCCGTGAAGTGTTCCATATTGCATTGCGTAAGCTAGGTTACTCAGGTAACAGCACTAACGATAAAGAGATTGATGAAGCATACGCTGAGCTACAAAAGCTAATGCCAAACGTTCTAGTATTTAACTCTGACAACCCAGGCGCGCCATACATGTCTGGCGAAGTGGGTGTTGGTATGCTTTGGAACGGTAGCGCTGCAGCGGCTCAAAACGAAGGTATGAACCTTAAGCTAGTATTCCCTAAAGAAGGCGGTATCGGCTGGGTTGATAACTTTGCAATTTCTTCAGGTGCGAAAAACGTAGAAGCGGCACACAAGATGATCGACTTCCTACTACGTCCTGAAATCGCAGAGCAAATCTCGCGCGATACTGGTTACCTAACAGCGGTAGCAGAATCAAACGCGAAGTTTAAAGATGTTGCGCCTCTATTCCCATCTCAAGAAGATCTTGACCGTGTGGAATGGCAAGATGCGGTTGGCGATAAGACAGTGAAATACGAAGAGTATTTCTTAAAACTGAAAGCTGGCCAATAAACCATCTTAAATCTCGAAAATAGGCAGCATTAGCTGCCTATTTTCGTTTCTGGCTGATATAATTCCCGCTTGCTGCGTTTATCTTCACGATAAATTACTGTGTTACACCCCTACCTCAGAGGATATTATCAGGACTGGTAATATGCTGACTTAGGAATATAAAACGGAAACATAATGAAAAGTAAACTCTATGCAAGCGCGCTTTGCGCAGCCTCTCTAATCGCAACTCCAGCGATGGCGGCTGATCAAGAACTGTATTTCTACAACTGGTCGGAATACATTCCAAACGAAGTTCTTGAAGACTTTACAAAAGAAACTGGTATCAAGGTTATCTACTCAACGTACGAATCGAACGAGAGCATGTACGCGAAGTTGAAAACTCAAGGTTCTGGTTACGATTTGGTAGTACCGTCTACTTACTTTGTCTCTAAAATGCGCAAAGAAGGCATGCTACAACAAATCGACAAATCAAAACTGTCTCACTTTGCCGAGCTGGACAAAAACTTTTTAAACAAACCTTTTGATCCAAGCAACAACTACTCTATTCCTTACATCTGGGGCGCGACCGGTATCGGTATCAACTCAGACATGCTAGACAAATCTTCTGTCAGCAAATGGGACGATTTCTGGGATAGCAAGTGGGAAGGCCAGCTAATGCTGATGGACGACTCACGTGAAGTTTTCCACATTGCATTGACTAAGCTGGGTTACTCACCAAACACAACCAACCCAGATGAAATTAAAGCCGCTTACGAAGAGCTGAAAAAGCTAATGCCAAACGTGTTGGTATTTAACTCAGACTTCCCGGCTAACCCTTACCTAGCGGGTGAAGTATCACTGGGTATGCTTTGGAACGGTTCTGCTTACATGGCGCGTCAAGAAGGTGCTTCTATCGACATCATCTGGCCAGAAAAAGGCGCGATCTTCTGGATGGACAGCCTAGCGATTCCTAAAGAAGCGAAAAACGTTGATGCCGCGCATCAGATGATCGACTTCTTACTTCGTCCTGAAAACGCAGCTAAGATTGCTCTAGAGATTGGCTACCCAACTCCAGTAGCCGGTGCTGTTAAGCTTCTTCCTGAAGAATTTGCCAATGACACAAGCATCTTCCCTCCTCAAGAGGTAATGGATAGCGGTGAATGGCAAGACGAAGTGGGCGAAGCAAGCGCACTTTATGAAGAGTACTTCCAAAAGTTAAAAGTTGAAAACTAAACGTTTACAATTTAAAGGTATTGTTTAACAAAAGCGGCTTCGGCCGCTTTTCTTTTATGCGAACATCAAGTAGCTTTAGTGATAGAAACACTCATTATTGGTTCGCGATGCATAAAAAAAGTCCTTATATTCTGCTTGTCAGCCTAATGCTTATCACGCTTGTACTCATGTTAGTAGCAAGTCGTGCTCTTCATATCGATTCAAACTACGACCTCTTTTTCGAAGCCAACACTTTTGCGATTCTTGTTTACATTGTCTTCATAGGACGAGACTACATTCGCCTCAACGTTAAGTTAAAAATCGGCGCAGCTATTTTGCTGTTTAACAAAGCTTACGATGTATTTACAGAGATCGCGGTAGTCGATACCTTTCTCGACCCATTCGAGTTTTTAGATACTTTTCTTGAAGATGGCCTAATTCAGTTGGCCTTTTTGATCATCGCTCTTGGTTTAACCGAAATCAGTGCTAAATTGCGCGAACAAGCCACACGGGACGAACTTACTGGACTGTATAACCGCAAGAAACTGGTGACTACGGAGCTAGAACGTTTTGACTTGGTCTACTTTGATTTGAATGGCTTAAAAAAGCTTAATGATACCAAAGGGCACAAAGTGGGCGATCTTATGCTGATTCGTTTTGCTCAGGTGCTCAACGATCAAGCGCATAGCAATGAATTGGTAGCAAGAATTGGCGGTGATGAATTTGTAGCACTCACCCACCCTCGCCGTGGTAAAGAGTACGTTGATAACGTTGAAAAGGCGCTTGAGGGTGAGCAAATCAGCTTTGCGTTTGGTATCCAATACGGCACCAAATCGAATCTTGAACAGGTGCTCGAAAAAGCGGATTTGAGCATGTATCAAATGAAAAAGGCCAACAAACAGCCTTAAGCACTGATCGCCTTATCCGCCGCCAATAGTTCATTGACTAACTTAGGCACTTCAATACTTGCTTTACCATAGCGCTTCTCTTCAAACTCACTTTGAACGGCACTTGGTTCTAGGTTTATCTCAAGGGTGTGGGCGCCATGCATTTTCGCATCATGGACAAAGCCAGCAGCCGGATAGACAACACCAGAAGTCCCGATAGAAATAAACAGATCGGCTTTTTCAATCGCAGAATAGATATCACCCATACGTAGCGGCATTTCACCGAACCAAACGATGTGTGGGCGCATTTGCGCAGGAATTTGGCAGCAATGACAAAGCTCACCCGTATGGATATCTTCGTTGTGGTCTATAACTTGATTTGATTCACTACAGCGCGCTTTTAGTAGCTCACCGTGCATGTGAATAACGTTCTCGCTACCGCCTCTCTCGTGAAGATTGTCGATGTTTTGCGTGATAATAGTGACTGAGCCTTGCAGTTTCGCTTCCAGCTCTCCTAGCGCATTGTGCGCGGCATTAGGACGAATATCAGAATGCTGTAATTTGTGGCGGCGTTGATTGTAAAACTCTTGAACTAAATCAGGATCGCGCTCGAACCCTTCCGGCGTTGCGACGTCCTCAATTCTATGATTTTCCCAAAGCCCATCTGAGGCACGAAAGGTTTGAATGCCTGATTCAGCGGATATGCCAGCGCCTGTTAGCACGACGATGTTTCGGTAAGGGAAATCCATACACTGTCCTTGTTATTTATGCTCTTGTTTCATCTTAACACTTATACAGAAACAACAGTAGTTGTAAGGGTTTAGACGATCGTCGTATATCGATTTCGTCAGATACTAAAAAGCCCCTTTCGGGGCTTTAAATTTTATAGGTTTGGACCAGTGGATGGTCGATGTGGCAGGTTATTTTTTAGTTGCTGCATGCCTTGATACATACGAACAAACCAAACTAGAATCGCCAGAGCTGCGAACACCATCCCAACAATCGGGATCACGTAAGCCACTTTGTCTAAAATTGGGTTATGGAACCAGTAACGCTCAATACCTGCTAAAAGGCCGTTTGAGGTTGCAATGGTAACAATCAACACCACAAAGAAGGTTAAGTACAAAAAGAAAGTACGGATTAGGCCATAGTAGTGTGAGTTGACCACTTCGCTGTCTTCATTCTTGTCTAAACGATAGCCTGCATAAACAATCGCAATCACGCCAGAAATCAAGAAAGTAAAAGGTGTAAAGCAGCTAAGAATATAGGCTACCCAAATACCATTATGAGGTTTGTTCATTGACCTCTCCTTTCACTTCTTTTGTTGCTGATACCGGCTCTGCGCCTTCTGCTTGCTTTGCTTTGACTTCTTCATACCAAAGATCGTGGTGCTCTTTCGCCCAAGTTTCGTCAACTTCGCCCGTAACCATACCTTCAAGCGCGCCTTCCATACCAAACAAACCAATGTAGATATGGAAAATGAAACCACAAATCAGGATCAATGCTGACGCCATGTGTACAAGGTTCGAAAGCTCCATATCACGGCGTGTTTGACCAAAGATTGGGAAATCTAGAATTAGACCACTTACCGCCGCAACCGCGCCAAATACAATCAGTAGCCAGTAGATCGCTTTTTCACCACCGTTAGAGAAGCCAGCCGATGGATGCGTCCCTTTGTGTTTACCAACCATGCCGCCCATCTTCATAAACCAACGTACGTCAGTCATATTGAAGATAGATTTGCGCCACCACTTCAACAGTACAAACGTCAGCAAAATAAAGAACAATGGCCCAACATAGTTGTGGTATTGCTTAGCGGAGTAAACGATAAAGCCCCAGAACTCACTAGGTACATACGGTTTCAAGAAGTGCTTACCGTAAACCAGCATTAAGCCACTGAACGCAAGGGTTAAAAAGGTAAACGCCATGCTCCAGTGGAGCGCGCGATCCCAACGAGACCAACGCTTCATCTTCTTGCCTGTTCGCGGCTTGCTGAGCATCAGAGGGCCAACTAACACGTAAGCCATGACAACCAGAGCGATACTGCCGAAAATGGCCACCGCGCCCGCTGGCGACATCCATTTCTCTTTTAAAACAAACCACGTTTCTCCGGGTGTACTAATAAGTACGCCATGTTCAGGAAACTGAGATGTGGTGTAACCTTCTTGCCCTTCACGTACCTGACGCCAGAAATCGGCGCCCGCGAGTTGTGTCATCTCTTTCTCGACTACTGGAGATTTGGCATCTTCAGCAGAAGCTGGCAGCGACAATGCCATACACAGTGCTGCCAATAATGGCAGCACTGCAAGAGATAGACGCTTAAACAGATGTGTCATATCTCTCTCCACGCTTAGCTTTTAGTCGCGTCGTAAGAAAGATCTTCACCGTTTGTCCAACCGGCATTTTCAGCACCACGTTGAACCACACGTTGACGGAAGATCTCTGATACTTTTTCAGCATCACCAGCAAGCAGAGCTTTGGTTGAACAAAGCGATGCACACATTGGCAGTTTGCCTTCTGCAATACGGTTAGCGCCGTACTTTTCACGCTCTTCTACTGAACCCGGTTCAGTTTCAGGACCGCCTGCACAGAAAGTACATTTGTCCATTTTACCGCGCTCGCCAAATGCTGCTTGTTTAGGGAACTGAGGCGCACCAAATGGGCAAGCAAATAGGCAGTAACCACAACCGATACAAAGATCTTTGTTATGCAGTACGATGCCATCTTCAGTATGCTCGAAACAGTCAGCAGGACAAACCGCCATACAAGGCGCGTCTGTACAGTGCATACAAGCGACTGAAATCGAGTTTTCACCCGGTTCACCATCATTCAACGTCACTACGCGGCGGCGTTGAATGCCCCACTCTAATGCGTCGTCGTTTTCGTTTTTACATGCAGTCACACAGCCGTTACATTCGATGCAGCGTTTGGTGTCACATAGGAATTTCATTCGAGCCATTTTTTAACTCCTTACGCTGGGCGAATGTTACATAGGGTGACTTTGGTTTCCTGCATTTGCGTTACAGGATCATAACCATAAGTCGTTGCAATGTTTGCTGATTCACCAATCACGTATGGATCTGTACCTTCTGGGTACTTGTGACGTAAATCTTCACCCTCGAACTTACCGCCGAAGTGGAAAGGAATGAATGCCATGCCCGGACGTACGCGGCGTGTCACCATTGCTTTAACGTGGATGCGTCCTTTCTCTGCACCTTCAACCCACACCATGTCACCGTCTTTGAAGCCAAGGTCGTTAGCATCTTTCGGGTTCACTTCTACGAACATTTCTTGCTGTAGCTCTGCAAGCCATGGGTTTGAACGGGTTTCTTCACCACCACCTTCGTATTCAACCAGACGACCAGAGGTTAGGATAATTGGGTACTCACCCGATTTATCTTGGTCTTGGATTGATTTGTACATAGTTGGTAGACGGTAAATAGACTCGCTGTCGTCCCACGTTGGGTAGTCTGCGACCAGATCACGACGAGGCGTGTACAGCGGCTCACGGTGCAGTGGTACGCGGTCTGGGAATGTCCAAACAACTGCACGAGCTTTTGCGTTACCAAATGGAATACAACCGTGCTTGATTGCAACGCGCTGGATACCGCCAGAAGTGTCTGTTTTCCAGTTTTTACCTTCAGCTGCCGCTTTTTCTGCTTCAGTTAGGTCATCCCACCAACCAAGGTGTTTCAGTAGCTTGTCACTGAACTCTGGGTAGCCATCTTCAAGCTCACAGCCTGCTGAGTAGCTGTCTTCTGCAAGTAGGTTGTTACCTTCAAACTCAACACCAAAACGTGCACGGAAGTTACCGCCACCTTGCGCTACCGGCTTAGAGGTATCGTAAAGGATATGCGTACCTGGGTGTTTCATTTCCGGTGTACCCCAACATGGCCAAGGTAGACCGTAGGTTTCGCCGTGTGCAGGGCCACCTTCTGCTTCCAAGGTTGTGTTGTGGAATGTGTGCCAGTTTTGTTGGTGCGCTTTTAGACGCTCTGGGCTTTGACCTGTGTAACCAATGGTCCACATGCCTTTGTTAAACTCACGAGTAATGTCTTCAATAACCGGTTGGTTATTTTCAACACGCACGTTTTTGAATAACTGATCTGCAAATCCAAGCTTTTTGGTCAGCAGATACATGATTTCGTGGTCTGGCTTAGATTCGAACAACGGCTCAACGACTTTGTCACGCCATTGGATTGAACGGTTTGATGCCGTCACACTGCCGTAAGTTTCAAACTGAGTGGTTGCCGGAAGCAGGTAAACGCCATCAGTACGGTCGTTCATTACGGCTGCAACCGTTGGGTATGGGTCAACGATGACCATCATGTCCAACTTCTGCATCGCTTTCTTCATTTCAGGGCCACGAGTCTGAGAGTTCACAGCGTGACCCCAGTAGAACATGGCGCGAATGTTGTCGTTCTGCTCAATGTTGTCTTTGTTTTCTAGAACACCATCAATCCAACGCGAAACAGGAATGCCCATGTTGTTGATTGGTTTTTTACCGCGATATTCTTTTTGGTCGAATCGGTTCTTAATCCATTCGTGCTCTAGGCCCCAAACACCTGCCCAGTGCTTCCACGCGCCATCAGATAGGCCGTAGTAACCTGGTAGAGTATGCGACAGTACGCCAAGGTCAGTTGCGCCTTGTACGTTATCGTGGCCACGGAAGATGTTAGCACCGCCGCCTGATTTACCCATGTTACCTAGTGCCAATTCAAGCACACAGTAAGCACGTGTGTTGTTGTTACCAGTAGTATGTTGAGTACCACCCATACACCAAACCACACAGCCTGGGCGATGTTCGCTCAGCAATTTCGCTGTTTGGTACACATCTTTCTCTGAAACGCCGGTTACGCGTTCAACTTCTTGTGGGTTCCACTTAGCCACTTCTTGACGAATTTCATCCATGCCGAATACGCGTTGGCGAATGAACTCTTTATCTTCCCACTTGTTTGCAAACACATGCCATAGGATGCCCCAGATGAATGCAACATCAGAACCCGGACGCAGTGATACGTAATGGTCGGCTTTAGCCGCAGTGCGTGTACGACGCGGGTCAGCAACAACAATCTTACAGTTGCTCTTCTCTTTTGCTATTAGGATGTGCTGCATCGCCACTGGGTGCGCTTCAGCAGGGTTCGAACCGATGAACAGAATCGACTTACAGTTGTGCATGTCGTTGAACGAGTTTGTCATCGCGCCGTAGCCCCAAGTGTTCGCAACACCGGCTACAGTGGTTGAGTGACAAATACGCGCTTGGTGGTCAACGTTGTTGGTACCCCAAAGTGATGCCATTTTACGGAAGCTGTATGCTTGTTCGTTACTGTGCTTCGCACTACCAAGCCAGTAAACTGAATCTGGACCAGATTCTTTACGAATCTCTAGTGCTTTGTTACCGATCTCCTCGATCGCTTGTTCCCAAGAAAGCTTCTTCCACTTACCGCCTTCAAGCTTCATTGGGTATTTAAGACGACGCTCACCATGGCCATGCTCACGCAGTGCTGCGCCTTTGGCACAGTGGCCACCAGCGTTGAATGGGTGGTCGAATGCAGGCTCTTGACCTGTCCAAACACCATTTTGTACTTCAGCGTAAATACCACAACCCACTGAGCAGTGAGAACAGATAGTACGTTTCACTTCCGTTTTTGCATCTGGATCAACTGACTTAGCTTGTGCCTTTTTGATCATGCCCGGCGCGAATAAACTCGCACCAACCACTGCACCACCAGCCGCAAATGAAGTGTTCTTCATAAACGTACGACGAGAGACGCCAAGTTGGTTTTGTTCTTTGCTCACAGAGTCGGAGCGTTTGACTAATTTCATCGGTTAGCTCCTATAGTGAGTCGTAGTAGTCGCGAACATGCTGAGTTTCGCGATAGCCCGTCTTCTTCACGCTTTCTTGTTTAATATCTACAGTTTCTGAAGCGCTTGCCGCTTTTGTTCCAGCGACAACCGCACCAGCTACGGCAGCAGTCGTTAAGCCTTTGAGAAGATCTCGGCGGCTTGAATTAATTTCATTATTATCTTTCATTGTTGCTTCCTTACCTTACGGTAGTGTTTTGGAGGCTTAAGCCCCTCTTATCGACGTGACTTCCGTGTAACTACTCGTAAGTAGTCACGTTTTTCACATCAATTTTTAAACTGGTTTTAGTACTTTGAACGTTTTGACTAAATTGGACTTGCTCTACGGTGGCGAAAGCACGCATTAATGCCGCCACTGCTAAGTAAAACTGTGCACTTTTCGCTTGCTGAATTTGCTCACAAAGCGAAACAAACCAAGGAGCGATGTGCTTATTGAAGAACACTTGCTGAATCGCTGCGTCTTCTTCTGTTAGAGCGGCCATCACTTCGAACAGTGCAGCGATATGGTCTTCTGGTTCTTTAACTTGCTCGTCGCGTTCTAGGCCAAGCAATTGAAGATCTTTGCGGATCTCTGCTAATGGCTTTTCCATTAATGAACCGGTTAAATGCCAAGATGCAAAAGGC
This sequence comes from Vibrio intestinalis, assembly GCF_025195085.2. Taxonomy (GTDB): domain Bacteria; phylum Pseudomonadota; class Gammaproteobacteria; order Enterobacterales; family Vibrionaceae; genus Vibrio; species Vibrio intestinalis. The sequence continues at coordinate 190,189 of NZ_JANAVY020000001.1, read as the reverse complement.
ACCACTTCACCGCGGCCAATACCGATGAATAGATCTTGATATTCATCGGTCAGTTGTTCGTCGTCACTATTCATTGCGGCTTGCTTTAATTGCTGCCACGCTTGCTGCATTTCGCTCTGGCTTGGTTCGATATCAAGCTGAGTTAAAAACTCGATAAGCTCGGCACTTGGCTTTTGACGCAACAACGTCGCCAGTAATAGGTAGATGTCAGCACGTAGACTTTGTTGTTCTAGATTCACTACGCTCTCTCCTAGTAGTTCAACTGCTTGGTTGGGTCATCAGCCATGGCTTCAAACATATCGATAACGCGACAGTCTTCGCACATCGCAATACGGTTAATCGCCGCTTCATCTGCGAAATGAGAGTGACCGCGTAACTTATCTTGCAACATATCAATCATTGATTGTGGTGCGAATGGCTTATGACAACGCACACATTCAGCGGCTTTTTCCTGATGGATAACTTGCGCGGTTTGACGTGCTTCTTTATCCCAGTTCATACGCGGCGTAAGTGTGAGAACTTGCTCTGGACACGCTTTGGCACATAGCCCACATTGAACACAGTCTTGTTCAACAAACTTAAGTGAAGGTGATACGCCATCTGTATGAAGCGCGCGTGTCGGACATACCGCGACACAACTCATACACAACGTACAATCTTTGCTTTCGCATTCGACGTTGCCATACGGCGCGTTTGTCGCAAGTTCTACAACGTTTTCAACTGGAATACGCGAAATAGCCAGTGCGTCTAGCGCGGTAAATAGTCGCTGGCGTTTGTCGCCTTCAAGATCGCCTAAAGCAAGGTCAAACGAATCCGTACAAAGGGTTGGAGGTCCTTCACGTAGCGATTCTAGATAAAGAATGTCTATACACTCTTTTTGAATGCCAAGTTGACCCAGTAACTCTTGAGCGGTTGCGACTTCATTGCTCAGCACACGAATAATTGTCGCGGGCATAAAGCGGCTGGCAGCGAACAGCACTTGAGTTGCACCGTTGACCAGTGCCGCGAACCAAGTATCAATACCAATGGATGGCAGCTCTTCAACGACGACAGGAATAACGTTATCTGGCAATGCTTTAAGTGCCATGACGTTGTAACTTTCATGGCGAGAACTACAGATAAGAACGATAGGATCAACGCCCCCTGCCTTTTCATAATTCGCTAAGGTGCGTTCAATGAATTTTTGCGTGTCTTGCGGCTCTGGAAGTGCGTAATGAATGGCTTCGGTCGGACAAGCTGATGCACACGTACCCACGCCTTGGCATAGGTATGGGTTAATCTCAATGCGATGACCAATCTTGTCGTTCCCTTGGCTTGAAAGCGCGCCAGCAGGACATGCATCCACACAGCGGTCACAACCTTTTACGCCACGAGAACTGTGTGCACATAGATCGGTATCGAGACGGAAGAATTTCGGCTTGTCGAATGTACCCATTAAGGTTGGAATTTCTTCTAATGCTTCAGCAAGCTTAGGGTAGCCACGACCAACAGGATAATAACCCGGTACAGGTACTTCTTCTGTCATACAGCTGCTAAGGCAGAGATCGAGCACAATATCAAAACAGTCATGATTAATGGCTGCTTTAGCAAGATTGCTTTCGATACCGTTATTCTCAACAGTAACGTTAAACGTACCTAAAAAACCGCTAACACTGACTGAGTTAGCAAAGTAAAGTTGGCTATGAGTGCCCTGCTCTCCATCTGTCGAAAGGAGGGTTAAGCTGTGCATTTCGCTCAATTGTTGCGCAGCACTTTCGATGATAGCAGTAGGGCCGACAATTAATGTATTGCCCCCACTCTCATAGCTCACTGTGGGTGGAATAAGGTTTTTCAGCTCTACGGTATTCTCATACGCGTAAAGACGAGCTTTTCCGTTATTCGTGGTTGCTTCTTGTAGTAATTGTTTAAGCATCGCTCAGTTCCAGGTTTAAACCGGATTATGTTTACACCTGTTATAGCAATTGCTGTACCAACTTTTATTTTTAATTAAATCAGTAATTTATAGTTGTTCGTTGAATGTGTAACGTACAAAAAAACCGAATGCGACAATTTGTCGCACTCGATTTTTATCTGGCTAAGTCAAAATGTACCTATTTTTCGTGTGGTATATTTTGTCCCACTGTATGAGCTTGAGATTGTTGCTCTGGTCGCAGGTCTTCGATCGTTGGCTGATTTTTATGTTCAAGTTCGCTAGACGTCGTAGTACTTTCTTCGTTAGGACTGGAGTCTGCATCACTTATTTCTACTGGGTTTTCTTGCGCTTCTTTTGCCTCAGTATCATCTACGTTTTTCACCCAATCCCTTAATTGGCCAGCTATCTCAGAAGAGAGGGACTTCACTTGGCTGTAGTCGTGATCATAATCATTTAGCGCATCCACTTGATTGAATTCAGACATAAACAGTTTACGCATCGCCATTTTCTTCAGATGTTTCTCGGCATCAGAACTGAGCGCTGAGCCCAGTGTCGCCTGTTGCTCCTCATCTGATTGGTCCGCTTCTGTTTGTGCTAACCCTACACTACTCTGACTGTCAGCCGTTTCCTGAGGGCTATCGTTATTATCATTAGGGGCAATTACGACCTCTTCTTCAACAGGTTGCTCGCTTTCAAGCTGATCGTTTTGGTCTAATTTTCGCTTTGACCATCGGGATAAAAAACTAGTTGCCACTGGCTCTACCTGCCCCTTTACGTTTTTTACGGCGCTGCTCTAATAACTCACCATGTCGGCCAATAAAAGCTTCCATCCAAGCTTGTACAGGCAATGGCATGTCGTTAGACAGTACCAAATAGTCGCCATCCATATATTGTCCAGCAACGCTTTGTGATGCTGTTAGAGCCACTACGTTGATTTCGTCTTCTAAATTATCTAGTACAACAAACAGCTTAGGTTGCAGTGAGCTTAAATTGAAACGGTAATCCGTGCGCTCATCTAGGTGAAGTTGTAGCAGCGCTAGGCGATCAGTGTGCGCTTCAGGATTTAAATCAAAGCCTTGCAACTGCTTTTGCGTGGTGGTCCAAATACCGGTTTTGATTTCATTGCTTACGATATCGCACTCAATGGGCCATATCTGTTCATTTTTGCTAAGTGGGATGGTTTGTTGGTTATTATTGGTCATGAGTCACCTACTTTTCGTTATACTCAGTCTAAGCAATAACTGTTCCCTAATCTAAGTATTAAGATAATTCGTTTTGAAATGGCGTAAAGCGCCTTTGAAACTCAATAGTTTAATTGGAACACTAATTGCTTAGAGCTATTCAAGAGTAAGACACTTCGCTTGTGTTGAACGTGTAGAGCCAATAACAAACCAATAGGAACACTCGTGGTTAAAGCCAATATAATTAAAACCAGTGAAAACCCATTACAGACTATAGAAGTCGAAGTATTCGATGAGTACGGGGAAAAGCTGACTAAGCAGATTGCTTGCGAGCGCCCTCTTACCGTGATGTTGAACTGGAGAGAAGTCGTAACCTTGATGACGTTAGGTTCTCGCCCTGAGTCGTTAGTGCTTGGCTATCTAAAAAACCAAAGCTTCCTGTCTGATCCGTCTGCTTTAGAGTCGGTCATTATTGATTGGCAAACCCACACTGCTGCGGTCATTACCAAAGAGAACACTGAGCATATTGAAGGTGCGCTGAAGAAAAAAACGGTCACGTCCGGCTGTGGACAAGGCACCATGTATGGCAATGTAATGAAGCAACTTGAAAACTATCAAGTACCTCAAACGCCTCTTAAGCAATCACAAATCTATGCCGCATTAGAAGCATTGACTCATTTCAATGATACTTACAAAAAAGCGGGTGCGGTGCATGGCTGCGCGATTTGTAAAGATGACCAAGTGCTTTCGTTTGTTGAAGATGTTGGTCGCCATAATGCAGTAGACACACTAGCCGGAGAAATGTGGCTAAATGAAAAGTCTGGTGAAGATAAAATCTTCTACACCACTGGTCGTCTGACTTCTGAAATGGTGATAAAAGTGGCGCAAATGGGTATTCCTGTGCTGCTTTCTCGCTCTGGCGTGACACAAATGGGCCTAGATTTAGCAAAAAAATTCGGCATAACAACCATTGCTCGCGCCAAAGGCCTCCGCTTCCAAGTGTTTACTGGCGCTGAAAAAATTAAGTTTGACGTTAAAGGTCAGCAGTAAATCCCTCCAAAGCCCTAATAAATTTAGGGCTTTATAATCCATTCTCATGGTTGCAAAACCTTCCTCTAATGCTATTAGTTTAATATCCGCATCACAAAAATTAGTCATTGAAATAATAAAGCGGTTAATAACATCCACGTCATCAGCTAGAGGAATGTGCTCATGGTCGAGTCACCAAAGTCTTCAGGAGCTTTTCAAGGGCTCAGTATTCGCGCAAAATTGCTTTCAATTAATGCCGTATTGATCGTCGGGGTCATCTTTTACGGGATTTTCGAACAAGTCAGTTTGGATAACTTGCACCGGTTAGAAGTCGCATCGGTCGAGAATATGGCCTCTGAGGTTGATTTGCTCACCTTGCGCCGACATGAAAAAGACTTCCTTGCTCGCCACGATACGAAGTACCACGACAAATTCAACGGCACTTACGATAAACTCATTGCTCGTCTGGCGGGTTTGAATGCCACCATCGAAGACAATGGCCTGCCACTTGATGGCCGCATGAGTGTTATCTCTTCCACTTTGCAGCAGTACCATGAAAAGTTTGAGCAGGTGGTTAAGCAAGTCGAATACATCGACTCTAAGCAAAGTGGCGTGTCATTAATCAACAAACTCTCTTATGCGCGTGACCAACTTAAGCAACGCGTAATTAGCATGAATGATTTAAGCGCCAAAGTCGCCTTGTCTGAGCTGCTAGAGAAAGATTTCCAATACATCGCTTATACCTCAGAACAAAACGAGCTTTCGTTCTCACAAGCTTTGCAGGCTTTTCAGCAGCAGTATGGCTATGCCGCGCCTATCGCCTTTCAAGAGTATCAAGATGCAGTCGTCTCTCTGTTTGAAGCCAACATTGTATTAGGGCTAACGCAAAACGAAGGTCTACGGGGCGAGCTACGTTCTACTGTTCACACAACAGAAGAAGAGATCTTACTACTGCAAGGTGAGTTAGAGATCGCGATTGTCGCTGCTTCTGACAGTGTGAAGAATCAGCTGCATCTGTTTGGCGCACTGCTCGCGATTATTATTTCAGCCTTATTGATGATTATCGGTAAAAGTGTGATTCGCCGTATTCAAGACATTAACTCTATGATGCGTGATATCGCCAGCGGCACAGGCGACTTGACCGCGCGTATGAATGCCAATGGCAACGATGAGCTTGCCCAGCTCGCCAACTCTTTTGATACCTTTATGGGCAAGTTGCATGGATTAATCAAAGACGTCGCCAATGTGAAGAATGTTTTAACCGAGAGCTCATGTAGCTCCGAGCAAGCCGCATCGAAAAGTATGAATAACGCGGAGCAGCAAAAGATTGAATCTGAATCAGTCGCGACCGCAGTCAATCAACTGGTACAAACCAGCAATGAGATCACTTCGAATATTGAACATGCAGCGAGTAATGCCTCGCGGATGAAGGAAGAATCTCACAAGGCGCTTGATATTACGCATACTGCAAGTTCCAGTATGCAAAACCTCGCCAATGATATCGCCAACTCACAAACGCTGATTGAGCAGTTGGAAGAACAGAGCCGCGAAATCAACTCGGTGATTTCAACCATACAAGGCATTGCAGAGCAAACTAACCTACTCGCACTGAATGCTGCTATTGAAGCCGCCCGTGCAGGTGAATATGGACGAGGCTTTGCGGTAGTGGCTGATGAAGTACGAGACCTGTCTATGAAAACTGACAACTCTACCCGTCAGATTGAAACCACCATCGGCAACTTAACCGATAGAATCCACAAAACGGTCAGTTTAATGGCAGAGAGCCAGGTACAAGCTGAAGCCACCAAAGAGAACACTCAATTGGTGGTGGATGCGATAGATAGCGTCAATCAGCAAATTGAGGACTTGTTCAATATGAATGCTCAGATTGCTACCGCGTCAGAGCAGCAATCCATGGTCTCTAATGAAATCGATCGAAACATTACCCAAATCGCTGAGTTAGCGATTGATACTCACCGCGAAGTGACGGGCTCAGTGAAATGCAGCGAACAAGTTAGCCAAGTGAGCTTAAAGCTTGATGCAATTGTGGCTCAGTTCCGTTACTAATCGAATTGGCAAAACGTACTTAGAGCGGGAAGCGTATGCTTCCCGCTTTGATTTATTGGGCTGTTGAATACTGACATACGAGAAATTGTCTTACCGCTACACTATTTCTCTAATGAATGTGATGGCTATCATGCCGCGCTATACCATTGATTTGCTTAAATTGGTATAAAGAACGATGTCACATAAAAGATGCATGGTTTAGTGTTTTTAGCTGCAAACAATCTCCTGTTTAGCGCAAAGCACTCATATCAAAAACCAGTGGCTTCGATGACCATCATCAGGGGGCTCTGCAATGCTCAACAATCAAAAGACCAATTCTCTCGCCGTTCGCCAAGCCAAAACCGTATTTTTAGTTTCGGTCACTTTAGGTTTGTGTTTTAGCTTCTACCAAATTTTGATGAGCATGCATCAAGAACAGCAGAACATCGAGCAGCGCTATCGCTTTGAGCTACTGCAAGGATACTCAAATGCTAGCCTCGCGGCGTATCATTTAAATGCTGAACTGGCAGAGCAAGTTGCCACTAGCCTAATGATGGACGATACGATCAACAAGGTGAGGATCATTGATGATTTTGGTGATGTTCTTGCTGAGCAGTCTCTACCATCAAATAAGCGCAATGCCTTCTATCACCATTTGTCCCAATATTTCATACCCGCTGAATCGACCTATTCAACGGTACTACACCAACCAAACTCAAACACCGTTGTTGGTACGTTGACTTTAACTGTCGATGGTCAAGAAATCGCACGTCAATTCGTCGCTGAATCGAGCCAGATCTTGTTGTTTGACCTGCTGCGAAATGTACTGCTTGCATCCATTTTGCTGATTTTCTTCTACAACAAGCTGTCTAAACCCTTGGTGCTATTGATTGACTGGGTTAGCTCACTGAAAAAAGGCTCTCATGTATTACCCCCTCAGCACTTCGAAGACAATGAGCTCGGTAAGCTGACTCAAACCTTCCATACCATTTGGCAAGAGCGCGAATTAGCAGAGCGCCAATTAAATCAGTTAGCCTATTATGATGAGCTGACTGGCCTAGCCAATCGAAGTTTACTTTTAGAAAAGTTAGAACCTGCAATTACCGATGCTACCACTCATAACCACACTGGCGCGCTTATCTATGTCGATTTAGACCGTTTTAAAACCATTAACGACTCGCTCGGCCATACCGTAGGTGACAACCTTGTTCGGGCGATTGCACAGCGAATATCAGCCAATGTAAATCAAGATGTGACAGCCGCGCGCTTAGGCGGCGATGAATTTGCCATCTTGTTACCGAAAGCGAGTTTTGCTGAGGTTAACCGCCAAGCGCAAGCCCTACTCGCGCTCAACAACGAGCCCTATGATATCGATGGTCATATCCTCTACTGCACTGTTAGCCTTGGTATTGCGTTATTCCCCAATGCTGACACCAACAGCGTCGATTTGCTAAGACAAGCGGACACCGCGCTGTACAAAGCCAAAGCCAATGGCCGTAATCAATCGATGCTTTACCAAACCGAGATGCAAGCCCAAGTGGCCTCGTTTCTTGAAACTGAAAAGGGGTTGCATGAAGCGCTTGATAATCAGCAGCTAGAACTGTTCTATCAACCTCAAGTGAATGATAAGCACGAAATCATTGGTGTTGAGGCGCTCATTCGCTGGAATCACCCCGACAAAGGTCTACTGCCACCGGGGGTATTTATGCCTGTTGCAGAAGAGACAGGACAAATCATCAATATAGGCAAATGGATCATTAACCAAGCGTTTAGTCAATTTGCCCAGTGGCAGCGTGGTGGCTTATTACCCCATTCGTTCAAACGCCTAGCGATCAATATCAGCCCATTGCAATTTGCCCAACATTCGTTCGTCAGTGACATAGTTGATGCCTTAAAGCGCGCTAACATTAGCGGTGACAACATTGAGCTAGAAATTACAGAGAACTTGTTACTAGAGAACGTAGAAAGTGCCGTAGCTAAAATGAGCGAGCTTAAGCAGCATGGCCTTAAAATTTCTATTGATGACTTTGGTACGGGCTACTCTTCGCTTCGCTATTTAAAGCATTTGTCTGCGGATGTGCTGAAAATTGACCGTTCGTTTGTCACCCAATTGCATCTTGATGAAAACGATCAAGCGATCGTCGATACGATCATTATTACAGCCAGAAAACTGAACCTTGAAGTGATTGCAGAGGGTGTTGAGGATAAAGACGAACTGACGACCTTGAAACAGCTTGGCTGTGACCAGTTCCAAGGATATTTGTTTGATAAACCGCTACCTGAAGCGCAGCTTATCGAGCGCTTTAAACACTGCTGTTACCGTGTGAACGAGAAACAAGCCGAGCTTGAGAATTAATGGCTGACGAGTAAGTCATTACCTTGCTATCAATTAACGCTAACGGAGATTACGGTAGCTCTGCATTACTGGGCTGTCAGGTTGGTAGTCATCAATCAGCTGTTGCAGTAGGCCTTGGTTTTTCAGCTTGTTCAAACTGGCGTTTAAAGCTTCGACAACCTCTTTGGAGGTATTATGCCCTGTCACTAACCACAGTTGCTGACAAAGCTTATCAACTTTAGCCACTTCAACAAACTCACTCGGATTGTAGCCATATTGCTCCATACGATAAGGAAAACTGGCCGTTACCATAGGAGCGAAATCCGCCCTATCCATCTTGAGCAGCTTGATCGCCTCTTTGCCCTTGTTGACCGGGATGATATGGCTAAAACCCTCACTTTTAATCAACTCTTCAAATGAGCTTGCGGTTTGCGCGGCAAATCGATACTCCGACAGTTCACTTAAGCTGGTAACAGAGACCTTTGGGCCTTCTGACTTACGATAGACTGCTACTTCATAAGGCGAAACCGCGCCTATCCATTGATACAAGGCTTCACGCTCTGGCGTTCTAGAGATGGAAAATAACAAAACGTTTTCAAGTTGCTGGGTGTTTTTGATCGCACGTTTCCAAGGCGCAAAACGTAGCGAGTTGACTTCCATTGGTAAAGTCTTGGCGGCATCCTCAATAACAGCTTGAACAAACTTAATGGTGTATCCCTCAGCTTGCCCATCCACTTTGACTTGCAAAGGCGGGAACTCTTGAGTGTAAAGATCCAGTTTAATCGGCTCCGCGAGGCAAGATGCCGTCGCAAGCAAGCTAGAAATCAAAACTGTAAGCTGTTTTCTGGTTTTATTCATGCCACTACTGCGCTTTGTCAAAGTGTGTTTAGCGTATCTAACGTAATGATGTCACTAAGTTAATAGCCTTGCCTATCTGGAATCGCCATGCTGTGAACCCGTTAGCACTTTCGTTTATTTGATTTGATTGAATAGAAAATAACGGACTGCTGATAAACAACTGCTTAGTTGCGATTGAAACGATGAGCATATCAAATGGTGAGCGTAGATATAGGTAAAAAAAATCCCCTCTTGGAGGGGATCTTTAGCATCGTTTAGCGGTTAATCATCAATAGATTAGCCGTCGATACCGCGAGCTTTTAGGAACTCTGCGTAAGTACCACGGAAGTCGTGAATCTTACCGTCGCGGATTTCAAGAATACGCGTAGCTAGTGAGTCTACGAATACACGGTCGTGCGATACGAAGAACAATGTACCTTTGTACTGCTCTAGTGCCGTGTTTAATGATTCGATAGATTCCATATCCATGTGGTTAGTTGGCTCATCCATCAGCAGCATGTTTGGTTTGTGCATCATGATCTTGCCTAGCAGCATACGACCTTGCTCACCACCTGAAAGAACTTTAACTGACTTCTTGATATCGTCTTGGCCAAACAGCATACGACCAAGGAAGCTACGTAGAACTTGCTCGTCGTCGCCTTCTTGACGCCATTGACCCATCCAGTCCATTAGGTTCATGTCTTTCTCGAAATCATCCGCATGGTCTTGCGCGTAGTAACCAATGTTCGAGTTTTCAGACCACTTGTAAGAGCCCGAGCGTGGCTCTAATACACCTGCGATTGTGTTAAGCAGTGTTGTTTTACCTACACCGTTCTCACCGATGATGGCAACACGCTCACCCACTTCAAAAATCGCATTAAAGTCAGCAAACAAGTCGTTTTCAAAACCTTGGCTTAGGTTTTCAACTTCTAGAGCATTACGGAATAGCTCTTTAGATTGCTCAAAACGAATGAATGGGTTTTGGCGGCTTGATGCTTTAACTTCATCCAATTGGATTTTATCGATCTGTTTTGCACGAGAAGTTGCTTGTTTTGCTTTTGATGCGTTTGCAGAGAAACGCGCCACGAAGGTTTGTAGTTCAGCGATTTGCGCTTTCTTCTTCGCGTTATCAGACAATAGACGCTCACGAGCTTGTGAAGCTGCCGTCATGTACTCATCGTAGTTACCAGGGTATAGACGCAGCTCACCGTAATCTAAGTCAGCCATGTGGGTACATACTGAGTTTAGGAAGTGACGGTCGTGCGAGATGATGATCATGGTGCAGTTACGTTGGTTTAGCGTTTCTTCTAGCCAGCGAATCGTATCCATATCCAAGTTGTTGGTTGGTTCGTCAAGTAGCATGATATGCGGGTCAGCAAACAGTACCTGTGCCAATAGCACACGAAGTTTCCAACCTGGCGCTACTTCGCTCATAAGGCCGAAGTGTTGCTCTTCAGGAATGCCTACAGCAAGCAGAAGTTCACCTGCTTTAGCTTCCGCCATGTAGCCATCCATTTCTGCGAACTGAACTTCTAGATCCGCGACTTTCATGCCATCTTCTTCACTCATTTCTGCTAATGAGTAAATACGATCACGCTCTTGCTTTACTGCCCACAGCTCTTTGAAGCCCATGATAACCGTGTCGATTACCGTGAATTCTTCATAAGCAAATTGATCCTGATTCAGCTTAGCAACACGCTCGTTTGGATCGTAACTTACGTTACCGCCCGATGGTTCAAGTTCGCCACTCAGAATCTTCATGAATGTCGATTTACCACAACCGTTCGCACCGATTAGGCCGTAGCGGTTGCCCTCGCCAAACTTGACTGAGATGTTTTCAAAAAGTGGCTTAGCACCAAACTGTTGAGTGATATTCGCTGTGGAGATCAAAATCTTTACCTTAGCTGGTTATGAAAGAAGAGTATAAAACCGCGCAACGTTACTGATTATGGTGACCAACTGCAAGCTTTGATTTGTTTTTAACAATAGATAGACAAATAAAACGTTTAAAAATGTCTAAAAAAAGTCAATTACACTAATTCGACGCCCCGTTAAATAGAGTACCGCTAAACAGAAAAACCAGGGAAACCCTATGAAAAAACTAATCGCGGTAAGCATTACCCTAGCGCTATCCTCACACGCTATTGCAGAAGAGGTTGAAACTGGCTTTGGGGGCGAAATCGGCCTCGGTATCAGTTACTTCTCTCAAGACGGTAACCTGAATACATCGAATGACACGCAGCTTACTAGCCCAAATCAAACGCTAGGCGCTGAAGCGGAAATTAACCCAGAAATTATTGGTGAGCTCTATTACACTTTTGGCCAAGAGGCCAACCATCAAATTTTTGTCTCAACCAACAATGAAGAATCCATCAAAGCAGACCTTGCGGTTGAGCTTGGTTACCGAACCGAGATTGGCGAAGATTCAACGTTATCGGTCAGTTACCTCACTGGCTTGGTGGCCGATGAATCTTGGGCTAACCCTTACCTACTCAACCAAAAACGTGAAATCACCGAAGTATCGAGCTCTGGTTTTAGACTTGAGTACGACAACATTGCCGGCACAGGTTTTGGTTTCGAAAGTGTGTACTACAGCGAAGATGTCGATAACGAACGCTCAGGTGAAGGTTTAGGCATCGATACCAAAGTACTACAACGTAGTGGATCTGGCTTTGAACTGGGTTTTGAATACGAAATGCAGTTCACCAATGACGCAACGCTAACGCCTCGCTTAACTTACGGCTCGTTCTCTGCTGATGGTGATGCCTTTAGCAATACAACAATCGGTGGTGAGCTAACTTATATTAAAATGATGGGCGATCACGCTCTTGGCTTACAAGGATTCTACAACAATATCGCGTTTGATGGTGCTAACCCGCTATTTGACGACAAAACTCGTACTGACAGTGAGTATGGATTTGGTGCACTTTACCAATACCAAGGCTTCATGGGTTGGGAAGATGTTTCACTGCTTGGCCTAGCCGCGTATGAAATTGGTGATTCGGATATCGATTTCTATGACGTGACTGAGTACCAATTAGGCGCAGCCCTTTCTTACTCGTTCTAGTAGAACCGACTAATTTTCCTCCAAGCCAGCTTAGTTTTAGCTGGCTTTTTTCATTTCTTTGTCAATAAAGTTCCGATCTGACTCACACGTATTGTTCGCTTTTATCAATCTTGTATGCTGTAAAAGCCCGTTAAACCACGCTAAGTGCTTAAAGGGTCTACAATAAATCTAATTAATCAATTCAAGAGTTTACTATGCGAACATTTTTGCGCTTTCTATGTTGGCTGAGTCTGCTAGGTTCGTTTTCCGTTGCCGCTAATTGGCAATATGACGACCAATATTCTCCGCAAATTTCCGACCAAGCGACGAACATAGCCACACAAGTGAACGCCCTTCCCGAACCGTTGTTCATGACAGGAAAAGACAAAAACAGTGTCAGGCGATTACTCTCTAACACCTTAACTCAGCAAGAGAATGAAATAAGCACGTTTGCCAAGCAGCTCGACAGTTATCGACAAGCCGACAGCGAGCAAAATTGGCACTTGGTGCAATCAAGCTATTCTACGCTGCGCAGCTTAAGCCAAAGCAAACAAGCCTTATTGGAGTTAAGTGATACAGCAGTCAGAGACCAGCTGACAGGTTTTGGCCCTTATGGCGTAACCCAATTTAAGCAAGAGTGGAAGCTAACCCAGCTAAACAGTGAATACTTGATCTATTTTCAGATTCGCAGTTTTAAATCTCTGATTAACGACATTTTGATCTCGCCTATCCCTGTGATCTGGGCGGGGCTGAAAGTGTTCTTTATCTACCTTGGATTAACTTGGTGGCTCACCAATAGCCAACGCCTGATTAACCTCTTTCGTGAAGCTCAACTTGAAAACCAAACCAAACCGGCGCTTTGGGTTCGAGTAATTTGGTACATCAGCCGAGCGCACCGAGCAATTGCGTGGCTTATTGCCATTACGTTGTCACTGAGAGTATTAGCCGCCATCCCTAGCCTGCAGCATTTAATACTGCTTGAGATTTTTACTTGGTGGGTGCTGGGTGGTTCAATCGCGATCAGTTTTATCCTTGAGTTTGCCTACCGTAATAGCCGCACATCAAGCGCTGAAAGCATTGCGCTGCGTCTTTCGACCATTCGCCGTTATGTTTGGAGCGCAATAGTCGCAGGCGTTATCTTGCAGCTTTCTCTGCACACTCTTGGTAAAGGCACTATTTATTATTGGATCTACAGCGCGCTGTTCTTCTGGTTTGTGCTAATTACCATTTCAGTTTTAGGCATTTGGCGCAGTACCGTTTTTGCCACCGTTGAAAAGCTCTCTGATAGACCTGTGTGGGTCAATTGGGCGGTGTCCCGACAAAAGGTTTACGTGCTACGCACTCTCGCGACAGCCATGGCTGTGGTGTGGCTGACTGTTTATACCTTTAAACATCGCATCATCGCTGCGCTATCCAACTACACCTTGTTCAGTCAGGCGCTGGCCTATTTATTTAGAATTGAGGTTGCTAAACAAACCAACCTCAACCGTAGTCATGAAAACTTAGTCCGAATTAAAGGTGAGCAAACCTTCGAGCTAGTTTCACCGGGTTCGTATCACAGCACCTTAATTGATTACGCAGGTGACGAAGTTAAACAACTCAATCGTTATTTGATGACAGATAGCCCTGCTATTTGCGTGCTCAGTGGTGAGCGCGGCGTAGGCAGCACCACATTGCTCACTTCGCTACTGACTAAGGTTAAAAACGCTGAGCCTGTTTACTTAAATTGCCCTTATGCGGGTTACAAAGAGTTACTCGCTCATCTTGCTGTCAGTATTGGCCTCGACGATGATGCCACCGAGATTCAAATCTTGTCGCATCTGCGTAAAAGTGAAACGGCTTACCTGATTGCGATTGATAACGCCCAGCGCCTAGTTAAGCCTATGGTGGGTGGCTTATCTGATCTTATGAAGCTGACCAATCTTCTTCGCCGCTCTAAAAAGAATCACCGCGCGGTGATTTCAATTGAAAAAGCCAGCTGGCGCTTTGTCGATAGAGCGCGTGGTGAAAGGCTGTTGTTTGATTTGGTTTGCTTTCTACCAAGGTGGACAGAAAAGCAGATTTGCGAACTGTTAGATACGCGCGTCAATCAACCTGAGCAACCACCACTCTCGTTTGATGGCCTTGTTGTGCCCAAGCAATGGGACCAAGAAGAAGTAACCGAAGAAGAACGAGCCAAACTTGGGTTTTATCGTATTCTTTGGCATTACTCCGACGGCAACCCAACTGTAGCGCTGCGATTTTTCCGCTTATCACTCAATCGCGATAAAGAAACTGATCAGGCGGTTGTGCGATTGTTCCACGCGCCTGAATCAATCGAACTAGAAAAAATGCCCAAGCCTATGCTTGCGGTATTGCGCTCTATCGTGCAGTTAGAGATTGCGTCACCGGAAGTCTTGTCTGAATGTACTCAGCTGAGCATTGCCGAAATCACTGGCACCCTGCGTTATTTCCAAAGCCGTGGATATATCGAATGGAGCGAAGATAAAGCCCGCGTGTCTGACCACTGGTTTAGGCACATTACCAATGTATTAGACCGACAACATCTATTGGTGAAGTAACATGATGAGATTTTTGATTATAGTTTTGGCTCTATTATCTGCGCCCGCTTTCGCCAGTGAGGAAGTAGCCAGTGTCGAGAATATCTCCCAGATTGCCAGCCTAATTCGCTGGAGTGGCGTGTTCTTCTCGATGTTAGTCATCGCCGCGACTTGGTTATTGCTTAAGTTTCTCAATTCGCTTGTCGATAGCATCGGCGGTCAGTTTGCCCAGTACCGAATGATGCTGCAAAAACTGCAATCCTTTACCCAGTTCTTTATCTATATGGGTGCAGGTATTTTGGTGTTTATGATGAGTTTTCGCATCAACGACCAAATCCTCGCTTTGATTGGCGGTACGTTAGCGGTTTCAGTGGGCTTTGCACTAAAAGACCTCGCGGCATCATTCATTGCTGGGATGACCGTAATGGTTGATCGTCCATTCCAAGTTGGTGACCGCGTCACCTTTGAAGGTAATTACGGTGATATTATTGCGATTGGCCTTCGTTCGGTACGTATGCGAACACTCAACGATGACATCATCACCATTCCTAATAACCGTTTTCTTAACGAAGTAACGGTCAGTGGCAACTATGGCGCGTTGGATATGCAGGTCGTCATTCCATTTTACGTTGGTATGGATGAAGACATCGTGCTGGCGCGCGATTTAATCCAAGAAGCAGCTTCATCAAGCCGTTATATTCATTTGCCTAAACCTGTGACTGTATTGGTTAAGCAGACGATCGCCGACAACTACCTTGCCATTCAGTTAACTTGTAAGGCCTACGTGGTTGATACCGCCTACGAGAAGTTATTTGAAACCGACATTACTTTACGTGTGATGAAGGAGTTCAAACAGCATGGTATTAAGCCACCTAAGATTGCGGTCAACAGCCAATAACAATCTACCTATTCATTTAACCAAGCATCTAAATACGCACTAAATAAAACGGCTCGCATTCGCGAGCCGTTTTCGGTTCAATGGTCAATAAACTTAGCCACTAACGAGTTGAAACCAGAAGGTCGATGTTACTTTCCACTTTCTTGGGTAGGTAAACGCTAAAACAACTGCCTTTGCCCCACTCCGATTCCACCGTAATTTCGCCGCCGGTCTGGCTGAGAATACTTTGCGAAACCGATAAGCCAAGCCCTGTCCCATCACGGCGAGTGGTATAGAAAGGAGAGAAAATACGCTTTAAGTTTTCCGGCTTAATACCGCACCCTTCATCTTGAATATGCACGATTGCGCCACGCTCTTCCCCATTTTCCAACCAATCTTCACTGCTGATAGTCAGTTTGCCTTTACCTTGCATGGCGTGAATGCCATTCATTTGCAAATTAACTAATATTTGCAGCAATTGATGACGATTTACCTCAACCGAGGTATGCGCTTTAAGGCTTGAAACAAACTCGACATCACGCTTTTTGCTGCCGGTTTTCACAAGCGTAATGCTCTCTTCAATGATCGGATTGACGTGCTGCCAAGTAATTTCATCTTGTACGCCACCCTGGCGGCTGTATTGCAAAAGACTGCGCGTAATATTGCGGATACGGTCAATCTGCGCGTGAATCGCCTCTAGCTCGTCTTTAACACGGTCGCTGTCTTCACCTAGCTCAAACTGAATTAGCTCAACGTTACCTAAAATCACCGCGCTTGGGTTATTGATCTCATGGGCAATCCCTGCGGTTAACTCGCCAAGTGCCGAGAGTTTTTCATGAATCACCAACTTATCGCGGGTTTGATTGAGTAACTGAATGTGCAACTCAAGCTCAGAGGTTTTCTCTTCTAAGCTTGCGGTTCGATGTTGTACTTTGGCTTCTAGCTGAATGGCGGCTTGTTCCAACTCGCTTTTTTGTTGACGAAGCAAATCCAGCATGTTGTCGAACTGCTTGGCTAGTTGCGCCAGTTCATGCTCTTCATCCAGTCCAAGCGGGCCAATGCGCGTATCTTTGCCCATTTGAATCATTTTCACCACGCGGTGAATATGCTCGATGGGATTAAACAAATCTCGCGAGCCACGATAAACAAACACGCCAGAGATTAGCAGTAAAATCAGCGTGGTAATGCTCACCTCAGCGATGTTGGTCATGTACGCTTTAAGGAATGGCCAAATTAGGTAGCCAGTGTAAAGCATACCAATCACTTGATCGTGTTGATCCTTAATCGGCTCATAGGCGGTGATATACCAAGCATCGTAAACAAAGGCTTTATCCACCCACTGCTCGCTTTGGTTTAGTACCGCAAAATCCACTTCTTCTGAAACTCGCGTACCAATTGCGCGCCCTTCTCTTTGGTCGCTGTCCAGCGGCACATTGGTACTCACGCGAAGATTGTCTAGAAACAGAGTCAAGGTTCCAACTGGACGCAAGCTATCGTGAGTTGACGGATAAATAAGGTCGCGGATTTGGTCAACAAGCACAGTGCTATTGTTTAACAGTAAACCGCCATCAAGAAAGCCGACAATTTTGTAGTTGTTGTCTCGTACAGGAATGATGGTGCGACTGACTAAGCCACGCTGCTCTACTTTGCGTTCATCTAGAACGGGAACTTGAGCGCGCTTAGCAAGGTTCTTATCGAGCTTATTGAGCTCTTGCGCCGAAAGCACATCAAAGAACGACTCTTTACCCGTCAGCACTTGGTGAGAGATGTCTTCATCACGATGTAGGTAAAGAAAATCTAAGTTGTAGCGATTCTTTTGCTCCGAAACCCATTGTTGCAACGCTTGATCGCCCTGCATGTCTGTTAACTGGGCTTGTGCTAAGCGAGTGCGAAAATCATACGACTCCGCGAAGGCCTTGACGTGATTGGCCTGCTTTTGTTGTAGCAGTACGATGCTGTTGTTCGCCACACCCAAACGCTCAGAGACATCCACTAAAGCACTTTGCCATGTATAGTGAATTGACCAATAAATGGTAATGCCGATCAGCGCAATCAAAGTGAAAATGATTGGCGCAGAGGTGAGAAACATGAGGCGATAACGCACCATAGTTTTAAAGCGATAACGCCACTTGGCGATAAAGTGAATCCGGTTTGGCATCGGCCTATTCCTCAGCGTCCCATTCTTTGTATTTACGCTCTAGTGTTTTACGCGCTACGCCTAAATCGCGCGAAGCCGCTGATTTATTGCCATCGTGGAAATCTACTAGCTGTTGAATGTGTGACTTCTCGACTTCTTTTAGCGTCCAAGAATTTGGATAACCTTCGCCCACTTCTTTCGCTGGGTGCTCAAGTTCAATCAGCTGCGCTCCCGACGAAACTGTCATCGACACTCTTGGCTTATCTTGAATACCTTCCACTTCACGCCAGTAATGCGCAGGCGGCTTACCAAGCAAGATGCAGCGTTCAATCAGGTTTTTCAGTTCGCGAATGTTGCCCGGCCATTGGTAATCATGCATTGCTTGAATATCTTCGTGTGCCCATTTTGGATCAGGCATTGCCAGCTCTTTTGAGAGCATTTTGGTAAAAAAAGGTACCAAATCGTTGAGATCAGACTTTCTATCACGCAGAGGCGTAACATCGATTTTTAGTACGTTCAAACGATAGAACAAATCTTGACGGAAGTTCCCTTTCTCTACTTCTTGTTGCAAGTTACGGTTCGTTGCAGCGACCACGCGAACATCAACCGCAATCTCTTTTTCACTACCAACAGGTCGTATAGTGCGTTGCTCTAGCACGCGCAGCAATGCGGATTGCATCGCCAATGGCATTTCACCAATTTCATCTAAGAATAATGTGCCGCCACTCGCTACTCGAAAAAGGCCTTCGCGGTTTTTCTTTGCGCCAGTAAATGCACCAGAGGTGTGACCGAATAACTCACTTTCTAGCAATTCAGGGGCAATTGCGCCACAGTTGATCGGCACGAATGGCCCTTTACGCTGACTGGCTTCATGCACACCGCGCGCGACTAATTCTTTACCCGTACCTGATTCGCCCTCAATTAATACTGAGGCGCGTGATGGCGCAAATTGAGTGATTAGCTGTTTCAGCAGTTTGGTACGTTCAGAGTTACCAACAATTTCAGTAGTGATGTGACGATTAAAATCATGACGAAGTGCATATTGCAGACGCTCGTTAAGGCGCTTATCCATACAACGCTGAACCGATTGCAGCATTTGGCTAAGGTTGAACGGCTTAAGAATGAAATCCGTCGCACCAAGCTTGAGCGCAGAGATGGCGGTTTCTAAATCGGCGTAACCGGTCATGAAGATGACATCGGCTTTACGATCTTCATCGTTAAACGCTTCTTCCCATTCAATACCAGAGCGCCCCGGAAGATTAATATCAAGAATGATCAAATCGTAATGGTTTGATGTACGCAGAACTTCCGCTTGTTCAATGCTGCCAGCAGTATCTACTTTAGAAAACATTTTGCTTAATGCTTTTTGCAGGATGGTTTGCATCCCGACTTCATCATCAACCACCAGTACTGAAAACGCTTGGTATTGGGACAACTTATTTTCGTCGATCGTTGGCGACATGAGTTCTACTCTTGTTATTGTGGGATTGGGTCAGAGTGTACCAAGTTTATCAGGCTAGAATCGAGAACAATTGCGACAAATTGTCTCATGAGCCATTTTATCCCATCTGAATTGACCAATTTATCTAGTAAAAACAATGAAATTGAGACATTTAAACTTGGCACTTAGTTTGCAAGTACGAGGCCACTGATTATCAAATCAGCTTTGTGATCGACTGCAGCGATTTGATATCAAACATAATTTAACGTCGGAAGCACCGAGCCAGCTTTTCTGGCATTAGGCAAAACATGGAAAATAAAACAATGAAAACCATTAGTTATACTGTCATTACAGCGTCTTTAGCCCTAGCAAGTTACTCCGCTACAGCGGAAGAAGCGCCACACGTACGTTTGGCCACCACCACGAGTACTTACCACTCTGGCCTACTGGACTACCTATTACCTGAGTTTGAAAAAGACACTGGCTACAAAGTCGATGTTATCGCTGCTGGTACCGGTAAATCTTTGAAAATGGGTGAAAATGGCGATGTTGATTTGGTTATGACTCACGCACCAAAAGCAGAAGCAAACTTTGTAGAGAAAGGTTACGGCGTTCTACCGCGTAAACTAATGTACAACGACTTTGTGATTGTTGGCCCAACCGCAGACCCTGCAAAAGTAGCAAGCCAAAAAGACGTTGCTGAAGTATTTAAAAACATCGCTTCAAGCAACTCTACTTTTGTTTCTCGTGGTGATGATTCAGGCACACACAAGAAAGAAAAAGGCATTTGGGAGCAAACTAGCATCGAACCAAACTTCGGTGGTTACCGCAGTGTTGGCCAAGGTATGGGCCCAACGCTAAACATGGCGTCTGAAATGCAAGGCTACACCATGACAGACCGTGGTACTTGGTTGGCTTACAACAACAAACTTGACCTTAAGATCCTGTTCCAAGGCGATAAGAAACTGTTTAACCCATACCAAGTGATTTTGGTAAACCCTGAACGTTACCCAACCATCAACTACCAAGGTGCGAAAGTATTCAGTGACTGGTTGGTTAATCCTAAAGGCCAAGAGCTGATCAACAGCTTTAAGCTAAATGGCAAACAGCTGTTTGTTGCTAACGCTAACGAGAAATAACTGCGTATGAGCCTGTGGCAAACCACATTAGATGCGTTGTCATTATTGGTCAGCTTTGACCAACAACTATGGGAGATCGTTGCGGTCTCCTTTAGTGTTTCTTTGACCTCGATATCCTTGGTGTTATTACCAGCAATTCTGTTCTCGTTTGTTCTCGCGTACACCGAATTTCGAGGCAAATGGTTATTGCTATCTTTAATAAATACGCTGCAGGCTGTTCCGACCGTGGTAATTGGCTTATTGCTTTATATGCTGTTGTCTCGGTCAGGACCTTTGGGTGACTGGCAAATGCTATTCACCCAAAAAGCCATGATATTTGGCCAGATGCTGATTTGTTTTCCTGTATTGGTTTCGATGATGCATGGCGCGCTGCAATCCAGTGATCGTCGCGCAGTTGAAACTGCTATCACGCTTGGCGCATCGATGACGCGTTTAGCGGCTACCATGATATGGGAAACGCGCTTTCCACTACTTGCAGCAGCGATCGCAGCTTTCTCACGCATCGTGACCGAAGTGGGCTGTTCGATGATGGTCGGTGGCAACATCATGGGGATTACACGAAATATCCCTACTGCCATCGCAATGGAAAGCCATAAAGGCGCGTTTGCGCAAGGTGTTGCATTAGGAATTGTATTACTCTCATTAGCATTAGTGTTGAACTGCATGCTCACTAGCATGCGCGGTAAAGGCTATTTGAGAACTTAAGGCGCTGTATGACAATAAAAATCGCTGCACAGCAACTCTCTATGCGTTTTAACGATCGAGTTCTGTTCCATATACCTGAGCTTTCTATAGGCCCAAACGATGCCATCTATCTGAAAGGAGCAAATGGCGTTGGCAAAACGACCTTGCTGAAGATTTTGTCGGGTCTGCTAAAGCCGACCACGGGCAAAGTGATTGCGCCGAACGATAACTTCGCTCAAAGGTTCTTTGCTCGAAGTGGTCGCCGAGATGTGGTCTATCTACACCAATCCCCTTACCTGTTTGATGGCACCGTTTATGAAAACGTCGCCTACGGTATTCGTTACCACAAACAAACTCAGCAAGATAAGCGCGCTAAAGTCATCAACGCATTGCGTTTAGTTGGCTTGGAAACATTGGCAGATGAGCATATCTCGGTGCTTTCTGGCGGTGAGAAACAACGCGTCGCTATGGCAAGAGCATGGATATTAACCCCATCGATTCTTTTGATGGATGAGCCAAGCGCCTCACTTGATCAAGAGTCGATCGAGCGCTTAGTGGTCTTAGCCCAAGACTTAATCAACCGTGGTTCAAGCATTGTGGTCACGAGCCACCAAAATAACGCCTTAACCGATTTATGTCGCAAACAATGGTGGATCAAGGACTCAACTCTGGTAGAGTCTCCATTGTTACAAATCATAACCGAAGTGAAGCAAGAGAACACTTATGCTACCTCCAACGCAAACTAGTTGGGTTATTTTGGCTGGCGGTCAAGCCAGCCGTATGGGTGGACAAGACAAAGGTCTTATCGAACTAAATAATAAACCACTCATACAGCACGTTATTGAACGCCTGTCGCCACAAACCCCGAACATTTTAATCAACGCCAACCGTAATTTAGATGCTTACGCTCAGTTTGGTCGTGTATTTCAAGACCAGTTTAAA
Organism: Vibrio intestinalis; assembly: GCF_025195085.2. Lineage (GTDB taxonomy): Bacteria > Pseudomonadota > Gammaproteobacteria > Enterobacterales > Vibrionaceae > Vibrio > Vibrio intestinalis. Next base: position 168,043 of record NZ_JANAVY020000001.1, on the reverse strand, counting down.
CATTACCCCGGCCCAATGGGTGGCATTCATGCCGGCTTAGTTGAAGCCCAAACCGATTGGGTGGGTTTTGTTCCCTGTGATAGTCCTCAAATCAACCACGATTTAGTGGAAAGATTTTGCTCTCAAGTGACCGAAGAAACCGATATTTTGGTTGCTCATGACGGCGACTACCAACAGCCTGTGTTTACGCTCTACCACAAACGAGTGTTACCTAAATTAACCGCATTTTTGCAGCGAGGCGATCGCAAAATCATCCTACTCTATAAAGAGTGCAACACAGCTTATGTCGATTTTAGCGACTCTCCTGATTGCTTTGTTAACCTCAACACCCCACAAGAACTGGCGCAGTTTGGAACACTACAACTATGAATAATCAATCAATCGTCCCTATTCTTGGTTTTGCTGCCTATTCGGGAACGGGCAAAACAACTCTCATTGAAGCACTGCTACCCAAGTTAACCGAAGCGGGTTTGCGCATTGGCATGCTAAAACATGCTCACCATAATTTTGATGTCGATAAGCCAGGTAAAGACAGCTACCGCTTGCGTAAAGCAGGTGCAAGCCAAATGCTGATTTCATCTCGTAATCGCTACGCGCTAATGACGGAAACACCAGAAGAAGAATCTGAGTTTCATTATCTACTGAGCCGTTTCGACCAACAGAAACTGGATGTGATTTTGGTTGAGGGCTGTAAAAATATCGCCTTTCCTAAAATCGAACTGCATCGTGAAGAAGTGGGCAAGCCTTGGCTACACCCTAACGATGACAATATCATCGCGATTGCCGCAGATAGCCATGTAAGCGACACCTCATTACCGCAGCTAAACATCAACGATTTAGACGCGATCACGCAGTTTGTGCTTGAGTACGTTGCCAAAGGTCAACCAAGCCAAGCTGCAGCATGCTGCGATACGCTCTCCCCTGCTTTTTTGTCCGTGACTCAAGGTCAAGAGAAGATTCTTTCGCTCGTGTCTACCGTTGCAGAAACCGAGCAAGTTACTGTTGAGCAAAGTTATAACCGCGTCTTAGCCCAAGCGATCAGCTCTCCTGTTAATGTGCCGCAATACACCAACTCTGCAATGGATGGCTTTGCTATTCGTGGTGATGACTTAACCCAAGACAACTATCAAGTGATTGCAGAAGTGATGGCCGGCCATGCGTATGACGGCGAATTGCAAGTAGGCCAAGCGGTTAAGATCATGACAGGCGCACCAATGCCAAACGGCGCGGATACGGTCGTCATGCGCGAGCAAGCAGAACACAATGGTGACGTGGTAACCTTTGGCGACGCAGCTATCAAGCCTGGGCAGAACGTTCGCCAAGCGGGTGAAGATCTCGCAGTCGGTGCTGATGTGTTTACTCAAGGTACTCGAATCGAATCACCAGAAATGGGCATGATGGCTTCATTAGGCTTTGGTCACTGCCCTGTGGTACGTAAACTAAAAGTTGCGTTGTTCTCTACTGGTGATGAAGTTCAAGCGCCAGGTAGTGAGCAAAAGCCAAATACTATTTATGATTCTAACCGCTATACCATTATCGGTATGCTTGAAAAACTTGGCTGCGAAATCATCGACTTTGGTATTCTCGAAGATAATGAACAAGTGATGATTGATGCGATTGAAAAAGCCAGTGATCAAGCTGACGTGGTCATTACTTCTGGTGGTGTTTCTGTCGGTGATGCAGATTACATTAAGCTTGCGCTTGATAAACTAGGTCAAATTGATTTTTGGCGTATTAACATGCGCCCTGGCCGCCCACTTGCTTTCGGTCAAATCAACGATAAACCATTCTTTGGTCTGCCGGGCAACCCTGTGGCAGTGATGGTGTCATTCATTAACTTTGTTGAGCCTGCGCTACGTAAAATGCAGGGTGAAGTTGATTGGCAACCATTAAAAGTAACCGCAATTGCTACTGAAAACCTTCGTTCTCGCCAAGGTCGAACAGAGTTTAGTCGCGGGGTTTACGAATTAGATGCTTCTGGTCGATTATTGGTACGCACAACCGGTAAGCAAGGCTCAGGTATTCTGCGTTCAATGAGTGAGGCTAACTGCTTAATTGAAATATCTCCGGCTGTCGATACAGTAAAAGCGGGAGAAAGCGTGACAATCATCCCTCTTCAAGGCAGAATCTAGCACAATACCATTTAGATGAGAGCCAGCACTTTGCTGGCTCTACTATTTGTTTCAATAGAATTTAATTAAGAGTGAAATCCATGGCTCGTACCATCCTTTACACCTACAAAGACGAAGAAAAAACGCTGACTTTCTCATACCAGCAGCACCGCAACATTCACGAAGCGGTAGCAGAGGCGGAAGGTATCGATATTTCAGAGTTCCTTAAGATGGAGCAGCAAATTGAAGCGATTTCTGACACTAAAGCAGTGCGCAACTACCGCGACAACCACTTCAGAAAGCTCGGTTTTGGAAAAATCACCCTACAACAAAAAGAAAACCTTGGCGTAGGTAAGAAAAAGTAATCCTGAGCCCAACTCAGCTTTACGTAATTACTAAAAATGTACCGCGCATAAAAAAGCATCAGCCAATGGCTGATGCTTTTTCGTTTGAGCAATGAATCTGTTAGCTCACTTTAAATTTGCTAATGGTCTTAGCTAATTTATCGACCGCTTGGTGCTGAGAATCAATACGACTTACCATCTCATCAGTGCTGTGTACCCCGCTTTCTGCTAACTGGTCAACAGACACGGTTTGTTCACTGATTTCACCAGACGCGAGCGCTTGTTCTTGTACCATGGTCGCGATTTCTCGTGACTGACTATCAATCTGCTCAATGGCATGCAGAATATCGGTCAGCTTCTCATCCACTGACATGATGGTTTCTACTCCGCGCTCAGTTTTGCTGCGGCCAACTTGCATTGACTCAACCGCATTAGTTGCAGACTCAAGCAGCTTCTTAATGATCTCTTCAATATCAATGGTTGATTCTTGAGTACGCTGAGCAAGTGAACGTACTTCATCGGCAACCACTGCAAAGCCACGACCTTGATCGCCTGCACGAGCCGCTTCAATAGCTGCATTCAATGCTAGCAAGTTTGTTTGCTCTGCGATGCCACGAATCACTTCAAGTACAGTAGAAATCGAAGAAGCGTTGTCGTTTACCACATGTACCACTTGTTCTGAGCGTGACACATCCTCATTAATCTCTTTCATCAACAAGGTCGCCTCATCGGCTAACTGCTTACCTTCTTGAGAACGTTCAGTCGCGCCGCTTGCTTGTCTTTGTGCGCTTTGCGCATGGTCTGCGATACCATGAATGGTTTGGGTCATTTCATTCGCAGCTGTGGCAATTTGCTCGATGTACGCTTTTTGATTCGAAATATTACCGCGCAAGTTATTCGCCAACGTATTAAGTTTTTCCGAGTCAGAATTCACATCGTTGGTCACTTGCAAACTTGAAATGGTGGTTTGCTGAATGTCGCTAACAAAGTTGTTAAATGAACGACTAAGCTTACCCAGTTCATCGTTTTTGTTGTATTGCAGACGTTGAGTCAAGTCCCCTTCGCCATCAGCAATGTCATCCATCGCTTTCACAACTTGCTGTAGAGGTTTAGACACGAAGTAATTGATCAACGTAAATAGACCCGCTGCAACCAAAACCAAGAAGAGCACAATCGAAATAATGGTTGCCCAGAATGTTTGCTTAATTGGTTCGCTAATCAGGCTTTCAGGAATCATAAAACCAAGACGCCAATCAAGTGCAATGGTGTCATCGGTAATCGCCTCGGTAAAGACGACTTGTTTTTCACCTTGGAAAGTCACACTGCCACTAAAGCTTTGATTGTTGACGACACTGCTTTGTAGTTGCTCAAAGCCTTGTGTGTTTGTGAAAATTTGATCGATATCGGCTAATGAAGGCAGCGTCGACATGTCGATTTCGCCAGCATCGTTAAACGCGATAATTCTGCCATTGGACGCAATTAAAAAGCCAATACCCACATCTTGATATTTCATCTTATCAACTAGGTCACGCTTAATCACATTACCTAATACATCAATTCCGAGTACACCAATTAATTGATTATCGCTGTTTTTCACCGTGGTTTTAATTGAAGTTACGATACTTTTGTCGTTGGCATCAATTTCTGGCTCAGTAATAAACATGCGATCTTTTTCTAGCGCTTCAAACCACCAAGGTCGTTTATTAGTGAAGTAATTTAGGTCGTTATATCGGCCATTCACATCAAAATATTCAAACGTATTTGCGGAAGCGAAAAATACAGACTTGATTATTGGATCTTGCGCAGAAACTTTTTTAAAAGAGGTGACGATAGATTGGTAGTCAAGATCCTGATCAATCACGCCGCCGCGATCGTCATATTGGTTAAACCATTCTGTCATCGCGCTGTTGGCGGCCATGGTTGTAACCACACGAGATCGCTCTCTAAAGAACTCTCGAATAGACGATGACGTTTGTGTAACGACAACACGAACGCTGCGTTGCACTTCATTTTCCACCGTGTCTGAGCGCTGTTTGAGTACAAAGTACCCTACTACTACAGTCACACATAATAATATTAATGAACTCGCGAGTATCACCTTTTTCGCTATGGTGTCATTCAATTTCATAAGCTTTCCCTTTAAATGGCGATTAAATTAGATCTTTAACTCTAATTTCAATTAATTATTATAATATTTATAAAATGCACGTTATCTTTAAAGTACGTCTACAAGCGGAGTCATGTTAGGTGAAATAAGGATATGTATTCAATCCTAGAAGTGGATATTTGAAGGTTCGATCTCTATATACGTAATATTATTAATAATACTTAATTAATTTTTCATATTAAAAAAGCCTGACTGAATCAGCCAGGCTTTTAAACGTTAATTTAATAACAATTATTTAATATTTAGGAATGCTGCACCACGAACACCGCCTGAATCGCCGTGTTTCGCTTTCACAATCTTCGGACACTTCGCTACAGAAAGAAGATGTTTAGGAATGCGTTTTGGCATCTCTTCGTAAATCATATCGAAGTTTGATAGGCCACCACCTAACACTACTACGTGCGGATCGTTGGCAGTAAATAGGTTCGCAAAACAGATTGCTAGAAGTTCCATGAAGCGCTCAACGTGCTCAACCGCTTTTGCTTCACCTTCTGCTTGTGCTTTGATGATATCAATCGCTTTCTTTTGCTCGCCATAGTAGTGAGCGTACAACAATTCAAAACCGCGGCCTGATAGGTAGTTATCTAGACAGCCTTTCTTATCACAACCACAATCAAGTAGTGGAGCGTTGTCTCCTAGATGGAACCAAGCATCGATAGGTAAACGCATATGACCCATCTCGCCCGCTACGTGGTTACGACCAGAGAAAACCGCGCCGTCATAAATGATACCGCCGCCAAAGCCTGTACCTAGGATAAGACCTAATACCGATGGAGCATCTTTAAGCTCATCATCCCACGCTTCTGAAAGCGCGAAACAGTTTGCATCGTTGTCTACTTTTACAGTGCGACCAATGATTGCTTCAAGATCTTTACGTAGCGTTTTACCTTTTGCCGCTGGGATATTCACAGTCAAGATAGCGCCTGTATCAGCGTCTTCCATGCCTGGTAGACCTAGTCCGATCGTACCTTCGCACTGAAATTCTTGGTCATATTTACTGACTAGGCCAGCGATAGTATCAAGTAGTAATTGGTAATCACTGGTTGGCGTTGGGACACGTTCCGTCGCGACGCGTTCTAATTTCTCGTTAAATGCGCCAAACTCGATTTTGGTGCCGCCCACGTCAAAGCCGTAGTACATCTTACTTTCTCCCAGAAAAATACAAAAAATCTAAACTCGCTCATTATCCACAGAGCGATTCTCACAATCCGTGACCTGTACCCGTTTATCTGTTAAATGAAATGCAAAATCAACCCTGTTGATGCGGATTTGCGGCAAGGTAGCGTTTTAACTCAGGGCGAGTAAAATCGCGCTTTAAACGGGTCTTTGATAACAGGTAACTCTCGCGGAAAACTGAAAACCACTGTTCTAGCGTATTTGATGCTTTTAGCTCGCCAACCGCCTCTAAAACCAACACCGCTACTTCCGCAGTTGAAAGGTGCTGCTCGTTATCAGACTTGCGCATTTGATACTGAGACAGTTGCTCTGGTTGAATTGAAAGTACAGGTAAGCTCTGGAGGTATGGGGATTTACGGAAAATTCGTCTCGCTTCACGCCAGCTGCCATCGAGGAAAATAAACAGCGGTTTCTTCCCATTAGTCAATGGCAAAGCGTGTCCACCCATTAAGCGCTGTTTGTCTTCAACATATTCATCTGGGAATACCACAATTGGTTGATATGCTGGGTTATTTAGCAGCGCTAGCATCTCGCTATCTGGCTCGGTGCGACTCCATTGGTATACATAGCTCTCTTTGATCGTATCAACAATCAAACGGCCAGTATTGCTTGGTTTAAAGACTTCATTCTCAGACACAAGCAGCATAACAGCCACATTACTATCAACATCCGGCTGATATTCACAAATACAGTGTTTCTGCGCCACTTGGCAGTATTGGCAGCGCTCCACTTTACTTCCGCGCGCGGCAAACGCTTTGGTCGAGTTTTGTTGGCGATGTAGGTATAGACGGTGAAATCCGTGAATTCTCATAGTGAATCGTCGATAATGATAGGAACGAGTAAGGCGTGAGATTCTACTCACCCTATTTGAAGTTGCAAGCGAGGATCCTAAATGCAACAAGCTGACGTTATTCGCCTCTCCGTATTCTTAGTTGTATTGCTCGGCTGTGCGATATGGGAATGGATGACACCGCGTAAAGCGCTCACTCAATCGAAATGGCAACGATGGCTAAATAACCTTGGGTTAGTCGGCTTAAACTCACTGTTTTTGGCGCTATTAATGCCATTGCTTGCAATAGAGGCGGCGATTGCAGCCGAGAAAATGCAGTTTGGCTTACTAAACCACGTTAACCTGCCGCTTGCGCTCGAGATTTTGATTGCCGTCGCTTTGCTCGACTTAGCCATCTATTGGCAACATCTGCTGTTTCACCGAGTTCCTGTTCTTTGGCGCTTGCACCGTATGCACCATGCCGACCAAGATATTGATGTCACTACGGGTGCACGGTTTCACCCTATCGAAATCGTACTTTCAATGTGGATAAAGATTGGTGTGGTTATGTTGCTAGGTATCAACCCTATCTCTGTACTCGTGTTTGAAATTGTCTTGAATGCTAGCGCGATGTTTAATCACAGCAACGCCAAATTACCGCTTGGTTTAGATCATTGGCTGAGAAAGCTCATCGTCACACCTGACATGCATCGAGTGCATCACTCTGTTGAGGTGAAGGAAACGCACTCAAACTTCGGCTTTTTCCTCTCTGTTTGGGACCGTCTGTTTAGCACTTATATTGCGCAGCCAAAAGCGGGACATGAGAAAGCGGTCATCGGCCTGCCCTATTTCCACACAGCACGGGAGCAGTGGCTAGACAGAATGCTAACCCAACCATTTCGTAAAAAATAAGGGGACTTTCGTCCCCTTCAACTTAATCGGCGCACCCAGCACCGGTTTAAATTACGCTTTCGCCAGTTTGTATTTTTCCAGCATGCTGGTTTGCAACTTGGCAATGTCAGACACCTGCTGAGAAATATCCAACATGGTGGATAACTGAGACTTAGTATGGTGGCCTTGTTCTGAAACATGATTGATCGAACGGCTTACATCTGCCGTTGCTCGCTCTTGTTCTTCCGTCGCGACCGATATTTGCTCAAAGCGCGCGCGAATTTGGCTCACGGCCTGATCGATATCTTCAAAAGTATGTTTCACTTCTTCACTTGAGGTGAGTGCATGTGCCATCTCTTCTCGCGTATCTGCCACTGCCTTGCGCGATTGCTCAGCCGCGACAACCAAATCGTTCATGCGTATTTGAATATTACTGGTTTGCTCTGAGGTATCACTGGCTAACTTGCGCACTTCATCGGCCACAACAGCAAATCCGCGCCCTTGCTCTCCTGCTCGCGCTGCTTCTATTGCGGCATTTAGAGCAAGTAAATTGGTGTTCTCCGCAATACCGGAGATCATATCGACCATCTCGTTAATCTGTTTAACACGTTTGTCTAGCTTGACCATGGCTTTTTCGTTGTCGTTAAGTGTCGTTTCTAATGACTCTAAACGCGTACGATTTTGCTCTATCGCTTTGACGCCCACGGTTGTGTGTTGTTTGGCGAGCTTTGATTCATCATACGATTCATTGGTCACGGTCGCTATCTCACGAATCGATGCTTCCAATTGGTTTACTGTGCTGACCATATCAGTGAGCGACTGATTTTGCTGCGCTAGGCTGGTTTGAGAGTTCTCCGCCGCATTATGGCTATCTTCAGCTGACTGATACAGGGATTGGCTGTTTTGGGTTACGCTCTGCAAAGAATCGCCCGTCGAAAAAATCACTTCATTAAGATGGTCGGCGATTTCTCGCATTTCATTTGGCCCAGTTAGCGGCACTTTGTCACTCAAATCGTGCATGGTCACTTGGTAAAGATGGCTAATGATCTGCTTTAAGCTTGATTGCACCCAACGTTTAAGCCCGTACCACACCACAAGTACGACAAAGCCAATCACTACCGTCGCACTAATTAGTGTTGTCGTTATGGTCGCTATCGTGCCTTTCACCACTTGCTCACTTGCAATGATGAGCCCTTCAGAGCTAGCTGAAATTTGGTTTAACGTTGCAACCACTGAACTGGTTTTTGCTCGGACTTCAGCGATTAACGCCCCTTGCTGCTGCGCCAGTTCTAGCTTAGCCATTATGAGATTCAGTACCCCTTGCTCAGCAAACCCAGCTTGTACCATTTGGTAAGGGGCCGTTAGGCTGGAGAATTCGGTTACATCTGGGTGCCACTCTTTAAAATCATCATACGCAAGATTGATAGCAGCGTTGCGATACTTCATCTGCTTCATTTCTTTTTGCGCTTTGTCTTGATCGGTCTGCATCATCAACATTAGGAAGGTGCTCTCCATTGAACTGGCGCTGGCAATAAAACGGTTAGCCGCATCGGAAGATTCTGGATTATCAACGGCTAAAAATGATGATATGCGGTTCATTTCTGGGCCAATGGAGCTAATACCATAGCGAAACTCACCTACTTTGCCATCTATCTCACTTTGCATCACAAGCAAACGTTGTTGCATCGAAATAATCGATTTAGATAGCGCTTGTAGTTGCTGAGTCTCTTGCAATAGCTGCTCTCGCTGTTGCTCATCCACTACTTGAGGTAAAGTTTGCACTATCTCCGCAACTTGTTGACGCAGTTGCAAAGCCTCTTCACTCAATGTGTCGATGGTGTGGGCGAGCGTTTGAAACTCTTGTTCTGAGCTTACTTGAGTAGCGTAACTGAGCTGCTTGGCTTGTTCTAACAACGATTGTGTCAGCTTCGCATTTGTTAGCGAAAGAGGTAACGCTTGATCAGAAAGCCCGGTAAATTGATCGCCGACTTGCTCTAATCCTCGTTGGCTAATGAATGAAAGCCCAGCGATAAGCAGTGCGAAGCAGATAAAAATCGCACTGATTGATTGGATCAAGGAGAGTGAAAATCGATTTTTTTTAGATACCATTACTATGCAATTCTGTTTAATACTTAAGTTAATTTTTTGCAGTGTATGGCCGGACTATTACAGTTAAATGTCATTAAGGACGATGAATTACTTTATGTTTCTCAATCCTCTATCCCATCTTTCACGCGTTTTAATGTCGCTATTGACCACCAGCTTGCTGGTGGCTTGCTCCTCAAGCCCTGATTTTTCGGGTCGTCAATCATCAAGCTTGTCCGCGCAAGAACTCGCGACCAAACACCAATTGATGGCGGTTTATCAAATTTGGCAAGGTGCGCCCTATCGCCTTGGTGGAGAAAGTCTAAATGGGGTTGATTGTTCTGCGTTTGTGCAAAACGCCTTTTCAAGCGCGTTGCAGGTCAAGTTACCTCGCACGACCAAAACTCAAGTAGAAATTGGCCAAGAGATCGATTACGACCAAGCCAAAGTAGGTGATTTGGTGTTTTTTAAAACGTCATACACAACACGTCACGTGGGTATCTACCTCGGTAACAAACAGTTCATGCACGCTTCAACGTCTAAAGGGGTGATTATTTCTAGATTGGATAACCCATATTGGGCAGGGAATTTTTGGCAATTTAGGCGGGTAATGTCCCCGCCTCTATAAGTCTTGGATCAGTCGTATTTCGCGACTGCACTGTCAAACAGGTTTTTTACTAAAGCGATGTATTCGTCAAGGAAAGCAATCTGCTCATTTGCGGCAGGTTTGCCCCACACACCCGCGAGTACTTCGCCTAGGTCAGCAACGACAGAATCTGCTTCTTTAAGCAGTTTGAAACGAACACTCGAATGAAGCTCTGGGTTTTGCTCGAAGATAGACATAATATTGGTCGCAACCATATCAGTGACTACATCTTCAATACTTTCTTCGCCTGTATCACCGTCGGCAGCGAACACATCAAGATTTGATGCAAGATATTCTACAAGAGCTAGATAGCCATCAGTATCAACAACCACGTTCCTCTCCATTAATTATAGTTTTAGATGACTTGCCTATACTACGGCATTGTTAAGTCACTTAACAATGACTCGGTCGCCAGTTGCTTATAAATACAACACAAATATAGAAATGAAGCGAAAACATAACAGTTATCGCGTGCATTTAACGGAATGCAGATCAACCTTCCGCAAGATATCTTAATCTATTGATGTTCTTCACACTTTATAAACTCAGTTGCTTATTTCACCCCAAATCGTTGAATTCTTTGCAGCATCGTTCGGTTTTTAAGCAAAGCATGACCTACAATTACTCCATTCATCATCTGATTGAAGGGCGTACTATGTGGCAAGCGATCGCAGAGCAATTGTCTGAAACCTTGATGTTTGATTTCACCATTCACGAAAAGGTGAGGTTAAGTGGCGGGGATATTAGTGAATCTTATATGATCAGTGATGGGGAGCAGCGCTATTTCATCAAGATCAATCAACGTGAATTCCTACCTCAGTTTCAAGTCGAAGCTGACAACATAAAAGCGCTGCGCGATACCTCAACCGTTTTTGTCCCCGAGTTGGTCCATATCGGTCACTGTAAACACAACTCTTTTCTTATTCTCAATTATCTACCGACCAAAAATCTCGATGACTCTGACAACAGTTATGCGTTTGGGCAAAAACTTGCTGAGCTTCATTTGTGGGGCGAGCAAAAAGAGTTTGGTTTTGACCAAGATAACTACATAGGCAACACCCTACAGCCGAATAAATGGGACAAAAAGTGGTGTCGATTTTTTGCTGAACAACGCATTGGTTGGCAATTGCAATTGGCGAGTGAGAAAGGCATTAAACTGGTCGATATTGATGAGTTTACCCAGATCGTAAGAGAGCAGTTGGCCTCTCACCAACCTCGCCCTTCTTTACTGCATGGTGACTTATGGTATGGCAATGTTGCCAATACGCCTTTCGGGCCAATCTGTTATGACCCTGCTTGCTATTGGGGAGACAGAGAATGCGATCTGGCCATGACGGAGCTATTTGGTGGATTTAGCCAAGAGTTCTATCGCGGCTATCAGAGTGTCAACCCACTTGACGCTGGCTACCAACAGCGCATGCCAATTTACAACCTGTATCATGTGCTCAATCACTACAATTTGTTCGGTGGTCATTACCTTGAACAAGCTGAATCGTTAATTGAGCGAGTTCAAGCCTTTTAATCCCTTTTCCAAGCCATATTGCAACGTTTTGCAACAATAGAGGTGGTTTTCATACCACCTCTATTACGATTTTCTGCCGCTAGTCAAACTTTGTACTTAATTCACGCCCATTACTAACTTCTATCGATAATATTTAAGTAAGCGCTAGCTGAAGTCCCCTAACTTTCAGCTAGCAACTTGAAGTCTTTAAAGAGGTAATGTCCATGCGTAACTTCACTGAGAAACAGGTATCTTGCCCTCACTGCGGCCACTCTATTGGTATCACCCTCGACGCCTCCAATGGCAATCAAGAATTCTATGATGATTGCCCTGCTTGTTGTAATGCCGTTCACTATAATCTTGTCGTCAATGAACAAATGAACCGTATCGATCTTTCCATTGATGCGGACGATGAACAAATTTTCTAAATCTGTTTTTAACGTGACCTGTTTATCTATATAAAAAGAGCGCTGAAAAGCGCTCTTTTTTCGTTTCGACTTATTTTACCTAGCTGCTTTTTTAACCTAGCTGCTTCGCGGCAAGTACGCGCTCAACCGTATCGACAATCGCTTGGGTTTGCGGGTCAAATTCAACGTTAATTTTATCGCCGACCTCACGTTGACCAAACAAAGTGCGTTGCAGCGTTTCAGGGATCAAATGCACGCTGAATTTGTTCTTTTCCACTTCGCCAATCGTCAACGAACAGCCATCAAGACCAATGTAGCCTTTTGCTAACACGTATTTCATCGCATCTAGCGGCAGCTCAAACCAAATGGTTCTATTGTTTGGCGAGTCAATCACTTCTGTCACCGTCGCCATCAAAGAAATGTGGCCAGACATGCTGTGGCCGCCAATTTCGTCACCAAATTTCGCGGCACGTTCAATATTCACCAAACGTCCGGATTCAACTTCCCCTAAGTTGGTTAGCTTTAGCGTCGCTTGCATAAGATCAAAACTCACCAGATCACCTTCGATTTTGCTCACCGTCAAACAGCAACCGTTATGTGCGACTGAAGCGCCAATGGCGAGGTTTGCGCCCAATTCATCAGTTAGCTTTACTGTGTGAGTTTGAAAGTCTTGCTTCTTTTCCACCGATACGACTTGCGCCATACCTTGAACAATTCCTGTAAACATGAAGATTCCCAGTTATGAGTGATTAAACATAAACTAACGCATAATGATTTGCGGTAACAGTGTGAAATCTAAATACGCTTCACTTCACATCGAAAGATCACTCATCCCCCATTGTTTATGTATAATGCGGCGGTCATTGAGACACAACAACACGAATGTTGTTTCTTCCCTTTCTTGGAGTTTTTTCGTGCATCGTTATAAGCAAGAAGCCAACACATTAGTTAAGTTGGCTACACCCGTATTGATCGCCTCTGTCGCGCAAACTGGTATGGGCTTTGTTGATACAGTTATGGCGGGTGGCGTAAGTGCAACCGACATGGCAGCTGTATCCATCGCTGCGAGTATTTGGTTACCGTCTATTTTGTTTGGCGTGGGTTTGTTAATGGCTCTTGTGCCCGTTGTGGCTCAGCTGAACGGCTCTGCGAACTACAACAAGATCCCATACGAGATTCAACAAGGCATCTACATGGCTTTGGTTATCTCGATACCTATCGTTGGCGTTTTGTTTCAAACACAAACCATCTTGAGTTTGATGGATGTGGAACAAGTGATGGCTGATAAAACCAACGGCTACATGCACGCGGTTATGTATGCCGTACCTGCATTTTTATTGTTTCAGGCGTTGCGCAGTTTCACCGATGGCTTGTCGTTAACCAAACCAGCAATGTTCATCGGCTTCATTGGCCTACTGTGTAACATCCCGCTCAACTGGATTTTTGTTTACGGTAAATTTGGCGCTCCAGCGCTTGGTGGTGTTGGCTGTGGCGTAGCAACAGCGATTGTTTACTGGATCATGTTTGCCTTGATGCTGCTTTACGTATTAACCGCTAAGCGCGTTGCTCACATAGAGCTATTTAAGCATTTCCACGCCCCTCAAGGTAAGGCGCTGATTCGCTTATTTAAGCTTGGCTTCCCAGTTGCTGCTGCACTCTTTTTTGAAGTGACGCTATTTGCCGTGGTTGCGCTTTTAGTCGCTCCGCTTGGCCCGATGGTTGTTGCTGCGCACCAAGTCGCGATTAACTTCTCGTCTCTTATCTTTATGTTACCAATGAGTATTGGTGCGGCGACCAGTATTCGTGTTGGTCACCGATTAGGCCAAGGCAGCGTCGAAAGTGCTCGAATCGCCTCACACGTCGGTTTGATGGTCGCACTCGCACTGGCGCTAATTACCGCTCTATTTACAGTGGTATTCCGCGAGCAAGTGTCGCTGCTCTACACCGATAATGCCGAAGTAATTGCACTTGCTATGCAGCTTTTACTCCTAGCCGCCATTTACCAATGTACTGATGCAATTCAAGTTGTGGCAGCTGGCGCGCTTCGTGGCTATAAAGATATGGCTGCTATTTTCAACCGTACCTTTATCGCTTATTGGATTATCGGCCTACCAACAGGTTATATATTGGGTATGACCGATTGGATTGTTGAACCAATGGGCGCACACGGTTTTTGGATTGGCTTTATTACCGGTTTATCATCCGCCGCAGTCATGCTTGGTTTAAGACTACGCTGGATGCACAAGCAACCTGAAGAGGTTCAGCTTAAACTCGCTGCGAAATAACAACGCACACTTGTACCCTAGATAAACCGAAGGCCAGCAATGCTGGCCTTTTTGCTACATACTTAAATCGATCAGCTGGGATTGGTTCTGTTTCAATATCTTTTCTAACCAATAAACTTTTCTCACAGTAGATAAGTAATAATGTTTATTGAAACATTGATTGGACATGCATTATGTGGAAATCCATTATTGTTGTCATCACTATGACACTCGTTGGCTGTGAGTTTAGCTCTCACCCAAACGAAGATTTGTTTGATGATTACTTACAACGTATCGCCCGAGTGCAAGGACAAGACGCATTATTAGTTGAAAAAGGTGACGCGGTCACCATTCCTGATAAGCGAGAGCTTTACATTGAGATTGAGCCGCTATCCATTGGTCTGCTAGATAGTTACCAATTACGCAACTGTGGGTTGTTTGAATTAATCGCGGAAAAGAATTCCATAATGGGCAAGGTTCAAGATCCGTTTCGAGATTTTGATTATCAAAATTCCCTCATTGCTGGCCTACAACATTGCGTGAATAACCCGCAGGTTGATGTTGAACTTCGCAATCAGCTCAGCATTATTTTGGCTAAAAAGCAGCAGCACATTGCCAGTCACTTTGCCAACCTACTATTTGCTAGTGATGCAATGCGAAACCAGTTTGCCCCAAATGGTTGGATTGACCAACGGCAGCAAGCTTTTCCCAACCAATTGATTACAGCCTTTGACGTCTTGTTGCAAACCGCTCGATCATTTAATCAACCTTATAGCCTAGACGCCAGTTTTCACCCTATTACCGTTCATCAAGAAACATTGGATAAAGCGCCCATGCTAGGCAAGCTATGGTACTCGCTCACTATGAGCACCGCTTACTTAAATACCGTGACAAGACAGCTCAACTTTTACGACAGTCGCGTCGTTTGCAAAGTCAATCGGGATAAAAAGCAGTTTCGTTATTTGAACAATGTGTTTAATCGCACATACGTTACTGAAGTGCAGCCATATTTGGCTAATTTAGATAAGCTCTATATACAAATAGAGCCGCTTGCAAAGTTATTGCAAACGGCTCATCCAGACTATCAATATCCTTTGGTATCGGCTCATCAAGCATTTCGTAAAGCAACCCTTGATCATGTTCAATATTGGCAATCTTTGTTCAAACGGTGTGGCGTAAGTGTTGGTCAGTAACGCTATTACTCCACTCGCTCTCTGACATAGCGAGCAAACTTGGGCACACCATTTTGAGTTAATCCGTTGTAACGGAAGGTAATTGTACTTCCAATCGGAGGCGGATTTTTACGTTGTTGCTCTGAAAAACCACTGCCAATATAGAACTCAACGCCATCTTGCCACTTAACCAAAATCGACCCCATCATGCCTTTAAACTGGCCTCGGCCAACTTTATAGCCAATCACCTGCGCTTCATCGTCTTGATGAGTTTTGAGTTTAAGCAAATCTGAACTGCGCCCTGCTTGGTAACGACTGGTGATTTTACGCAGCATCACCCCTTCACCTTGGCCATTATTCACATTATCTAAATACTGGAATAGCTCTTTCTCAGACGTGATGGGGGTATGTTCGATGTATTTAATGTGGTCGTGTTCGACTGAAGTAACGTAGTGGACGATATTGTAGTAGCGCTTTTGATAATCCCCAGCGGCGTGAGGCATATCGAACAACATGAAGTCAATCTGCTTCCAAGATTGATCGATTGGTTTGTGGTCTAACACGGTTTGCTGCACGAGGTGGAAGTTTCCGCGGCCCGCCCACAGCTCTCCTTCGACTGGATAATCAGGTAATGGCGCGGTAAACCACGCTGGCGCGTAAATCTGTCGCCCATTTCTGGTGAGTAACTTTTCACCATCCCAAATTGCCCGAATACCATCTAGCTTTTCGCTTTGCCAATATTCATGCACATTCAAGCCTTCTTGATATTGATGCGCCTGCATCACGGGCATATACCCCTCTAAAGAAGCAGGTTCGGCCGCGCCAGCTTGGAGTGTAAGTAGTACCTGACTAGCCAAAAACGTAAGACGTAAATGCATTCGAATTAACCTAATCTATTGTTCTATCGGACGATATGCTCATTGTTACATTAAATTTAGGTTACTTAATCAATAGAAAGTATGAATCGGGCTTAGAACAGCTCGCAAAAA
This sequence comes from Vibrio intestinalis, assembly GCF_025195085.2. GTDB lineage: Bacteria > Pseudomonadota > Gammaproteobacteria > Enterobacterales > Vibrionaceae > Vibrio > Vibrio intestinalis. The sequence continues at coordinate 151,521 of NZ_JANAVY020000001.1, read as the reverse complement.
CAACTGAAAATATTCGCGTTGCATATGAATTTACAAAATAGATATTGATTCTCAATTTGAGAATTCACTCTTTCAAATTGACAAATCAACCCTCTCCTCAACGTAAATTATTGATTTTAAGCATATTTAATTTTGGCATGTTTAGTGCGTTATTTAGTTCAAACACGAAAGGAGTAACACCATGGAACTACGTACTATTGAAGCCAGCGACACTGTTTTAACTCTAGAACTTAACGGGAACCTAGACGCTGATGGCAGCCGAAGCGCTCAACAACATATTGATCAAATCATTGCTGACCCAAGTCATTCCGAAGTTGAAATTGACTTTGAGAAAGTAACATTTCTCGATTCATCGGGCGTTGGTGCCATTGTTTACCTCTACAAACGCTTGGTAGAACGTGAGCGCAACATGCGTATTGAAAACGTGAAAGGTCAACCTTTAGAAATTATGACCCTACTTCGTATCAACCAAGCTATCCCAGTGAACTCTCACAAACATTAAAACAATTACAATAAGAGGAAGTTGGCATGGTTAAATTCGCACAATACATAGCCCTAATTGCATCTGGACTACTGACGCTAGGCTGTACCAGTTATCCAGATGAAGGGCGCGGCGGTATCGCCGAAAACTACATAGATAATAGCTTTTCACCCGTTATGCCCGATGAACCACTAGGCCCAGAGCATGGACTAAGGTTTGATTGGCAACTGACTAAACTCCACCTTGATTCGTTGATCCGTGAAGGCGCAAAATGGTGCTTCCCCGCCGCGGTGGTGCAAGCTCTCGAAAAACAAAACCGCATCGCCCGAGAACTTGAAGGCGGATTATGGCTCGACGCAGCCAACGACATCGTAATTCAGCGTAAACGCCTAGGTGAGCTAGAGCGACAACTTGATTACGTCACCTCGCAAGCTAACTGTGTACCTCCAGTTAACGAGCAAGAATTTCAGATGCAACTTTCTGTCATTGATCAGTTGTTCAACCTGCTCAACGTTGACAATCAATTTGCGTACGACTCGACGGAAGTAAACCCCAAATATATGGGACACCTTGCTGAAGCCGCCAACATCCTAAAACAAAATCCAAGCCTTCACCTTTCTGTGACGGGTCATGCCGATGCGACTGGCGAAACGCTTTACAACCAAGAATTAGCGATGGGCCGAGCAAAGCAAGTTAAACGTTATTTAGTGATTTTTGGACTCGCACCCTCTCGAATAGAAGCACATTCGCTCGGCGACACTCTGCCACTTTATGAAGGGCAATCTGATGGGGTTCGATTGACTAATCGTCGTGTCAGCATTGAAGTTATCGCCACAAAGGAACTGGCGAATCAAAATCAGCAAGGAGGTTATTATGAAGTGGACTAATACCCTATTCATCTTGGTGCTTACGCTCAGCTACTCGGTTTTTTCTTTCGCCGCAGAGCGTGTACAAGTTGGCGATCTGATTCAAGTTAACCTTCCTGGCGAGTCATCGTTAAATCGTGGTTTTCAAGTGGATAAACGAGGCCGTATTGATTTGCCCGAAGTTGGCACCCTGTATGTGGCCGGCTATACCGAACCTCAACTGTCTGAAGCGGTTATCAATGCACTAAACAAAGCGTTTCGTGATTTGTCTACTGCCAGTGTTTACATCGCAGAGCAGCAAATTCTAGTATCAGTGCAAGGCTATGTGAAATCACCGGGCGAATACACGTTGGCGAAAAACGCCGATGTTCAAACCGCCATTCATGCCGCTGGCGGCCTTCGTTCAGGTGCACAGCTCGATAACATGCTACTTAAGCGGGGTAAAGATAAGTTTCCTTTCAATTACAAAGCTTTTTTAGACTCTGGTGATGATAGCTTACTACCAGAACTTAAATCACTTGATAGCCTGTTTGTGCCAGCATCGCCTCTTGTCGGCAACATAGAGCAGCAGTTTGATGCAAACAAACAAGCGAATGCTGGTGACAGTGCAGATAGCCGCACCGCAATTAAAGTGTTTGGCGAAGTAAACGCGCCGGGTACCTTCACCTACAAACCAAACACCGATTTGGTCGATGTTTTAATGCGCGCAGGCGGCGTGACTCGCTACGCAACGGTTGAGCAGATTCGCGTGATCAGCAATAACCAACCACAACTGTTTAATTTAAAACTCTACTTAGACAGCGGCGATAAAACCCTACTGCCTAAGTTGAGCAAAGGCACCACCATTTTTGTACCAAAACAGGAAGAAGAGATACGCGCTGGGGCTAATGTTGTCTACATCATGGGGGAAGTGGCCAGCCCCGGCGCGTACGAAGGTAAAAAAGGCGCATCCTTTATGGATATTCTAGCCAATGCTGGCGGCCCAACGCGTTTTGCTGAATCTCGTCAGATTCGTCTAATCAAGGCCAGTGGTCGAGTGATTAAGTTCGATTTAACCGCTTACACTGAAGGCCTCAGTGGTCAACGTCCACCAGCCATTGGCCCCGGTGACGCGATTTTTGTGCCTGAAAAAACCGACATGAACGAGAAGTCATGGCTTAAGATCTCGCCTGACCGTGCAGTCAATGTGATCGGTGAAGTTGTCCATCCAGGGCGTATCGAATGGTCGGATGAAATGGATTTAATGCACTTACTCGCACACGTTGGTGGCCCAACATTGCGTGCAGATACGACTAAAATTGAAGTCGTTGATGCCAATGGCGAGCTCATTGTGTTCAACCTTGATGATTTCATTTTAAAAGGTGCACCAAGCCATGAGCTACCTTTGATTGCCGCAGGCTCTATTGTACGAGTGCACGATCTACCACAAGATCCTTCTGACAATAAATCTCAGTGGGTGCGTCAAAGCTCAGATGCGTCGATCTATGTATTTGGTCAAGTTAACGCGCCGGGTCGCTACCGCTTTACCAAAGAGATGCACTTTCTCGATATTCTCTCTGCTGCGGATGGCCCAACTAAAGATGCCGATATTCACAACATTCGCATTACCCATCGTGACAAGAGTTACTCAAAAGTAAGTAAACTCAATCTATCGCTCTATTTCGAAACCGGTGATGAGTCGTTGCTACCCAAAGTGACCATGGGCGACACAATCTACATCCCAGAGAAAGACAAAATTTGGTTAGATCGCTCAAAGGAATCGACGGTTCGAGTGCTCGGCGCAGTGAACAATCCAGGTCGCTACGTATTTGATGACAACATGACGATCCTCGATATCATCGCCGAAGCTGGTGGTCCGAGTGACAACGCCTATCTTGAGAAGATTTCGGTGGTAAATATGTCTTGCTGCCAAGGCCAAGCACGTACTTTTGACCTGATTGATTTCAGCAAAACCGCCAACATCTACAAACTGCCCGTACTACGTGCCGGCGATACTATTTATGTGCCAGATCGTCGTGACAGTTTTATGGAAAAAGCACGTGTTGGCTTGGAAGACATCTTGCGCCTCACCACAACCATTGTACTGATTGGAGCGTTATAGCGATGATTCCAGCAACTCATACAGAAATTGAACAGATCTTTCTTGCCGCAGAAGCCAAGCAGTGCCGCTCATTATGTGTCACCGCGTGCGACTCAGGTGACGGCGTCACCTCTGTTGCAACTGCGCTAACTGAGCGCTACCTGCTTGCTGGTCGTTCTGTGCTGTTGGTTGATTTGAATCTGTATAACTCCGGTTTCAATGACCTTGCCATTACTTTCGATACTCAAGATTCGACCAACACATTTAACCATAGCTCGGCCAAGGTCACTTGGCTTGAGCAGCAATCAAGCAAACAAGTATTTACCGGAATCGCTAAGCCATCAAGTCCATCGGAATTGGTGCAATACAGCGATCCACAATGCCTAGCAAAGTACATTGAAGATTGGTTACAAAGCTATGACAGAGTCGTCATTGATACCTCTCCGTTACTCAAGATCAACCGCGGTAATATTCCAGCTCAAGCGGTCGCACAAGCGTGTCAGTTTGCTCTGCTGGTTGTTTTAGCCACGCAAACCACCCAAAGCCAGTTAGAGCAAGCCAAACAACTTCTACATGCCAACCAGACAGAGATTATCGGCTGTGTACTCAACAGCCACTATCAACCCACTTTAGCCAGCGAGATAAGCCGTCAAATTGAACGACTTCCACTGATCCCGAGACGAATGAAACAAACGTGGATAGACAAAATCCAGCAAATGCCACTGCTGTTAGAGCGAGCATAATGCAAATAGCGTCTTATCAAATTTGCGACATGGATTGAGAAAACACCAACCGAACAATTTTTACCCAACCAATTGAAAAATTTCATCTATTCTTAAACTAACAAGCGAGCAATATGGACTTTAATGCACATTAACTCACTTGTTTCTACGCAGAGACTGCTAAGGAGAAGCTTGTGGATATAGAGCTAGTTGATGAAGAGATCATTCAACAGATGATTGCCGACACCAGTGCTGAAGTGATTCCAATGTTGATTGACCACTATCTTGAAGAGTCGCAAGCAAGATTAAAAGTGCTCGATGACGCCTTTCAGGCGCAAGATGTCAGTGTTATAGAGTTTGAAAGCCATACATTAGGCAGCTCTTCTTTGGCGCTGGGCAACCGCGAGTTATCGAACTTAGCGCGAAAGATTGAACACATGTGTGCCGATGGTAAAGGAGAAGATGCCTTACAATGCCATCACGATTTACTCGATATTGCCAATCGCTCATTAGCTGCACTCGAACAGAGAAAAACACTAGGATTTGTCGATTAACTTTGCCAAACAACCATAGCTATTAAGGCACAGTGATAACAATAAGGAAGTCGCCGATGAAACCGAAAGTATTGCTGATTGAAGACTCCACATCGCTGGCTGTACTTTACCAACAATATGTTAAAGATCAGCCATTTGATCTATTTCATGTCGAAACAGGCCGCGAAGCCATTGCGTTTATTGAGCGAAATACGCCACAACTGGTGATACTCGATCTCAAATTGCCCGACATGGAAGGCGAAGATATTCTCGATTGGATCATCGACAATCAAATTCCGACTTCAGTTATTGTCGCCACCGCTCATGGCTCGGTCGATGTTGCGGTTAACTTGTTACAAAAAGGCGCTAAGGATTTCTTAGAAAAACCGATTAAAGCGAACCGTCTCAACACCTCTATCGCGCTTCATCTGCAACGCTCTAAGCTTGAAAACCTCGTGGAAGATATCGAAACTCGGTTCGATCGAAATCAGTTCCACGGTTTTATTGGCAGCAGTTTATGTATGCAAGCGGTGTATAAAATTATTGATTCTGTCGCCCCTACTACCGCCAGCGTATTTATTGTTGGCGAAAGTGGTACAGGTAAAGAAGTGTGCGCAGAAGCGATTCATAAAGAAAGTAAGCGACGTGATAAACCCTTTATAGCGATTAACTGCGGTGCAATTCCAAAAGATTTGATGGAGAGTGAAATCTTTGGCCATGTCAAAGGCGCATTTACCGGTGCGACCACCGATCGTAAAGGCGCAGCGACTATGGCCCACGGCGGAACATTGTTCCTTGATGAGCTGTGCGAAATGGATCTAGAGATGCAGAAGAAGCTATTACGTTTTCTGCAAACCGGAACGTTCACACCTTTAGGCGCAAACCGCGAGCAAAAAGTCGATGTTAGAATTATCTGTGCGACCAATCGACATCCTTTGACCGAAGTGGAAGAAGGTCGTTTCCGTGAAGATTTGTATTACCGCGTTCATGTTGTGCCAGTCGATATGCCGCCTTTACGCGACCGCTCCAATGATATTGTCACCTTAGCCAACCACTTCTTGCGTCTCTACGCAAAAGAGGATGGCAAATCGTTCAAGGCCATTAATAAGGATGCGGAAGCTGTACTCAAACGTTATGCATGGCCTGGCAACGTGCGCCAACTTCAAAATGTGATTCGAAACATAGTGGTGCTAAATGACGACAAGAAGTTAACCTCACAGCACTTACCCGTTGAGATCGTTAATAACAAACCAAGCAGAACTCGCCCTGCTCCAACACCGCCACAACCTTTGGTCGAAGCGCAAATTAGCCACGCCGAGATGGAAATCAGTTCCACCCAAAGCACTAATAGCGTACTGCCGAATGCCAATAAGATTCGTCCTATGTGGCAAATTGAACGGGAGGCCATTCAACAAGCGATTGATTTTTGCGATGGCAATGTACTTAACGCTGCAGTGTTATTAGAACTAAGCCCCTCCACTGTTTATCGTAAGAAACAGGCATGGGAAGCAGAAGATGAGCAGAATTTCGTCTAATGAAATTTGGTTAGTCATGGATAGCCGCCAGTTTGGCGGCATCGAAACCCACCTTTTGCAGCTTGCGTTAGGTTTAGTCAAGCATCAGCAGAAAGTGAGAGTTTGGCTTACCCACCGTTACGCCGTCCCAAGTCCACTAATTGCAAAGTTAGAAAGTCATGATATTGATTATGGCTACCTTAACGATAATCACAGTCAGCCGCTGTTTCAGTTGATTAAATTAGTCAAACAATACCAACCGCAAGTAGTGCATTGCCATGGCTACAAAGCAAGTCTGATTGGTAAACTGGCGCGGTGTGTTACTGGCATGCGTCAAGTCTCCACCTATCACGCAGGCGAAACACCAACTGGACGCGTAAAGCTGTATGACTTTTTAGACCGCTATACTGCGTGGCTCTCAACCGCTTCTATCGTAGTTAGCCAAGCCATTGCCAGCAAGCTGCCCTGCCAAACTCATCATTTTAATAATTTCATCGATACAAGCGAAGTCGCTTTCCAACACGGTTCTCAAATCGCGTATGTGGGAAGGCTCAGTAGTGAAAAAGCACCACATCACTTTGTTCAGCTTGCGCATGATTTCCCTGAGCATGATTTTCATCTCTATGGTGATGGCCCGTTATCGGACAAGTTGAAACAAAGTTCATCTCCCAACTTAACCTTTCACGGTCATCAAAAAGAAATGGCGCAAGTGTGGCCTAATATTGATGTGTTGATCATTAGCTCTGAATTTGAAGGTTTACCGTTAGTTGCGATTGAAGCGATGGCGCGAGGTATTAATGTTATTTCAACTGCAGTTGGTGATATTCCAAACCTGATTGACTCGCCATTTAATGGTCTTTTAGTCAAAGATGGCACACAACTTAAGCGGGCGTTAAAAGAATATCTCGCCTTCTCGCCGTCATCAATCATGGCACTGCGTGTCAATGCGGCCAATACCATTGCTCGCCATTACAGCAGTACGCATGTGATACCCAATATGCTATCTCTCTATGCGATTAGTCCCTTTTCTGACTCCCAAACTGATTCTCAATTTGAGAATTAACTCTGTCATTATGAATCAATCTAAATTTATTTTAGCTAAATCATCAAGTTAGAACAGAGCCTTATTTGGCACTTACTTTGCGTTATTACGGATATTGATAACGACAAGTAAGGCTAGAGAATGAGTAACCCAACCCCAATTTTGTTTGTCCATTATGGCGAAGATTGGATTCGCGGTAGTGAGCGCTGCTTACTGGATTTGATTCAGCATCTAGACGCCTCTCGCTATCACGCCATCGTTTGGACCAATAACCCCTCTTTGCACAAAGTGCTTACCTTTAATGGCATCCCTTGTCTGCTTGAAACCTTCCCTCTGCTGCTGGGTTGGAACAAACCGCGCTATAACCTCTTAGCGTGGGCGCGATTGGTTTTTACCGCCAGAAAGATCATCAATAAATACAAGATTGGCTTAGTTCACGTAAACAGTGCTGCGCCAAACCAGTGGATGAGCCTCGCGGCTCGATTGACCGCCACGCCTCTGGTAACCCACCTTCACAGTGATTACCCAGCTCGTGACCGTGTCACACACGCCTTGCATTTATCCCCTCATGTCATCACCGCTAGCCGTGCAATTTCGGCGCAGCTGATTGATGAAGGCTACAACGAAAAGCGTTTAAGCGTGGTGCACAACGGCTTGGACATCGGCAAACTTCAAGACACTCCAGCCATTGATGTCAAACAGCACCTCAAACTGGATGAAAAGGCGACCCTGTTCGTGACAGTGGGCTCACTGATTCATCGCAAAGGCATTGATCGAATTTTTCAAGCGCTTTGCTACTTGCGCCTTGAACACCCTAATAGTCACCTAGTCGTGATTGGAGATGGTGAAGAGAAACAAAATTTACAGCATCAGGTGAGCCAATTAGGTTTGGACAGCTGCGTCCACTTTGTCGGCGAGCAAAACAACGTCATCGGCTGGCTAAAAGGTTGTGATGCCTTCGTCAGTGGAGCACGTGAAGAAGCATTTGGCCTTGCTATTGCAGAGGCTGGCCTTGCTGGCATACCTATCATTGCTCCCCATGTTGGAGGTGTCCCCGAATTTATTACCCATGCGCAAACCGGCTTTCTTTACGCTAATCATGGCTACATGAACATGATGAAGTTGATGTCGAGTGTGGTGACTCATCCAGACTACTGCCGCCACATCGCCCATCAAGGGCAAAGCCATATCGAGCATAAATTGTCAGTACAACATTATGTGAGCGGTATTGAGCGAGTCTATCAACAACTACTCGAACAAAAGCGCACACCGCCAGCGCTTAGCCATTTGTTTCGCCCTGTACCGCACGCACTAAAACGGATGCAGAAAAATATTGGAGGTCGTCATGGCTAAACTGCATAACCTGATCTTCGATCCGATCCCTTTCAAAGGAGGGTCAAAAATCGCCACCAGTGACGCGCTAAGCCAATGCAATCGAGAAAATGTTCACTTTACCGTGCTGACTGTTGACCCCAACTATTGGGCTCAAAGCGCATTGATAAAAGAGCATGACGTGACGGTTTTAAAATTACGCTCTATCCCTTGGCTAAATCGCCGCTACCACGGGCTAGCGTATTGGCTTAATCAAGCCTTCTTTAGCCTCATAGTACTGCTTATTATGCTGCGCATACCAAAAGTCGATGCATTGATTGGCGCATCAGGCCCAGGCATCGACATGCCCCTTTACCTTGTGAAATGGCTAACCAAAGTGCCTGTGTTTCAGTTTGTTCATGGCAATGTCGCGTCTTCTCGCTCGATTGGTTGGTGCTTTACTCAGGTTGAAGGCGTGTTCTATTTACCTTCCACCAAACACAGTATACGCCTCGCACTGCGCGCCTATTTAAGCCAAACACTGCGTTTGGACGATGTTACCGCCATAGAGAACACCTACTTAAGTAACCGAAACTTCATTCAATTTGTGAATGGCATTAGTGCTGAGCGCTGGCCGACTCAAAGCCATAGTCACTTCCCAGTCTGCTTTTGGGCAGCTTCATTGCTTAAATGGAAAGGCCTTGAATTATTGGTCAATGCGCTACGGTACAGTCATCAAATCCAACCCATTGCGAGCCATATTTGCTTTATCAAACCGCAAAACAGCGCGGTTGAGACTTCGATAGCGCCCGTGGTGCTTAAACACACTAAATGGCATCAAGACCCACCAAACCTCGATGAAATTCGTGCACAGTGCAATATCTTTATATCGACTAGCCACAAAGAGCCGTTTGGCTTATCAATTCTAGAAGCACTCGCCGCGGGAATGTGTGTGGTGATTCCACAAGATGGTAGCTACTGGGACGGACGGCTAACCGATGGCGTGAATTGCGTTAAATATCAACCGCTCGATTTTCAGTCTCTTAGCCGCGCAATACTTTCGATTTACAAAGACGCAAGTAAGCTCAAAGTCTTACGTCGTAACGCGCTTGAAATTGCGAAGGAGTACCGCGCAGAAGCCACTTACCGTGCCATCTCAGCATCCATTGAATACGGCGCAACTGATGCTGTTCATGCTGTGCCTACCCGCGAGGAATAACGATGACGGTTTCCGTGGGCAATAACAAAAGTAGTGTGAACCAAGTGCAGAACGCCACGAACGCTCTGCCTTCAAAAAACGGTTCACCATGGATGCCTATACTGGTTCAAAAGTGGCGTGACAAGTTGCAGCCGTTTGAGCAGATGCTTCTCTATGGTCTGAGCCTAATTATGGTCAAAGGTGCAGCCTTCATTACATTGCCACTCATGACCCACTTTTTAAGCCCCGCGGACATCGGCCAATTGGAATTACTGGCCACTACAACTGTGTTCTTTAGTTTGCTGGTTGGCCTTGCAATGCATGAAAATCTCTATCGCTTCATTGCTACACAAAAGCAACCCCAATTACAGAAACAACTTGTGAGCAAACTGTATTACAGCACTTTGTTATTATCATTTGGGTTATGTGTATTGTTTGGCGCGATGGCTTTTGCCTTCCATTCATGGTCAAGTGCCATTATCAGCCCTGTTCAACAGGGTTTACTGGGCTGGGTGGTGATGTACGAAAGTGCGCTCGCGATCAGTTTTGCGTGGTTAAGGCTTCACAACAAAGCATGGCTATTCTTTAAAATCAGTATTGTCACAACCATGCTTCAAGTGTGCTTGGTCGTCACGAGTCTAAACTGGCAGCCTGATTTCACCACCATTTTTGCTATTGGCGTACTTTGCTCTACCTGCCAATTTGTTTGGTTACATTGCCACAACCGCTTTACGCTGCAGTTTTTAAGCTACCAACAGCTGCTTAAAATGCTCAAATACAGTGCACCACTGATGCTATCGGCATTAATTGCATTCGGTCTAAATGGTGGGGAGCGTTGGATTCTCGCCGTACAATTTGATTTAACGACGCTTGGCGTGTACGCCATCGCCGCTAAATTCGCCCTTGCACTCGGTATCGCGCTGCAACCTTTTCACATGTGGTGGATGCCGAAAAGATTTGAATCTTGGCGTACTCTGGGTGACAGCGTCACCGCATCAAAAACGCAACTCGGCATACTGCTCGCCTGCGTGTTAAGCCTTTTAGTATCAGGTTTTAGCCAACTGTTCATTCTTTATGCGCTCCCATCAGACTACCAAATGGCCGCATCGCTCACTGCAATTGCGCTTATCGCCATGTTGTTCAAAGAACTGACCGAACTGACCAATATTGGCATTCTAAAAACAAAGCAGACACAAACACTTTTACTGATTAATGGCCTAATCACTGGCATCACCTTCGCGCTGTTTTTAATGCTCTCATTAGATTCAATCTGGCTGATGGTGTTGTTGTTGGCCAGTTCGCAAATGGCGCGCTTTTTGGTGGTTACCCTTTGTAGCCAACGCAGCGCAAAACTGCCTTACCAAGTCGCACCTTTGGCGTTTATTGTTTTGGCAACCACAGCGTCACTCCTTGCTAATGCTTATATGACGAATCCTGTTTGGATGTTGCCTATCACTATAAGCGCCTTTATTTTCATTGCCACTACCGCGTACTACGGACGAATACTCCCATATTACAAACCTGCGGCGCACAGCATTAGGTCAAAAACATGACTTCGCCAGTCAGAGCCGCTCAACCTTCTATGCAAGTCAAAAACAGCAAACACGCGATTTTGATTTTGCTTATCTGCGCCTTTATTTCTTGCGCATGGTTCATTATACCTAATCCAGTCATCGTAGTTGCGCTCGCACTGCTGCCGTTGGGCGCCTTGTTCGTTGTCAACCAAACCTTTTGGTTTGTCTCTTTGTTTGTGCTGTTTTCATTCTTTCGAATTCACGAGGCCTTCAGCGTTCTTTATTCACTCAAAATTCCATTATTACTTTCACTTGGCGCTCTAGCTGGCTTGTCGTGGCATATTTTGATTAGCCGTTCATTAAAGGTCTATTGGCACTCAAGCCTCACTTGGATGGCGTTATTTTGGTTATTGGTCATTATCGGAATCGTATTTGCGTCCAATCGCGGTATGGCAGTCGCCAGTTTCAAAGGGATCTATTGGAAGATCATCATCATGACGTTAGCCATTACTTGGTTAGTGAACAGCCAAATTATGGTTAAGCGCATGTCTTTAATGATCGTCATTACAGGTATTCTTATTTCCTCAGTCGCGCTATTTAATTCCGTCAGTGGTATTGGTTTGGTGGAAGGTTCACGGGTTACCATAGGGCGCGATTTGGGCTCAATGCTCGGCGACCCAAACGATCTCGCCCTCGTATTAATGTTCCCTCTCGCGTTCGCTGTTAGCTTAACCATGACTAAGCAACTCGGCTTTGTTCGGGTTATCGGTTTAATTTGTACCGTTGCAGCCATGGCAGCAGTCATCGCCACTCAAAGCCGCGGCGGGTTGCTTGGCTCTCTCGCCGTATTTGGAATGTTTGGCCTCAAGTACATTCGCTCAAAAGTGCTATTGTTCACCCTAGCAGTCATTGCTGCCGGTCTTCTATTCGCATTGGCAGGGATTTCCGATAGACAATCAGGAGGCGCAGCAGAAGAAGGAATTGATGCATCAGCCATGGGACGTATCTATGCGTGGCAAGCGGCTTTTAAGATGGCACTTGAAAACCCATTGACTGGCGTTGGATTGGATAACTTTTACGTCAATTATTTCTATTATTCCCCTCATTGGGATGGCCTTAACCATGCCGTTCACAGCACGTGGTTTGGCGTATTGGCCGAAACTGGCTTTGTTGGCCTCGCCGTATTTGTTGGGCTGATCATTTCTTTGCTGCGTACCAGTCGCACTACCATTTCCAAGCTAGCGCAAAACCCTACTCGCTATTCCCTCTATCTTCACGCCAATGTCTATGCGGTTTACGCAGGCTTAATTGGTGTAATTGTTTCCGGCACCTTCCTCACGCAGGGCTTTAACTGGCCTCTTTACATACTCGCAGCTCTCGCAATATCAAGCGCACGCATTGTTCAAAACCATTCTCAAAATGAGAATCAAAATAAGCACATCAAAGACACATAACTTAACCTTTTGAAATTACTAACTTTACAATTTGGCACGCAATATGAAACAGATTGGGTTAACTGGTTAGATTGGCTAAAAAAATACGAGGCACTCATGTCTGCGACTCAAATTAAGTTATGGCTTCAAACCCACCCCAACCCAAGGTTTCGCGCCTTGTTTAAATTACTAAAACGTATTCGTAGTGCTGGGCTTCCTACGCCTCAATGGCTGAATAAACTCATGTACTTCACCTACCAGACAATTTCAATGCTGTGGCAAACACTGCTACGCGTATTGTTTTTTACACCAACATTCAAAGGTCGTCTAACCCAATGTGGGCGTGGCCTTTATTTGTACGGTGGCATACCACTTGTCACTGGGCCGTTAATTATAGAGTGTGGCGATCAGTGCAGAATCTCTGGCCAAACGACGTTTAGCGGTCGAATCCAAACTGATCAACCCCGCCTAGTCATTGGTAATAATGTCGATATTGGGTGGCAAAACACCATTGCGGTTGGCACAAAAGTAGTGATTGAAGACAACGTACGCATCGCCTCTGGCGCGTTTATCTTCGGCTATTCTGGTCACTCACTTGATGCGCAATTACGTGCTGAAGGCATGCCCGATGATGAGAGCAATATCGGCGATATATGGATTAAACAAGACGTATGGCTTGGCACTAACGTTACCATTCGACCCAACGTCACTATAGGTCAAGGAACGGTTGTCGCGGCTGGCAGCGTCGTCACTCGTGATTTACCCGATTTCGTGGTTGCAGCAGGCAACCCTGCAAAAATAGTTCGCCAGTTAAAGGAGCAACCTTATGCGTGATATGATCGTTTTTGGAGAAGATTTCGGTGGCCTACCATCTAGCACACAGCATTTGGTTAAGTACCTGGCTAAAGATAGAAAAGTTATCTGGGTCAATTCTATTGGCCTTCGTCAGCCTCGCTTAAACTTGAGCGATTGCAAACGCGCCGCAAGCAAACTACTTGGCCAAGGCAAACAAGGCTTTGATCGCTTTGAAGACACGCCGACCAACATCTCAGTGGTTAACCTGCGTACCATTCCAGCGCCGCAATCTGGGTTATCACGTCAAATGGCCAAGCAAATGATGCTAAGCCAATTAAAGCCAATTCTAAAAAGCCATAATATTCATAATCCGATTCTGTGGTCGTCGCTACCCACCGCGGCTGATTTAGTTGGTCATTTGGATGAACATGCGGTGGTTTACTACTGCGGTGATGACTTTTCCGCACTAAGTGGCGTCGACCATAAAACCGTCGCAAAACACGAGAAGAAATTGGTTGAGAGAGCAAACATCATTTTTGGTGCGAGTGAAAACCTATGCGCAAAATTTCCCAACTGTAAAACCCAATTGCTGCCCCACGGCGTCGATCTCGACCTATTCACTCACCCGACGAACCCAGCCCAAGATCTACCAAAATCGGGCAAACCGATAGCTGGCTTTTACGGTAGTCTGTCAACGTGGATTGATTATGAGTTAATTCATTACGTCGCGATTAACTTGCCCAATTGGGAATTTGTTTTTATTGGCCCAAATGAGCTCAATCACTACCCGTTACCTCGTTTGGATAATGTGCATTATCTCGGCCCTAAGCCACATCATGAATTGCCTAGTTATAGCCAACATTGGCAAGCAAGCTTGTTACCTTTTAAGGCTAACGATCAAATTAACGCCTGTAATCCTCTTAAGTTGCTTGAGTATTTAGCGGTTGGTGCGCCTGTTATTTCTACACCATTTCCTGCGTTAAAGCCTTACAGCAAGTACATCAATGTGGTTGAAACGGCCCACGAAATGAGTGGCGCATTAAAGCTCGCCACCTATGAGCCTCGTCTACCAAGTGACATTGTCACTCAAGACAGCTGGCAGTGCAGAGGTGAGTTTGTCAAACGCATGTTGGACCAACTATGAATGGGCTAACGTTTAGGATCATCACTCTGCTTAATGCAGCGTGGCGGCAGCGTTACGTTATCTTGATTCCGATACTCATCCTACCAATCGTGGGGTTTACGTTAGCAAAACTAGCGCCTAAAACTTATGTGTCGCACACCAGCATGTTGGTGCAAGAAACCGCCAAAATGAACCCTTTCCTCGAAGACCTCGCGGTTTCTACCATGCTCAAAGAGCGCTTAAATGCGCTCAGCACACTGCTAAAAAGTCGCCATATATTACGCGCTGTCGCGACAGAGCAAGGTTTAATCTCAGCGCAAAGCACTCCGCAAGAAATTGAACGCGTTATTGCCGAGCTCTCAGCCAGTTTATCGGTCTCCCAGCCCGGTAAAGACTTTTTAAAGATACAACTAACCTCTGATGACCCAAGTAATATGCAAGCGCTGCTTGCATCTATCAGTGATCATTTTATCGAGCAACTACTCGCGCCTGAACGCTCATCCATACGCGATTCAAGTGAGTTTTTAACGGTGCACATCAACAAACGACGTGAAGAACTCGATCTCGCAGAAGCTGAGCTAGCCAATTTTAAAAACCAAAACCTCGCGGTGACTCCTGAGATGCAAAACCAAGCCCTTACCCAGCTTGCAAGCTTAAAGCAAAATTTAGCCGAAAAAGAAGCGGAGCTAGCGGGCGTTGAGAAAAGCTTAGGTTCGTTAGATCAGCAGCTCTCTAAAACTAACCCTGTGATTGGTAAAATCGAAGACCAAATCATCGACATCCGAAGTTCACTCACTTTGCTGCAAGCCAAATACACCGATAGCCATAGCGCAGTTCAGGCTAAACAAAGAGAACTAGTAAGACTAGAGAACGAACGCAGCCGTTTACTAGAGGTGGAACAGCCCAACATTTCTAGTGGTCAACTGTGGGATATCGCCAGTAGCAATACGCTGTCAAACATGAACGAAGTTCAGCCGCTGCTAGTAACGCAACTGCATAGCTTGCAACTGGTACGTGGCCGATTCGAATCTTTGACTGAAGAGACAAAGAGCTTGCGCTCGATGATTCAAGAGTTAGAGCAAAAAGCGCAGCGATTTGGTGATACTGCGAAAGAAATGCATCAATTAGAGCGTGAAGTAAAGATCAAACGTCAGCTCTACGATCAACTGATTGAACGCTACGAAATGGCTCAGCTCACGGGTTCATTAGGGCAATTTGAAGAAAGCAAACGAATAAAGATTATCGATCTTCCCTACACGCCCGGCGCGCCAGCAAATTTACCTAGCATACTCTACGTGCTGGCCGGTTTAGTCGCGGGGGTTGCCTTGGGGATCGGTATCGCAATTTTACTCGAACTGTTTGATACCAGCATTCGCCGACCTGAACAAATTGTAGAGATTATTAATGCCCCAGTAATCACTTCTATTCCGAGAATCTCAAGTCGCTTCTCAAAATGATAAACAAGTTGAAAACCAAAGGCAAACCTTCCTAAGTAATTGAAATTAATTACTAATAATTTTGGCATATGTTCTGCAACACAGGATACATGGTTCGAACGCATCGTTCGTTACGACAAAACTCTAGGTGAGCAATATGGATAATTCGAAAACAAACACCGCTAAACAGTTGGCCAAGCCGTTAGCTTCCTCACACTCGCGAACCAAGCGGACGTTACACATCCATGTCGTGCAGCATCTCAAGCCAGGCGGGATTGAATCCTTGGTATTGGAAATTCTTAACCATAAAAAGCATAACCAGCAGATTTTAATCGTCAGTCTTGAAGGTGACAGGCTCTCTGCAATCGCCCACTGGCCAAAGCTAGAGCCCTTCAAACATCAATTATTGTTTCTCAATAAACCACAGGGCTTAAGCTACCAGTGCTACCGGACTCTGAGAAAACTGTTTGCCATCGTTAAACCTGATGTGGTGCATACTCATCACATTGGCCCATTGCTTTATGCTGGTATCGCAGCGAAACAGGCTAATGTTGCCTGCCGTATACACACCGAGCACGATGCGTGGCATCTCAGCCAAACCAAACACGCATTAATACAGCGTTTGGCACTCAAACTAGCCAAACCCTTTTTAGTCGCCGATGCCCAATTGGTTAAACAAAAGCTCGATGAGCAGTTCCACTACCCACAAACTCGCGTAATAAAAAACGGGATTGATTGCGATCGCTTTAAGCCCGCGTCCAAATCGTTAGCTCGTCAACAACTAGGGTTGCCGCTTGAACCCACCATCATTGGCAGCGCAGGACGTCTAGAGCACGTCAAAGGTCATGACATTCTTGTGCAAGCACTAACAATGCTACCTAAGCAATACCACCTTGCTATCGCAGGCGCAGGTAGCCAAACTCAAGCTTTGCAAAGTCTCGCTGAACAGTGTGGTGTATCCGAACGGATCATTTGGCTAGGTCAGGTCGATAACATGCCTAGATTTTATCAATCGCTCGATCTATTTTGCCTCCCTTCCCGCTGTGAAGGTTTTCCACTGGCGACTTTGGAAGCGCAGGCATGCAATATCAAAACAATGGCATCAGATGTTGGTGCAAGCAAAGAAACTCTTTGCCCACACACAGGGGTAAGTTTTGCGCCCGACAGCCCAATTAGTTTAGCGGCGGCAATTTTAAAACAGCTCAACACCGAAACCATTACCCAGCCAAGACGATTTGTCTTAGAACACAACAACATCACCAAGATGATCTCCGACTATCAATCGATTCTAATGGAGGCGTAATCAATGAATGAGATTGTATTACAAGTGTTGTTTGTTACCTCAGTGGTACTCATTCTTTATCACCACTTTGGCTACCCGCTGTTGCTGCGTTGGCTTGCCTCGCGAAGAGCGGAACAAAACCACGCAGAAGTTCGTGGCTATCAAAACGTGAAGGCCGATCGTCAGCGACGCACAGTAACTATCATCGTACCTGCGTATAACGAGCAACGCTGGATAGCGGATAAAATTCGTAACTTGGCTGCGCTCGATTATCCGCGCAGCCAATATAAGGTGATCATCGCCTGTGATGGATGCACTGACGACACAGTCGAAATCGCACAACAAACTATTCAAGAAGCAATCTGCAGTGACACTCATTTTGAGATTTTGGCCTATGAGAAAAATCGCGGTAAAGTGGCTCTAATCAACCATTTAATGCCTACGGTTAGCTCTGACATCACGGTTTTAAGCGATGTATCTTGCCTTGTGGCGGTGGATGCACTGATTATCGCTGACAAGCACTTCCAATCTTACTTAGTCGGAGTGGTCAATAGCCAATACTGCTTAATGGCGGCAGGAAGCGACGGTGAAGCGAAATATTGGCGCTATCAAGCGCAAAACCAATTAGGCGAATCGGAGCTAGGCGCAAACATTGGCGCACATGGCGCACTGTTCGCTTTTCGCACTCACCTATTTGAAAACCTGCCTCAAGACATCATTAACGATGATTTTGTTTTGCCAATGCAGATCATTCGCAAAGGCTACATCGCTGTCTATGAACCCATGATGATCGCGATTGAACAAGAACCGACTCAGTTAAGCCAAGATATCCAGCGTAGATTAAGAATATCCGCAGGTAACATGCAGCAGGCGATTCATTTAGCCGATCTTTTTTTGCCAAAGTATCGCGGCGTCGCATTTGCCTTCGCTTCTGGTAAAGGGTTAAGGCTAGCTACGCCCTATCTAATGATCATTAGCCTTGTCAGCAGCCTTTTGTTGATTAGTAACTCAATATTTTTTGCTTTGCTGCTTGCGCAGATCGCGCTCTATCTTCTCGCCATACTAGGGCATTTTTTGCCAAAGATTTTCAAACACAAACTGTGTCGCCTTTTGACCTATTTGATGGTTGGTCATTGCGTCAATTTTATCGGCGGCCTGCGCTATCTAATCGGTTTAGAAACTGGCCATTGGAAAAAAATAAACAACAATTAGGACGTGATTATGCTTTCAACTTTTGCCATTCATACTACTGCGCGGCCGACCACTTGGTTGGCCAAAAGGTTATTCGATATCATTGGTTCTATCGCAGCGTTAATTTTACTCGCTCCGATTATGCCAATCATCGCCATATCGATAAAAACAACCTCTAGAGGCCCAGTGTTTTACCGGCAGCAACGGGTGGGCAAATCGACCCCCTCAAAAATGGAGTTTTTCGACATCATTAAATTTCGCACCATGTATCAAGATGCCGAAGCGCGCTCAGGAGCCGTTTGGGCCTCTAGTAACGACCCAAGAATCACGCCTGTTGGTCGGTTTTTAAGGAAAACTCGTTTAGATGAAATTCCTCAACTGTTTAACGTACTAAAAGGCGAAATGTCTTTAATTGGCCCCCGCCCAGAAAGACCCAGTTTCTACAACAAGCTAGAAACAGCGATTCCATATTTTGCCGACCGTACTTACGGTGTGATGCCGGGTATCACGGGCCTTGCACAAGTAAAACAAGGCTACGACACCTGCATCGATGATGTAAGAAGAAAAGTCGGTTACGACCACAGCTATGCATTGTCACTCCGCTCCACTAAATCATGGCTACTCATGGACGCAAGCATCATCGTGATGACCATAGTCGTGATGTTTAACGGCCGAGGCCAATAGCCCCGCAACGAGCCCTATAAGGTGTGCGTGATCGCACGCACACTCTCGTCACCTTCTCGAATAAAAAACCAACAATCAGCACATATGTGCGCCAAACGATTCAAATTACGAGAATTTACGCTTGCACCACTGAGCCTCTCTGGGTAATATCCAACTCGTTCTTAGGAATGGGTCCGTAGCTCAGTTGGTTAGAGTACTACCTTGACATGGTAGGGGTCGGCGATTCGAGTTCGCCCGGACCCACCATTCCTTACTGCGAAAGCAGAGACAAAATTTGGGTCCGTAGCTCAGTTGGTTAGAGTACTACCTTGACATGGTAGGGGTCGGCGATTCGAGTTCGCCCGGACCCACCAAATTTAGTTCATTATGAACAAACAAAGCCCAGCATCGCTGGGCTTTGTTGTATCTGAAGGTTATCACCTCTAACTCTCTTTCAAATATGGCTCGACATCTTCTAAGTCAAGTAGCTCTTCAGGTAAATATTTCTCTGCGTAGCTACGATAGACCCCGCTGCTGAGTAGCAACTGGAATACCTGCTTATCAATATGACCGCCCTGCACCATTTTCGACATAATGGAGATCGCCTCACGCAAAGATTTGGCCTTTTTGTATGGCCTATCTGCTGCGGTTAGGGCTTCAAATATATCTGCCACGACAAGGATGCGCTCAGGGATCGATAAATCCTCGCCTTTTAACCGTCTTGGGTAACCATTGCCGACCATAGTTTCATGGTGGGTCGTCGCGTATCTCGCTACTCGCGCGAGCTCTGGTGGGAACGGAATACTTTCTAACATCCGAATACCACTGATCATGTGTTCATTGATTTTAAATCGCTCTTCAGCCGATAACGTGCCGCGCTGCACTGACAGATTGTAGATTTCCCCATGGTTGTACAACTTCTCTGGTATATCGACTTTAATGCCTAGCTCTGGATCTAAATCATAACTGCCATGACGGTCGATGACATGTTCATCTCTGTCTGATAAGAGCTTTTCTGTTGCTGGTGTATTTTCAGGTTGATGACGTGTTTCTTCTAATGGTGACAAGCCCAGACCACGGTCAAAATAGCGCGTCCACTCTTTTTCAGCCAATAAGTGCAATCGCTCGATATCTTGCTCAGACATAAACTCACCGCCGACGTTGGCATTGGCAATAAAACCAAACTCCTCTCTTAACTGTTCGAGCTCTTGCTGTAGTTCACTGTCGAGATCGACCTGGTTATCGAGTTTGCCCAGTAAATGCTTAATTTGTGCGTCTCGCCACAACACTTCGAAGCGCATTCGAACCTCGTGGATACGGTTGTAGTTGGTTTCGAGCTTGCTTCCTTTATCAACCACGTATTCAGGCGTAGCGATTTTGCCGCAGTCATGCAGCCATGCGGCAATTCTAAACTCACGTCGCTCTTCATCATTTTCAAAACGGAAATGCTTAAACTGCCCATCTTCAGTGTTCTCTGCGGCCTCAGCCAACATGAGTGCAATTTCCGGAACTCGGTGGCAATGGCCAGCGGTATAAGGCGACTTTTCATCGATCGCTCTGGCGATTAGCTGAATCACAGATTCAAAAAATTCGTTTTGCTGCTGCTCAAATCGTTCAAATGAATGGCTACTACGAATCACTGAAAGACCGAGTTGATGGATCTCTTCTACTCGACTGTGAACTCGCTGTACTTCGCTATAGCGGCGTTTTTTCACCAGTTTGACTTGTTGTCGAAGCAAATTAATCGGTTCAGAAATCGGCCGAGCCATGACCCAAGCAAACGGAATAAGTGCCGCAAGTGCCAGTAACGATGCGCCCACTGAGTACCACGTCACCTCTTTTACTCCCGCCATCACGTAGGCTTTCGGTACAATTACCGCGAAAAAGCGTGGTTCGATGTCTGTTAGGCGTTTAATAAAGAGGTATTTTTGCTCACCATTAATGGTGATTTCTTGCACGGCATCGATGTATTGATTCATCGAGGTATATTTGACGATCTCTCGATAAGGTAAGAATGTATAAGTCGACTGGGCTGCGCCACTAGAGAACCATTTTTCACGAAGCTCTTGTCGTTGTGACTCGGTAATATTCGCCAGTGCAAGGTTTATAATTTCAACCACTTCACTGTATTCATCACGCACTGAGTAGTAGAAATTCCTCGGTAGATTCGTTGATTCAAGCGCGTGTACGGTTAGGCTCTCCCTGAACTTCTCTTGCACTTTGTTCATTAAAACCCGATGTAGATCCAAAACTGCTTCTATGTTTCCCGCTTCAAGATCATCAATCGCCGCATGTAACGAGTCATAGGAGACGAGGCTAATGGATGGGAATTGTTGTTGGATGTTGTCTTGAATACTCCACCCTTTAAGTACGCCAATTTTTCTACCCGACAATTGGTTTAATGACGTCACAGGGTCACTACTCTCGTTCATAAGTAGCGCGTAGTTTCCTCTATAAAGGCGCTCACCCAACACACCCATTGATTCAAACTCACTCGGGTCTGAGAACGATTGTAAAATGTCGATTTTTCCTTGAGAAAAGTCGTTCACTAACTCGTTCCACGAGCGGCCATTGACGTATTTAAACTGTAAGCCTGTCATCTCTGAGATCACTTTAAATATGTCGATAGCAAAGCCATTTGGTCTTCCGCCTACGGTAAAATCTATCGGCCCCCAATCATTTTGGTTGGATACTTTAAGCTCTGGCGCATTGGTGATGATTTCAATTTGTCGGTCAGTTAAAGGCAATGAACTGACGAGAGGAAGTCTATCTTCAATATCTATTTTTTTGTTGGTGGCGATAAGACGGCCATCCGCTCGATAAATAAATGCTTCTGCTTGCGGTTCATGCTTGTTTTCAACAAAACGATTGGTTAACTGAGATTCTAATGAGGAAAGAAGCACATCGACGCCCACGACGGTTTCACTGCCCTCAACCTTGATAGAAAATGTTTCACCGGTAACCTTTAGTGTATTGAAAAGATAAGGTGGCGTGTAATAAACACGTCCTTGTATAGCATTTTCATACCAGCTTCGTTGGGTAGGTAAAAAGTTACTAAACTGTTCCTCTTGATCAAGTTGATTAAAATTGCGGTCATAGAATGTAGAGACTTTACGGCGCTGTTTACCCTCTCCTTTATGTTCCACCAGCAGCCAACGCTCACCGCGTTCGGTTTTGAGCGTTTGTTTAATCTGTTCTGATTCCAAGTTAATTAATTGGAAAAATTCGTTGTTCTCTTTAGCGACATAAATGCTGTGCAAACTTGGGTCACGGGTGAGCAGCTTTGACAAAGGCACGACCAATCGTTTTTCGGCAACGTCTGTTCCGATAATCTGAACCAGTTGAGCGCCACCTTTGGTGATGTTCTCAGCTAGAGTGTGTAAGTTTGAAAGGTGACTCGACACCCCATTAGCGATAACTTGATAGCGAGTAAGCGTATGGTTTAACTCGTTTTTGGTCGCAAAGTGATACTGAATAACCAGCGCTACGCCCGCCGTAAACAAGGTGCAAAACACAAACATCATGCCCAGCGCTACTCTTAGCGATATACGTTTCCTTTTAATTTCACTCACGTCCGTCACCTTTGTGATTCCATAGACATCTAAATAATAGCTAAAACTCAATGCTTTATTGAGCCGCCACTCAAATTGCAAAAAATATGTGATTAAAACGAATTTGATACTCAACGCTCCATCACACTATCGATGTGTCCATCGTGATTTTACGTAACTAGCACTTAAAGCGATCGCAGCTTTCTCGATTGAGTAGCCAAATAACGTTGAGTTACTCGTCAATTTTCGCCCTTTCATGTTTCTTCATCACAAATTTATTCATTACTTCGAGCTTTTGGTCGATTTGCCGCTGCAGACATTTACTTTCCAAATATCTCTGCTTTTATTATTTAAGTAGCTGACAATAATAAGGAATTAAGCCGATGAGGATGCCCATTTCAACACTCTCTGCTGCACTACTTGCAAGCTTTTCAATTCAAACTCATGCCAATGAATGTGGTGAATTCACCATTGCGGATATGAACTGGAACACCGCGAGTTTGATGGCGCATGTTGACCAATTTATCTTAAACGAAGGGCTTGGTTGCAGCGCTGAACTTTTACCGGGAGATACCGTCCCCACCGGAACGTCAATGATTGAAAAAGGCGAACCTGACATCGCGCCTGAAATGTGGACTAATGGCATTAAAGAGGCGTTAGACAAGGGCATTGCCGACAAACGCTTGCGCCTTGCTGGTAAGGCTTTCTTAGACGGTGGTCAAGAAGGTTTCTGGGTACCAGATTATTTGGTTGAGCAATACCCAGAAATGAAGACGATTGAAGGGGTCATTAAACACGCCAACGTATTTACACACCCAGAAGATGATGAGAAATTTGCCTTCTATAGCTGCCCTGCCGGTTGGACATGTCAAATTACCTCTGGCCACTTATTTGATGCCCTTGGTTTAGAAGACCATAATTTTGAGATGATTGATCCCGGCTCTGGTGCGGCATTGGCGGCGACCATCGCCAAAGCGTATGATCGCGAAAAACCATGGTTTGGCTATTACTGGTCACCAACTTCGGTATTAGGTAAATACTCTATGGTCAAAGTCGATTTTGGTAGCGGTACAGACATTGATGAATTTCGTAACTGTACCACTCAGCCGGAATGCCTAGACCCTAAAGTGACCATGTATCCTACAGCACCGGTTTATACGCTCACTACCGAAGAGTTTGCCCAAAACGAACCAGTGGCTTTTGCCTATTTTGAGCAACGTGGATACACCAACCAGTTGATGAGTGAATTGTTAGCTTGGATCGAAGATAACCAAGCCGATGCAGAAGAAGCCATGTACTACTTTTTTGAAACCTACCCTGATGTATGGAAAAGCTGGGTTTCTGCTGAGGTCGCACAAAAAGTAGAACAAGCTCTTTAACCCTTTGCTTTAGGACGATAAAAACAGCCCGATTGAATCTCTTCAATCGGGCTGTTTATTTACGCTATATCAGATTTAGGGAATAACTAGGCTTTTTGGTCCGTGTATTCCACTTGCTCTTCTTCTGCGTGCTCGTCACCTTTGGCGATAAGGCCCGAGATAACGCGTGATAGCATCAATGTAACGATTGCCGCAACCACCGCCATAATGGCGAGATTATAGAAGTAGCTACCGTAGACTTGCTCTACCACTTCAGTGGTTAGTTCAATGTCTTTTGGCAACGCAATCTTAGTTGAGATTACCGCCGCCAAAATGCCACTCAGTGACAAAGTAATTGAACGCAGGCCAATGGCAAACGCAGATAGGTATTTCGGTACCATCTTGAAGATGAAGCCCACTGCTAGTGCGCCAACAATCAACTCACCAGCTGCTTGGAAGAAGTGCGTCCAGAAGATCCAATCCGCTGCTACTTTACCGTGTTCGTCGATGTTTGAAGTCGACAAGCCTAAAATCGCAAATGCAATCGCACTCGCAATGAACGCAGCCGCAAATTTAGAAGGGATGCTGATCTCAATGCCCTTCTTATCTAACCAGCCATAAATCATCATGGTTGGCGCGCCTAGTAAGAATACCCATAACGGGTTAAACGCTGCATTCGATTCCGGTTTAATTGGGATAATGCCAAACAGTGAGCCATCCATCATATTGATGGCATACATGTTCATTGATGTCAGCATTTGACCGTAGTAGAAGTAGTAGCAAATCAAAATGACCAACATAACCAACACTGCAAGCATGCGGTAGCGATAGTACGGTGCGGCTTGTTTGATTTGTACGCAGAAGTAAATCAGCGCCATTGCGCCTAATGCGTACAGGACATTTTTACCAAGATCCAGATTGTCGAACATGAAGAAAACCACGCCCAACATCAATAGAGAACCAATGATGAATATAGCCCAATGCTTCATTGGAACTGGTCGTTTATCGATATCATTACCCACTTCAATCAATTGCTTGCGGAAGATGAAGAACAGAATCAAAGTCAATGAAATCGAAATGCACGAGATAAAGAAGTTACCGTTGTACGACACATACACCAAGATGAATGGGAAAATGTACTTAGCAATGAACGAACCCAAGTTGTTGATTGAGTAGTTAAAGGTTAAGCCTTGTTGGAACGCCTCGTTGGTCTCATCTTTGAACGAGTTACCCAGTAGAACTGTCGGGCTGGTTGAAGATAAACCGCGCGCATAACCAATTAAGGCGATGGCGAAGATACTCATGCCCACATTGTATGTAGAAGCGGCACTACCCAATAGGCCAAAGCCTAATGTATAGATGGCGTAACCAATATACACAGCACGGAATGAACCTATGTATCGGTCTGCGGCCCAACCACCTAATGCCGAGAATACCGGCCCTACTGCACCAAATGCACCTAGCATCATGATGGTGTCAGCTTCACTGTAATTTAGCTCTTGTAAAAAATATTTCGTTAATAGTACGTATGTACCATAGAATGCCGCGCCCCATAGGAATTGGCGAAGGATGAGGACTCGCGCAACAAATGGGATTCTTATTGTTTTTTCCATAACATTATCCAAATTAACTCGGATGCTGTAGGGATCGTTTCAGCTTAGATGGCTAGAGGCCGACAATAACGTTGGGATGAGGCTGTCACTACACGACGGAGGTTGATTTAAATTGCGAATTTAGAGCGATTTGTATCTGTGCCGCGCGCGATTTGGCGTTTCCTTGGCAATTATCTGAACGCTAGTTCTCTTTTGTGAAATATATATCTCCCTACCCCTAACTAGCTCAGTGTAAAACTTCATGACACTTTGCAACTCAGGCATTAAGAACTATTAACAATCAAATAAGTAGCATTTTGTAACAATTACAAGAGCTGGTGCACAAATTTACTTGGATCACATTATTATGCAAACAATATCCTAAGAGTATTCACATAAATCAGTTACATCAACGACACAAAACAAACATTGTTATGTATTTTAAATGCCTAAAAAAAACAAAGCCCGCATCTGCGGGCTTTGAGCTATATATCATCAACTTATCATCTACATTTCTTGCGGTTTGATGATTTCATTCAGTAGTGATGTGAGTTCATTACCAGTAATTGAAGGGCCACCACTACCGTCGATGCCATCAATTTGGTCAACCAAATCATCAATCTTAATCGACTGAGTTTGACCATTGCCGCGATCGATAGTCAGCTGAATGTTGTTGTCATCAACTATGGTTGCAGAAATATCGTCTAGCAATTGCTCCATGGTTTCGTTTGGTTGAAGCAGATCGGAGATATCAATCTTATCTTCGTTAACCGTGAAATCAGTAATGACGTCTAGGCCTCCATCCAGATCGCTATCCATCCATACAAAGATATCACTACCCTCACCGCCAGATAATATGTCGTTACCTTGTCCACCAATCAGGTGGTCATCACCCGCACCACCGAACAAGAAGTCATCCCCGAGTCCACCATCTAAGATATCATCACCTTGATGGCCCATTAGGATGTCATCGTTATCCGTACCTACGATGTGATCATCACCGGTAGAACCATTTTTATTGTATGAATCCGCTTTAACGCTACCATCCGCGCTGACATTGAGGCTCACTACATGTTGTGACTCCTCGCCCATGGCGTCTGTCACTGAGTAAAGCACTTCATAGCCAATCGCTTCGTTCACTGGGATATCAGCTGCACTTGGATCTGGCTGGAAGAAGTACGAACCATCTTCTCGAATACGCAAATCACCGTGTTCGGTATCAATGACTAACTCACCGTTATCAAGCGTCGCATCAACCGTAGGACGAGTAACCGTACCATCGGTATCGACTTTTTGTAGCACTTCGAGTTTACTCGGGTCTAACACCACCGCGACAGCATCAAGGCCGGTAATCATAGCCAGCAATGCGCCCATTTGACCTATAGTCGGGCGAAGTTTAGGTAAATCAGCTTTGATATTAGCGTCCGGAATATAGACAATTTTGCCATCTGCGCCTGCAACCTCGCGTAAATGAGCTTCCGGTATGTTAGACGGAACGCCGACACCAACCGACGTCACATGCTTATCAGCAATGAAAGCATCCCATGTATCGTTGGATGTATCACTCCAACCCGCATTCATTCGGCCATCACTCAAGAAGAAAATCTGGTCATTGGTGTTGGTTAGGCCAGATACCGCTGCGTCGTTGTAGCCATTCATCACCGCATAAACAGCCTCTTCGTAGTCCGTCGCTCCGCCAATCGCAAACGGAGCAGAACTGTTACCCTGAGCAATGTCATCCATTGCCGTCTCTAATTTACTAATGGCGTCAGAAACAGAGCCCCACTGCATAGGCATCGCCTGAGAGTCGTTACTTAATTTGTTGTCAAAGTCGATCAATTGAACTAGCACATCTTCTGAGCCCTCCTGCTCTTGAATGTTTTTGAGTAGCTCAATACTCGCTTCTAATACCAAC
Source organism: Vibrio intestinalis (assembly GCF_025195085.2). GTDB lineage: Bacteria > Pseudomonadota > Gammaproteobacteria > Enterobacterales > Vibrionaceae > Vibrio > Vibrio intestinalis. The sequence continues at coordinate 123,921 of NZ_JANAVY020000001.1, read as the reverse complement.
TCCATACGCGTCATGTCTTTCTGTGGATGGCCCGATTGATCATAGAATGGTTTAGTTCCCATACTACCCGATGAGTCAATCACTAAGCTCATCACCGTGCGAGGCGTTTCACCACCCTGATCGGCGTAGATATCTTGCAGTGACGCCGCGTTTTCAGTGGTTGTCTCACTGTCATTGTTCGCGGTTTCTATCGCAGTGGCTGACACATCAATATCTAACACTGAACCTTGTGGATGGGTAATAACAACATCATACTGCTGCTGCGCAGCCCCAGTCACAGGAAGCTCCCAACCGCCTGCGCCCGCTTGGCCGACAGGGTTACCTTGACCATCAGTCACTAACGCACCATTAGGCAGGCCAGCAATGATGACCGATTGAATCTGTTCGCTGCCGTCTGTATCAGGCGTGGTTGCGATAATGGTCACAGGCGTATCAACATCACCATTGTTTACCTCACTTTCACCAAACACAATCGACACGTCTGGTACCTCTGCAACCGGAGTTACAGTAATGTTCAGAGTATCGCTTGCGCCCGTGTTTGTGGTGTAAACCACTTCTGGCAATACGCCTGACCAGTGATCTGCTGGCTCAAATAGGTAATCACCATTTTCACTCAGGGTAAACGTGCCCGCACCGTTTGGTAAACTAATCGCTTCACCGATGTTGTAACTCACGCCACCGATCGTAGCCGAGGCAACATAAAGCACGTTGTCTGAATCAACATCGTCAGCTAATAGATTACCGGCTACATCACCGCTATCTTCATCGACAACGTGAGCATTTGATGCTGTTACCGTCGCTTGGTTCTCATGCACGACGACTTCAATCGTGCCATAGGCATTGGCCTCGCTGGTTGAGTGAATCTCATCCGCTGTGGCGGTAATATCAATGGTGAATTCGCCGTAATAACCTGCCGGTGGCAGTATCGTTAGCTCAGTAAGATTCCAATCGGTTACATCGACCTCACCACTATCACCTACGGGAACGCTGTTGGTACCATCACTTAATACCGCATCTTTAGGCAAACCACTTAACAATACCGTCAGCTCTTCTGAGGTATCAAGGTCGTTCAGTGAACTTGCGATATCTGATAATGGTATTTCAGTATCTTGCTCACCTTCGTTATAGCCATACACTTCGTATACGTGCTTACCATCAACGATTTGTAGCTCGGATGTACGCAAGTCAGTGGCATCAAGCGCGGCCTCATCGGGTACAACAGATAGATTGCTATTGCTTAAATCGACTGCTGGCTCGCCATTAATGGAGACATCAATGTTGAAATTACCAGGGCCATTTTGGTTATGATGGTAAACCTCGATTGGGTAATAACCATTAACCGATGGAACAAATGCTCCGCCTTGGATTTCCCCACGGTTTACACCCCAGCGAGCCTCATCGACCACTTCACCGCCTACCTTAATCGCCATACTATCGTCAGCGCGACCGACAAAGTCGTATGATTGCCCCGCTTCTAGATAAATTAAGCCCGTCACAAGCACTGCGGTATTGGCAACCGTGGCATATTTGGCTGTATCTTGCAGGTTATCTATGGTTGATGTGGACGCATCGGCTGAATTCAAATCTGCGAACTCATTAATCAAGGTGGTACTATCTACTCCTTTACCTACCCCATAAATCGGGTCGACTACCACACCGCCCCAACGCTGCATAGTGAAGCTTTGTTCAGGTAGAACAAGATCCGGCGTTGTAATGGTAAGGTTTGGTATATCCGCCTCTGGAGTAACATCGATAGTCAGTGTCATTTCATCACTGCGCGCATCGCCTTTCTCTAGGACAAAGGTTAGGCTCGAGTAATCTTGTTTTAAATTACCTTCACCAGCGTCAGGATAATCATCATGACCGGTTTCATTGAGCGTTGGCGTAAAGCGTAGGTTACCCGCATCGATATCCGTTACATCAATACGATCACGCTCTTCGACTACTTCCCACACATTTGGTGCAGTTTGTAACTCATAAGTACCATGCTCTGAAAGCTCAGTGATAAACAAGGTTGCATCAGTATCTGTGATACCTAAATCAGCAAGACTTATTACATGGACATTGTCTTCGACAATTTCGATCTCCTTGCTTTGTGCATCAAGCACTGGCAACACAGTGACATTAATGATTTGATTAACCGATTCAGGTACCCCTGGCGCATTATCTTGAGAAGTGACAATCACATCCAAAGGATAAGTGCCCGGTTCTGGTGACATAATGAAAAGGTCGTCTAGATTATTGCTCCAAGCACTCACATCAACTAGGCCGTCAACATCTGGGTCTAGCACTGAGCCATCTGGCGCCTTAATTTTCGAACCACCAGGCAGGTCTGACAGATCAAGCTCTACCGTAAGTTGCTCTGAACCATCGGTATCAACAAGGTTTGCGTTAATATCGCTCAATGGAATGTAGCTGTCTTCATAGCCAACATTATCGAGTGTTTCGAGTTTGATGTTATCAAGCAACGCACCATAGCTGTTGGTTGAAGTTTCAGACTCAAACACAATTTTATAATCGCCGTCTGCTGGGGTTGCGAAGTTAACCGAAACATCATTCCAATCTCGATTTTGACTATCGTCGAACTCAAACAGGATGGTTCGATTGCCTTGACCGTCTTCTAGGAAGATGGTCATTGGTGAATCGTCAACACGGCGAGCAGCAACATCAAGCGATAGGTTATAGAAATGACCAGCTTCGCCCGTAAACTCGGTAAACAAGTTGTCATCACCATTGCGGCCTTCTAACTCAAATACGTTGTTGTCTGGGTCGCCGCCTCGGCCTAGGTAGACATTCTCTTGCCCAACCTCCGTATAGTCACGGCCTCCACGATCATTTTCGGTACCCCAAGTACCCTCTGCGCCATCTGAGATGCCCTCCACCGTATCCGCAGCGGTTAACTCGTTTGAATCAACGTTGCCGCGCCACGATCTGTCGCCCAAATCAATTGAGTCGAAGTTATGGAACGAAAGAATGTCCGCACCTTCAACTTCGAGTGTTGGAGCATCGGTCACCGCGCTGACATCCACATCAATTTGATGTTGTTCAATCAGCTCATTGGTTGCGGTAAAGCCATCCACATCTAGGCTGAAGTCTTCATCGCTATGTAGCGGTGGCGTGATAGCTAAGCCATTAAGCTGTGCAGGCGTCAGTGAAGCCACACCATTTGAAATTGCAATCGGATTAGCATTGCTTTCAAGGCTCGCACCATCAGGAATGCCTTTGATTTGGATCTCTGTTACTGAGCTGTCTTGCGGCAGTGTAATGGTTAGCGGAATTGCGTTATCTTCATCGCCGCTTGCGTTTTCCCCAACCGTTAGATCAGGGACTTCAATTACTTGTACTGTTGTGGTTGCGGTATTTGACACGTTACCGGCATTATCCGTCACCGAAACTTCAATGATGCGGTCGGTTTCATCTGGATTTTCACCGCTGTTTTCAAAACCAATACCTTTCAATAAGGTTTCAAATGCATCAGCGGATAAACCATTAGGATCATCGGCCACTATAGACAGCACGATAGTGCCATTAGTAACGGTTGGTGTAATGGTAAAGCCAGTCGTATTGGCTGGTAGCACCAAGGCATCATCAGCAAACTTATTAGTTAGCGTTACTTCCATTGACTTAATACTGTCTTTATCATCAAAGATATCAGCGTCAAGGTCAGCAATCGAAACCGGATCATCGCCCTCTGTAAAGGTGGTTTGATAATCGACGTTGTCATCGAGCTTAGTCACTTTAATCACTAAGTCGTTGTAGTCGTCATCATCACGAGGATGACCAATTTGATCATCAAAGCTCAGAACGGTCTCGCCGTCGTTACCTTCTGACACTCGAAGTGTGGAGTTTTCACCGTGAGTTGAGTAAACGGTTTGATTCGGCGCAACATTACCGTCTATGAGTAGCTCGCCCGCATCATTCACTTCAAACACCGCGTTGTCAGGTGCATTTGCGATTGCGTTGCCACCATTTGGTATTAAGAAGTAGCCAACATTATCCAGCGAATCTAATTGACCAAGCACTGGGTCAAAACCATTACCACGTGAGTCATGGGAATTTTCCATCAGAATCACAAGCTCTTGCGTGTCTGAGGTTTCATCGTAAACATAGTAGCCGAAGACATTTTTATAGCCCGCGCTTTCGCTGACAAATTCAATTTGATATTGGCTGCCATCCAAGTCGAGACTAGGCGCTTCGTTATCGGCAATGGTCGCAATACCTTCTTCACGACCAACTTGATACTGAGTACGTGCATCTAGTAAGAATTGCTCACCGTCATCAGCGACATTATCGTTATTTGTTTGTACTTTAACGGTAAAGTCAGTTTCACCAGCGGGCAACGAGAATCGGAAATGACCACTGTTATCAATATCGAGTGTTTGTGTGGTATTACCAAATTCCACCACCACCTGAGCACCATCATAATCCTCAGGAGAAGTTGCATTACCCTCATTGAGCGACATGACAATGTTCGTTGGGGTGGTGCTTGGGTTTGACATAGTGACATCAAATTCAGCTACGCCGCCTTCCTCAACCGTTGGCTCGCTGATTGAATCAATGGCCGGTCGATCATCGTCACCTGAGTTTGGCCCTTGTGGCCCAAAACTACCGTCATCAAATATTGCTACTCGGCCTGAATCGTTACCGGTCGCCCCTTCAACACCTTCAGCAAGAAGTTCAAAACGTTCGACGCCTTCATATATTGGCGCGCCGTTATCATCCGTGGTTGGAATGGTAACGCGAACTTCATCCACTCCAGCAGGCAATACGACATCGCCATTTGGCCCAACAGTCAAAGTTTGCCAGCCAGCGTTTGTTTGATGCTCAACGACCATGTTACCGACATCGTCCGGTTCGGTAGATAAGTGATTAACGGACAGATTGATTTTTGTCGGTACTTCCGTTTCGGTTGTGAGCGAAACAGTAAAGACCGCATCATCACCTTCACTCACACGGAGATCATCAGAAACTTGGACTTCTGGGATATCGACGTTTTCAATTGCGCCAGATGCTTCAATTGGTGCATCACCCGGCAGACCAAGGGCTAATGTGTAATCCTCGGTCAGTTCGTAGATACCGTCCACCAAGGTTGGAATGATGACAGAAAAATTACTGACACCAATCGGTACAACTAACTGACCAGAACCTTGATCATAAGTCACGCCGTGAGTGAAAAACGCATTACTTAAATCAACATCGCTATCTGTTGCTGTATCGCTAGGGTTACCAAAAGTGACGTCGTAACGCCCCTCTTCTAGCGGTCCACCATCAAGAGTAACTTGGAAAACTAAGCTATCACCTTCCTGCACGGAATCATCAAGCAGTGTAATACCATCAACTCCGACAGGTTGTGGCAATGGATTCACAATGATAGAAACCGTTGCTTCACTAAAGCCGCCTTTATCATCTGTTATCACATAGTCAAAGGTAGTTGGCCCGGTAAAATCATCGTCTAAGTCTATATAGACCATGCCATCTTCGATGCGAATATCAGCGTTGTTCACCTCAGAGACATGAGTAAAGCGGATATTGTCACCATCTGGATCAGCATCGTTACCGAGTAATTCGCTAATAGGAATCGCGAATTCTTCCCCTTGATTGGCCGCATAAGCGCCACTGCTAGAGGCTGTGAAACCGGTTAAGTAGTAGTCGGAAGAGTCTTCACCTTGAGCGGGGTGATTAACAAAATCTACCGCTTCAAACACGATACTATCAAACGCCACGCCACCTAAGTCATCGCTATCAAAACTATACTCGCCAGCTTTGCGGCCCTCATTGGCTACAAACATACCGCTAGCGACTGGATTATCACCTAAATAGGCAACCCATTTGCCCTGTTCATGATTGCCTTCACCGCCTTCTTTTCGTACTAGGTTGTTAACGGAGAAGGTAAATTCGGTCACCGGATTATCCAATTCAATTTTGAACTGCTCCGATTCTCCGTCAGTACGGTTAAATTGTAATTGAGGACCGGGGCCGCCATTTTCGTCACCCGCAACACCACGCTTCACACCACTTTGACTGATCGCGCGGTCATCACCTTGGTAACTGGCACTGATTGCTGCCCCATCATCCTCCCAAGAATTACTATTGTACTCACCTAATGCAACAGAAAATGCCACTGGATCATCAGTTGCAACTGGCGGCGCGTTGTCTGCCTCACCAAAGGTGACAGTGCGTTCTTCACTGACATTGTCGTCTGTATCCACAGCGCGGTAATCGATGGTGTCATCACTTGGGTTGGCTTCAAAGGATTTAAGCTCCCAGTTACCATCACCGATAGTGGTAAATTCAACTTTAGTGATTTTTGCATCATCGGAGGACTCAGAAGCTGAAATAGTCAACTCTTGAAATAAACTTGATTCACCTTGCGGCTTGGTCACTTCTTTAACTATGGTGCTGCCATCATCGAGATAAACGGTAATTTGAACCATCGTTGGGTGCGATGGATGATTCTCTTGGAACCAACCGCCCATGCCATCTAAACCGACCGTGATCGATTCTGCCGGGCGATCTGTCATATCAATTTGGATGGTTTCGCCTTGGTTGATACCATCGCCCCCGCCGACACCTAAACCATACCCAACGTGGCCTTTGTCACCAAAGTACTGGGTTAACGGTTTATCATTATTGGAGATGGCACTGATGGTGATCACGTCGTCGCTATCTTCAAAACGCAATTCACGTTTAGTTGGGTCACCATCGACGGGTTGACCCCAGTTAAGGAAATTACTGGTACTTTCATCGCCCGTCATTCCATCAGGGCTTTCATCAACACCTAAGAAGAAACCGGTCGATTCATCATCATTTTGGTAGGTAAAGCCGTTAGGGTCGAAAGTATTGAGTGAGCCAATCACATCGCCATTGGCATCAAACTGAGTTAAATCACTTTCAGTTAACGGCACTCCGTTATATAGCAAAGTGCCAGAATCGGGCAGATCAGTAATCACCACACGAACGGTGTCGCCAGCGGCATCATCTTCGTCATCAGAGATTTGGTCTTGCGACGGTGTGGCACTATCAAACACGATTGGCGCACCACCATTTGAATCGAGTTCAACAGTAAAGTCTTTCGCTTCTGGTGGGTTGTCTTTACTGTCATCAATCAGAGTGGTTTGACTGGCATCGGTTAATGTCAATGCTTCGAATAGGTCAACACCACCAGAATCAGTTACTGAAACAACTGATACTGTGAATGCTTGCCCCTCTTCATACTCTTCATCTTGAATAGTCTCGACCGTAAAGTTTGCCGTATAACCGTCAGCATTCACAATTGCTTGCGTCTGTTCCGTAATATCAGTCCCGTCAGCATTGGTGTAGCTATACGTTAACGTAATAATATCTCCGACACCTGCGATCCCAGTGCCAGGATTACTCGGGTCAGTCAAGGTAATTGTGTAAGGCGTTGTAGTATCTCCTTCCATAACACTTTCAGGACCAGTGAGTGTTACGACTACTGGATCTCTTGGATTTTGTGGATCGCTTCCATCTTCATCAGTGATCTCACTCGTTGCACTGGCTTTACTAGCCGAAGCATCGACGAGTTCAAATGCACCGTTATCACTGACATTGCCTATTGTTGCTGTGATCGGCTCACCGCCTTCATTAAATACATCATCCACCGCATCGACCGTAAATTGAGCGCTGCCTGTATCACCAATGGTAAAGCTATCTGGCAGTGCACTGGTATCAAGACCGCCTGCTGCGGCGCCTGTCCATGTCAGTGAACCCGACACTTCGGTACCGGCAGGTGGCGTGACGTCATTGCCTTCACTGTCGACCAGCTTAAGGGTGTAAACCAGCTCACCGCCTTCAGCGACACTGGTCTTATCGACACTGATTTCAACATAAACCGTATCTGCGCCATCGGGTTCGGCTTCATCGGTAATCGCACTATCGACGCTACCTTTAGTAGCTGAAGCCGCCACAGCCTCAAACTTGTCATTATCGGTAACGTTACCCACCGTCGCTGTGATCGGCTCACTGCCTTCCAGTAAGAAGTCGTCCACCGCATCGACCGTAAATAGAGCGGTGCCTGTATCACCAATCGTAAAGCTATCTGGCAGTGCGCTAGTATCAAGACCGCTTGCTGCGGCGCCTGTCCATGTCAGTGAACCCGACACTTCGGTACCGGCAGGTGGCGTGACGTCATTGCCTTCACTGTCGACCAGTTTGAGGGTGTAAACCAGCTCACCTCCTTCAGCGACACTGGTTTTATCGACACTGATTTCAACATAAACCGTATCTGCACCATCCGGTTCGGCTTCATCGGTAATCGCACTATCAACGCTACCTTTAGTAGCTGAAGCCGCCACAGCCTCAAACTTGTCATTATCGGTAACGTTACCCACCGTCGCTGTGATCGGCTCACTGCCTTCCAGTAAGAAGTCATCCACCGCATCGACCGTAAATTGAGCGGTGCCTGTATCACCAATCGTAAAGCTATCTGGCAGTGCACTGGTATCAAGACCGCCTGCTGCGGCGCCTGTCCATGTCAGTGAACCCGACACTTCGGTACCGGCAGGTGGCGTGACGTCATTGCCTTCACTGTCGACCAGCTTAAGGGTGTAAACCAGCTCACCGCCTTCAGCGACACTGGTCTTATCGACACTGATTTCAACATAAACCGTATCTGCACCATCCGGTTCGGCTTCATCCGTAATCGCACTATCAACGCTACCTTTAGTAGCTGAAGCCGCCACAGCCTCAAACTTGTCATTATCGGTAACATTACCCACTGTCGCTGTGATCGGCTCACTGCCTTCCAGTAAGAAGTCATCCACCGCATCGACCGTAAATTGAGCGGTGCCTGTATCACCAATCGTAAAGCTATCTGGCAGTGCACTGGTATCAAGACCGCCTGCTGCGGCGCCTGTCCATGTCAGTGAACCCGACACTTCGGTACCGGCAGGTGGCGTGACGTCATTGCCTTCACTGTCGACCAGCTTAAGGGTGTAAACCAGCTCACCGCCTTCAGCGACACTGGTCTTATCGACACTGATTTCAACATAAACCGTATCTGCACCATCCGGTTCGGCTTCATCCGTAATCGCACTATCAACGCTACCTTTAGTAGCTGAAGCCGCCACAGCCTCAAACTTGTCATTATCGGTAACATTACCCACTGTCGCTGTGATCGGCTCACTGCCTTCCAGTAAGAAGTCATCCACCGCATCGACCGTAAATTGAGCGGTGCCTGTATCACCAATCGTAAAGCTATCTGGCAGTGCACTAGTATCAAGACCGCCTGCTGCGGCGCCTGTCCATGTCAGTGAACCCGACACTTCGGTACCGGCAGGTGGCGTCACATCATTGCCTTCACTGTCGACCAGTTTGAGGGTGTAAACTAGCTCACCGCCTTCAGCGACACTGTTCTTATCGACACTGATTTCAACATAGACGGTGTCATCGTTCGAGGGTGTAGTTTCATCAATGATTGAAGATTGATCATCATCACTGTTGTTAGAAACATAATCACTGTTAACATCAGCTTGTAGCGTTACTGTCTCTTCACCTTCAAGTAGCTTATCGTCGAAAACCTTAATAAACACTTCCAACTCAGTGTTACCGGCAACAATAGTTAAATCATCTTGAGTTAGTAGACGAAAGCCACCTTCTCCATCAGACACATATAATGCGTCTTCGTAATCAACGCCCTTAGTCGCTGAGTCTGAACCTGCGCCTAAGGTTAAAGTTAAGTCGACATCTGGCTTAACAACCTCATCGATACCCACAGTAAATGATAGGTATGCGCCTTGCTCCTCAGTGACAGGGTCACCCGCTTCAACATAAAGCTCTGCAACCGCTTCCACTTCCACATTGACTGTGACTAGATCAAAGCCACCATTACCGTCGGATACTTGAATAACGAACGTATCATCAACACCATCCGGATTATCCGGTGATACGTCTTCACTGTTACTGTTAAAGCCTTCGTCCGGCGTAAACACCCAAGTGCCATCCTGATCGATAGTCACGCTACCATTAGCAGGCTGAGTCTCAATTGAATAAGTTAAATCGTCACCGTCTACATCGGTTGCATCAACAGTACCACCTATCGGCTCATCTTCTTTGGTTACAACATTGATATCGCCAAGCAGAATTTCTTCGCCGTCAACGAAATTTGGCGCATCGTTTACAGGGTTAACACCAATATTGATCTGAAGATTATCGAAGCCGCCATTACCGTCTGAAACCGTGACACTAAACGCATCAGGGCCGTTGTAATTGAGATCTGGTGTGTATGTCCATGAACCATCAGGGTTCACTACTACATCACCATTGGCTGGGTCCGAAAGTTTGGAAAAAGTCAGTACATCGTTTGGGTTTGCATCCGTAGCCACTAATTGTCCATCAAGAGGAGTATCTTCGTCAGTAAACACGTTTACGCTGTCATCTTCCGGGGTGAGCGTAAAATCAACAAAAATCGGGTCTTGTTGGAAAGAGCGGAACTGCTCTAATAACGAAAGGCTTTGGGTTTGGGATATTTGCGGTGCATCGAAACCTTGGGTGTCGAAGTTGGTTTGCGCGATCAGTTCTGCTGCATCACGAACGACCGTTCCTGAGTCAGTCAAACTTGAACCACTGTCTTCACCGGCTGCGGTTTCTTCCCCTTCACCTGGGGTAATATCTTCACCGTCTGCTAAAGCTTGTTCCACCTCTGCGATGATGTCATTCACTTCTTGGGTGACATCTAACGTTTCATTATTTTCGCCGACTAGCTGAATAGCGACTTCATCAGGGTTTAGCTCAGATCCATCTGGAGCAATGAGTACTTCACCTGGTCTTGGTGAATCTCCTTGTTGGAGTATACGAATGTTACCATCCGCATCGATTGCAATAATTTGTCCACTTGCCACATTGCCCATGGCAATAAAAGTTCCAAAACCCATGGTGACCCCCGGTCCTTTAGTCAACCCAATACACACGATGAACGCATGGTCACTTTTCCAATCATGACCATACGCCTAAATTTCTTCAGCCCAAAGGTAATAATCAAACGTTAAAACTACCTTGGCTACTGGATTAGTTTAGTTGCTGTTACTAGATTTATCCTGTTTTAGCACTCATTTGTTACATAGTTGATACCAAATTACATCATTTGAAGTTACAAATTGCTCTTCCCTTCTGCTAGATCACAGTTTTTCGACTGTAGCCCTTTTGAACACTTAAGTTTGTTTTGCTGTAAATGGCTTGACTCGACTACCGGTATAACCTTTAGTATTACGCCCTTCGCCGCCAAGAAACGGCTAAATATCATCAAATGAGGTTTACAAATGGCTATTGGATTTGACTACGGAACTGCAAATTGCTCTGTGGCACATATTGTTAATCAGAAGGTTGAACCTATTGCCATAAACAGCGAAGAGTTTTACATCTCCTCTACTTTGAGCGCGCCTTCGGCAGAATCCGTTTCAGAGTATTTGTTTCGTTGTTTAAACATCCAGCCCTCAGATGATGTCGGCAAAACCGTTTTGTCACGGGCACTGCGCATCAACCAGCAAGAAGATCTGGATGTACAAGCGCACGATATAAAATTTGGCCAGCAAGCGCTGAATGAGTATTTGGATGACCCAAAGCACGTTTACTACATCAAATCCCCGAAATCGTTCTTAGGCACGATGGGGCTAAGAGATGCTCAGCTGTCGTTTTTTGAAGATATTGTTTGTGCCATGATGAGTAACATTAAGCGCAGTGCCGAACAGACGCTCCAACACGAGATTTTAGAAACTGTTATTGGCCGTCCGGTTAACTTTCAGGGACGCGGTGGTGATGCGTCCAACATTCAAGCAGAAGGGATTTTAAAGCGAGCGGCCACTCGGGCTGGCTTTAAACACATTGAGTTTCAATTTGAGCCAGTGGCTGCTGGCTTAGAATACGAGGCGAGCCTCACTGAAGATAAAAAGGTTCTAGTTGTAGATATTGGTGGTGGTACTACCGACTGCTCTTTTTTACACATGGGGCCATCTTGGTTTGGTAAACAGCAGCGCGAACAATCGCTACTTGGCCACACGGGTCAAATGGTTGGAGGTAACGACTTAGATATCTTTACGGCTTTCAAATGTTTTATGGATGAGTTCGGAATGAACTCGCGTAAGCTTAACGGCCTTCCTGTTCCGATAACTCAATTTTGGAACCCGATTGCGATCAACGATGTTCAAGCCCAGCGCGCGTTTTACACTCGCGAAAACTTAAAGGAATTGAACCTGCTAATGAAAGAATCGCAGCAGCCGGAACTGATCAAACGTTTGATTGAGATGCAACAAGATAGCCTAGGTTACGCGTTAATTAAACAAGCAGAGAACACCAAGATTGCACTAGGTGAACAAGAAGAGTTCACTGCTCAGTTAGAGCTTGCAAAAGAAGTGATTCAATTGCCCGTTTCAAGACGACAAATGGACGATGCGATAGAGCCACCAACCAGTAAGATCAAAGCTCTAGTCGAAGAAGCCGTAAAGCTTGGCGAAACCCAGCCGGATGTAATCTATATGACTGGCGGTTCCGCACGCTCTCCCCTGTTACGCGCCACAGTTCAATCCGTATTACCAAACGTACCATTAGTTGCCGGTAACTACTTTGGCTCAGTCACCGCCGGTCTTGCTCGTTGGGCGCAAGTTTGCTTTAAGTAATCGTCAATGAAAATCAAATCGTAAACAATAAAAAACGGCCTTAATTTTAAGGCCGTTTTCGCAACTCATGCTAAAAGAGCAATTAGCTCATTCGCGGGGCAAACATGATAATTGCCATACCAACCATAGCGACACAAACGCCGACAATATCCCATAGCGTCGGTTTAATACCATCGACCAACCATAACCAACCAATCGCGACAAAGATATATACGCCGCCATACGCGGCATAAACGCGACCTGCTGCGGTTGGATGTAATGACAGAAGCCACGCGAACAGAGCTAAACTCAACGCTGCGGGAATCAATAGCAAGATCGATTTACCTTCTTTCAGCCAAAGGTAAGGTAGATAGCAGCCGACAATTTCAGCAATCGCGGTAATAAAGAACAAACTGACGGTTTTTAGCTCTGGCAAAACAACTCCTAAGCGGTAATAGATTGACGGCGTTTAAAGTGAACCAAGGCGCCAATTAAATTAGCATCATTGCCAAATTTACTCGCGACCACGTTGGGCCAAATATGACAATAAGGCATTTTCTCAGAAAGCTGCTCGAATTTACGTTGCAGTAAAGCGATAAGATCGGCGCGTTGACTGATTGCTCCACCAAGGATGAGACATTCGGGGTCAACGGTATACTGAACATTGAACAGCCCTTGGGCGAGGTATTCTAACCATTGTTCAACCACTTGAACAACAACAGGATGTTGCTCATCATACATTTGAAATACCTTTAGCCCATTAAGCTCTGATCTTGGCATTTGTAGCGCTTTCGCAGCTTGCATTACCAATGCACGAGTGGAGCCAAGTTCTGACCACACTTTCGGTTGCCCATCGGAAAAGTGCAAGATCGAATAACCAAATTCTCCGCCATACAGATGATGTCCCTTTTGTATTTCACCTTGGCTGACAATGGCGCCTCCCACACCGGAGCCAATCACAACCAAACAAAACAACTCTGATTGAGCAAAGTCTCCTAATTCACTCTCAGCCAACGCAGCGCAACAAGCATCATTCTCTATTTCAACAGGCAAGTCATAGCGTTCGACAAATGCCTGTTTTAACTCCACACCATGAATGTAAGGCAGTAGTGTTGCGCCATGTACAATGCCCCGCTCAACATCTACCGCGCCGCAAGCACTGATGGCAATACCTCGGATTGGATAACGTTCACTTAGCGACTGAACGTATTGATCGAAAGACTCAAACCAAAGTTCTAACGTGTTCACTCGACTGGGCAGAGAAAATCGCTCTAAGCGTTCTCCGAACTGGTTGAGCACCGCGCCTTTTACAGCGCTACCACCAAAATCTAAACCTATAACATGCATGCTATTCTACTATCCCTCACCGAAAACATCACCCGGATGAATTAAAATCATCACAGTACTCGTCATAAACGAATCATGGTACTAAGTTGCATATAGAGTATCAGTACATTGAAACTAAGTAGATGAAAAATAAGTGAACCTGAGCGGGCAAAGATCGCAAAATGTAGCTTTATAGTAAACCGGATGACATATTACGTGATTACCCTAACATTAATGAGTTGCTCATATAGTAACATCACCTCTAACGTGAAAGTTTATTATTAATATCAAGAATGTAATCGCGGCTCTCGCCTAATATCGCGATTCACACAGCTCCATGGAGTGGACGGTTCAATGACGGCACTGACGGATAAAAAGCTTCTTAATATTGTAAAAACACTTCCTTTTGTCCTTATTCTTATTTTCATCGCCATGCTCCTCACTGTGGTTATCAACAGCAGTCAACAGCGTGCCAATGAGTTTGAACAAAATCTGATTGATAATAACCTCGCCAAACAGAAAGAGATCATCGCCCAACGCGTCGAAAGCGCTGCCGAGCAAATTAACTATCAGAGAGAACAAACGGTCTCAGTCCTCAAATCAGAGATTAAGCAACAAGTTGAAACCGCCCATCAAATTGCGACCGCCATCTACAAAGAAAACCTTGATAAGCCAGAAAATGAAATCAAAAAGCTCATCAGTGATGCCCTAAGAGACATCCGTTTTAATAATGGCCGTGGCTACTTCTTCATCTATCAAATGGATGGAGTAAGCGTAATGCATGCCTTATTGCCAGAGCGTGAAGGGCAGCAAATGATCGAGAGTACTGATTCGCGCGGCGTCCCTATTCTAAAACAACACATTGATGCTATTGCCAGCTCTAAAGATAAAGCTGCGTTTTATCGCTGGTGGTTTAAAAAACCACAAGAAGAAGGTGAATTTGAAAAGATTGGCTACGGGCAATATTTCGAACCGTTTGATTGGTTTATCGGTACCGGTGAATACGTTTATGAAGTTGAGAATGAGATAAAGAAAAACATCCTTAATTGGGTGTCTAATTACCGATTTGGCGAAACTGGTTATATCTTCGTTCTCGATCAAGATGGCACCATACTCGCTCACAAAGACCCTGAGTTGCTTGGAGAACGCATCGATGGTCTAGTGACTCGCACTCTAGGTATGTTTGCTATCAACAATACCACCTCTTCTCATGTTGAATACGATTCAATCTACAAACCTGATTCTCTGCAAAGCGGGCATAAAGTCAGCTTTATGAAGTTTGACTCCAAATGGGGTTGGCTATTGGGCTCTGGCGTTTATATTGAAGAAGTTCACAGCGAAATTGAAGATCAGTTAGAGCAATTACAAAACCAGCATCAAATGGAGCTGATTAAGGTTATTGCATTATGCTTGACCCTCGCTTTAATTCTGACCCTACTGTCACTGCTGCTAAGTAACTATTTGGGTCGCCGCTTCCTAAAATTCCAAAATCGTATCGCCAATGATTTCAACCAGTTGGAAGTGAAGAAAGAACAATTGCGTCATCAAGCTCAGCACGATGCTCTCACCCACTTGCCCAATCGCATCTTGCTAGAAAAACAAGCGATGCACGGCATCATTCATAGCCGTGAGCTCGATAAAAAGCTGGCGATTTTATTTGTCGATTTAGACAACTTTAAGCGCATCAATGACAAGTACGGCCACGAAGTTGGCGACCAGCTATTGGTCGAAGTCGCACAAAGATTTAGCCAACTCACTGAAAGTAAAGGAACGGTGGCTCGGTTTGGCGGTGACGAATTTGTATTCTGTATTCCAGAAATTGAGAGCGACAACGAAGCACGCACCATTGCAATGCGTGTGCAAGCCTGCCTCAAAACGCCTTTTATTGTTCATGGCATCACAACTGAGCTCAATGCCACCATCGGTATTTCTTTATTCCCAACGGATGGCGAACAACCTCGAACGCTAATGTCGAAGGCTGATATCGTGCTTACCCGTTCTAAGAAATACGGCAAAGGCGAGATAACCTTCTTCGATAAAAAGATCAGCGATGAGATTGAGAATAACTTCTTACTTGAAGATGAATTCAAATCTGCCTTGGTTAATGGTGAGCTAGACGTTCACTACCAACCGCAAGTTAATGCTACCACCAACAAAATGATGGGTATTGAAGCACTATGCCGATGGATAAGCCCTACTCTTGGTTTTGTCTCACCAATGGTTTTCATTGATATCGCTGAGAAAAACAATTCGATTTTGCAACTTGGAGAGTTCGTCTTCGAGCGTGCCTGTCGAGATACAAAAAAACTTAACCAAAGCTTGAACGAACCAGTGACGGTCTCAGTCAACATCTCGCCGAAGCAGCTGCTGCATAAAGGCTTCATTGACATGATCGTTAACACAGCCAAGCATCATGAGCTTGCGAGTAACCTAATTATTTTAGAGCTAACTGAAAATGTCTTTATTGAAGATTTAAAAGCGGTACAACCGACATTAAAGCGCTTACAAGATCTTGGTTTTGGCATTTCTCTAGATGACTTCGGTACTGGCTTTTCATCGCTGAGTTACCTCAATGCCCTACCAATCAGCGAAATCAAAATCGACCGTTCGTTCATTATCCGCATGCTTAACAGTCGCAGTAACCTCAATATCGTCAAAACGATCATCGCGATTGCTCGCTCTAACGATATCGAGATAATCGCTGAAGGGGTCGAGAGTGAGCAACAGCAACAAGTGTTGATCGATTTAGGCTGTGAATTGATTCAGGGCTATTTGTACTCCAAACCCGTACCAATGCATGAAGTACAGGCGCTAGCCTCGACCACCTTTACCAATAGCACCATGCTTAAAGCCGATACCCTGTAATTAGGGTATCGGTTGATACATTCCTTAATTGTCTCAAATATCAGACAGATAAATGTGTAGTATTACTCGAACTATCATTCTTTTGGGTGATTCGGCTAATACGCACTGTTGACTACATTTCGCCGAAATCACACCTTAGCCTAGCGGGTATCAGCACTAACAATGCCATTTGTTGGGTGAATCTTCATACAAGAATGACTGACAATGATTGTGAGTGGTATTGAGTAATGAATTCGTTTGTAAAACAGTTCTTTGGGACTGCGGGCCTACAGTTTTTAAGTAAAGGAATCTCCGTTCTCTCTGGTGTTATCTTCGCCCGTTTCCTTGGCGCAGAGCAATACGGCATCTATACCTACATCTTCTCTATTGTCACCATTGCTGGTATTCCTGTCATTGCCGGCTTACCAGCACTCATGGTGCGTGAAATCGCCAACTTTCAATTAGAAAAAAAATGGCCACTTCTATACGGTATTCTTTGGTGGTCACGCGGCTTTGTCTTCCTCGTTTCATCCATCATTGTTCTTGTCATGCTTGGCCTTGCGTATGTTGGTTATTTCGAACCTTACGTTGCGGCATTGCTGCTCATTGCGGTATGGGTGATCCCACTCAGAGGAATCGCCTATCAGCAAGATGCTGTGCTTAATGGATTTCGCAAACCTGTATTAGCCCAGATACCCTCAAAGTTACTTGCGCCGATCATTACCCTTTCGACGTTACTTTTCTTTGTGATAACCGACCGACCGCTTACGTCAAAAACTTTGATTGAAATCTCGGTCGTCGCCTTGTTATTTACCTGTATATTGAGTTTTGTACTGGTGCGCTACGTCATTAAGAAAAACAGTCAACCTGCAAAAGCTGAATTCAAAACCAAACAGTGGAGTAAAGCGTTACTCCCATTTGCCATCATTACCTTCGTCAGTACATTAAATTCTGAGTTAGCCATCGTATTGCTCGGTTGGTTATCCGATCTTGAATCCGTAGCCTATTTCCGCGTCGCGACTCAAGCGGTACTTCTAATTAGTATTGTCGTTTCGTCGATTAGCCCAGTGCTGATGCCCAATATCGCCCGTTTGTACAAAAGTGGTGACCTAGAGCAAACCCAAGCCATACTCTCACGCGCAGTTCGCCTTACGGTATTAGTCGCAACCCCTATTTTCCTTGTTTTGCTGTTTGGTGGTGGTCTACTTATCTCAATACTATTTGGCGATGAATACCTTTCCGCTTACCCTGCGCTAATCATTCTCTGTTTTGGTCACTTTATTAGTTTAATGATGGGTTCTGTTGGGCTGGTGTTAAACATGACCAATAACGAGAACCGCACACTGCGATCACTGGCGATCGCCGTTACCGTCAACCTGATTCTTCTCTTTGGACTCATTCCACTTTATAACGAAATTGGAGCCGCGATCGGTGTGGCGTTGAGCCTCATCATTTGTAATGGATTGATGATGTTTGATGTGCGAAAAATCACTCGATTAAAAACCTGGCTATCGCTGAATAAATAGCCAACACGGACTGTAAAAACGCACTAAAAGCAGTGTTACGCATACTCAGACGCAAACAATGCAACATCATGTAAAACACTGGATTACAAGGCTCGCCTATACATATGGATCACTAAAGCAGTTGTAAATTCGAGTTATTTCATAAAACGACTGAATTTCAGCGTGTTAAAGTTAGAAATATGTGATCTTGATTCAGATCTCCTATTGATTCCCCACGTCAAAAGCATACTATTTAGCGGTATTCACATTTAGGCATATGCGCCTCAAGGAAAGCTTATTATGGAGCTCGACATATTTAATCCATCTCGTCATATAAGACGGGCTGTTTTATTTTGGTTGAGCATGCTGCTTTCCTGCGCATTTTTTGTCGCTAGTTACCTCGATTACACCATCACAGATTGTCTGCCCACAGCTCTGACCAACGCCTCTTTCGCGCTGTTCTCCTTATTTGTCAGCTATCAAACCTACCGTAAAGATTGCTCTAACGATTTAGCCTTACTCTATTCTGGCGCTATGGTGATGCTGGTACTGTTTGGCATACTCAGGCATACCATTTATCACGGCTTATACTTATGGGCGAGCATCTTCCCAATCATGTTCTATATCTTTGTTGAGAAGCGACAGAGCTTTTTGCTTAGCCTGATTGGCTTTTCAACTGTGACGGGCGGTGTGATTTTTAAGATGTATCAACATCAAGGTGAAATACACGCCTATTTGCTGATCAACTTCATCATGAGTTACATCTGTATCTGGGTGACTGCACATATTCTCGAGGTGAAACGTAAATCCTCAGAGAACTCACTTGGGCAATTGGCCTCTCGCGATGCGTTGACCGGCGTCTACAATCGTCACGCCTTGACTCACAACTTCCACCGTTACCGTCAAGAAAGCAAGAAGCTACCAATGTCTTTGTTGGTGTTAGATCTCGACTACTTTAAACAAGTTAACGACATGCATGGCCATGATGTGGGCGACAAAGTGCTAATCCAAACGGCGGCTTTGATAGACGCGTTCAGCGATGAGCATTTGGTGTATCGAATTGGCGGTGAAGAGTTTTGTATTGCGCTACACAATGCTGATATCACTCAAGCAATGGTCAAAGCGGAGCACATTCGATTAGCGATTGAGAATTATCGATTCAACCAGCAAGACTGCCCTATTTCGCTTACCGCGAGCATTGGCGTATATCAATGCGATCACTTTAATGATTTAGAATCGGTACTAAGAAAGGCTGATATTGAGCTATACAAAGCCAAGAAGAATGGTCGAAACCAAGTCATGATAGGCAGTGAGCAAGAGCTAGAACTCGCTAGCTCTTAATCTTTTTAGGGTTGCTTCCCGTTAATGTTTCAAAGCTAAAACCGTTTGGTTTAACTATCCAAATCTTCAAATACGACGTTGTAGTTTTCAGTGTAGGTACATTGTGGCTGACGACTACAAGTAAAGAATCGACGACCTTTAAACTCACCTTGCGCGGCCGTTTTCACGACCATCGGGCTGCCACAGCGTTTACAAAAACGTACTTCTTTATCTGGTTCAATTAGATCAATATGAGCCGCTAACAATCGACGCAATTTACCCACTTGATAACTGTGCTTAACGGTTGCACCAATCAGTGGAATTCCTGACGATTTACAAACATGAAGGAGTAGTTTCTGTCTGTCCATTTTGCCTTTGTTCAAGGCGACGCCGTCATCTAGCTCAATCGCGACGCGCACATCTAAGGTTCTTGGATCACAAACAATAAAATCAAAATGGCTCTTAGCAATGCGATTATGGGCGATAAACCAACGCTTTTTATCCGTCGCCTGCGGCGTAATCACTTTCGCCATCGATACTTTAGACATCACCACCCCATGGTCACCAACCGCAGTGGTCAACGCATTGTAGAATGCAGACTCTTTACTATTAAGCAGCGCGCCCTTTTTTTTATAGGCACTGTCTTTCAGCTCATCTTGAGTAAGGTATTTTTTTTGGACGTAGAGATAGAAGGCCACAAAAACGACAACAATAATGGCAATATATTCCATTGCTTACTTTTGACTCCCAAATTCAATCAAGTAGAACCAACCGTTTGGTACTCTATGGGTTATTTTATACCTAAATCTCGCCAATAGGCACTCGTGCTAGTAAAGATTGTACTAAAGATTCAAGAAATTAGCGTACTGCCGCATGCTCACTTATTCTCTGACCAAATCTAACTTGATCGCTTTCGCAAAGCCAAGGCGCACTTGGTGGTCGTAAATTCACCGCGTTTTCATAAGAGCTGAAGGCGATTGAGGTCAACAACCGGTGATCTTTACGCCTTTATTTACGTGTTAAATATAGATTTCAGTCACACTAATTTTGGTTAATTTGCCCAATAACAATGCAATTCAACTGTATACTTATTGAGCAATGTAATTTTAATTTGGCTCAGCGATAATCAAAAAAATACGCTGCAACTGTCAGAGGGACAGACAATGAAACGCGATATTTTTGGCATTTGCCTTTCAAAATCTATGCTGTCGAACAATCTTTCTAGCACATTTACTCACGTGCGCGCTTATCATAAATCAAGCGACTGCGACGACCTTAAAGTCGAACACGCTTATCCTCAGATGACGGGGAAAGAACTACTGAGTAATATGGACTCAGCCCAAGCCATGCTTTGGCGCGCTGAATACGTTTGCCAAGTGCCAAAATAGCGATTTAGTTCTTAAACGAATCACCAACAAAAAGCCCGCTGAAATCAGCGGGCTTTTATATATCGAACAGCAGAACATTAAAGAACCTTGCTGACGTTAGCTTGTTTGGGTTGCTTTGGCTTTGCGTAATTGGCTTAAGTATTTAATCCAACTCTTAGCTTGTTTAGAAGGCGCTATCGCCTCTGCTTTTTTCGCTTCTATTAGTGCTTTCTCTAACTGATCAAGCTTGTAGTAAGCGCGCGTTTTTGCCAAAGCGACCTGTGACTTCTTACCCTTTACTTTGTTTAGCACAGTAAGAGCCGAGTTATATTGACCTTCTTGAACAAGCAACTGCGCCACGTTCCAGTGGTACTTACTGTTTTTGTTTGCAGCGAGTTTCCATTGAACAATGGCTTTGTCCCACTCTCTCGCTTGCTGCCAATACGTTGCTTGCGCGACCACTAAATCAATATCCGATTTAGCCGCGTCTAGTTGGCTTACTTCAATTGCAGCGCGCTCGGGAATGCCGCGCTGCGCGTACAACTGCGCAAGTAGACGTCGATCTTGCTGGCTTAATGGCAAACCTTGCAGTTTTGCCAATGCAAGCGTATCAAGCGCCGCGTTATTTTGCCCTACTCGCATTTGCAAGCTCACCAACTGTCGCCACCAGTTAAGCTTATCAGGTTGTAACGCGATTAGACGCTCTAGGGTCGGAATCGCTGATTTCCAGCGTTGCAATTGAAGTTGAGCGCTAAGCTTTAAAGACAATGGTTGAAGCTCATCCTTGCCTTTTGCACGGCGATATTTATCAACCGCAGGGATAACCTGCTTGAACTGTTCAATCTGATAATGTGACTGAGCAATTCTCAGCCAAAGATCGACACCCTTTTGCCCTGTTGGCACGCTTTTCACGAGTTTGTAGTAATGAGGCAGCGCTTTTTTAAACTGCTGATCGTTAACCAGCAAATCCGCTAACATACGTTGCGAGATCCACGCTTGTTCATCATTCAGCTGGTTAGAATTAACAGCGTACTCAAGCTGCTTTATGGCTGATTTAGTTTTACCGTCTTGCCAATAAAAAACACCTAGCATTCGCGCAACAAAAGCTTTGTCGTACTCTCTCGAAGTTTCGATTTCTTTTAGCTTTGCGATAGCTTGCTTGACCTGTTCTTTCTGTGCCAATTCATGTGCTTTTTGTACACGAATTACCGTGTATTGGCTCAACTCGTTAGCAAAGCTAGTCGCACTCGCGAACCAAATCATACCGGCAATGATTGCTTTTCTGATCATTTTGCTAATTTAAACTCCAATCTAACGGTTTGACCAACCTGAGCAAACGAAGTGCCATCAACAACTTTCGGCTGGTATTTCCATTTTCTTAATGCACGCATTGCTTCTTTTTCAAACATACGTTTTGGGTTTGCATCAAGCACTTCAATATCAGTCGGGCGGCCAGTCGGATCAATCGTAAACTTGAGCACAACAAATCCTTCCGCACCGCGTTTTAGCGCTTTCGCTGGGTAGCGTGGCTCAACGCGATATAGCGGCATTGCCTGTTGGTTTACCCCAAAGTCACCGAAAGTTGGTGCACTGATCGCAAGGCCATCAACGGCAGTGTTAAGGCCTAACGTAGGTTGCATTGCCAAAGGAGAAACCTGAGAAACTTGGGTTCTCGCTTGTGAAACTGGCTGTTGCTCTGGAACCTCCGGCGCTTTAGGTTGCTCCGGCACGCTGCGTTGTCTACGTTGAACATCCTGCTCATTTTCGACCATTACCATATTAAAGCTGAGCGATTCACTGTGCTCAGGCGCTCGTTGATGGCCATGATCGACCATCCACGCCATAAAAGTGAACAGCATTAGAGCAAACAAAGCTGCAATAGGTAATGAGATTAATAACCTTCCCACTACTGCTTCTCCGCTGCCAAAGCGATGTTTTTAACGCCCGCTCCCTTCGCTGCGTCCATCACTTTTACTACCGTGCCGCTGTATGCGTGTTCATCCGCTTGAATGACTAACGAAGCATCAGGCTTATCAAGTAGTAGATGCTCTAGTGTTGCTTGTACGCGCTCTACATCCACCACTCGCTTATCGATGTATATGTCATTGGCTGCCGTCACAGCCACGAAAATACCAGCGTCTTTTTGGCTTACTACGTTAGAAGCTTGCGGACGATTAACCTCAACACCAGACTCTCGCACGAACGAGCTGGTCACAATAAAGAAGATCAGCATGATAAATACGATATCAAGCATTGAAGTGAGGTCGATTTGCGCCTCGTCTTGATTGTGTTGGCGTCTACCGAGTCTCATCGCTGACTCCTTAAAGATTTTTCTAATTTAATTTCTCTGATTTGGCACGCTTTTGCCAAACGAGCATGTACGAACATACCCGCTAGCGCAGCAACCATTCCGGCCATCGTTGGCAAAGTTGCCAGCGAAATACCTGATGCCATCAGTTTAGGGTTACTGCTGCCTTGGTTAGCCATCACATCAAATACCGATATCATGCCTGTTACCGTGCCGAGTAGGCCAAGCATTGGGCAAATCGCCACTAATACTTTGATGAAATTGAGGTTTTGATAAAGGGCCATATGCGCCTGTGCAATCCAACCATCACGAATAGAAAGCGCATACCAAGAGTGTTGCTCTTTGCGCTCATGCCATTTTTGAATCCATTGCAGACGCAATTTTGGGTAAGCCAAAGTTAAAAACAGCACACGCTCAATAATGAGTAACCAACACACTAAAACCACCGCACCGAGCCACCAAAGTACTTGGCCTCCCTGCTCCATGAAGCTTTGCAGCGAGAGAAGCCAATCACTGGTTTGTAGCCCACTAGGCAACCATGAGATTGAAAATAGCGCTTCCATTACGCAGCGTTCTCCACTGGTTGCGTTGTTTTAGGTTCAGTTGCTTTTTCTGCTTGCTCTGCAACAAGGCCAATGCCCTGTTTCTCAAGGATATTTCGAATACCCTCTGCTTGAGAGCTTAAGATGTTGTGTGCAAGTAATAATGGCATTGCCGCAATCAAACCAAGTACTGTGGTGACCAGTGCCATTGAGATACCACCCGCCATGACTTTAGGGTCGCCGTTACCAAATTGAGTAATCACTTGGAAGGTTTCAATCATACCCGTCACTGTACCCAGTAGACCAAGCATAGGCGCGAGTGCTGCAAGCAATTTAAGCATCGATAGGCCTTTTTCTAGGCTAGTCTGCTCATCCACAACCGCTTCTAGCAAACGAAGCTCAAGTGCTTCCACTGTGCGGTTTTGCTCTTTATCGTAAACAGCAAGAATGCGACCCAGCGGGTTGTTGCCCGGTTGGTCAGGATTTTTAAGCTGCGCGCGAATTTTCTGGCGCGCTACCGATAAGCTTGCGCCGCGCACTAATGCAATGATGACACCAATCGCTAGCAAGCCAAGAATGATCTTACCAACCACACCACCTGCTTGAAGACGATCTGCAAAGCTTGGTGTAAGCGCCAATTGCTCAAGCATTACGCCGCGAGATGGGTCTAATACTACTGAGGCAATTTGACCATTTTCTAAAGAAGAAACAGAGGCCAATGTGGGGCCATTCTCTGGTAATTTAATGTATGACTTTGTCTCTTGGCGAGCACCGTTCCACGCAACATAGCCCGCATCCCCCACTAAGCCAAACGCACCAAGACGTGCAACATCAACTTGCTGAGTTTTACCTTCACCATCGATGAATGACACCGGTGTTAGCGCGATTTGACCACTTGCCTTGATTTGTTGCTCCATCGCTTTCCACAAAGCAGTAAGCTGAGGCATCGACGGTAATGTCGTCGCGGCGATAACATCATCAATTTGTTGATTGTATGACTGAGCATCAACGCCAGTCACAGAAGTATTCAGTTCATTTTGAATTTCTTTCGCATTTTGGCGTACCACACCAAATACTTCGCCCAAGCTGCCCGTTTCCAGACGTAGCTGCTCTTCTAAACGCGCTAGAACATCTTCATTTTCACTAAACGTTGCTGCAAGTGCGTCGTTTTGCGCTTGAAGTTTGTTGCGCTTTGCGACTAGCTGAGCTTTAAGATTTTTTAACTCTTGCTCTGTCGCTTTAAAACCAGCTTCTCTTGTGCGGTTATGCTGACCTTGCTGAGCATTTTCTGCTTTTGCTTTGTTCACTAACTCGGTTGTAGCGACACTAGAGAAGGAAACAGAAGCCATCATTAATGCCGAAGCGATAAGTTTCATTTTCATGTTATTTCGCCTCTGCTTTGGTCAGTGATACAGGGAGAGTAATTAGGCTGGGTGCGACATGATTCGCTGCGATGCTGTATGCCTTATCCAATTCCGACTTATTACTCGCATCAAGCGCCTGCCAATCTTTGCTTGAACGTTGCCAAGCCCAGTAGTGATTGCCGTTAAGACTACGAGCCACTAACGAAACACGGCCAAGATGCAGAATATCCGCTTCACGAGCTTCACCATCAACAGTGATTTGACCTTGGTAAACGCCTAACTTCGTCCCGTAATCCAGTTCAATTTGGTACGCCTCTAGAATACGGCGATATTTTTCTGCATCGCTGACATCCGCTCTTGTCATCAAAGATTCAAGTTTGGCAATACGCTCTTCACGCTGCTGTTTTTTAAGCGGGGAATCATTCGCTACGATCTCTTTTAGACCTTCAACCATCTGATACATAAGTGGTACAACGCCTTGGCGCGTGTACTTAATATCTTGGATCTGAGCATCAATGCTCGATACTTCTTGCTGTTGGTTTTCGATCAGAGCGGTCAAATGAGACTGGTATACTTCAAGGTTTTTTACTTCTTCTTGAAGTTGTTCCACATCTGCAGTTAAAGAAAGCGTGTTATCTGCGCTTTTATTAATGCGTTTCTGACTGGATACAGATGCCGAGTTAGTCTTGCTTTGAACAGTTTGGGCATTATCTAAGCTAGAGGCTTGTGCAGGGGCAAGAGTCGCCGCCACAAAAAGAGCTAAACTGGATTTTATTAGGTTCATAGTCGTAATCAATTACATCAACTAACCTCGCCTAGCTATAAATTTACTAGGCCAGATTGAGGTTAAAAAAAGTTCCCAAAAGAGCGAATTGATAAAGGTTATCGTTATCAACAAGCTGCAATAGTAGCGACTTTTGTCTGTTTTGCCAACGAGTAAAGGGGGAAGGTCTCCCTTCCCCCTTATTCACTTTTGCGAATAGGCTTAGTATTTAACTTGAAGCGTCGCCATGTAGTTGCGGCCTTCGCCAACTACCACACCACTTGTGCTGCCACCCTCTAGGTAGTCAGTATCAAATAGGTTCTCTACATTGAAGCGCGCAATAAACTCAAGGTTCTCATCATACTTCATAGTATGCGCTACACCTAGGTCAACACGAGTGTAAGCGTCTTTCTTGAATTCGTTTGAGTCCTCTGCCCAACGGTCACCCACATGGTAAACACCTAGGTTTACGTCAGTGCCATTGTTAAATGAGTAAGTAGACCAAATGCTTGCAGTAAACTCAGCAACGTCAGCTGGAGTTTTACCTTCTAGCTCTGGGTCATTCTTAAACTCTGCGTCTAGTAGCATCGTTGATGCACTCACTGAGAATGCCTCTGTCACGTAACCTGTTGCAGAGAGCTCTGCACCAGTGTGAACTTGTTCACCAACCTGCGATGTGCGAGTTTTGCTTGAACCAAGATCTTCAGTGATTTGCATGTTTGACTGAGTAATCTGGAAAAGTGCACCAGAGACAAATAAACGGTTATCAAACAGTTCCCACTTAGAACCTAGCTCGTACAAGTTACCTTTCTTAGGATCTTGTGACTGACCAAAGTTTTCATCATTTTGATCGCTGATGTCAGCAACTGGTTCGAAACTTTCCGAGTATGTTAGGTAAATAGAGCCGTTTTCTACTGGAGAGTAAATTAGACCAACCTTTGGTAATACGTTGTTGTAGCTTGCTTCAACGTTTTTGCTCGATGTTGTTTTATCGTAAGCAAAACGTACGCCCGCTAGTGCTTGCCATTGGTCGTTAAACGTTACTAAATCTTGTACATAGATACCGTAGTGCTTTTCTTTAGAGTGAGATAGCGAGTCATCATTGCTGTAATGTAGACCGTCTGGCTTTGAGAAGCCGCCATCACACTCTGGACGAGCATCACCCTGGTTAGCACTTTGACATGCGTATGTTTGCGAGAACAACTGCTTGTAGTCGTAATGCAGGCCGTTTGCACCAACTAGAAGACGGTGGTTAACACCTAGCGCATCGAAATCGCCAGAAAAATCTACGTAAGCAGTATCGAACGTCCACTCATCGTGACGATCGTAAGCACGGTAGCCATAACCAATTGTTGCGCCACTGCTGTCTTTTACTTTATCTAGAACGTTGTCTGATTCAGTACGTTGACGTTCATAGAACTGACGGCTAATGCCCGATTTCACTGACCATGAATCGTTTAGTGATGCACTAATAGCTACACCGTAGTTAGTGATGTCATTGTCTGTCATTGCGAACTTCTGATCATTCACAATTGAAGGGTCAATCACTTGACCTGTCGTAGTATCTATCTTTGAGCCGTTGTCTAGATCGCCTTCTTCTTGAGTACGGTCGTAGTGGAAAGATAGCATTACGTCTTCATTGATATCGTAATCTACAAATAGGCCACCAACGAAACGTTCAGTTTGTACGTCTGTACCATCAAAACGAGTACGCCATGAATCTTGATCTTCTTGAGACAACACAACACGTGCACGTAGCGTCTCATCTGCGTTCAATGCACCACTTACGTCAACCATAGTGCGCGTGTAATTGTTTGAACCGATATCTTGGCTAACATTCACTTGAGTATCGTAAGTTGGCTTCTTAGAAATCATGTTTACTAAGCCGCCTGGAGTAGACTCACCGTACAGAAGACCTGCTGGGCCTTTTAATACTTCAACACGCTCTAAAAGCTCGATTGGTTGACGGTAGTGAGACCAATGCTGTGCGCCATCACGTAGGTAACTTGAACCACTGTCTAGTTCAAAACCACGTAGGTTAAAACGCTCACGGTTAGTCGATTTAGAACCCGCAGTGATAGATGCGTCGTTCTTTAGAACTTCACCAAGAGTGCTAGCGCGCTGTTCGTCAATCAGCTGCTCGCTGATTACGGCTACTTGTCCTGGAGTCTCTAGTTGAGTTGCCTCCATACGAAGTGCAGTTGAGTTGCTCTCCGCTTTGTAACCATATTCGCGGCCTTCCACAACCATGTGTTCATCTGTTGCGGCGCTATCTGCCATTACCGGCGTTGCGATGATTGCACCAATCACTAACGCTAACGGACTCTTAGTAAACATATTATTCTCCGAATTAATACGAGCAAAACCACTGTATCTGCTCACTTATTTGCGCAGTAATATAAGTGATAATCACTATCATTAGCATTGAATTTACATTCTTTGCATTCGTAAACAAAAAATAAAAAACGCGACAAATGCCGCGTTTAGATTCAGTGCCTAATAGTTTACTAACCGAGCCATTTCGCTCTTTGTTCTTTGTCGTGGAAACTCCATGCAACAAAGCGACTGATTTTTTGCCCTTGGCTCATCTCAACAATGTTGACCTCTTTCGCTCCTGCTTTTTCCAAGTTTTTACGCAGCCAGCGTACATTCTCTTTCTTGGAAATTAAGGTGCTAAACCACAATACTTGCTCTGCAAACTCACGGCTTTCAAAGGCCATATTTTTTACAAAGGCCGCCTCTCCGCCCGGGCACCATAACTCAGCCTTCTGGCCGCCAAAATTTAACTGCAGCTTTTCACTCTGTTTACTTGAGTTCATAGCGGCAGCGCGTGAGCCACGTTGCGATTTGTTACGTTGCAAATTTGACTGTTTTTTAACGCTGCCTTGCATCGCTTCATCAAGGGACTTATGAAATGGCGGGTTGCATGTAGTGACGTGGTAACGCTCGCCATTTTGGATAATACCCTTAAACAAGTATCGACTGTTCGTTTGCAAACGACACTCAACACGCCCTGTTAGCGTAGCGTTTTTCTCAGCAATGCTATTGGCGTTGTCTACTGAGACAGCGTCAATATCACTGCCTACGCAATGCCATCCATATTGGGTTGAAGCAACAATCGGGTAAATACAGTTCGCACCGACACCCACATCTAGCATTTTGATTTGGCTCGATGAGGTAACTTCCTTGCTTAACATCTCTGCGATGCGATGAATGTAGTCTGCTCGCCCTGGGATCGGTGGGCAAAGATAGCCCTGCGGAATATCCCAATGTTCTACAGAGTAGTATTCGGCAAGCAAGGCTCTATTTAACAGCTTTACTGAGGTTGGATCATCAAATCGAATACTGTCGCCTTTAGGCGTTTTTACAATGTGAGACTTTAGCGCAGGCAAAGCCTTGACCAGTTTAACGAAATCATAACGTCCCGCGTGCAAATTACGCTTATGCAGCCCCGCTTTGCCTTTGATCTTGTTTACTAACATCGTTGACGATGTTTCGGCCTGTTTTTCTTTTTGTCGAATGGTATTTTGTTTAGGCTGGGTCATAGTAAATTCAGTGGTTATTTTGTTTCTCGGTAAATCATGAACAAGCGCGCATCGAGCTCTAACTGATGGTAGTCAGGCTCCATATAACGGCATAACTGATAAAACGCCTTGTTGTGCTCTTTCTCTTTTAAGTGGGCTAATTCGTGCACCACTAGCATTCTTAACAGAGGTTCAGGTGCTTGTTTGAACATACTCGCGATACGGATTTCATTCTTCGATTTTATCTTACCGCCATGCACTTTACTGGCGTATGTATGTAAACCGAGCGCATTATTGATTAGATGGATTTTGCTATCCCATACCACCTTGCTGAGCGGCGCAGTTTTCTTCATATACTGGTTCTTGATCGACATCGTGTATTCATACAGCGCTTTTTCACTTTGAATTTGATGCGATTCTGGGTAGCGGCGTTCAAACCAAGTTCGAAAGTTTCCAGCTTGTAGCATTTGCTCAACGGGATTGAGAATATGGTCAGGATAACCTTGTATATAGCGAAGCAAAGTATTCATTATGGAGCGTATGGGAAGTGTCTAGAGGCCGCTAAGTGTACCCTATCTTGGGTCGCCATTCATTACCTATCAACAGCTAGGGATTATTAAGGGTTTAGTATATACTCTGCGGCCAATTCAGCCGCAGCAAGAGAAATATCGATGAAACGTTTGGTACTTTACGTAAAAGATAAATGCCCACACTGTAAAGATGCACAGCGCTACCTTGATTCAAAAGGTTATAAATACCGTTTGACCAATGCAAAAATGCAGCGCGGCCGTAAAGAACTCGATGCGATTGGAGCGCGTTCTTTACCGGTAATTAAAATTGGTGACCGCTATATGATTGGCTGGAACGCTTCTAATTTTGAGAAGATGTACAAAGCATAAAAATGGAAGAGCATAAGCTCTTCCATTGATTATGAATGCTAGTCTCTATACCACTTCTACATGGTAAAGCCCCATACCGCATCAATCAGTTTAATCATCAGCTCTTTACTGATCTCTTCGCTATCTAACTCGGGTAGATACTCAACGAAATCAATACCAACGAATTTTTCATGTTGAGCTAAACCATACACTAAATGTAAAGCTTCACGCGCAGATAAACCGCCAACATTAGGTGTGCCGCAGGCTCTAAAATGAGTCCCATCAAGTGCATCGTAATCAAACGATACATAGACCGCATCGTAACGCTCATCAATAATCGAAACTAACTGTTCTAGTACGCCCTCAATACCTATGCGTTCTACAGTATTCATGTCGAAGTTGACCATACCATGCTTATTCATGAGTTCATGCTCATTGAGCATTAAGTCTCGCACTCCCACATAATAAACATCAGTCGGATTGAGCACCAATTCAGGCTCAACTTGCCATCCATTATGCGCATACTGATCCATTAACAATGCCAGCGGCTTGCCATGCAGATTACTCGCGAGGCTATCATTGCAATCGGCATGGGCATCGACCCATATGATAGCAACACGCTTGCCTTGGGCTTTTTGAAAATAGTCGAGCGTCGCTTGTACTGTCCCAACCGCAATGGAGTGATCACCACCAATCGTAATGGGTGTTCTACCTGCTTGATAACTCGCTAATACTTTCGCATGCAGCGCGCGTGAATATTCCGCTAGCGCTTGCTCTTTTAGACCTTGATCGATAAGCACTTGAACCTTGCTATCAGAATTAATATCTCCGTGATCAATAATATCAGCTTGCCAACGAGTCGTTCTCACATCAAGCCAATCGGAAAGGCCAATCCAAGAAGTTTCATTCAATCGTCGCAACCCATCTACCGTATTTTGTTTCGTAGGCAAAATACCAAGTTGATTAAAGGGTGCACCGATTAAATCAAAGCCTCTTTTCATAGTTCATTCCTTATTTAATGTTCGAAAATTGTTCACCTCAGTAATATCGTTGATATGAGAACTACACTAGATGAATACTTGTCAATTTCGACACACATCAAATTTATGCCTTAATAGAAATCTCATTCTCAAGATATTTAACTTTTCTATAGTTACAAACACAAATTAAATCGCTACTTTCTTGCTCATGGCGATTTACATACCATCTCTAATTCTACACTTTGCGATGCCATCACCTGCTGAGCTTGATCTACCAGCTTTTCATAGTTCATGGTGCCAAAATCTCGGAACTCAATCTTTAGTAATTCCATAGGGTAATCAGCCACCGCTTTTTTAGCGTACTCAAAATAGTGCTGCACTTGAGGCGAGACAAACACAACCCGAATTTTGCGCCCGTAATGACTCATGAAGTCTTCAGTTTCTAATGCTTGGATAGACGCATACATTACATAGATAGGTAGCCCTAGCTTATCAACATGCTTTTGCATCCGCTGTGCCATCATACTTGAGGTAAACCCGCCAGAGCACATCACTGCAACCACGCTGCGTCCGGCAATTTCATCTGTTAAGTCATAATTAATAAAGTGCTGCATCGATACATCCTTATAGTTTGTTCGACTCGTCCCCCTATTTGACCGGATCAGTAGTCAGCTAACCCACAGTATTGATAATTTATAAATTTAACGGTGCGCACTTTGATCAAGCACAAGCTTTGTTGAGTCGGACAAATTTCCACCTAGGTTGATTGTTACTTCGTGAATTCAGCCGAAATTACTGGGAAGAGTTTTGGTGTACAAACTCAATAAATGCTCGGTCAGCGATTGAAAGGTAACCATCTCTACGCCACGCAAGCGCCAAATCGAGCTTAATTGGCGGTGAGAATGGAATGCCCACAACACCTTGTTCGTGCTTGGTGACCAGTTCTAACAACGCCGTGATGGCAAATTCATTCCGAACGATATTGAGGATCATCGGGAGTAAGTTAGTCTCAAAAGAAAAATTCACCTCTCGCTTTTGCTGCTTAGCTTCGTTCTCAATAAAGTCACGGTGGAAATAGCCATCTTTAAACATCACTAAATCATGCTTAAAAAACTCTTCGAAGCTGATTGAAGATAGTTCGGTTAAAGGATGATCCTGAGAAACCACTGCGACCATTTCTGATTGCAGAATATGCCCTGTTTCTAAATCATCGGGGACATCATCACTTTGAATCACGCCTATATCTAATTCGCCATCAAGGAGCATTTTCCGAATGGAACTGGTGCCAGCATCGACCAACGTCAGCTTTAAATCAGGGTAGCGGCTCTTAAAAGCCATCAACACTTCAGGAAAAAAGTAAGAGCCCATCATGCTAGGTGCACCCAACCGTACCTCACCTTTCTCAAGGCCTTTGAGCTCTTTCATCGCAAGCTCTGCGTCATCAAGCTGTTGCAACACACGCTTCGAATGTTCATACAGCAGTTTGCCTTCGGTAGTGAGTTCGATTTTCCGGTCATTACGCCGGAGTAAGGTCACGCCTAATTGCTGTTCAAACTTTTTGATAGAAATACTCAGCGCGGGCTGTGCGATGTGTAACCGTTTTGCTGCATGAGTAAAGTTACCCTGCTCGGCCACTGCCACAAAGTGGCGTAACTGTTTCGATTCCATTCTATATACTAAATATATCGCCGTGATATTTTTAATATATTTTATATATCTCGATTGCGCTGCTACTTTGATCACATCAACGAATAGGTATGACTATGATCGAACTCGGCACTTCTCAATACAAACGCGTGACTATTAGCCTCGCTTTAGGTTCATTTATCGTGTTTTGTAATCTCTACTTGTTTCAGCCTATGCTGCCGTACATGGCCAATTATTTCGCTGTGTCTGAAACCCAAGTTAACTGGATTTTTGCCGCCTCAACATTAGCGCTATCGGTTTGTTTAGTGCCTTGGGCCGTGGCCTCTGAAAGTATCGGAAGACGACGAGTAATGTTGATTGGGCTGCTAGCTATGCCAGCAATCGGATTGACGATGCTGCTTACTAACAGCTTATTGAGTTTGGTGATTTGTCGCGCCTTAATGGGAGTATCTCTAGCGGCATTTACCTCGGTAGCCGTGGCCTACATGGTGGAAGAGTTGTCCGAAAAAGCATTCGCTCATGCGATAGGCACTTACATTGCAGCCAATTCTTTAGGCGGAATCTCTGGCCGAATTCTTGGTGGTACATTGACCGATGCACTTGGCTGGCAGCTGGCTGTGGTTGTGATGGCTGCCCTTTCACTGCTTGGCACGGCATTAGTTTGCTACTGGCTCCCTATTCAACGTCATTTTAAGCCGCAAAAAGGTATGTTGCGATACCATAATAGAGCGCTCATCTCACACCTCGCTAATCCTTCGCTTCGACTGGCGATGTTGATAGGAGCCGTTAACTTTGCGCTGTTCGTTAATCTATACTCTGTGATGGGCTTTCGCCTTGTTTCTGCGCCGCATAATCTTCCCATCGGCCTCGCTTCAATGATTTTCCTTTGTTATTTGGCCGGTACTGTCAGCTCGAAACTCACTGCGCAGTGGAAGCAATACAACCACCCAGTAGATGGGATGATATTAGGCGCAGCAATCAGCTTACTGGGTATGCTTGTAGCGTATGTTGACCACCTCAGCTTTATGATTTTCGGCTTACTTCTAGTTAGCTTCGGCGCATTCTTTACCCACACGCTTGCTTATGCATGGGTAAGCCAGCACGCCAAACGAGCCAAAGCGACGGCTACCGCTTTGTACCTTGTTCACTATTACATTGGTGGCAGTCTTGGCGGCTTCTTCTTAATCTATTGTTGGCAGCATGGTGGCTGGGCATGGGTGATTGTGGGCGGAAGCGGTTTATACGCGTTAATGTTTAGCCTAACAGCAAAATTGAAACGTCAATCAAAAGCTCAGCCTAAGACAACAAAAACTGCTATCCTTGGCGCAAACAAAAAAATGGAAGCACCATGACTAACCCAAGCTCAACAATGGATAACGCAATCGTCGCCAAGCAAGTAAATCAATGGTTAGATGATGTCGTTATCGGCCTTAACCTTTGCCCATTTGCAGCAAAGCCACAACGAAACAATCAGATCGATATTTTTGTTAGCCAAGCAGAAACTGAAGACAAGCTACTTGAAGACATTTTTAATCAATTGCTTCGCTTAGACGATACGCCAGTTAAAGAATTAGAGACCACCTTAGTCGCCGTACCTAATATGCTGGGCGA
The DNA here is from genome assembly GCF_025195085.2 of Vibrio intestinalis. Lineage (GTDB taxonomy): Bacteria > Pseudomonadota > Gammaproteobacteria > Enterobacterales > Vibrionaceae > Vibrio > Vibrio intestinalis. The sequence goes on along the minus strand of NZ_JANAVY020000001.1, from coordinate 89,334 downwards.
TTTTTGGGACTACAACATGTTCATTGATTGGGTCGAAGCCTTGATTAAGCAGCAAAATTGGCAAGGCATCTATCAAGTAGCCACTTTCCATCCAGATTATTGCTTTGCCGACAGTCAGCCTGATGATGCTGACAACTTAACCAATCGCGCGCCTTTTCCTATCTTTCACCTAATTCGTGAAGAAAGTATGGAAAAAGTCCTCAAGCATTACCCGAATCCAGAAGCGATACCTGATACCAATATTGCTCGTGTTCAAGCATTGACCGCAGAAGAAAAACAAGCACTGTTCCCTTATCTTTTCGGTTAAATTCTCTTCAATAAAACCTTGCGGATGACACAAATTCGCAAGGTTTTGTGATTTCATACTCGAACAACCCACTATTTGATCCTTGCCCATGGCAGCCACCTACAGCCTTTGCTAGTATTGCCCGATTGTAATTTTTGCCGGATTAAGCGCATGCATTTATCTAAACTGACTAAAGAGATTTTTGATCACCTTTACCGTGATATCACCGAGTTCCGCAGTACATTTGACCTGCCAGTTGCCTCACCAGAGAGCTTAGACGACAAAGCCGATACACTGCACACGTCCCTAGCGATTGAAGAGCTGACTGAATTAGCTGAAGCCGATTGCAAAACAGAGCAAGCCGATGCCATCATCGACAGTGTTTACGTACTAATGGGTCGTCTTGTGCACCTTGGTCACGATAAGATTGAAGATAACCTAGCCATCAGCTACCTGATCGATCTCCTACTGAACGTAGCAGTGAATCGCGGCATTGAATTTGTGCCTTGCTGGGACGAAGTGCACTCAAGCAACATGAGTAAAGTTTGCCGCAACGAACAAGAGTACGCTGATACTGAAGCGCATTACGCAAAACAAGGTATCAAGCTAATGGCCGTACAAAAAGGCGATTACGTTATTGCAAAATGTTCCGAAGATTTTGTCTCAGAGGCGAAAACTATTCGTGCAGGTAAAGTACTGAAGTCAGTTTACTACCGCCCTGCCGATCTAGAGCCTTTAACGCGATAAATGCGTAAACAAATGATGATTGAATAGCCGCCTTTGGGCGGCTATTTTGTTTAAACGACAATCAAATTCGCACACAAAGGACGCCGCTTTGCTGCAAGATTTAACACTTAAGCCATTAGATATTCATGATGCGAAGCCACTGTTAGCGTTTGAGTTAGAAAACCAAACTTGGTTCGAACGTCATATCAGCGCAAGGGAGAAGGATTTCTATAGCTTAACTGGCGTGCAGATTCATATCGCTAATCTACTGCTTGATAAACACCAAGGGCTTGGCGAACCATATTTGTTGATAGGTGGAAACGAAGAGATATTAGGACGAATCAACCTCACTCATATCGACATGCAGTCAGGCAAAGCTTTCGTTGGTTATCGCATTGGTGAACATTATGCCGGTAATGGAGTGGCCAAGCGCGGGGTCAGCCTATTATTACAGCTGGCTAATCAGCGAAAACTTTCACGCATTGTCGCCGTCGCATCCGTTAACAATGTTGGCTCGCAAAAAGTGCTTTTGCATCATGGGTTCAAGCAGAAACAACGTTTAACTGAATTTACACAGGTACAGGGAAAATCGCTCGACTGCTTTGAATACTGGCTAGACCTTTAACCATCATTCAAAAATCAATACCGACCTATCACCCATTTGCGCTTTAGAGACTTGAGTAGCAAACACATCACTCAGTTGATTAGGCTCTAGCACCTGTTCAACCTCTCCCGCCGCATGTAACACCCCTTGGTTGAGTAAAAGCGCTTTATTGGCGTATTGTAACGTTCGATTAAGATCGTGGTTAGACATCACGACTGTAATACCGAGCTGTGCAACCCGTTCAATCAAGCGATAAAGCAAGGTCTCTTGACCAATATCTAACGGCGCAGCCGGCTCATCTAGAACGAGCAACTTAGCGTGAGGGTTGAGGGACGGCCAAATTTGCAAACAAATGGCGCACAAGCGCACCCTTTGCCACTCCCCACCCGAAAGATGATGAATCGAACGATGCAATTTATCGCGAATGTTCAGTATGCCAGCTAACTCATCAACCACACGATTCACTTCTTCTACTTCAGCAGCTAAAGGAATCGATAGCGAGATGTATTGAGACACTTCTAAATTAAATGCTGGGCGATCACTTTGGCTCAAAAATGCGCGGCAGTTCGACAGCGCCTCTAACGAAGCGGTGCCTACATCTAACGCACCAATTTGGGCTTTCCCTTCAAACGTCAATAGTCCTGATAGCGCAGTCAACAAGGTACTTTTACCACTGCCATTGGGGCCAATGACATGCAGGATCTCACCTTGCTCAAGAGCAAAAGAGAGCGGCAAAAGACGCGAGCCTACTGAAAGCGAATTAACGTGAATCATGATTTTTCACCAACATCCAAATGAATATCGGCGCACCGATGGTCGTTGTCACTACCCCGAGTGGCAATTCCGCAGAATCAAGTGCAGTACGGGCAATAATATCCGCAAACACCAATAGAGAAGCGCCTGCAAGGGCTGAAATTGGCAATAAGAAGCGGTTTTCACTGCCAAGCGCCATACGCAGTAAATGGGGTACAACCAAGCCAACGAAACCAATAATGCCCCCAAGGGCAACTGAGCCGCCGACTAGAATCGAGACAGCGAGAATAAGCTTCCATCGCAGCCCTTCAACATCTAAGCCAAGTTGTTTGGCGTGCAACTCACCCATCATCAGCTTATCGAGCACTGGGCCTTTGAAGCAAAGCCATAGCATGACGGGTAAAACCGCTAAGGTGACCACATGGTGATACCAGCTTGCTCCGCCAATACTTCCCATCAACCAATACATTAAAACTCGTAAGCTCAGATCGTCACTGAAATAGAATGCCCACGTCACCACGGCTCCTGCCAAAATACCGAGCGCGACACCTACTAAAAGCAACCGCGTCGTGGTTAAGCGCATAGCTTTTGCCATAGAGACCAAGATAAGCGTAAACAGCAACGCACCGGCGATAGCCGCCAACATGAAGCCAAATGGCGTTGCGAGCAATGGAAAGAAAAACATCACCAAGACCATCATAACGCTCGCGCCTCCAGAAATACCCAGCACACCCGGCTCTGCTAACACGTTGCCAAGCAATACTTGCAGTACCGCGCCTGACAGCGCTAATGAAGCACCAATCGCAATTGCAGCCAGTAAACGAGGCAGGCGCAATTGCGCCACTAATTGTTGTTGAAGTTGAGTAAGCTCTGAAAACGGGTTGATGAAAATCTCGCCAACCATTAGGTAAACACTACTAATTAACAGCAGTGTTATAGTGAGAAAAACAATAGAGCGCTGCCATCGAGTATGTTTTCGAATCAGCAGTTGGGAAAATTCCATAGCGGGTGTAGCGTTCAATCCAATTGATGACGATAGATAAAATAATGGCTTAACGATACCGTTAAGCCATTTGAATAGAAAGTAAAAGGTGTAATCAATCAGTTAATCGTAGACGATTTGACCGGCTTCATAACGAACTTGAACCGGACATATCATCAGCGCTGCTCGCTGACCTATCTCGACATTACGATTCGGGAAGACAATCGCCTCTCCCTCATTCTTAGCCATTAATGGTTTTTCACCATCGTGACCAAACACTTCACCATGCTTAAACGAGGTGAAATTTTCGATGTTGTCATCGAATAAGAAGTCGAAATCTTGATGTAAACGAACAATGGTTCGACTAACACGGTACATGATTGGCTTACGCGGTAAATGCTCAGCATCGGTAGCTGCGATAAGGTCACGAATCGCCAAATCAAAGGCCACTAACTTGTTCAAATCATTGCTGCCAATTTCGGCTACACGGCCTAATTCTACAGTAAGTGCTTGCGCGGCAAATTGCTCAGCGCTGTACCAACTAAAGGTGCTTGAAGGTGCGTTTGAGAACAAAACAGCTTCAATGTGAGCACTATGAACAAAGTCCATCAATGCTTTACTACGAACCGGATGACGTGACTTAGGGCTCACCACAAAGGTGTAATGACGTGAAGCGCGAATGGCACAATGAAGATCCAAATGCCAACGCTGCGACTCTTGAGTACCACGGAAGAAATCTTGTAAGACCTTCTTTAACTGATCTGCAATCGCTAGCTCTTTAGTTGGCTCATGAGCCTTCTCATCAAACAGGCGATTAAGGTTAGTTTGGATATATCGAGTATGCGCGTTGGTCGCTTCAGGGTGAGCGATGATAAATAACAAACGATGGTTAACAGGTTGAAATCCAGTCTGGATATCTTCAATCACACGATCGACAAGCTCCATTGGCGCGGTTTCATCACCGTGTACACCACAAGAGATCACGATGTGCTTGCTCTGCTCATCTAAATTAGCAGGGATAACTTCAAGTACCCCACGTTGATGCAGTTTTAGTTTTGTACCTGCCGCAACGGTTTTCTCTTGTTCCGCTACGTCATTTGCTAAGTCTAAGCTGTCAAAAAGAAAAGATTGGCGAAAGAATGTCTTCGTCATGCGCTACTCCTTTATTGCACAGCGGTATGTTAAAGAAATGTTCTGACAATTTTTGTCGTCGCGATCGCACTTATTGATAGAAATAGCGTGCTTCATCGTAAATATATAAAATTGTCGCGCCGCACGATACAAATCGTGCAGAATAGAAAGCGTATGCTGTACAAACAAGCAGAGCAAAAGCTCTGCTAAACCATAGTATCATAAGATAAAATGACGATTTGTTGATCTAGGGCGGGTTGAGCGATTCGATTAGCTCGGTTGCGCGAGTAAAGCCTCAAAATGAGAAACTTTCTCAGCCACCATATCGATACTTTGCTGCCAAAAATCCGCTTTGCTCAAATCCATCCCCAAATGACGCTCCACCACATCTTCCGCCATCATCGAACCAGTGTCTCTGAGCAGTTCTACGTAGTTTGAATAGAAATTCTCGCCCTTCTCTGCTCGCTGCGCATATACGCCTTTACTGAACAAGAAGCCAAACAAGTATGGGTAGTTGTAAAAACTCACCTGAGAAATGGAGAAATGCAGTTTACTCGCCCAAAAGTATGGGTCTGTCTCTTGCATTGAATCACCATACCATTCGCGCCACGTTTCGCTCATGAGCTCACAAAGTTGGTTTGCATCTAGCTCCCCTTCACTGCGCTGCTGGTAGAAACGTTTTTCAAATTCAAAACGCACGGGGATATTAATCATCAGAGCATAGGCTGATGAAAGCTCTTCCCACAGCATCTCTAGTTTTTCTTCACGGGTTTGCGCTTTTTCTAACAGGTAATCACGCACAATGTTTTCTGCGAAAATTGAAGCGGTTTCGGCAAGTGTCATCGGGTAGCGCGTTTGACACAGAGGCATGTCTCGCATAACCCAGTTATGGAAGGCGTGCCCAAGTTCATGAGCTAATGTCATAAGATCAGAACGGCTACCGCCCCAAGTCATAAACACTAGTGGTGTTCTTGTTGCAGCAAACTTAGTGCAGTAAGCACCTAGACGGCGATTTGGTGTAGGGTCTGCATCAATCCAACCATTATCGACCATGGTTTGAACAAACTCTGCCATCTCTGCGTCTACCGTTGCGAATGCTTGTTTGATCACTTCAATAGCATCATCGAAGCTGTATTCAACCGCAGGCTGATCGGCTTGTAAATTCGGCATACCTGCTAAGTGATTCCAAGGCTTCATTTCAGCCAGGCCATGTACCTTAGCCATCAACAAGCCTGCCTTTTGGCCAACCTCTCGGTTCGCTTTTGCGGTATCCATCATTGCCGTTAGTGTTGGCTGTTCAATGCGGCTTTCATGCAAGCTAGGATCAAGGAAATGCACATCCACAAGGTTAGAGCGCTTTTCGTATTCTGTTAAGCGCCAACCTGCCAAGGCATTTAAAATCGCAGCAAAGGCTTGTTGGTTTGAGGCCATCGCATTTTGAATCGCTCTCCACACTTGCTCCTGCTTATCAAACTCGACACCATACAAAAGGCTAGCAGCCTGAGAGAAACCCAATTCAGTACCATCTTCGAGTTTAATTTGTAGCGAACCAGTAATGTTGTCGTACATGCGCCCCCAAGCATCACGGCCATCGACACTCATCGCAGCGAGCAACTGCTCTTCTTGCACTGCAAGCTTTGTTGCGGCGATTTTTCTATCACATGCAATGGCAAATGCTTGGCCGTAAACATCGCCACTTTCGTGATCGAGTACCTGTTGAATAAACTCTAAATCGGCATTAGCGAGAACATCTTGGTATGGCGTATAAGCTTGCGAAAGTTCAGAGCTTAATTTGGCCAATTTACCAATCAGGCTTTTAGCTTCACTATTGTTGGCATCTACTGAAGCATGGCATTGAGCAAATGTGTTTATGGTGGCGAGTAGTTTACCAGCCGCTTCTCGGGTTTGAATCGCGTTTTGAGTCACGCTCGTTAAATCACGGCGCTCAACGTGCAGTTTTAGTACATCAATACACTGTTGAATAAGCTCGATGTCTTGAGCAATTTTGTCATCAGATAAGCTCTGATAGGCGATAGATAGGTTCCAACTTGCTGTCATTTCAAATTCCTTTATTCAAAACTCAGAGGCGTGCCAATCGCACACACTTGGATGTAATTTTGCTCTGCTTTGGTAATTTTTATATGCGTCAGTGAATGATGGTTAATTTGCAACCGAGAATACAGTGTCGGGTTTTGCCAATCTAACGCTAAAATATCCGCTAAAATCATACGCACTGTGCCACCATGACACACAACCAAAGTGTCTTGCTCGGCCTCTTCCACCAGCTTATGCCATGCTTGTGATACGCGCAGATAGAAATCAGCCAAAGGCTCGGCATTGGGTAGAGTTACCTTTGCAGGCTGCTGCCAAAATTGCTCAAGTAACGGCCAGTGCGCTTTGAGTTGCTCAAACGGGATGCCATCAAAATCACCAAAATGCATCTCTTGCAGTTGTTTGTTTTGTTGTAATTTCGCTGAGCTATGTTGCTGTAATTTATCTGCTAAATCACTGCAGCGGCGCAAGGGTGAAGTAATAATATGCTGAATATCGAGGGCTTTCTCAATGATGGCCTTTGCAATCTCATTTTGGTGTTGTTCACTCACTAACACATCACTAGAACCACATAAGCCAGGCTCTGCTTGCGTCTTACCATGCCTTAACAGATAAATGTTTACGGTTTTCACCATGCTATCCTTTAAGTTTCATCGGTAAGCCTGCGGCGACAAACGTCACTTGGCTAGCGACTTTGGCAATGGCTTGGTTCATCCAACCAGCGTGGTCGACGTAAAGGCGAGTCACTTCACCCATAGGTATGACGCCAAGGCCAACCTCATTTGAAACCAACACCACTTGCGCTTTAGTATTTTGCAAAGCAATAACTAACTGATCCACCATTGAAGAGATTTGCTCACTAGAAGCTGTCTCGCCGTCAGCAAAAATGACATTGTTCAACCACAAGGTTAAGCAATCGACCAACACAATATCATTAGAATTAAATGACTCTAATAGCGCTGCAATATTAATTGGGCATTCATGAAGTTGCCAAAGGTCATCTCGCCCTGCTTGATGATGAGCAATCCTCTGCTCCATCTCTTTGTCAAATGCGATAGCTGTCGCAATATAGTGGCGATTTAACTCGCTCTGCTCGATCACTTGTCTCTCTGCAAAGCTGGATTTGCCCGACCGCGCACCGCCCAATACTAAATGAATACTCATGACACCCACGCTAACACTACAAGGTAAATGAGAAGCTCGGTTAATTGCTGCGCCCCGCCTAAGCAATCGCCAGTAAAGCCGCCTAAACGCTTGTTTAACCAGCGTTTAAATGCTGCGCGAAATACCACAGCAACAACCAACACACTGAGCGCAATCTGCACATCAAGCAGCAAGCTGGCACAAATAGCGGTAGCAATGATGATCGCAAGCTCTGACTGGCTTTGGCGATTGGCTAATGGCTTGCTTTTGCTGCTATCTGGGTCACTCACGTACTCCATATCATAGATAAGCGTCGCCGCTACGCAGCGGCTCACGGTGTAAGCCACCAAAATGATCACCAGTAAATCAACGCTTTGTGCTAGTTCAGTAAGCAACACAAATTTACCAAGCAAGGCCATGATCAGTGCCGACGCGCCATAAGTACCAATACGGCTATCTTTCATGATGGTCAAACGCTTTTCTAGCGTCATTCCACCACCAATACCATCAGCCATATCAGTTAAGCCATCTTCATGAAATGCACCTGTAAGCAATAAGCTAACGACCATGGTAAGAAACACAGCGACGGATACAGGAAACAAAAGGGAAAACAAGAAATACGTTAAGGCGCAAATCGCGCCTATTACGCAACCAACCAAGCCAAAGTAACGTCCGGCTTGGTTCATGCGTTGTTCACTGTATAGGGTATTGGCTGGAATTGGAATTCGAGAAAAGAAACCCAATGCCAGCCAGAAAAGTTCTAATTGGTATCGTAAGTTCGATGCCATTACATATTGACTCCAGCTTGCTCGAAGCTGGCCATATTATTATAAAACTCGGCTGTGGCGCGAATAATTGGCACTGCCAATACTGCGCCCGTTCCTTCACCTAGGCGCATTGAAAGGTCAAGTAGAGGTGTACCGGCCAACTCTTGAAGCATCAACTTGTGCCCAGCCTCATGAGATTGATGTGCAAAAATCATGTACTCACGGCAAGAAGGTTGCATCGTTGCGGCCACATAAGCCGCAGCTGTCGCAATAAAGCCATCAACAATTACTGGCGTATTGCTTTCTGCAGCTCCTAAAAATGCGCCTACCATTTGCACGATCTCGAAACCGCCCACTTGGCGCAGTATCTCTTGAACATTTTGTCCGCGGCAGCGATTCACACCAAGCTGGACAAGCTGGCGTTTTTTGCGCATCTGTTGGCCATCAATTCCAGTTCCCAAACCGACGCACTTTTCTACGCTACGTCTAGAAAGCGCAGCTAAAATGGCAGCAGCACTACTGGTGTTACCAATGCCCATCTCACCAAACATGACAAGGTTTGAGCCATCAGCAATCACTTGCTTTACCACGTCACGGCCATATTCAAGCCCAAGTTCAACTTGCTCTTTAGTCATTGCTGCTTGATGAGCTAAGTTATTCGTTCGCTCACCTAAACGCTTTAAGATGAGATTTGGCGCATCACTTTCAACTGGCTTAAGGATACCCGCGTCAATCACTTTAATATCGACATTATGTGCACGGCAGAAACAGTTAATCGCCGCACCACCCGCTAAGAAGTTTTGCACCATTTGCTGGGTTACTTCACTAGGCGCAACACTTACGCCCTCTTCTGCAATACCATGATCACCGGCAAACACCAAAACTGTAGGCTTTTGGATCTCTATCGTCGTCGCGGGTTCACTACACCCTTGGCTTTTTATCAACGCTAATTTATGAGCCACCATTTCTAGTTTGCCCAATGAGCCTAAAGGTTTCGTTTTATTATTAATCTGCTGCCAAATGGCATCCGAATGCGTTTTATCTAACATGGTACTACTGTGGCCTTGCGATGGTGAAAGTTTGTTGTAACACGGCGTATTCTCCGCCACCCAAACGACAAAGCGGGTTGAGCTTCATCGCATCAATAATTAATTTTTGCTCATCTTGCTTGATGACATCAGGATCGATATACACTGCCTCGACTTCTGCAAACACCAACGTTTGAGGTGTTTTTCCTATCTCTTGCATTTGATACAAGGTGCAGCCAAACGCCACCGAGCAATCTGCAACTCGCGGTAGTTCAAAGCCTTCAAACGAAGCTAGTGTGAGATCACTTTCAACCACTTCAGAGCGGCCATGTTCGAGAGTTGCCGCACTTTCAGTGACAGGCTGTGCTAAATCCGCATTAGCGATATGAATCACCATCTTTCCTGTTTCAGTGACATTGCGGACAGTGTCTTTGATTTCTCCGCTTGGCTTTTTACCAACCGAGAACATTAACAGAGGTGGTTCACTCGAAATTGCAGTGAAGTATGAGAAAGGCGCAAGATTGAAGTTGTCTTGGCCGGATTCGGTCAGTACCCACGCGATCGGGCGCGGTACGATAGTTTGTGTCAGTAAATGGTAGACTTGCGATGGTGCGAGTGCACTCATATCAATATTCATTTGACGTCCCTGTATTCCTTTGCAGTTTATCTTCACACAAACCGCATAACCTTTTGAGTGTACCGTTATTGCGAGCAATTTTACTAGCGACCCGTCGCATAATTATCGTTAAATCAATCGATTAATTGGTATTAATACGCAAATCTTATGCTTTCATCACCAGTTCTTACTCTGAGAGTCAATTTGATAACCTAGCCGATGCTCCTCATAACCAATTGAAAATCAGCACATATAAACATGGTCTATTTGATGCATCCCACTTAGTGTGTCTTTCAGCATGAGGTATTAGCATGCTTACCAACCAAAAACCGAACAACAAAACCAAGAAATCTAAACGAAACCAAAAACGCTCGATACCACTTGGCATTACCTAACGTAACTCGAATGTTTACCACTCTTTGTTGCCACGCCAACCTAAAGTTGGCGTTTTTTGCTCTCAATCATGGACATCAACTTAGCCATTTTTTACTCTGACCGAAAGGATAAATGGCAAAAGGTATGCACGGATGGACAAAAACATCGTGATGATCGCAGGCGCAACAGGCCTAATTGGAAACGAACTGACCAAAATCATGTTAGAAGAGAATGCCATCGATCATATTTATGCCTTAAGCCGCAGAGCCTTGCCTTTCTTCCATCCCAAGTTACAGCTTATCCAACATCAAGATCTAAAGATCACCCAGTGGCAGGAAAGTTCCCCTTCTCCAACTAAAGGCTACATTTGCCTAGGCACGACCAAAAAACAAGCAGGCTCTAGACAACGTCTTGAACAGATTGATGTTCATTTAGTCAGAGAAGTCGCGCAGACAATGAAGTTAGTTGGAGTCAAGCACCTCACTGTCGTATCAAGCTATGGTGCAAACACACGCTCGCTCTCACACTATTTACGCTGTAAAGGAAAAATGGAACTGGCGTTGAGCGACATGGGGTTTGAACAAGTGACGTTTGTAAGACCTGGGCCACTTAAAGGCCTAAGAGACAATCCAAGAAAAGATGAAGCCATCGTCCAGAGTGTGTCTAAATTACTGCGCCCGCTCATGCTTGGCTCATTGGCGAATCTCATCCCTATCGAGGCTAGCCGTGTGGCAAGAGCCATGCTTTACACTTCATTTGGTTACTCGAACAAACGCATCCAAACTCTTAACCGGATTGAGATGCTCAAACTGCTGAAAAAATATCAATAATGACGGCACTTTAAAGCCGAATTGCACAATTTATAGTCTAGCGTTCTTTTTAATAACGTTTCTTTATATTTCATGCAGTTTTCTTATTTCAAACCAACGTAACAAATCATTACCTTTGCCGTTAATCACTAGGGTCTCCAACCTAACTCATTTGAATATCAGCCACATTAGTCGGCTATTTTTTATTCGGTAAGGATATTTCACTATGTCATTTGCAGCTATCGCATCACTCGCGGTGTTTGTCGGCATTCTATTTGTGCTATACGGACAGCAGCGCAAACAGAATACTCTCTCTCGCCTTGTTCTTATTGGCCTTGTTCTTGGTAGTGGCTTTGGTTTAGCACTACAACTCATTTTTGGCGAAGGTAACCCTGTAATAAAAGAAACTCTAGACTGGGTGAACGTTGTGGGCCGTGGTTATGTTGGCTTACTAAAAATGATCATCATGCCGCTGGTTCTTGTTTCTATGATTGCGGCAGTAGTTAAGCTAGAAAAAGGCGGCTCGCTAGGCAAAATCTCTGGCCTAACTATTTCTGTGTTGCTGATTACGACTGCCATTTCAGCGGTAGTCGGTATCGCTGTGACTCAAGCATTTGGTCTGACTGCTGAAGGTTTAACAGAAGGCGCGCGTGAAACCGCTCGTATCGCTGTTCTTGAAAGCCGCGCAGATCGAGTAAGCGACTTAACCATCCCACAAATGTTGGTTAGCTTTATTCCAACTAACCCATTTGCTGATTTAACTGGCTCTCGTTCGACTTCGATTATCGCTGTGGTTATTTTCGGTGTGCTAACGGGTATTGCAGCTCGTAAAGTAATGGCTGAGAAAGAAGAGCTAGAAACGCCTATCCGTACATTTGTTGAAGCGGTTCAATCTATCGTAATGCGTCTAGTGAAAATGATTATGGCACTGACACCTTACGGTATCGCGGCACTGATGGCGAAAGTAGTCGCAACATCAAGCGCCTCTGATATTCTTAGCTTACTTGGCTTTATCGTCGCTTCTTATGTCGCTATCGCATTAATGTTTGTGGTTCACGGTGTGTTAGTCGCATTTGTTGGTGTTAGCCCTAAAGAGTACTTCCAGAAAATTTGGCCTGTACTCACCTTCGCATTTACCTCACGCAGCTCAGCAGCAACAATCCCACTAAACGTTGAAGCGCAAATCACTAAACTGCGTGTGCCACCAGCAATTGCAAACCTGTCTGCATCGTTTGGTGCAACCATTGGTCAAAATGGCTGTGCGGGTATCTACCCTGCCATGCTTGCTGTGATGGTCGCTCCGACTATGGACATCAACCCAATGGATATTAACTTTATCCTATCGCTAATCGCGATTATCACCATCAGCTCATTCGGTATCGCGGGCGTTGGTGGCGGCGCAACCTTTGCTGCACTGATTGTACTACCTGCTATGGGCCTGCCCGTTACCATCGCAGCGCTGCTTATCTCAATTGAACCTCTGATTGATATGGCTCGTACTGCACTGAACGTTTCAGGCGCAATGACAGCCGGTACTATCACTAGCCGTTTACTCGGTGATAAACAGCCAGAAGCGGAAGAGCAAACCGCATAAGCGTAAAACTCAATCACAAAGACCAGCTTGAATGCTGGTCTTTTTGTTTGTGCTCTTAGTAATCGCGGCAATAACCGAGCCAAGGCTTAGACTTCTAACCCCTCTAAACATATTTGGTTGCGGCCTTGATCCTTAGCTTGATAAAGCATGCTATCTGCCTGCTTGATGGACTGCCCTAGCCCGCTAACTAAACGACTTGCCCCGCCCGATATGGTCACCTTAGGCGCACTTTCCATCTCGGCGACATCTAAACGAATACGTTCAAAGATCTGGCTCGCGACCTCAACGCAATCTGTTTTCACCACCACCAAGAACTCTTCTCCACCCATACGAAAAGCAAAGTCGCTAATCCGAATACGACGTTTGATTGCTTGAGCCACGCGACGTATTACTTGATCGCCAATATCATGGCCGTACTTGTCATTAACTCGCTTGAAATGGTCAATATCAAACACAGCTAGGTAGTACTTGTTTGGCTTCAAGCTCTGTTTGTTGACCTTGTTTAAATAGTGGCGATTGTGCAGCCCAGAGAGCTCATCTGTGTAAGTCATTTTGGTCAGCTCTTGCTTGTCTTTACGAGTTCGATACAGGAAGTAACTAATGCCGATGGTGGCAACCGTTAGAACCATTAACAAGTAAACGTAGGTAGGAATTAACTGGTCGTTTCGCACCAACTTAATCAGATAGCTTTGCTGACCATTCATTGTGACACTGTGACGATACACAACGGTATGATCACCAATATCAAGGACCCCTGCTGTTCTTTGACTTCGAGATAATTGCTCAGTGATGATCGTGTATTGCTCAGGCAAAGAGGCTAGCTGTGAAATACCATCGTAACTCGATGAGTAGACGAAGCCAGCCAAATCCAACATCAGAGTATCTTGTCTAAAACTATTGGCGAACTCGCTTGCATGGCCTTCAATAATCAAATAACCCAAATGGACATTATCATCATAAATAGGCGTAACTTCGGTGAAAATGGCTTCATCTGGCCAGAAAAACGTTTGATTCGATAGTTGATTTTCATTGGGTTCAAGTTGTAAATATGAACTTAGCAACAACCCATACTTATTGGCATTCGCGTAGCGCGGGATAATAGAAATACTAGAGATTAAGCTTTGCTCATTGAGCAAATGATAAATTAAATCGTTAAAGGGCTCTGGGTCAGAGAAATAGTGCTTCGCGATAGTAGAGTTAGCCAAAGAAAGGTAGCTTTCAACCATATCTTTACGCAGTTGGAAAGTCTCGCTCGCGACTTTGAGTTGCTGCTCATAGGCCTCAATCTTCTCGCGTTTGATAATGCCTAGCGGTGTATTGATCGCGAATACAACTATCAGCATCAGCAATAACGTTCTTACCTCGATCGTTGCTGATGATGGGCTCATTTTCGTGTATTGAAGAACCATCCTTAGACCAAACTTCACCTTAATCCACTGCTGCGGGTTACAATATGCAACCAGACCTGCCGGACAGTTTCCCATAAGCGATTGTTTATTTTGGTTAATTTTTTATGACATTCGATAAAAATGGGATGTGGTAAGTGACTTGCCTATTCTCTTTCGTCTAATTCAAAACGCAGTCTCTATTGAGTCTCATTTTCTCGAAAACAACCGTCGATGAGTTAGTGATGTCCTCCCCTAGTGCGCCTACGCAAGAGTTCCTGCTAAAGCACTCGATTTTTGATAAGCCTTTATACTTTACAGCCCAATACTTCGAACTCTAACGAAGAGAGCAAATAGCCAATTCTTCGTTAAAATGACTAAGATTCCTCACTTTTGAACCAAAAAGTTATAAAAAATTTGTCATTATCTTTTGCGCAACAACGAAACCCAAAAACAACCACTAAATTTCAATGGCTTATCATACATTTCTTTCTCGTTCTTAATGGTTATATTTCCCATCTTTATCGATCAATTATCGACTCAAAAATACAGTACACATTGAATTTAACCGCAAAATTACTTAGAGTACGAAACGTTTTCCGTTAAACAAAAAATACAAAGGACAAAATTACATGGATCCCATACTGGAAGTTAAGGGACTGTATAAGGTATTTGGAGATGAACCTGAACGCGCTTTTTCATTGATTGAAAAAGGCGTTAAGAAAGATCAAATCTTTGAACAGACAAATCTAACTATCGGCGTCAATGACGTTTCTCTGTCGATCAACGAAGGCGAGATTTTCGTCATCATGGGCCTCTCAGGCTCAGGTAAATCTACCCTCGTTCGCCTACTCAACCGCTTGATTGAACCCACCAAAGGCAGCGTATTTTTCAAAGGCAAAGATATCGCTCACATCTCTGAGCAAGAGCTAAGAGAAGTGCGTCGTAACAATATCTCCATGGTGTTTCAAAACTTTGCATTGATGCCTCACATGACGGTCATCGAAAACGCCGCGTTTGGTCTAGAGCTTGCTGGTGTGAGTATCGAAGAGCGCCGTACCTCTGCCCTAAACGCACTTGAGCGAGTGGGTTTGGATGCGTATGCAGAATCCTACCCAGATGAACTCTCTGGCGGTATGAAGCAGCGTGTTGGCCTAGCCAGAGCGCTTGCCTGTGACCCAGATATTCTTTTAATGGATGAAGCCTTCTCAGCGCTCGATCCATTAATCCGAACTGAAATGCAAGATGAGCTACTGCGCCTGCAAAACGATGATAAACGTACCATCGTATTTATCTCACACGACTTAGATGAAGCAATGCGCATCGGCGATCGCATCGCCATTATGCAAAATGGTGACGTGGTTCAAGTGGGTACACCTGACGAAATCTTACATAACCCAGCGAATGATTACGTCGAAGCCTTCTTCCGTGGCGTGAATATCGCGAGTGTACTTTCTGCCAAAGATATCGCACGTAAAAAGCCAACGGCCGTATTTAAAAAGTCCGAACACGATGGTCCGGGGTCTGCGATGCAAATCTTAATGGATCATGACCGTGACTACGGCATCGTGGTTGATAAAGCCAGCCGCTACTCAGGTATTGTATCACTCGAATCTCTTCGCTCAGCCTACAAAGAGAACCGTTCCCTTGTGAGCGCTCAACTTGAAAACACCGTGACGTTAAATCCTGACGACGCGATTAACGATATTTTGAGTGTGGTTGCCGGAGTGCCTTATGGCGTCCCTGTGGTTGATGCGCAAGGTAACTATTTCGGTGTGGTCACTAAATCTCGTCTTCTGCAAACGTTGGATAAGGACTAAGTCATATGTCATCAGAACAAGCAAGTAATAACCCTTGGTCTACCACTACGACACAGTCTAGCGATCCGTGGGCAACCACCACCGATACACCTGCAGCAAATGACTGGTTAAATTCTGAAGTTGTCGAGCAGACACCTTTTGACATCATGAACCCATTTCAAGATGCCGTATTACCCCTCGATTCATGGGTCGAGTCGGGATTAAATTGGTTGGTTGAGCACGGGCGCCCAGTCTTTCAGGCGATCCGCGTACCGATTGATTTTATCCTTTCTTCATTTGAGACAGCGCTCGTATCTACCCCAGCACCTTTTATGTTGCTAATTCTATTTTTGCTTGCGTGGCAGTTTTCTAACATCCGTTTAGGAGCAGCTACGCTGGTTTCTTTAGTCTTTATCGGCCTAATTGGTGCGTGGTCTGAAGCGATGACCACCTTAGCGTTAGTCTTAACCTCAGTGTTTTTCTGTTTGCTGATAGGCCTACCTCTCGGGATATGGCTCGCGCGCAGCAATACTGCAGCTAAAGTAATACGCCCTATTCTCGACGCTATGCAAACCACACCGGCGTTTGTCTATTTGGTACCGATCGTGATGCTATTTGGTATCGGTAACGTACCGGGTGTGGTGGTAACCATCATATTTGCCCTACCGCCAGTGGTTCGTTTGACCATACTCGGCATTCAGCAAGTGCCTGAAGAACTTATCGAAGCGGGTCACTCTTTTGGCGCGAGTAAAAAACAGATGCTTTATCGCATTCAATTACCGCTGGCTCTACCAACCATCATGGCAGGCGTAAACCAAACCTTGATGTTGTCACTTTCAATGGTGGTTATTGCATCAATGATCGCCGTCGGTGGCCTTGGCCAGATGGTACTGCGCGGCATTGGCCGCTTAGACATGGGATTGGCTGCCGTCGGTGGCTTAGGCATCGTTATTCTAGCGATCCTACTTGACCGAATTACTCAAGAGCTCGGCGTAAATGCTGGTAACACCAAACTACGTTGGTATCACACAGGACCAATTTCTTACTTCGTAAAACGTACGAATAAATCGAACCAATCCGATTTAAAACTTAGGAGAACAACAAATGATTAATTCATGGAAGAAAGCGCTAACAGTGGGAACACTTGCGTCAATGACGCTTTCCACTCAAGTATTGGCAAATGACTTGCCAGGCAAAGGTGTTACTGTACAACCGGTTCAATCAACCGTTGCTGAAGAGACTTTCCAAACTTTAATCGTAAACCGCGCTCTTGAACAGCTAGGTTATGACGTTCAACCAACCAAGGAAGTAGATTACAACGTTGGCTACACATCGATTGCAAAAGGTGATGCTACCTTCTTAGCGGTCGGTTGGTTCCCTCTTCACGCAGATAAATACACAATGTCGGGCGGTGATGAGAAGTTCTTCCGCCAAGGCCAGTACGTTAGTGGCGCTGCGCAAGGCTACTTGATCGATAAAAAAACCGCAGAGAAATACGGCATCACCAACATTGGTCAACTTACTGACCCTAAACTTGCAAAGCTGTTTGATGCGAACGGCGACGGCAAAGCAGACCTAACAGGCTGTAACCCGGGTTGGGGTTGTGAGATGGTAATCGAAGAACAGTTAAACGCTTACAAACTGCGTGACACTGTTGCACACAACCAAGGTAACTACGCAGCGATCATTGCTGATACCATTTCACGTTACAAAAAAGGTGACCCTGTTCTTTACTACACGTGGACACCGTACTGGGTAAGTGGTGTGCTTGTTCCAGGTAAAGATGTTGTATGGTTAGAAGTACCGTTCTCGGCGCTTCCTGGCGAGCGTAAAGACGTAGATACAACACTAGCCAACGGCAAAAACTACGGTTTCGAGATGAACTCGATGCGCATCGTTGCGAACAAAGAGTTCACAGAGAAAAACCCAGCAGCAGCAAAACTGTTTGAAATCATTAAGCTAAACATCAACGATGTCAGCGCGCAAAACATGATGATGAGCCAAGGTAAAAACAGTTCAGCGGATATCGAATCTCACGTAAATGGTTGGATTAAAGCAAATCAACAACTGTTTGATTCTTGGGTAGCAGAAGCGAAAAAAGCTTCACTGTAAGCGCTGCATAGTATTGAAATAACATCAATAGATACACAAAGAGCGACGGATTAACGTCGCTCTTTGTGTATCTATAACTGACTATCGCTTAATATTGTTTACCCAATATTGGTAAAGGCCATTAATGTCACTCGAGCATAGCAGTTTCATCACGCCCTTAAGCGTACTTTCAGACCAATCCCACCATTTCATCTCTAATAGCATTGAGATCTCTGCTTCACTGAATCGAAACTTAATATGCTTAGCAGGGTTAGAGCCAACCACTTCAAATGGTGCAACATCCTTGGTTACAACAGCACGGCTCGCGATGATAGCGCCATCACCCACTTTAACGCCTGACATAATCATGGCTTCAGAACCGATCCACACATCATTACCTATGATGGTGTCTCCCGCGCGGCAAAAACCATCTTCTGCCCCTTCAAAGTTTTCATTCTGTTGGTAGAAAAACGGGAAGGTGCTGATCCAATCATTTCGGTGGCCTTGATTACCAGCCATCATAAACACAGCGCCAGAACCAACAGAGCAGTAACTGCCAATGATCAGCTTATCGACATCATCTCGCTCTGCGCTCAAGTAACGCGCGCAGTCATCAAAACCGTGGCCATGATAATAACCCGAATAGTAGCTGTGCTTGCCTACCACGATGTTCGGGTTTGTCACTTGCTCTTCGAGAGGAATACCCTGAAACGGCGATTCAAAGTAATTCATTACATAGAAATCCTAGCGAGGCCTGCATCAAATCTGCCATGAGAATTCGATACAGGGAAAATAGATAGCGTGTCGTTTAGCAGAAGGTTTCAATATAGAGTGCTTCGACTTTGTCTCTAGCCCATTGAGTACGACGCAAGAATTTTAGCGAAGATTTAATCGAAGGGTTGCTGTAAAAGCAATTGATTTGAATTCGCTCATCTAACCCTTCCCAGCCATAATGCTCTTGCAGTTGGACTAAGATTTTTTCTAACGTTAGCCCATGTAAAGGGTTATTGGGTTGTTCTTGGCTCATGGTCTTTCCTCTGTTAAGCCAATAAAAGTACAGTGTAACAGACCATCAACCAACAGAGCACAAAACTTAATGATTTCGCACAAGCTATTGGCGCAAGTACCAAAACAATTACTCGTATTTTCAAACAACAGACTGGGACGTGCTATCAAGAATGGCGTCAACAATGGCGGTTGCTCAAAGCAATAGAGCTACTGTCACAAGGGTTAGCCGTGAGTGATGTTGGGCATCATTTGAAGTTTTCTTCAGACAGCGCCTTTGTCGCATTCTTCAAAAAGCAGGTTGGCGCACCACCTTTATGTTTCATGCAGGGCAAATGAATTCTCTCAACCGAAGCGGAAACACGCTCTTGTTCACTTAGCTCATGACCAGTATTTGATCAAATTGAGCTAGCCTATTGAACCTATTACCGCCAGAACACCAACGGGCAATAGTAAAATCCACTGCGGGAGTTTGATAAATCCTTTGAAAGAAAAGAAATACCCCCCAACAAGAATAAACACGACTGAAAAAATGACGAACAGAACGCCTATCAACAATGTTGAAACATAAAATGTAGCGAGGCCATGCCCCCCCACATAAATGAGTGCTACAGAGCAAATAAGCAAAGTGACGGAAACCAAATGCCAGCATGCTAATAGCGTCGCTTTAGGCACATCATCCAATGAAGATTTGAGAAACGGTCTAACAGGATCAACTTGTCCTGCAAAGAGATGAATAAGCGCAGTGGCTAACCCTAGCAAACCTGAACTCAATATCCATACATTCATTCAGCGTCCCTCTTGTCATTGTTACTTTGATTGATGGCTAGATTAAACCGCAGAAACTTCCCTTTCCGATCGATAAGGTTTTGTCATATTAAGGAACTGGCTACTTTGATGAGTGACTCGAAAACCAAATTTCATGTATAACTGCCCTACGCGATTACCCTGTAAATAGCGAAGTTTGACAGGTAGCCCCTTCTGCTCT
The DNA here is from genome assembly GCF_025195085.2 of Vibrio intestinalis. GTDB lineage: Bacteria > Pseudomonadota > Gammaproteobacteria > Enterobacterales > Vibrionaceae > Vibrio > Vibrio intestinalis. The sequence goes on along the minus strand of NZ_JANAVY020000001.1, from coordinate 69,200 downwards.
GCAAGATCCACCACCTGCTCAAGGATCTCACTGCCGATACCATTACCTTGATGTTCCGGCAATATGAAAAAGCGGCTGAAATAGAGATGGTCTTCTTTGCATTCAACCAAGTAGCTGCCCACTGGCGCACCGTCTATCTCAATGACCATCGGCTTAGCCTCATCCCACTCTTGGCGATGAATCTCACACTGTACGACATCGTCCCAGCCAAATACCTGATCAACAGGCTCAAATTCAGCCGCTTTCTTTAAATCGTATAGAAATTCGTAATCCTTAGACTCGGCTTCCCTAGTGGTAAACACAACGCACTCCTTGGTTGTTATTGATGAGATTCAGCTACTTGAACAAGCATTGACTACCTAGCCTAACTCATTGGTCAATAAACACAACCACACCTCACAAATGCCACAGGTCTGTAATCAAATAAAAGATAAATGCGGCACTAAATTAAGATACCCGATATTTACAGCTAGATTTTCTCTACAAGTTACATAGAGTTAGAAACTGTTCGAAGCAGTGGAAAACAAAATGCACCCTTAGTAGAACACTTAAGAGTGCATTTTTTGATGACTATTTAGCTGAGGCTAAACTTAATCGACTAATGGGTAAACCCCATTCTCGTCATGAACTTCTGCACCCGTGATTGGCGGGTTAAATACACAAGCCATCACCATCTCTTTGTTTTTGTATGCACGAAGATAGTGCTCATCGTGTTTGTCTAAAATATAAAGAGTACCCGGCTTAATTGGATAGGTCTCACCGCCCACCACTTCAATCTCACCTTCACCGCTCATGCAGTAAACCGACTCTAAGTGGTTCTGATAATGGATATGAGTCTCTGTATCTTGATAAATGGTGGTAATGTGGAACGAAAAACCCATGTTGTCGTCTTTGAGTAACATACGGACACTTTCCCAGTTATCCGACACCACACGTCGCTCGCTATTACGACACTTTTCTAATGTTCTAACGATCATAACTTTTCCTTGTTAAGAAGCTTGCTTATAAAGCTTGGTGGCGACAGCTTCTACTGCCCCTTCAAAAATATTCAGTCCTTGAGCTAACTCTTGCTTTGTGATGGTTAGCGGGCAGAAGAATTTTACGACCTCATCATTAGGCCCAGCAGTTTCGATTACCATACCGCTTTTAAAGCAATGCTTAGCAATGTCGCTGGCAACGTCACCGCTTTTACATTCAACGCCAATCATCATCCCGCGACCTTTACGCTTATTAAACATGCTAGGGAATTGCTTAATACAACGATCTATCACCGTCGCAACCTCGTCAGAACAGCGCTGAATATGCGTTTCAAAATCTGAGTTAGACCAGTACAGCTCTAACGCTTTAGTCGCGGTGACAAAGGCATGGTTGTTACCACGAAACGTACCGTTGTGCTCACCTGGCTGCCATTTGTCCAAGTGTGGCTTAAGTAGCACAATAGCCATCGGTAGGCCATATCCACTAATAGACTTCGACAAAGTTACGATATCTGGCTGAATGCCTGATGGTTCAAAGCTAAAGAAACGGCCTGTACGGCCACACCCTGCTTGAATGTCGTCGACAATCATCAATATATCTTGTGACTTACACAACTTAGCTAGAGCTTGTAACCATTGGTTTGACGCTGCGTTTAACCCACCTTCGCCCTGAACAGTTTCCAGCAACACTGCCGCAGGTTTCTCTATACCAGCAGAGTTATCATTTAGCATGGTTTCAAACAGCTTGAGACCATCGATATCTGCATAACCTTCGAAAGGGATTCGCGTTACGTTATTTAATGGTGAGCCCGCACCTTGGCGATGATGTTGATTACCCGTTGCAGCTAATGCGCCAGCGGTACAACCGTGAAATCCATTGGTAAACGCAACGATGGAACTGCGACCTGTCACTTTTTTCGCTAACTTAATTGCCGCTTCTACCGCATTAGTTCCTGTAGGGCCAGTAAACTGTACTTTATAGTTAAGTTGACGCGGTTTGAGAATCAAATCTTCTAATGCAGTTAGGAAGTTAGCCTTAGCCTGCGAGTGCATGTCTAAGCCATGTGTTAAACCATCACTTTCGATGTATTCCAGTAATGATTCTTTAATCTGCGTGTTGTTGTGTCCGTAATTGAGAGAGCCTGCACCAGCAAGAAAGTCTATGTACCGCTCTCCACTTTCGGTTTCAAGCCAGCAACCTTTAGCTGTCTTAAATACCACTGGAAAACTGTTAGAGTACGAACGAACTTTTGATTCCTGCCTGTTAAAAATATCCATGATAGAACCGTGTTTAAATCCTTTAACTTTGGTTACTTGAGCGAAATTCGATACAGATATTCCGTATCGTGTTTATCTTTAAAATGAAGAGTCTTATCTAAAAACGTAGAGACTTTGCCGCCTTGATATTGTTTAGCGACTTTGTCAAACAGCGCCCACGACGCTTTATTGTTTTTTGTAATGGTGGTCTCGATTGCTGAGACCGACTGCAACGCATCACGGTTTAGTAACGATTGCAGCATTTGATACGCAAGCCCTTGTCCCCGCGCAAATTCAGCCACAGCGACTTGCCAAATAAACAGTACGTTTGGTTCATTTGGTTTGATATAGCCAGAGATAAAACCGGCGATCTGGCCATTTTTCTCGGCCAACACACAAGTGGTACTGAAGTGAATAGACTGTAAAAAATTACAATAGGAGGAGTTCACATCTAGAGGGGGACACTGAGATATTAAGTGGTAAATATCATCTCCATCAGTGGTGTTTGGTAGCCGAAAAATCCATTCTCGGGTTGGGTTATCTGCAATTTCAGGATACAGCACCCAAGGGGCTGATGTGATCATGTGAAGAAACATATCCTTTGAGGTCTAATGAATTTCACTATTATTATGGGCATTTTCTTGCACCAAAAATCAAATACAGCTCGACAAAAACCCCATATACGTGAATCAAATCACACAAATTGGCTAATTAAGTGCAATAAGTATTCGTTAGAACTCAAAGTGTGATTTCATCCCCATACTCAACGTAAATAGTACAATTAACCTTCTAATTACTGCTTTCGTTATTAGTTACGCGAAATTGACCACCTAAAATAGCAAAGGGCACTATGATCAGTGCCCCTTTCAAATATTTAAGATATTCCCTACTATTTAAGGTGGCTTTGTACGCTTACTCCACTCGGCAACCTTCTCAAGTAGGCTTTGCTTCACTTTTTTACGTAGGTATCTACGGTCTAACTGCAATTTCACTGGCCTACTCCTCTCTAGTACTCGCTGATAACATTGAAAGCAGCACACAGAGCAAGCCTCCAACGGTATACGCCACAAGATCGAGCCAATCGAACGTTGCACCAAATATGATTCTCAGCGGTGAAGAAACCGGAATCCCTAATAAGTCAACAACATTAAATAGCTGCGCCAGTTCAACCAAATACGCGATAACAACTACAACCGTTGCCAGCAATCGGGCAGGAACATTGAGCAATGTCGCAAACACGTGATATAGCCATATGACGACTAGAACATCCCCTAGCGTCGGGCGAATAAAACTGTCTTCCACCCATACCGCTACAAACACTAGTACCGCAAAGAGAGCAATACTCAACACTGCATGAAGCATCGAAAAGCGAATGTGCTTGATTGGGTGCTTAACCACATCAACTAACTCATCGAACATTTGCCTATTACTGTGAAGTTTCAGTTGCATCAATCTTCTCCTCTGTTTCGCTCTCCCCGCTATGATCCTCTTGTGTATTGGCTGTATTAGTTTGCGTTGATTTCTGTTCCACTTTTAACGTGCGTTCATACCAGTTCACATTGCGAGTAAATACCATCACCAAGCTTAAAATGGCGAAACAAAGTAGCGTACCCATCAGCAGCGCATAGCTTTCAGCGAGCAATAAGCCAAATAACAACCCATACAGGAACAGTAAGCTACAGCCAAAGATCACACCTTGTTTCTTATCAGCCAGCATGCCAGCCACATACACGCTTAATAGTCCTGTTGAAGCAATAGCTGACAATACGTAAGCCCAGTTAAATCCCAGGTGTTCACTCATCGAAATTAGCAACAAGTAAAACAGAGCCAATGCGAGTCCAACAAAACCATATTGCACCGGGTGTATCGGTTTCGCCTGAAATAGTTCTAATAAGAAGAAGCTCGCAAACACTAAAGTAATCACCAATAGCGAGTAGTTCACTGCGCGATACGATTTTAAATAGTGATCGACTGCATCAATCAGCTCTACCCCCATCTGACGACGGTCCAATTGGTAGCACGAGTCGTTATTCCGAACACAGTTATCAAACAATTGAGAGATATTGGTTGAGAAGTTATTGCTCGACCATTTAGCGCTAAAGCCTTGCTCTGAAATATCAGATGAAATAGGCAGATAATCGCCAATAAAGCTTGGATGTGCCCACTCTGATGACAGTTGAACTGTGGTGTTATTACCGATTGGGGTCACTTGCAGTTCACCCATTCCCTGTAATATGAAATTGAAATCAAACTCCAACGGCTTATTGGTATTGAGTTGGTGAATATCTAGCTCGGTATGAAAGCCTTGTGCCAAATGGCCTATTCCTGTCCCAGGTTCGATTTCTATATCACGGTGATTGAGCGTCATGTTGTTTAACTGGACCAAACCTCGGCTATCTTTAACACCAACAACCATAGTCAAACTTTGTATTGTATTTGGGGCTATTTTCTTCAGTAAGGTTAAATCGAAATGGCCTTGTAAGCGGTTGTCAGCTTTGAACAAGCGTGCTTTGTAGATACCTCGATATTTTTCGAAACTCTCCAAGTGTGCAGTCATATCAAACGTGTCAGGTAAAATGAATTCTTGATGCTTAACTTGGTATGTTTTTTCTTCATGAGTGACAGTTTCTAAGTACTTCACCTGAATGAAAGGCCCAATGATACGTTGCTCGCCACTGCTACTACGGGCAATGTCCTCACGTACCGTTTCTTGGCGGTATTCACGCTCTGAGATAAGACCGCTCACCATATTTACTGGAATTTGCAATAACAAGAACAGAAACAGCACAAAACCGAACTTCATGCCGAGTTGATTAGAAAAGAATTTTTTCATGGTTGGTTGCCTAAATTAACTTGATGAAGCTAATTTAGAACAACCACTTGGAGTAGATATGGAGCTAATGTGGAGTTTATATGGAGTTTGAAAATCAGTTATGCCATTGCAAAACAGATCGAAACTTTCACCCCATCATTTTCGTTCTCTATACATAATTGGCCATGGTGCAACTTGGCTACTTGTTCAACAAAATTAAGCCCTAAGCCAGTACTTTTCACCCCATTCTCACGAGCTAAAGAGTAGAACCTTTCCGTTAACCTTGGCATCGCATATTCAGGGATCTGCGGGCCAGTGTTAAAAACTGATACAACCAGCGAACCATCATGTTTCTCAATGTTCCACTTAATCTCACCTTCAATGAAGACAAAATCCAGTGCGTTGTCCATTAGGTTAAATAAAGCTTGTTTGAACAAGAAACTGTCACCTTGAATAGAAAGCTTACTCTCGCCACTTAAATCGCAATTTACTCGCTTGTTGGCTAGGCGAGCGTCAGAAGCAACAATCACTTCATTGATAGTCTGGTGGACATTAATAGCTTCAAGCTGCTCTAACTGGGGGCGCTTTTCCAACCTTGCAAGCTCTAGCAGTTTATCGACCAAAGACTGCATGCGATCGCTTTCTCGTTCGATATTATTTGCGAAGCGTGCGATTTTTTCTTCAGGCAACGGCATCTGTAGAATCTCACTCGCACCTTTAATGGCAGAGATCGGGCTTTTAAGTTCATGAGTTAGAGTCTGAACATATTCTTCAACATATTGCTTACCGTCTAATTGGTTGCGCATTTTTTCAAGTGCATTGGCGAGCGTGCCATACTCATAAAACACTCGGAATTCGGGTTTTGAGACTTTCTTCCCTTCACCCATCTTTTCTGCGTAGTCTTCCAACTTATACAGTGCCGCATTAACACGCCATGAGAACAGAGCGCCAGCAATCAGCACCAGACCACTCATCAGCACCATCCAATACAACACATTACGCTTAGAAAGATCGATAAACGGCTGCACTGATCGGTTGGCCTTAGCAACCGTCACGCTACCGATAATTTCACCTTGATGATAGATTGGTGCTGCAACGTGCATTACGGTTGATAACGGGTCTTTGGGATCTTCAAAAGTGCTGCGCGCACCGTACTGACCACGCAGTGTTAAATAGACATCATTCCACTGCGAATAATCTTGTCCGACATCTTGCTGCCAAGAGTCCGCAATCACGATGCCATTTTTATCTGTGATATAGATACGATGATTGACGGACTTTTTGCCAATCTCCCAAATGCGCGCGTTGGGTTCTCGTTTTCCATACGCTGTGAGCAACTTTGAGAATCTACTTTCAGGCATTTTCCCGTTAGCAACATCCTCTTCCGCTAACACCGCAATCAAATTTGCCATATCGACCAGAGTTTCTTCGGTTGTTTGCCTTACGGTCGGTTTTAGTTCCTGAATGACTATTTTACTTACCATATAAGCCGTCATTCCCACCAAAAGGAAATAGAGGAAGAACAATCTCAGTCCGAGCGGAATTCTAGGCCAGCGTTTCATTATTCGCCCTTAACTGAGTAGTAATAGCCAAAACCCCTTTTAGTGCAGATCCGCTCAGCCATACCAAATGGCTTCAACTTATTGCGGATCGCCTTGATATGTGTGTCAATATTGCGTTCGTAAGCCGCTTCTGGCGCCATATCCGCAGCGACCATCAATTGCTCCCGACTCAGCACGTTAGAGGCAACGGTAATTAACTTACTCAGAATTTTAAACTCGACTGCGGTAAGCCCAAGCATCTGTCCTGCCACCCCATAATCAAAGTTATGTGCTTGCAAATCATCTGGCGTTATAAGGTTTTCAGATGGCTTAACCTCTAAACTTGCAGATTGAGTTGGGCGCGCTTTGATTCTCAATTTAATACGCGCAAGCATCTCCCGTGGGCTAAAAGGCTTGGTGACATAGTCATCTGCGCCGATCTCTAAGCCAACCACGCGATCGATTTCATCATTGCGCGCGGTTAAAAAGATAATCGGCACAGCGGAAAAATCACGGATTGTTTTACATAACTCGAAGCCATTACCATCAGGCAAACCAACATCAAGCACAACCAAACAAGCGGGATTGTCCTGCAAGTAGCTTAACCCATCGCCTGCTGTCGCAAACCACTGAGTGGCAAAGCCATCCATTTCTAAAACATGAATTAAGTTATCTGCGATTGATGGTTCATCTTCAATAATGACGATTGTTGCTTGCTCGCTCAAAAGGGTTCTCCGTTGTTTCACCAAGGCATCTTGCTAGTGTTTATTTCTTCTTATACTTTTTATAAAGCGACTCTACCGAGTACTCAAACAGCTCTTTGATTTTTTGCTGTGCTTCTGTATTACTGACAATATCAAAATCTTTGGTGGCTTTTTGTCTGCCAAAGAATAAAAAGCCTTCTTTTAGCAACACATTGATTTCAAGCCAACCTTTATTCAGCTCCATCGGCACATATTGGTAAGTCGCATGAATGCCATTTTCATCGCCGAGTACAAAGTAAAAACCACCGCCCTCTTCATACTTTTCAAACATTTCCATTTCACGAGCCCAAGGGAAATCATTAAATAGCGCCACGAGATCTCGATAGGTTCTCAGCTCTTTTTCATGATTCACCAACTCTGGTCCATCGACTCGATGTTGGTAATACGCCATTACGGATGTCATTGTTACTTCCTAACGTTGATTGAATTGCGACGAATCGTGCCAAACTCCTTCCATCGCCTCAACTAATACTTCATTAAAAATATAACTAAAACATTGGTTTGTCGTACAGCTCATGATTTGCCAATAACAAACGCGCTAAGTATATCGTACCGATTTAGCGCTAGTTACAAATTGATAATCTACAATGCGTTTCTGCAGGTCTGCCACTCCGCAAAGTAAGACATACCAAAGGTGTACATTTTAGCCTATTGATGTGAGTTTCATTGCCTTAGTACGCGCTGAGTGGTCTAATACCAAATGAGTTTTCAGATACTTGGTAAACAAATAATGCAGCAAGACCACCAGCCTACGTTTTTTTTCTTTGATTACGAAACGTGGGGAACAAGCCCAGCGAAAGATCGACCAAGCCAATTTGCGGGTGTTCGCACTGATAAAGACTTTAACATCATCGGTGAGCCACTGGTTATCTACTGCCAACCACCCTCTGATTACTTGCCTTCTCCTGAAGCTGCGCTCATTACAGGAATTACTCCGCAACTTGCTGCTAGCCAAGGTCTCCCTGAGCCAGAATTCATTGCCAAAATCCACGAGCAGTTATCAACGCCAAACACCATTAGCTTGGGTTACAACAGCATTCGTTTTGATGATGAAGTGACACGTTATACCTGCTACCGCAACTTCTTTGACCCATACGCATGGAGCTGGCAAAACGGCAACTCGCGTTGGGACTTACTCGATGTGATGCGAGCGTGTCACGCACTGCGTCCCGAGGGTGTGGTTTGGCCTGAAAATGAAGACGGTTACCCAAGCTTTAAACTTGAGCACCTTTCTGTCGCTAACGGTATCGAACACGAAAATGCTCACGATGCGATGGCCGATGTTATTGCAACGATTGAGATGGCGAAAAAAGTAAAAGCGGCGCAACCAAAGCTGTTCGATTACTTCTTGAATATGCGTCATAAACGCAAGCTAAATGACTTAGTCGATATCGTTAACATGACGCCGCTAATGCATGTGTCTGGCATGTTGGGTCGCGATTGTAATTACACGAGCTGGATTGTGCCTGTTGCTTGGCATCCGACCAATCAAAACGCCGTGATTACCGTTGACTTAGCCAAAGACCCACAAGTACTGCTTGATCTTGATGTTGCGGAATTACATCAACGTATGTATACCAAACGCAGTGATTTAGGTCCTGATGAATTACCTGTACCAGTTAAACTGGTACACCTTAATAAGTGCCCTATTTTGGCGCCTGCAAAAACATTGACCGCAGAAAATGCAGAGAAGATTGGCATAGATCGTCAGTTGTGCCTGAAGAACTTAGAGATCATTAGGCAGCATCCTGAAATTCGTGAAAAACTGATTGGTTTATACAACATTGAGCGTGAATACGAAAAATCAAACGATGTAGATACCATGCTGTATGATGGTTTCTTCTCGCCAGCAGATAAGGCCGCAATGGATATTGTTCGTCAAACCGATCCAAACCAGCTTGCTGTATTAGACATTAGTTTTAATGATGACCGTATTGCGCCGTTGCTATTTCGCTACCGCGCCCGTCATTACCCGTGGACTCTCGATGAACAGGAGCAGCAGCGCTGGGCAAATCATTGCCAAGACTACTTCCAAAGTCGCATAGACGACTATATGCTGAATCTTGAAAACTTAGTTCACGAACATGAAAGTGATACAAAGAAAATCACTCTATTAAAATCTGTGTACCAATACGTTGAGAAGCTTATTTCTTAATACCAATTACAATTGATATTAACTCTTAGCCTCAAGCGCCCTACAATTTATAATTTCATTACTTATGGCTAAAAATATGGCTAAAAACATACTCAGATACGCTGTGTCCATGGGGCTAGTTTCCCTCTGTCTCCTGGCCGGTATTAACATTCAACACCTGCTAGAAACTTCTATTCCTGGCAGTATTATCGGTATGATGATTCTGTTTGGCTTGATGACGAGTGGTCTCGTTCCGTCGGACTGGATCAGGCCGAGTGCAAACCTCTTTATCCGCTACATGGTTCTATTTTTCGTTCCCGTTAGTGTAGGCATAATTGATCATTTCGATATGTTAATTTCAAACGCAACGAACATTCTGATTACGACTGTTGGCGGTACACTCATAGTCCTTGTGATTACGGGCTTGATTCTTCAGCATTTACTAGATGGTGGCAATAAATAATGTGGTTGATAACTACGATACTAGTATTTATTTTTACTAGATGGTTAAGCCAGAAGATTCGCAATCCTCTCATTAACCCTTTACTTGTAAGTGTCACTATACTCATATCATTACTCTTCTATTTTGACGTCTCGTTCGAGGCTTACTACGAGCAAAGTAAATCGTTAAGTCTCTTATCGCAAATTGCTATAGTTGCGCTAGCTTATCCTCTATATGAGCAGTTGCCGCAAATTCGTTCCAATTGGCGAATTATAACTTTAGCCTGTGGATTAGGGTGCGTTATCTCAATGCTTTCAATTAGCCTTGTAGGAAACGTACTGAACTTGGATTTAACTCTGATTGCAAGTCTAATGGGTAAATCTGTCACAACTCCAATAGCGATGGAAATCGCGAGCAACCTCGGAGGAGAACCTTCCATTGCTGCGATTTTAGTTCTTATAGCTGGGTTAGTTGGTGCGATCCTCGCCTACCCGATCTACAACATGCTGAACATTACCCATCCAATCGCTCGCGGTCTGACTATGGGTACGGTGTCTCATGCACTCGGTACAGCAACTTGCGCAGAGAAAAATGGCGAAGATGCTGCATTTAGCTCTCTCGCATTAGTTGTTTGCGGTGTTATCACATCGATACTCGCCCCAAGCTTCTTCGCTTTAGCTATGTATCTCATTTGATTAGGTTATCGGCTGCATTCGTGCAGTCGATACTTTTATCAATTACAGGTAACTTCGAGTGATAGCTTATTTTATAAAACAACCATTCGGTGAACTAATACTTTCCTATCTAAAATGAGTATTCTGCCTCCTTCTCTTCTATAGGACGCCTTGTAGTGAATATTCAGAAACCAACTAGCCTTCCCTTACTCACCTCATTAAGAGGTTTTGCCGCCTTATTCGTGACCTTATATCACGCGCGGTTAATCCTGTTCCCTCAATACAAACAACCGATAGCTGACATAACCCAATTTTTGGAAAACAGTTACTTATGGGTCGATCTGTTTTTTATACTCAGTGGCTATGTGATGATTCATGTTTACCAGCAAGGCTTTAGTAAAGGAGTTACATTTGAAAACTGGTGGCGCTTTATGTCTTTACGATTTAGCCGCGTTTATCCTTTGTTCTTTGTTACTTTTCTGGCTCTGATCGGGTGGGAAAGCTATAAGGCTACCCATCAAATCACCTTTTATGCCGGGCCTTTATTTGAATCGTGGGGCATGATTGGCAACGCTCCGTTTGAAGGGCCGTTTAACCGTGGCAATGCCATTATGGCAAACTTGCTGATGATGCAGAGTATGGATGGCGGGATGCTCAGCTGGAACATTTCTTCTTGGTCATTGAGTATCGAATGGTTGATTTACCTATTCTTTCCGCTATTTGCTGTCATGTTGTTCAAACCGGCAGGCCGTTCTTGGCTAACTCCTATTCTCTGCTTGATACTTATTTTCGCGATGGCTTCACAAGCTGCAAGCCTCGATTACACCAAACATGCGTATGGTTTTCTTCGTGGGTGCTGCGGCTTTTTGCTTGGTGCTTGGATGTGCTGCAAGCGCGAACAGCTACCGTTAAACAAACTACAAGGTAGCGCTTGGTTGCTAGTGATCGTGGTTTGCTTAATTGGTGCAATGCATTTTAAAGCCAGCACCGCCAACCTAATGTTGACCTACCTATTACTGGTTCTAATTGTTGGGGTTGGTGCGGTACAGAAAAACACTCAAACCTGGCTAATGCGCATCATCGACAATCGCGTTACTCAGTATTTAGGTGATATCTCATATTCACTCTACTTATGGCATGCCGTGATTTTACTTGCCGGTGTGGAATTTATTCACCTTGTTTACCCTGAGCAATTGAGCAGCTGGTATCAGCAGCAAAGTTGGTCGATGGCGGGTTATGTCATTTTAGGTTTCATTGCGTTGTGCCTATTGGTATCGAGTGCTAGCTATCACTTTATTGAGCGCCCGGCGCAAAAGATAATCCGCCAACGTATCAATACACGTCGAGCGCTTTCTCGCTCTGCCGCTTAATTCTCGTTGAGAAATCACTAAATCATAAGCCACTGAGCTCACATTACCTTGTGTGAGCTCACCCTAACATTGCAACATTAAACATTATTGCATCATTAAACGTGATCTAAAGCTCAGTAAATTCTTGATTCGATCATAGAATAGAATACCAATAGCGAACGGTATGACCGTATAGAGAAACAAGGATTTAAAATGAGAAGCCGCATTGAACAAGCATTAGCTGAAACACCAAGCCAAATTCGCGACTTTCTTTCTTCTATCGTTTTACAAGACGATTTCGACGCGACCCTTTCTAAACAGCAATATTCCGAGCTGCTTGCCCTATCAGGCTTAGACGATGCAGAGCTGCGTGTTGCGCTTCTGCCGTTCGCCGCTGCTTACTCTTACGCACCAATTTCTAACTTTTATGTTGGTGCGATTGTACGTGGCTTGTCTGGCAAACTCTATTTTGGCGCGAATGTTGAGATCTCTGGCGCTCAATTAGGTCAAACGGTTCACGCAGAGCAATCGGCAATCAGCCATGCGTGGATGAAAGGCGAAACAGGCATTTCTGATATCACTATCAACTTTAGCCCATGCGGACACTGCCGCCAGTTCATGAACGAGCTGACCACAGCAAAAGAGTTGGTTATTCAACTGCCTCAACGTGATGAAAAATCACTACAAGAGTACTTACCAGAATCATTTGGCCCAGCAGACCTAGGCATTGAGTCCGGTTTAATGGCAACATTAGACCACGGTAAAACCTCAGATGAAAACGACCCGCTAATCCAAGTTGCTTTAGCGGCGCTTAACCGTAGCCATGCACCATACACACATAACCTTAGCGGTGTCGCTCTTCGTCTCAACGATGGCAAAGAGTATGTTGGCGCGTATGCAGAAAACGCTGCATTCAACCCAAGTTTGCCACCTCTACAAGTCGCAATCATTCAATTGCTGTTAGACGGCCAATCGCTTGATAATATTGAATCAGCAGCGCTGGCTGAAATGGCAGATGGTAGTATCAGCCACCTAGCCGATACGCAATCTACGCTAGAAGCAATCAACCCAGATATTCCTGTCGCCTATCTGGCGGTTTAGCTTATCTTTCGGGTTAATAGAATCAAAAAAGGCGCTGAATTAGCGCCTTTTGTTTTTGTATGAGATTATAAGTCGAAGAACGGTTGTGCATCCACTTCGAGATTGTGTGGTGCAATCGCTTTGTCTATCTTTACTGGGTTGTGTTTCAAATCCACATAGGCGACTTCAACATAACGTTTGTACTTACGAGAGTAGAAACATTTCACTTCTGGCTTTAACGGGTCGTCATGATTGGCCGTCCACACTATTCCGACTCGCCCATCACTTAGTTCAACAATCGAGCCTACTGGGTACACACCAATACAGTTAATGAACTTGTAAACCAGCTCTCTATCGAGATGGGTTGGCGTTAAACTAAGTAGCACTTTAAACGCCTCAGCAGAGCTCATTCCCTTCTTGTAGCAGCGGTCAGCCGTTAGTGCATCGTAAATATCAACGATACTACTCATACGGCCATGCATTGGGATTTGCTCAGCAGTTAAGCCCGCAGGGTAACCTGAACCATCGAGTTTTTCATGGTGCATTAAGCACACATCACGTGACACATCACTCAAACCATTTACGTTGGTAATGATTTGCGCAGCATACACTTGGTGCAGCTTCATGTGTTCAAACTCTTCCGCAGTTAGGCGCGCAGGCTTGTGCAGCACTTTGTCATCCACTTTGATTTTACCTACATCATGGATGATACCGCCAATCGCCATCTGTTTGAGCATGTCACGCGGCAGTTTAAGGTGCTTACCAAATGTGACTAGTAGACAGGCTACGTTAACTGAGTGCTCTAGTAGGTACTTGTCCTTATTACGCAAGGCGGAGACACATTGCAATGCATCTGAGTCAACGAGGACAGATTCAATGACGTCATCTGCCCACTCTTCAATTTCATCAACCTGAATCACCTTACCTTCAAAAGTATGGTTGATCAGTTTCTGTGCAAGACCTTTGGCCTCACGAATGATTTTTGATGCGCGTTTTTGATGAGCAAAGCGGCTTACTTTTTTTGGCTTTGCAGAAGGTTGGCTTGCTTCGTCGCTCTCTTTCGTTTGCGGAGATGGCGCAGGAGTAAAAACACACCCTTTGGCTGATAAACCTTGATCAACCCAGGCGAACTTAATCCCACTTTTTTTTAGTTGAGCTATCGCTTTTTCGTTAGAGACACGACCGGCATTCGCTAAGTTGACACGTTTGCTGTCTTCAATCGCAGTCACAAACATACCGATACTCAGCGTGTTAATAGGTATTTTTATTGATTTATTAGGATCGTACTGCATTTATAAATATTATCTTAGCGGCTTTGTAAGGCTGGCTATGATTATATTCATCTCTGAGACACAATTCTCCTGTTTAATCACTGATTGATGAATTTGTAAGCAAAAATTACTACATATTTGGCTTTGGTCTTATCAGTAATAATACTTTTTCATTAGTTTCAGCCTAAGCGATCGTAAAAAGGCCTTACATAACTGACAACACTGTTTGTTACACAAGGCCTTTAACTAAATTATCTCAATTAAACTGACTGATAATTAATGTAATTTTGCTAACACGACCTCTTGGTCTAAATGAGCATGATATGGTGTGTAGTCTAAGCCAACATCAAAGATATACTCAGTCACAAGACGGCGAATAGCGGCCACAAGAACCTCTGCCTGCCATGGTTTTTCAAAGTACTGATTGATGCCCGCGGCATTGATCGCATTAATGGTATCCGTATGCGTAGCCTGCCCTGTAAGCAAGATTTTTTTCGTGTACACAAAACGGCGATCACGGCTCACCTCAGACAACAACTCAACACCTGTTTTACCCGGCATGACGTGGTCGGAAACCAACACAGCGATTCTCTCACCTTCAGCATCTAGTTCATCCATCAGCTCAAGCACTTCATCGGCTGATTCACAATCTTCAATATTTAACCAATCACTAAGCGGCTCTAAGTCTTGCAATACGGCGCTTAGCACTTCTCTTTGGTCATCCACACAAATTACGTTCAGCTTATCCATGGTCTTCCTCGATAGGTAATTTGATTCTAAATAGGGTTTGTTCTGGGTCACTCTTAATAGCGATTGTGCCGCCATACCCAGCAATGATTCGGCGCACAATAGAGAGCCCCAAACCGAGTCCAAACGAAAGGCCGCCTTTTTTGGTGGTAAAGTTTGGATCAAAAATTTTCCGTCTTGTCACCGAATCTATCTCAGGGCCATTATTGGCAATCGTGATCAAAATTCGATTCTTGTTCTGACGAGTCTGAATATCAATTTCAGGCTCTTTGGTATTCGCCATAGCATCACAAGCATTTTTGATGATGTTGACCCACACTTGGACTAGCTCTGTCTGCGAGCCTCTAAATGAAGACAACTCTGCCGGACGAATCCTTACCGCGACTCTGCGCAAATCACTTTGCAGCAAGGCAACCGCGCGGTTAATGCTGTCGTTGATATCGAGCTCTTGCTCAGAATCAATCTCTGCGCGACCAAGCTGTTTCACCGATTTAACAATGCCAACCGTATGCTTAGAGGCGATGCGCAAGTCATGCAAATCACGCCCCATCTGCCAAAAGCGAATCGCTTGCTCTGGGCTTTTCAACCAATGCTTCGACACTTCATCACTTGGCAAAGCACGGGCAAGCTCCTTGGCTAAGCCTTTGTCGAGGCCATACTTCTCTTCAAACAACTTGCCGCGTTTTCTGGCTTCACTTGAAGAAGTTTTCTGCCCTTGCATCAAACCGCAATCAAAGAACTGACTCGCTTCTGGGTGTACCTCTTCAAGCAGCTCCATGATTACCCCTTCCAAGCGTTCAGACTTGCTGCTCACCACACCAATTGCATTATTCAATTCATGTGCGATACCCGCAGCAAGCTGGCCTAAGGTCGTCATCTGCTCAGCGAGATTGAGCTTTTGTAGCGCTTTTTCTTTAGCCACTGCTTCTTGCGTTGCACGGCGCTGGCGGCGAGAGAGCTCATTGACGATCACGGGCATAAACTGCGCAGTTAACGGGCCATAACTCTCCTCTTCCACTGGCTCAGTCGTGTGATCAATCCACGCCAGCTTAACTTGGCTTTTGGCCACCACAGTCGATGACGCTTCACCCGTACCGGAGAAGAAGCTGTGAACACCAATAAATGCGCCTTCATTCGCGTAGAATACAGGCGTTCGGCTACCACCACGCTCGGAGTAATAGCCAATAAGCTCTCCATCCAGCACGTAATACAGTCGCTCATTACAACCGCTTTGCTCAATTAAGGTTGCTCCTTCATCAACCACTACCGTACGCTCGGGCGTACTGAAGTAGCGGTCAACAAGAGTCCTTAAATCTGCTTTGTACAACACTAGCCAATGTGCCCCACTGCATGTAGAACCCACACCAATACAAAGCTAAGCAGCACACCAACAATACCTAGGATGACACCAACGCGTGCCATTTGATTACTTTGTACATGCCCAGTCGCATGTGCCAATGCGTTTGGCGGTGTACTGATTGGTAATGACATACCAAGTGACGCAGCAAAGGTCACCACCAGAATGAGCGTAATTTCGCCGCCAAGTGGCGCAAGTGACACCATAGATGAACCTAGTGCGGCCATAATTGGCATCAGCAAGTTAGCTGTTGCTGTGTGAGACATGAAGTTGGCCATCACCAGACATAGGAATGCCGCGCCAAATAGAACGATGTAAGGCGAGAACTGATCGAACGGAATACTATGCACCACCAGTTTTGCCAAGCCCGTTTTATCCAAGGCTAGACCAAGTGCGATACCACCGGATACTAACCAAAGTACATCCCAAGAAATTTTCTTCAAATCTTCTTTATTGATGATGCCGGTTAGCGAGAATACAGCCACTGGAATCAAGGCCACGGTATAAGAGTTCATGCCGTGTACTGACCCCATTAACCACAATGAAATGGTTAAGCCAAAGGTAATGTAAACGGCAATCGCTTTTGGCGTTTTAAGGAATTTACCTTTGATGTCTAAGTTAATGGTCTTCTGATCTGCCGAGTAAAGCTTGTCGATTAGGAACCACGCCAGAGCCATCATCACAACCACAAACGGCACACCAAATGCCATCCACTCGCCAAACGAGATAAAGTTATCGCCGACCAAATATTTCAGAGCGATCGCGTTAGGCGGCGTACCAATCGGCGTACCAATACCGCCGATGTTTGCCGCGACAGGGATACACAAAGCGAAAGCGATACGGCCTCGGTCTGTCGGGCCAAACACAGCAATCACTGGCGTCAAGATTGATAACATCATCGCTGTCGTTGCTGTGTTAGACATGAACATTGAGAACACAGCTGTAATTAGCATCAAACCGAGCATCACATACTTAGGGTTAGTGCCAAACGGCTTGAGTAATACACGTGCTAAGTTGACATCCAGTCGATACTTAGTCGCAGCCATCGCCAAGAAGAAACCGCCCAAAAAGAGCATGATGATTGGGCTTGCGAAGGTCGCCATGATTTCATTGTATTTTAGCAACTCGCCAAAATGTGGCTCTCCTTGGTCTAGGCGGAAAAGAATAATCCCCTTGTCTGACAGCATGAGCAGCTCCAAGACAATGATGACCACTGAGGTTGCATAAATTGGGATGGGCTCGAATACCCAACACAATGCAGCAAGTAAGAAAATCGCGATAACTCGCTGCTGGAGAACGGTGATTCCTTCAAATGGAAACGCACTTAACGGCATTAAAAGAATCAGCAGTGGAATAACCACTGGTATGATGTATTTCAAATAAGAACGCATGACGCCACAACTCTTCCTGAGATTATATTAATAGCCGTCTATCATCCTCCTGTTTTGTTTTGATAGTCTGGCGTTAGATCAATGAAAATCAATTCATAATTCAAGCTGTTAGAAAAATGTGCTTCAAGTCAGATTTTGTATCTCTGTAATCCGTTGTTATATCACAACGCAAACGTTTGCTTTTTGGTAAATATTCAGTAATATTCGTGCCAGTTTTTCCTATTTACAGAATAAAGGTTATCTATGTTTGGTACCGCAACTCGTAAAAATGCTACTCGCGTTCTTCTTCTTGGTTCTGGTGAGCTTGGTAAAGAAGTCGCGATCGAATGTCAGCGCCTTGGTCTAGAAGTTATTGCTTGTGACCGTTATGCCGATGCACCTGCTATGCAAGTCGCTCATCGCAGCCATATTATTGATATGCTTGACGGCGATGCGCTGGCGGCGCTGATTGCACAAGAAAAACCTGATTTCGTGGTACCAGAAATCGAAGCTATCGCCACTGACACGCTAGTAGAGCTTGAAGCTCAAGGCTTAAACGTTGTGCCAACAGCGAACGCAACAAAACTAACGATGAACCGTGAAGGCATTCGTCGCCTTGCCGCGGAAGAGCTTGGTTTAACCACCTCTCCTTACCAGTTCGCTGACAACTACCAAGATTTCGCAGCAGCGGTTGAAACGGTCGGTATTCCTTGTGTGTGTAAGCCGGTTATGAGCTCTTCAGGTAAAGGACAAAGCGTCATTAAAACGGCTGAAGATATCGACAAGGCGTGGCAATACGCGCAAGAAGGCGGTCGCACAGGCGCGGGCCGAGTGATTGTAGAAGGCTTTATCGACTTTGATTATGAAATCACACTGCTTACCGTTCGCGCAGTAGATGGCATTCACTTCTGCGCACCAATCGGCCACCGCCAAGAAGATGGTGACTACCGTGAATCTTGGCAACCACAAGTGATGTCAGATACCGCTCTATCTCGCGCCCAAGATGCCGCGGGTAAAGTTGTTGAAGCGTTAGGTGGTTATGGCATTTTTGGCGTTGAGCTGTTTGTTAAAGGTGACACTGTCATCTTTAATGAAGTTTCCCCTCGCCCCCATGACACGGGTTTAGTCACTCTTATGTCGCAAGATATGTCTGAGTTCGCGTTACACGTTCGCGCATTTACCAAGCAGCCAATCGCAGCCATCACCCAATTCGGTCCTAGCGCATCAGCGGTTATCCTTGGTCAAGGCACATCACAAGATATTCAATTTGAAGGTATGGCAGAAGCCGTTGCTGCGCCGCAAACTCAACTGCGCTTATTTGGTAAGCCAGATATTGATGGACGTCGCCGCTTAGGTGTCGCGATTACCCGTCGTGACTCGATTGAAAGCGCAGTTAACGATGCGATCACCGCGGCTAGCAAAGTGAAAGTGATTTACTAATCACGGGCTATATTTCCAATAGAAAAACGCTTGCCGATTGGCAAGCGTTTTTATTTACTCGAAATTAAGCTTGAATCAAATACACTTCTTCAGCAAAACGGGATAGCCCCTTTTTCGCTATCTTCGGGTGATGCTCATCAGCATCGTCACGATACAGTTTAATTATAGTGAATTCAGAAAAATGCTGACGCACTTCCTGCTCAGTGACCGAGAATGGAGGCCCTGCCATTTCCTCTTGCGGGTAATCCAATGTTATCAAAAGAATGCGAGCTCCAGGTTTGAGCAAGCTTTTGATCTTCTCTACATAAGCCACGCGCATCTCTTCAGGTAACGCAATTAATGCAGCTCGGTCATAAACCACATCGACAGGCTTAATCGGCGCCGTAAAGTAATCTCCAACATAAATCGACAATTCATCGAACTGAAATAGCTCATGCTGGCCATTAATCGGCATCACCATTGGGGTATAAAAATGCTCTGCAAAAAAGGCGCGTACCGCAATGTTACTTAACTCAACACCCTGCACATCACTGTGTTTGGTTGCGAGCCACACCAAATCTTCCGACTTACCACATAAAGGAACAAACACATTGTCCTCATGGCTAGCCTTCACCTCCGGCCAATATTTGATAAGCAGTGGGTTTACATCCTCTAGATGAAATCCGATTTGATTCGCTGCCCATTTGTTATGCCAAAATTCTGGATCTTTCATTGTTATTCTCGGCTGACTTTTTGAAACGTAAGCCTATCGAAAAGCGAATCAGAGATAAACACATCATTCAGATTAGGTTCAGAAACGATCGATATACTAATCATCATTGGTTCGGGTGTGATGAAGCAATGACATTGAACTTACACAAACCTGAATTTTGCGTTTTATTTTGACAAAGACTTGAAATTAAACGATTAGCCCCAATACATAATATGTACGACTTGTTGAGCTGAAATTTAATCTTTTAGATTCACCTTTTTAGTAAGCAACGACAAATCCGAGGAGAGTGAATGAGCTTATTCCTACGTACAACGGCCCTAATGCTATTGATGCTTAGCCGTGCTCCAGCCTTTGCCGCTGTACCTTTGGCCGCTCCAAACAATGATAGCGGTCGTTCAACCAATCAAGACCAAGTCTGCTCAAAGGCATTCAAACACAATTTGAGCGGTCTGTATTCCATCCCTACAACCACTACAACCCCTATCCAACCCTATACGGACTTTGACGTGCTTTATAGTAAAGCGCACCAAGCACAGTTCGAACTAGAAACCATCTGTAAAAGTACCGCCCTACTGACTGGCACTGATGCTTATTTCGCAGGTGTGAAATCATCCGAGCGAGCTCAACAAAAAATCGCTCTTGAGTTAGATGGCAATGTCGAGCGCATTACTGACCTAGCGCGTGCAACCATCGTCGCCGATGATGTCGCAAGCTTGATGGAGGTTTACGAAGTTCTCGAGCGAGAAACAACCGTAGTTAAGGTTAAAAACCGCTTTAAGAAACCTGCGCCATCAGGTTACCGTGATTTAAACTTGCTGGTTCAACTGCCAAAAACCAACCTTGTTGCGGAAGTACAGCTGCATTTGAAAGCCATTGCAGATGTTAAATCAGGCCCAGAACATGATCTGTATGAACAGATTCAACACATCGAACGTCGCGCCGACACTGAACAACGCGCAATTAACGAGTTCGAAGTTGCGCAAATTAACAACATGCGCCGCCAATCTCGCCAACTTTACCAAGATGCTTGGCAGCCCTACATCACCACTCACCTGTCGGCAGCATAGCGACTAAGTGATAACTAATAGTTAAAATGGGGCAATCGAGCCCCATTTTTTGATCGATTGATTTTAACTAACAATTTTATCAATCCATCTTTTTGCAATCAGCTATAGTTAAACTAAACAACTATAAAATTTGATGTATATGAAGACTGTACGATTCGCTTTGTGCCTTTCGCTGCTGCTTTCATCTGAAGTTTACGCTGATAGCATCAACGACTATGGACCACTAAAAACCTATGCTCAAGCCCCTTTGCTCACCAATGGGCTTGCACCCCAAATACGTTCTGGATTTGCCATGCCGCTCGATACTGTCGAGCTATATGGCACAGCAACCGCTGCTAGCATTTGGGCGAGAACCGAATACTACACTCTAGATTATTACCAAAACCAAATTGCCATTGGTGGTAAATGGCAGTTCACCGACACATGGCAGTTGGAGATAGGCTATCGCTGGAACTTTGCCGCCAACAATTACTTAGATGGCCTCACTATCGCATTTCATGACTGGTTTAACATCGATCAAAATGGTCGTACTGAAGTGCACAAAGACCGCTTCGTGATTGATATGCCGATCTACGGTATTGAAGAGAGGAACTTCAAAGGCTCGACGCTCAGCCAAGGCATCTACAGTTACTTACAGTATCAAATGTACCAGACAGAGCATCACGCTATTTCTGTCGGTGCAACCCTTCACTATAGCGGAATTGGTAGCGGCATCTTTTATGGCAGCGATTGGGAACAAGCCGTTCAAATCAATTATGGCTACATGCGTGGTAAACATGGGTTTGATGCCTTAATGAGCATCACCTTCAGAGACTCTGATACCAACTTCGAATTCCTACCCTATACCGATCAAAACTGGTCATTTGGAGCCAGTTACCGCTATGAATGGTTTGAAAATCATTTCTTAGTGGCCGAGGCGATGTTCTTTCAACGGGTATCTGAAGGTGATGACCAGTTTAGTGAGATGGCCTATGAGGTGACCTTAGGTTATCGATATCAACTAGAAAACTCCGCGATAGAGTTTTCCGCGAACGAAAATATCATCAATTACGATAACAGTACCGATATCGCATTTACCCTATCATGGCGTTATCGATTCAGCGGTTAAATACGTAAAAAGAGCTTAACCTTGCAGGATTAAGCTCTTTTTCATTAATGACTACACAGTTCAAATTGAGACGATACGTGCCACCGAAGCGCTGATTTCAGAGTCGCTCGCGTTTCGACTCAAACTAAACGATACATATTGGTCGTCACGTAGGCCATGCGAACGGTCTACTTCAGCTAAGCAGTGAATCTGATTGCCCGCAACGATAAACGACAGTTCAATCTCTTTCTTATTCAAAAAGCCGCCACCGCGGAACTCTATCTCTTGGTAGCAGCCTGATTGCGACTTAAAGTGACCACCATTTAAATAGCCTTTCTCGACATCCGCTTTAACCATGCTAAAGCCTACACTTTGCACAGCATTGATCACTTTAGCAACCGCCGGTAGAGGCAAAACTTCAAGGTAATCTCTATCTTTAGGATCTATAGCAAAATCGATATCTAAGGTCGTTTCCACCCAAACGTGACACTGGTTTTTAGTTGCATTTAGCGCGGTGACAGGTGTTTCGTCGTGCAATCTAAGCTCAAATGGGATCTGCTTGTGCTCATTTGCTTGTATTACGAATGGCGTGACTACTTGTAGTGCACCTAATGAAAAATCTTGGTAGCTAACGCCGTTATCACTCTCGACTTTCACTTCCGTGCATAGCTTAAGTTGAATCGCGTCAATCGTCTGCTCGACATCACCACCTTTAATGTGAACGACGCCCTTAAGCAAATCACCCTGTGTCACAGACATACTTTCTAATACTGTATCAACTTTAGCTGCGCCAATACCCAATGAGGCTTTTAGTTTCCCAAGCATGAGCTCTTCCTTTGTTCATTATGTTTATCATTATCTTTGCTCGATAGTTGCCTAGCACGCCGTTAAGTGCAAGCCATAAGCACAGATAGTGAGTGATTCCACATCCAAGTGCTCAGCTCTTCACCAGTTCTTGCATTTGTTCTATATTTGAGTAACCATTTGTATATTCAATTAAGTGGTTTTGTATAAGTTATGGCAACTCCTATCTATCAGCAGATTAAGCGCTATATTGTCGATAACATTGAGTCGGGCGCGTGGCCAATTGGTCATCGAATACCGACTGAGTTCGAACTCACCGAGCAGTTTTCAGTGAGCCGAATGACGGTCAACAAAGCGATACGAGATCTAGTGAGTGAGCAGCGCCTGCAACGTAAACCAAGGCTCGGTACATTTGTCTGTACCCCACGCAACAAGGCTGAGTCACCTTTGGTTGATATTCGCAATATCGCCGAAGAAGTACGCGCTCGCGGCCATCGTTATCACAACTCCATTGAAGTTCAGCGCCAAGTGATCGCCGATGAAAACATCGCGACTCGATTAGGCGTGATGCTAGGAAGCCCTGTTTTTTATTCTGAAATCATACACTTTGAAAATGAGTCCGCGATTCAATTGGAGTGCCGCTGGGTGAATATTGAGTTTGCGCCGGATTACCTCAAACAAGATTTCAGCCAAACCACCCCAACCCAATATTTGTTTGAACACTGCCCACTGAGTGCTATTGAGCACAGTGTCGAAGCTATCATCGCGCCTAAGTCGATTCAAAAAGCGTTACAAATGGATGCTAACGAAGCCTGTTTACAGCTCAAACGTAGGACGTGGAGCGAACGCAATTTAGTCAGCTTTGCATTGCTTTATCATCCCGGCTCTCGCTATAAATTAAGTTCTAAAGTTACCTTTTGATATAGCATTTCATCCTATTTATTGATCACAATTTAGACACATCCAACTTGATCAATCACGGTATCTGATTCAATAATTTGTATATACATTTAATGTTTGGATCGATATTGTGCAGGATGCTCAAATGACTTCTCAACCGACATTCCCTTCTCAGGTATGGCTCACCAATGCCCGTTTACTTACCATGATGGCGGGAGATGCAGGTTATCAGGTTTCTTCGCCAACCACTGTGCATATCAAAGGTGGTCGAATCGCGTCAATTGGCCTGCCTTTACCAAGCACCGATACAATACCAACTATCGATTGTGCTAACCGCTTGGTTACGCCTGGGTTCATCGATTGCCATACCCATTTAATCTACGCCGGAAACCGTGCCAACGAGTTTGAAATGCGCCTTAACGGCAAAAGCTATCAGGAGATATCTGCCAATGGCGGCGGGATTCTCGCGACAGTATCGGCAACCCGAACTGCCAGTGAAGAGCAGTTGATCGAGTTAGCCTTACCTCGTTTAGATGGCTTATTGCGCTGCGGTGTTACCACAGTAGAAGTTAAATCCGGCTATGGCTTAACACTTAAAGATGAGCTGAAAATGCTACGGGCAGCAAAAGCACTACAGGATCATCGCTCTGTCAATGTATGCACAACATTACTTGCCGCCCACGCTACGCCACCGGAATACGCCAACCGACCAAGCGCCTATATCGATTATGTCTGTAATGAGATTATCCCAGCCGTTAGTGAACAAAGCCTTGCCAGTAGCGTTGATGTATTTTGCGAATCTATCGGCTTTGATCTCGCTCAGACAGAACAAGTATTCCTTACCGCTCAGCAACATGGTTTAGCAATTAAAGGCCATACCGAACAACTATCAAATCTTGGTGGTTCAGCATTAACAGCTAAATACCAAGGCTTATCTGTCGATCATATTGAGTATCTTGATGAACAAGGCGTCAAAGCGTTAGCCGAAAACGGAACAGTCGCAACCTTACTTCCCGGCGCGTTTTACTTTCTAAAAGAAACTCAACAACCGCCTATCGCTCTACTGCGCAAACACCAAGTGCCAATGGCTGTCGCCACCGATATCAACCCGGGTACGTCGCCCTTCGCAGATTTAACTATGATGATGAATATGAGCTGCACTCTATTTGGTTTAACACCAGAAGAAGCATTACGCGGTGTGACATCTAATGCGGCGCGAGCTCTAGGTTTAGCCGACCAAACTGGGCAGTTACAAGTTGGCTATCAGGCAGACCTCGCTATCTGGGATATCGACCATCCTGCCGACTTCAGTTATCTACAAGGCGTGACGCGTTTGCACGCGCGCCTCGTCGGGGGACAAGTGGATTATGTCTAATCTAACCACGCAGCAAGAATTTCACTGGCAAGGCCGTGTTGATGAAGAAGATGGCACGCTAGGTACACGTATTCACAGCATCATTAAAGCTATGCAGGTCGAGCAACTTCAGCCGTATCATAACGCCGTTAGTATTTTGGGCTTTGCTTGTGATGCTGGGGTAGCGAGAAATAAAGGTCGAATTGGCGCGCGTAAATCGCCAGACCTGATTCGTCGCGCCCTTGCCAATATGGCATGGCACAAAGAGAGCGCCATCATCGATCTTGGTAATGTGGTATGTGAAGACGACTTACTTGAACAAGCGCAATCACACTGTGCCGATGTTATCTCCACAGCCTTACGCTCGACGCCAGTCATCACGCTTGGTGGCGGTCATGAGGTTGCATGGGCTTCATTTCTGGGCCTAGCTCGTTACTTCGAGTTTTTGAATCCCAACAAAGCACCGCGCATCGGCATTATCAACTTCGATGCGCATTTTGATTTGCGTGCATTTGAGCATCCGCACGTTGAAATTAAACCAAGCTCCGGTACGCCATTTAATCAAATTAATCACTTTTGCGAACAAAAGCAGTGGCCGTTCCACTATGCCTGTTTAGGTGTCAGCCGTGCCAGTAATACCAAAGCGCTGTTTGACAAAGCCGACGAGCTTGGGGTGTGGTATGTAGAGGACAAAGACCTTTCTCATCTTAACCACGTTTATCACCTCACCCAGCTACAGCACTTTATCGATAACTGTGATTACATCTACCTCACGATTGATTTAGATGTGTTCCCAGCAGCGATTGCTCCGGGCGTTAGCGCCCCAGCAGCAAGAGGCATCAGCCTCGATACAATCAATCTATTTCTAGAACGTATCCTACATTACAAGAAAAAGTTGGTCATTGCCGATATCGCCGAATACAACCCAACCTATGACGTTGATAGCCAAACTGCACGTTTGGCTGCGAGATTATGTTGGGATATCGCCAATGCCTTCTCAGAAAAATAGAGAATAACAAGGAGTCTTCTCATGACGGAACGCCAAATTGATCTAAAGCGTCTCGATAACTCGCGCACCATTCGCGCGCCCCGTGGCACAAAGCTCAATACAAAATCATGGCTCACTGAAGCACCGCTACGTATGCTAATGAACAACTTAGACCCAGATGTCGCTGAGCATCCTCACGCATTAGTTGTTTATGGCGGCATTGGCCGAGCAGCTCGAAACTGGGAGTGTTTCGATAAGATTGTTGAGGTGCTAGAACGTTTAGAAGAAGACCAGACCTTATTGGTACAATCAGGCAAACCTGTCGGCGTTTACCCGACTCACAAAAATGCCCCTCGTGTATTAATCGCCAACTCCAACCTTGTACCTCATTGGGCCAACTGGGAGCACTTTAACGAGCTCGATAAGCAAGGCTTAATGATGTACGGCCAAATGACAGCGGGCAGCTGGATTTACATCGGCTCACAAGGGATAGTACAAGGCACTTACGAAACCTTCGTCGCAGTGGCTAAACAGCATTTTAATGGCGACGCCAAGAACCGTTGGATACTTACCGGCGGCCTCGGTGGTATGGGTGGCGCACAACCACTTGCCGCGACCATGGCAGGCTTTTCTATGTTGGCCGTTGAATGCGACGAGTCACGAATTGATTACCGCTTACGCACTGGCTATGTAGACAAAAAAGCCACCAGCCTAGATGAAGCATTAGCGCTGATTAACAACGCGCAAACACCTATCTCGGTTGGCTTACTAGGCAATGCAGCCGATATCTTCCCTAAGCTTGTAGAGCTCGGCATCACGCCTGATGTAGTCACCGACCAAACCTCGGCGCACGATCCGCTTAATGGCTACTTACCCCTTGGCTGGAGTATGGATGACGCTCAAGCTATGCGCACCACTGACGAAGCGAAAGTAGTCAAAGCCGCAAAACAATCGATGGCACTTCAAGTGCAAGCAATGTTAGAGCTGCAACAACGTGGTGCTGCTACCCTTGACTACGGCAACAATATTCGTCAAATGGCGTTGGAAGAAGGCGTTTCGAACGCGTTTGATTTCCCGGGGTTTGTACCACAATACATTCGTCCACTCTTCTGTGAAGGCATTGGCCCATTCCGTTGGGCAGCGTTGTCAGGCGATCCAGAAGACATCTATAAAACAGACCAAAAAGTCAAACAATTGATCCCTGATAATCCGCATCTCCATAACTGGCTAGATATGGCTCGTGAACGTATTCAATTCCAAGGTTTGCCATCACGAATCTGCTGGGTGGGGCTAAAAGATCGTGAACGTTTAGGTCAAGCATTTAATGAAATGGTGCGTAGCGGTGAGCTGTCAGCACCGGTTGTGATTGGCCGAGACCACCTTGATTCAGGCTCTGTCGCCAGCCCAAACCGCGAAACCGAAGGCATGCTCGACGGCTCTGATGCTGTATCCGATTGGCCATTGCTCAATGCGATGTTGAATACCGCTGGGGGCGCGACATGGGTTTCACTTCATCATGGTGGCGGCGTCGGTATGGGATTCTCGCAACACTCTGGCATGGTAATTTGCTGTGACGGCAGTGATGACGCTTCACAGCGTATCGCCCGCGTGCTTCACAATGACCCTGCAACTGGCGTCATGCGCCACGCTGATGCAGGTTATGACATCGCTAAGCAATGCGCAGCGGAGCAAAAGCTTGATCTGCCGATGCTCAATCAAGAACTGGCTAAACTGCGTTAAGGGGATGGATATGATGAATTTAGTTCTACACCCAGGTCAATTGACACTGAAACAATTGCGACAAATTAGTCGTTCTCCTATCAACTTGACTCTCGATCAGGGCGCTCATGATGCCATCGGAAAAAGTGCCCAAGTAGTAGAGCAAGTGATTGCGGAAGATCGTACCGTCTACGGCATCAATACCGGTTTTGGCCTATTAGCGAACACGCGCATCGCTCCACAAGATCTAGAAGTGCTACAGAAGAGTATTGTGTTATCTCATGCGGCGGGTATTGGCGAGTTTATGTCTGACGAAACCGTCCGTTTGATGATGGTACTGAAGATTAATAGTCTAGCCAAAGGCTACTCTGGGATTCGATTATCAGTGATTGAAGCACTGATCGAGCTAGTTAACGCTCAGGTTTACCCATGCGTACCGCAAAAAGGCTCTGTTGGTGCTTCTGGTGACTTAGCACCATTGGCTCACATGAGCACTATTTTATTAGGCGAAGGCCAAGCACGCCACAATGGTAAGATCATATCAGGGCTTGAAGCACTCACCATTGCAGGTATACAACCGATAACCCTTGCGCCAAAAGAAGGCTTAGCGCTTCTTAACGGTACACAAGCCTCGACAGCATTTGCTCTTGAAGGACTGTTCGCAGCAGAGGATTTATACGCGTCTGCCACGGTGTGCGGTGCGATGTCAGTTGAAGCGGCATTAGGCAGTCGACGCCCGTTTGATCCTCGTATTCATCGAGTGCGTGGCCATCGCGCTCAAATGGATGCCGCTGAGGCCTATCGACACTTGCTCGAAAACAGCAGTGAGATTGGAGAGTCCCACACTTGCTGTGAAAAAGTACAAGACCCCTACTCGCTTCGCTGTCAGCCACAGGTGATGGGGGCATGTTTGCAGCAAATTCGCAATGCCGCAGACATTTTGCAAATTGAAGCAAACTCGGTATCCGATAATCCACTGGTTTTCTTTGAAGATGGTGACATTATCTCAGGAGGTAACTTCCACGCAGAGCCGGTTGCGATGGCTGCGGATAACCTTGCGCTCGCCATTGCTGAAATTGGCAGTTTATCGGAGCGTCGTATGGCGCTACTGATCGATAGTGCGTTAAGTAAACTGCCGCCATTTTTAGTCGACAATGGCGGAGTAAATAGCGGGTTTATGATCGCACAAGTCACATCTGCCGCATTAGCAAGTGAGAACAAAACCCTTGCGCACCCAGCATCTGTCGATAGCTTACCCACCTCGGCAAACCAAGAAGACCATGTTTCAATGGCCACCTTTGCTGGTCGTAGGCTACGTGATATGGCCGAGAACACGCGAGGTATCTTGGCAGTGGAGTACCTTTCAGCCACGCAAGGCATTGATTTTAGAGCCCCGCTCACATCATCCCCTCGTATTGAACGAGCTAAAGAGATGCTGCGCGAGCGTGTCTCCTTCTATGACAAAGATCGGTATTTTGCTCCAGACATCGAAAAGGCCAATGCGTTATTAAAACTGGCAGTTCACAACGAACTCATTCCTGACCACATACTGCCAAGCCACCATTAACAGGCCGATGCAATACCTAACCTAACCCATGGCCAGTTTCGACTGGCCATTAGTTTTTAACCACCCTTACATGAGCTTACAAAACCTCATTTCTTGCCCTCTAGCGCTTTTTTCGTTTCAAACACCCCATAGCAAAAGGAACTAGATACTTACGTATCATTACAATTCCGTCCGCGGAATTATTCGAGGCTAGACAGCATCAGAAAGGAAATTATTATCGCCGCACCTGATAGTCAATTACCTAGCGATGTCACTATGTCATTTAGTAAAACCATTAAAATCTCTGCTCTTACCCTATTGGCCACATTAGTTGGTTGTGGCTCTGAAGAGAGCAATAATTCCACTCCCCCAAGCACAAATAATACAGTTAGCACTCAAATCTACACTTCCATCGCTAACTGCACCACGGAAGCTGACGTACCGAACTGTCAGTTTGATAAAGGGGTTTATGTTTTACAATTTGGCCCCAACGTAAGCCAAGCCCAGCTCGATCGAGTGAAATCGCAAGTAGAGCAATTTCTTACCCGCGCTCATGCGGATGTTCGCAAACAGTTCAATCAAAAGTCGATTGTAATTGGTGTCATTGCCGATGAACCAACCAATGGCGCACAACACGAAAAGCTCATTTTGAAACTGGCTCAGAACATCTACACCAGTTCACCTGTACTCAATGGTATTGAGCTGGTTTACACCAATATTGGCGGAACCGATGAAACCCTCACCACCACTGCACAACAGAAAATGATGCAGCTGTTCGATTACTACGTTGATGGAGATAGCAATACGCAAGTTGGCGCTGAACTTACCCTCGCTTATTCTGGATTTAAACACTTAATCAACAACAAACTGGGCACCGGATCACTCGCGCTTGGCTACCTTAAGTACGATGAGTGTAACTATGGTAATGGCCAATTGGTCAGCGGTGATGTTATCGATGGCACTAACTTGGCCGCTTGTAAAGACGACGGCGGTGCTCAAGTTAATGGTAAAGAAGATCCTATCCACACTGTGAGCAAAAACCTCAACCCGGGTGCTTTGCTAGGTGCGATGTATGAATATAAAGCCAACCCTGCATCAGGTAAATTTCCGGGCGAACTTAGAGACCCAAACCCTAAGTTTACGGGCACAGGCAACTTAGCAAGTGGTGAGCAGGCGTCTGCCGATTACCCATTTAACTGGGCAAACCCTGCTTTTACGCCGCTCAACGATTATTTAAACAAATGGTTCTTTGTTAACTAAATAAGCGACGCTACGCCATCGCGTTTAATCTGTACTGGCCCAACCACATCAGTTGGGCTTTTTTGTAACCTAAGTTTACTGACTGGATTGACCAGTGAAATCCGTTACTCATATATAATCGCATGCAGTTTTGGCTACTAAGCGTAAGATATGTTTTTAACACCGTACTTTTCTACACAAGAAAACCAGTTCCAGTTTACCCGTCAGCAAGCAAGTCATTTTGCTAAGAAAGTGGCGGGCGATTACAACCCTATTCACGACGAAGACAACAAACGTTTTTGCGTGCCTGGAGATTTGCTATTTGCAGTGTTGCTTTCCAAGCAAGGCGTGAGTCAAAAGATGCGTTTCGATTTTTCAGGAATGGTTAGCGACGGTGTAGCTCTGCATATTGAAAACAAATGCGACAAAGAAGCCGCAGTTGTGGATGCCAATGGTAAAGAATACCTACATATGAATCGTGAAGGTGCGGTAAACCAAGACGCAGCATTCATTGAGCACGTTGTCACCAACTACGTGCAGTTCTCTGGTATGAACTTCCCTCACATCATGGTTCCTCTTATGGAAGAGAAGCAGATGATGATTAACTGCCAACGCCCTCTTGTTATCTACGAGAGCATGGAAGTTGAGTTCAACCATCTAGACCTCACAGCCCCTGAAGTGACGTTTGCAGGCGCTACGTTCGATGTTGAAGGTAAACGCGGCCTAGTAACGCTTAACTTCGACTTTACCCAAGATGGTGAAGTGGTTGGTAAAGGTGTTAAGCGCATGGTGGCTAGTGGCCTTAAGCCATATAACCAAGATGACATTGATGATTTGGTTAACCGCTTTAATGAGTGCAAAGAGGCTTTCTTAGCGCAGTTTTCTCAAGCAGCTTAACAATCGGTTAGAGCGAACGAATGTGTTTCGCTCTCGCTTCAAAATAACAAAAAGCCCCAACGATTTTCATCGTTGGGGCTTTTTAGTGTCTCAGCTATTACAACTTAAAGCGGTTAATTTCGCGCTCTAGTTCGTGAGAAAGCGAGGATAGGTGCGCGGCTTGCTCTGCTGCATCGTGCGCTTCGTTAGCAAGGTCATTCGATACATCACGAATACCTACTGTGTTACGCGTGATTTCAGACGTTACCGACGCCTGCTCTTCTGCTGCTGAAGCAATTTGAGTCGCCATATCACTGATCACTTCTACTGCTGCTTGAATTTGAGTCAAGCTTGCAGACGCGCTATCTGCATCAGCAACACTGGTGTCAGCTAGCATACGGCTATCACCCATGATGCCAACAGCTTTCACCGTCGTGCTTTGCAGCGTTTCGATCATCTGTTGAATTTCTTGCGTTGAGGCATGAGTGCGTTGGCTCAATACACGAACTTCGTCAGCAACTACCGCAAAACCACGGCCTTGCTCACCCGCACGCGCTGCTTCAATTGCTGCGTTCAGTGCGAGCAAGTTAGTCTGCTCAGCGATGCCTTGAATCGTCGATAGGATGGTATTAATGCTGTTACCGTGCGTTTCAAGCTCTTGAATCACCTCCGTCGCTACCTGCACTTCTTGAGCAAGGTTTTGAATTGATGATTGAGTTTGATGTACTTGTGAGCCACCGTGAACACAAGCGCCAACCGCTTCAGATGAGCTTTGTGCAGTATTATCAGCGTTGCCTGCAATCTCTTGAGTCGCAGCTGCCATCTCATTAATCGCTGTCGCGACCATGTTGATTTCATCTTGCTGGGTACGGATACGCGTACTGCGCTCTTCTGCTTGTTGTGCTGTCGTTTTTGATTGCTCAGAGAGCGAAGCAGATACCTTGCTTAAGTTATTCACCATTTGATGCATGTTGCCAACAAATGTGTTGAAGCTGATTGCTAGGCGACCGACTTCATCATCACTGTGAGGTGTAATACGCTGAGTAAGATCTGCTTCACCTGACGCAATTTCATTCAGAGCTTGAGACACGCGAACCAAATCACGGAACAAGAAGCTCACCAGCCAAGATACCGCGATGATCACGATGATAGTAATAATGGCCGCTGTAATAAGAAGGTTTGACAGAAGTTGAGCATGACCTGCTTGTTCTGTTTCACGATCCATTTCAACCGCGAATACCCAGTCGGTGTTTGGAACGTTCTTGAAGTAGTAAAGCTTCTCTTTACCTTCACGGAAGATAATCTCAATGCTGCCTGATTGCTCAGCTGCATTGATCGCACTCATCGTCAAATCGCTTGATAACGTAGTGGTCGACTTAAGTGACAAGGCTTTGTTTGGGTGCGCTAGGAAAGTGCCGTTTTGCTTATCAATCAGCATTGCGTAAGCATTTTGACCGGCATCTAGGCTGATTACATCCGCAATCAGTTGGTCAATCAAAACGTCAGCACCAACCACACCCACCATTTGACCATTATGGCGAACTGGCTCAGCAATCGTCACAAGTAGCGCATTGGTAATAGCATCTTGGTAAGCAGTGGTAATGATCTGACGACCCGCGTTGTTGGCATCGATGTACCAAGGACGCGTACGTGGGTCGTAACCTGCGCGGTTACGCTCTGGATGAGAGCGCAGCATGTCACCTTGTGGCGTACCTAAAAAGATATCGTCAAAGCCGCCAGCGTTACGGGCTTGGACTAAAAATGGGATTACGTCAGATTCGGTGCTGTGCTCGTTAAAAGCGGTTGCGATATCACGTCGAATAGAAATCCAATCGGAAATACCAATCGCAGCAGTGTTCGACAAGCTTTCTGCTCGTGAATAAACACCATTTCGCGTTTGTTGATATAACTGATCAGCTGAAAGCCAAGTAAGTGTGCCCGCCATTAGCAAAACTGCCAATAAGCTAGCACCTATGAGTTTTTGTTTTAGGGAGATGTTCATTTTTTGTGACTAACCAGATTTTTGGGAGGTCGAATATTAGCCGCAAAAATGTGAAATTGCACGCACTTTTGTTGCGCAAACGTGCAAATATAACCACTTGTAAAACAAGGCAATTTGTAACAACAAAACCACTTGGATTTTATGAAATCGTGACGATTAAAATAATTACTTTTGGCTCTCTAGCCATTCATACAGTTCTCGTCCGTAAAAAACTTCTGTCTGCATATGCATAACAAATGCCACAGCGCCCAACACGGCATAAACCCAATTAACTCGACGAGACCAACGCTGCTTAGCCACGTCCCCGTAGGCGATCATGTTTGCTGCTACTAAAACCACTGGGTAGGACAATATCAAAACCAGCAACACGCCGAGGTAATTTGATATTGCCATCGATGTTCCCATTCCATCCGGCATAGTCCGCTCCTTACCAATTAAAGCGTACAAATATACCAAGGATGTAATTTATAAATTGCGACCCACTATGCCTTTGTCGCGGTAGTTAGTAGAGTACCTGCTCCAATAAAGACGCCACCCGTGACTCGATTAAAGGTTTTGGCTCGCCCTTTAGCAAACAGCCAGTTTGAAGATTTTGCACCTAAAAAGGCGTATATCGCCAACCAAGCAAATTCCATCACCATGAAAGTGGCAGCAAAAATCAAATATTGATTGAACAACGCCGCCTCTGGTTGGATGAACTGAGGAAAAAGTGCGGTAAAAAACAGTATCGCTTTTGGATTGCTACTGCCGACAATAAAACCAGAAACATAGTGTTTTAACGGCGATAACTGCTGTTTATCTTGCTCTCCCTGCATCTCGTAATCTTGCTGCTTAGACGTAAACGCCTTAAAACCTAAATAGATTAAATACGCTGCACCTGTGTATTTAATGATGTTAAACAGCAGTTCAGACGAGGCAATCACAAGGCCTAAACCAGTAAATGATAAGGTTAAAATGATCGTAATCGCAGTCAAACTGCCCAACGCCGTGAACAATGCCGTTTTGAAACCGTTGGTGACCCCTTTGGTCATACACAATAGTGAACTTGGCCCCGGAGAAGCAGTAAGTACTAAGATAGCGACAAAATATAAAGCCCAGACGTCAAAACCCATTAACAAACTCCTTTTGTTAATTTTTTGTAATAGACCTCTAATTCATCAAATATCACCGCCTTTGTCCAATCCTTTTATCCCAGACATAAAAAAACCGAGCCATTAGCTCGGTTTTTCATTCTAATCTAGAAGATTATTCGGTTGCAGCGTCATCTGATGCTGGTGCATCACCTTCGCTCGTTTGCTCACCTTCAGTCGCTTGGGCTACTTCGCCCTCTTCGCCTTCAGCAAGCTCAACTTCTTCAACTTCATCGATACGTTGTAGACCAACTACCGACTCATCTTCTGCTGTACGGATAAGTGTTACACCTTGAGTGTTACGACCAACTTGGCTCACTTCAGCCACACGTGTACGAACTAGCGTACCGGCATCAGTGATCATCATCATTTCATCGCCTTCTTCCACTTGAACAGCGCCAACTACTGGGCCATTACGCTCGGAAACTTTGATAGAAACAACACCTTGGGTCGCACGACCCTTCGTTGGGTACTCAGCAAGTTCAGTACGCTTACCGTAACCATTTTGCGTCACAGTCAGAACGTCACCTTCGTTAGAAGGAACAATCAGAGATACAACTTGGTCATCATCTGCTAGTTTCATACCGCGAACACCTGCTGCGGTACGTCCCATAGCACGTACTTTGTCTTCGCTAAAGCGAACGACTTTACCCGCTTTCGAGAACAGCATAATGTCGCTTTCACCAGTAGTGATATCCACACCGATTAGCGAATCATCATCACGTAGGTTAACCGCGATTAGGCCGTTAGAACGAACGTTTGAGAACTGATCCAGCGATGTCTTCTTCACAGTACCGTCACCAGTCGCCATGAAGATGTACTTGTCTGCAGAGAACTCAGAGACAGGTAGAATAGCTGTAATACGCTCGCCTTCTTCTAGCGGAAGAATGTTTACGATTGGCTTACCACGTGCAGTACGGCTTGCTAGAGGCAATTGGTACACTTTCAGACGGTATGTCTTACCGCGAGTTGAGAAACATAAGATGTTATCGTGAGTATTCGCAACAAGCAGACGCTCGATGTAATCCTCTTCTTTCATCTTAGTCGCACTCTTACCTTTACCACCACGACGCTGAGCTTCGTAGTCACTTAGGATTTGGTACTTAACGTAACCTTCGTGTGACAATGTCACTACTACATCTTCACGTGCAATTAGCTCTTCCATGTCGATGTCATGGCTAGCAGCAGTGATTTCAGTACGGCGAACATCGCCAAATGCATCACGAACAGCTTCTAGTTCTTCACGAATCACTTCCATCAAGCGCTCTGTGCTTGCAAGGATGTGCATTAGCTCTGCAATTTCTTCAAGCAGTGCTTTGTATTCGTCTAGAATCTTCTCGTGCTCTAGGCCAGTCAACTTGTGTAGACGTAGGTCTAGAATCGCTTGTGCTTGGGTTTCCGTTAGGAAGTATTGACCATCACGGATGCCGTATTGAGGCTCCAGCCAATCAGGACGAGCGGCATCATTACCAGCACTTTCTAGCATTGCTGCTACATTGCCAAGATCCCAACCACGAGCCACTAAGCCAGCTTTTGCTTCTGCTGGTGTTGCTGCATTACGAATCAGTTCAATGATTTCATCGATGTTCGCAAGCGCAAGTGCAAGTGCTTCAAGGATATGAGCACGGTCACGAGCTTTTTTCAGTTCGAAGATAGTACGACGAGTCACAACCTCACGGCGGTGGTCTACGAAGCACTTAAGCATGTCTTTCAGATTGAACAGTTGAGGCTGACCATTGTTCAGCGCAACCATGTTGATACCGAAAGTCGTTTGCAGTTGAGTTTGTGCGTATAGGTTGTTTAGAACCACTTCGCCCACTGCATCACGCTTACATTCAATAACAATACGCATACCGTCTTTATCTGACTCGTCACGCAGTGCACTGATGCCTTCTACTTTCTTATCTTTTACTAGCTCAGCAATCTTCTCGATTAGACGAGCTTTGTTCACCTGATATGGAATTTCCGTAACAATAATGGTTTCTTTACCATTCTTGTCAGCTTCGATTTCCGCTTTAGAACGCATGTAAATCTTACCGCGACCCGTCTTATAAGCATCTACGATGCCTTTGCGGCCACTGATAAGTGCTGCGGTTGGGAAATCTGGACCAGGAATGTAGTCCATTAGCTCATCAATCGTGATTTCTTCATTATTGATGAAAGCCAAGCAACCATCGATCACTTCACCAAGGTTATGTGGTGGAATGTTGGTTGCCATACCTACTGCGATACCAGAAGCACCGTTTACCAATAGGTTTGGAATTTTCGTTGGTAGAACCGCTGGAATTTGCTCCGTACCATCATAGTTAGGTACGTAGTCAACAGTTTCTTTGTCTAGGTCTGCTAGCAGCTCGTGGGCAATTTTTGCCATGCGTACTTCGGTGTAACGCATTGCTGCCGCGGAGTCACCATCAATCGAGCCAAAGTTACCTTGGCCATCGACCAGCATGTAACGCAGTGAGAACGGCTGAGCCATACGTACAATAGTATCGTATACAGCACTATCACCGTGCGGGTGATATTTACCGATTACATCACCCACGACACGGGCAGATTTTTTATATGGTTTATTCCAATCGTTACCAAGTACATTCATCGCGAATAGAACGCGGCGGTGTACTGGTTTTAGGCCATCACGCACATCTGGAAGAGCACGACCCACGATAACTGACATCGCGTAGTCTAGGTATGAACCTCGAAGCTCATCTTCAATGTTTACGGGCGTGATCTCTTTAGCTAGATCGCTCATAGAGCCATTATCCCTCTATAGTTTGATCGTATGTTCGATACGTACAAGGCCAAAAAATATAACACACTATTGGTTACTTCGGCATTACTTTCCCTCTCCTTTTATCAGGTTGTGAGCTTTGTTGCGATTCAAATGCTGAGAATTTGCACACACGCTGCATATGCCGCTGATTATTGGTTATATTTTCAACAGCTTTACAGAAAAGTTACTTTGAGTATGGAGAGCAGCCTAAGAACCGTTATAATGCCCTTCAAGTTTGCCAAATAGATAGATGGAACATGACTAAGACACAAAATGTAGATCCGAATGAAATTAAAAAATTCGAGGACATGGCATCGCGTTGGTGGGATTTAGAGGGAGAATTCAAACCTTTACACCAAATCAATCCACTTCGTCTCAATTACGTGATGGATAACGTTGGTGGCCTATTTGGTAAAACAGCGCTTGATGTTGGCTGTGGTGGCGGAATTTTGGCTGAGAGCATGGCAAAAGAAGGCGCAATAGTGACTGGCCTTGATATGGGTAAAGAGCCTTTAGAGGTTGCTCGCCTGCATGCCCTAGAAACCGGAACGAAGCTTACTTACATTCAAAGCACTATCGAAGACCACGCGGCAGAAAACGCAGGTACTTACGATGTAGTGACTTGCATGGAGATGCTAGAACATGTACCTGATCCGCAATCGGTCATTTCATCTTGTGCGGCGCTAGTCAAACCGGGTGGCCATGTGTTCTTCTCTACACTCAACCGTAACTTCAAATCTTACCTGTTTGCCATTGTGGGCGCAGAGAAGTTATTACGCATCGTTCCTGAAGGCACGCATGACCATGAGAAATTCATTCGCCCTTCTGAAATGATCAAAATGATCGACCAAACGGATCTTACTGAGCAAGGCATTACTGGCCTACTCTATAACCCACTCACTGACACTTATAAACTTGGTCGCAATGTCGATGTAAATTACATCGTTCACACCAAGAAAATCTAACTTGGTCGAAGATTAATCGAAACAGGCGGTATCACAGTGTGGCCGCCTTTTTTAGTCGAATTTTGCACGAATTTCGTGCGTTTGATTCCAATTTAATCAATGAAAATATAGCTCGAAATTTTGCGTGAAGATCAAGAGATTTTTTTTCAAATGAGGTTAAGATTAAACCGATTTAAAAACGGTAATTTTCTACAGCCAACTCCCGCCTATTTTCATCAGTTAGTATCCACTTACTGGAATTTTGTAATTTGTCAGTTATCCACAACTCATCCAAGATCTTCAACTTGAAAAACACGGGTTATAGCACTATCTTGTAATCCGCAAACAGATTACCCCCTATATCTTGTGTTTGGTCTAAAATACAAATATAGATTTTGATCACAAAGCCAGTATTAGACTTACAAAAATTACACTAAAACAAGGCTTTCATCAGTTTTGTTAGGGAAATAAAGCAGAATGAACCAACAACTCACCGTCACTAAGCGTGATGGCCGTAAAGAAAACATTGATCTAGAAAAACTGCACCGAGTAATCACTTGGGCGGCAGAAGGCCTAGATAATGTCTCTGTCTCACAAGTAGAACTAAAAGCTCACATTCAGTTCTATGACGGCATTACCACGTCTGACATTCATGAAACTATTATCAAATCTGCAGCCGATTTGATTTCTGAAGAAACACCTGATTACCAATATTTAGCAGCGCGTTTAGCGGTATTCCACCTGCGTAAAAAAGCGTACGGTCAGTATGAGCCGCCAACGCTGTTTGATCATGTTTCTCGTCTTGTTGATATGGGCAAGTACGACAAGCACATTCTTGAAGATTACACCAAGGCTGAGCTAGACGAACTGGATGCTTACCTAGATCACAAACGTGACCTAGATTTTTCTTATGCAGCCGTTAAGCAGCTAGAAGGTAAGTACTTTGTTCAAAACCGTGTAAGCGGTGAGATTTACGAAAGTGCTCAGTTCCTTTACATCTTGGTTTCTGCATGTCTGTTTGCTAACTACCCTAAAGAAACGCGTCTTGACTACATTAAGCGTTTCTACGATGCGACATCGACATTTAAAATTTCTCTACCTACACCAATTATGTCTGGTGTACGTACTCCTACTCGTCAGTTCAGCTCATGCGTACTTATCGAGTGTGGTGACAGCCTAGATTCTATCAACGC
Organism: Vibrio intestinalis; assembly: GCF_025195085.2. Lineage (GTDB taxonomy): Bacteria > Pseudomonadota > Gammaproteobacteria > Enterobacterales > Vibrionaceae > Vibrio > Vibrio intestinalis. The sequence continues at coordinate 29,654 of NZ_JANAVY020000001.1, read as the reverse complement.
AACGGCTAGCTCAATTGTTCGTTACGTTTCTCAACGTGCCGGCATTGGTATCAACGCAGGTCGTATCCGTGCGCTTGGTTCTGAAATCCGTGGCGGTGAAGCATTCCACACTGGCTGTATCCCGTTCTACAAATACTTCCAAACAGCAGTGAAATGTTGTTCACAAGGTGGTGTTCGTGGCGGCGCAGCTACTGTGTTCTACCCAATGTGGCATGGCGAAGCTCGCTCACTAATGGTGCTTAAGAATAACCGTGGTGTTGAAGAAAACCGTGTTCGTCACATGGACTACGGTGTTCAGTTGAACAAGCTGATGTACCAACGCTTAGTTGAAGGCGGTAACATCACACTGTTCTCACCGTCTGATGTACCTGGCCTATACGACGCATTCTTCGAAAACCAAGCGGAGTTCGAGCGTCTATACGTGAAATACGAAAACGATCCTTCAATTAAGAAAGAGACCGTTAAAGCGATTGAAATGTTTACCTTATTGATGCAAGAACGTGCATCTACAGGTCGTATCTACATTCAAAACGTTGACCACTGTAACACTCACAGCCCATTCGACTCTGAAGTCGCGCCAGTTCGTCAGTCAAACTTGTGTTTGGAAATCGCACTACCGACTAAACCTCTAGCAAACGTAGAAGACGATTCAGGTGAAATCGCGCTATGTACGCTATCAGCGTTTAACTTAGGTGCAATCAAAGAGCTAGACGATTTTGAAGAGCTGTCAGAGCTAGTTGTTCGCGCTCTAGACGCACTGCTAGATTACCAAGATTACCCGCTACCAGCGGCATACAAGTCGACAATGAACCGTCGTACTCTTGGTGTTGGCGTAATCAACTTCGCTTACTACCTAGCGAAAAACGGCGTGAAATACTCAGACGGCAGCGCAAATGGCCTAACACACCGCACATTTGAAGCGATGCAGTACTACCTACTCAAAGCGTCTGTTGCACTAGCGAAAGAACAAGGCAAATGTCCACTGTTTGAAGAAACAAACTACGCAAAAGGCCTCTTGCCAATCGACACTTACAAGAAAGATGTCGATCTAGTTTGTGACGAGCCACTGCACTACGACTGGGAAGAACTACGTAAAGAGATCATGGAACATGGTCTACGTAACTCAACCCTGACAGCGCTAATGCCATCTGAAACCTCTTCACAGATTTCAAATGCGACTAACGGTATTGAACCACCACGCGGTTACGTATCAGTGAAAGCCTCTAAAGATGGTATCTTGAAGCAAGTTGTGCCTGAGTTCACTCAGCTAAAAGATAACTACGAGTTACTTTGGGATATCGGCTCGAACGATGGTTACCTTCACATTGTGGGTATAATTCAGAAGTTTATCGACCAAGCGATCTCGGCAAACACGAACTACGACCCTTCTCGTTTCGAGAGCGGTAAAGTGCCGATGAAGAAACTGCTGCAAGATCTGCTGACTGCATACAAATACGGCGTAAAAACGCTTTACTACCATAACACTCGTGACGGTGCTAAAGACGACCAGAAAGACGCAGTTCAACCAGCTGATGACGATTGTGCAGGCGGCGGTTGTAAGATCTAACCAATACCACTCTATAAATAGAACGGTATTGATTTAAACAGAACTATCGCCCCTACCCTTGATAACTAAGTGGTAGGGGCTTAAAAGGAATTGAGGCATCATGGCTTACAGTACTTTTAACCAGAACAAAAATGACCAACTAAAAGAACCTATGTTCCTTGGTCAATCGGTTAACGTAGCACGCTACGACCAACAGAAATTTGAAATTTTTGAAAAGCTTATCGAAAAGCAACTGTCTTTCTTCTGGCGTCCAGAAGAAGTCGATGTATCGAGCGACCGTATCGATTACAACAAGCTACCAGATCATGAAAAGCACATTTTCATCTCTAACCTGAAATACCAAACGCTACTTGATTCAATTCAAGGCCGCAGCCCGAACGTAGCATTGCTACCTTTGGTATCTCTGCCTGAGTTAGAAACTTGGATTGAAACTTGGTCTTTCTCTGAGACGATTCACTCTCGCTCATACACTCACATCATCCGTAACATCGTTAACGACCCGGGTATTGTGTTTGATGACATCGTAGAAAACGAGCACATCTTAGCGCGCGCAAAAGACATCTCTCACTACTACGATAAGCTGATCCAAATGACCAACGATTACCATCGCTATGGTGAAGGTACACACGAGATCGCTGGCGAAACGACGAAAATCAGCCTTTACGAGCTTAAAAAGCAACTGTACATCTGTTTGATGTCGGTAAACGCGCTTGAAGCGATTCGTTTCTACGTGTCGTTTGCTTGTTCGTTCGCCTTTGCTGAACGTGAGTTGATGGAAGGTAATGCGAAAATCATCAAGCTAATCGCGCGTGATGAAGCACTTCACCTAACGGGTACGCAGCACATGATTAACCTACTGCGTAATGGCCAAGATGATTTCACTTTCATGCAAATTGCAGAAGAAGCGAAGCAAGAGTGTTTCGATCTGTTCAAAGCAGCCGCAGAACAAGAGAAAGAGTGGGCAGAATACCTATTCAAAGATGGTTCGATGATTGGCCTTAATAAAGACATTCTTTGCCAATACGTAGAATACATCACTAACGTTCGTATGCAGGCCGTTGGCCTAGGCGCTGCTTACCCAGAAGCAACGTCTAACCCAATCCCTTGGATCAACGCATGGTTATCTTCTGATAACGTGCAAGTTGCACCGCAAGAAGCGGAAATTTCATCTTACCTAGTAGGTCAGATTGAAAGTGACGTGAAAGCAGACGACTTCAAGGACTTCGAACTGTAATGTCTAACATCAAGGTCAACGGTCAGGTGACTATCACTTCTAACGCCTCCAACACTTTGTTAGAGTCGTTAGAAAGTGCTGGAATTGACGCTGAATACAACTGCCGAGATGGTCATTGCGGTGCGTGTCGCTGCAAGCTCAAATCCGGTGAAGTTGAATACGTTGGCTTTGCAATGGCGTATACACAAGGCGATGAAGTATTGCCTTGTGTAACTCGTGCCAAAACAGACATCGAACTCGAAGAAGTGGTGTATAAGCTTAAAGAAAAACGGGCTTAAAGCTCGATAAGAGAATCTTTACAAGCTATCCACGATTAAGACTTCTATCAAGGCCAGTGCATTGCACTGGCCTTTCTAATTTCCCTTCTTTTGAAAACATTCGCGCCATTCGCTACAAACACGACCCTCACTTCCTGTTAAAATCATTTGATAATGATTCCCATTCGTATAGATTATATCGCTACACCTAATTGCTCAGCGGAGAATCAAATGGAATCGTCAGATATTACACAACTACTCATCCCACAAAGTGACTGGGCAAAACCTGATCTTTATCTCTATGAGGGAGAAGATAAGCTAAAACTCAATATAGAAGGCGCATTGCAGTACAGTGGTATTTCAAGTGTGGGTGGATTAGTACTTGGCTTTAGATTGGTTCAATACGCGGTGGAGCTTGCGGCAGGTAATGAAATTTTACAGCGCGACGGCATCAGCATTTACACGTCATTCCCCGGCCGTGGCACACAAGACGCATTCGAATATACATGCCGAGCACTGCGCGACAAACGTTATTGCTGTGATACTACCCTGCACCATCCTGCGGCGCAGCTTGGTCAGCGAGGACAGTTCTTATTTACACTTAGAGTTAATGAACAAAGCATGGTTATGACACCAGCAGATGGCTTACCGCAACGCAGCTACTTTGAGGCTGACCGCAACTCGAGCCAAAGCCGAGAGGCCGCACTAAAATGGCGAGATGAAAAGATAAACTTTGCCAATACCTTATTAAGCTTGCCGCCGCATCAGTGCCTGAAAGTGCTATAAAACTTAACTGTCAGAAAACAAAAAGCGCGCTAATCAGCGCGCTCATCTCAATGGGGATGTTAATTACAGGGTTACTTTATTCATTGTGGTTGCGAATCCCATAAGAACATTGTCTGCTGTCGCAACAGATACTGCTTTTCCTGCCACTTCACGGCCATCATCATCGAACAGAGAAAGTCCATATCCCATCTCTTCATCGTGTTGATTTTCTCGTTTTGCGTTTCGCCAAATCGAGTGGACATCAGAATTTCCCGAGCTAAACGCCTCGCCTAATACCACTTTTTGACTTGCGACTTGATACCACACCAATATTTTCGACTGGGGAAACATCACTACCTCCTTGTGAGCATTTCTGCGCCAATCAATAGTGTAAGATCAATTTCCGTTACATGTAGTCTTAAAAATAAGATTTAATTTTTTATACATAATTATCAGTAACATAACACTTAGAAGATTTTATTCTAAGCCACAAGAAATTGACCAAAATAGCCAGAAAATCTGAGCAAGGTTCTTTAATGCCCAGAGCCTAAAACACTTTGTGGGACATACATTTCTTTCTCTCTGGTCAGCGAACTGTAACTGGCAAACATGGTGCGGCCAGACAAATAGCGACGCAGCATATCCGCAGCCACTGTTGTGATAATTAACGCTTGATCATCGCGGTTATAAGCACGGTTGAAGGTTAACGTTTGACCCCACTCCCCTTCAGGGGTAGCCAAAGCAACGGTAAAGCTACGGTTAAGCAAACGACCGGAAACAATCGCGATATCAGTCGCACATTTATCTCGCGTCGCCCCTGCCAATGCAAACGCTTCAGCCAACGCGTCATTCTCGTTCGCCCCCACTTCAACTTGACCACCTAACACCCAGCCATGACCACAATACTGCGCAGAACGTTCATCTGCATGCAGCCAGCAGGCCAATTGACCGAGAGTGGATCGCTCCGCTATCGCGATAGATTGCTTACGCTCAGAAATAAGATGACCAACGTGGGACTGCATCGGTTCATCGACACTAACTACGTTTGGCTCAATCAATTTGAAGATCAGTTGCATCAGCTTGAGACGAGTGTCCAGATCCCCTTTTGGGCCAAATAGCTTTACTTCGATATAAGGTAAATATGAGCGATAACCTAGCGTATATCCCTCTGGCAATTGCACCTTATCAAGCTTGTCTGACAAAGCCGATTCCGACGTACCAAAAGTATATAGACGACTACAATCTAGCCCCTTAACGCCCGCATACTGCTGTGCAAGATCGGGCAATATTTGCTCTGAGACCATGCGTTTAAACTCACTTGGCACACCCGGAGTAAAATAGAACGCACAGTCATTAATCATCACTTTAAAACCGCATGCAGTCCCGATTGGGTTGTCGATCATTAGCGAACCTTGCGGTAACATCGCTTGCTTGCGGTTACTCTCTGGCATAGTGACGCCGCGCGCTGCAAAAAAGTCGCTCAGTCTTTCTAACCATTGCTCGTATAGCTCTAATGGCACATCCGCAGCATTTGCCGCCGCTTCTGCGCTCACATCATCGCTGGTTGGCCCCAAGCCACCATTGACCACTACCACATTGTTATTGAAGCTGAGCATAAGCAGCTCTTCAGTCAGCGCACCTAAGGTATCGCCCACTGTGCTTCGCTTGGTCAACGCAAAGCCTTTTTGGAAAAACTGTTCTGATAACCATGCTGCGTTAGTGTCAACAATGTCACCGTGAAGGACTTCTTCACCTGTGCTCAACATTGCGATTTTTAACATAATTTTTCCTTTAAATTCGACGTAAGCGTAAATATAATCGGTACGCTGTTTGCCAGTTGCTTGGTCAAATATGGAGCATAAAACCGATCCAGTCGTCGTTTAACTCAATTTACGGTTTCTATTACCGTTACTTTATTGGATAATTGTGATTTGGATCGTCAAAACTGATGCTCTGCTCATTTTTAGATGCTTGTTTCAATACGAATAACTCTATTTGAGCAGCAATATTGGCTGTTAAAGTGATCTTTTTGATATTTAGCTGCCATAATCCATCTTTAATAGATAATTTTAATACTCATATTTTACTCTTTGAGTATAAGACTGTGGAGTTTTTCCGTGCTTAATAAAAACATCGCCGCTTTGATGTTGTCACTATCAGCTTGCGCTAACGCTAACACGTTTGATTCAAACCAACATATTGAATTTTCATACACATTGAATCAAAACGAAGACTACAGTCTTTATAACAGCACCTATAACTATTCTCAATCCGCTGACCCATTTGCTTTGAGCTTAACAGAGGATGAGTTAAAACTCGAAGAGCCACCACTTCCGAAATACCTACAAGTTCAAGACCAGCGTGACTGGCAATACTTGAAAGAGCAAACATACACCGTACTAGGTTTAAGTGTTGCTACCGTTGGCCTAATGACGCTACTTCCTGAATCTATCACTAAATGGGATGAAGAAGATCGCGATCTTGGTAACCTAGGTAAGAAATGGAAAGATAATGTAACTGCTGGCCCAGTATGGGACCGTGATGAACATTTCCTAAACTACATTGCTCACCCGTACTTCGGTGGTGTTTACTACACTGCTGCTCGTCACGCAGGCTTTAACGAGTTTGACTCGTTCCTATACTCAGCTGTGCTATCGACTTTCTTCTGGGAATACGGTGTAGAATCTTTTGCAGAAGTACCATCATGGCAAGATATCGTGATCACACCGTTCTTTGGTGCAGTAGTCGGCGAACTGATGTTTGAAGCTGAGCAAGAAATCGTGGAAACCGGCGGCGAAGTATGGGGTTCACAAACTATGGGTGGCGTAACGCTATTCTTCTTAAACCCAGTAGGACATATTCACGGTTGGGCAACCGATGCTTGGGGCGGAAGCGCCGAATTTGAGTTTAGCAGCAAACCTTGGTTTGGTAACCAAGAAGCCGCTAAATTCGCTCTAGATGCTGGCGCGTCTTACGACAGCCAATTCTATGGTGTAGAGCTAGAAATCACCTTCTAAAGTACGATAAATCAAACACTAAGCGACGCAATAGCGTCGCTTTTTTTGTGCTTAAGGTTCGATATTCAATATCTGTCGTGACGATTAGGTCAAATACTTGACCTATATCAAACCTTAACTCGCCTCCGCTTCTACACTGAATTTATACCAATAACGACGTACTCTTATTAAGTTTGTTATTGAATAACGCACCGCGCTTGCATTCAGGAGGCCTGTATGAATACTACTTTCATCGTCAATTTCGTCGGAAAAGCGACCCCTGCAACCATCAAACAATTAGCCGCCATTACCCATGAAAATGGGGGTAAATGGTTAATCAGCAAAGTGAACTTTATTGAAAACCAAGTTGCTGCTGTCATCAAAATCGAACTTCCTGAGAGCAATGCTCAACTCGTACAAGATGCATTTACAGCACACCCCGACCTTCTGGTTAAAATTTCAGATGCGGACAGTGCAACCCACGACATCGATACCATTTATCAAATCCGATTCGATGCCAATGATCGCGCAGGTATTGTTAACGAAATCACCCACGTGCTTGATGGACAAGGCATCAATATCCTTGATATGGATTGCCAACGCGTGTTTATTGCTGGGGGTGGCGGTGTAAGCTCTAGTTTATTTACTGCCAATATCGCAATGCGAATTCCAACCAATGTGAAGATCGACGACGTGGCCAATGAATTGGAAGCCTTAAGCGAGGATACCCGCGTCATCGTTGAATGATTTATAAATCGTACCAACAAAAATATCAGGAAGCCTATGGCTTCCTTTTTTTTGTCAAAAACTTGCCCAAGTTAACAAAGTCACAATTTCTCTGCAAAACCATGCTATTTCCTACCAGAATTTATCTAGATAACTCACAAATAACCATTAAGTAGTAGATGCTTTCAACGTCATAGCAAGGAGCGAAAACATGCTTCAATATTTAAGCAATATTAAAGTCAGCCAAAAGCTGGCGACCATGATCATTGCCAGCGTGATTGGTTCACTTTGTCTATTGTTCATCTCTGGCAATACTCTCAAAAACAACCTTATTGCCGAGCGAGAAGCTCGACTTTATGCCGTCGTTGACTCAGCTCTCTCTCAAATCAATGTGTTATATAAAACGCTACCTGAAGCGGAAGCTCAAGAGAAAGCCAAAGAGGTCATCCGCGCAATTCGCTACGATGGTGACAACTATGTCTTTGTAATGAATGAAGATCGCATCGTACTTGTCAATCCAGTCCAGCCACAATTAGACGGCCAACAACTTGGGAATGCCAATGTTGCTGAAGATAGAGTTTGGTTTGACATGGTCAACCTCGCCAGAGGTGGACAATCAGGCTCAGTCACCTACCCTTGGAAAGACTCAGCAGGAATACCTGCTGACAAACTCTCTATTGTTAAAGGCTTTGCCCCATGGGGATGGGTAGTCGGTTCAGGAATGATCATCAATGATATTGAAGCCTCGATTTTTAACCAAGTTCTGCGCATGGGTATAGCTGCATTAAGCATCGTCGCCGTAATGATAGTGCTTGGGGTTATAATCACGCGCGCGATTACTCATCCTTTGGACGAAATAAATCACGCAATGGAATTCATCGCTCGAGGAGACCTAACCGCTGAAATACCAGTGAAAGGCAAAGATGAAATTGGTGTTGTCGCCAAGCGTATAAATGAAAGCGTTGCTTCAGTGAGAAGTGCACTCGCCGATTCGGTGCAAGGTTCAAAAAACGTCGCCCTCGCCGCTTCTCAAATTGCATCATCAGCAGAAGAAACCAGTCATGCGGTTTCCGCCCAACAAGATCAGCTGAGTCAATTAGCTACCGCTATGAATGAAATGAGTGCAACCGTTGCAGAAGTCGCCCATCACGCAGAAGACACCGCCCGAGACACTCATCAAGCGAACCGCGAAGCTGGTATGGGTGACAAAGACGTTCACTCTAGCGTCGACTGCATTAAATCTCTTTCTAGTGAACTACATAATGCCTCAGAACAAGTCGCTAAATTAAAAGAAGGCGTAATGGAAATTGGTGACGTCACTGCAGTGATTTCTGGTATATCAGAGCAAACTAACCTGCTAGCTTTAAATGCGGCAATTGAAGCTGCACGAGCAGGAGATCAAGGTCGCGGCTTTGCCGTCGTCGCAGATGAAGTTCGCAGCTTAGCTAGCCGTACCAATGATTCGACCAACGAAATTCAAAACACGATAAATCACCTCCAAACTTTGGCCATCTCAACCTTTGAAGCGATGGAAAAAAGCCAGAACTTAGCGGGAAGCAGTGTCGATCTCGCAGAAAAAGCAGGTTCAGATTTGGATATGATAGTCAGCCATATTCAACATGTTAGCGACAAAGCCACCCAAATAGCGACAGCCGCTGAAGAGCAAAGCTCAGTAGCAGAAGATATGAACCGCAACGTAAATGGCATCAATGACTCTGCTATTGAAATGTCACAAGCAGCCGTATATTTAGCGCGCGAAAGTGAAACCTTAGCGGCGCTATCCAGAGAGCTTGATGAAAAGCTCGTAAGCTTCAAATTGGCGTAACAACCGAATAAATACCATGAGATAAACTAAGCAACAGAGCCCGCATAATGCGGGCTCTGTAATTTCTCATTGCAGTTTAAAACTACTTTACGCTCCACTGAGAAAGTGAGCGTTTGAAGTCTGAATAATCAAATTCATTCAGCTTTTGAATCTCGCCATTTGAGCGTTCACAGTACACCGAAGGCATACGTAAGCCATTGAACCAATTAAGTTTCACCATGGTGTAACCCGCACTGTCCAAGATGTGCAGGCGCTGACCAATCTCTAACGGCTGATCAAAACTGGCTTCACAGAACTGATCCCCTGCTAAGCACGAGCATGAACCAATCACATAACTGTGCTCACCATTTTGAGCGGCTTCTGAGATTGATGCTGGCTCATCGTAGATTAACGTATCAAGGCGATGCGCTTCCGTTGCGGAATCAACAATCGCAGTTTTCTTAACGTTCTCTACGATATCAACCACGGTTACCACTAAGTCTGTCGTCTTAGTAATAATGGCTTCGCCCGGCTCTAGATACATTTGCACGCCATGCTTTTCGGCGAATGTTTTCAGGGCTAAGCCAAGTTTTTCAATATCATAGCCTGGCCAAGTAAAGAATACGCCGCCACCCATGCTCACCCAATCAAGCTTGTCTAGGTATTGACCAAACTGCTCAGAGATAGAATCAAGCAAGCCGATAAAGGCATCCACATCTTTGTTCTCACAGTTCATATGGAACATAACGCCATTAATGTCATCAAACACTTCTGGCTTAATATGATCCGCTTGCACACCTAAGCGAGAGAATTGACGCGCTGGGTTCGCTAAGTCTTGCCCCGCATAGCTTACACCTGGGTTAAGACGCAGACCAAGTGACGCTTTACCTTCTACAATATGGCGATACGCTGCAAGTTGGCTTTGTGAGTTGAAGATCATCTTGTCACAAATATCCGCCACTTCACGTACATCGTCTTCACTGTAACCCACACTGTAAGCATGAGTTTCACCGCCAAACGTTTCGTGACCAAGTTTTACTTCAAATGGGCCAGAGCTTGTGGTGCCATCTAAGTAAGGCTTAATGATGTCGAACACACCCCAAGTTGAGAAACATTTCAGCGCCAGTACCAACTTAACGCCAGAGATTTCCTTTAGCTGCTTTGCTTTCTCTAAGTTCTCAATCAACTTATCTTCGTTGATCATAAAATATGGAGTTTTTAATTCGTTATGTTGCATCTTTCTATTTTCCAAAATCGAACAAAGCCGACGCATCAGCATCGGCTTTAACCTTAGATTATTTTAAGCGAAGAAGGGTAAATTGCGACTTACTTTTCAAGCTCATGAATCACTGGAAGCCCTTGACCTGCTTCTAGCTCTTGTACGTGCCAATCTAGACCGATTTCAGGCATTGTCGCTAGGAATGGGTCTGGGTTTAGCTGCTCCATGTTGAACACGCCTTTATCAGCCCACTCGCCACGGAAGAACTGAAGTGCAGCAGTGATCGCTGGAACGCCAGTTGTGTAAGAGATCGCTTGGTGCTCTACGTCTTCGTATGCTACTTCGTGGTCAGCGTTGTTGTAGATAAATACGCTGCGCTCTTTGCCGTCTTTCTTACCTTGAACCCAAGTACCGATACACGTTAGACCCGTGTAGCCTGGCGCTAGAGATGTTGGATCTGGTAGCAGAGCTTTTAGTACGTGTAGAGGCTGAACCACTGTGCCGTCGTGTAGCGTTAACGGATCTGGGCTTAGTAGGCCAATGTCACGCATACAGTTGAAGTAGTTTAGGTACTTGTCGCCAAAGCCCATCCAAAATTCAATGCGCTTCGCCGGGATGAACTCTTTCATTGAGCGAACTTCATCGTGCGCCATTGAGTAAACTTTGTGTGTACCACAGTTAGGGAAATCAAACTCAAGCATACGAGAGTGACAAGGCACTTGCTTCCACTCTTCGTTTTCCCAGTAGAAAGAATCGCCTTGGATCTCAAGCATGTTGGTCTCAGGATCGAAGTTAGTTGCGAACTTCTTACCGTGGTCACCCGCGTTAACGTCCATAACATCGATAGTATCGATTTCATCAAACAGGTGCTTCACTGCGTATGCAGCAAAAACTGAAACCACACCCGGATCGAAGCCCGCGCCAAGAATACCTGTGATGCCCGCTTCAGCGAACTTCTCACGGTAGCCCCACTGCCAATCGTACGCTTCTGGCACTTGCTGGCCTTCAGAACATAGGTCAACCGCAACGGATGTGTCTAGGTAAGAAACTTTCGCTTGGTAACACGCTTCCATAATGGTGATGTTTACCCAAGGAGGACCAGCATTGATAACGAGATCAGGCTGAACTTCTTTAATTAGCGCAACCAGTGCGTCAACGTCGTCAGCATTAACTGCACGCGCTTCTAGTTTCTTAGTTGAATCCTTTAGGTTGTTTTTACCTTTGATTGATTCGATGATCTTTTCACATTTCGCTACTGTTCGAGATGCAATAGTAATGTCACCCAGTACGTCATTGTTTTGAGCTGCTTTGTGTGCAACTACCCAGCCAACGCCGCCTGCACCAATCTGTAGAATTGCCATAGTTTCGTTACCTTTATTCTGCTAGCTCAAGTGCTAGAGTATTGATTTTACTTAGTAAAGATTCAAAATCTGAAATCTTCAAACACGGGTTTAAGATAGTGAATTTAAGTGCTGACTTATCATCGACTACCGTTTCTCCAAGTACCGCAATACCACGCGTCAACGCCTGCAGTCTCAGAGTTTTATTCAATGTGTCTAGATCCGTGACAATAGAGTTGTTGGCGCGGAACAACACCGTCGACAGTGACGGCTCGGCCAACAGTTCGAAGCCTTCATGGTTTCGAATAAGATTTGCGACTTGCAGGGTCTGTTCAATCAGATGATCGACCATTTCCCCCAAGGCGTTGGGTCCCACATTTTGCATCGTCATCAGCACTTTAAGTGCATCAAAACGTTTAGTGGTTGCAATCGACTTATCAACTAAGTTCGGCAGCTCATCATGTTCGCGATTCAAATAATCCGCGTGATGAAGCAAATACTTAAAGTTCGATTTATCTTTTAATAACACCGCACCACAACTGATGGTTTGGTAAAACAGCTTATGAAAATCGACACTGACAGAGTCCGCGTACTCAATACCTGCTAAACGCTCTTTATGGCGGCTTAGCACCAAAGCGCCGCCATAAGCACTATCGACATGGAACCACAGCTTATGTTGATTGGCTAAATCTGCGATGGCCTTTAGGTCATCAATCGCGCCGTGATCGGTTGTACCCGCCGTACCTACAACACAAAATGGCATCAAACCCTCTTGCGTTAAGCGCTCAATTTCTGCCTTAAGTGCCTCGACTTGAATAGTGCCATTTGCATTAGCAGCAACACAGCATACGCTATTTTCACCCAATCCTAACAGAGAGGCTGACTTTTGCACAGTGAAGTGAGATTTTTTAGAACATAGAATGCGTAATTTGCTAGCAAACTCTGGAAGCCCTTGTTTTTGAATCGAATGACCTGCGACTTTATCGGCAACCCAGTCACGCGCGAGCAACAGCCCCATCAGGTTGCTTTGCGTACCGCCACTGGTAAACACACCATCAGCACGCTCACCTAAGTCGAACTTATCGCACACCCAATCCACTACTTTCTGTTCAACGTAAGTCGCGGCAGATGCTTGATCCCACGAGTCCATCGATTGGTTCAGTGCCGCGATGATTGTTTCAGCGATGATAGAAGGCATCAACGGAGGCGTATGCAAATGGGCAATACAATCAGGGTGCTGAACAAAGATAGAGTTTTTCACCACCAAGTCTGTCGTATCGGTAATGACTTGCGACAAATCAGCGTGACTATCTAAATCCAAATTTTGGATGGCTTGCTCAAGCTGTTTTGGCTCTAAGCCAGAGTAAGGTTGCTCGACATCCTCAAACACCGATTTGATAGCAGACGTAGTTTGTTGCATTAACTGTTGGTAATGCTCGCTACCTAGCGCACCAGTTTGAATAAAGTGCTGACGCCAATCGTCTTGTTGTGCAATTGGCTCACGCAAATGACCGCCCGCGGCTAAAATCGCTTGCTCTAATACGCGCAAAGCAAAATCAATCTGCTCAAATGAAATGATCATTGGTGGCAAAAAGCGAATCACAGAGCCTTCACGCCCGCCCTTTTCAACCATAAGGCCACGCTCAAGCGCCGCGCGTTGAATAGCTAGCGTCAGTTCACCATCAGCTAACGGCTCACCAAACTTGTTTAGCGCTTTGCCTGGCTTGCGAATTTCAACACCCAACATCAAGCCTTTACCGCGAACTTCTGCAATACAATCAACGCGTTGCTGCAATGCTTCTAGGCCATGTCGTAAATATTGTCCTGCGACATTGGCATGCTCTACCAAATTATCGCGCTCGATGATTTCTAGTGCTTTCGCACCTGACACCATCGCCAGTTGGTTACCACGGAAAGTCCCTGTGTGCTCACCCGCTAACCATGTGTCGATTTTCTTATCGAAGACCAAAATCGACATTGGCAAGCCACCACCAATCGCCTTAGAAAGACAAAGAATATCAGGCTGAATGCCCGACTCTTCATATGCAAAGTGATAACCCGTTTTACCTACACCACATTGGATCTCATCGAAAATCAATAAGATGCCGTGCTCATCACACAGTCGGCGCAGCTCTCGTAACCAAAAAGCTGGAGCCGGAATCACACCGCCCTCACCTTGTACGGGCTCTACGATCATCGCAGCAGGCTTCATTATGCCCGCTTCATCGTCGTTAAGCAGACGCTCAATATAACGAATACTCGCTTTCGCACCTTCATCACCACCAAGGCCAAATGGGCAACGCAAGTTGTAGGGGAACGGCATAAAGTGAACATCTGACATTAAGCCAGTGCGGCGCGCTTTAGTGCCCAGATTGCCCATCATTCCCATGGTGCCATTGGTCATGCCATGGTAAGCACCGCGAAAAGCGAACATGGTATTACGACCAGTAGTTTGCTTGGCCAGTTTGATTGCCGCTTCTACGGCATCTGCGCCCGAAGGCCCGCAAAATTGAATCGCCGAGTTATGGGCAAACTCTTGAGGAAGAAACCCTTTAACGCGCTTTATGAAGTTGTCTTTTGCTTCGGTGGTAATATCGAGCGTTTGGTAAGGTAAACCTGTGTCTAATTGTTCTTTTAGCGCTTGGTTAATTTCTGGGTGGTTATAACCCAATGCCAGAGTACCCGCACCGGCCAAGCAATCTAAAAACAGTTGGCCACGGGTATCTTCAACCAGCACGCCATGTGCTTGTTTTATTGCAATCGGCAAGCGGCGTGGGTATGAACGCACTTCTGATTCATGCTGCTGCTGTTCTAGCAAAATTTGGTCAGGTGTCAGGTCGTAAAGGCCATTAACTTGCGGAACCTGAGTTGAAAATGGGGTCGCGATACTAAGTGTATCGACTTCAAAGGCTGTGCTCATATCTATTCCCTTGAAATGTAATTATTCCCTTCGGCATCTAATGGCCGAACGTGAGATACAACAATCCTTCCGCAAATTTTAGGTATGCGAAATCAGACCCATCGATAAGATGGATTACATGTCAAAGAGATAAATCAAGGTTCAGTAATGCTGCTGCTCTGAAGAACAGGGCATTTAGGAAGAACAAAGCTGATCAGAGTGTGTTTGTTTAATGATTTCAATGTTGGGTTTCCCATTCACATGTCGCGTTAACGACATTAGTATCCCGTCTATCGATAAAAGACTTATCGATACCTACCCTACGTAACGTTCACTCAGCCCGAATGCTCGTTACGCGTCTCCCCCAGAGGCGATTGAATATCACTTCCGAGATTACGCGCGAAAGTAACATAAACTGACATCATCTAGCAATCATTTTTAATAAATCTATTTATAACCTCGATGATTTGAAACTCGCCTCTCCATATGCTCTATAAAAAGATTCGCCCTTGAAGAAAAGCAATACAAAATCAGCACCCTAGCCATTTACGTCGTCATTTTCACACTTGGTGATGATATAAAACTCATTTTAACAAATTGTTTTTACTTCAATCGTAAGTGCTAGCCCTCTTCTAGTTCGAAACTTTTAGCTCGAAATTAAGAAAAATTCTCCATTTTTCAAATACTCAACTAACCTTTATATAGCTGAACCAAATACTGCTGACGTATGGAAGCATCTGTCTAATCCTATAGCCAGTACCTCAAAAAAGGAGAGTCCTGTGAGTTGGAATAAGCCATTAATATTGAGCTGCCTGATTGCAGCCAGTTTTAACAGCCATGGTCAAACCCTTGAGCAAGCTGTCGCCATTGCACTTGATACCAACCCCGAGCTCAAAAGCTCATTTAATGAATACAAGAGTGCGGTAAAACTTAACGATGCCTCTGGTGGTGCCTATTTACCGAGTCTCGATTTAGATGCTGGCATCGGATATGAAAGGATCAATCCAGCAGATTCTACCGGGCGAGACGATACAGATTTAACCAGAAAGGAAGCAACCTTAAGCTTAACCCAGCTACTGTGGGACGGGAACGCAACCCTTAATGATATGGACCGAACCGCCGCAGAAGCGGAATCGATCCGATTGCAACTCGTCGCGGATGCATCTGACATGGCACTGCGAGTCACCGAGATATACCTCGATGCCGTAAAAGCAGAAGAAGTGCTCGCCCTTTCTGAAAGTAACCTAGCGACGCACAAAGACATCTACCGCGACATTAAAAAGCGCGCCGATTCGGGCATTGGCTCTACCGCTGACGTATCTCAAGTTGAAGCGCGTATTGCAAAAGCGCACGGTAACCTACTGGCCGCGCAAAACAACTTAATCGACACTCATACCCAATTTATGCGTATTGTTGGTCAAACCCCACTCGGTTTGATTTACCCTCGCGCAGACGAAACCAAACTGCCGCTAACCGTCGATGAAGCTATCGACGAAGCATTTGCTAATCATCCGGTGATTCAAGTCTCTGTTGCTGATGTGGATGCTGCGCGTTTCCAATACGATCAATCGAAAGGCAACTACTACCCTACCTTCTCAATTGAAGCGAGCCAATCTTGGCGAGATGACGCTGGTGGCGAAGAAGGGTCGAGTGATGAAACCATTGCGATGCTTAGAATGCGTTACAACCTTTATAACGGCGGTAGTGACCAAGATTTAGCTGAACGAGCCGCTTACCAACTAAACAAAGCGAAAGACTTACGAGACAACGCTTATCGTCAAGTAGAAGAAGGATTACGTCTATCTTGGAGCGCTTTGGACCTTACGCTACAACAAAAGAACTTCCTTGCTGACCACGTTGATTCAGCGTCAGAAACCGTTATTGCCTATGAAAAGCAATACAAAATTGGTAAGCGTACCTTACTGGATTTGCTCAACACCGAAAACGAGCTATTTGAAGCGCGTAAAGATTATCTCGATGCTCACTATGCCGAACAATACGCCAAATATCGTGTTATGAATGCCACTGGTAACTTGCTCGATGCCCTATTGGTTGATGTGCCATCTGAGTGGACTCAAAAAGTGGAGTACTGATCATGAAACATGGATTCGCATTATCTCTCATCTCCGTCGCATTGATTGCCGGTTGTAGCAGTCAATCGGCGCCTTACGAAGATGAGTACGACTATATTGAAACACCTGAAGCCGAGCAGATCGCCGATCTCATTGATGATGACCGCGATGGCGTAGTTAATGCGCGCGATTTGTGTGTAGGTACCATTGAAGGCTCGTTAGTCAATAACGATGGTTGTGGGGAAACCGTTGTTACCGAAGATCTGCGCCAGTTACGCATTCTCTTCGCCAACGACTCATATGAGATTAATCCTGTATTTGAAGATCAAATCGCAAGCATGTCGGATTTCTTGAACAAGTACACCTCGGCCAATATCGAAATTCAAGGTTACGCCAGTAAAGTCGGCAGCCCAGAGTACAATCTAGTGTTATCGAAAAACCGCGCTATGGCAGTAGAGAAAAAGCTACTCTCAAATGGTATTGCGGCCGATCGCGTTACTATTGTGGGCTTTGGTGATACCAAATTAGAAGCCACTGGCGATGATGAAGTATCCCATGCTCGCAATCGTAAAGTTACTGCCACTGTTGTGGGTTTAGACGAAGAAGTGGTTGAAGAGTGGAATATCTTTACTGTTATTGAAAAGTAATTCGTTAGAACCAAAAACGCCTCGGATAATCCGAGACGTTTTTATTTATTTTGCGGTTACGACTTCTTAGGTAACGAGGTATGCAATAAGAAGTAACCAAGCACTGCGGCAGTCGTTGAGCCCATCAGGATACCCAAGCGCGCATAGGTATCGAACTCAGCGTTAACAGGACCGAACGCGAGTGATGAGATGAATATCGACATGGTGAAGCCGATACCACACAACACAGACACAGCGAAGATATGCTTGAAGTTAATGCCCTCAGGTAATTTAGCCACACCCATTTTCACTGCTGCCCAGCTGAAGGTGAAGATACCTAGAGGTTTACCCACCAATAGACCCATCGCAATACCCAGTGGCAGCATAGAAGTTAGACCTTCAACCGATACACCTTCTAGCGAGATGCCTGCGTTTGCGAAGGCAAACAGTGGCAAAATGAAGAACGCAACGTATGGGTGAAGCGCATGCTCCATATGTTTGAGCGGTGATCGTTCGCCTTTATTACCTTTCAGTGGAATAGAGAAACCAATTACCACGCCCGCTAGCGTTGCGTGCACGCCAGATTTCAGTACTGCAACCCACAAGATCGCACCTACAATCATGTATGGTGTCAGCTTAGTAACATGGCGAGAGTTCAATAAGAACAGCGCCAACGTCATCGCAAAACCAATCGCTAGTGCTGTAGTAGAAAGATCGCCTGTGTAGAACAGTGCGATAATAACTACAACGCCCAAGTCATCAATAATAGCCAACGCAAGTAGGAACACTTTCAAACTTACCGGCACTCGGCTGCCAAGTAGCGCCATGATACCCAATGCGAATGCAATATCAGTCGCGGCAGGAATCGCCCAACCTTGAATCGCTTCAGGATCGTTAATGTTGAACAGAACATAAATTAGCGCTGGCGCTAACATACCACCTACCGCAGCGATCGCTGGGAAGATAGCGGTTTCCTTTGACTTAAGTGCACCTTCAAGAAGTTCACGTTTTACTTCCAAACCGATCAACAGGAAAAACACCGCCATTAGGCCGTCATTGATCCAGTGAGATACAGACATACCAAACACGTAAGTGTGTAAGAAGGCTTGGTACATCTCATTAAGAGGTGAGTTTGCAATGGTCATCGCAATTGCCGCAGCAATTACTAGTAGAATTCCCCCTGCCGACTCCATCTTAAAGAAGTCGCGAATAATATCACTCATGATATCGTCCCTTATATTTATAATGTTAATAAACGATTAACAACGAATAAGCGAGAGTGTATAGACATAAACTTACGAGGAAAAATCGCTTGTTTAGAGGTTTAACTTCGGTATTTTCGAGGTATTCGCTTTTATTGTGCGCATATTCCGCAGCCAAATATCCACTATAACGCATAAATCGTGCTAGAGAATCCAGTGTAACCCAGTATATTAGGGCTACTAGCTATTAGTTTACTCGCATAAAATATAGAAAAAGCGCTCTGTTTTCACAAATAAGAAACAAAGCGCTTATTTAATTAATAGTAGGAGTATCAATAGCCTGTCAACTGCATAAAGCCAGTAACGTTATGACTGCCCTCTGTTTTGATTGGACCTTCCCAATAAGGAATAATGAAGGGTAGCCAGAGCTGGTCATTGACAGCACTGACAGTAAGATCGACTTGGTACTTAGGAATGACCACACGCCATTGCAGCGGTAGGGTTTTGTTGTTTGGTAACGTGGTCAACTTAACAGGTTCAAATTGGATATTTTCATCTTGCAATTGCACCACTTTGCCATCGTTGGTCGATAGCGTACCAAACACGTGTGGCATTTGTTTGAAATGACGATAACGGTTTACCGACAAGGTTGTTTCATCATCCAGATTCAATACAAACCAGTCCCAACCTTTCTGCTTTTCCGCTAGTAAGCCACTGCCCCACTCTTTGCTCATCCACGCCGAGCCGAACACTCGAATTGACGCTTCACCATCAAGGGTTATCTCTCCCACAACGTCTAGGAAAGGCATCGTTACCTTGTGCGAGGCAATCGGCAAGAGATCATGCTTAGCAACATAGCCCCTATCTCCGGGCAAAACAAATGGCCCAGCAGTGTTACTGCGAATATTTAGGCTAAATGTATCGGTCTCTGTCAGCAGTTGCCCCGGAAATGGCGTTCGACCGAGTGAACGCCACATCCAGTTATCAATCCATATCTTAAAGGGTGCTGGAATCATTCCCGCTTGGCCGATGCCACCACGAGCGATGCGTTGCTCCTTCCAAACCTTTTGCCCACTAGAGATAACGATATTGGAAATAAATAGCTGAGGGCTTTGCCAACCTGAGCGTTCTCTATCTTGGCTTGCGATGCGGAAGTAACTCCACTGAATGCCATATTGATTACCGTTGCGGTCGGCAACATTAGCAAAGAAGTGCCACCAGCCATGCTGGTATTCATTTTGAAATGAGAAATCGTCAGGAAGAATAACGGGATTATCTGGCAGTACGGGCTCAAACACGTTCGCGTTTTTCGCCCGCAGTACAGTCACTTCACTGTCTGATGTTAAGGTGTTTTCAGATTGGAATCGGTCATAGATAAAACCACTCAGTATGAGCGTTAGCACTAATATAGCTAAGCCAAGTTTTACGGTTTGTCCCTTAACCTTTTTAGTCATCTATAACGCGTCCCTTAGCGATTTCATAGGAGTATTCCTGACCATCCTAATGACAGGAATTGCGCCAGCCACCATCAGTGACATCATAGCAAGCGCGACTGTATGTAAGTATTCTTGAGGAATAAACTGTATCTGTAACGTCCAGCCAAACGACTGTTTAATAATGATATCGACCACTAAGTGGGCGAGCATTAAACCTAAAGGCATAGCGACAATTATCGAAATCGCACCAAATACAAACAGCTGTAAACTGCCCATCACTATTAACTCACGCCCCGACAAACCAAAGCACCGCAGCAAGGAGACATGCCGCTGCCTTGATACTTCGCCTGCGACGGTAGAGAAGAAAATACCAAATATCGCTATCACGAGTGTAATGTTGCCAAGTGTATCCGCAATAGAGAAAGTACGGTCGAACACGCGCATCGCTTGTTTGTGAATGCTGCTATTGTCATAAATTCTATCGGAACTGAGCCTAAACACAGATTCCATGCGACGTTTTAAGCCAACCGAAGGCACACCGTCGTTGAGAACCGCACCAAGCGCAACATTGCCGTTACCTGCGTAGGCGTATAACCAGTTACGGTGTGACAATAATACTTGATTGTATGGGTTACCGTAATCGTAATATACCCCGACGACTTGCCAGCCATCACCTAACTTGCCATACAAGTTAATATAATCACCCGGTCGTATGTTAAGTTTAATCGCCATCGATTCACTGACCATCACGCCTTTAGAGTGATGCAAATGATACCAATAATTTGGTACGCCCAGTTTCACCGTAAGCGCAGACAGCTCACCTTCTGATGCTCCGGAGCTCACCACTTGGAGCACACCATTAGGAGTTGTGCTTTCTTTTTCCCAGCGCCACCACACAGATTTAACTTCTGGTTGCTTGCTTAGCCAACTACTCATGCGAGCCGCAGCACTGTTATTAGGATAGATATAAAGATCGGCCGCTAAGCGCTGGCTTAGCCATTTGTCCGTGGTATCACGGAAGCTACCCACCATGGTCTCAACACCGATATTCGCCGCCATCGCCAACATAAATGCCATGGTCGCAACACCGCGGTAGCTCATACTCGCAGCCGCATCAGAGAAAAACCAACGCACTTTTACCCAGCGCATTGAGTAGGTGAAGCTAATGAACAGACGCCAAATTAAGAATGGCGTAAACAGAGCCACACTCAATAGCATCAACGCAATAATCACAAAGCCCGACTCTTGCGACTGTGGCGCTTGATAAATAGCGATCGCCGCGACACACAGAGCACAAGCGATCAAAGCTTGGACAGTAAATTCAGTGCCAGTAAAACGCAGTAGAGATAGACGTGTAGTCAAACGTATTGGTTGCGAACGAAGTAAACGAACTAGCGGCCAAGCACAGGCAGAAAACGCCCCCAGTACTGACATGCCAAGACTAAACAGACTAGACTTCCACGACCACTCAATCGATAGGCCAACATTAGCATCATACAAATCGCCCAAGCTTGCAGACACACTTGGAATCAATTGGTTAGCCAGTAACATACCCAGTGCGTTACCAAACAACCAACTCACCAAAACCAGTACCACAAGTTCTAAACACAGCGCTTGCGTAAGCTGCCAACCCGAAACCCCAGTTTGACGCAGAATACCCACCAACGGCTGGCGCTGAGTCAGCGATAGCGACATCGCTTGATAGAAAATAAACAGGCCAACTAAAAAGGCCAGCATCCCCATTGCACTTAAGTTCATGTGGAATGCTTGAGTAAGAGACTGTAGCTCAGAGCCAGAGCTACGAAATAGTGTCATACCACTCGGTAGGCTTTCTTTAAGCCGCGCTAGTTTTTCTTTCGGCATTTCACCGCATGCAATAGCGTTTAAGCCAGATCCGCGTTGCAACATACGCAGCAGCGACATATCAGCAATGATTCGCGTGCCGTTTAACATGCCCTGTTTATCCAGCATAATAGGGCCAAGCTCACTGCCATCATCTAGCTGAATATAACCATTGTCTTGCCAACCCATGTGACCAGCCAGATCGCTACTGACCAAAATAGGATAAGGCGGCTGCATCAGGCTTAGCGTCGGTATATCTCTTAATGTCACACCCGGTTGCAGTTGCAGCATCGCCACTGGGTCAAGACCAATCAACATCAGATCAGTGCCCGATGCGGTGCTCAAACGCGCCGTTTTAAATGGCGCACATTGATTAAAGCCTTCACGACGAAGCTGAATATAATAACCTTGAGGGATCTGATTGATTTCGTGCTTAGGACGGATGCGATATGGGAGAGGATTAGAAAATAGTTTTTCGCCATGCGTGTAACTTTGCAGCGCATGTTCATTAATGGCAGTCACACCGACCAATAGTGAGACGCCGAGCGTTAAACCAAGCCAGACTAAAAGTATTTGAAAAGGGTAACGTCTGTAGTGACCAAGTAGTGCTTTAGCTACGGGCCATAACATGCAGTTGCCCTCCTTGTAATCTCACTCGCCCTTCCATATGTTGAGCGACTTTTTCACTGTGAGTAACCAACAACAAAGTACACTCTAACTGCCGTGTAAGCGTTGTTAATAAGCGCATTACCGCTTCTGCGTTACGTTCATCCAAACTACCTGTCGGCTCATCGGCCAATAGCAATTTAGGCTCCATGTATAAAGCACGAGCAATCGCAGCACGTTGTTGCTGACCACCAGACACTTCTTCAGGATAGCGCCCCAATAGAGGCATAAGATCCAATGCAGATAGAATTTGACGCCACAGACCATGATCTTCAGGTAAGCCTTTCAATTGACGACAAAAACGGATGTTATCAGCGATATTCAAGGTAGGCAGCAAGTTAAACTGCTGAAAAATCAGGCCAATGTTGTTCCTACGGTAAGCAGTGCGCTTACTCTCTTTACCATCGTGCATGATAAAATCCGGGAACTCTATTTGGCCTGAGTCAACGATATCTAAGCCAGCGATTAGATTTAGCAGTGTACTCTTTCCAGAACCACTCTCGCCCATTAAGGCAATCTGCTCACCTTGTTGCAACGACAATTCAGCACCTTGTAATACGGGGTGAAATTCACCACCATCTACATAGCCCTTACAAAGGTCTGTTAGCCGTAACATTTCTCGCTCACTTAAGAATAAATTAGGAGTGTGAATCTACACTAATTCAGGCTCTGTAGGAAGCGTTTTGACTACCAGATCACAAGAAACGCATTAATTTGCATATAAGCGACATCTTAGATCTAATTTTCAATCAAATTCTTTAGCCATTTCTTACTATTCATGCGCCAGATTGAGCCGCCCCATTTGATCACTTCTTCGGTCAAAAAGAGCAAGTAAACCCATTCAGGAGGCCAGCCGAGCGTGATAGCTGCAAAAGCCGCAACAGGAATACCAATCAGCCATTGAGCAACCAAATCTTGATACAAACAGAACTTCACATCCCCACCAGCACGAAGCACACCAACGATGACTGTCATCGGCACTGAGCGCAGGATGATCCCGATACTCAAAATCACAATAAACTTGTCTGCCAAGCTTCTGGTTTCTGCGCTCAACGCACTGAATGAATCCAGTACCAAGCCTTGCACTAGGAATAATAATAGCGAAACAGAGATTGCCACCAGCACGCTAAGCAAGGTAACTCCGATCGCTTGGTAATACGCTTCATCATATTTCTTCGCACCAATTTGGTTGCCGATCAGCACAGCAGCAGCATTCGACATACCAATCAGCAGAGCCAAAGAAATAGATTCCACCGGCGTCATTACCGATAAAGCAGCCAAACCTTGAACGCCCGATTGCCCCATGATCGCGTGGTATGCAAACAAGCCCCCCGCCCAAGCAAGAAAATTAAATGTCGTCGGCATTGAGAGTTTTAAGAAGCGCACAACCTTATCCCACACCAAGGTTGCCCAAATATCTTTGAGACCAAAAGCAAGCAGGTGCTTTTTAAAGTGCAGGTAGCCAAACAAGGTCGCTACCTCAATCGCACCACTGAGAACAGTGGCAATCGCCGCGCCTTTGATTCCCATTGGCGGTACGCCAAACTTACCAAAGATAAATATCCAGTTAAGAAATACGTTGGATAGAATGCCAATACCGCTGAAAAAAGTACTGACTCCCGGCTTGTGCATCGCACGTAGGCCAACCGCCATACTCGCAACCGAAGCAACCGCCAGCATGGTCACGGATGTGATCACCATGTACTGACTACCCAATTGAATAACTTCAGCAGAGTCCGTTGTTAACCCCATAATTTGCTGAGGGATCAGAATAAATATCAAAGCAGTCAGCAGGCCAAAGATACTGGCGACAAACCAAGTTAACGCGGTACTTTCTCGCACCCCTTGGCGATTACCAGCACCCCAATATTGCGCAGTAAGCATTGCACCACCAGTTGTCACACCCACTAGCATGATGGTGGTAACGAACGTCGCACGCGCCGCTACGCCAATGGCGGCGATTTCAGCCTCGCCCAACTGACCTAGCATTAAAACATCGACCAAGCCACGGCTTGAAAACATAATGCTTTGCAGAGTGATAGGTAAAGCAATAGCAATAAGGCGACGCAAAAAGTCACCTTTTGTGTGGTCAAAAACTTGTGAAAACAAAGACACTTACAACCTCAAAAGAAAAATGATTGGTACAATTACCAAATCAGCAGGCTATTATAGAATGATGCATAAAAAACAACCACATAAATAGTAGGTGACCAGATGAAAAGAGTCCTAGTTTTAGGCGCTTCAGGTTATGTTGGCTCTCAGTTATTGAATTTACTGTGTGATGAGGGTTACCACGTCACCGCTGCGGCGCGGCAAATCGATTACCTCACCGCGAGAGCGATGCCCCATTCAAATCTGGATATTTGCTATTTAGATCTGGCGGATAAAGATGCAACCGCACAGCTCGTTCCACAATTTGATTTGGTGTATTTTCTGGTGCATGGCATGGCGCATGGTCATGACTTCGTTGACTATGAGATTGGCCTAGCAGAGAACTTCAGAGACGCATTAAAACACTCTAACGTTGAACACGTGATTTACCTTAGCGCCATCCAGCCACAAACTGGTGACTCTCAGCACTTAAAAGCGCGGCAAATGACTGGTGAGATCATCCGCCAAGCAGGTGTTCCGGTTACAGAGCTCCGAGCGGGCGTCATCATTGGCGCGGGGTCAGCCGCTTTCGAAATCATGCGTGATTTTGTTTACAACCTCCCTGTTCTTATTACGCCCCAATGGGTCGATTCCAAAGCAAACCCTATAGCACTGCAAAATCTCAATCATTACCTACTTTGCTTAGGGAAAGAAAGCCCAAACGAAAGCCAACTATTTGAAGTGGGCGGCCCAGATACCCTCTCCTACCGCAAGCAATTTGAAGTTTTGTGTAAAGCGAGTAATCGGCCATATCGATTATGGTCAACACCGCTGTTAACGCCTTCGATGGCGTCTCACTGGTTAGGTATTGTCACCTCCGTACCTGCTAGTATCGGTAAAGCCCTGATGGCCGGGCTTGAGCATGACTTCATTGCCAATAGTCAGGAGATTCAAGCAAAATTCCCGCAACCAATGATCAGTTTTGAACAAATGGTAGAACAAAGCATTGAAAGTGAGGGCGGGTTTGTCAGAAGTAACGTATGGGGGTTTGATCCAGCGGCATTTAAACGCTGGCAATCTGGCTATGGTTACTACCCTAAACAAACCGGAGCAAGCCAGACGACAACCGCATCACCAGAAGAGATTTGGCAAGTGATCAGCAAAGTTGGCAGTAAAGAAGAAGGTTACTTCTTTGCCAATGGCCTTTGGCGTACACGAGAATGGCTGGATATTTTCTTTGGCGGTCAAAAGCCAATTAGGCGCAGACCAGAGGGGCCAGAGTTAAAAGTGGGTGATTTCATTGATTCTTGGAAAGTGATTCGCTGTGAGCGAGGAAAATTTATATCACTATTATTTGGGATGAAAGGCCCCGGACTCGGCAGGCTTGAATTTACCATTGAAGATCATGGACAGCATCGCTCAATCAACGTCACCGCATGGTGGCATCCACAAGGGTTTAAAGGATTACTCTATTGGTTCGCCATGATGCCTGCGCATTTGTTTATCTTCAAAGGCATGATTAAAGCAATATGCAGCAAAGCGGAAGAAAATAAATAACAAAAATAGCCCCGCTGTTTCACGGGGCTAATAGCTATAATCTTGGCTTAAGCGTTAAAACGACGACGAAGGAAACCAAAACCGAATAGCGATAATAAGGCGCCAAAACCTAAACTACCACCAGCTCCAGAACCATCATATTCTTCTAGAATTGGCTCAACATTAGAAGAATCTTGACTCGTTAGTTCCGCGCTAAACGTCATTGAATCAATCTCTTGCATTGCCGCTGCGGAGACGGTACTTGCCGTTGCAGTACGCTGACCTCTCAATGTCATGGTAAAAGTGTACTCGCCTTTTTCAAGGCCAGTCACATCAAACATGACTGTTTGAGCTCCATCTTTATTTAAGGTTACTTTTGGTAGCGCAACACCATCAGGACGTGGAGAAATCGCTATTTCGGCAACATCACCATCCAGCGCATTGCTATTTACTGGGAATGCGATATCCGTACGGCCACTCTTAATCGCGATTTGAATTGGATTCTCGCCTGCTTCCGCATATTTATACCCTAAACTCACTAGCGCTGAATCGTGATCCGAAGAACGATATGGTGATTCATCGTAGAACGGGTTCGGTTCACTAGCACCATAGCTCGTTTTGTATTTGCTGCTGTAATCCATCAAAGGTGACTCTGGTGCATTGATATGCCAATCAGTCGCATCTACCAGACGTCCTTTTAGCGTTTTAGTGATTAATAGGTGGTCAAGCGAACCTACTTCGTCATTATATGAATAACTCCAAGAGGTCTCGCCCGGTTCGGCCAATAAATCAACCGCGTTTACATAACCATACGATTTTGTAATCACACTACCTTCAGGACCATACTGAGGTTTTCCGTCGATATAAGTGTACCCTGCGGCTTTAATTTCTTTACCAGCAGGAATCGCTGTCATCACGAGCATTGGGTCTTCATGAGCGTATGCATTGAAGTCACCTAACACCACTTGATCACCGCCAATAACGGCAAGTCGTTCACCTAACTCAGACACAGCAGCTACACGGAAATTCTCACAATTGCCTTGATAATCTAAGTTTTGAACATCGTCTTTTACAGGGTCAAAGCCTTCCCACGTCTCCCAGCCTTGCCAATCTTCATAACAAGTAGAACCTTTTGATTTAAGGTGGTTAACCGCTACAGTTAACTTTTTACCTGTATGTAGAACTTGGAATGTTGCAGCAATAGAATTTCGTTGATAATTTTGGCCGCTTTCGCGCACTTCGCCTTTATCATCAATAATCGCACCTCCGTCTGGATAAACGATAGTCGGAGCATCTTGCATCGGCATAGCAATCACTTTGCCCGATTTAACAGAAACTGTAGAAGGACGATAAATGAGGCCGGTAGTAATCGCATCACTGCCGACGGCATCATTTTCATCTAAGATCATGTCACCGTTTGAATCAAAACCAACGAAAATATAACGGTTAGAAATCGAGTTTTTGTAGTGTTTCTCTGAGTATTTATCGTTACTGTATTTCGCGTTTATTGCAGCTAGCAAATCATTAATTGCACTGAAGTCACCAAAACCGTTGTTTTCAATCTCCATCAAACCAATGATGTCTGCATCAAGATCATAAATCGCCTCAACAATCTTTGTTTTTTGACGTTCGTAATCCAGTTCCGTCTCCGCACCTCGGTTATCACCAAATTGGTTGTCGCTGCCGCCGTATGGCGAGTTAAAGAAGTTCAACACATTTTGTGTAGCCACCGTAATGGTAAAGCCCTTATCGTAATCTCTCTCCAATGACGGGCCTGAATTACGAGGCGTGTTATGTACGAAAATTTCATCACTTGCCGTATATGCTGTGCCATCTTGAACAACCATGCGGAATTGTCCATCACTATAGTGAATGGCACCTTCAACCCCAATAACAGAGTCATTAATGCGCACATAGTTGTCATAGGAAAAATCTGGGTAGTAATTAATTTTTCCGTTAGCTGGAGCTTGATCAGATTCTAAATATAAACGGCGGTCATTATTTTCTGCCATTTGATCGTGAGAAGCTTGAGAGCCAGCAATATTATCTTGGTTCGGCTGAGGATTTGGGCGCTCATAAGCCATAACAATATTGTTGCGTCCCGCATCATAGTCATAACTGATAGTGCGAGATACACGCATATCTTGTTTACCAGTAACTGATGCATCCATGTCTTCAACTGTCTTTACAAACATGCCTTCATAGCGCTCAAGTGTCGCTTCAAAGTTTGCATCACTGCTTAAACGAACAAGATCAACCGGGTTTACCGTGACTGGTGTATCGTTCATGATCTGCCAGTTACCGTCTTCCGATTTCAAGTAAGTCATACCGCCATCAGCACCTTCGCTCTCCAATGCTTTTGACACCACACACACTTCTTTACCAATCAGCGAAGCATCTACAGTCAGGTTCGAATCACTCGCATCAACAAAAATACCATCCGATGTCATTGAGTCATTGTCACCAGTAAGGTTGACTAAGTAGAAACCTTTAGCAAAACTTGGTGAAACTGCACTCACAGTCCCTGTTACTTCATAAGTGATTCCGTTATTGTATAGCGGAGAGACTTTGCCTGAACCTTGAATTTCATAGATTTCAGCGCTCGCTTCCGAGGCTGCATCACATGGTTTTGGCAATGACGGCGCTGTTTCATAGGTAGGCTTACCTAGGTCTGAGTATTCATCGGTGCCTACTGATACCCAATGGCTTGAGTTATATGTTGCGTCTGGTGTTTTTGCGGTATCAACTCGGCGGAAAGTCTTCTCTTTACCCCACTCAGAGTTTTTATCACCAATAATGTCATGTATAGCGTCTGGATCAGAGTCTTCAGCGATCCAAACTGCATCATTGCCATCAAAGTTGAGCGCAGCATAACCTATTGGTGTTCCGCCATCGTAGTGGTTGTAACTACCTGAGTAGATAATTCGGGAACTATTGTTTGCCACTGCATCAGTTACATCATTTGTTGCATCATCAGATACGACTACAATACTCTCACCGCTCGGAATAACCACGCCCTGAAGAACGGGAGTGGTTCCGTCTGGCTTCATTACTTTGTTCTTATTACCTCCAGAGCCGTAGTAAAGAGCGTGAGCAGTGAAGGTGAAGTCAGAATCACCATTGTTGGTAATTTCTATGCTGCTGTTTCTTGCGTATTTGTTTACGCTTGATTCCAAATACTCTGTAATAACAATGTCATTAATGGTTGAGGCAGCCAAAACGCCACCAGATAATACTGCGCCGATCGCACCCGCTAATAAGGGTGGGATCGAACTTTAACCACTGAAAATAAAAGACTTTATTTTATTGGGAACTTTTCAAGGTAATCACGATCTGATCATGAAGTTAAAAATATGAGAAACTCGTGCATGATTAT
>NZ_JANAVY020000019.1 GCF_025195085.2 Vibrio intestinalis | reverse complement strand
CTTCAGGAAGTCAGAAGGGAGCGTGTCTGTACCAAGGAAGATGAATAAGGCTACGTGGGACAAAGATTATAGAGCAAAAGTTCTCTTTACATCAGCTTAACAAAGTACGTTCGCGCCCTTATGATCACACTACAATCATTGCCTTCGCTTTCTCAAGCGCAACAAGACCTGATCGCGGTAGGTACTATCGCAAGTGCACTAAGCTGGCGTCCAAGTGACGAATAAGATCGCCCCTTTTTCCAGATGGTAATTATTTAAACTGCAATTTCAGTTTTATCCGTCGACGTTATTTGCCTGGTTCATATTTGGCATTGGGGTTGTAACTCAGCCCCCTTTTTAGCTGATTTCATTCAATCTTTGTAAGAACTGCTTGGGTGTCAGAGCTCTTTGCTTTCTAAACATGCGGTTAAAACTGGCGATGTTTTTGTAACCCAGTCGTCTCGCGATCTCTTCTATCGGCACTTGTTTAGTCATCAGCTCTACCGCTTTGTTACTCATCACGTAACCCGAAACGGCGGTAAAATTCATTCCTATATCATGCAACCTACGCTGAAACTGCTGAGGGGACATATCCAGTAAGCTTGAGACTCGCTCAACGGTCGGTAAACCGTAATGGCAGCTATAGTTGATCACCTCGTAAATGACCTTCACCTCGTCTCCGGGCTCTGGCATGTTTAAAAAATCATCTAAATCGGAAAAGCTCATCGCGAGAGGGACTTTAGGGTTATCGCGCATCGAGAATGTCGCCAAGCGCAGTTCATCACGAAACCATATTTCTGTTTTAGAATGACTCCAGCCGATATCGCAACCAAAATAGGCGCGATATTTTTTGTCTTTAGCACGAGAGCCCGACAACATAACACGCATCGGCTGAAAATCCTCCCCAACGTAATATCGAATGATTTTTGTCATCATCACCGCCATACGCACGCTGTCATGAACTTTGCAATGAGGTTCAATAAATGGGTTGTGATAAACCCACTTTATAATGTTGCCACTTTGACTGCCCGATAAGTAAGCCCCAGATTGTAAGCTGCTTAAGCTGTAGTTAACGCGCCGCAAAGCCGCGGATAAATCCACCGCGGAAAACATCCATCGTGTAATTGGCCCATAATTCCGATAATCGAAATGCAGCACAGACTCTAAAACAACATCTGGGTTACCTGTTATCTCTTCTAATTGATGAAACCAGTGGTTTACTTCCGAAAGCGGTAGCAAAGTCATTGGCTCTTCAAAAACGGAGTCAGGAATACCCAGCCGCCCTTTGGCTAAGCCATATCGTTTCACCACATTCTTGTGTATATCCCTTAGGCCAAAAGCACGGATAAACCTCACATCACGCATAACAGATTCAATCATTTTCCATCACTATTTGATTGAATCTGCCACATACGGCCAATTTTATCAAATAGTCGACACAATGCCCGCGAGATTAGATCACAGGAGCTTTTGATGAGTTTATTAAGCGTCCCATTTGTTGGGACTGGAGCAGACACTGCATTGCATGTTTTCGCTGGATTAGTATTGGTTTCTACCATAGTCGCTGTTGTCTATGGTTTTTGGCGCTTTCACGAATTACCCATCAACAAAGCTCACAGTAAAGATCACCATCAAATAGGATTAATTACCGCCCTCACCTGGATAGGCTTTATCTGGCATTGGGTTTGGGTCATTGCCGTTATGTTGGCATTTATCGATATGGAAAAAGCGATTGTTAATCTAAGAGACACGTGGCGTCACGCTCCAGCTCACGAAGCAGAGGAAGAAGAATAATGTTAGAAGGTTTAGCGCTATGGGCACTGTTTATCTACTTGCTGCGTTTTGCTGGGATGCCGTGGAACAAATTTACCCAAGGGTTCGCCTACATTGGTGGAGGAGCATGGCTACTGTTTGTATGGGTTGGCCTGATTAACTATACGCCAATGGATCTTTCTGGTGGCTCAGTGGTGCAATCTCCTCACATTCAACTTCGTCCAGATTCTTCAAACGTCACGGGTAAAGTAGACGAGATTTTTGTCTCTCCGAATCAGAAAGTTGAAAAAGGTCAATTGGTTTATCAAATTGATGACACCAAGTACCAAATCGCATTGAACAAAGCAAAGTCAGCGGAGCATGCAGCGAAAGTTTCGTTAGCGGTCGCCGAACAAGAAGTGCAAGTTGCAAAATCGCAATACCAAGCGCTGCAACAAGATTTGCAAACCACGGCCAGTCAGCTTGCAACAGCCAAAGCTGACTATCAGTTACAGCAAAAAATGCTTAAGCGTTACCAAGAGCAAAACAGAGCCGTTAAGAACACCATCACGGATAGCGATATCGACAAACAGTCTACTCAAGTTGTCGTTGCAAAACACAACATCGAAACGATTGAATCGCAAATTAAGACCAAACAAGTCGAGCTAGACAAAGCTCAGCTTAACATCAGCACCAAACAGCTGAATATTGAAAGCAAGCAGGCCGATCTTAACAACACAACACAAGTTGTCGCTCAAGCCCAATGGGATTTAGACAGCACAAAAGTCTTTGCTCCAACGGATGGTTTTGTGACTAACTTTCTACTGCGTGAAGGCCAACGTGTCTCCATGATGCCTAGACTGCAAATGTACACTGATGAAAAATACGTATTGATGCGTGTGAATCATCAAGCGGTTCGCAATATTAAACCAGGCCAAGCTGCCGAATTCTCATCGGCGGTATATCCGGGCAAAATATTCTCGGCAAAAGTAGAGGGTATTGTGGAAGCCACTGGTGAATCACAAGGCAACCTGTTGGGTTTGGATGAGTCGGTACGCGCCACTACAGGCAAGAACCTCCAGAACAAACACCACTTTGTGCGCTTGAAGATTGAAGAACCTGAAGGTTATGATATTCCGGTAGGTTCAGTCGGGTTGGCATGGGTAAGTGCAGAAAAACCTATTGGATTTTTAGCGTTTTTAGACGTGATACGCGGTATCATCATTAGAATGAAGTCACAGCTCTACTTCTTCTATTCAATCTAACCTTTGCATTGCAAAACGCTAATTAATGTTCGGAATGTCATTAGCAATTTCACCATAATTGCATTTTGCAAATTCAAAATGCAATTAAGCGCAGTCAACTAGGTACAAATTAGCGTGGCAGTACGCAAAAACACCCGTTTTAAAGTTGGCACGTATCGTGCTTTTATTCTAGTGACCCTTTTTAAGCCGAGGGTCACCTAGCCAACTGACGTTGTTAGTGAACCAGTTATTTGTTCACAAAAATGTAGCCAATCACATCATTGTGGTTGGCTTTTTTCTTTTCTAGCCTTGGCAACTACTGCTCGTTATTTCACGCACAAACCATAAACGCCACCATAAATCGTACTCATAAAAAAAGCGCCCAAGATAGCTCAGGCGCTCATTTTGCTCTTTGCGAAAAATCTAGATTATGTACGCAACTGTATTACGCCAATACTGGGCTCAACGCGTACTGCTTAAGTTGATGATTAATAAACTCTACATCCGCTCGATAAAAGTCATCGAGAGGGATTTTGTTTGGCTCTAACCAATAAAATGTCTGCTGACGTTCTTCATCTAACGCTACAGGCTCAGCATCGCCAAATGCTCGCATAACGACGAAATAGATACGACCACCAAAGTCATTCACATCACAATAAGTTGCGGCATGAGTTAACTCTTGCATGCCTGTTTCTTCTTTTAGCTCTCTAATAGCAGCGTCGGTGCCCGTCTCGTCGTCAAGAACTTCACCACCTGGGAATTCTAATACTAAGCCTTTACCCGAACGAAAACGCTTCTGGACCAAAATTCGACCTTCTTTTACCACCACTGCCATTGATAAGTGTTTCACATCCCACTCCTTATTCATCAGTTTCAACGTTGCAATGCTACGGGTAGGCGCTTATTCATCGCCTTGGATATATATTCAAAATTGTTGTTTTTCAACGTCTTAATAGGAAGTGCGGCATACAGATATATGCCACTCATTCAATATTAGTGCAATTAATAAAATAAGACTGTGCACAGCTAGCAAAATTACTACGCAATAATAAGTAAAATGTGATGGAGCTTACCTTCACAACCAAGTTTCGCCGATATCTGCGAAGTTAACATCCCCTGATAGCAATCATTTATCGCTCTTAATACTTTACTAATCCCGATGCTGCGCGTAGCTTTTAATTAGGTTAAAGCTAACAATAAAAGCGAAGCATGAAAGGAACTACCTATAGTCAATTGCAAGTCTTCCACGCCATAGTCGCAGAAGGCAGTATTAGAGGCGCGGCAAGAAAGCTCGAGATGGCGGCCCCTTCTGTTAGCCAAGCCCTAAAGCTATTTGAAAGCAACCTTGGCCTTACTCTGTTTAACCGAACAACACGTAAAATCGAGCTTACCGAAGCTGGTCGATTACTCCATGACCGCACCGTAGACGCCGTCAGCACGTTAAACTTTGCACTAGAAAGCGTCCAAGAGCTCGCCAATGAGCCGCAAGGCAAACTGCGAATCACGATGCCTAAGTTTGTCTATAACACTTACCTAAAAGACTTATATCCCGCGTTCTGCCAGCGTTACCCAGACATAGAGTTGGAGCTGATCATTTCTGATGCCACGCTCGACATTGTTAAAGAAGGGATTGATATGGGCATTCGGTTCGGGAACAAGCTTGAGCCGGGAATGGTCGCCAAAAAGCTTACTAACCCATTGGTTGAAAGTTTATTCGCTAGCCCTGAATACATCGAGCAATTTGGCGCTCCCACCGAGATAGAGCACTTACAACAACACAAACTGATACAGTACCGATTTGTTACTGCCAATCAGTATGCGCCGCTCAACCTAATGCAAGACGGCCAAGCCACGCAGGTCGACTTCCCATACGCATTGGTGGTTAATGATACCGATGTCATGGTCGATGCTGCGTTATCTGGCTTAGGTATTGGTCGCCTTGTCTTACCTGCGGTCAAACCGCATTTTGAGAGTAAAACCTTGTTGCCTGTTTTAGAGGATAAATGGCCGACTATCCAAGGCTTGTACCTCTTCTTTAGTCAAAATAGCCAGAAAGTGAGACGAGTCAGGGTGTTAATCGACTTTATCACCGAGCACTTCCAACGCTGACCACCAGCTATATAAAACCACTATAGGCGGAGTTTTCGACTCCACAAACTCCGCCCACTCTCACCATTTCAACAGTAACGTAACAATAAAAACAATCTAATATCACATTGCGCTACATATTCAATTGATTTCATTACTTGTATTTCGTAAGTTTTAGAGGCAGATCGGTTTATATAAGGAATATTAATATGGAAAGACTGGTCAAATCCGCGCTAAAAATTCGCCAGCGTACTTTCGTGACGACGTTTTTTGCTCAAAACGGGTTTAAAATTGATAGAACAGATTTTGATTTTATGATCTTCTCTCTGGAGGAGCTAAAAGTCAGAGTAACGTATGACCTATGTTCAAACGTTCGTTCGATTTCAGTATTAAACACACCAAAAACTATGCCCCGTTTTAAAGAACTCGCCCACGCTTTGGCTGAATGATCTTGCTGCCCCAAAAAAGCCTACCTGAGTTGTTGAGGTAGGCTTCTCAAACAAACCGTCACTTAGTCTTTTTCAGGAAAACGCTCTTCGTACATTTCCATGAAGTCTTGTCGAATCACTTGCTCTAAATGCGTCGCTTCTTCCGTTGGACAAAACAGCATAATGTGAACACATTGCTCTCCGGTCGATGTGCTGTTGATATGAATATGCGGCTCAGCACCGGGTAAATCGACCCCGGCATGCTTTTCAACCACCGAATTATAACGACGAGCCACTTCACTAAATGAATGACAGTGCTCTTCAATCTTGGTCGTCATGCTTGGCAACATCGGATAAAGGTTTACAAAGTCTCTCACTACGATACTAAAGTTGTGGTAAACGTAGCGCTTCATAAAGTTAAGGTTTTTCACTGGGTAGGTAAAAAACATGCTGTTAGGCAAGGTCGCGGTTTTTCCTGTGAAGTGATATTGACCATGATGCAAATCGATTTCTTGAATAACCGTAGCCATCATATTGTGTTCAATTACTTCGCCACACAATTTACCCACTTCAATCCAATCTCCAATGCGGAAAGAGCGCGAGCTTGCACGCTGAATTGAACCAGTAAAACAGAGGATTATCTCTTTCGATGCCACCACAATCGCCACCGCAATCGCGGTCAGGCTTAAAGCAAACTCACTGATCTCAGATTGCCATAAAATGAACAACAGCAAGACAGTAATCGCGAACGTGCCATTTTTGGTTCGGGACATCCAGTTACGCTGCTCTTCAGTAACAAAAGCAACGTCGCCACGTATTTTGGATAGGGTTATGCGCCGAAAAATGGCGATCAGCAACAGTATTAAGGCTGAAAAAAGTACTTTATGAGTTAGAAGAAAATCGATTACAACTTTTGCTTTCTCCACGCTCTACTCCTGTAATATTTGTTATCTTGAGTCATCAGTCATTAACTGCGTTCAAGCGCAGCCATGATTTCGACCAAACTCCCACATTCTGCTCGAAATATCCAGCGCTGAGGCCAAATCTTATAAATTAATTGTATCTCGCCGAGGTAATAAACTGACCAAAGCTTTCACACCACACGATCACCGTGTTGTAATTAACCACATCAACGCCTTGCGGCAGTTCAACACTAAAGCGATCAAAGGTTTTGATATCACCCACTTGTACCATAGAAGGTTTGTGCTGATTAAACGCCTGTTCAGTCTCGATAAAGACGGGAGATAGGTAAAGTTTGTAGTCAGGCCCAGGAGCCATCTCACCGACAAATGCGATTTGAGAGTCACTAATCGAAACCGAGCCCTCCCCCCAATGAAGGAAGTCGCTGTCTTGACGATCTTTTTGAAATGTTGCGGAAAACTGAGCGTGTTTTGACACCTGCTCTACCGCTTGCATCGAAGGGGATTGAGGTTGGGTTAAGATGGGCAATGCGTAAATACCGAGCGCAAAGCCCACCACGATAAACATAAGATGGGAACAAATAAGCAGTAGCGTTTTCATTCCTTCGCTCCTTGAATGAGATGACTCTCTCAATCGTAGAGCAATCAGAGGATTATCGGTAATTTAGTGCTGTTTTTTCTGACAACTTCACAATTACGTTCACCGCTTGTTCCATACCTTCAATGGTAATGAACTCGTGAATGCCGTGGAAGTTGTAACCGCCTGTAAAGATATTAGGACAAGGCAAGCCCATAAATGACAAACGTGCACCATCAGTACCACCACGGATTGGTTTGATATCCGGCTGAATATCGCACTCCATCATTGCTTGTTTTGCTAGCTCAATAATATGTGGATGAGGCTCTACCATCTCTTTCATATTGAAGTACATGTCTTGCATTTTCAGCTCGACACGACCTTTAGTCAGCTCAGCATTCAGTTGGTCTACCTTGCTCTGCATCAGCGCTTTGCGCTCTTCTAAGCCTGCACGGTCAAAATCACGAACGATGTAACCTAGCTCACAACGCGCTACTGCCATTTCGGCTGATTTAAGGTGGAAGAAGCCTTCGTAACCTTCTGTACACTCAGGTGTTTGTTCACTTGGCATCATCATTTGGAAACGAGCGGCGATATTCATGGCATTCACCATTTTATCTTTCGCTGTACCCGGGTGAACATTCACTCCATGTACGATCACATCGGCACTGGTCGCATTGAAGTTTTCGTATTCAAGCTCGCCAACAGGACCACCATCGATAGTGTATGCCCATTCCGCCCCAAACTTCTCTACGTTAAACAAGTTCGCGCCACGGCCGATCTCTTCATCAGGCGTAAAGCCAACGCAAATATCACCGTGTGGGATCTCTGGGTTGGCGATCAGCTCAGCCATTGCGGTGATAATTTCTGCGATACCCGCTTTGTTATCCGCGCCGAGAAGGGTTGTGCCATCTGTCGTGATCAAATTGTGACCATGCAGTTTGTGCAAGTCTGGGTATTGAATCGGCGATAGCACTTCATCACCTTTGCCCAAAGCGATATCTCCACCTTGGTAATCTTCGACGATTTGCGGTTTAACATCTTTACCAGAAGCATCTGGTGCCGTATCCATATGAGCAATAAAGCCAATTGATGGCACTGGGTAATCCACGTTGCTTGGAAGACGCGCCATAATGTATCCGTTGTCATCCAATGAAACATCACTTAGGCCAAGTTCGATAAGTTCTTCTTTAAGACTCTCGGCAAAAGTAAACTGGCCCGGTGAACTTGGGCACTGAGGATTCGCTGGGTTCGACTGAGTGTCAAACGTGACATAACGGATAAAGCGAGCAACTAATTCATTCATAAAAACGTTCTCATTTAAATTCTTCGACCTAATAGTACGCTTTCATATTGTTTGGTTTTTGCTATAAATCAGTTTTTAGCCAATCCGCTTCATTTGCGAATAAAATTTAACCACATTTATAAATCAATACTCACTGCAGACAAAAAAACGCCCCGCATAAGCGAGGCGTTAAGAATAGAAAAGCGTAATCTCTATAGCAGAATAAAGATACCCGCTAAACAAGCACTCATTAGGTTAGCAAGTGTACCTGCAGCCACAGCTTTTAGACCTAAGTTGGCGACTTCTGAACGGCGATCCGGAGCGATAACGCCAATTGAACCTAGCTGAATCGCGATAGAA
Organism: Vibrio intestinalis; assembly: GCF_025195085.2. Lineage (GTDB taxonomy): Bacteria > Pseudomonadota > Gammaproteobacteria > Enterobacterales > Vibrionaceae > Vibrio > Vibrio intestinalis. Next base: position 58,423 of record NZ_JANAVY020000019.1, on the reverse strand, counting down.
CCGATGTTGGCAAAACCACACAGTGCAAAAGTTACAATCACTTGAGTATGCTCAGACAAGAGCGCTTTGTGCTCAACAAAATCGATGAATGCCACAAACTCGTTCATTACCACTTTTTGGCCAATGTACGAACCCGCCATCAAAATTTCGTTGCTTGGTACGCCAATTAGCCATGCTAGAGGAGCAAACAGGTAACCAAATAGGCTTTGTAGCGTTACGCCTGCAAAGCCGAATACACCGCCCGCACTTTCAAGGCCAGTGTTCACCATCGCAATCACTGAGACAAACGCGATAAGCATAGTACCCACCGCTACCGCTACTTTCATACCGCTCATTGCGCCACTCGCCAACGCATCAATTACGTTGCTGTCTTGCGCTTTGTCCATCTCAATATCAGATTGATCGATTGGTGTATCGCGCTCTGGAACGATGATTTTCGCCATCATCAAACTTCCCGGTGCAGCCATAAAGCTTGCCGCAATCAGGTATTTAAGCTCAACACCTAGACCTGCGTAACCACCTAGCACACTGCCTGCAACCGATGCCATACCACCAGCCATAACAGCAAACAGTTCAGAACGAGTCATTCGAGATAGGAAAGGACGAACAAGAAGAGGAGATTCACCCTGAGAGAGGAAGATGTTGCCGGTTGCAACGAGAGATTCAGCTTTACTAGTGCCTAAGAATTTTTGAATACCGCCACCAATGAATTGGATGACTTTTTGCATGATACCTAAGTAATAGAGGGCAGAAATAACAGCAGAGAAGAAGATAATGATAGGGAGGACGCGAACAGCAAAAATAAAACCAGTACTTGCTAAATCGCCAAACAGGAATTTAATACCTTCATCAGCAAAGCCCAACAGGCTCGAAACGCCACTACTCAAACTGGTTAACGCGGCTTGGCCAAGAGGGAAATAGAGAACCAAGGCAGCAAAACCGACTTGAAGCATCAACGCGCGAGAGACTGTTTTCCAATTGATCGCCTTACGACTTTCCGACAACAGTAACGCGCACCCGATCAGGGCGAGGACTCCGATTAAACCAAATAATACATTCACTTTAGATCACCTTTACAAGCATTGAATTGGTAGCTGGTCCGGTCCGTGGGGTCATTCACCATTCCGTGTGACGGCTTGTATTGGTTGAGCTGATGCTCATAACCGGGCGGGAAGTATAACGAACAATATGAGAACTTCATCACATATTTTGACGCAAACGATCAAGCGCTCAGCTTTTAATCACGTAAACGTTTTTCATATTCGTCTCGTTAATGAGATTAAAGACCTATTTATTGAAGCGAAGTCACACTACAAAACGCAAAAGCAACAAAATGCATATAAAAACTGGAAGCGGCTATGATCTATTTCTATTGTTTAACGTAGCTAACGTACTCTTTGCATTCGTTAACAACGTCAAGGCTATACTGAACAAACACAACAACCTTTGCCCCGCCGCCACGTGGGGTATTTTTTTGCCTAAAAGTTTAAGTGCTGCCTTTTATCCACTACTGCCCAAATAAACTTTCAAATGAGTTGATCTCACTCTCATCTTACTAATGTATTAATGAAAAGCCATAGCGCCACATATGAAACCTAATGTACAACAGTAGGTTAGTGTACTTTCATTACATGACAAGGCCGCAGGTATGAAGAACCTTCCTATTTCTTATAAAGTCAGCATCCCGCTGATTGCAGTATTTCTTACCCTTTTGTTTTCCACGCTTTTCTCCATGTATCAAGCGCATCAACAAAAGACTCTTAACCTTCAGTTGAACTCGCACATTCAACCCGCTTTCATCGAACTGGAAGATGCTTATCGAGATCTTTACCAAGTGATGGTCGCTAGTATGAATATTTACCAAGCGAAAAGCGAAGAAAGCATCGCATATCACACTGAAGAATATTACGACAATGCAAAGAAAGCCGTCCCACGCATGCAGTCGCTTCAGCCTCTGTATGATAATGGGCTACTGAGCAATGACACCATAATGCACTATGAAATGATGGTCTCCACTGCTGAAATATGGCTTGAGCGCTTTAAGCCTATGTTTGATGACCCAAGTAACGCGCACGCTTACTATCTCAAACACAGTGAATCACTAGAAAAGCAATTTGAAGTGATAAGAGAAAGCCTAGGCGTGATACAAGATGAAATTGAGGCAGAGAAAATTACTCTGGTTGATGAAATCAATGCGTCCATCTCTCGCTCAAACATTGCGATTCAAATCAGTGCTGCGTTTGCCCTGTTTGTCGCAATTATCGCATTCTGGATGAATAACCGCTTTGTGGTTAAACCGATTAAAAATATCGAAAACGCCATGGCGGACATCGCGCAAGGTGAAGCCGATCTTGCTCAGCGAATTAGCATTGATAGCAAAGATGAATTGGGCAGATTAGCCAATTCCTTTAACCAGTTTGTCTCTCGAATTCATGGCACGGTCGAGCAAGTGATCATCTCTTCTAACGCGGTTCGAGCCGAGATGGAGAACATCAAATCCATTACTCAAGGCTTGGCCAACTTTAGTAGTAATCAGCAACAAGAGAGTGAGACCGTAGCGACGGCTGTATCGCAAATGCTTTCCACCACTGAAAGTGTCAGCGACCATGCCATTGTAGCCGCCGATTCTAGCCGCACCGCCAACTCAGAGGCAGAAACGACCAACCAGACCTTGAGTGCTACCGTGGTATCGATTGAATCGCTTTCAGAAGATGTGCGCAACGCTAGTGACGTCATTCATACCCTCTACACTGACGTAGGCAACATCGCTACCGTGCTTGATGTGATTCGTGATATTGCTGAGCAAACCAACCTACTGGCACTGAACGCAGCTATTGAAGCAGCACGTGCTGGCGAACAAGGCCGCGGCTTTGCCGTAGTGGCAGACGAAGTTCGTTCATTGGCTAGCCGAACTCAGCAAAGCACAGGTGAAATTCAAAACATGATTGAACGCCTGCAAGAAGGTTCAAAACGCGCGGTATCCGTCATGGATTCAGGACAACAAAATACGGGTGAAACCATCACTTCCGCGCAAGAGGCGTCTACGTCACTTAATACCATCCGTGCTTCTATTGAAAACGTTAACGATATGAACACTCAGATCGCAATTGCAGCCACTGAGCAAGCCAATGTCGCGAATGAGCTCAATATGAACATTCATAAGATAGCGGACAACAGTCAACAAATGGTTGAGATGGTCGCAAGCGCTGACAACGCATGTGTCAGCCTATCTGACCAATGTCAGCATCTAGATGAACTGGTCGCTGCATTTAAGGTTTAATTATTTAGCCTTTGCCACTCCCCGTAATAGAAACGCCACTCCCCGTAATAGAAACGCCACTCCTTTCAGAGTGGCGTTTTATCTTTAAAGCGTATGGATATTAATTAGCGAAATAGTTGTCGCTCAACAACTTCACTTAATGGCATCGGCTTATAGAAGTAGTAGCCTTGAATCAGCTCAATGTTTTGCTCGCGCATAAACATCATTTCGTCTTCATGTTCAACACCTTCGACTACGATCTCAGCCCCTGTCACACGCACTAATTGACTGGTGAGGCTAAACATCTCGCGGCCATTTTTATTCTTCAGATTCAGCACTAACGAGCGATCTATTTTTACTTTATCAAACTCGTAACTACTCAAGTAACCAATCGATGAGTAACCTGAGCCAAAGTCATCTAAAGCGATACTGATCCCCAACTGCTGCAATTGAGCGAGTACATTCGCCGTGGTTTTCTCGTCTTGAATCAGTAGGTCTTCGGTAATCTCTAGTTCTACTTGCGAAAAGTCCACGCAGCTTTGCTCAATCAGGTTAGTTACGATGTCGGCAAAGCCTTCCACCAAAAATGTATCAGGAGAAATATTGATCGACACTTTAAAGTCTGGGTTAACCGTTAAAGGCGCCACTTCTTCCAGCGCTTGCTTAACCACCCATAAGTCTATCTCTGACGTTAAACCTAATTTGGCAAAGCTAGACAAAAATGTCGGTGGCGTAATCACGCCTTTTTTACTCTTGTGGCGAATAAGCACTTCTAGTGAACTCACTTTGCCTCTTCGAATATCCACTTGAGGCTGATAAAACAGCACAAACTCACCGCTTGCTTGCAGCTCGGCAATATGACGCTGAGCAGACAAATTCGCACTCATTTGTGGCAATAGACCTACCACTTCTTGTCTTTTTGCCACTTGCGGATAAACAAAGAAGTTATCGGATAAGCCCTTAGTGAAAATGGCATTGCCCCCCACGACTTTGTCCATTTGTTTGAAAAACGGATAGTAGATAGCAACGCCAACCAACAGGATAAGTAATTGCAGCACCGCGGCGGATTCATCCCCACCCGTAGCGTGAAATCCGCTGAAAAACACCGGCGTCATCCAACTGATGAAGCTCGATACTGGCGCGACCAAACCGCTGGCCGTCACAAAATAAGCCAAGCTCAAACCAATCAGTGGCGTCAGAAGAAACGGCACGATCAGAACTGGATTGAAAATCACCGGCAACCCGAACAAAATCGGTTCATTGATATTAAATACACTCAGAGTCAGTGCTGCTAGAGCAAGGGTTCGATACGCTTTGTTCTTAGTAAAGAACAGCATGCAAAGCACTAAGCTTAAGGTATTGCCTGCGCCGCCGATACCCGCATAAATGTCGTAAAAATTGCTAGTAATGATCGGTAACGGCGTGCCAAGCTCGTCATGCATAGCAAAACTTTGTAGCGTCAGCTCATACAACTCACTTTTGTAGGGAGAAAGTATGATGTGGCCGTTAATTCCGATCGACCAAAACAAGTTACGCAGCAGCTCATAGATCAGCGCACTAGAAAGTGAACAGGTGTCTAGGCTCGGCAATAGGGAGTTTACTCCAAATCCCCAATCCACGGCACTTTTCAGCAAAATACCGGCCATTGAGTAGGTAAATACCAAAACGATGGTCGAACCAATTAGGTTGAGCGTTTGATCGACCACATTTGGCAAATCAGACTCAATGAACAGTTTTTTCCGAGTAAGTAACGCCAGCGTTTTGCTAACAAACAGCGGAATAAGTACGGCTAACGGGTAGTTTGAAGGTACTACGGTTCCCGGTTGAAGCATGCCCCACTCGTGACAAATGATCACGTAGATAAGCAGCGACGAAGTGATCACGTTCGCCCGAGATACTCGCTCGTAGCCTGCCAAAAACTGGGAGAAATAGACCACCAGCAAAATGGGAAAAAGTTTCCACACCAAAGTGCTGGTGAAGATAATTTTGTGCCCGAGCCAATCGTAACCAAGCAGCTGAAAGCCGTTTCCAACTAACATACAAAACGCCGATAACAAACTGACCGGCAAAAGCATGACAAATACATTGCAAAGGCCATTGATATAAGCGTTTTCAGAAATATTTGCCAACAAACTATAAAGTGGTTTTATTTTCATTATGGTACTTCAATTTTCGTTATTTGCTCGCGCAAGAGGGTTGCAAATTGAAATGCCGCACCAGTTTCCATGTGGTTTCATACCTAACTGAATATTAGGTAGGTTGGTTCATCAACAACGTCATACTGACATCTTGCTTGATGTCACTAGACACATAAGCAAGCAGGCGCACGTTACAAGCAAACGCCTTTCAGTTCCATTGCAATAATTTGTCGTAACGAAAAGCAAAATCACCCCTATATCGGGGAGATTTACGGCTTAAAATTGAAGAGGTAAAAATAACAAAACCCCAATGTTTCCATCGGGGTTTTATCATTTATCGAGTCTAGTTGAGCACCATGCGCCGCGTAGTTACTAAGCAAATATTGGGATTTTGGTCGGTTAAAAAGGCTTGTTTGCCTTCGACCCGCTTGGCTTTCAATACCATGGTATTATCATCCAGCTTACCTTGAAAATCCCACTTACTGAACGCCTCATGTCTCGCGTCTGCACATGAAGTCTGCAATACATAGCTTTCAGTTACTGAAGTATCGCAGCCACCTTCGCTATTCTTGACCCCATGAAAAGTAACATGGCTTTTTCTATCTCGGTATTGAGTCACTGCTAGTGCATTAAAGAGATGCACATCGCTACCGCTATCATTGTAAGCAAGCATCCTATGAGGATTGCTTTTTAAGCTTTCAATCGATAGCGTCCTTAACTCAGAATCACATGCCAATGTCTGTTCATCAGCAATGGCATCCATAGAGGTCAATTTCGCTTGTTCAGTTGCCGCTAGGCTACTAAACGACGTAATAGCAAAGATCAAAAGCGCTTTATTGCTCATTCAACGACTCACATTTAGTGTTTTTCATTAGCCACAATTGGCATTGAAAACTGGTAACGTTCACCAGACTGTTCGATCAAGGTTATCACAAGTGAAGTATCTGGCTTAAGTTGCTGAGTCACACCCATGAACATCAAATGGTAACCGCCTGGCGTTAACTCAAACGTCTGTTTGGGTTCGACTTCTATATAGTCCACCTTGCGCATGGCCATTTTACTGTCACGCATAAACATACGGTGGAACTCAGTATGCTGAGAGGCGGAAGTTTCCGCTGCCACAAAACGCAGCGGAGCATCACCACTGTTCGTGATCGAAAAATACCCAGAGCTGACTTTAATACCAGGAATAGTCGCTTTTACTCGCGCATTCTCGACCAAAACAGTATCGGTAACTTGAATGGTTGATTCTGCATGATGTGGTTGCGTTGCATGGCCATCTTGGCAATGGGCGTAGGAATAAGAAGCAAAAAGAGCCATGCTCATGGCTAAGGTCAATTTCTTAAACATCAGAAAGGTCCTTAAATTTTAGTTGGAAAGCGTGCGTTCTATCTGTGCCGCCAATTCGATTGGCGTTGTCGTGTGGCTCATTGAATCAATCAACTTACCTGTCCTATCTATGATGTAAAAGCGTGATGCATGGTCAACGGTGTAAGCCAACTCAGAAGATTCCATATCAACCAAGTCAAAATACACACCATATTGGCTAGTCAAGGTTTCAACTTGCTCTTCGGTGCCCGTAATACCTTGCATGCGAGGATCAAAATATTTGGCGAATTCTTCAAGCGATTTAAGGTCATCACGACCGGGATCTACGCTGACGAAAAAGCCTTGGATGTCGTCATAATACTGTTGGTCAACTTGCTTAAATGCTGCCGACATAACGCCCATCGAAGAGGGGCAAACTTCTGCGCAATTTAAGAAGCCAAAATAGAGCACAACGACTTTACCTTGGTACTCGTTTAGATCGACCGTGCCATCTGCGCTATTCAGTGCAAAGTGGCCACCTAAATCTTTCAGCTGTCGAGGCTTTTCACCTATGGGTAATGTGGAGTTGTAAAAATACAGGGCGAAAATAGCAGCCAGCGCAAGAGCGCCAGCCACCAATACCCATTTTACGGGATTTTTTGCCATTAAATCATTCCATTGAGCAAGTCACCAAGCAATGAAGCATGATGAGTAACGGGAACATCTGGTGCAGAAAAATCTACCGAGATCAGTAGACAGAACACCATAATGCTGACTATTGAAAAGATAGTAAGTTGCTTACCCCACTGCTCTGCTGGCATTTTCTGAAAACTCACTTTTGCCAGATATAACCAGTAAAGGCTAACTAACCCCATACCTAACGCATACCAGCTGCCTGCATAACCTAAGTAAGTCAGTGCAAACGCAGCAACCGCAAACGCAATGATGTAACCAATAATATGAGTTCTTGCTTTCGCAATGCCTTCTTTGATTGGCAACACAGGGATAGAAGCTGCTTTGTAATCATTAAAACGATAAATCGCGATGGCATAAGAGTGCGGGATCTGCCAAATACAGAATGTTAGGAACAAAATAGCTCCGCCCATATCTAGCTGATTCGTCACTGCGCAATAACCGATAACCGGAGGACACGCCCCTGATAGACCACCGATTAGTGTGCCGTGTACTGACTGACGCTTGTAATAAAGGCTATAAAAACCGACATAAACAGCGAAGCCCAATACACCAAACGCAAAGGCAACCAAAGAGGTATAGAAGTAAAGAGTCGCAAACCCTGCAACCCCTAATGCGGTCGCAAGGATTAATGCGTGAGATACAGGTACGATTTTTTGCACCAATTCTCGCTGGCAGGTACGCTTCATCTTGGCATCGATATCTCTATCGATGTAGTTATTAAACACGCAACCAGACGCGACAATCAAAGTCGTACCAATACATACCGCTGCAAAAATCTGCCAGTCTATCTGTCCTTGCGACGCAAGAAAAAAGCCAGCAGCCGCGGCAACAAGGTTGCCGCGAATAATGCCCGGTTTCGTCAGTTGTAAATAGTGATTAAACATGAGCTCTTCCTATTAGTGCCCCATCAGCATGTTGTGGTTTAGGTGCTCCATAATCCATAGAGAGCCTATCAATATGATCGCTACAATCACGACCACAAACACCGCCGAAGTAGTGTTCCACATCTGTTCTGAGGATGTATTCATGTGCAAGAAGAAGATCAACTGCACTAGGATTTGCGCTACAGCAGTCACCATAATCACTGTGATAACAAGTGGTTTATCACCAATGCCAAACATCACCATGGCAAAAGGAATGATGGTCAGCAACAAAGAGTAAACTAAACCCGTTACATACTCTTTAACGCTACCATGCGCCTGACCACCTTGGCCTGTTTCTGTTGAGTGCCCCATTACAATACTCCCATCAAGTAAACCACGCTAAACACACAAATCCAGATCACGTCTAAGAAGTGCCAGAACAAACTCAAGCAGTTCAAACGTGCTCGGTTGTCTTCGGTAAAACCGTCGCGTTTAAAGTGGAAGTAAAGAACAATCATCCATACTAAGCCTGCAAACACGTGCAAGCCGTGCGTAGCAACAAGAGCATAGAAAGATGACCAATAAGCACTGCTGTCAAACGTTGCGCCCGCCACAGTGAAGTGGTGGAACTCATAGAGCTCCATCACCAAAAAGCCCAGACCCAAGGCAAACGTAATGCCTAGCCAGCGGAACATACCACTCATGTCTTGAACTTGCGCTTTGAGCATTGCCATACCGAAGGTAAAACTACTAAACAGCAGCAATGCCGTACCACCAGCAACAAACCATAGGTTAAATAGCTCTGATGGCTCAATGATGCCTGCGAAACTGTTTGAGAACACCGCGAATACCGCGAACAAGGTACCAAACAGTAGGCAGTCACTTAAGATGTAAATCCAAAAACCAAATATCGTATCGCCAGCATAATCATGATGATCGTGATCATCATGGGCTTCTGGCTCAGTAGGTACTACTGTCGGTTGGTCTAGATCTGATTCAATAATTGCAGTCATAACTCACCTATCCTTATACCGTTGCATCAGCAGGTTTAAGGTCTGCATCTTTGTCATCGTCGTCTTTCACGTTCGTTTGAGGCTTAACTTCAAACTCTGGGCGCTTAGCATAAACTTGTGCCAAGTGCGGTTCTTCAATCGCTTCAACTTCTGATACTTCAACAAAGTAATCTTTGCTGCGTTGGAAGCTGTATGCGATCCAAGATGCCACCATACCGAGCGCACCAAAGATAACCATCCACCAAACATGCCAAACGAAGGCAAAACCAAACACCAATGAGAACGCACTGATCACCACACCTGCCCAAGTATTCTTTGGCATGTGGATACGCTTGTATTTCTCTGGTTTTTGATACGCTAGACCATTCACTTTACGGTAATGGTGTTCATCACGGTCGTGAATTTTTGGTAGCGTCGCGAAGTTGTAGAATGGTGGTGGTGACGATGTCGCCCACTCTAAAGTACGGCCATCCCACGGGTCACCTGTCGTATCTAAGTTTTGTTTGCGATCACGGATGCTGACGTAGAACTGATAGAACTGCACAGCAATACCCGCAGCGATAATGCACACACCAAATGCAGCAATCCACAGCAGAGGAGCCCATTCAGGGTTGTCTGTCACGTTCAAACGACGTGTCATACCATTAAAGCCAAGCACGTAAACCGGCATGAAGGCTACAAAGAAACCAATTGTCCAAAGTGCACAAGCTAGCTTGCCAAGTTTCTCATTCAGCATGTAGCCCGTTGCTTTTGGCCACCAGTAAGTGATACCTGCGAAGTAACCAAATACCGCACCGCCAATAATTACGTTATGGAAGTGAGCAATAACAAATAGACTGTTATGTAGAACAAAGTTCGCCGCAGGAACGGCCAACATAACGCCCGTCATCCCACCGATAGTAAAGGTAATTAAGAAAGCTATCGTCCACCACATACTCGCGCTGAACTCAACGCGGCCTTTGTACATAGTAAATAGCCAGTTAAATATCTTAACCCCGGTGGGTATGGATATGATCATGGTGGCGATTCCAAAGAAAGCGTTAACGCTTGCCCCTGCCCCCATAGTAAAGAAGTGGTGAAGCCACACGACAAATGAAAGCACCATGATTACCGCCGTCGCCCAAACTAGCGAGGTATAACCAAATAGGCGCTTACGAGCGAAGGTTGCACACACTTCAGAGAAAATACCAAACGCTGGCAGAATCAGGATGTATACCTCAGGGTGACCCCACGCCCAAATAAGGTTTACATACATCATTTGGTTGCCGCCCATGTCATTGGTGAAGAAGTGAGTACCAATGTAGCGATCAAGCGTCAGCAAAGTTAAGGTTACAGTCAGGATTGGGAAAGCTAAAACAATCAGTGCGTTTGAACATAGTGCTGTCCATGTGAACACTGGCATTTGCATCAGCTTCATACCCGGAGCGCGCATTCGAAGAATGGTCACGACAAAGTTAACACCCGTTAGCAGAGTACCGATGCCCGATATCTGTAGCGACCAGAGCCAATAATCGACCCCAACCCAAGGGCTGTATTCCATCCCCGAGAGTGGCGGATACGCTAACCAACCTGTCGCGGCAAATTCACCGATGAATAGCGACATATTGATTAAAATGGCACCCACCACAAATAACCAGAAACTCAACGAGTTTAGGAATGGGAAGGCCACATCTCGCGCACCAATCTGCAGCGGAACAATGATGTTCATCAAACCCACCACTAAAGGCATGGCGACGAAGAAAATCATAATTACGCCATGGGCAGTGAAGATTTGGTCATAGTGTTCGGGAGGAAGATACGACGCATCTATCGTGGCGGCCGCTTGTTGCGAGCGCATTAGTATCGCATCAGAGAAACCACGCACCATCATGACAAGAGCAACGATGATGTACATGACACCAATACGTTTATGGTCAACTGAAGTTAGCCAGTTCTCCCAGAGATACTTCCATTTGCCCATGTAAGTGATAAGACCTAACAGGCCAGCACCACCAAGCACCACCGCAATCATCACAGGAAGGATGACTGGGTCTGAATACGGGATCACATCCCAGTTCAATTTGCCGAAAATCGCATCCGGCTCGGCATAAACATCGCCTTTATAAGCCATTTTGCGCTCCTGAGTGTTTTTCAATAATGTCTTTGAATCTCAGTGGGTCCACTGAAGCGAAGTAAGTCACCGGATGAGGCGTTTTGATCTGCTCTTTTGCGTTTGCAGTTAGCGCATCGTAAGACTCGTCATTAAGCACTTGCTGAGAAGACTTCACCTCAGAAATCCATTGGTCGAATTCAGCGTCATCTGTCGCGTGCGCTTTAAAGCGCATATTGGCAAAACCAAAGCCACTGTAGTTCGCAGACATGCCACGGTAGATGCCTTGCTCACTTGCCATCAGGTTCACTCGGTTCTCCATACCCGCCATGGCGTACACTTGGCTACCAAGCTGAGGAATAAAGAAAGAGTTCATTGCAGTATCAGACGTCACTAAGAACTCAACCGGACGATCAATAGGGAAAGCGACCTCATTGACTGTCGCAACTTGCTGCTCTGGATAAATGAATAACCATTTCCAGTTCATCGCAACAACCTGAATGGTCAATGGCTCTTTATCTGAAACTAGCTCTTTGCGTGGGTCTAAAGAGTAGGTAGTAAGGTAGGTAACCCAACCTAAAGCTAAGATGATCAGACACGGAACCGCCCAGACGATAACTTCGATCTTGGTGGAATGCTCCCAATCTGGCTTATATTCCGCATCTTTGTTGGTATGACGATACTTATATGGAAAGTACACCGACATAAACAACACAGGAATAATGATGATCGCCATCAGAAGCACAGAAGTGATGATTAAAGACTCTTGGGCAAGTCCAATAGGACCTTTAGGGTCAAACAACACCATGTTAGTACTAAAAAGTAGGCCTAATAATACCAGCGAAACAACTGATAATAATATTAATGCAACTTTTATGTTACATTTTATTTTCATTTATCCTCCCTGAGAGAACGCTATAAAACTCTTAAAAATACAATCAGTTACGTATTTTTCTTTGCTCTAACTCTCTTACTCTAAGATGTTTTGACATGAGACAGATGAAATAAAAATAAACAATATTTTAATAATTATTTAACATTCAAACGCTAATGTTAATTTTGACATTGCTCGAGTGTCTATAAAGAATTAGAAACTTAACACTTTATACACAAAATCGAGTAAATTTGAAAACCCCAAACTACAATTTGAAAAACTTTTACCATTAGCCTTTATTAAAATGATATACCGCACAGATTAATAGAACTATCATTTGCACTTCTTGCATTTTTAAGATCCTAAAAATAAATACACCACCAACCCCAAAAGCCACACAAAAACAAAGGACAATAATCCTTACAAATATAAATGATATTTAAATCGATGAAATTAAGCGTAAAAAGCGTGTAAAAAACCAGAAGAAAAAAAGTAAAAACACAAAAATACAACAAGTTAGACTCAAAATGCGTAATGCCAACTGAGTCAAACCTCGTGAGCTTTGGTTTGAACGAACAATAGCCGCACTATTTGAATGGAATAAGTGAAATATTCCTCACCTAAAACACCATAAATATATCACCATATTATTTATGGTTATTAAATATAACCAACACACTTCACTGCATTTTATTACCCTAGTCTATCTTCCTATAGCACTTTCTAAATCTACAGTAAGAACTGAGTACAAGCAGCAATAGATTAACCATGTAGCACGGAAACAAAACCACCCAAAATGTTAAATCCATAGACAAATGTTACAAAAAAGCGCCTTTGGTTTCCCAAAGGCGCTTTTGATGTTCATCTTGGCGAGATATGCACTATGTTCTATATAAGACTTTTACAACATGGTATCCGAATTTGGTTTTTACCAAGTGAGGAACCAGTGTTTCGCCACTAAAACACACTTTATCAAACTGCGGAACCATCTGACCTTTGCGGAACTCGCCTAAGTCACCACCCTTTTTACCTGAAGGGCAAGTAGAATACTTCTTGGCCAAGGTCTGAAACTTTGCCCCTTTTTTCAGTTGCTTAATGATGTCTTCAGCTTGTTCTTTATGCTTCACCAAAATGTGGAGCGCAGCAGCAGTATTTGCCATAACAATGTCTCTGTCAGGTTAATTTAGCGCGGGATTGTATCGAATTTGCGCTCTAGGTTCATCTAAGGTTTGTACCGTGATCTCATTTAGTCAAAGAAACCATGGCAATCCCTGATCTGCTTCATGGATCATAAATCTATTTGCGTTACCATACTCATTTATAGGATGTCATATCTGAGAGACACAATGGCGAAAATTAGTAAAGCAAATCAGTCGCAAGGCATGCTGATGTTTACGCTCACCACCAACAAGCAACTTTTTGCGATCGGAACACTTAAAGTACGTGAAATAGTACCTTATTTGCCGACCACGCAAATCCCCTACTCACACCACAATGTGATTGGTACGGTGACGATTCGTGATCTCAATGTTCCTGTTATCGATATGCCTGCTGCTATTGGTTTTCGTCCGATCCAGCCTGAAGAATACCATTCTTGCTATTTAATCGTGACCGACTGCTTGCGCACCGTCGTAGCGTTTATGGTGCGCTCTATAGAAAAAATCATCGATTGCGATTGGCGTAATATAGAACCGTCGCCACCAACAGCAGGAAACAATGTTTTCGTCACGGGTATTACTCGTTTCGACGAGAAGATCATCCAAATGCTCGATGTTGAATTACTACTCTCGAAAATCTATCCCAACACTGAAGCGGCAAACATTCCGATGCTGACGGATATTGAGCGAGAGAGGCTAAAAGCTTTAAACATTCTTCTGGTTGACGATTCAAGCATCGCCCGCAAACAGCTCGCTGATGCCCTAGACAGTATTAATATCACCTACGCGATTCGAAAAAATGGTGCGGAAGCCCTTGAGTACATGCGTGAGGCTACTCAGCAAGGTAAAGGCATAGATCTGCTAGTAAGCGATATTGAAATGCCGGGCTTAGATGGGTATGAGCTCGCGTTTGAAACACAAAATGACTCTGAACTACGCAAAGCCTACATCATTTTGCACACATCATTATCAAGCGAGATATGTTTACAGCGCGCACAACAGGTTGGCGCTCATGAAGCCCTAGAAAAATTCAATGCTGGCGATCTAATCAAAGCTATGCTCCGCGGTGCAGCGCAACTGAGTCAAGGGACAGAGCTTGCCTAACAAGCCAATGCCGTACACCAATTACTGATAAGTGAGCCTTTAGTCACCACAAGGTTGTTTTCTATCAAGTACGATCACAATTTTTAGGTTTACTCTCTTAGCTTGCTGTACGCACTCAAACAGTTTGATTAACGTAGACCTAACGAATAAGTAATAAACTAACTAAAAACAATTAGACACTTATTTTTATAACTGACTTAATAAGTTTGAGTTAACATAAACAGATAAGTAATAAAGCAAGACTGCCGCTGAAGATCATGACAGAAGACGATTTTAAGAAGTCGACGGCTAATCTCAAAAAAGCTGTCCCACTAATGATGAAGAATCATGTCGCTGCTACCCCAGCGAACTACGCGCTATGGTATGCCTACGTAGATAACGCGATTCCAAAGCTCAACTTCGAGCTAGATACGATTATCGAAAACTTTGGCATCTGCCCACCAGCGAGTGGTGAACAACTTTACAACAAGCATGTCGCTTCCCTTAACGAAACCAAACTGAGCGACCTACGCGCGAACATTGAGATATTAGTCAATGAAGTGGCTAGCTCAATGTCCGATACGCTAAGCGACACCTCTCAGTTCTCAGATCTTATTGATCGCAGTTTTAGCAACCTTGAACGTGTTGAAGACGAAAGCATGTCACTGGATGAAGTGATGACCGTCATTCGACAGCTGGTTGCAGAATCACGTGAAATCCGCCACTCCACCAGCTTTTTGAGCAATCAACTGAGCACCGCAAGTGAAGAAATTGGTCGTTTGAAATCTCAGCTGGCGGAAGTGCAAAAAGACGCGCTCTTTGACAGCTTATCTGGCCTATACAACCGCCGCTCATTTGATAACGACATCAAAACGCTGTGCTTAAGCGAGCAAAACTTCTGCCTCATTTTGGCAGATATTGACCATTTCAAAAACTATAACGATACCTACGGCCACTTGTTTGGCGATACGGTAATCAAAGGGTTAGCGCGCCGATTACATAGTAGTTGCCGTGATGGTATTACTGCTTATCGTTTTGGTGGTGAAGAGTTTGCGCTGATTGTCCCTAACCGCAATGTGCGTGTGGCGCGTCAATTCGCAGACAGTTTGCGCAGAACTATTGAGAAGCTTTCTATTCGTGACCGTCGCTCTGGCCAGCAAGTGGGCAATATCACTGCCTCTTTCGGTGTAACTGAGCGTCTAGAAAACGAACATTTTGAAGCAGTGATTGAGCGAGCAGACAAACTGCTTTACGAAGCAAAACAGCTAGGCCGTAACCGAGTAATGCCGCTCTAAGTGGTTTGAGCTTCTATTCTTTCCGGATCAATGACGCGATTTAACTGAGTTAATATCGCGTCAAATTCTTTTAGCACCTGCGTTATCTCTGCAATAGAAAACTCACCTAGATTCAATGCGAGTTCAACCTCAATAACCGAATCAGACAACTGACCCAACTCAAGATGGTAGGGCTTCATCACTGGCATCTTAGTCAGCGCTTGCAACGCATGCTTGGCTATCGCAATCGGCTCGCGTGCCACACCACTCAAGTTCTGTGTAAATGCACCGCTAACCGCACCTTCTAACAACACGCGAAACGTCGTGAGCTCATCAATGAGTAAAAACGCCTTACCTTGCTCGGTATCATGGGGGTAGCGTGCACTGCAGTGATTGGTCAACTCCAATGGAACGTTAAGATTTAAACCCGCTTGAGCGCAGCGCGAAACAAGCACAGTCAATAGCCCCTGCTCTGGCATCATCTTTTGTATTTCAATGATTCGGGTAAGGTGATAGTCGTTAGACGCTAAAACCACATCAACGCTTTCACCTCGCTCGCACAGGCCACTTTCAATCAATTTGGCACTCGCATTGACGATATTTTGCACCGTATTGATTGAATGATTTTCGATGATGATGTTTTCTTGCGGGATGGTTTGCCATGTAGAACTGCTTGAGCGAAATTCATCCCAAAGCGCCTCAGCTTCTGAGCGTGTTTGACCTGCTAACACGCCACCACAAAAAACCAAGATCGTTTGCTTCGGAGGTATAGATTGTAAATAGTGGTTAAGCTTCGCTATACGCGACACGCCCTCAAGGGTAAGTCTGTTGTCGACTAAGCGTTTGCCAAGAATAAGAATGACTTGCTTCACATTCCTTGATGTTTGATTACTCAATAGCTTCCCTTATCCAACGCATTTTAGTTAAGCCCGACTATATTTAGAGTATACCTGACTCACTTGCTCACTCTAGAGATTAATCTCATCAAGATTCAAAAAAGATCAGGTAACTGCCTGATAATAGATGGAAAGGAGTACAGGTATGTTGTCTATCTTCGACATATTCAAGATTGGTGTTGGTCCTTCAAGTTCACATACTAATGGACCAATGATCGCTGGGTTCGACTTCTTATCGCTCCTCGAACAACAACTTAACGACATATCGCGTGTGCGGGTCGACCTTTATGGCTCATTGTCACTAACAGGCAAAGGCCACCACACCGATAAAGCGGTCATTTTAGGCTTGTTGGGGAACAAGCCAGATACCATCAAGATTACCAGTGCCAAGCAGGCCTTAGCTGATGCCGTTAACAATCGTTCTCTAAACCTTGCGAGCAAAAAGCTTATCGACTTTGATTACGATACTGACATTGTTTTCCACACTGAAAACCTTCCACTGCATGAAAACGGGATGTCGATTACCGCTTTTGATTCAGAGGATAAACCGCTAGTTAGCCAAGTTTACTACTCTATTGGCGGCGGATTTATCGCCACCAAACAGCAACTCACCAATAACGAAACAAGCTCACATGTTAGCGTTCCTCATCCATTCAATTCAGCCGATGAGATGCTCACCCAAGCAGATTCACTCGGTTTAAGCATCGCTACCATGGTGCTGCGCAATGAAGTGATGTTTCAACCCATGGCGGAGATTGACCAACAAGCAGACAAACTTTGGAGAGTGATGCAACTGTGTATGGAGCGAGGCTTTGCTCAAGAAGGCATTCTCGAAGGTGGGCTAAGAGTGACACGCCGAGCCCCTAGCCTACACAAAAAGCTTAAATCCAATAGCGAAATAGAAAATGACCCAATGGCGATAATGGATTGGATTAACTTATTTGCTTTTGCCATCAGTGAAGAAAACGCCGCAGGCGGGCAAGTCGTCACCTCGCCAACCAATGGCGCTGCCGGAGTGATCCCTGCCGTTTTAACTTATTACCACCAATTTATCTGCCCGTTAGATACCGCTCAGCTTAAAGATTTCTTTGCTGTCGCAGGAGCGATTGGCATCCTTTACAAAATGAATGCGTCGATTTCAGGCGCAGAAGTCGGCTGCCAAGGGGAGATTGGCGTCTCCTCATCCATGGCAGCAGCGGGCTTAACCTCGCTACGTGGCGGCAGCAACGAACAAATCTGCATTGCTGCCGAAATCGCGATGGAACATTCATTAGGTATGACGTGTGACCCGATCGCAGGCTTAGTTCAAGTACCTTGTATTGAACGTAATGCCATGGGCGCAGTAAAAGCCATTAATGCCTCACGTATGGCGTTAAAACGCACTAGCAAGTGCGTTATCTCACTCGATAAAGTGATAGAGACCATGTACCAAACTGGTAAAGACATGAATAGGAAGTACCGCGAAACCTCGTTAGGAGGGTTAGCATTAATCCACCTCGCCCACCCTTGTGAATAACTATTTTATAAGACAGAAGTTACATAAGAAATCAACTTCATTGCCAGAATAAAAACCCAAAAAGCAAACGATTGGCATCAAAAAAAGCGGAATATCCCGTCTCGTTGTGGGGAAATTTCGTGCATCATCTCGCATTTCTGCCATAATCTCCGCCCTCAAAATCTATGTACCAACCCCAAGAGAATACTATGTGGAATAGACTCAATAAGTCGATGATGTTCTGCCAAATGATGTTTGGTTTATCTTTCTACGGTGTGATGATCATCCTTACGCGCTTCTTCTTAGAAGAACTGCAGTACAGCGAAGCCGATACCATGATGGTTGTTGGTGCGTTCTCATCCATCGGCCCACTATTTGCTATCGCTGGTGGCTTCATTGCCGATAAATTCTTAGGCGCATACCGCTCACTGACGATTTCTTACGGTGCTTTCGCGACCGGTTACCTTCTGCTTATTCTTGGTGCTTCTACCACTAACATTCCAATGAGCTTAGCGGGTATTGCCCTTGCGAGTTACGCTCGTGGCTTGATGTCTCCAGCTTACCCAAGCTTGTACAAACGTACTTTTGCTACCCCGGAAGACTTCGAAAATGGCTACCCTGTAAACTACTCAGTGAACAACGTGGGTGCGCTACTTGGCCAATACCTATTCCCTATGTTCGTACTGGTTATCGGCTTCCACGGCAGCTTCATGCTTTCTGCTGTTATGGCCGCACTAGCGTTCGTAACACTGGTCTTCTTCCATAAGCCACTCGTTAGTGTAGCGGCTGATATTGACCAAAAACCAGTATCAACCCAAAACTGGATTGCATTCTTTGTGCTTTCTGCAGCCATGGTTGGCTTAGTATTCTTCATGTTTAAAAACATGGATATCGGCCAAAACATCGTTTACGCGATTGGCGCTGCGGCAATCTTGTACTTCATTTCTTTGATGTTCAAATCAGGTAAATCAGATGCGCTTAAGATGGGTACAATCCTCATCATGACGGTGCTCACAACCTGCTTCTTTGTGTACTACGGCCAAATGATGACATCGATGACCATGGTGACTATCAACACCATGCGCGGAGACCTGTTCAACATCATTCCTATCGCACCTGAAGCATCAATGGCGATGAACCCTCTTTGGTGTATCGTAGCAGGTCCGGTTATCTCAATGACTTTCTCATCTTTAGAGAAGAAAGGGATCAACCTATCTACAGCAACTAAGATTGGCCTAGCATTCATCTTTACTGCTATCGCATTTGGTATCTTGACCATGGCGGTAATGAATATTGGTGAAGACGTGATCATTCGCCCTGAAATCTTCCTAGCGATTCACTTCTTCCAAGCTTTTGCTGAAGTCATTGTAGGTAGCTTAGTTGTTGCGTTTATCTTGTCTGTTACACCGAAACACATTGAAGGTTTTTCTGTATCACTGTTCTCAGTAGCAATGGCACTAAGTGGCATCATTGGTGCGGTGTTCTCTACCTCTATCGCGCTAGATAAAGGCCAAGAGATCACGCAAGAGATCGTTAAGAACGTTTATGGCGAATACTTCCAACTGTTGACTATTCTTGCTGTGGTTATGGTTGCTGTAGCGTTTGTTTCTTCGTTCATTATTCGTAAGATGCTTGAAGCAGCTCGTCAACATGAAGAACCAATGGTAGAAGCAGAAGCGCAATAATCTCGCTGACTACCTCTCTATTAAAACCCGAAGTTTTCTTCGGGTTTTTTATTACCTAAAGATTAGAGAATCACTGTATAGCGTGCTCGCGAGCCACTGATGCATTCAGCCAAAGAGTTTGCTATGATTCGCGACCGCACAACACTAGGTGGCATCATGAACCGTAAAAAGAAAATTAATCAGATCTTAAAATCGAAGCAAAAGAAAGCGAATGCAAAGCTGCACAAGAGCAACAAGCCTCGTTACATCTCTAAAGCTGAGCGCGCAAAAATGGAAGCAGAAGACGATCAGCAACAAGTAACAGATACTGTAGAAACTGAGCAATCGTCGGTAGAAGAACCTAAGGCCGAGTAGCCTTACCTCATGACAAAGGCTATGCTTGGTGAAGTGTATACAACGAAGAAAAACTCATGACAGACGACACCAAGCAAAAAGTAAAACAGCTATTAATAGCAACCAAATATGGCGTTTCAGCCTCAGAGATGCCAACCATCATCCAAGTGCCCGAACATCAGGGTTTAGCCATGATTCAACAACTGATTGAAGATGGTGAAGACATCCACTCACTTGGCGCTGAAGAAAACCCTGCCGAGTTTGTGCTTTATTCCATTGGCCCTATCGACGAAAGCATTGGCTAACCTTTAATAAATAGAGACTTCACTTTTTGGTAAAGGTAATCCCAGCGCTCCTTAAGACCGGTATCCATGCTAACCAAATAGCCCGTTGAACCTGTGTAGATATAGTCTACCGAATCATCAAACACGAACCATGCGGCATAGGTTGGATAGTCACGGTAGTTTTGCTTAAATCGCTCGAACACCAGTTGCTCATGTAAATAACCGAATCGGCTTCTAAAATGGCACGATGTCGGTGAAGCCAATGGCCCGTCCGCAGACTCTTTCGCCTCAATAGTGACGTCACGTGCTTCCATATATCGCCCATAACTGTATGCAATGTCTAACGAGTTATATTGAGCTCGATAGTCATAGCCATCCATCTCTTCACGGGTTGGGTTTTCACTCTGTAAAGCGATATTCAGGTTAGGGTAATTTCTGATATGAGTATCAATCTGCTCAATCTGCGCCTCAGGGTAAGTGTGCTTTACCAAAGCGGTACAAACGTGTTCAAGCTTTGCGTTAATTACCGCGTCACCATCCAATAAGAACAGCGGTAAGAATGGCGTCACCACGACGGTAGCAAAGGCTATCAAGATCGGATTCGGCTTTTTACGTTTGGCTTTTGACTGACGCGAAGGCTTAGTTTGTTTCGCCACTGCTGGAGAGGCTTTACCCTCACCTCGGTTTTTATTTCTATTTTTCTTTTTCGCCACGATGCTACTACTACATTCAAAAATACTACCAGTAAGGGAAATACTCGATAACTTACGTACTGCCCTTACACGACGAGCAGAATCTTACCACAAGCCGCAGCACCAGAATGGTAAAGAATTGAATCAAGATCAGATAGTTAGATTATTTAGGATATGACCAGTAGATAAATCACGAACGCACTGACTTGTTAAAAAGCCAAGAAACGAAAAAGCCCCAGCATTTCTGCTAGGGCTTAGAATGTGGCGGAGAGATAGGGATTTGAACCCTAGATACGCTATTAACGTATGCCGGTTTTCAAGACCGGTGCTTTCAACCACTCAGCCATCTCTCCGTTGCGTGGCGTATATTAGATATTGGCACGGGTCTTGTAAAGGAATAATTTGCACCTAAGAGTTTGTTTGCTCACTTAGTCGCCACCAAGTTATTGAAAGCCGATGTTCAAAAACGGCAAAACGAGCAAATTTGTAGGTTAAACACTCTAATAGATCACATTCTAATAAAATAGTGTTTTATTGTTAAGTTAATGAAATTATTATAAGTATCTAGGTTGAGCAAACGCGTGTACGCCCGAAAGTAATTGCAGATAATTGTGAACTGCTTCAAAATTAGGGAATTAGCGTAGTCTATGTTCTGTATCTGAGGTTTTTATGAAAGTCGCGGACTTATTTAAACATCGTAATGAAGTAAGCTCAAAACAATCTGAGTTTATGCAATGGGTATCGCCTGCAATGCGCGAGTATTGGGGTGAGTTCTTGCACAAGGCAAATAATCGCCAGCTATTTCAACGATTAAAAGATCTGCAACAACCTGCTGTTAATGATGAGCCACCAAAGCCAAAACCTATTGAGCTAAAACCAGAAGCTCAGCAATTGCTTGTTGAACTGGAATCTAAGCTTGATACCGTTATTCACACTGGTGAGTGGATTCATGTATCGCAAGAGCGTATTGACCAATTTGGCCAAGTGACAGAAGACATGCAATGGATTCATACCGATCCTGAACGCGCATCTGTTGAGTCGCCATTTAAAACCACGATCGCTCATGGTTTCTTGACGCTGGCTTTACTGCCAAAGATGACCGACAGCGTAGATCCTGATAACACCTTGTTCCCTACCGCAAAAATGGTGGTCAACATTGGTTTAAACCAAGTTCGCTTCCCGTACCCTGTGAAAGCAGGCAACCGCGTTCGCGCCGTTAGTACCCTCTCTAAAGTAACGCCAGTGCGTAAAGGGTTAGAAATCGAGCGTGAAATCAAAGTAGAAATCGAAGGCGTTCGTCGCCCTGCAGCCGTCGTTGTATCAGTGATTCAAGTTCACTTCTAATCCATTTCTACGTCAGATTAAAAAGGGAGAGCATTTGCTCTCCCTTTTGCTTTCTATTTTTCGGCAGTGTAGCCGTATTCCTGTATCAGCTTCTTTGCGCTGTCACTTTTTAAGAACTCAAGAAACGCTTTGCTATCGTCATCAAGTTTGTCGCTGCGATGAATCACTAAGAATGGGCGAGCCAGTTTGTAGCTACGATCCGCAACATTTTTGTTGCTTGGCTGTACGCCTTCAAAATTAATGGCTTTCACAGAGCGATCAATTGAGCCCATCGAAATAAAGCCAATCGCTTGTTTGTTGTGATTAACCAGCGTCTTTACCATGCTATTGCTGTTAACCACCAAGTTATCAGGGTTTACATCAGATACTTGTCTGTTGTTCACTACTTTGGTCAGCCCAAGTAGGCTTTCAAAGCTGTATTGCGTACCTGAAGAGGCCTCTCTCGTCACCACTGCGATTTTTTGGTCGTGCCCGCCAAGTTGCTTCCAGTTGGTGATTTTACCCTTGTAAACATCGTATAGCTGCTCACGTGTAATGTTTGTTAGCGGATTCGCACCATTCACGACGACCGCTAGGCCATCAAGAGCAAGAGTAGATACTTTGATGTTCTCATCTTGCTCGCTCTCAGTCAGGTTGCGAGAGCTCATACCTAAGTCAGCGACGCCTTTTTTCAGCAAGGTAATGCCTGCGGTAGAACCGATACCTTGCACCGCTATATAGGTTTCTTTATGCGTGGCGTTAAACTCTTCCGCTAGCACATCCATAATGCGTGCTACCGACGTTGAACCACTAATGTTGACTTCACTAGCCTGCGCTGACAAAGAGATAAAAGAAAAAGACAGTAACGCAGCGAGTGCGATTCGCATCATAATGTTCTCCAAAATTTCCTACTTGGCCATCCTTGTGATGTGTTACCCAACGATGACCACTAAACAATAACCACTAAATGATAACCTGCCACATCATATGGCGTTTTGATGACAATTTTGTGAAAGGCTATGCAGACGCCACGGTTTATAGACCATAATATGGGAAGCCATATGGTTGGATTGGAGTCAGTATGGGTTTAGTGAGTTTGTTGCAAAAGCAGGTCGAACACCGCGCGCTGTTTGTCTGCCAGCATCGTAATCAAGGGCTGCCACCAGAAATGGGTAAAGCCAACTTTGAGCCCGTTGAAAACGGCGTGATATTCATAAAACAGCACTACCTGTTGGACTCCAACCATTGTGATTATATGCGTTCAGTCGCGAAGATTGTTTGGGATCACGATGAAGAAACTTGGCTGCTTTTGATTACAGATGACGAAGCGAATGAAAGCTGGAAGCCCTACCCTTATCTGACGAAGAGTGGTGACTTAACCGCGATCATGCGTGAAGTAGAGAAAGATCCGAAGGAGATATTTTGGTCTTGATAGTCTGAACGCTAACCGCTGCACTATTCTGCGAGCAGCATTCCGCTGGTCATCATTTTGATGTTGTGCTCTAACAGTTGATTGAGAAACTCTTCATTGAGCTCAATGCCGTGAATAGCAAACAACGAATGCGGAGCAATGAATGGGAACACCATCAACGAAAGGTAAGAGACCTTACAAAGATTAGCATCCATCCCTTCCTTCATTTGGCCTTCACCAAATAACTTATCAAACAACACACTTTGAACGGGCTTAGTGATATCCATAAAAACTTTTTCTATTAAGGTGCGTTGAATTTCTGATGCGGGCATTTGCATCACCTGGGCGATAAGGCGGGGAAACTGGGGAAACTTAATCATTTCACGGTAGTACGTGCGCATAATATCAAACACGCTGCCGTTACTTGAATCTTGCATCAGGCGCTTAACCTGTTGTTCCATTGGCGCAAGCGTATCACGCACCATGGTTTCAAAAAGCCCTTCTTTATTGCCAAAGTAGTAGCGAATCAGCGCACTATTCACGCCCGCCTTTTGAGCCACTAAGCGTATGGAAACTTTGTCATAACTCATCACGGTAAACAGGTCTCGTGCATGTTTGATTAGCAACTCACGAGCATTAGTATCACTACTCGGTCGGCCTGCTTTGCGTTTTTCCATACTTCTCGCTCTATATTTGACGCTTTTAAACTGAAGCGTTATCGCTTATTGAACCAAGCGCCTCTCTATTTATCAATAGAGCATGTTTCACTTTTAAAACCATCTAAGCCAGGTTTAAGCTTTGATACACCATCAAGCAGCTCTAAACTGCATTCAGGCGAGCCAGATTTGCTCATCTTACTGACAAAGTTTAACTGATAGTCAGAGCCTTGCTCCGGCACAAATTCAGACAACATGGTACAGCCCATGCCACCAGAGTTAGCTGCCACCATTAACTTGATGGGTTCGCCTGCGGCAATCGGTACGGTTTTTTCTTCCGCATCGTATTTCCACTCGGCCCAGCCGCCAATGCCTATTTTGTGCATCACTTGCTTGTAACCACTGATGCCACGAATATCACATTGACCACTTTGATCCACATGGAAGAAGCGAACAGATGTCCCTGTCATCGTCCCTTCTGCCTCAGCATTTAGGGTGATACTCGCAAAGTCATCCTGCTGTGCTTGTTCCAACGCGTATTCACTGGCACAACCGCTTAAGTTGAGTACTAGCAATAATACTAATGTTCGATACATATCGTTCGCCCTCTTTTCGCAGCTTTTCGTCCTCTTAATCTTTGTGACTAAGTACTGACGAAACGCTTTCATAGGACAATATCTAAGCAATTAGCAGACCACTATAAACATCACACTGTGGCTTTAGTCGCATATTTTAATCAGAAAGATGGGGAGCAAGGCGCGAAATATTGGCGATAATCATGCAGCTGTCATTTTTCCTTCATCTAGGTTTGCTTAAATGCTGCGAATTCTATTTTTCTCTAAGGTTTTAAAGTTGGCTACGAAAGGGACAACGCTAAGCGAACACACGTTACTCAACCCAAAATCGGTTGAATATCAATGGGTAAGAACCATGTATGTGGAGGGGTATGGTGATAGCGAGATTAACCACTATATTCAGACCTGCTTTGGCGGTGATGCAACCTTTGCCGACCTTTTCCGCCGTGTGGCGTTATCTCAAGAGAGTATTTACGTGTTGCTTCGCTACCTTGGCTGCGCGCCATCTAATCGAGAATTTTAACTCTAAAGCCCTCACTGAGCGTTGAGTGCAAAATAGCCAGATCTATTTCTGTTTCATGTTGTTTTGCAACATGACGTTCTACGTTTCTTTATTTTTTAGAATTGCATCGCATTCAATTAGTCTACTGCTGTACCGTAAATACAGCAAAAACTAGTATGCTCGATGAGTTAGGCAGAAAAAAGCCCAAGCAAAGCTCGGGCTCAGGTTACAAAAAACTGTTAGTTTTTGGATAGTAAGGAATCTAGCTAACAGCCAGCTATGCGTAACGCCAACTTGCCTCTGCTTAACTGATCGGCGGCCAAACCAAGAGTGTTAAGAAGAGAACAAAGAGGCGACCAATAGGTCGCCTTTATCATTTTTATTAGCCTTTCACACCACCGGATGTTAATCCTCCGACCAACCAGCGCTGTGCAAGTAGAAAAACGATTGTAATCGGCAAAGCAGATAATACTGCTGCCGCAGCGAAGTCACCCCACAGATAGTTCTGCGGATATAGATACTGCTGCATACCTACTGCTAGTGTGTACGAATCTACATCAGAAAGCAACAACGATGCGACTGGAACCTCACCTACAGCCATGATAAATGACAAGATAAACACTACTGCAAGAATAGGCACAGACAGTGGCAATAGCACTAATCTAAAGGCTTGCCATGGTGTTGCACCATCAAGAGCCGCCGCTTCTTCTAGAGAGCCATCTATCGTTTCAAAGTAGCCTTTGATGGTCCATACGTGCAGTGCAATACCACCTAAATAAGCGAAGATAAGACCACCATGAGTGTTCAAGCCAAGGAACGGAATATACTGTCCAAGCTTGTCAAACAACGCGTACAGAGCAACAAGTGCAAGTACCGCTGGGAACATTTGGAAAATCATCATTGCTTTTAGAATGGTGTTCTTACCTTTGAACTTCATTCGAGCAAACGCATACGCTGATGTAGTAGAAAGAGCCACAATCAAAATCGAGCTAATGCCTGCTACTTTCACTGAGTTCCACAACCAAGTCAGTACTGGGAACGGAGGTGGTGTTACTGAGCCATCAGCATTGGTCACTGAGAAGCCTAGAGCAAGTTTCCAGTGTTCCAATGATGGGTTTTCTGGAATGATGCTACCTGTTGCGAAGTTACCTTCACGGAAAGAAATCGCCACAATCATCAGTAGTGGGAACATAATTGCCGCAAGGAATAACCACATAAGGGCATGTGTCGCCCAGACACGATATTTTAAAGATTTACCTTGTACCATTGCCATCAGGTTACTCCTTAATCTTGTGCTAGTTTAGTGAATCGAAGGTTGAGTAACGCGAGTGCGCCGACCAACAAGAAAATCAAAGTTGCGATAGCACTTGCTAGACCGAAGTCTTGACCGCCCGCACCTTCAAAAGCAATACGGTAGGTGTAGTTAACCAATAGATCGGTGTAGCCCGCAGGCTCTGATGTGCCAATCATGTTTGGTCCACCTTGAGTCAACAACTGAATCAATACAAAGTTGTTGAAGTTGAAGGCAAACGCTGCAATCAGTAGTGGCATTAAAGGCTTAATCATTAATGGCAGAGTGATTGTGCGGAAGTTATCGAAGAAGTTCGCACCATCAATCGCAGACGCTTCATACAAGTCATCCGGTATCGACTTAAGTAGGCCCATACATAGGATCATCATGTAAGGGAAACCAAGCCATGTATTAACAATAAGCACCATCATTTTTGCCAAGAATGGGTCAGAGAACCACGCTGGGCTTAAACCAAACATTGTCTGGAGCACCATGTTGATCTCACCAAAGCTTTGGTTAAACAGGCCTTTAAAAATCAGGATTGAGATAAATGCCGGTACCGCATAAGGCAAAATCAATAGTACGCGGTAAATACTGCGCCCTTTAAGCGCTTCCCACTGCACGACGCTCGCTAATACCAAGCCAATCACACCAGTGAATACGATTGTGAGTACTGAGAAGACAATCGTCCAAATAAAG
Source organism: Vibrio intestinalis (assembly GCF_025195085.2). GTDB lineage: Bacteria > Pseudomonadota > Gammaproteobacteria > Enterobacterales > Vibrionaceae > Vibrio > Vibrio intestinalis. The sequence continues at coordinate 30,827 of NZ_JANAVY020000019.1, read as the reverse complement.
ATGCTTGTGAACGGTTGGCTGATGCCTTCATCTTTCCACACACGTTCAAAGTTATGAGTACCGATACCTACAATGAAACCAGGAGATACAGTGTCACCGACAAACTGACCCGCTTCATCAACTGGCTGATAGAAACCTTTATCTAGGTTCGGCTTTAGGGTTTCACCCGTTTCGTTATTAAGCAGTGTTTCGCCATCTTGCTGCAAAGTGTACAGAGGAACTACCGCTGCAAACTTACGCAAACCACTCATACGAATTTCTTCACCACTTGGCATCAGTAGATCAACTTTACCAAGTGAAGTGCGATTCTTGATGATAGTTTTAATCGGTTCTTTCTTACCACTTACTTGATCAACTGGCGTCAGTGCTAAGTTCATCTCACTCAATTGGCTCAAGTTGAAGAAATCTGAGGCCAGTGTTTTGCCCTCTTTTTCAACTACAAGCTGGTGACCAGAGTCTGTCTTATACAGTGAGAACGGGTAGCTTTGGCCGCTTTGGTAGGTACGATCTAATAGCACCTGCTGCGCGCGGTCATAGGAGAGTTGGTTCTTCGCACTGAAGTTGGTGAACGCCAAGCCAACCGTATAAATCAACGGGAACAAAATAAATAGAATCATGCCCGCAATACCTGGATAGATATAGCGATGCGCATAGGTCTTCTTGTTGCCGAAGATGAAAAGGGCTAAGCCGGTAAGTAGAAGAGTAAGAAGAGCAAAGGCGATTTCACCACGTGAATACATCAAAATCGTGGCATAACCATTCACCAGTGCAACTGAGCCTAATAGACCCCACTTGATAAAAACGCTTTTACTCGACGGTAAATTAAGAGTGTGAGATGTCAAAGCATCTGGGCCTTGTACTGACTGCATAGTAGAACCTGCTAGCGAAATACTAAAGAGATGAAGGAGGGACGAATCCCTCCTTGGGAGCATAGAACAGAATTACTTAGTCATCTGCTTTTCTGCATCTGCAAGGGCTGCATCTACAGTTTGACGACCTTCAACAATGTTGATGATTGCATTCTTAGCGCTGCCCCAGAATGCGTTCATTTGAGGAATGTTTGGCATGATTTCGCCATTCATTGCGTTGTCCATTGTTGCCGCGATACGTGTATCGGCATCTAGCTCACGTTGGAATGAGTTAAGTGCTACTGCACCTAGTGGCTTGTCATCATTCACTTTACGAAGACCATCGTTAGTTAGTAGGTAGTTCTCAATGAACTCTACCGCTAGGTCTTTGTTAGGTGATGCAGTGCTGATACCTGCTGTTAGTACACCTACGAATGGTTTAGATGACTTGCCGTTAAACTTAGGCAGTGTTGCTACGCCGTAGTTGATACCAGATTTCTCGATGTTACCCCAAGACCATGGGCCGTTGATGGTCATCGCTGTCTTACCTTGGTTGAAGGCAGATTCAGACACTGAGTAATCCATATCAGAAGAGATTACGCCTGCGTCCACAAGACCTTTAACGAAGTTCATTGCATCTTTAACGCCATCGTTGTTGATGCCTGCATCTTTAACGTCGTAGCCTTCTAGACCGTATTTAAACGCGTAACCACCGTCAGCAGCCATTAGAGGCCAAGTGAAGTACGGTTCTTTTAGGTTCCACATGATCGCAGTTTTGCCATCTTTCGCTAGCTGCTCGTTAAGCTTCGCCACTTCTTCCCAGCTTTTTGGTGGGTTTGGCACTAGATCTTTGTTGTAGATTAGAGATAACGATTCAACTGCGATTGGGTAACCGATCAGTTTGCCGTTGTATTTCACTGCATCCCATGCGAAATCAACAATGCCTTCTTTGATTTCTTTTGATGGAGTGATTTCCGTTAATAGACCCGCTTCTGCGTAGCCACCAAAACGGTCATGCGCCCAAAATACGATATCAGGACCATCGCCTGTTGCCGCAGTTTGTGGGAACTTGTCTTGAAGCGCATCAGGGTGTGCCACAGTCACAACAATGCCTGTGTCTTGTTCAAATTGTTTACCTACTTCAGCAAGTCCGTTGTAACCTTTGTCACCATTGATCCAAATAGTTAGTTGTCCTTCTTCGATGGCAGCATTAGCACCGAAAGAGCCAAGTGCAACCAGTGTACCAAGGGCGACTGAGCTTAGCGCTTTTTTCATGTTCATATCCTTTTTATATTTGTGTTGTAGGGTGTTACCGATAGGCTTCACCGGATTTCGTCAAGCATTGTTAAACAAAACCATAGGCGACTCATCATCCTACTTCCTACGCCTTGGGTATGATGAACTATTTTTGTGATCGCTATCGACTACTATTTCCAACTCAAATCACAAAAATATAGCGTATTGTGATCGCTCTCTATATTTACTCAGGATTAATTTTGAACTCGATCTCCTAAAGGGTTTTCCTCCCTATTTCTGCTACTCCCCCCCTACTACCCCTACAAAAAAAAACGCTGGGATGATGAACAATGACCTATAGTTAAGCAAAATTGCACCATCTTAAGTGGAGGGTAAATCCCTTACCGGCGTTGTGAAGAGCGGCGGTTTTCAAAGCTACGATAAAGATGTTGAAAGCAAGTCAGTGTTAGTGGATTAATACGGGGCACGCACTGATAAGTTTCGGGGGAGACTGATTTATCTTTGGCTTTGATGGGTGGCGGTACGACAGCCTGTTCCGCCACCCTTATTTCTTACCCTTACCGATTGCGACGCGCGTCGGTAAACTCCACCTTACTGAATTCCTACACTTACTGTCTGCGAGATAATTCATATAATGGGCGGGCAGTAATAAATATAAAAATCGAGGACGAGCTAGATGGCGAGTGTTACCTTAAAAAATGTCTGTAAAGCCTATGGCGATGTATTAATCTCAAAAAACGTAGACTTAGAAATTGAGCAAGGCGAATTTGTCGTATTTGTAGGGCCGTCTGGCTGTGGTAAATCTACCCTACTTCGCTGTATTGCGGGCCTAGAAGACATCACATCAGGTGATCTATATATCGGCGAGCAACGCATGAACGATGTTGAACCATCCAAACGTGGTGTCGGCATGGTATTCCAATCTTATGCGCTTTACCCACACCTAAACCTTTACGACAACATGTCTTTTGGTATGAAGCTAGCAAAAGCTGACAAAGCAGAGACGGATCGCCGCGTTGAGCACGCAGCAGAAATCCTTCAGCTAAGTCACCTGCTTGACCGTCAACCAAAGGCGCTATCAGGTGGTCAGCGTCAGCGTGTTGCTATCGGCCGTACCTTGGTTTCTCAACCAAATGTTTTCCTATTGGATGAACCTCTATCTAACCTAGATGCTGCGCTTCGTGTTCAAATGCGCTCTGAGATCACTAAGCTGCAACGCAAACTGGGTTGCACCATGATCTATGTAACGCACGACCAAGTTGAAGCAATGACCATGGCAGACAAGATCGTCGTTCTTGATGCTGGTTTTGTATCGCAAGTAGGTAAACCGCTAGAGCTATACCATTACCCACAAAACCGTTTTGTGGCAGGCTTCATCGGTTCACCAAAAATGAACTTCATGAGCGTGTTCGTTGAAGAAGTAGAAGATGACCGCGTGTTTGTTCAACTTGCGAATGGCACTACGTTCTGGATTCCTGTTGATGGCCGCACTGTTACTCGTGGCGAACGTATGTCTTTAGGTGTTCGCCCTGAACACTTAATACCAGCTTCAGAAGGTGACGCAACGATCAGCGGTAAAGTGATGATTGTTGAAAAACTAGGTAACGAAACGCAAGCTTACCTAAACATCGACAAAGCAGATGCCGACGTTATCTACCGCCAACCAGATACTTTAGATATTGAAGCAGGTGATTCACTAGAAATTGGTATTCCTGCGCATCGCTGTCACCTATTCCATAGCGATGGTAAAGCATGTCAGCGCCTATATCGTGAAGCCGGCGTAGAATAAACTGACACACAAGCCAAGAATCAAAACTAAGGGAGCAGCAATGCTCCCTTTCTACTTTTATGCGGTTTCGATTTTTTTGTGTCCATCTTGGAGGTGAACAAAATCAACCATATCGTCGCCAGATACCTGATAAGCCTGACCAAAGCCTTTTACGAATAACCCTTTCTCCGCTGTGAGGTTAAATAACACAAAGTCTTGCAGTTGGCTTAGGCCATCAATAATTTCGCCAAAGCGGTCTTTCATCTGTGCAACGACTTGTTGCCATTGCTCGCTGTCTCGCTCGACTACCGTCGCTACCGCATCAAAAGTCAGACGCTTACGCGCGAACAACTGCTTCGATGATTCTTCATCTTCAATCATCATTAAAGAAACGTTTGGGTTCGCTTGTAGATTACGCGCATGACGCGCAATCTCAGAGATCAGCACAAAGTAACCATCTTGGTTTTGTACAAATGGCGCATAGCTAACGTTAGGGCGACCTTCTGCGTCTACCGTCGCTAATTGCAGTGTGCGTCGCTCTTGGCGAAACTCTTTAATTTCTGGCTCTAGGCGGCCTTGCAGACGCTCTTGTTTTACTTGTTGGTTCATTCGCTGACTCCTATTCTTTCTAATCTCTTTACTTCAAACGGGTTGAGCATGTTCTGGTTTCGACCAGATTATTGGTTAAATTCCGCTTGCATGTTTTTGAACTGTTCCACTTGAGAGCGAATCAATTGACGCTTCTCATCACGCCCCAAGTAAACTTTGAAAATGTTATTGCCTTGGCCGCAGAAAAAACCAAAGTAGTGGCTCTCTCGTCCCATAAACGGCTTACTCACAAGGGCGATATTTTTAACGTTGTCTAGCTTTAAATGCCCATGCATCTGGCCTTCAGAGCCCATTAAGTTATAATAACCACGAGCTACTTTACCCTTAGGAAAAGGCGCTTTAACCTCAAAAATAGAACCAAACGACTGAACGATTGTTGTCACCGGGCCAAAATCAACCAATCCTTCCAAAATAGCTTGCGCATCTTCACCCGGTACTAGTGCCACCATCTCTTTCGGCAGCGCAGAAACCACGGCGAATTCCACAACACCTAGGCGCTCAGCAACCGCTGCGGGCAACAAATTAGGATCCTGTTCCAAGATCAAAGCAACATCGTTTTTAATGTTTTGCATACAATTTTACCTATCTGTTTTGCTACCTTTTTGGGCAGAGTCACTGCACTCAATGACTAGCAAACGTAATGCATAAGTGAATAACATGAATTAATAAAATGTTACTAACCAATGCAATTGAATCGCCATCAAACCTTATTTTATAAAGCCTGAGCTTGGTTGTTTATTAATTGTGACAGATGATAATTTGCCGCAAATGAGAATGCAATTGATAATTGATCTCAAATATTTTCTGCGTAATAATTCGCTCACTTTGAACAGAACTATCTTCAATGAGGCGAATTGTGAACGTAACTCGATATGTCATTGCTGGCGGTGTGTCTTTAACATTGCACGCTGCGTTACTGATTATGACTGACGAACCCAAAGCGTTTGCGATGCCTGCTGGGGCAAAAACACAAACTGTGTCTCTTAAATTTGTTACGCCAGTTGCCCCAGCACAGCCCAAACAAGTTGCGACACAGCCCGAACCTAAGAAAACACTTGAGCCAGCTCCGGTAAAAAAAGCGGTAGAGAAACCGGTTGAAACCGCGAAACCTAAAGCCAAGCCAAAACCTAAAGCAAAGCCAAAACCTATCGTAGAAAAAACGCCAGCGAAAAAAGTACAGCCAATTAAAAAGCCGATTAAACCCGTTGAAAAAGTGGTGAAAGAGACTCAGCTAAAACCAGAAACAACAACAAAAACCGAACCGACCAAAGTAGAACTCGACAAAACGGCCAGCAAACCCAAACCAACGACCTCCGGCGTTACAACCCAACCCGTCATGGTGAAAAAGCCTGCTTTTCTAGAGCGCCCTTCTGCTCCTAACTACCCAAGAGTCGCGCGTAAACGCGGCATTGAGGGCGTAGCCATGTATGAGATCTGGCTTGACCAAAATGGTAACCAAGTAAAACAAGTACTTATTTCATCTTCAGGAGCCACCATGCTCGACAAATCGGCTCTTGATGCGATCAAAAAATGGAAATTTTCTCCTCACACGGTGGGTAACCAAACCGTTGCCCACCGAGTACAGATACCTGTTCGATTTAAACTGGATTAAACATGCAACAACTCACGGATTTACAGCAGCAGTTAGGCCTGATGGCTTGGCCCCTTATCATCTGCTCGGCCCTTACCTTGATGATCATCACCGAACGTCTTTTCCAAGTCATCATCAGTTTAGGCGTAGGCAAACGCGCTATTAGAGAAGAACTTACCAAAGTATCACCGACCAACGGGCAACAGCTGGAACAATTGGCAGAAACTCTTTCACCTCGCCGCCCGCTGCTCTACAAAGGCGTTGCGATGTTATTAGCGCACCACAATTTTGATAAAGCACTGCGAGAGGATGCCGCAGGCATGTGGCTACAAGAAAAGCGCCACCAGCTCAATTCGGGCCTCCGTTTACTGACCTTAATCGGTGTGATCAGCCCTTTAATTGGCCTATTGGGCACTGTGCTTGGCCTGATTGAAATGTTTAAAGGCGTTGCTGTATCAAGCGGCAATATCACACCGAATGATCTTGCCGAAGGCCTAGGTATCGCTATGCGCACGACGGCAGCAGGCTTGTTGATCGCTTTGCCTGCCATTGCAGGCGCTCAACTACTTGGCTTGTGGGCAGATAAGGTGATGGCCAAGCTTGAACATACTTTGAATTACGTCAACTTGTGGTTAGAAGGCATTCGTTTGAACCCAACGACTACTAAGCAGTCTGCACAAGCATCTTCTACTGCTCAAAATGAAGCGGCGCTATGATTAAGACCTCCCAAGAAAAAACAAACTTTGGGTTAACTCCCGATCTCACACCGCTACTCGACATCATCTTCATTGTGATGGTTTTTTTGATGTTAACTGCCGCGGTAAAGCTGGAATCGATCGAAGTGGATCTCCCTACCACCGATTCGCAAGCGGTATCTGAAGTAGATAGCCGATCTATAACCATCAACATCTTAGATGCAGAACCTCATTGGGCAATTGATGGCAAAGAGTATATCGATTGGGAAAACTTCACTATCGCATTGCTAGAGCAACACAAATCAAATTCACAACCTATTGTTATTGGCGCTGAAAAGACCGCTGATATTCAACATTTGGTCAAACTACTGGCTTTCTTACAAGAAAACGGCATTGAAGCCACACAACTTTTGACTGAAGACAAATCAGATAATTAACGAGCTCAACATGAAAAAAATAACATTGATTAAAGGATTAGCCCTTGCCTCTATTGTGGCATTCACTCCTATTTCTTTCGCCAAAGAACGCATTATTAGCGCGGGTGCTGCGGTGACTGAACTAATGATAGCCCTTGGCCAACAAGATCAACTGATCGCTGTAGATGTGACCAGCCAACTACCCGATGGAGCACAATTACCTAAAGTGGGTTACCACCGCCAGCTCTCTGCTGAAGGTCTATTAGCGATGGGGCCAACCAAACTTGTCGGCTCAGACGAAATGGGGCCAGATACCGCGCTCGCACAGCTTAAATCAGCCGGAGTAAGCGTTGATGTAGTCAATACAGAAGCAACGCCACAAGGCCTGCTAGAGCGTGTTGATCAAATCGCTAAGCTCACTCACAGTGAAGCACAAGCAGCAAAAGTTAAACAAGATATCGAAGCTAAAATCGAACTGCTCAACCAAGCGAAGGCGCAACAAACCGAAGTAAAAAAAGTACTTTTCCTTCTAATTCACGAAGGTCGCCCTGCGAATGTTGCGGGTAGCAAAACGACGCCAAATGCCATCATTGAACTGGCCGGAGGTATTAACCCTGCTGCCAATCAGCTTGAATCTTACAAACCTCTTTCCGTTGAAGCCATGCTTGAAATGCAGCCAGACGTTATCCTCGTTAGTGGCCGCAGCTATCAAAAAATGGGCGGAGCAGATGCAATCTTAAAAGCAATGCCAATGCTAGCGGCTACGCCTGCTGGCAAGGCAAAAAACATTGTCACTATTGATGGTCATGCATTAGTTGGTGGCTTAGGTCTAAAAAGCTTAGAAGAAGCTCAGCGACTCAGTGCCATTCTAAGTCAGTAATAAGGTTTGTATGCTGTTAAGACACGTTTCTCTGTCGATAACACTGCTGATATTTAGTTTCGCGCTATTGGTGACGGCAGTAAGCTCCGTCACCATTGGGCCGATGAACATCAGCTTTATCGATAGCCTCACCAGTTTGTTCACGACCAATAACCAATTGGCTCCGCACATTAATCTCGTCATCCATGAAATTCGATTCCCCCGCACGGTGCTGTGTATGTTAGTTGGCGCAATATTGGCGGTGTGTGGCACGGTCATGCAGGGGCTATTTAGAAACCCACTTGCTGAGCCAGGCATTATCGGCGTATCCGCCGGCGCAGCGCTAGGTGCGGCGATTGCAATCGTATTATTTGGTGAGCTAAGCCAAGCCTACCCACAGCTGATGAACTTCGCTGCCGTACCGATTTTTGCTTTCCTCGGCGGTGCACTAACCACCATTGTGGTGTATCACTTAGGTACGAGTAAAATGGGCACCTCGGTCACCATCATGCTGTTAGCTGGCGTGGCGATCAGTGCGCTCTCTGGCGCGGGTATTGGCTATCTAAACTTCATTGCCGACGACCAAATGCTGCGTGACCTTTCATTGTGGTCGATGGGCTCTTTAGCTGGTGCGAATTGGCAAAACATCCTGCTTTGCTCCGTTGCTCTGGTTATCTTGCTGTGGTGCTTTATGCGCAAATCTTTGGCTTTAAACGCCCTGCTACTTGGCGAAGCGGAAGCCAACCATCTTGGTATTCCAGTACAAAAACTAAAACGCCAATTGATATTACTGACCGCGGTCGGTGTAGGTGTGACGGTGAGTGTTTCAGGTATGATTGGATTTATTGGTCTTGTCATTCCCCATCTTGGTCGCATGCTTTCTGGGCCTGACCACCGCACTTTAATTCCTATCTCTGCGCTAATGGGCGCATTGCTGCTTACCTGTGCAGATATGTTCGCTCGCGTCGCCGTTGCCCCTGCTGAGCTGCCCGTTGGCATCGTAACCGCCATCATCGGAGCCCCATTCTTCCTCTACTTACTATTCCAACAAAAAGGACGCATTTTGTAATGAGTAACGTCGTTTTAAGCGGTAACCATCTTTCTGTTACCTATGGAAAGCGTAAGGTCTTGGATGATGTAAACATCGAGATCAAAGCAGGAGAAGTAACCGCATTGCTTGGCCCTAACGGTGCGGGGAAAAGTACCCTACTTAAGTTGCTGTGTGGCGAGATCCCGTCAGACAACGATATTAAGATCTTCAATCAAGCAAAGCATGATTGGCACGCGAGTGAACTTGCCAAGCACGTTGGCATGTTGCCCCAACACAGTACATTGAGCTTCCCTTTTTTGGCTCAAGAAGTCGTTGAATTAGGTGCAATTCCACTGAATGTACCGAATAAGCGGGCAAAAGCATTGGCGGATAAATACATGCAGATGACCGATGTCGCTCATCTTGCAACAAGGCTTTACCCGTCATTGTCTGGGGGAGAAAAACAAAGGCTACATTTAGCTCGTGTTTTGGTTCAACTTGACCAATCGGAAGGTAAAAAGATTCTAATGTTAGATGAACCCACGTCAGCATTAGACTTAGCCCACCAGCACAACACCTTAAAAATCGCCCGAGAAATGGCATGCGAACATAACGCCGCTGTTGTTGTGGTTTTGCACGACTTAAATCTTGCTGCGCAATATTCCGATCGTTTAGTCATTCTGCATCAAGGCAAACTAGTATGTGATAACTCACCATGGCAAGCCCTCACCAGTAAAATGATTGAATCTGTGTACGGCTATCAATCGATTATTTCCGAGCATCCTACTCTTGAGTTTCCGATGGTTTACCCAGCGGAATAAGACTTCTATGTAGCGTAGATACGAAAAAGGGCTCTTACGAGCCCTTTGATTTATGACAATTAGCTACTGCAATTTACGATACCCAAGCAGTTTGCTTTGAGCTATTGCTAGCGCGTAATGATCTTGCATCCATCCAAGCCAATAGCGCTAGAATTAAACCAACCAGTAAAAGACCGAACACCAATCCCAACTGGATTAGGTTTTTAACGAACTTATCTTCGGTATAGCTTGTATCAACGTACAAATGCGTTTGCTGGCCTTGCTCAGCCACATCAACCACAACCCCATAGTCTAACGCTAGTGATTGCTGCTCATTCAGCATTTTAACCACACCCTCTAGGTAGCGACGCTTGAACGTTTTATCGCTGCTTACTGTGCCACCACTACCTCGGTATTCTTTAAGCTTGTCCCATGCCGTCGGTTCGCCTTCATAGCCCACTAGATGTATAACGGTATTTGATTGAGATGCTGCTTGCTTCTGAGCATCATTCACCGCTTCCATCCACTGAGCAATAACAATATCAACCGCTTCGCCTTTCATCGCCATCAAATCGCTCACTTTGTAACGTTTGACGTAATCAGTCTCACCAACATCTTCAAGATCATGCGCTAAAATTTCTTGCCAACACGCATCGCTTTCGCAGCTTTCATCCTCAGACAGCGACTGCCACAGCCTTACCAGTTCCTGCTTACTCTGTTTGAAACCTTCCAACGTTGGATTGATTTCAACCCACTTAGCCCACTTTGCAATCGCCGCTCTATTAATGGAAACAATGTTGTATTGTGGCTCTAATGTTTGACCGTAAATTCTCGCGTAGGAAGAGAGCATTATGTAAGCGCTATTGCTGATTCTACGCTTTGGCACGTCGTCATTGATATGCCAAAGCTTCACAATGAACGGCTCGCTAATCGCTTTGATATCAACATGTGGCAACGTATCGAACATACCGTAGCTAGTACAAGTTCCCAAGTTATGGCTAGAGGTATAAGTATCAGCACACATTGCACCGATTGAGTCTATTGAAATACGCTGACCAACATTACCCGCCTCAACAAATTGGCTTTGCTTAGCAATCGGATCTAACTCTGGGTGTGACAACATGCCAAAGATAGCCGATAGCTTAGCTGGCCCCATGAACATGAAGAAGAATAAACTTGAGACAATAAAGCTCAACGCCATGTATCTAAGATGCAAGTTTGCAGATTTGTTGGTCGACTTTGCTTGTTGCTCAATTGAGTAATATGGCTGAACACTGACTACCTGGCCAAGTTCCACACACACTTCAAAAGACGTCGTTTTATTAAGCGGAGTCTTATCCAACCATTGTTCTGGAATCGAATACTCATCGTATTTCTTCCAGTTCGTCGGTCGTTGGATTCGAATGCATTTAATATCGTGATAATCATTAATCGACTCGATCTCACCACGCATTTTCACAATGGTGTACTCTTGGCGAGCTCGCTTAGCGCCTTTATTCCACAACCACAATAAAATCACTGCAACAAACAAGTAGAAGAATACGATTACACCTGCGCTATTAGGGTTAGCATCTTCAAGAAAGAAAGCAAATAGTAGACCTAAAGCAACGACACCCGCCATCCAACCAAACCCTGGTTTTACGGGGTCAAAATGCCACTGCTCAACTTCTGTTGCCTTACGCTCACTCAATATCTCAACATTGGAAGTCATTTCCTCCGCTTTGATTTCAGGCTGAGTTGGGTTGCTCGCTGAATATGTCGAGGTGGACGCAGCAGATGAATCAGACTCAAACTCAGCACCTGGTTCAACGACATATTGGGCACTTTGCCCTGTTTGTTCATCATCACCCTGACCTAGCCAATAGTCTTGCAATGACAATACGTATAGTTTGCCATCGTAAGCTGCGATCTTTGAGACAATGTCTTTTGGGAGAAACTGCGTCTGCTCTAGGTAAGTCTTGATTTCATGATAAGGCAATTCAACCATCACGCCGCCAATCGTGGTGAGTTGCTCGCCTCCCATGCCTGCAGTCGTTAACTCTGTTACCTCTAGGTCACCTTGAATGACAGTGGTAAAAATCGTTTCCGAGGTTTTGATGTGGTGTACATCACGAAGTATATCAAGCTCATGTGGTTTCGCCTCATCGTTGAAATCCTCATCGAGGAGGTCTTTAGTCGTTTTCTTCGCGTTTGATTTTTGGCCATGAAAAGAGAGCATGGCACATAACGATAGAACCAAAATGCCAATTTTGACGATAAAAATAAATTCATCCATGCAGTAGCCTACTGTGTTATTTCTGATTTTTATTAGGGGAAACAAAAAAGGCCTCACACTCTTTTATAAAGCAAGGCCTTTTAATAGCGGGCAATAATACGTGACTCGCGCTTTCAATTTCTAAAAAGATCAATAAATTATCTATTTTTGAGCATTAGATCACTTATTCAACTTGAGTGATATCGTTTGCCTTTGTTGTGTATAAAAACGGGGAATAACTATCGAGCGTGTTATTGCTCGGCGCAATGCCTAGTGTCCAGCGGCTCTTGATTGTAGAACACTTGATTTTTGCCGCTATTTTTCGCCAAATACAGACTCTTATCGGCATTCGCTAACACTTGATTATAGGAACACATCTCATCATTTTTAACCAAACCACCGCTTAGCGTGATGGCAATTGGAGCGACTTGAGTTTGAACCACGATACCACTCAACTCGAGCTGAATTCGGTTAGTCACACAATTAACACACTGGCCCTTCATTAAAACTGAGCTCAGTGCAACAATAAACTCCTCGCCACCCGTTCGGTAAACGTAATCTTCACCACAAATACTTTGTAATCGCTCCACCACACTGACTAGCACCTCATCACCACTCTCATGGCCATAGGAGTCATTAATTTGCTTGAAATCATCGATATCGAGCATCAAAAGGTACTCAATATTGACGATTTTTTGCTCCAGGGAGTGAACCAAAGCACGTCGATTCAATGCCTGTGTAAGGGGATCATGCAAAGCCATATATCTCAACTCATTGACTGATTTTTCTCGGCTCGATTCATAAGTATGTGAAACAACCCAGACACAGAGATAGGCCAAAGACAAGTTGGCGAATACTTTTGCAGGAATTAATAAAGTATCGGTTAGGTTTGGAATAACAACCCACATTTCAAGCACTATAAATACCGCACTTGCAGCAAAGCCTAAACGTTTACCTAAAGCCAAATAAAATACGGTCGGCAATGCTATAGACCAAAGAAACAAAACACCTTCAAGGTTATGACTTGCACTGCCGAGTATTACTAAGCTTCCAAGAATCGTGGTGTGACAAGGTAAAAACCACACTCTCATTGGTCGCTTACTAATATCCATTAGCATCCAAGCCGATAACACGAAATAGCCGAGTTCGAGGATACCTAATATTGGAGACTTTTTAGCAAATAGAAACAAATTCGCGATACCCAATATCAACGCGGCTAAACCTAGGTTGATACACATACCAATCAAAACCTTGCGTCTTAATCGGTCAGTGCTATCTATCACTTCATTCATCACTACCCCCGCCAACATTAAGAGTTAACATCATAGTAACATCAATTGCGTACGTAATGCTCTATGCTATTAAGATTGTTTTGCCGTTAAATAAAAAATCCCCCGACACTGTCGAGGGATTGAATTATGCTATTTGCATTGAGCTTATTTGGCTTCAGGTGCCTCTGGCTCGGCTTTTACTGGCTCAGCAAAGATTTGCGTCGGCTTAGCCACTAGATTGCGGTTCTCTTGGTTCACTTCTGCAAGTACCACCTCTAGCGTATCACCTAGGCGATAGACGGTTTCTTTATCAATAAGCACCATGCCTTGCTCACCATTGCACTCTAGGCGCTCTTTGTTAGCCAGAATAAGTGAAGCTGGAATAAACGCTGCTGCGCCATTTTCTAACAAACGGATACGCATGCCAGCGCGGTTGATATCGAAGATTTCACCGGTGAACTTAGTTTCTTTTGCTGGCTCTTCTGCAAGGGTACGTGCGTATAGCCAATCACCCACGTTACGCTCAGCAATCTTGTGATGCTTACGGTGCAGTGCAAGCTCTTCGCCCACAGTTTCGTCTGCCGTTTGTACTGGCTCTTTACCTAGAATATGCGCTTTAAGCATGCGGTGGTTAATCATGTCACCGTATTTACGGATTGGTGATGTCCACGTTGCGTAGATATCAAGACCCATCGCGTAGTGAGGTAATGGCTGATTGCCGATTTCACTGTAAGTTTGGTACTTACGAATGCGGTTATCTAGGTATGACGTTTCTTGCTCACCTAACCAGCGACGCATCGCCGCAAAACCTTCAAGGGTTGCGATTGATTCAGCGGTAAATGGTAAATCACCTTGTGGGTTTACGAGTTCAATGACGTCCGCAATCTTTTCCGCTTTAATACCCGCATGGTGGTTAAACACACCAGAGTTAAACGTCGTTTGTAGCGTTTTACCCGCACAGATGTTCGCGGTAATCATCGACTCTTCTACCAGACGGTTTGCGCTGCGGCGCATGTCTGAGTGAATCGCAACAACGTCATTGTCTTCGCTTAGCTCGAAACGATAGTCTGGACGGTCAGGGAATACGACTGCATTCTTCTCACGCCAATCTGCGCGAGCTTGAGCGAACTTATGCAGATCATTAACGATTTGCGCGATCTCTTCACTTGGTTGCCAATCTTTAGATTCGCCAGTTTCCAGCCAATCAGACACGTGATCGTAAGCCAAACGTGCATGAGACTTAATGTTTGCGGCGAAGAATTTAATGTCATCGCCAATTACGCCATCTTTCGCTACCGTTACTGTGCAGCAAAGTGCTGGGCGAACTTCATCTTGAATCAGAGAGCAAAGCTCATCAGCGAGGTCACGCGGTAACATAGGGATGTTACGACCCGGCAAGTAGATAGTGAAACCACGTTCACGCGCTACTTTATCCATCTCAGAATCTGGAGTGATGTAAGTGGTAGGATCAGCAATCGCTACTGTTAGTTCAAAGCCGCCATCATCTAGCTGCTTCGCGTACAAAGCATCATCCATATCTTTGGTTGACTCGCCATCGATAGTAACAAACGGTACGTGAGTCATATCAACGCGCTCTAGATCTGCATCGTCTTTGATTTCCCAGTTATCGATACCCGCTGGCTCGCTATTCGGCAGATCGTTTTGTGCCAGTGTTACCCACCATGGAGCAATTTTGTCATCTGCATCAGTAATCTTCTCTGAAATCTCAGCGAAGAAACCGTTGTCACCTTTTAATGGGTGGCGAGTTAGATGAGCAACGACCCAATCACCTTCTTTTAAATCATCGCTCTTAAGACCTTTTTGCGTCTTAGCTTTTAACGATAACTTTTTCAGCTGTGGGTGATCAGGTGTAACGTTCAGTTTGCCTTTAAATAGCTTTACTCGGCCAATGAAACGCGTGATGCCTTGTTCTAATAGCTCTTCTGGTTCAGCTTGTTCACGATCCTTCTCAGTACGGATGATCGCTTTTACCTTATCGCCGTGCATACATTTCTTCATATATGGAGGCGGAATAAAGAAGCTGGTTTTGCTATCTACTTCTAGAAAGCCAAAGCCTTTATCAGTTGCTTTGATGGTGCCTTCTTTCTTAGGTAGGTTTTCTTGGATTTGCTGCTTGAGTTGAGCCAGTAGAGGGTTATCTTGGAACATCTTTATTTTTTCACTAATAAAATTGGCGTCACTATAACATTGGCAATGTGACCAAGCTACTGAAAGCACCACTTTGTTGTCCTTTAAACCAACAAAAAATGCGCAAATAAGCAACGTTTTCCTACTTATGTGACATGGATTAGCCTCAAAACGTCTCTTTCGAGAAAAAATTGTGATGAATTTCAATTTTTTCTGGCTTTTTTTATGCTTTTAGGGAATAATCCGCCTCCCTTAGACGTCCCTAGCGGCTTGATGCGTTTTAACACTTATCCGCATCTGAATGGATTCAGCGATTGAGCTTGGATTTGTATTGGAATTTGTAGAGCTGGTGGGACCTTTTGTTTTTAATTTAGTGGGATCCCAATGACAGATTCTGTAATTCAATTTAGTGAATTAGCACTAAACGACGCCATTCTTTCAGCACTTGATAGCATGGGCTTCGTTTCTCCAACTCCTATCCAAGCAGCAGCTATTCCTCACCTTCTAGAAGGTAAAGATGCCCTAGGTAAAGCTCAAACTGGTACAGGTAAAACAGCAGCATTCTCTCTTCCGTTGCTAAACAAACTAGACCTATCTCAACGTAAGCCACAAGCTATCGTACTTGCTCCTACTCGTGAGCTAGCGATCCAAGTTGCGGCTGAAATGAAGAACCTAGGTAAAAACATTTCTGGTCTTAAAGTACTAGAAATCTACGGTGGTGCTTCAATCGTTGACCAAATGCGTGCTCTTAAAAATGGCGCACACATTGTGGTAGGTACACCTGGCCGTGTTCAAGACCTTATCAACCGTGATCGTCTACACCTAGACGAAGTTGGCACTTTCGTCCTTGATGAAGCTGACGAAATGTTGAACATGGGTTTTGTTGACGACGTAACAGAAATCATGGAGCACGCCCCTGCATCTGCACAGCGCGTTCTATTCTCTGCGACTATGCCTCCAATGCTAAAAAACATTGTTGAGCGCTTCCTACGTGACCCAATCACTGTCGACGTTGCTGGTAAAAACCACACGGTAGACAAAGTAGAACAGCAGTTCTGGGTTGTGAAAGGCGTAGAGAAAGACGAAGCAATGTCTCGTCTACTTGAAACTGAAGAAACTGACGCGTCAATCGTATTCGTACGTACTCGTCAAGATACCGAGCGTCTAGCTGATTGGTTATCTGCACGCGGCTTCAAAGCGGCAGCTCTACACGGTGACATTCCTCAGTCACTACGTGAGCGTACTGTAGATCACATCAAAAACGGTGTTATCGATATCCTAGTTGCAACTGACGTTGTTGCTCGTGGTCTTGATGTGCCACGCATCACGCACGTATTTAACTACGACATCCCATTCGATGTTGAGTCATACATTCACCGTATTGGTCGTACTGGCCGTGCTGGTCGTAAAGGTAAAGCGATCCTTCTAGTTCGCACTAACCAAATCCGTATGCTTCGCACTATCGAGCGCGTAACTAAGTCATCTATGGAAGAAATCCAACTTCCTCTACGTGACGAAGTAGCAGCAGCTCGTCTAGTTAAACTAGGCGCTGAGCTTGAAGCAGACAAAGAACACAAAGCGCTAGACAAGTTCTCTGAGCTTGTAGAGAAGCTACAAGAATCTCTAGAAATCGATGCAGCAACTCTTGCAGCGATTCTACTGAAGCGTCAACAAGGCAAACGCCCTCTATTCTACATTGGCGAAGACCCAATGATTGAAGCGATTGAGCGTGACAAGCAACGCCGTAAAGAGCGTCGCGAAGGCGGCCGTGACGGTGGTCGCGATGGCGCTCGTCGTAGCTTCAACAACCAAGACTGGGATACTTACCAGCTTCAAGTTGGCCGTGAGCAAGGCGTTCAAGTTAAAGATATCGTTGGCGCACTAGCAAACGAACTTGGCCTAACTAAAGGCTCTATCGGTGCTATCAAACTGGCACAAGGCGAAACTTACGTTCAGCTGCCTAAAGCAATGAGCTCTGATGCAGCAAGCAAACTAAGCAAGCTACGTATTCGTCAAAAAGAAGTTGGCGCTGTAGTGTGTGACTTCGATGACTTCCGCGAGCCTCGTGGTCGTCGTGACGGTGGTCGCCGTGATGGTGGTCGTGACGGCGGTCGTGGTCGTCGCGATGGTGGTGGTTACCGTGGTAACCGCGATGGTAACCGTGAAGGTGGCTACCGTGGCAATCGTGATGGTAACCGTGACGGCAACCGCGATGGTAACCGTGATGGCGGTTTCCGTGGCAACCGTGAGGGTGGCCGTGGCGGTCGTGATGGCGAGCGTCGTTTTGACCGCAACCGTGGTGGCGACAACCGTGGTAACTACCGTGGCGAACGTGGCCATGGCCGTAGCCGTCGCGAAGACTAATCTCAGCTAACACGCTTTGAATCAAAACAGCCGCTCAATGAGCGGCTGTTTTATTATTACCCATTCATAAAATTGGCCAATCAAACACTCACTTCCCTTCGATACAAAACGATAGATTGTAAATTCTAAAACTCGATTTCTTACTTCCGAGTCATACCTCTTGTTTTGAAATTAAGACAATAGACGACCGTACTCCACGCTCTTATCCTCTCGCCATTACCCTACTAATTACAATGAATTATGGATGTATCATTAAATAAACGGGGAAAAGCAAAAGGCTTTACACTCATCGAAATGGTGGTCGTTATCGTTGTGCTTGCAGTGTTAAGTGTAACAGCGGCCTCGGCGTACCTTAATATGGCAAAAGAAGCGCGTATTGCTACACTACTGGGCGCTAAAGATGCGTTAGCAACGATCAATTACCAAGTCTACACAAAAGCGGTATTACAGAACCAACAAGACGTCAATGATGGTAATGTGAAGAATATCGATCTCGATAATGATGCATTAACGACGTCGTTGGGCACTTTGGCCTCATAAAATACGTGGACGCGGCGGAAGACTTAAGCGGCTTAGACCCTAGGTTTACGATCCGCACATGGTATGGCGTGGATCATGTTGACGAACCTTACTTTTTGATTGGATTTACAGACCACTCGCCAAGCAACAGCAATTTATGTTATGTCGAAGTCTACTACCCTGACAGCGGAAACGGCAACGTCATCTATACGCCTATCACTGACGATTGCTAAATAAAAAGCACTGAGACCGTCAAGGTGTCAGTGCTTCATTTCATTCTATTACTTTGCAATCCTATTTTAGGACGTCGGACACATATAAGAACCGACAAGCGGTACTTCTAGAGCTTTACCAGTCAAATCACAGCCTTCGTGCTCGACAATCTGTAAAGGCTTATCGGCAATATTAAAATAACTATAATCAGCCATCGAGTTTAGAACTTGGTATCGGTAAGTAAACTCTTCATCAGGATAAACAAACTCTAAGCCTACCAGTCGTTCAATTTCACCGTCACTGCGCAAGGCGAATGTGGTTTCAATTATCCAGCATTCCTCTCGCTCTTGCAGCGACTGTTCAATCATCTCAAGGTGAGCTTCATAGCACTCGTGCAGCAGTTCCGAAAAGCGATATTCCGTTTCCCTTTCCGTCAAATTGATAGGTTGAAAATATAAATGAGGAATACACTCAGTGCCCTGCTCATCTTTAAATACAGCTCCGATTTCGCCCTGTTCGAAAAGCGAATATTCACTTTTGCTTAAAACAAGACGTTGTTTAAATTCGGTATAGTTAATCGTTGCATCGATCATTGATTCAAACCCTTTATTCTAAATCTTCTAAAGTCTTTAGCATCTCTTCCAAACCTTGATACCCATATAGATCAACATCTGAGAAATAACCTAGATAATTTGTAATCCATCGCTTCATTTCACCTTCGTCATCGAGTTCCTGTGCTAATTCAACTTGCTTAATACAAACCTGTGCCAACGCACGAGATTCCTCAACACTTAATTCTTTCAATAGGTAACTCTGCCAACAAGCGCTCAATTGCTGCATAGCTTGTGGAGTCTCGAGATAACGAGTGTTAAAGATTGATACGTGGATCACGCTTGCCTCTAGAGCCGGAGACTGAGCCAACAAAAACTGCTCTGTTATTTTATTAACCATCGCAACCACCTGCTCTTGATCGGCTCGATCATTCAACTTAGCCCATGAAAAACAAAGCCTTGCATATCGAACTGCAAATTGTTCAGGCCAACATGAGTCAGGAACAATGCTCTCGATGGCTTTCAGATACCCGCGAGTCGAGTAACACTCTCGCTCCGCATATTCCAGCGCTTCTGCTAAACCATCAAGGTAATTCGAATATAAGACATCGCTTTGCTGAGGGTTGTGAACTTCAACTAAAGAGCACACTGCATCATAGAGTACGCTATCGCAAGCCGATGATGTGACTGATAGGTTATTCCAATTTTTCACAGATTCGATGAGCAGTAACTTTAACGCGCTCAAGCATTCGCGCACAAAGAGCGGCTGTGTTGCAATGGCTTGTGCTCTTTTATTCGGACGAACGACGCCTTCTTCATCGAAGCCACCCTCACCTTCCCATTCCTCTAACCAATCATCTTCGTCAGCCAAACCGTAGTCATCTGCAGCATAGTAGTCACTATCAACACCTTTAATTCCAAAACGTTGGCAAGCCAAGGCTGCAAGGTCAATCGCATCGTCATACAGCCCCCAATCGAAGGCTTGCTGGGTAGCGGCTAACCAATTGTGCAGTTGCTGTTCATCAGAAGAATCGTTTTGTACAAGCTCTTCTTTAACTGTAACAAATGTCTGCTTATGTGCAGATTTAGCGGCAAAGTAACTGTTTTTCTTTGCCAGATAGACCATCTCTTGAATACGGTCGTCCTCACAATCACCTTGATAACGATTTAGCAGACGTCGATAGCACTCTAGCGCTTCCTGATGGCGAGATACATTACCCAGCGCAACACCTAAGTTATACATCGAACGGGCAATATACTGATGGCTGGTTGCATCGGTAAATGCTTTGTTTTGCTCAATAAAATCTTGATAAATAGAAATCGCTCGCTCAGCATGACCTATGGCCAAGTAAGACCGAGCAATTGATTGCCACATAGATCGTTGCTGTTTAACGTCCACATCATGAGCTTTAACCAAACTGGTATATCGAACAAAAATATCATCAAGCATAGCGACATCAGAAAGATAGCTCGCCTGTTCTAACATAAGGTCTAGCAAGCCCTGCCAGCTCTCGCCTAATTGCTCTAGCTTAACAGTCGTGGTCGATATTGCATCTAAGTAAGTGGTCGCAAAATCAGCCATTCGTCTATGGTTGTTCACAAGAGAAAAGGCATACAAATGCTGGTAGGCAAGCTCAAGCAAATCTGGTGTCGGTGTCACTCTTATCTGTTGGGACAACTGAACCCAATCAAAGCCTAACTTCGTGATTTGATCTATCGAAGCGACAAAGTCTTTAGCGCGCTTAATGTGACGATAGATCGCACTTCTAGCATCAACCTGACCTTTGTCGTAAACGCTAAGTAGTTGATTAAATTCATGCTTAGCGCCAACAAAATCACTTTGAGATAACTTCAGACACCCCGCATGAAGACGTGATTCCGCCGCTACCGTTTTCTCTTCAAGATCGCTCTGTTCGATGACTACAATTAGCTCTGAATAAAGGCTTAGTGCCTTTTCAAACTCGCCTAGATCCGCAAGCAAACCCGCATGGTAACAATTTAACTTATGCAGCGTGATAGGACTGTTAGGGTGTTCAATACTCGTTACAGTATGAATTGCCTGCTTAAAAAACTCATGCCCCTCACAGCCATCGTGAGGAATCCGATGTGCAAGATTAATTGCTTTGTTTAAGTAGGCTTCAAGCACGTTTTTTATAACGTCGGTATCTTCCTCACCTGAAAAACGTTCAATCAACTGCCGATAAACGTCGTTTTCCGCTCGGCTATCCCCAATATCATCATAGGCGTAAGCCACTCGAATCATCGCATTTGACACCGCTAAAACGGCTACTGGGGTGGGTTCTTCCGCAAGCTTGCTTTCTAAAAACGCTAAGGTATTTCTAGCATCAACTAAACGTGAATCTGTCTCTGACATGGTCTATTTCTTTATTTTTATCAATGACACGATTATTTCATTAATTATCAATTATTTTCAGCGATAGACAATAAAGCGTGATCTCAGTCATTATCATAAACACTGTAACTTCATACGGAAAGTTATAACTACGAAAAAAGCAAAAACTGCATATTTATCAAATAATTATTCAGGTCAATTTTGTGATCGAATAGTCAATAAGCAGTTACATTACTCCATATACTCGTAGCACAACATTCTCACAGAATGATAATAATAAAGGGACAAGATTCCCTAGCTTCGCAAATACAACTGACATGAACTTTGTTTTTTCTCATAGATAACTTTGGAGAGTTAGTATGAAAACTTGGTCTGTAACATTTGTAGCGAGTGCAGTGGCTCTCGCAGTTAGTAGTAGTGCTTTCGCTTGTACTGGTTTAATTGTCGGTAAAGGAGCTTCAGCAGATGGCAGTATTATGATTGCTCGCAATGAAGACTTCGGTATTAACAACTGGAACAAGCATTTGGAGTTCCGTCCTGCGCAAGATAATAAAGCTGGCGACTGGGACTTAGGTAATGGCCTTGTTGTTCCTATGCCAAAACACTTTTTCGCTTACTCCGCTATTCCGGATTGGGACGCACATACCGTCAATAACGAAGGGAAGTTTTACGAAGAACGCGGTATTAACGAACACAATGTCGCTATTTCAGCGACCACCAGCGCAGAGGTAAACGATCGCGTTGCTAAGATCGACCCACTGATTGATGCTGGTGTTATCGAAGCGGTGATCCCAACTTTAATCCTTCCTCAAGCAACCTCTGCTAAGCATGCTGTTGATCTACTCGGTCACTACGTCGAAACCTATGGCGCAGGCGAAGGGAACAGTCTTTACATCGCCGACATCAATGAAGCGTGGTTATTTGAAATTGGGTCTGGCCACCACTGGATTGCGGTTAAAGTGCCTAACGATAGCTATGCGATGATTGCCAATGGCCTTCGCGTGCACGGCGTTAACCTAGCTAGCAAAGATGTCATGCATTCTGCGAACCTTTTCGAGTTTGTACAAGAGCATAAATTGCTAGACAAACCAAACAAGAAATCCTTCAACTTTGCCAAAGCATTTGGTGTAGTGGCGGACGTATACAATGTTGACCGTGAATGGCTTGGTCAAAAAATGCTAACTCCTTCTAAGAAGCAACAAACTCGAATGGAGCAGTACCCGCTATTCCTAAAACCTGACCAAAAAATCTCTGTTAACGACGTAGCTGAAGTACTTAGCGCGACTTACGAAGGTACAAGCCTAGAGGAAGACGGCCAGCGCCCTATCCGTGTGGAACGTCAACTTGAATCCCATGTAATTCAACTTCGTCCAGACATGCCAAAAGAGCTACAAGGTTTAATTTGGCAAAGCTTTGGTGTATTACCTGAGTCAGTGTTAGTCCCGCTGTACACTACGTTACAAGATTACCCGAAAGCTTACCAAGTCGGTGACGATACTTATAGTGATGAGTCCGCATACTGGCAGTTCCGCAGTTTGACTGCATTGGCAACCGCGAATCAAGACAAGTACCTACCTATGCTTAAAGCAACATGGGATAAGGAAGAGAGCAAACTTTACAAGCAAGTTCAACACCTTGATTCAACGCTAGAAACCGTTTACAAAACCGATAAACAAGCCGCTCTGAACATGGCGTCAGACTTCTCCTATGGTCAGCTGATTCGCACCTTGAACATGGCAACAGACCTAAGATACAAAATGATGACCGACCTGACTAAGAGCACTGAGAAGAAATACTCAGATGAAGAGTTCGAGAAGATCATGAACTTATAACCCTTATCAAAACGGAGCTTCGCGCTCCGTTTTCTTTCTCTACGTCGCTAATATGCAGTCTTCGCCTCTAAAGTAATCGACATCCACCGCAAACCGATCCTCAAACGGCTGTTTTTCAGTAAGTTCTTCGTTTCTCCACAACACTTCTATGGTTTACCACCGATTTTCAAGTTGGTACTATGCGCTGCGTGCGAGTATCAACCATGAACTCTTTTATTTATCGCCTGATAGGGCTGAATTACGTTTAGGAAATAATGCCATTATTCAACAAGAGTAAAGGCATGCTAACTCAATATGAACAGTAGTACCCAGACTCTCCCACAAGACAAAACGCCGACATCAATCAAGGTAAAGGATATTTGCTTAGATATTGGTGAAAAGCAGGTATTGGACAACCTGTCCTTTGACCTACAAGCAAAACGCTTGGGTATTATTGGCCGTAACGGTTCCGGTAAATCAACCTTATCTCGCGTGCTATCTGGCCTTATAGAAATATCTTCGGGCGAGTTGACCGTTGCCGGAATCAACCCTTTCAAAGATAGAAAATCAGCTATTAGAGAGATAGGTCTGCTATTTCAAAACCCTGACCACCAAATTATCTTCCCTACCGTTTTAGAAGAAGTCGTTTTCGGCTTACGTCAATTAGGACAAAAGAAACAACAAGCGGAAGAGAACGCATTAGAAACGCTGCGAGGTTTTGGCAAAGAACACTGGCGCGATGTGCACACTTCGGCACTTTCACAAGGGCAAAAGCACCTCGTCTGTTTAATGTCAGTGGTAGCGATGAAACCAAATCTCATCATCCTTGATGAACCTTTCGCAGGC
Organism: Vibrio intestinalis; assembly: GCF_025195085.2. Taxonomy (GTDB): domain Bacteria; phylum Pseudomonadota; class Gammaproteobacteria; order Enterobacterales; family Vibrionaceae; genus Vibrio; species Vibrio intestinalis. The sequence continues at coordinate 6,624 of NZ_JANAVY020000019.1, read as the reverse complement.
TTAGATATTCCAACCAAGAAGCAGCTTCAACGCTATCTTGAACAGTTCCCAGGTAGTTTGATTCACATTAGCCATGACCCAAATGACTTAGAGAATTATGACCAGTTACTTTGGTTAGAAGCAGGTAAGATCGCCGCGATTGGCGACAAAAATGAAGTGTTGCCGAAATACCTCGCTGAAATGCATCGAATTGGAGACAGTGATGATATCTCTATCCTCTCCGATTGAGACAAGAGCACACAATTGGAGTGCAGGCCTTAAACTCGGTGCACTCTGTTTAGCCACCTTGGTACTGTTTTATGTCGACAACCTTATCTTTCATGGCCTATTTCTCGCTTCGGTATTAGTGCTTTATGCACTACCGGGAAAAGCATTTTTTACCAGTGGCTTACGATATATCACTGTCGTTTGGCCGTTTATTCTAGTGGTTGGCCTTTGGCACATTTGGACACAAGAAATCACGCTGGGCGTAACGATAATAATAAGATTGGTCTCTGCTATCGCATTAGCCAACCTCGTTACAATGACGACCCTCTTATCAGACATGATTGACGTGGTTCGCTACCTTGCTCGTCCTTTTCAACGCCTAGGGTTAAACACCAGAGCATTGGAGCTCGCAATCGCTTTAGTTATTCGCATGACGCCAGTGTTACTGACCAAGGGACAAAATCTCTCTTGGGCATGGAAAGCACGCTCGAACCGTCGTTCTGGCTGGCGAATTATATTACCTTTTACTGTGGTCGCATTAGATGATGCAGACCACGTCGCCGAAGCGCTTCGCGCACGCGGTGGCACTATGGACTTGGAGAAAGACTAACATGGAAAAAAACATCGCTTACACCGCTCTATTTGCGGCCTTAATTGCCGCACTAGGCATTGTGCCAAAAATCACTTTAGCCTTTGGTGTACCTATCACGGCGCAAAGCCTTGGAATTATGCTTTGTGGCACCATCTTAGGCGCTAAGCGCGGTGGTTTAGCTGTATTGTTATTCTTATTGCTTGTCGCTTTGGGACTACCGTTATTGTCTGGCGGCCACGGCGGTTTAGGTGCTTTCGCATCACCAGCCGCAGGCTTTCTATTCGGTTGGCCTGTAGCTGCGTTTGTAACGGGCCTAATCGTAGAAAAATGGCGCCGTGGTAACATTGCCGTGATTGCGACTGTCGCTTCTATCCTTGGTGGCATCGTAGTCATGTACGTTTTCGGTATTGTCGGCATGTCTATCGCGCTAAACAAAACATGGCTAGAAGCTGCGGCATTAGTCACCGCGTTTATTCCTGGTGATGTGGTAAAAGCGGTTATCGCTGGTCTACTAACCTCTGCGATTGCTAAAGCTCGCCCTGCAAGTTTGCTATCAAGAGCCTAGCAAGGCTCTCTGTTTAATAACCAATCACGACCTAGTTAAATTGCCGCGAGAGTGACGTAAATGAAGATTCTGATCTATACCGACAACGTATCAGCTAACCATATTCTTTACTATGCACTGGGAAAACTTCGCGGCAAAGACAACGTCTTCTTCGTCAATGCAAATGAGATTCTACAAGGGGCGCTAACAAAAGATGTCAGTCTTTTTGTTATGCCTGGTGGCGCGAGCCGATATAAAGCCGCAAAACTTAATGGCGCGGGCAATGAGTTAATAAAACAGTACATCGCTAAAGGCGGTAACTATTTAGGCATTTGTGCAGGCGCTTACATGGCTTGTGAAACCACATATTGGGCCAAAGGCGCACCTCACGAGATCATTGCGCATAATGAGTTAAGATTCTTCCCCGGAGACTCAATAGGCCCTATTGATGCTTATGGCCGAGGGGACAATTACAACGGAACTAACGCTCGCATCGTAACTTTAGAGTATGAAGGCGAACGCATTCCTTCGCTCTATATTGGTGGTTGTGCTTTCCAACCTAAAACCGTCAATGGTTATGAGGTGTTAGCCACGTTCACCGAACTACCGGGACAACCTGCCGCTATCGTCAGTGGAAATTACGGTATGGGGAAATGGCTACTGTCTTCAACTCATCCAGAATACGATAGTGAATCCCTAGAGCTTTTAGACTTTAATGTGGTAGGCAATGACTACCAACACTATTCAAACCTCGATAACAGCTCAACACTCAACTTAGATTTGTTTGAACGACTATTAGACAAGCTATAAAGATTTACCTTTAGGCCATCTCTGGCCTTAACGAGATGGCCTATTTTTGTTTCGTCACTTCATAGAAGTAACTATTATGCTTTTTAAGCGACAGCTGATTCAGCAACATCACTTCTTGAGTCGCTTCGATTGATTCTGTCGTATCCAGAGTAAGATTGCCTGACTCCGTATCTATCTGATATCGCGATACCAAGTAGCGCTCTCCAATGGATAAGTCTTCGACTCTTACCGTTAAATCAACAAGCTCTGCTGTTTCACCTAACACAAACAACCTTACTGGATATAAACGCTCTTGTTGTGATTTGTTCAACGTTACGTCGCTCACAGCAAAACCAAAATAGAAGTTGGAAGGATTTCGCAACGTATATGGCTTAGCAGAATTGGCAAAATTAGCTTCATCGACTTCTAACTTGCCATAATTTCGGTTATTGCTGTTGTAAATTATATTCTCGGAATTATAGCCAGTAACCACGACAAAATGGTCTAGAAACCAACTCGGGTTTGATGAAGGGTTACTTTTAACGCCAGAGAATATCGGATTTTGCTTGCTGAGGTTATCTTTAAGCCACTGAACGTAATCACTCACATCCTTATCGCTGTGGTTTATGTAAGTAGTATATTTAAAGCCAAGTTGCTTTAAGACAGGCTCAATCTCATCTGAATAGAGATCGAGATGTTTGGGGTTGCCCAACTGGTTGATCGTTTTTTGAGAATGGTAGTATCCGTAGTATAGCGCGATCATTTGAATCGAGACTTCACCACACCAACCCACACGATCCACTCCTGGTGTAAACACATCCCAATTCAAGTTTGGAATGTTTAACTCTACTCGACTCGCTGAGCTGATATACGCTTCATTATTTGCAGCTTGCTCACTATGTATAAATATCTGTTTCGGCTTTTCGACCTTACATGACACCAAAAATATCATGGACATGACCAACAAAGTTTTAACCACTGATTTCATCAAACGTCTGCCCTATCTCAACTACTACAATATGTGAATGAAGTGCAACTTAACACAGCCACCTAAAGTCAGTGACACTAAGGCTAATACATCGCTCGGCAATGCGACCTAACCGAAAATTATTGTAATAAATACTCCTTGTCACTTTCTAAGTAATAACTCACACCTAACAAGCGATAACAAACATAACAATAAACTTGCAAACTATTAAGAGTCACATTTACCGCTGTCTCAAACGCCAGTTTTGACAATTAAAGGTATCTTTTTTGTCCGTCAGACTAATAAAACCAACAACACTTCAAATTAGGAAATTTAAACATGGACGCAAAACTTATTGCCCCTTCAATCGCCATCATTTTCTTATCCGCAACAGCGATAGCCAACTCAGTGGATGATGGCGTCATCGAACATCAACGAGCTGTATTGCAAGAAAACACGAAAGGCAAAGGCTTCGGACCTCAATCGCCCCGAGATATAGACAACCTCACCGGCAGTAACTCACGCAGGTTTGGATTAGCGCCAAACTACTCAAAAATGAATTTGTGCAATATCCACTTCCACAAAAATGCTGAGCACAAAGGTGGCGAATTTAGTAAATATGCAGGCAATGGTGACGGCAAAGGCCATAATACTGGTTACTTATATAACGGCTCGTTAAGCAGCGAAGAACTCAAACCATTTGCAGACAAAAACAGTGACCTAAAATCAGGTGACACTATCGAAGTTCATTACGTGTTTTCAACAGCACAAGTATCACCAGGCGCAACGCTCGGTGCCTGCCTCTCCGATTCATTAAACAACCCACAACTTCGCGTAGAAACTCAAGTATCAGTGTTAGTGAATGACGACAGTGCACTAGATTTCAAAAACTTAACTGAATTTGGCCTAAAAAATGGCTATTACCAAGCATTCAACATTCCAACAAATACCGGTAAGCCAATCCAATACGCAGGTTCAACAACTGGGCCTAGTTACAACGAAAAAGGATCTCCCCTTCAAGTAACATGGAGTGTAAGACCGAAAGTAAATAAAGTGAATATCGCTAGTGTTGCCAAGTGGCTAGAAGGGAATGAATTTAACGAAGATCATGCTCACGGTGTCAGAAACCTCGTAATAAACCCCGCGCTACTTTCTTCAGGTGAATAAGGAAAACGACAAGTTACAAAAGATGGCCTAAACAATAGGCCATCTCTGGGCGCAAATTATACGGCACAATGAAACGCCCTAAATACCATTAACTTGGGCTCACTCAACGCGAGCCAAGTTACTTCGCTCGATACTTTGGTAATGTTTCACGACGCTTTGAACATCTGAGTCAGTCAGTACGTGGATAGGGATTTTTCTAGCCACTTTTTTCCCTTCGTGATCCACATCTAAAACAAGTGACTTTTTCTCGTGACGTACTGAGATAATCGCAGTTTCTGAGATTAAAATTAAAAACTAGCTTCTACAATTATAAATAGTTAACCTTATTCTATAACCCTCAACAAAAAGTATATAGAACTTAACTCATGACCAACGACCGTAAAGTGGACTGTCGACGTTTTTATCTATCTCCCACTCACATAGAGTTTTACTCTCGACTAAAGATTTAAATATCTCTTCAACTTGTTCATAGTCAACACGACATCCACTAGTATCCATCATAAAATTGACATATTGGCTTACTACTTCTCTTCTCCTGTCAGTATTTTTATTCAATATATCCATAAAAATATCCGTTATTTCTTTTCTTAATACCTTTGCTTTTTCATCATCCAGTTCATGATTCAATTTATGTTTATACTCACTAATAATATCAGCTAATCTTTTCATTCTATAATCTCATAAACACTAGGACGTAACTCTGTTTTGATAAGGACTTCTTGATCCTTGATGGAATATTTATAAGCCGGTGCCTTAAGTTTGTCGCCAGTCTGAGGATCTATTCCTTTAGAGACATCAAAATAATTTTCTTTTCCAACCTTATCAAGGTCTATTTTTACAATTTTGCTCGCATTAGGTTTACCGTGCCTAGGTGAAGGCTTAGCATAAAACTGAGCTGTCTTAAGATCTTTTGTTGTAGACAAATACTGAGTTCTCAATTTTCCGTCGTCAATATGCTGCTGTATTGAGTAATTTGCATTTGGACCCTTCGGAGCAATATTGCCATTTTCAATAGCAGCCAACTCTTGCTCTTGCGTCAACGCTCGATAAACAAAGTTGTTACAACATTCACCATCACTATTTGTACTTGCCAAGCCCAACGGATCAACCCACCCAGTTGGATTGACTACATATTGATAGTTATTTAATCCTCCCGCAAGCCCTATTGGGTCTGCAGTAATAAATCGGCCGGAGTTAGGGCTGTAATAACGATGTCGGTTGTAATGGAGGCCGGTTTCGGCATCATAGTATTGGCCTTGGAAGCGCAGAGGATTCGCGACTTGTTCAATATGCTGTTTTAATACATTACCGTAAGCCCGATATTGCACTGACCAGACAGATTGCCCTCTTGCATTGGTGATATCCGTTGGCGTACCTATTTGGTCGAGGTGGTAATAATAAACTTGGCTATCGACACCTTCACCTTTAACCAGCGCTAAAGGCTTAAAACTCCCCAACTCATAAATGTAGCTCTGGTAAGAACTATCACTGCTTTCAGCGATAAGCTTATCGCCCTGCCACACAAACTCAGTCGTCGCACTTGCACTATCCGTAACAACTTGCTTCTCAACCCTTCGCCCAAAAGCATCATACTTATAGTTGGCCACGCTGCCGTTAGGTAACTCAACTTGAATAAGGCGATGTTGCCCATCATAGTGGTAGCGAGTTTCTATCGTTTGATTCTTGCCCCGCTTTTCACTAACCATACGACCAAACTCGTCGTACTCGTAATGACAGTCACCTTGGAATTTCAGCTGATTGCCCACTACGTGGCTGTCGTCTTTCTGACTTATTGAACCTAGCGTCTGCTTAAGTAGGTTTCCGGCGGGGTCATGATTGAAATGCTCTTCTACAGCGCCTTGAGTAAGACGTAGTCGAGCTAATGGGTCATAGTTTTACTCTACTGCCCCATAGCGGCTATCTGACATACTTAACAGTTCGCCAGACATTGAATAACTATAACTACGCTGCTGAGTGATGTTGTCGTTTTGCAGCTGAGTATGCGCCGTTAAACGGCCTTGTTCATCATGCTCAAATTGGCTAAGGATTTTCCCTTGGGTTCGTCTTGTTTCTAATCCGTGTTCAAAGCGATGCGAAGTAATCGGTGTCTCATTAAGCACTAAGCGCTTAAGCCCCCCCCGTGGCTATGTTCATAGCGTAACTTGTTCGCATCTGGCATTTGCCAGCGGGTTAAATTACCCAGAGCATCATATTGATAGTATTGAGAAGCCCAACCTTGGTGTAATGCCGATCAGTTAAGAAATTTTTGAGATCATTTGACCGATCCTCAAAAAGCTTCAAAATCCGATATTAGGAAACTAATATCGGATTTTTTTATGCCTTTAGAAAGCCAACTTG
>NZ_JANAVY020000018.1 GCF_025195085.2 Vibrio intestinalis | reverse complement strand
ACGTCAGCCAGATGAGTTTATGTATGTCGAAGAGATAACATGTCGTTTTTGTGGTTATGCTGAAGACCATGAATATCATCTTGATGAGAATTATCAATTGATTCCTTAGTGCGTATTATCTGCAATGGATTATGTTGAGGGTTTGCCTCTGGCCTGAGTGCCACAAAGGGTGGGCGAATGAGTTGCTCATTCTCGGTGCTTGCACCGTAGATGCTAGGAAAGAGAATCGCTTTGAAGCGATAGCCCGTAACATAATTCGATAATGCGCATTAAGCTTATCCCTCTGCGCAGTGTCGTAGCTAATTTGTCTTTTAAAATTAGTCGAAGACCGAGCAAGTGGGGCTTCTCTTAAAAACTCAATTAGTGATTGGATGACATATTATCACCGGTGGTATGTCATTTTTTGACATACTAGCCCCGCAGGGAAAAGGCCGCACTCTACAGTTCTTGGGCATGACTTCCCCAAACGGCCGATAATCTGCTTCCTTTTAAGATCTCGAAAAACACCCCTCCTTCTTGCCAGAATAATCCCTCGCAGAGCCTTTCAACAACAAAGGGGCGTACTGCTACTGCAACCCATCTTTGTGTCAGTTTTATGCTTAGTCGAACAACCGCGGGAGGGGCCCCGTTTCGTCGGGTGAGGGGCCCGCGGATTTTTCGGCGAAGCCACATACTTTAATAGTGGCTTATAGTCCCAATGTGGTACTCCACACTTATTTTCAATTCTACCTTTACTGATCTTTTTTTGAGTCTTGGATCATTCCGTGTTTTGCATCAGTCAGCATGTTTTCAAACATGTATCTTGCTACATCTGTCCATTGCACTTGCTTTCCGATTTTTGAGCTTATCTCGATAGCTGCTCTTTCTAGCTTAATTTGCTGTGCTTCGTGCACTCGTAGGGTTTTGTATGACATGTCTACCTCTTTACATTTCTACTTGTATTTTAGTGTTTATGAGTACGCTTAGTCATGTGCACCTTGTACACATGTGTATTATTTGCTATGTTGTGTTCAAATATAAATGTACACATGTATTAACGGTTGGTTTCATGTACGATTTCTTAGGTTTAAGAATCCATTTCAAAGATGAGTTTGTCACTCCTATTCAGGTAGGTGATGACTGGGAGACTCATATTAACTTTGATGATTTGATAGATCGCGGTCTTCGTCTTGATTGTTCTGTTGATTTGGATGAGGAAGGTAACACTTCCATTTCCTCACTTCGTCATGCTTGGGAATCTGTGCCTTCAAGCTATACCAGTATTGCCATGAAGGTTTTTCAAGGCTCTGGTTTTCGTCCTAATGCTTGTGTTGAGTTGAAATGTTCTCCGGCCAAGATTCTTCAAGGCCATAACGTTTATGGTAGTGATTCACTTCTTACCTGTGCGACTGCGATTCTCGATGCTTTCAAACGTGCTATGCCTCGTTTTTGTGAAATGCTTGATTTTCAGATGACGGATGTTTTTCGTTTTGACTCAACAATGTCTGTTCAAGTTGATTCTCGTGACCAATTGCAGGGTGCTCTTGTTGCTCTTTCTAAAGTATCTAACAAGTACCTTAGACCAAGTAGGCAAGGGGAGTTTGAGTCTACTGTATATTTCAACAAGGATAAGAACAATCCTAACTCTGGCCGTACTACTTCTCTGATTATTTATTCAAAGTTGGATGAGGTTAATCATCAATGTGAGTTTCTCAAAAAGCTTAAGCGTAAAGAGAAAACGCCTCGTTATGATCGCGTAATTGATGAACTGTCATCTGATTCTTTGCAGGGCTTTGCTGACAATCGTCTTCGCTTTGAAGCTCGCTTCATGTCTCGTTGGTTCGAGAAACACAATATTCCTCAAAACCTATTTGAACTGATTGAATACGTTCGAGTTTTCGAATCTGCATCTCAATCTAGTTTTTGCCTTTGGGCTTGGCGTGATGCCATGAAGTATCTGCTCGATGCTATTGAGGGAAGCACTTTATCGGTTGTTAATGACCACAAAGTTATGTCGTTACTTCATGACTTATACGACACGGTAGATTCGAAGGGAAAAACCCGTAAATCAAAAGCTCTTCGTTTGTTCCAAGTATATGACCGTCTGAAGCACTCGACCTATGAACAGGTTAAAAACACTATGTCTAAATCTAGCTTCTATCGTTCTGTTGCTGATTTGATGGCCGTCGGTCTATCAAAGGAACAACTTCAAAATTTACACGATGACGAACACGTCCCTCTTGGTGAGGTTCTTACTTTCGATTTCGATAAGCAACGTCCATCTAATTACAAAGAACCTGTATTTGATGGGATTAACTCTGGTGCTGACTTGCTGGCTTATCTGTCAGGTTCTGCATCAGCTCATGTTCAAGTTACTGACCTTGATAAGATTCATGATTCACTAGCAGAGGTTGGTATGCCTCCGTTCTATGCTCGCGCTCTCCAAGCAGGCCGTGAAGTTCGAATCAATCAAGATAAGTCGGTTTCATTTGTTCTTTGGAAGGATGGGACTTCAAGTCTTGTCTTTCATCAACCGGGCGATAAATCTCATGTTTTATCAGCGCCTATTCAATCTAAGCCAAATCCATCTAGTGAAATGAGTTTTCAGCAATGGTCTGGCGGTAATCATTAAGGTGACTTTATGAACAAAATGCCTCTTACAATTTTCAATTCTAATTTCGGCACTATGGAAGATGAGAACGGCGGTTCTCCTATGCAGTGGGCGAACTGTCAAACTATTGGTGAGTTTCAGCAGAACGGTGACAAGGTAGGTTGTCAAATCGGTAAGATTTCAGTGCTTACAGATAATCATTTTGCACTCTCCAAACGCCTCAACAATGAACTTATTGCTAAGAAAGCACCTTTAGAAGTTTTAGCGACTTTGGGTATGGGTGTTTCAAATGGTAAATCGACTTTCATTCTTAAAGATTTTGAAGTGGCCAAGTAGGTGACTTATGGATGCTTTAGACCTAATTAACAAACTTAATTTGATATTGATGACAGCTAAACAAGAGGCTGAATCTTTTGTTGAATCCAGTGGTTTGCCATATACGGAAAGGTTTGAAGCGTCCCGTTCTGTAGAGGTTGCTTCTCTACGTTCTCAAATTAAGCAATTTGCTTTCGATTTGGAAGCATTGGATGAAGCGGGGCGCTAATGGCGATTTGTGTCGAAATCAGTCCTGACCATGGCAATGTTTTATATGCCACAACCGAACTGGATGGCGCGTCGTCATGTTCTGCTTATGTCCTCGTTAGTTCTTCGGAGTATGACAGTCTTTTAACTCATAAATCGTTGACTCCGTTAGATGTTAGCGCAGCCGTTGGCTTTGGTTTTACTGTGGTTTTCGGTCTGGGTTATCTCTCCACTTATGGCGTGGCTTTGGCTAAACGTCTGATTAAATTGATATAAGGAAACACATTATGAAAAAGTTCTTAGTAGCAGCAATTGCAGCGGGTGCAACTCCGGCCTTTGCAGAAGGTACACCGATTGATTCGTATTTTGGTGCGATTGATTTAACCACAGTGGCGGCTTCTGTTGTTGCGATTGGTGTGGTTGTGGTTGGTATTTGTATGTCTGAAAAAGGCATTTCAATTGCTAAACGTGTTATTCGCAAAGCGTAATGGTGTATGCCCTGTTCGATATGCAGCTCACTATATGGGTCTTGCTTGGCGGTATGGCGGGCTTCATAGCATCATTGAATTTTCGGGGTTGATTGGGAGCGTAATGCTCCCTTTTTTATGGCGGTTGAATATGTATCGTTATTTATTGATTGCTTTTGTTTTATTTAGTCCCTTTGTTAATGCCCAATTATTGCAAATAACTGGTTTAGTTTGGGGCGACCAAGGACAGGGCTGCGGTAACGTTGGTGATGTTAAGACGTTGTCCTCTTTTGCGGGTTGTTCATGGTCTTATAATGGATACTCACGTAACGTGAGAGCAGCAGGTTTTGGTGGCGGTAGGGTAAAACTTTTTTTTACAAATGGCACTACGGCTGATGCTTTTTTAGCTAAGGGTGTCAGCGAATGTCCATCCGGCCAATCCCTTAATGAAGAGGGGATATGTGAACCTAACAATGAAAATTCGGATTGCTCTGCCACTAAAGACCAATCCGTTGATAGACAATGGAATCCTGTTTCGTTCGGCTCTCGTCCAAGTTACTGCTATGAATCATGTCTATACACTACGACAGAAGCGGTTTGTACTGAAATCGACGGTATTCACAGTTGCTCTGGTACTGTGCAAGGTACGGGAGAAACTTGTGATGCTGATGGTGTGATACCTGGCGGGACATTCCCTGATAAAAATCCCGACCCTGGTGACGGTGGTGATACTGGCGGTGGTGATACTGGCGGTGGTGATACTGGCGGTGGTGATACTGGCGGTGGTGATACTGGCGGTGGTGATACTGGCGGTGGTGATACTGGCGGTGGTGATACTGGCGGGTTTGATGATTCGGGCATCATTTCCAAATTGGACAGTATGCAAATTGATTCAAATGAAAAGTTAGATTCATTGGCCGCAAAGTTAGACGCTATGACCACCAAGGCCGATTCAAATACAACGACCTTAGAAACTGCTATTAAGGACGCTGCTAATACAACTAAGAATGGTTTTGATGATTTGGGCGGCAAGGTCGATGGTTTAGGTAGTAAGTTAGACTCTCTTGGTTCAGATGTGCAAGGCGTTGGCGATAAAATTGATGGCTTGAAGAATGCGATCACTGGTGTTGATGTTTCTGGTGTTGGAACGGGAACATGTTGGGAAACAGACTCTTGTTCTAGTTTTTATAAACCAGAATATCCAGATGGTATTTCTGGAGTATTTGAATCTCACCTTACTGACATTGCGGATAAATTTAGCCAAGGCGTGATTGAATCTTTTAATTCTATGGATTTAAGTAACGCTTCTAAACCTAATTACGTTATTAGCTTTGATTTTGGTGCGCTTGGTAATTTTGGCTCTTACGATTTGTTTGATATTGCCAACCTAGATGCTTTATTTCTATTTATTCGCATTGTTTTATTGGCTTCTACAGTGCTTTATTGTCGTTCTTTAATATTTGGTGGTTAATATGGGTTGGATAACAGATTTAGTTAATAAGATTATGGAATTCTTTTATTCTTTATTTTTATCACTGATTGATGCGATAAAGGATATTGTTGCTTATGTATTTGACCAGTTTTTGTCTGTTACTAATGCGTTGGTTGATGGCGTTATAGTTTCTTTGTCGGCTATTCCTATGCCTGAGACTTTGCCTTTGCCTAGTGGCGTGTCATGGGTGATGTCCCAGATAGGTGTTCCCCAAATGCTTGTGATGGTTAGTGCGTCTTTAGTTGTTCGCTTGCTTCTTCAATTGATTCCGTTCGTGAGGTTAGGTTCATGATTTATGCTCTCGTTGGTCGACCACGTTCTGGGAAGTCTTATGAGGCGGTTGTTTTTCATATCATTCCTGCCATTGCTTCTGGCCGTAAGGTGATTACGAACATTCCGATAAACATTGAAAAGATGCGTAAGATTTTTGGTGATAAAGCGGATTTGATAGAAGTCAGAGAGGGTAAATTTAACGAGTATAATGCTCGTCAACGTCCTTTTTCTATGCCAGAAGAATATGAGACAGATTGGCGTAATGATGAAAACCAAGGTCCTTTATTTATTGTTGATGAGGCTCATATGGTATTGGGTCGTCAATTGGATAATGATATTTTGTATTTTTATTCAATGCATGGTCATCATGGCATTGATATTATTCTGGTCACTCAAAACCTTCGTAAAATTCATAAAGATATAAAGGATATGATTGAGCTGACTTATTATTGTGTTAAGAATACTCATCTAGGCACTGATAAGACATATACGCGAAAGAACTATTTAGGCTTTGAGTTAAAAAACCCAATATCAGAAGAAAAGCGAACATATGAAAAGAAATATTTCGGTTTTTACCAGTCTCATACTGCCAGTAATAAAGCGGTTAAAGAAGCGTTGGCTAATGATACAAAGAGTGTTTATAACACATGGTCAACTAAGCTAGGGGCGATATTTATTGTTGGCGGTTTGGTTGCGTTTGCCTTGATTATGGTTGGTCGTTTTTCTGGTAATGATGAAACCATTGCCGAAACGCAAGTGCATCAATCGAGTGAGGTTGCACAACCTGAGCAACAAGAACCTGACGGCTCAACTGAATCTAAACGTACATCGAAAAGTCAAAACGTCGGGTTTGGTTTACTGGAGGATTATCAATTTTTCGTTTCGGGTTGGTCTAAGCAGCTGGTCAAGACGGTTAACGGCATCGATGCCGATGAGAGTTTTTATCGCGTTTATGTAGATGTGTACCTTGAAAACCGTTACCAATTCACTTTGAAGCATTCGGATTTGTTCCGATTGGGTTATCAGTTCACCAAGTTGTCAGATTGTGTTTACCAAATGAAATATTTTGATATCAGTCGAGTGGTTGTTTGTAGGCAGCAGGCCGAGGCTAAGGATGATAACAAATCTGTAGAGGACGTTATGAAGCTGCCAAGTATCCTTTAACCTTAGTGCGTATTATCTGTTCTACGTTAAAATTGTTAATTTGAAAAATGGTGCAAAAATCAAGTGCCATTTTTTAGACCTATATCACTTGATTAATGGTGCAAAAATCAAGATTATTTAGTATACTTAATGCATACAAAGGAGATGCGTTATGAACTACAAACACTATTTAGATGCATATGAACACATTGGCACTTTCTATAACAAACATTATTTAAATCAATGGGTTGCTGAGTTTAATGATTTTTTTAAAGGTGGTTGTTTATCTCAAGAGTTTATAGATGCGATGCTTGCGGTTAAGGATGATATTTATTCTAGTATTTCAAAGGAGTATTGGCCTTATATTACAGAACGTTTCTTAAGTTGTGCTCTTAATGAATCGGGTAAATATTCTCATGATGCTATTGTTATTTTTACTGTTGTTAGTGTTGAGGCTAATTGCATAGGTGTTAATAAATCATACTCAGCTCAACAAAAAGTAAAGGCTTCTCATGGTGGCGTTCGTAAGGGTGCTGGTCGTCCTAAGCAGTCTTCGACAAAGCAAATTCGTGTTGATTCAGATTTGTCTGAACAATTTAAAATGCTTTCTGATTTGTATCGAGGTCAGTCCGATGCTGATAAGGCGTTGCTTTTAAATGAGTTGATTGCTGTTGGTGTTTCTTTCTGTCACGGTAAAGCTAGTAAGTATGCGCTAGATGATATTTAACTTGGAGATAGTGAAATGATTGAATCTTATGTTTTTGAATGGTGGCACATACCATTATTTGTTGCAGCGTATGGGCTTTGGTTTATGTTTTGGGAATATCTTGGTTCTCTTGTTAGACATCGCCCTTAGTGCGTATTATCAAACGGATGGTTAAATTATGAAATGTCCAATTTGTGGTTCGGTAATGTTTAAATCTGAAGTTAGGGATTTTTATTGGTGTTCAGATACATATTACTGTGAATATGATATTGATTTAGATAAGGATGATTCTGATGAATGAAAGTCGATTTGAAGATACAGCAATTGGCACAATGTGTTTGGAGTGTGGCGCCAATTCAGTCGAAAGGGAAACACGTCAGCCAGATGAGTTTATGTATGTCGAAGAGATAACATGTCGTTTTTGTGGTTATGCTGAAGACCATGAATATCATCTTGATGAGAATTATCAATTGATTCCTTAGTGCGTATTATCTATCTTATGTTAAATGTGTTATTCATTTAGAACTGATGAAACTTCAGTTTGTATGACGTTACCTATTTCTCCTTTAATACGGCTTAGCAATAGCACTTAACATAATTGATTTACCATAAAATACCTAATAGACATATCTATAGCTGAGCTAAAGATATGTCTATTAGCATCAGTTACCCTTGATTTTTGTATTTGAACAAATGAATATCTTCTATGACAACGCCGGCTTCAGACACTTCGCCAATAAGCTTTGCGTATTGGCCTTGTTCTGCGTAGTGCCAAATTAACTTATGTTCGTAACAAATTACCCCAAGCCTTTCTAGCTCGATTCCACCTTCACATGGGGGTTTTCCACCTCTGATGTACTCTTTGTTTTTCCCGAGAACCTTCACAATGATTTCGCCATCGTGTTTAGTTGATTGATGTAACACAGTTTGAATCACTAAATGCGCGCCAAGGCAAAGCACTGAGTTAAAAACGGTAATGACGAACAAGCCGTAAATCATCTCTCTAAATGGCACATCCATTGTACCTTTCTGGTAGTTGCGCCAAATTCGCCATACAACAAGAAATGCCAAACCATAGAAATAGATGTAAACGGTTAGCCCATCGACGCTATCTGGCCATTGATTAAAGGCATAGATTTTCGGTAGTACTAGAGCGCTGATGATCCCAACTAGCGCGATTATCGAATAGATATAGACGACCCATCCACACACTGTAGATGGAATGAACTTTTTTATCTTCATGCTGAATGGTTTAAAACTCAAACTATCGCTTATTCTACCGTAAGCTTGAATGAGGTTTTTCTATAAATATCATATTATTATCAATAAAAAAGGAGCGCTTGTGCACTCCTTATATAAATCTAGATAACTTAATTAGCCGCCCGCAAGCTTCACTGTATGGCCTTTTTTCTCAAGGTGAGCTTTGATTTTGTCTCTAGCATCGCCTTGGATCTCGATCGTGCCATCTTTCACTGAGCCGCCACAACCACAGACTTTTTTAAGCTCTGCCGCAATAAGTTTTAGCTGAACGTCATCCATATCTAATCCAGTCACGACGCTCATGCCCTTGCCTTTACGTCCTTTGGTTTGCTTTTCAATACGAACAATGCCGTCGCCTTTAGGGCGTTGTGGTTTGTCTTCTTCTGGTTTAATACGACCAGTTTCAGTGGAATATACAAGAGTCATAACTTACTTCTTTTGCTGTTCTGCTTTTTTCTTGGCGATGAGATACGCTTCGATGTGCTTCTGAATGGCAAGTTTACCACCTTTAATCAAGCGACCGTTAAAAAAACAGTACCAAGTGTTTGGCTCGCCAGTATCATTTTTCAGCATGTAGCCATAGAAGTTCTCTTGAAGTGCTTTGCCTGCGGCTTCTCGCTGTTTAGATAGTGAAGAGAACTCTTTAGGGTCAATGACAGTAGCTGTGTCACAAAACCAATCGATGCTCTTTTTCAGCGCGGCCATATTACCTTGCAAAACTCGAGTTTTAATTTGAACTTGCCAAATATCAGTTGAAGTACCTACGGTCTTAATATTAAAACCTCGGTATGTCGCTACAGCCATAGTTTCAAACTTCTCAATTAGTTAGATGTTTTTAATAATAATTGTAAATCTGCGGTAAGCAAGTATATTTAGCTTAATATTATGGTTATAGTGCACCAAAATGAAAAAAAATCTGCTTGTCATCACAGACGAAGACATTAAAAAACAAACGATTGCTCACTTTATAAACTGCGCTTCGTTAGATGAATTCGCGCGGCTGACGAATAATGAGTATTCACGCAGCTCATTACTGGGCTTCACTAAAGACTGGAATTTGTTTTTAGAATTCTGCCAATTGAAGCACGTCTCACCGCTACCTGCATCAGCGACCGCTGTTCGTTTGTACTTAGAAAAATGTGCAGAAAATAAGAAATACGCCACCATAAGACGTTACGCGGTCACTATATCTCTAGTGCATCGCATTCTAGGCTTCAAAGACCCTACGGCCAATGCCCGCGTGCAATCTACATTGTCAGGCCTTCGCGTTAACAAGAAAGGCGATAACAAACAAACAGAATCTTTTAGTCGAGAACACCTTTATACGTTAACAGAGCAATTCTCTAGCTCGGATGATCTGCAGGACATACGAAATTTGGCCATTTATCACGTAATGTTTGATGCCTTAATGAAACGCTCTGAGCTTAAAAACTTAACCTCTGCTCAAGTTGATCGTACTAACACACCCCACTCTATTATCCTCGGTGCGCATCGCTATCCATTAACTGAACTTGGTCATCAATGTTTGAGCCGCTGGTTAATCCACCGAAATCATAGTTCCAATTATGTTTTTACTGCAATTGACCGTCACGGCAACGTTGGTACGGACCGACTTAATGATTCATCGATATATCGAGTGTTACGCCGAGCAAGTGACCAATTAGGTTTAAGTATTGCCTTTTCCGGTCAATCACTGCGAGTTGGCGCAGTAAAAGATCTTGCGAATCAAGGAGTGAATACGAAAGAGATTCAGAAGAGAGGACGTTGGCTCAGCCCTGCAATGCCCTATCAATATCTAGGAAATAGGACACAAGCAGAGCTGGAGAAGATGAGATTCTTAACGATGAAACCTATCGATTAAATCGAAGATTTAACGCAGTAAGCTAAAAACTCATGGAATTTGTCGCCATGGTTTTCCAGCATTTTAGGGAACATCGAAATCGGCGTCATACCTGGGAAGGTATTTACCTCGTTAAGGTAGATGTTACCGTCTGGCGTTAGGAAGAAATCGATACGAGATAAATGACGAAGCTTCATTTGCTTGAACACTTTTTCTGCATTGATGCGGATCGATTTAAGCTGATCTTCAGTTAAGTTCTGCGCTTCAATATCAGTGGTTGAGTGGCTCGTCTCAGCGTACTTTTCTTCGTAGCTGTAGAAAGCATCTTCCGGCGCTTTCACTTCGCCCGGCTTAGTTAAAACCAACTCGCCATTGTATTCATATGCCGCCACCTCTAATTCTCGAGGCTTAACCGCTTGCTCAATCAACACTTGATCTGAATAGGTAAAGGCATCGCTGATGGCTTTTTGCAACTCGGATAACTCAGTCACTTTATAGCAACCGACCGAAGAACCTTGGCAAGCCGCTTTAACAAACACACTGCCCCATTGATTGAATGCCTCAACACTACGAGCGTAGGCTTCTTGGTTATCTTCAGATAGGAACAAGTATGGCGTGTTCGGGATACCTAGTGCGTCATACCACAGCTTAGAAGTAATCTTATTGAAGCTATTTGTGCTCGCTTCTGCACGACAACCTAAGTAAGGAATACCAGATAGCTCAAGCAGCGATTGAATATCACCAGTCTCACCAGGGAAACCGTGAATACACGGTACAACGAAATCAATATGCAGAGAAGCATCGGCAAAGTTCAGTTGGCCGGTGTTGGTATCAAGTAGCGCAAGTTCACCGTTTTCGGTAAACCAACCGTCTTTCTTCATTTCTACGCGAATTACCGAGAATTCCTCAGTAAGCTCTAACTGAGATTGCAGATAGTTAGCAGAAACTAGAGAAACTTCGTGTTCTGACGAACCGCCACCACAAAGTAGAAGAATGGACGTTTTTTTCATTAAAATCTTTCCGTGAAACGACAAAAGCTAAGGTCAGTCCATAATAAAGAAAACTGAGCCAAGTTACACTTGTATCGCAAATATTATTAAGGCAGAAAGGCTGTTAGGCCAATATTTAGACATTAAAAAAGGGGCGATTGCCCCTTTTTATCAATTTAGCTTGTTAAGGGTTGGGTATGGCGAGTTTTTAATTGCGTCAATACTCTTAACAAATGGCTTCAATGCTTTGAATTCAGCCGGTAGACGGCTAATCGCTTTCTTAGCATCGGCTTGGGTTGCGTAATCACCGTAAAGCACGGTGTACCACTTAGTGCCGTTAACGACTTTGTAGTTTTCCCATACTGGCTCACCGTTGCTTGGTAAGTTACGAGCGAAATGGTCAACTTTAGCCTGAGAGCCTACTGCTACAACTTGGATAGTATAACCGTAGCGTGCTGGCATCGCGTTTTGCTGCTTTTTAGAAGGCGGTACGATGGTGACTGCTGGTTTCGTTTCAACAGCGACAACTGCTGGCGTATCGACTGTCGTTTCTGCTACTTCGTTAGTTACAGGCAGTTCAACTTGCGCTGTTTTGTAATCTTCACGGTAACTCTCTGAACTTACATCCGTTGTGTATTGTCCTGACACACAAGCCGAAAGTAATACAGATAAGCCAACAATTGCTATTTTTTTCATGAATTCTTCAAAGCCCTAGATAGAATTTACTGTAAATCATGCCGTTAGACAGACCTTTAATCAAGCATACTGCGTGAATATATTATTAGACACTGTGACTTATAACACAAACTGATGCGCTGTTTCGGTGATCTGATTAAAACAACGCCACTTTATCACAGCAGATACACTCAGACTCCGTTACGATAAAGTGAATATATCGTTAGGAAGTTGATTTATGGACAATTTAAACCAGCTACTTAAGCCCAAATCCATCGCAGTGATTGGCGCTTCAACTCGTCCAATGCGCGCCGGCAATATCGTGATGAAAAACCTGCTTCAAGATGGGTTTGAAGGCGCAATTATGCCCGTTACGCCCAATTACACATCGGTTTGTGGTGTGTTGGCCTACCCTAATATCGACGCACTACCTATTGTTCCTGATGTAGCCATTCTCTGTACCCATGCTTGTCGAAACATTGAGATATTCACTCAGCTTGCAGCCAAAGGCGTGAAATCGGCCATCGTACTCTCTTCCGATATGCATGAACTAAGTAGTACTGGAGAGTCTATCGAGAGCTTGTGCATTGGCATCGCTAAAGCCTCTGGCATGCGAGTGCTTGGGCCAAATAGCCTTGGTTTGATTCTTCCTTGGCTTAACTTTAATGCGTCATTCTCTCCGGTCACGGCACAAAAAGGCAAAATCGCCTTTATTTCCCAGTCCGCCGCTATGTGTACCACTATTTTGGATTGGGCCAATGACAAAAACATCGGCTTCTCTGCATTTATCTCGCTTGGTAATGCACTTGATGTCGACTTTGCCGATCTTCTCGATCATCTTTCTACTGATACTCACACAGAAGCGATCCTACTTTACGTCGATACGATCAAAGACGCGCGGCGCTTTATGTCTGCCGCGCGAAGTGCTTCGCGCAACCGACGAATATTGGTACTTAAAGGCGGAAAAACTCCAGAAGGACGGCGCGCTGCGCAAGCCCATACTGGTGGCAATGATACGCTCGATATCATTTACGATTCCGCAATCCGCCGTACAGGTATGCTGAGAGTTAAAAACTCTCATGAACTGTTTGCCGCGGTAGAAACCTTAACTCACTCTGTACCGTTACGTGGCGAGAGACTTGCGATAATCACTAACGGCGGCGGCCCGGCGATAATGGCCGTGGACACATTGCTTGAACGTGGCGGTAAGTTAGCAGAGCTAGACGAATATACGCTGGAAAAACTGTCCTCTAAGTTGCCATCAAGTTGGAGTCAAAATAATCCCATCGATATGGTGGGCGATGCAGATTGTCGGCGCTATGTTGATACGATTAATACTCTTATGGACAGTGATTGCGCCGATGCTATCCTAATTATGCACAGTCCTTCCGCTATTGCCCGATCGAAACAAACGGCCGTTGATATCGTCGAAGCGATTAAAGCTCACCCTAGGCACAAACGGTTCAACATACTAACCAATTGGTCTGGTGAACTGACGGCCAAGCCAGCAAGAAGTATTTTTACCCAAGCCGGAATTCCAACTTATCGTACCGCTGAGAGTGCAGTCGTTGCCTTCATGCACTTAGTCGAATACCGACGTAACCAAAAGCAATTAATGGAAACGCCGACAACGGCTGAACCCGTTCATGTCAGTGAGCTCGAAAATGCTAAGTTATGGATAGAACAACAACTACTGGATAAAGATACAGTTGTATTGGATACACACCAAATAGGCCATTTTTTGCGTTGCTTTAATTTCAACGTACTGCCGACATGGATCGCCTCAGAAGCAAGCGAAGCCGTACACATCGCAGGAGAAATAGGTTACCCCGTCGCTGTTAAGTTACGCTCTCCAGACATTGCTCATAAATCCGATGTGCATGGCGTTATGCTTAATTTAAGAAATAGCCAAGAGGTAGCCAGCGCGTCTCAAGCGATTTTAGACCGAGTGAAACTCTCCTATCCTGCCGCTAATGTTCACGGGTTGTTAGTGCAAGGTATGGCAAAGCTTGCTGGAGGTGAAGAGATACGGATCAAAGTCAAACATGACGATACATTTGGCCCCGTAATACTGCTTGGTCAAGGTGGGTCTGAGTGGGATGAAGCGATCGATGCTGCCTCAGCATTACCACCACTGAATATGACACTTGCCCGCTACTTAATCGTAAGAGCCATAAAAAGTGGTAAAATTCGCCTGCAAAAACTGCCTGACCCAATCGATATGAATGGCCTATCCGAAGTCTTGGTTAAAATTTCGCAGATGGTGGTTGATTGCCCTCAAGTGCATGAACTGGATATACATCCAGTACTGGCAAATGGTAGCGAATTTACCATCCTAGATGCCGACTTAACCTTGAAGACCTATCATGGTGATGCGCAGCAGCGCTTGGCAATTAGGCCCTATCCGGTTGAGCATGAAGAGTGGGTTCATCTAAAAGACAAGCGAAAAGTGTTACTAAGACCCATCCTACCGGAAGATGAGCCATTGCATGCCGAATTCATTAATGGTGTATCCAAAGACGACCTCTACAAACGGTTTTTCTCCGAGGTTGGTGAGTTCAACCATGAAGCATTAGCTAAGTTTACTCAGATCGATTATAACCGAGAGATGGCCTTTGTCGCCGTACGTGAAAATGCAGGAAGCCACGAGATCATCGGTGTCTCGCGCGCGCTCATCAACCATGATAATAGTGATGCAGAATTTGCCATCTTGATTCGGTCAGATTTGAAAGGCCAAGGATTAGGTAAACTGCTAATGAACAAGATCATCGATTATTGTAAGGGCAAGAAAACTCGGCAGATGACCGGTATTACGATGCCCAATAATCGCGGTATGCTGACACTTGCTCAGCGGCTTGGGTTTGAGATTGATATTCAGTTTGAAGATGGTACAGCCGATATGGTGCTGCGCTTATAGCAGCACCTTACAGTTATTTCATAGCCCAGTTCTTGTTCAGGTATTGAATACACCATGATTTCGCTTCACCGATTTTATTACGTTTCCAAGCCATAATAATATCTATTGGAAACGCCTCAGTGCCGCTAATTTGCTGTAATACACCCTGTTCAATAAGCGGCTTAGCAATGGTGGTGGGTAATGTGCCAATACCTAAGCCACTTTTTAGCGCCTCCACTTTGGACGCAAAACTGCTTACCGTAAGACGTGGTTGTTTTTCCAGTACATTAATCGAAAGCGGCGGCTGCTCTCTTGCAGTATCGGCTATGGCGATGATTCGGTATTTTTCCTGAGCGGTGTGATCAAACTCGCCCACACGCTTGTGTACATAATGATCTTTTTCTGCCACCCAGATCATTTCTAACTTACCGATAGTTTGATGTTTTATCTCAAGCGGTAAGTTATCTAACTGTGGGCAAACTAATAGATCGGAGCGTCCTGTTTCTAAAGACTCCAATCCACCAGCGAGAATCTCTTCTTGTAATCGTACTCTTGTACTACTCACATTGCCCAGGGCATCGACCATAGAGAAGAAATTATCAATTGGAATTATGCCATCAAACGCAATGGTGATATCAAGCTCCCAACCATTGGCTAAAACACTCGCATCATTGACCAACTTTTCGGTGGCAGAAAGAATGGCTCTACCGCGTTCGAGGATCAGCTTGCCCGCTTCAGTAAAAGCAGCTTTGTGGCCTGAACGGTCAAAGATCATAATGTCGAGATCTTGTTCAAGCTTTTGAATTTGATAGCTCAATGATGACGGAGCACGATCTAGCTCATTGGCCGCTGCGGCGAAGCTACCTCTTCTATCGATAGCGTCAAGAATATGCAGCGCTTCAAGAGTCACTGGACTCTGCATTTACCACCCTCCTAATGACAATACTGTCACCTACAAAGCTCAAATCTGAGAAAATTCAAAGAATATACAATTAATTTTAAAGAAAATTGAAACAAAATAATAGATTGTAAAATTCGCAAAAACAAATAGTTAGAAACATGTAGCCTATATTTTGTACATTTCAAACCAAAAACCACTTAATGCGAATGGTATTAATTATCATTTAGATCAAATAGAATCCTTGTCGGTTTACCACTCACAATAAAATAACAAGTAAGGTTTAGTTTCAAATGTATAAGAAAACACTCCTCTCAACATCCATTATTTTGGCGTGTTCGCCAATGGCATTTGCTCAAGATTTCGATTTATTTGATGAAGTTGTTGTATCGGCAACCCGTACCAGCCAACAACTCGACGACGTCGCCGCATCGGTAACTGTTGTCACTGATGAAGATATCGAAGCCAACCTCTCTAACAGTATTGAAGATGTTCTAAAATACACACCTGGTGTAACAGTGCAAGGCGACAGCCGCCAAGGTGTTCAGTCTATCAATGTTCGTGGCTTAGAGGGCAACCGCGTTAAAATCATCGTGGATGGCGTATCACAAGCTAACCAGTTCGAAAACTCGTACGCGTTCATTAACTCTGGTCGCGTAGACGTCGATGTCGATATGCTGAAATCAGTTGAGATAGTTAAAGGCGCAGCCTCTTCGCTTCAAGGATCAGACGCTATCGGTGGTATTGTCGCGTTTGAAACGAAGAGCCCTGCTGATTTCTTAAAAGACGGCAAGGATGTCGGTGGCCACGCTAAATTTGGCTATTCATCTGCTGATGCGACCTTCACAGAATCTGTCGCTGTCGCTAATCGATTTGATGACGTAGAAACCCTGATTGCTTACACGCGTAAAGATGGTGAAGAGCTAGATAACTTCGGTGAAACCTACCCGCTTGAAACAACAGCAGACAACCTACTTGGTAAACTTCAAATCCAATTAAACGATGACCACCGCCTAGAGTTTACTGGTGAATACATCGATAAAGACGCTCAATCAGATCTAACCAATAGTAACCGTAACAGCAGCGGCAGTTATGATACTTACTTAGGTGATGATACTGAAACAAAAACACGTATTGGCGTGAAACACCTTTGGGCGACCAATACCAACTTCGCAGACAATCTAGAATGGCAACTGGACTACCTAAATAAAGAATCAAACGGGCTAACAGATCGCGTCAGCAGCTCGAATACGCAAAACAAAGATTACGTTTACGAAGAATCCGGCCTTCAGTTTAACTCTCAGTTCGATAAGTTCATTACCCTTGGCGGTTCAGAGCAC
Source organism: Vibrio intestinalis (assembly GCF_025195085.2). GTDB lineage: Bacteria > Pseudomonadota > Gammaproteobacteria > Enterobacterales > Vibrionaceae > Vibrio > Vibrio intestinalis. Next base: position 54,510 of record NZ_JANAVY020000018.1, on the reverse strand, counting down.
TACCTTGTTTACGGTTTCTCTTACTCTAATCGCGACATTTCAAACGTAAACCACGAATACAACAGCAGTAGCGCAGACAAAATTGTTTATTACGTACCAGATGCGACTGAAACAAAATACGGCCTGTTTTTACAAGATGAAATCGCTTTCGGTGATAGCTTAATTGTCACTCCTGGTATCCGTTACGACTCATACAAAACTGACCCTAATGGCGGCATCCCTAATGGCAATGATGGTGGTTTCGACCAAGACTCTTATAAGGCTTACGAAGAATCTGCGGTAACTGGTCGTCTTGGTGTTACGTGGTCCGTCAATGATGAGCACAAACTATTTGCCCAAATCAGTCAAGGTTTCCGTGCGCCAGACTTCCAAGAGCTGTACTACTCGTTCGCAAACGCGGCGCATCGATACACTGCATCACCAAATCCGGATCTAAAAGCAGAAGAAAGCATTTCTTACGAACTAGGATGGCGCGTTAACAATCGCTTCGTTCGCAACGAAATCGCCGTATTCCAAAGTGAATATGATAACTTCATCGAACGCCTATCTCGCGCAAGTACAAACCCTGCGTTTAGCACTGAGTACTACTACGACAACGTGACAGAAGCGACCATCAAAGGTATCGAACTGTCTAACATGTTAGATTGGCATGAGATCGCTGATGCGCCTAAAGGTTTAACAACCAGTTTGGTTGCCGCTTATACCAAGGGTGAAGATAACGAAAACAATCCACTAAACTCCATTATGCCTTGGAATGCGATTGCCGGTATTAACTTCGACGCTCCTTCTAAAGTTTGGGGTACTTCATTGAAGGTCTCTTATACCGCGAAGAAAAAAGAGGGAGACATCATTGATAGTGTTGACCGTTACGGCAACCCAGAGGGTAAATTCGCGCCGGACGCCTCTACTGTGGTTGATTTAACCGCTTACTACCGTCCAATTGAAGACCTAACCATTCGTGGTGGTATCTTTAACTTAACAGACGAAGAATACTACAATTGGACAGACGTTCGCGGCCAATCAGAAGAAGATAAGTTCTACACTCAAGCCGGTCGAAACTTCTCTGTTACGGTTAAATATGACTTCTAATCAGAAATAGAAGTGCTAGAAAAACAAAAGCCAGCGAAAACGCTGGCTTTTTTCTATTTCAAACATTCAAAAAAGTATCAAAAAATTGGGCTGAATGAGTGATTATTTTGAGGTTTTCATCTCTTTTTTCACCATAATTGCAGATGCAACGATGAAAGCGATGATTAAACCTAGTTCCATGACTTACCCCTACGAAAATCAAATTGAACACTTGGACTAACATTTTAAAGCGTTGTTATTGTAACATCATTGGCGAAACATGAAAGTTGTTAACGATTTTTTTACGACTTTTATCGACTCAGATCAAAAATCGCACCGTTCGGCTCATTTTCAACAATAATGGTAAATCACTCAATATGGTCAATTGTTAATAAAACGTATCACTTCATCGTCACTTTGCCGCCTATAAACTTATATGCTGGCGTACCACGAACCAGAGTATCTCGCGCAAATTCAGATTCGCAACCGGGACAAATACAGGGAGTTTGAGTAAAATCCTCCACTATTCTCTCCTTAAAACACTTAATCAAAGCGCCTTTTCCTCCCTTTCGGTATTTAAACAGGTGAAAACGACATTTTGCGCAATAAATGTTAACGGTTTTACTGGGCTGCTTTTTGTTGGGTTTGGCCATAAATTAACTCTGATTCTCTTCCATTGGCTTAACCCAAACTTCACTAAAATCGAACCAACCTAATGCATTACATTTCGCGTTCTGTAGTGCACCACATTGGTCTTTACTTACCCCTAGCCAGCAGTGAAACATAGGGATTAACTGCATCTTATCGGCTAATAGCTTCCCAAGCGCTTGTGCGGCGAAGGGGGTTGATTCGGATTGACGCCATTGGGTGACAACGTCACCCCATTCACTAAAGTCAGACTCTTGGCTCATCGTATCTATATCGCTGTAATCCAATAGCCAACCGGCTAATGCATCATCTCTATTATGGCCAAGCCCCATCGGCTTAATCCAAATATCGACTTTCGAGGTGTCTGGCATTTCCAAATCATAGGTGATCAGCTCAACATCCAAATTGTCTTGCTTTAATAGCGCTTCAAGACACTTGACCAAAGTTGGGAACATCGGATGCATACTATGATAGGCAATGGTCACCGTCCGATAGCTTGGTGGCGGCGTGTAGTGATTTTGACGAGAGTGATGATACCAACCGGGCTTTAAGCCATGTGCGGGTAACGCACCAAGCTCAACAACCTTATCTTGCGGTAACTGCTGAAATACATTAAGCGAGGACAATCGCTGACTGAAATAGCGCGCCCAATCATCCTGCTTAGCTAAGCCTTGTTTCCGATTGAGAAGTAAATAAGTACACCCAGGATCTAGTTCCACTTCATCATTCATTGTGCTGCCGGTGCGTGACATAGGTTTTGCAAGGCTAGGAAACACAATTGACGAGTGCAAAGCATTAATAACCCACACTTCTACACTGTCGATTAAAGGACGAAAACCGAAGTAGCCATCGAATGCTTTTAACACCAGACGTTTTTCATCATTTTGCACCACTTTATAAGGCCCGGTTCCGATAGGAAACTGGTCATACTCTTCAGTGCGGGCTGACATAGGTAACATGATTTTTGCGCAGGCTTCGGTAAGCAGCAGCGCGAGTTTGTAATCATCTTGAGAAAGATGAACATCGAGTACGTTCTTCTGATGAACTTCGGCTTGTTCTATATGACTAAACAGCTTTCGACTCTTTAGCAAATTAATGCTTTCCGCCACCGCTTCTGTAGTGAGTAAATCGCCATTGTGGAATCGAACAGCCGGTCTTAGGTAAAATCGCCAGTGACGAGGCGAAAGCATCTCCCAACTGTGGGATAAGTCGGGCTGCAACACTTCTTGCTCGTCAAGCTTGGTTAGGCCACTGAACACTTGTCTCGCAATATGCTGCTCTGAACGACGAATGTATTTGCGTGGATTGAGCATTGAGAGCGGGCGATAGTATGGCAAGCGAACAACTTGCTCCCCTTCTTGATGCTGTACGCCAAGGTAGCTTTCAACCACTTGCGCAAGTTTAGCGGCATCTTGATCGAGCACTTTAAGCGCTTGGCTTATCTTCCCTTCTTCAAGATAGCGTCTTGCGAGGGTTTCACTCACATCTGCACGAGTTCGTTTAAAATTGAGCTGAGAGAGCTTGCCGCGACCCGGAGCAGGATGCCACTCTAGCCAGCCTTCCTCTTCCATTTTATTTAGAACGATTCGGGCATTGCGTCGAGTACAGCAAAGGATGTCTGTAATCTCTTCAAGCTGAACTCCACAATCAACACCATCATAGTGCTCAAACAAGGTTTCAAACTGGACGCGAAGACGAGGGCTACTCATAAAGGGGAAATCTCAAACTATATTGGATATGCAGTTATTTTCCCCCATTTAAAAACGTCAGATCAAGCGGTTACTCAACCGCAATACCAATTTGTGACGCTAATTCATCGATTTGCTGTTGGTTATCTAATTTCACAGACCATTTGCACTCGCTGCCGTTAACGTTAATGACATTAGCGCCGCGGCCTATCAATTGAATCGCATCGGTTTGTGCTTGAAGAGTGACCATGGCTTCGCCCTTAAGTCGTACGACAATTTCATGGGCGGTGGCGATAATCTTGCCACTTGAAAACTCAATCACCATAATTAGTTCTGACTCTTCTTATGCTGTTTTACTGCAATTGTTAAACGGCTAGTACACACTAAACGCTCACGTTCATCGGTAATATTGATTTGCCACACTTGGGTAGACACACCTAAATGGATGGGCTTGGCGGTACCAATTACCATACCACTGCGCATCGCTCTGACATGATTGGCGTTAATGTCTAAGCCAACACAGTAACTCTCTTCTGTGACACAAAAGTTTGCGGCTACCGAACCTAAAGTTTCAGCCAGCACCACAGATGCCCCGCCGTGCAACATACCTAACGGTTGATGAGTAAAGTGACAAACCGGCATCGTGGCTTGAATATAATCGTCACCCACTTTGGAGTATTCGATCTGTAGATGATCGATGAGGGTATTTTTAGAGGTTTGATTTAAGCGCTGTAAATCTATTTCACGTTTCCAGATACTCATACTGTTCCTACGTAGAGAAAGCCGAGACATCAATGAATGATGAGTCACTCATCACGTCTAGCTATTGAGGTTGGCAGACTATCAGTTTAACCTAATGTTATAATTAAGAAATAGCTAGTTTATATGGAACGTAATATGTCGTGGTTTAAGTACTCAACTCTTGCCTTAACGATTGGCCTAACGGCGTGTACAGCCTCACCAACCGGTAGAAACCAAATTTTGCTCTTTTCAGATAATGATATGAGCAGTTTAGGCGCGCAATCTTTTGAGCAAATGAAGCAACAACAGAAGATCAGCAGCGACAAGAAGCTCAATAACTACGTTCAATGTGTTGCCGGTGCCATCACTCGTTATGTCCCGGTACAAGGTTCATTTCAAGAGTGGGAAGTCGTCGTATTCGATAGTAAGCAAGTGAATGCCTTTGCTCTTCCGGGCGGTAAAATCGGTGTGTACACCGGATTATTAGATGTCGCAGAAAACCAAGACCAACTGGCAACGGTGATCGGCCACGAAATTGCTCACGTTCTTGCTGATCATAGTAATGAACGCTTATCTCAATCCCAACTGGCTAATGCTGGTTTACAGATTACCAGCGCCGCACTTGGTGCATCAGACTACGCGCAGTATCGAAATGCAACTATGGCTGCCCTTGGTTTAGGTGTGCAATACGGAGTATTGATGCCTTATGGTCGAACTCAAGAATCAGAAGCGGATATTGTCGGCCTAGAGCTAATGGCAAAAGCAGGTTTTGACCCACGTGAAAGTGTCAACCTATGGTATAACATGGCGAAAGCGAGCGGCGGCAAGCAGCCACCGGAGCTACTGTCTACTCACCCATCACACAGCACACGCATATCCGACCTTCAGCAAACGATGCAGCGTTTACCTAATTACGCCACGCAGCGCCCGAACTGTAAGATATAGAGACTTAACTGGCGCAGTAGAAAGTAAATAGGGAGCCATTCGCTCCCTATTTTTATGTCCCTAAGATTTGCATCGGCAGTGACAGCATGGTGTCACCGGTTGAAGCAAAGTACCAAATGATTGAGATTAGTCCCGCGACCAAAGCCACATACCAAACGGCTGCAACACACTGGCCATAACGATCCAGTGGTAATAGATGGCTTGAATGTCGATAACGCCACTCGAGCACCACTTCAAGCATTCCCATGATCAATAAGAAACCCAGCAACGTTAAGCCTAGCCAGTAACTTAGAAAAACACCGCCCGCAGCAGCCGCAGTACATAACACTAAGCCAGCGAGTGAGTTCATTGAGAAGCTGATGCTTTTGAGTATGTGCCCGCCATCTAAAGGCAAGATTGGCAATAAGTTAAATAGATTCAGAAACGCATTAAACGCGGCAAGCCCGGCAAAGAACACTTCACCCGTAATCCAATACACACCAACTAAAATAACAGACAGCACAAAACCAAACATTGGCCCCATGATGGAGATCACCACATCCTGCCAACGGGTGTTTATCTTCTCATCGCTTAGCGCCAAACCACCTAAAAATGGTACAAGGTAAATCCCCTTGGTTTTCATACCAAAGTATTTCATTGCTTTTACATGGCCATATTCATGCACCACCAAACAAGCAATCAATGCCAAAGCAAATTGGAATGAAAATAGCCACGAATACGCTGCAAGACTTGCAGAAGCGAAGATCACTTTGATCATTTTCGCGCTTTTCAGCGCTTTCATACCTAGTGATACAAGACCAATTAAACTAAAACGTTTCTCGGCTGGCGGCGGCGTATATGGGGTTTGCTGCTCAATATCTTTGGTGCTTCGCTCACCTTCGGTAACTAATTGGCCATCCACCATTGCGCGATAGCGAAATTCAAAAGGTTGCCACCCGAGTTCACAATCTAGCTGGCATTGCAGTTCGCGCTCGCCATTGGTCAACATGAACTGATGTTGGCTGTTTTTACCTCGTTCGGAATCCGCATTTAACTGTGAGACGATTTGGTTATCCCAAAACAATTGTTGCCATCCAGCCATCGAACCTTCTAAGCGAAGAGGCTTACCTAGAAACTCTATTGATAATAGTTCCAATCTATCAACCTATTAAATTGCTATAAAAAACTAACCGATTATGCCGCTAAGCTCTAACAAGGTAAATAGCGGGTGACATTATGTTACACGGTCACTCAAATAAGTTATTGATGAGGTTTAGTTTTGTTATTGATAACGGCACAAATATCAGTGAAATGTCAGTTTGCACAAGTTAATCCTTTGCTTTACCGCATCCCCCTTTCTTTTCCATGGATAAAGTGGATAATAGCCCCGTTTATTAACCCCTGACTATATGTGAGTCCATTATGTCTATTGAAGCAACAATGCTACAACGCTGTGAATCTAAATGTGAATTATGTGCTAGTGAAGCACCTCTATCGGCATACGCTGTGCCACCACACAGCCACGTGACGGTGGATCACGGCATCATGGTATGTGACAAATGCATGGGTGAAATTGATGACCCACAAGACATCAACCACTGGCGTTGTCTAAACGACAGCATGTGGAGCCAAGTTGTACCTGTACAAGTAGCAGCATGGCGCCAACTTACTCGCCTAAACGCTGAAAGCTGGGCACAAGACGCGCTAGATATGATGTACATGGAAGAAGAAACCAAAACTTGGGCAATGCAAGGTATGTCGGCTGACGACAAACCATTCGATTGCAACGGCGTTGAACTTAAAAAAGGTGACGACGTAACGGTGATCAAGGACCTACCAGTTAAAGGCACTAACCAAGTAATCAAACAAGGCACGGTTATCCGTGGCATCAGCATTGGCGACGATCCTAAGCTTGTTTCAGGTAAAGCAAACGGCGGCCAATCTATGTACGTGATTGCAGAATACTGTCGTAAGAAGTAATTCTCACTCATAACAAAAGCACCTTTATGGTGCTTTTGTTTTATCTAGCGCTTGTCAACGCGCTAACTTGTTTAAGCGATTTTTTGTATCACTTCCGTCAGCTCATTGGTGCTGTCTTGCACTTTAGCATTCATATCGTTGGTTTGCGTCATCAGCTCGTAGGAATCTGCATACTTAAGGTTGATTGATTGGATATTCTCGTTAATCTCATCCGATACATGCACTTGTTCTTCAATCGCTACCGCTATTTGTTGGTTTCTATCCACCACGTCTTGCACAAGCTCTTCAAGCAATACAATACTCTCTTGTGCTTTGCTCAGCAGCTCTACTGTACTGGCGGATTGATCATTGCCTTTTTTCAGCGCTTTCACCGCCGAGTTACTTCCCGATTGAATGCTCTCGATGGCAGATTGAATCTCTGTGGTTGATTCTTGCGTGCGCTGCGCTAAGGTTCTCACTTCGTCCGCGACCACGGCAAACCCTCGACCTTGCTCTCCTGCCCTTGCGGCTTCTATTGCTGCATTTAGGGCTAACAAGTTAGTTTGCTCTGCAATGTCGTTAATCACCTCGACCACTGAGCCGATTTGTTCGGTCTGTTGGTTAAGGTCAGTAACCGTTTGTGAAATCTCTTTCAGTTCATTGACTAGCTCAAGCACAGAGGTATTTACGCCATCAATAACGCCTCGGCTATCGGTCATGGTGTTTTGCGCTTTTAGTGTCGCGTCAGCAGTGGCTTGTGCGTTTTGAGAAATCTCAGTTGAAGCCGCTTGCATCTCATTGACTGAAGTTGCGACAACATCAATCTCGATTTTCTGCTCACTTAGGTTTTGAGTCACACGCTCGCTATTATCGGCGGCTGAATCAGCATTGGTTCGGGTGGCATTACAAGAATCCATCACTGAGATACCGACACGGCCTAACAATGCATTTGCGTATTGCTTACGCATTTTCATTCCTAACTCAATTTCCGCAAGATCGTTGATACGGCCACAATAAATATATTCCATTAATGGGTTATTGAAGTCTTTGCGCGCCATCTGAGCAATTTTCTCTAATGGACGGGTAAGCAAATACACGGCACTTATTGATAACGCCGCCATTGCACCTAAGCTAACGAGCGGTGACTGTCCGATTTGCAATAGGCTTGCTGATACACCAAAAGCAGCTGCAATGCTCATTGAGCAACGCATCCAAAGGCGAGTTCGTGGTAGATACATGGTCAAAGGTTTACCGCCCCCACGCATCTTGGTGTACGCTTTTTCTGCACGGTCAACAAAAACTCGTTCCGGTTTAAAACGCACTGATTGATATTCGACAATTTCACCATTGAGCTTAATCGGCGAAGCGAATGCATCTACCCAATAGTAACCACCACCTTTACGTTGGTTTTTTACCATCCCCATCCAATGATGACCCGATTGTAGGTGTGACCATAAATCTTTAAATGCTTGTTTGGGCATATCTCGATGGCGCACGACATTGTGAGGCTGACCGACTAACTCGCCGTCTTCATATCCGGCCACTTCACTGAAATGGGCACTGGCATATTTAATATAACTGGAGGGGTCTGTAATTGAGATGAGGTTGTAGTTGGCGGGATAATCGTATTCCATATCACTCATAAATCGTTTCCTTACCTAGCAATGACGTTTATTTTTTATGCAACCAAGCACTTAGCATCATTAGTAAGAATAGAACACTATTTTGTATTCCTCGCATAAATTCCGTTATTTTTACATCTCGTTTCATAAGTGGTTAAGTGGATTAGATTTTTTAGCAAAAAAAAACGCCAGCGGATGCTGGCGTTTTAAACAATTCTTTCTACTAGCGGTATAAACCGATATCTTTTTGCATGTGACCTGATAGGTCGTTTGCGCTGTATAGGCGCTCAGAGTTATCAGTAAACAAAATGTCTAGTAAGTGTGCTATCAATCCTTTGAAGCTAACCGAGTAGGTTCTCTTTTCCATAGAGCTTGGGTTAATCATGGTATCAACGTGCATTACTTGCGCCATATCAGCCTCTCTATAAATTCGGGTAACTTGATTTGATGTAGAAATTCTAGTCACTTTTTTCGCGAGTAAAAAATGACAAATCTTCTACTTTCGGATTAGTTATTCTTATGAAACAAATCGATAACACACCCTATTTGCAATTATGCATCAACAAACCATTTAGACGACTAAATATCCAACTTAAGAGTAATTTTAGTCATTGCCGGCTCGTTGATGCATTTCAATTTAACGATATTTTTACATTCAAACGTGTAATAAATATCGCACTGCTCGCATTATTAATTACTTGAGATTACGTTGGTTATTGCAATCTCGCTTGCTGTTGCTGCTTTTGTTTCATTACTGAAGCAATAACCGCAACTGTCATGGTGACTAGCAACACAAGTAGTGATACCGGTGTTGGGATCTCCCATGCTGAGCCGACAAGCATCATCTTAATACCGATAAAGACCATGATGAAAGACAGCGCTGGTTTTAGGTAGATAAACTTATCCATCATACCTTGCAGTACAAAGTACAAAGAACGTAAGCCCAACAACGCAAATACGTTTGCTGCTAACACTAAGAACGGTTCACGTGTTACTGCGAAAATCGCTGGAATTGAGTCTAAAGCAAACATCACATCCATAAATGCGATAACACCGATTACGATCATCATAGGCGTAACGACGCGTTTACCATTTTCAATCACAGTCAGCGCATTGCCACGGAAATCATCAGTCACATTTGCAAAGCGACGGATCAGTTTCTCTGGTAATGGGTTCACTTCTTCATCACCTTTGTCGCGTGCAAGCTGAATACCAGTCCAAATTAGGAATAGTGCGAACACGTATAGCACCCAGTGGTACTGAGCAAGCAACTGCGCGCCTACTGCAATCATAATTGCACGTAACACTAGCGCGCCAATGACACCCCAAAGCAGCGCACGAGGACGCAAATGCTCAGGAACTGCGTATTGGTGGAAGATGATTGCAAACACAAATAGGTTGTCCACACTGAGTGACTTCTCTAGTAGATAACCGGTCACAAACGATACGGTAGCTTTTTCTGCAGTGTAGTCACTTCCTGGCGCGTAAAAATCCCAGAAGAAGTAGATAGATGCGGCAAAGAAGAATGCCAACACAAACCAAAATACACTCCATATTGCAGCTTTCTTAATGGTGATTTTGCCACCACGAGTTTGCCAAATATCTAGAGCGACGAGGATGAGAGTCAGTAGGCCGAAACCTAAGTATGTAGATGGGGTCATGTTTCCTCCAAATAACGGAGGGATCGAGAGCTAGTATTGGTTACGATCCCTACCGCAAACAAACAACCTTACACGGATATATTCCGCATAAAGATTTGATTACGTTGGTCTCGTCGAAGCGCTGAACGCTTATACTTACCGGAAAGGCGATGCCTAACGAGATGACGATAAGTAAACCAGAGGCGACTACTCCCCAAACGCTGCGGATAGTACGCCTACTTTATCCATTCGTCTATAAATAAAATCAAAAAGGAGCAATAAAAATTGCTCCTTTACGTTAGGTGGTTGAATTTAAAAACCACCGGCAGGGATAAAGTATACCAATGAGGTCCAAACGCAGACCCAACTGACTACAACTGCCACATCGACCCAGTCTTTACTCCACATAATGACTCCTTATGCACTATTAAGGATCCCATGACAGAATATTTAATGCATAAGGCGTGCCATTGCGTTGAAATTTTAACCACTAGCCTCGATAGGCAACGGCATCACTGTCTAAAATCTGAGGTTTCTCTTTCAAATACTCAATAAAACAGTCCGCCATCGAGAGCGTTGTCACCTCACCTTCGCCCTGCATATTGAGTATTGCTTCGTAACCCTCTTTACCTTTCATAGTGTAGGCAGAAGACGTGCCCGTGTAGGTTTGTTGCTCGTCTATCGGCTGCCAGCCTTGGTTTTCACGATAAATCTCTAACGATTTAATACGTTCTCCCATAGGGGCATCGGCCTCATAACTGAACCTTAGATTCGCCGTGTAGGGGTATGAGCCATCGCCCGTGCCCTTCACGCCGTTACTCAAAGCGTTATTGATTGCGCCTTCTAACGTCTCTCGAATGAACTGACCTTTTATTTGATACACACCAATGGGCACTGCAAACGGCAACACTTTTCCGGCAATATCGGCCACTGAAATTGGCCCAGGGTTTATTGATGTCCTTACTCCGCCGGCATTATGAATGGCAAAATCGATGTTATAGCCTTTAGCATTCATCGCATGTTGAAATGATTGACTCACCAACGGCGCAATCTGACTACCACCTTGCTCATCGGGTACACGGATATGGCGCAGTTTGCTGCTCGCGGTGGCTAATATGGTTTGTTGTAGTACGCGAACTCGGCTTTGATAGCGCTCTTGCAGCAATTTCTGAATTTGATTGTCTTTATGACACACTTTCACGTTCGGGTGGTTCTCAATTTGAGCACGCAACGCTTGGTAATCTTGCTGCTGCCAAGATTGACTACGACTGGTATCAATGAATAAACGACGGCCAATCAAAAGCTCGTTTTTACCGCTAAAGTGCGTCACCATTCCTTGAGCGTCAAACTCAATATCACAGTGACCAAGGGCAAGTGCGTGATAGCCCGCTTGAACCACATAAGTTTGGTTGACCTTGACCCCGTAAGGATCAGATTCCCCTAGCCCAAGTTGACTGAAATCTCCTTGCAACACATGGCTGTGACCACCCACAATAATGGAGATGCCATCCACATGATTGGCAAAATCCAAATCGGTGTCGTAACCCATATGGCTAAGTAAGATGATCTTGTTGATGCCCGCTCGGTGAATTTCACTCACAGTGTTTCGCGCGGTTTCGATCGCGCTAACAAATGGCGTGTCGGCATCTGGGTTGGAAATGTCTGCCATCTTATCCAACGCAAGGGAGAAAATAGCGATTGGCTCATCACCAACATGTTTCACTATCCATTGCGCGGATTGGCTGTAAGGACGGTATGAGAATACATTTGGATTACCACTTAAGCGCTCAGGTTTATCCTCGCACTCTTGGGATAAATCCCAATTGCCCGCCAATAGCGGAAAATCTATCTGTTTGGCAAATTGAGCGACGGGCAGATTGCCCATATCCAGCTCGTGATTGCCCACTGCCATGGCATCTAAACCAAGTTGGTTGAGCATAGTTGAGTTCGCTTCGCCTTTAAATAAGGAGAAGTAGAGTGTGCCTTGGAAGCAATCACCAGCATGTAAAAACACGAAGCCTTGATCGTTTTGCTCTGCTAGTTGTTTTAGCTCTTTCGCGCGCGTCGCGATACGAGCAAAACCACCAGCACTGACAAATGGGGTTTCTATTCCTGTGCCGCTCGGCAAGCTTAACTGTAGGGACGTTGGTTCAAAGTAAGAATGGGTGTCGTTGATATGTGCCAATTTGATTCGCGTGGCTTTATTTTTTCTTTCTGTCATAAGTATCTCTCTTTTCACCGCAATCCTACCTCAATCTGTGTGACAGATTCATTACTTTTTATAAAAACTTGCTTTTCGGTCTGCGTAATGGATGCCATCTCTTTGAAATTTAGGGCTTTTATTTTTGATAATTCACCGTATTGTGAGCTAAATGCCTGCCAATACTGAGTTTTTCTTTTATTCTTAATAATGTACTGGTTAAGTTGGGTGAGCTTATGCAATTAGAACGCATTGAAATCGCGGGCTTTCGCGGAATTAAACGCCTATCACTGTCTTTTGACCAACTCACTACGTTAATAGGTGAAAACACTTGGGGTAAATCTTCGCTGCTTGATGCGCTTTCTGTTGCGCTGCCAGCAGAAGGGATTCCCTACCAATTCGAAATGGCCGATTTCCACGTCGATTACTCGATTTCTCATCCACAATCTCAAGACCTACAAATTATTCTTACGCTCATTTCTAACGAAAAGAACGAAATTCGATCCGGTCGTTACCGAAAGATCAAACCGATATGGGTGACGGACGACCAAAACATCAAGCGCATCATCTATCGCTTAAGTGCTAGTCGAGATCAATACGAAATTAAAACCGACTACGATTTTTTGGATATGCAGGGTAACCCACTCCCTCTGCATCACACCGAGAAACTGGCGCAAGAACTGATGTCATTACATCCTGTATTACGGCTCAAAGACTCGCGCCGCTTCGAACGGCCTATCCATTCAAATGGCGATAAAAATGAACGCATTGAAAAGCGTATCAACAATACCTGTCGCCGTTTGATGGCTGTGCCCGGCCACGTTAATAAAGGTGAAATGCGCAGTAGTCTGAACTCAATGAACATGCTGGTGGATCACTACTTCTCCTTTAAGCCTTATACGCGTAGCAATCTACGCAAGCAAAGAGACGGCATCTTTTATAGTGGTCACAACGCAACAGGTTTAAGCATTTCAGAGTTTGTAGAGCAAACCAACAGTAAACAAACGCGGCTGTTGTTTATGGGGCTGCTTAATGCGTATTTACAAGCAAGAGGCCCAAACAAACTTCGTCGCTGCGCTCGCCCGCTATTGATCATTGAAGATCCTGAAGGCCGTTTACACCCTACCCACCTAGCAAGAGCTTGGGGTTTACTACAACTATTACCCATGCAAAAAATTCTCACCACCAACAGTGGTGATTTACTTGCTCAGGTACCGCTTCACAGTATTCGCCGCCTTGTTCGTCAATCAGATAAAACCGTATGCACTAGCTTAGCGCTACAAGGTTTATCCAAAGATGAGCTGAGAAAAGTCGGTTTTCACATTCGTTTTCATCGCTCAGGTGCACTGTACGCCCGTTGCTGGTTATTGGTCGAAGGCGAAACCGAAGTTTGGCTATTCAATGAGCTTGCCAATCAATGTGGCTACAACCTTGCCGCCGAAGGGGTACAAATTATTGAATTTGCTCAATCCGGGCTTAAATCATTAATTAAAGTAGCCAAAGCCTTTGGTATTGATTGGCACGTAGTCACCGACGGCGATCCCGCCGGTAAAAAATATGCCGCGTCAGTGAGAGCGCGTTTAGATGGCGAGCATGAACGTCATCGCCTCACTGAACTGCCCGATAGAGATATTGAGCACTATCTATATAACAATGGCTTTGAGCCCTTCTTTAGAGAGATGGTCAAAATCCCTTCTGATCACCCAATCCCACCGAAAAAAGTCGTGGCGAAAGTGCTGAAGAAGTTTGCAAAACCCGATCTTGCTCTTGCGATTGTCTCTCACTGCGAAGACAAAGGCACTCAGTGTATTCCTAAACTACTTCGCTGGACACTAAAACGCGTAGTAACACTGGCAAATGGCAACACCTAGATAGAAAAAAGGCCTCAGTCATGAGGCCGGTCTTCAAATTCGAAAACGAATATCGGGGGTGTTTCAATTTTTTTGATAACGCTTATTTTATTTCAGAGACCTGAGAATCTTGATTGATGGCTTTAGGTTGGTTTGCGCGTTCATGTAACCAAAGACCTGTCGCTTTCATAGTGTAGCCAAACACACCACCAAGAATCAAAGACGGAATCACAATCTGCCAATCGCCACCGGCTGCAAATGTCGCGCAAGAGCCAATAAATGTCCCTGGGATAAAGGAAAGTAAGGTTTTATGGGCTTGCAGGCACATGAACAATGTCACTACACCTGTAATTACATAACCAAGAACTTCATTAGACACAAAGCTAGAACCTTGGATGATCATCATTGCCCAAAATACGCCTGATAAATTGGTGATAAGGCTTATCAATAAACCTTTATAACCTTCGTGAGGGGTGGCGAAGTAACTGGTACAGCCAAGAAAACCTGCCCATGCAAGTAAGCCAAGTGAGACAGCTACCCAGCCCCAAATACCAGAAAGTATGGCGGTGGTGATAGAAATGGCGATCAATGTACTCATGGTGAATATGCCTTTGCGTCTAAAACAGCATCATAGAGATTTCGACTACCTGACCAAACGATCTCGATCACATTAATAGCGTTATAATTTCATAAATTGCACTAGAATTTTGACGCAAACGCAGAATCAACAGATTTAGTAAATAAAAAAGCCGCACCAGTTTAATGGTGCGGCTTTGTTTGGAATCAGTTTGGGCTACAAAACGCTCGGTTTACCTTTCATCATACGTAGACCTTCGCGCTTAATACACTCGACAAGAGGGTTTTCAACCATATCAGCACGCCAAATAAAGGAGAGGGTTCGCTCCATATTTAGCTCAGGTACATCCAAAGCAACTAATTGGCCACTTTCTATATAGCGTTCCACATCAAGATACGGCAAACAAGTTAGATATTGACCATTTGCCACCATGCTTCTTAATACCGGAACGTGCTCGTACTCACGCCAAACGTCCAAATCTTCAATTAAATGATGAATGGAGCTATCAAAAATCATGCGAGTACCCGAACCATGCTCACGCAACACCCATTTTGCTTGCTCTAATTGCGCAAGGCTAACTTTAGGCGCCATCGCAAATGGGTGATGAGCTGCTGCAACCACAGTTAAGTGGTCACGACACCATACTTCTTGATGCAGCCGGTTATCGTCACAACGCCCTTCAATAATGCCAACGTCATATTTATAGTCGATAACACCCTGAATTACGCTATCGGTACTTTTTACTTTCAATGAGATTCGCATCTCAGGAAAGTCACTATCAATATTGCTGATAAGATCCGGCACCAAATGCTCTGCAGGGGTTTGGCTGGCACCTACACGCAGCTCACCACTTAGTAAATGTTGCTCGTAAAAACCCATCTCAATCTGTTGGGCGTCTTGTAATAGTCTCTTCGCTTTTGGCCTTAACCAAATCCCCCAATGCGTCAAAGCCATTTGCTTGCCTTGCCTTTCAAATAAAGGCCTGCCAAGCATTTTCTCCAGCTGAGCAAGCGACATACTAGTGGCCGATTGGGTTAACGCTAATTTATCTGCGGCCAAACTTACACTTCCAGTGTCAGCCACAGCGTCAAAAACCGCTAGTTGTTTCAATGAATAGCGCATAACTCTCCTTTCGTTATTACGTTCATTTTTATTATCGCGATGCGCGCATGGTTTCATTTTACTGGCTATTTTCCTCATATCAAATTATTTGATGAGGATTCTAAACATTATCAATTTTACCTCTAGGTTTTCGCGCCGTAATCTGAATTGG
Organism: Vibrio intestinalis; assembly: GCF_025195085.2. Taxonomy (GTDB): domain Bacteria; phylum Pseudomonadota; class Gammaproteobacteria; order Enterobacterales; family Vibrionaceae; genus Vibrio; species Vibrio intestinalis. The sequence continues at coordinate 38,320 of NZ_JANAVY020000018.1, read as the reverse complement.
CAACGACGAGTTAAGCGTTGCAATCATCATAAGGAGGTTATTTATGAAACTCATAACTAGGAGTGCTTATGTCATCTACTCAAGCCAACAATGATTACTTTTCTCCCATGGAGATGATGGCTGAGGCTGAAAAGTTCGCCCTAAGCAAAGCAAAGAAGAGCAGCGGTATGACTCTTAGCCTAGCCATGATGGCAGGCGCATTTATCGGTTTAGCGTTTCTTTTTTATATCACTGTTACTACTGGTAGCGCGGAATCTGGTTGGGGCTTAAGCCGACTTGCAGGCGGGTTAGCTTTCAGTATGGGGCTGATACTTATCGTCATCTGTGGCGGTGAACTGTTTACCAGTTCTGTTTTATCGAGCATCTCATGGGCTAACCGCCAAATCAGTTTTGGCAAGATGCTTTCAATTTGGGGCAAGGTTTACGTCGGAAACTTCATCGGCGCAATGATTCTGCTTCTTATTGTTTCAGCAGCAGGCCTTTACCAAATGGATCATGGCCAATGGGGCTTGAATGCGCTCAACATCGCGCAGCATAAGTTGCATCACACAACAGTACAAGCATTTGCACTGGGTGTTTTGTGTAACCTCCTGGTTTGTCTGGCGATTTGGCTAACATTTAGCAGCGCTAACGCCATGACAAAGGCAGCAATGACAATCATGCCTGTGGCAATGTTTGTTTCAAGCGGCTTTGAGCACTGTGTGGCAAACATGTTTATGGTGCCGCTAGGTATCGTGATTCAAAACTTTGCGCCAGAAAGTTTCTGGCAAATGACTGGCACAACTGCAGCGCAGTATGCCGACTTAAATATCCTGCAGTTTGTTACTGCAAACCTAATCCCTGTAACACTCGGCAATATCGTTGGTGGTGCCGTATTGGTTGGATTGGCGAACTGGTGTATCTACCGCCGCCCTCAACTAAAAGCAGCCAACATCGCAACAATTACTAAGACCACTAACATTACGTCAGTTAAGGAACATACTATGAACAGCAACATTATCGTAAAAGACATCATGGACTCTCAACCTGTAACACTAAGCGCTGAGCTAACCACACCAAAAGCGATCGACGTGTTGCTAAAAAACCATCTACCTAGTGCACCTGTGTGTGACATTCAAGGTCGTTTGGTTGGCTTCTTCTCTGCTCACGACGTAATGGTTGATTTGTGGTGCCAAGATTACATCCCAACTCAAGGTCAAAAAGTGGTTGATTTAATGTCTCGTGACGTAGTGGCGATTGACGTAAACGACAAGCTGGTTGATGTCGCTGAATTCCTATGTATCGATAAAGAGCAGTTGTACCCAACAAGCAGCATGGGTATTGCGACTCGCTTTACTACTCTTTCTCTAGAAGAGCGTGCGAAGAGCATCAAAGTAAGCAAGCCTCATGTGCTGCCAGTGCTTGATAACGGCCAAATGGTGGGCGTGGTTAACCGTCTAAGTGTGCTTGAAGCTATGCGCAACATTTACGGTAAACCAACAGAAGTGGTTGAAGAACAAAAACAAACAGCATAAGCGATTACTTCAACGACATTGGCTAGAAACGCAAAGCGCCTCATTATTATGAGGCGCTTTTTTAATTCGCTTTAGCCTATTACTAAGCTTTTACGATAATCACTATTTTTTGATGCCTTCAATATGAAGATCCATCACTACATAGCTAGAGTCACCCATCACCGGAATATTGAAATCAGCCAGCTCTAATCGTGTTGTTCCTTCAAAGCCCGCACGTTCGCCACCCCATGGGTCTTGACCTTGGCCAATAACCTCAGCATCAATCGTGATTGACTTAGTCACGCCATGTAGGTTTAAGTCTCCGATTAGATCAAACTTACCATTGCCCTTATCCACCACTTTAGTGCTGTTGAAAGTCGCGTTAGAAAACTTGCTGGCATTAATAAAGTCGCCACTACGAATGTGCTTATCACGCTCAGCGTGGTTTGAATCTAAACTGGTGGTATCCACATTCACTGATACTTTTGACGCCGTAATGTCCGCTGGGTCGTAGCTAAAATCGCCTTCAAACTTATTAAAACGGCCTTGGATAAAGCTGTAACCTAAGTGACTGACTTTGAAGTTAATTGAAGCGTGTGCGCCTTTAGTATCAATAACGTAATCCGCTGCGCTAGCCGTAAATGGCACGGCCATCACCATAGCCAATCCTGTAGCAAGTAACGTTTTTTTCATTTTGAAGCTCCTATCATTTTGCGTAGCGTGTTATCTCGGTTAATAAAATGGTGTTTAAGTGCCGCTGCTGCATGCAGTGCAGCCATAATGATTAATGTCCATGCCGCATAGAAATGTATTTGCCCAGCAAGATCGGCTTGCCCTTCAAATAGAGCACCCGCCCCCGGCACAGCAAACCAATTAAATACATCGATTGAACGGCCATCTTCAGTAGAGATCAGATACCCAGACACAAACAGCATCACAAGTACTAAGTACATCAACATATGAACCAATTTGGACGCGACTTTCTCGAAACGGTTGCCTTCCACTTTCGGTGACGCGGTAACATGCTTCCAAACCAGTCGAAACAAGGTCAATGCTGCTAATAAAATACCTATGGATTTGTGCCAGTGAGGCGCAGTTCGATACCACTCGCTGTAATAGCTGAGATCAACCATCCACAAACCGACGGCAAACATACCAATTATGACCAATGCCGAAAGCCAATGTATCGACCTAGCCACGCCATTGTAATTTGTCACCTGCTTGCTCATGCCATTCCCTTACGTTAAACATTAACGCGTATACTCAAACTGTATAACAAAGTATTTACCAAATTGAGCTATGAGAAAAGAAACGGGATTAGAATAACTCGTTCAAATTATTTGAAGGAACTTCATTGGCTTTTACTTATCGCTCGAACTCGTCCATCTGTTCTATCTGAAAGATCTCATCTGCGATATCTAAAACTTTACGCTCAACAATCTCCTGAGCATCTGCTAATCCTTTGTTGTAAAAGACAGGAGCAAATTTAGCGATAACAAAATCGAGTAAAAATTGCGCGTCGAACTGCCCTAACTCGGTGTCCAATTCATCGGCAAGGTATTCTTGCAGAGCTTCCGCCATCTTCTGTTTTTGTTGTGACGTAAATTCAATCTTCGACATAAATCCTCTTTAAGGTCAGTGTTTAAGCTGATTTAGTGTAACTAATTATCACCGCCGCGTGTTAATCTAACCGCCGTTTTTGGCATAACTGACGCCCATTGGCTAAGCATAAGTGGAGAGATACCTTGTTACTGGACACTCTGATTCAAAGTGTTAATGAGTTCCAAGCAGACTGTATGGCGCTGTGCGAAAACCACTATCCCACCATCCACAACAAAGGGATGAGCGAACACCATCTCGGCCTTGCTTTTGCCCGTCGATTAGCACGAACTCTGACTGAGTTCGGCCATCATTGTGATTATGCCGCCATTGAGTCCTACCCGAGCAGCGAGCAACCTAGCCATTTTAGGGTCAGTTCAGATATTGGTACGGTTTGGATTCTCACCTCACACCTTGTTAGTGCAGGCTCAACTTGCCGACGTAAACTGTTTCGCACCGTGCAACAGTGGAAGCATGAGTATGAATACGCAATTCAACCCAACGACTTGCTCTTATTACTGACCGATCACTGGATTACCCGCAGTAAGCAAAGCCGTGAACTGATTCACTGGTGGACAGGGCAAATCCCTGACAATGTAGAAGAATACGGCGCACAAGGGGTTAGCTTGTACGAAAGTGACTCTCAACTGTCACAAAGCCTCGATGAATATTTTTCAATCAGTCCATATTATGTGAAATTTACTCACCCACTAAAACGCTCTGCTGATCAACAGTTAGTAAGAAAATACGTGCAACTCTATTCGGTGATTCAATTAAGTTGATAGCCGTCATTTAATTTTCATTCTGATACGCCATACTTTTTGCTAATGCCCTAGCAAAAGGTCGGTCGTGAAAAAACTCAAACGTTATCAATACGAGCGCTATGCGGTGCTTTGCAACCTCGCCTACAGCCGAGTGCTGAAGCAAACGCGCTATGGGTTTGCCCCCAAAGGACAACGAATTATCGCCAACCGCTTTGGATTACCAATGATTAGGGTACTTTGGAGCAAAGATAAAGAAGAAGTCATCGTGGTACTTAAAGGTTCTCACAACCCTTGGGATTGGCTACTCAACTTGTGTTTATGGCATAAACCCTGTGATCAAATTGACCTCGATTATTCTATTCATGCCGGGTATCACTTTTTAATTCATCAAAACAGCCAGCCTTTTCATAAGCATGACGAGGCCAACCTCACGGTCTACCAACGACTATTCGATACCATCGTGCCATTGGTGTTAGAAGGCAAGCGAATCACCTTTACTGGCCACTCTTCAGGTGGTGCCATTGGAACGGTCTTGGCCGATCACCTTGAGAAGCGATTCCCTTGTAGCGTAAAACGCGTTGTCACATTCGGTCAGCCAGCGGTTGGAGGCAAAGCCTTTAAAGCGGGTTATCTTCTATCGCATAAAACCTATCGTATCTGCTGCGATCTCGATATCGTCACCTTCTTACCTCCTATCCCTTATCTTTATCAGCACGTAGGTAAAATGCTCTGGCTGTACAACGGTAAAATATACGAGAACACGCCGACTATGCTGCGTTTAGGACGGTCAATTGGCTCATGGCTGATGCGCCCTTTTTCTTACCACTTAATGACAAAGTATATCCGCAATAAAGATTTCTTTGACGAGCGATGAGTAATGAGAGATCACTCGGGAATATCTGTCACTTTTTAGCCAATTGCTGTATTTCAAAACTCAACAAATCTATGGTTAATTAAGTAGCACCAAAGGCTTGAAATCCAATTATCCTTGTTTAAACGAAAAGTTTAGGATCGATTTCAAAATTGCAGCGCTTGTCACCGTCAAAATAGCTTAATCGAACTTTATTCGTTGACAAAATAATGTCATTGTCAATAAGATGACATACAGGTTGCACTATCCCATGCGGATTATATTAGGAAGGCACAACAAGCGATGATTCTGTCCAGCAAAACTCAGTTCCAGAAATGCGTCTCAGTAACGCGCGAGCAGCAGTTTGTGGCGAGTTATAAAGGCTTAGACCTTCGCAGTGTTTACCAACCAATATTTGACAACCAGAACTCTGTCGTCGGCGTGGAAGCGCTGGTACGTATCTGTAACGAGAAAAAGCAAAACATCCGTCCTGACTTGTTTTTTGACTCTCCAGACGTCACTCTCGAAGATAAAATCAACGTCGAGCGACTCAGCCGCGTTATTCATATTCGCAATTTTTCCAACTCCAAATACCGCAAGCTCAATCTGTTTTTAAACGTGCTACCAAGCGCGGGAGAATTCTTCGCCCTTGAAGATTTAAAAGACGGATTGCTGTCTCGCCGACTGAAAGATCTCAGCATCGAAAATACGCAGATTGTGATGGAGGTTGTCGAGTTAGACTCGCGCAACGAAAAGTGCTTGCAGCATGCAATGAATCGTCTGGCGCAGCATGGCTTTAATATCGCGATTGATGACTATGGCATGCAGGCTTCAACCCGTGAGCGTGTCGAGTTATTAAAACCCGCGATTATCAAAATCGATCGTAAGCTACTACTCGACTATATGGATGGTGATGAGCAACCAATCCTTGAAGGCATTAAGCTAGCGCGCGAGTTCCGCGCTCGGATCGTCGTTGAAGGTATTGAGACTAAAGAGCAGCACCAAGCAATGAAACGCTTAGATATAGACATGTTTCAGGGCTATTACCTTGCCACGCCGAAGCCTATCTCACCGCTGCAGTTAGAAAAAATCGGTTAAGCTTGTAACGATTGTATTTACAATCACTTATTAATTCCCACTTTACGCTACGTTAAGTGGAGAACAACTCTTAAATCAGCGTGCAACACTATAGCCGAAGTGCTAAACGTCGGGAACCCTTATTAAACGCTAGTTAGGCGCGTAATAGTAAGTACTATTTACCAAGATAATTGCTGCTTAGATGCTTTTAAATTTTCTTTATACATCATTTCAATCATTTGATAAGTACACATATCGACAGTACCACAGTAATCATGGATCGCTCGATCTAGAATGCTACGATCTTTAACCTGACTTAACCGTTTAAAAGCTTCGAGATTCTCTTTCTCCATCATTCGCAACATAGTTTCTTGACACATATCTACTGTCTGACAATAGTCCTTCTTAACCCTGTCCTGAATATAAGTAATAACCGCATTCTTTTGAACTTCCGTACCATCAAATTCTAGAGGATGTATAAAACCAGCATTAGCACCAAAAGACATACACAAGATTGAAACCATCAATAGTTTTTTCATTACTGCAATTCTTCTCTACTGCACATTTAATATTGGCTGCAATTATACAAGACAGCGTTCAAGTTCAACAATGGAAATAGCGTTGAAAAGTGAGATAGGTACATAACGCTGTTGTTATGGGGTCTTGCCTGCGCCTAACACCTACGTTTTTTTAATGAGTTTTCCGATTGTCGTGACTTGCTATCTATAGATTTCACAACTTCTAAATACCCGCACATTTTCAGTGCATATCACCAGTTATATACGAATAAAACAGCACGCGTCTCTCTTTGATATATATATTTACATTTATTGTTTTAGATCATGAGTTGCGCAACTTTCGCTCGTGCTACAAGCCCTTCTTTTGTAGATTTACGTTCATAGTTTGATACAAATTCTTTCATAATTATACTTATCTACAGAGGTCCTATATGCTGGAGCTACTCATTGGTTTAGCTGTTACCATCGCGGTCGGCTATTTCATCGTTAAAAGCTACAAACCTGCTGGCGTTCTTCTAACCGCCGGTTTATTACTATTGCTTCTTACTGGCTTACTTGGCCACGACGTGTTGCCTTCAAAAGTAGCGTCTACAGGTAACATGTTTACCGACGCACTAGAGTATGTGAAATACATGCTTCAATACCGTGGCGGCGGCCTTGGTATGCAAATCATGCTTCTTTGTGGTTTTGCTTCTTACATGACGCACATCGGTGCAAATAACGTAGTAGTAAAGCAGTTCTCTAAGCCTCTATCTTTCATCAAATCACCTTACATCCTTTTAGTTGCAGCGTATATCGTGGCATGTTTGATGTCTTTGGCAGTGAGCTCAGCAACCGGTCTTGGTGTGCTATTGATGGCAACGCTATTCCCTATGATGACAGCAATGGGCATCTCTCGCCCTGCAGCCGTTGCTGTGTGTGCGTCTCCAGCAGCAATCATCTTGTCACCAACTTCAGGTGACGTTGTTATCGCAGCAGAAAAATCTAACATGGCACTGGATGTGTTTGCAGTTCAAACCGTATTGCCAGTATCAATTTGTGCAATCATTGTAATGTCTGCCGCTGCGTTCTTCTGGAACAAATACCTTGATAAGAAAGACAACACGCCAATGGAACGTATCGACGTTTCTGAAATTGAAGTAAACGCGCCAGCTTACTACGCTGCACTGCCTTTCCTTCCAATTTTCGGTGTATTCCTATTTAACGGTCGTACAATCCCTGGCCTATCGCTAGATATCTACACCATCGTTGTTCTGTCAATCTTCGTCGGTGCTTTGGTCGATTTCGCAACCAAACGCTTCAACGGTAAAAAGACACTAGAAGATCTAGAATCTTGCTACGCTGGTATGGCTGACGCATTCAAAGGCGTGGTAATGCTATTAGTAGCAGCTGGTGTATTCGCTCAAGGTCTAATGTCAATTGGCGCTATCGATAACCTACTTCACCTAGCTGAAACAGCAGGCGCTGGCGGTATCGCACTGATGCTTATCCTGACTATCCTTACTGTCGCAGCAGCGATTGCGACGGGTTCTGGTAACGCGCCTTTCTACGCGTTCGTTGAGCTTGCGCCGTCTCTAGCTGCTAAGATGGGTCTAAACCCTGCGTTCCTAATCATCCCTATGCTACAAGCATCTAACCTAGGTCGTACTGTTTCACCAGTATCAGGCGTGGTTGTTGCGACCTCCGGTATGGGTAAAATCAGCCCATTCGAAGTAGTAAAACGTACTTCTGTACCGTGTCTACTTGGTCTAATTACGGTAATCATCGGTACTATGTTCCTAGTTCCTATGGGTGCATAAGCTATCCGCTAAGATCGAAAAAGGGTGCAAAAGCACCCTTTTTATTTGGCTTAGATTTAATTCTAACCTTCGCACGTTTAAGCAACTATCTCGATTATTTCAGCTCACCAAAACGCTCTAGGTACATTACCGTTGCTGCCGTGCGAGATGGCACTGCTAGCTTCTTCAGCAAGCTCTTCATGTGTACTTTCACGGTAGACTCGGAAATAAACAGGACGTCCGCTATCTGTTTGTTGCGCAGCCCTTTTGCGACTTGTTGTAAAATCTGCATCTCGCGGTCGGTCAAACCATCGAATACATCATCACGATTCTCGCGCTCAGCTAGATAGGTCGCCACCTCTTTGCTGTACGCTTTGTCTCCCGTTAAAGACTTTTTCAACAGGCCAATCAGTTCATCAGGCTCGGTGTCTTTTAACAGATAACCGTCCGCGCCCGCTTTTACTAACGCATCAATATCGGCCGCGCTATCAGATACAGTTAAAATCACAATACTCGCGTCACAGCCATCGGTACGTAACGCGTTTAAAGTATCCAAACCAGACATGCCCTTCATATTGAGATCAAGCAATATCAAATCAGGTTCTACTTCGTGGTTTTTCGCCACCGCATCCGCACCAGAACTCGCCTCTGCGATCACTTCAAACTCATCTTCAAAGCTCAGCAGCTGATTTAATCCGCGTCTCATCAGTGGATGGTCATCCACCAGCATTACTCTACATTGTGTCAATGTCACCATCCTTTACTCTCGGATACGTTAATTCAATTTCACAGCCTTGATTAAACGCTGTGTTAATCTTTAGTTCACCATTTAAGCGTGATGCTCGCTCGTGCATTATGCTCAATCCGTAGTGATTCACTTTACTGTTATCACCACCCATACCGACACCATCATCTTTCACTGTCACCACCACATGATTGTCGGTTTCAACACAACTGATATCGATATTCTCTGCTTTCGCGTGTTTTATTGCGTTGATTGTCGCTTCTCTAATTAACTGTAGTAGATGAACCTGCTCATGCGCAGCTAACTCTATGGAAGATAGCTCATTTTTTAATGAAATCGTGGCATCGGTCTGATCATCTAGTTGCTCTAACATTTCATTCAATGCATTACCAAAGCTGCCCTGCTTAATTGAAAGACGAAATGTAGTGAGCAACTCTCTCAGCTGCACATAAGCATCGCCAAGGCCGGTATCAAGCTCAGCAATCACCGCATTGACCTGACTACTCTGCTCAGAGTGCGGTACTTTACCCATCGAACGTTTGAGTAGAGATACTTGGATCTTCAAATAAGACAATGATTGCGCGAGGGAATCATGCAGCTCACGAGCGATAGTCGCTCGCTCTTCCAAAAGCAGTAGTTGCTCGGATTGTCGCTGCGCCTGATTGTAATAAACGGCGCGCGATAAAATTCTAACGAAGTTATCTATTAAAGCCTGATCTGGGCAAGGTAAACGCCAGTTCCAATACAGTGTGCCTAAATCTACGTTATCAAGCGTTAATACCTGACTTTGTAAATTGTTATCAGATACCTCACCTTTCTCGATTACCCACGGTTTTTCAGCGGCATTAGAGTTCGCCTCTAAACGAACCGCAACAATACCTTCGATACTGACGATGTAATCTAAAATCGCATCAAAGTTTTCTGCGGTAATACGAGAGGCTGTCAGCTCACTTGATGATTTATATAAGACTTCGAGCGACTGGTTTGCGTGGGTCAGTTTATGGGTTTTCTCGTTAACCGCTTGTTCTAGCCCTCGATACATCTGACCAAGTTGTTTCGCGGTGCTGTTAAACGCTTGGGTTAAAATGCCCATCTCGTTATCTGACACTACGTTTAACTCTACATCGAATGAGCGCGAACGAATTTGCTCACTGGCTAAAACCAAAGCCCTAAGTGGGTTTACTACCTCTCGGCGTACAAACAGCACGACGAAAATACTCACCAGTAAAACGCCTCCTAAACCAACACCACCGACTAAGGCTAAATCTCTCAGTTTCTGCTCTGAGTAATTTTGCAATTTGAATACGAAGGCATCGATTTGCGAAACGAAGTGAGGTACTAGCGTGAGGTACTCTTGGCGGTCTTCACTCTCAAGAACTTGTTTTAGCTCATGCCAACGAGCTATTATTTGGTAGTAGTCATGAGTGATGTCATCAGGCACATCCCAATCTTGCAGTGCTTTCATCGAAGGCGAGTAGATGGATTGCTCAAATAAGAAAATATGTGAAGAGTAATCAACCGATTTAGCTTGTATGTCATTGGCTAGTCGATAGCTCTGCATACGCATTGAACCGGCAACGTTCACCGCTTCGGCATCATTTAGACTTGATGCAAGCGCCACAATTGCATAACCAATCGTTATGATAGATAGCAACACGATCAATGCCATTGCGCGCGCAATCGTACCAATTACTGACTTTTTCGCTCTTTTAAACAAGCCTACCTCACGGTTCAAACAGAAATTTGTTTAGGGTTAATACGTTAACCCGTTTATCAATATGTGATCAAATCCAAGCTAATTAATTGATCTGAGACAAGAGTGCATTTCAATTACCCCCTTAGAGGTATTTATACAAATGTGTCAAAAACTACAATTTATTTATTGATAAATGACACTTTGTTAACGGGAAATGTGACTGAATGGTCGATCTGTCAAAACGACGCTTGTTTAGCCGCAAAGTGGTACACGACGAAACGGTACGTCTACCTTGGTTAACCAACCCTGCAGCCTTCACCGATTTATGTACTCAGTGTGGCGCCTGCATTAAGTCTTGTGAAACCAACATCATTGTTAAAGGTGATGGCGGATTTCCTCAGGTCGATTTTACCCGCGATGAATGCACCTTCTGTTATGCCTGTGCCGAAGTTTGCCCCGAGCCTCTGTTTGAGCAACAAACAGCAACGCCTTGGCAAGCCAAAGCAGACATTAGCGATAGCTGCCTCGCCCACAGCAATGTGGAGTGTAGAGCGTGCAGCGATATGTGCGACTCACTCGCGATCCAATTTCAATTGGAAATTGGCAAAGTCGCCCAACCTAAACTCAATACTGAGCAATGCAACGGCTGTGGCGCGTGTGTCGCCGTTTGTCCGACTTCATCTATCAATGTGAGCCATCAAACCGCCAATCATTAAGCGGTCAATACGAGAATAATAAATGTCGTTAAACGAAGTACACATCTCGAGTTTAGTCGTTCATGTCGCCCCTCAGCATCTTGAGGCGATTAAAGCGCAAATTACATTATTCGACAATGCCGAAATTTATGGCGATAGCCCTGAAGGCAAGGTTGTTGTAGTGCTTGAAACCGAAAACCAAGGTTTCATCACCGATACGATTGAAGCCATCAACAACCTGCCTAACGTGCTGAGCACGGTATTGGTCTATCACCAAATCGAATCTGGTCTCAACGATGTTGAGCCAAACACTGGAAAACAACAATCCCAACTAGAGGATGAAGCATGAAAATGACAAGACGTGCGTTTGTTAAAGCAAACGCAGCGGCATCAGCTGCCGCAGTCGCAGGTATTACACTACCCGCTTCTGCGACTAACCTGATTGCTAGCTCGGACAAAACCAAAATTACCTGGGACAAAGCACCTTGTCGTTTCTGTGGTACAGGATGCTCAGTTCTAGTTGGGACACAAAATGGTAAAGTGGTTGCCACACAAGGTGACCCAGAAGCGCCAGTAAACAAAGGCCTGAACTGTATTAAAGGTTATTTCCTTTCTAAGATCATGTACGGTGAAGACCGTCTGACTCAGCCACTACTGCGTATGAAAGACGGCAAATTTCACAAAGATGGTGAGTTTGCACCAGTCTCTTGGGATACCGCTTTCGATGTCATGGCTGAAAAGTGGAAACACGCACTGAAGAAACAAGGCCCGACAGGGGTTGGTATGTTTGGTTCAGGCCAATGGACAGTGATGGAAGGCTACGCCGCAGCGAAGATGATGAAAGCGGGCTTCCGCTCTAACAACATCGACCCTAATGCCCGTCACTGTATGGCTTCGGCTGTAGGCGCATTCATGCGTAGCTTCGGTATTGATGAACCAATGGGTTGTTATGATGACTTCGAAAACGCGGATTCGTTCGTACTTTGGGGTTCAAACATGGCTGAAATGCACCCAGTACTTTGGACACGTATCACTGACCGCCGTTTAAGTCACCCTCATGTAAAAGTGAACGTGCTTTCTACCTACTACCACCGCTCATTTGAGTTAGCAGATAAAGGCTACATCTTCGAGCCTCAGACTGACTTGGCCATCGCTAACTTCATCGCGAATTACATCATTGAAAATGACGCGGTGAACTGGGATTTCGTTAATAAGCACACTAACTTCAAACAAGCCGAAACTGATATTGGTTATGGCCTGCGTGATGACGACCCACTTCAACAAGCAGCAGCCCACCCTAACTCAGGTAAAATGACTTCAATTAACTTTGAAGAGTACAAGAAGTCAGTTGCGCCTTACACCGCTGAAAAGGCCTCTGAAATGTCAGGTGTTGAAGTTGAAAAACTGATTGAGCTAGCTAAGCAATACGCCGATCCAAACACCAAGGTGATGTCTCTTTGGACAATGGGTATGAACCAGCACACTCGCGGTGTATGGATGAACAGCCTGATTTACAACATTCACCTACTAACAGGTAAAATTGCGACTCCGGGTAACAGCCCATTCTCACTAACAGGCCAACCATCAGCATGTGGTACTGCGCGTGAAGTAGGTACATTCTCACACCGTCTGCCAGCAGATATGGTTGTTGCCAACCCTAAACACCGCAAGATTGCCGAAGGTATCTGGAATATTCCTGACGGTGTTATCCCTCCGAAGCCAGGCTTCCACGCTGTTGTTCAAGACCGAAAACTGCGTGACGGTAAACTGAACGCTTACTGGGTAATGTGTAACAACAACATGCAAGCTGGCCCAAACATCAACAACGAACGTTTGCCGGGCTACCGCAACCCTGAAAACTTCATTGTATGTTCTGACCCATACCCAACCGCTACCGCACAAGCCGCTGACCTAGTGCTTCCTACCGCAATGTGGATTGAGAAAGAAGGTGCTTACGGTAATGCTGAGCGTCGTACTCAAGCGTGGTATCAACAAGTTGAAACCGTGGGCGAAGCGAAATCAGACCTTTGGCAGGTAATGGAATTCTCGAAACGCTTCAAGATGGAAGAAGTGTGGACTGAAGAACAGCTTGCTCTAGCGCCACAGTACCGTGGTAAAACCATGTACGACATGCTATTTGCTAACGGCACTATCGATAAGTTCCCAATTGAGGAAGCTCGCGATCTTAACGACGATGCACACCACTTTGGCTACTACGTGCAAAAAGGTCTGTTCGAAGAATACGCGCAATTTGGTCGCGGCCATGGCCACGATTTAGCGCCGTATGATCGCTACCACGAAGTGCGCGGCTTACGCTGGCCAGTGGTCGATGGCAAAGAAACACTATGGCGTTACAAAGAAGGCTCAGATCCGTATGCCAAAGCAGGCTCTGACTGGGATTTCTATGGTAAGCCAGATGGTAAAGCATGGATTATTTCAGCACCTTACGAAGCGCCACCAGAACTGCCAGACTCTGAGTTTGATATGTGGTTATGTACCGGCCGTGTTCTTGAGCACTGGCACACCGGCACAATGACACGTCGTGTACCTGAACTGTACAAAGCAGTACCTGATGCAGTCTGCTACATGCACCCAGACGATGCTAAGAAACGTAACGTTCGTCGTGGTGAAGAAGTTCTAATTTCTAACAAGCGCGGTGAAGTTCGCGTTCGTGTAGAAACCCGTGGCCGTAACCGTCCACCACAAGGCTTGGTGTTCGTGCCGTTTTTCGACGCACGCATTCTAATTAACAAACTGATTCTTGATGCAACCGATCCGCTGTCTAAGCAGACCGACTTCAAGAAGTGTCCAGTGAAGATTACAAAAGTCGCATAGAGCGATATGAATGCGAGCCCTGCCCTCCACTGGGTGGGGCTACACCGGAAGTAAGCCATTAGGCGGAGAATTAGCAATGAAAAAAATCATCCTCGCACTGTTATCTATCAGTGCCCTTAGTTTAGCCAGTGTGACCGTTGCACAAGTTGAGCTTGAAAACCCAGGCGGTATCGGTGGCCTTGAGTCACTTCGTGGTGCAAGCGAGTTAGAAGATACTCGTGCAGCCGACGAGTTCAAAAAGTACCCTCGCGAGCACGAAGTGGACAGCAGCTACGTTTATCAGCCACCGTTAATTCCTCATAACATTCGTAGTTACGAAGTGTCGCTCAATGCGAACAAGTGTTTGGCTTGTCATAGCTGGAAAAACGCGAAAGAGATGAATGCCACTAAGATCAGTGTGACTCACTACGTAAACCGTGAAGACGCTGTGCTGGCAGATATGTCACCACGCCGTTACTTCTGTTTGCAATGCCACGTTCCACAAGCGGATGCAAAACCTTTAATTAAAAATGACTTTGAAAGCGTCGATTCTCTTCATTGATCGTATAAAGTAAAAGAGGCGATTTATGAAACTACTAAAAACATTTTGGAAACGATTGATTAGCCCAAGCAAGGCAGCCGTTGGTGTTGTTTTATTCATGGGTTTCTCAGGCGGTTTATTGTTTTGGGGCGCATTCAACACCGGTATGGAAGCGACCAACACGGAAGAGTTTTGCTCTGGCTGTCACGCACCTATCGTTGCAGAAATCCAAGAAACGATTCACTACTCTAACCGCTCTGGTGTTCGAGCCATCTGTTCAGATTGTCACGTACCCCATGAATGGACAGATAAGATCGTTCGTAAAGTTCAAGCGTCAAAAGAGCTATTCGCTCACTACGTATTGAAAACTATCGACACCCCAGAAAAATTCCAAGAACGTCGAGCACACCTTGCCGAACGTGAATGGTCGAGACTGAAAAAGAACGACTCGTTAGAGTGTCGTAACTGCCACCAGTTTGACTACATGGATTTTTCTGAACAGAGTGAACGCAGTGCCAAACAGCACTCTACAGCGCTTGCGAATGGCGACAAGACTTGTGTAGATTGCCACAAAGGTATTGCTCACAAACTGCCAGACATGCATGGCGTTGAAGGCTGGCAATAGGAGAAAGCTAAATGAGTACATTAGAGTCAGTGATTTGGCATATCTTAGGCTACAGCGCAATGCCGTTTATCATCCTTTCAGGCTTCGCGGTTGTTGCAGCGATCTGCCTTTGGATATTGTCGCTCGGCAAAGATAAACACGTAGAGTAAAACAGACACTCCCTTCTTTCACCGGAAGGGAGTTTTACTAAACATTAACAATATCAATAACTAAACCATGATCCAGCGCATCTATCAATGGGTCATTATCGCAATCTTTCACCCCCTATATGCACATCATTTAATACCGATCGCAATTACTACCACAGTTACAACTCTTCCATCGTCTCAATGATCAAACACTTCCAAAATGGAGTGGCACTGATGCACTTCGATTGTTTTTTTGGAGGTTTACATGAAGTTAAAAGCTCTTTTGGTGGCTGCTATTGCTAGCGTATCCTTTACTGCGCTTGCCCAACCCACGCTGAACTTTATTGACGCCCAACAGGCGGCAGTAGAGCTAAGTAAAAATGATGATTTTATGGTTCGTCTTAGCCAATTTGATATGGAAGCAAGGATGAAAACCATCGATCACGTATCGAAGCCGGAATTTAAGCGCTTCATTCGTCAAAACACCCTTGATTGGACCGAACAAGATAAAGCCTACGTAAACCAAGCTTATGCGGAGCTACAAACAGAGCTAAACAAGTACCCGCTCAACTTACCTGCGCAAATCAAAATGATTCTGACCACTGGCGCTGAAGAAGGCACTGCGGCCTACACTCGCGGTACATCGATTATTCTTCAACGCGACAAATTAACACTCGGCCGCGAGCTTAAGCGCATCATTGCTCATGAAATCTTCCACCTATACACCCGTCATAACCCTGTTAAGAAAGACGAAATGTATAACGCGATCGGATTTAAATATGACGGTGAAATTGAGTTTCCTGATGATCTAGAAGATAGAAAGATCACTAACCCTGATGCCCCAGTCAACGACTACTCTATTTTCATCTCACACAATCAGCAGCCTATCTGGGCGATGCCAATTCTGTACTCAGTATCTGAAAAGTACGATCTAGAAAAAGGCGGCGAGTTCTTTAATTACCTGCTGTTCAAATTCTTGATTGTTGCGGACGAGCACGGAAACTGGACTTACGATGACGACCACCCAGTTATTGTTGACCCAAGTGAAGTTGAAGGTTTTTACGAGCAAATTGGCTACAACACCAATTACACCATTCATCCAGAAGAAATTTTAGCGGACAACTTTGCGCTGCTTATTCTCAATGTCACTCCAGTAAATTCGCCTGAGCTACTGGAAAAAATGAAGCATATTTTGCTTAACTAATAACAAAACAGCCTCGCATTCTAGCGAGGCTGTTTTCTTTGCAATGCCCGTTAAGGATTTGCCGTCCAGTCACCACCAAGAGCTTTGTATAGCCCAACCGTGACTTGCGCCGTTTGCAGTTTTGCGGCAACTTGTCTGTCTTCAATAATACGACTTTGACGCTGTGCATCCAGCACGGCTAAATGATCAATCAAACCCGCACGATATAATGACTTAGCCTTTTTCACTGCGCCTTGTGAGGCCGTGACTGCTTCTTCGATTCGCGCCTCGTTTTGTTGGCTTCTACCGTAGGCAAATAGCATGGAATCCACTTCCGCTACCGCGGCATTCACCGAGTGCTGATAGCCAAGCGCTGCGCTTTCAAACCTTGCTTGGTTAATATCAACCATCGCTTCACCTCGACCACCGTCAAACACGTTCCAATGTATGCCTGCCGAGCCAACCCATCCAAATGAATCGCTACTAAACAGATCATCGAAGCTACTCGCCGATACCCCCGGCGCTCCGGTTAAGAAAAACTTCGGATAACGGTTTGCGATACTCGCAGCAAGCTCTTGGTTTACTGCCGCCATCTCACGTTCGGCAATTTGAATATCTGGCCTACGAAGCAGCAAATCAGATGGTAGTCCCACAGGAACGACACCTTTGATGCTCGGTAGCCCTTTAGTTTGCGCTAAACGAATATCTACTGCGCTCAAAGGCTCACCCAACAAAGTCGCTAAACGTTGTTTATGCGCTTGTTGAGCGATTTCTAATTGCGGTAAAACCGATTGAGTGGCAGCCAACATGGTTCTTGCTTGAGCAAGGTCTAAATCCGAGCCATAACCACTGCGCACCACCTTTTCAATCAGCTTCATGGTTTTTATTTGGTCATCTAAGTTCGCTTTAACTAATTCAATACGTTGCTCAGCGCCACGATACTGCAGATAGTTATGGACAAGATCAGCACTGATCAGCGTTACTAGTCCATTTTGGTAGATCTCCGCTTGCTCTACGCGAATAGCCGCTGCGTTGGCCTGGTGGTCAATGCGATTGAATAAATCCACCTCCCACGCAATAGACGCACCAACAAAGCCACCATCATGCTCGGCTTCAAGCAAAGTCATATTGCCAATAGATGGAGGTAAGTTTGCCACGCTATCACTGATTGGATTAAGCGCTGGGCCCATTAATGAATCGTTCTTACTCAATTGATAGCTGTAGTAACCCGCTCCAACACTTACCGTAGGGACTTTGAATGATTCAACCACCGACTGATAGCCTTGAGCCATTCTGATGCGCTGCGCGGCCACTTTCAGCGGGATGTTTTTCTGCTGCACATCTTCAATCATAGTATTTAACGTTTCATCTTCGAATTGACGCCACCAATGGTGGCTATCAATCATCTGATTTTCGTTTTCAGTATACAGATAGCTTTCAACTAGCGTTGTCGTTTTAAACGTTTCTGCTTGGTCGTAATCTGGCGCAATAGAGCAACCAGACAAAACGACAACTAACGCAATCGGAGTAAGGCTTAACGCCTTACTAAGCTGTTTCATTTTAATGCTCATTGAATTGCTCCTGTTTCGGGTGCTTTGTATTCGACTTCTTTTAATGGCTGAGGCTCATCTTTGTAGGCCAAACGATAGAGCGCAGGCATAACAAATAGAGACAATACCGTCGCCGCGGCTAAGCCACCAATAATGGTTGCCGCCATTTGGTCGAACAGAAGGTCACTCAGCAGAGGAATCATACCCAACGCTGTAGTTAATGCGCCCATCGATATCGCCATGGTTCTGTTGATGGTTGCGTGTTTGATCGCATCAGAAAGCGTTCGCCCTTGGCTTCGCTCAAGTTCGATTTGGTCCATCAATACAATGCCGTTCTTAATGATCATACCCATCAAGGTAATTGCACCAATGAGCGCCATAAAACCAAACGGTTTTCCAAATCCAAGTAACGCGAACGTTGCACCTGTCGCAGCCAGAGGAATGGTAGACAAGATGATCACTGGTTGTTTAAAGCCATTAAACATAGCAACTAGGATGATCACCATAATCAGCATGGCTTTAGGCAATTGCTTCAGTATGTCTGATACTGCTTTATATTCATCGTAGTATTCACCGCCCCACTCCAATGTGTAGCCTGGTGGCAACTCGATAGCCTCGATTTGATCTTTAATCGCATTACGCACTTTTGCCGGTGTTGTACTGCGCTCAACCCCTGCTTGCGCAGTGATGGTTTTCACTCGGTTACGACGCCAAATCATGCTCTCTTCTGCTGTCAGTCCAAAGCCATCAACAACTTGGCCTAGTGGTACTGAATGAAGCCCTAGCAGAGACTTAACTGGTAAGGTTTCTAAAGAACCCATACTTTGCTCTGTTGCGCGCAGTTGAATTGGAATCAACTCATCATTTAGGTTCATCTGGCCTAGTGGCATACCGTTCGAAGCACGTTTCAGCGCAAAAGCAATGTCTGCTCGGTTAATCCCCGCTCGGCGTGCTTTATCTTGGTTGATAATCGGCTTTAACACTTTGCTTTGCTGGCGCCAATCATCACGCACATACTTAGCATCAGGATGCGTGCGCATAATCGCCTTAGCTTGGTTAGCTAAGTCATGCAGCACCGCTTCATCCGGACCTGAGAATCGTACCTCAACAGAATATTTGTCTGCCGTTGCCAGTTTAAGCGCTCTAAAGCGAGGCTCTGCATCAGCAAAATACTCCGCTACCCATTGGTCACCTCGCTCCACTAAGCTCGAAATTGCATGATAGTCTTTGGTGTTAATTAGAATCTGACCATACGCTGGATCGAGTGGCTCTGGCTCTACTGTTACCGAGAAGCGCGGTACACTTGCACCTACTGAGGTAGAAATACTCTCCACTTCAGGTTGTACTAGTAGCCATTGCTCGATTTTCTTCATATCCGCTGAGGTTTGCTCGATCTTCGCACCATTTGGCAACCAGTAATCAAAAAACACGATTGGTCTATCTGATTGTGGAATGAAGTTAATGGCCACATAAGGCGCTGCAAAGCCTGTCACAACAATAAGAGGAATCAGTGCAAGAAGAGCTCTCTTTGGGTTATCAACCGTCCAGTGAACGCAGCGTTTATAACCAGCCAAACGGTCGTCTGTGCTTTTGGTACTTGGCTTAATGAACAACCAACACATCAGGATGGTGAATGTCATCGCGACGAGCCAAGAAAGCAAGAGTGACGATGCGATAATGTAAAACACTGAGCCAGCAAATTCCGCAGCGTCCGTTTTTGAGAACAGCACTGGGCTCGCACCCATAATAGCGATCACAGTTGCACCAAATAGTGGCAGCGCAGTCTCTTTCACTGATTCAAGTGCGGCTTGAGTACGTTCCACACCTTTGTTGAGTTTCGCAATCATCATATCGGTAATAACAATCGCGTTATCCACCAGCATACCCAAAGCCAAGATAAACGTACCAAGCGATACACGGTGTAAATCGATGCTCGCGACGTTCATATAGATCAACGTAAGCAAAATGGTCAACAACAAGCTTGAACCGACAATCGTCGCGCTCTTAAAGCCCATAAACACCAACAGCACGATAAATACAATGCCGACACTCTCTAGCAAGTTACCAACAAAATCGTCGATGGACTTCTGCACTTCGTCGGGCTGATAAGCCACACTAGAAATCTCTACCCCTAATGGCAAAGTTGCTTGGTACTCAGAGATAATTGTGCGAATAGTATCGCCCAAAGAGACAACATTAATGCCCGGAACTGGGCTAACTGCGAGCGTTACCGATTGCTCACCGTTGTAGCGGTTTTCGGTCATTGCGGGAGTTTGGTAACCCATAGTAACATCAGCAATATCGCCTAAGCGGATAATACCAGTACCAATAGAGCTAACACCGCCTTTGATCATCAAGTTTTCTACATCTTGAATAGATTGCAATTCACTACTTTGATTAACTCGAATTCTTTCCGTGCCAACATCAAACTGACCCGCTTCGAAAGTCATATTTTGATTATTTAGCTGACTCCATACCTGAGCCATTGATAAGCCATATTGAGATAATCGCTCATTGGGGATATCGATAAACACTGTACGTGCTCGTACGCCATGCAGTTCGACTTTCTTGATACCATTGACCGCTTTGATACGGCGCTGTAGCTCTTCCGAATAACGACGCAGCTCATCTGGCTTGGCATCATCGCCATGTACCGCGAAAAGCATGCCGTAAACTTCAGAGAACTCATCCTGAACAATCGAAATCTGCGCGGTTGCTGGTAGCAACAACTTCACATCGTTAACTTTGCGGCGCAATAAATCCCATTGCTGCGGCAATTGTTTAGAGTTGAGGCTTTCTTTGATATCGACGAATACCATCGACATACCTGGGCGAGAAAGCGAGCGTAGTCGATTGAGCTCTGCCATCTCTTGCAGTTTTGTCTCAATCGTATCAGTCACTTGGCTTTCGACCTCTTGCGCCGACGCACCAGGATATAAGGTAACAACTACCGCAGTTTTCACGGTAAAGGTAGGGTCTTCCAGTTTGCCTAAATCAAAATAGGAATAGATGCCCGCAATAATGCTTAGCAGTGTGAAAAATAGTAAGAATGTGCGTTGCTTGATAGCAAATTCAGCAAGTTTGATCATCATTGTTCCTTACTGAGTTCGCACAACGATATTGCCGACTTTGTCGCCATCGGCAAGGTATTGAGAACCACTCACCACGACTAAATCACCGCTTTGCATTTCGCCTTGAACGCAGGCTTGGTAAGCATCAATCGAGCGCAGATCAACTGGCGCAGAAACAATCTTATTATCACGCACTAAGTTGACGTGCATGCTCTGCTTCTCTCCAACTAACGCTGAGTAAGGTACACAGTGATCGTCATTGTCAGAATCTAAAGACGCGCTGACCGATACCACCTTTCCCGGGAACAAGTGCGCATCGCCTTTTTCTAGGGTGTAGGTTACCGTGTAGGTTTGTTTAATTAGATGAGGAATAGGCGCAATTTCAGATACGTTACCTACCAACTCCGTGTTGCCTTGATACCAAGTCACCGCTCCCGTTTGACCCACTTCAAATTCAGTAATTAGGCTCTCAGGAACATCAATATCCACTTCCAATTGCATATCATTTTGCAAAGTAGCAAACGCAACACCTGGGATAACTTGCTCGAACTGCTCGTTGTTAACACTACCGATAACACCATCAAACGGCGCTTTTAACTCGGTGTAAGACAACATATCCTTGGCGCGTTGAATGTTTTTGTTCACCACTTTAATCGCCGCCAAACTGCGCTCGTAACCGCTAATCGCTCGGTCTAGATTAACCGCTGCAATTGCATCGTCGCTAGTGGCTTGTTTAACGCGCTTTAACTCTGCTTTAGCCAGTTTATGGGCTGATTTTGCTTCGAGTAACCTTGCTTCTAACTCTTGTACTGTTACTTGGTAATCATGCGGGTCTAAGGTTGCAATAACTTGCCCTTTCTTAACCATGTCCCCTTTGCTCACCATCACTTGTTCAATAGTGCCGGGAATGCGGAAAGAGAGGTCAGCGCTATCTATAGCACCGATTACGCCACTAAAGTGTTTTGTAGAACGGCTATTTGGATCGGCCAACTCGACGACTTGCACAGTTTTGGCTCTAGGAATCATTGGCTGATTGTCTTGCGCTTGATTACAACCACTGACCAATATAGCCAAAGCTGTAATACAGAAAATTTGATTAGGTGTTTTCATTTCAAATAGCTCCAAAGTAGATGGCGCTATTTTACAATCGAACACCGTTCAAATAATCATCTACTATCGAGACTTACTGTCACAAATTTCATGACAATAAAACTAACCTTATACACTAGAATCGGGGGTTAGATGGAATTTTGTACAATTTGTAGTGACAATGCAGCCTCTGCGGCAAAAACAAACAAACGCCAAAAGTCAATTTATAAATTTTCAACATCCATCACTAATTTCGTAGCTAAAACGGTAGCTTCGCAGTAATCTGTTCGCCTTCATAACCCGTATGATCGTTCCACGGAGAGTGAACGAATAAAGAGGACAAAATGAATCAAGTGCTATCGATTGGCCCTCAGGTATCTTTCCTGCTTGCCATGGTCGTGCTTTTTTTAGGTCAGTGGGTAAACAAGCAAGTTCCACTGCTTCAACGCTTTTCAATTCCTGAGCCAATTGTGGGTGGTCTTATCGTTGCCACGGCACTAACCATTGCGCACTTTGTTGGTGTTGAAATTCGCTTTGATTTGCCGTTACAAAACACCTTCATGTTGATGTTCTTCGCAACGGTAGGACTCGCAGCTAACTACACCCAGCTCATCAAAGGCGGTTTAAAGGTATTTATCTTCCTTGCCATCGCTTCCATTTATATTGTGATTCAAAATGCAGTCGGCGTTTCACTCGCAACGCTACTAGGGCTCGATCCACTGCTTGGCTTGATTGTCGGTTCTATTACTTTATCAGGTGGGCATGGTACGGGTGCGGCTTGGGCGACGACTTTCCAAGAACAATATGGCATCAACAATGTACTTGAGATTGCAATGGCGTCAGCCACCTTCGGTCTAATTATTGGGGGTATCATCGGCGCACCGATGGCGCAGCGTTTGATTAAAAAGCACAATCTCAAGAGTTCATTTGGTAATTCGCATCAATCACACAAACATTTTCCAGAGCTTGTCACCTATCAGGTGGATGAAGAGGATAAAGTTACTGCAAAACGCGTTGTACAGAGTTTGGCGCTTATTTTGGTCTGTGTGACTGGTGCAACTGCGTTAAGTGATTGGGTAAGCTGCTTCGGTATTCGCTATCTCATGATCCCAGACTTTGTCTATGCGCTGTTTCTGGGTGTTATCATTACTAACACATTGGAAGTCACCAAAGTCAGTAAGCTCGATGTTGAGACCGTAGACATGTTAGGGACCGTGTCATTATCGCTGTTCCTTGCCATGGCATTAATGAGCTTGAAACTATGGAACATATTCGATCTCGCATTACCCTTGCTGTTGATACTTTGTATTCAGTCAATCCTGCTAGGCTTGTTTGCGACTTATGTAACCTATCGTTTTATGGGACGAAACTATGATGCCGCTATTATTGCAAGCGGACATTGTGGTTTTGGCTTAGGCGCAACACCGACTGCCGTAATGAACATGGGTACCTTGGTCAACCGCCACGGCCCGTCACCGCAAGCTTTCCTCGTTGTCCCGATCGTTGGCGCTTTCTTTATCGACATCGTCAATCTAATCATATTGCAAGGCTACATTGCACTGATGTAGACCTTTGAACGTTGCTCCCTGAAAATGGGAGCAACGCTCATTTACACAGCCATTACTGAAACTTAACGTTTGTACTGAGTGGGAGTAACTGCCACTAACTTTTTGAAGTGGCGATGAAAGTGGCTTTGATCATTGAATCCTAGCTCAGTAGCGACCGAGGCTATGTCATAGCCTTTTTTGAGCAACACTTTTGCTTCATTAATTCTCATGGTTATTTGCATTGCATGAGGTGTGATGCCATAAGACTTTTTAAACGAATGAATTAAGTGAAATTCGCTCAACCCGGCATTTTCCGCTATCTCTCTGATAGAGATGTTATTTTTAAAGTTAGCAAAGATAAAATCATGGGCCTTAACTACATTTTCCTTTGGGCCCGAGCTGTCAACATTTAACGCGTTGGCGTTGCTATACAAGCTAGAAAAAAACGTGATGCTTTCTTCCTCCACTTTCATGTCATCGACATCATTCATAATCGACTCTGCCAATAATTGAAACTGCTTATAAAGCAACGCAGACGTTGTATGGATAGTGGAAAACGGTGTAAAGCTTTTAGTTGGATTGTCTACAATCATTGATTGCACGTCGCCTAACCATTTTGGGCATACGTACAACATCTTATAGCTCCAATTGGTATTGTGTACCGGATTGCATGAATGCACCGCCATCGGATTAACAATGACCAGAGAACCCGCTTCAATTTTACATTCCATATTGTTATTGAAATAGTCACTTTGGCCACAATCTACCGCCCCAACAGAAAACTCTTCATGAGTATGCTTTCCATAACAAGCGTATGAATTTTCAGAACAACGCAGCTCTAAAGGCACGGCGTTAGGTCGATAAAATTGTTGTTTAACCATAGAGAAAAATTCTGTTTCAACTGGATAAGAAAAAAGTATATAGAACTGTTAGAACTAGTAGTAGTGCCATGACTATATTAAACAGCCGAAACTGTTTTGGGGTCTCTAAAATAGAACTAATGACAACCCCAAGCATTGCCCAGACTGAAATCGATATATAGCAAACCACAAAAAATATCGCGCAGAATAGACTTAACATACCAACTCCAGCATCTTGCCCCGTATAAAACACGGAAATCCCAGCGAGAGAAACAATCCATGCTTTAGGGTTCAACCACTGACACATGACCCCTTGTAACAGTGATGGTGCAGATCTGCAGTTTTTGCATTCCTCTTCATTAATTGACGGTTCTTGCGTGGCGATTTTGTAGGCAAGATATAACAAAAAGCTCCCCCCAACATACGTTACCAGCTTCGCTAAATTTGAAATTTCATTCATCAGAAGAGATAAACCAAGGCCAAATAGGAACAAAATCGAGACGAAGCCAAATGTTGCGCCGATAATATGCGGTACTGTTCGAGTATAACCATGATTTGCTCCTGTAACAGTCGCTATAATATTTACTGGACCAGGAGAGATAGAGGTAACCAAGGCGAAAGCTACCATTGGCATTAATAGTGAAGTCATTGTGTAGTCCTTTACTCAAACGTACGCTACACAATAAAACGCACTCTTAGGCGAGTATTGTACAAAACTGTTATTTTCGCCTTAAGCTGCAAAACATAATTGAATCGCTCTAACTAATGCTTCGCAAATATTCGCTCGTTAATTCAACTTAGGGATTTCGGCCAGTAAATGGTCTATCAATTGACGACTAACGTGGCTTAGTGTTTTTGGTTGAGGGTAAAGCAAATAACCATGTTCATTTTTAGAGACTTGGTCCGGCAATAGATGAACGAGTTCTCCGGAACTAAGCTGGTGCTTAACTAAAATTTTAGGAAGAAATGAAATTCCGCGCCCTTTAAGGGTGGCGTCTTTCAAAAACGCGATGCTATTGGCAATCAACTTCGAGTGGACTCGTACACTGCCATTAGAGAACTGCCAATCTTGGTCAACTTCCCCTGTTGGCCAACGAAAGCACAAAGCATGATGCTTGTTGATATCGCTAACAGAGTGCGGCTCACCAAATTGCTCAATGTATTGCGGTGAGGCTACTAAACAGCGATCTAGCTGCAATACTTGCCTTGCTACCAAGTCTGAATCAACCAATGCCCCGCCATGAAACGCAAAGTCTAACCCTTGTTGGTACATATCAATAAAGCCGTTTTGAATCACTCGAATATCGAGTTCGATCTCGGGGTGACGGTCGAGAAACTCGAACAATATCGGCTGAAGAATGTCATGGGTTTCCGGCAAAATACCAAACTTAACTTTGCCCTTTAGAATATGAGTATCACGAACAATTGACTGATTTAGGCTATCAAACTGCTCTAAGATTTGGCGAAGCTCTTGGTAATAGATTTCACCTTGATTGGTCAGAGATAGGCTACGCGTTGTGCGGTGAAACATGGGCACGCCGATGTCAGATTCTAAGGTGTTTATCCGACGGCTTACATTCGCCCTTGGTAAATCAAGCGCATTAGCCGCCGCAGTAAAACTGCCTAGTTCTACCACTTTTACCAATAGCTTTAAATCATCGAGTTTCAAATACTTAGCCTCTCGCTTTTGTGTTGAGGCAGTGTAAAACGAGGGCATCAACATTGCGAGGGCTTTGATCAAATTTGCTTTAGAGAGATTCAATCTGCTGTAAGTAATACTCTGCACGTTGCAAGATAGCCTGCTGTGCGGGCTCTGCCATGTTGTCCCACGAACGAAATATCATGCCCATTCTCGGGTTGCTGCCTATTGTTGGGCGATGTTTAACCATAAAGCGCCAGTACAGGCTATTAAGTGGACAGGCATTTTCTTCTGATTTCAGTTTTTGGTTGTAATGGCACCCTTTACAATAATCGCTCATTCTTTGTGTGTAAGCGCCACTTGCCGCATACGGCTTAGTGCCGACAATACCCCCATCAGCAAACAATGCCATGCCACGAGTGTTGGGCATTTCTACCCATTCTATCGCGTCGATATAGATACCAAGGTACCAATCGTCGACTTGGTTTGGATCGATTTCAGTCAGCAGGCAAAAATTCCCTGTGACCATCAAACGTTGAATATGGTGAGCATAAGCGTATTCGAGTGATTGAGTGATCGCTTGTTTTAGACAGCTCATTTTAGTCTCACCATGCCAAAAGTAGTCAGGCAACTTTCGGTGAGCGGAAAGCGCATTGAGTTCGCCATAATGCGGCATATTTGCCCAATAAATCGCGCGGATATACTCGCGCCAACCAATGATTTGTCTGACGAAGCCTTCTATCTGAGCGAGATCGATTTGATCATCACAACTGTATGCTGACAACGCTGCGTCAACGACCTCTTTTGGCGACAGTAACTTTGCATTGAGTGCGAACGACAAGCGGCTGTGGTACAAGCTCCACTGCGAGGAAGCGTTTTTGGTCATCGCATCTTGAAACTGACCAAACCGTGGCAAACATACACGGCAAAAATGTGCGAGCAAACTTAAACTTTGCGCTCGGTTGATTGGCCACAACAACATTTTAGATGCCTGCCCGATAGTACTCACGTCATGTCTGTCTAATCGCTGCAAAATAGCGCTTACATCGTTACTAAACATCAGTGGCTCAGGCAGTTCATCGATGTCTTTTACTTTGAGTTTATTGCGATTGTTGGCATCGAAATTCCATTTACCACCAACGGGTTTACCATCTTCAACCAAAATGCCATAACGTTTGCGCATTCTACGATAAAACGGCTCCATCACGGTGCGTTTGTTGGGTTTAAAATACTCGCTGATTTCATCATAAGGCAGAAGAAAATGTTCGCTATCGACGCAATTTATCTGACAGTTTGCTAACTCTAACCCCTGCATGCTTTGAAACAGTCGAAATTCATCTGGTCTTTGGTACTCAAAGTATTTTGCTGAATGCTGATTAACCATTGCAGCAATCAAATGGTTTAAATCTTTATATTCACAGCTTTGGTCGAGTGTTAAATGCAATACATGATGGCCTTCTTGTTGAAGCGCGATGGCAAACGCCTCCATCGCAGCAAAGAACGCACTAATTTTTTGCACGTGGTGCTTTACGTACCCTGTTTCTTGTTTTAGCTCAGCGATTAAGTACAACGTGTTTGGCTCAACATGGTTAAACCAAGAGTGATTATGATTGAGTTGGTCCCCAAGGATCAGTCTCACGCGATCTATATTCACTGCAATCTCCGCTTCAATTTCGGCTCTATCGGCCAATCAACCATATCTACACTGTCAATCACATTAGCATCACTAATTCGTGTGTACTCCTCACCACACCATTTTTTGATGAAGTGGTTCTCTGGGTCATACAGCTCAGTTTGCTTGTTAATATCAAAACGTCTTAGACCGCGCGGGTCTGCCCCTACTCCAGCGAGATACTGCCAGTTACCCCAGTTGGATGACACGTCATAATCAACTAACTGAGTTTCAAAGTAAGCCGCTCCGTAACGCCAATCTAATTGCAGTTCGTTTACTAAACAGCTGGCGACTATTTGCCTGCCACGGTTAGACATAAAACCAGTTTGATTGAGCTGACGCATACATGCATTCACTAATGGAAACGCCGTCATCCCATGTTTCCACTGCTGAAAGCGCTGGGCGTAAAAGCTAGTGAGCGGCATCGCATCTTTAATACCACTAAACTTAAAAAGCCGACTGCCATGTTTGCGCCCATACCAATAGAAATACTCGCGCCACAGAAGTTCAAACTCTATCCAAGCGGTTGAATCATTCGTGCCATGACAAGCCTCGAAAATCCTGAGTTTACGTAATATCGTTTGTGGAGACACGCAGCCAAGCGCCAACCAAGGAGAAAACTGCGTAGAATTGCCCTCACCCTCTAAAGCATTTCGCGTCTGCTTGTAATGCAATGCGAAATCTTGTTCAAAGTAGCGTTCCAAATGATTCAATCCGGCTTGCTCTCCGCCAACGAAATCGGAACCACCACAATGAAAACCGCTTATTCTTATCTCACCCGATAAAGGAATGCGCTTTGGTAGGCTAAACAGAACCTCATGGGCGTTTAAAGGTATGCTCGATTCCACACGCCTCCTAAACTTGGAAAACGTGTCTAAATCCCCTTCTCTAAGCAGAGGTAGATTATTTTCATCAAATAGCATTCGAGTGTTAACGCTTACTACCTTGAGGTTAGGGAAATAGTGTGTGAGCTTTTCAATCACTCGCTTTTCATTCCATCCAGCAAAGTCGTCACAATAAAGGTGAGTGATATCTAAGGAGCTGATTAACTTATAAAGGTGCTTGAAGGGTTCGTGAGCGAAAGTGTGGAGCTTTTGCCCATAATCTTGCAGTGCGTGGTTGAAATCGTAAATCGTTTGTTTGATGAACTTATCTTTGTTACGACCGATCCTCGTCACACCAGCATAGTGTTGTAAGAACGGCGTAACGCCCGGCAAATAGTGAACGATCGCCAACTCATCCACTTCATTCGTTTTATTGAGCAGTGGGTTTTCTTTTACCCGAAAATCATCGGTAACCCAGTAAATTCCACGTTTTTTCATTCACTGCTCTCCTTTTTTATTCACTTAAATGAATACGAAAGACAAAGGAGAACAGCTCATCAGTAATAAACAAAATGTACAGCGCACCTCACAAATATTCCTAAGTATCAGTGCGTTAAATTTATAAAATACATCTCATAACCCTGAATATGGTTGATATGAGATGTTAAAAGTCATCAACAACGATAAGCATGAACTCCTGCTTTCCGTTAAACGCACACGAGAACTGTTTAAAGCAATCCTGATGTGTTGGTCGATCGCCATCATTGCTTGGGTTCTTTTTACCTACCCGCAAGCAAAAGCCTACGTAATGGACACCTTGCAGCATTTACAGCGTGGTGGCAGCCTTAACGCTCGTGTAATGATCATTATTATCGTTGGTATCGCGCTTATCGTTCATACCATTAACACGCTAGCGACAATTGAAAGAGCCATTCTTGGCCACAGTTACCGATTCGATAATAAAAAATCCGAGATTTACTTTGGTAAACGAAAGCTCTACAGCTATTTCGATATTCAGAGTTTTGAAATCAGCGAAGCGAAAAAAGAACATGCGACTCGCTACTCTCTCATCCTCCGGTTACTCAATGGTAAATCACGCGCTATTGAACACAGTTACGACAAAGAAGCCATCGAAGAATTAGCCGAGCATATCTCTAACGCGATTAGAGTAAAAATTAGCCGCAAGAAGTCGCTAGATTAGTGAGAGTTAAATGCTCTTTGCTACCCAAACCATAGGAGGCCTATCCAATGAGTGCTGTATATATCGCTTCTCAAAATAGTGATCGGCTTGTCCTTGTTCGTTCTCGTTGCCAACAGCTTAAGCGCTGTTTAATGTTTGGCGGATTTGTCATTGTTTGGTGGTGGATCCTGCTTGATGCCTCTCTTATCGGCCAAGAGTTGCAATTAACATGGGAAAGGTACGAGAATCTTACTAAAGATGATTTCATCCTAATCGCGATCAGTTCACTGTTCGCCTTTGCAGGAATCATCATCGTACTGAAATTGCTTAATGACGTACGTAAGCTTATCTTTGGTCAGCGCTATGAGCTTTACCGATATAACAGTGACATCCTATTGAATGGTAAAAAACTGTTCAGCAAATACGACCTTAAACGAGTGCGTGTCGAGATTACTTACGATGAAGGCGATCCTAGCACCGCCTATTTGTACTTAGAGCCTAAACAGGGTCGAGACCATACGATTGAGGAAAGCTCAGACCGCGAAAAAATCCACCAGTTGGCGCAA
The DNA here is from genome assembly GCF_025195085.2 of Vibrio intestinalis. Taxonomy (GTDB): domain Bacteria; phylum Pseudomonadota; class Gammaproteobacteria; order Enterobacterales; family Vibrionaceae; genus Vibrio; species Vibrio intestinalis. The sequence goes on along the minus strand of NZ_JANAVY020000018.1, from coordinate 7,816 downwards.
GCAATATCTGACACATTAATGGTTGAACTTGTCGTACAGGATGTTCGTTAACGTATTACCATTGCGAGTAACATTGCTTCGAAGTTATCTAATACGCGAGTGATAGCAACACCATCATAAGTGACCATGACAATCGATGGTTCGCCATCATTGGCATCGTTGTAATCCAAACACAGAAGATCCCCGTTTTCACACACAAACGGAATAAGTTTTCGTAAGTCTCTGCCGTTAAGCTCACTCGCATGGTAATCATCAGTAAAGCAGTCTACTAAGGTACTTAATTGTGTATCGTATGCATTACTCCCCGGAGCGATAAACCCTTCAAACAAACTCAAACCCGTCAGGCGATTTTCAAACTCAAACTCGACAAACGGAGAACAAATCGCCCCATCTTTACGCGCAGACGGGTAGAGAAAGTCCGCTCCTGCAGCAAATCCACCACATTGGTTTGTGAAGTCGATAAACATACTCGGCAGTTCGATCTGCAAATCATTCTTTAACGTTGTAATGAATGCCTCTGGAATAGGTTCTTCACTGGGAACAAACTGGAACTTCTCAAGATTAGGGTTAGCTCGCGCGATTAGCGAATCTTGTCCAAAAACTTCGTTGAAAGTGGTGATTTGTGGTGCAGACATGGAGATAACTTTCTTTAAATCATAGGGATAGACGAATATATACAGCCAAGTAGCAATTGTCGAGCGAGGCACATCAAACATCGCTGATTATTTTTACCCATAACTTAAGATACAATGACATCAACTTAACCTTGTTACCACATAGGCGGTTATGAGCGCATCTGAGATCCAACAAACCATCGCCAATTTCACCTCAATTGAGCAGGCTCTGGACTACTTTGAAATTGGTTACGACAGCAAGTTCATTGCTGCAAACCGCATAGAGCTAGTCAAGCGCTTTAATGGTTATGTAATTCTGACCAAACCGGACGATTGGTTTTCTGGAAGGCGAGCACTGAAAAACGCCTATTGCAAAGTACAACGCTCCAAACTTAATAAGCAAACTCGCCAAGCATGTCGAGGCTGTACTACTTGCCAACGGCGCTAGAGTTTAATTTGATGCAACTTACGGAGAAGTTAACGATGACAAGGCTTACGCACAATCTTTCCCTGCTCAGCACTTTATGTTTCACACTATCTCACTCGGCAATTGCGGACAACGAACTCAACACTTCCCTAACTAACGCAATTCATGAAACACCCTATTCAGCTGTATTGAAATACACCAAAGTAGATGTGGTTGAAGAAGAACACGACGATAAGCATATCTACCATGCACAAGTGGTCGAGACGTTTCGCGGTGAAACACACGATAACATCGAATTTGTCGGTTATTTTGAAAAAGAAGAGAAGAAAGAATTAGACACAAATCCCGTGATAGTGACTCTATGCTTAGACAATGGTATTTACTACTGGCCCGGAACTGGTGCTCAGTTTCCTACCAACCCAGAGACAATGGCATTAAGTCATCAAACAGCGTTGGACATCGATAGTAAGCAAACTGAGTTTGTCCAATGCCCTTAAACCGATTACCAACCGCTTAAGGACAAATTAACACGCGCTTTGGTTCTAATACAAAGACGCTAACTATCTCATCTAATACCTAATTAGCGTTGGCAACTTTCAAATCCCAAAGCAGGGTCAAGGTAAAACATCTTCTTCCAACCTTGAGTTTCTGACGTGATAAGCCACGGATATGGCAGCAAAGTTACGACGGAATAATGCAGGTGAGCAGGTTTACCCACCGCGTTTCCTGTTGTGCCTACCCCGCCAATCTGTTGTCCTTTATCCACCCAAAAGCTAAGTTTCGATTCGATGTCACTCAAGTGCGCGTAATAGTGCAAACGCCATTTAGGCCCAAGCATTAATACTACCTTTCCACCTTTTGCGAGTTCACCTTTAAACAACACAAACCCTGATGCTGCGGCAATGGCTGGGGTGTTTTCTGCGGCAAAAACATCGATACCCTTGTGCACTCCAGAAGAACCCCACGGCTCGAACCAAAATGTTTTGGGATTCCAGTCATGGCAACTGGCATTTTTAACTGGAATAACCGTTTGACTAGGAAGCGCCAAGCCAATCAATAACACGGCGAATAGGCAAACAGACAGTTTACGCTTCACTCTCTAAATCCTTTTGCGTGATTGAGAAGGTAACTAAACCGTCCGCATCATAAACAACGGTGTCACTTGGTTGCATACCTAACTTTTTAAGCAACTTCACTGATGCTTGGTTCTCTTCAACGGCAACACCAAATATGCGCTTAATGTCCGTGTTGGTTAATGTATATTCAACCGATGCTTTTGCTGCTTCATACGCATAGCCAAAACCTTGATAACTTTCGAGCAGGCCATAACGAATATCAGGCACCTGACTATCAGTGGTGTATTCCACACCCGCATAGCCAATTTTCATCCTTGGATCAGACTTTAAAAACAGAATAAACGTGCCAAAACCATGTCGCCAATGTGCGACTTTTTTCGGAACATAGTTTTTAATATATTCATCACTAAATGGCTGACCACCCGGTAGATAACGGGTTATTTTCGGGCACGAGAGTAACTCAGTATAAATATCAATATCTTGTTGCGTGACCGGCTTTAGAATCAGCCTTTCTGTCTCTAACATATCCTTTCTCTCACAGTTCCATGTCGTTAGCTTTGATATCAGCGGTATTACTTAAAGCAATCAGGATATTGGCAATAGAGCCGTTAGAACATATTCCCTATCCTTTTGAATACATGACTATATATAACTCGAGTTTGAATACAAACTTTGCCCACAACAGATAGATAAAATGGGAGCGTCTTTAAAAAATTAAACCTTAACGAGATGTTCAAAAAATTTGAATTACATCATCAACAACCTCTCATTCTATCCTCTGACGAGATGCTTACACTACAGTCATCAACAATAACCAGTGAAGCAGTCAAAAAGGAGCAAGCTTATGATTACAGTCCGTCATGCTCAAGACAGAGGCCAAGCAAATTTTGGCTGGCTAGATAGCAAACATACTTTTTCTTTCGGTCACTATTATGACCCTGCTCAAATGGGCTTTTCTTCCCTCAGAGTGATCAATGACGACATCGTTGAGCCATCGGCCGGATTTGATACTCATGGCCATAAAGATATGGAAATAATCAGCTATGTACTTGAAGGGGTAATTGAGCACAAAGACAGCGAAGGTAATATCCAAAGCTTACCCGCGGGAGAATTTCAGCTGATGTCTGCTGGAAGTGGCATTTATCACAGTGAGTACAATGGCTCAGCACAAGACAAGTTGCACTTTCTTCAAATTTGGATTCAACCTAATGTGGTTGGACAAAAGCCCGGGTATCAACAGAAAGACTTCGGTGCTAACAATGGCTTAACCACAATCGCAACGCCTACGGGTGAAAATGGCACACTGCATATCAAGCAAGACGCCACGTTATATCAGCTCGTCTTAGAGCCACCTCAAGAACTAGAGTTGCCTATCAATGGCGAACGCAATATCTACGTACACCAAATATCGGGTGACTTGTCTGTTGATGACGTGATTTTGCACGCGGGCGATGGTGCGAAGATAGAACAACAAACTCACATTACTCTGCGGAACAGCGGGCAACAAACCATCAAAGCTTTGATCTTTGATTTACCATAGCAAATTTACGAGTTGATTCGATAGCCCAAGCACAGTGCTAAACCAAGGCTGGCGCTCACTGACAAAATAATTTAGTGAGCGCTAGTGGCACTATCGACGAACTTTTCGCATTTATCCCTTAGCCCTGATTTAACCCGGGTATCCTTTAATCACTTCACTCGTTTTACCCTTTACTCTTGGCTGATAACCCTTACAATTGACGCCAACGAAGAATTTCCAAGGTTAATCCCATGTCAATCCAATGGTTTCCGGGTCACCCGCATTTAAATCTCATAGCTTACCAGAAAATCTTTTTAAACCATTAAAATCAGCAACTTAACCAAACATTCAATTCCAGGAAGTCCCACAACGTTTTATTGAAAACCATCACTTTGGTACCCCACCTGGTACCCCACCAGATTATATTGCTATACAATGGTCTCTACTCGCTCATCTATGTGATTATGATTATGGCTAAACGGATTACAGATACATCAATCAAAGCACTTGTTATCAAGGACAAGGAATATACCTACACTGTTGAAGAGGGCTTACAACTTCGTATTCGCCCTAAACGCTCCACTTCCGGAAAAGGAACAAAAGCCTGGCAGTTTAAGTATCGTCACCCTGTAACGCGAAAACTAACTAAAATTTCAATGGGAACCTATCCTTCTTTAGGTCTGGCTGCCGCCAAATTAGAAGCAGCAGAATATCGCAAACAAATTGCGTTAGGTTTAGATCCTAAGCGCCTCAAAGAAGATAAGAGAATTGAAGAGCTGCGTAAGCACAACGATAACTTTCTTTCAGTTGCAACGATGTGGTTTGAAAGAAAACGTAAGTCTGTTAGTCCTTTTCATGCAGAACGAACCTGGAGAACATTGGAAAAATACGTATTCGATCATTTAGGCGCACTTCCCATAAGCGAGATTAGTCGACGTGATGCTATTGAAACACTGAGGCCGTTAGAGTCCGAAGGCAAGTTATCAACGATTAAAAGAATTTGCCAAAGCCTAAATCAAATAATGGAATACGCTGTAGCAAGCGATGTCATCGCCGCTAATCCTCTAACAAAAATGATCAATTCATTTGAGAAACACCAAGTTGAAAACATGCCTACCATTCGTCCTGAACTATTAGGCGACTTTTTATCTCGATTGGAGCAAAATGAAAACATCCAAGATAAAACCAAACTACTGCTACTTTGGCAGTTGCACACCATCGCACGTCCAAAAGAAGCGGCAAGAACACGCTGGAAAGACATAGATTTAAAAAACCGATGCTGGACCATACCTGCTGAAGAAATGAAGCGTAGACGTGAACACAGAGTTCCTCTAACTGAGCAGGCTATTACCGTACTTGAACGAATCAGAATTCAAAGTGACGGTAAAGAATTCGTCTTCCCTGGTGAACGAAACCCACAGAGTCATATAAGCATCTACACAGCCAATGCTGCTTTAAAACGCAGCTTAGGGTTTAAAGATGAACTCGTTGCACATGGTTTAAGAGCTATTGCATCAACCGCCCTACACGAGCAAGGCTTTGACACACTGCATATTGAAGCTTGCCTATCGCACATGGACAAGAATACGACAAGAGCAAGCTATAACCGCTCTGATTTCTTCGAACAAAGAAAAGAAATCATGCAGTGGTGGAGTGAATTTGTCTCAAGCTCACATAACTCTGATTAGTGTTCACTCAAGTATGAAATTATCCAGTTTAATATTTTCGCTTGCTAGTAGCGTTAAGCTTTTATTGAAGATGCTCAATAGACCTCAACATTAGTGATACAAAAGCAGCTCAAGCAATTACATACGTAATAATTCACAATCATCGTTTGTAAGATCGTATGGAATAACTTTAGTCGTCAGTCGGTGATTGAAGCTAAATGGTGGTAGAGACTTTTTAAAGCATTCGTACGCAGGATAGATAAGATAGAGCACTCCTTCCCCATCTAAATAATTTTGGCCATATGCAAACATCTGATACATATCAGATTGTTTAATAAGGTACTTTTGCTTAGCAGTAGCTTTTCCCTCATCAATTCGCTTCCACTTTGTATCTGCTACATAGAGCGTCTCGCCAGTACTCTTATCGCTAACGACGATATCAGGTTTAAGTCTAAACCAATCTTGAGGCTTTCCTAAGCCAGGCGTATGAGTAACTAGTGAGCAATCTCTCGTCTGAGTTCTTAACGTAAGATCATGATGCAGCGATTTTTCTAGCATGATCGCTACATATTGTTCAAATAGTCTTTCCATAGGGAAAAGCATCGAGATGCCCTCGTGCCCTCCTGAAAAGGATATTGGTGATTGGTAACTCAAAATCAACTCACACCAAGGCTTCACAGCACGATAGTGAACCAGAGAACGATCCTTGGACCACTGACGAAAATCCAATACATAATTTTTAGAGTTAGGGATATCATCAAGTGCAAATTGTAATTCACTACCCAAACGTAAGTTATCACTATTTTTGCTCCACTTAATCACCTGGCTCACTGCAGTTCGTATCAGTCTGTTTTCTGCTCTATCCGGAGAGAATTCATCGTAAGCAACGTTAAAACTATTTAAGCAGCCCGGCCTTTGATTTATTTGCTTTGATGCTTGTAGCTGACCTTTTAAGTAAGGCTTGCGCGCTTGAACTCTTGTGTACTGATTACGAATGCCCTTCTTGATAACACTAGAGACTTCATTCAAAAAATAGCCAATCAAGATTTCAAAAAGAGGTCTTTTTAACGTTTGTAGCGATGAGTTTTCGAACCTATGCATGTTAAGTTTATGGACCGTTGAAAGCATCTTGAGAAGCACTTTCGTGGCTGTTTGGTTATCTTCCTTCTCTGAAATTTTAGGAAGAATTTCAATCCGGGTGCCGCAAGGCGTTTCTAATACCCCAACATAATTGATAACTTGCAGAGCAATTGAACGACCTTGCTTTTTGACCTTTATGAGATCGACTAACTCTTGATTATTACTCTGTCCATTGACCAATAACCACTCAAACGCTTTACTCGGTATTGACTGGCAATCAATACTCGACTTATCACCACCATTGAGTAATAAGCCGAACTCACGGACAGCAATCACAGAGCCATGATTCCTACTAAACATTAAAATAGATACCAATATATGCGGCGGCAGTGTTAAAGGCTTGATCGTTTCTAACATAAGGCTTTATGCCCGTTTGATCCCAATCATCGCCCATTAACTGCGCGACTTCGTTCGCATCAAATTGCTCAACAACAAAGCGCAAACTAGCATCGGCTTTAAGGTGATCACCCAGAACCATTGCTACTCGTTCCCAATCTTCAAAGAAATACTCTTCCAGCAATGGAAGGATCTGTAATTCAAAAATTTCAGCCAGATGTTCAATAGACGGAGTATCGTTTAGTGATAAAAAGAAGCTGTGACCTATCGTGTGCTCACGGTCGTACAGAAGCTCTATTCGCTTATTAATGACTCGAACCATCTGCTCAATATCAATACCATCTATTAGTGGAATTTCTGCAAGCAGTTCATAGTTAGTCATCATTTCTTCAAATTGAAAACGGCGACGCAGTGCAATGTCTAGTTGAGCCAACGACTTATCAGCCGTGTTCATCGTGCCAATGATGTGCAGGTTATCAGGAACTGAGAAGACCTCTTTAGAATATGGCAACTTAACCGATAGCGCCTCTTTACCACCAGCTCTCTTGCTAGGTTCAATCAAGGTTATTAGCTCCCCAAAGATATTGGAGATGTTGCCTCGGTTAATCTCATCAATAATTAACACCCTTTTATCGGAAGACGCTTGATTAGATAGAGATAATCCTTTGCTAACAACCTCTTCAACTAACGGTCCCAATACATTCGGGTAGCCATTTACTAAGTACTTCTCCATCAAAGTATCGACCTTATCAAACACCCTTTTCTGCTTGATATCTTCAATCGAAACTTTTCCGGATCGAACTAAAGTAGTAAGTTCATCAACGATAGACCTTGGCATTGGAAGCTCAGAACCATTTGGTTTGCGTATAGTAATTAACTCATCAGAGATCGATTCGATCTGATACTTACCTATGGTTAAGGGTGGGATCGAACTTTAACCACTGAAAATAAAAGACTTTATTTTATTGGGAACTTTTCAAGGTAATCACGATCTGATCATGAAGTTAAAAATATGAGAAACTCGTGCATGATTATCA
>NZ_JANAVY020000017.1 GCF_025195085.2 Vibrio intestinalis | reverse complement strand
TGTTTGTGACTCACATCACTCAACAAGAGGCGGTCATTTTAGCGAGATAAGTTTTAGTGTCAACCACTTTTTTCAAAACTTTTTTCAAGCGCTTGGCTTGGCTAATTGACCTGCTGAACCGTTCTTGTTTCTTTCGAAGCGTTCCCGTGTCAGCGAGGGGGCATTATAGAGATCGCCGTCACGTTGGCAAGCCCTTTTTAGCGTTTTTTTTGATTTTTTTATTGTTTGGGTGTTTTCTATTCACAAACGCTTATTTATTCGACTCTTCTATGCTCAAATTAGCCAAAAGCAGCCAATAACAAGGATAAATCATGTCTTCTTTACGCAGTTATAAGGGTATCAGCCCGCAGCTCGGTCAACGTGTCTATATAGATAGCTCTTCACTTTTGGTCGGCGATATTAAAATTGGCGACGATTCGAGCATTTGGCCATTAGTTGTAGCTCGTGGGGATGTAAACCATATCCATATCGGTCATCGAACCAATATTCAAGATGGCAGCGTTTTACACGTTACGCATAAGAATGCTGAAAACCCTCAAGGCTACCCACTATTAATCGGTAATGATGTAACTGTAGGACATAAAGCAATGCTGCATGGCTGCATCATTAAAGATCGCGTATTAGTCGGTATGGGTGCCATCGTACTTGATGCGGTTATAGTAGAAGAAGACGTAATGATAGGTGCGGGAAGTTTAGTTCCGCCAGGCAAGGTATTAGAGAGTGGCTTCTTATATGTTGGTAGCCCAGTGAAAAAGGCGCGCCCTTTGACTGACAAAGAACGCGCCTTTCTAACAAAATCTGCCGATAACTATGTACAAAATAAAGAAGACTACTTACATCAGGTCAAGTCTCTCTAATTGAGTTCAACTTGGCCTTGCTGGTTAAACTCTTCCTCTTCTATAAGCTCTTCTGCTTGCTCTTCAATTTCAAATCGATTGTCGATGAATAGTTGAAGAGCTTGCTCCGGCTCTACGACTGATTGCCCACTGAGCTTATTGATGTAAGCCAGCGTCGCAACGCACTCAATTAAAGCACCTGCTTGCTGAGCGGGAAATACCACCGCTTGCAGTTCTTGATTCCAATCTTGGATATCTGGAAACAAAATTGACTGGTTCATTATAGGCCTTCTAAATTTTTACGTAATTCTCTGAGGATTTGTCTTGTCCCGGGTCTTAGCCCGCGCCATAACATAAAGCTTTCTGCCGCTTGACCAACTAACATGCCTAACCCATCGTAAGCGTGAGCCACACCGTTATCTAATGCCCACTGATTAAAGGTTGTTTTACCTTTACCATACATCATGTCATAGGCAGTCGATGTAGAAGAGAAAATCTCAGTCGATATCGATGGAAGCTCACCCGACAAACTGGCTGATGTTGAGTTGATGATCACGTCAAACGGTTGGTCTATTTGATTCATCTCACTTGCCACCACGTTACCAAACTCGGCAAACATAGATGCCAACTGCTCTGCCTTACTAAACGTACGGTTAGTGATAACCAAACACTCAGGCGATTGCTCTAATAAAGGCTGCACGACACCACGCGCCGCACCGCCTGCGCCAATCAACAAAATTCGCGCATCTTTCAAAGGCACTTGGTATTGCAGTAAGTCTTGTACTAAGCCCGCACCGTCGGTGTTGTCACCAATGATCTCGCCATCATCGAGCTTTTTAAGCGTATTCACCGCACCGGCTAATTGCGCTCGTTCAGTTAAGCGACTGGCAAATTGATAGGCTTGCTCTTTGAAAGGCACGGTAATATTGCAGCCTCGACCACCGTTGGAGAAAAACTCACAGGCAGCTGATTCAAAGCCATCAATTGGTGCAAGCTTAGCAGTGTAAGTCATCGACTGGTTGGTTTGACGAGCAAACAAGGTATGGATAAAGGGAGATTTCGAGTGTCCGATTGGATTACCAAACACTGCATAGCGATCTATTTGTTGCGTCATATCCTTACCTGCTCATCCTTTTTTAAACTGAGACTAAAGATGAAGCCGCCTCTCAAAGATACTCTCAGCAAGCAGCAACTTCATATTTGTGATTATGACACTATCACTATCTATATAGAGAAGGAAGATTTACCACTCTCTCGGTTTGAGGTAATGATTATATAACTCAGCTTCTGGCGAATTAGGCTCTACTTGGTAGTTGTATTCCCAACGAGCCAGTGGTGGCATCGACATTAATATAGACTCAGTACGTCCACCTGTTTGAAGACCAAACAAGGTGCCGCGGTCAAACACTAAGTTGAACTCGACATAACGGCCACGTCGATAGAGCTGAAACTGGCGTTCGCGTTCACCAAACTCGGTTTGCTTGCGGCGCTCAACAATTGGCAGATAAGCTTGGGTATATCCTTCCCCTACCGCTTTAATGTAATCGAAGCACTTATCAAACTCCCACTGATTGAGATCATCAAAGAACAAGCCGCCTACACCACGCGTTTCATCACGATGCGGCAAATAGAAATACTTATCGCACCACGCTTTATGTTCGGTATAGATATCATCACCAAAGGGCGCACAGATCTCTTTTGCGGTGTTATGCCAGTATTGGCAATCTTCTTCAAAAGGATAGAAGGGTGTTAAATCAAAACCGCCACCAAACCACCAGATAGGTTCTTCACCCTCTTTTTCAGCAATAAAGAAGCGAACATTGGCGTGTGAAGTGGGAATATAAGGGTTTTTAGGGTGCATCACTAAAGAGACGCCCATGGCTTCAAAACGTCGCCCAGCGAGTTCAGGACGATGAGCTGTCGCCGAGCCAGGCATTTGATTACCTTGAACATGCGAGAAATTCACGCCACCTTGTTCAAAGACTGCGCCGTCAGTCATCACTCGCGTGCGACCGCCACCAGCCAGTTTCTCTCCCGGCTCTCGTTGCCAAGCGTCTTGCTCAAATTCAGCTTGTCCATCCGCTTGCTCTAACTGCTGACAAATCGAATCTTGTAATGTTAGAAGAAACTGCTTTACCGCTTGTTTATCAATGGTGCTTGGCATGAGTCGAACCCTTAACCTTGTCTTAATACTTGTAGCGTTTTCGCATCACGGATTTCACTTGGTTTATCACGGCCTCCCGTTTCTCCACGTAAAATCGCCACCAGCTTATCTCCTAATTGCTGCTCCACCTCTTCAGTGGTCATACAGGGTGGTAAACCCGTTAAGTTGGCGCTAGTAGAAGTAAGGGGTTTGCCAAAAGCTAAACACATCTTTTGTACTAAAGAATGGTCAGTAACACGAACGGCGATTGAATCAAACTGACCAGATACCCAGTTCGACACCTTATCACTGGCAGGCATTATCCAAGTGTACGGCCCCGGCCATGATGCTTTCACCGCTTCTAGCTGTTGCTCGGTTAGCTGTGATTCATCAATATAAGGCAATAACTGCTGATAATTAGCCGCAATTAAAATCAGCCCCTTTTCTACTGGGCGCTGTTTTAAGGTTAAGAGTTTTTCAATTGCCTGCGGGCTATCTGGGTCGCAGCCGACACCAAACACACCCTCAGTTGGGTAAGCGATCACTTCCCCTTGCTGAAGTGCTGTAAGTGCTTGCTCAAAGTTCTCCACTGAACTTCCTTTCTTTGTTGTCTGTTACTGTTTTTATTCAGTGTACTAACATTCTCAACACATGACTAAAGCAAATTATTTATAAATTGTGTCCGTAAGGAATTTGAATCGATAACCAAACCGACGCAAACGTTTGCTTGAATCAAAAATCCTCGTATAATGCGCACAAATTTACTGCTTTACCCTATTCGTAACTTGAAGGAGTTTGAGATGAAAGTCGGTATCATCATGGGTTCGAAATCTGATTGGCCAACCATGAAGCTCGCAGCAGAAATGCTCGACCAATTTGGTGTTGAATATGAAACAAAAGTGGTTTCAGCTCACCGAACTCCTCAATTGCTTGCAGATTACGCAACGAGCGCGAAAGAGCGCGGCCTCAAAGTCATTATTGCGGGTGCAGGCGGCGCAGCTCACCTACCGGGTATGACAGCCGCTTTCACTGCATTACCTGTTCTTGGTGTGCCAGTGCAATCTCGCGCATTAAGCGGTATCGACTCTCTATACTCAATCGTGCAAATGCCAAAAGGCATCGCGGTTGGCACGTTAGCCATTGGCGAAGCAGGCGCAGCAAATGCGGGCATTCTTGCTGCGCAAATCATTGGTACTCACGATGAAGCGGTGATGGCGAAAGTTGAAGCCTTCCGCGCAGAGCAAACAGAAACAGTATTGGCTAACCCAAACCCTGCTGAGGACTAAACCATGCACGTATTGGTGTTAGGTGCAGGCCAACTGGCACGCATGATGTCATTGGCTGGTGCGCCACTAAATATTGAGCTATCTGCTTATGATGTTGGTAGTGGCAATGTCGTACATCCACTGACTCAAGCGGTGATTGGTCATGGCTTAGAGAGTGCGATTGCACAAGCCGATGTCATCACAGCGGAGTTCGAACATATCCCTCACGATATTCTTGAAGTGTGCGAGCGCAGCGGTAAGTTTCTCCCTTCCGCTCAAGCAATTAAATCAGGCGGTGATCGCCGCATTGAAAAAGCGCTATTAGATGAAGCAAAAGTACGTAACGCCAAGTATGCCGTAATTGAAACTCGTGAAGACTTCCAACACGCGATTGACTACGTCGGCATTCCGATGGTGCTAAAAAGTGCTCTTGGTGGTTATGACGGCAAAGGCCAGTGGCGTTTAAAAGATGCCAGCCAAGCTGACGCGATTTGGCAAGAGATGGCAGAGTGCATAGCCGCTACCCCCACTCAAGCCATCGTAGCCGAAGAGTTTGTGCCTTTTAATCGAGAAGTGTCATTAGTTGGAGCTCGTGGTAAAGATGGCTCTGTGGCGGTTTACCCTCTTGCTGAGAACATTCATACCGATGGTGTGCTGAGTTTATCGACGGCGATTGCTGATCAAGGTCTGCAACAACAAGCTAAGCAGATGTTCCAAGCGGTTGCCGACAGCTTGAACTATGTGGGCGTGTTGGCACTCGAATTTTTCGATGTGGATGGCACACTGCTAGTTAACGAAATTGCTCCTCGTGTACATAACTCCGGTCACTGGACACAACAAGGTGCGGAAACTTGTCAGTTTGAAAACCACTTACGTGCGGTATGTGGCTTGCCACTTGGTAGCACCAAATTGGTTCGCGAAACGTCAATGATCAACATCCTTGGTGAAGACATCTTGCCTGAGTCATTAATGGCGATGGATGGTTGTCATATTCACTGGTACGGCAAAGAAAAACGTGCTGGTCGTAAGATGGGTCACATCAATGTGTGTGGTGACTACACTGGTGAGTTGCAGCGTAAACTTTGCGCACTAGCGGAAATGCTAGATGAGCAAGCTTTCCCTGCGGTTCATGAATTTGCCGCGAGCATTAAAAGCTAATTAAGCTTGACCCTTCAATAAAAAACGGCGCATCGAGCGCCGTTTTTTATATCTGATTCGCTAACATCGAAAATTAGCTTTGTTGAGTGTGATGACACTTTCGGTCAGCACATTGCAACTTAGTGCCACTGGCAAGCTTCTTTTCTACCAATAAACCAAAACCGCATTTCTCACACTTGCCCATGACAGGGGGCTGATTAACCGCAAACTTACACTTAGGGTAGTTATCGCAAGCGTAAAATAGTTTGCCGAAACGGGTTTTGCGCTCAACCAATTCACCTTTGCCACATTCAGGGCAAGCAATGTGATCGGCTTGCTCTTCTTCTGGTTGATCTAACGACTCTATATGATTGCATTGAGGGTAATGGCTACAACCAATAAACATCCCATAGCGACCTTGGCGCAGTACCAATTCATGACTGCAATCAGGGCAAGGCACGCCAAGCTCTTTAATCACATGTCCATCATTTTGGTGCAGTGGTTTTATGTAGTCACAGGCTGGATACAAGTGACAACCTAGGAATGGGCCATGTTTACCATGGCGTAATTGCAGTTCGCCATCACGCCCTTGTTCCTGACATTTAGGACAAGCTTGATGCTCTAGGGCGTGCTCATGAGCGGAGAATAACTGTTGATCGATTTTACTACTCATCGCGACTCAATCTAATGAAGAATACCTTGTTCTTTACTGTACAAAAGCTCTTCCATTAGCGTGTAGGCGTTTTCGTTGCCCGGTACGTTAAACAGTACCATCAACACAATCCATTTAAGATCATCGAGTTCGAACTCTTGAGTCTCTAAACCCATCACGCGGTCAATGACCATTTCGCGAGTTTCAGTATTAAGTACATTAACTTGTTCTAGAAACATCAAGAAACCACGACACTCAAGATCGAGGCGCGCCATCTCTTTATCACTAAAAATGCGCGTAGAGACTGCACCACTTGATACTGAAATAGCGGAGTGCGTTTCACTTTGTTGCAGTGCCGCAAGCTCTTCTCGCCAGACAAGGGCTTTATATATGTCTTTTTGATCAAAACCAGCGCGAAGCAATTCATCTTCTAACTCATCTTGATTGACCTGTAACTCAGCATCGCTATGGATGTAAGTTTCAAATAGATACATTAGGATATCCATCATCATAGCTAGCCCCTCCCCTTACGAATATAGCCACCAGAAACCGCAACAACATGCCCTGAGAGCTCAAGCTCTAAAAGCTGCAACATGACTTCATGCACTGGTATATTGGTCCGCTGTGCAAGAATATCAACCGGCGTCACTTCATTGCCTACGTTAGCTAGAAGATCAGCAAATGGCAATTGTTGTTTACTATCGATTTGTTCAATCCAATCATTTTGCTTTGGTTGCTGTTGCAAAGGCTTATTAATATCAGACCAACGCAGCAAGGTTTCGATTTCATTGACGACATCTTCAACACTTTGTACTAAACACGCGCCTTGTTTGATCAATGAGTTACATCCACGCGATTGCGGGTGGTGAATAGAGCCGGGTAAGGCAAACACCTCTCGACCCTGCTCTGCGGCATAGCGAGCGGTAATCAAAGAACCACTTTTCTCTGCGGCCTCGATAACCATCACGCCCACCGACAAACCACTGATGATCCGATTGCGACGTGGGAAGTTATCCGCTTTAGGTTGAATCGTCGGGTGAAACTCTGAAACTAACGCCCCTTGCTGCCTGACTCTTTCTGCCAGTTTTCGATGACGCGCGGGGTAGATGTTCTGCAAGCCACATCCAAGCACAGCAATGGTTTCTCCGTTTCCTTGCAACGCCCCGTCATGAGCATGACCATCAATCCCTAATGCAAGCCCACTGGTAACTACTAGACCTTGCTCAGCAAAATTTTTAGCGAACGATTTTGCCGAAGCTAAGCCATCCACACTGGCATTTCGGCTGCCAACGATAGCCACTTGAGGTTTAGCCAGCACATTTCTTCTGCCTGATACAAAAAGGATAGCAGGTGGCGCAGTCACTTGTTTTAGTAATGGCGGATAATCAGCGTCTTGCAAACAAAGGATATGGTTGTCTTCACTTTGTTGCTGCCATTCAAAGCACTGCTCAACATAAGCGATACTGCCATTTCGAATATATTCAATTTGAGTAGAAGTAAAACCAAGTGCCGATAACGCAGAAGGGGAAGAGTGGACGATGTTTTCCAAACTGTCTTTAGTTTGCAAACGGGCTAGGCCTTTAGGACCTAGCCGCGGGGTAAAGTAGAGCGTTAACCAAGCGCGAAGCGCTTCTTGGGTCATTGCGTGCTCAACTCCTGATGAGCACTATCAGGCACGACTGGCGCTTGAACTAAGGTATCTTTGCCGATCGGCTGTAAGCTTTCCGTTACCAAAGCCAAACTAAAGTGTTGATAAGGGCGAATCACCATTAAGCTACCAATACGTTGATTAGGCATTGTCAATTTGTCTTTGACCGCTTTCTCAACCACTTTCGATGCTGATTGCTTAGCACTCACTGCAGCGCCATGTTTATACAATTCAAACATACTGCCTTGAGTTAAGTTATCTTGCTCGCCACGGTCAATCACTACCACTTGGTTTTGACCCACATACTGACTGCCCTCTAATGTCCCGAGAATATGCGCCACACTTTCAGCCGGCGATGGCTGTGGGTAGAAGGTCGTGGTCAATTCACCTTTGTCACTCTCTACTGCTGGTAGAGCAATATCATCGACCAATATTTCTTGGACTTGCTGAGTAATGCGCAGCGAACTCATATCCGCATCTGCCGAGCTCAACTCACCCCAAGCCACTTGTTTTAAAGCTACGACGCGCTGCTCTTCACGGGTAAAGGTTTCCACCTCGCGATAAATTCCCCACTGCGTTTTACTCTGCTGACCACTGATATAAAGCACGTCTTCATTGGTTAGAAACTGCTTACCATTACTTGAACCCAATACGCGGTCAACTTGCTGCAACGACAAGAGCGTCAATAGTCGATCTGATTCTAAGTAAGGCAAGACGAGGCTTTCACTCACTACAGGTACCGCTTGTTTATCTAGTAGGCGAACGCGAGGGCTAAGCTTCACCATGGTTTTGAGGCTCAACAATGGTTGACCATTACGCCAAATAAGATTGAGTTTGTCGCCAGGATAAATAAGGTGCGGATTATTGATGTAGCTGTTTGCCTGCCAAAGTCTTGGCCATAACCATGGATTATCAAGGTACAGTTCAGAGATATCCCATAAGGTATCGCCTTTCACCACTGTGTAAGTTTGCGGGGCATCATTTTTTATTTTCAGCGCTGATTCAGCCCAGCTAAATGGTGCGGCAACGAGAGCTGCGAGTGTAAGCAGTGCTTTGAGCCTTACTCGATACATAGCCAATCCTTGTGTTAAAACCGTTATGGAGCAACAAAACCTCGGGCTTTTTGCGGTTATTTATTCAACACTAAAGCTGCGCAAAAAACGTAATGATGCTGTCATTTGAGGTCTAAAATGTCTAGAATTGAGCCAACGAGGTTTACCCTGATTCGGCACAGTTCAACATTTCGAGTGTATATGTCTGTATTACAAGTATTAACATTCCCGGATGATCGCCTTCGCACTGTCGCGAAGCCTGTAGAAGCGGTTACTCCAGAGATTCAAAAAATCGTCGACGACATGATTGAAACCATGTACGACGAAGAAGGTATCGGCCTTGCTGCAACGCAAGTTGATATCCACCAGCGCATCGTAGTTATCGATATTTCCGAGACTCGCGATGAGCCTATGGTACTGATCAATCCTGAGATCACAGAAAAACGTGGTGATGATGGCATCGAAGAAGGTTGCCTATCAGTTCCTGGTGCGCGCGCACTTGTGCCACGTGCAGCAGAAGTATCAGTAAAAGCGCTTAACCGTGAAGGTGAAGAGTTCACATTCGATGCAGATGACCTACTTGCTATCTGTGTGCAACATGAGCTTGACCACCTAGAAGGCAAACTGTTTGTTGACTACCTTTCGCCTCTAAAGCGTAAGCGCATTCAAGATAAGCTAGCTAAGATTAAGCGTTTCAACGAGAAACAGTCTAATAAAGCTTAATCGCTAACCCAATTAAGTAAGGATGGTACCTTGAGCAAACCATTAAGAATTGTTTTTGCAGGTACTCCGGACTTCGCCGCCCAGCATATGGCGGCGTTGTTGTCTTCGGAGCACGAAGTTATTGCAGCATACACTAACCCTGACCGCCCTGCGGGTCGTGGTAAAAAGCTGACAGCAAGCGCGGTAAAAAACCTAGCCCTTGAGCACAATGTTCCGGTTTACCAGCCAGAAAACTTCAAATCAGATGAAGCGAAACAAGAGCTTGCTGACCTCAATGCGGACATCATGGTCGTGGTCGCTTACGGTCTTCTGCTACCTCAAGCGGTACTTGATACTCCTAAACTAGGTTGTATCAACGTACATGGCTCAATTCTTCCACGCTGGCGCGGTGCCGCTCCAATTCAACGTTCAATTTGGGCGGGTGATGCGGAAACAGGCGTGACCATCATGCAGATGGATATCGGCCTAGATACTGGCGACATGCTGAAAATCGCCACACTGCCAATTGAAGCACCTGACACCAGTGCATCTATGTACGGCAAACTGGCTGAACTAGGCCCACAAGCCTTGGTTGAGTGCATCAATGACATCGCCGCTGGTACAGCAGTTCCAGTAAAGCAAGACGATGAGCTTGCTAACTACGCTAAGAAACTCAGCAAAGAAGAAGCTCGCATTGACTGGAGCGAAGACGCAACTCACATCGAACGTTGTGTACGCGCATTCAATCCATGGCCAATGAGCCATTTTGAAGCGGCAGAGAACAGCATCAAAGTATGGCAAAGCCGTGTTGCTGAGCAAACGTCTGACAAGCCTGCAGGTACGATTCTGCAAGCAGATAAAACCGGCATCTACGTTGCAACAGGCCAAGGTGTCCTTGCGCTAGAGCAACTGCAAGTACCGGGTAAAAAAGCAATGTCAGTGCAAGATATTCTTAACTCTCGCGCTGACTGGTTCGCTGTAGGTAGCGTTCTTAGCTAATAAATTTAAGTCCAGTTGGGCTTAATAATCATCCTCGAAATAGTTGGAGTTGCAGCAAAACAACAATGCTGCGACTTCAAATATAACGAGGATTACGTACATTTCGAGATCAGAGATGATCTCGCCTTAACAAAAGGTATTCACCATGAATGTTCGCGCTGCTGCTGCCAACGTTTTGTTCCAAGTGGTCGACAAAGGCCAATCTCTTTCTCACGCACTTCCTGCTGCTCAAAAAACCATTCGACCAAGAGACCACGCTCTATTACAAGAGATCTGCTACGGTGCTCTGCGTTACTTGCCACGCTTAGAGTCAATTGCCAATGAGCTGATGGATAATCCCCTGAAGGGCAAAAAGCGTGTATTCCACCACCTTATCTTGGTTGGTATTTACCAGCTGAGCTTCATGCGTATCCCTGCTCACGCAGCGGTTGCTGAAACCGTGGAAGGAACAAAAACGCTTCGTGGTCCAAGCCTTCGTGGCCTGATTAATGCTGTGCTACGTAGCTACCTACGCGATCAAGAAGCGCTGGATGAAAAAGCCGTTAGCCACACTGCTGGTAAATATGGCCACCCAAACTGGCTACTGAAAATGCTGCAAGAGAGCTACCCAGAGCAATGGGAACAGCTGGTTGAATCAAACAACAGCAAAGCACCTATGTGGCTACGTGTGAACCGCCAGCACCACACGCGAGATGAATACCTTGAGCTACTGAAAAGCGAAAACATTGAATACACCATTCATCCAGAAGCAGAAGACGCGATAAAATTGGCGTCGCCTTGCGATGTTACTCTACTACCGGGCTTTGACCGTGGCTGGGTATCAGTGCAAGACGCTGCGGCGCAATTATCAGTAAACTATCTACAACCTAAAAACGGTGAACTGATTCTTGATTGTTGTGCTGCGCCAGGTGGTAAAACGGCACACATCCTTGAGCATACAGAAGATACTGAAGTGGTTGCCATCGATAGCGATGCTAAGCGCCTCGATCGTGTTTACGACAACCTTGAGCGCTTAGAACTACGCGCTGATGTAATTTGTGGTGATGCGCGCTACCCACAAGAATGGTGGAGTGGTGAGAAGTTCGATCGCATCCTACTTGATGCACCTTGTTCAGCGACAGGGGTTATTCGTCGTCACCCTGATATCAAATGGCTACGCCGCGCGGATGATATTGCCGCACTAGCAGAGCTACAAAGCGAAATTTTGGATGCGATGTGGCAGCAACTTAAACCAGGTGGCACCTTAGTTTACGCTACTTGCTCTATCACTCCGCAAGAGAACAAAGAGCAAGTAAAAGCATTCTTGGCGCGTACGCAAGATGCAGAACTACAGGGCTCTGAGCCTGAAAACCCAGGTCGTCAGATTCTTCCGGGTGAAGAAGATATGGACGGTTTCTACTACGCTGTGATGACCAAACGCGCGTAGTAAGTCTGATGTTAACAAAGCGAAACTTGCTTATTGTAAGTTTCGCTATTATTTTCAAGGCATTGAATACTTTCAAACATGCACTAATTTCAATTCCAGTGAAAGCTCAGTGGAATTGGTATTACTGAATAAGTTGCCTTTAAACGAGATAACAGTATGAAAATCATTATTCTTGGCGCAGGCCAAGTGGGTGGCACGCTGGCTGAGAACCTAGTTGGCGAAAATAACGATATTACTATCGTTGACAAAGATGGCGACCGCTTGCGCGAACTGCAAGATAAATATGATTTACGAGTGGTCAATGGCCATGCCAGCCACCCAGATATTCTGCGTGAAGCCGGCGCACAAGATGCCGATATGCTTGTTGCAGTAACCAACACTGATGAAACCAACATGGCGGCATGTCAGGTTGCTTTTTCTCTGTTTAACACGCCAAACCGAATTGCTCGAATTCGTTCTCCGCAATACCTTTCAGAAAAAGAAGCGTTGTTCCAATCTGGCGCTGTACCCGTTGACCATCTAATCGCCCCAGAAGAGCTCGTCACTAGCTATATTGAACGTTTGATTCAATACCCTGGTGCACTTCAGGTTGTGAGCTTTGCAGAGCAGAAAGTCAGCCTAGTTGCGGTTAAGGCCTATTATGGTGGCCCATTGGTAGGTAATGCACTTTCTGCATTGCGTGAGCACATGCCACACATTGATACCCGTGTAGCCGCGATTTTCCGTCAAGGCCGTCCAATTCGCCCGCAAGGAACCACCATCATTGAAGCCGATGATGAAGTGTTCTTTGTTGCCGCGAGTAACCATATTCGCTCTGTGATGAGTGAGCTACAACGCCTTGAGAAGCCTTACCGCCGCATCATGATTGTAGGTGGTGGTAACATCGGTGCTAGCTTAGCTAAACGTCTTGAGCAAGCCTACAGCGTTAAGCTTATCGAACGTAGCTATCAGCGTGCTGAGCGTCTGTCTGAAGAACTAGAAAACACTATCGTGTTCTGTGGAGATGCAGCAGACCAAGAGCTGCTAACCGAAGAAAACATCGACCAAGTGGATGTGTTCATTGCTTTAACCAACGAAGATGAAACCAACATCATGTCAGCCATGCTGGCAAAACGTATGGGCGCGAAGAAGGTAATGGTTCTGATCCAGCGTGGCGCTTATGTTGACCTCGTACAAGGTGGCGTCATTGATGTAGCGATCTCACCGCAACAAGCGACTATTTCAGCGCTGCTAACCCATGTGCGTCGTGCTGATATCGTGAATGTATCGTCACTGCGTCGTGGTGCGGCCGAAGCAATCGAAGCGGTTGCACACGGTGATGAAACCACATCGAAAGTGGTTGGCCGTGCAATTGGTGATATTAAATTACCACCGGGCACGACCATTGGCGCAATTGTTCGTGGTGAAGAAGTGCTTATTGCCCATGACCGCACTGTGATTGAGCAAGACGATCACGTAGTAATGTTCCTAGTAGATAAGAAATACGTGCCTGACGTGGAAGCTCTATTCCAGCCAAGCCCATTCTTCCTCTAAGGCTTGTCACAACATGGTTAACTTCCGTCCCGTACTGTTCGTTATAGGGTTAGTACTGTCTAAGCTCGCCCTATTTATGTACGTACCCACTCTTGTGGCTCTGTTTACTGGCACTGCTGGCTTTATTGAATTTGGCCAAGCATTGCTTATCGTTCATATCGTCGCATTTGCCTGCCTTACCATAGGCCGAACGGCCAAATTTAAACTCAGTGTTCGGGATATGTTCCTGATCACCAGTTTTGTCTGGACCATCGCCAGTGCCTTCGCGGCTTTGCCTTTTGTCTTCATTAACCACATCAGCTTTACCGATGCCTACTTTGAGACCATGTCGGGTATTACGACTACTGGTTCTACGGTGCTAAGTGGCTTAGATAATATGGCGCCAAGTATTTTACTTTGGCGTTCTATATTGCAATGGCTCGGTGGTATTGGGTTTATTGTGATGGCAGTTGCGGTACTGCCAATGCTCAACGTTGGTGGTATGAAGCTGTTCCATACTGAGTCGTCCGACTGGTCCGATAAAAGTAGCCCAAGAGCAAAGACCGTCGCCAAAAATATCGTGGTGGTTTATCTCACTCTGACAGGCTTATGTATGGCGGGTTTCTTGTTATCAGGCATGTCATTGTTTGAAGCGATTAACCACGCGTTCACTACTTTATCAACTGGCGGATACTCGACGTCTGATGGCTCAATGAACCACTTCTCCCATGGCGCGCACTGGAATGCTACGCTATTTATGTTCCTTGGTGGCTTGCCTTTCTTGCTGTTTGTTTCTGCACTGACTAAACGTCGCCCAGAAATTTTACTTAAAGATGCCCAAGTTCGTGGCTTTGCTTACCTATTTTTGGGTTCAAGCGCGGTGATTGCTTCATGGCTAGTGATTCGTGACGGCTACACCATTTTAGATGCAGTGCGGGTATCGATGTTCAACATTGTCTCTGTGGTTACCACCACAGGCTTTGGCCTAGAAGACTTTACCGCTTGGGGCGCGCTGCCAACCACATTGTTTGCCTTCTTAATGATGGCAGGAGCATGTTCAGGTTCGACGTCTGGCGGGATCAAAATCTTCCGCTTCCAGATTGCGATGACCCTACTCAACAAGCAGATGATGAAACTGATTCACCCATCAGGTGTATTTGTTCAGCGCTACAATCAGCGCCCAGTTAACGATGATATTGTCCGCTCTGTGGTTGCGTTTGGTTTGATGTTCTTTATTACCATCATCTTTATTGCAGGATGTTTAAGCGCACTTGGCCTAGATCCAGTGACCAGTATTTCTGGCTCAATCACCGCAGTGGCCAACGTTGGCCCAGGCATGGGACACCTTATTGGCCCTACGGGCAACTTTGCTCCGCTGCCAGATGCAGCAAAATGGTTACTTAGCTTTGGTATGTTGATGGGACGCTTGGAAATTTTGACCATTCTGGTTCTGTTCTTCCCTGCATTCTGGCGACGTTAAGGAAATACGATGAAAAAACTTATTCCACTTTTAGGCTTGTTAGTCAGCTCCACAACCCTTGCAGCTCAAGTGATCACTTTAGAAGATGGTCGCCAAGTTCAGCTAAATGATGATTTTACTTGGGGCTATGTACTAACCGAGAAGGCAGCTCAAACAGATAATCGCTCTACACCATCCAATGCAGAGATAATTCCAGTCGCAGCGGCACCTGTCATAAATAAGCGAGTAGGGACAACCATTACCGTTGGCAGCAAAAAACCAATCATGCAATTACAAGATTCTGGTATTGAGCTACTGCTTGGTTCTGCACAATATCAAGATGGGGAGCTCATTATCCCAACGTCCTTAACCAATCAAAGTAGTAGCGCAGTTGTGTTGGTCGAAGTGGAAATTACAATCTCCGACTTACAAGGACAAAAGCTCGCTCAAGAGAAAGTAAAAGTGTGGCAATCCATCAAACGCTTAGCTGATACTTACTTACGTCCACAAACAGCCGAACAAGGCCGCTCTATTGCTATCGCAGTTGAACAAGCAGAGCAATATCAATTAAGTGCCCAAATAGTCGATCTAGAAATCCGCTAAATAGGTTCCACATAAAGATAAATGGCTAAGAAGTGACACGCGCATCCCGCTAAAACAAACCCATGCCAGATTGCATGGTTATAAGGGATGCGCTTCGCGACGTAGAAAATCACGCCAAGCGAATAGACCAAACCACCCACAGCTAATAGCGTTAAGCCGCCCACCTCTAAATTCAGCGCCAATTGGTATATCACGACCAAAGACAGCCATCCCATCAGCAAATAAGTCACCAATGAGAGCTTTTTGAAACGGTAGACGAAGGCTAACTTCATGATGATACCGATCAGGGCAATCGACCAAATCACAATCATTAAGCCAATGGCTAATGGGGTGCGCAAACTCACCAATAAGAATGGAGTATAACTGCCCGCAATCAATAGATAGATTGCGCAATGGTCAAAGGTTTTGAGCGCGCGTTTAGCACGCTTATAAGGAATGGCGTGGTAAAGCGTAGAGGCGAGAAACAGCACAATCATGCTACCGCCATAAATACTCATACTGGTGATGGTTAATGCATCGGCATTGTGGTCGAGCGCTTTGATTAACAGCAATACTAAGCCAATAATACCGAGAACCATGCCCAAGCCATGGGTAACTGTATTGGCGATTTCTTCTTTAACGCTGTATGGACTCGATTTGTCACTCGACATAAAAATACTCTGGATTGACCACTTCAACCCAGAGTATGTCACATTTAGCTTACACGTGTAAGCTCAAATTTATGAAAAATTCATGACGTGGTTAGCTGCTGCTATCTAGATACTCAACCACACACTTACCCGCTTCAGAAGGTAACGTTGATGTAGCCAATGTCAGCTCACGCTTCAACTGCCCCGCACCCAGTAAGCTTGCAAGCATGCCTTTTGCACCTTCTCGATGGCGGTCGATTTCAAACCACAGCTTCAATTCATCTTGCTCACGGTACGCGACCAATTCTAGCTCGCGCCATCGACCATGAAATTGCCCAGTGGTGGGCACAAATTCAAACTCTTGCACAAAAGGTAAGGCTAACCCTTCTACCGCTTCACACTCCACTTGGCGAATGCGTAAACCCTGCGCTTCAAGCTCAGTCAAAATACCATCCATAAGAGGATCAGGACGAATAGTGACAATGTCGGTATCACTTGGATCTTTGGCCATTGAGATATCTAGGCCCGTTTCAATCCAAACTTGAGCATCCCCAATAGTAATTGGCGTATTCCACGGCACATCGAGTTCTAATTCAAAATCACGCGTCTCACCGGATTGAATGGTAAAAGCGTAAGGTAAACTCCAGCTTGCGAGCACATGGTTTTGCGCTTGGCGGCGCATCCGGCCAGGGTTATGCCTATCATTATCGCGATTAGCGGGCACTTCCTTGATGTAGCGGCAGTAGAGTTTCAAATCAATATTATCTATCTCTTGATCGGTTGAGCCGCCATACACATGGATGATGATATTAACCTTCTGCCCTGGGTACAACACCTCTTGTTGCAGCACGGTATCAACTTGCGCTGATCCTATACCAAAGCTGGCAAGTGTTTTCTTGAAAAACGACATACCACTCCTCCTTAATTGATCCACTAACACCTATGCTAGTTCTTTTTACTGTCTCATCTCTATGGAAGATCTCACAGAAACCAACACATTAAACTCGATGAATATCCCTAACAGGTCACACTGCTAATACTTAAGGGTGAAAAAATTGCCCGAATACCCAATTAAGTAGTGATTTGGTGAAGAATAAACTGATTAGATATCGATCAATGAAAAACATGGTGCTAACCTATCCTTGATATGTTTTGCATATCACTATCCCTGTTTATTCATTTGGATTGGCGAAAGCCAGAAGAGCCAACCTTCAGTAATGAAGCTCGACTCATGACTAAACAGGCCATTACATCGGCAATGGATATGCCTGACAGTTAGGTAATTAAATGCGCCCAACAGCAGTCAGGTTTTCGCACACTAACCGTAGTGCAATGCGTCGTCGTAGTGGCTTTGCTGCTGCGCCTGTCGCTAAAAAGATCGCGCCTTCTATGACTTTAGTTGAAAAAGAAGCCATTTTGGTAACGAATCCAACTAAACAAATTAAGGCCGCTTAATAAAAAGCGCAGTCTTGCTGCGCTTTTTTCTTACCCAAAGAAAAATAGATAACAATTCATCACTATTGTAGATTGCTATTATCCTTCCCTATTTGTTACCTTTTACCCAAAATCATTATAATTATTGTGGAGAAAGTTAATGAAATGCCATCGCATTGAGGAGCTACTTGAGCTGTTAGAGCCTGAGTGGCAAAAAGATCAAGACCTAAACCTATTGCAGTTTATCGTAAAGCTTAGCCAAGAAGCAGGCTATGAAGGCAAGCTAGAAGACCTAACTGACGATGTTCTGATCTACCACCTAAAAATGCGCAACAGCGCGAAAGATGAAATGATCCCAGGCCTAAAAAAAGACCAAGAAGATGATTTCAAAACCGCTATTTTGCGTGCTCGTGGCTTAATCGACTAAGCGATACAAGATGATAAAAAGCGACCTAAGGTCGCTTTTTTTATGCCTATTTCAAACTATAACTCTATACCCACTCATTGATTATGGAAATTTATTGTTAAAGGTTGATAGCCTTAAAGAAATGAAATTGTTATTAACTGTATACTTAAAAGACTGGTGAGCGATAGATTACTATCCTCACCGCAATGTCGAAGTGCCAATTAAACAAATAAATCAGCGCACGAAACCAAGCACGAGCATGACCATTAGAAGCTATGCCGTGATGCCTAAAAGGAAGCACAATGAGTCAGGATAAAATTGACATCAAAGATGTGACGGCAAAAACCTACAATCCCAAAACGCACAAAAACAAAGGCGACAGGTTTAATCCAAGCAATCGAATCTATGTCCGTGAAAGCAAAGGGGCCTTCCAACAATTACGCCGCTACGGTGGTTGGTTCCTGTTATTGCTGTTTGCCATCATCCCTTGGATTCCTTACGGCGATCGACAAGCCATTTTGCTCGATATTGGTCAGCAACAATTTAACTTCTTCGGCACCACGCTCTATCCACAAGATCTCACTCTGTTAGCAACGCTATTTGTTATCGCTGCCTTTGGCCTGTTTTTTATTACCACCTTTTTAGGTCGAGTCTGGTGTGGTTACTTATGCCCGCAAACAGTCTGGACCTTCATGTATATCTGGTTTGAAGAAAAGCTAGAAGGCAGCGCCAATAAAAGGCGCAAACAAGATTCTGGCAAACTGACTTCCTCCCTATTATGGCGTAAAACCGCTAAACACGTAGCTTGGCTCGCGATTGCATTAGTCACTGGATTTACCTTCGTCGGTTACTTCGTGCCGATGAAACAACTCGTGCTCGATTTTTTCACCTTGAATGCCAGCTTTTGGCCAGTATTTTGGGTGCTGTTCTTTGCGGCTTGTACATACGGAAATGCTGGTTGGATGCGTTCAATCAT
This sequence comes from Vibrio intestinalis, assembly GCF_025195085.2. Lineage (GTDB taxonomy): Bacteria > Pseudomonadota > Gammaproteobacteria > Enterobacterales > Vibrionaceae > Vibrio > Vibrio intestinalis. Next base: position 69,678 of record NZ_JANAVY020000017.1, on the reverse strand, counting down.
GTGTGTTCACATGTGCCCTTACGCGCGCTTTCAATCGGCGATGTTTGACAAAGACACCTTCATCGTTGGCTATGACGTTAAGCGCGGAGAAGATCGCGGCCCACGCTCTCGCAAAGCCGATCATAAACAGCTCGGCCTAGGTGACTGCATCGATTGTGACTTGTGTGTGCAAGTTTGTCCGACCGGAATTGATATCCGCGATGGCCTGCAATACGAGTGCATTAACTGTGGCGCTTGTATTGATGCCTGTGACAAGACTATGGATCGCATGGGTTATGAAAAAGGGCTAATTAGCTATACTACGGAACATCGGCTCTCAGGCCATTCAACCAAAGTGATGCGACCTAAACTGCTTGGCTATGGCGCAGTATTGTTAGTGATGATCGGACTGTTCTTCGTCCAAATCGCCAGTGTAGAACCGGTCGGCTTAAGCGTATTGCGTGACCGCACTCAGCTATCAAGAGAAAATGATTTAGGCGAAATTGAGAACACCTACACACTTAAAATCATCAACAAAACCCAACAAAACCAGCAGTATCAACTATCCGTTGATGGCTTGGGCGATGTTTCTTGGTATGGCAAGCAAACTATTAATGTCGCACCGGGTGAGGTGTTCAATCTGCCGATGAGCATAGGTGTTAATCCAGGCAATCTAAGCTCACCCGTCACTACAATTCAGTTTATACTGTCTGACAGTGAACAATTTACCATCGCGGTAGAAAGTCGATTTATCAATAAGTTGTAGCTAACGCAATCTTAATGGAACAGGCTCAGCAATGATACACACAAACAATTGATATTATTAACGTTTATATGAAAACAAAGCCATAGTTAAAAATTCATATAACTTCCCTCGTAGTATTGGGAAATTTAGTTAAATTAGCTACAAACTTGAACAAACTGACACCAAACTAGGTGGTAAGATTAATAACCTCTGCCGCAATTTATAAACGAACAAATGCACAAACCTGAATACCCTTTCCCAGGGCCTAAATCTGCCTATTGGAAGAGTCTTAGCTCGACTATGAGCTATGATGAAGCCATCTCTCGATACGAAGCTCAACAAGGTGTTGCAAAAACAATGCAGCGAAACCCTATTAAATCTCCAGCAACAAAAGCTCTCGAAGCAAAGAGAGCAAACATGCTAGCTCTACAGCAAGAAAGTGCTGCACATAATATGACTCCCTCTAGTGCAATACAACAAACAGCTTTTGCAGAAACTCAATCAAGTATGTCTTGGCCTCCATACAACCCCATGGCTCCAGTGGGGGAGAAAGACCTAACAGAAAAGCTAAAAAAGACACTGGAAAGAAATCACGTCCACATCCATATCATGACCATTTGGGATACGATGACCTACATAGTTAACAACTGGATCGCTAGAACAGAGGAAGGGGAAGTTTTTGATTCTAGTGTCATCTCTGAAATTAACGACATTCGAGAAGACTTAAATGACGGTAAAGAAGTACTTCACGCAGCTTATTTGTCTAAAGCTTTAGGTGGGCTAGGTATTGTAGCTAAAGAGACCAAAACGAAAAATGGTAAATCTGCAATTGTCATCTCTAGTATATGGAATGATAGTAAAATGCACTATGCAACCGTAAATGGAATTAACGTTAAGAAAAATCACCCTTACTTAATGGATAACCCCAAAATGCACCAACTTGGCTTTTCTAGATCAGCCAAAATGAGAGGGACATTAAAGGCAGGAGCATTATCAATTATAATCAGTGCCGCAATCGCAACCGAACAACTAATGAACAATGATGAATACCATATGACCGATTGGTATGGTGAAATGGGAAGTGAGTTATTAAAACTCGGTGTAGTGAGCGTCCTTACCTTAATAGCCATTCCGTCAAGCCTACCTATACTGGCAGTCGCGGCAGTCGCTCTCGTAATTGGCCTGATTGTCGATGAAGTATGGGAAGAGTTTGAAATACAGGAAAAAATAACAACGGAGCTAGAAAATGCCACAAAAGTATAGATATATAGGAATGTTCTTTTTCCTTCTTTTTAGTGTGTTTATGTGTTGGTTCTCATACAAATATTTATATATAGGATTCCAAGAAGAGATGGCACAACAATCAGAGTTTATTGAGGTTTCATTTGGTAGTGGACTCACTATTTATTCTAGCGTACTGTTTTTCACTTATTCTGTTGCGTTTCTATTGGTCAACATCAATAGAAGGCGCGATCCCATCGAGCTTTGGGAAAAGCTTTCTAGCACAAAAACAACCATTTTAATTATTGGTTTACTATCAGTATCTATTCCATGTGGATACATCTACAAAGAATATAAGGAACATGTTCTTGCAGAAAATGGCTATTCACTCAACCAGGTTAGAGAAAGGCATGGCCTCTTTAAGCTTGATCACTATGTTTACTCTCTTAGTAAATAGCTCTATATGAGTTTGAAAAGCAGAAAAAGCTACCAATTATGATTTACGTGCAGCCGCTGGGACGAGATATTTGGTTCAAGCTGAATTTCAAATCGAAATATTTGGCCTACCGATAGAGTTATTACATGGATATGGTTTAAAGCCTAATTGTAGTTTTGTGGACTATAACTCTATGGAGCCAACTTAAAGATCATAGGTAAAGCTGTTACACCGTTATGAGGAGAATCATATGAGTGTCAAAAAGACGGTGAAAATTTGCTTGTAGACTTGAGACCACCAAGAAAGAAACAGCAAGTGTTTCAGACGTAGGTTTGACAAGAAATCAGAGACTTTGGGCGATGAAGAGCACATACTTTCACGCACCACAACAAAGAGTGGCTAGGCATCCCCGTAGATAAACGCCGCCTTTATGTGCTTATCGAAATTTAGTGAGTTAAATCCGATCAACTTAAGAGGACCGCGGCCAACTACCGCAAAAAGGTAGAGCGAATCGATCGAGAGTTGAACGACACAACTGTAAAGCAAAACCGCCTATAATAGGGCTTGAACACGCTCCGACTAAGCCTCATACTCCCGCTCTTTCTTGTTTTGGTGTTTTACGTACCTTCAAATAATATCTTCACTCACACCTACAGTGCCAACAAAGAACCTTCTTGCCCAAAAGTGATTGCCCCATAATTTCTCTCTAATATAGGGAAATTTATTGAACAACTTTATTGCTGCTCGATCTTTGAGTACGCCTATCAATATTGAAATAGACAATTTTTGGAGAACCATCACGACTAGGTGAACATGGTCTACCTGCACATTTAGCTTCAAAACTTCGCAATCTTTTATATTGCAAAGAATGTAGATTCAAAGATAAAACTCCTTACCTACACTTCCTTTAAAAATCATGAGTCTATACCTTGGAGTCCAAACCATATGATATTCACAACGCTAATATACATCTGATGAATTTCTGTCACTGCTCATGTTTTTAATTTCCTCTTAGTTGTGGTGAATAAGAGATTTACTTCTAACATACGCACCACTCCAGGCTAGAACCCCAAGCGACAATCAATATCGTCCTAGGAGGTGGTGTAGAGCGAACAATTAAAACGCATGAAAGTAAAATAAAAGGTTCATATTTTGCACCATACGTTTGCAAGTCACTTTGTAATGAATGGCGGGGATATTTTAACTCTTACGGAAATACTCGAGCATGCTAGTATTGATAAAACGATGACTTACGCGTATTTGGCTCGTGAACACTTGTTTCGTGGTTAAACTCAACCCACGAAACAAATTAAGAAATCCACAAAATTACCGCATTTATGACCTAGAGAGCTCCATAGCCATAAAACAGAAAACACTAAGTGGTTGTATTTAATAACAATGAACTACAATCACCCTTACTAAACAACCTAGGAAACGCTCAGTAATGAGCCTTTAAATTACAATGTCAGACACTGCATTCAACTTTGATGCGCTCACCCCTGATTTCATGTGGTACGCGCTAGAAAGTATCGGTATTCGCGCTGAATCCGGCTTTTTGCCACTCAATAGTTACGAGAACCGCGTTTATCAATTCACCGACGAGGAGCGCCAACGCTACGTGGTGAAGTTTTACCGCCCAGAGCGTTGGAGCCAAGAACAAATCCAAGAAGAACACGACTTCACCTTAGAGTTAATTGAAGGTGATATTCCAGTTGCGCCGCCATGCCGCATCAATGGCCAAACGCTGCATTACTATCAGGGTTATTGGTTTGCCCTGTTTGCTAGTGTGGGTGGTCGTCAGTTTGAAGTGGATAACTTAGAACAGCTTGAAGGGGTAGGCCGTTTTCTTGGTCGTATCCATAAAGTCGGCTCGCGCACTCAGTTTCAACATCGCCCAACCGTTGGCCTAGAAGAGTATCTGTACCAACCACGCAAGCTGCTGCAAAACTCGAGCTTTATTCCGCTGCACCTAGAGAATGCTTTTTTTAGTGATCTCGATATGCTGATTAATCACTTAGAGCAACATTGGCAACAACCACAGCAAATCATTCGCCTGCATGGTGATTGCCATCCGGGCAACATTCTCTGGCGTGATGGCCCTATGTTTGTTGATTTGGATGACTCTCGAAATGGCCCTGCGGTGCAAGATTTGTGGATGCTGCTCAACGGCGAGCGTGCCGACAAACTGATGCAACTTGATATCATCCTTGAGGCTTACCAAGAGTTCAGTGACTTCAATATGAGTGAATTGAAACTAATTGAGCCTTTACGCGGTCTACGTATGGTGCACTATATGGCATGGCTGGCGAAAAGATGGCAAGATCCCGCATTCCCAATTGCCTTTCCTTGGTTTGATGACCCAAAATATTGGGAAAGCCAAGTTCTCGCATTTAAAGAACAGATTTCAGCCTTAAGCGAACCACCGCTTAGCCTAATGCCTCAATGGTAAACCCAGCTAATTACACGGAGATTATAATGAAAAAGCTGTTTGCTCTATTTACCACGCTCATCTTGAGCTTTTCTGCTCACGCTGCAAAGTTTTCAGAAGGGGAACACTACAAGGTTTTAGATCTTGAGCTAGCTAAACGCCCAACAGTGACCGAGTTTTTCTCGTTCTACTGCCCGCACTGCTTTAGCTTAGAGCCGATCATCAAGAAGCTAAAATCAGAACTACCTGAAGGTGCTAAATTGCAAAAGAACCATGTGTCTTTCATGGGCGGCGCGATGGGTGAGCCGATGAGCAAGGCCTACGCGACTATGGTGGTGTTAAAAGTTGAAGATAAGATGGCTCCGATCTTGTTCCACCGCATCCACACTATGGGCAAAGCGCCTCGCAATGCTGAAGATCTACGTCAGATCTTCATTGATGAAGGCATCGATGCAAAGAAATTTGATGCGGCATATAACGGCTTCGCAGTAGATTCGATGGTTCGTCGCTTTGATAAGCAATTTAAGCAAAGTGGCCTTTCTGGCGTCCCTGCTGTGATCGTCAACAACAAGTTCCTTGTGCAACCTCAGAGCATCAGCTCTACAGAAGAGTACATCGAACTGGTTAACTACCTACTGACGCAAAAATAATCTTCAGTAAACCAAATAAGCAAAAGGGAGCATCACTGCTCCCTTTTCTATTTCTGTTCTGTGGCGACTTCGCTCTGTTGCGGTATATCCACCTGAGAATACACTTGCTGCAATTTACGGTCTTTTCGCTGCCAAACCTCACCAAGCCAAAGTTGAAACTGTCGCTTGTATTGCTTGTCATTAAAATAATCACCGCTCACTTGCTCATTCATCGGTAAACAATCGGCATGCACCACAATGCGCGTCATGCGCCCCATCAGCAAATCTTTAAAAGGTTTATGAGTGTTATTAGGGTAAGCCAAGGTCACGTCAATGATATGGTCGAACTGATCGCCCATCGCCGCAAGCGTGTATGCGATACCGCCAGATTTTGGTTGCAGCAAGTATTGGTAGCCCGCTCGGCTACGCTTTTGCTTTTCAGGGGTAAAACGGGTGCCTTCAACGTAGTTAACCACCGTCGTCGGAGTATTCTTAAACTTGGCGCAAGAACGGCGAGTTGTGGCTAAGTCTTGGCCACGTTTTTCTGGGTTGCGTAGTAGATACTCTCGTGAGTAGCGACGCATGAAGGGCATATCTAGCGCCCAACAAGCCATACCAATAAATGGTACGTACAATAGTTGCTGCTTCAAAAAGAATTTTGGCATGGGAATGCGGTCTTTAAACACGCAGCACAGCACTACGATATCGGTCCAACTCAAGTGATTTGATATCAATAAGTACCATGAATCTTTACTCAGCCCTTCAACGCCTTGGACATCCCAATCCACTCGATTCGAAGCGCGCAATATACCGGAATTCACGGTAGCCCAGAGCCACATCATCTTGTTCGCCGCTCGGGTGAGTGCCATTTTCAACGCCGGTATCGGCAGCAATAGCTTGAACACGGCAATCGCACAGATCAGAAGTGAGCATACGGCCGAGTTGATGATCACCAATGATGCATTAATAAAAAATAATAAATACGCCAGCATAATGATAAAAGGACATTTGCGTTGAAGAATAAAACAGCGTGTAATTATACAAGCCCACGCCAAGTTTGAAATATGTAGACCCATTGGTCAGATTAGTTACATATCACCAATGACTATTGACGCTATTGTCAGGGCAAAAATATCGATATTATGGATGATATAGCAACAATAAATGGCTAATTATTAGACCCAAACGGCTAGGAGAATTAAACCGATGAAATTCGCCGCTTCTTTACTTCCACTGACTTTGCTTGCGACACCGTGTTTTGCTCAACTTTCAGAGCAAGCAGGACTCAGTGGTGAAGTATCCATAAACGCTGGTTACTTCTCTTCGGAGTCACAATTCAATACCGACGGTGACCAAAAGACTATCCAGACATTGGGCGCTCCATCTGAGTCAGATAGCAAAGCGCTGATTTTGCCTCTCGGCAATATCGCTTACACCTTTGGCTCAAATCTCAATCAACAATTTTACTTAGGTACTGCACGCGAAGATATCGCTGTCGGTACTTTGGCCTTTGAGCTTGGCTACAAATATCAATTACCATCAGGCATGGTGATCGATGCCTCTTTTCTACCGACGGTCATGTCAGGAGAAACTTGGCAAGACCCATATCAATTAGGTACTGAACGCCAAACTACCGATGAAAGTGGCAACGCGTATCGCCTTAAGTTAGAAAACTTGGCAGGAACCAAATTCGCCGTTGATATAGCTTACGCGACTAAAGAAATTGACCAAGAAAAATCAGGCGTTCAAGCTGGTTTAACACCGTCACAGCTCAACACACTAGATCGTAATGCAGATACCTTTTACCTGAAAACGGACTACAAGTACGGCATCGATATGACCTCTATGTTGGTCCCTCGCCTTTCTTACATCCACTCTTCAGCTGAAGGCGATGCACACTCATTTACGGGCTATGGTGTCGAGCTCAGCTACTTCAAAGCGATTCAACAACATCAATTCGCTTTAACAGCATCTTACCTAAAGCGTGATTACGACAGCGGTAACCTTGTTTTTAATGGCATGACTCGCGACGACGCAGAGTACAACCTATTTGCGGCTTACGAACACGCGCACTTCTTGGGTTGGCAAAACTGGTCGCTGATTTCATTCTTAGGCTATGGCCACTCAGACTCCAACATCGACTTTTATGATGAGAAAGAGTACCTAATGTCGATGGGTATGAATTACCACTTCTAAACCATCAAAGCCCAGCACGTTGCTGGGCTTTGACTTTATACCGCTAAGGTATTGAGCTGTTTAAGTAGGCGATCCATCGCCCGATAACCGATCGCCTCAGATAAATGCGCTCGACCGATCTGCTCGCTTCCCGATAAATCGGCAATCGTCCTCGCGACCTTAATAATGCGATGATAAGCGCGTACCGACAAACCGAGCTGATGCAATACGTGCTCCAAAAACTGCGCGTCTTCTTTTTGTAGAGCGCAATACTTATCAATATCTCGCCCTTGCAGTAGAGCATTGGCTTGCCCCGAACGTGCGTGCATTTGTCGCCGAGCTTGAGCCACGCGCTTTTTCACTACAGATGTCGATTCCCCTCTGCCTCCACCATCAACTAACGTCCCTTTTGGCAAAGCAGGGATTTCCAAAGACATATCAAACCTATCCAACAAAGGGCCCGAAAGACGGCTCAAATACCTCAACGCCGCTTGGGGGTTAGACTGGCTATCATAATGACCACTTGGGCTAGGATTAAGAGCACCGACTAACTGAAAACGAGCAGGAAAACGCGTCTTCCCTTGCGCACGAGAAATAATGATTTCGCCAGACTCCAATGGCTCACGCAAAGCATCCAACACTTTGCGTTCAAACTCGGGCATCTCATCTAAAAACAGCAACCCATTATGCGCCAGAGAAATTTCTCCCGGCTTAGGGACACTACCACCACCGACTAATGCCGCCATAGAACTGGAATGGTGTGGGGCACGAAAAGGGCGCTGCTTCCAATTGAATTGATTAATCTCTTGTTGAGTCAACGATGCCACCGAAGCAGATTCCATCGCCTCATGCTCATTCATTTCCGGCAAAAGATCGCGCAGCCTCGAAGCCAGCATGGTTTTACCTGTCCCCGGCGGACCGAGAAACAAGACATTATGGTGACCCGCCGCGGCTATCTCTAATGCTCGCTTCCCCTGTTGCTGACCAATAATATCTTGCAGGTCACGTTCATTCTGAGCGGGCATCTCAACCTGCTGTGATTGATGCAATTGCAAAGCTTGCTGACCACATAAGTCGCTGCACACTTCGAGCAAACTCTGCGCTGATTTGTGAATGTCCTTACCCACCAGCGCTGCTTGATCGCCATTATCATGCGGAACAACTAAGCTGCGCCCGTGCTTTTGCACCATCAATGCCGCTGGCAATACACCCTTTACTGGCCTAAGTTCTCCTGACAGGGCCAATTCACCAATAAACTCACTCTTTTCTAATGCTTTAAGTGGAATTTGCTGTGAAGCGGCCAAAATACCTAAAGCGATAGGCAAATCGAATCGGCCGCCCTCTTTAGGTAAATCGGCTGGCGCTAAGTTGACCGTGATTCGTTTAGCTGGGAATTCAAAACGAGAATTGATGATCGCGCTACGCACCCGATCTCGCGATTCTTTGACCGTAGTTTCAGGTAGCCCAACCAAAGCAAACCCCGGCATACCATTGCTGATGTGCACTTCAACCGTTACTAGCGGCGCTTCGACACCGATGGATGCCCGACTATAAACAACTGCTAATCCCATGTAAGCCTCACTGATGGTTTGATATGGTGAATCAATAAAAACGGCTATTTCTATAGCGCCATTGTTATATTGCTTGGGGATTTGCTGAAAGAATGTGAAAAAAGAATGAGTTTTTGCTTGTCATTTAACGGATATATGTGATACCACTAGAGACGCAAACAATTTCGTATCAAATTACGTAAACACAACAGACAAATTATTATTTATGAATTTTAACGCCCGCTTTCACGCACTGATTGCCCTGATTATCGTGGTCATTATTGACTCGCGCGGGGTGTAGTGGGCGAAAACAAACCACAGAATCACAAAAACCCCCGCACTGGAAAGTCCGGGGGTTTTTTACAATTTGCAGGCAAGATTCATAACGTTGAGTAGATTTGAACACCAAGACAGACAAAATTATAACTTTCCCTTCAAGTGCCGTTACTTGTCGGGAGTTGCTCTAAAGCGATAGAGCAAACAGGAAGGATGGGAGCGCACATGAAGTGCAACACAACAAAGGACAGCTACATCTGTAGCACTGGAGGCGGTCAATGACAGGAGCAGAATTGGTCGTTGCCGCATTAAAGCAACAAGGGATTAAAACCGTATTTGGCTACCCCGGTGGAGCCATCATGCCAATCTACGATGCCCTTTACGATGGCGGCGTAGAACACATACTTTGTCGTCATGAACAAGGCGCCGCAATGGCCGCGATTGGCATGGCGCGTTCCACTCAAGACGTTGCCGTATGTATGGCGACTTCAGGCCCCGGCGCCACTAACCTAGTCACAGGCCTTGCCGATGCGTTTATGGACTCAGTGCCATTAGTCGCGATTACAGGCCAAGTCGCTAGCTCTCATATCGGTACCGATGCATTCCAAGAAATGGATGTAATCGGAATGTCGCTCTCTTGTACTAAGCACAGCTACCTAGTGACCGACCCAGACGATCTGGCACCAACCTTAGCGGAAGCTTTTGAAGTGGCTCAGACAGGCCGCCCAGGCCCTGTTATCGTTGATATCGCCAAAGATGTTCAACTGGCACCAGCGCCGGTCACTGAGCTTCCGCCATTTACTCCACCCGCGATGCCTGTTGCTCCCGCAGAAGATATTGCACTCGCGCAGCAACTACTGGATAACAGCTCCCGCCCAGTGTTGTACGTTGGTGGTGGTGTCCAATTAGGTAAAGCTACCGATGCGGTACGCGAGTTTTTGCGTTTAAACCCAATGCCTGCGGTCAGCACCCTGAAAGGTCTTGGTACCATTGAACGTCATGACCCGCACTACCTAGGCATGCTAGGTATGCACGGCACCAAAGCAGCCAACTTAGTGGTGCAAGAGTGTGACCTACTGATTGCTGTTGGTGCGCGTTTTGATGACCGAGTTACTGGCAAACTCGATACCTTCGCACCAAGCGCAAAAGTCATTCACATCGATATCGATGCCGCTGAGATTCATAAACTGCGCCAAGCCAATGCGCCAGTACGTGGTGAAATTCCAGTCGTCCTTCCTCAGCTTGAGCTTTCTAAAGACATCACACCATGGGTTCGTCACAGCGAAAGTTTACGCAGCGGATTTAAGTGGCGTTATGACCACCCAGGCGAGCTAATCTACGCGCCGGGCTTGCTCAAGCAGCTGTCGGACTTAATGCCAGATAGCTCAATTGTTTCTACCGATGTGGGTCAACACCAGATGTGGGCAGCGCAACACATTCAGCCGCGTCAGCCACAAAACTTCATCACCTCAGCAGGCCTTGGCACCATGGGTTTTGGTTTGCCAGCAGCAATGGGAGCAGCCGTCGCTCGCCCTGATGATCAGTCTATCCTTATTACGGGTGATGGCTCGTTCATGATGAATGTGCAAGAACTTGGCACTCTAAAGCGTCGCCAAATTCCGGTAAAAATCGTGCTATTGAACAACCAACGTTTAGGTATGGTTCGTCAGTGGCAATCACTGTTTTTTGATGGCCGCCACAGCGAAACTATCTTGGATGATAACCCTGACTTTGTCACCTTAGCCAAAGCGTTCGATATTCCGGGTAAAACCATCACCACCAAAGAAGAAGTTGAGCCCGCGCTAAAGGAAATGTTGGCCAGCAAAACCTCTTACTTGCTTCACGTATTGATTGATGAAGAAGAAAACGTATGGCCGCTAGTTCCACCTGGCGCGTCAAACAGTGACATGTTGGAGAACACTTAAAATGGAAAGATACCTACTCGACATCAAAGCAGATGATAAACCGGTATTGTTAGAGCGTGTTCTACGTGTCATTCGCCATCGCGGTTTTATCATCAAACAAGTGGCAGCAACACAAAACCATGAGAGTAAAGTCGCCAGCGTTGAGATCATCGTCGATAGCGATCGCCCGATTTCGTTTCTCACCAATCAAATTGAAAAATTATGGGATGTTCGCAAGGTAGCCGTTACCCAAATCGCGAACGACCAACTACCCAACAACAATTTACAACAAAAAATTTGTGCATAAGGAAGGCAATACAATGGCAACAAAAACTGCAGACTATATTTGGTTTAACGGTGAAATGGTTCCTTGGGCAGAAGCGAACGTTCACGTACTGACTCACGCAATGCACTACGGTACATCTGTGTTTGAAGGGGTACGTTGTTACAACACGCCAAAAGGCCCTATTGTCTTCCGTCACCGCGAGCACGCACAACGACTTAAAGATTCCGCGAAGATTTACCGCTTCCCTATCCCTTACTCAGTAGATGAGATCATGGAAGCAACCCGCGAAACACTGCGCCAAAACAAGCTCGACAATGCATACATTCGCCCACTAGGCTTTGTTGGCAACGTTGGCCTTGGTGTATGTCCACCCGCTGATACCGAAATGGATCTGATCATCGCAGCATTCCCATGGGGTTCTTACCTTGGTGAAGAGGCTCTTGAAAAGGGCGTTGATGCGATGATCTCTAGCTGGAACCGCGCAGCACCAAACACAATCCCTACCGCTGCTAAAGCTGGCGGTAACTACCTTTCTTCACTGCTGGTTGGCGGTGAAGCGCGTCGCCACGGCTACGATGAAGGTATTGCTCTCAGCGTTGATGGTTACCTTTCAGAAGGTGCTGGTGAAAACATCTTTGTCGTGAAAGACAAAGTCATCACCACGCCACCAGCTACTAGTGCAATCCTGCCTGGTATCACTCGTGATTCAATCATGACGCTCGCACGCGAAATGGGTTACGAAGTGCGTGAAGCCAACATCGCCCGTGAAGCGCTATACCTTGCGGATGAAGTCTTCATGACAGGCACAGCCGCGGAAGTTGTGCCGGTAAGTACAGTAGACAAAATTGAAGTGGGCAGCGGTAAACGCGGTCCAATCACGAAAGCGGTTCAAGAGGCATACTTCGGTCTGTTTAATGGCACCACAGAAGATAAATGGGGTTGGTTAGATTACGTATACCCTGAACAACAGAACTCAGCCAAGTAGTAGAGGACAAGGATATGCCTAAATACAGATCGGCCACCACCACCCACGGCCGCAACATGGCGGGTGCGCGCGCACTATGGCGAGCGACAGGCGTAAAAGAAGAGGACTTCGGTAAGCCTATTATTGCCGTCGTAAACTCATTTACCCAATTTGTACCCGGCCACGTGCATTTAAAAGATATGGGCCAATTAGTTGCTGGTGAAATTGAAAAAGCAGGCGGGATCGCCAAAGAATTCAATACCATTGCAGTCGATGACGGTATCGCAATGGGTCACGGCGGTATGCTTTACTCACTGCCATCTCGTGAGCTAATCGCTGACTCAGTCGAGTACATGGTTAATGCACACTGCGCTGATGCCATGGTATGTATTTCCAACTGTGACAAAATCACTCCGGGAATGATGATGGCTGCAATGCGCCTCAACATTCCGGTCATCTTTGTTTCTGGTGGCCCGATGGAAGCGGGTAAAACCAAGCTTTCCGACCAACTGATCAAGCTCGACCTTGTTGATGCCATGATTCAAGGTGCCGATCCAACCGTCTCTGACGAGCAAAGCCAACAAGTAGAACGTTCTGCATGCCCTACCTGTGGTTCATGTTCAGGAATGTTCACTGCCAACTCAATGAACTGTCTTACTGAAGCGCTTGGCCTTTCTCAACCGGGTAATGGCTCTATGCTGGCCACTCACGCTGACCGTGAAGCGCTATTCATTAACGCAGGTAAACGCATTGTTGAACTAACCAAACGTTACTACCAGCAAGATGATGAATCGGCTCTGCCACGCAACATCGCGTGCCGCGCCTCATTCGAAAACGCAATGGCACTTGATATTGCAATGGGCGGCTCAAGTAACACGGTTCTGCACCTATTGGCAGCGGCTCAAGAAGGTGACATCGATTTCAACATGACGGACATCGATGAGATGTCTCGCCGCGTACCACACCTTTGTAAAGTGGCACCGTCGACTCAGAAATACCACATGGAAGATGTACACCGCGCAGGTGGTGTAATGGCAATTCTTGGCGAGCTAGATCGCGCAGGCCTTATCAATGGTGATACCAGCACGGTACTTGGCCTCACGATGAGAGACCAACTAGCCCAATACGACATCATGCAAACCGAAGATGAAGCGGTACTTAAGTTTTTCCGTGCAGGCCCTGCTGGTATTCGTACCACCAAAGCTTTTTCACAAGATTGTCGTTGGGATCGTCTTGATGATGACCGCGAAAATGGTTGTATTCGTAAACGCGAACACGCCTTTAGCCAAGAAGGTGGCCTAGCCGTACTTTCAGGCAACATCGCTGTAGATGGCTGCATCGTTAAAACCGCGGGTGTAGACGAAGAAAACCTCACCTTCCAAGGCCCAGCGATTGTATTTGAAAGCCAAGATACTGCGGTTGAAGGCATTCTTGGCGGCAAAGTAAAAGCCGGTGAAGTGGTTGTGATTCGCTATGAAGGTCCAAAGGGTGGCCCGGGCATGCAAGAAATGCTGTACCCAACCACTTACCTTAAATCGATGGGGCTGGGTAAATCATGTGCGCTACTCACTGATGGTCGTTTCTCAGGTGGTACATCAGGCCTTTCCATTGGCCACACCTCACCAGAAGCGGCAAGTGGCGGTACGATTGGTTTAGTAAAAGGTGGCGATATCATCACCATCGACATTCCAAACCGTTCGATCACCTTAGATGTGTCTGAAGAGGAATTAGCTGCACGCCGAGCTAAACAAGATGAACTAGGTTGGAAACCTGCCAACCGTCAACGTGAAGTTTCTTTTGCACTAAAAGCGTATGCAAGCATGGCAACCAGTGCAGACAAAGGTGCTGTACGCGATAAGTCTATCCTTGAGGGCTAGCCCATGAGTGATGCTAATTCACAACCCAAACAATCTGGCGCAGATTATCTGCGTCAGGTTCTCCGCGCCCCCGTGTATGAAGTAGCGACAGTCACGCCGCTGCAAGAAATGCCTCGCCTCTCTGAACGTATCGGCAATGAGGTGCAAATTAAACGCGAAGATCGCCAACCCGTTCACTCGTTTAAACTGCGCGGCGCATACAACATGGTATCAAGCCTGACAGAGCAGCAAAAAGCCGCTGGTGTGATTGCCGCATCTGCAGGTAACCATGCCCAAGGTATGGCGCTGTCTGGCGCTAAATTGGGTACCAAAACCACCATTGTGATGCCGAAAACCACGCCTGATATTAAAGTAGAGGCGGTACGTGGTTTTGGTGGCAACGTGGTATTACACGGCAGCAACTTTGATGAAGCTAAAGCAGAAGCAGAGCGTCTATCAAATCTACATGGCTATACCTTCGTGCCTCCCTTTGATCACCCATTAGTGATCGCAGGCCAAGGAACCATTGGCATGGAGATGTTGCAGCAAAATGGCCATCTCGATTATATCTTTGTCCCTGTTGGTGGCGGCGGTTTAGCAGCCGGTGTAGCGGTATTAGTCAAACAACTGATGCCTGAAATCAAAGTGATTGCGGTTGAGCCAGAAGATTCCGCTTGCCTAAAAGCGGCATTAGACGCGGGCGAGCCAGTGGTGCTAGACCAAGTCAGCATGTTTGCTGATGGTGTGGCCGTTAAGCGCATTGGCGAAGAGACCTTCCGTCTTTGCCAGCAATACATTGATGGTCATATCAGCGTTTCGAGTGATGAAATCTGCGCAGCGGTGAAAGATATCTTTGAAGATACACGTGCAATCGCTGAACCATCAGGTGCTCTGGCACTAGCTGGTTTGAAGAAGTATGCCGATCAGCAGCAACTAAAAGGCAAACAGCTAGGCACCGTGCTTTCAGGTGCTAACACTAACTTCCATGGTTTGCGTTATGTCTCTGAGCGATGTGAACTTGGTGAGAAACGTGAAGGCTTACTAGCTGTAACGATTCCTGAGCGTCAAGGTGCCTTCTTTGAGTTCTGTAACATCATTGGCGGCCGAGCCGTCACCGAGTTTAACTATCGCTATAACGACGACTCTCTGGCGAACATCTTCGTGGGTGTACGTCTTAATGGCGGCCAAGAAGAGTTGGATAATATTATTCAAGATCTTCGTGCGGGTGGTTACCCAGTGGTTGATCTCTCGGACGATGAAATGGCCAAGCTACACGTGCGCTATATGATTGGTGGCAAACCATCTAAGCCACTCAAAGAAAGGTTATATAGTTTTGAGTTTCCAGAATACCCGGGCGCATTGCTTAAATTCTTAAGCACCCTAGGCACTCACTGGAACATCAGCTTATTCAATTATCGCAACCACGGCGCTGATTATGGCCGAGTATTGTGTGGTTTTGAGCTAGACGATAGCGACTTAACCCGCTTCTCTGCTCACTTACGTGAGCTGGGCTATCAATGCAAAGACGAAACCGATAATCCTTCCTATCAGTTCTTTTTGTCCTAATCTGCGTATAAAAGCCAGTCGATTGACTGGCTTTGTTCTATTCTCAATAAGTTAGCCAAACTATCCATGCGTATAACGCATACATTAAATGCTAAAGTTTCATTTCAGTCATAGACCAAACACGACTAAACTAGACCTAATTCAATTGCTGCATATATGCGGAGATATCAAATGTTTAACGCTCTGATCCTAAATCAAGAAGACAAACGCACCTTAGCGACTATCGAACAAATCGACGAAGCACAATTGCCAGAAGGCGATGTTCTCATTGATGTCGACTACTCATCTCTAAACTACAAAGATGGCCTTGCTATCACAGGTAAAGGCAAGATCATTCGTAACTTCCCTATGGTTCCGGGTATTGACCTTGCAGGTACAGTAGTCAGCTCTGAAGATGGTCGCTACCAAGCAGGTGACAAAGTTGTTCTGACAGGTTGGGGCGTAGGCGAAAACCATTGGGGCGGCATGGCACAACGTGCTCGCCTAAAAGCAGATTGGCTTGTTCCACTACCAAACGGTTTGGATAGCAAAAAAGCCATGATGGTAGGCACTGCAGGCTTTACTGCAATGCTATGTGTTCAAGCACTATTAGATGCTGGTGTTAAACCAGAAGCTGGTGAAGTACTTGTTACTGGCGCAAGTGGCGGTGTAGGTTCGGTAGCGGTATCACTGCTTTCAGCGCTAGGCTACAAAGTCGCTGCGGTAACAGGTCGTATTGAACAAAATGGACCACTACTAGAGAAACTTGGTGCAAGCCGCATCATTGACCGCGCGGAATTTGAAGAACCAGCGCGTCCACTTGAAAAGCAAGTATGGGCCGGTGCGGTTGATACCGTAGGCAGCAAAGTGCTAGCAAAAGTACTGGCTCAAATGGATTACAACAGTGCTGTAGCAGCGTGTGGTCTAGCTGGTGGCTTTGACCTACCAACCACAGTTATGCCATTCATTCTGCGTAACGTGCGCCTACAAGGTGTGGACTCTGTGTCTTGCCCAACTGAAAAACGCATTGCAGCATGGGAGAAACTCGTAGAGCTACTACCAGACAGTTACTTTGAGCAAGCATGTACTGAAGTAGCACTAGAAGAAGCGCCTAAATACGCTGAAGACATCACCAATGGCCAAGTAACAGGCCGAGTAGTGATCAAACTATAATCGATAGTTTGTTTAGTTAGATTAAGAGCCAGCAATGCTGGCTCTTTTGTTATCTGAATTTTTTTAATTGAACGCTACTCTAGCCCCATATCCTCAATCCGTTTGGCGATCAGGCGACTACACTCTTCTTTTACGATTGAGCGTAACCACTCTTGAGCTGGTGAGTGCTCGCAGCGCGCGTGCCAAATCATCGAATAATCAAACGGCGTGAACTGAAATGGTAATGGCTTAACCACCAAGTCATAACGTTCAGAAACTAAATACGCTAAGTCTGCAGGCACGGTAATAATCAGCGGCATGGTATCAACTATCGCGAGCGCTGCTTCTAAATGATAAGCACGCAACACCATTTTACGTTTCGGTTGATCAACCAATGCTTGCTCTATCAGCGCTTTGACTCCATCACTAATTGCGATCATCGCGTGCGGATAACTCAGATAATCCGCCAAGTTCATCTCTTTATCTGCGAGTGGATGCTGCTTCGACAACAAACAAAACACCCCCACTCGGCCGAGTATTTCACTGCGCAATGGATCGACAGGCCCTGTCGGGCGACAAATGGCTAAGTCTGCACCTTCGTAGGTAAGCTGATCCGCTAAGCGGTCATGCTGCAAAGGTAAGAAGTTAAACGACACATTGGGTGCTTCTTGGTAAATACGTGGCAAAGCGAATGGCAAGATGGTTTGCATCGCATAGTCAGTGGTCGCAATCGTAAAAGTTTGGTCGCAACTCTGCGGGTCAAACTCCATCGGAGCCAACAATTGGCGCAGAGATTCTAAAGGTTCACCCAATGCCGCATCAATTTCTAGCGCTTTTTCTGTCGGGATTAGTTGTTGGCCTTGGCGAGTAAACAAAGGGTCATCAAGCAGGCTGCGCAGACGGCCTAACACACGGCTCATGGCCGACTGACTTAAGTTGAGACGATTTGCAGCCTTGCTGACACTGCTCTCTTCAATCAGCACGCGCAGTGCGACTAACAAATTCAAATCTCGACGATAGATGTCTTCTAGTTCCACTCGCTTCCCACTTAGTTCGAATAATTCGCGTCTTCTATAGTACCTTTTTAGACTACATCACGAAAAGTCGCTCTCATAACTAAAAAAACCACCAGATAAGCTGGTGGTTTTTAATCTCTGTTAGTGCCATTAAATCACTATCTATCACTGACCTTAAAGAAGGCAAGCTTAGATTGTAACTGCTTAGCTAGTGCATTCACTTCTTGGTTTGATAACGTGCTTTCTTCAATGCCTTGGATGTTTTGCTGAACCAATGTATTGATATCTTCAAGCTGCTTTGAAATATCTTGTGTTACAACGCTTTGTTCTTCTGAAGCAGTCGCCACCACCGCATTCACATCCGAAATACCTTCAACTTGCTGAGAGATAATATCAAAAGAATTAGCTAGTTCTGATGTTGCTGCCTTAGCCGACTCCATCAATTCTACATTTCTACTCATCGAATCATCAGCAAGCATTGATTGGTCTTGAAGCTGAGAAATAATGTTTTGTATATCAACCGTTGATTGCTGGGTCTTCGCAGCCAGAGCTCTTACTTCATCTGCAACGACTGCAAATCCCCGGCCATGCTCACCGGCGCGAGCTGCTTCAATTGCAGCATTCAAAGCCAATAAATTGGTTTGCTCAGAAATGTTATTGATCACTTCAACCACAGTATTGATATTTTCTGAGTGTTCACGCAGTTGATTCACTAACCCTTTAGCTTCAGTAATTGACTCGCTGATTTGCTCCGTTGTCTGTGTTGAGTTAGTCAATATAGACTGACTAGACTCAATCACACTAGAGGCTTGGGCTGTGGCATCTTCTGCCTTTAATGCGTTAGTCGCCACATCATCTGCGGTAGAAGCAAGCTCTGTTGAGGCCGTAGCAACTTGCTCTATCGATGACAGTTCACTGAAAGAGTTTGCGCGGTTTTTCTCCACAAGTTGTAATGATTGGCCTTGCTTGACTTGAATGGCATCCATAACGCTTTGGCTCTCTGATATCACGCCCGATAGCTTTTCGGACAATGTAATCAAAGAGTCTGAGATGCTATCCAACTCGTTATTACAGCTCTGTAAACGATGCTGATTAACATGACCTTCAGACAACTCTTTAAGCCATCCTACAATTTTAGGCAGGTTTTTTACTTCTCGATTTGTAAACCAAAAAGACAGCGCGGAAACCATGAGTGAAGTCATAATCACAATCACCCAACCCCATAAAGTCGCCGAATCTAACTCTTGGTGTGACGTATCAAATTCCTTGCTAGAAACATCAAGTTGAAGTTCGATTAGTGAACCAAGATCTTCACCCAAAGCATCAACTAATAAATAAAGCTCTGAGATCAACTCTACATCGTCTAGGTCACCACTCTCATGCTGCACCAACATCGTTGGCACTTTGGCTTCCACATCTTTAAGTTTGAGATCAAGACCTTTAGCGATTAGTGCTTCTTTATCAGTCAGTGTGGTATTCAAGTACGCTTGCCAAATTGCTTTTGCTTCATTGATGGCACTCAACGCACTCGAATCAAGCTGCGCTTTGTTGATTGCACCAATGTGTTGTTTGTTGGCGGCATCAATCAAGTTCACCGCATACAAATCAGAAATTCTTTTTAGGTCAGAAAGAGGAACAACACGGTCTAAATAAACAGATTCGAAGCGCTCCATCACCTTCTGCGTGACAGACTCATTTAAAAGATGGATTGTTATCAATGAAAGGGAAAAAAGAAGTGGAATCAATAATAGTTTTGTAGAGATATTTTTCATAATGCCTCGCACTGGTTCGTATAACAAAAGTCTGCGACGAGTATGAATCCAACATCCCTATAAAAAGCGAACAGCATAAAACCTGATAAATCAAACTCTCTATAGTTCGCCTGACATTTATAAACTGCAAACCTATCGATGAGGGGCGCGATAATTGCGTTTAACCACTTCTTTTGCAAGGCGTTTTTTGTAAGCCGAATGTAAGCAACATAGTGCTTAACAAAAAACTAAACTAATCATTATAAAATTAAATCCCTCAGGCAAAAAAATCCCGCCTTTCGGCGGGGAAGCCCAAGAAAACTGGGGATAGTGTCGGAATAGAGTTTTGGCGGAATTAATATGACAATTACAATGTCTCAGTTAGTCAGCACTCTTTAGAAGAAGATCCTTGCCACTGGCGTATTTCAAGCCAAATCCCTACAATTGTGGCTGCAACGCTAATCAATGGCATCAAAGAACCCTCAGCAGGTGAACGCATAACAAGAGTGCTTAACGCGATAAAACAGAGGACAGAATAGATAGAAAGTCTATCGAGTGGGGTTAGCATTTCCATTCTCTCTTTTATTTTTGTTACCAACTTGTTAATTAAATTAAAACAAAATGATCCTTTTGCCAAGTGATTATTGAATATTTTTTCTTCACTAGTATTATCTACCGCCTTAATCGAGCAACACAGATATGACCATGACAATGAATTCAGAGCAGGTAACGCATACCCTAGAGGCAGAAGGATTACGCTGCCCAGAGCCCGTAATGATGGTCAGGAAGACAATTCGCAACATGCAAGATGGTGAGGTTCTGTTAGTGAAAGCAGATGACCCATCAACCACTCGAGATATCCCAAGCTTTTGCCGCTTTATGGATCATCAATTAATTGATGCTAAGACTGATGAGCTGCCTTACCAGTACCTCATCAAAAAAGGCTTAAGCTAGAATACTTCGTTGGAAAACAGATAGTAAAACGGCTGCCATTGGCAGCCGTTTTGGTTTGTTCTGTGAGCGATTATTCGTCGTACTCAAGCGTACGTATTTCAGATTGCAGCTTGTTTATCTGTTTTTGCATTGAGCGCATCTGTTCATGCATTGGGATAATGTGTGCCACGCGAATCCAAGATTCGACCGTTAAGCCTGCAAGAATAATGGCACCTGCCACCATCGGCAGCCACATATCCGTCAACATCATACCGAGAATGGTCAGTACTAAGCCAAATGTGAACAAATAGCTCTGACTTTTTGGGGTCATCCCCATGTAACGTGTCAGCATAATTTTGCCCTCCGCCACTGTTGTTATGATTAAAGTAGCATGACAATTGTGACACTAATATGTCAGCGGTCACGCATTTCACCGAATTTACTTAAGAGTTTGAACAAACTCACTTTTCTTCTTTATAGGTCAGTTCATCAAGCATAAAAAAGGCCCTAATCTAAGATTAGAGCCTTTTGGGTTTATGTGTTGAGCTTTTGTAGGCTAACGGATTAGCTACGTGGTTTTAGGTCGAGTACGTGTAGTAGACGTTCTGGTGTACCTTCCCAAACCATTGGACGACCTTTTGGATTATCCTCTGTCCACCAGCCAGTAAAGCGAGTGGTGTTGTATTGGTAGAAGTTAGGTCCAGACAATACTGGCACTGTTACTTGGTTTTCTGCGATCAGCTTTTGAATGTCATGAGCAATATTTTTCTGCTCTTGGCTATCTGCTGTTTTGTAGAAGCTATCTAGCAAGCTATCTAACTTATCGTTCTTCCAGTGGTGCATCGCAAAGCGCGGCATACCTTCAGACGCTTGTAGGCGCGAGTGGTAACCACTATCCCAGTATTTGTGTGGTGTTGGACCATGGAAGTAGTTGGTGTAAGCGATATCGTAATCCGCACCTAGCATGCTCTTATTGTAGATAGAGAAATCAGGTGTACGCGCTTTCACTTTAATACCCACTTCAAGCAACTGCTCAGAAGCCAGCATGACTGTGTTGTTGAAATCCGTCCAACCCTGAGGTGATTGAATACTTAGTTCAAACTTCTCACCAGATGGAGACTCAACAAAGCCATCGTTGTCGATATCTTTATAGCCAGCTTCTGCTAATAGTGCTTTTGCTTTTTCTGGCGAGTAAGTCATAAACGGTTTGTACTGGTTATGTACCGCTTCATCAGACCAAGTTTCAAATGCATAGCCGAGGCCAGAAGCAAAGTCATTCAATACCGCATTACCGTAGTTCGCAATATCAATCAGCGTTTGGCGGTCAATCGCCATTGAGAAGGCACGGCGGAACTGAATATCGTTCAGCACTTCATGTTTCACTTTGTCTTTTGACGCGTAGTTAAACATGAATGCTTGCGTACCTGCTGGCGGATACCAGTAACCATGGTTCTTCGAGGCTTTTAGGAAAGTCTGATCAATATCAGGAATGAACGAGCCTGCCCAGTCAATGCGTGAGTTCATTAACTCACCCAACACTTGGTCGTTATGGTTCATTTGCGGTACACGTAAACAGTCTACATCGAGATTGTCATTATCCCAGTAATTCGGGTTACGACATTGAAGGAACAGAGTCGAAGTAAACTTAGGTAGTTCAGTAAATGGCCCTGTGCCGACAGGATTCGGGTTCATAAATGCCGCAGGGTCTTCAACTGACTTCCATTGATGCTCAGGCACAACCGGAACTTGCGCGATTTCGTAACCGATGTTGGTGTTCACCTTATCTAAGTTGAAACGCACTTTGTAAGGGCCAAGCTTTTCAACTGACTTCACTTTGCTGTTAATGCCGCGATCATCAATGTTTGGGTGTTTACGAACTAAATCAAACGTGAATACCACATCGTCTGCATCGAACGTTTCGCCATCAGACCAAGTCACGCCTTCACGTAAATCAAAAGTAATGCTGAGTAGGTCTTCACTTAGCGCAAAGCCTGTCGCCAAACGGTACTCTGGCACATTACCTTTCAGCTCATTAAAGATCACTAACGGCTCGAAGATAAAGTCACGCGCAGTATGCAGGCGAGACACTGCATAAGGGTTAAAGTTGCGGATTAGCGATGGGTTATGGTTTGGGATGATTGTCAGTTGAGACATCTCATCTAAATCAGCCGCAACAACAGAACTTGCAGAAAACGCGATTGCAGAGGCAATCACGGTAGATAAAAGAGTTGTTTTCATAGCGATACCTTATGAATAAAATCGCATAGAAAATAACGAGAATAATTTACGACATCAATATGACGAAAATCTAATAAAAAACATGGCGTTGCATGTTCATTACAAAAAAATGATGTTTGATAATTGAACAACAACTTTGGCCGTCAAATTGCGGAATATTTGAGCAGCACATCATCTATTTTTGTGCCGTTTGATGAAAGATTACAACAAATCAGATTTAATCGAATTCGCCACTATTCTGATTAAAATGCGACCAGATTAAAATATCCATCTGGCCGCACGTCATTCACTATCAGCGATTAGGCAAATTTAAGAGAAGAATGCTGCGCCAATCGCCAATGCAACAAAGATGGCACACGTTATCTTGCGAATAAGGGCTAACGGTAATTTGTCGGCAGAGAAATTCCCCATCAGCACAACAGGCACATTTGCCACCATCATGCCAAGCGTCGTACCGATCACCACTAGCAGCAAAGCATCAGCGTACTGCGCACCAATAATTGAGGTCGCAATTTGCGTTTTATCGCCAATCTCCGCAATGAAAAAGGCCATAAAACTGGTAAAGAAGGCACTTTTACCTGAGTAGGTTTCATTTTCATCAATTTTGTCAGGCACTAACACCCACACAGCCATAGCTAAAAAGCTCGCTGCAATACCCCATTTGAGAACTTCAGGAGAAACATGATCGGCCACCACTACCCCTAACCATGCTGCTAAGGCATGGTTGGCAAGAGTCGCCAATAAGATGGCCAAAATAATTGGCACAGGTTTACGAAAGCGACTGGCTAACAGCAAAGACAACAGTTGGGTTTTATCCCCTATCTCGGCTATCGCTACAGTCGTTAAAGATATAGCTAGAACGCTCACAACATTGCTCATATTAGGGCGGGGATTATTATTATATTTCCAAAGACAAACCTCACTCCCCACCCTGGTTTGTGATGATTTGTCTAAGGTCTTGCTAAACCCATCGCGGAATGATGAGTCTCGAACGCCATGGTGATTTGGCACCAAGTATGTTGACGAACGAACGTTTCAACGAGGTTGTTGAATGAGTAAGCTACTCCCCAAAGACGGCGCAATTCTAATCAGTAACATAGCCAGTTGCAAGCCGAGAAACTGCAGTCAGAAACCGTTATCAGGCGTACTTAACGGTAGTTTTGGTGGAAAATTTTGTGTTTAGAGCAAACTAAACGCTTTTGCCTATGAAATAAGCAAGATTCCCTCTACTACCACGCACGATATCTCGGTATACTTGATCGTTATTTTCATTAAATTCATTCAGAAGAATCGCGCGAAGCAGGCTATGCAAAAATACGATATCAAAACCTTCCAGGGAATGATCCTCGCGCTGCAGGATTATTGGGCACAAAACGGTTGTACCATCGTTCAACCTCTAGATATGGAAGTAGGTGCGGGTACCTCTCACCCAATGACATGTTTACGTGCACTTGGCCCAGAGCCAATGTCTACGGCATACGTTCAACCTTCTCGTCGTCCGACCGATGGTCGTTACGGTGAGAACCCGAACCGTCTGCAGCACTACTATCAATTCCAAGTAGCTCTAAAACCATCTCCAGATAACATTCAGGAGTTGTACCTAGGCTCACTTGAAGTGCTTGGTATCGACCCACTTGTTCACGACATTCGTTTCGTAGAAGACAACTGGGAAAACCCAACACTAGGCGCATGGGGTCTAGGCTGGGAAGTATGGCTTAACGGCATGGAAGTAACTCAGTTTACTTACTTCCAACAAGTTGGTGGCCTTGAGTGTAAACCAGTAACAGGTGAAATCACTTACGGTATCGAACGTTTAGCAATGTACATCCAAGAAGTAGACTCTGTTTACGATCTTGTATGGAACGTAGCACCAGACGGCAGCAACGTGACTTACGGTGATATCTTCCACCAAAACGAAGTTGAGCAATCAACCTACAACTTCGAGCACGCTGACGTAGATTTCCTATTTAGCTTCTTTGACCAATGTGAAAAAGAATCTAAAGAGCTACTAGAGCTAGAGAAACCTCTACCTCTTCCAGCTTACGAGCGCATTCTTAAAGCAGCACATGCATTCAACCTTCTTGATGCGCGTAAAGCTATCTCTGTTACAGAGCGCCAACGTTACATCCTTCGTATCCGTAACCTAACTAAAGCGGTTGCAGAAGCGTACTACGCATCTCGTGAAGCACTTGGCTTCCCAATGTGTAAGAAACAAGACGAGGAGAAGTAATCATGGCAAAAGAATTTCTAATTGAGCTAGGTACTGAAGAGCTACCACCAACGCAACTGCGTACGCTAGCAGAAGCTTTCGCTGCAAACTTCGAAGCGGAACTTAAAGGTGCAGACCTAGCACACGAGGGTGTGAAATGGTACGCAGCACCTCGTCGTCTAGCACTTAAAGTTGCAGGTCTTGCTGAAGGCCAAGCAGACAAAGTGGTTGAAAAACGTGGCCCTGCTGTTTCTGTGGCATTCGATGCTGACGGTAATGCTACCAAAGCAGCTCAAGGTTGGGCGCGTGGTAACGGTATCACTGTTGAGCAAGCTGACCGTCTAGTAACAGACAAAGGCGAATGGCTTCTTTTCAAACAAGAAGTAAAAGGCCAAGCAACGACTGAAATCGTTGTTGAGCTAGCCGCAAAAGCGCTGGGTAACCTACCAATCGCTAAGCCTATGCGTTGGGGTAACAAGACGACTCAGTTCATTCGTCCAGTTAAAACACTTACTATGCTGATGGGTTCTGACCTGATTGAAGGCGAGATCCTAGGCGTAGCTTCTGACCGCACTATCCGTGGTCACCGCTTCATGGGTGAGCAAGAGTTCACTATCGATTCTGCAGAGCAATACCCAGCGATTCTAGAAGAGCGCGGTAAAGTAATGGCAGATTACGAAGCGCGTAAAGCTATCATCCTTGCTGATTCGCAAAAAGCAGCTGAAGCGGTTGGCGGTATTGCTGACCTTGAAGATGACCTAGTAGAAGAAGTAACTTCTCTGGTTGAATGGCCGGTCGTTCTTACTGCGAAGTTTGAAGAAGAGTTCCTAAAAGTGCCTTCTGAAGCTCTGGTTTACACCATGAAAGGTGACCAAAAATACTTCCCAGTGTATGACGAGAACAAGAAGTTACTGCCTAACTTCATCTTCGTTTCAAACATTGAATCTAAAGAACCTCGCTACGTAATTGAAGGTAATGAAAAGGTTGTACGTCCACGTCTAGCGGATGCTGAATTCTTCTTCAACACTGACCGTAAGCGCCCTCTTATTGACCGCCTACCTGAGCTAGAACAGGCTATCTTCCAAAAGCAGCTTGGTACTATCAAAGACAAGACAGACCGTATTACTGAACTTGCTGGCTACATCGCTGAGCAGATCGACGCTGACGTTGAAAAATCTAAGCGTGCAGGCCTACTAGCGAAGTGTGACCTAATGACATCAATGGTATTTGAATTTACAGATACTCAAGGTGTAATGGGCATGCACTACGCAACTCACGATGGTGAAGACGAGCAAGTTGCACTAGCACTGTACGAGCAGTACATGCCTCGTTTCGCGGGTGACGACCTACCAAGCACAGGTATTTCATCTGCTGTAGCAATGGCTGACAAGCTAGATACTATCGTTGGTATCTTCGGTATTGGCCAAGCGCCTAAGGGTTCTGACCCATTCGCACTTCGTCGTGCGTCGCTAGGTGTACTACGTATCATCGTAGAAAACAGCTACAACCTAGACCTAACTGACCTAATTGCTAAGGCTCAGTCTCTGTTCGGCGACAAGCTAACAAACGAGAACGTTGCAAACGACGTTATCGACTTCATGCTTGGTCGTTTCAACGCATGGTACAAAGACGAAGGCTTCAGCGTGGACATCATCCAAGCTGTACTGGCTAACCGTCCAACTAAGCCAGCAGACTTCGACCAACGCGTTAAAGCGGTATCTCACTTCCGTGAGCTAGAAGCAGCTGAAGCACTAGCGGCAGCGAACAAGCGTGTAGGTAACATCCTAGCGAAATTCGACGGCGAACTAGCAGCAGAAATCGACCTTGCACTTCTACAAGAAGATGCAGAGAAGACGCTAGCAGAAAGCGTTGAAGTAATGACTGAAGCACTAGAGCCAGCATTTGCAACAGGTAACTACCAAGAAGCACTAAGCAAGCTAGCTGACCTACGTGAGCCAGTAGATGCATTCTTCGATAACGTAATGGTTATGGCTGATGACGAAGCTCTGAAGAAGAACCGTCTAACACTGCTAAACAACCTACGTAACCTGTTCCTACAGATTGCGGACATTTCACTGCTGCAAAAATAAGCCGCATTGAAATGAAATAGAACGAAGGGGAAACCAGTCATGGTTTCCCTTTTTTATTGCCTATTCAAAAGCAGATGAATTTATAAATCGATTTGTGAACTAGGCAAAGTTTTGTAGCAGGAGAAACGGTCACATCACTCGGATTGTAGAGGGTCAGTTTTGTTATAACTGAGGCGTTTATTCGGGGGAAGGACACAATGAAGAAAACCATTTCAGCGCTCTCTATCGGCCTACTCAGCGCCTGTAGCCAACTGCAAGGCAATACAATTCCAGACAACACCATCGCATTAACGATTGGAGACAATACCGCTCTATTTCAGCCTAATGAACAAGGCTTACTCGTTGCAGAGCAAGTGCTTGAAAAAGGCCAATACTCAGTCACCATCGCGGATAACCACAACAGCTGTGGTAGTAGCTATGCGCTCGCTGAAGATGGACGAATTAAGTTCAACCAACCGCTTAAAGTGAATGACTGTGCAGGCAATCAAGCGATGCCATTACGCATATTCAAAACCAGCCGCTACCAGTTCACTCTCAACTCTAATAGCAACGAGCTCACTGTCGAAGCTAAAGCTAACCAGCCCCAGGTTGTTCAATACACATGCCCTGTTGCCGGTGAGGCCGCTAAAACCATCAATGTAGCGAAAACATTCTCTGATGGCACTGTCATTCGAGATGCCCTGTCAGGCCAACAAGCCATTGTAGAAAATGGCACGATTACTCTACAACCTGCGCCAATGAGCCAAGGACTGTTGTTACTTGAAGAGGTTGCCCAACAGGAAGTTCAACCATTTAGCTGGGATAACGCCACCGTCTATTTTGTTATGACTGACCGTTTCTACAATGGCAATCCCAACAATGACCAGAGTTACGGTCGGAGCAAAGATGGCGAACACGAAATCGGCACATTTCACGGCGGCGACTTAGCCGGATTAACCAAAAAACTCGACTATATCGAATCTCTCGGCGTGAATGCGATTTGGATAACCTCACCACTAGAGCAAATCCATGGTTGGGTTGGCGGTGGCAGTAATGGCGATTTCAAACACTATGGTTATCACGGCTATTACCATCAAGACTGGACCAAACTTGACGCCAATATGGGCACGGAGGACGAACTGCGTACCTTCATTGATACCGCTCATAGTAAAGGCATTCGCGTCATCTGGGATGTAGTGATGAACCATACCGGTTATGCCACGCTAGCAGATATGCAGGAATTTGGTTTTGGTGCACTCTATCTTGATGACCAAGAGGCTAAACAGATCCTCGGTGAGAAGTGGACCGACTGGACACCTAAGCAAGGCCAAAACTGGCACAGTTTCAACGACTACATCAAATATAACGATGGCGAAGCATGGGACAAATGGTGGGGCAAAGATTGGCTTCGCACCGATATCGGTAACTATGACGCCCCAGGCTACAACGACATCACCATGTCGTTGAGCTTCTTACCGGATCTTAAAACCGAATCGAAGCAAAAGACCGGATTACCCAATTTTTACCGCAATAAAGAAACCAATGCCCAAGACAGTCAGCTGACACCACGTAGGCACTTAATTACTTGGCTATCAGACTGGGTTCGTGAATATGGTATTGATGGCTTTCGCGTAGACACTGCTAAACATGTTGAGATGCAAGCTTGGGCGGAGCTAAAAACAAGCGCCAATCAAGCACTGGCCGAATGGAAGCAAAACAATCCAGACAAAGCTTTGGATAACTTGCCATTTTGGATGACAGGAGAAGTCTGGGCACACAGCGTAGTGAAAAGCCCATACTTTGATAACGGCTTCGATTCAATTATTAACTTTGAGTTCCAAACCGACATCGCACCTAAAGCGCTCAACTGTTTTGCAAGCTTGGATAAAGACTACGCGCGCTATGCTGAACGTATCAACCAAGATCCTGAGTTTAATGTGCTGAGTTATCTATCCTCTCACGACACTCAGCTGTTTTGGTCGCGCAGCCAAAGTATCGACAACCAAGCCCGTGCAGCGAATGCTTTAATGCTCGCCCCTGGTGCGGTTCAAATATTCTACGGTGATGAGATCGCGCGTGACGTCAGTTTTGCGGGCTCAGATAGTCACCAAGGCACACGATCGGATATGCCATGGGCGCAAATTAAAGATGAGCGGCAGGCGTTATTACAACATTGGCAAAAACTTGGCGAGTTCCGCCAACGCCATCCAGCTATCGCCCAAGGTAAACATATCACTCGACAGCAAGAAGGGTATTACGCATTCGAGCGCCAATATCAGGATGACAAGGTCTTAGTGGTTTATACCGGTGAGTAAAAGACAATAACGTAAGGGAAGCTTCAGCTTCCCTTTTCTTTTGGTTTCATTTCTGACCACCAGCATTTCATACTTTCACATAGCCTCGGTTTTAAATCACTTTTAACCACACCCGTCATAACCAGAGAAAAGCACTTTTATCCATTATTAGATGAATTTGTGCTTTGCGTCTCATAGCCATTGCGGTATGTTCAAGGATTATTCGATTCGTCAGCCAAGCACTGGCGTGAACTAACACGAAGCAAACGCAATGAATTAGGTTAACTACAGATGCAGTTCTCTCAATTTGGTGAAAAATTTAATCAGTACTCGGGTATTACCCAACTTATGGATGATTTGAATGATGGCCTACGCACACCGGGTGCCATCATGCTCGGAGGAGGCAACCCTGCCGCCATCCCAGCCATGCTCGATTACTTTCACCAAGCCAGTGAGACTATGCTCGCCAACGGCGAATTGGTTGCAGCTCTCGCTAACTATGATGGCCCTCAAGGCAAAGACAGCTTTGTAAAAGCGCTCGCACAATTATTCAAAGATACTTACGGTTGGGACATCAGTGAGAAGAACATTAGCCTAACCAATGGCAGCCAAAGTGGTTTTTTCTACCTATTCAATTTACTTGCTGGTAAACAGCCAGATGGCTCACTGAAAAAAATTCTTCTGCCTTTAGCTCCGGAATACATTGGTTATGGGGACGCGGGAATTGATGAGAATATCTTCATCTCATACCACCCTGAAATCGAGCTTTTGGAAAATGGGCTATTCAAATACCACGTCGATTTTGAACAATTGAAAGTGGATGAATCAGTCGCGGCGATCTGCGCTTCACGCCCAACCAACCCAACCGGCAATGTACTGACGGACGAAGAGATTCAAAAGCTCGATAAGCTAGCGCGTGAGAACAATATCCCTCTCATCATAGACAATGCGTATGGTCTGCCTTTCCCAAATATCATCTTTGAAGATGTAAAACCATTTTGGAATGACAACACCATTTTGTGTATGAGCCTGTCTAAACTTGGCCTGCCTGGCGTACGTTGTGGCATTGTTATCGCCAACGAAGAAGTCACCCAAGCGATGACCAACATGAACGGCATCATCAGTTTAGCACCAGGCAGCTTAGGCCCTGCGCTCGCGAATCACATGATTGAGCAAGGCGATCTACTCAAGCTTAGCGAAAACACCATCAAACCGTTTTACCAAAACAAATCACTACGTGCGGTTGAATTGCTACAACAAGTTATTCCCGACTCACGTTTTCGCATCCATAAGCCCGAAGGCGCAATATTTTTGTGGTTGTGGTTTGACGAACTACCAATCACCACCATGGAACTGTATAAGCGGTTAAAGGCTCGAGGCGTATTGATTGTTCCGGGAGAATATTTTTTCATCGGCCAGGAAGATGACTGGGAACACGCTCATCAATGCTTACGTATGAACTATGTGCAGGATGATGAGATGATGCAAAAAGGCATCAAAATTATTGCTGAAGAGGTTGAGAAGGCATATCAGCAAGGCTGATTTTTCACTTCCCTTAGATACAAAAAAGAGCACCTATTTCCTTAGAAATAACGGTGCTCTTTCACTCTTAATTCCCGATATATATGGCTAGTTAAAGCCAGTGGTAATTAGCCTTCGATTAGCTTGCTGCCGTTAATCGCAATCTTACGTGGTTGCATCGCTTCTGGGATTTCACGTTCTAGGTCGATGTGTAGTAGACCATTTTCCATGCTTGCACCCACGACTTTTACGTAGTCTGCTAGCTGGAATTTACGTTCGAAATCACGCTCTGCAATACCTTGATAAACGTATTGTTTGCCTTCTTCAGCTTTACGCTCACCTTTTACTATCAACATATTTTCTTTTTGAGTCAGATCGAGTTGGTCATCAGCGAAGCCAGCAACTGCCATAGTAATACGGAAGTTGTTTTCGTCTTTTTGCTCAATGTTGTAAGGAGGGTAACCGCCAGAAGAATTTTTGGCTGTGTTGGCTTCCATCATGTTGAATAGACGGTCAAAGCCAATTGCGTTGCGGTAAAGTGGAGTGAAATCTACAGTTCTCATAATGCTATCCTCATAGTAAGCAATAGTCTTAGTCGTGAGTTTGCGCGGATCTATTCTGCATAGGATCGTTGCCGACTAAGGGACTCATTCACTACTCCTCGGGCTCTCGTAGCGCAGGGACATAGGCATGAATCAAGTTCAATTGTGTGCTTTCAAGGTTATCCTCTCCTGAGCGATACCTATTCAGCGAATCCAGAAAACCTGTTTCTTCTCTATTGAGCAAGACAGTCATCCTCTTCACTAATAGATATGTGGATAGCTCAAATCACTTTCAAGGGATTATTTTAAATTATTTTTCACACCTTTATTTTTCAATACCTTACAAACACAAAAAAGCACCATCCAAAGGACAGTGCTTTAAAATAATTTAGTGTTTTGAGACGAAGCTATTTCGCTTTAGTTCAAGGAAGAGGCGCGGAGCATACGAAGGTATGTGAGCACCTCTGACACAGAAATTAAGCGAAAGAGCGAAGTATCAAAGATACTAAACGTCTAAGTTGGCTACCTTGAGTGCATTTTCCTCGATGAAGTTACGACGAGGCTCAACTTGGTCACCCATTAACGTGGTGAACAGTTGGTCTGCACCGACTGCATCTTCAATCGTTACTTGCATCATACGGCGCGTTTCTGGGTCCATTGTGGTTTCCCAAAGCTGATCTGGGTTCATCTCACCTAGACCTTTGTAGCGCTGTAGGCTTAGGCCACGACGTGATTCTTTAATCAACCACTCAAGTGCTTCTACAAAGCTTGTTACTGGCAGAGTACGCTCGCCACGTTTGATGTAAGCACCTTCTTCGATTAGACCTTCTAACGCTTCAGATAGATCCGCTAGCTTGCCGTATTCTTTCGAGTTAAACAGATCAACGCTTAGTGCGTAATCATGTGTCACACCGTGAGTACGAACCACAATCTTAGGTAGGTTTAGGCCAAGCTCAGCGTGCTGCTCTACTTCGAAGCTGTATTGGCTAGCGCCCACTTCTTTAGCATTTAGCTGCTCAACTAGCTGCTTAGTCCAAGCTTCAACAGCGGCTGCATCGTGGCATTGTTCTGCTGTTAGACGCGGCGTGTAGATTAGTTCATGAACCAATGCATGTGGGTAACGACGGCTCATACGTTCAGCCAGCTTAATACCTGCATTGTATTGCTGAACCAGTTTCTCTAGAGCTTCACCAGAAAGCGCTGGCGCTTCTGCATTCACGTGTAGAGATGCGTTATCAAGTGCTAGTGCCACTTGGTATTGGTTCATTGCATCTTCATCTTTGATGTACTGCTCTTGCTTACCTTTCTTCACTTTGTAAAGCGGTGGCTGAGCGATGTACACGTAGCCACGCTCGATAAGCTCAGGCATTTGACGGTAGAAGAAGGTCAATAGTAGCGTACGGATGTGCGAACCATCGACGTCGGCATCGGTCATGATGATGATGTTGTGGTAACGCAGTTTATCTGGGTTGTATTCGTCACGACCGATACCACAACCTAAAGCGGTAATCAGTGTCGCCACTTCTTGTGAAGAAAGCATCTTGTCGAAACGCGCTTTCTCTACGTTAAGGATTTTACCTTTCAGTGGAAGAATCGCTTGGTTCTTACGGTTACGGCCTTGTTTTGCGGAGCCGCCTGCCGAGTCACCCTCCACTATGTATAGTTCAGAGAGTGCTGGGTCTTTTTCCTGACAGTCTGCCAGTTTACCTGGAAGACCTGCTAGGTCTAACGCGCCTTTACGACGAGTCATTTCACGAGCTTTACGCGCTGCTTCACGAGCACGAGCCGCATCGATGATTTTAGAACACACCATCTTCGCTTCTGTCGGGTTCTCTACTAAGAACTCTGACAGCTTTTCACCCATTGCCGATTCAACCGCTGATTTCACTTCTGAAGAAACCAGCTTGTCTTTTGTTTGGCTTGAGAACTTAGGATCTGGCACTTTCACTGAAACAACAGCCGTTAGACCTTCACGCGCATCATCACCAGATGTCGCAGTCTTCGCTTTCTTCGAGAAGCCCTCTTTGTCCATGAACGAGTTCAAGGTACGAGTTAAGGCAGCACGGAAACCAGCAAGGTGAGTACCACCATCACGCTGAGGAATGTTGTTGGTGAAACAGTAGATGTTCTCTTGGAAACCGTCATTCCATTGCATTGCCACTTCTACCGAGATGCCATCTTCACGCTCGTAGTCGAAGTGGAAGATTTTCTCGATAATTGGCGTCTTGTTGGTGTTTAGGTGGTCAACAAACGCTTGGATACCACCTTCAAACATGAAGTGATCGCTCTTGTCTTCTTCACGCTCATCTTTAAGCATGATAGAAACACCAGAGTTTAGGAAAGATAGCTCACGTAGACGTTTTGCTAGGATATCGTAGTGGAACTCAGTGTTTGAGAAGGTTTCACCACTAGGCCAGAAACGAATTTGCGTACCCGTTTTATCCGTATCACCTACAACCGCTAGTGGCGCTTGTGGCTCACCGTGATGGTAAGTTTGTGTATGGATATGACCGCCACGATGAATCGTTAGTGTCACTTTTTCAGACAAAGCGTTTACTACTGAAACACCTACACCGTGTAGACCGCCCGATACCTTGTATGAGTTGTCATCGAACTTACCACCCGCGTGAAGTACCGTCATGATAACTTCAGCTGCTGATACTTTCTCTTCTGGGTGCATTTCCGTTGGAATACCACGACCATCATCACTAACAGAAACAGAGTTATCCTCATGGATTGTCACAATGATGTCTTTACAGTGACCTGCCAACGCTTCATCAATTGAGTTATCCACCACCTCAAAGACCATGTGATGGAGGCCGGTACCGTCGTCCGTGTCGCCGATGTACATACCTGGACGCTTACGAACAGCATCCAGACCCTTCAGTACTTTAATACTCGATGAATCGTAATTTTCAGACATGAGTTATCTTCCGCTATTTATACTGGCTCTATTGTGCCATGTTCCACATGGAACATCTTGCCATTATCGTCGTTCATATCGTCGATTTGGCTTTCGGTAATAGAGCTTACAAAAACTTGAGCCCCCGTCTCTTTTAAGCAATCCGCTAGGCGCTTACGACGTTGACTATCTAATTCCGATGCAAAGTCATCAATGAGATAAATGCATTGCTTTCCGGTCATTTCGGTTAGGTGCTGCCCTTGCGCGACACGCAACGCACACACCATCAGTTTTAACTGACCCCGTGAAAGCACATCTTCAACTGGTGTACCGTTCACTTTTATGCGCAAATCAGCTTTATTTGGCCCACTAAAGGTGTAACCAAGCGATTGATCACGCTCGAAGTTGTTTTCGAGGATGCTTTGATAAGGCGTGTCCTTATCCCAGCCACGATAATACTTCAATTGAATATCAAATTCTGGCAAAAATGTGCGACATATTTGTTCTGCTTTGGCGGTCATTTGCTCCACATAGTGAGCACGCCATTGGCTAATGTTCTCAGCCAAACGAGCCATCTCTTGATCCCAGTAACTGAGTTCACGATAACTGCGCGCAGTTTTTAGTAACGCATTGCGTTGTTTGTTCAAACGCTTAAAACGTCCCCATGCATCATAAAATGCTGACTCGGTATGAAACACACCCCAATCAATAAATGCACGGCGATGTTTGGGCCCATCAGTGAGCAAATCGAACCCTTCAGGGTGGATTAACTGCAATGGTAGAACCTGTGCCAATTGAGCTAACTTTTGCCCAGATTGACCGCCTATTTTAACCTCTGTCGAGCCATCACGCTGCTTATTAATGCCAATTGGTAGCTCAAATTGATCCGAGTTCAAAAAACGGCCATGTACAAACAGCTCGTCACACTCATTTTGGATCACTCGTCCAGTCAATGAACTCTTAAATGAACGACCATGGCCGAGCAAATAGATGGCTTCCAGCACGCTGGTTTTGCCACTGCCGTTCGGGCCAATAAGAAAGTTAAAGCCTGCTGATAGTTCAATATCACAGGCTTTAACGTTTCGAAATTGCTGAATAATAAGACGGGTAAGCGGCATGCTAGAGTCGAATCGGCATTACCACGTACATTGCGCTATCGTCATCGGCGTTTTCAATCAATGCGCTGGCATTGGCGTCTGACATCGACACACGTACTTTTTCACAGCGCAGCGTATTGAGTACATCCAATACATAGCTAACGTTGAAACCGATCTCGATCGCTTCACCTTCAAAGCTCACGTCCAACATCTCTTCCGCTTCTTCTTGCTCAGGGTTGTTGGCAGTAATGCGCATTTCGCTGTCCGCTAAGTTCACTCGAACACCACGGAATTTTTCATTCGAAAGAATCGCGGCACGAGAGAAAGCTTGACGCAATTCGTCACAGCTTGCTTCTAGCGTTTTGGTGGTGGTTTGCGGCATTACTCGGCGATAGTCAGGGAATCGACCATCCACCAGCTTAGAAGTAAATACGTAGTTGTTCACTTCTGCACGTAGGTTTGAACTGCCAATTTGCAGCACAACCGGCTGTTCAGGTGCGTCTAGTAACTTAACCAGCTCTTGCACACCTTTACGTGGCACGATGATTTGCTTTTGAGCAAAGTCAGCGCCTAGCTGAGTTTGCGATACCGCCATACGGTGGCCGTCAGTAGCAACGCTGCGCAGTGTGGTGGACTCAATCTCAAACAACATACCGTTGAGGTAGTAACGCACGTCTTGGTTTGCCATTGAGAACTGAGTTTTCTCAATCAATGCACGCAGCTCACCTTGTGTCAGTGAAACTTCTACTTCACTTTGCCAATCTTCAATGTTTGGAAAGTCATTAGCAGGTAACGTAGATAGAGAGAATCGGCTACGGCCAGAGCGCACTTGAACGCGATCACCATCAAGAACAAAAGTGATCACAGAGTCGTCAGGAAGACCACGGCAAATATCAAGGAATTTACGTGAAGGTACGGTCACACTGCCCGCTTCGAAGTCGCCTTCTAGGGTTACTCGGCTGATCAGCTCCACTTCTAAATCCGTGGCTGTCATCGATAGTGTGTTGTCTTCAACCTTGATAAGCAGGTTGCCTAAAATTGGCAACGTCGGTCGACCACCTAAAGCACCAGAAACCTGCTGTAGCGGTTTCAAAAGGTGGCTACGTTGAATGGTAAATTTCATAATGCGCTCTTATTAAAATTCGTTATTGCAGTGGCATCACTGCCACAAAGCCACTGACTAGAATACAGCGAATTAAGAAGAAAGGGTACGAATCAAGTTCGAGTAATCTTCTTTGATATCGTGGCTCTCTTCACGTAGTTGCTCAATCTTACGACATGCATGAAGTACAGTCGTATGGTCACGGCCACCAAACGCATCACCGATTTCAGGCAAGCTGTGGTTGGTTAGCTCTTTGGCCAGCGCCATAGCAAGCTGACGAGGACGCGCAACAGAGCGTGAACGACGCTTAGACAATAAATCGGCGACTTTGATTTTGTAGTATTCCGCCACGGTCTTTTGGATGTTATCAATCGTCACCAGCTTTTCTTGTAGAGCCAGTAGATCACGTAGCGCTTCACGCACAAAATCAATCGTAATTGGGCGACCGGTAAAGTTCGCGTTGGCGATGACACGGTTCAATGCACCTTCAAGCTCACGAACATTTGAACGTAGACGCTTAGCAATAAAGAACGCCACTTCATCAGCAAGATGAATTTGGTGGTCTTCTGCTTTCTTCATCAAGATCGCGACGCGGGTTTCCAACTCCGGCGGCTCAATAGCAACCGTTAGACCCCAACCAAAGCGAGATTTAAGACGATCTTCTACACCACTGATCTCTTTAGGATAACGGTCAGAGGTAAGAATGATCTGTTGATTACCTTCAAGCAGAGCATTGAAAGTATGGAAGAACTCTTCTTGAGAACGCTCTTTGTTAGCAAAGAACTGAATATCATCGATAAGTAGTGCATCAACACTGCGGTAGTAGCGCTTGAACTCTTCAATCGCGTTATTTTGCAGTGCTTTAACCATATCTTGCACGAAACGCTCAGAGTGCATATACACCACTTTCGCGTTTGGCTTGTTATCCACAATGGCATTACCTACTGCGTGCAATAGGTGCGTTTTACCTAGGCCAGTACCACCGTATAAGAATAGTGGGTTGTACGCTGCGCCTGGGTTGTCAGAAACCTGACGAGCCGCTGCCAAACCAAGTTGGTTAGACTTACCTTCAACAAAGTTATTGAACTTGTGTTTTGGGTTTACGTTAGAGCGGTGGTTAATGTTTGCGACTGCTTGTGGATCATCATCCCAAGTTTTATGTACCGGTTTACGAGCTTGCAGTTGCGCTGGCGCTGAAGACTCTGCTGCTACGTCTGCTGGAGTACGCTTTGGTGCTGGAGCAGGCGCACTGACACGGCGGCTACCCACTTCAAAACGTAGACTTGGAATATCGTTACCGCAGTATTCCTGCAATAAACGATTAATGCTGTTGAGATACTTATCGCGAACCCAATCCAATACAAAACGGTTGGGTGCAAATAAAGTGAGCGTATTGTCATTGAGCTCCGCTTGTAACGGACGTACCCACATACTGAATTCTGTAGCTGGTAGCTCTTCTTGAAGCTGTTGCAAACATTGCAACCAAAGCGAAGATGACACAGTGCCCCCACTCGAAGTAATAGATCGGAAAAGACTGGCGATTTTACCTGTTGATAACCGAGATCGCCAGCAAATGATCTACGATCCAGTGAATAAGATCTAAGTTATTCACAATATTTTCGACTTAATTCGATAGATCCCCACATCTCGTCCCTTTTTTACCCACACATTGATCCACATTTGCCCATTTTCAGCTAGATCCTAAAATTGGTGATAACTCTGTGAATGAAAGTTTTTTCGATCAGGTTATCCACACCTTCGTCTTAACCTACTTTGCAACGTCTAACCCATTAAACGGGGTTCTATTTACAAACTTATTACTAAGCCGTCTAGGTTATTGCTCTTGGTTATTTATCTAATTCAGACAAGAACAGTAGTATTTATCCCCATAATTACATGGAGTCACACTATGAAAAACTGGATTAAAGCTGCAGTTGCAGTTATCGCTCTCTCCGCTGCCACAGTACAAGCAGCAACTGACGTTAAAGTGGGTATGTCAGGCCGCTACTTCCCATTTACTTTCGTTCAGCAAGACAAGCTGCAAGGCTTTGAAGTGGATCTATGGGATGAAATTGGTAAGCGTAATGATTACAACGTGGAATACGTAACAGCAAACTTCTCTGGTTTGTTTGGTCTACTAGAAACCGGTCGTATTGATACGATTTCAAACCAAATTACCATGACGGACGCACGTAAATCGAAATACCTATTTGCTGACCCATACGTGGTAGATGGCGCGCAAATCACCGTTCGTAAAGGCAACGATGACATTAAAGGTGTGGCGGATTTAGCGGGCAAAACCGTGGCAGTAAACCTAGGTTCTAACTTTGAGCAACTGCTACGTAGCTACGACAAAGATGGCAAGATCAACGTCAAAACCTACGATACAGGTATCGAACATGATGTTGCACTTGGCCGCGCAGATGCCTTTGTGATGGATCGCCTATCCGCGCTAGAGCTGATTAAAAAGACTGGTCTACCACTACAATTGGCAGGCGAACCGTTTGAAACCATTCAAAATGCTTGGCCTTTCCTTGATAACGACAAGGGCAAAGCGCTTCAAGCAGAAGTGAACAAAGCACTGGCTGACATGCGTGCAGACGGCACTCTAAAAGCAATCTCTGAAAAATGGTTTGGTGCGGACATCACCCACTAATTTGCCATCCCTAGCCCGATATCGTTGTTCAAGGGCTAAAGTTAAATAAGTTCTGTTCAAGGTGGAATGCTCTATTCCACCTTTTGTTTTCTCTAGTTAGGTAAGTTTATGGGATTCGATTTTAATTACATGCTGGATCTGATGCCGATTTTATTCAAATATCTCGGCACAACCATGGAGATGGCCACTTGGGGATTGGTATTTTCACTGATCTTAGCGGTTGTTATCGCCAATATTCGTGTTTTTCGCCTCCCAGGCCTTGATCAACTAAGTCAGCTGTACATCAGTTTTTTCCGCGGAACACCACTGTTAGTGCAGCTATTTTTGCTTTACTACGGTCTGCCGCAAGTTTTCCCTGCGTTAGTTGGGCTGGACGCTTTTAGCGCCGCGGTGATCGGCTTAACCTTACACTTTGCCGCTTACATGGCAGAAAGTATTCGCGCCGCCATTATTGGTATTGATCGCAGCCAAATGGAAGCCAGTTTGTCGGTGGGGATGACCACCTCTCAAGCCATGCGCCGTATTGTCTTGCCACAAGCCACCCGCGTAGCCTTACCCTCATTGATGAACTACTTCATCGATATGATTAAATCGACCTCGCTTGCTTTTACCCTAGGCGTAGCTGAAATTATGGCCAAAGCACAAATGGAGGCCTCATCCAGCTTTAAGTTCTTTGAAGCCTTCTTGGCTGTAGCGCTGATTTACTGGGGTGTGGTGGTGATATTAACCCGAGTACAAATTTGGGCTGAAGAGAAGCTTAATAAGGCGTATGTACGATGATCAAATTAGACAATATTCATAAAAGCTTTGGCGAAACTGAAGTTCTTAAAGGCATAAACCTTGAAATCAATAAAGGTGAAATCATCGTCATTATTGGTTCCAGTGGTACTGGTAAATCAACATTACTGCGCTGCGTTAACTTTCTCGAACAAGCTAACCAAGGCACGATCAGCATTGATGATGTCAGTGTGAACAGCGAAAAGCACACCAAAGCGGAAGTGCTCGCTCTGCGCCGTAAAACCGGTTTTGTGTTTCAAAACTACGCTTTATTTGCCCATATGACCGCTAGGCAAAACATCGCTGAAGGCTTAATTACCGTTCGTGGTTGGAAAAAAGCCGATGCATTAGCTCGCGCGCAGCAAATACTGGACGATATTGGCCTTGGTGATAAAGGTGACAGCTATCCAGCCGCATTATCAGGTGGTCAACAGCAACGTGTCGGCATTGGCCGCGCTATGGCCTTGCAACCTGAACTGCTACTATTTGATGAGCCAACCTCCGCGCTCGATCCTGAATGGGTGGGCGAAGTATTGAGTTTAATGAAGCACTTAGCCACTCAGCATCAAACTATGCTGGTGGTCACACACGAGATGCAATTTGCCAAAGAAGTCGCTGACAGAGTGATCTTCATGGCCGATGGTCACATCGTCGAACAGGGATCGCCGCAGGAAATCTTCGATAACCCGCAAGATCCAAAGCTGAAAAAATTCCTTAATCAAGTGGGAATAGAGTAAAGATCAAGCATAAGGATCGTATGATCCTTGAGATTTTGCTCACACTACGTATAATCGCCCGACCGGAATTTCACATACATGAATCGTTGACACGATTTGTGAGTGTGATTACAATTCCGCCTCTTTGTTGAGAGGCGTCGGTTTGTCCTCTTTATATATAAAGAAGATATGAATGCCCACGCCGGGTTAACTAAGAACCTAAAACTACTGATCAGTAAAGGTAATTAACATGAAACGCACTTTTCAACCTTCAGTTCTAAAGCGCAAGCGTACTCACGGTTTCCGTGCACGTATGGCTACTAAGAACGGTCGTAAAGTAATTAATGCACGTCGTGCAAAAGGCCGTGCGCGCCTGTCAAAATAATCACTAGAATATTTTGAATACGTACGCGTTCAATCGGGAGTTACGCTTGTTAACTCCCGAGCATTATCAAAATGTCTTCCAGCAAGCTCACCGAGCTGGCTCACCTCATTTCACCATCATTGCTCGTAATAACAACCTATCTCATCCTCGATTAGGTTTAGCCGTTCCGAAAAAGCAAATCAAAACTGCTGTTGGTCGTAACCGCTTCAAACGTCTCGCTCGAGAAAGTTTTCGTAACAAACAACATCAACTTCCTAATAAAGATTTTGTTGTGATTGCCAAGAAAAGCGCGCAAGATTTAAGCAATGATGAATTGTTCAAGTTGTTTGACAAGCTATGGCAACGACTGTCTCGCCCCTCGCGTGGTTAGCAATCGGATTCGTCCGACTTTACCAAGGTCTTATTAGTCCACTCATCGGACCGCGCTGTCGTTTCCAACCAACTTGCTCCAGTTACGCTATAGAAGCGTTGAAAGCTCACGGTTTTGTAAAAGGATGTTGGTTATCAGGCCAACGTCTATTAAAATGCCACCCTTTAAATGATGGGGGCTTCGACCCCGTACCACCAGTTCAAAAACGAGACAGAGATAAATAACGATGGATTCTCAACGTAATATCCTGTTGATCGCGCTAGCATTGGTTTCTTTCCTATTGTTCCAACAATGGCAAGTAGCAAAGAACCCAGCACCGCAGCCGGTTGAACAGGCTCAATCAAGCAGCACTGTACCTGCACCATCTTTTGCCGACGAGCTCGACCCAGCGCCAGCTCAACAGGCAACAGCGAAAGCTATTACTGTAACAACGGATGTATTAACTCTGTCTATTGATACGGTTGGTGGCGATATCGTTAAAGCTTACCTAAACCAATACGATGCTGAACTGGACTCAGAAGCAAACTTCGAACTATTAAAGAACGATGCTGGTCACCAATTCATTGCACAAAGTGGTCTAGTTGGTCCTCAAGGCATCGACCTTAGCAGTACAAACCGTCCGAACTACGCAGTAAGCGCTGACAGCTTCACAATGGCTGACGATGCAAACGAACTGCGCATTCCGATGACTTATGCAGCGAATGGCCTTGAGTACACAAAAACATTCGTTCTAACTCGCGGCAGCTACGCTGTTGACGTTGAATACGATGTAGTGAACAACTCTGGCAACAACGCAACTTTCGGTATGTACGCGCACCTACGTCAAAACGTAATGGATGATGGCGGCAGCATTACTATGCCAACATACCGTGGTGGTGCTTACTCAACTGAAGACACCAACTACAAGAAATACAGCTTCGATGATATGCAAGATCGTAACCTGTCTCTTAACCTAGCCAATGGCCAAGGTTGGGCAGCGATGATCCAGCACTACTTCGCATCGGCGTGGATTCCAAACGACGCTCCAAACACCAATATCTACACTCGCGTGATCGGCAACCTAGCTGACATCGGTGTGCGTCTGCCTAACAAGACAATCGCAACTGGTGACGAAGCGAAATTTAGCGCAACACTATGGGTTGGTCCTAAACTACAAAGCCAAATGGCAGAAGTAGCACCGCACCTTGACCTAGTAGTTGACTACGGTTGGTTATGGTTCATCGCGAAACCACTACACACACTGCTTTCATTCATTCAAAGCTTTGTGGGTAACTGGGGTGTGGCAATCATCTGTCTAACCTTTATCGTTCGTGGTGCTATGTACCCACTAACGAAAGCGCAATACACCTCTATGGCGAAAATGCGCATGCTGCAACCTAAACTGCAAGCAATGCGTGAGCGTATTGGCGATGACCGTCAACGCATGAGCCAAGAGATGATGGAACTCTACAAGAAAGAGAAAGTAAACCCGCTAGGCGGCTGTCTTCCTCTTATCCTACAGATGCCTATCTTCATCGCACTGTACTGGGCACTAATGGAATCGGTAGAGCTACGTCACTCTCCATTCTTCGGTTGGATCACTGACCTTTCAGCGCAAGACCCGCTATACATCTTGCCGCTACTGATGGGTGCTTCAATGTTCATGATTCAGAAGATGAGCCCAACAACCGTTACAGACCCAATGCAACAGAAGATCATGACATTCATGCCTGTCATGTTCACCGTGTTCTTCCTGTTCTTCCCATCAGGTCTTGTTCTTTACTGGTTGGTTTCGAACATCGTAACACTTATCCAGCAGTCACTGATTTACAAGGCTCTGGAAAAGAAAGGCTTACACACTAAGTAAGTTCTAATCCAAGACAAAGGCGACCAAAAGGTCGCCTTTTTTATTGGAGCTGATTACAATTCAGCTAATTGATATTTATTGCCCGAGCGGCACAGCTAAACACAGGCACTTTTTATGACTACAGATACCATTGTCGCCCAAGCAACCGCACCAGGTCGTGGCGGTGTCGGTATTATCCGCGTTTCTGGCCCACTGGCCGAAAAAGTCGCATTGGAAGTAACCGGCAAAACACTGCGTCCACGTTACGCTGAATATTTGCCTTTTACCGATGAGCAAGGCCATCAACTTGACCAAGGCATCGCACTGTACTTCCCTAACCCGCACTCTTTCACCGGTGAAGACGTTCTTGAGCTGCAAGGCCATGGCGGCCCTGTAGTAATGGATATGCTGATTAAGCGTATCTTAAAAATTGATGGGATTCGCACCGCAAGACCCGGCGAGTTCTCTGAGCGAGCATTCCTCAACGATAAGCTCGACCTCGCGCAAGCAGAGGCTATTGCTGACTTAATCGATGCAAGTTCTGAAGAAGCAGCTAAATCAGCGCTGCTGTCACTACAAGGCGCATTTTCAGGTCGCATCAATACCTTGGTTGAATCGTTAATTCACCTACGCATTTACGTTGAAGCCGCTATCGACTTCCCAGAAGAAGAGATCGACTTTTTAGCCGACGGTAAAGTCGCTACAGACCTACAGACCATCATTGATAACCTCGCAGCGGTTCGCCAAGAAGCAAACCAAGGTGCCATCATGCGTGAAGGAATGAAGGTGGTTATCGCTGGCCGTCCAAATGCGGGTAAATCAAGCTTACTGAATGCCTTATCAGGCAAAGAGTCGGCAATTGTAACGGACATAGCTGGTACAACCCGCGATGTACTGCGTGAACATATCCATATTGATGGCATGCCACTGCATATTATTGATACCGCAGGTCTGCGTGATGCTTCTGACGAAGTGGAAAAAATCGGTATTGAGCGAGCTTGGGATGAAATAGCTCAAGCTGACCGCGTACTATTTATGGTGGATGGCACCACAACCGAAGCCACTGACCCGAAAGATATTTGGCCAGATTTTGTTGATCGTCTACCTGATAGTATTGGCATGACAGTGATCCGTAACAAAGCGGATCAAACCGGTGAAGAACTTGGGATCTGTCACGTCAATTCACCCACTTTGATCCGTTTGTCAGCTAAAACAGGTCAAGGTGTAGATGCCC
Source organism: Vibrio intestinalis (assembly GCF_025195085.2). Lineage (GTDB taxonomy): Bacteria > Pseudomonadota > Gammaproteobacteria > Enterobacterales > Vibrionaceae > Vibrio > Vibrio intestinalis. Next base: position 24,895 of record NZ_JANAVY020000017.1, on the reverse strand, counting down.
TACGCACCCACTTAAAAGAGTGTATGGGTTTTGCTGGTGGACACGAAGGCGGCTTTATGGCTCGTCGTCGTCACCTAGAGGCACTGGAAAAAGCTGCGCAGCACCTAGACATTGGCCAACAACAATTAGAAGGCTACATGGCAGGTGAGATATTGGCAGAGGAACTGCGTATTGCTCAACAACACCTAAATGAGATCACGGGCGAATTCAGCTCAGATGACTTATTAGGACGCATTTTCTCATCCTTCTGTATTGGTAAATAACAGTCTTACGCAGCCACGCGCTGCGTTTTATACCCATAGTCGCTCATGGCGCGCTATGGGTATCAATAAAAGGAACCCGCATGATCCACATTATTACCGGTAGTACCCTTGGTGGTGCAGAGTACGTTGGCGATCACATCAGTGAACTGTTGATTGAAAAAGGCCATCAAACTGAAATTCACAATCAGCCTGATTTAAGCAACATAAACGCTGATGGCACATGGATTATCGTCACATCTACCCATGGTGCGGGGGAATATCCCGATAACATCAAGCCTTTCATTCAAGCCCTACAAGACACGCCACCAAAGATGAGTGATGTGAAATATGCAGTAGTTGCAATCGGTGATTCAAGCTATGACACCTTCTGTGCAGCAGGTAAACACGCACACGACCTACTGGAAGATATCGGTGGAACCGCGCTAACGGAGTGTTTCACTATCGATATTTTGGCTCATCCAGTACCTGAAGATGCTGCGGAAGAGTGGTTAGAACAACATATTGAGCGCTTCTAGAGCCCTCAAACATCGAAAACGGTCAGCTTTGCTGGCCGTTTTTTTTACCTAAAATTCTCTCTGTGGATAGTTATCCCACAGACCACTGCGTTTAAGTGCTCATATTTTAGCCATTCAGACTGTGTATAAGTATTACTTTATCCGGTGATTAACCTATAGTTATCCCAAGAATAACTTTGACGCCTCTCCCCCCCTGTGTATAACCATCGATTTTGATCCCAAGTAATCCTCGATCTGATCAAGGTAAGATCACATGATATGATCCAAATAAGATCCATGATCTTGTTGATCATTTTTTAGTTATCCACAGAAACAGTCGATCCTAATAATAGATCCAATAAAAGATCATATATATAGATCTTATATATATTTACTTTGCTCACCTAAAATGAAAATACACAAAAGCGATTTTCTCTCTACATGAAAGCAGGTAGAATATCGCTCTTTTATCTGTCTACATCTCTCGTGAATATCAGAGGTCAGTTCATGCTTTATCACGAAAACTTTGACGTCATCGTTGTTGGTGGCGGTCACGCAGGAACGGAAGCCGCACTCGCATCAGCGCGTACAGGGCAAAAAACCCTCTTATTGACTCATAACATCGATACTTTAGGTCAGATGTCATGTAACCCAGCCATTGGTGGTATTGGCAAAGGTCACTTAGTCAAAGAAGTGGATGCAATGGGTGGTTTAATGGCTCAAGCCATTGATCATTCTGGTATTCAATTCCGAACATTGAACGCATCAAAAGGCCCTGCGGTAAGAGCAACCCGTGCTCAAGCGGATCGTGCCTTGTACAAAGCGTATGTTCGTAACGTGCTAGAAAACACAGATAACCTCACTTTGTTCCAGCAGTCAGTCGATGATCTGATTGTTGAAAATGATCAAGTACGTGGTGTTGTGACTCAAATGGGTCTTAAATTCCACGCTAAGGCGGTTGTATTGACCGTTGGCACCTTCCTTGGGGGTAAGATTCATATTGGTATGGAAAGCTCCTCAGGAGGCCGTGCAGGCGATCCTCCGTCAATCGCTCTGGCGGATCGTTTACGTGAACTTCCATTCCGAGTGGATCGTCTAAAAACCGGAACACCACCGCGTATTGACGCTCGCAGTGTCGATTTCTCAGTGCTAGAAGCGCAACACGGTGACAACCCGACTCCAGTTTTCTCGTTCATGGGTAAACGCAGTCAGCAACCACGCCAGATCCCATGTTTTATTACTCATACCAATGAGCAAACCCATGATGTGATCCGCGCTAACCTAGATCGTAGCCCAATGTATGCAGGCGTGATTGAAGGTATTGGCCCACGTTACTGTCCTTCAATTGAAGATAAAGTAATGCGTTTTGCCGATAAAAACAGTCACCAAATCTTTATCGAACCTGAAGGTTTAACTACGCATGAACTGTATCCAAATGGTATCTCCACCAGCTTACCATTTGATGTTCAAGTGCAAATTGTTCGCTCAATGAAAGGCTTCGAAAATGCTCACATCGTGCGTCCTGGTTACGCAATTGAGTATGATTTCTTTGACCCACGTGATTTGAAACACACCTACGAGACAAAATTCATCTCAGGTTTGTTCTTTGCGGGGCAAATTAACGGCACTACAGGTTATGAAGAAGCGGCAGCGCAAGGCCTTATGGCTGGTTTAAACGCAAGCTTGTTCAGCCAAGACAAAGAGGGTTGGAGCCCACGTCGTGATGAAGCGTACGTTGGGGTATTGATCGACGATCTTTCTACCATGGGCACCAAAGAACCGTACCGTATGTTTACCTCTCGTGCTGAATACCGTTTGTTATTGCGTGAAGACAACGCTGACCTACGTTTAACTGAGCAAGCGTACAAACTTGGCCTTGTGGATGAAGCTCGTTGGTCTCGTTTCAATCAAAAAATTGAAAACATTGAGCTTGAGCGTCAACGTTTGAAGTCAACGTGGATGAATCCTAAGTCGGAAGGTGTAGAGGCACTTAACCAACTGCTAAAAACGCCAATGGCACGTGAAGCAAGTGGTGAAGATCTACTGCGTCGTCCAGAGATCACTTATGCACAACTGACAGGGCTAGAAGCGTTCCAACCTGCGCTCGATGATCATCAAGCAAGTGAACAAGTTGAAATTCAGGTGAAGTACGAAGGTTACATCAAGCGTCAGCAAGATGAGATCGAGAAATCGCTGCGTCATGAGAACACTAAACTGCCTTTCGATTTGGATTACTCAAAAGTGAGTGGCTTATCGAACGAAGTGGTTGCGAAGTTAACGGATACCAAACCAGAAAGCATCGGCATTGCATCTCGCATCTCAGGTATTACACCTGCTGCGATTTCAATTCTGCTGGTTCACTTGAAAAAACACGGTCTACTTAAGAAAGGCGAGGAAGCTTAATGACTCAGTTACGTCAAACGCTTGATCAACTTATTGGTCAAACAGAACTTGAAGTTTCAGAGCTTCAGCGTCAACAGTTAGTTGCTTATGTTGAAATGCTGCATAAGTGGAATAAAGCCTACAACTTAACTTCAGTACGCGATCCGCAAGAAATGTTGGTGAAACACATTTTGGATAGCATAGTGGTTAGCACTCACTTACAGGGTGAGCGTTTCATTGATGTGGGCACTGGCCCTGGTTTGCCTGGTATACCACTGTCGATTATGAATCCGGACAAAAGCTTTCATCTGCTGGATAGCTTAGGAAAACGCATTCGTTTTATTAAACAAGTCGTGCATGAACTTAAGCTTGAAAACGTGACGCCGCTTCAAAGTCGTGTTGAAGAGTATCAACCTGAAGATAAGTTTGATGGTGTACTAAGTAGAGCTTTTGCCTCCATGGTGGATATGGTTGAGTGGTGTCATCACTTGCCGAAAGAGGAAACCGGTCGTTTCCTTGCACTCAAGGGGCAATTATCACAGGATGAGATTGCGCAGCTCCCTGAGTGGTGTAATGTGACCGATATCAAACCTTTGCAAGTTCCTCAATTGGAAGGTGAGCGTCATCTAGTAATCTTATCGCGCAAGGATTAATAGCGAGGTAGATCGTGGGAAAAATTGTAGCCATTGCCAATCAGAAAGGCGGAGTTGGTAAAACAACAACGTGTATTAACTTAGCCGCGTCTATGGCCGCAACCAAGCGTAAAGTATTGGTGATCGATCTTGACCCGCAAGGTAACGCAACCATGGCCAGTGGTGTCGATAAATATCAAATCGACGCTACGGCTTATGAGTTATTGGTGGAAGATGTGCCATTTGAAGAAGTGGTATGCCGAAAAACGTCAGGCAATTATGACCTCATTGCTGCGAACGGTGACGTAACGGCAGCTGAAATCAAGTTGATGGAAGTGTTTGCTCGTGAAGTACGCTTAAAACACGCGCTTGCCTCGGTTCGCGATAACTATGATTTCATCTTTATAGATTGTCCTCCTTCTCTAAACCTTCTTACAATCAATGCTATGGCCGCAGCAGATTCTGTGTTGGTGCCAATGCAGTGTGAGTATTTCGCACTTGAAGGTTTAACCGCGTTGATGGATACCATTAGCAAGCTAGCCGCTGTTGTAAACGAGAATCTAAAAATCGAAGGTTTGTTGCGTACCATGTATGACCCTCGAAATCGGCTATCCAATGAAGTATCCGACCAATTGAAAAAGCACTTTGGTGACAAAGTGTACCGCACTGTTATTCCTCGTAACGTTCGTCTTGCAGAAGCGCCAAGTCATGGTAAGCCTGCAATGTACTACGACAAATACTCAGCAGGCGCAAAAGCATATCTCGCCCTCGCCGGTGAAATGCTTCGTCGCGAAGAAGTCCCTGCATAAAACACTAACCTAAGGAATCAAAATCATGTCTAAACGTGGTTTAGGTAAAGGGCTTGATGCTCTTCTTTCGACGAGCTCTCTAGCCCGAGAAAAACAGCAAACAGCAATTCATAGCCAAGAGCTTTCAAGCAATGGTGAGTTGACTGAGCTAAGCATCACAAGTTTACGCGCAGGCGTATACCAGCCACGTAAAGATATGGAACCTGAAGCGCTCGAAGAACTTGCGGCTTCGATTGAATCGCAAGGCATCATTCAACCAATCGTGGTACGTCAGGTTGAAATGGGTAAGTACGAGATCATCGCCGGTGAACGCCGCTGGCGCGCAGCGCGTAAAGCGGGTCTGACCCAAGTGCCATGTTTGATCAAAAAGGTTGAAGATCGCGCCGCGATCGCAATAGCGCTGATCGAAAACATTCAGCGTGAAGATCTGAATGTAATTGAAGAAGCTCAAGCGCTTGAGCGTTTGCAGCAAGAGTTTTCGTTAACGCATCAGCAAGTGGCAGACGTGATTGGTAAGTCACGGGCGAGTGTGAGCAACATTTTGCGCCTTAACCAACTGGAAAGCGACGTAAAACAATTAGTGGCTAGCAAGCAGTTAGAAATGGGCCATGCGCGTGCTCTGATCATGCTGCAAGGCGAGCAACAAGTAGAGATTGCTCAGCAAGTAGCGAAGAAGAGCATGACCGTTCGTCAAACCGAACAGTTGGTAAAAAAGTGTCTTCAGCCGCAATCTGAACAAAAAGATGTGCCACAAGACGTTGAGACACAACAAATGTCACAAAAACTGAGTGAAATGCTTGGTGCTAAAGTTGCAATTGTGCGTTCTAAGAGCGGCAAGGCTAAAGTGACTATAAATGTTGATGAGCCTGAAAAGTTGGCGCAATTGATTGCCAAGTTACAGAGCTAAGTGAGATACTTGATCTCAATCAATATATGTAAAAAACGATTTTTTGAGTAAAAGTTGTCGGTTTGTAAACAAAATTGTAACTTTTTGCGGTGTTTTCATTGCATTCAGTTCGACTCACCGTATAATTTTTGCCAATTCCTCAGCACCTTGATGTATAGCTGTGGATTTAATAGAGGTACGAATACATGGTAACTGCGTTGGCTAGACCAGGGCGAGAGCTTGCTAAGCAATTGTTAATGATTCAGCTTGGCGCGGTTACGTTAGTGGCAGCGGGAATGGCTGCAACTGTAAGTATACAATGGGGGCTTTCTGCACTAATTGGCGGTGGCATTTTTGTCTTGGCCAATGCTGTGTTTGCTGTTTGTGCGTTTGCGTTTAGTGGAGCGCGTGCAGCAAAGAAAGTCGCGGCATCCTTTTACACGGGTGAAGTTCTAAAGATCCTAATTACAGTTGTACTATTTTCGATTGTTTACATGTATATACAGGTGGAACTTGTTCCCCTAAAACTAACCTATTTACTGGCTCTAGGTATTAATATCTGTGCGCCAGTGCTATTCATTAACAACAAAAAATAGGATGAGTTATGGCTGCGCCAGGTGAAGCGCTACTAACACAGTCCGGATACATTGCCCACCACTTATCAAATCTATCTTTAGCTAAGCTAGGTTTGGTAGCGGATGAAGCAAGCTTCTGGAATGTGCATATCGATAGCCTGTTTTTTTCTTGGTTTACTGGTTTAATTTTCCTTGGAATTTTTTACAAGGTAGCGAAGAAAGCAACAGTAGGTGTACCGGGTAAGCTTCAGTGTGCTGTAGAAATGATCGTTGAATTTGTCGCAGAAAACGTCAAAGACACGTTCCATGGACGCAACCCGCTGATCGCGCCTTTAGCACTAACTATCTTTTGTTGGGTATTTTTGATGAACGTGATGGACTTAGTTCCGATCGACTTCTTACCTTACCCAGCAGAGCATTGGCTCGGGATTCCATATCTAAAAGTGGTACCGTCAGCTGATGTGAACATCACCATGGCTATGGCACTAGGCGTATTCGCTCTGATGATCTACTACAGCATCAAAGTGAAAGGTCTAGGTGGCTTTGCAAAGGAATTAGCATTACACCCATTTAATCACCCAGTAATGATTCCGTTTAACCTACTGATTGAAGTTGTATCGCTACTAGCGAAACCACTATCACTTGGTATGCGTCTATTCGGTAACATGTTCGCGGGTGAGGTTGTATTCATTCTTTGTGCGGCAATGCTACCATGGTACTTACAATGGATGGGTTCACTACCGTGGGCTATTTTCCATATCTTGGTTATTACGATTCAAGCCTTCGTGTTTATGATGTTGACAATTGTTTACCTGTCAATGGCTCACGAAGACAGTGATCATTAATTTTTTTAAAGCTTTTTATTTGGGCACTAAGCCAACAACTATAAATTGGAGATAGTAATGGAAACTTTACTGAGCTTTTCTGCAATCGCCGTAGGTATTATCGTCGGTCTTGCTTCTCTTGGTACAGCGATTGGTTTCGCACTTCTAGGTGGTAAATTCCTTGAAGGTGCAGCACGTCAACCAGAAATGGCTCCTATGCTACAAGTTAAGATGTTCATCATCGCTGGTCTACTTGATGCGGTTCCAATGATCGGTATCGTAATCGCACTACTATTCACTTTCGCGAACCCATTCGTTGGTCAACTAAGTTAATCACTTTTAACTTCAGACAAGCTAAGGCTTGTCATTGATTAACACGAAGTCCAAATAGAGGGGTAGCTGTTGTGAATATGAACGCAACTCTGCTAGGTCAAGCAATCTCGTTCGCACTGTTTGTGTGGTTCTGCATGAAGTATGTATGGCCGCCATTGATGCAAGCGATCGAAGAACGTCAGAAAAAAATTGCTGACGGTCTAAATGCAGCAGAACGTGCTGCGAAAGACTTGGATCTAGCACAAGCCAACGCTTCTGATCAGTTGAAAGAAGCGAAGCGCACAGCAACTGAGATCATCGAGCAAGCAAATAAGCGTCAAGCTCAAATTTTAGATGAAGCTCGCACAGAAGCTCAGGCAGAACGCCAGAAGATTCTTGCACAAGCTGAAGCTGAAATTGAAGCAGAACGCAACCGCGCGCGTGATGACCTGCGCAAACAAGTTGCAACTCTGGCTATAGCTGGTGCTGAGAAAATCCTTGAGCGTTCTATCGATAAAGAAGCGCAAAAAGATATTCTCGACAACATTACTGCAAAACTTTAAGTCTGGGGGCGCATATGTCTGATTTGACTACTATCGCACGCCCCTATGCTAAAGCAGCTTTCGACTTTGCAGTGGAGAAAGACCTGTTAGACCAATGGGGTCAAATGCTGTCTTTCGCCGCTGAAGTCGCTAAAAACGAACAAGTTAAAGAACTACTTAGTGGTTCTGTTTCTGCCGACAAACTGGCTGAAATCTTTGTTAGTGTTTGTGGCGAACAAGTTGATGAACATGGCCAAAACCTGTTGAAGGTGATGGCTGAGAATGGTCGTTTAGCGGCCCTTCCTGATGTAAGCAAACAGTTCTTTGCTCTTAAACAAGAGCACGAGAAAGAAATCGATGTTGAAGTGACTTCAGCAAGCGAGCTTTCAGAAGAGCAACTCGCAGCCATCAGCAGCAAACTTGAAAAACGCCTTGAGCGCAAAGTAAAGCTGAATTGCAGTATAGATGAGACCCTACTTGGTGGGGTTATAATTCGAGCCGGAGACTTAGTCATCGATAACTCAGCGCGTGGTCGTTTGAACCGCCTGAGCGATGCATTGCAGTCTTAATGGGGATTGGAGCATGCAACTTAATTCCACGGAAATTAGCGATCTAATCAAACAACGTATCGAGTCATTCGAAGTTGTTAGTGAAGCTCGCAATGAAGGTACTATCGTATCGGTAAGCGATGGTATCATCCGCATTCACGGCCTAGCGGACGTGATGCAAGGTGAAATGATTGAATTACCGGGTGGCCGTTATGCACTAGCACTTAACCTTGAGCGTGACTCGGTTGGTGCGGTTGTAATGGGTCCATATGCCGACCTTAAGGAAGGCATGAAAGTTACAGGTACTGGTCGTATTCTTGAAGTACCAGTTGGTCCTGAAATGCTTGGTCGTGTTGTAAACACACTAGGTGAGCCTATTGATGGTAAAGGTCCAATCGAAGCGAAACTGTCTTCGCCTGTAGAAGTGATTGCACCAGGTGTAATCGACCGTAAATCGGTAGACCAACCTGTACAAACTGGTTATAAGTCAGTTGACTCAATGATCCCAATCGGTCGTGGTCAGCGTGAGCTTATCATCGGTGACCGCCAGATCGGTAAAACGGCAATGGCGATCGATGCAATCATCAACCAGAAAGATTCTGGTATTTTCTCAATCTACGTAGCAATCGGTCAGAAAGCATCGACTATCGCTAACGTAGTTCGCAAACTAGAAGAGCACGGTGCACTACAAAACACTATCGTAGTTGTAGCTTCTGCTTCTGAATCTGCTGCGCTGCAATACCTTGCACCGTACTCAGGTTGTGCTATGGGTGAATACTTCCGCGATCGCGGTGAAGATGCACTGATTGTTTACGATGACCTATCTAAGCAAGCGGTAGCTTACCGTCAGATCTCTCTACTACTTAAACGTCCACCGGGTCGTGAAGCTTTCCCTGGTGATGTTTTCTACCTCCACTCACGTCTACTAGAGCGTGCTGCTCGTGTAAGTGAAGAGTACGTAGAAAAGTTCACTAACGGTGAAGTGAAAGGTAAGACTGGTTCTTTGACTGCTCTTCCTATCATCGAAACTCAAGCAGGTGACGTTTCAGCATTCGTACCGACTAACGTAATCTCGATTACCGATGGTCAGATCTTCCTACAAACTGAGCTATTCAACGCGGGTGTTCGCCCAGCGGTTGACCCAGGTATCTCAGTATCTCGTGTAGGTGGTTCAGCACAGACGAAAATCATCAAGAAGCTATCAGGTGGTATCCGTACAGCACTAGCTGCATACCGCGAACTAGCAGCATTTGCTCAGTTCTCTTCTGACCTTGATGAAGCAACGAAGAAACAGCTAGACCACGGTCAAAAAGTTACAGAACTAATGAAGCAGAAGCAGTACGCTCCAATGTCTGTATTTGACCAAGCGCTAACTATCTTCGCTGTAGAGCGCGGTTACCTAGATGGTGTAGAACTTAACAAAGTTCTAGATTTCGAGGCGGCTCTACTATCGTACGCTCGCGGTCACAACGCAGAACTAGCGGCTGAGATCGACAAGTCTGGTGCTTACAACGATGAAATCGAAGCGCAGCTAAAAGCTATCGCTGACGATTTTGTAGCAACCCAAACTTGGTAATAGGTCGGTGGCAGTAATGCCACCAACTAATGGAGAGTAACGATGGCCGGCGCAAAAGAGATACGTAATAAAATCGGTAGTGTTAAAAGCACGCAGAAAATTACGAAAGCGATGGAAATGGTAGCAGCTTCAAAAATGCGTCGTTCTCAAGACGCAATGGAAGCTTCTCGTCCATATGCTGAAACAATGCGTAAAGTGATCGGTCATGTGGCTAACGCAAACCTAGAGTACCGTCATCCGTACCTAGAAGAGCGTGAAGCTAAACGTGTTGGTTATATCATCGTTTCTACAGACCGTGGTCTGTGTGGTGGCTTGAACATTAACGTGTTCAAAAAAGCTGTCCACGATATGCAGGCTTGGAAAGAGAAAGGTGCTGAAGTTGAACTAGCGGTTATTGGTTCAAAAGCAACAGCCTTTTTCAACAACAGTGGCGCGAAAGTCGCTGCTCAGGTTTCTGGCCTAGGCGATAGCCCAAGCCTTGAAGACCTAATCGGTTCTGTAAGCGTAATGCTGAAGAAATACGATGAAGGTGAATTGGACCGTCTATACGTAGTATTCAACAAGTTTGTAAATACTATGGTTCAAGAGCCAACGATCGATCAATTGCTACCTTTGCCTAAATCGGAAAGCGAAGAGATGCAGCGCGATCACTCATGGGATTACATCTATGAGCCTGAACCAAAGCCTCTACTGGATACGCTTTTAGTGCGTTACGTAGAGTCTCAGGTATACCAAGGTGTAGTTGAGAACCTTGCTTGTGAGCAAGCGGCCCGAATGATTGCGATGAAAGCTGCAACTGATAACGCGAGTAACCTGATTGAAGATCTAGAACTTGTGTATAACAAAGCCCGTCAGGCTGCGATTACACAAGAACTGTCTGAAATCGTATCAGGTGCTGCAGCGGTTTAAGCTTAGGTAAAACTAATTAGTTAGAGGATTAACGATGGCTACAGGTAAGATCGTACAGATCATCGGTGCGGTAGTCGACGTAGAGTTCCCACAGAGTGAAGTACCAAAGGTATACGACGCTCTTAACGTAACAGAATCGAAAGAGCGTCTAGTTCTTGAGGTTCAACAACAGCTAGGCGGTGGCGTAGTTCGTTGTATCGTAATGGGTAGCTCTGATGGTTTACGTCGTGGAGTTGAAGTTGTAAACACTGGCGCTCCAATTTCAGTACCAGTAGGTACTAAGACCCTAGGTCGTATCATGAACGTTCTAGGTGACGCAATTGACGAGTGTGGTGAGATCGGTGCGGAAGAGACTTACTCTATCCACCGTGAAGCACCAAGCTACGAAGATCAATCGAATGAGATCGCACTTCTAGAGACTGGCGTTAAAGTAATCGATTTGGTTTGTCCATTCGCTAAGGGTGGTAAAATCGGTCTGTTCGGTGGTGCTGGTGTAGGTAAGACCGTTAACATGATGGAACTTATCAACAACATCGCACTACAACACTCAGGTCTATCAGTATTCGCTGGTGTTGGTGAGCGTACTCGTGAAGGTAACGATTTCTACTTTGAGATGCAGGAAGCAGGCGTTGTAAACGTTGAAAATCCTGAGCAATCAAAAGTAGCGATGGTTTACGGTCAGATGAACGAGCCACCAGGTAACCGTCTACGTGTTGCACTGACTGGTCTAACAATGGCAGAGAAGTTCCGTGACGAAGGTCGTGACGTACTACTGTTCGTTGATAACATCTACCGTTACACACTTGCAGGTACAGAGGTATCAGCACTGCTAGGTCGTATGCCTTCAGCGGTAGGTTACCAGCCAACTCTTGCAGAAGAGATGGGTGTACTTCAGGAGCGTATCACGTCAACTAAATCTGGTTCTATCACGTCTGTACAGGCGGTATACGTACCAGCCGATGACTTGACTGACCCGTCTCCAGCAACAACATTCGCGCACTTGGATGCAACGGTTGTACTTAACCGTAACATCGCTGCAATGGGTCTATACCCTGCGATCGACCCACTAGATTCAACATCTCGTATGCTTGATCCACTAGTGGTTGGTCAAGAGCACTACGACGTAGCTCGTGGCGTTCAGCAAACTCTTCAGCGCTACAAAGAGCTGAAAGACATCATTGCTATCCTAGGTATGGACGAGCTATCTGAAGAAGATAAGCAAGTTGTATCTCGTGCACGTAAGATTGAGCGTTTCCTAACTCAGCCTTATCACGTAGCGGAAGTATTTACAGGTGACCCAGGTGTTTACGTACCTCTTAAAGAGACTCTACGTGGCTTCAAAGGTCTACTAGCTGGTGAATACGATGACATCCCAGAGCAAGCTTTCATGTACTGCGGTACGATTGAAGATGCTATTGAGAAGGCTAAGAAGCTGTAAGGCTAACTAGGAGGCGATATGGCAGCAATAACCTTTCACCTAGACGTAGTAAGCGCTGAGAAGCAAATCTTCTCAGGTCGTGTTGAGACGTTTCAGGTGACCGGTAGCGAAGGTGAGCTTGGTATTTTCCATGGCCACACGCCGCTGCTGACCGCTATTAAGCCTGGTATGGTGCGTATTGTGAAACAGCACGGCCACGAAGAAATCATTTATGTTTCTGGTGGTATGGTAGAAGTTCAGCCGGGTACAGCGACTGTACTGGCTGATACCGCTATCCGTGGTGAAGAGCTAGACGCAGCTAAGGCAGAGGAAGCGAAACGTCGCGCTGAGGAGCAAATCCAGAATCAGCACGGCGATATGGACTTCGCTCAAGCGGCCAGTGAACTGGCTAAAGCCATTGCTCAGCTACGTGTTATCGAGCTGACAAAGCAGCGCCGTTAATTTGCATTAACGGTGTCTAAAGTGTGATAAAGGCGGTCAATTGACCGCCTTTTTGTTTATTTATTGGCAGTAAATCTTGTGGTGGCATTAACAGTTACGCCAATCATGTTTACAATAAGCCGCAAATAATTGAACGTCGAAAGGTTAGTTAATGAAATTCAGTGCCGTAATTCTTGCTGCAGGCAAAGGGACGCGCATGTACTCCAACATGCCAAAAGTACTCCATACATTGGCAGGTAAGCCAATGGCGAAACACGTGATCGATACTTGTGCTGGCCTCGGCGCACAAAACATCCACCTTGTGTATGGCCATGGTGGTGATCAAATGCAAGCGGCATTGGCTGAAGAGCCGGTTAACTGGGTTCTGCAAGCGGATCAGTTGGGTACAGGTCACGCGGTTGACCAAGCGTCACCAAGCTTTGAAGATGATGAAAAAGTCTTGGTTCTTTATGGCGATGTGCCACTTATTTCGACGGAAACCATTGAAAGCCTGTTAGAAGCGCAGCCTAACGGTGGTATCGCGCTGTTAACCGTAGTGCTAGATAACCCAATGGGCTACGGCCGTATTGTACGTCGCAATGGCCCTGTGGTTGCGATTGTTGAACAAAAAGACGCAACGGAAGAACAAAAATTAATTAAAGAGATCAACACCGGCGTAATGGTTGCGACAGGTGGTGATCTTAAGCGTTGGTTGTCTGGTCTTAACAACAACAATGCGCAAGGTGAATACTACCTGACAGACGTTATCGCAGCCGCTCACGCAGAAGGCCGCGCAGTTGAAGCAGTTCATCCGGTAAATCCAATTGAAGTAGAAGGCGTGAATGACCGCGCTCAGCTTGCGCGACTAGAGCGTGCATTCCAATCTATGCAAGCGCATAAATTGCTAGAGCAAGGCGTGATGCTACGCGATCCAGCGCGTTTTGACCTACGCGGTGAACTGCAATGCGGTATGGACGTTGAAATCGACGTTAACGTCATCATTGAAGGTAAAGTTTCTATCGGTGATAACGTTGTGATTGGTGCAGGTTGCATACTGAAAGATTGTGAAATCGATGATAACACTATTGTTCGCCCATACAGCGTGATTGAAGGTGCGACTGTTGGTGAAGATTGTACGGTAGGCCCATTCACCCGTTTGCGTCCTGGTGCAGACATGCGTAACAACTCGCACGTAGGTAACTTCGTAGAAGTGAAAAATGTGCGTTTAGGTGAGGGCTCAAAAGCAAACCACCTAACTTACCTTGGTGATGCCGAAATTGGTCAACGTGTTAACGTGGGTGCTGGTGTAATCACTTGTAACTACGATGGCGCAAACAAGTTCAAGACCATTATTGGTGATGACGTATTTGTTGGTTCTGATAGTCAGCTTATTGCTCCTGTGACCATTGCCAATGGCGCAACAGTTGGTGCTGGCGCTACAGTAACCAAAGATGTTGCTGAAGGTGAACTCGTTATTACGCGCGCCAAAGAGCGTAAAATCGCTAACTGGCAGCGTCCAACGAAAAAGTAGCCAAACCTCAAAATTATCCGTTAAGGCAACTAATCTATCTCATTGTTTGTGATAGATTAGTTGTTAATTGCAGACGCCAATACGGATATGAGGTGGCAACATGGCAAACATCACTCAGGATATTGATTTCGTTCGTCAGGCGACATTAGATACGATATCCGACACTATCATTAACCCTTCTCCTACTCACGGCTTTGGCCTGTTTCTAACACAATCTAAATCTGAGAATACAGTGATTGGCCGTCTTGATGGGCAGTTAGTCTCTCGAGCCGACTACAGTGCACTGCAACAGCTTATTGCGCCCCAAATAGAACCGTATCAAGACTACTTCTTTATGGAATGTACGTATTTGCCGGATGACCAGTTAATGGTGCGCAGTCTGAGAACCAAATACAGTTACATCAATCATCATCGCCAGCCTAACATCGCGATTAACTTTGATACTTTAGAGTTAGTGACATTGCGAGATATTGATAAAGGCGAAGAGCTGCTGGTGGATTACCGCAAAGAATGGCTACCTGACAGCTACATCAATGGCGAACGAGGGCAGTACCTGTAATGGCTATATTTACCGTTATGTGTGTTCAACCGTTGGAGATATCGGTTGAAGCCTTTAAAGTGATCTCGAAAGCCAAGGTGTCAGAATCGAACTATCAGACCCCATCGATAAGATGGATTCGTGAGTTCAAGAAGGTTCACCGCCGAAGTAAGCACTTTAACTCTCTGCTTTCTAAACCTGAGATTTGCAGTAAGTATCTGCGAGTCGATTTTAGTGACCCTAAGTATTTCGTGTTTGGTCAACACGACCTTTCCCAGTTTCTAGTCAAAGACTCTGCGAAGTTCGACCTTATCTATGATGAGCGTGTGTCTGCTATTTCCATTGTGACCGAGTTTTGTTTTGATATTGAAGAGCAGTACTTCGGGCAGCTGTTCTCCGATACAGATTATGACGATGATAGGCATAACTTTTATAACTCGATTCGTAATGTGTTGGTGCAAGAAGAGGACGATAGTGAAATAGGCACTTGGATGAAAGAAGTGCGTCAGCACTGTTTAAGTGTGGTTTCAAAGCTGCTTTATGGAGGGAAAGTGACCGAAGATAATCGCCCTAAGTTCCTCAACAATACTGGCAATATAACGGTTCAGGTCAACGGTATCTCACTTGAGAACAAAGCGAAATATCGTGCGATGATTACTCACGCGAATCAGATGGCTGAACGAGTCCAAGATAATGCTTCTACACTGCTTTCAAACGAGGAAGTGGAGTTTGTATTCCATGGACGCTTCCATACTATTTTGAGTAGCGATCAAGAGTATTATGAGCGCTTTTTCCCGATTCAATATCATGCGCAGTTTATGTGGCATGCTGTGAGCTCGTTTAAAACTGTGATGGATGAGTTAAATCGTGATCGGTTAATGGGGCGCTTTACCAATGGTGGCGAAATACAGCTGATTGATAGCTACATCAATAAGTTCGAGCTAGTGCGTATCCATAACCAAGATATGAAGATGTACTTTGAATCTGACAATGAGTTGGTCTTTAAAGGCATTGAAGTTAAGTGGACTATCAAAGAAACCTTAGATGAAGTAAACAACTACATCTCTTCATTCAAAGAGTACATCGAGCGTTCCTATCAACGGAAAGTAGAAAACGCCAACCGACGCCAAAACAAAATCTTATTCATTATTTCATGTATACAAATGTTAGGTTTGGTCAGTATCTGGGTTGATTACCTATCGCTGGCGAAAGTAGAAAGTTTCGTTGATTCGACCGGATTTGTCCGAGGTTCGGAGAAAGATTTGTTGCTAGCATTTAATACTTGGTTCCCAATATTATTGCTCGCGTCGATGTTCTTCGTTGTCTATCGAGTCTTGTTTAAAAAAGAATAACCAAAGAGCCGCATTGCGGCTCTTTGTCTTTAGGGATATTACGCTTCGTCTTCGCTGACCACGCGAGCGTTATCTGGCGTAGTAAAGTGTTGTGATAGCTCGCGGTTTGAAACCACATAACCAATCCATAAACCACCCATACAGATGATGATCGCAATACCGGTCGCCATTTGAGCTTGGCTTGCTAGCATTGCCACCAGCGCACTGGATAAGCTACTTACACTGATTTGTAAGCTGTTTTGAAGACCTGCTGCGGTCGCTGGGCTTTGTTTCGCACTGGCTAGCGCACGGTTTACTACGATTGGGTATAGCGCACCGTTCGCGACAGCAATTAAGCAAAATGGCGCTAGAATTGGCCATATTGAAGTGAGCTGCCATTGCGATGCCGCAAAGATAAGCAGTGAAGCAACACTGAATAGACCAATCAGTTGGCGCAATACTTTTTCATCACCGTATTTGGCTACGCCTACTTTACCTAACCAACCACCAGCCATGAAGGCGATCGTTTGTGGAATGAAGCTTAGGCCAATGTCGTTACTGTCATAGCCTAGCTGAGCCATAATTTCTGGCATACCAGTTAGGTAAGCAAAGAATGCCGCTGATGCAGTCGCAAACATCATCACGTTACCCAAATAGGTTTTTGAGCTGATGAGTGCGCGAATATCACTGCTAATCGACGTTTTCTTTTCTTCAACGACATCATTTTGCTGACCCATCGTCGCCATAACCAGCAAGATACCCATCACGGTTAAGGCAAAGAAGATGCTATGCCAACCAAGGTTTTGTGCCAGCAACACCCCTAGCTGCGGTGCTAGAGCCGGTGATAGCGCTACCAACGGCATGATAGTAGCAAAGATTTGTTGGCTTGAGCTTGAGTAGCGCTTGATGACCATCGCCTGCCAAATTACTGCTGGTGCACATACACCAATAGCTTGAACAAAGCGCAGTGTAAGTAATTGCCATACTTGGTCGCTAAATGCGAGGCCAAGCGAAGACAGGGTAAATAACACTAAGCCAACAGCAAGCGTGTTGCGGTGGCCAAATTTGTCTGAGGCTAAGCCCCACAATAGTTGACCACTTGCCATACCAACCAAGAAAACCGTTAATGAAAGGGCGATCTGTTCTGGTCCGGTAGCAAAGTCGACTTCCATCATTTTAAATGCTGGTAAGTACATGTCTGTGGCAATGAAGCCAAGCATAGAAAGTGCTGATAGATAAAACAGCTGCAGTTTGGATACTTTCATAGTATTTCCGTTCAAAAAAATTCACACATTGTTATCTACTGGCGCCAGCCCTTTTGTTTGCCTTTGCATTCTATTTTTGGTTTTCTATAAAATGAAACGTTAATATTTGTGGTTATCAATCAAATTTTTTGAAAGGTTAATTTTTAACAGGTTGCTATGAGCGTATTTTCCCGCACATCTTTGAAGATGATTGACACTGTTGCTCGGCTCGGTAGTTTCACCGCGGCCGCTGAGGCATTACACAAAGTTCCTTCAGCGATCAGCTACAGTGTTCGCCAAATGGAACAAGATTTGGATGTGGTTTTATTCAAGCGTCTACCGAGAAAAGTTGAACTAACACCGGCTGGAGAGGTGTTCTTGGCTGAGGCGAGAGCGATGCTGCGCCAGATGGAGGAGATCAAAAGTCAGACGAAACGAGCCGCGCACGGTTGGCAAAAAACACTACGCTTAACCTTGGATAATGTCGTGCGCCTTGATCAGATGAAACCGATGATCGAAGCGTTTTATCAGACTTTCCAACATGCCGAACTGCAGATCAATATGGAAGTGTTCAATGGCTCATGGGAGGCGATTGCTCAAGGTCGTGCAGATATCGTGATTGGTGCCACTGCGGCTATTCCGGTCGGTGGTGATTTTGAAGTCAAAGAAATGGGTATTTTAGATTGGGCTTTTGTTATGTCCTCAAGCCATCCTTGCGTGCGAGAACAGACCCTGACCGAAGAGTTTGTCAGCCAGTTTCCTGCGATTTGTTTGGATGATACATCCAGCGTTTTACCTAAACGACATACAGTGCATTACCCAAAGCAGCGCCGATTATTGCTACCTAATTGGTATAGCGCGATTGAATGTTTGAAGAATGGTGTTGGGGTTGGCTACATGCCGCGTCATATTGCTGCGCCATTGATTGAAGAGGGCGTGCTGGTGGAGAAAATCTTGCCGGAAGAAAAGCCGCTCAGTCATTGTTGCTTGGTTTGGCGTAAAGATGAAAACCATAAAATGATCGAGTGGATGGTCGATTACTTAGGATCAAGTGATCAGCTATATAACGACTGGTTAAGATCCTAAAATAAGAAAACAAAAAGATCGCTAGAAATCCTAGCGATCTTTTTAGTTGGAGGATTAAGGCCGCTCAAAAATGGTCGCAATACCTTGGCCCAAACCAATACACATGGTTGCTAAGCCATACTTGGCATCTTTCGCCTCCATCAAATTGATGAGCGTGGTCGAGATGCGTGCACCAGAACAACCCAATGGGTGGCCTAGCGCAATCGCGCCGCCATTAAGATTTACTTTATCGTCCATCACGTCGAGTAGCCCTAAATCCTTGGCGACAGGCAGTGATTGAGCGGCAAACGCCTCATTTAACTCAACTACATCCATATCTTCGATTGACAGCCCAGCACGTTTAAGTGCTTTTTGCGTGGCTGGTACTGGGCCATAACCCATGATGGATGGATCACAGCCAGCAATAGCCATCGCTTTCACTTTGGCTCTAATCGTTAAACCAAGTTGATTGGCTTTTTCTTCACTCATGATCAGCATGGCTGAAGCGCCATCAGATAATGCAGATGAAGAGCCTGCCGTGACGGTACCATTGGCAGGGTCAAACACTGGGCGTAGTTGGGACAGGCCTTCTACCGTAGTTTCTGGGCGAATCACTTCGTCATATTCGAGTAAGGTCAGTGTGCCATCGTCTGCATGGCCTTCTGTGGGGAGGATTTCATTGGCAAAGCGACCTTCAAGCGTTGCTTGGTGAGCTCTTGCGTGTGAGCGTGCAGCAAACTCATCTTGTTGTTCACGGCTAATGCCATGCAATTTGCCAAGCATCTCTGCGGTTAAGCCCATCATGCCCGCCGCTTTAGCGACGGTTTTAGACATACCCGGATGAAAATCGACCCCATGGTTCATCGGTACATGGCCCATATGTTCCACCCCACCAATTAAGCAGATTTCAGCATCCCCGGTCATAATCGCTCGCGTACCATCATGTAAAGCTTGCATTGACGAGCCACATAATCGGTTAACGGTAACAGCACCAATCTCAATGGGTAACCCAGCAAGTAATGCGGCATTACGCGCCACATTAAAGCCTTGTTCTAAGGTTTGTTGTACACAGCCCCAGTAAATATCCTCAATCTCATGCGGATTCACCTGCGGGTTGCGTGCCAATATTCCTTTCATTAAATGTGCCGAGAGATCTTCAGCGCGAGTATGACGAAAAGCGCCACCCTTGGAGCGTCCCATAGGAGTTCGCAGACAGTCCACAATTACTACATTTCTTGTATTGATAGTCATCTTGTCCTCCTCCTAAATAGAACTTTGAGCTTGTGCACCATAGAAGCTTTCATTCTTCTCGGCCATGTCAGTTAGCATTTGCGGTACTTGATATAAAGCGCCAAGTGATTGGTGCTTACTCGCCATCGCAACAAAGTTGCTAATGCCGATATGATCAAGATAGCGGAACACACCGCCTCTAAATGGAGGGAAGCCTAAGCCATAGACTAATGCCATGTCGGCTTCTTGTGGGGAAGCAATAATGCCTTGCTCTAAGCAGAGAACCACTTCATTAATCATTGGAATCATCATGCGTTCGATGATCTCTTGATCGCTGAATGGTTGCGTCTCACTGCTAACGTTTTTCAATAAAGTGAACACATCCTCAGAAAGCGCTTTTTTCGGTTTGCCTTTTTTGTCGATGGTATATTGGTAGAAACCTAAGCCATTCTTTTGACCAAAACGCTTGGCTTGATATAACGCATCAATCGCATCTTTTTCTTGTTTCGCCATACGTTCTGGGAAACCTTGAGCCATAACGTCTTGCGCGTGATGCGCAGTATCAATCCCTACCACGTCTAAAAGATAGGCTGGGCCCATTGGCCAACCAAACTGACGCTCCATTACTTTATCTACTTGAGTAAAATCCGCTCCGTCAGTTAGAAGTTTGCTGAATCCACCAAAATATGGGAATAGAACACGGTTAACGAAAAATCCTGGGCAATCATTGACGACGATGGGTGATTTACCCATTTTAGCAGCGTAAGCGACTACACGATTGATGGTTTCATCTGACGTATGCTCACCACGGATGATCTCGACTAATGGCATTCGATGCACAGGGTTGAAAAAGTGCATACCACAGAAGTTTTCTGGGCGAGAGAGTGATTTCGCCAGTAAGTTAATTGGAATGGTGGAAGTGTTGGACGTTAAGACCGTATCTTCGCTGATGTATTGCTCCACTTCACTAAGAACCGCTGCTTTTACTTTTGGGTTCTCTACTACGGCTTCAACAATGACATCTGAATCATCGATACCAGCATAATGAAGACTTGGTGTGATAGATGCGAGAATCCCCGCCATTTTAAAACCATCGATTCGGCCTCGCTGTAGACGCTTATTGAGGAGTTTTGACGCTTCACTCATGCCTAAATCTAGTGATGCTTGAGCGATGTCTTTCATCAATACAGGCACACCTTTTAGTGCTGATTGGTAAGCAATGCCACCACCCATAATACCTGCGCCAAGTACGGCTGCACGCTCAGTCGGTTTACTGGCCGATTTTCCAGCCTGTTTTGCGAGTGCTTTTATGTATTGATCATTAAGGAACAAGCCAACTAAGGCTTGAGCTTCATCTGACTTAGCCAGTTTAATAAACAGCTTTCTTTCAATATCTAATGCTTCTTTACGTGCTGAACTGGCTGCCTTTTCTATTGCTATTACAGCAGTCATAGGTGCTGGGTAGTGTGGGCCTGCTTTTTGAGCCACTAGGCCTTTAGCCATAGTAAAGCTCATGGTCGCTTCCATTTTACTCAGCATTAAAGCGGATGTTTTTTGCTGACGTCGGCCGTGCCAATTAACTTTTTCTTCAATCGCTTGCTCGAGTGTTGTCATTGCTGACTGATATAAAGCATCACTATCAACCACAGCATCAAGCAAACCGACTTTTAGCGCTTCATCTGCTCGACACGCTTTACCTTGTGTGATGATTTCCATTGCGCTGTCGGCACCAATAACACGTGGTAGTCGAACACAACCGCCAAATCCCGGCATAATGCCAAGTTTGGTTTCTGGTAATCCAATGCTGGTGGTTTTATCACCAATGCGAATATCGGTAGCAAGTACACACTCACATCCGCCACCCAATGTGTGGCCTTTGAGTGCTGAAACGGTAGGAAATGGTAAATCTTCCAGTTTGCTGAAGATCTGGTTTGCAAATTGAAGCCATTGGTCGAGTTCCTCTTCAGGCTTGGCAAACAGGCCGAGAAACTCGGTAATATCGGCTCCGACAATAAACGAATCTTTATCTGAGGTGAGCAGCAATCCTTTTATATTTTCGGATTGATGTAATACATCCAAAGACTCATCTAGAGACTTAAGCGTCGCTAAATCGAGCTTGTTTACCGATTGTGGGGAGCTGAAGCAGAGCTCGGCAATGCCATCTTTGACTTCCTTTATATATAAGCTGTTGGCTTGGTAAATCATTGTCTATCTCCGTGACATACCATTTACGTTATTGGTAGCGATTAATCATCGTTGTTATTGTTCTGGTAAGACCAGTTATCTTAGTGTGGACCGCGGATTGTTTATTTTCAATACAATTTTTAAACAAGTGTTTAACATTGTGATTTGTATATAACTCGCGCTTTTTAGGTTTCGCTCGTGATAAACTTAGCGTGTTCTCGGATAAACCAAGCCAAACCATGAATGATAAGCCCTATTTAATTCCTGCTGATTCGGTGACTTTTGAAGAAGAGATAAAGAAGAGCATCTTTATTACTCATCTCGCGCATACACCTTCTATCGAACAAGCAAAGCAGTTCATTGAACATATCAAGCAAAAGCATGCTGATGCGCGTCATAATTGCTGGGGATTTGTCGCAGGGCGATCAGAAGACTCAATGCAATGGGGTTTTAGTGATGATGGTGAGCCATCGGGAACGGCAGGCAAGCCAATTTTGGCTCAATTATCAGGTTCAGGAGTTGGGGAACTTACTGCGGTAGTCACTCGTTACTCTGGCGGAATCAAACTTGGAACCGGCGGTTTGGTTAAAGCTTATGGTGGTGGCGTTCAACAGGCGCTTAAGCTGCTTCAAACAATAGAGAAAAAAATCACCACTAAAGTAAAGCTCCAGTTAGACTATGGTTTTATGCCTGTCGCACAATCTCTTTACAGTCAATTCGGTGTAGAAGAAATTGAGGCAATATATAGTGATGACGTCGAGCTGATATTAGAAGTCGAGCTACGACAATTAGAGGCGTTTCGCCAAACGATAGTGAATAAGAGTGGCGCGAAAGCTATCTTGACTTCACTGGAAGGGATTTAAAAGGAAGTCAGAAGCCGAGCTTCGTACATCATTAGCTAATGCAATTTCGATCTATTATCCGCATCGTAGGGCTGCTACTCGCCCTATTTAGTGTATCTATGCTTGCACCTGCCTTGGTAGCGCTTATCTACCGAGATGGCGCAGGTGTGCCTTTCGTTACCACTTTCTTCGTGCTGCTATTTTGTGGTGTGGTGTGCTGGTTCCCTAATCGTCGCCACAAGCATGAGCTAAAAGCCCGCGATGGTTTTCTTATCGTTGTTTTGTTCTGGACGGTAATCGGTAGTGCGGGTGCATTGCCATTTCTATTATCTGATAACCCAAATGTGTCTGTCACCGATGCTTTCTTTGAGTCTTTTTCCGCTCTGACAACCACAGGGGCCACTGTTATTGTTGGCTTAGACCATCTCCCTAAAGCGATTTTGTTCTATCGTCAGTTCCTGCAGTGGTTTGGTGGCATGGGGATCATCGTGTTAGCGGTCGCTATTCTTCCGGTGTTGGGCATCGGTGGTATGCAGTTATACCGAGCAGAGATTCCCGGTCCAGTAAAAGACAGTAAGATGACGCCAAGAATCGCAGAGACGGCCAAAGCGCTTTGGTATATCTACCTGAGTTTAACTATTGCTTGTGCAGTGGCATTTTGGCTTGCGGGCATGACGCCATTTGATGCAATAGGTCATAGCTTCTCTACTATTGCGATTGGTGGCTTCTCAACTCATGATGCCAGCATGGGGTATTTCGATAGCTACGCCATCAATATGATTACCGTAGTGTTCTTATTGATATCTGCATGTAACTACTCACTTCACTTCGCAGCCTTTGCTTCTGGTGGTGTACATCCTAAGTATTATTGGAAAGATCCAGAGTTTCGCGCCTTCTTCTTTATTCAGGCGTTGCTATTCTTAATCTGTTTCTTGATGCTGCTAAATCATCATTCTTATGACTCGGTCTATGATGCCTTTGATCAGGCGTTGTTCCAGACAGTATCCATATCGACGACTGCTGGTTTTACGACTACAGGGTTTGCAGAGTGGCCACTATTCTTACCTGTATTGTTACTGTTCTCTTCTTTTATAGGGGGTTGTGCTGGCTCTACCGGGGGTGGTATGAAAGTAATTCGTATCCTGCTACTAACCTTACAAGGTGCTCGTGAACTAAAACGATTGGTTCATCCAAGAGCGGTATACACCATCAAAGTTGGTGGGAGTGCGCTATCGCAGCGGGTGGTCGATGCGGTATGGGGATTCTTTTCTGCGTACGCATTGGTGTTTGTTGTTTGCATGTTGGCACTGATTGCCACTGGAATGGATGAACTAAGCGCATTCTCAGCTGTTGCAGCGACGCTTAACAATCTCGGCCCTGGTCTGGGAGAGGTGGCTCTGCATTTTGGTGAGATAAACGATAAAGCAAAGTGGGTACTGGTTGTTTCCATGCTATTTGGTCGTTTAGAGATCTTTACGTTATTAATTCTGCTTACTCCAACGTTTTGGCGTAGCTAAGGAAGCCGTGTGAAAAAAGCACTATTTCTTTATTCTTCTCGAGAAGGCCAGACTCAAAAAATCCTTCGTTATATAGAAGAACAGTTATCTGAGTTTGAATGTGATTTGGTAGACCTTCATCAATTACCAGCTATCGACTTCGAACAATATGAGCGAGTTCTAATTGGTGCGTCTATTCGTTATGGCAGACTGAACAAAAAGCTCTACCAATATATAGAAGCGAATCTTGCTCAGTTTCAGTCGGCCAAAGTGGCGTTCTTTTGTGTGAACCTAACAGCGCGAAAAGAAGACCAAGGTAAAGACACGCCAGAAGGCAGCGCTTACATCAAAAAGTTTCTAACGCTTTCTCCTTGGCAGCCACAACTGATCGGTGTGTTTGCTGGTGCTCTCTATTACCCACGTTATAGTTGGTTTGATAGAACAATGATTAAGTTCATTATGAGCATGACTGGAGGGGAGACAGATACCAGCAAAGAAGTTGAGTACACTAACTGGGAAAAAGTGACTCTATTTGCTAATAAGTTTAAAGAATTGTAAAGAAAACTGCCTGTTTTGGCGCTTTTCGACTAACAATTAACCGAACAATCAAAAAGTACGGAAAAATTGCAAAAAGGGGTTGCCAAGTAAAACGTGATCTCTATAATGCCCCCTCGCTGACACGGCAACGCTTCGAAAGGAACGAGAGACGAGTTAGCAAGGTCAAATTAGCCAAGCAAATTGCTTGAAAGAAAGTTTGAAAAAAGTGGTTGACACTAAACTTTAACTCGCTAAAATGGCCGTCCGTTTCGAGTAAAGCTCAAAGC
>NZ_JANAVY020000016.1 GCF_025195085.2 Vibrio intestinalis | reverse complement strand
TTGCTTGGCGACCATAGCGTTGTGGACCCACCTGATTCCATGCCGAACTCAGAAGTGAAACGCAATAGCGCCGATGGTAGTGTGGGGTTTCCCCATGTGAGAGTAGGACATCGCCAGGCTTACATTTAGTTTTTAGATTTTAGAAAAATCTAAAGGCAAAAACTTAGACTTCAAGTCTAACCAGTGCGGAGCGGTAGTTCAGTTGGTTAGAATACCGGCCTGTCACGCCGGGGGTCGCGGGTTCGAGTCCCGTCCGCTCCGCCACTTATTTAGAAACCCAGTCCTCGGACTGGGTTTTGTCGTTTTAAACGTATCAAATATCCCTTTCAGAGAACGAGCCTCGGTTGCCCGCAACCCCGGACTAGGCGTCCCCACCATCATCCACTTATTTTAAGACAAAGCCCTAGACTACGCGTCCCGGCAGAAATGCTAGGGCTTTTTCATTTGCAATGAGCAAATGAGTCCCGGTTGTGTGCAACCCCAGACTAGGCGTCCCCACCGTCAGTCACTTATTTCAAGATAAAGCCCTAAACTACGCGTCCCGGCAGAAATACTCGGCTTTTTCGTATCTATAAGATCCTAATTTTTCTTCTTATTTTCTTTCTCTTATTCTTTAATCCTAACGATAGATCTTGCTAGTTGAACCAAACTGATACTAGGGATAAAACCCTATCAGTATAAAAGTATTCCTAGTCTTTTTATGACTGGTTTGGGGTTAGCAATGTTAGAGTCTATCTACTCTGTTCTTATCGCGCTTTGGCAACAAGACTTTACTGCCTTGATGTCTCCAGGAAGCGCTGTTCTTGTTTATTGCGTTGTCGGTGGTTTGATTTTCTTAGAGAGTGGCTTTATTCCTGCGGCTCCTTTTCCATGTGATAGTGTGGTTGTTTTGTCTGGTACGCTTGCTGCAGTTGGTGTACTTGATCCATTTCTCTTGTTGGCAATCATCATAAGTAGTGCGGCGTTAGGTAGTTGGGCGGCTTATGGGCAAGGACATTGGCTTAATCGACTACCGATAGTGCAGCGCTGGGTAAGTGCTGTACCAAGTAATAGAATGCAGCAGGTTGACGTTTTACTTGGTAAGCATGGCCTTGTTGCGTTGTTTTGCGCGCGTTTTGTGCCTGTGGTTCGTTCTTTGTTACCACTAATGATGGGTATGAGGGCGAATAAGGTCGCGAAGTTTCATTACTTCTCGTGGCTGAGTGCAATCTTATGGACTCTGCTATTGTGCTCGTTAGGTATGTTGCTTCCTCAATTGCCTGAACACTTGAGCCGTATCGTTACTATGGTGCTTATGGCTGCGCCTGTGATTACTTTGGTTACTGCTATCATCGGTATTGTGTCAGTGAAGCTACGTAAGACATATAAGCAGCAAAGTAAGCTAAAAGCAGTCGCTAGTGAGCAGAGGGTAAAATAGATTTTCTCAATCAACAGTTATAAAAAAGGCAGCCGGTTGGCTGCCTTGTTGTATCACTATTCCTAATTATAGCTGAAGTGGCTTCTCTGCTTGCTTGGCTTTCTCAATCATAGGTGTGATAGTCGAGCCTTGGATCAAGATAGAGAACACAACTACTGAATAAGTCATCACCAAGATGATTTCTTTCACATCGATAAGCTTATCGGGAATAACCCAGATTCCGGCAGGGATTGAAAGTGCCATCGCTAGTGCTAAACCGCCTCTTAGCCCACCCCATGTCAGGATTCTAATCGACCATGGGTTGTAGCTGCGATAGCGCTTAAAGCCAACATAAGATAGGGCGACACTAAGGTAACGTGCAGCGAGTACTAGAGGTATAGCAAATGCCATTAAGATGAAGTCTTCTTGATGGAATTTGAATAATAGCATCGACATACCAATTAGCAGGAATAGCACACCATTTAAGAACTCATCGATCAGTTCCCAGAAGTGGTCTAAGTGATCTTCACTCTCTTTGGAAAAGCCGATAAAGCGTGTCCAGTTGCCAATCATAATGCCTGAAACAACCATAGCTAATGGGCCTGATACATGGATGACTTCAGCAAACGCATAACCCGCCGTCGGAATACCTATAGTCAGCAATAACTCCATCGAGTGATCATCAGTCGCGCTGATTAGGTAATGGAAGAGAAGGCCAAGAGCAAAGCCGTAGGCGATACCACCGATAGCTTCTTGAGCAAATAGCATGGTGACGCTGCCGACGGTTGGCGTTTCAGTGCCAAACGCGATGGTGTATAGAGTGACGAAGATAACTAATCCAAAACCATCGTTAAAGAGTGACTCGCCCTCAATTTGAGTCGAGATACGGCGCGGCGCATCGAGTTTTTTCACTATTGCCAGAACCGCAATCGGATCGGTTGGGGAAATCAGGGCGCCAAATAGTAAACAGTAAACTAAGTCGAACTGAATGCCGATAAGTTGGCAGAATCCGTAAAGTACGAATCCAATAAAGAAGGTGGAGAAGAGGGTTGCCCCTAATGCTAGAACGGTAATTTCCCATTTCTGATCTTTGAGGTTCGGCAGCTTGATGCCAAGCCCTCCTGCAAACAGCAAGAAACCAAGAATCCCCTTGAGTAGGAAATCTTCGAAGTTAATACTCGCGACTGTTTCAGTCGCAATCTCAGTTAACTGGAACCAATCGTTCTGACCTGCAATCAGGATCAGTAGTGAAAGCATCATTGAGCCAGCAGTGATGGCTATCGTGGTCTGCATTTTACCTATTTTGCTGTTTACAAAGGCAATTAGCATAGCTGCTGCAGAAAGGAAGCAAAGCGTGTAATAGACCGACATGAGATAACTCTTATGTAACAAATTATGAATAAGAATTTTGTGCCTAGAGTGGATAAATAGCAAACTTTATTTTGTTGGTATCGTGTCAGGGATTTAGTTGTTTTAGACGTCTAGACACCTTTTTAATCTGTGATAGGATGGAGAGATAATTAAAGGAATAATGAGGCTGTATTGTGGGAAGCAAGTTAAGACAACAGATAGAAGCTCAGCTAGCGCAACGGATTATGCTGATCGATGGTGGTATGGGCACCATGATTCAGGACTACAAGCTAGAAGAGAATGACTATCGCGGTGAGCGATTCGCTGATTGGCACTGTGATTTAAAAGGTAACAACGATCTGTTGGTATTGACCCAGCCAAAGATGATCAAAGATATCCACTTAGCCTATTTGGAAGCGGGCGCGGATATTTTAGAAACTAACACTTTTAACGCGACGACTATCGCGATGGCTGACTATGACATGGAAAGCCTCAGCGAAGAGATCAACTTTGAAGCGGCTAAATTGGCTCGTCAAGCGGCTGATGAGTGGACAGCTAAAACGCCAGATAGACCACGTTATGTCGCAGGCGTATTGGGCCCAACCAACCGCACGTGTTCTATCTCTCCAGATGTAAACGATCCTGGCTATCGAAATGTTAGCTTTGATGAACTTGTTGAAGCCTATTCTGAATCGACTCGAGCCCTAATTAAGGGCGGTTCTGATCTTATCCTTATCGAAACCATCTTCGATACGTTGAATGCTAAGGCGTGTGCATTTGCCGTCGAGACTGTATTTGAAGAGCTTGATAACTATTTACCTGTGATGATCTCCGGCACCATCACCGATGCGTCAGGGCGAACGCTTTCTGGTCAAACGACGGAGGCTTTCTATAACTCGTTGCGTCACGTCAATCCTATCTCATTTGGTTTGAACTGTGCGTTGGGGCCTGATGAATTACGCCCTTACGTAGAAGAACTGTCGCGAATTTCTGAAAGCTATGTTTCTACTCACCCTAACGCCGGTTTACCTAACGCATTTGGTGAATATGACCTCTCGCCTGAAGATATGGCTGAACATGTTAAAGAGTGGGCGCAAAGTGGTTTCCTAAACCTCATTGGTGGTTGTTGTGGTACTACGCCAGAGCATATTCGTCATATGGCAATGGCCGTTGAAGGTATTAAGCCTCGCGCGCTGCCTGAGTTAACCGTCGCCTGTCGCCTGTCTGGCCTTGAGCCATTGACCATCGAAAAAGAGACACTATTCCTAAACGTTGGTGAGCGAACTAACGTCACAGGTTCGGCTCGCTTTAAGCGTCTAATCAAAGAAGAGCTGTATGAAGAAGCATTAGACGTTGCTCGTCAGCAAGTTGAAAACGGTGCGCAGATCATCGATATCAATATGGATGAGGGTATGATCGATGCGGAAGCGTGTATGGTACGTTTCCTAAATCTGTGTGCCTCAGAGCCTGAAATTTCAAAAGTGCCGATCATGGTCGACTCTTCCAAGTGGGAAGTGATCGAAGCCGGTCTGAAGTGTATTCAGGGTAAAGGTATCGTGAACTCAATTTCTCTCAAGGAAGGCAAAGAGAAGTTTTTACAGCAAGCTAAACTGATTCGTCGCTACGGCGCTGCGGTTATTGTGATGGCTTTTGATGAAGTTGGCCAAGCAGAAACGCGAGAGCGTAAGCTAGAAATTTGTACCAATGCCTACAACATTCTAGTGGATGAAATAGGCTTCCCGCCAGAAGACATTATTTTTGACCCGAACATCTTTGCCGTCGCGACAGGTATTGAAGAGCACAATAACTACGCGGTGGACTTTATCGAAGCGGTTGCGGATATTAAACGCGACCTACCGTATGCGATGATCTCAGGCGGCGTATCTAACGTTTCTTTCTCTTTCCGCGGTAATAACTACGTTCGTGAAGCGATTCATGCGGTATTCCTTTACCACTGTTTCAAGAACGGTATGGATATGGGTATCGTTAATGCTGGTCAGTTAGAGATTTACGATAACGTTCCTGAAAAACTGCGAGAAGCAGTAGAGGATGTGGTGCTTAACCGCCGTGATGATTCTACCGAACGCCTGTTGGATATTGCCTCTGAATATGCAGGTAAAGGCGTGGGTAAAGAAGAAGATGCTTCTGCGCAAGAGTGGCGTACATGGTCAGTCGAGAAGCGTTTAGAGCACGCACTAGTTAAAGGTATTACTGAGTTTATTGTCGAAGATACAGAAGAAGCGCGAGTGAATGCTTCTAAGCCACTAGAAGTGATTGAAGGCCCTCTAATGGATGGCATGAACGTAGTAGGTGATTTATTTGGTGAAGGTAAGATGTTCTTACCTCAGGTGGTGAAATCAGCTCGTGTAATGAAGCAAGCGGTGGCTCACCTTGAGCCATATATCAATGCATCAAAACAAGCAGGCTGTTCAAACGGTAAAATCTTACTCGCTACCGTAAAAGGTGATGTGCATGATATCGGCAAGAACATTGTGGGTGTTGTACTGCAATGTAATAACTACGAGATTATCGATTTAGGGGTGATGGTCCCGTGTGAAAAGATCCTCAAAGTCGCCAAAGAAGAGAACGTCGATATTATCGGTCTATCTGGGTTGATTACTCCTTCTCTAGATGAAATGGTTCACGTAGCAAAAGAGATGGAGCGTCTTGATTTCGAACTGCCACTTCTTATTGGCGGCGCGACAACCTCTAAAGCGCATACTGCGGTTAAGATTGAACAGAACTACAAAAACCCAGTGGTGTATGTGAACAATGCTTCACGTGCCGTTGGTGTATGTACCTCATTGCTTTCTGACGAATTACGTCCTGGTTTTGTTGAAAAGCTCGATGCGGATTACGTTCGAGTGCGTGACCAACATAACCGTAAAAAACCGCGTACTAAGCCTGTTACTTTAGAACAAGCACGTGCGAACAAGGTTGCAATTGATTGGCAAAACTACACACCACCAGTGCCGGCAAAGCCGGGCGTCCATGTATTTGATGATTTTGATGTTGCAACGCTACGTAATTATATCGATTGGACGCCGTTCTTCATGACTTGGTCATTAGTTGGCAAATACCCAGCTATTTTGCAGCATGAGGAAGTAGGTGAAGAGGCTAAGCGTCTATTCAAAGATGCGAATGATTTATTAGATCGTGTTGAGAAAGAAGGTCTTTTGAAAGCGCGCGGTATGTGTGCTTTATTCCCTGCTGCTTCTGTAGGCGATGATATTGAGGTTTATACCGACGAGTCTCGCACCCAAGTTGCTAAGGTGCTGCATAACTTGCGTCAGCAGACAGAGAAGCCAAAAGGCTTTAACTACTGTTTATCTGATTACATTGCTCCCAAAGAGTCAGGTAAGAAGGATTGGATCGGTGCATTTGCCGTAACCGGCGGTATTGGCGAGCGCGAGCTGGCTGATGAATATAAAGCCAACGGTGATGACTACAATGCGATTATGATTCAAGCTGTTGCTGACCGTCTTGCTGAAGCCTTTGCTGAATACTTGCATGAGCAAGTGCGTAAAGAAATTTGGGGTTACTCCGCAGATGAGAACTTATCGAACGATGATTTGATTCGTGAGAAGTATCAAGGTATTCGACCTGCTCCGGGTTACCCTGCATGTCCTGAACATACAGAGAAAGGCCCACTGTGGGAGCTTCTTAAAGTAGAAGAAACCATTGAGATGTCGCTGACTACCAGTTATGCCATGTGGCCGGGTGCCTCGGTTTCTGGTTGGTACTTCTCTCACCCAGACTCGCGCTACTTCGCGATCGCACAGATCCAAAAAGATCAGGCAGAGAGCTATGCCGATAGAAAAGGTTGGGACATGCTTGAAGCTGAAAAATGGCTCGGGCCAAATATGAACTAATCGATAGGTCTATAAGTACTAAAAAGCGCTGTGATTACAGCGCTTTTTGTTTGCTGGTGGTCTGAAAAGATTAAATCAGAATAGTCGCTAAGCCTAGGAATACCGATAGACCAATAACATCGGTTACCGTGGTTAAGGCCATACCGCCAGCTAAGGCTGGGTCGATATTCATCTTTTTCAGTAAGATGGGAATTGTTACCCCCGCAATACCCGCGACCAGTAAGTTGGTCAGCATGGCTGCGGAAATAATACCGCCAAGCATCCAATTGCCTTTCCAAGCCACTACGATACCGCCAATAATCAGCGCCCACATAATGCCATTCAAAAAGCCGATCGCAGCTTCTTTCATTAGTAGTTCGCGTTTGTTTGAGTCACCAATGTGACCAAGTGCTAAGCCACGAATAACCAGTGCAACGGTTTGGTTGCCGGCAACGCCACCCATTGAAGGTACAATCGTCATCAGTACCGCAATGGCCGCCATTTGGTCTAATGTGGCTTCAAACATGTTGGAAACTGATGCAGCAGCAAGAGCCGCCAATACATTAGCACCGAGCCAAACACTACGTTTACGAGCCGATTTGACCACAGGTGCGAAGGTATCTTCGTCATCATCCATACCCGCCATACTCATCATTGAGTGTTCTGCATCTTCACGAATGACGTCTACCACGTCATCGATGGTGATACGGCCAACAAGGTGTTGGTTTTCATCAATGACCGGCGCAGATACCCAATTACGACGTTCAAACAGACTGGCAACATCAGAGTCGCTCATGGCAACTTCAATTGCTTCGTCGGCATCTTCCATTACATCGGCAACTTTGACATCTGGCTGAGTGGTTAAAATGGTGGTTAAAGAGATCTCACCAATCAGTCGGTCTTCATCGTCGATGACGTATAGCGCATCGGTATTTTCTGGTAACTCCCCCTTTATTCGCAGGTAACGCAATACCACGTCCACATCGACATCACCACGAATGGTGATAACGTCGGTGTTCATGATACTACCAGCGGTATCTTCAGGATAAGAGAGGGCGGTTTCTACGCGCAGACGATCTGCGCTGTCCATCTGTGAAAGAACTTCACGAGAGACATCGTCAGGTAAGCTACGTAGTACGTAAGCAACGTCATCGGTGTCCATACCTTCGGTTGCTTCGGCGAGTTTCTCTGGCGCCATTTTGGCGACGAGATCGTCTTTTACATCCTCGTTTAGCTCATCGAGGATTTCACCATAATCTTCAGGATCGGTAAGTTGCCACAGGACTTCACGGCTTTTACGCGGGGAGGCTTCTAGCAGGTGGGCGATATCTTCCGGTTCCATGTCTTGTAGCTGACGACGGACATGGACGAAACGGCCATTTTCTAGAGCTTCAGTGACTTCTTGGAGGGCTTGGTGAGCTTGGTCGAATTCTATTTGCTCTGCCATTCATTCCCCCTAACTCTATCTGCTTACAATGCGTTGAATAGTAACTTAATTTTAGATCGAGTTTAATAAGTTAATGTGAAGGGAGGAAAAATAAATTTTTAGAGTGGGTGATGGTCACTCTTCTTCGTCAAATTTATGCTCAATTAATTGGCACACCGCATCCAACGCTTGAGGGGCATTATTGCCTTCAGCTTGAATGGTGACGTATTCACCCTGGGCTGATTCCAGCATCAATAAACCCATTACACTATCAGCAGTTGCGGTTTTTCCTTCGTGGTTTTCAATCGTTAGAATAGCATCAAAAGATTGGGCGAGTTCAACCAGTTTAACGGCAGCACGAGCATGTAGCCCCAAACGGTTTTGAATCAGGACGGTTTTGCTCTGTTGCTGCATTGATTAATCCTTTAGGTTTTTCTCAAGCGAGGTATGTCTGATTTGAACTTGATGACCAAGCTCTGCAAAGTATTCGCCTAACTGTTGGGTTAAGTACACGGAGCGGTGCTTACCACCAGTACAACCAATCGCGACAGTCAGGTAGCTGCGGTTATTCTTCTCTAATGATGGTAGCCAACACTCGATAAACTTGAGCACTTGTTGCTTCAGTTCCATCACCTCTGGGTGGCTTTCTAAGAAGGATTTAATTGGCGCATCTAAGCCGGTCAATGGGCGCAAGTCTGGCTCCCAGTGCGGGTTAGGTAGAAAGCGCACGTCAAACACGTAATCTGCATCGCTTGGTAGACCGTATTTAAAGCCAAATGATTGGAATACCATCACAAGGTCTTTACGCTCGCGGCCTTCTACGCGGCGGCGCACCGTTTCACTGAGTTCGTGCAGTGACTGATTGCTGCTGTCGATGATTAAATCAGCATGCTCTTTTAGCGGAGATAGAATGGTCTTTTCTTTCTCAATGGCTTGCTCCAAAGAGGTGCTTTCTTCAGTGCGAGATAGTGGGTGGATGCGTCGAGTTTCGCTGTAGCGTTTTAGTAAGGTGTCTTTATTCGCATCAAGGAATAGCACGCTTACGTCAGTATCTTGCTTGAGTTTATGCAAGACATCTTCAACTAGCGTTGGCTCTTCTGGCAGGTTACGAATATCGATACTTACCGCTACATTTTGCTTACTGCCTTGTACTGACTGAACGAACACGTCCAGTAAGTTAACTGGCAGATTATCAACGCAGTAGTAGCCTAGATCTTCAAGCACACGCAGTGCGACACTTTTACCAGCGCCAGATTGGCCACTTACCACTATTAATCGCATGAGGTGATTACCTGTTGATCATGATGTCGTAAAGCTCTTGGTCTGACTCAGCTTTACGAAGTTGTTTGAGGATCTGTTTGTCGTTAAGACGTTCAGCCATACTTGAAAGGGTTTTGAGATGCTCTTTGCATTGCGCATCTGGCACAAGCAGTGCGAACAGCAGATCGACCGGTCGATTGTCGATCGCGTCAAATTCAATAGGGCTTTCACATTGAAGTAGAACCGCTACTGCTTGATCGCTTGAGTGCATACGAGCATGGGGAATGGCTATTCCATTTCCAATGCCAGTACTGCCCATTTTTTCGCGGCTAAGCATACATTCAAACAGTTCGGTGGAGTTTTGCCCGGTTTGTTCTGCGACAATTTCGCTGATCATTTCTAGGGCACGTTTCTTACTTGTGCATTGGACTGCACTTTTGGTGCAGTCCAATGATAGGATTTCGCTAAGTTGCATGGTTAATGACTGTGTAGTTTTTCTTTGTGCTTGTTTAACTGTCTAACAAGTTTGTCGGTTAGAGAGTCAATAGCGGCGTACATGCTTTCTTCATCTGCAGATGCATGAATTTCGCCTTGGTTGACGT
This sequence comes from Vibrio intestinalis, assembly GCF_025195085.2. GTDB lineage: Bacteria > Pseudomonadota > Gammaproteobacteria > Enterobacterales > Vibrionaceae > Vibrio > Vibrio intestinalis. The sequence continues at coordinate 93,286 of NZ_JANAVY020000016.1, read as the reverse complement.
GAAGGGTAGCTTCAGCGATTTGACGGAGTTTTTCAACTTTTAATACCACATGGACACTGTTGATATGGTCAAAGAAACGCTCAAGTTTTTGAAACTTTTCGTTTACGTAGTCTTGCATTGAATCGGTAAGATCAACGTGATGGCCATTAATATTGATTTGCATAGACTTTCCTTCTCGGTTGTTGCCTTAAAGCAGGCGTTTGCGCTGACTCGAAGGGGCAATGCCTAGTGACTCTCGGTATTTGGCTATTGTTCGTCTAGCTACCTGAATCCCTTGGTCAGCGAGTAGAGCTGCAATCTTGCTGTCGCTGAGTGGCTTAGCACTGTTTTCAGCAGCAACAAGCTTTTTAATTAAAGCGCGGATTGCAGTCGATGAACATTCTCCACCATTATCAGTGCTGACATGGCTAGAGAAGAAGTACTTCAATTCAAATATACCACGAGGGGTATGCATGTATTTCTGTGTGGTGACACGAGAGATGGTTGATTCATGCATATCCACCGCTAATGCGACGTCATTGAGTACCATAGGCTTCATTGCCTCTTCGCCATACTCAAAGAAATCTCGTTGATGTTCAACAATACACTTGGCAACTTTGAGCAGCGTCTCGTTTCTACTCTCTAGGCTCTTAATAAGCCATTTTGCCTCTTGCAAATTGGAGCGAATGTACTGGCTGTCTGCACTATTGCCTTTTCCGAGTGCCGCATATTGTTGATTTACTTTAAGTCTAGGAATGGAATCTGGGTTGATGGTGACCACCCATTTACCATGATCTTTAAATACAGAAACGTCAGGAATAACGTACTCTGCATGCTCCTCTGAGATACGACTACCAGGGCGAGGATCAAGCTGCTGAATCAGTTTCAACACTTCTCGTAGATCCGCTTCTTTTAGCTTGGTTTCTTTAATAATCAGTTTGTAATCACGGTTACCAAGCTGATCAATATGATCGGTTAAGATCAGTTTAGCTTCATTTAGCCAAGGTGTATCTTCAGGGAAAGTCGCAAGTTGCAGCAATAAGCAATCTTGCAAGTTGTTTGATGCGACGCCAAGCGGGTCAAACTGCTGAACGCGCTTGCGTACTGCTTCGATTTCGTCGAGTTCAATTTCTTCGTTATCAAAACTTTCAAGAATGTCTTGAGTTGATACGGTCAAATAGCCGTAGTCATCGATGGCATCGATAAGAGCCATGGCGATGGTGCGGTCTGTGTCACTAAATGGTGTGAGGTCTAATTGCCAGATGAGGTAATCTTGCAGCGACTGGGTGGTCTCACCTTGATAAATCGGTGCGTCATCATCCAGCGCAAGCCCAGTGCTGCCACTGTTGGCGCTGTAGACATCATCCCATGTGGTATCGATTTCGAGTTCAGAGCTGATTTCAGACTTTTCAATTAGCTCTGAGCTATCAGAAACTTCAGGCTCGCTAACCTCTACACTTGGCTCTTTTTCTTCGTTTACTGGTTTCTCTTCACTCACTGCGACATCTTCATTACCGTCTTCTACTTCGAGAAGAGGGTTGGAATCCAAGGCATCTTGGATCTCTTGTTGAAGATCTAACGTAGACAGTTGCAACAAACGAATTGCTTGTTGTAACTGAGGCGTCATCGCCAACTGCTGTCCTAGCTTGAGTTGTAATGAGGGTTTCATTCAGTAATACGTGCCTTTTTAAGTGCTACAGACTTTCTTTTAATCATAGACGGAATTGCTCACCGAGATAAACTTGTTTTACTTGCTCGTTATTGAGCACGTCATCTGGTGTCCCTTCTGCGATCAGGTGTCCTTGGCTAACAATGTATGCTTTTTCACACACATCCAAAGTTTCGCGAACGTTGTGGTCAGTGATTAAAACACCGAGGCCACGGTCTCTCAAATGCTCGATAATCTTCTTAATATCAATTACCGAGATTGGGTCAACGCCTGCAAATGGTTCATCCAACAGAATGAACTGTGGGTTTGCTGCTAGTGCGCGTGCAATCTCTACACGACGACGTTCACCACCTGATAGTGCCATACCCGCACTTTCGCGAATGTGCTGAATGTGGAATTCTTCTAACAAATCTTCGAGCTTGTCCTGGCGCTGTTCGCGTGTTAATTCTTCGCGAGTTTCCAGTACCGCCATGATGTTATCTTGTACAGAGAGCTTACGGAAGATAGACGCTTCTTGCGGCAAATAGCCAATACCCATACGTGAACGGCTGTGCATTGGTAAGATACTAATATCTTGGCCATCAATGCTGATGGTACCTTCATCTCGGGCTACCAAACCAACAATCATGTAAAAAGATGTGGTCTTACCCGCACCATTTGGGCCAAGTAAGCCTACTATTTGGCCAGACTCAACTTGTAAACTAACGTCTGACACTACCTTACGGTTTTTGTAGCTTTTCGCTAAATGCTCTGCTTTTAAGACTGCCATAATTACTCTTGTACCGCTTGAGGCTGTAGAACTGTCGAGACGCGGTCGCCTTTTTGTTTGCCGTCAGCAATTAGCTTTTGTGACGAGATTTTGTAACGAATTTTAGGGCCGCGAATCTCACTATCATCTTGAGACAGCATGGCTTCGTCGATCATAGTGAGCTGGTCTACACTCACTTCGTAGTAAAGCTCTTTTGCTTCGCCGTATAGAGTTTTACCGTCGTCAGTCAGCTGAGAGAAGGTAGCTAAATCACCATAGCCTTCAATTTTTTGAATTGAGCCGTCAGCTTTACTACGAGTCACAATAACTTTGTCAGCATTGATGGCAATACTGCCTTGCTTCAACTTTACATCACCAGCGAAGGTTACTTGGTTGCTTTGCATATCTAATTGCTGAGTATCAGAATAGATATGTACTGGTTGGTCTCTGTCAGTAGACAGTGCCATCGCCTGTGTTGATGCGAACAAACAAGCAATTAAACTAAGGTGTGAGAGTTTCATATCTGCCTTGTACATGTTTGTAGAGAATAGCGGTATTTTCAGCAAAGTTACCTTTCATTGCTTGGCCTACCGTCTCAAACTGAGGGCCGACTAAAGTTACTTGGTTGTCTGCCCAAAAATCACGATTATCGAGTTGGATACTCAATGTATCCGTGGATAAGGTATCAAAACCTGAGTCAGGTAATAAGTTTTTACCTAATACATTGTGATGCAGTGTAAGAACATGGTCACTATTTAACACGCCTTGCTCTGCTGTAATTTCCCATTCTTGAATTGAACCTTGCTTATAAACTTTTAGTACGGGTTTATCAAAAATGGTGTCGCCACTTTTTGCGTAGTTTTCTAGGTGAGTTGAAGTGATCACATAGCTACGCACACCGGCTTCACTGTATGAGGTGTTTTTTAAGTTGCGACCCGTAAACATGGGTAGCTCTGTATCTGGCTCAACTTGAATATCGTATGTATCGCCACTGTTGGTCAGGTAATAGGCTGACACAGCAATGACGAGCAACAATAGTAGCTGGCCAATACGCGCTAAACTCATATGCTTAAACCTTTGTGCACATCCAGTTCATTTCTTGCTTGAAGAATGAGATCGCAGACTTCACGTACAGCGCCATGACCACCACGGATAGTGGTGACGTAGTTGGCACGTTTTACCAATAGTGGATGACCATCTGCAACACACACTTTTAGTGCTACTTTTTCCATTACAGGCCAGTCAATCAGATCATCGCCAATATAGCCAGTATGTTCAGCGGCAATGTCTAGTTTGTCACAGATATCTTGGTACGCTTTTACTTTGTCATCTTGGCCTTGGTAAATCAGAGAAATACCGAGTGCTTTCATGCGGTTTTCCACGATTTTTGATTGGCGGCCAGTGATGATGGCAATTTCAATGCCTGCATTCATTAATGATTTTACGCCATAGCCGTCACGGGTGTGGAAAGTTTTTAGCTCTTCACCATCATTACCCATGTAGACAAGGCCGTCAGAAAATACGCCATCAACATCGCAAATCAGTAGCTTGATCTGTTTCGCTACGGCGAGGATTTCTGGCTCGACTTCACCATAAAGTGTTTCGATTTTCGCTGACATTACATCACTCCTGCTTTAAGTAGATCATGCATGTTAAGTGCACCGACGACTTTGTTATCTTGGCAAAGCAGTAATCCGTTAATGCTTTTCTCTTGCATTAGATTTACCCCTTCCGCTGCTAGCATATTCGGGTCAGCGACGGTTGGGTTTTTAGTCATGACATCACCAATAAGCGCGGTATGAATATCGACACGCTTATCTAGAATACGGCGTAAATCACCATCGGTAAAAATACCTTGCAGCTGGTGGTTTTCATCTACGACCGCAGTCATACCTAAGCCTTTTTGGCTGATTTCAAGCAAAGCTTCTCGGATAAGTGTATCTGAAGAAACCAAAGGCAAAGCGTCGCCAATGTGCATGATATCAGACAGCTTAAGCAGCAATTTTCTTCCCAATGCACCACCTGGATGAGACAAAGCGAAATCTTCAGCAGTAAAGCCGCGCGCTTGCATCAAGGCCATTGCTAATGCATCGCCCATCACTAAGGTTGCTGTAGTGCTTGACGTTGGCGCAAGCTGAATTGGGCAAGCTTCTTTTGGCACAGTGATTTGCAGGTGAATATCTGCCAGTTTCGCCATGTTGGATGATGGCTTGCCTGTCATACTGATGATGGTGATTTTAAGGCGTTTTAATACTGGGAAAAGCGCTAAAATTTCGTCAGATTCACCTGAGTTTGAAATCGCTAGCACGATATCACCGGGCTCAATCATACCAAGGTCGCCGTGCGCCGCTTCACCAGGGTGAACAAAAAACGCGGAAGTGCCCGTACTTGCAAGCGTTGCCGCAATCTTATTACCGATATGGCCTGATTTACCCATACCCATTACAACGACTTTGCCGTTCTCGTTGGCCAGAATAAGTTCGCAAGCACGAATAAAATCATCATTGAAGTATTGTTCTAGCTGTTGAATGGCTTGAACTTCAGTGTTTAAAACTTCTAATGCGGCAGCGCGGTAATCAAACATGGATAACTCCTGCAAAAACAGATTAAGCGGTCATATTGACGATTAGGTAGCCTTGATAGGCAATAAATAGGGTGAATAAGATGCCACCCTCAATGCGATTAATACTTCTCGACTTACCAAGGGCCATTACGACTAATAGTAGTGAGATAGCGAGCATCACCCAGAAGTCTCGTCCCATCGCGAATTCGCTAAGGAAAGATGGGTTCAAAATGCCCGGAATGCCCATTACGGCAAGGATGTTGAAAACGTTTGAGCCGATGATGTTACCAACGGCCATGTCATCTTCGCCTTTCATTACACCCGCTAGCGAGGCTGCAAGTTCTGGCAAGCTAGTGCCCACGGCAATGATGGTTAGACCGATCACCAGATCGCTCATACCTAGTTCTCTAGCAATTTCTACCGCGCTATCCACTAGTGTATCGGCAGCGATCGGTAAAACTATTAGGCCAATGACAACCCAAGCCGCGGCTTTAAGGTTGTTAACGCCTTCAGGTACTTCAGATTCTTGCTCTTCTAGTAGGGCGTCAGCTTTGTCTTTGGCTTTCTCTTTACGTGAAATGTAAAGCATGGTCAGAATGAAGGCTGCAAAAAGTACAAACAGTAAAATACCTTCATAGAAACCAAGATGGCCATCCCATAGGATAGCGCCAGCAATCAGTGTTACACCAATCATCAATGGCAGCTCTCGGCGCAACACATCTGAGCTAATTGAGAGCGGTTTAATTAGTGCGGTAATACCTAAGATTAACGCGATGTTGGCAATGTTTGAGCCCAGTACGTTACCGACAGCGGTGTCAGTTTTACCGTCTAGGGCTGCAGTTGCGGATACCATCATTTCAGGGGCTGAAGAGCCCATCGCAAGGATAGTCATGCCGATCACTAATGGGGAAATACCGAAATTGCGAGCTAAGGCCGCAGCACCAAACACCAGTTTGTCGGCGCTCCAAACAAGAAAAACAAGACCTATAACTAGAAACGCAACCGCCTCAAACATGATATTTCCTAATTGATGTATAAAGAGAACAAATTAACCGCCAATTTTGACGCGTTGAGGTTTAAAAGGGAAGCTGAACATTCAATTATTTGTCGGTCATTTTGTATTTAAAAGTGTTAATTATTAAATATGACGTTCCATAAATGCGAAGTGTATAATCGAACAGTGCTTTTAATTCTACGCTAATGTGCTTATGATTGCCCATTCTAAAAGGATTCTTATTAAGAGAAATGCATGTCATTGAATGATTTGGTCACGATCAACAATCTGACTTTCTCACGCGGCGAGCGTAAGATTTTTGATAATGTAAGTTTGCACGTACCCAAAGGCAAAGTGACGGCCATCATGGGGCCTTCAGGCATTGGTAAGACAACCTTATTACGCCTGATTGGAGGTCAAATCTTACCTGAGCAGGGAGAGGTTATCTTTGATGGCGACAACATTCCTACTCTTAGCCGCAGTAAACTCTATCAAGTGCGCAAAAAGATGAGCATGCTGTTTCAATCTGGTGCGCTTTTTACCGATCTCTCGGTATTCGATAATGTGGCCTTCCCTCTACGAGAACACACTCAATTAGATGAATCTCTAATTCGTACTTTGGTGTTGTTGAAGCTAGAAGCCGTTGGCTTACGCGGCGCAGCTCAATTAATGCCGAGTGAGCTTTCTGGTGGCATGGCAAGACGAGCGGCACTTGCTCGCGCGATTGCACTTGATCCAGAACTCATCATGTTTGATGAGCCTTTTGTCGGCCAAGACCCAATCACCATGGGCGTATTGGTCGAGTTGATTCGAAATCTTAATCAAGCACTTGGCGTAACCTCTGTGGTGGTTTCACACGATGTCCCTGAGGTGATGAGTATTGCTGATTGGGTTTACATTCTGGCCAATGGCAAAGTGATTGCCAGTGGTACGCCAGACGAGTTACGCGCAAATCCTGACCCACAAGTTCAACAGTTTTTATTAGGTGATGCGGATGGGCCTGTACCATTTCGTTATCCTGCTAGCCCAATTAGTGAGGATCTATTCTGATGATGTCGATGCTATTGGATTTTGTCGCTAGCACAGGTCGCCGCGCGATGGCGACATGCGAATCCGTTGGCCGAGCGAGTTTAATGCTGTTTGGCGCTCTTGCTGCGCGTCCGCGACCAATCAAAAACGCACCGTTACTGATCAAACAACTTTATAGTGTTGGTGTTCAATCTTTATTGATCATCGTTTTGTCCGGTCTGTTTATCGGTATGGTACTTAGCCTGCAAGGTTACGTAATACTGATTGATTTTGGCGCAGAGGGCGCATTGGGCCAAATGGTGGCGCTTTCGCTGTTGCGTGAGCTTGGCCCTGTCGTGACGGCTTTGTTGTTTGCTGGCCGTGCTGGGTCGGCTTTGACGGCTGAAATTGGCTTAATGAAAGCCACAGAGCAGCTTTCAAGTATGGAAATGATGGCGGTTGACCCACTTAAGCGGGTGATTGCTCCGCGCTTTTGGGCGGGTGTTATTTCTATGCCTTTATTGGCAATGATTTTTATGGCGGTCGGCATTTGGGGCGGCCAACTCGTTGGTGTTGATTGGAAAGGCATCGACCATGGCAGTTTTTGGTCTGCAATGCAGGCTTCGGTAGAGCTTGGCCAAGATATTGGCAACAGCTTTATCAAAAGTTTAGTGTTCGCAATTTCAGTGACTTGGATTGCGCTCTTTAATGGATACGATGCTATTCCTACTTCGGAAGGCATTAGCCGTGCGACAACTCGCACTGTTGTACACTCTTCATTGGCAGTACTTGGACTAGACTTCGTACTGACCGCATTGATGTTCGGGAACTAATCATGCAACAAACACGAAAAACAGAACTTTGGGTGGGCAGCTTTGTACTCGCGGGTATTTGCGCAGTCTTGATTATGATTTTTCAAGTCGCTGACGTAAAAGGTATTGGATCAAACGATACTTACACTTTGAGTGCCGAGTTTGACAACATTGGTAGTTTGAAGGTGCGTTCGCCGGTTAAAGTCGGTGGCGTTGTCGTTGGCCGAGTCACCAGCATTAGCCTTAACCCTGAGTCATTGTTACCTGTGGTTAAAATGGCAATCAGCAGTCAATACACTCAGTTTTCTGAGACCTCAAGTGTGCAAATACTTACTTCTGGCCTGATTGGCGAACAGTACATCGGATTAAACCCTGGCTTTGTGTTTGAAGATGAGCAAATGCTGGTGGATGGGGATTATGTTGAAGACACTAAATCAGCTCTAGTGTTAGAAGACTTAATCGGACAAGTTTTATATAGCGTAGGTGGCTCTGGTTCAGAGAGCGGAGAATAACAATGCTTAAAAAGTTAGTACTTACTTTTGTTGCGCTGCTTTTACCTATGGTAGGTAACGCGCAAGACGTAGATAGAACGCAGCCTTACCAAATGATGACTCAAGTGGCAGAGGTCGCGTTTGAGCGTCTTAAGGCGGAACAAGATTTAGTAAAGCAAGATCCTAATCATTTGAAAGTGATTGTCGAACAAGAGTTGATGCCGTACGTGAATGACAAATATGCGGCGCTTAAGCTTCTTGGTCCTAACCTCAAGGGAGCGAAGAAAGCCGACGTGGCGGAGTTCATCACTGCGTTTCGTGCATATTTGGTGAGTTCGTACGCGCAAGTATTGACTCAATATACTGATCAGCAGATTAAATTTGGCCCAGAGCCAAAGCTTGACCCTAAGAAGACGATTACCGGCATCAAAGTAGAGATCATCGATTCTCCACGTCCTAATATCCAAATCGAATTTAAACTGCGTAAGGATAAGAAAACTGGCGAATGGAAAGCGTTCGATATGATTGCTGAGGGCATCAGTCTTCTTTCTAGTAAACAATCGGAGTGGAACACTAAGCTGCGCCAAGAAGGTATTTTATCTGTGGCCAAAGAACTTGAAGGTTTAGCAGCGCAACCGATTCGATTCGAGACTAAGCAATGATTGCTCACCCTCAATGGCAACCATCTAACGACCAACAAATGGCGTTAAATGGTGTGCTGGATAGAGACTCTGTGCCGAGCTTATGGACTGCGCTAAAACAGTGGCAGCCCTCGCAAAGCCAGCTGGAAATCAGTCTTGAGCATGTTTCTCGTGTAGATTCTGCCGGAATGGTGATGCTGATTCACCTATTAGAGCATGCAAAAAAACAAAACTGTCATATAATGCTCAGCTTCGTGCCGCAGCAGCTGGAGACCTTATTCCAGTTAAGTAACGTGAATACGTATGTTGCTGAGCATATAAAGAATTAGTTAGAGGTAAATTGTGGATAGCGCAAAAGTACAACAGATTTTAAACGACGCACTAAACCTAGAAGAGATACACGTAAAAGGCGAGGGTAGCCATTACGAAGTGATCGCTGTTGATGCTAGTTTCGAGGGAATGAGCCGCGTTAAGAAACAACAACTTATCTATGCACCATTAATGGAGTATATCCAGAGAAATGACATCCATGCTGTTTCAATCAAGGCGTTCACGCCGGAAGATTGGGCGCGCGACAAAAAGTTGATGTCTCTGTAAGGTTTTAGAATGGAAAAATTTAGAGTAACAGGTTCCAAGCAGCCGTTGGTTGGTGAGGTTACCATTTCTGGTGCGAAGAATGCCGCACTGCCTATTTTATTCGCCTCTATTTTGGCGGAAGACGCAGTAGAAGTAGCAAATGTGCCACATCTGCGTGATATTGATACGACAATTGAATTACTTAAGCGTTTGGGCGCGAAAGTAGAGCGTAATGGCTCTGTTCACGTTGACCCTAGCAGCATTAATGAGTTCTGCGCTCCGTACGATCTTGTAAAGACCATGCGTGCATCGATTTGGGCACTTGGCCCGCTAGTCGCACGTTTCGGTGAAGGCCAAGTATCTCTGCCTGGTGGCTGTGCTATCGGCGCTCGTCCAGTTGATTTACATATTCACGGCCTAGAGCAGCTAGGCGCAACTATCACACTAGAAGATGGTTATGTAAAAGCGAAAGTAGATGGTCGCCTGAAAGGTGCTCACATCGTAATGGATAAAGTGAGTGTTGGTGCAACTATCACAGTGATGTGCGCAGCAACATTAGCCGAAGGCAAAACCGTACTAGACAATGCCGCGCGTGAGCCTGAAATTGTCGATACTGCAGACTTCCTAAACGCACTGGGCGCGAAAGTGTCAGGTGCAGGTACTGATACCATCACGATTGAAGGTGTGGAGCGTCTTGGTGGCGGTAAACACTCTGTAGTGGCAGACCGCATCGAAACGGGTACATTCCTTGTAGCAGCAGCGGTGTCTGGCGGTAAAGTAGTATGTCGCAATACAAGCGCACATCTGCTTGAAGCGGTATTAGCGAAGCTAGAAGAAGCTGGTGCGAAAGTTGAATCTGGTGATGATTGGATTTCTGTCGATATGACTGACCGCGAACTAAAAGCGGTAACAGTGCGTACGGCACCTCATCCGGGTTTCCCTACAGACATGCAAGCGCAGTTCACGCTACTTAACCTAATGGCGAAAGGTGGTGGTGTTATTACTGAAACTATCTTCGAAAACCGTTTCATGCATGTACCTGAATTGATGCGTATGGGCGCGAAAGCTGAGATCGAAGGCAACACAGTGATCTGTGGTGATGTCGATTCTCTAAGCGGCGCACAAGTGATGGCAACCGATCTGCGCGCTTCAGCAAGTTTGGTTATCGCTGGCTGCATTGCCGAAGGCGAAACTATTGTTGACCGTATCTACCACATCGACCGTGGTTACGACAAAATTGAAGATAAGCTAACGGCACTTGGTGCGAAAATTGAACGTTTTCGCGACGATAGCTAATTTAAGCTAACATATGTAAGCCGAAACTAAGGTTTCGGCTTTTTTATGGCTTGAAGATACGTTAGATTATGAGCCATTACTCTACCCATTGTTCTTGGAGAGCATGAATGATTGCACTGTTACGTGTTTTTGCAGTCGCACTTTTTGCGATTGTTATGTTTGTTTTTGGATGCGGTTACTGCTTACTGAGCCCACGTAATCCAAAGCACGTATTCACCTTTGGTCGCCTATTCGGCAAGATGTCTCGTGTATTTGGCATCAAACTCGAACTGCGTTTGCCAGAAGACGCTTACCAACGAGGTCAGCATGTTTACATTGCTAACCACCAAAATAACTGGGATATGTTTACGGTATCTTCAGCAGTGACGCCTAAAGTAGTGACTGTGGGCAAAAAGAGCCTAGCTTGGATGCCATTGTTTGGTCAGCTTTACTGGCTTACGGGTAACATTCTGATTGACCGTGCTAATCGCAGCAAAGCGGTAGGTACAATCGATCAAGTGGTCAACAACATGAAAAACAGCGATGTGTCAGTGTGGATGTTCCCTGAAGGTACGCGCTCTCGTGGCCGTGGTTTACTGCCATTTAAGACAGGCGCTTTTCATGCTGCAATTGGCGCTGAAGTGAATGTGGTGCCAATTGTGTGTAGCTCCACTGATGGCATTAATTTAAACCGTTGGAATAACGGCCATGTGATTGTCGAGATGCTGCCTCCAGTGAGCACAGAGGGCTACAAGAAAGAGAATGTTCGTCAGTTAGCGCAAGAGTGCCGTGAGCAAATGGAAGCGAAACTGAATGAGTTGAATGAAGAAGTGAAGCAGTTGAACAAAGCGAGTTAACTTCTTATTGAACTGAATATCCAATAAAGCGTGCGCTTGGTCGCACGCTTTTTTTATGCCTGTAGAAGCACGCTGTATTCCCTCACGAAATTTGATTTATTAGTTTTATAAATCTCGGAGGGAGCAAAATAAATGAGGCTCGTATGTGTTCTGGCGCTGCTTTTAGTTGGATGCGGGCAGCCAGAGGTTGATGTTGTGGTAGGGAAGGAGGACTTCGCCTCAATTGTTGAGAGAGTGGAAAGTGGTAAAGCCAATAACATCCACTCACTGATGGTTTGGCAGCAGGGCGAAAAGGTCTTTGAGCTGCATAGACAAGGCGGAGGTATGATTGGCACTCGAACTGCGCCTAATATCCCTGTTGGGCCTGACGAACTGCATAACCAACACTCCATCACTAAATCATTCGTTGCCACGTTGATCTTTATGGCGGTTGATGAAGGCAAGCTAACCAGTCTCGATGTGCCCATTTTTAGTTTATTCCCTGAATACCAAGCAGATGATAGAGATCAGAAACTGCAAATTACCATTCGTGATGTTCTGAATATGTCTACTGGATACGCATTAGATGAGCTTGCGACATCTTATGCTTCGGGGGCTGGTAACCCGTTCATGTACCACTATTATGCGAAAGATTTAAAAGCTCAGTTTCTTGAGACAAAACTCGCTTTTATACCTGGAACTCGATTTGCCTACAGTGGCTTATCTACCGTTGGGTTATCAAAAGTTATCGAGCAGCTGTATCAAGAGCCATTTACCAAGGTCATGAAGCGTAAGATATTTGTACCGTTAGGCATTGAAGACTATCAGTGGGAAACGAATCAGGGTAGCGGAGAAGCTGGTGCGGACTGGGGGTTGAGATTAACGCCAGAAGATATGGGTAAGTTTGGCGAGCTGTGGCTGAATAAAGGTGAATACCAAGGAAAAAAACTGCTTGGTGAGCAATGGTTTAGGCAATTACAACAAAGTAAGTTCTACAGCTATACCTTTGGTTATGGTTTGCATTTCTGGCAAGTACCGTTAGTAGATGGCGCTGTATCAGCTGTTGGGATAGGGGAGCAATACATTATGATGTTGCCCTCTAAAAAAGCCGTTATAGTGGCTACAGGAGGCAATTACGACATGCCTCAAAGCCCAACCTATACCACGTTAGTTGAATTGACCAAGTTACTGTAATTTCTCTGGATGCTAGAAACGAAAAAAGCCAAATCTTTCGATTTGGCTTTTTTCTTAATATGGCTCCCCCTGCGGGACTCGAACCTGCGACATACGGATTAACAGTCCGCCGTTCTACCAACTGAACTAAGGGGGAAAAGATGGTGCCGACTACCGGAATCGAACTGGTGACCTACTGATTACAAGTCAGTTGCTCTACCTACTGAGCTAAGTCGGCGCCGTTTTAATTAACTAGTGTAGACTAGCTAATTGAAAGTGGCTCCCCCTGCGGGACTCGAACCTGCGACATACGGATTAACAGTCCGCCGTTCTACCAACTGAACTAAGGGGGAATTATCTTTTCTTGTATAAAGACCGTTCTTAAGTAAAGAATGGTGCCGACTACCGGAATCGAACTGGTGACCTACTGATTACAAGTCAGTTGCTCTACCTACTGAGCTAAGTCGGCGTTCTTTATACTATTACTCGTGATGTCTTAACAGCACCAGCAATTAATAAATTGTGGTGCCCGGAGGCGGAATCGAACCACCGACACGAGGATTTTCAATCCTCTGCTCTACCGACTGAGCTATCCGGGCGACGAGGTGTATTAAACGGTTTTTCGCTTTTGAGGTCAACATTAAATTGCAAAAAAAATATCGTTTGTTGCTTTTCTATACTTAATGGGCTGTTTTTGTTCATTTGCCAATGTTGAAGTACCGACAATCAGCGAAAAATGAAAGTTAAATGATAGGGTTTATCGGTTAAGGACATAAAAAAAGCACGCTAAAAAGCGTGCTTTTACTATTTAAGTTATCGATTACTGCTTAACAGTAAACTTACTTACCCAATTTTCAAGTTCGTTAGCCAATTGCGCAAGGCTTTGAGTGCTGTTATGACTCTCTGTCACAACGCTACTTAGCTGAGTACCACTCTCTTCAATCATGTTGATGCGTTTCGAAATATCATCACCAACTTGCGTTTGTTCTGCGGCTGCAGTGGCAATCTGATGGCTCATTTCGGTAATCGATTCTAGAGCTACGACGATTTGCTGCAGAGCTTCAGACGCATTTTGTGATTCTTCAACGGTGCTTTGGCTTGTTTCCGCACAAACCTCCATAGTTTGAATCGCATTGCGAGAACCTTCTTGCAGGTTAGTGATCATCTGTTGAATTTCTTTGGTGCTTGATTGAGTTCGACCTGCAAGGTTACGAACTTCATCTGCAACAACGGCAAAACCACGGCCTTGTTCACCAGCACGTGCCGCTTCAATCGCAGCGTTCAGTGCTAGAAGGTTAGTTTGCTCGGCAATATCACCGATAACATCAAGTACTTTAACTATGTTGTTTACGTCATTGTCTAAGTCAGCCACTGCTTGGCTTGCAGTACCTAGCTGCCCCGCTAAACCTTGAATATTATCAACCGTGTTATGGATAAGCTGCTGCGTGTGTTGGCTCTGCTTGTCCGCTTCTTCGGTGTTGCGTGCCGTGTCGCTTGCTGAGTCTGCCACGTTGTTGGCTGATGAAGCCATTTCCGTCATTGCTGTTGCAATCATTTCTGTTGATTGCTGTTGCGTGCCTGTTAGATGCGAGATGCTCGCAGCACGCTCTTCAACATGAGAAAGCTCACTACGCAAAGCGACCATTGAACCATCTAAGTTCTTCACTAGCTGCGCAAGCGATAGACTCATGTTCTGCACGGCTTCGTAGATGCTGCCTTTCGGTGCTTTGTGTTCGAATGATGCTTGAATATCACCATTAGCCACTGCTTGTACTGCTTTGCGAACATCTTGAGGCTCACCACCAAGTAGGGCTAGCATCTTACGAATTGAGATAATTAGAGATGCAAGAATAGCTGCTGCAATCACTAGACATAGAGCAAGCTGCCACTGAGCGGTTGACCAGAAACGTGCATTCACTTCGTTGAAGCCGATGCCTGTACCTACTACCCAACCCCAATGAGGTGTTTTTTCTGCGATGGAAAGCTTTTCTTCGATAGAGCCGTCAGGCAGTTTCTGCGTCCATGTATACTCAACAATTTTGCCAGTACTGTTACCAAGAACATCAATGATGAGCTGACCAACACTGTTACCATCGCCATCTTTAAAGTCATGGAAGCTAGTGCCATGCAATTGAGGGTCCAGTGGAGTCGCCACGAACATCATGTTTTCATCGGCAACATAAACGTATTCGTTGTCTTTGTAGATGTTGTTACGAAGCAGGCGAGTTGCCAGTGTCTTCGCTTCATCTTCTTCTAGTGTGCCTTCAACAGCCATCTTCTCAACTTCAGTTAGAATGCTGTATGCACTTTTGAATAGCTCAGTTACACGAGCTTTGTTGTCGAGATCGCTTGCTACGCGAAGTGTCCATAGGCCAGTTGCTGTCAGAGCTAAAAGGGCGACCAAAATGATGGCTGACAGAATATAGGCTTGAGTTTTTAATTTCATATACCCTCACGATTTTGCTTACCAGGTAAGGACTCATATTGGCAGAAGCATCCACTTCATCTGCTTGAGTCACTTTCTCTGAGTTATTTATTGCACAATTATTACGTTAGGACTGAACTCGGTATAGCAACATTCAGTCAAAATATGACCTGGATTAAATTTTTGTTGCGAAATAATTAAAGAGAACGATTGCTTATCACTTGATACTCTAGAGTTAATTTCAAATGTGAGAGCTACGTTTGAAATTAAGTGTCGATCTTGTTTGGTTTTTTTCGTTTGTTGCGAATTATCTCCTATAAAACGGAATCGTTATTTCTATTAATAGATAAGTAATAATGTAAGCGAGTTGATAGGGTGGTTATTGAATAGGGATCACACAATCAAAGTTTGCGTGGCTAAATTCTGTGCATGTTGGTTTTTGGAGAGAAATAAGCACAATTTGCTTTGTTAGAGGTAATTAGCGAGCACGGAGATTAGAGGGCTCAAATCTTTAAAGCAAGAAGCAATAAGCAAGAAGTAAGAAGCAATAAGCAATGTAGTGGGGATGTTTGGTTGGAAGTGTCTATTTGGAAGCTGCTAGTGATGACTGCAGATACGAAAAAGGCCAAATCTTTCGATTTGGCCTTTCTCTAATATGGCTCCCCCTGCGGGACTCGAACCTGCGACATACGGATTAACAGTCCGCCGTTCTACCAACTGAACTAAGGGGGAATTATTTGTGTCATCTCATTGAGATAAGCACCAAATAATGGTGCCTCGAGGCGGAATCGAACCACCGACACGAGGATTTTCAATCCTCTGCTCTACCGACTGAGCTATCGAGGCAAAAGAATGGTGCCGACTACCGGAATCGAACTGGTGACCTACTGATTACAAGTCAGTTGCTCTACCTACTGAGCTAAGTCGGCACACTGTATTCTTTGTGCAAATTGCTGATGATGTTTAAGCACCAACAATTATCAAATTGTGGTGCCCGGAGGCGGAATCGAACCACCGACACGAGGATTTTCAATCCTCTGCTCTACCGACTGAGCTATCCGGGCGACGGAGCGCTATTAAACGGATTTTCCGCTCCCCCGTCAACTGCTTTTTTTAAATAATTTCAAAAAAGTGTGTGTTTGCTTGGTTTTTATCCAAAACTTAGGCTTAAGTTTTACCAGCGTTAAAATCCTTTTTGAATTTTGTAACTTTTTCCAAGTATCTGCGTGCTTCGGCGTTGGGGTGTTTTTTAGTTAGCGCCCAATAAACTTGATTTGGTTGCAGTGAGTTGAGATCTCTCATTGCTCGTTTGCGGTCATTACGATTAAAGGTGTTTAACACGCCGCCGGTTCCACCGTTATACGCTGAGATCATGCTGTATTCTAACGACAGAGGATGATCGACATCTTTCAGGTAGCGATTTTTCAAAATATAGAAATACGCAGTGCCCGTATCGATGTTGTTTTCTGGGTTGAACAAATATTCAGGGCTAGGTTGTCCAGAACGCTTCTTCACTAATTTGAATACGTCTTTACCCGCAGTTTTAGGCACTACTTGCATCAAGCCATAGGCATTGGCCCAGCTTACCGCGTAGGGGTTGAAACTACTCTCGGTTTTAATGATGGCGTAAATCAAATCTTCTGGAATGTTGTACTTACGAGAAGCTCGGCGAACGATGTCGGCGTATTTGTAACTGCGGATTTCCACTTGGTTTTCAACCATTGGAATTTCCACGTAATACGCTTTTTTGAAATCAACATCTTTCACTTTTAGATGATTGGCAATGAGGTAGTCCGCAAAACGGTTCGCGCGCCAAGACCATTGAATCGCCTTTTGATCTTGGTCTACCACTTGCTGGTAGAGAAAAGGACGGCCTTCGAGTTTGATGCTTTTGGATGAAAAAAGGTCAACATTGGCAGGATCATCAGGGGTTAGCAATGTCGTTATGATCGCGTTTTTTAGATGAACTTTGGGTTCGGTAGGGGAAACGGTTTCGACAATGATGGTGCCTTTGGCGAAGTTTACTTCCGAGCGGCTTAGATAATTGTCTATGTATTTCACATAGTTACTTTTACCAGCAACTTTAATCTCATTTCGGCCCCAACGTTTTTGAATGTTGCCGTTAAAACTGTTGATCAAGGCATCGAGTGCGGCTGTGTCTTTTTGAAATTGTCCCGGGAGCTGGGCGAGGTTCTTGGCGAAACGGTTGGTCGGCTCGTAGTCGACTTCATAAATACTTTCGATGAATTCACGGCTGCAACCGACTAACAGCAAGGCTGTTAAACAAAACGCGAGTTTTTTCATGGGCGTCCTAACTGCAAAAATGGCACTGCATCCTATGCAGTGCCATTCTAATTCGACTTATTCACTTGGTGGCGTGTAGCCTTCGATGTGTACGTCTTTACCTTCAAATAAGAAGTTAACCATTTCAGTTTCCAGTAACTTACGGTGTTCTGGGTCCATCATGTTTAGCTGCTTCTCATTGATCAGCATGGTTTGTTTGTGTTGCCACTGAGCCCATGCTTCTTTTGAAATGTTATCGAAAATACGTTTGCCTAGATCGCCAGGGTAAAGTTGAAAGTCTAAACCTTCAGCGTCTTTCTGTAGTCGAGCACAAAATACAGTGCGGCTCATAATGGTTTCCTTTTATTGATACCAAACTAGATTTTTGTCTTGATAAATCTAGGGTATGACTAACGAAGTTCATACGGCAAGCTTTCAAGTAATTGTTTTACAGGTGCAGCTAAGCCGACTTCTTCAGGTTGAGATAAGTTATACCAAAGACCTTTGTCTGCTTCCATTACCACATCCGGCTGCTTTGACATGTTCACCAAAATTGGTGTGATATCGAGGTGATAATGGCTAAAGGTATGGCGAAAGGCGATCAATTGTCTTTGGTCTATGATGTCTTTGCTTGCAATTGAGCGGCGGTCTAGCTCGTGATGAATGGCATCACTGCTACTTTCTGGGAAGCAAAATAGCCCGCCCCATATGCCTGATTGTGGGCGCTGCTCTAGCCAAATTTGGCCATCACAGTGCAGCATGACAAACCAAGTTTGCTTCACTGGCTTCTCTTTTTTCGGTTTTTTCCCCGGATAATCGAGTTGATTGCCTTGTTTTTGCGCGACACAAAACGACTCCACAGGGCATAGGGTGCATTTCGGTTTACTGCGAGTGCAGACCATTGCACCCATATCCATCATAGCTTGGTTGTACTTGTCGGTATCACTGCTCGGCGTGTTTTCTTCCGCGTAGTGCCAAAGTTGGTTTTCCACTTTCTTTTGCCCCGGCCAGCCTTCTACAGCAAAGCTGCGCGCCAATGTGCGCTTTACGTTGCCATCAAGAATCGCGTGAGGCTTTTTGTAGACTGATGAAAGCACCGCTGCCGCAGTCGAGCGGCCGATGCCGGGTAGGGCATTTAGCTGTTCAATATCGGTAGGAAAATCGCCATTGTATTCCTGAGCCACGATTTTGGCGGCTTTGTGCAGGTTACGCGCCCTTGCGTAGTAGCCAAGCCCGGTCCATAGGTGCAGGACTTCATCTTGCTCTGCGTTGGCAAGGTCTTTCACGCTTGGGAATCGCTCAAGGAAGCGTTGGTAATAAGGGATCACGGTTGCCACTTGAGTTTGTTGCAACATAATCTCTGAAAGCCAAACACTGTAGGCGGTTTTGTCTTGTTGCCAAGGTAGGTTCTTTCTACCGTAAGCGTCATACCAAGTTAAAATGGCTTGGGCAAAAGGGGTCACGACGAGCTCGATATAGTGTAATTGTATTATTGGGCTAAAATTGCACCATAGAATTGTGGTTAAGTACAACCTATAAAGTGTACGGTTTTAGCGATAAAAACTTGCACCCTTGGCAATTCTTTGGATAATCACAATCCCTTTGAGTCGAGACCAATTTTTAAACAGGCAAAATCATGAGTGAAGTGACCACAAACGAATACAATGAAGACGGCAAACTGATTCGCAAAGTACGCAGCTTTGTGCGTCGTGAAGGTCGTTTAACCAAAGGTCAAGAAAACGCGATGAAAGAGTGTTGGCCGACCATGGGTATTGATTACCAAGAAAAGCTTCTAGATTGGAAAGAAGTATTCGGTAACGACAACCCTGTGGTACTAGAAATTGGTTTCGGTATGGGCGCATCTTTGGTTGAAATGGCAAAGAATGCTCCTGAGAAAAACTTCATCGGTATTGAAGTGCATAGCCCAGGTGTTGGTGCTTGTTTATCAGATGCTCGTGATGCAGGTGTGACTAACCTACGTGTTATGTGCCACGATGCGGTAGAAGTGTTTGCTAATATGATTCCGGATAGCAGCCTAGCAACGCTACAATTGTTCTTCCCTGACCCATGGCACAAGAAGCGCCACCACAAGCGCCGTATTGTTCAGCTTGATTTCGCTGAGATGGTTCGCCAAAAGCTTCAAGTTGAAGATGGTATTTTCCACATGGCGACTGACTGGGAAAACTACGCCGAGCATATGATTGAAGTGATGACGGCGGCTCCTGGTTACGCCAATATTGCGGTTGATGGCGATTACGTACCTCGTCCAGAAGAGCGCCCATTAACTAAGTTTGAAGCGCGTGGCCATCGTCTCGGCCATGGCGTGTGGGATATTAAGTTTAAGCGCATCGCTTAATCTCACGGTTTTAAAGGGAAATCCCTTTTATAATTGACTAAAAGCCAACATGAAAATGTTGGCTTTTTGCCCCCTAAAGCAAGCCGTTTTAGGCAAAGACAATAATAATCGATAGGTCACACATGAAACCAACACAAGCAATCTTGGCTGATATCTTACAAGAAGTTCGCCCTTTGATTGGTCAGGGTAAGGTCGCTGACTATATTCCTGCGCTAGCAAAAGTTTCGAACCAAAAACTGGCGATCGCGGTGTATACCAATCACGGTGAAGTGATCAAAGCCGGTGACGCGGAAGAAGGCTTTTCGGTGCAGTCGATCTCTAAGGCGCTCAGTCTTACATTAGCGATGTCTTTGTATAAACCGGAAGAAATTTGGTCTCGCGTGGGTAAAGAGCCATCTGGCCAAGCGTTTAACTCGATGATTCAGCTTGAGATGGAGCAGGGTATTCCTCGCAACCCATTTATCAATGCGGGTGCTATCGTTGTTGCTGACTTATTGCATAGCCGTCTGTCAGCCCCTAGGCAGCGTCTGTTGGAGTTTGTGCGCCAATTGTCGGGTGATACTCACATTACTTACGACAAGGTGGTAGCAGCCTCTGAGATGCTGCATAGCGACCGCAATGCAGCGATTGCGTATCTGATGCGCTCGTTTGGCAACTTTGAAAATGACGTGATCCCAGTATTGAACAATTACTTCCACGCTTGTGCACTTAAGATGAGCTGTGTGGATTTGGCTAAGACATTCAGCTATTTGGCCAATAAAGGCGTATCGGTACAAACAGGTAAGCAGATCATTACTCCGACCCAAACCAAGCAGTTGAATGCTTTGCTCGCGACATGTGGCTTATATGATGGTGCGGGTGAGTTTGCTTATCGGGTGGGTATGCCGGGTAAATCAGGTGTCGGCGGCGGTATTATTGCCGTTGTTCCGGGAGAAATGACCATTGCGGTTTGGTCGCCAGAGCTAGACCCATCAGGTAACTCGTTGGCGGGTACTAAGGCGTTAGAGCTGCTTTCAGAGCGCATTGGGCGTTCTATTTTCTAGCCTTTAGTTTCTAGTCATCAATGAATTTGCAGCCTTGTGCGCTGCAAATTCATATTTTTATGATGACGTTTTCTATCTACTCTTCTTCTGCCATGAAGGCTTCTAGCAAATCATTGAGGAACAGTTTTCCTTTTTCTGTGATTTGCCAATGAGTGTCACTTTCACTTAAGTATTGCTTACCTAATGCCCAATCTATAGTGGGTTGAATCGCTTTTAGCGGTAGCCCTGTCGTATCTATGAAATCTTGTTTTGGGCACGCCTCCAGTAATCTAAAGCGGTTCATAAAGAACTCAAATGGCCTATCTTCATTTGCCACTTCAAACTCATCACTGATGTAAGGTTTCACCATATTTTGGTAAGCGGCTAAGTAGCCTCTCGGGTGTTTTACTTTGGTGGTACGAATAATGCGCCCATCGCTAAAGCTGAGTTTACCGTGAGAG
Organism: Vibrio intestinalis; assembly: GCF_025195085.2. GTDB lineage: Bacteria > Pseudomonadota > Gammaproteobacteria > Enterobacterales > Vibrionaceae > Vibrio > Vibrio intestinalis. Next base: position 71,974 of record NZ_JANAVY020000016.1, on the reverse strand, counting down.
CCACAGCCTATGCCTAGGTAATCACCAAAGCGCCAGTAGTTGAGGTTGTGTTGGCATTGATAACCCGGTTTGCTGTAGCCAGAGATTTCATATTGCACGTAACCCGCAGCGCTCAGTTTTTGGTGGCCTTGTTCAAAAATGTCCCACAAATCATCGTCGTCTGGCAGAGTCGGCGGTTTGTAGTAGAACATGGTATTAGGCTCAATAGTTAATTGATACCAAGATAGATGCGGCGGATTGAGCTCGATCGCTTTATCTAAATCAACGAGCGCTTGCTCAATACTTTGATCCGGAAGGCCATGCATTAGATCGAGGTTAAAGCTGTTTAAGCCTATTTGATGGGCTAGATGAGCGGCATTGATTGCTTCTTGAGGGCCGTGAATTCGCCCTAGCTTCTCAAGTTTTGATTGCTCAAAACTTTGCACTCCTAGCGAGATACGGTTTACCCCGACCGCTTGGTAGCCAGTGAAGCGCTCGGCTTCTACCGTGCCTGGGTTGGCCTCCATGGTGATTTCAATATCATCTTTAAACGGGATTCGCTGTTCAATACCCGTTAAAAGGCGGCCAATTCCTTCTGCAGTGATAAGGCTTGGTGTGCCACCACCGATAAAAATCGAGTGCAACGCTCTCGGTGCGTCATTTAATCGATACTTCTCTATATCGGTATCAAGATCTTCTAATAGTGCATCGATATATTGATCTTCAGGGATCTCAGCTTTTAGTGCATGTGAGTTGAAATCACAATACGGGCACTTTTGTACACACCATGGGATGTGTACATATAAGCTAAGTGCTGGTGGAGATAAGCGCATAGAGTTTACTGTTGCTCTGATAGGGTTGCGAACAGCTGTTTGAGCGCTTTGCCGCGGTGAGACAGTTGCTTCTTACGTGCTGGCGCTAATTCTGCTGATGCACAATTATCTTCTGGGACAAAGAATACTGGATCGTAACCAAAGCCGTTGTCACCTTGAGCTTCGGTAAGAATTTGGCCCTCCCATTTGCCGTGGCAAACAATTGGTGTTGGGTCGTTTTCATGACGCATTAGTACCAGTACACAATGAAAGCGTGCAGTGCGTTGCTCTTGCGGCACGCCTTTCATCGCATCAAGCAGTTTTTCTAAATTCTGTTGGTCACTTGCGTTTTCACCAGCGTAGCGCGCTGAGTAAATGCCCGGAGCGCCATTAAGAAAATCCACTTCCAATCCAGAGTCATCTGCAATTGCTGCTAGGCCTGTTTCTTTGGCTGCGTGACGAGCTTTGATGATGGCATTTTCGATAAAGGTTGTACCGGTTTCAGCGACTTCTGATACGTTGAATTCGCTTTGTGCTAATACTTCAAAACCGAAATCTGACAGTAGATCTGCCATTTCTTTTACTTTGCCTTGGTTGCCTGTCGCAAGAACGATTTTGCTCATCAGTAGCCTCGTTTAATTTCAATGAAAATGAATTGGGGTGAACTTTAAATGGCCTTTACCATGAATGCTAGTTTTTGCTGCAGACTATTTACAGGTTACTTAGCGACAAATAGTAAAAAAGCCATCATAGGATGGCTTTAATCTCTTCGGGCATTTGTGTCGGAGCGGTGATTCGCACTTGCTTGTGCCGCCCCAGTTCACCTTTTTCGATGCTAATAAGGCCTTTGGCGACCTTAAACTGTTTGGCGAGGTACTTACTCAAATGCGCATTGGCTTTGCCATCCACAGGTGGAGCCGTAATTGCGATTTTTAATTCTTCACCGTGTAAGCCAACAATTTTATCTCGGCTGGCCTTAGGTTGAATGTAAAGGCGAAGAACCACGTCTTCGCCTTCAAGCCATGCGGCATTGGACATTACAACTGGAACCAAAGGATGCCAATTAGTGGCGAGAGCAACTCACCGACCAGTCGGTTAGCAAACTGTAAGGCAATAAATAGCACCAAGATACTGAAATCGAAGCCGCCCATTGCCGGAATTACACGGCGAATTGGTGCAAGCATAGGTTCAGTTAGCTGGTGGAAAACATATTCCACAGGGCTTCTTCCTTGGCTTACCCAACTCAAAATGGCACGCACGATCAGTACATAGAATAAAATCTTACCCATGGTTTTGACTAACGCGAACATTGCAACAAATAGGTGGCCTTGTAGGGTTACGCTGAAGGCCTCTTTTGGCGCAACAAGCGCTATCAGTGCAAATTTGCCGACCATTAGCGCGTAAGCAAACAGCAAGGTGGCGAGGTCAATACTACCAATCGACGGAATAAAGCGACGTAAAGGGCCTACGACAGGCTGGGTTGCATTGACGACAAATTGAGAAAATGGGTTGTAGAAATCTGCGCGCGCAGCTTGCAGCCACATGCGTAGAATGACCACCATGATGTACAAATCAAATAGGGTGGCAATAAGAAAACTCATTGAACTCATAGGTTTCCCTTAATTCATGAGAGCTAACTGACTAGCTCAGGTTAATATACCAATCGAGATGAGCTGATACGCTTTCTCGTGGTGAGTGTTATTAAAATTGTTTTTCCATCTCTTCAGCACGAGTGACGGCAGCTTGCATTGCTTTGGCTACAATATCAGACAATTGATGTTGATTGAATGTACGTAACGCTTCTGCTGTTGTACCGCCTTTAGATGTCACTTGTTCGCGCAAGGTCGAAAGCTCAGTTTCAGGATTAGCTATAACCATTTCTGCTGCGCCCAATGCCGATTGTTGAACAAGTAAACGAGCGGTTTGCTGATCAAAACCTTGTGCGATAGCCTCAGCCTGCATCGCTTCCATAAATAGGAAGAAATAAGCCGGTGCGCTACCTGCTGCTGCGATTATGTTATTGATGCCAGATTCTGTCTCTACCCAGCACACTTTACCAACCGCAGTCATGAGATCAGCGGCAAATTGCTTGTCTTGCTCTGTTACTTGTTTAGGTGCGTACAGACCACTCATACCTTGGCTGACAAGCGCTGGGGTATTTGGCATGACACGTACCAGCTGTAATTGAGCCGCGAACATTTCATTTAAACGTGCAGCACTGATACCTGCCGCAATCGAGATGACTAATTTATCGCTATAATCGATGCTTTGTAGCCCTTCAGCCACAACTGACATCAGCTGAGGTTTCACAGCCAGTACGATGACGTCTGCACCTGAAGCGGCAATTAAGTTATCAGCTTCGGTTTGAATGCCATATTGCGTAGCAAGGAAATCACGCTGATCTTGATTTGGGTCGGTAGCAGTAATGAGTTTGGCGGGATACCCGCTTGCAACTAGACCAGCAATAATTGAGCGCGCCATGTTTCCTGCGCCGATAAACGTAATTTTCTTGTGTTGCATAATGGCTTCCTAATTTATTTTATTTGTAATCACGAGCACCGAAAATGGCCGTGCCGATACGAACCATGGTACTACCTGCTTCAATGGCGGCTTCCATATCACCACTCATACCCATCGAAAGTGTATCGAGATTTAGATCTGGGTAGCGCGCAGATAACGCGTCTTTTAGTTCGGCTAACTGATTGAATGCCTGTAACTGTGACTGATAGTCAGTCACGTTAGCTGGAATTGACATCAACCCTCTTAACGTGAGGTTGGGTAGAGAATAAATCAACTCGGCTAACTCAAATACTTGCTGATCATTAACACCAGACTTGCTGCTTTCAGCACTGGTGTTGACTTGGATAAGTACCTGAAGTTTATCCAAGCTCGAAGGGCGTTGATCATTTAATCGCTGCGCAATTTTTGCTCTATCAATAGTATGAACCCATGCAAAATTCTCTGCGACAGGTCGCGTTTTGTTGGATTGGAGTGGGCCAATGAAGTGCCACTCCAACTTGAGCTCTGGATGGTGTTCTGAAAAATATGCTATTTTATCCACGCCCTCTTGCACATAGTTTTCACCGAATGCAGTTTGACCTGCATGAGCGGCTTCTAAGACAGCTTGATTCGGTTTGGTCTTACTCACCGCCAGAAGTTGCACGGACTCTTGAGTACGACCACACTTTTGCTGCGCGGCTAAGATCTGTGAGGTGATCTGTTCAATATTTTGTTGAATACTACTCATGGCTAACTTTACTAAGGAATTTAAATGGATATCGCTGAGTTATTGGATTTTAGTGTAAAACATAATGCGTCAGATCTACATCTTTCTGCTGGAGTTTCTCCAATGGTGCGCATTGATGGTGAAGTGAGAAAGCTCAGCATGCCTGAATTAGCTCACGCGGACGTGCACCGCTTGGTGTTTGAAATCATGAATGATGCTCAGCGCAGCGAGTTTGAAGAACACCTTGAAGTGGACTTCTCATTTGAATTGCCAAACGTTGGTCGTTTCCGTGTTAATGCATTCAATCAAACGCGTGGCTGTGCGGCGGTATTTCGTACCATCCCAACTAAGGTTCCTACGCTTGAAGAGCTTGGTGCGCCAGATATATTCAACAATATTGCCAATATAGATAAAGGCCTAGTGCTTGTGACTGGCCCTACGGGCTCAGGTAAATCGACCACTTTGGCGGCCATGGTGGATTACATCAACCGCAATCACAAAAAGCATATTCTTACCATTGAAGACCCAATTGAATTTGTGCACAGCAATAATCAATGTTTGGTTAACCAACGCGAAGTACATCGAGATACTCATAGCTTTAAAGCGGCGCTGCGCAGTGCGCTGCGTGAAGATCCAGATGTCATCTTAGTAGGTGAGCTGCGTGACCAAGAGACGATCAGTTTAGCGCTTACCGCGGCGGAAACAGGCCACCTAGTGTTTGGTACTTTGCACACTAGCTCAGCTGCTAAAACTATCGACCGTATCATCGATGTGTTCCCTGGCAGTGATAAAGATATGGTGCGTTCAATGCTCTCTGAATCTTTGCGTTCGGTTATTGCACAAAAACTGGTGAAGCGTATTGGCGGCGGCCGTGTTGCTTGTCATGAGATCATGATGGCGACACCAGCGATTCGTAACTTGATCCGTGAAGATAAAGTGGCACAGATGTATTCAGTGATTCAGACTGGAGCTTCTCAAGGCATGCAAACGATGGAGCAGAATGCGAAACAGTTAATTGCCAAAGGGTTAGTCGACCCGCAAGAAGTTGCTTCTATCATTGATACAACGACGTTTTAGGGAGAAGGGATATGGATATCGATGCTTTTTTACATGGAATGACAGATCAGAAAGCGTCTGATCTCTATATTACGGTTGGTGCTCCAGTGCTCTATCGGGTTGACGGTGAGCTGCGCGCGCATGGTGATAAACTGACTCAGTCGCAAGTGATGCAGTTACTCGACACTATGATGGATAGCGAACGCCAGCAAGAGTATCGCCGCAGCCGTGAGGCCAATTTTGCAGTGGTACGCGATATTGGCCGTTTTCGTGTGTCGGCATTCTTCCAGCGAGAACTTCCGGGCGCTGTAATTCGCAGAATCGAAACCAATATCCCGACATTTGAGCAGTTAAAGCTGCCCGATGTGTTGCAAGATTTAGCAATTGCAAAGCGTGGTTTAGTGCTGGTTGTTGGTGCAACGGGGTCGGGTAAATCAACCACCATGGCAGCAATGACAGGCTATCGTAATATGCACCGAACAGGGCATATTTTAACGGTAGAAGATCCGATTGAATTTGTTCATGAGCATAATCGTTGTATAGTTACTCAGCGTGAGGTCGGTTTGGATACCGAAAGCTATGAAGTGGCACTTAAGAACTCTCTGCGTCAAGCACCTGACATGATTTTGATTGGTGAGATACGCAGTCGTGAGACTATGGAATATGCCATGACCTTCGCCGAAACTGGCCATTTGTGTATGGCGACATTGCACGCCAATAACGCCAACCAAGCTTTAGAGCGTATTTTGCATTTGGTGCCTAAAGAGCAAAAAGAGCAGTTTTTGTTTGATTTATCGATGAACCTAAAAGGGGTGGTGGGCCAGCAACTCTTGCGCGATAAGCATGGCCAAGGACGTCATGGTGTGTTTGAGATACTGCTTAATAGCCCGCGCGTGTCTGACTTGGTTCGTCGTGGTGATCTGCATGAACTTAAATCAACCATGGCGAAATCACAGCAGGTAGGGATGCAGACCTTTGATCAAGCGCTATATCAGTTGGTCATCGATGACAAAATCAGTGAAGAGGATGCGTTGCACAGTGCAGATTCCGCCAATGATTTACGCATTATGCTTAAAACGCAACGCGGCGAGAGTTTTTCTGGTGGTGCACTTTCGAATGTTAAGATTGATATGGATTAAGGTCTGGGTTTAACAGAAATAAAAACGAGCGCATTGGTGCTCGTTTTTGTTTGAGGAGAGTTTAACTTTCAAAAAGCTCGGTGTGCAGCTTTTGGATAGCCTGACGAGAGACAGATTCGTGTAGCAAGAAGCACAAGTTGTGTGGGCTTGCACCGTAGCAAATCATGCGTAAGTTGAAGTCTTCTAAAGTGCTGAATACTTGTTTCGCGTAGCCTTTGCTTTCACTCATATTGTTACCAATTAGAGCCACTAAGCAGAGGTTCTGCTCGACATCGACGGTACACAACTGTTCTAACTCTTCTTTTGCCGCTTGCGGCAGTTCAGGCGCACCGCCAGATGTGTCTGTTTGATCAAGTGTTAAAGAGACGCTGATCTCTGACGTAGTAATGAGATCAACAGAGACTTTATGTTTCGCAAGGATCTCAAACACTTTAGCTAAGAAGCCATAGGCATGGAACATGTTCGCGCTGCGCAGCGTCACCATGGTTTGATTGCAACGCAATGCCAACGCACGGAAAAGTGGCGAGCTTTCTACTTGATGACGAATCCAAGTGCCGCCTTTTTCTGGTTCTTTTGAAGAGCCGACAAAAACGGGAATGTCGTGACGAAGAGCTGGGATAAGAGTCGATGGGTGCAAAATCTTAGCACCAAAGTTCGCCATCTCAGATGCTTCACTAAAGCTGATTTCTGGGATAGGAGAGGCTTTGGCCGCAATGCGCGGATCGGTGGTGTAGATGCCCGGAACGTCTGTCCAAATTTCTAGGCCACTCGCTTGTACCGCCTCAGCAATTAGGGCTGCGCTATAGTCACTGCCGCCGCGACCTAAAGTGGTTGTATTGCCCTCTGGGTCAGAACCTATAAAGCCTTGCGTTACTACCACGTGGTTTTGACATAGAGGAACGAGTTTTTGTTCTGCCAATTGACGAATCGTTTCTAACTGAGGTTCTGCTTTGCCAAAGTTATCGTCTGTTTTGAGTACATCGCGAATATCAAAACGAACCGCATTGAGCCCGCGCTCTTTCATTAATTGTGTAAGTAAGTGAGTAGACATCAACTCACCACACGCGACTAAATGATCGGTCAATTTAGTGCTGGCTTGAATTGAAGCTGCTTCAGCTAAGTTAGTGACGGTATCGAGAATTTTTACTATCTCAGCCGCCGTTTCATCTGCGACTTCTAGCTTATCCAACACTGCTTGGTGAATAGCCGCTAGTTTGGTTAGAATTTCTGCGCGTTGAGCAGAGTCTTGCACACCATTGGCAAGCTCGACCAATAAGTTGGTCACGCCTGAACATGCGCTACTGACAATCAGTTTGGTATTTGGATTTTGTTCAATGATGGCCGCACAACGGCTCATTGCTTCAAAGTTTGCGACACTTGTTCCGCCGAATTTGGCGACATTAAAAGAGCTCACAGTGATTCTCCCACGACTTCCTAAGTTGTTGTTGGTTGTCCAACGTCCGATGTTTTGTTTGAAATCTCAAACAAGAAGAGAGTTTTTGAGCGATAAAAGAGGTAGATGTTTGCAACATTATTCACCTCAGAAGCGCTTCATCAGGCTGCGCTGATGACAATTGATGAGATTCAACTCAAGTCAACCGACGTACCGAAACCTGCAACTTCGGTCAATCTCGGCATTACTCTCCCTCAATACATCGTTTAGGATTTGCGGCTCCACGATGCATCTACCTAGGTAATGCTCCTCTTCTGTGAATAATTATTGAACGTTTTTATGTGATCAAAGTCAACGGTTAATTTGGTCAAAAAATCATTAATTTGTAACAAGCAGGAAAACGTTGGCGATGAATAAAACCTAGTTTCGAAAAGCTAAGGGTTGATGCAGATCTTCTATAGACTTAGGGCCAATTGCCGAGTTTGGTTTAATACTCTATGGTGGCTATGAATAATAATTAAATTCGAACAAGTCTGCTGCAAGGAGTGATCATGACAATCCAAAGTTTTATTCCCCCTCATCGTATTTTAATGGGGCCTGGGCCTTCAGATATATCACCTCAAGTTCTCCAAGCATTGAGTCGCCCTACTGTCGGCCACTTAGACCCACTATTTATCGGTATGATGGATGAGCTTAAACAGTTACTGAAATACGCCTTTCAAACCGAGAACGATTTTACTATTGCGGTATCTGCGCCGGGTAGCGCTGGTATGGAGGCGTGCTTCGTTAATTTGATTGAGCCGGGCGACAAGGTGTTGGTTTGTCGCAATGGCGTGTTTGGCGAACGAATGCGTGAAAACGTGGTTCGTGCTGGTGGTGAAGCGATTATTGTTGATGATGAATGGGGTACGCCTGTTTCTGTAGAGAAAGTAAAAGACGCTTTAGCGCAGCATGATGACATTAAAATTGTGGCATTCGTTCATGCTGAAACCTCTACAGGGGCTGTTTCTGATGCGGCATCACTCGGCCAATTAGCCAAGCAATATGGTGCGCTGACTATTGTTGATACCGTGACATCACTAGGTGGTGTTGAGCTACGCGTTGATGAATGGCAGTTAGATGCGGTCTATTCGGGCAGTCAAAAGTGTTTGTCTTGTGTGCCTGGTTTATCTCCGGTGACCTTTTCTCAGCTAGCCATCGAGAAAATTAAATCTCGTCAAACTCCGGTACAGAGCTGGTTTTTGGATCAAAGCTTAGTGCTTGGCTATTGGAGTGGTGAAGGTAAACGTAGTTACCACCATACTGCGCCAGTAAACAGCTTATATGCGCTGCATGAGGCGCTGTTGATATTGAAAAATGAAGGACTTGAAAATGCATGGCAGCGCCATAAAACCATGCATGAAACCTTGAAAACCGGATTAGAAAAACTCGGTTTTCGCTTCGTGGTGGATGAAAAGCATCGTTTACCACAACTAAACGCGGTTTATGTACCTGAAGGCATCGATGAAGCGAAAGTGCGTAATCATCTACTTGATACCTATAATCTTGAAATTGGCGCTGGCCTTGGCGCGCTCGCGGGTAAAGCGTGGCGAATCGGTCTCATGGGCTATGGTGCTCGTGCGGAAAATGTCGCCTTGTGTCTTCGAGCGCTAGAAGAGTCACTCACTCAATAGTCTCGGAAAAGATAGCAATGAAAGAAAAAGCGGCTTCATGATGAAGCCGCATTATTAAGATGCTTGGTTTATTCTGCTGCTGATGCTTTTAAAGCATCAATGTCCGGTGCTATGTACTGGACTTTATCAAAGTCTCGCGCTGGAAATAAGAACTGCGCTTCGCTGCGTATTTGCTCCGCTTTTTGCTCTTCCCCTAAGCCTTGGTAGGCCATTATAAGGTTGTTATAGAAGGCCGGCCTTGGTGTGTCTTTGATAATTTTCAACGACCAATCAACATAAGGTTGAATGTATTCGGGGTTTTGAGTCACCAAGCCTATGTTTAGATACACACTATAGACGTCCCAGTCGTAACGGTTTTTCCACACAATTGGATTAGACACTTGAGCCAATATATTCGGGTCTTTTGGCTGTGATTTTTCAAATTGAGTGAGCACATAGTTGGTATGAAGCGAGCTACCCATATATAGGGTGATGACTATCGGGACGACTAAACTGAACACTCTCAATAGTGTTTTCGAGACAATGCTAAACGAAAATGTGCGATAAGAATTCGCTCGTTGATCGACCCAGTAGAGTAAAACAATAAAGATGATCCAATGAATTATGGAGTGATAAAACGGATACTCTAATTGGCTATGAAGCAATATTGGTACGAATAACGCGAACATGGCCAAGCGAGTTCCTTTTTTCGCTTGATACATACGCAGAAGTACGAAAATAGCGGCTAATAGAATCCCAAGTAGAGGCAATAATCCTCCTTCCACACCCCAATACAGTAGCTCATTGTGCGGGTGATCCAGTGCTGCTAAACCAACGTGATAATCGGAATTGAGTTGATGCTGCCTTGCCGTGTACAAAATATATTCAGCTTCAAAGCGGCCATAACCGTATCCTGTAAATGGTTTTTCAACCAGCATATCTGCCGCTTGTGGGTAGATGTAGCTTCTCGCACTCTCTAAGTTTGCCTTCGCTTCAATAGAACCTGTTGCTTTATTTAGCGCTGGGAGCGTAAAAGCAATGGCAATACCTAAACATACCGATGCGCACCAACCAAGCAGGCGCTTTTGTGTGGCGAAGCGATATAAATATGGAATGACCAATACTGTTGCTAGGGCAGCACCTAACCAGCCAGTACGAGAGGCAAGAAATACCAACAACGGAATCGTGAGGGCGGGCATGATATACAGAATGATGACGGCACTTAAACGGCTTTGGTATTTCGCTGGGTGGCGCGCCAGTAGATAGCCTGAAAGCACAAATCCTGTTGCAAGAAAGCTTGCCATCACGTTTGGTTGTTGGAATATGCCGTATGGTCTGTTGGCGGATACGTCGTAACCCATAAAGTTGCCAGGTTCGAGAATAAGGTATTGTGTCCAACCAAGTAGCGCTTCAATCAATACGGCAATGATGATAAACCAGAGTAAACGCTGCTTCTGACGGTTACTAAATCGGAATTGCTGCAAGATGACAAACAGCATAAAGCCAACCCAAAGCCCGGAGAGTCGACCAAGACTCAATTCTAATGAGGCATTGGGGTAGAGCACAGGGGCGGTTAGCATTAGACATACGGCAAATAGAACAATAGTCAGCTTGTTGTAGCGAAGCGCTCCTTCAGTGCCAATTTGATACAAACCAATTGCAATTGCCACACCTAAAGCGAGCCATGTTGTTGCATTAAAAGATAGCGCTAGCCCAGAACCACCAGGGTTAGGCATAAAGAAGTGCATGGCTACGATGAACATCACAGCTATAGAAACTAAAAATGGACGAATCAGCGGAACTCTAGGCGCTTGGGGTTCAAGTTGAGTGCCAGATAAATGAATGGTTGCCATACACGCTCTTTGCTAAAAAGAAACCAGCGTATCATACGCTGGTTTGTTAGTTCACAGACCCTTGAGGATCACAGGTATAAAGATTTTACTACTTTAACATAGGTTTAAGGAATCTGGCTGTATGTGAACCTTCGACTAAAGCCACATCTTCTGGCGTACCTTGTGCAATGATTTCACCGCCACCTTGACCGCCTTCAGGGCCTAAATCGACAATCCAGTCTGCAGTTTTGATCACATCAAGGTTGTGCTCTATCACTACCACTGTATTGCCATGGTCGCGTAACCTATGCAATACCGTTAGTAACTGTTGAATATCGTGGAAATGCAGGCCGGTTGTTGGCTCATCCAAAATGTAAAGGGTCTTACCGGTATCGCGTTTTGATAGCTCACGCGCCAGTTTTACTCGCTGTGCTTCACCGCCAGATAGAGTGGTGGCCGCTTGGCCCAGTCGAATATAGGACAAGCCTACATCCATTAATGTTTGAAGCTTACGAGCAATGACAGGTACAGGATCAAAGAATGTTCGCGCATCTTCAACGGTCATTTCCAACACTTCATCTATGGTTTTGCCTTTGTAGCGCACCTCTAATGTTTCTCGGTTGTAGCGTTTACCTTTACATACATCACACGGTACATAGACATCAGGTAAGAAGTGCATTTCAACTTTGATTACACCATCACCTTGGCAAGCCTCACAACGGCCTCCGCGGACGTTAAAGCTAAATCTGCCTGGTTTATAGCCTCGAGAACGAGCTTCTTGAGTGCCCGAAAACAGTTCACGAATAGGTGTGAATATTCCGGTGTAAGTCGCAGGGTTTGAGCGAGGTGTACGGCCGATAGGGCTTTGATCGATATCGATCACTTTATCGAAGTGTTCAAGGCCTTTGATCTTTTTATATGGTGCAGGCATTGCTGTGGTTGCACCATTTAGCTGAGTATGAGCAATTTTAAAGAAGGTATCGTTGATAAGAGTCGATTTACCTGAACCCGATACACCAGTAATACAGCTGAATAGGCCGACGGGAATTTGCAAGTTGACGTCTTTGAGGTTGTTGCCGCTGGCACCTTGCAACTCGACAATTTTCTTCTTATCAAAAGGAGTGCGCGTGGTTGGAATCGCAATCTCTTTTGCGCCGCTTAGATATTGGCCTGTTAGAGAGTCTGGCGTGGCAAGTATCTCTTCCATCGTGCCTTGGGCAACGACAGAACCGCCGTGTACACCTGCTCCAGGGCCAATATCAATCACATGATCGGCGCAGCGAATTGCATCTTCGTCGTGCTCGACGACAAGAACGGTATTGCCAAGATCTCGTAAGTGAGTGAGGGTTTTAAGTAGGCGCTCGTTGTCACGTTGATGAAGGCCAATCGAAGGTTCATCTAAAACGTACATTACGCCAACGAGACCTGCGCCAATTTGGCTAGCAAGGCGAATACGCTGTGCTTCACCACCGGATAAAGTTTCCGCACTGCGTGATAGGTTTAGATAATTGAGACCAACATTGACCAAAAATTCTAAGCGGTCGTTGATCTCTTTCATGACCTTTTCGGCAATTTTGGCTTTTTGGCCATCTAGCTTGAGTGAAGCGAAAAAGCCTAACGCGTCAGCAATACTTAGCTCAACAATCTCAGGCAATGTAGTGTCAGCAATAAAGACATTACGCGCTTCGAGACGTAGGCGACTACCATCACAACTTGAACAGCATTTGGTTGAGATATATTTGGCGAGATCTTCGCGCACGGTGTTTGACTCAGTATCTCGGTAACGGCGCTCAAGCGTGTTGAGAATCCCTTCAAACGGGTGACGCTTAACTCGCATATCACCACGATCATTGATGTATTTGAATTCGATTTCTGTTCTGCCAGAGCCTTTTAAAATGATCTCTTGGGTTTTCTTCGGCAGTTGTTCAAAAGGTTGGTGAAGATCAAAGCCGTAGTGATCTGCCAATGAGGTCAACATTTGGAAATAGTAGTAGTTCTTTTGATCCCAACCGCGAATTGCCCCTTGAGCCAGGCTTAGAGATTCGTCTTGAATCACGCGCGCAGGATCAAAATATTGCTGAACACCTAGACCATCACAAGTACCACATGCACCGGCAGGGTTATTGAATGAAAATAATCTTGGCTCTAACTCTTGCATGCTATAGCCACAATGAGGACAGGCAAAGTTAGCGGAGAATACCGTTTCTTCGCCATCACCATCCATAGGTGCTACGACAGCAATACCACCGGATAACTCTAGAGTGGTTTCAAACGATTCTGCCAATCGCTGCTGAAGATCGCTACGTACTTTGAAACGGTCGACAACGACTTCAATGGTATGTTTTTTATGTAGTTCTAAAGGAGGAGGATCGGATAAATCGCAGGTTTCACCATCAATACGGGCGCGAATGAAGCCTTGTGCTGCAAGGTTTTCCAATGTCTTTACATGCTCGCCCTTACGCTCTTTGACGATAGGGGCAAGTAGCATCATTTTAGAACCCTCAGGCATCTCAAGCACCTTATCGACCATCTGAGAAACCGTTTGAGCTGCTAAAGGCACTTTATGAGTCGGACAGCGCGGTTCACCGACGCGAGCATAGAGTAGGCGTAAATAGTCGTAAACTTCGGTAATAGTACCAACGGTCGAGCGAGGGTTATGCGACGTGGATTTTTGCTCGATAGAAATAGCCGGTGATAAACCCTCGATATGATCGACATCGGGCTTTTCCATCAATGACAGAAATTGACGGGCATAAGCTGAAAGCGATTCAACATATCGGCGCTGCCCTTCCGCGTATAAAGTATCAAAGGCTAATGAAGATTTACCTGACCCCGATAAGCCTGTGATGACAATTAATTTGTCACGAGGAATAGTGAGGTTGATATTCTTGAGGTTATGCGTGCGGGCGCCACGAACTTCTATCTTATCCATTATTATCGCTCTAACTCGTTTAGCTTAAATTAGCAATCAACTAAGTATTACATAGTGCGAGAAATGTTCAAAGAAAATACTGGATAAAAAGACAGTAAAAAGGCAGCGATTGTCGCTGCCTTTGAAGGTAATATTAGAAGAATTAAGCTTTCTTAGTCGTCGGAGTTTTACCTAGTTCAGATTTCTTACTGTCTTTTTGGTAAAGGTTTTCGAAACAGTAGTTGGTTGCTTCGATATAACCTTCAACGCTACCACAGTCAAAACGTTGGCCTTTAAATTTGTATGCCAGTACGCAGCCTGCTTTCGCTTGTTTTAACAGCGCATCAGTGATCTGAATTTCACCGCCTTTGCCTGGTTCAGTATTTTCGATCAATTCAAAAATATCAGGAGTCAGAATGTAGCGGCCAATAATCGCCAGATTGCTTGGCGCAGTGCCTGGTTCTGGCTTCTCGACCATGTCATCGACGCGGTAGATGTCGTCTTTGATCATCTCACCAGAAATTACGCCATATTTATGGGTTTCGTCTGCTGGCACTTCTTGAACCGCAACGATAGAGCAACGGAACTGCTTAAATAGTGCGACCATTTGTGCAAGTACGCCTTCTTGCTCATTAACACATAAGTCGTCGGCAAGAACTACTGCAAACGGTTCATCACCAATAAGCTCACGGCCAGTAAGAATCGCATGGCCCAGGCCTTTCATTTCGCGTTGGCGAATATAAGTAAAGTGAGCAGATTCGATAATATCGCGAATATCAACCAACAGCTCTTCTTTATTAGTGCCGTTGATTTGATGTTCTAGTTCATAGTTTTTATCGAAGTGATCCATGATGGAGTGTTTACCACGACCGGTGACAATACACATGCCATCCATACCCGCTTGGATAGCTTCTTCAACACCGTATTCAATCAATGGTTTATTTACAACAGGCATCATTTCTTTTGGCATTGATTTAGTTGCAGGTAGAAAGCGAGTTCCGTATCCAGCTGCAGGGAATAGGCATTTTTTAATCATGATAAAACCCTTTATCTTTTCTGACGAAATTTAAATTGGCGACACCATATCACGGTTTTTATGAATAGATAATTAATGACTTAGTGCAAAAGTTGATTTTTTGGCCGTTGCTTTAAATTTAAGACATTAGGTGTTGGTTTGCCCAAGATATGGCTTGAACGCGATTTTTCACCGAAAGCTTCTTGAAAATTTGATAAAGATGCGATTTTACCGTGAACTCGCTGATGAACAGGTCTTCTGCAATCTGAATATTAGAAGCGCCAGTTTTGAGGCTACGCAGTATTTGAATCTCGCGGGTGGTGAGGTCAACGGTTGCTGGCGCAGTCTGGCTGTCGATTACATGGCGGTAATGATGAAGCAGCTGTGCGGCTACTTTTCTCGGTAGCCAGTTTTGGCTGTTGATGACCTCTCCGCATCCGTAGGCGATATCTTCAATGGCGTCATTACGATAGAACAGTGCTTTCAAGTTGCCAAAGCTGAGTAACTCATCTGTGGTTAGGCGCTTTTCCACGTTAAAAATAACCGTTTCAAAAATCTTGTTGGATAGCGGTAAGTTGCGAATAGCGCTATTTAATTTTTGATAGTCATTGTGATCAATCAGCAAAATTTTATGTTTGTGCTGCTGCATCGCCAGCATGAACTCTTGGGGTTCCATTTTAGGAATAGGTAAGCCGAGGGCCTTTTCAATTCTTTCAACGTTAGGGTATTGCGCGTTTTTGTCTTCGCAAAGGAAGTAAAGGGTGCGTGCGTAGATATTCTTAGCCATAGTCATCTCGTTGTTAGTCAGTTCATTATTGAGTGCTTATTTTTTGCACTATCCTCGGTGATCTTTTGTCAGAATACGATTGTGATATTGTCAATTTTGCATCTTGTTTCATATTTGATATGGCGTTAGTTTTCTCTCATATAGATTGCGGAGAAAGTTACGGAACCCCATATCAAAAGGGGTGACGTTGCTTCAAAAAGGATGAAACAGAATGAGAAGATGGCATTGTTGAGAAGGGTGAACGACAATTATTAGAGCGGTATTGAATTCTGGAACTGGGTTCGGCAATTCTTTACTGATAAGCGACTATCGATAGTTGTGCCATTTGCATTTAATGTTATCCTTATGCGCGATTAAAATTGAACACCAAATTAACCGAGACGGAGCGAAACATGGCTAGCCGTGGAGTAAACAAAGTAATCTTAGTAGGCAACCTTGGGGGAGACCCAGAGGTACGTTACATGCCTAGTGGCGGCGCAGTTGCCAATATCACCGTAGCGACATCTGAATCATGGCGTGACAAAGCAACCGGCGAGCAGCGTGAAAAAACCGAATGGCACCGTGTAGCTCTGTTCGGCAAGCTTGCTGAAGTAGCGGGTGAGTACCTGCGCAAAGGCTCTCAAGTTTATATTGAAGGCCAACTTCAAACACGCAAATGGCAAGATCAAAGTGGCCAAGACCGTTACACGACAGAAGTTGTCGTGCAAGGTTTCAATGGTACGATGCAAATGCTAGGTGGCCGTGCGCAAGGCGGAGCTCCTGCACAAGGCATGGGTGGTCAGCCACAGCAGCAAGGCTGGGGTCAACCTCAACAGCCTGCAATGCAGCAAAAACCAGCTCAACCTGTACAACAGCCGCAACAGCAGCAGCCTCAATACAATGAGCCACCAATGGATTTTGACGACGACATCCCGTTTTAATCTATCCAAATTGAAAAAAAGCCGCGAATATCGCGGCTTTTTTATATAGTGAATTCTTATAGTTCGTTACAAGTGACGTTGAGTGATGAAAGCTGGGATAGTTAACTGTTAGAATCTGTCAGGGAGACGATGGTTCTATGTGATTTAACGCCCAACTGACTAAATCGTTTCATTCGGTAAACTTATAACATCTCACTGAGAAGGGAATTCACCACCTATGAGGTATACGCCTACCTTAAAGCTTAGTACTCGTCTTGTTGCTTTTGTTACGGTTATTGTTACCAGTGCCATGTTTATTCTGTTTCTTGGCGGTACTTTGTCGTTTAAAAGTTTAGGGCAAGAGTACTTGCAGCATTCCTTAAAAGGCATTGTTGAAGTGGTCGATAAAGAGATGGAAGATCCTGACGCGGCCTATTCTCTTCAGCGCTGGATGCCGAAAATGCTGCAAGCATCGAATATTGTTGAGATGCAGCTTTCCTCAGAGGTTGGAGTGATTTACCGCTTTAAAGATACCTCCTCCCGAGTTGATCCTGCCTTTTTACATCAAGCCGAATATTTACTTGAACGAAACAGCGGCTACTCGATTCGTTTTAAAGCCATTCCACCATACCTTGGTTACGGCTATTCAATGCAGGCCTTATGGTCTATCACCCTCGCGGTACTTTTGATTGTGTTCTGTTTGGTGCGTGGGGTGAAATGGCTCAAAGAGCAGTTGCATGGTTCGGAGTTACTAGAAGAACGTGGTCGTATGATCTTAGCTGGCCGCGTTGAAGAATTTGCCAAAGGTGATGAGCGTGAGTGGCCATACACGGCAAGCGAAGCGCTAGATCGCTTAATAGAAGAATTGCAAGATGCCCGGCAGGAGCGCAGCCGTTTCGATACCTTTATTCGCACTCAAACTTTCCTTGACCAATTAACGGGCACGGCCAATCGCGTGTTGTTTGACAGTAAGTTGGAAGCAGCATTATCAGAAAGTGGCTCGCACGGTGGCGTGCTGTTACTCAGAATCGACGATTGGCAACATGTCAAAGAGGAGTCTGGTAAGCAAGTTGCGAATGATTTTGTGGTGGAAGTGGGTGAAAGCATTAGTAATGTTATTCAGCGCTACCCTGATGTTATTTTGTCGCGTTACTACAATTCTGATTTCGCGATATTTGCCCCTCACTTGAGCAGTAAAGATACCTCGAGCATTGCGATTAACTGCCTTAAACAGTTAGCAAAAGTAACACCACCAGAGCCGTTAGATAGGGATAACTGGTGCCATATTGGTATCAGTATGTTCCATGAAGGCGAGCGCCAAGGCAAAATAATGGATGAGGCTGAAACGGCATTAAAAAGTGCTCAGCTTCAGCAGGTTAATACTTGGAATCGCTTCCAAAAGCTGGCAACACAAGAGCAGGAGCGTGGCAGCGTACGTTGGCGCACCCTGTTTGATAAAGTACTTAAGCCAGAAAAGCTGTTTATTTTTGAGCAACCCTGTTTCTTACTTGGTTCGCATCAAGAGGAAAAACTTCATCACCATGAGCTGTTTGTTCGAATAAATGATCCAGAGAAAGGTTTAATAAAGGCGTCACGTTTTAATCCTGCAATTGAGTCAGTCGGTTACGAAAGTCTTTTAGATCGCTCAGTTTTTTGTGCTGTCGCCAAATTTTTGAAAGCGTCAAAAAATGGTTTATGTTATTCTGTAAACCTTCATGTGACTCCATTTGCAGATAGAAAGTACTTTCGTTGGTTTAGAGACGAGTTATTGCAATTGCCAATGGATAAACGTCAGCAATTAATGTTTGAATTTGCTGAAGCCAGATTAGTGAAGCACCTCGATTATATGCGACCTGTGATCAAGATGATTGCCGGTTTAGGGTGTAAAGTAGTGGTGGGTCAAGCTGGGCGTTCTATTGTAAGTACTCACTACCTGAAAGACTTACCGATCGATTATCTAAAACTGCATAGAAGCCTGGTCAAGGAAATCGATAAAAGGCATGAAAATCAATTGTTTGTACGAAGCTTACTTGGCGCGTGCAAAGGCTTGAAAACAAAGGTCATCGCCGTTGGCGTAGACCAAAAGCAAGAATACAAAACCATGTTGGATCTTGGCGTGAATGGCGTGCAAGGTAGGTACTTCCAGCAAGAGCGACAGATGCTCCCTGTTCAACAGGCGACTCAAAATGTACAGACTCAATCGAAAGTTAAGGTTGGGCGACGGAATCGTTGGCGAAAAAGTTAAGTAGTAGATGAATATAAAATCTTTAATAGGAAAGTTTGGTTCTGGTGCGCGTTCAACTAACTGCCTAAGAGTGGTTGTTCAGCCGTACGCCTTATATTTTTCGCCATTGGAAGGCGTAGAGTTACCTAAGCGTGTCTCGATTGAAAGTGGCGATTGGCAAAAGATTTTGGTGGAAACGCTCACTAAAGCCAATGTAAATGATTTAACGATCGATGTGGTGCTCAACTCCAATTTATATCAAACCTATCAGATAGATAAGCCCAATGTGCCTGACGAGGAGTTAGGTCAGACTCTGCCATTCCTACTCAAAGATCTTATCTCTGAAAAAATCACCGACATCATCGCTGATGCCACGGCACTTCCAAACAGCAACAAGCTGCAAGTCTATGTGGTACCTAAAGCTTTAGTATTTGGTTTGGTTCAACGCTTGGAAAAAGCCAAGTTGAGCTTAGGCCATGTGTTAGTTGAAGATGATGTTTGGGGACTAGCAGCCACAGACGCAGAGCGTTTTGTGTTATTGCAGCGCAGTAAAAACAGCCAATATAAAGTCAGTGCATTTATCGATAACCGCTGTGTGTTCCAACGCACGATTCGCGGAGTAACAGCGCCACTGGTTGGTGTTGCGAGTAGCAGTTTGCAGCTTGATGGCATCGCACTAGAACTACAGCGCTCTGTCGATTACCTTTCATCACAGCTACGCGGTGCAACCTTACACCACATGAAAGTGTGTTGTGATGAAGAAAATAACGATGATTTGGCTCGAGAGCTGGATGAACGCCTCAGTGTTAAAGTCTCCCGTTTAACCGACTTACCGTTGGAATCTGGAGAGCTTCTTACTCAATATGTCGCGGATATTTGTGATTCGGGGATTAATTTATACCCAGACCATCTAAGGCCAAAAGTAGAGCGATTTACGCTTAATACGGTCGCTGCGGTATGTGCCTTAATTGCGGTTACTTTGCTTGGTAGTTATGGGTATTTCACCTGGCAACAAGTCGGCCTCAACGCTGAACTGTCTAGCCAAAGAAGCCAAGAAGAGCAGTTAAAACAGCAAGTTCAACAGCTTAATCAAAAGCTAGCTAAGCATAAGCCTTCGGCGCAAAAAGTCGCTGCGGTAGAGCGTTTGAAAGAAGAAATTCGTGCCAAGCAGGATTCTTTACTTGCCGTTTCTCGTTTTGATGATGAGCAAAATGTCGGTTATTCCGGTGTGATGAAAGGCCTAGCCAAGTTAGGGCGCAATGATATCTCGCTGAACTACATCAAAATGAGCTCTGACGTATTGGATTTAAAAGGTCTAGCGCGCGAACCCCAGTCTATCCCCAATTGGGTGAATCAATTTAAGAATGAGTTGAATCTTGTTGGACGCTCATTTGAAAAGTTAAAGATAGGACGTAATGAACAAGATGTACTCACCTTTGAGTTGCACACCAAAGAGGATAAGAAGTAATGGGTACATTTTGGAGTAATTTGAACGACAAATTTGCCAAGCTGAGCCAGCGCGAGAAGGTGCTGATCAGCTTGTGTTGCGTGGTGATAATTTCGCTTGGTCTGTATTTGTTGGTGGTTGAGCCAGCATTTAAGTCTAGTCAGGCACTGAAAAAACAAGTGGTCGCAACTAAGTTAGCCAACCAACGCTTGGAAGGTGAAATTTTAGCGATCACCGCAAAATTGAAAAAAGACCCTGATCAAGCGATCAATATCGAGTACAAAAGGTTATTGAAAGATAGCCAAGTGTTGTCAGAGCAATTAGCGAAAATTATTGAGAATCTAATTTCACCAAGCCAAATGGCTGAGTTGTTAGAGCAAGTTCTGGCTGGTACATCTGGATTACAACTTGTGTCGTTGGAGTCTTTGAAAGCGGAGCCTATCGTAGGGAATCAAAATGCGGATCAACAATACGCCGGATATTACGTCCATCCTGTGCGTATTGAATTAGAAGGGAAGTACTTTGCGATTCTAAAATATTTAGAAACGTTAGAGTCATTACCGATGAACTACTACTGGCGCAGCTTTAGCTATCAGGTTGACGATTACCCAACCGCAACCTTAGTGCTTGAAGTGTATACCCTAGGAACCAGACAGGAGTTCATTGGTGGCTAATAAGTTTTTAATCGCATTATTAGGTTTTTCTTGTAGTGCTTTTGCGCAGCAAGACCCAACAGCACCGCTAGGTTGGCAAAAAGCACCGGAGAGTCAACCGGTGAAAAGAGTCGTGCGCCATAAAGTCCCAACGTTGCAAAGCATCGTGTGTGGTGTGCAGTCAGAGTGTTACGCCATCTTAAATGGTAAGGCGCTCTCTGCAGGTGAAAAAATTAACGGCTATCAGTTGAATAGTATTCAAAGTGGCTACGTCACAGTGGCTCGTGGCGGTAAGCAATGGAAACTTGAGATGTTTCCTTTAGAAGTAAAACAATAAGGTTATTGGAATCGTATGCGTAAACTCGTTGTAGCAATCACAATCGCTTCGTTAGTGGGCTGTTCTAGCACTATGGGCCACAGAGACCCAGTTGAAGCGAAAAGTACGTTGAATGAAGCAATCAATGAATCGAATAGCCGTGCATTGCAAGAGCTGCCACCTTCTGTTGAAGCGGATCTTATGCCTGATCTTGAAGGTTCTAGCCCTACTGCTGTTGAAACTATGAAGCGCTTCCGAGTTCAGGCTAACAATGTGGATGCTCGGGCATTCTTTGCTAGCTTGGTCAAAGGCACTGAATTTAGTGCTGCGATTCACCCTGATGTTAGCGGACAAATTACGGTTAACCTTTCGGATGTGACGCTGGATGAAGTGCTTTCTGTCGTAAGCAATATGTACGGTTATGATGTACAGAAATCTGGCAAGGTGATTCAAGTTTACCCTGCTGGTTTGCGCACCGTTACTATTCCAGTCGATTACCTGCAATTCAAACGTTCTGGTCGTTCGTTGACCTCTATTACGACAGGTACGATTACCAATACCGATAGTGGTTCATCTTCAACGTCAGATTCTGATTCGTCATCTTCTAGCAGCTCGACAAACTCAGCAAAAGGCGGTACTGAAATTGAAACCACAAGTGAAAGTGATTTCTGGCCACAACTTGAAGTAGCGGTAGGTCAGTTGATTGGCTCAGGCAAAGGCCAGAGCGTGGTAGTTACCCCTCAAGCGAGTGTATTAACGGTTCGTGCTTATCCTGATGAAATTCGCCAAGTTCGCGAGTTCTTAGGTGTTTCTCAACAGCGTATGCATCGCCAAGTTATTCTAGAAGCCAAAATTCTTGAAGTGACTTTGAGTGATGGTTACCAACAAGGTATCAATTGGTCGAAAGGCTTCACTTCTAATGGCACTGATTACTCATTCGGTTCAGGTTCAATCGTTAAAGATACCAACGGCAATATTCTTCCAACTGTACTTCCGGGCTTAGACACTATCGGCAGTCTACTTGGTGGTCAGAGTAATATCGTTATCTCAAGCGGTAGTTTTGATGCGGTATTGAGTTTCATGGCGACGCAAGGTGATTTGAACGTGCTATCAAGTCCGCGTGTAACCGCGTCAAATAACCAAAAAGCAGTGATCAAAGTCGGTACCGATGAGTACTACGTAACTGATTTATCTAGCGTTGTTGGTACGAGTGATAACTCTGAGCCTTCTCCAGAAGTTGAACTAACGCCATTCTTCTCAGGTATTTCTCTGGACGTAACGCCTCAAATTGATGATCAAGGCAATGTATTACTTCATGTTCACCCTGCTGTTATAGATGTTGATGAGCAAGTGAAGGAGATTGGTTTTGGTGGTTCAAGTATCACGCTACCTTTAGCTCGTAGCTCTATTCGTGAGTCAGATTCTGTGATTCGCGCGCAAGATGGTGACGTGGTTGTGATTGGTGGCTTGATGAAGTCGAACACTATTGACCAAGTTTCAAAAGTACCGTTTTTGGGCGATGTACCCGCTCTGGGTCACTTGTTCCGCAATACCACTAAGCTGACAGAAAAGACGGAGCTAGTGATCTTGCTAAAACCAACCGTTGTTGGCGTGAACACGTGGCAGAAAGAGCTAGAACGTTCGCGAGACATACTGCAAGAGTGGTTCCCTGAACAGCAGCAATAAACCATGTACTTAGAGCACTTTGGTTTTAATCAACTTCCCTTTCATCTAACCCCAAATACAGAACTGTTTTTGGGGTTAGAGCCTCATTATGAGGCGATCCAAACAGTCAATGCTGCGCTGGATATGGGCGAGGGAGTGATTAAGGTGACGGGCGAAGTCGGCACAGGAAAAACCATGGTGTGTCGAATGTTGGTCAACCATTTCGAGTCTCATATTCAGTTGGTTTATCTTCCCAATTCAGCTCTGAGTGGTGATGAGCTTAGACAAGCCGTCGCGAGTGAACTTGGGGTTAAGGTTAAAAA
This sequence comes from Vibrio intestinalis, assembly GCF_025195085.2. Taxonomy (GTDB): domain Bacteria; phylum Pseudomonadota; class Gammaproteobacteria; order Enterobacterales; family Vibrionaceae; genus Vibrio; species Vibrio intestinalis. The sequence continues at coordinate 48,645 of NZ_JANAVY020000016.1, read as the reverse complement.
TTCGCGCTCCATTGTTGATGATATTCAAACCAAACTGATCGCTTTGGCAAAGAGAAACAAACAAGTGGTGGTATTGGTGGATGAAGCTCAGGCTTTGAATGATGATGCTCTAGAAGTTTTGCGCTTATTCGGTAACCTAGAAACTGAACAAAAAAAACTGCTGCAAATCGTGCTGTTTGGTCAGCCGGAATTAGATGAACGGTTGGAGCAATATCATCTGCGCCAATTTAGACAGCGAATCACCTTTAGTGCCAAGTTGAGGCCACTCTCTTTAGATGAAACAGTCGCTTATATTACTACGCGATTAGAGAAGGCGGGCGGTTATAGTGAGGTGATTCCTCTTAGTTTAAAAAAAACGATCTGGAGAGCAAGTGGTGGAATTCCGCGATTGATCAATCAGATATGTCATAAAAGTCTGGTGCTCAGTTGCAGCCAAGGCAGTAATTTAGTGACAAGCCAACAAACATATTCGGCAATTCAAGATACATTTGATGCCAATAAACCCAAATTTAGATTCCCTGTGATGTGGGGCTGGAGTTAGAACATGAGTGCGATTAATAACGCGCTATCGGAATTATCGAAATCTAACAGCGCCAAGAATAGTATTGAAAAGGCCGAAGTAAAAACAGTCAAACAGCGCTCGGTTGTGCCGTGGGTTTTAGGTGGTTTTACTTTAAGTCTCGCTGTTGGTGGCTGGGCGATTTCATCGCAGCAACCAGCGGAACAAGTTGTGCTTGAGTCAAGTGTGAGCACGCAGCAAAGCACAGAAGTATTGGCATCGCCAACCGCGAAAAAGACCAATGCTGTTGATGCTATCTATCAAGCGCCTAAAATCGAGAAGCCGCGTGAAGTTGTAGAAGTGAAGCCTATCGCTATTGCGCAGGTTGATACAACCAAGACACAAACTAAAGTAGTCGAACAACCTCTGCAGGATGTGACGGAAACGACCATTCAACAAGCTCCGATTCCAGCTAAAAAAACCGAAGTCAATACAGCGGCTGTTGATACAATAGAAGCAGTGCTGGAGCCTAATCAGCAACAAAATCAGCAAGTTGTGATTGAGCAAGTTGAACTAACTCCTGCTCAGCTGGCGGGTAAAGCTCAAGAGCGCGCTAAAAAAGCACTAGATAGTAATAATCTTGCAGAGGCCATTGCTCAATACAGTGATGCTCTTCGTTACACGCCGCGTGATGGTGACGTGCGACAAAAGCTAGCTGCGCTTTACTATGGCAAAGGCGAAGCGAGAAAAGCGGCAGAATTGCTGCAAAAAGGTATTTCTCTAGCTAAAGAAGATCAGGATTTGCGTATTGCTTTAGCTAAGTTGCTATTGAAAGAGAAGCAGCAAGCCGCGGCATTAAGCCCATTGGTGTATCTACCTAACAACCCAAGTATTGATTATCTCTCGCTACGGGCTGCGTTAGCTCAAAAGAACAATCAAGATCAGCTGGCATTCGACAGTTACCAACAATTAGTTCAGTTAGAACCTGACAGCGGACGATGGTGGATGGGGCTTGCCATTCAGATGGAACGAAATCTAGATATACCAAAGGCTATTGAAGCTTATCAGCAAGCTTTGACTAAGGTCGGGTTGTCTAACCAATCTCAACAATTTATTCGCGATCGCCTTGCGTTACTTCAGCGTTTAGAGGAACAGCCAAGTGCAAATTAAACTACGTAAACGTCTCGGCGACTTGTTAGTCGAAGAAGGCATTATTACTGAGCAGCAAGTAGAGCAAGCTCTCGCAGCCCAAAAAGCAACGGGGCGTAAGCTTGGTGCAACGCTAATTGATTTAGGTTTCTTGTCTGAAACTCAAATGCTGACTTTCTTGTCTCAGCAGCTTGATTTGCCTTTGATTGACTTAAGCCGTGCGAACGTCGATGTGGAAGCGGTTCAGCTACTACCAGAGGTTCATGCTCGCCGTTTACGTGCATTGGTAATTGGACGAAATCTCGATACGTTGCGGGTAGCAATGAGTGACCCCGCGGATCTGTTTGCTCAAGAGTCGCTACTTTCTCAACTTCCTCAATATGGCATTGAGTTTGTTATTGCCCCTGAGAAACAATTGGTTGAAGGCTTCGATCGCTACTATCGCCGCACCAAAGATATTGCTAACTTTGCCGAGCAGTTGCAAGCAGAGCATCAGGTCACCGAAGCGTTCGATTTTAGTATTGAAGATGCTGACAGTGATGAAGTTACGGTTGTTAAGCTAATTAACTCATTGTTTGAAGATGCCATCCAAGTCGGCGCCTCGGATATCCACATTGAACCAGATGCCAATGTGCTGCGCTTACGTCAGCGTATTGATGGTATCTTGCATGAAACCTTGCTGAACGAAGTGAACATTGCACCGGCATTGGTATTGCGTTTAAAGCTGATGGCGAACTTAGATATCTCTGAAAAGCGTTTGCCGCAAGATGGTCGATTCCAAATCAAAGCGAAAGGCCAAGCGGTGGATATTCGTATGTCGACCATGCCAGTTCAGCACGGCGAATCTGTAGTAATGCGTTTGCTAAACCAGTCTGCTGGGGTTCGTAAGCTTGAAGAGTCAGGTTTACCTGATGATTTATTAGTTAGACTGCGCCAACAATTGCGTCGCCCGCACGGTATGATTTTGGTTACCGGTCCGACGGGCTCTGGTAAAACCACCACCTTGTATGGCGCACTTTCTGAATTAAATGAGCCGGGTAAGAAAATCATCACAGCGGAAGACCCTGTTGAATATCGATTACCTCGTGTAAACCAAGTACAAGTTAACCCTAAAATCGATTTGGATTTCTCTACGGTACTGAGAACCTTCTTGCGTCAAGACCCGGATATTATCCTCGTCGGTGAGATGCGTGACCAAGAAACCGTTGAAATTGGTTTGCGAGCAGCTCTAACGGGTCACTTAGTGTTAAGTACGTTGCACACCAACGACGCGGTTGATAGTGCTCTGCGTATGATGGACATGGGCGCTCCCGGTTATCTCGTGGCCAGTGCGGTTCGCGCAGTGGTCGCGCAGCGTTTGGTGCGAAAGGTGTGCCCAGATTGTAAAGTTGAGCATGAGCCAGATGAAAGCGGTAAACAGTGGTTACAACAGCGTTTTCCAAATCAGGTTAATGCGAAGTTTGTGCGCGGTAAGGGCTGTCAAAACTGTAACCTTACGGGCTATCGTGGCCGTATTGGTGTGTTTGAAATCTTAGAGCTTGAGCAAGATATGATGGATGCTCTGCGTGCTAACGATGCGGTTGGTTTTGCTCAAGTGGCACGTAATTCAGCAAACTATAAGCCATTACTGGCGTCGGCGATGGAATTGGCGCTCAAAAATGTAGTGAGCTTTGATGAAGTGATGAATCTTGGCGAGGGTGACTCGTCAGGCAGTGTTCAAGCGATTTACTTGTAAGGGCGACTATGTCGGTATTTAACTATCAAGGACGTAACCTAGACGGAAGCAAAGTCTCTGGTCAAGTTGAGGCTGCAACCGCTGAGCTTGCGGCTGAATCTTTGATGGCTAAAGGGGTCATTCCACTAGAGATCAAAGCTGGTAGCAGTGGCTCTGCTCTCAATATTGATCTTAAAAGCTTGTTTACGCCGGCTGTGCCATTAGAGGTGCTGGTGATTTTTTGTCGCCAAATGTTCAGTTTGACCAAAGCGGGTGTCCCTTTACTGCGTTCAATGAAGGGCTTAACGCAAAATTGTGCCAATAAGCAGCTCAAAGAAGCATTAGAAGATGTCACTAATGAATTGACGAATGGTCGCAGCTTATCTGCTGCGATGCAGATGCATCCTAAAGTGTTTAGTCCACTGTTTGTCTCTATGTTGAGTGTGGGTGAAAACACGGGTCGTTTGGATGAAGCCTTGCTGCAACTTGCCAACTATTACGAGCAAGAACTGGAAACTCGTAAACGCATTAAAACCGCAATGCGTTATCCAACGTTCGTAATCAGCTTTATCGTACTGGCCTTGTTCATCTTGAACGTTAAAGTAATACCACAGTTTTCCAGCATGTTTGCGCGCTTTGGTGTCGATCTTCCTTTGCCCACTCGTATCTTGATGGGCACGTCTAACTTCTTTGTCAATTACTGGGGCTTAATGTTGGCCTTGATTGTTGGGGCTTTGTTTGCTTTTCGTGCGTGGCGACAAACCGCACAAGGGCGAGAAAAATGGGATAAGTTTCGTTTACGCATGCCAGTGGTTGGCAGTGTCGTTAATCGAGCTCAAATGGCGCGTTTTGCTCGTACGTTTGCGCTGATGCTAAAAGCGGGTGTGCCGTTAAACCAGTCACTAGCATTATCTGCAGAAGCCTTGGACAATAAATTTTTAGAAGCTCGCTTATTAGAGATGAAATCATCTATCGAGGCAGGTGGCACAATCTCCAGCACTGCGATTAATAGCGGTATATTCACCTCTTTGGTTATTCAGATGATCTCGGTCGGTGAAGAAACCGGTCGAATTGATGAGTTATTGCTTGAGGTCGCAGACTTTTATGACCGAGAAGTGGATTATGACCTTAAGACACTAACCGCCCGAATAGAACCAATACTACTCGTTATTGTGGCGGGTATGGTTTTGATCTTAGCTCTGGGTATCTTCTTGCCAATGTGGGGCATGCTTGATGCGATTAAGGGATAGGGCATGGCGACCAATTTAGAGCGATCACGCTGGACGATTTGGTTGCTAGTGATATTGGTACTAGTACTTGCGTTTATGTTGATTTGGAAAGACATTGAGCAAGAAGCAAGCGACACCGCGTTGGCTCTTGTCAGTAAGCGTTTGGTTGATCGAGCGAGCTACTTTAAACAACAATGGCTTTTGGCTAAACAGCCAGAGACGTTAACCATTGAAGGGAAACAGATCGTTTATTCCCATACTGGCTGGGTGAAACCAATAAATGAAACGCAACAAGTTGATTGTGAATTCTGGTTAGAGGTTTTGTATCAGGAAAAGCGAGTTTTTGAGTCTTTGCCGGAAAAAATTACCGATAATTCAGAAGGCTCCGATTTTCGTTGTGAGTACTTTTATAGTCGAGGCCATGCTCTAAGTATGGAACTAAAGCAGGACAAATTTTCTGTTGGCGTCAGCTTTTCGTCAGGTTATGTTTTTTGACGCAAGTCGTCTAGTAATATTGTATTAGACGCGTATAATACGTTGTACTAAAAAGCGGGTTGAAGAATTATGAAAAATAAACAAGCTGGTTTCTCATTAGTTGAACTTGTTGTGGTGATCGTCGTGGTTGGTTTGCTAGCCGTTGCTGCATTACCGCGCTTTCTTGACGTGACTGATGAAGCGAAAAAAGCCAGTATTGAAGGTGTTGCTGGTGGTTTTGCAACTGGCGTCCTTTCCGCAAGAGCTCAATGGGAAGCAGAGTCGCGTCCTTCCGAGACAATAGATAATGAACGTTATAACTTCGTCAATTACGACGGGGTGGACTTTTGGTTGACTCGTTCTGAAAGCGCGAATGGAAACTCTACTGGTTTTCGTGATGGTTACCCATATGCGTTGAAACAAGGAAATGTTGGTTTTCCGAGTGACTTAACGCATGAAAGCTGTGTTGCTTTGATGGAGAACTTGCTTCAGAACCCACCAAAAGTTGATACTGTTGACAACGCAAAAAATGACAAAAACGTCAAATATACCGCTCAAGCGGATGTGAGCACAGATTCTTGCATTTACATTCAGCAAGAAGGTGGCACTCAGCATCAGTTTGAGTATGAACTCAAAACCGGTCGTGTGACCGTAACCTTGCAGTAAAGCTGCGATAATATTAAACATAGAGAGATTGATACTATGAAAAGACAAGGCGGTTTCACCCTGATCGAACTAGTGGTGGTAATTGTTATTCTGGGTATTCTTGCAGTAACTGCAGCACCACGTTTCCTTAACCTACAAGATGATGCGCGTAACGCATCTCTAGAAGGCCTAAAAGGTGCAATGGCTGGCGCAACTGGTATTGTTTATGGCCGAGCTGCTATTAATGGTGTTGAAGATGCTGATCCTGGTGCGGTTTCTGGTGCGAACGGTCAAGATATCGCAACAACGCTTGGTTACCCACAAGCTTCAGCAAACGGTATTGGTCGTGCAGTCGTCGGTCTAGAAAATGGTGGTGACTGGGCAATTGTATCTGGCTCTGCTGTAACCGGCTCTATTCAGTACACGTTTGCAGGAACAACGACAACAGCTGGTACATGTGCTGTAGAGTATGCAATGTCTTCTGCTGCTGGCTCTGAACCAAACATCACAGTTCACGAATGTAACTAATTGTGAATAAGGCCAGCTTAGCTGGCCTTTTTTCTACCCCGTCTCAAAAATCCCTACTATTCAAACCTTTTGCATAAATATTACGGTATACTGCTAAAGTTTACTTTCATCTGGCGAAGGTAGAATGACTTTCCAAAAATCCCAAGGTTTCACATTGGTCGAATTGATTGTGGTGATCATCTTATTGGCCATCGTTTCTGTATATGCTGCGAGCCGCTATATTGGCATCGGCAGCTTTTCTGCGTTCGCAATTCAAGAAAACGCTATATCCGTTATTCGACAAGTTCAGTTGACTCGGATGCAATCAAATTCTGATGTAACCGCCGGATTAAACGATTTGACGCTTCAAATTAGTGCGGACTGTATTGGCTCTACGTTGGCGTGTTCTGAACGCTCTGAAATGTCGAGCAATTGGATTAGCGATGACAACGTAGTGTTTTCATCATCAGTACCTCAAGTTCAGTTTGATTTGTTGGGTAACCCTAATATCACTTCCCCGCTTGAAATCACAATAAGTGATAAAACGGGCGCAAGCTCAACCTCTGTGACTATTTGTCCAAATGGTCTTGTTTCTAGCTCGGGGTGCTTATGACAAAACACCTGCGCGGCTTTACTTTAATTGAAAGCATTATCGTCATTATTGTAATGGGCATTGCAATGCTGACGATTGTGCATTTTCTCTCGCCGCAAATTACGCGCTCCGCTGACCCGCATTACCAATCTCGCGCATCCGCGTTGGGTCAAAGCTTGATGAGTCAAATTCTGTCACGCAACTTTGATGAGCAAAATAATCAGTTAGGTGGCGGTCTTCGTTGTGATACCAGTACGTGTAGTGGATTTACCTCAGTCGTTCTCGGGCCTGATGGCACTGAGACGCCAAGTCAATATAATGATGTTGATGACTTCATCGGCTGTTGGACGACATCAACACCACTCGGTGCATGTAAAGACTTGAACTTACTATTGAACGATTCTGGCGCAGATAGTAGTTATCATAACTTTTACGTTGATATTGCTGTCAGCTACGCACCGCCTTGCACTCCAAGCGCAGCATCTTCGTGCGGGAAAATGCTTAAAAAAATAGACATGACCATCACCGCAGGTAAGCAGCCGCCATTTACCTTAACTGCCTACAGAGGAAACTACTAATGAAGCAACGTGGTTTCACTTTAATTGAAATGGTGCTGACTATCATCGTAGGTGGCATTTTGGTGCTAGGTATCGCAGGGTTTGTTGAGTTAGGCACGAAAGGATATTCAACCACCGTTGATCGGCAGCGTTTGCAAACTCAAGCTAAGTTTGTGATGGAAAAGTTGACGCGAGAGGTTCGTCACGCTGTGCCCAATGTGTTTGTTGATCATGGTGTAGGCAACGATCGCTGCGTTTCCTTCTACCCTATTGTTGAATCTGGTTTCTACAGTGTTTCAGGGGCTGATATTCAATTTATTGTCGGTAACCCAAGCGCATCGGTCAGTTCGTTGAATGGTTTAACGTTATTGATTAACCCAACACAACAATTGAGTAATAGTCAGTCTTTATCAGATTTAAACAATAGTTTTGCTCTCAACCCTTCAACGGTCGGCACGCTTACCGTTTCAGGTGCAGTTGGGGCAACCTTTGTACTTGCCAATCAGGCAAACAGCTTGGTTGGTGGTTCTGTGGTTAACCGCCATTATATTACCGATGGTAATCGTCAAATCACTTATTGCGTCAATACTGATGAGCGCGTGATGCGTGGTGAGGGCAGTACTGCTTTGTTAGCCGACATGGAGCCGTTAACCGATGCTGCATGGGTTAGCGTCAGCGGTGCGATTAGCTATCAGCCTGCAAGCGTACAATACAATGGTGTCGTTCATGCGGACTTGCAGTTTAGTCAGAACGATGAACTGACTCGTTTTCAACAAGATGTGCAGGTGCTGAATGTCCCATAAACGAAACCGACAGTTAGGCAGTTTGTATGTAGTGGTGATTTTTGTCCTCGTGGTGATGGGCTTTCTCGCTACGACGTTAACGCGCATTGAGTTTTCTAATACCGATGCGCATGTAAAAGAGTTGCTTGGCACACAAGCTTGGATGCTGGCTCAATCGGTGAATGAAGAGGCGCTGACGATCGTTTATCCATTAAATAGTACAAGCAGTGCGATTGCCGCGAATTGTTCTGCTGCGATGCCAATAAATACCATTGTAGATGGTGCTAATAGATTTCACTCAGTGGCCAGTTGCGAGCTTTTACAAGCAAGCTGTGAGCCGGTGGGGACACTTGCTGATATGAATTATTTCAAACTTACCGCACAAGTAAGCTGTGGCAGCGGAAAAAGTTTGGTCGAACGCTCAGAAGAAATCTGGGTTAGGGAGTCATTATGATGAAACAGATATTATGGATGCTGCTTCTGCCTCTCGTGAGCTTTATTAGTTGGGCAGATGATGATGAAATTCGTACTTGTAACATCAAGTTAAATAAAGATTTCACCATCTTGGTTGATTATGGTGAAAATGATGATGATTCCCTATCAAGTATGGGTAGTGACGACTTTGATGATGAAACTTTATACATCACAAATCGATCGAATAATAACCCAGTGAAAATTTGGGCTGATGAAAGTGATGAAGGTGCGCTATTTTATGATGACCTTGATGATGACGAGCATAATGAAATTCGTATCGACTTCACTTATCAAAGTAAAAAAGCTCAGCAATATACGGGTAAATTTACCTATTACCTTAAGAAGAACGGAACTTGGTTAGAACAAGCGTCTAAAGTGGAAACGATAGATGTTGGCACTAAGCATGCTCAAGCGTTAATAGACGAAGATGATGATAGGGAGGAGTTACATAACCTTCGCTGTGACGATGCTCTTCCTCCAATAGAACCGCCCGTGTTTTCCTTAGATGTTTGTCCTTATGTGCCAAATACGGTTCAAACTAACAACCTTGCTTCGGGTGCGCCGTTTGGTGCGCTTCATGTGAACACCCACTCTGAAAACTATGTCCAAATTGCGGGTGAAAAGAGCGAGTTTTTCCTATCGAGTGTAACCAATGCTGAGGTGTGTCGGACTGAATCAGGGAAAATGGTCAAGTGTGATATCACAAGTACGCCACCTATCGAGCCATGGCCTCCAACACTAACTTGGGAGGCAACTCAGAAAGGTAAAGATATCACTTGTGATTCCAATTGCTCGTTAGATGGGGATGCTGATGTATATAGAAAATTGACAATCAATCGCAATGCAACAGTTGTTCTTACTGGAGGTAAGTACTATTTCGAGGAGCTTAAATTTGCTGATTCGCATGCTTCTTTGCAAATAGAAGGGCCTACAGAAATTCACTATAAGAAGATAATGTTTGAGAAGCCGGGGGTATCAATTAATGCTAAAAGGCATGCTTTTGATCCAGATGACTTTGAGAAAACGTTTGACCCAAATAATCTTTATGACCCTAACGATACCTATGAGCCTTTGCCTAGTAAGTCGCTATTAATCGTTGGCCATGGTAAAGATGCGAATTTTGCTCCAAAAAATGATGCCCATGCAATCACAATTAATGGTTATGTTCATGTTAATTACCATTCAGAGATGGCGGATAACGGTTTTACTTTTTCTGCGACTTATAACAAATTAACTGGTGGTGTTACTTCACACTCTATTGCTCTAGCCGGCAGGAATAACACCATTCATACTGGCTCGTTGGATTGCTATGACACATCACCAAAAATCGCCGCTATAAACATTATTCCCAATAATTTCCATCTGACTTGTGAAGATGACAAATATGTTGATGTCGAAGCGTTAGATTCAGATGGAATTCGTATCACTGATTTTGACGCAGGTACTAAATCAATCACTCTTGTCTCTAGCCAACTAACCTTTTCTGAAGGGGGCTTTGACCCATCATCAGGGTTATTCCGTTTTAAGATTGACACGAAAAATAGCAACAACTCCGAAGCTGTACCTGTAACAGCAAGCGTTATTGCTGACACCACGATAAAAGACAGCAGTGATGTGGTTTTTGTCCCGCTTAAGTTCAATGTAAATGATGGTCAAGAGCTAGAGATGATCGCTGGTTACGACGACCATCAGATCTCCATTAAAACCATGGCTTGTAATGCCGATGGAAAACAGATTACAGGTAACTACAGTAAAACACTGACCCAAGATAATTTGCAGGTAAGTTCTTTCTCTCCTGGCTTATGGGATGACAGTAAAAGTGATCTTTCGATGACAGCTGCATTCAACAACGGTGTTGCGGATGCTTCAATTGTTTTTAATGACGCAGGGCAATACGTAGGCCAGTTGGTTGATAGTGTTTCATGTGATGACTTTGGCCAAAATGTACGAGATTGCCCGTCGGGTCAAACGCAAACCATTAAGGGTGAATTGAAATTTAAAGCCCGCCCTTGGACGTTTGCAGTTTGTGGTTATGGCAGCACCGCTGGTGGTGATTCGAATAGTGGCGATGCATTTATGCCAGCCGGAAAAGTGTTTGATTTAACCGCGAAGCCAGTTATTTACAGCTCTGCATTAGATACATATCAGTCAAAGCAAAAGCTAAAAGGCGATGAATTCTGCAAATTGCAGGTGACGGACAATTTCTTCAAAAATGATTCGGCATATAACTCTCAAGTTGAGCTTTCACACGGCGTTGCTACCCCAGCTGGGGGGCAAGATGGCGCGCTAAGCTATGCAGGGCCGCAAAACAATTATGATGGCGTATCATCAATTGCACTTAACGATGTTTCGGTGTCGGAAGTTGGCAGTTTTCACTTCGCGGTAAGTGGTAATGACACCAGCTTTTACGCGGGAATATTGGGTGGCATCGATATTGGCCAGCGAGAAATTGGCCGTTTCTATCCAAATCGTTTCTCCATAACAGCTTCGTCTTTCCAAGGTGAATCTCAGCAGGAGCATATCGCTTATATGGGGCAGCCGTTCTTCCTAACGCAAATAATGATTGGTGCTTATGCATTTGACAGCACCTCTGCTTTGCAAAATTACTACTTATTTGCTCCAAGCCTACAAGCAGATTTTGCAGCTAAACAGGATTCGGTGGTTAATAATGAGCTCCGCTTCTCAGCTGACTTGGCTGCGATTAATTGGTCAGCACCAGACCCAGCAATAAGCCTAGATTCTTATTGGATCTTGAATGATCTGGATGCTCAAGTTACTCGTTCTTTGGTTAAAACAGAGACGGTGAGTGGTAAAACGGTCATGTTTACTCAGCCAAATGGCCCATTTAATGATGGGGTGGGTACAACCACCACCGACTTTGGCTTTACCATCAGCGGTAGTGATCCTGTGTCGTTCTCAGATACAACAGAACTGCTTGAACAAGCTTTCCCAACTCAACCGACAGTGCGTTATGGCCGTATGGTGATGGGGAGCTCCGGTGGTACGTCGGAGCATACGCTGAATGTACCGTTAAGAGTAGAATACTGGAATGGTTCGGCCTTTATGATTAACGAGGACGATAGTTTTTCTAAGCTGACATCGAATGGCAGCAATGTATGTAAACAGATACTTTGGCAAGATGATGAAGACTCTGGCTCTGACAGCGCTCTATCGGGTGTATCTTCAGTGCAAAGTGTTTCCTCTGGCCTTTATCAAGGTTTGCAAGCGACGCCAAACAGTTCAAATGAGCGTGAGCAAGATCGTTTTTGGATCATGCTTGATGATACTGCGGAAACGCCAGCTGAACATACGTCACCGCAGCGATTACTCTCAGATGTTAGTTGCGGCGCTTCAGGACTTAATCAGCCGTGGTTGCAATACAACTGGCGAGGCCAAGGAGATGAAGACCCATCCACTGTTGCGACGTTTGGTATCTTCCGTGGCAACGATAAAGTGATCTTTAGGGCTGAACCTAACTTAGTTGGAAACTAATTTATCGGAGCGATAAAATTGTCAAAAACCTGCGCTACGTAAGGAAACTGTTAGAAATTGCGGGTTTCACTCCATCTTTATAAGACAATGCCTTGCTGTGATGGCAAGGCATTGGTACATTTAGAACAATTTTTATCTTCTAATTCTTTCAGGACGAACGAAGAACATGTTCAAGAAACTTCGTGGCATTTTTTCTAATGACCTATCAATCGATTTAGGTACAGCCAACACTCTTATTTATGTTAAAGGACAAGGTATTGTTCTTGACGAGCCATCCGTAGTCGCAATCCGACAAGATCGTAAAAGCGCAGGTAAAAGCGTTGCAGCAGTAGGCCATGCAGCAAAACAGATGCTAGGTCGTACTCCGGGCAATATCTCTGCAATTCGTCCAATGAAAGATGGTGTAATTGCCGATTTCTACGTGACTGAAAAAATGCTGCAGCACTTTATCAAACAAGTGCATGACAACAGCGTACTAAAACCAAGCCCACGCGTGCTTGTATGTGTGCCTTGTGGTTCTACTCAAGTAGAGCGCCGTGCGATTCGTGAATCAGCGCTAGGTGCGGGTGCACGTGAAGTTTACCTAATCGATGAACCAATGGCGGCAGCGATTGGTGCTGGCCTGCGCGTTTCTGAACCAACGGGTTCTATGGTAGTTGATATCGGTGGTGGTACAACTGAAGTGGCGGTTATCTCACTAAACGGTGTGGTTTACTCTTCTTCTGTACGTATCGGTGGTGACCGCTTTGATGAAGCCATCATTAATTATGTTCGTCGTAACTACGGTAGCTTGATTGGTGAAGCAACAGCAGAGAAGATCAAACATGAAATCGGTTCTGCCTACCCAGGTGATGACGTAGAAGAGATCGAAGTACGTGGTCGTAACCTTGCAGAAGGTGTGCCGCGCAGCTTTAGTCTAAACTCTAATGAGATTCTCGAAGCGCTACAGGAGCCGCTAACGGGTATTGTTTCTGCTGTGATGGTTGCTCTAGAGCAATGTCCACCAGAGCTAGCTTCTGATATTTCAGAGAACGGCATGGTACTAACCGGTGGTGGTGCACTATTGAAAGACCTAGACCGTCTATTGACTGAAGAAACGGGTATTCCTGTTGTTATCGCTGAAGATCCACTTACTTGTGTGGCTCGTGGCGGCGGTAAAGCTCTTGAAATGATCGACATGCATGGTGGCGATCTATTTAGCGAAGAATAATCGCATAGGCTTAAGTCAATATAAGTAGAGCTTAAGCAGTAAAAGAAAGATTAAAGGAACTCACAATCCATGAAGCCGATTTTTGGCCGAGGACCTTCACTTCAATTACGCCTATTTTTCGCCGTGATTCTATCAGCCAGCCTTATGCTGGCTGATAGTCGTTTAGGTGCCTTCGCTCAAGTACGTTATCTGCTAAACAGCGTAGTGGCTCCAATTCAATACGTGGCCGATTTACCAAGGGTTATGTTTGATGGGGTTTACGAGCGTTTTAGCGTGCGACAAGATGCGATGGAGAGTAGTCGTGTTCTTAAACGAGAAGTGCTGCGTTTAAAAAACGATTTATTGCTGCTCGATCAATATCGAGAGGAAAACCAACGCCTACGTAAATTACTGGGTTCATCTTTCGTCCGTGATGAGCGTAAAGTAGTGACGGAGGTGATGGCTGTAGATACTTCCCCTTATCGCCATCAAGTGGTGATAGATAAAGGACAGATTGACGGTGTTTACGTTGGTCAGCCTATCGCGAATGAAAAAGGGATTGTTGGACAAGTTACTTTTGTTTCTGCGCATAACAGTCGAGTATTGCTATTAACGGATGCCAACAGTGCCATTCCTGTTCAAGTGATTCGTAATGATATCCGCGTGATTGCCTCGGGTAACGGCAAGGTGGATCGTATTCACCTCGATCACATTCCGATCAGTACTGATATTCAAGAAGGCGATCTGCTCGTGACTTCGGGCCTTGGTGGTGTGTACCCTGAAGGTTACCCAGTGGCGCATATTGCTAAAGTTGAGCGAGATAGCCAACGTGAGTTTGCGGTAATTGAAGCTGACCCTGTGGTTGATTTCGAACGTCTTCGCTACTTGCTATTAATCTGGCCAAGCGACTCTCGCCAAGAAAAGGTTCAACAAGTAAGCCCTGAGGGAATGATAGAAGGATCAAACGATGGGCAATAGTGTTTTTAGAGGCAAAATGGTGTTGTTTGCGTCGTTTGTTATCGCTTTGACGCTACAGACGATCCCATGGCCGGGAGTGCTTGATCTTCTTCGTCCATCTTGGTTATTGCTTGTGACCTGTTACTGGGTGTTGGCGCTGCCTAATCGCGTTAATGTCGGTACGGCGCTAGTGCTTGGCTTGTTGTGGGATCTACTATTAGGTTCTACATTAGGTATTCGTGGCATGATGATGTCGATCATTATCTATATCGTCGCGCTTAACTTCTTGGTTATTCGTAATATGGCCTTATGGCAGCAGGCGATAGTGATTGGTGTCATGTCAGTTGCATTAGAAGTGATGATTTTCTTTGGCGAATATCTAATTCAGGACATTACGTTTAATCCAATGTCACTGTGGAGTGGTTTAATTAACTGCGTGCTATGGCCTTGGATGTTCCTATTAATGCGCCGTGTTCGTCGTCATTGGCATGTGAGGTAGAGATGAAAAAACCTTTGGTATTGGCCTCTGGCTCACCGCGTCGTAAAGAGTTATTAGAACAACTGGGCTATCAGTTTTCGATAGTTCGTCTTGATGTTGAAGAACAAAAGCAGCCACATGAGACGCCTAGCGCTTATGTGGCGCGCTTATCGCAAGATAAAGCGATGGCAGGGGTAGAGCTTGCACCTCAATCCATCGTTGTTGGGTCCGATACGATTGTCGTGTGTGACGATTGCGTATTAGAAAAACCACAAGATCTGGCCCACTCAAAACAAATGCTTAGCCAACTGTCTGATCGTGCTCATCAAGTAATGACGGCGGTAACAGTGGCGACAGAAGAACAGCAAAAAACGGTAGTTGTGACTACCGACGTATGGTTCAAGCCATTGTCAGAATCAGAAATCGAACAATATTGGCAAACAGGCGAACCATGTGACAAAGCTGGCAGTTATGGTATCCAAGGAATTGGAGGAAGGTTTGTTACTCGGATAGAAGGCAGCTATTACGCTGTTGTAGGCCTACCACTATTTGAAACTGACCAGCTATTGCGACAATTTTTATAATTTCAGATAGAGGTGCGCTCATGAGTGCAGAGTTGTTGATCAACGTGACCCCGAGTGAAACTCGTGTGGCCATGATCGAAGGGGGCGTCTTACAAGAAGTCCACGTAGAGCGAGAAGCGAAACGCGGTATTGTAGGTAATATTTATAAAGGGAAAGTGAGCCGAGTACTTCCCGGGATGCAAGCTGCATTTGTCGATATTGGATTAGACAAAGCGGCCTTTTTGCATGCCTCCGATATCGTTCCCCACACCGAATGCGTTGCTGAAAACGAAAAGCAGCAATTCCAAGTTCGTGATATTTCAGAGCTAGTGCGCCAAGGGCAAGACATTGTGGTGCAAGTGGTGAAAGACCCACTTGGCACGAAAGGCGCGCGCCTAACTACCGACATTACCCTTCCTTCTCGTTATCTGGTGTTTATGCCAGGCGCAAGTCATGTTGGCGTATCACAGCGCATTGATAGTGAGAAAGAACGCGAGCGCTTAAAGCGAGTGGTCGCTCACTACTGCGATGAAGACGGTGGCTTTATCATCCGCACTGCGGCTGAGGGGGCGGATGAGCAAGAGCTATCGCAAGATGCCGCTTTCCTTAAACGTTTATGGTTCAAAGTGAATGAGCGTCGTTCGAAGTACAAAACCAAGTCGACCTTATACGGTGAACTTGGCCTCTCTCAGCGCATTCTGCGTGATTTTGTAGGCACAGAATTAACCAAAATTTTGGTCGATTCGCGTTTAGAGTTTGAAAACCTAAAAGAGTTTACCTCGGAATACGTGCCAGAGCTGACAGAGAAGTTAGAGCTATACGAAGGTGACAAACCTATCTTCGATATGTACGACACAGAGAACGAGATCCAACGTTCTCTTGAGCGTAAAGTCGAGCTAAAGTCCGGCGGTTATCTGATAATCGATCAGACTGAAGCTATGACTACGGTAGACATCAATACGGGTGCGTTTGTTGGCCGCCGTAATCTAGAAGAGACTATCTTCAATACCAATATCGAAGCGACACAAGCCATCGCGCGTCAGCTGCGTTTACGTAACTTAGGCGGCATCATCATTATCGACTTTATCGACATGATCTCGGAAGAGCACCGCAAGCGTGTCGTGAGCTCTTTAGAAGCAGCATTGGCGAAAGATCGCGTAAAAACCAACATCAATGGCTTCACTAATCTTGGTTTAGTCGAGATGACTCGCAAACGAACTCGCGAAAGTATTGAACATGTACTGTGTTCTACTTGTCCAACTTGTGAAGGGCGCGGTAGCGTCAAAACAGTGGAAAGTGTCTGTTACGAAATTCTACGTGAAATTACGCGTGTTAATCGTGCTTATGACGCGGATAAATTTGTGGTTTATGCTTCTCCAGCGGTGGCGGAAACTTTGCATGGTGATGAGTCTCATGCTCTCGCTGAGCTAGAAGTCTTTATTGGTAAGCAAGTGAAAATACAAGCAGAGCCGCTCTACATTCAAGAGCAGTTTGATGTGGTTATGATGTAAGGCGAGCATGAAGGTCGTTATTTCTCGTTTTACCCAAGTGATCAAATGGGGATTGGTGAGTGCGTTGGTGTTATTGGCCATCGTAGTCACCGCCTTGAGGATCGCTTTACCCAATTTAAACCATTACCAAGCCGAGTTACTGACTTGGCTTAGTAAAGAAACTCAGGTTGAGCTGCAGGTCGATTCCATTGGTGGCTTTTGGCGCAACGCTCATCCTTCGATTTCTCTCACTAATGTTGTCGTTCAAACCCCACAAGCCAGTGGTATCGAGTTCACCGCTCAAACGGTCGAAGTTGAATTCGACCTGTTTCAATCCATTTCTCAGTTACAACCGGTTATTGCTGATCTTAACGTTCATGATTTGAACTTAGATGTGCGTTCTATTCAGTGGGTAAAGCAGGATGGTGTTGAGCAACTGACCCCTCAAGGTGAGCAGCAAGATGTGGTTGAGCAGATTGACCAATTATTGCTTCGCCAGCTCGATAGATTCTCACTGTATAACTCGACGGTTCGTTTAACGGCGGTCAATGGTGATGAACGTGTACTCGATATCGCGCGCTTAAAATGGCAAAACCAAGGCCGTCGACATCTGGTCGATGGCGAAATTACCATTGCGGGTACACAGCTTAACTCATTAGATGTACAAGCGAATTTTGTGGACCACGGTTCACTTAAAGAGGTCAGCGGTGAGTTTTATCTCGCGGCCGAGAATGTATTGGTGACCCCTTGGCTGACCAAGTACCTGCAAAGCGAAACTGGGATTGAAAAAGGCCAAGTGAGCTTAAACAGCTGGCTCACCTTGTCTCGCAGCAAACCTATCAATGCTTACGTGGAAGTATTGCCATCAGAATTGACTTGGCAGGAAGGCCAAAAACATGAGCTTATCTTTGAGTCAGGCATCTTTGTACTCGAACCGAGTAACCAAGGCTGGCAAGTAAATGCTCACTCACTTAAGTTGCGTACCGATGATAATCCATGGCCAGAATTTGACGTGGCCTTCAATTGGCAACCAGAGCAGTGGCTGCTCAATGTTTCTCAACTCGATCTAGAAGCCATCACGCCATTAATTAAGCTTGCGCCAGAATCCAAGTCACTTACTAATGTGCTGCATAAGCTGCAACTTGGCGGTCAGTTGGAAGATATTCGTGTCTCAATGGCCGACTCGATTGAATCTTTAAAATATTCTGCCACTTTAGATCAAGCAAGCATGCAGCAGTGGGAGCTACTGCCAGAGCTGCACCATTTACAAGCCACCGTGATTGGTGATGCTCAGCAAGCTAAAGCGCAGGTCACTTTGATTGATGATGTGCTGCCGTATGGTGATGTATTCCAAGCTCCGCTGAATATTAAGCAAAGCCAAGTTGATATTGTTTGGCAGAATCTTGGTGAGCAAGGCTGGCGTTTGTGGGCAGACAAAGTCACTGCCGCCACACCTGATCTACAGGTGCTTGGCGCTTTTCGTTTAGATTTCCCGGTAGATAAAAGCCCATTCTTATCTTTCTATGCCGAAGCGGATTTATACAACGCAGGTGAAACTTGGCGTTACTTACCAACGTTAGCGCTTGGTTTGGAGCTTACCGATTACCTCTCAAGTGCTATTCAAGGGGGGAAAGTGAATACCGCCAAGTTGCTTTGGTATGGCGAGTTGGCTGATTTTCCTTACCGTAAGCACGATGGTATGTTCCAAGCGTGGGTAGGACTCAAACAAGCGAAGTTCTCCTTCGATACCGCGTGGCCTCCAATTACCGATTTGCAGCTCGATCTTCTGTTCCAAAATGATGCCATGTATTTGGACTCGCGCAGCGCCAAGCTGATGGACGTCGATGCTAAACGCATTACGGGTCGTATTCCGGAGTTGGCGGAGAATGGCCATATTGAGATTGAAGCGACGGCTGTTGCTCAAGGTAATGCGGTACGGGATTACATGACTGCTTCGCCATTGGTTGATTCAGTAGGTGCAGCACTGACCACGATTCAAGTTCAAGGCGAAGTAAAGTCTGAGTTTAAACTGCATATTCCATTTGATGATTTTGATACGCGCGCATGGGGATACGCAGACTTAAGTAAAAACCAAGTCACCATAGAAACGCCGCCAATGGAACTCGCGAAAGTTTCAGGCCGAATTGAGTTTGATAATGATGTGGTGAAAGGTGCTGGCCTTGCCGCTGACCTTATGTCTCAACCTATCTCGATTGACTTTAATGGCGAAAATGCCGGAAAGGGCTACTCAGTTGGCATTGATGTACTGGGCGAGTGGGAAGTCGAACCGTTAGGCCCTTATGTTGGACAGCAATGGTTAGAGCCTTTAGCAGGCCATGTACCGTGGCAAACTAACGTCGATATTCAGCTCAATGACATCGGCTTTACTTACCAAGTGGATGCCTCCGCTGATTTGCAAATGCTAGCCAGCGATTACCCGTATCCATTAGGTAAAAAAGCGGCGACTCGTGCTAAAGCGAGCATGCAGGCTTCGGGTAACCAAGAGAGTATTACTGCTCGCCTGCAATTGCCTGACTTTAAATATCAAGCTGAAATCGATATTGGCTCAGACACTCCGGTAATCAAAGCGACCAATCTGATTTTGGGTAAAGGCAGCTATAAAATTAGCCCGATTGTTGGCCATCAGTTACGTATTCGCGCCAAACAGTTTGATTTGGATGCTTGGTTAGCGGCGTTAACGCCACAGAATGAAGCCCAACCGTCAGCACTCGCTAAGTTGAATACGCCTACTATGCCTAAGCCTCAGCGCGTCGACATCAATGTGGATGAGCTAAAACTTGCCACGATAGATTGGAATGATGTCGCCTTCACGGCTAAGCGTAAAAACCTTGGTTGGCACATGAACGTGAGTAGCCAAGAAGTGGAAGGTGAAGCGAGTTACATCGAACCGTATGATTTGAGCGTAAAACTCGAACGTCTGCATATTTTCTTGCCTATGCTTGATGATGAGGCCTATAAAAACAAACGTTTATTTGAAGCTGACGAGCAAGATGCACCGTTGATTTCAGAGTTCGACCGTGCATTCCACAATAAAGCGCCGAACGTAACGCTCGCGATTGATGACTTGTGGGTTCAGGGCTACAAGCTTGGTCAAGTTTTGCTGGATTTACAGCGTCAAGGCAAGCGAATCGAGTGGAAGCAGCTTTCGGTGAAAAGTGGCACTAGTGAGCTGGAAATGCAAGGCAGTTGGTTGCTCGATGGTGAACGTAGCCGTACTAAGATGAAGCTCAGCGTATCGGGTGATAACAACAGTGAAGTGATGGAGCGTTTTGGCGTTTCGTCTGGGGTGCAAGAAGCGCCGTTTAAGATCAGCTCAAACCTAGAATGGAACGGAGCACCTTGGTCGATGAAGGTGAACTCACTCTCTGGTCAGATTGACTCTCGCTTAGGCAAAGGGGTGATTTCTGATGTGAGTGGCGCAGCGAAATTCCTTGGTATGTTCAGTCTTGACTCGATCATTCGTAAGATGCAGCTCGACTTTAGTGACGTATTTGATAAAGGGATGGCGTTCAATTCCATCACTGGTAGCGGTGAAATTAAGAATGGCATTTTCGTGACTAATAACATTCAAATGGATGCAGTCGCCGGTGAAATGAGCATTAAAGGCCTTGCGAACTTAAATTCACGCACGGTTGATGCGGAAGTTAACTTTGTGCCCGATATTACATCTGGCATTCCTGTATTGACTGCTTTCGCTGTGACGCCACAAACTGCATTGTATGTTTTGGCGATTACGACGGTGATTTCACCAGTGGTCGAAGTGTTCTCACAAGTAGACTACGAAGTGAAAGGCACATTTGATGCGCCTGTGGTGAAAGAGCTATCAAGAAGTAAGGGCGAGTTTAAACTGCCAAACAATTTGCGCGACGCGTTAAAATAGTAAGGAGCACTCATGGATAGAGTTGGTCTGATTCAAATGACATCGGGTAAAGACCCGTATGACAACCTTGCCTATATTGCAGAACAAGTACGCTTACTTGCTCAACAGGGGGCAACTTGGGTTATGACACCTGAAAACGCGATTGTGTTTGGCTCTCGCAGTGACTATCACACAGTCGCTGAGCCACTAAACCATGGCCCAATACAGTCTGCTTTGAAAGAGATATCTGCGCGTCATGGTGTGTGGTTAGTGCTTGGCAGTATGCCTATTCAAACGGAAACGGGTGTGACAACAACAACTCTTGTATTTGATGACAGGGGAAGTTTAGTCAGCCATTACGATAAGCTGCACATGTTTGATGTCGATGTCGCAGATAGTCATCATCGTTACCGTGAGTCGGAGACGTTTCAAGCAGGGGATAAAATCGTCACCCTTGCAACGCCTTTTGCTCATTTGGGCTTAAGTATTTGCTATGATGTGCGCTTTCCTCAGCTCTATAGCGAGCTTGCGCAGCGTGGGGCCAATGTACTGCTAGTGCCCGCGGCTTTTACGGCTGTAACCGGAAAAGCCCACTGGCAGCCGCTTTTGATGGCGCGTGCGATTGAGACACAATCTTGGATTGTGGCAGTAAATCAGGTTGGTACTCATGATGGCGGACGCCAAACATGGGGACATTCCATGGTGATATCTCCATGGGGGGAAGTCATCGCAAGTTTAGCTGACCAGCCTGCGAACTTGTTGGTAGAAATAGATTTATCCGCAGTGAATGAGATAAGAACGGCAATGCCGACCATGGCTCATTGCCGATTCAGCAATCAGATAAAGAATTAAGAGCAAACTATGACAATTAATCATGTAGAAGAAGCACTATTGCATGCTGCAGGCCTTACAGAGCAAGATCTTGCTGACACTTTAGGCAGTATTGCAACACGTCAAATCGACTATGCAGACATCTACTTTCAATCCAGCTGGCATGAATCTTTGGTGCTAGAAGATAGCATCATTAAAGATGGCTCATTCAATATTGATTGCGGTCTAGGTGTAAGAGCGGTGAGCGGTGAAAAAACCGGTTTTGCTTATTCAGACCAAATTCAACTAGATGGCTTAAAGCAGAGTGCGATTGCTGCTCGCGGTATTGCTAAGCAGGGACAAAATGCTCAAGTTCAAGCGTTTAAGCGCTCTGATAATCAAGCTTATTATGCTGCGGTAAATCCGTTAGAAAGCTGGCAGAAAGAACAAAAAACAGCGTTACTAAAAGAGTTAGATGCTTACATCCGCACTAAAGAGCCATTGGTACAAGAAGTGTCGATTAGCCTAAGTGGTGTGCATGAGCAGATGTTAGTGGCAGCAACAGACGGCACTTACGCCGGTGATGTTCGTCCATTAGTACGCTTATCTATTACGGTATTGGCGCAGAAAGGCGATCGCCGTGAACGTGGCAGTGCTGGTGGCGGTGGTCGCTTTACTTACGATCATTTCTTAACTGATAGCGACGGTATGCAGGTTGCGTATCAATTTGCTGATGAAGCGATTCGTATGGCATTGGTTAACCTAGAGGCGGATGCCGCGCCAGCAGGTGCAATGCCGGTAGTTCTTGGTTCTGGCTGGCCGGGTGTTTTACTACATGAAGCGGTAGGCCACGGTCTAGAAGGTGACTTTAATCGTAAAGAGTCTTCAGTATTTAGCGGTCGTATTGGTGAGCAAGTGACGTCTAAGCATTGTACGATTGTTGATGATGGCACACTGAAAGATCTTCGCGGTTCACTGAACGTCGATGATGAAGGTGTTGCGGGTCAATACAATACCTTGATTGAGAATGGTGTGCTGAAAGGTTACATGCAAGACAAGCTTAATGCTCGTCTGATGGGTGTGGCTCCGACAGGTAATGGCCGCCGTGAATCATACGCTCATTTACCAATGCCACGTATGACTAACACCTACATGTTGCCGGGCGAGCATACACCAGAAGAGATCATCTCAACGGTGAAGAAAGGCCTATACGCCCCTAACTTTGGTGGTGGCCAGGTTGATATTACCTCTGGTAAGTTTGTTTTCTCGACGTCAGAAGCTTACTTGATTGAAGATGGTAAGATCACTCGCCCAGTGAAAGGCGCGACCTTAATCGGGTCAGGTATTGAAGCGATGCAGCAAGTATCTATGGTAGGTAATGATCTTAGCATTGACCGTGGTGTCGGTGTGTGTGGCAAAGCAGGCCAAAGTGTACCTGTAGGCGTAGGTCAGCCAACCTTGAAGTTGGACTCAATCACGGTTGGTGGTACTGAGTAATCAAACCTTACGTTATCACCCTGCATTAAGCACCAAACACAATAGAAAAGCCGCGTAATCACGCGGCTTTTGTCATTCTATATTATGCTTAAATATCATCACGCTCAATTGGGCAGCTCATACAGCGAGCGCCGCCACGCCCACGTCCTAGCTCGTTGCCAGGAATCGTGAGAACTTCAATACCAGCTTTGTCATATTTCTCGTTGGTATAGACATTACGCTCATAGCCAATTACGACACCCGGTTTGACCGTAAGAACGTTGTTGGCATCGTTCCACTGCTCACGCTCTGCCTCGTAGCTGTCACCACCTGTGGTAATGATCTTAAGCGCATCCAAATCTAGGGCGCTTTCAATCGCGGAGATGTAGCTCTCGGCTTGTTCAACATGGATTTCACCGTTGGTCTCTGGCGTTAAACTCCAAGTATCGAGATCTTTGCGCATGATCTCTGGGTAAACCGAGAAGGTATCGATATCCATATGAGTCATCACGGTATCTAAGTGCATGCATGAACGATGTTTAGGAAGATCAATTGCGATCACTTGTTTGGCTTGGCCATGTTTAAACAGCTGGGCAGCGAGGTTTTCAACCCCTTGAACTGTGGTTCGTTCAGACATGCCGACCAATACAGCACCTTTACCGATAACCAATACGTCACCGCCTTCAATATTGGCATTGTCGTAATGCAGGTCTTCATCACCAAAGTACTTGATGAAGTCTTGTCCGGCAAAGGTTGGGTGCCAACGATAAATGGCGCGTAAATGGTTAGTTTCGCGCTGACGAGCAGGTTTCATCATTGGGTTAAGTGATACCCCACCATAAACCCAACAAGAGGTGTCTCGTGTAAATAGGTGGTTGGGTAGTGGTTCAATAGCAAAATCCAATGGGCGATGCATCTTAGGTAAAATCGATGCCGATTTTATAGGTAATTCAGAGTAAGCTAAGCCGCCGAGTAAAATGGTCGCGAGATGTTCATTGTCCATCTCGGCCAAATAATGGCGAAAGTCATGAGCGAATAGAGGACCATAACGAAAATCTGAGATTTGAGTTTCAAGTAGCCATTGCTTAGCTTCGGGAACCGCTAATGTTTCCACCAATAAATCATGCAGAAGTAGCACTTCAACATCTTGATGGCGCAGGGTATTGGCGAATACGTCATGTTCTTCGCCTGCCGCTTCAACAGCAAGCACATCATCAAACAGTAGTTCGTGACAGTTAGAAGGGGTGAGGTGGGTTAAGGCTCTTTCTGGTCTGTTTAGCAGAACTCTTCTTAGTTGGCCTACTTCCGATCCGACATACAACTTACTCATTTTGCATCCTTACAAATAATCCTAGGCTATTTATGACAACCTTAAGCGCAAGTTGCAAATGACCATGATGGTCGCAATGACTGTTAATTTTATCATTTGTGGCTAATTAAGCTGTATTTATGTTGATTGTTGGTAATTAACTCCATTTAACTCATCTTGAAAAGAGGGTTGTGATAATGAGTGACGATGCAAACTGAATATCGCTAAGAGATCACTAACTAAGCGTTACCACTCGGTTAACTATGCACTTAATTAAAGCTATTTACGGTTTTAGTTCATGGTTATGCAATTTGGCTTACAGTGGAGAGATGCAACCGATGACAATAAATAAGCATATGCTCAGCCAAAGCACGAGAGAGTTTGGCCGCATAATGCTCTAAATTGGATGTAAGGTTAAAACTTGACCTAAGATCACGATTTACGATCGTGTTGGAACGCAAAGGATCTTGTGAAGCAAGTAAGCAAGGTAGATAGGGTAAAAATCGTGGTTTAAGCGCAACAGACCCTAGCAATTTGTCGAGATCCATGCGATATTTCGTCGCGTTGAAAACCAATCTATTTGATCACTATCTGGAGCACAAATATGTCTCATGAAGATGAATATCTATCTGTAGAAGAATTAATTGAAATTCAAAAGGAAGATACTCGCGATATTATCCAAGCCTTGCTTGAAGATGGCAGTGATCCAGATTCTCTGTACGAGATCGAGCACCACCTATTTGCTGAAGACTTCGATACGCTAGAGAAAGCGGTTGTTGAAGCATTCAAGATGGGTTTCGAAGTTCTAGAAGCAGAAGAAACTGAAGACGAAGATGGCAATAAACTGCTTTGCTGCGACGCAACTATGCAGTCAGCGCTAAATGCAGAAGCGATCGACGAGCAGGTTGAGAAGTTGGTCAACCTAGCAGAAAAATACGACATTATTTACGATGGTTGGGGCACTTACTACGAAGGTGAAGATGCTATCTACCCAGATGATGAGGACGATGAAGAGTAATTTTTCATCTCATCCAACCATTTAAAAATACCAGCGACTAAGCTGGTATTTTTGTATCTATAGTCACTTAGATTCATTATAATCTTGGCTAATATTGATCTAGCGCAAGTTTGTAGCCATGCAATTTCCCCTTTCTGGTTTATGGCAGTTGTCTCCGCTGACCGACCTTTCAATCCCTCAAGATGATTTGAGCTTTCCTGCTCCTTTAAGCCAAGTTCTGCCCGATGAACTGACTGAGCAAGCCATCGCAGAGCAAGAGTGGCATTTGATGCACGATATTGAAGTGGATGAAGCTATGCTCGCTTTCGCTGCCGTCGATTTAGTGATTGCAGGTGTCGATTACCATGCTGAAGTTCGGGTTAATGGTGTGGCGGTATTTGATTGTGATGGAAGCCAAGCTCAATACAAGAAAGACATTCGTCCTTACTTACAGATGGGTCGTAATCGATTTGAGATTTTGTTTTTACATGATGACGATGATTGGCTATTGGATGAGGATACCGAACAGGTCTGTCCGCTAGGTGCGCAATCTGAGCCGAACAGCGATTCGAGAATGGGTATTTGGCAAGCGCCTTATTTGCAGTTCATTCGCAATGTGCGTCTAGAGCATGTCACCACCGAGCAAATATGGCACCACGGTGGTGGCTGTGAGTTTATGGTCGACTTGCATTATCAGACCTATCGCCCGGGGTTAGTCTCAGCATCGGTAAGCTTTAATGGGATGACTTACCATTTGCCCATTGATGTGCGTAGTGATCATGCCTCAGCATTGTTTCAAATTGAGGCGCCTATCTATGCCGATGTGAACAATCCTAACCCGAAAGATCTTTATCAGTTGGAAGTGACCTTAGATGGGCAAATTCAGCGTTTTAATATCGGCTTAAGTGAAAACCTTTGTGTTACTCACTTTCCCGTGTAATTAAGCTTAGTGGGCGCAGGCCCACTCAGTTGATTGCTGTTTGCGCAGCCAGATCTTTTCATGAAAGTAATACACGCAAGTGTTAATGGTAGGCTCAATAGCCGCCATGATCCCACCGACAAACGCATCACCTGTCATCAGGTAAACCACGCCAAACGCAACACTAAAGTGAACCACAGCAAAGCTGGTGGTCTTAATTTTTGCAGATTGAGCTAGCTGTTTCAAAGCTGTCGATTTTTGCCACACCATCTCATGAAAATAGAAAGCGACGGTGTTCACTGCTGGCTCAAGCATTGCAATCATACTACCGATGATGATGTCACCAGTAAGCAAGTACGCAACGGTAAAAGCGACGGTAAAATGTAAGCTGGCAAAGGTAAGTGTCTTTTTCATAATGATGTTCTTAACTAAGGAGTTAACATCATTATCGGCGAGAGATTTAAATAAATAAAATTGGAAGATTTGATAAATTTGATAGGCAAATTCTATTAAGGCGTCCGATGGACGCCTTAGCTTGATGCAGTTCAACCTTGCGGTTTCACCACTAAAACGTTAATTGGTGAGCTTTGCACCACTTTGCTTGCCACTGAGCCGAGCACTGCTTTATCGATCTTAGAGCGCTTATGGCTAGGCATAATAATTAAATCAATCCCAAGCTTGTCGGCATAACGCAAGATGGTTTTATACGGCTTACCTTCTGCGATGTGCACTTTATGGATGACATCTTCAGGGATATGCTGCTTGGCAAACGCCTTGAGTTGGTTTTCCACATCCTTTTTCATTTTTTGCGCAGCATCTTTGGGAAAGTAGCTAGCTACCATCGACATGTGAATACCGGGTAATACGTTAAGTAACTGGATCTCTGCATTGGATGTTTTGGCATGCCACACTGCAAGTTCCACCGCACGATCAGAAAAACCTTTGTCGTTTAAATCCACTGGTACAAGAATTTGTTTATACATTTATTTATTTCTCGATTTGGCCCCGAGTTTACGGGGCCATATTTATTAGGCGGTGAGCTGCTCTCTACGTACGCGACGTTTTTGGTTGGCGGCCATCGCTAACAATATAAGTAGACAAGGTAAGAATACCCACTCTTTCATTGGACGATCCGCATCTTGAACCACCCAATTAATCTGCCAGTCGAAATCAACGCCTGAAGCCTCCGCAGGGCTGTCAAACTCGACCATATCAACAATCATTCTGCCTTCATTTTCCGTTAGCATGAGACCCATTGAGCTGATTCGATCTTCCGCACTGATGGCATCGTCATCAAATGGTAGGCGAACAGTTTTCTCAATATAGTCACCTTCAAGGTTCTCACCGGAAACGCGCAGCTCAATGGATTGACCTACATCGAGAGATTCGGTGATTTGAGCAATCTCGGTTCCC
Organism: Vibrio intestinalis; assembly: GCF_025195085.2. Lineage (GTDB taxonomy): Bacteria > Pseudomonadota > Gammaproteobacteria > Enterobacterales > Vibrionaceae > Vibrio > Vibrio intestinalis. The sequence continues at coordinate 21,050 of NZ_JANAVY020000016.1, read as the reverse complement.
GGAGAAAGCACTTTGGCTGGGTAAACCATATCCCACCAGAAGCCTGGGCGGAAGAATGAGAAAGTCAGAACAAGAAGCAGCACGGTTTCCCACCACTTATTCTTGGTGAACCACCAACCTTGGGTGGCTGCGGAGAATATCAACATCGCAATAACGGAGGATATGATGGTGAGCATCAAGTGCCACCAACTGTCTATCCCCATCAATAGGAGCTGAGTATTGAAGATAAACATGAACGGCAATATTGCGGTTCGAATATCGTAGGTAAAGCCTTGGATACCGGTTCGAATTGGATCGGATTTCGCGATTGCGGCAGCGGCAAATGCGGCTAAACCAACTGGCGGCGTATCATCGGCTAAGATACCGAAGTAGAATACAAATAAGTGAACGGCAATCAGTGGGATGATGAGGCCATGTTGCGCGCCTAGGGTAACAATTACAGGTGCCATTAGAGTTGAAACCACAATATAGTTAGCCGTGGTTGGTAGACCCATACCCAAAATCAAACTAATTACCGCGGTAAACAGCAGCATCAATACAACGTTACCACCCGAGATAAACTCGACAAATTCAGTCATTACAAGGCCGATACCCGTTAGGGTAACCACACCTACAACCGTACCAGCTGCAGCAGTAGCAACACCGATACCAATCATATTACGCGCACCTGAAACCAAGCTTTCTGCTAAATCGACAAAACCCGCTTTAGTTTGTTCCATGATGTCATTTTGCTTAGAAAGCAATGCGATCAAAGGGCGTTGAGTGATCAAGATGAAGATCATGAATACGGTTGCCCAGAAAGCAGAGAGACCCGGCGAGAATCGTTCAACGGTCAAACACCAAACCAATACAACGATTGGTAATAGGTAATGCAAACCAGATTTCACCGTAGGGCCAGGATCTGGCACTTCTGTTAGCTCAGCATCAATTTCAATCGCGCCTTCTTTTGCATATTTCGCAGAAACGTTGAGTAGACCAATGTATGAGATTAATAGAGCGACAGCGACAATTGGCGTAGCAGCTTCACCGAACACATCTTTTGTCCAACCCACACCGTAATAAACCGCAGCACTAATCACACACAGACCTAAAATTGTTCCGGTGAAAGAAAGTAAGCTTTGAATCACGGTAGGAGTATGGCGACGAGGAAGGCCAGTCATACCTGCTTTACACGCTTCTAAGTGCACAATGTAGATAAGCGCAATGTAGGAGATAAGCGCAGGAAGTAGCGCAGCTTTAATTACTTCTACATAAGAAATACCCACGTATTCCACCATCAAGAAGGCTGCTGCACCCATGATTGGTGGAGTTAGCTGACCATTAGTAGAAGCGGCAACTTCTACCGCACCTGCTTTTGTCCCCGGGAAGCCAACTCGCTTCATTAGTGGGATTGTAAATGTACCTGTGGTTACAACGTTCGCAATCGAAGAACCAGAAACAAGGCCGGAAAGACCAGATGCCACAACGGCCGCTTTAGCAGGGCCACCTTTCATGTGGCCAAGTAGCGAGAAGGCCACTTTAATGAAGTAAGCACCCGCGCCAGCGCGCTCAAGCATTGCGCCAAACAGCACGAATAGGAAAACAAATGAGGTGGAAACACCCAGTGCAACACCAAATACACCTTCGGTTGTTAGCCATAGATGGGACATCGCTTTGTTTAAGCTTGCCCCTTTATGGGCAATAACGTCTGGCATGTGTGGGCCAGCAAAGGTGTACAGGAGAAATACTGCTGCAACCACCATTAGTGGTGGACCTAAAGCACGGCGTGTAGCCTCAAGTAGCAAAACCATACCTGTAACAGCTACGGCAATATCAATAGTGGTCGGCGCACCAGAGCGATCGGCTAGCTGAGTGTAGAAAAGATAGATGTATGCGGCAGAAAAACTACCCGCTAACGCTAATACCCAATCTAATGCGGGAATGCGGTCTCGTGGAGAATCTTTCAATGCGGGATAGGCTGTGAAAGCTAGAAAAACCGCGAAAGTTAGATGTATTGAACGGGCTTCTGTGTCATTGAGGATGCCAAAATCAAAAATAAAAGGTAATGGAGAGGCATACCAAAGTTGGAATAGAGACCAACATAATGGCACAAACCAGAGGATACGACCGGGAATCCCTGACGGCGAACGGGCTCCGGTATCTGATTGTGCTACCATTTCTTGCACATCTTGCGACGGTGAACTTGTCTGCGTCATGTACTTTGTCCTTATTATAAATGGTCCGTATTGTTGTTGTGTTTGAACCAGTGTTTTGCATCTTTCAGTTTAGTGAATAGCTGAGAAAATGCTTATTAGTTTGATGTAATAGGTATATAAGAGAATCGATTTCAAGAAGTGAAATCTAAAAGATATTCAGCTGCGATTGAGCTGAATTAAACAAGGAGGCGCTTGGCCTCCTTGCTAGAGCGAAAGACTACTTAAGAAGACCAACTTCTTTGTAGTACTTCTCTGCACCTGGGTGTAGAGGGATTGAAAGACCTGCTTTCACCATGTCCTCTTTTTTCAGGTTTGCAAACGCTGGGTGTAGACGCTTGAACGTATCGAAGTTTTCGAATACAGCTTTCGCTACGTTGTAAGCGACTTCGTCTGAAACGTTTGTGGTAGTTACCATTGTTGCAGCAACACCGAAGCTGTTTACGTCTTTTTCAGTACCACGGTACATGCCAGCAGGTACTGTGCTGAACGCGTAGTATGGGTTGTCACCCACGATCTTGTCGATCTTCTCGCCTGTCGCAGAAACTAGCTTAGCGTCACATGATGTGGTTGCTTCTTTGATTGAACCATTTGGGTGACCAACTACGTAAACGAACGCGTCAATTTTGTTATCACATAGTGCTTGTGAACGCTCAGAGCCTTTTAGCTCAGAAGCCAGTTTGAAGCTGTCGTTAGTCCAGCCCATTGCATCCATCACAACGCTCATGGTTGCGCGGTCACCAGAGCCTGGGTTACCGATGTTCACGCGCTTGCCAGCTAGGTCAGCAACGTTTTCGATACCAGCATCTGTACGAGCAATGATGTTGAAAGGTTCGGTGTGTAGAGAGAACATAGCGCGTAGCTCTTTGTACGGGCCTTGTTCAGCAAACTTACTTGTACCGTTGTAACCGTGGTATTGCCAGTCAGACTGAACGATACCGAAATCCAGTTCGTTAGCACGGATAGTGTTCACGTTGTAAATCGAACCACCTGTCGATTCAACTGAACAACGAATGTTATGGTCTTTACGGCCTTTGTTCACTAGCTTACAAATTGCACCACCTGTTGGGTAGTAAACACCTGTAACTGAACCAGTACCAATAGTAATGAACTCTTGTGCGTTCGCTGCACCAGCGCCCATAACGGCAGCAGCAATTGCGCCGACCTTAATAAGTTTGTTAAATGCCATGAATTTCCCTTCCTTTATTCATTATTAACCCCTCTGCAAGTGTAGTTGCTTTGGGAGTTTCCTATATTGGAAACGGCATCTTTTTCAATCCATTTGATGAAAAAGTGGCTGAATAATACCAAAAAAACCACACATAATTACATGAATGTTAAACATTTTAGCAATATTAGCTATTTTGTTACCTAGAATTTTCTTCTGAACAACAAGGTAAAATGCTTTTCTATCAATGATTTATGCAGAAAGTATGAGGTAAGGTGAGTTTTAGCTAAGATGTGACATAAATCACACCATTAAAATGATGTGATTTATGGAAATTGATGTGCAAGCAATGACTTAGCCAGCGTACTCGAATAGGTCACAAACTGAGTTAAATAACTGCTCAGTGGTGATGTTGAGCGTAGGGGTGATGAAGATAGTATCGTCGCCGGCAACGACGCCTAGAATACCCTCAGATTTCCCGAGAGAATCAAGCAATCGAGCGATTAATTGCGCCGCACCCGGGCCGGTGTGGATAACAACTAACGCATTGTTGTGGTCAATATCAAGCACCAATTCGCGTAGTGAACTTGAAACGGTAGGGACACCTAGCTCAGCCGGTAGACAGTACACCATCTCCATTTTTGCATTACGTGTTCTTACCGCGCCAAACTTAGTTAGCATTCGAGAGACTTTGGATTGGTTAATGTTTTCAAAGCCTTCATTTTTTAGCGCTTCAACGATATCGCCTTGAGAGCCAAATCGCTCTTCTTTGAGTAGGGACTTAAACGCGCGTACGAGGTTATCTTGTTTTTCTGAATGACGCATGGTTCTCTATTTTTCTCGTAGTCAAATCAAGTGAATAGTCTCGCATAGCTATGCAATTTGTGCCAGTTGTGAGGGTAAAATATGTCTAGAGCGTCACTGTAAATTTGGCATTAAATTTTGACACTTGAGGCGTTTGTCATTTTGACAGAATTCTTATTTAAACCCTTGTCAAAAAAGGGGAATAACGTGCTAATATCGATGGATTTTGTAGCACGTAAAGCTCGAATTGCGCAACCTCGCAAAGCTGACGTTAAATAATTGTAATCATTGGTCGGTTATTATAGCTTGAACTCGTAACGTGATTAAAATTTACCCTACTAAAAACATTATATAAGTGAGATAAAATCTCAAGGAGAACTACGATGAAAGTAGCTGTTATTGGTGCCGCTGGCGGCATCGGCCAAGCCCTAGCCCTACTACTTAAGAATCGCCTTCCTGCAGGCTCTGATCTAGCACTTTATGATATTGCGCCTGTGACTCCTGGCGTCGCTGCGGATCTTAGCCATATCCCAACGCCCGTTGCGATCAAAGGCTATGCAGGTGAAGACCCAACTCCAGCGCTTGAAGGTGCGGATGTGGTTCTGATTTCGGCAGGTGTTGCGCGTAAGCCTGGTATGGATCGAGCGGATCTGTTCAATGTGAATGCCGGTATCGTAAAATCTTTAGCAGAGAAAATTGCCGTAGTTTGTCCTAAAGCATGTGTAGGTATCATTACTAACCCAGTCAACACCACAGTGCCAATCGCAGCTGAAGTTCTTAAAAAAGCGGGCGTTTACGATAAGCGTAAGCTTTTCGGTGTTACCACTCTAGACGTGATTCGTTCAGAAACGTTTGTCGCTGAATTAAAAGATAAAGATCCAGGTGATGTTCGTGTGCCTGTGATTGGTGGTCACTCAGGTGTTACGATTCTTCCTCTACTATCTCAAGTTGAAGGTGTAGAGTTTACTGATGAAGAAGTCGCGGCTCTGACGAAGCGCATTCAAAACGCGGGTACTGAAGTTGTTGAAGCAAAAGCGGGTGGCGGCTCTGCAACATTATCAATGGGTCAAGCTGCATGTCGTTTCGGTTTGGCGCTAGTGAAAGCCCTTCAAGGTGAAGAAGGTGTGGTTGAATGTGCGTATGTAGAAGGTGCGGGCGAGCATACAGAATTCTTCGCTCAACCTGTGAAGTTAGGTAAAGAAGGCGTTGAAGAAGTATTGAGCTACGGTGCATTGAGCGATTTCGAAAAAGCAGCGCTAGATGGCATGTTAGAAACACTAAATGGTGATATCAAAACAGGCGTCGATTTCGTTTAATCAAATAACACTATTTTAAAAGTTACAAAGCCGGCTGATGAGTCGGCTTTTTTGATCCTTTCAATATCGCAAGCGTAACTATCTTGGAGATAAACGGATACGAGAAGCGACAATGGATATTGAGAATGTTCATAAAGGAATGTTGGTTGAAACCAAATTCGGGATAGGCAAGGTGCTAGTCATTGACCCACAAACTGACTCGTTACTGATTGAGCAAGTAGAGTCTCATCACCAGTTGGCGGTTGATATTAATGATGTGCTCAATCAAGAGCAGTTACACCTAGGCTGTGATAAGTATTACTAAAGGGATAGTGACAGTTTAAAAAGGCAAGCGGATGCTTGCCTTTGTCTTTATATATAGAAGCGATTTTTCTAGTTGGGCTATTTACTGCGGTTTACTGCAAGATGAGCAATCGTAACTAGCGCTTGCTTATATTCAGATTCAGGTAGAATAGCCAATTCAGCAATGGCCTTATCCGCTTCTTCATCTGCCTTGTTACGGGTGTACTCTAAAGATCCTGTTTGATCCATTGCCGCGAGAATATCATCCAAACGATCCATGCCATTGGCTTTTTCGATCGCTTCGCGGATCATTGCAGTCTGCTCTGGGGTGCCGTGTTGCATCGCATATAACAGCGGCAGGGTAGGTTTACCTTCTGTAAGATCGTCACCCACGTTTTTGCCCATCTCTTTGCCATCAGCGGTGTAATCCATCACATCATCGATAAGCTGGAAAGCAGTACCTAGGTATTTACCGTAGTTTTGCAGTGCAGTTTCTACTTCGGCCGGCGCATCATTCAAGATGGCACCAATTTGCGCAGCTGCTTCAAAAAGACGCGCTGTTTTTGAGTAGATGACCTGCATGTAACTTTCTTCGGTGGTGTCTGGGTCATTACAGTTCATTAATTGTTGAACTTCGCCCTCAGCTATCACATTTACCGCGTCGCTCATCAGCTTGAGCACTTTCATTGAGCCAAGTTCGGTCATCATCTGAAACGAACGGGTGTAGATGAAATCGCCAACCAATACACTTGCCGCATTGCCAAACGCAGCATTTGCTGTCGCTTTACCGCGGCGCATGTCTGATTCATCGACGACATCGTCGTGCAACAGTGTTGCTGTGTGAATGAACTCAATAAACGCCGCAGCAGTCGTATGAGCCTCTCCTTTATATCCAAGAGCACGAGCAGACAAGACTGCAAGTAGCGGGCGTAGGCGCTTGCCACCACCACTGACGATATAGAAGCCTAATTGGTTAATTAGTGATACGTCAGAGTTGAGCTGGGCTTGAATTGTTTCGTTCACTTTTGCCATGTCATCGGCAGTAAGCGTTTGGATAGCTTTAAAATCCATTGTAATTCCGGCTGAGGTTAGAACCTGTCTGGTCTTTCTATCTACTTTTAAAGATGAATAATACACTAAAAAACGTTGCTAAATACATGCTTTAAGGGCATGATCTCGGCACTTTTAATTGGCGATTAGCTTTTCGCCATTTTTTTCAAAATATGGCTTGTCATAGGGACATCTCTTCTGTAGAATCTGCGCCCTATTGATGATTAGTTTAGCGCACACCCAAGATGCAATACATACGCATATGGCTGTGCGGAAAAAGCGGAGTAAGATATGTACGCTGTTTTCCAATCTGGTGGTAAACAACACCGTGTAAGCGAAGGTCAAACCCTTCGTTTAGAGAAATTAGACGTTGAAACGGGCGCAACAGTAGAATTTGATAAAGTTCTTCTTGTAGCAAACGGCGAAGACATTACAGTTGGCGCACCTCTTGTAGAGGGCGGCAAGGTAGTTGCTGAAGTAGTACAACACGGTCGTGGCGATAAAGTTAAAATCGTTAAGTTCCGTCGTCGTAAGCACTCACGTAAGCAACAAGGTCACCGTCAGTGGTTCACAGAAGTGAAAATCACTGGTATCAACGCTTAATTGATTAGGAGAGTTTAACAATGGCACACAAAAAAGCTGGTGGTTCTACTCGTAACGGCCGCGATTCAGAAAGCAAACGCCTAGGTGTTAAGCGTTTCGGTGGTGAATCTGTTCTTGCAGGTAACATCATCGTTCGTCAACGTGGTACTAAGTTCCACGCTGGTAACAACGTTGGCCTAGGTAAAGACCACACTCTATTCGCTCTAACTGACGGTAAAGTTAAGTTTGAAGTGAAAGGTCCTAAGAACCGTAAATTTGTAAGCATCGAATCTGCTGAATAATTTCGTTTCTACCTGAATATCAAAGCCCTGCCGTTTCGGCGGGGTTTTTTATTTATAGCAACCTAGCTTTTGTTAGGAATTGATATAAAGACACTTTGGATAGAGTCTCCTTATATACATTCCTTAGTGGCAGAGATCGAAGATCAAGGTGATCGATCTGAATGTGGAATCTGCTAGAATTTATATCATTGTCAATTGAGTCTATATGACTTTGTACGTGGTATTACAACGCACAAAATGCGGAGTGACAGATGAAATTCGTTGATGAAGCGGTAGTTAAAGTTCAAGCCGGTGATGGCGGTAGTGGTGTAGTGAGTTTCTGGCGTGAGAAATTCGTTACTAAAGGCGGCCCAGACGGTGGTGATGGTGGTGATGGCGGTGATATCTACATCGTTGCCGACGAAAACCTCAATACTCTAATCGATTACCGTTTTCAGCGCTTCTATGAAGCGGAACGTGGCGAGAATGGCCGCGGTGGTAACTGTACCGGTAAACGTGGTAAAGATAAAATCTTGCGCGTGCCAGTAGGTACACGAGCTGTTGATATTCATACTAATGAAGTCGTGGCTGAAGTTGCCGAACATGGCAAAAAGATGATGGTCGCAAAAGGCGGCTGGCACGGTTTAGGTAACACGCGATTCAAATCGTCAGTGAACCGAGCTCCACGTCAAAAGACATTAGGTACTAAAGGTGAGGTTCGTGAACTTCGTCTAGAGCTATTGCTGTTGGCTGATGTTGGTATGCTTGGCCTGCCAAATGCAGGTAAATCGACCTTTATCCGCGCAGTGTCAGCGGCTAAACCAAAAGTGGCTGATTACCCGTTTACGACACTTATCCCAAGTTTGGGTGTTGTGAGTGTTGTTCCTGAAAAGAGCTTTGTTGTTGCCGATATTCCGGGCCTAATTGAAGGTGCGGCAGACGGCGCAGGCTTAGGTATTCGCTTCTTAAAACACTTAGAGCGTTGTCGTGTGCTTCTGCACATGATCGATATCATGCCAATTGATCAATCTGATCCAGTTCAGAATGCACTAACGATCATCGACGAGCTAGAACAGTACAGCGAGAAGCTAGCTGGCAAGCCACGTTGGTTAGTGTTTAACAAAGTCGATCTGATGCCAGAAGAAGAAGCGGATGAGATCATCCAAGGTATTCTTGATGCGCTAGGTTGGGAAGAGCAATTCTTCAAGATCTCTGCTGTAAACAAGCAAGGTACTAAGGAACTGTGTTACAAGCTTGCTGACTTTATGGAAGCATTACCACGCGAAGAAGAAGAAGTTTCTGAAGAAGAAAAAGTAAACTTCATGTGGGATGATTACCACAAAGATGCAATTGCGGGTAACGACGTTGTGACTGAAGATGATGACGACTGGGATGATTGGGACGATGAAGAAGACGACGGCCACGTTGTTTACGTTCGCGATTAATCGAGTTTACTAATAAAAACCGCAATTTATTTGCGGTTTTTTTATGTTTAAATCAAAGTCATTTGATTAGTTTTCCCGCACAATAGTGCGTTTGTTTTAATACTTGATGTCGTTATTATTGTTTCTCCCTAGTTTGGGAGCTTGTTGTATAAATGGAGTTAAGAACCAATCATGGATTCTAAGCAGAGAGCGGTTTCTCGCTTAATTGCTCAGGCGGGGCAAATGTTGTTAGCTCACGGTGCAGAGAGCACCCTAGTGGGTAATATCATGCAGCGTATTGGCCTTGCCTGCGGTATGGACGAAGTGGAAGTATCTTTGTCTGCCAGTTCTCTTGTTGTGACTACCGTTCATCATGGTCACTGTATTACTACCGCACGACGATGTGCCGATCGCGGTATCAATATGCGGGTCATAACTCAGGTTCAGCGTATTTGTATCATGCTTGAACGTGGGATCATCGATGACTACCTTGCTCAGCATAAAATCAATCAAATCAGTCCCAAACGTTACAACCGTTGGTTAGTGGTTGTGATGATTGGCTTATCGTGCGCGGCATTCAGCCGTCTTGCAGGAGGTGATTGGACTGTTTTTGCCATGACGTTTTTAGCCTCTTCTGTGGGGATGATCGTACGTCAAGAAATCGGCCATCGTCATTTCAACCCATTGGTTAATTTTGCGGTGACCGCTTTTGTGACTACCGCTATTTCAGTTCAAGCCGTGGTGTATGAACTTGGTAACTTACCATCTGTGGTGATGGCATCGTCGGTATTGATGCTTGTTCCGGGTGTACCATTAATTAACTCAGTCGCCGATATGCTTAAGGGCTATATCAATATGGGCATTGCCCGATTCGTAATGGCAAGTTTGCTGACATTATCGACCTGCTTGGGCATTGTCGCGGCCATGACAGTCTTAGGTACTTGGGGGTGGGTATGATCACAGTGGATCTTTTACTTGGTTTACTTAACGATATGTTTTTCGCCGCTATTCCAGCTGTCGGTTTCGCGTTGGTATTTAATGTGCCACAAAAAGCGTTAATCTATTGTGCGCTTGGCGGTGCGATAGGTCATGGCTCTCGTTACTTAATGATGCACTTTGGTGTTCCGATTGAGTGGGCTACCTTTTTTGCCGCGACGTTGGTCGGTATGATAGGTGTTCATTGGTCGCACAAGTTTTTTGCGCACCCTAAAGTGTTTACGGTAGCTTCGTTGATCCCTATGGTTCCGGGAGTATTTGCATTTAAAGCCATGATTGCTTTAGTTGAGTTGAATCATAAAGGCTTTAGCCCTGAGTTATTTGCTATGCTCACCACCAACTTTTTGAAAGCGATGTTTATTATTGCTGGCTTAGCGGTTGGTCTTGCTATGCCGGGTCTGTTAATTTATCGCCGTCGACCTATTGTTTAAGAGGCTTTTGAATGATCATTAGTATGATTGCCGCGATGGCAAACGATCGAGTTATTGGTAAAGACAACCAGATGCCATGGCACTTACCTGCGGATTTCGCTTGGTTTAAACGCTGCACCATGGGTAAACCTGTCATCATGGGGCGTAAGACCTATGAATCGATTGGCCGACCACTGCCGGGAAGAACCAATATTGTCATTAGTCGCGATAGTCAGCTTGAAATTGAAGGTGTGGTTACTGTGACCTCTATTGAACAAGCGCTAAAAGCGGCGGGAGACGTGGAGGAAGCGATGATCATTGGTGGTGGCGCGATCTATGCAGCATGCTTACCGCTTGCTACTAAGCTCTACGTGACGCACATTGATGCTCAGATTGAAGGTGACACTCAATTCCCTGCTTGGGGAGAGGAGTTCGTAGAAAGCTACTCAGAAGCGTTTACTGCTGACGATAAGAATGCCTATAACATGCGTTTTGTGGTGTTAGATAAGTAAGCCTTAAAATTGCTTATAAGAAAGGAGAGCGCAGGCTCTCCTTTTACTATTTATTTTTATAACAGATAGATCACAGCGCGGGTTGAGTGAAGTATTGTTTGTCTTCCCAACGCAGCATGGTGAGCGAACCACCCCATACACACCCCGTATCTAAACCAATTTCGCTCTCTGTGAACAGACCTTCCAATGCAGCCCAGTGGCCAAAGATGATTGGTTTTTCTATCGTTTTACGTGAATCGAGCTTAAACCAAGGAATCAACGAGCCATCAGTTACCTCTTGTGGTGGCAACTTACTGTCCATATCGAGGCGAGCATCAGCGTAGCAAAAACGCATACGGGTAAACGCGTTGATGATATAGCGATAGCGATCAATGCCTTGCAAATCATCATTCCAGATATCTGGTTGGTTGCTGTACATGTTCTCAATCAGCCATTGCCATTGGTCACTGCGTAATACCGATTCCACTTCGCGTGCCGCTTCACGTGCTGTTGCCAAATCCCATTGCGGAGAGATGCCCGCATGGCACATAGCAAACTCAGGATGTTCAAGCAGTAATGGCTGCTTGCGTAGCCATTCCAATAATTGTTGCTTGTCGTCGGCTTCAAAAATGGGTGCGGTTTGGTCTTTCTCTTTTACTCGATGAACCCCGAGAGATACCGCCAGTAAATGGAGATCATGATTGCCTAAAACGACTTTACCGCTATCGCCCAATTCCTTCATAAAGCGCAAAGTTTCGAGTGATTTTGGGCCCCTAGCAACAAGATCACCTGCAATCCAAAGTTGATCTCTGCTTGGATTAAACTGGACTTGTTCGAGTAAGCGCTGCAATTCGTCAAAGCAGCCCTGAATATCTCCGACAATGTAGGTCGACACGTTATTTACCTTAAAAATCGAATTAATTGAGTACGTTGGGTATGGCTAATCGAAATGGCTCAATTTCAGCCGCAAACTCTTTGCCTTTTTCATCGAGCATAATGTATTGCCCCTGCATCACACCAACAGGCGTTTCAATGGCGGTACCACTGGTATAGGTGTATTCGTCCTTAGCAGCAATGAAGGGTTGCTGTCCGACAACACCTTCGCCTTCAACGCTCATCTGTTTACCATTGGCATCGGTAATTAGCCATCGACGGCTAATAAGCTGAACCGTTTGAGTGCTTAAATTTTTGATGGTGATGATGTAGGCAAAGATATAGCGCTTGCTATCAGGTTCTGATTGCTCGGGAATGTATTTGGTATGGACTTGGACTTTGATACAAGGCTGAGAAACATCCATGCGGCCTCCTCGTACTTCATTTAGTCAAAAGGGCGCTGATGCGCCCTTGTAGTTAGCTTTATTGCTGTTGTGCGTGGTTAGCATCTAGCCAGTTAGCCATTGCAACGAATTGCTCTAAGGTAAGGTTCTCAGGGCGCATCGATGGGTTAATGCCTAGCGCTTCTAACTGCTCTAAGCTCAATAGTGACTTGTAACAGTTACGTACTGTTTTACGACGTTGGTTAAAGCCTTCACGGCATACGCGATCTAACCATTTCAAGCTTGTCGCTGGATGCGGTAGTACATCGTAAGGTACTAAGCGCACGACAGCTGAATCTACTTTTGGTGGCGGAACAAAGGCTGTTGGTGGTACTTCTAACACAGGAACAACTTTACAGTAGTATTGCGCCATTACTGTAAGTCGGCCATAAGCTTTGCTACCTGGGCCAGCTGCTAAACGGTTAACCACTTCTTTTTGTAGCATAAAGTGCATGTCTTGAATGTCTTTATGAAACTCAAATAAGTGGAACATCAGCGGCGTAGAGATGTTGTATGGTAGGTTACCGAAGATACGCAGCGGATTGTTTTCTTTTACAAGCTGAGTGAAGTCGAAGCGCATTGCATCGCCTTCATGAATCGTCAATTTATCAGCCAGTTCTGGGTGATTACGCAGACGCTCTGCAAGATCACGGTCTAGCTCAATAACAGTAAACTTATCGACTTCACGACCTACAGGCTCGGTGATTGCACCAAGGCCAGGGCCAATCTCAACTAAGTTTTGGCCTGGTCTAGGGTTGATGGCAGATACGATACCATCAATGATATAAGGATCGTTTAGGAAGTTTTGACCAAAACGTTTACGCGCTTTGTGCCCTAAGTGGACATCATTTCTCATTGTTTTTTCTCTACTAAATCTATTGCATGCGTCAGCGCTGTTCGGAAGCTCCCTGTATCCGCTTGCCCCGTCCCTGCAAGTTCTAGTGCTGTACCATGATCGACTGATGTTCTAATAAAGGGTAGACCAAGAGTAATGTTTACTGAACGTCCAAACCCTTTATATTTAAGAACTGGTAGAACCTGATCGTGGTACATGCCTAAGACTGCATCGGCATCATTTAAATACTTTTCATTAAAGATGGTATCTGCTGGAAGCGGACCAATAAGGTTGTACCCTTTTTGATCTTTTATCTTGTTCAACGTCGGCGTGATCGTGTCTATTTCCTCACGCCCTAAACAGCCATCTTCCCCTGCATGAGGATTAAGCCCGCAAACATAGATGTTTGGACGACTAATAGCAAATTTTTCTACTAAGTCGTTATGCAAAATATCGATGATTTTTTCCAAACGCTCTTCAGTGACTGCTTTAGACACATAAGCGAGAGGAATGTGGGTCGTCACTAACGCAACACGAAGTCCTTCTGTTGCCAGCATCATCACCACCAAAGGTGTATTGGATTTCTCGGCAAAGAATTCGGTATGGCCACTAAATGCAACACCCGCACGGTTAATAACTCCCTTGTGAACAGGGCCCGTTACGATGGCATCGAATTCACCATTCATACAACCTTGAGCTGCTCGCTCTAGAGTTTGCAATACATAATGGCCGTTGGCTTCGTTTAGCTCACCGGCCACGGTTGGTGTATGCAGATCGATATGGTCGACAATTAGAGAGCCAGCCTGCTGCGCGCTTGCTTGAGCGCCAATTTGGTAGTCATGAAGCTCAACGTCAATGCCGAGTAGTTTTGCACGCTCGGCTAGCATTGTTTTGTCTGCACAAACCACGATTTGATGATCCCAGCTTTGCGTTGATAACGCTAAAACAAGATCTGGGCCTATGCCCGCAGGTTCACCTGCGGTGACAACAATACGTTTAATTGACATTGCGCTCGTCTCCTACCATTTCAACAAATGCACTCGCACGGATTTCTTGCAGCCATGCATTGGCTTCTTCATTGAATTTACGGTTAAACAAAATTCGGTATGCTTTGTTTTTCAATGCTGAGTCAGTACGGTCAACTTCGCGGCGATCAAGCACCTCAACAATGTGCCAGCCGTGTACGGTTTGGAATGGCGCACTGATTTGGCCGACAGGCAAGGTATCAATTTGGTGTTTGAACTCAGGTACGTAAAGATCGGAAGTTTGGTAACCCAGTTCACCATCCTTCGCTGCTGAGCCAGGGTCTTGGCTGTATTGTTGAGCCATATCACCAAAGGTTGCTTCACCTGCGTTGATTTGAGCAATAATACCATTTAGTTGCTTCTGAACCCCTTTATCGCTCAGGATTACGGTTGGTTTGATCAAAATATGACGAGCATTGATTTCTGTAACCGCAACAGTTTCTAGCCCCTTCACATCCTCAATTTTTAGAATGTGGAAACCAACGCCGCTGCGGAATGGGCCAATAATACTGCCTTTGTTTTGCAGCTTAATCTGGTCAGCAAAGATAGTTGGCATTTCTTCTTTACGCATCCATCCCCAGTCACCGCCTTCTAGTGCTTTCGGGCCTTTAGAGTATGAGTACGCCAAGGTACTGAAATTAGCACCATTGTTTAGCTTTTCGACTAGCTCGTTAGCGAGATCTTCTGCTTCTGACTTATCTTCACCATCGTTAACACGCAGTTGAATATGGCCAATTTTGTATTGCACCGTTGCGCTAGTTTCTTGTGCTAATGCATCCGCTAGGTTCTCTACCTCTGCTGGTAGAATGTTAATACGACGACGAACCAATGCGTTGCGCGCTTCGCTTGCCGCAATCTCTTTACGAATTTGGTTACGGAATTCGCTGTAGCTAATGCCTTCTTCACTTATTGAAGCAATCATCTGATCAACGGTTTGGTTATTGTTTTTGGCGATATCTTCGATAGCTGAGTTTACTCGGCTGTCATCAACACGGACACCAATGCGTTCCGCTTCTTGTTGTTGAATGGCTTCAACAATCAATTTTTCCGTCACCTGCTCGATCAGTACATCGTCACTAGGCAGTGCTTGACCGCTTTTTTTTGCGTTAGCACGAATCGTTTTTAGTGCAGTATCGATGTCACTTTGCAGTACAACGCCTTCGTTTACGATGACTGCCACTTTATCCATTTCAACCACTTGAGCATTTGCTGCGCCAATGTGGCAAGCGGCTACTAGGGTCAGTAGCGCGTGTTTCCAAATTTTCATTTAAAACCCTATAGACGTTAATGCCAGCTCACATTCGAGCTGGCGTAATAATTAGTTGTTTAAGAAGAATGGGCGACCATAGCCAAGAGAATTGTTTGAGCCATCTGAGCTTTCTAAGCCAGAGTTAGAACCAATGTTCGTTCCAAAACCAACGATACCGAAGTTTACAGTAAAGTTACTCTCATAATTTGGTTCTGAATTTGGATAGCTTGAGAACGATGGTACCCAACTACGCAGTTGGTTACTGTATGTAAAACCAATGTACCAACAGTCATCAATGTAATTAAGCTTCGCTAGCCATTCAATTGCCTCATCGGTCGTGAGATCGTAGTAGTATTGTGCGCTTGCATTCCAGTTGCGGGAGATGTTGTAGCCCGCTAATAGACCAGCTTGAGAGATACCATTGCGAGTAATTGAATTGATATCGCCATCTGTAATGCTATCGAGATCGACGGTTTGCTCAATGTATTCTTTGGTTACATAGCGGTAGTTACCTTGGATATAGCCACTCGAAAAACGATACTCAAGTGTGCTATTACCTAACTGTAATTCACTTGAGTCAATATCGTATTGAATTCCACCGTGATAGAACAAGTAATCGTTATAGTTGAAATCCATTTCAACCGCCCAAGCAGAGTAGTTGGTTTGCTCAGCATCAGGGTTAATTGCAGTACTGTTTTTGGTTTCTTTATCCAAATAAAAAATCTGACCAAATGAGATGTTCAAACGTTCTTTGTACTGATCATCATAAAAACGGGTTGATGCACCATAGCTAAATTGATTTGCTGCGGAGATTCGGTCAACACCGCTGTATTTACGACTACGGAATAGACCATAGTAGTCTGTTTGCAATAAGGTAGTATCGTAAAGATAGATCTCACTTTGATCTTCTTTTGGCACATAGAGGTATTGAATTTGAGGCTCAAGCGTTTGGGTGTAACCACCCAAAACATAAGCGTCTCGCTCCAAAACAATACCCGCATGAGAGCGGAATTCAGGAATGACGCGCGAAGTGGTTTCTTTTAGATTATAGCCACTGTACTGGCTGTCACTCAAGTTGATACCATCAAGGTCTTGCTGGTAGTAAGTCGCTAAAACTCGGGCTTCTGTTGTCCAGCTTCCCCAAGTAGTGCCAATTGGAATAGTAAGGCCAGGTTCAATATGAGCTCGCGTTGCTGATGGCTTGCTGCCATCATCGGTGTCAAAGCGTGACACGTGGCTAACCATGTCGAAATCTAAGAAACGCATAAGTTCTGGTGCGTAATAGTTGAATTTCAACTGTGGCAGTATCCTATAGGGCAAATTACCATTTTCAGTCAATACTTGGAAATCACGAGTTAGTAAAGATGCATCCCATGATGCAGAGCGGTAAGTGACTTCTGCCTCTTGAAGCAGTTGCCCCTCTTCTCGGTTACCTATGTTCGAATCAACATCAGTGAAGTAATTGATATCACTGACTTTTGAGTAGTCGATACGAAACTTCCATGACTGATCTAATATGCCATCATGAGTAAATTGAAAACCCCAACGGTTATCCTGTTCAGGGTATTTTTTATCACTAGATAGGTATTCTGCTTCTAGTTGACCAGCTCCAACCCCAGTTAAGTAACGGAATTTATTGTTCCATTGAGTGCCACGTTGTTCCATGTACTTAATGGTCGATTCTAAATCGTAATTAGGTGCAATGTTCCAGTAAAAAGGTACTTCAAGCTCAAGGCCGTCACTTGAACCGTATGAAATTGTTGGGTAAAGAAAACCAGTTTTACGAGTATCGCCAATTGGTACTGTCATGTACGGCATATAAAAAACAGGTACATTCAACACTTCAAAGCGAGGGTTGTAGAAAGTCGCTTCTTCTTCATTCTGATCGATTTCAATAGTCGATGCGGTCATACGCCACGATTTGTCGCCTTCAGGACAAGATGTCAGCGTGCCATCTTCAATTTCGTAAACCGCTTTGCCCGTTTTAGCGATGTAAGCCGCTTCACCACGGCCTGGTTCACACAAAAACTGATAGTCTGTGTTAGTCAGCTCAACATGGTCAGTGTTTAGGTTATTGACTGCTTTGTCGGATTGAGTTTTTACTTCACCGTCACTGAAGGTTACGTTACCCTCAGCCACAACAACGTTATCTTGTTGATGTAGGGTGACATTATCAGCCAACATGCGTTTTTTACCTTGAACAACAACTACGTTGCCACTGTAAGTCGCTTTGTTACCATTCACCGCTTGTAGGCTATCGGCTTCAACATTGATGGGTTGCTGATTAGGGTTTTCTGCTTCAGGTTCGTCGATCAAACATTGATCTATAGCGGGCAGTTCCTGCACACTATCGTCTACTATGGCTTCATTAGCTTGAACCTGAGACGCAAATACAGCGGCACTGATTGAAGCGGCAAGTAACGTGCGGGGAAAACGTGACATCGAGTTTTACTATCCTGTTGAACTTGATAAATCCGGTAAATGGATGACCGAATAAAAAATAAAACGGTCTTTATCATAAAGGAAATTCATTCATCCGGCACTATAAGACCGCGCTACGATGAAAAAATTCAGAGATTGAGAGCACATAATGCATATTTTTGGCAAAATTCTGGGGACCTTTTTTGGGTTGCTGTTAGGCAATGTATTGGGAGCAGTGATAGGTTTCTTCATTGGTCACCAGTTTGATAAGGCTCGTCGTTTAAGCCAAGCCGGTTTTAATACATCAGGTTTTAGTGGCCCTAGCCAAGCGGAGCGCCAAGAAGAGTTCTTCAAAGCAGCCTTTGCTGTGATGGGCCATGTCGCGAAAGCAAAAGGACAAGTGACCCGTCAGGAAATTGAGCTTGCTAGCGCAATGATGGACCGTATGAATCTTCATGGTCAGCAACGTAAAGCTGCGCAGGATGCATTTCGTGAAGGTAAATCCAGTGATTTTCCGCTGATTTCAATTCTTGAGAAGGTAAAAATTTCGACTGGTGGTCGCTTTGACTTGCTTCAATTCTTCCTAGAGTTACAAATTTCAGCCGCATTTGCTGATGGCGATATTCACCCAAGCGAGCGTGAGGTTCTACATCGTATCGCGGTTGGACTGGGGTTCTCGTCTCAACAGCTTGAGCAAAGGCTGCGTATGCAAGAAGCGGCTTTTCGTTTTCAGCAAGGTGGTTTTGGTGGTCAAGCAGGCGGTCAGCAACAGTCTGGTGGCTGGCAACAACAAGCGTCATCAGCTAATCAGTTAGCCGATGCATACAATGTATTGGGTGTGGATGAAGATGCTGACAGTAAATCCGTTAAGCGTGCTTATCGTAAACTGATGAACGAGCACCACCCTGATAAATTGATGGCCAAAGGTCTACCACCTGAAATGATGAATGTAGCGAAAGAAAAATCACAAGAGATCCAGAACGCTTACGATTTGATTAAGAAGGTCAAAGGTTTTAAATAAAGTTTGAATGGCTAGCAACTAATACTATAAAGGCGAGCATGAGCTCGCCTTTATATATTCTACAACGCAAGTTTAGTTTATTTGCGAACCGCGATGGCTTCGATTTCGATACCCACATCTTTTGGTAGGCGAGCCACTTCAACACAAGAGCGTGCAGGGTAGTTTGCTACTTTGTGCTCATCAAAGAATGCGCCGTACACTTCGTTTACCGCAGCGAAGTCGTTTAGGTCTTTAACGAAAACGGTCATTTTTACGATGTCAGCAACAGTTAGGCCTGATGCTTCAACGACTGCTTTTACATTGTCTAGAGATTGACGTGCTTGCACTGTGATCTCTGCAGATACTTCGCCTGTTACTGGGTTTACAGGGATTTGGCCAGAAGTAAGAACCATGTTGCCAAGATCAACACCTTGTACGTATGGGCCGATTGCTGCTGGAGCAGCTTCTGTATGAAGTACTTTTGTCATGGTCGTTTCCAATGTTATTACGAAATGAAAGGCAAACAGTTTGCCCTCAATCCGCAACTAGGTAAAGCGCTAAATACCTCACCTAAAAGGTCAACAAAGTGAGGTATTATGCTAGTTGCACAACGGTCTTTAGACTATCGCTCGGTCACAATTTCACGCGAGAATACTTTCTCACAGTATTTGCACTTCAAACGAATATCATCTTTGGCTTCAAATATCTTGAAGCTGCTTTCAACCGGTTCACCATGGGTAATGCAGTTGGTATTCGGGCATTCAAAAACGTTGTTGATCTGCTCTGGTAGTTCAAGCGGCAGTTTTTTTACCACCGAGTAGTTCTCGATTTGGTTTACCGTCGCATGAGGCGCATAGAGTGCGAGCTTGCTCGCTTGCTCTTCGCTGATGAACACATTTTCAATCTTGAGTAGATCTTTGTGGCCAAGAGCGGAAGAGGGCAAGTTTAAGCCGACAGTCACACGTTGCTGGCTATTGTGCATGTTAAATAGCTTGAGAACTTTAATGCCGATTAGCGCAGGAATATGGTCGATAACCGTGCCGTTTTTGATGGCTTCTACCTGCAATTGAGTTTCTTTAGTCATAGGTCTTTCTCCTCGATTACAGTGATTGATTAAGAACGAGTGCAAGCAGGGCTTCACGAGCATAAACGCCGTTTTCTGCTTGTTGGAAGTAATAAGCGTGCGGAGTCTTGTCTACATCGGTAGTGATCTCGTCAACACGTGGCAGTGGGTGCAGTACCTTAAGGTTCTCGCGCGCATCTTTCAGTAGAGCGGCGGTAAGAATATAAGCCGATTTAATGTGTGCGTACTCTGATTCATCAAAACGCTCTTTTTGCACGCGAGTCATGTACAGAATATCAAGTTCAGGTACTACAGTTTCCATATCGGTATG
The DNA here is from genome assembly GCF_025195085.2 of Vibrio intestinalis. Lineage (GTDB taxonomy): Bacteria > Pseudomonadota > Gammaproteobacteria > Enterobacterales > Vibrionaceae > Vibrio > Vibrio intestinalis. The sequence continues at coordinate 814 of NZ_JANAVY020000016.1, read as the reverse complement.
CAGGCTGTATTGAATGCTTGCTGCATCCAACTCTTCACAGATGTAATCGGGCATAGCTAAAGCTTCCGGTGCGATAAAGAAGAAACGCACATTGTTAAACTTGGCTAATGCTTGAGTGAGAGAATGCACGGTGCGGCCATATTTTAGGTCACCGACAAAGGCTACGTTGAGGTTATCTAGTCGGCCTTGAGTTTCTGCAATGCTGAAAAGATCGAGTAGAGTTTGTGTCGGATGTTGGTTTGCACCATCTCCTGCGTTAATCACAGGCACGCCATTGGAAAACTCAGAAGCAAGGCGAGCTGCGCCTTCTTGAGGGTGGCGCATCACAAAGGCATCCACGTAAGAAGAGATAACTTGCACGGAATCCGCTAAGGTTTCGCCCTTTTTCGCCAGTGAAGTGTTACCGCCATTATCAAAGCCAATCACGCTGCCACCGATGCGTTGGATAGCAGTTTCAAATGATAAGCGGGTACGAGTCGATGGCTCAAAGAAACAGCTAGCGATGACTTTATCTTTAATCAGATTAGTATTGGGTTCGGATTTCAATTGGCCTGCAGTGCTCACTATGAGTTCAAGTTCTGCACGCGACAGTTCTGGAATCGAAATGATGTGCTTGTTAAAAAGCGTGTTAGTCATAATCGTCGTCCCTATCTGAGAATAAAATTTAGGCAATAAAAAAGCCCCCCAATAAGGGAGTAATGCCGATCAGTTAAGAAATTTTTGAGATCATTTGACCGATCCTCAAAAAGCTTCAAAATCCGATATTAGGAAACTAATATCGGATTTTTTTATGCCTTTAGAAAGCCAACTTGCG
>NZ_JANAVY020000015.1 GCF_025195085.2 Vibrio intestinalis | reverse complement strand
TCAGGAAGTCAGAAGGGAGCGTGTCTGTACCAAGGAAGATGAATAAGGCTACGTGGGACAAAGATTATAGAGCAAAAGTTCTCTTTACATCAGCTTAACAAAGTACGTTCGCGCCCTTACCTATGGTTTGTCTTGGCGCGAGATTTCCTGTTTCATCACCACCTTGTAATATTACTTGGAGTTTCTCAGTATCGATGGTCGACTCATACAGTCGATACAAAGTCATTTGAGACAAGTTCTTCTTAAACAATTCATCAACTGGTAGTGATGGTTCGTACACTCTGTGCCAAGTAACTTTTCTTGCTTGAGAATAGCTAACATCATCGATAGCTGAGTTATCAAAATAATAATCGCTGGTAATTTCAGCAATCGCACGAAACTTACGGTTACCATCTGAAACGACAATGAGATCACCCATAGCCATCTCATTTTTGAATTTGTTTACTGATGTAACTTGATAGTCATAGCTTTCGTTCTCAATTGCCACATTGTTGCTGCGGTAGGTTTGAGCCACTTGCTTACGATCGGTGGCGTCAGAGAAATCTATGTCATAACCATAACCTAAAAGAACATAGCCGTTATCGATACATTGCTGATAGATAAAAGCATCTTCACCAGCAATGTCACCTAACGACATCTTCCATATTTTACGACCACTAATATCAACATGATCTTGTTCTGCTTTTATAGTCGGTTTAGCACGGGCAGATTCACACAAACGCTTGAAAATACCATCTTCGATTTCGTAATTGACCTGATTGTTTTCTGTCGTCGCTTTCAAGCCTTCCACAAAGTCTTCATAACTAAAGCTCTGATGGAAAGTGACAAAACCAATGCGATTGCTTTTAAGAAGTTCATCGAATCGCTTTTTGATAGCGTCTCGATCTTCACAATGTGAATAGTAAAATTCAGGATCAACAATCGCTAGAGCTTTATTAATTGTATTGTAGGTTTTACCTGTTCCCGGTGGCCCATAAAGTATCGTATTAAGCGGTTGAGGTTTATCATTACTCTTCACATCATACTCCTGCGCTGGATCGTTGACCTTATTATTGGACGATGGCTTAGGTTCCTTCCATTTCGAGCGCAACGGCTCGACATAGTAGTCAAGTTCTTTGGTCCCGAACTCCCCTTCAAAAGATTGCCTTAGTGCCAACAGTTTAGCGTCAGCATCTTTTGTATCCATTCGATCATATTGGGCACTCGTGATATCGGTTAAAGTTGTTAAAATAGATTTTCTGTCCGTGTTACCGAAGATACGCTCATGGGCCTCTGGAAACAGTAGATATAAAAACATATGACGAAACTGTCTCGTGCCATTTTCTGAAATAGACTCCAGCCACTGAGGCATGCGTTCACCATCATTCAAAAGCTCTTTTCTCTCCAGTTCAGAGAGCTTTAGCAAAGCTTCAACCAACCCGATAACATAAACAAGCTCACGCCAGCGGAGTGTATTGTATGCAGTGCCAGCACTACCAATTCCAGTTAAAGCGTGGTCAGAAAGGAACTTTTGCTTGGAATCTGGGGTAATCTCGAACCCACTCCAGGAAAATACGCGTTCAATACCCCTGCGTTTAGATTCAGGCCCCGTATTGCTCGGGCAAAGAAACATCAACCACAGCATTTCAGACGCCAGTACTTTGGCTTCTGGGGAAGCATCTGCCAATTGAGTTTCTAACTTTTCAAAAAAGTCACCATCACCTTCATCTAAATTTTCAACAAAATAATCAATGAGCTCTTGGCACGTTAGTGAATTCCACACGTCGCGTCCCGTGAAAAGAGAGCGACCTTGAATAAAACAACGCTCTTTGAACTCCGACATATTGTTAAGTAAATGAGTAGAATTTTTGTCACCACAATAAATAGCCAATTTGTAGTCCTTACTTATAACGCGTTACGTCTGGGTTCATAGATATCTTTAACTGCAAGAAGTAGATCTTCGACAACTTCATCATCTGAACCAGCTAAATGTGAAAAGCTTAAAGCTTTATAATAAACCTCTTTCCTAGTTGTCTTCTTAGCATCAAGCCTATCCGCTTCACGTTGAAGTTTGAGTTTGGCATCTTCAACCTGCTCAACATCAGCTAATAAAGGGGCAAGCCATTCCTCAGTGAACGACTCATCTAACAAATGATTTACACGTCCCTGTACCTTAAAGATTCGATTCCAAGTCTTACCTTTTTTTTCTATATCGCACCCAGTAGCTAGAATTCCTACTCTCATTTTATAAAAGTCACCCATCCTTTTTAAATAGGTTGCCCTAAGTTGGACTTGCTCTTTAGAGTAAGGAACAAAAGAAAGCGAACGCTCATCATCATCATCAGTAAGTGCGTCTTTTTCTTCTTTGAAGTCTTCGTTACAAGTATCACAACAAGGAATGAGATTATTAAAATCTACAGCTAAGAACGGGTAATGAGCTTTAGGTAAGTAATGGTCATAAGAGGCACGTCTCTGCTTCTCTTCTGGCAGATCAGCTCCATCTTCAGGCTCTATTAGTACTTCAGCAGTCATCGATGATAAACCGCAGAACGAACATATTGGGGTATTTAATCTTTTAAACTCTTGATAGTGTTCATGCATATCTGAGAGTTCGACATCATCGAACTTTTCAACCAGTGAATCACTAAAACACTTCAACCCTAACGTTGTTGAATATAAGTAACCACCAAGCTTCTTACACGCTTTCCATAACTCCTTGTGCTCGGTTGAACCTGGAGCATTTACCTTAGGCTTCAATAGTGCGATCCGAGCATCTGAATAAAGTGGTACTATTTTTATCTGCTGATCATATATTTGTTGAAAAGACGCCTTATGCGCACCTGATAACTGATTGTATTCAAGATAAACATTCACAAAATATGTATTTGTTTTGGCACTCGCATCTAGAACTGTTCTAAATTCAGCAGGGAAACAATCCGCGACCTCTTCCCCTTGAAACATCAACAAATAGAAGTTTTTATGAACCTCATCAAGCCAGTACAAACTTGATTTCGGTGGTTTTACTACGGGCCAGAGCATTATTCTTCACCTCCCAGATCATCCAACTCTCTTCGAATTTTGTTCCTTCTGTAATTTAATTCGAATGATTGGCCAAATCTCTCTAGTTGTTCCAAAGCTGTTGCACTAGTAAGATCACCATTGTCATATTGCGATAGTACTTCTCGTATCTCATCTAAAGGTCTTTTTGAAATAAGAACCTCTAACCCGAAAACAGACGAAAGTAATGAATCAAAAGAAGAGCCATAGGTTTCTTTGTCACGAATAGGATTAATCGCTACACATCCCTCAAGGTTTTTCTGAAAGTGAAGCACGCGCTCAGATTTACATGCTGAAAGGACAAAAGGCGAATGTGTTGAGATGATTAGCTCTAACTTTGATAAGCCAACGTACCTATTAATGATATCGACAAACTCAATACGCCACTCTGGGTTGAAATGACTTTCTGGCTCGTCAAGGATAAACAGGGATTGCTGGTCACCGAACAATATTAAGGAACCGACAATTTGAATGAGCTGATGTTCACCATCACTAATTCTGTCATATGTGGTAATTACATGAGGATCTTGGAGCGAGACTTCTATATTCAAGAGGCGCATTGGCATCAGGCCACCAGATACACTAGGTACGTTTCGTTCATACTTACTACTTCTTAACGTACGCTTTTCATCGTAACTCCATCTTCTTGCCGTTAAATGATGAAGTGTTAGCAAATGCTCTAAAAAAACAGTTTCATCAAGGTATAACCGATCCATAGCTTTGAAGAATTTTCGCCCTACTTTAAATCGTAGCTTTGGTGACGCACTGATATCTTCGTCGATAAGTGGAACTGGTTGTCCTAACGATTCGCAACTTAACTCTGTAAGCCTTCTAACAATATTTCCTATTGCTTCAAACTCTTTATATTCAGTTAATCGCAAGTCCATCTCAAAACTACAAACACCATTAATATTAACGTTATCAGAAATAAATCTACGGAAGGCTTTAGACTTAGTTTTATTTGCACCACGGCAAACCATTAAATAAACAAAAAAGACATTGTTTAGAGAATGGTCTGCAAATAAACCAACAGGTAATCTGGACTCTCTTGCTTCAAGTGGCTCCTCAGGGAAGTTAAAGTAAGACTTTAGGTCATCTTGATAAGCCCGTGGAACACTAAACAACCCTGAATTCTTTCGGTAAACACCCCTTACGTATTTCGATAATCCTTCCCAAACCGCATCATTTTCAGCGTCCTGCTCTTCCATTACTTCATCATATCTTGGTTTATATTCTCGATAGAAGACACCTTGTTTTCGGATCACATCAAAATATTGGAGTTGGGTCTTTGCAAACACCGAGCTTAACCCCTGATTATGTCCTGAAGAGTAAGCAATCACATTAGTAGGAAGCATTTCATGAAAATCGCTTTGAACTTCATTGAAAATACCCAACAGTTCGACCATCTGGTCTAATTGGTAATTCTCTAGCTCATTGGTGCCATAGCTGAGTGGTCTTTCACCCTCGATATAAAGCATCTTCAGTTTCGAATCGGTACATTTGAGCAATACCGTCCTTAAGGCTGAACCGCCCGTAATCTGGTACTCGATTTCAAAATCATAGGTAAGGTCTTCTGTACATTCATACTGCGGGTTGAAATACCTGTCCGCGTAACCAAAGATATCGGCGATTAATTCAATGAAATTTGATTTTCCGGAACCATTTAAGCCAACCAAGCATATCGGTGAATAGCCCTCGCTATTTGGCTTAAAGGTATAGATGAAAGGTTGCTGTTCTGTTCCTACGATCGATTTGTATCGACCAACTAACTTAAGCCTATTTAATCTCATTTTTGTTCTTATTATTTAATGATGATGAAAATTTCTACTCGATTGCTCTACCCAGCATTCGCCCTAGTACTTCTTTCATTGACTCCTGAAAATCAGTCATCGACTTCATATCGGTAATTTGAGCCAAATCTATTTGACCTTCGTCTACGAGCTCATTGAGCGTTACACGAGTTGCTGGCTCACCAAGATGTGCTTCTAACTCTGCTTTTAAAGATTTTGGCGAGTCGTCGTTACCAGAGCGCTCTTCAAGGGGGCCACAATGTTGATAACCATATTTTAATGCGCAGATTAGCCAAGCTTCTGACTTTGGTTGAGCAACAAACGGCACGCCATTTTGATACTCTTGAGCTTCAAAGCCAGTAATCATAGATTGGCGTTTAGTTTGATAATCTGACCATTTGTTGCTATCGGAGTCATGGAATAACACAGCTAAGCTTGGTTGCCTTTCAGGGTTAGATGCGACATGTGCCAATGCCCTTGCCGCTCGATAAAACTCTCTTGTTTCCTTACCTTGTTTTTTGCCACTTCTAGAGAGAGATTTGATAACTCTTTTATCTTTAGAAATACGGGTGATTTCAGACTCATGAACCACTTCAAGCAGATCCGCATCGAGAAGTGAGAAGCCCGAATATGGCTCAATAAACTTGTCTATTAGCTTACTAAGAGGTCCTATTGACTCGTTACTTTTACCGATGTCGGTTTCACCTTCACCGCTAACAACTAAATACATGCGTTCTGCCCTCTTTAGTTGCTAATCAGTTGAACTGTCGCGGCTTCTGGAGCTAGATTTTCAAGTATCGTATCTTCGTATGCCTCTCCTGGCCCCATGAACTTCAGCTTACGTTGCATTGAAGGAAGGTCAAACAAGCGAATAGCTTGCGTCGCACCTTGAGCATTTTTATAGAGGTAAACCACACCTGCTCTAGCTACATCATCTTCCATGTAGTTAAGAATCATAGGGCTATGAGTGGTGACTATCACCTGGGTATTGGCTTCAACTAAGCTGTCGACTAGCTTTTCTATAAGCTCTGGATTGACACCGTTTTCGATTTCATCAAGCAGCAGCGCACTTTGCTTTTGGGTAAGCTGTGCAAAGATCGCCATAAAACGCAGTAAGCCATCATTGATGTGTCTGGCTTCTGTTTTTATGATCTTCTCACCAAACTTTTCTTCAATTTCAATCTTCACTGCACTATTCGTTTTATTCACTAAAGTGTCGATCTTGTTCAATTTCGGATATAGCTTTTGAAGGTTGTTAAGCAAATTAGACCTTTCGCTTTTACTCATATCGAGAAGAAAAGCAGGTAACATTTTGCCGCCATACCCTAACGTATTACCTCTTACATGATGATCTCTTAACTTCTCCGGAGAAAGCATATCTAAAGCATTAAGTAGATTGAAAAATGTTTTGAACTCTATTAACTCTTTTGGAAGCGTTTTGTCTCTTATCTGAGAAAGGATAGAACCTTGATAGTCAAAAGTTATAGGAGATTGAAGCTCTTCAGTCGGTAGTGCAAACTTCCCATCGCTTACGTTAAGTAATGTTTTACTATCCCAAGTTATTTTTTCAGAAGTGCAGTACAGCTCTTTTCGATTAAAACTGCCTTCCCAAATAACGGGTCTACCCGCGTAAGAAAGTTCTACGGTAAAAGTAATATTGGACTGCTTAGTTAACGTCGAGTTAAGATCTCTCGCACTCCACTGACGGCTACTCAGCCACTCATCGATATCGCCACTCACTTGCTGTGAGAGAAAATCAATAAATTGTAATACGGTGGATTTACCTGAACCGTTTAATCCCACTAAACAATTAAATTTGCTAAACGGCAGTGAAAAGTCCACCAGCGACTTAAAGTTGTTGGCTTTGATGTTAACTAAAGAGAGTGAGTGATTCATTTGGTTCATTATTCCTTCTCTGACGTTTTTGCTTTGGTGGCGCGCTTGCGAGTGATCTTTTTCGGCTTACTCAGCTCTTTTTCTGCGACAATGCATTCTAACAGTTTGTCTGCTGGTTCATCATTTGGATCTTGCGGAACCAGCTCGCCTCGGAAAGCTTTAGCTAGGATCGATTGAGTTAAGCGGTCTAAGCGAGCTTTAGCATCTAGGTATTGTTTTTCAACTTTATTAGCTTTGGCCAATAAAGCTTCGACCTTTCTAACTACCTCACTTTGCTCTAATACAGGGGCTAAAGGGATTGGTAGCTCTTTGATCGGCGCTAAAAACAAATTTGACTGCGCTGTTGCTTTAGATTTTTCAACAATAATATCTTGCAACCTAGGTGACTGAAGAACATACATAAGGTAAGTGTTATTCTGTTCGGTTAAATCGGTCTTAACCAATGCAGCACTTCTTACCATGACGTATTCATCATCACAGTCACAAAGTGCAATGCGCCCTACAGAACCTGAACAAGAGATAAGAATGTCCCCTTTATTAGGATCACATCGCTTTCTAAGTTTCTCAAACTCTTCATCTCCGACATAATCAACTTTACTTAAGTCAATTCTTCCATCTCGGACATTTCGTGCGGATAGAAGGAATCTGCCACTTTCTGCGCGTTTCGGAGTTTTATGTTCACCATCTGTAACTTTTGATGCTAAGCCACCAAGGTTCACGGTCACCCACGAGTCGGGGAGCCCTTCGCCATCTATTTTTTCAACAATTAAGTCTTTCTTTACTTGCTTCTGCTTAATAAGACTTTCTTTTAAACTAGTTAACTCATCCAGATCGATCAACTGCTGACTTGGGTTTTCCTCACGCCACTCTTTCGTCAACGCCCCAGACGTTGCAGCAGCCAATACTGATTGGCGGAAACGTTTTAAAATTGCAGGAATCTGATCTAAGCGAGCTTGGGCTTTGTCGACCTTGGCAAGGATAGAATCTAACTTGTTGGCAATGCGAATTTGTTCGTTTAATGGTGGCAACGGAATTGTAATCTCTTCAACGTCACTTTTCCTAATTGACGGCACAGTCGTAGATCGTGACAATGATGCAACATCGAAATATTGCAGATATCTATAGACATATTTATCAGCTTCATTATAGAAAGCCTTTACACCCATAACATTATTATCTGCGATTCCTGGTCTCTCAACTATTACACGTCGGTTTAACTTTAACGCTTCGCCAATTTTTGCAAATAATGTCGACCCCACTTCAAAAGTTTTACCTTTCATCAATAACAATGTATCTAACGAAACATAGTTATCGGACTTACTAAGTAAGCCAGAGCTGTGAACAAACGCCTTAGATAGATCACCGACTTTGTACACTGGGTATTCGGCATCAATTACACCTTGATATTTTTTAGGAAAACCAACACCACTTTGTACTTCCGTAATATTTCCTAGCTCTGTTTCTATCCACCCTATTGGTAACTCACTCACAGAGACACCTCATCACTTTCTGCTGAATCCAAATCTGCCAAAATCGCTTTTAGCTCTTCCATTGCCCCTGCCATTTCAATCAATGCTTCATTGATTAACACATCTGGCGCGGGTAGCTTTGAAGCGTCTTCGTTGTTTTCATCACGAATCCAGCTCAGGTCTAATGATTCATCTTTAGTTTTAATTTCATCACGGCTAAAGCAGCGCAGGCGACAGCCATCAATGTCATCTTTGTGCTTACTTAGGAAGTTTTGGCGAGCTTTTTCATCGACCTGAGTTAAATCACTGCCAACTGCTTCATAAAACTCATCAAAGTGCTTTTTAGTCAGTACAGTACGTTTGCCAAACTTAGGCATGTTAGAGCGCAAGTCATACACCCATACGTTTTGGGTTTGACCTTTATCTTGAGTTACGTCTTCAGGTTTAGAGAAGAACAAGACGTTGGTTTTTACCCCAGCGGCATAGAAGATACCAGTTGGCAGACGCAAGATGGTGTGAAGGTTACACTTCTCCATTAGGTCTTTACGGATAGTTTGACCTGTTGAACCTTCAAACAATACGTTATCTGGAAGCACAACCGCTGCACGACCACCTGGTTTTAGCATTTTGTGGTACATCAAATGTAAAAACGCCAACTGTTTGTTGCTGGTGTAATGAACCAAGTCATCACGGGTTGGTACGCCGCCGCCCTGCTTAGTGCCAAATGGCGGGTTAGCAAGAATTAAGCTCGCTGGTGGTAGTGCTTTGCCCTCGTTAGATAAGGTATCACCAAATAGAATGCCGGAGTTTTTATCGTTTACGGCAAGATCATGCAGCATTAGGTTCATCATGCCTAAGCGATGCGTGTCTTGAACCAACTCCATGCCAAAGAAGGTTTTATGCTGGTATCGATCGTAAGGTGCTGGCTCTAACTCTTGTATATCGTTGTGCTCTTCCAAGTAGTTGTGTGCGCTGATCAAGAAGCCACCGGTACCTGCGGTCGGATCAACAATGACATCGTCTAATGTTGGTTTCATTAGATCTACCATCACGTCGATAAGCACTCGCGGCGTAAAGTACTGGCCAGCACCCGATTTTTTCTCACCGGCGTTGATCTCTAGCAATCCTTCGTACATGTCGCCCAAACCTTCGGTTTTGGCGCTGTACCAATCAAGCTTGTCGATTTCTACCACCAGCTTATTTAGCGTTGCTGGTTTGCGGATAACAGTGCTGGCATTTTTGAAGATCGCTTGAGTGATGCGAGAGCCATTGTAGCCTAGCTGTGTTAGCAGCTTTTGGTACTCTTCTAGACGAGTCGCTGAGTTATAGGCTTCTAGATTTTCCCAACGGTAGCCTACTGGCAGTAATTCCTCTTGGCCCGTCTCTTCTACCATTTTAAGGAATATAAGGTAAGTGAGCTCGTTAAGGTACTCATGGTAAGTCACACCGTCATCACGGAGTAAGTTACATAAATTCCATAGTTTGGCGACGAGATCTTGAGTACTCATTAAATTTACTACCTATTGTATTGACCAGCTTAAGCTGATTGTTGTTGTGGCTGTGATTTGATTGTCTCATCAGGTGACGTTTGATCAACTGATTGCCACAATGCTTTGTTAAATTGTAAAAGAACATCCTCTACAGGCTGTTCAAAAAGTTTGTTGGCGCGTTTCAACCCGCCTTGCTGTTGCTTGAAGATGCCTTGGTCCAACGCTGGCAAATCAACAATAGTGGTGGCCTTCATCTGTTTGGCGATAAGCTCTAACCATTTCTTTTGTGGTGTTTTCCACTCCTGACTCGCTAACATGGTTTCAAGCGCTTTTTCTACTCGCTGCTCAAAAGGGATAAGAGGCTCGCCGAGCGCAGCTTGACGAATAAAGCCGATGATTCGAGCGGCGATTTCTTCGTTTTTTACTTCGTTCCACGCAACTTGCAGATCTTGTTCTCTAAAGCGGTTCTTTTCAAGCTCAATTGCCAGCTCTTTTAGGCTTTTTCTTGTTAATTCCCAAGGTTTTTGCACAACTGTTTGAATTGCGATCAAACGGTTGCTGTTGGCGTTAACAAAATCACTAAATGCTTGCAGGTAATCGGATGGTTTTTGCCCATCACCGTAACCTGTAGTGACATTGGTCACCTCGTCGCTATGATCTGAAATTATCACCGGTGGGCGGTTACCTCCTCCGATCACTTTACTATCCAATAGCTCGCCTAAGCCCGGATGCTTGGTAAACCACTCTGCAACTTCGTCAACTGGTCGACTCTTCAGATCTTGAATAAAGTCTTCAGGGGATTGGCCGACAATGGTTTCAAAATCTTCTCGCTGAGAGTCAGTCAAATGACGGCGTTTAACCTGAAGCTTGGCGATGAACTGATTTTTTGCCAACGTTTGCAGTTCTTCCTCATCGACTTGCGTCATTTCATTCTCGAGATCGCTGAACGTTATATTCACGTTGGTAACGACAGGTTTCATGCTGTTCACATCTTCAAGCTGAGTATAGATATCGACCGCGTCAAAGATTCTAAATGGTCCCTTGGCGATCTCATCACATAAACGGGTTGCGCGGCCCAACATCTGTTCAAACAAGATTCGGCTATTCACACGACGCAGGAAGACCAGATTACAAATTCTGGGAACATCAACCCCTGTGGTTAATAAATCCACCGTCACCGCAATATTGGGTAAACGATCGTTCTTAAACAGACGGATTTTTTCTAATGGCTTATCCGATGCTCCGGTGATTTTTTGGATGGCGTCGTCTTCCACCTCACCATGATAGTGTTCACACGCTTCTTTTAGGGCTTCGACGACTTGATCAGCGTGTTTATCCGTTACACAGAATATGAGCGTTTTCGCTTCAGAGTAAGGGTTAATGGCATCACTTTCTATGAGCCATTTGGTCACGACTTTGGTGAAGTTTGGGCTCACCACCTTCTTGTTAAATTGCGATACATCGAAATCGAGTTCATCTGGCGTACGATATTTTTCAATCGTATTGTCTTCTACGTTGTAAGCCTGAACTTCTTCGTTGATATCGTAATGAATGCCCTGCTCTGCAAGCTTGGTGTGAATTCTTATCGGTGGTAGGTGATCGTTAAGATAGCCATCAATAACCGCTTCCGTATAGGTGTAACTAAAGATAGGTTCACCAAAGATATCTACCGTATGCAGCGCTGGCGTGGCAGTTAAGCCAATTTTGAAGGCATCAAAGTAATCCAAAACTGCACGGTACTTGGATTGGTAATCTTTTTGATCACGAAACTCTAGTTCCGTCTCACTCTGAATCCTGTCAAGTAAATAGCCGCGGTGACATTCATCAACCACTATACAGTCGTATTGACCAACGCCTGGTTTGGTATCACCATCATTCGGGTACAAAATACGTTTCACTAAGCCTTGTACAGTAGCGACATGGACTTTGGTATCGTCTTCAGGCTTAGCGACTGGTGGTTTATCTGCTTCCATACCAATAACATCGAATGTATCGGCAAAGGTATTTAAGTTCTCTAGGCGCACTTCACCAAAGTCAGTGGTTGCCTGAACGCCAAGAGCAGAACGATCAACCAAGAACAGAATTCGGCGAAAACGTTCTGCTTTGAGCAAGCGATACACTAAAGCAATACAGGTTTTAGTTTTACCGGTCCCGGTTGCCATTGCTACCAACGCGTTCGTCTTACCTTGCTTAATCGCCTGTTCTACTGATTGAATTGCCTTAACCTGATAGTCACGTAGTTTTAGATCGTAATCAAACCCCATCTGGTCAAGCTCTTGTTCTGCTTGTTGTGGCGTTTGACGAAGGTAGGCTTTAATCTCACTAGGCGAGTACCAACCTTTCAGTGCTCTTCGGCGATTAGTCGTGTCTCTAACATCTAAAAACCAAATACCGCTCTCTTGCTCTAGTTGTTCTAAGTAAGGTCGACCATTAGTCGCGAAAACGACTGGCACTTTGAACTCACCGTAAGTGGTTTCAATAACAATCCCACCTTTATTGGCTAAGCCTTTGGCATAACGCTTCGCTTGGTCAATTGCGCCATAGACATTCTTCGCACTTTTCTTCGCTTCTACCACTGCAACAGGAGTTAAGCCCATAAATAAAACGTAATCAGCCGGGCCGGAATTAGTCGGCCATTCTGCTATCGCACGGTTCTCATTGGCAACTGGCCTCGCACCTTTTGAATATTTAAGGTTTACGCTGTCTGCTTTCCAATTCGCATCATTGAGTTGCTCGTCAATCAGTACACGAGTTTCTTCTTCATTTAGCTCCAAACGTGACTTTTCAATCTTACCAATAAGCTTGGCTTGCTCATCTGAACTCTGCTTCTTAAAGCCAGCCAAATAAAGAACGTTAGCATCATCCATCTTCTTGCGATATTGAGACAGTGTCGCTTCATGTTCAGTTGCAACCTCTTCCCATAACTGGCTTTCTGCCTGCATCTGCTCAGCTCGCATTTTCTGCGCTTGAGCTTTTTCAGCTTCAACTTGTTTGAGTTCTTCAGCGACTTTTAATCGTTCTGAGGTTCTCTGTTGCGCAATTTCTAACGCTTGCAGTTTTTCTTCGAGCTGTCTTACATGTTCAGATGGGTCTTGAGGTTTTATGAATGGCTCAGGCCTAAAGCCTTTTGCGCGAGAGCCTCCAAACAGAGTATGGTACCAAGCACTAAGGGCATGCCCTAGCACCAAAGCTTTTAACGCATCTCTGTGACTAGAAGAAGTGAAATCGTGGTTAGCAGAGTTACCAAGCTTTCTGATGGTATGGAAAGAATCGCTAATACGCGCATCGAGAGTGAGTTTGTACCCAAGGTTCCGTAAGAGATCGACTTGTCTGATATCTCGTCCATCTTCATCTTTGCCATATCGAACACCAACACGCGCAGCAACATTCTGTGCTAATGCTTCCCCTAGCTGACGAATCTTTACCAAAGTAGTATTAGGGGCAGGAACAAAACATTGCTCTGCTCGATTTGCTAATTGAAACAGCAATTCATCATGATGCTTTAAAAACTCAAAATTACTTTTATCCACGCAAAGTTCCTTTCACCACATCCAACAGGCTTTAAATGCAACTAGACTAACATCTTACTATGTTTAAGACTGTTAGTTAATTCATAAAGTTAAGTGGTTATTTCTACCTAATTTAGGCTTTATATGAAGTTTCAGTTCTCAGCTAAAATACTTCACAAAGCACAGTATTCTTGAGTTTTTACTTTTACAGTAGGTAAGGAAACTGATATTAGAAATTGCCCCTTTGCAGTTTATAACCACACAGCCTCTTGTTCCAAAGCTAAGCCATGCTTCTTCATTTCCATTACCAATTCTCGCACCTCTGTAGATTCTTCTAAAAGTGTTTGGCTGTTTCGCTCAAAAGAGTCAAATTCACGTGCCGTATCAACCCAAAGCTGGTTTTGTCCATAACGGTTCAAAAGTTCCTTCCAGTTAGGCATCACCCAAAATTCGGTTCTAGTTTCTAGCTTCTCTTTTAGGCGTCGGAAGTTATTCAGCCCTACACCGTCATAATCGGCAAAAAAGTAGACAATCGGTGACCTTTCATGCACAGATAGCCAATCAATCAGCTTGTTGTGTAGCTGTCCTCGGTACCAAATAACGGTAGTGGGTTCGTTATTGGGCAACCAATCTAGTCTGTCAAATAGTGCTTGGTTCTCCACCAGCCAAATAGAATGATGAGTTTGAAGGTTCTTGTTTCTTTCTCCACCCACTTCAAGGGAAAAAACGCCAAACTCTTCTGTCGCTATATTTAAGTGCTCAGTTAGTATTCCAGAAACCTCCCACAGCGGATTTGCAACCGTTTTAGCCAGCACATAGGTGACATTGTGACCTACTCTTCCTTGTTTGCTGCTTCGTGTGGAGGCTATGTTTACAGCTCTTTGCGGAGCAGATGGAGACACGTTTTGATTTGGTGCCAACTGATCCAGTGTGACTTTAACGACATCCATATCTAGAATGTCGTAGACAACGCCACGCCCTTTAGGAGTAACTTGTACACTCTGAGTTTTACGGCTGAACTCATCAAGCTGCTTCTTCTGAGATGGCGTCATTACAGTTCCGGCGACGGAATCTGGATAAACATCGACTAGTCGCGTTAGAGCTTTAACCAATGCCTGACTCATAATGATGGCTCCACTTGTGGTTGCGACAATTCTTGGCTCTCAATTGGTTCGAAAATCTGCCAACTATTTTTGCTGATGTGGTTCTTACCATTAGCCTGGTGGATAGGCACACAATAACGAGCCGTGGTTAACGGTGCTGGTGAGGCAAAAATCAATGCAAAACCGAACTGATTAGCAATCTCTATCAAGTTAGCTTGGTTCTTGGTATCTAGGGCCAACGCCTCATCCAAGTAACATACCGCTTTCATTTGGTGGCGCTTGTCTTGCATTAAGTGAAGCATTGCCAGACCAGTCACAAGCTTAGCCATCAATACTGTTCCGTTAGAAGCCGCACTATCGATATCTTCAAATGACTCTGGTTGCTGGCCTTGCTTGGCAACGACAAACTCAAGCCTGAACAAATCTGCCACTCTTAGGCCTTGGCGAGCATTACCTTCTTCAATCAACAGGCTCTTCGCTCGATCTAACTCCACATCATCAAGAATACTACCTTGATCAAACAGCTCGAAACTCTGACCACTCGCTGTTTGCTCTGCTTGCTGGATTAGTACATTCATCGCATCAACAAGCTGACTCTCTTCAACGGGTTCAATCTTGAAAGTTTTGAGATCCGATAACTGCCTGTGACTGATTAGCCGGTTAAATTCCTTCATCTTACTTTGTAGTGCATAGAGTCCACTGCGCAGCTCTCTTAAACTCGCAGTGACGTTGACTACTGCCGATCGAGCACGCCTTTCCAACGCTTTCTTCTCATCATCCAAACAATGACTGAATTTAATAATGCCTTTTAACTCTTCATCCTGAGTTTGAGCCATCTGGAACTTGGTAAGCCCCTTTTGAGCTAAGTCATATTTTATTTGGCGCAATTCTTTGGACAACTTATCGAGGTCTTTACAATTCTCGATGTATTGTTCAAGGCGAACGGGTAGATATTCCAGAGACCATTCATCCACAGTAATCCAAGGCGTATGGGGTTGCTCCGAAAGAGCGTTAAACAGCGCTTGATCATCAATTCTTTGATTTTTCAGCTTTTCAACAAGTCCATCATCTGAAGCAAACTTATTTAGCTTATCCGTAATCTCTCCGATTTGCTGTGCCAATTCATTGTACTTCTTATCCGCGCTATCAAGCTCGGTATTAATCGCTACCAGCTGACTATCAAACGTCAGTCTTAGTTCGGTTCGCTGTGCCTGGCCTTTTGTTAATTGTTGCAGCTGCTCGTGGTCCCTCAAGTCCTGTTCACACTTTTTTACTACGCTATTTAATTCGTTCTTCTTCCTCTCAGCAGCCTCACTTTCTTTACTTGCCTCAAGCAGTTGTTTGAGTTCTGTTATTTGCTTATTAACATCGTCTATTTCCTCCACCAGCTCCTGCTCTGTTTTTTGAACATGCTGAGGAATAAGCTCCTCAAGGGAAAGTTTTAAACCTGAAAGCGAAAGTTGCTCAGAAGGTTCACCATTGAGCATTTGTCGAAGCTGATTGATATCAAACGAATACTGCGAAGGTGGCAGCTGCATTACTCGTTGGCTAAGCACTTTGTTCAGCTTTTCTAACTCATTTACATTAAGCACTTTAGAAAGATGAAGGTATAAATTGTCACCCAAAGTTTGATGTTGAGAGTGCAACCTTTGCAGCTGATCTTCTCTCTCTTTCAACTGTTTGCTAATCGCAGCAGAAGACGACCGCTGTGATTGAACACACAAGGCAGCCTGAGCATCATATTTCTGCTCCGCAGCTTTCAATTGACTCTCTAAAAACGATTGATCCGGGATCAAGGTAAACCGCCCTTCCAACTCTTGTCGCAGTTTCTCGATACGGTTTAACTCTTCCAGTTTATTGATTAAGTCTGTACGCTCTCCTGCACGGGCGATATCTTGGCTTCGGAGCTCACGTTGTGTTTGCTCAAGCTTAGTTTTTTGCGTTAATAGATTCTCAGTCTGCGTTTGAACATGACCATGCCAATCCTGCAGCAATTCATTAACCTTCGGCTGGCATGCGGCGATCTTTCCTCGCAGCGACAAGGTACGCTCAAACTTTTGTTCAAGCTCTTGAATCGTTTCCAGATTGTTAACGGCTGCTAGGTACTGCTCGCGTTCTAGATTGATGTCTTGAAATGCTTTCTCCCACTCCTGCTTAAAATCGATGCTAGAATTCGGTAGCTCTCGACTAAATATCTTTAACAAGTAGTCTTTCACATCACTGGAGTTTAGCTTGTCGAGCCGAAGCGTTTTGGTGAGGACTTGCTGGAACGAACGTGCGTCACTTACATGTTCAAGTTTAAACACCGTAAAATCGATGTCGCCGTTTTTCTTACTTTTTGCACCACCATAAATCGAGTGTCTGAACTCTTTATCATTGAATTTATAGACTCGATGTTTTTTTGTCGCTAAGTGATTGACTAACTTCGGTTGGGCAACGATATTTCCATCATCCATTCGGAAATCATCTAGGTTTAATTCACCTTTGTAAGCGAAGTATTCGTAGTCATAACCTACCCCTTTACCAACACAGCCAAACACCACGGTGCCGGTTTGTGGCAGGATGACTTCTAGCAAGATGAAAGCACTGTTATTTGGGAAGTAAAAACGGCGAGCCTTCTCTAATGAATGAGAGCCAAAATCCATCCTTCTTTGGTCGATGATGAGCAGAAACTGAAGTGCATTGATTAAGCTTGTTTTGCCATGATTATTTGGCGCAATTAATGACACAGAGTCATCAAGAGGAAGTTCAGCGCGCTGGTAGCCAGCACTGCCAATTAACGCTAAACGTTGGAAACCGTAACTTAGCATGATTCATCCTCCTCATAAGCGGCCAAGTCGCTGCCGGATTTTTGTTCAGTAATAGCTTCGAAATGGTCTAAGTAGCGATGTACCGAAGGCAGTAAACGCCAATGATTGTTATCTTGAGCGGCAAAGCCTTTTCGCACTGCGTTGTCGAATATCTTTGCTAGTCCATCTTGGTCGAGCTCTTCTGCATCCAAAAGCTCTTGATGCTTTTCGTAGACCTCATCTAGCAAGGCATTATCAATCGTCCATTGGTAAAACTGACCGAGGGAGCGGCCGCTATCAGCTTGATGGTCAAATATCACCATGAGCAATAGTGCTAACTGGCGTGATTGTTTATTGATGTTCTGGCTACCATCTTCATCATGGAACCAAGCAAAACCCCGGCCATCAATGCGCAAGTCAAAACCTAAGTTAGCAAATAGGTACTGGTACTGCTCTGCTTGCTGTTCTAGCTCATGCCATAGAGCAGCATCCGTCGAGCGGTTGAGATGCCGACCAGAGTTAAAAAGGTTAAATAGCTCAGTCAGATGAGCTAGCTCATTTAAATCGATTTTGCTATTTTGCATTATCAACATCCTTGGCAATTGTTGAGCCAGTCAACATCTTTATTTCGTGAGGGTGGTAGGTTACGGCTACTGTGTTCAACGCTGTAGTACTTGAGCTCGCCCCTAACGTGCTTTGCCACTGAGGATCACGAACAAGCTCGTGATAGACTCGCAACAGCTCGGTATCTGGTAGGTGCTGATAGTTTCCTCTGAGCCACGTCATTAGATTCGCGACTGGTAGCGAATCAGCAAGTTGTTCCCTCAGAAGCTCTTCATCAACCCAGTTGATCATTGGACTTTCAGTCGCTTCCTCTTCATCCGGGAACGGTATAGAGCTAGGTTCAAAGTCCAAGAACTCTGCCATCAACTCACGAACTTCATTACCCAATTGAATTTTAGTCACGCGGCTACTTTTCCACATAGGCAAACCTTTGGCATTCAGTCCTCGCGCTAAACCCTTTTTACGAACTTGGCTTAGCTGCTTGCTAATCACCGCTGAAAGTTGATTGTGTTGTCTGGCTTCCTCTCTTAATGGCAACAAAGTATCGGCACATTGCTGAGCAACGACTCGTCCTTGGTATCGAAGATCTTTGACTTGATAAGCTATCTGACGCATTGCCAGTCTTTGTTGATACAAAGATCCACGCATGGAAAGTATGTCAACGGCAGTATCGAGTGCTTCTTCCGCCTTTTCTAATAAGGGGTAGAAACTACCTCCAAGACCGCTATCCATCATTTCGTTCATGGGTTCTACGTATTGGTCATACACTTCCAACACTTCACGGTAACGACGCTCAATTGGGACACTAGTGTCCGCAGACTTCGCCAATTCTGCTATTTCAAATATGGCTTGTTTATCCTGGGTTAACTGTTGAGTAATTTTTCTAACCAGTTCCGACAGCCTGTTCGCGCCAGTACGAAGTAAATCGTTGTCCGCCACATCAAGCCCTTCTAACACTTGGCTGGTGGCGTCTTTAATCGCATCAACACGCGCTTTAAGTATCGCTGATAGACCTAACTCATGCTCCTGGGTTAAGCCTCTGACAAAGTCCACAACGAGCGTGTTTAGCTGATAGTCGCTGCTGCGATTGATAGGCTGCAATATATCTGCATTAACAAGGCTGGTGAGCACAGTATTACTTTCCGTATTTTTACTTTTGTACTGGTTAATCACCTGTTCAAGAACTCTCAACTCAAACGCTGGAAACTCTCTCGAAAGCCGAGTTAACTGCTCAACCACCTCCCAATGTTGATGTAACTGAAAAGTGAGACTCTTAGGTGTGGCCATTTAAACCTACTTCATACGTATCTAATAGAAAGAACAAAACGAACTACTTGGTTGACTATTCATTACCACTGACACAATATATCGCTATTAGCTACAGGTAAATACTGATTACATACACACGTCGCATAAGTAGACAGGAATCAAATAATGAGTAAATGGCCAATTCGGTGGGATCTTCTGTTTCGATATCGAATGATTGAGATTATTGCGTTGTGGGAAGGCCGTTTAACAACCAATCACCTGATTAAGAGCTTTGGTATTGGCAGACAGCAAGCTTCGAAAGACATCAACACCTATCTAACCGATATCGCACCAGAAAACCTTGTTTATGATAAGCAGCTGAAAGGCTACAAGCCCAGTGATAGCTTTAGCCCACGTGTAACAAAGGGGCATGCTGATGAATATTTGCACATTCTTTCGAGAAGCGAAGATATGACAATCACATTTAAAGAACTCGATATGGGGTTTGATAGTGTCTCGATGATTCGTCCTATTACTCGTAATATATCACCACAAGTATTACGTCCTTTGGTACAGGCGATACGGGAGAAAAAACGTGTCGATATAAGCTACACATCACTCAAAGACGGTCTTGAAGTCGAACGGATTATTTCACCACATACATTGGTTTGTACGCCCCTAAGGTGGCATGTTCGAGCTTACTGCGAACATGCTAAAGATTATCGCGATTTTGTGCTCAGCCGCATAAGAGGTATCCCATGCCTTGAGGCTAAAAATGTAATGGGGAAGTCCAACGATGACCGATGGAATACTCCCCTCGCTATTGAGTTGATGCCGGACCCGAGACTGACAGAAGCTCAGGCCGCTGTCGTTGCCCATGACTACGGTATGGAAAATAGCACACTCACGATTCCAACTAATGCTGCGTTGGTTCGCTACGTTCTCGATACTTACAATATCGATATTAGTGTGCTGGATTCAAACCCTAAAGGTCAGCAGGTTATTGTGGGGAACTTTGAGGAGCTAAAGCCGTATTTGATTTTTTAAGTGCACTTGGGAACATTCTTAAATTGCTGTTGAGAATTTAGCCGATAATACTTAGACCATTCCACAAAAGCTGTAACGCCCTCGTGGAGTGGTACTTGTGGCGTAAACCAATCTCATCAAAAAGCTCTTTTACATCAGAGTAAGTAGTAGTCACTTCACCTACCTGCATTGTCTTCAATTGCCTTATCGACGACACTCCCAGTTGATATTCCAACAAATCAATCATTTTTGTGAGTTTGACGGGAGCCCCGCTACCGACATTAAAAATCTGATATGGCGCTGAGCTTTGTGCAATGGCTTCATTAACTTTTAGCCACTCTTGGTCCTTCTTTGGAATTATCTTTGTTACTCGAACTACTGCTTCTATAACGTCATCGATGTAAGTAAAGTCCCGATATAGCTCTCCGTTATTGAAAACATCGATTGGCTTTTTTTCAATCATTGCCTCTGTAAACTTGCACAATGCCATATCCGGCCGACTCCAAAGACCGTTAACGCTGAAAAAACGTAGTCCTGTCGTTGGTAACCCATACATTTGAGAGTGGCTATGAGCCATTAACTCATTTGCCTTTTTAGTTGCAGCATAAAGAGAAACTGGGTGATCCACATTGTCATTCGCTGAAAACGGAATTTTATCGTTCAGCCCATACACTGAGCTCAACGAAGCGTACACCAAGTGTTTAATGTTAAAGGCTCGACACGCCTCTAGAACTGGAAGAAAACCTATGAGATTGCTCTCTCCATAGACCATCGGCTCTTCCGAGGAGTAACGGACGCCAGCCTACCCAGCTAAGTGAATCACACAATCAAATTGTTCTTCATTGAACAGACGATTCAATTCATCTGAGTTTTCGACACTCATACGGTGGAATCTAAACCTTACATCTCCAACCCATTGCAACCTAGTTTTTTTATGGTTCACATCATAGTAGTCATTGAGGTTATCAACGCCGACTACATCGTATCCATCAGCACAAAGCCTGCGACAACTATCGCTACCGATAAAACCGGCAGCATCCGTTACAAATGTTTTCATAGCCTTCCTGTGCTTGGGAAAAACAAATCAAGAGTGAAAATGTTGATCAAATACTCATAAATGTCAGTTAGTTACATGAAGAACTCATCAAGTTGCTTATTATAAGCAAATTAATCATCAATCAACGTCCCAATAATGAATAATGTCATTGTTCTTATCGCTACAAAGCCCAGGCTTTCACTTGTTTCTGCGCATGCGCTTCCTTCTGTAACCAATCAAACATACCAACCTAAGGCTGTTGTGCTCGTATCAGATACACGCTCACTAGATCGGCATGAAGTATTGAACCTTCGCTCTGAACTCAAAAGTATTCCGCTGCATGTGTTGGACAATTCACGTGCGTCCGGCGCCGCTGGTAGTTGGAATACCGGTATCAAGTATATATCTGATCACTTTCCAAATAGCTATATCGCTATCATCGATGATGATGATGTTTGGCAGCCAGAACATCTATATTCTTGCCTACTTAGCAGCGAAGAAGGAACGGCAGATATCGTTCTGTCTGGTATCAATGTGAAGATAAATAACAAAACGGTCTCTACTAATATTCCCAAAGCTCTTGAGACTAGTGACTTTCTCGTTGGTAACCCAGGATGGCAAGGCTCAAATACCTTTATTAAGACTGGGCTTGCTACCAAAATTGGTGGTTTCACTGACGGCTTAATTAGTGGAAATGACAAGGATTTTGCGATTCGAGTTTTGGAGTCAGGCTTGGCCACCATTCGCTATACCAATTTGGCGACCGTTGATTGGATGTGCAATCACTCACCCGATGCGCTATCAGCCCCTGGCTCTAAACAGAAACTACACGGCAGTGCGCAGTTTCTAAAACTTCATGGAGAGAAAATGTCACGAAGTGAGATGGATATTTATTTCGAACGCGCAGCAGAGCTGTTTGCACTCTCTAAGAACGATATATTAGATGAAATAAAACGGCTGGAGAGTATCAATGGCTAACTTCTACTCGCGTGCGCCTATTAAATACACTAAGATTTTATGCGATCGTAATCTGCAAGTTTTACACACTTCCTCACCAGAATTTGACGCTGCTGAAGTAGTAATCGCCATTGCCCATAAAAACCAACCACAATATCTCATTCGAGCACTTAACAGCGCTGTAAATCAGTGTCTCACTCAAAGGCAGGTTGCACGCATCGTTGTACTGGATGATAGCTCCGGTATAAGTTGGTCATCAGAAGCAAGTGCTTTACTTCACCATCCATCTGTTACCCTTTTACAAGCAGAGTGCGGGTCACCTGCTAGAGCAAGAAACCTTCTCTTAGACTGGGCAGATACACAGCCATGTATACAGTGGGTTGCAAGATTGGACGCTGACGATGAACTATTTGCTAAAGATAGCCTACATGGATTATGGAGCGCTGTTCGTAATACAGATAAAGTAGCAGCTCTAGGAAGCAATAAGCTGAGAAAAGAAGATGTGATTCTCCAAGATAACAATATCGCAAATCCAAACAAGCTCTGTAATCACTTAAGTTTGACGAGATTTATCGATGATTTTGCTTCTGCCAAGCAACAACAAGAGCTCCCGTCATGCAACTTATTACTCAAGACTAATCTGGGTATCAGGTACCCAAACATCAGAAGTGCAGAAGACCACTGGCTGGTCACTAAACTGTTAATGCTAAATCCTTCTAAGGTAGCCATTTGTTCTTATCCTATTTATGCCATCTATTCTCTTGATGGAGAAGATACAAAGACAAATAAGACTAACGAAATTTGGCTAGAGCAGAGAAAAAGGCTTGCCTATGTTGCAAGAACATGGAGCACTCTATTGTCTACCAATCGCCATCTGCTTGGTGTTGGTATGGAGGGGGCGGTTTGGCTACAGCATAATCAAGTGGTTAAGGAGTTTTACCCTTGGGCTATTTCTGATGCCGAAGTCCGAAGCCTGAGAACCTTACTCGCTGAAAAAGATCTTCCAATTCCGACGGCGACTTGGAGAAAGTGTGATGGAATTTGGCAGTACAGCACCTTCTTCCAAAGTAATGCATTAACTAACGAGAAACTTTCCGAAAAATCCATTGTAGATTACCTGAAAAAACTCTATCGCGCTGGAGTTTGCACTCTCAACATCAAGCGAGATAACTTAATTGTCACTCCACAAGGAGACTTGGAATATATTGATATCGGAAAGGACATACAGCCTCTAACCTCCTCACACTTTCGGGATATGTGCGCCCGCCTCTATTCTATTGGAATACTGGCCAATGCTGACGAAGAACTCGTGCGTCGGCGGAGTTGGCGAAGACAAGATGATGCTTTACTGGGTCTTCCCGGATTCGAGCAGTTTTACCGCAAGTTGATCACAGAACTTCATCCACAATGCCTCGAACCTTGCCAAGCACTAACGCCGATGGCCTCGTTTAAGAGCGATGCTATAACTCTAATGATTAAAGCCTGCGCACAAGATGCTGAATTACTTACTGACCAAGTGCTACATATCGTAACGCAGCTTCGCTACCCAGTTGATTTCGCAAAAACAATTCTTCTGATTGATCCTCACGAGGGGGATTTTTTACGTCAGTATTCGAACCCAAACCTAGCCTCCGTTCTTGAACAAGCCGCGAAGCTAAAAGACGATGGACTAATTGACTCCGTACTAGTTTCCCCTTCAGACGCAACAGCCATAAATAGAACGTACGAAAAATGGTTTGCCCAACCTAGGTGCACAGAAACCCATACCTGTCAAAATGCTCCCTTATTCCCTCAACTCTGGGGGCTTGACCAAGTTACAACTAAATATGTACTGCAGTGCGATTTAGACGTGCTTATTGGTCGTCGAAATTGGAGCCATGATTATATTGCCGACATGATTTACGCCTGTGAGCCAGGGGATGTACTTACCGTTGGCTTCAATATTCCCAAAAGCAGCTCTAGTTTTAATCCTTATAAAGGAGAGCCTGGTGAATTTGCTCCCGAAGTCCGTTTCGGACTCTTAGATATTGCTAAGATTCGTAATCAACTACCAATTGATAATCCTTTGGACGAAGGCAAGTTCACTCACACTTGGCATCGTGCACTACAGCAAGCAATGAAACATAGAGGACTTCGCGCTGTACGTGGTGGCGATCCACGAAGTTACTACGTTCATCCTAGAAACGAGCACAAACACTTTTCGGAACTTTCATTAGCGAGAGATCTAATTGCCCAGGGAAAAGAGCCTACAAAGCAACATGAGGAGTTTGATTGGGTACCCGGCATTCATTGGCAATATGAGCAAAGGCGCGAAAAAGTCGTTTTTTTGTTGAAAGGTAAGTACACAGACCATGCCCTGCTAAGACGCTGCCTAGACTCTTTGCGGAATCAGACAAATCAAAATTTTGGTATTGTCCTTATTGACGATGCCAGTAGCGCCACTCATAACTGGTGTTATCCAATGTTGTTAGATGAGCTACAAGCTAAAACCACCTTAGTAAGGCGCAGCTCTAATACTGGGAGAATGCCAAACTTTATATTGGCAATAAAAGAAATCTGCCAAGATCCTAGCACCCTGGTTGCAGTGTTAGACCAAGATGACTGCTTGATGCAACCCAATGTTGTTGATGCTTTGTATGCGGCCAAGAAACAGGGAGCAGACTTAATTCAGATGCCTATGTTCCGCCCAAATAAACCACTGCATTTATACCAGCCGGATTATACTAGTCCTAGGCTTGCTGCCGGTGCGAATGTATGGAGCCACCTAAGAGCCTTCACCAAAGCGTTGTTTGAACAAGTTCCTGAGGAGTATTACAAACATGAAGACAGCTCTGAGTGGTTCGATTCAGCTACAGATTATTTAACCATGTTACCTATGGCGGAACTCGCAAAAGCCCCTATCTACTTAGACACAGGCTACACCTATTGGCACATGCGCAAAAAGCTGGGCCGAGATGAAAAAGAGCGCAATAACCAAATGGTTCAAGAGATTATGTCTATGCCGACACTTTCTCAGAAAAAAGTAGAGCTTGTTGAGCCAAAGCCAGATTTTTTTGAAGACGGTTTACCACAGTAGACAATTCGTTGTCGTAAAGCCACCAGTTTGGGGAGGTGCCCCTCCCCCTTAAAACAAAAAACAGTGGCTCTAAGGTCTTTAAGCTTAAAGAATCAATATGCGTGAACCATGTCATGGGCTCAACCTCGGATAGTCCTTTCAATAGTTGAGTCGCTTCTTCTTTTTGTAAGCTTGGCAATGACTGAAGCTTTAACAAAATACGATTACTTGTTGTGCAATTGGCTGGCTCATAATGTGTTAACTTCATTGCGTAGCCTGGCCAATTTAATTTGTCCATCCAACCAGAAGCGAGACGCCGTTCTCCAAGCCAGTTATGGTATGCAGCCGGCAACGCTTTCCGGTTATTATAATCTAGGGGCCTCTCTAATGAAGGCAGCAAAGTCATCCGACTAACATTTATCGTGACACCAAATTCCAGCATTGTCTTGAGAGTGAGCAGACCAATTGAAGGTTTACACCCCAATAGGGTTCCCAATTCCTTACCATGAGCCTCTAGCTTTTCACAAAACAGTTTGCTTGGTACTTCGCCTTGAACAAGAACGCCTGTCTTGATACCTGCCAACTTACTATTAGTAATCAACAAGTCAGCGCTTGAAGCGACGGTCAAAGGTTGATTAAATCGGATAACTTTCTCATGTTTTTTTATGACTAAGTCTCCCGGACCATTGCCAACAATATGCCATTCATCCACTTTCTATACCTTTTGCAATCAAGTCATAACTAAGGCTTACACCTTGAACTTGTATACTTCCAACGTTTACCCTTATGTGATGTCGGGCTTTCCAAGTTACTGCATTAGATCCCTCTCGGAAACGCCACCCTCAAACACTGAACAGTTTTGACTAAGTATCGGGCATCTCGCTATTTTGCACGCTACCCACCCGCTGAACAGAATTATATTCATTTGCGTGGTGTACCGTTAAATTTCTATTACATCCTTCAGAACTCACTTTTAGTCAGTACCGCCCTTTCGATTCTGATTCTTTCCCCCCTCAGTCTGGGTGATTCAGATCTCTTTCAATCTTACAGGTTTGCCAGCCTTGCTGGGCAAACACAAAAAAGAGAGGCTAATTAATCGCCTCTCGATTAAAACGATCTTACTGTTTTGCTGTTATTAACGACACATCTTTTGATGATCACAACTGATCTGTAAGAGTTCTAACGAATTAACTAAAATACGGTGGAGCTTTCAACGAACTACCTAGGTTAACGAACGGCCAAAACGCTTCGTTTATAAGATCCCAGTTCGATTTTTGACTTGATGTTATAGCGATGATACTCGACAGTTTTCACTGAAATATCGAGCTCTGACGCAATATCTTTGGAAGAAAAGCCAAACATCAGGAGATCAAGAGTTTCACACTCCCTTCCTGTGAGTTTTGCTCTATCTTCTGCTAACGAGACGAGACATTTACTGCGTTCGAGTGCGTCGGTGACTACCTTTAATAAAGAACAGTTATTCACGGGTTTTTCGAGGAAATCCATTGCTCCTTGTTTTACCGCCTCGACCGCAATATGAACTTGTCCATGCCCACTCAAAAAAATAATCGGCCAATGTGGCATTCTTTCTTTCAGACAACGTTGTAATTCTAAACCACTCATTCCCTCCATCCTTAAGTCTAGAATGATACAACCTGGTAAAAAGTTAGGTTTAACTTGACTCAGGAACGCTTCAGCAGATGAATAGCATTCGCCTTTTAAGTTATTTAGGACAAACCACCGTGACATAGCTTTTCGAATTTGTAAGTCATCATCTACGACAAATACGGTCATTGATTAACCTCCACTTTAGGAAACAAAATTCTGAACGTTGTACCACGACATAGCGAAGATTGCTTATCGTCGAGTAGCTCGATATGGCCGCCAAATCCCTCTAGCATAGTTTTACAAATAGACAGCCCCAACCCCATCCCTCCCTTTTTGGTCGAGAAGAGTGATTGGAAAATCTTGTCACGCACATCGCTTTCAATCTCATCACCGTTGTTATAAATATCGATGATAATGTTGTGTTCAGAACTGACGTTAGAGAATGTGATACATGTAGAGTTGGCTTGGATAGCATTTTTTATCATGTTCACAAATACCTGAGTAAGCGAGAGTTTATCAACATTCACATAAATGAGGCTCATATCACCTTGCTCGAAGATTTGGACATTTTGTGTAGTGATAGTTTCACTAAGTAAGCGCTGTGCATCGTTAAGGCACTGGCGTACCGCGATAGTTTCGATTTGAAGGGACTTACCTTCAACGATTCCTTTGTAAATACATCTGTGGATTTGAACCGCTTTATTGAGTGCAAACTCGACGTCCTGATTCAACTCAAGCAAAAGGTCACGGTCTATCTGTCGGTCGCTTTGAAGTAATTGCATAGACATCTGACTGTTCATGAGAGCCGCTTGTAATGGGGAAGCAACCTCATGAGCAATAGTTGAACTCAATTCACTGAGCGATGACTCCTGCATCAAGTTTGCCAACGCCAATTGATTATCCCGCAATCGTTCATTCACGGCTATTTGATTGTCGTGATACGAGCCAAGTAAGAGCGTAATCAACGCAGTAACTGCATAGAGCATTTGAATCTCAATAATACTGTAAATTTGAGCATTTAGGAGGTTATAGAGCGTTGCGGTTAAAATGTTTACAGACAACGCGCTGAATATGGCAGTTTTTACGCCATGTTTCACCGAGACCAATGCGACAGGTATAAGCACTAAGTAATAAAAGTGGGACCAGTTTGGTTTAATAATAACCACTAGAAAAATACCCAAGCACAATAGTGTCGCCAGAATTACGCTTACTATTTGACTCGGGGTGGTTTTCTTTACAAATTCTTTCGCTGTTTGAAGAGGGTTTGCGCTTTGAACAGATTTCTCCAGCGCAAACGCAACAGGCGTGAACATTAGTAGTCCGGTTAAATCTCCCACCATAAAAGAAATAAAAATGTTGTGCAGACTGCTTAAGGGAGTGAGGCCAAATGTATAGAACAAAGCTGAAGCAATAACGCTAGAACACGCGGTAGCCAGAAGACCCATTACAATAAACCGCCAAACGGCATCAATATCGAAAAAATTCAAAGCAGGTCCATCAAGCAGCCTTTTTAGCCCATAACCAGCCAAGGCATATATCAGTGTCTGACGAGAAATGTGAAGCCAATTAAATAAGGTAAGCTCCCAAGGAGGATGTTCTGAAAAACTAGCAAAAACGGCAGATATAAAAATTATCGGGAAGAACCGCAATCCTTGAGTAAAAGTTAACGCCACGATAAACGCTGGAGCGGGGAAAAATGCACTTACTGCTGCCACGTTTGGGTTAAGCAGAAAAAGTAGAGAAAACTCATAAAGAATGAAAAAGGTGATAATGCAACGAAGGCTATTAAAAAGTAAGTTTTGGTTCAATGTCTTAAACACTCAATATGACAAAAACAGCATGCTGATTAAGGTTTTTTGTAGAAAATTATAATGATAGAGCTTGTATTTTACCATATCTATACATTCACACTGTGAATTCTTGGTGTGATTGATGATTGTTCTGCATTCAAAAAGTGACTTCCCAGTATTTTTTACTGATTTCAAATTTGGCAGATTCGTATATTTTTTATTTTTTCAGTCTTATAAGGAATAAGTATGCAACTTCCAAAACGAACGCTTGCGGTAGCCATTGTGGCAAGTTTACTTTCTGCGTGTGGTGATTCAGAAGAGTCTAATCCATTACCACAAAAAACATTGACTGCCATCGACGGATATCTGATTGGTGCGGAGGTATATGTCGACCGAAACCAGAATGGCAAAGCTGATACAACTGAAAAGTTGAGTCAGCTCACCGATGAAAACGGCCGCATAGCTATTCCGAGCACTGATGCAGAATTCGATGTAATTGTGAAAGCCATTGTCGGTAAAACTCGAGACAGCGACACTGGTGGCACGATAAAGCAGAATTTTGAACTGCTTGCAAAAAGCACCAGCTCGGTAGCATCTCCTTTTACAACCATAGCTTTTGCTCAGAACAAAACCATAGAAGAGTTGGCCAACATACTTGGCTTTGAGCACAAAACGTTAAGTCAGGACTATGTGACATTGAAAAACTCATCCGAAGATGCCAAATCAGCGCACCTTTTTGCGAGAAGTATTGTTTCCTCACTGGATATGGATAAAAACAGTCAGGATTTCACTAAGCGAGTGGAATCTATTAAGCATGAGATAAATCAACTTATAAATCTGGACAAAGATCTGGATGACATGGTTATCTATTTATCTGACACCGGCGTAGTTTCTGTATCTACCATGCCACCAACGCTTGCTGAATTTATGGACAATCAGTCTTATTTTTCTATTAGTATGAATGACTTCTGGCGCACCCGAAATAATGGCGATGAACTTTCGCACTGGCAGTTCGATATTCAAAACAATACAGTTGAGTTAAATGGTGAGAAGCAGTACTCGCTGGCATTTGATGATTTAAATCCTAACTCCTTCTTTATGACGATGCCGAAAGAGCCAAATGTTAAATGTGAATACCCTTATAAAACGGAATGTCGTACAGAGATGCAAGATGATTTCATTTACATGGAGAATGAATTTGCATTGGCAATTTCCATTGATGGTGATATTCAGGCCTACCTCAAGCCAAAAGAATCAGAGCTCATAGATCACACATTGAATGGCGTTGAACTATTCGACTTGACCAATAGTTCAATTGAACTGAATAGTTATTATCACTTGGATGACAAATCGACAAGCTGGTCGCCAAAACCTTATATGGAAGAGTTTCCTCGCGGTACAATTCAAATCCAATCAGCAGTCAATGGAACAGTGTCTTTCGGCGATGTTGACTACCAAGTGATGCGCGGTAATGGACAGGTTTACATGATAAAACGAATAGCCGATGGACATCCTTCCTTGTTGTTCCGCAATGCGCAACTGGCGGCGCTGATGAAGTCAAAATGGGAAAATCACACTTTGAAAAAACCAGATTAATCAATAGCGTTGTTTATACAGTCGTTTGACTCCTAGCAATTGTATATGTTTTGGGTCATCTTGAGGACATAGACTTTAGCAACTGAAAATTATCTATCATAAAATCTTGCTAAACCCCAGCCCAGCTGGGGGTAACTTTCGTTGACCACAGCGATAAAATTCGTTCGGTCGAAATAGCAAAATTATAAAAGGATGAAGTGAAAGCATCAGTATAATCGTAGCCTGACACTCCTCAGTTCTGTGAGATTTATCGTTCTCGAACCCGGCGCTCACCCAAACACGCTTCCATCCAATCTTCAACTTCACTATCCACCCAGGCGACGGCTCTATCACCTAAATTGATTGATTGCGGAAAGTTATCATCATTCATTTTTCTGTAAATCGCTGATCGGCTAAGGGCTGTCTTTTGCATAACTTCTTTTAACTTTAGAAATCTCATGGGACGTCCTCCTATGTTATTGGTTCCCATGTGATTACCTGACACGTAGAAAAATACCGTTTTTTACATTGTGGTCTGCAATGCCAAATGCAAACCCAGTAACAACAAAAAAACACCTGCTGGCTATGCCAGCAAGTGATTCATTATTATTACAACTGACGGTTCGCCACCGCGAGAGCGTATCTATAAGCGGCGTCTTTTCCAGCAGAACAGGCCGTGACTTTTCTTACCTCAACGTGCTTATCTGCACTTCGTTTATCCACTAGTTCCCAAAGAGCTTGATTGGTTACAGGCTTTTTATTTGCCTTACGCCAATTTCGACGTTTCCAGCCATCTAACCACTCATTAAAGCCTGAAACGCAGTAATCACTGCTGGTATAAACAATGTCACCGTCTCCGGCAAGTTCAAGCCCAAACGCAAGTGCTGATAACTCTAGGTAATGACGATCTATGACACTGTCAAAGTATCGCCAGTCCTCATCTGCCATAGTTCCACTTACATCGAATATAACCAGCCCAACACCACCAACGGGGCGGCCTCTTCGTTTCTCTACGATTGCTGCTTCTACATAAATTTCTTTATTCATTTTTATACTCTCCAAAGACTAAAAAGCCGATACATTCTTTGCACCAGCCAATTGTGTTAATTGTTCATTCGTCGCTTAATTACGATTGCTACATAGCAACGGTAAGTAAGTTATTTTTTACCTGTCCCTGAGAGTGATTACTTTCAATCCTCCATCCCTAGCAAGCCGATTTAAAGCCCTTTCAGATATATTTCATCAGTACGCATAACCAAACAGATGATCCAAGGAGCTTTTATGCGTAACTCTAACAACCAACACGACTACCCATTTAAAACCTCAGAGTTGAATGAGCTGCTAGAACGTGCAGCCGAAGCACTGGCTGCAAAATACAAACGAGAAGGCACCTTCACTAACCCTACCAATGTAAAAGAGTTCTTAAAGCTCAAGTTAGGGGCTCACGACCGTGAAGTGTTTGCTGTGATGTTTCTTGATAACCAACATCAGTTAATAGAATTTGAAGAGTTGTTCTTTGGCACTATTGATGCTGCTTCTATCTACCCACGCGAGGTGGTCAAGGCAGCGCTAAACTACAACGCCGCCGCGGTAGTTTTTGCTCACAACCACCCGTCAGGTATTGCGGAGCCCTCTCAAGCTGATAGGCGTATTACACAGCGGCTAGTGGATGCACTAAAGCTGGTAGATATCCGCGTATTGGACCACATCGTTGTGGGTGAGGATTGTGTGTCATTTGCAGAAAAGGGGTGGGTATGAATAGATTCACCATTTCCGGCGTTAACGAAGAACTCGTTCGTCCCATGCATTGTTTTCTTGATGCGCTAATGTCTGAAAACGTCATCCCAAGTACAGTCAAGCGGATAGCGTTAAACATACGCGCTAAAGATATGAATAGCCATTTTCAACCAATCGAAATTCAATTAGAGCGAGCATCAAGCCAAGCACCTTGGCAACTCCGCTTTATTGCCACCTTTGATGTGATAGTCACAGGTACATCACAAAAAGAGTTATCCCTGTATTTCAACTTCGCAGGGTGTTGGTTTTATCACCCAGAGATTAAGCAGTGCCACTTACAACGGCCAGAAGTACAAACCTTACTTGCTAGCTGGCTCAAAGCCATCACTCACACTCTCACTGCGCAACCTGCAATCTCAATCAACATCACGTCTATTCGCTAGTCCGAACTACCTTCACAGAGGTCCCTATGAATCAAGCTGCCAATCTGGCTATGTTCGCGTGCAAGCGAGCTAAGCCTTCATATCAACTTATCGAGTTAGTCAAACGCACTATCTATGATGTTAATTACCGAGGAAAAATGACCATCCATTTTCAAGATTCAAGCTACCATCCGAAAGACGGAGGCTTTCACCCGGTCTCTATTACGGTGGATGTCAAAGATAGCCATATCGCTCTTATGGAAATCACTGACCTTGTTTATGTAGAAACAGGTACACAAGAGCTCGTTCCTGACTTGGCTTTTGATTTTGCTAACGACGTCGCTTTCGCTCGTTTCAGCGGATGGCTTGGTATGTACCTGCAAGAAACAACCGAGCTATATGGGATGTGGGAGTGCAACTTTCTAGCTTTTGTAGAAATGAACGCCTACGACCAAGTTCAGGTTGAGTACAGTTAATCATCACTCGTAGCAACCCTATCCACTGAGTATCAAACTCAACTTCATATCACAAACATTCAACACAACCACCAGCACAGAGCTAAAACGAGGCTGCTTCCCATATTGTTAAAACGGGAAGCATCAATCCCTTGATGTATAAGGGTTCTTTAATATCGCCGGCTCTGTGCTTCCCAAAACACCAATCTACAGACAAAAAAGGAAGCAGACTATGGCTGAAGTCCAAGCAATCAAAGACGATGACACGATACGTATGGTTGGTCATTTATTGAGTATTCGTTGTCATCCACAAATGGCCGATGTATGGCATATCGGATTAAACCTGGCACTGAGGATTTCCGATTTGTTGTCGATTCGCTTTGAAGACATTAATGGCGACCGACTCATTATTCGAGAGAGTAAAACCGGAAAGCTCGCCAACATTCAGCTCAATACCAAAGCGCAGCTGCACATTGCTAGATTGAGAGAGCAACATCCCGACCACATCTACTTGTTTCAATCCCACCGATGCCAGCAGCTGAAAAACAAACCACCCCAGCCAATCACGCGACGCGCTGTGTCCATGGCGTTTCAGCAAGTAGGCCAAGAGCTGAATATCGCGTTAGGTACTCACTCGATGAGAAATACCCAAGGTTACTTTCTCTATCAATCCACAAAAGATATAGGACGTGTCATGAAAATGCTTCGTCACACATCTGAGGGCGTCACCCTTCGATATATCGGTATCACTCAAGATGAAGTCGATCAAGATTTTGTTTCTCTTGAACTTTAAACCTAATCATTTACTCAGGGGGCGGGACCGCTAACCCCTTATAAACATTAAGCTCAGAGCCTTTTTGAGTTTCGTCATCACAACATTAGAGGGCAACTAACATGAATCCATATAACGCAATAGGAAGCTTTCTAGTCGGCAACTTATCGAAAAGTTTAATTCAAAATTTATTCTGGAAAACCAACAGCCCAATTAGGGGCAGCATTGTGTATTGCGATCTCGCATTTGGAACTGCTGAACATTCTGGTGTCTACGTAGGAAATGGACGTATCATCCATCGTAACGGTAACGGCCTTATCGAAGACGTATCAGTTAATCAATTCCTGACCGATACCACAGCCATTTCCATTTACATCAGTTGCAATGCACAAGGCAGTGCCGTCGGAAGTGAGTCTTGTGCTCAAACAGCAGAAGGCATGCTAGGCGTACAAACAGACTATTCCCTGCTAAATGAAAACTGCCATCAGTTCTGTAGCTACTGTCTAGACGGTGACATTTTCTCAAGCACCTTCACATTGACTCAGCTTAAACGTGACGCTCATGCGTACATTCAAGCCAGTCAGTGGCGCGTGTGGGATTTAAGGCATCGTCACAAAGGATAAGGGGATTCTCTCCCCTTTTTTTTTGTCGGAATCGAAAAGTGAGTGATAGATTACCGATAGCTATTACCAAAACATCGATTTCCTTCACCGTAGTTCTTGGTCCTTCTTTTTGCCAGGTAGCTAATTCTGTAAAACAGCTCACTATACCAATAAGAAAAATCTTTGTGGTTTGAGTCCAAATAGTAGCCATGATTTCTAGGGAAATAGACCAAACGATGACAGTCTTCGGCTTCACACCCAAGAGCACTCGCCCAGGATTTTATCACTAGAGCGGCTAAACTATCTTTCCCTGAATAGTCACCCGCCCTGCAAAATCGTTCTTTATTGAGAAATAAAACTACATGATAGTGATCGTTATATGATGTATCTCGTTCTCTTGCCCAGGCATATCTGACATTACATGAATGAACTCTTTTTCCCTCTCGACGCTTCTTTCGCGCCTGAGCATCCATGCGAGCGCTAAGGGACTCTATAAAACGCTTCATCAAATTTGTTCGCCTGAGGTTGTAACTGACTATTTCATCACGGCTAAGACAATCGAAGAAGCTATCATCAACTGGCAACCTGAGGTCTACTCGAATAGCATACACTCTCGGGTACTCTTCTAGAGCGTTGTTCATTGTCGTGAGTAATCTGTCGAGATAGAGCTGGTTATTTTCCTCCAATGAACCCTGAATAGTTAGTCCATGGTAAGTTGATTCTTTCATGAGTTGGTTCCTGTGTTATTCATCCACAGATATCCCTACCCACCTTATTTTTTACCATAGCTCTACCACCTACTTAAGGTAGGTGTAATTCCTATAGTTACTCCCCTTATTTTCAGATAATAGTCATACCGACACTTCTACTCCTTCGTTACTTGGTCACAAACATTGCAGGACAATGCTGCATGTAATACGGAAATCCTGTAATCCACTCAGAAGTTATATATATCTAACCAAGCTTATCTCACCATCCAGACCAATATTATCAATATATTGCCCCATCATGAATCATATAATCACCAGCAATAATTTACGAAAAACTCACCTTTAAACAACACAAAAATCACGCTTAAACCACACAAATTCGCACTAAAATCACTACATTTACTACACAGTAATACAATAAAATGATACGTTGGATACTGAACTTAACGACAGAGGCATATGAATAATGGCATTTCACGCACCTAAAGAACCATTTAATGCTGATTCCTTCCGTGAATGCAGTTTCTATATCAACTATCTCAGTCAAGCCCTCAATGAGCGTACTTTCCTGCCGATAGAAGATTTCAACAGCACCCAAGAGTGTTTGGATGCTCTTAGAAAGGAACTATCTCGCCTAGAAAGAAAAGGAAAAATTAACAGTAGCCACATCAGGAAGATGCGTGCTGATTTTCAAAACTGTCAGCTATCTGATGAGGATTTTTTGTGGCTCCATAACTCAGATGAGCGTTTCTGTAACTGGGTATGGTGTTACCTGAGAGAACAAAGCAAAACATTTGATAGAATGAACTTTCGAGATCTGCTTCGAAGAGACAATTCCAACAAAAAACAACTACATGATTTTGGCCTCGACCTTGATCTTGGCAGAAACTTTGATGGATTATCACATGAAGCTTTCAAAACAATGAGCAATAACTTAACTACGAGGAAAAGCAATATCATTGATAGCTTTAGGAGTTCAGAACTAGAACTATCACAGCAACGTAGAGTTATTGAAACATTGCTAAGTACTTGGGAGTCCATTCTTGAAGACACTAGAATGTCAGCCTGGCTTGAAGAAAACCAAGAAGCTCAGAGCACTTGGTCTTGGAATTATATAAAAGATACAGGTTACAGACTTCAGTCAAAAGTCTGGAGAGTCTCAAGTGAAAAAGACAAGAGAGCAGCTATTGTTGCGGTTTTCGATATACTTCATGATAAGCCAGATCGTAAATCACTATTGATCGGTAAAATGAAGCGCGCATGGAGTCAAAAAAAGTTTCGAGAGAAAAGTAATGGTAAGAGGCCCTACAGCGTATCTATGTCAGAAAGAACGAAGAAACGATTGATGTGGTTGGTCGAACAAGAGGACAGCAGCATTAATGAAATCATTAAAAAACTCATTGATGCGCGCTTTGAGCAATTGAACTAACAAAGATTCCCCCGGGCATGCCTGGGGTACTTACCGTTACAACGCTAAAGCGTTGACCAAAATTACAAACAGCTTACGCTGTAATTTTGGAATTGGCATTCATCCACGGGTAAACCCGTGATTTTCTGTATGCACAGAATAAATGTTGGTTGTAATACTAAAAACAGTAACTGTAACTCATATACGTGTAATTTATATATATGATTCATAGAGATGGTTTCATTTTCCTCCGCTGGAGATAGAGCTTGTACTCTTCTCATAAACCGCTCTTTCTTGACCTGGCATTGCTGGGATATCTATTCAGATAACGGTATTTGATCAGATATCCCAATAACCCGGCTAGCTGCGCTCTTTTTAGTTAAAGTTTAATCGACTAAGATTTTCGTCCTAACCGTTAAAGTGTTAAAATGATCACAACATTGCTGACGTGGCTTCAGGTGGTCGTTAAATACTTCAGTACCCCTCTATCTGATTTCTCTTTTGGTACCCCACCTGATACCCCACCAGCCTAACCATAAAAATAAAAGGTAAGATTTTCATATGGTTGCAAGTAAAATCCAATGGTTTCCGGGCCACATGCACAAGGCTCAAAAAGAGATTGCAGAGGCTATCCCTCAAATCGATGTCATCATCGAAGTGCTTGACGCACGCATTCCTTTCAGTAGCGAAAACCCAATGATCGCAGAGCTCAAAGGCGACAAACCCGTTGTTAAGGTTCTAAACAAGCGCGATCTTGCCGATCCAGAACTCACTCAACTTTGGATTGACCACTTTGAGAAAGAGCACAACGTAAAAGCCATTGCGATTACGACTTCACAAGCTCAAGAAGTTAATAAAATCATGGAGCTAGTGCGTAAGCTCGCACCGCACCGTGAAGAAATTGGTAAAAACATTCGCACCATGATTATGGGTATTCCGAATGTGGGCAAATCGACCATTATCAACAGCTTAGCGGGTCGAACCATTGCTGTTACCGGTAACCAACCTGCGGTAACACGTCGCCAGCAACGCATTAACCTGCAAAATGGCATTGTGTTGTCTGACACTCCGGGAATTCTGTGGCCAAAAGTTGAAAACCCTCACAGTGGTTTCCGCCTTGCGGCGACTGGCGCAGTAAAAGATACGGCGATGGAATACGATGAAGTGGCGTTTTACACCGTAGAATATCTAGCTCAAGCCTACCCAGAGAAGCTTCAAGATCGCTACCAAATTGAAGAACTGCCTGAATCTGATATTGAACTGATGGAAGAGATTGGCCGTCGTCGTGGAGCTCTTCGCTCTGGTGGTCGTGTTGATCTGCACAAAGCATCTGAAATTCTGCTGCACGAACTTCGCAGTGGCACTCTGGGTCAAGTGACTCTTGAAAAACCAGAGATGATCACCGAAGAATTAATTCAAGTAGAGATTGAAGCCGCCCGCCGCGCAGAAGAAAAAGCGAAAAAGAAAGAAGAACGACGCAAGCGTTACTTAAAAAACAAGCGTTAAGTCGTTTCACATCAGCGAGAATCAAATCTATAAGAGCGACATCATGTCGCTCTTTCTTTATCTACCCCTCCTAACTCTCATACACAAAACTGTGCGCAAACAAGCAATTACAACCGTTTGAATACGTTACCATGCCCGCGTAAAGGTCATCATTAAGGCACGTTATGAGTACTCAACCTCCACCATTTGACGCTGCGGCATTTAGAAAATCACTCCACCAACAACCTGAGCTTTCGGGTAAGGAAGCCAACACTGCTAAGCTGATCGCTAACCAATTAACTGAGTTTGGACTGCAACCAATCAAAGGCGTTGGAGGACATGGCGTAATATGCATTATTGATAGTGGTTTTGAAGGTCAAACAACTCTACTACGAGCAGACTTTGATGCCGTCGCGGTGTTAGAAAAATCGAATCATCAGCATGTATCGAAAAACATCGGCGTGATGCACGCATGCGGCCATGATGGACACACCACCTCGTTACTTAAAGTCGCGCAGCAACTTCGCGCAACACCGCCAAAAACGGGCAAAGTCATACTACTTTTTCAGCCTGCGGAAGAGACTGGCGTCGGAGCCGCTGCGATGATTAGCCATGCTGCGTTAAAAAACCAAGCGATTGACAATGTTTTCGCCTATCACAATTTACCGGGCAGACCAAAGCATCAGATTATCGTAAAAGAGCAAACCTTCTCATGCGCTTCGACTGGCATCAGCATTAAGCTAGAAGGCAAAACCTCTCATGCTGCTTATCCAGAAAATGGCATCAGCCCTATTAATGAGTTTATTGAGATATTAGCGTTCTTACAAAACCTACCGAATCAATATTCAAACGTTTTTACTTTGGTCACTATTGTTAATGCTCAATTAGGTGAAGAAGCATTCGGAGTTTCAGCTGGCGCAGGCAAAATAATGGCAACGCTGAGAAGCGAATCAAACCAAGCGTTTGATGATATGAAGCAGCAGTTAATCAGTAAGCTTAGTCACATTCAACAAAGCTCTAAACTCTCGATAAGTCACAGTTGGCACGAACCATTTAATGCCGCGGTTAATTCTAAAGCCCATGTGGATTTGGTTCGTAACCGTGCCAAAAAACTCAATTTTGACATCCATGATCTAGACCAACCAATGCGTTGGTCGGAAGACTTTGCCGAATTCCTATTACATGCTCCGGGCGCATTATTTGGTATTGGAAGTGGCGAGCACCATCCTGAGCTACACAACCCTGACTATGACTTCCCAGATGAGATCCTTAACACCGCAAGTTCGCTATTTTTAGCCATTGTCGATGAGCTGCATAACCCGTCTTAAATTGGACGCAAAACAAAGCCGCGTATCAAACGCGGCTTCGATTATCATATTCAGTTAACTTACCTAACTTAGGTTGGGATACCCGCCAATTTCAGTAACACAGGTTCGAGTTGATCCCATGGCATTAGCTGAGAATCAATCACTTCAAGGCGAGATTCAAACCCCTCTAGGCTTAACTCATTAACCGAGACCACACCGTTTGCCACATTAAATGCAAAGCAGCCCTTATCGGTATTTACCACGGCTTTGACTCGCTCTGCGGTTAAATCAGATAACATCGAAAACAGTTGATCAAAATCGAAGTTATATTCTGCACCAAACAACCAACCACAGCTGAAATAACCTTGGCCTTTGTTTTCTCTGCGGATAAACGCCTCACCATGAGGTAACTCAAATTGAGGTTCCATGCTCGCATGGTGATGATGATGCGCTTCAACATGGGTAGAAGATGAGCCAAACACGCGCTCAATATCTAACACTTCAACTGGCAGCTCTCCGTTTTTCACCAACTTGCTAAACACTTTAGGCGGCGCTTGCTCGGTTACCCAATCATTAAATGCATCCACATCAGAGGCGAGGCACATATCGATTTTGTTGCCAATCACGACGTCGGCACTGTCTAACTGATCATTGAAGTTCTGATTAGACGTGTATTTCTCATTAGAAAGGTTACGAGGGTCGAGCAAGGCAATCGTTGCTTTAAGATCGACGTATTTCTCGTATTGTTCAGAGGTCAGTGTCGCGATAACTTCCTTCGGGTGACCTAACCCCGTAGGTTCAATGATCAAACGGTCAGGCTTCTGGCGTAATAACGCGTTGATACCAACAGACATAGGCACGCCTGCGGTACAGCACATACAACCGCCCGGCACTTCTTTAATTAAAGCGCCTTGGTCAGTCAGCATCGCGCCATCAATACCAATTTCACCAAATTCATTTACCAACACAGCCCATTTTTCATTTTCAGGCTTATCACGTAATAAATTCAAAATGGTGGTGGTCTTACCGACGCCTAAAAAACCGGTAATGATGTTGGTTGGCACTCTTGCTGTCATTGTTTTTGTTCTCCACAACGTTAATCACTTGAGTATACCTAACAAATTCAAGATGAATAGAACTAAAAAAGCCAGCAGGGTTAGCTGCTGGCTTGGTTTAATTTCGATGGTTTTTATTCATCATCTAATTCTTCTAGCTTGGTACTGCCACCGTGTACTTTTTCACGCTGACGTTGAACCATGGCATAGAAGCCCGGGATCAAGAAAGTACCGGCTAGCAACACACAAAGTAAGCCGCCCACTAACGAGATACCCAGCGAGTTTTGGCTGATATGCCCTGCTCCATTAGCGAAGATAAGTGGAAATATACCTAAGATAAACGACCATGACGTCATGTTTACCGCGCGGAAACGTAGCTTACCGCCTTGAACCGCTGCTTTGTCGATCTCTTCATCTTTTTCTTCACGCTCAACTTTGGCGAATTCCACAATCAATATTGCGTTCTTCGCCGCTAAGGCTATGAGCAAGACTAAGCCTATCTGTGCGTATAAGTTGAGTGGTGTACCGGTTAAGTTCAACGCTAAGAAAGAGCCTAATGTCGCGACCGGAACAACCAAGATAATCGCCAGAGGAATACTCCAACTCTCGTACTGAGCCACCATAAACAAGTAGATAAAGATCAATGCCAGAGCAAATGCGTAAATCGCTTGGTTACCCGCTAGAACTTCTTGGTAAGCCATACCTGTCCATTCATATTGGTAGCCTTGTGGCAAGAACTCAGCCGCTACGCGTTCCATCGCAGCAATCGCATCACCACTTGAGTAACCCGGAGCCGGTTGACCTTGAATCACTGCCGAACGGTACATGTTGTAACGCCACGCTACGTCTGGTTCAAAAATCTGCTCATAACTGACTAGCGTGCTAAGTGGAATCATTTGACCACTTGATGAACGTACATGGAAACGCTCCAAATCGTCCATACTGCTGCGGTGTTCGCTGTCTGCTTGCATTGTCACGCGGAAGTTCTTACCAAACATGGTGAAGTCATTCACATACAGCGAACCTAAGTTACCCTGTAGCGTTTGGAAGATGCTCGCTAATGGAATACCAAGCTGTTGCGCTTTTTCTCGGTCAATATCCACATAGTAATGCGGCACGTTGGCACGGAAGGTAGAGAACGCAAACGCGATTTCAGGCTGCTTTTTCGCTTCTTCGATGAGCTGGTTCATCACAACCGCTAGATCGGTACGGCTTCGGCCAAGGGTATCTTCAAGAACAAACTCAAAGCCTGACGCAGCACCCATACCCGGAACCGCCGGTGGGCCCATCGCAAATACTACGGCTTGTGGCAATTGCATTGCAGCTCGGCCATTAATGCGTTGCGCGATCGCGTTAGAAGAGTGTTCACCCTCTAAGCCATTACGCATTTCCCAGTCATGAAGTTTGATAAACAGAGATGCACCGTTAGACGCTGCTGCCCCCGTCATGAATGCGAAACCGTTCGCTACAGTAACGCCATCCACGCCCGGCTCTTGCTCAACCATCTTAATCAGATCTTCAGTCACCGCTTCAGTACGCGATAGAGAAGCCGAATCAGGTAGCTGAACGTTAACCAGCAAAATGCCTTTATCTTCTTGTGGGACAAATGCCGTCGAGGTGGTTTTGGCAAACATGGTTACCGCAGCAACTGCAACGATAAAGAAGCCAACCAGCAATAACGCCTTTTTAACCAAGAATCCTGCAATTTGACCATAACGATGAGTGACTTTATCTAGGCCGCGGTTAAAGGCCTTAAACCAATTTGCCGTGTTACCACCACCCTGTTTAAGCACCAATGAACATAGTGCTGGTGATAGCGTAAGCGCGTTAATCGATGAGATAACTACCGAAATACAGATAGTTAACGCAAACTGACGATACATGATGCCCGTAATACCCGGAAGCATGGCAACAGGTAAGAATACCGCCAACAATACAAGTGTTGAGGTAAGGATTGGCCCCGTCACGTCT
Source organism: Vibrio intestinalis (assembly GCF_025195085.2). GTDB lineage: Bacteria > Pseudomonadota > Gammaproteobacteria > Enterobacterales > Vibrionaceae > Vibrio > Vibrio intestinalis. Next base: position 62,362 of record NZ_JANAVY020000015.1, on the reverse strand, counting down.
TTCATCGCCAGCAATGTCGCTTTACGCGGCGTCAGGCTTGGGTCATTAGCCATCTTGGTATCAACGTTTTCGATAACCAAAATCGCGTCATCAACAACGATACCAATCGCCAAGATCAAACCAAACAGTGTCACCGTGTTAATGGTAAAGCCGGTCATTTGCATTACTGCAAACGTACCAATCAGAGAAACTGGAATCGCAACGACAGGAATCAACGTCGCACGCGCACTACCTAAGAACAAGTAGGTCACCGCGATTACTAGCAAGATAGCTTCAATTAGTGTTTTTACTACCCCTTTGATCGATTCAGCAACGAATACGGTAGTATCGTAACTGGTTTCGTAATCCATGCCTTCAGGGAAATTAACGCTCAAGTTATCCAGCAGATCCATTACCGCTTGGCCACTTTCTAGCGCGTTGGCATCAGATTGTAATGACAGAGCAACGATGGATGCATCTTGGCCGCGGAACTTACCACTGCCATCGTAGAACTTTTTACCCAGTTCAACGCGAGCCACGTCTTTTAGATAAACGGTTGAACCATCTTGGTTAGCGCGAAGCACAACGTTTTCAAATTCACCAACCGATTCTAATCGCCCCTTGGTCACAAGGTTGAATTGAACTTCTTGTGCATCATTATATGGCGCAGCACCGACACGGCCTGCCGCCACCTGCACGTTCTGCTCAGCCAAAGCAGCATAGACATCGGTAGTGGTCATTTTTAGGTTAGCCATTTTTTCAGGGTCTAACCAAACACGCATCGCGTATTCACCGCCGCCAATAACGTTAACTTCACTGATACCTTTAACGCGCGCCAATTGGTCTTTCACGTTTAAGTTAATGTAGTTAATCAAGAATTGGTCATCGTAACGGCCATCAGGCGAGTAGAAGTTCAACACCATCAATAGGTCAGGAGAACGCTTTTTCACCGTGATGCCGACCATACGAACTTCCTGAGGAAGCTTAGATTCGATCTGCGAAACACGGTTTTGCACGTTGACCTGTGCCATATCTGGGTCAGTACCCACATCGAAGGTTACGTTTAGGCTGTATGAACCATCGTTAGCGCTCTTTGAAGACATGTAAATCATGTTTTCAACGCCGTTCACCGCGGTTTCGAGCGGATCGGCTATCGCCTGCTCGACCACTTCAGCACTTGCACCAGTATAGAAGGCCGAGACACTTACCGAAGGCGGGCTAATTTTTGGATACTCAGCAACCGGCAAGATCGCCAACGCGATCGCCCCTGCAAGAGTTAGAATGATTGAGATAACCAGCGCAAATTTTGGGCGCTGGATAAAGAAACGACTTAGCATTTCGCCCCCATTATTGCTGTGGCTTAGTATCTAGACGAACAGGCACGCCATTGCGGATTCGTTGCAGACCTTGGGTAATCACATTGTCATCTGCGTTTAGGCCATCACGAATAATAATCCCGCTTTCAATCTGCTTACCTAATTCAACATTGCGGCGCTCCGCGACATCACCTTCAGCAACAACCATCACGAAGTTTCCTTCAAGGTCTGTTTGAACTGCGCGACGTGGTACAACAAGAACGTCAGTCGGCTGCTTTTCTCGCAGTTCAACACGTACGTGCTGACCCGGTAAAAGTTGATGCTCGGGGTTTGGAATTACAGCACGCATTGCAAGTGTGCCAGTATTTAAATCAATTCGGTTACCCAAGAAATCGAGTTCACCTAGATGGGCAAACGCTTGACCGTTTTCTAGAATTACTTGAACTTCAACGCCGCTGGCATCTTCACTGCCGTCACCTTTTACTTTATCCATTCCTAGCTGCAAGCGCTCACGCTCACTCACACTGAAACTGGTGTGAACAGGGTCTAGGCTAACTAGCGTAGTCAAGATTCCTGATTGTGGTGAAACCAGATCACCGGTACTGACTTGGCTAGAACTGATGCGGCCAGAAAATGGAGCGCGAATTTCAGTGTAAGAAAGGTTAACTTCAGCCAATTTAAGCTGAGCACTTGCCGATTCAACTTGCGCTTCAGCGCCCAACAAAACTGCGGTTAAGTTATCGAATTCAGATTGAGAAATGCTGCCTTTTGGCAACAGGTTTTTACCACGGTTAAAATCTAACTGCGCCTTTTTTAGGCTTGCTTTGGCCTGGGCAAGTGATGCTTTGGCACTTGCTAGCTGAGCCTCAAATGAAGATGGCTCGATAGTAAATAGCAATTGGCCTTTCTCTACCATTTGTCCTTCGTCAAAATGACGCTGCTGCAAATAGCCGGAAACTTGAGCTGTGATGTTGGTGTCTTCTACCGCTTCGACACGGCCGATGTAAGACTTACCTTGTTGATGAGTTGTACTCAGTACAGGCTCTGCCACGACAAGTGGCGCGGGAAGTTGCTTTTGAGCTTGCTGCTCGCCACAACCTGCAAGGAACAGCGTGCTAACTAACGCTGAAGCAAGAATGGTTTTTTTCATAAAGTAACCGCTAGATTTGTTTTGAAACTACAATAACTTATCTAACGGTACTTTTTTTTTGTCCGAAAAGTATCAATTCATGAGATCGAAGTTGTTTCAATTTGTTACTACACCGACACACTTCTCAGTTTTGATATTGTCTAATAACGCTTTTGGTGATGGCCAAGTGTAGATAACCTCTGGCACCTGATTTCCGCATGGTGCATCCCATAGTCTCTCAAGAGTGTGCTCACCACCGATATGGTCATAAAAATCTTTGGCTTGATTGTTTTCTGCCATGACTTCCAAATAGACGCCGTTATCTGGGAAAAACTGATCGATCCATTCGGCCATATCATTAAGTAGTTTTGCGCCCAAACCTCGACCACGGTAGGACTCATCAATATGTAGTGCATCGATGATGGTGCCCTTTTCAAAGTCATGATTACCAAATGCGCAAATGAAGCCACACAGTAAGCCGCCCTCTTCAGCGATGATGACGTGTTGATTGAATGGTGGGTTAATTAGGCGGGTCTGCCAAATAACTAAGCGGTCTTCAACCACGTCGTTATTCAAATAATTTGAGCCGAGAATACCTTGATAATAGGTCTGCCAACTCTGCGCATGTAAGTGCGCGATACGCTCATAGTCACTATATTCGGCTACTTTTATTTCCATTATTAGCCCCTTTTACTTCCTGTAAATATTTATTCCAACATTCATACTATTCAATCGTGACGAAAAAGCAAAACATTCTAGAACTTTCGCTTAACATTTTGCTACAACCATCATTTGACTTACACGTGTACGCTGATATTCTAGCGTACAGTTGTAAGCTTAAAGGAATAATACACATGACAAGCAAAACTAAGCCTCCTCTGATCTGGCTAAACATCTTGTTGTTCTTGTCTACTTTCATATTATCGGTGGTCGTTGCACCTTGGTATGGGTACACCCATGGCTACCAAGTTGAACACTTGATAGCGTTAATCGTCGCGTTTTCATTTTGTAACTTGTCCATTACGGCGGGCTACCATCGCTTATGGGCACACAAAACCTATCAAGCTCATCCTGCCTTGAGGTTTATCTTTGCCATCGGTGGTGCTTTTGCCCTGCAAAACAGTGCGCTTCACTGGAGCTCAGATCACCGCGTTCACCACAAACATGTCGATAACAATGACAAAGACCCCTATTCGGCTAAACGCGGATTTTGGTTTTCTCACATCGGCTGGATGTTACGTGAGTACAATCAGTCAAATTACTCGGATTACACCAACTGCCGTGATCTGCAAAAAGACAATATTGTGATGTGGCAACACAAACACTATTTGCTGTTAGCTCTTGCTACTAATATCGGTATTCCCTTGCTGCTTGGCCTAATGTTTAACGATATTTGGGGCATGTTGCTAATTGTGGGTGTTGTAAGACTAACCTTGAGTCACCACACAACGTTTTTCATTAACTCTTTGGCTCATGTTTGGGGTAGCCAGCCGTTTACCAGTAAAAACACGGCGCGTGACAACGGTGTATTAGCCTTCTTCACATTTGGCGAGGGTTACCATAACTTCCACCATATTTTTGAAAACGATTACCGCAATGGCGTGTACTGGTGGCAATACGACCCAACCAAATGGCTAATTAAATCGTGTCAATGGCTAGGTCTAACGCACAAGCTGCGCATCACACCAACGATTAAGATCGAGAAAGCCAGAGCCAAACAAGCCCTAGCAAACGCGTTACATCGCTTAGAAAAGAAAGGCGATAAAGCGCAGATTAAAGAGGCGTTAAATAAAGAGTTTGACGCGTTAATCGCAAAGATGAATGACTTCTATGCGATTAGAAAACAACTAGTAGAACAAAAGAAGAATGACTTGAAAGCCAAGTATGAACGCTCACTTCTTATGATTAGATACGAGCAAATCAAGCTTGATTTTGAGGCGCAACAGAGAGTTTGGAAACAACTAACTACCCGTTACGCATAGTGTATTAAGGAGCCTTTAAGGCTCCTTATTTATTTCGGCCACCAGCCCCTGCTGCTTAACACCAAGTCCACCAAAAGTACGTACACACCAGTAATAGAGGTGACGCAGTTTAAAGTCACCCAGCATTTGTAAAAATAGCTTATCTATTTCCTGCTTAGAGACTGGAACAGAATCAAGATATTGATACAAGGTATCGTGAACCAAAGAGGCATAGTAGGTATAAGGTTTCATGGTGCGATAATCAATATGACCATCAGGAATGCCCACAATCGCCAGATTAAGCAAACTGTACTTGGGCGTGCACCCATCCCACGCGTAGCCACTCTGATTCGCTTTGACTCTAACCATCCCATCACAACTTATCTCTAACCAACGAGAGACAAATGGCTGTCTTAGCTTCCAATGAGTTTGATAAAAGTAATCTTGCGTGATTTTGTGCAAATACGGGTAATTACCTCGTCGAATGATGTGACGCGGCGGCGGGAAGTTATCCATCATGCCCTCCTACAATATCTTAGATTTAGGGATAACTTAAATCTGCTATTTGATAAATTACATCAACCTTAGTATGAATTGGCTAGGTTTGACCGCTTGATACGCCCGCTTTCAATTCATTACTTTCAATGTGACAAACATCACTTACCTTTAACAATTCGCGTAGCAAATAAACGTTCCTATTATGCGAATTTTGGAAATAGTGAATTTGATTTATGGAATATCAACAACAATAGATACCATCATAAACCTATGATTTAAAACAAATCTATAATCCAGCCATCACATCAATACGTGCTTGCAATCGGATTTGCATGAAGACCAATCTAGTATACCGCCTCAAATGTTATTAGACTGTAAATCAAATATTGCACCACAAAAATACAACGACAAATGAAGGGAAGCCCATGAATAATCAGGCGTTAATTACTAAGTTTATAAACATTGTTGGCTCTGACAATGTGTTAACTCAGGAGAGTAAAACTGAATACTATCGCTCTGGTTTTCGTTCTGGCCAAGGCAAAGCGCTCGCGGTACTTTTCCCTTCGACACTTGTTGAACAATGGCAACTATTGCAAGCCGCAGTGGATGCCAACTGCATTATCATCATGCAGGCTGCCAAAACAGGCCTAACCGAAGGCTCTGCTCCTAGCGGTGACGATTATGACCGTGAAGTGGTGATCATCAATATCACCCGCATGAAGACCTTGCACCTTCTTGATGGAGGCAAGCAAGTTGTCAGCCTTCCCGGTGTTAGCCTGCATCAATTAGACAAAACTTTGAAGACTGTTAACCGTGCTCCGCACTCGGTGATCGGCTCATCTTCCATTGGTGCAACAGTGGTTGGTGGTATTGCTAACAACTCTGGTGGTGCACTAGTGAAAAGAGGCCCTGCCTATACTGAGCTTGCCCTCTTTGGTCAAGTTACCAAAGATGGCAAATTGGAGTTGGTCAATCACCTAGGTATTGAAGGTTTGGGTGATACCCCTGAGGAGATCCTAAATAACGTTGAACAAGGCAACTTTGATGTTAGCCAAATTCAACACACCAATGCGATGGCATCAGACAGAGAGTACGATGCACGCGTGCGTGACGTTGATGCAGACACTCCATCACGATTCAATGCAGACTCTCGCCGACTGTTTGAAGCAAGTGGCTGTGCCGGTAAACTCACCGTGTTTGCAGTTCGTGTTGACAGTTACCCTATTCCTGAAAAAGAACAGCTGTTTTATATCGGTTGTAATGACCCAGACCAACTGGCTATGTTACGTCGTGATATGCTGCAAAAATTTGAAAACCTGCCCGAAATGGGCGAATACATGCATCGCGACATTTTCAACTTGGCAGAAACGTATGGTAAAGACGTGTTTTTATCCATACAGCACCTTGGCACAGACAATCTACCTAAGTTCTTTGCCTTCAAAGCCAAAGTCGAATCGTTTTTAAAACGAATCCCTTTGGTATCGAAAGATCTGCCTGACATTATGATGTATTACTTCAGCAAACTGTTCCCGCAGCACTTGCCAGAAAGAATGCTTCGCTATCGCGACAAATATGAACATCACTTGATTCTAAAAATGAGTGATGAAGGCATAAAAGAAGCGCAAGACTACTTAGAAACAGTTTGGAAGAGCAAACCTGATACTGGTTACTTTGAATGTAGTGCCGATGAAGGAAAGAAAGCACTCCTTCACCGTTTTGCAGCAGCAGGAGCAGCGATTCGTTATGAAACCATCCATAAAAATGAACTCGAAGATATTCTCGCACTGGATATTGCATTGCGACGTAACGATATTGATTGGGTAGAGAAACTACCTAAAGAGATCACTGACCAAATGGTGATGGGACTCTACTACGGGCATTACATGTGCCACGTGTTCCACCAAGACTACATCTTTAAAAAAGGCACTAACACCAAAGAAGTGAAAAAGCAGATGCTAAAACTTCTGACTGAAAAAGGCGCTAAATACCCAGCGGAACACAACGTTGGCCACCTTTACGAAGCTGAGAAACAACTGCAAGCGTTTTACCATTCACTCGATCCGACCAACACCTTTAACCCAGGTATTGGCAAAATGAGCAAATACAAACGCAATTGTAGCTGTTGCGGTTAACAGCATAACCACTAGCAAATCAAATCAACGCCACTGGGCAATATCTCAGTGGCTTTCCAACTTCCTTCGCAAAATCACTCAATGAAACTAAAATGTCGCTCAGTTTCTGCATCAAATCTAATGCTTCGCGTTTTCCTAACAAACCATGCCATTCGGCGATTAACTGAGTAACCCATTAATTTCCCGGCCAAAAACTGCACAATCGTTAACGGAACCCCATTCCATTTTCTATTAGTGTTCGCGCATTTTATACCAAAAATAACACGTCTATTTTGAATTTAGATTCGTACACGAATCGACAAAAGGGAACTCAATAATGCGCAAACTTTTATATCTCACCCTTGTTTTAGCCCTTTTCGGCTGTGAGGATGACAGTGAAACCGGAACTACCCCTGTGGTTGGCGTCCCTCAATCCGATGGCGGCACATGCCAAGTCGATAGTGGGGTCTTGTCCTGCTCTGGTTCACTGACTGACCTAGAAAACATGGATCAAATTGAGGTGCTAACGGAAGTCCGCTTCACCGACGTGGCAATGACACAAGCGGAATTTGAAGCGATGCCAGTGCTCAATGATGTCACCGTATTTGAATTACAAAGCGATGGCGGTTCAATCACCAGTCTAGATTTACAAAAATTGCCTCAATTGCAGCAACTTATTGTTATCGATAATCCCGTTTTGTCTACAATTCAAAACCTTGAGTTAGCAGCCCCTTTAACGGTGTTGGAAGTCTTCAACAATCCTAGTTTAGGCCAACTGGATTTGACTGGATTAGGCCAACTTGAGGCGTTCAGTTATTCTAAAGTTCCAGTTGAACCCATACTTTTAACCCAGTCTGCCAGTAATCCACTATTTTCACTCAATGACCTGCCCTCTTCGGCCAATACGACCTTAACCAAGCTTTATTTAGAAGGCCAAGAAAACCAAATTACGTCAGCAGCTCAAATCACTCGTTTTACCAACCTTTCTGATTTAGGACTAAACTGGTATGCAGTCTCTTCTGATGTTTCAGTGACCAATGGAATAATTGACGGCTTGGCATCAAAGCTCAAATCCTTAAAGCTAATTGGCAATGGTCTAAACGGCAATGTTAATGCTGAGTTATTGACTAACATTCAAACACTTAGCTTTCGTAATAATAGTAAGTTGACCCTAACTGGTATTGACCACCTATCACACACGCTTACCTACCTTAACTTAAGCTACACAAGTGTTGATTTACTGACGACGGGGACAATCTCTCAACTTACTCAACTCGAAACATTGGAGCTTGATAATATTGATGAGAGCGTTAATACAAATATCGATATTGTTAAGGGACTCTTAGAGGGGGGAAACAACCATATAATTCGACTCAGCGTAGCTGAGAATACTCTAGCTAACGTAAATCTCGGAAATTGGCCTAAACTCGAAAGCTTAAACTTAAATTCAAATAATTTATTAGACCTAGATTTAACTCAATTACCAAACTCCATAAACTCACTTGATCTTGGTAACACAAATACTACTAATCTAACCCCTATAGCCTCTTTAGCAGCTATTAAAGAACTAAATTTATCTCGCCTAGACGTCGATTCAGCGATTAACTCTATCTTACAAACTCACAAAGATACATTAGAAACACTCGATGTATCCTCTGCGCAAGTTACCCGTTTAGATCTTGCTGCGATGCCATCTTTAACTGCACTCAACGCATCTAGCACACTCAGCTTGATAGAGTTCCACGCCAATGAACTACCAAACCTTTCAACGCTTGATATTTCAAGCAATCCATACTTGCTTGATTTGAGTCTAACTAGTCTTCCTAAGTTAGAAAGCCTTCAAGCTAGATACATTACAAAAGTACCGTCGCTAACATTGACTGATATGCCTTTACTAGAAAGCATCGATTTACACGGTAATGATTCACTCAGTTCATTATCTATTATCAATATGCCATTGCTCAATACACTTGATGCATCAGACAATGGGGCACTGACCAAATTGACCGCAAAAAACCTACCCAAGCTTGCTACGTTGAAATTGCAATTCAATATGAATATGACTGAACTCGACAATAGTGGCTTACCAAGTCTCGAAACTCTGGATGCAAGCACGACAAGCTTAGCTGCGATTGCCTCAGTCGATTTCCCTGAATTGGTCACACTAAACCTTGTGGGCGCTGACCTACCATCGCTAACACTAACAGACGTCCCCCAATTAAAGACTGTATTCTTTTCTAGTAGCAGCCACCTCATTGATCTGAGTATCACCAACGCACCACGACTTGAAAATGTAGCCCTATCGGGAAACAGTGTCCAAGAACAACTCACTCTTGATGCAAATTGCAGCGCGACTATAGATATCTCTTATTCAAATCTCAGTAGTAAACAAGCTGAACTTGAAGCAAGTTATCCAAATGTTACTTTCAGATAGAAAAACAAAAGCGCCGCCCAATTGGGCGGCGCTTACTTATTGATTATGGCAAATCCATGCTCACTTCATGATGCGCGCTTTGAACGCTTTGCCTTTCATCTTACCGTTTTGTAGCTGTTTTAAAGCCACTTTCGCTACGTCATTTTCTACTGCTACGTAAGAAACCATCGGCATGATGTTGATTTTACCAATGCGCTTACCTTCAATGCCAGCTTGCTTAGTCAAAGCCCCTAGAATATCGCCTGCACGAACTTTGGCTTTTTTACCACCCAAAATTTGAATTGTGGTCATTGGTGACGTAAACGGCTGTTGATTACCTTTTTCAGGTAGTTCTGCCGCGCTCACTTCAATGTCCATGTACTCTTCGATTAACGCAATGCGATAGCCATCTTTTTCGCCATAGAAGCTAAATGCGTGACCTTTCGCGCCAGCACGGCCAGTACGACCGATGCGGTGAACGTGAACTTCTGGGTCACGTGAAAGCTCAAAGTTAAACACCGCATCCAAGTTTTCTACATCCAAACCACGCGCCGCTACGTCAGTTGCTACTAAGATAGAAATACTCTTGTTAGCAAACATGGTTAACGCTTGATCGCGCTCGCGCTGCTCCATATCGCCTTGCAGTTCAACCACGCTAAAACCACGATGTGCCAGCTCATCGGCTACGTTCATCACTTCTTTCTTAGTGTTACAGAACACAACGCTCGATTGTGGCTGATATTTCAGTAGCAATGCTTCTAGTGCATCATCACGTTGCTCAGTGCTGTCTAACTTAAAGAAAGATTGAGTAATCGTGCTGGTTTGGTGCGTTGATTCTACTTTCACCATCTCAGGTGACTGCATAATACGCCCTGCGATGCTTTCAATCTGCTTAGGGAATGTGGCACTAAACAATAGCGTTTGACGCTGTTTTGGCGCTTCAGCAATGATCGCATCTAAAGCATCTTGGAAGCCCATTTCTAGCATACGGTCAGCTTCATCAAGCACTAGCGTATTAAGCTCTTCTAGATTGATTCGGCCTTTGTCCAAATGATCAAGAATACGACCTGGTGTGCCAACTAGAATGTGCGCGCCATGCTCAAGAGAACCAATTTGCGGGCCCATTGGCGTACCACCACAAAGCGTCAACACTTTAATGTTGTGAATGCCGCGAGCAAGAGTACGAATTTCTTTAGCTACTTGGTCGGCCAGTTCACGAGTTGGACACAGCACCAAAGACTGCACGCGAAAACGTTTTACGTTTAGATTACTCAGCAATGCCAAAGAAAAAGCCGCCGTTTTACCCGAGCCCGTTTTCCCCTGACCGATTACGTCTTTACCTTGCAATACCAAAGGCAAGCTCTGCGCTTGAATTGGCGTCATTTCACTGTAACCCAGTGAATCTAGCGTACCGATCAGTTCGTTACGCAGTGGAAGAGTGTTAAATGCATTCGTCACAAGTTGTTCTCACTTTATGGCTTTATCCAATTACTGGCTGAAAGATAGTCTATTCACTCTTATCGCGCTCAGTTTTGATAAAGCAAAAAACCGCCTCGTTTGAAGCGGTTTCATTTAATTTGTTTTTACCCAATCTATTGTCATCTAGCCATTATCGACTAAGTGACTAGCGCAAGCCGTGCAGAAACTCCGCTCGCGTAGCTGGGTTAGATTTAAAGATGCCGCCCAGAGCCGTCGTGGTTGTCTCACTGGTTGCATCCATCACTCCGCGTGATTTCACGCAGTAGTGCGTTGCGTCGATGGTCACCGCCACATCATCAGATTCAAGCAAGGTTTGTAGTGCAACTAAAATTTGTTGAGTCAAACGTTCTTGAACTTGTGGGCGCTGAGAGAAGAAACGCACAATTCGGTTAATCTTCGATAAACCGATAATCTTACCGCGTGGAATGTATGCCACGGCAGCTTTACCATCAATCGTTACTAGGTGGTGTTCACACGTGCTAGTCAAAGTGATGTCTTTTACGCGAACCATCTCGCTGACATTCATTTTGTTTTCAATCACGGTGATTTTCGGGAAGTTCGAATAATCCAAACCTGAGAAAATCTCATCCACATACATCTTAGCGATACGATGTGGCGTTTCCTCTAGACTATCGTCTGTCAGATCCAAATCCAGCAACGAGAGGATCTCTCTCATGTGGTATTGAATTTTTTCCTTTTTCTCTTCGCGTGAAAATTCACTAGGCACCATTGGTGTTTCTAGTCCGCGAGATTCGAGCGCATCTTTTACTAACAGAGCTGATTCGCTAAGAGCTGACATTCCAATTCCTCTCAAATACCCCTTTCGGATGGCTGACAAGGATACTCGGATTTTTGAATAATTACACCCATATTTTAAGAATGGCTTTATTTTACGGGCGCTGCAGGTGTAAACCTGAAATGTAGTCTCGTCTAAAATTATGCTAAAGTTGCCAAAAATTATAATTAGGAAAATATCATGGGTTGCTGTGACGCTCCTGGCTTAATGCCAATCGAACAAGCGATGGACAAAATGCTATCGCGCATCCAACCAATTGAAGCCACTTTGCAATTACCGCTTGCTGAGGCGCTAGGCTTTGTTTTAGCTGAAGACGTTCTATCTCCAATTTTCGTTCCGCCATTTGATAACTCAGCAATGGATGGCTACGCCATTCGCATTGCCGATCTTGAACAATCGAATGTTCTGCCTCTTTCGGGTAAGTCTTTTGCCGGTCAACCTTTTGAGGGAGAGTGGCCTCAAGCAACCTGCATTCGTATTATGACTGGCGCGCAAATCCCGCAGGGTTGTGATGCCGTTATCATGCAAGAAAACACCGAAGTGACCGATGCGGGCATAGTGTTTAACCAAACAGACGTTAAGCCACAAAATAACATTCGCCCAACGGGTGATGATATCAAGCAAGGTGACATCGTACTGCCTAAGGGGTCACGCTTAACCCCGCGTGATATTCCTATGATTGCTTCACTTGGCATTAGTCACATCACTGTGGTGCGCAAACCTAAAGTCGCGTTTTTCTCTACCGGTGATGAGCTAAAGCCGCTTGGTGAGCCGTTAGAAGCAGGCCAGATTTACGACAGCAACCGTTACGGCATTAAGCCTCTGATTGAAAACTTCGGTTGTGAGCCTATCGATTTAGGCATTATTCCTGATTGCCCAGACATACTAAAACAGACCTTTGAAAAAGCGCAGAAAATCGCTGACGTTGTGGTGACGTCCGGCGGTGTGAGTGTGGGTGAAGCCGACTACACCAAAGACATTCTAGAAGAGCTTGGGGAAATCGGTTTCTGGAAACTGGCGATCAAACCAGGTAAACCTTTTGCGTTTGGCGCGCTGGAAAACGCATGGTTCTGCGGCTTACCGGGTAACCCTGTTTCTGCAGTGTTGACCATGTACGTTTTGGTGCAACCGATGCTAGCTAAACTTTCTGGTCATACGGAATGGAAACAGCCTGAATCCATCCCTGCGACAACACGCACCGCTTTCAAAAAGTCACCAGGCAGAACCGATTACCAACGCGGCGTCTACTCTATCGCGAACGGTCAGTTTGTAGTTGAGACCACAGGTAACCAAAGCTCAGGTGCATTCCGCTCAATGAGCCTTGCCAACTGTTTTGTTGTGTTAGAACGAGAGCGTGGCCGCGTAGAAGTGGGTGAAACGGTTCAAATCCAACTGTTTAACTCTACGCTTTACTAGGAGAGCATGTTGGAGATTTTATCTGACCAAGAGATGCTGCGTTACAATCGTCAAATCATTCTCAAGCAGTTTGATTTTGATGGTCAAGAAGCACTCAAGCAAAGTTCGATATTGATTCTTGGCGCGGGCGGTTTAGGCTGCGCGTCAAGCCAATACCTCGCTACAGCTGGGATTGGCAAGCTTACGCTGATCGATGATGACGTAGTTGAACTGTCAAACCTACAGCGCCAAGTGCTGCACCACGATAAAGATATCGGCGTAAAGAAAGTAGACTCAGCGGCTGAATCACTGCGTGCGCTTAACCCGCATCTAATCGTCGAGACAATTGACCGTCGATTAAATGACGAGGAACTGTCGGCATTGATAAAGCAACACTCTTTAGTGCTTGATGCCAGCGATAATGTAGATACTCGCAATCAACTAAACCGTCTATGCTTTGCAGCTAAAGTGCCGCTTGTGTCCGGTGCTGCGATTCGTATGGAAGGCCAAGTGAGCGTCTTTTGCTACCAAGACCCAACCGAGCCATGTTATGAGTGTTTAAGCTCACTGTTTGGCAATGGTGCGCTTAGCTGTGTCGAGGCCGGAGTGATGGCCCCTGTTGTCGGTATTATTGGCGCGGTTCAAGCTATGGAAGCCATTAAAGTGATAGCCAATTATGGCCAGCCAAAGCAAGGCAAGATTCTAATCTTAGATGCTTTAACAATGTCTTGGCGTGAAATGAACCTTATGAAGATGGCCAATTGCCCGACCTGTAAATAAGCTCTCTCCCTATGAACAAACAATAGAGGACCTCTAGGTTATGGATAACCCCAAAATATTCGTTAGTGCCTTTGTTGTTTCAATTATCGTGCTGCTTGGCTTGTTAAGCCTGCAGCACAGTTCAACGGAGCAACGAACCTTCGATATTGTCAGTTCCACTCTTACTCAATCGCTTGATGGTCATCGCCGTTTTCTCACTGTACAACTAGATGATAGTCAAACTGCGGTGATCTCCGCTCCGGTAGATAATCGCTGCGAAAATGCCCAGCAGACCACTGTAGAGGTCGAAACCGATATGCTTGGCAATGCCAGTTACCGCTTTATTTCTTGCCAATAAGCATCCAAATCAATTAGCAATAAGGATATAACGTGAACCCACTTGTAACCGCTCAATGGCTCTTCGACCATTTAAACGATAAAGACCTAATTGTGCTCGATGCCAGTATCGATTTTCAAATCCCTTCAGAATCACCCAAAGACAAAACCAACTTGATCCCGAATTCTATTCGGTTCGATTACGACAGCGTATTTTGTGACCCTGACTCTCACCTACCCCATATGATGCCAAGTGAAGCTCGCTTCAATCAGCTGGCTCAAACGATTGGCCTCAACAACCAATCCACCATTGTGGTGTACGACAATAGCGGTACATTTGCCTCACCACGCGCTTGGGCCATGCTCCAAGCAATGGGCCACAAGCAGAGTTACATTCTCGATGGTGGCTTAACTGAGTGGAAATTACGTGGGTTTGCGACAACAACTGAATACAAGAAAGTAAGTAAAGGTGACTTTAACGGCCAATTAAACAGTGATTGGTTTGTCGATGCCAATTACGTGCAGCAAGCCATTAATAACCAAAACAGCTTAACCGTCGATGCCCGCGGAATTGCTCGTTTTCTTGGCCAAACCCCTGAGCCACGCGAAGGTGTACGCAGCGGTCACATTCCCAATTCAGTGTGCATCCCTTTTGCGAGCCTAATGGACCAACATCGATTGAAATCTAAAATAGAGCTTTCAACTTTACTACAAGGCCTACTCGACGACACCAAGCAAGAATATATCTTTAGCTGCGGCTCTGGCGTCACAGCTTGCATCGTGTTGGTAGCCGCGCTGATATGTGGATATCACAACCTAAAAGTGTACGACGGTTCGTGGACTGAATGGGGCGCAAACAAAGCTCTACCGATTGAATCCTGATAACATAATTACACTTCTCTTATTTAAGCCATTTAATACCGGAAATTAGATGGCTTTATGTTTTCGAATCGCCTCCACCTACCCACTATAAAAACGGCAAAGTTATTTCAAACTGTTAAATACCAACGCCAAATCTGCATTTTATAAAATATCGCTCTCATTTTTCCTCGTTCATTACTGAGTTTAATATTAAATTCCTTTAAATATCTCTCGAAACCTCAGTCTTTTTATAAAATCCAACCTATTAAGGAACATGCCGTGAGATTATTCTTCGTTCTTATCACCACATTGCTCGTGGGTTGTGCCAACCGAATACCCGAGTTCGAAAGTGCGTCAACTAACGCCCAGGAGATTAACCTCTACCTATTCAAACAAGGGCAAGATGCTAACAAAGGGATCAACAGTTATTACGCAGATCCAGCACTTATGAATGAGCTAGCGAAAAATAGTACTCCGGTAGCGCTACAAAACACATTTGGCGGCGATGCGACAGCATCAGTTGGTGGAGCAATTGGCGGAGCAATTGTTGCTGCGTTAATTGAAGCAGAAATGGAAGCGATTGAGGAATATCGCAAAGAAATCGGCATAAATGCCAGCAATGAGAAGTTAGAAACAGACTTTCATGACAGCTTTTCAAAACAGTCCTTCAAGCAATGGGATAAGGTCAATCTATACTTTGCTGATGGCCCGCTACAGCTCTACCCTAACAACAATACTAACGAGCTCAATGTATCAATCAGTTGGAATCATTATGTCAATCCAGTCAGTTCTCTAGTCGGTAGCTGGTTACAGTTAGTGTACGAGTTCGACATCATCATTGTTGATCCTAAAGACAACTCTCTCGATACGCTTAAATACTACGTTCAATTTGATAACTCCGAAGCGGATTCTAAATTGGACAGCGAGCACATCATTCTTGATAACGACAGGGCAAGATACTATCAAGTGTCTGAAACCGCGTTTAAAGTGGCGGCTGAATTTATCTATTACCAGCTAGATAACATTAAGCGAGAAGAAAAAACTGAATTGCCAACACCAGTGATGGTCGATGGTCTTGAGGTTAACCACGGATACCTTAACTCTTTCACCTCTGTTTCGTATTCACGTTTTTAGTTTTTAGGGTTCTATTGTCAATTGGTGATTTCTACAAAAAAGCGGCCATTGGCCGCTTTCATCTTATCATTGTAGGTTAAGCGCTACTTCATCTGCTCATCAAGGTTGAGTACCGTCAGTGCATTACTTACGCTTGTGGCGATGACATCGATCGCGCCAGTACGCAGAGCACCTAATAACGCTAATGGCTTGCTGTTTTCAGCGGCGATAGCAATTACTTGTGAAATAGGTTTGAATTCATCAATACCTAAACCGATTACTCGGTCACTCATTACGGTATTAGCGGCATTACCGTGAATATCAAAGAAGTCATAGCCAGCGAAATCACCCACTACACCTTGCTGCAGGCGAGATTGCACCACTTCGTCAGCGGTAAACCAACCTAAGTCCACCATGTAGCTGTTCTCGCTCATATCACCGATACCAACCAAAGCGACATCGGCTTTACGCGCTGAGTCCAATGTTTGCTTAATAGTGGTATTTTGCATGAACGCCAGCTTTTGCTCGCGGTTTTCAGCATACGCGGGCGCATAAAGCGTTTCCGATGTGCCGCCATAATTCTTGGCGAACTGACGACAAATATGGTCTGCGTTAAACATACCGCCTCTTGGGTGAATACCGCCGATACTGCACACAAACTTACAGTCACGAGGCGTAATTACCCCTATGTGGTGTGCAACAGCAGAGACGTTTCGCCCCTGCCCCACTGTGACAACGTCACCAGATTTAATCGTGGCTGCGAGGTAATGAGAGACCAACCCAGCAACTTGTTGACGTTGCGCCTCTTCATTAGGCTGATCTAGCGCAACCAAGGCACGTTTCACACCAAATCGCTCAATTAGGCGCTGCTCAATCTTGGCACTGAATACTGGGTGGTACTTTACCGTTATCTCTACAATACCTTCATCACGCGCCTGTTTTAATAGACGGCCTACTTTTGCTCTAGAGATAGAGAACTTCTTCGAGATCTCTTCTTGAGTTGCCCCATCTTGATAGTAAGCAACCGAGATTTCGGTCAACAGATCGGCACTATCAAGGGTTGGTTCTTGCTTTGGATTCGCCATAGTCACCTAGGTTTACGCTGTATTAATTTGGAAAACGCACAAATAGTAGCAGATAAGTGAACATCCGCTCATTGACCTAGCATATGTCACAAGCTCATTTTAATGCAACTTTTGCTCACCTTGGTGACATTTTCTCAGCCTAAAAATCCGTCAGTTAAATTTAGCCTGAGCGCATAGCTTGCAAGGGCAAACGGTTAACCAACAGTTCGCGGTCAAAAACACAAAAATATTGTTGATGAGCATCACTTAAATGGCGTTTCAGTAATTGACTTTGTGGGCCAATCAGATAAATATGAACCCATCATTTACTCAACGATAGAGCAAATGTTCATTACATTGCGACTATCGGTAAAAAGTTTTTCGTTAGTGAATGATGAGCGTCTAAATTTACAGATGAGCTTTTCACTAACTCGCTTGCAAATGTGTTCGTTACCCCTACTAAAAACGAACACGCCGTGACAATAGGATGATCGATTATGAGCAATAAATTAGAGCAACTTCGTAAACTGACTACTGTAGTAGCTGACACTGGTGAAATTGATGCAATCAAAAAATACCAGCCAGAAGATGCAACAACGAACCCATCTCTTATTCTTAAAGCGGCTCAAATTGAAGAGTACGCACCACTAATCGACCAAGCGATCGAATACGCAAAAGCGCAAAGCGGCGACAAAGCGCAACAAGTTCAAGACGCTTGTGACATGCTTGCTGTAAACATCGGTAAAGAAATCCTAACCACTATCCCTGGTCGTATTTCTACTGAAGTCGATGCTCGCCTTTCTTACGATACAGAAGGCAGCGTAGCGAAAGCGCGTCAGCTTATGAAAATGTACAACGATGCTGGCATCGCAAACGAACGCATCCTGATCAAACTAGCGTCAACTTGGGAAGGTATCCGCGCAGCTGAAATCCTAGAAAAAGAAGGCATCAACTGTAACCTTACTCTTCTATTCTCTTTCGCACAGGCTCGTGCATGTGCTGAAGCAGGCGTATTCCTAATTTCACCATTCGTTGGCCGTATCATGGACTGGTACAAAGCGAAAGAAGGTCGTGATTTTGAAGCTGCAGAAGACCCAGGTGTTCTGTCTGTATCTAAGATCTACGACTACTACAAAGCATACGGCTACAACACAGTCGTTATGGGCGCAAGCTTCCGTAACATCTGTGAGATTCTTGAGCTAGCAGGTTGTGACCGTCTAACTATCGCTCCAGCGCTACTAGCTGAACTAGAAGCCGCTGAAGGTGAAGTCGTTGAGAAGCTAGTTGACTCTAAAGGCGCGCAAGAGCGTCCAGCAGCAATGACTCATGCTGAGTTCCTATGGGATCATAACCAAGACGCAATGGCGGTTGAGAAGCTAGCAGAAGGCATCCGCAACTTCGCGATTGACCAAGGCAAACTTGAAGAAATGATCGCAGCTAAGCTGTAACACAGAATTCTAATTTAAGGGGAACGATTGTGTTCCCCTCTTAATATCCTTTGAAGTAATTTTATACTGGTAAAACATTATGGATCGTAAACATCTAGCGAATGCAATCCGTGCTCTAAGCATGGACGGCGTACAACAAGCTAACTCTGGTCACCCTGGCGCACCTATGGGCATGGCAGACATCGCTGAAGTTCTTTGGCGTTCACACCTAAACCACAACCCATCTAACCCAGAATGGGCAGACCGCGACCGTTTCGTACTTTCTAACGGCCACGGCTCTATGCTGATTTACTCTCTACTGCACCTTAGCGGTTACGAGCTATCAATCGACGATCTTAAAAACTTCCGTCAGCTACACTCTAAAACACCTGGTCACCCAGAATATGGCTACGCACCTGGTATCGAAACGACTACTGGCCCACTAGGCCAAGGCATCACTAATGCTGTTGGTATGGCGCTGGCTGAAAAAGCAATGGCGGCACAATTCAACCGTGAAGGCCACGACATCGTTGACCATTTCACTTATGTTTTCATGGGTGATGGCTGTTTGATGGAAGGTATCTCTCATGAAGCGTGTTCTCTAGCGGGTACGCTTGGCCTAGGTAAACTTATCGCATTCTGGGATGACAACGGCATCTCTATCGATGGTCACGTTGAAGGTTGGTTCTCTGACGATACACCTAAACGTTTTGAAGCTTACGGCTGGCACGTAATTCCAGCGGTTGATGGCCACGATGCAGCAGCAATCAACGCCGCTATCGAAGCAGCAAAAGCAGACCCTCGCCCTACGCTTATCTGTACTAAAACCATCATCGGTTTTGGTTCGCCAAACAAATCTGGTTCACACGATTGTCATGGTGCACCACTAGGCGCTGAAGAAATTGCAGCTACACGTAAACAACTAGGTTGGGAGCACGGTCCTTTTGAAATTCCGCAGGAAGTCTATGCAGAGTGGTCTGCGCAAGAAGCAGGCGCAGCTAAGGAAGCAGCGTGGAACGAGAAACTTGCAGCTTATGAAGCAGCACATCCAGAACTTGCAGCCGAGTTCAAACGCCGAGTAAACGGTGAACTACCAGCGGAATGGGAAGCAAAAGCAACGCAAATCATTGCTGACCTTCAAGCAAACCCAGCAAACATTGCATCACGTAAAGCATCGCAAAACGCACTAGAAGCGTTTGGTGCTATCTTACCTGAGTTCATGGGTGGTTCTGCTGACCTAGCGCCTTCTAACCTAACTATGTGGTCTGGTTCTAAGTCTCTAGAAGCAAGCGACTTTGCGGGTAACTACATTCACTATGGTGTACGTGAATTCGGTATGACAGCGATCATGAACGGTATCGCACTGCACGGCGGTTTCGTTCCTTACGGCGCGACATTCCTAATGTTCATGGAATACGCTCGTAACGCAATGCGTATGGCTGCTCTGATGAAAATTCAGAACATTCAAGTTTACACGCACGATTCAATCGGCCTTGGCGAAGATGGCCCTACTCACCAACCAGTTGAGCAGATCGCATCTCTACGTATGACACCAAACATGAGCACATGGCGTCCATGTGACCAAGTTGAATCAGCAGTAGCTTGGAAACTGGCTATCGAACGTAAAGATGCGCCAACAGCACTTATCTTCTCTCGTCAAAACCTTGCGCAGCAAGAGCGTGATGCAGAGCAGCTAGCAAACGTTGCTAAGGGTGGCTACGTGCTTAAAGATTGTGCTGGCAAGCCTGAGCTAATCCTAATCGCAACTGGCTCTGAAGTTGAGCTAGCGGTAGAAGCTGCAGCAGAGCTAACCGCACAAGGTAAAGCAGTACGTGTTGTTTCAATGCCATCAACAGATGCATTTGACAAGCAAGACGCTGCTTACCGTGAAGCAGTTCTACCGTCAGATGTGACTGCACGTATCGCTATCGAAGCAGGTATTGCTGATTTCTGGTACAAGTATGTTGGTTTTGATGGCCGCATCATCGGTATGACAACATTCGGTGAATCTGCACCAGCAGGTGAACTATTCAAAATGTTTGGTTTCACTAAAGAAAACGTTGTAGAAACGGCGCAAGAAATCCTTGGCTAAACCAACAATCTTTAGTTGAATAAAATGCCCGCTTTTTGCGGGTATTTTTTTAGCTAAAATTCACTAAAACCTCGTTTTTCAACCTGATTAAACCCTACCTTTAATCTTGTTATGCTTTCTCATAAGCCATTAAGATTTATGTAATTTTGCGCATCTATCATAAGTCTTATGCTAGATTTACACACGTTTTGAGGCGTTTTTACTCTAAACGCTATTTTTTCGATATTTTGTTTGCCTTTAGCAATAATTCTCATTAGCATTTTTATCGCACTAACAATAAATTGCCAAATAAGAACCATTGATTATTAAGGGATATTCACATGACTTTCATGGACAACAGCAAGGTCATTTTTAAGCCAACGCGACTCGCTACTTTGATCGGTTTTGCCGTTATTAGTAGCTCTACTTTTGCCTTGGCTAATGAGCCAAAATCACAAGTTGCTGACGAGACTATTATCGTAACCGGTGAAAAACTCGGCGGCACGCTACAAGATACCACTAGCGCAGTGACCATTTTTACTGATGAAGTAGATAACGGTGAAAACCGCAATTACTTCGATCTTTTAGACCGTTCAGCCAACGTGCTGACCGCACCATCTGGTATGCCCCATATCCGAGGTGTGGATGGCCGTGGCCCTGCAGATGGTTTCCTCTCTTACATGATTGGTGGAACGCCACGTGTTAACACAACCGTTGATGGTGTTTCAGAATCATGGACAGGTGAATCATTCGGCAAAGCCGGCCTATGGGATACAGAACAAGTCGAAATTTTTAAAGGTCCACAATCAACTAACCAAGGCCGTAACAGTATCGCTGGTGCGGTGGTAATTAAAACCAAAGATCCAACCTTCTACACTGAAAGTCGCCTACGTGCCGGCTATGAAACCGAAGATGGCAAAACCCATCTAGCAGGCATGATTTCTGCGCCTATTGTTGATGATGTGTTGGCTTTTCGTCTTGCAGCCGAAGGTTCACAAGGCAATACACCAATCGAGTACAGCATCACCAACGACGAATACCCGTGGGATCCTTCAGAGTTAGAATCATTCAATGTGCGTGGTAAATTGCTATTTAAACCAGCAAGCTTGGATGCACTAACCGCTAAATTGACAGTCGCATCACGCAGCGAAGAAGGCCAATACACAAACCTAGTTACTCAGCCAATTGACGATCGTGCAAACCGTGATGGCCGAACTCGTCGCCAAAACACAGATAGCTGGAACGTAAACTTAGACGTCAACTATGTGTTTAGTGATCAACTACAAGCTGATGTATTGATCGCTCGCCGCGACTACGACACCTCATTTATCTCCTACCCTAACCCAGACGATTGGTTTGGTGATATTGAGGAGCGTACGTACACCGCAGAAGCAAAGCTGTCCTACAACTCAGTTGACGATCGTTACAGCGTGGTGGGAGGTTTAGTTAGCATTGATAAGAAGCAAGAATCACTGCTTAATGACCAAAGCCGACTCGATAACGTCCAAACAGACGCAATCTACATCGACTCTCGTATTGGCTTGAGCGATACCTTCAGCCTTCTTGTTGGCGGTCGTTATGAACGTGAAAACTTAGAGCGTGATTTTGACCACTTCCGTTGGCCGCTAGATTTTGTTTCTGACGAAACGAACTCGATCTTCTTACCTAAAGTTGGCGCGATGCTACAACCTTCTGATGTTACCACCTTCTCGTTAACTGCAAGAAAGGGTTATAACGCGGGTGGTGTCGGCTATAACGAGTACAAGCAAGAGCTATTTGTCTTTGATCAAGAAGAAGTGTGGACTTATGAATTAGGCGCTCGAACAGCAGTGCTCGATCGCAAGTTAAACCTAGCCGCAACGCTATTCTTTAACGACTACGAAAACTATCAAACACTGGTTTACGGTGAAAGTGACAGTAGCTTAGATAACTACGTGGCTAACATTCCAGACAGCCAAACCTACGGTGCCGAGTTCGAGACCAACTACTACTTTGATTCTGGCCTTGATGTGTTCGCCTTTGTTGGTTTGCTCCATACTGAAATCAAGCAAGCGCCATCCAACGTTAGTGAAAGACGTACTGGTGACTTAACAGGCAATGACTTCAGCTACGCGCCTGAATTCTCCGCTGGCCTCGGGTTCACCAAGTACTTTGATTCAGGTCTGTACTTTGGTGCGCGCATGAATCACGTGTCAGAGTACTACACTGATTTGGCCAATAGCGAAGAGTACCTTGCAGGTGACTACACGGTTTACAACCTTAGCATTGGTTTCGAAGCAGAAAATCTTTCTGTCCATGGTTACGTGAAAAACGTCAGCGATGAAACCTATATTCTTCGCCACAAGCGTGACTTGGTTGAAATTGGTGACCCTCAAATGGTTGGCCTAGTTGTAGATTACAAATTCTAGCCGACTGAATAAGTTGCTACTTAGCTCTAAGATAAGGCGCTAACCATCGGTTAGCGCCTTTATTTGTCATTCAAACCGTTGATTTATAAATCCAACTATTGATAATGATTATCAATCTTTGCACTATGCAATTTGGAGCACCATTAATGGACTTATTAGCGAATACCATTGATCAGCACCCACACCTTCAAGGCCAATGCGATCAGCTTGACCTTAATGGGCAATGCCGTGTCCAAATCATTAACTGCAAAGCTACGGATCAGGTTGTACTAAACGACCCTGTTACTGAAGGTTGTTACATCAGCGTCATGGGTCGAAACGATGCTCATAGCCTGAGCTACCCAGAGTACCCTTCCGCTTCGCTGCAACAGCTATTCATCGCCACTTTAATTCCCGATCAAAGAATAGAAGATCGATTCGTTGTGCCTAAAGGCGGTTTTTTACAGGCCATCCGTATCTTCTTCCCTTTTAATGACCGATTGGGCCGCTCTTTGATTGCCCAGCCTAACACCGAGCAATTAAAACCCATCGGCAGCTTTGCCCAAGGTTGGCAAATGCCATTAAGTGGACAGCTACTTTCTGTTGTTTCCTCAATATGGCAGTGCACCATTCAAGGGGAAGCTAGAACACTGTGGCTACACGGTAAGATGTTCGAAATCCTCGCCCTTGCGATGACACAGCAACCCCGCCTAACATTAAGCCAACGGGCCTGTGAACTGGTTGAACGTTCACCAGAAAAAAACTGGACTATCAATTCGCTTTCACGCCAATTGGCCACCAATGATTGCTATTTAAAACGTGCATTTAAGCAAGAGCTTGGGGTTGGCGTAGCGAAGTGGATTCAAAACTATCGCATGGAAATAGCCCAGAAAAATCTCAAAACCACACAAATGAGCATTACTGAAATAGCACTGAGCCTCGGTTACCAATCCAATAGCTACTTTACTAAAGTATTCAGACAGCATTTAGGGGTTACGCCTGCGCAATTTCGTGGCAAAAATTCCCGAATGTGACGGGTTAATTCCTGAATTTGGCAGCCTGAAATCGAGTAGAAGCCGACAATAGCCGATAGTTTTTCTATAAGGATATTGTATGTACCTTTCTCAATCGATGACCAAGGCTCAAGCCTTCTCTGCGATGTTACGCAGTGAGCCTCGTCGGGTCGTGCTTTCCATTTTCGCCGCAGTAGTGACGTCTATCATCGAGCTAGCATTGTGGATCGCTATTTTCCTTACCGCTAACACACTCGCAAGCGGGCAAATTAACTATGGCTATGTTGCGCTTGTCGCCTTATTCACCGTTCTACGTTACGGCTGTTATATGCTCGCCGTTTGGCAGGCACACCTAGTGGCTTATCATATTATTCAGAAAGTTAGGCAACATATCATTTGGGCACTCGCCAAAATGCCCTCTCAAAAGTTACACCTATTCCATCGCTCTGATCTAGAAAAACGCATCAATGATGATTGCCAAAAACTAGAGCCCATCATCGCCCATCATGGCACAGACATAATCAATGGCTTACTGATGCCAATACTGCTGACTGGGTTACTGTTTTATATTGATTGGCGCATTGGCATTATTGCATTCACTCCACTGCCGATTGCTTTAGTGATTCAAGCATTGTTGATGCGTGGTTTCGCTGGTCGTCATGAAAAATACAACACTATTGTTGCAGCAATGCACGCCGCTCAAATGGAGTTCCTCCGTAGCATTGGGGTTATGAAGCTGTTCGCGGTCGATGCAGAATCGTATCGTAAACTGCACCTCTCAATGCGTCGTCACAATAAACTCGTTAATGCTTACACAAAACAGATGATTACTGGCTGGGTTAGCTTTGTTACCGTGGCGCAAACTTCATTTATTTTTGTTGTCCCTGCGGGTATCTATTTTACCGTTAATGGCTCAATGTCATTGGTTGAGCTAACCATGGTGAGCGCCATTACCGCTGGCTTGCTAAAACCATGGCTCGACCTCACTCAAATCGTTGGCCAAATTCAACAGTCGTCACAGGCGATAGACCGTATCTTGCCCCTATTTGGGGAAATCGAAACACCGGTACAAGAGTTTCAAGAACCCATCATAACGCTTAGTTGCCGTGAGGTTGAGATCGTCCGAGGTAAGCGCACAATACTCAATAACATCAATACCACCATTAAGCCTGGAGAACGTGTTTATATTCAGGGCGAGTCTGGTAGTGGGAAAAGTTCGTTGATAGAAGTACTGTCTGGTTTACTCACCACTAACCAAGGTGACTGGTACATCAATGAGCAGCCTGTTCAGTCACTCAGTGATAAACAGCGTGCCAGCTACGTGTCATTGGTTAGCCAGCAAACCGTGTTTTTCAAAGCTACACTCAAGCAAAATTTGCTATTGGCGAAACCGAATACCGGCGATGACAAAATTTGGCACGTACTCTCACTGCTCAAATTAGAAAACTTAGTTAAACAGCTACCTCATCAACTTGAGACTGACATTGGCGAAACCAAACGAAGTTTCAGTGGCGGAGAGCTGCAACGACTTGCTATTGCCCGCGCCATGCTGGCCTATACCCCTATCATTATTCTCGATGAGGCAACAGCGCACCTAGATACCACAACGGAAAAACTGGTGCTTGACGCGCTTCGTCAATATAACCCACAGCAAATTCAATTGATCATCAACCATCGCGATCAGGCTGTATCTAACTTCAATCAAAAATGGTCCGTTGGACACGGCGAATTGCTGGAGGAATATCATGGATAAGATCTTGTACTTACTTAAACACAGTGGTGCGAGCACGCGTCTTTTCTGGCTTGGTATCTCGGGTAAATTGGCAACTGAAGCGTTAGCCCTGATCATATGGTTAGCTCTATTTGTGTTCATTTTGCAGCAAAGCGCATTTGATATCGTACTAATGCTGCCTATCGCTATAGGTGTAGTCGCACTGCAATGGTGGGTCGGTCAGAGCGCTAAACAAAGCTTTATTGGCGCATACCACGTCACCCATCATTTGCGCGGTAAGCTACTATCCGACATACGTAAGCAGCCTCTTTCTCAGCTGATTGGCAAAGGATTAGGTGAGCGAATGAAGCTTGTCACTTATGACCTTAAGCTATTTGAAGACATCTTTAGCCATTTAGTCGCTGAGTTTTTCTCTGCATGGGTGATTCCAGTCGCGATGGTGATTTTCATTTCAACCATTTCGCCAGCGATTGCAGCCACATTGCTTGGCCTTATCGTCTTGGCTATCACGATTCTAGTCATTGCAGAAAAACGTTTTCGCCATGCAGCCCAAAGCTACGACCATCATAACGTACAAAGTGCCAACCAAATTCTTGAATATGTTGCCTGTCTACCAATGCTGAAAAGCTTCGGTAAAGCCGAACAACTTGCCCAGCCTTTGGCAAATAGAATTGAAGATCTCAAAGAGTCCGGCCTAGGACTAGAATGGGCTGGCGGCACGGGTGTTTTACTCTCAACCTTCATTCTAGAAATGAGTTTACCTACTATCATGGCGGTAAGCGGCTTAATGGTCAGTTATGACCTTCTGACCACTCAACAATGGTTGGCAATTAGCCTAGCGACCATTGCTTGTATTCGACCATTTGCTCGCCTAGCTATGTTCTCTGCGTTGCTACGCTATTTTGTCAATGCGTCAGTACGTTTGCATAAACTGGCAATCGCGCCGCAGCAAACTCAGCAAGGTCAAATTCCAAGCCGATTTGATGTAGCGCTAAGTAACGTCGGGCTTTCTATTGGTCAGCAGCAAATTCTTAAATCGATAGATATCTCAGTCAAACAAGGCCAACACATCGCCCTTGTTGGGCCAAGCGGAGCAGGTAAATCAAGTATCTTGCATCTGATTGCTGCCTTCCACCAGCCTAACCAAGGCGAAATTGCTATCGGCGGTATCAAACTAGAGCAGATGGGAACGCGTAATCTTTATCGCAGTATCTCTTACGTCACACAAGATATTCAGTTACTGGCAGGAACGCTACGGGACAACTTATTGATTGCCAATCAAGAGGCGACCATTCAACAACTTGATGAAGCGATTTATTCCGCAGGATTGGAAGATCTGGTGAAGCGACTACCGCTTGGCATCGATAGCGAGATTGGTGAAAACGGCAGTCAACTTTCAGGAGGTGAGCGCCAAAGGATAAGCATTGCGCGGGCAATTCTTCACCAAGCGCCAATCGTGCTGTTAGACGAAGTGACCTCTGCACTCGATAGCCACTTACAACAACATGTGATCACCACATTGAAAAAACTGTGTGCGGATAAAACGGTAATTACCGTCGCTCATCGACTCAACACCATCATAGATGTAGATAGGATTTATCTGATTGAAGATGGTTCGGTCACCGCGCAAGGAACGCACACAGAGCTACTTAACAGCAGCCCTATGTATTATCAGCTATGGCATACAGGGCACCACGATACGCGCATTGCCAGTTAAGTGAATGTACCGCGACTAAGCCCAAACTCTTAACTTGGGCTTAGTCACTCATCACAGTTTGGTTTTTGCCTGAACGTTTTGCCTCGTAGAGGTTTTGATCGGCTTTGCGGAAAAACTCATCACTACTTGCAAGCACTTCGGGCAATGCACTTGGGCTAATACCTATTGACGCTGTCATCACCAAATCACCGGCTTGAGTGTTGATTGCTGATGCACTCATTGCCTTACGCACCGCTTAAACATGTTCAAAGATGTTGTGCTGATGCTTAAGCAGCATGAGGAATTCTTCTCCTCCCCAGCGAATCAGTAACTCTTCTACGCCGACAAACTGCTTGAAACGCTTGGCTGCTTCAATGAGCACTTCATCCCCAACATCATGACCATAAATATCGTTCACCGCCTTAAAGTTATCTAAATCGAACAGCACTAGATGGTATTCACAGCAATCATCAATCGAAGTCGGCTTATTTAACTGCTGCTTATAATAGCGGCGATTGTTAAGGCCGGTCAGTGAATCAACATTCGACAGGCTTTCTAGCTCTAAGTTTTTAGAATGTACCTTATTGGTACGCTTGAGCAATGCAAATAAAACCACAATCGCCAATGCGCCCCATAGACAGGCCATCTGAAAGCGCAGTTTTTCTTTACTTAACTTCGCAATCGCTAATTGGTTCTGCACATCCAATAGATCACGCTCTTGCTGAATACCTTGTGTCGCGAATGCGTGCTCTAAATCATACACCTTAGTCAATAACTGTTGCTTATCTTGGTTATAGTACTTTTTGTACATCTCTAGTGCGCGGTGTGACTCACCCAATTTTTCAAACACTAAAGCATAGTGCTTATAAGCTCTCACCAACCAGCGGCTTTGCTCTGCTGAATTAAAGATATGAATGCTACTCTCCACACTTTTGAGCGCCGCAAGTGGTTTACCTAAGCTCAACTGAGCTCTAGACAACAGCAACATACATTGGCCATATTCCAACGGCAGAGTTTCAGAGTCAGGGTAGTTGATACACTCCATTGCGTATTTTTCTGCATTAACGAAATCCTCGTTAAGCAGCGCTAAATCTGAGCGGGATTTAAGATGCAA
This sequence comes from Vibrio intestinalis, assembly GCF_025195085.2. Lineage (GTDB taxonomy): Bacteria > Pseudomonadota > Gammaproteobacteria > Enterobacterales > Vibrionaceae > Vibrio > Vibrio intestinalis. Next base: position 33,712 of record NZ_JANAVY020000015.1, on the reverse strand, counting down.
CAGGCTATGGCGTGGCGACATCTTAACCTCATCATAATATGGCAAGGAGCTTTCAAACGCGTCAGTCGACTTTTCAAGATTCCCTTGTTTATTATGAATATGTGCCTGATTAAGATAGATAATGTGCATAGCGCGATTATTATCCAACTCAGATTCGAGGCTCAACCTTTCCGCTTCTTTAATGTATTCGAGTGCTTTATCCCAGTTTTCAATATGCAGGTACAAAAGCCCTAAATTATTATGAATTGAGGCACCAAACGAGGTTTTACGTGTATGTTTCACCGCCTCAATACCCAGCAAAAAATAGCGCTGAGCTTCGAGCAACTGATTGTTAGAGTTACTAAGAACACCCGCAGTATTGTATGCCTTAGGTAGTATGTAGGTTGCGTTAAGCGCTTTGGCTAGCTCAATCGCTTTGGTTATGGTTTCAAGACCTTGATGGGTTCGTCCATAGCGAACATCACTGATGGCATCATCTACCATCAATTCCATCTCTAACCATTTCATATTGTGCTTTTTCGCCATCATGGTCAGTTGCTGATGGTAAGCGTTTTGATCTGAACCTTGGTTTTGTAGAAATGCGTAATACTTAAGCAGCGTCAAGCGGAAGGCTTGTTCAGTGAGCGATTTTTCAAGAGGATATTGAGCGTCTATTTGCTCAAGTGATTGCAGAAATTGGCCGGGAGATGATCGCAACTGTTTCATTAAATCAACCAGCGCCAGCCCATACTCTGTCGTTTCGATCTCATCTAGAGGGTCGAAGCCTTTCGCAGCTTCTTGATTCGTTAAGTCAGCGATATTTTTGGGCTGAGAAACCTCAATATAGACCGCAGCGGATATCGCTGCTCCTAACAGTATACCCGCCAACCAACCACTTTTGACCATTATGCCATTTACCCTAAACCCTCGAAAATCACGCAGATTCTACTATTTGTTGATAAAATCAACAACACCAACGAGAACTTACATGATACTGGAGCAAAACTAACCCCGACTAATTAACACATTAGTGGGGTTACATATTGCAATTACGCCACATTACTTCACGGCTATAACGCGTTTATACAATGAATCTTTAAGCTCAGCGCGATTATGCTTTAGCTGATTCATGGCCTCATCAGTGATTGGGCCACCTCTAAGTTCTAGAACTCGGATTTCCTTATCGAGATCATTATATTGCTTCATGTCCGCCGCGAATGTGCTGTCAGACGAGGCCAGATTATGGATAGTCGTTTCCATTTCAGGAAATTCATGAATCAATGAATGATTTTCACCTAACATAAGCGCTCCTTTTTACAAATTTCACTTATAAATCTAGACCATCATTGGCAAATTTATAATCGCCTTTATTAATTACAATATGCTGATCTCGCTCGATTACTATCATTTGCATTGATTAGGTAGTGAACATCAACCATAATCAAACGAATTATCAACATCTTATTGAAAATCAATGAATATCGAGCATTTAAAACTGTTTGTTCGCCTGTCTAGCACACACAACATCAGTATGGCTGGACAAGAGCTAGGTATCTCCCCCGCCGTTGCTAGTGCACACATTAATAAATTGGAAGAAGGCTTAGGGGTTCGTTTGGTTCATCGAACCACACGCAAAGTCTCGCTCACTGAAGAGGGGGAAGCATTTTTACCTCACGCAGAAGAAGTACTTGCCAGTGTTGATGCTGCTCGTGATGCCATTGGTGTTGGTGACTCTCAACCAACCGGAACATTAAGAGTCGCCGCTCCTGCTGCATTTGGTCGTTTACACCTAATGCCTGCGCTAAAAGGCTTTATGGATTTATACCCCAAGTTAACTGTCGACTTCCGATTCTCTGATTCAGTTGTGGACATGATTGAAGGCGGCTTTGACATTGCCATTCGTAATGCAGAACTGAAGGATTCAACGTTAATTGCCCGTAAGCTAACTTCTGATCACCGCTTTGTGTGTGCATCGCCTGAGTATCTAAAACAACATGGTGAACCTCAACACCCCAAAGATCTCGCCAATCATCACTGTCTCAGCCTAATGGGTATGGATGTATGGGACTTTTACGACAAAGGGGAAAAGCTCAGTGTGAAAACATCTGGCCCCTTTAGAACCGATAACGCAGACGCGATGCGTGAAGCTGCCATCAATGGCCTTGGTTTAACAGTCATACCGGCATGGTTTGCCTATAAGAAGGTCAAACAGGGTCAACTTGCGTTAGTTCTGCGTGATTACCCTCTCGCATCGGATACTGCAATTTGGGCGGTTTACCCTAGTTCAAGAATGGTCGCACCTAAAGTGAGAGCTTTCATCGATTACTTTGTCGATTATTACGGTAACCCTGCGTATTGGTGTAAAGAACTTGCAGCCCATAAAGCTCAATTGGAACAGGAAGAAGGTAACTAGATTCTCGGCCTGAAACTGCGAATACTCTGCCCATACAAAAAAGCCTCCTATTAAAGGAGGCTTCGTTATTATCAAGCTGGAATCAATTACATTGCAGCTTCAAAGATCGCGCAGATTTCTTCGTGCGTTGCTTGTTTAGGGTTAGTGAAACCACAAGCATCTTTTAGAGCGTTATCAGCAAGCGTTGCGATATCTTCCGATTTCGCGCCTAACTCTTTAATACCCGCTGGAATACCAACATCTTTCGCCAGTGCAACGATCGCTTCGATTGCTGCATCTGCACCTTGCTCTGCCGTCATCTCTTCTACATTAACACCCATTGCTTTCGCTACGTCACGTAGACGCTCTGGGCAAACTTGTGCGTTGTAGCGCTGTACGTGCGGTAGAAGAATTGCGTTACAAACACCGTGTGGTAGATCGTAGAAACCACCTAGTTGGTGTGCCATTGCGTGAACGTAGCCTAGAGACGCATTGTTAAATGCCATACCCGCCATGAACTGAGCGTAAGCCATCTGTTCACGAGCTTCAATGTCATCACCATTTTCTACCGCTTTGCGTAAGAACGCTTGAATCAGTTCGATTGCTTTAATCGCCACCGCATCAGTGATAGGTGTTGCTGCGATAGATACGTATGCTTCAATGGCATGCGTTAGCGCGTCCATACCTGTAGCCGCTGTTAACGATGCAGGTTTTGCTAACATAAGTTCTGGATCGTTTACTGAAATAAGCGGTGTTGTGTGCTTATCAACGATAGCCATCTTAATGTGACGCTCTTCATCTGTGATGATACAAAAACGTGTCATTTCAGATGCGGTACCCGCTGTTGTATTAATCGCGATTAAAGGCAGCATTGGTTTAGCTGATTGGTCTACACCTTCGTAATCAGCAATTTCACCACCGTTTGACGCTACAAGCGCGATACCTTTCGCACAATCGTGTGGAGAACCACCACCTAGTGAAATGACGAAATCACATTGGTTATCTTTTAACAGCGCTAGGCCATCGTTAACGTTAGAAATAGTTGGGTTAGGTTGTGTGCCATCAAAAACGACTGTCTCAACATCGCGTTGTGCAAGTAGCTCTTGTACCTGCTTAACCATACCAATTTGGCTTAGGATTTGATCAGTAACGATGAGACCTTTTTTGAAACCTTGAGACTGGATACTATCAGCAGCGTCTTTTAGGCAGCCTGCGCCCATAAAGTTAACAGTTGGGATGAAAAATGCACTTGTCATTGGATTGCTCCGCATATTATTGGTTTATTTATTTGCGGTTAACTTTGCATAAATACCCATACAAAAAGTTTGATGCATCGCAATTTTATACCACCAAAGTATTACATTTGCAGAAAATCGTGATCTAACGCTTGTTATTTAAGTCTTTTCCCAAAGTGAAACGCGACACACAAAAACAAGTAGCATAAATTTACATTAACCTTGGATAAGTAATTTAAATTCATTGCTTTGAAGTAGAATAATCATTCTAAAAACAATGTTACGTATCGTTCTAAAGATCGTAACCATTGCTTGATAGTTATACGCTTTGTCACCCTCTCTTGATATGGATTCGAGAGGGTGACTCGCAATATTCAATCAAACTATAGGATGCTAAATCACCAAGAAAATGTCTCAATGATGTTTTCTTTTGCCATCGGGTTTTCTTTGATGGCTTGGTTAATGTTTGCCAAAAAGAACTCCCGTGAATCAAGCAAAAAACCTTTCTGCTGAACTAAGTTATTACCGTGGTCACCCCAATAAAAAGTATCAATATTGAGGTTTTCCAGTAGGTATTTCTCTTCTTCCAGAACCTGCATTTGAGTCGGCATTTTAAACTCGCCGCGATGCAGTTCTTTCTCTAGCTCTGTACCGGGCTGAATTGCCAACGCCATTGGCGCAATTTCTTCTGGTTGAGTGAGTTTTAATATCTCTGTGGTCGCTTTGATATGTTGCTTGGTGCGCTCTTGGCCCCCTAAGCCAAAGATAAACGACAGCAGAACTTCAATGCCCGCCTCTTTCGCCATTTCCATACCTTCGACAACTTGCTTTGGCGTCATGCGTTTTTTGATACGCTCAAGCACCACTGGATCACCAGACTCTAAGCCTGAGTACGCCATGTTAAGACCCGCATCCACCAGCTCTTTTAACTCAGACACGCTCTTACGGCGAAAATCGTTAAGACCGCTGTACAAAGAGATTTTTTTACACTCCGGAAACGTGGTGCGCAACTTATCTAAAATCTTCAACAGATAGTCGGTTCTGGCCGCCATTACGTTACCATCAATCAAGAAAATCGATTCTACATACGGGTACATAACACGGGCTTGCTCGATGTCTTTTATCACATCTTCAACCGGGCGCACTTTAAAGCGCTTATCATCAAACATGCTACAGAAGGTGCAGGTGTTGATGCTGCAACCTAGCGTGGTTTGAATTAGGATGCTGCGGTACTCCGGCCATGGTCGGTATACTTTGCCTTGGTAGTTCATAATGCTTATCTCCGGTGTATAGAATGAGCCTCGCCCGCATTCAAAATCTGTACGCTATGCTGGCTCTTTTTGTTGCACAAAGCATATTCCCAAACTCAAGCGTTGATAATAGAGCTTAAACTGCGATCAGTTTTTAGTTTTTGTTGATAATAAACTGCAGACACAAAAAAGCCTCTAGCTGAACTAGAGGCTTCTATATCAATCCGGTTTTGGTTTGCTAATCTGGCAGTGTTTACGCCAATAGAGATTCCATTGCCGCGATCACTTGCAGTGCTTTCGCATCATTTAGTGCATCACCATGTGGTTGAGCAAATGCTTCGATGTCGTTGTCGTAGTACGCGCCATGTGCATTAGCAAACTCATCTGACAAAGCGGCTCTCACTAGGATATCGGCGCCAAGTCGAATATCGCTGCCCGCCACTCCGTAGGCTTCCTTGACCATTTTACTACCAAGGAAAGATTTTGGATTAACCGAGACAATCATTGGCCCATTAGCACGATTTTCTAGCCCTAGCATGCGAGACCACATGGTTAACGCAAGTTTGCTCTGCGCGTATGCAGGGTTATCACCCAAGGTCTTTTTGCCAAGTAGTGCATCAATGTCGACACTCGCTTGCGCAGCAGAAGACAAATTCACCACGCGCGCATTGGTACACAATAAAGGCAGTAACTCTTTGGTCAACAAATAAGGAGCGACAGTATTCACCACAAAACGTACGTCTAACCCTTCTGGGGTGACAGTTTGATTAGTCGTAAATACACCTGCATTATTAATTAGAACGTCTATGCGACCAAAGCGCTGAGCGATCTCTGCCACCATGTCGTGAACCGCCGCTAAATTTGAAAGGTCAGCAACAACGGTTTCAACTTTGGCTTCCGAATTCAATGCAGTCAGCTCTTGTTCTACCTGAGCCAATTTTGCCGAGTTACGACCATGCAATACAACGTGATGTCCAAGCTCTACCAATTGTTTTGCTGTTTCAAAACCGATGCCGTCTGTCGCACCTGTCAGTAAAATTGTTTTCATGTTTAAGTCCTATTGTGCCAAGTCGTCTTTTGCTTCGATAAGCGCGTGGTGGCTAATTGAGCCCGCGGTGCGAGCGTTCAAGTGAGGAACGTATTCTGGATCTTCCATAAACTCATAGGCTGATTGTTTCGTTGGCCACCCAATGACAATACGTAGTGCAGGGCTTTCTCGGTCACCTTCTAAGCGGTCATGGTTAGTTGTGCGCGCCAAGTACTTCCCACCGTGCCTTTCAACTAAACGATTAGAGTTAGCCACGTAATCGGCCACCCACTCATCATTGGTCACGGTCACTTCTAAAACTGAAAAATATGCAAACATCATCGCTCCCCGTATTGTCGGTCTCATTTTGTACAACACAAAGATTAGCAGCTTGACCAAAAATGATAATAGATTGAATGAATTAATCAGTTTTTAGATTTGGTTGATAATCCTTCAAAGCCCGCCCAGTAATTAGGTCTAGAGTGTTTAACCCATATTCATCTAACTATACGAATTTTATAAAGCACAACTTTTACTAACGTATTGCTCTGTTTCGTTTTTCCTAGACTACACTTTGCATATAAGTTGGCTAAATAAATGGATTAATCAATGACTAAACGGATGTCGTGGAGCGACGTATCGGTCAAATACAAGTTGTTTGGCTTAGTGTTGCTACCAATTCTGCTACTGCTTTTTTTCACCTTTCGTCAAATCGCAACTCTCAATCAACAAACCGCGCAGTTAGAGCGGGCACACAATTTAAGCCGCTATCTCAATCAAATCTCCAGTTTGTATCAATCGAGCTATCAAACCGGCGGAGAAGTCTCCTCCTCCGTTCAACTAGAGCTTGAATCTAAACTTAGGTCAATTTTTAGTACCAACCTTTCACTCGCCCAACAAGGTTTACAAGAGTTACTCGACGCTAATCAGGAAATTGCCACAATTTCTGACCCAGAGGAGCTGTATGACAGTCATGAATGGTATGCCGAGCTTTATCAAGAGCATTTGATGCAACTTGAACGAGTTGACCTTCAAGGCGTCCCGCAAAGTGTGACTCAAAATATCCAAGCAATAATGCAAATAGAGTGGTTAATGTTTTGGGCAAGTGAAGAAAACCGTTTGAGCCAGAAATTAGGCTTTAGCCAACTGGCGAACAGTGAGTATGACCAAGAACTGCAATCAATTATTCGCCAGCTATCGCAACAGCAGCAATTATTCGTTGAGCGCTTTGTTACTCTCAATGCTAACCCTGCCCAAGTAGAGCGAATGGTCAAAACCTTTAGCAGTCAGGCATTCAGCGACAGTCAGGAATTTCGCCAGCAGTTGCTATCCCCTAACGATCTCGCCACTTTGAATAACCAGCAAGTCAGCATGGGCGTGTTCGCGCTCACCTCGCGGCTTGAATTACTGCGCAAACTCGGGGTATCCATTGAGGCCGAACTAACCAACAGCATCAGCATGGCGATTGAAGAGGCACGAACTCAGCGCATGATTTCTGTTAGCTCGATTTCAGTGATAACCCTACTTGTTGCCGGCCTTGCCATTAGCTTGGCATCACGGGTAACGAACAACCTGCGTAAGGTACTCGCCTATCTCAGTGCGCCGGAACATCAGCAGCAAGCTCCGTTGACCGACAGCATCAAAGGCAATGATGAGCTCAGCCAATTCGCGCGCGAAGTGGAAAGGCTCACTATTGAACGACAACAAGCCAGTGAGCGGTTACTGAAAGCGAAAAACGATGCCGAACAGGCCAAAGAGGATGCCATTCAAGCCAGTAAAGCGAAAAGCAGCTTCTTGGCTAATATGTCTCATGAAATACGCACGCCACTTAATGGGGTTATCGGAATTTCTGAGGTGTTGGGCGATACCGACCTTAACGCGACCCAGCGTGATTACGTCGATACAATCGAGACGTCATCGCAGCTACTGCTTAGTCTTATCAACGATATTCTCGATTTTTCAAAAATTGAATCTGGCATGTTGATGATTAGCCATCACCCTACTGGGGTTCGTGAAACCATTTATGACATCGCTTCGGTGATTGCTCCAAAAGCCAAAGAGAAGAAGCTCGATTTACAAGTACACATCAGTCGCAATACCCCTTACCGCGTAGCGATTGACGATCACAGGTTGCGCCAAATTTTGATGAACTTTATGTCCAACGCCGTGAAGTTCACCGAGAAAGGCACCGTCGAGCTTAGAATCGATACCATAGACACTAATGCCTCAGAAAGTAACAAGGCCACCATTGAATTCTCGGTTAAAGACAGTGGTATAGGCATCGACGAACAACAGCAAAAGAAAATCTTCGAACCGTTTTCACAAGAAGACGAGTCCACCACCCGTCAGTACGGTGGTACCGGCTTAGGCCTTGCGATCAGTACTCAGTTGGTTGAGCTAATGGGCGGCAAAATTCAACTCGACTCGGTAAAATACTTAGGCAGTCGTTTTTACTTCCGGCTTGAGTTAGATATAGAAGAGCAGCACTACAAAACCAACCAAGCCAATAACAGTACCTTGCATCTCGTCAGCAATGATGACTCATTAAGCAAGCTTATCGGCGACGATTTAGCATTTTATGGTATTCAACATTGCCCGCAATACACCAGCATTGAGCAGTTCAACCAAGCGATTGAACATACTCAAGGCCAAACCCTGCTCTATCTTGAAGCTGAGCCCAATAGTGCCAGCAAGCTTGCTCCGTGTTTTAGCCGCCTAACCGAGCAACAAGTGAATGTCTGTATTGTTCGCCATTTCAACAGTGAAGGCTTTGATTTCGCCAACTCCATAAAAGCACTCGTTACTCGACCTCTACTGGGTAAACGCCTGCTCAAAGCGATTGAAATTGCACAAAACGCGAACCCACTTCCAGCGCACATCTCGGCACCTGTTGGTAATCATCATTCAAGGATTTTGATTGTCGATGACAACGGGGTAAACCAAAAAATCGCCAGCTTACATGTGAGTAAGACGGGTTATGAGTTTGACCTCGCCGATGATGGCCAACAAGCCCTTGATATGTACGTTGCCAACCCAGATCGCTATGCACTGATCCTAATGGATTGCATGATGCCCGTAATGGATGGTTTTGCCTCTACCAAGGCTATTCGAGCGCACGAGCAGCAAAACCAAATTAAGCAGCCGATCCCAATCATCGCGCTGACCGCCAGTATCGTTGATGACGATATCCAACACTGTTTTGATGCCGGGATGGACGACTACGTTTCTAAACCCTTTAAAGCAGAAATACTGCGGGAAAAAATCCAAACCAGCGCCTTGTTGCCAAGTGGCGGCGTAAGCACGTCCCCACAAACTCAAGTTACCGCGCTGGTTGATGACAAGGTGCACACTGAAAGTAACCAGACAAACGCACCAAGCATCCAAACTACCAACACAATGAATACTGACGTTAAAAGTGAGCGCGTTTTGTTGGTTGAGGATAACCGCGTCAATCAAAAAGTCGCCTCGGTGATGCTGCAAAAAGCGGGCTATCAATTCGATATTGCAGACAACGGCCAGATAGCGATTGATATGTACTGCGCAGATAGCAGCTTTGACGTGATCTTAATGGATTGCATGATGCCGATTAAAGATGGCTTCCAAGCCACTGAAGAAATTCGCCGTTATGAGAGCGAATCCGGCATCGGAAAAACGCCAATCATCGCATTAACTGCCAGTGTCGTTGACGACGATATTCAACGTTGTTTTGACTCAGGCATGGATGCGTATGTGGCAAAACCAGTACGAAAAGAGAAGTTAATTCAACAAATTGAAGACATCATCTAACTCGGCAGTGATTACTATGAAAGTGCATATTTTTTCAACGTCAGCACGTCACGCCATTGCAAGGAGTTTGCTTTACTCTGCTCTGGCGTTTCTCGTTGCAGTTCCCATAACCAGCAAAGCCATGGCCGCGCAGGACTACGCCATTTTTGCGCTAGATTCAGAGTTTGAATCGCTATCGGTCAACAAGGCTCGCAAGCTCTACCGTGGCAAAACCAAACGCCTCGATGGAAAGAAAGTAGAGCTGTCTGATTGGCCAGAACAAAGCCAAGAACGCACTGATTTTTACCAATTTTTACTGGGTAAAAACAGCGCTCAAATGAACGCTCATTGGGCATCATTAACCTTTTCAGGTAAAGCCCGCCCACCGAGAGAATTAGCCGACGCCGAAGTCGACGCCCTACTTCGTTGGATGAAAGAAAAACCCAATCGCATAGGCTACGCGCCTGTAGAGAGTTTACCAAACGATGCCAACATCCTGTTTGTAGTAGAGGGAGAGAAGTAGTATGAAACCGATTATCGCGACACTGGCACTGTGTTTTAGTGCACCATCACTGGCAGCCATAGAAATTGGTGAATATTTCTCGTTTAGTGGGTTTGGTTCTACCTCATGGGCGAAATCAGACAACCAAACGCCTTTGTTTGTTCATCGCAATATTCAAGATGAAAGCTGCTTTGATTGTGACACCACCATCGGCTTCCAGCTTGATGGGTATTTCAACAACTTTCAGGCATCTGCTCAAGTTGTCAAACGACCTCAAGATGACTGGGACGACCCCGAGCTTGAATGGGCGTTTATTGGTTATGAGTGGCAAGATTTTACTTTCCGCATTGGGCAGCAGCGGTTACCGCTGTTTTTAACCTCGGAGTATTACTACGTTGGTCATGCCTACACCACAGCGCGCCCACCCACTGAGGTATACGACAGCCTACTTGGTATAACTTCATACAAAGGGGTAAGCGTTGCTTGGAACATGGATTTAGATGATTACGGAAACATGGTATTCACGCCATTTTATGGCATTAAAGACTCTCGCTCCGTGACCATCAGTGACTCTACCCAAGTCGACCTCGAAACCGACCATATGTGGGGCGTAAATCTCACCTATTACGCCGACAATTACCGAGTTAACTTTAGTTACTTGCGTTCATACTACGATCAAAAAGTGACTATCTCGAACATCATGATTGGGCCGATTGTTCTGCCGCCCCAAGTCGCCGAAACTTACGATTTGAATGTTGAGCTATTTTCATTCGGATTCGAATATGAATGGGACGCGGCAACGTTAACGTTTGAAGCGGAGAGAAATGATAGAACCACCGCTTGGTACACCGCAGTAGATTACAGCTACAACAAGCTAACGCCTTATCTCGTTTATGGTCAGTTGTATGACCAAGACGAAGAGAAAGCGAGTGACAGCGTCACCTTAGGTGTGCGATACGATATTATCCCTACCGTATCGGTTAATGCAGAATGGCAATCGCTACACGGTGAGGATGGCCGCCGAGGGCCATTTGTTGAAACCCCACAAGACCTAGATGCGAACCTGTTCACCATTATGGTCAACTTCGTCTTCTAAACTCTCTCTAAATAGGCGCAATATTAGGAATATCAGGTAAATCATCATGATATGCCCCTTGAGCGCCCATCATTACAAAGGTGTGCGGCTTGGTCACTAACCCCTTTCGAGCTTTCTTGTTTTGACTATCGCGTAGCTTTGCAAACAACCATTCTTCTTGTGTTTGCTTTATCTCTTGAAATTCTTCAAACGTGAGTTCAGCTTTGAGACTAACTAAAAAGCCATGCTCATCATCGGGGGAGATATCAATCACCCGATCTTTAAGCCGATTGACCACATCATGGGTGAAAAAGGCAGCATATTTAGAGCCAACATCAAACGCAGTGTGTGCAGGCGCAAGTAGCTTAACGTGATTGTTTAGCCCAAGCTCTATTAGCTCCAACTTATCAAGCTGAGACAAATAAAGATGAACCGACGCTGGCGACAATTGGTATAACTCAGCAACCTCCGCCACGGAAAGCTCTTCAGCTAGCTTACTCCAAAAAGTAAATAGCGCTGGCTGCTCGAAGAAAGCGTCATCTTGAGTGGCAGTAAAAAGCGGCACACTATTTAGGTTACGCTCCGCCTCATCCATCAGTTTTGAAAGTGTTAGCGATAGAATCTCGCAGATCTTAATTAAGCGCTGTAAAGAGAGCGGCTGTTGGTTATTCAACAAACGCTTCACACTCACCTCTGAGAGCCCCATCATTTCACCGAGATCTTTATAACCTATCCCTTGTTTTCGCAGCTCTCTCTTTACCAAGTTGCACACTTCAATCAGTAACTTATCGTCCATATTCAGTCATCTAAAGCACCCATAAGTATCATAATAATACCCTTATTGTTTTTATTTTGAAATTAAGGTCTAAATAAGAAACCCTTCAATTTGGAGGCGACGATGACAAAAACAAAATTAACCATTCAATACGCAATTCAACAAACAATTCACTGGTTCATCACGGGGTTGATCATCCCTGTTTTGATACTGATTTTTCAAACTCGATCTCTCAGCCTGACGGATATCGGCCTGATTATGACCATTTGGGTTGGCTCTACCGCCTTGCTGGAAGTACCGCTTGGCGTGCTGGCAGACAAAATCGGTCGCCTAACCACTTACCTAGTATCTTTAGCGGTGATGATACTTGGCAGCGTGGCACTGCTAATAGCGGACTCTTTTATATCCGTCGCCTTTGCAGCCTTATTGCTTGGTAGCGCAAGGGCTATCTATTCAGGCACGTTGGATGCGTGGTTTTACGATGCATTTAGCTTAGCGAAAGGAAAGATGACTTTTCATCGAGCTTTGGCAAAGGTTAACTTCATGGTCACGATTGGCCTTGCACTTGGGGCGTTGGCGGGCGGTTACTTAGGAAGATGGGCTCCCTTCATCCCATTCGAACTGCAAGCTAGCATGGACGCGAATCTAGTTGTGATTATCGGGCTATGCCTATTGCTTATGATGTTTACGCCCTGCTTGATAAAAGAGAGGCACTCTCGCCATCACACAACCAGCACACCCATAAAAACTAATCACCAAGACACTCTTCCCCAACATATCAAAACCAGTGCCATAAAAGTGTTGCGTGAGAGTTTATCCCACCCTGTCATTGGCCGTCTGTTTAAAGCGGGAATTATTTACGGCTGGGTGCTATCTGGGTTAGAAAACTTGTGGCAACCTTATTTAAAACAACTGATCAATGATGGCTCATCGTTAAATGTATTTGGTATCATCGCAGCTCTCTATTTTGTTATGGCTGGCGCGGCATCTTTGGCCTCTTCGCCGCTATTGGCTTTGCTTGACCAATCTCACCGCGCATTGCTGGTGGTATCTCGTTTGATGGCTTCGCTGCTGTTAGTGCTGTTGGCTTTTAGCCAATCTATCATCAGTTTTAGTTGCCTGTACCTTAGCTTTTTCTTCTTTTTTACTATTGGCTGTAACTCAGAAAAGCTCTTAGTCAATCAGCACACGCCCTCTCGCCACCGTTCAACGATTCTCTCGCTTCATTCATTGGTGATCACCAGCGGTGCACTGGTTGCTTCAACTTTATTGGGATTGATAGCTGAATACTATTCCATCTCGTTGGCCTGGCAAATCACAGCATTACTTTTAGCATTAAGCTGTGGCTGGTTTTATTGGCTGCCTAAATCATCCATAAAACCACTAGGCGAATTACCTAAACAAGAATCTGAGCATAAAGTGGCCTAATACTGATATTCGACCTACATTTGAGAGTGGTTTTCTATCTTCCAACCACTGATGCAACCAGATAGTTGAAAAAAACGTGCTATAAATTAACCGATTGCGTCCTTGGCAGTTGATGTAAATCAAATTGTCAGAGACAATACCGCGCCGTATTGAGATTGTTCTCAACAACATTCGGTTTTGCCTATCATTGAAATAGGCACGAGCGATTATCTATTTTGAGGTGTCGTTGATAGGTTTGTTTCCTAACATAATGATTAGAAAGCCAAACCTAGGCACGTAGTTACTACCTCGTTTTAAGGGAAAGATGATGGTAATTCCAGAAAACAGCAGCATCGTAATTTTTGGTGCTTCGGGCGACTTAACCTACCGTAAGTTGATCCCCGCTTTATACCACCTCTACGCGAACAAGCAGCTTCCTGAAAACTTCGCCATTTTGGGTGTAAGTCGAACTGAATACAGCGATGACTCTTATCGCGAAAAGCTAAAACGCTCTCTCCAAGAGATGGAGAAAACTGAACCGACTACGCTGGATGCATTTATTAACCATCTGCACTACCAAGCGATTAATACCTCTGATACTACCGACTACAGCAAACTTGCGAGTCGCCTTGACCAACTGTCTGACCAGTATCAGTTTGAACAGCGTAACACTCTGTTCTACCTTGCGACCCCGCCTAGCCTTTACAGCGTCATTCCTGCAAGCCTTGCTGCGCATGGTCTTAACGATGAACGAGATGGTTGGAAACGCCTTATCATCGAAAAACCATTCGGTTACGATCTTGAATCAGCACGTAAGCTTGATAAAGAGATTCACGAGCACTTCCAAGAACATCAAATCTACCGCATTGACCATTATCTAGGTAAAGAGACCGTACAGAACCTGTTGGTGTTCCGCTTCTCTAATGCGATGTTTGAGCCGCTATGGAACCGTAACTTTATTGATTACGTGGAAATCACTGGCGCTGAGTTCTTAGGTGTTGAAGAGCGTGGCGGCTACTATGATGGCTCTGGCGCTGTGCGCGATATGTTCCAAAACCACCTGCTGCAAGTCTTGGCAATGGTGGGTATGGAGCCACCAGCACAAATCAATGCCGACTCAATGCGTGATGAAGTGGTTAAGGTACTTCAGTGTTTGAAACCGTTAGAGCAAGATGACCTACGTAGCGATCTTGTGCTCGGCCAATACACGGCATCTGATGTACGAGGCCAATCACTAAAAGGCTATCGCGAAGAAAACGGCGTTGCCGATGATTCACGTACTGAAACGTACATTGGCCTAAAAGCGCACATCAACAACTGGCGTTGGAATGGCGTGCCATTTTATGTGCGCACTGGTAAACGCTTGCCAACTCGCGTAACGGAAGTGGTTATCCACTTTAAACAGACTCCGCACCCTGTGTTTGGTCAAAACGCACCAGAAAATAAGCTCATCATCCGAATTCAACCGGATGAAGGCATTCAAATGAGCTTTGGCCTAAAAGAGCCGGGCGCAGGTTTTAATGCCAAAGAAGTAAAGATGAACTTCCACTACGCGTCACTGCAAGAAACACAAATGCTGACGGCTTATGAGCGTCTGCTACTTGATGCTTTAAATGGTGATGCTACCCTATTTGCTCGTAGCGATGCGGTTGAAGCGTGCTGGAAGTACGTACAACCGATTCTAGACTTCAAACAAGACCCACAAGCCTTATTTGGCTATGCTTGCGGTACTTGGGGACCAAAAGAGTCTGATGATTTGCTACAACGAGATGGCCGCGCGTGGCGCTTCCCTTGTAAGAACCTAACAGACACGGATTACTGCGAACTATGATCAACCATAAGATCTTCCAAACTGCTGACCAAGTAGTGGAACACCTTGCCGACGATTTAAAAGCGTTCAGCGAACAAAATCGCCCTGTGCATATTTCACTTTCTGGTGGTAGCACGCCTAAGATGCTTTTCAAGCTACTTGCTGGCGCGCCATATGCAGAGTCTATCCAATGGCAGAACCTACACTTCTGGTGGGGTGATGAGCGTTGTGTTGCCCCTGACGATGCAGAGAGCAACTACGGTGAAGCAAACACGCTGCTATTTAGCCAAGTGAATATCCCAGCAGACAACATCCACCGCATTCGCGGCGAAGATGAGCCAAAAGTTGAAGCAGAACGCTTTGCCAAAGAGATGGCGGATGTCATCCCTTGTGAAAACGGCACGCCTGTTTTTGACTGGATTCTGTTAGGTGTAGGTGCTGACGGTCATACCGCTTCCCTATTCCCAGGCCAGACAGACTACAACGATGAGAACCTATCGGTATTAGCGTCTCATCCTGAGTCTGGCCAAATCCGCGTATCTAAAACTGCGAAAGTATTAGAAGCGGCAAAACGAATCAGCTACCTAGTGCTTGGCGCAGGCAAAGTTGAGATCGTACACGAAATTCATACTACTCCGGCAAGTGAACTGCCTTACCCTGCAGCGAAAATCCAGTCTAAAACTGGTGAAACCGAGTGGTACTTAGATTCAGACGCAGCAGAAAAAATCGCGTAACGCGAGCGTCTTTTAGAATAATTGGAGAGATACAATGAAAGGTGATATCGGTGTAATTGGCCTAGCAGTAATGGGTCAGAACCTTATCCTAAACATGAACGACAATGGCTTCACTGTTGTTGCTCACAACCGTACTGCTGCGAAAGTAGACGAGTTCCTTGAAGGCCCAGCAAAAGGCACAAACATCATTGGCGCATACTCACTAGAAGAGCTAGTAGAGAAGCTAGAATCACCACGTAAAGTGATGCTAATGGTTCGCGCGGGTGAAGTGGTTGATAAGTTCATTGAAGCGCTAACACCACTACTAGACAAAGGCGACATCATCATTGATGGTGGTAACACTAACTACCCAGACACTAACCGCCGCGTTGCTGCGCTACGTGAGAAGGGCATCCACTTCATCGGTACTGGCGTATCTGGTGGTGAAGAAGGCGCGCGTTTTGGCCCATCAATCATGCCAGGTGGCGCAGCTGAAGCTTGGGAAGCGGTTAAGCCTATCTTCCAAGGTATCTCAGCAAAAACTGATGCTGGCGAACCATGTTGTGACTGGGTGGGTAACGACGGTGCTGGTCACTTTGTTAAGATGGTACACAACGGCATCGAATACGGTGACATGCAGCTTATCACTGAAGCTTACCAGTTCATGAAAGATGGCCTTGGTATGTCTGCTGATGAGATGCAAGCAGTATTCGCAGATTGGAACAAGACTGAGCTAGACAGCTACCTTGTTGAAATCACTGCAGACATCCTTGGCTACAAAGATGAAGACGGTGAAGCGCTAGTTGAGAAGATCCTAGACACTGCGGGCCAAAAAGGTACTGGTAAGTGGACAGGTATCAACGCACTAGACCTAGGTATTCCTCTAACACTTATCTCTGAGTCTGTATTCTCTCGTTGCCTATCTGCTCTTAAAGACCAACGTGTTGAAGCGGAATCTCTATTTGGTAAGACAATCACACCAGTTGAAGGCGACAAGCAAGAGTGGGTTGATGCACTGCGTCAAGCGCTACTAGCGTCTAAGATCATCTCTTACGCTCAAGGCTTCATGCTAATGCGCGAAGCGTCTAACGAAAACGGCTGGGATCTAAACTACGGTAACGTAGCCCTAATGTGGCGTGGTGGTTGTATCATCCGTTCTGCGTTCCTAGGCAACATCCGTGATGCGTACGAAGCGAACCCAGACATCGCGTTCCTAGGTTCTGATGAGTACTTTAAAAACATCCTACAAGGTAGCCTAGCAGCATGGCGTAAAGTGGCAGCGAAATCGCTAGAGTCTGGTATCCCAATGCCATGTACGATTTCAGCACTTTCGTTCCTAGACGGTTACACAACAGCACGTCTACCTGCGAACCTGCTTCAAGCTCAGCGTGACTACTTCGGTGCTCACACTTACGAGCGTACTGATCGTCCACGTGGTGAATTCTTCCACACTAACTGGACAGGTACAGGCGGTAACACAGCGTCAACAACATACGACGTTTAATCTGTACCCCACACAAACACCAAAGGCGCTCACAAGAGCGCCTTTTTGTTTTAAGTTGCTTTTCACCGAGCTGAAATTTTCTTCTGTTTTCCTGTATCTATACTAAAAGTAGATAAGGAGATTACACATGAAAATACTCACAAAAATAGCGTTTATCTTTACCCTTTGGCTAGGGAGTGTTGCATCCGCTTTCGCACTTGAACCTGTGTACAGCGACTTTTTTGGTAATGCCATCAAGGGCTATGATCCTGTGGCCTACTTTACTGAAAAGGCTGCCGTGAAAGGTGAGCGCGATTATACCTACCGTTGGAATGGCGCAGATTGGCGCTTTTCATCCAAACAAAACTTAGATTTGTTCGTCGCTAATCCAACTCAGTATGCTCCACAATATGGCGGCTATTGTGCTTGGGCGGTGAGTAAAGGCTATACCGCAAAAATCGATCCTGAAGCGTGGAACATTGTCGATGGTAAGTTGTATCTCAATTACAGCCAATCAGTTAAACAAACTTGGCAACAAGACATTCATGGCAATATCGCAAAAGGCGATGAGAATTGGCCGACGCTATTACGCAAATAAAATAAGCAACTAAAATAAGCAATAAAACCACGCTCAGTATCGGCGCTCAATCCGTCAAAAGACGTAATCTCCTACACACCTCTCAAGGGCTTGTTTATAGCCCTTTTTCTTTAGGCTCCATACCTCACTCAAAAAGCAATAAATCCTCATTTTTGCTAATTTTATCAGTTATATAGTTTTGGAACGCAATCTAGTATACAAAATATTCACGCCCTCTATATTAGTCTAAAGGCAACGAAATTGTATCCGGAGAAGATAATATGAAACGACTAACAACGTTGTCTGCGGTGGTGGCCTTAACTTTACACAGCGGCTATGCCTCAGCCGTCGATCTCATCGGTCATGCGACTGCGAAACAATCACAAGATATCGTTGCTCAAGTGAGTGGTGTTGTGGACAGTCAACCATTACAGATTGGTGAACCCGTTAAGACAGGACAACAGCTTGTTGCTTTAGAACAGAGTGATTTTGAACTTGAAGTGCGCCGTCAAGTGGCCAACTTACAGCTTGCACAGGCTGATCTGAAAGTGAAAAAAAGTGTCTACACACGCTACAAAGAACTCCGCGCTAAGAAAAGTCTTTCACAACATGACTTAGACATTTCTTTCGCCGATTACCAATCCGCGAAAGCTAACCTTCAACTGGCGCAAATCGATTTAGAGCAAGCCAAAGATGATTTAGCTCACACCAAAATCGACTCCCAAATTAATGGCTTCATCGTCAGTAAAAATGTTGAGCATGGCTCATGGGTTGAAAAAGGTAACCTACTTTACAACGTAGCCAGTGTTGACAACATCATCGTTCGCTTTTTAGCTAGTGAACACGATTTAGCTGAGCTTTCTGTTGGCCAAGATTTAACAATTTGGAGCGATACCGCCCCAGAAAACAAGTTCAACAGTAAGATCAAACGTATCGGTATCAACCTAGACAAAAACCTACTTGCCTACCCTGTCGATGTTGAAATCTCTAACTCGGAACACACCATTAAACCGGGTATGTCTCTTCACGCAACGACCGTGAACTAGAGAGGTAACGGATGAGAAACATAATTAGCTACTTTGCTGCTCGTGGCTTTTTGGCCAGAGTTATCACCATCATGGTCTTTGCCGTTGGTCTCGCCTCGTTGACCATCATTAAGATGCAAGAAGACCCAGAGGTGGCCTTCCCTGAAGTTGAGATTGTCACTCACTACCCGGGCGCATCCCCACAAGATATTGAACTCAATATCACCAACAAGATCGAGAAAGAACTGCGCGGCGTTCAGAACATTCGCGAGATGACCTCTGAATCAACCGAGGGGACGTCGCTTATCTTGCTTGAAGTGGATGAAAACGCCGACATTGCCGATGTTGTACGTAAAATTCAACAAGCGGTTGACCGTGTAAGCGGCTTACCAAAAGATATTTCCGATCCACCTCTTGTATTGCAAGAGAGCACATCGTCATTCGAAGTATTGCGATTTGGCGTAACCACAACTGGTGACTATGCGGATCTTCAACGTTACGCTCGCCAACTGGAAAAACGCATCAAAGCGATTCCGGGTATCGGTACCGCAACAATGTCAGGTTTTCGCGAGCGCGAATTTTGGATTGAAGTGGATCCGAAGAAGGTTAGCCGTTACAACCTAACCTTTGATGATGTGATGACGACGATTAACAGCCGTAATCTCTCTATGTCAGGTGGTGTGGTTGAGTCTTGGAAGTCAGAGCATCGCCTAGTGACGCTTACGCAAATCAATAACGCGAAAGAGCTTGAAGAGACCATCATTCGCGTATTGCCTGATGGTGGTTTAGTTCGTATTAAAGACATCGCCAAAGTGTCAGACGGTTTTGAAAAAGCCACTGAGTACGGCATGATCAACAACGAACAAGCGATTCTATTCAACATTACTAAAACCGCAAATGCTGATGTGCGCACAGCCATCGGTGCAGTATTGGAAACACTTGATGCTGAACGTGAAAAGCACGCTGGCAAATTCGAGTTCCATACCTCAATTAACCTAGCCAAAGACATGGCTGAGAAATTTACTATCGTGGCAAGTAACGGTGGTATTGGTCTTATCTTAGTCTTGATTGTGCTTGGTTTAGTACTGCAACGCCAGGTTGCTTTCTGGGTAGCGGTATCCATTCCATTCTGTATTTTTGGCGTGCTGGCGCTTATCCCCGGGTTAGGTATGACGTTAGATGCGATTACCCTATCTGCGCTACTGCTTGTCATTGGTATCATTGTCGATGACTCGGTCATCATCGCTGAAAGTATTTACCGCGAACGTGAAAATGGCGCTTCACCGCTAGATGCAGCCATTAACGGTACAATGAATGTGTACAAGCCAGTGCTGGCAAGTTTGACCACCACTGTACTGGTATTCATTCCGATGTTTTTTATTCCTGGTGAACTAGGTATGGAGATCGCCGTCATTCCAGTTACGGTAATCATGGCGCTGACCTTCTCATGGTTTGAGTGTACCGTTACCCTACCCGCTCACTTAGCTGATTCACTGAAAAAACCTAAGCCAAAGACGAAAACCGCAAAAGTATTTGACCGCTTAACTGCAAGTTATGAACGTATTCTTACCAAAGCGGTTAGCCATAAGTTTAAGGTTGTCGCACTCGCATTAGGCGCATTGGTTGCTGGTGGAGCGTTAGTTGCAACGTTACGCCTTGATTTCTTCCCTGCTCAAGCCGCTAAGTACATCGAAGTTTATACCGAAGTACAACCGGGCACTCCGATGGATAAAGTGCGCGAAGCACATAGCCAAGTAGAGCAAGTGATCAGCGCATTGCCGGAATCTGAGCTACTAAGCTATGAAATGACCTATTCAACACCGGTCAGCATTGGTCTGATTAACTTGACCAACGCAGAAGATCGCGACAGAACCGCTGATGTTATAGCTGATGATCTGCGCGCCCAACTTGCTAACGTTACCGCAGTACCGTTTATCAAATTTACGGTAGATGCTGGTGGTGCACCTCCGGGTGAGCCTGTTGAGGTACGTGTGATTGGCCAAAACCAAGAATCTCGTGACCAAGCAGTTCAAGTTGTCGAAGAGTGGCTAGAGCAATACCCTGGTCTAAGTAACGTTACTAACAACGAAGAATTGAAAGACCAGCAACTTGAAATCATCCCTCAATATGTATGGCTGGCTCGGTATGGCCTAACTGTTGACGACCTAGCGACGACTCTGCGTGTTGCCTTTGATGGTGAGAAGGTCACTAGCACTTGGATTGGTGATGAAGAAGTCGGCTTGCGCGTTATCTTGACTGAGCAATATCGTAACCTCGATGAACTGCGCAATACTAAGATCTACACCGCTGATGGCACTCAAGTACCACTAAGCCGCTTAGCACACGTGCGCTACACCCAAGCTGAACGTATTGTGCTGCACTTCAATGGTGACCGCACAGTATTAGTAACCGCACAAGTAGACGGAGGCGCTCTAGATGCTGACGCAATCACTGAAGAGTTATGGGAAGCAGTGAAAGATAGTATCAGCCCTGACGTTATGCTCGATATTGGTGGTGAAGTTGAAGCCACTGAAGAGACCATGGGTGGTATCGTGGTGGCCTTCCCTGCTGCGATTTTAGGTATCTACTTTGTTCTGGCTATTATGTTCAGCTCATTGGTACAGCCACTGTTGGTGATTTCAGTGATCCCGTTTGCGCTCGTTGCATCGTTATCAGCCTTGTTCTTACACATGCAACCTATCTCACTGTTCGCACTGGTGGGGGCACTTGGTATGTCAGGAGTTGTGGTCAATAACTCGCTGGTGCTTATCGCCCGAATCAACGAACTAAGGGATAAAGGACGCGACGTCACCCAAGCGGTTATTGAAGCGGCAACACTGCGCTTACGACCAATTGTTTTAACATCGGTTACCACAGTCGTTGGTCTACTGCCTTTGGCCTACGGCATTGGCGGCGCTGACGTAAACATGGGGCCAATGGCACTGACACTGGGCTACGGCTTGCTGTTCTCAATTCCAGTGGTTCTGTTCATCGTACCTTGTCTATACGCAATCACAGCCAAGCTACGTAAAACGCCACAACAGATTGACGAATAACACCTGTAAAGCCTAGAAACTTTATCCTAAAACTGACAAAGCCGATTTGAATATTCAAATCGGCTTTTTGTTTGCGTCGGCAGTGCCAGAGTGACTAAGTCTCGCACTGCCGAATTGAAAGGAATTCGCACCTATAGGGGAAAGTAAAAACTCGCTTCCAATCTTAACAAAGCACTTATGAGCTTACTCTTTTTATAAATAAGTAATGATATTCGCCCGTCTAATAACGATACTTTTACGTCACCAACTGGCATAATCTAACCATTCTAGTACTATTTCTTCATTGGATGATGGCTATTGGCAAAGGATTGACGCTATATGGAAAACGCGAATTTAGAGAAAGTTCCGCAAAGGCACGGTAGTTCGTGGCGATATAAGGCGATCATCGGCGATATGTCATTTTGTGACTGGCACTATCATCACGAATATGAACTGGTACTATACCGCCACTGTGATGGTATCGGTTCAATTGGACATCTTGAACAAAACTTCTCACACAATACCTTGTGGCTAATTGGCCCTAACACCCCACATTCGTTTTCTTTCAATGATTCCCAGCAGCCACATCGTGCTCAGCGCCATGTGGTATGGATAAAGAAAGAGTGGCTATCTAGCATGATGTTCAGCTGTAGCGAACTGCGTAAACTTGAAGATCTGTTCAAGCGAGCTGAGTATGGCCTCGAATTTTCTCAGCAAGCCGCCGACAAGCTGATTAAAGTATTAGAACAGCCACTATCTTTTGACGATACCATCAATCAATTAGCAAAATTAATCCAAGTGTTAGCGGTACTGGCGGCGGATAAAAACCCGCGTGGCCTACTCACTTTTACGAGCCCCGCCCATAGCGAGCCGCAGCCTGACAGCGCTGAGAAAATCGATAAGCTTATCAATTATCTTGATGCGCATTATCAACAAGCGATTACGCTGGCAGACGTTTCTAATGAACTGTGTTGTAGTGAAAGCAGCGTGCACAGGTTGTTTGATCTTCATTTCAACGAAAGTTTTAGCCAATACCTAAAAAAACTACGCCTAAGCCGAGCGGCTCAGATGCTCACTAATAGCTCTCGCCCCATCGCCCTGATTGCGGAAAGCGTCGGTTACCGAAACCAAGCTAACTTCAACCGATTGTTCAAACAATACAAGGGGATGACACCACGTCAGTATCGTCAAGCACACAGTGGAAAGCTCATCTAGCACCCTATTTACCGTATCCATACCCTAATAATACTGTGATCTACGCCTACAATTTATCAATAGTGGATGATGTGGCATAGCAACTCATCGACTAACATTCAAAACCTAGCAATACAGGCCAACTATCTATAGTATTGGCCGCCCCTAAAAAGGTGAGTTATAAATTGAGGTTCTACCATGACAATTAATAAGTACTTTGTTTTTGTTCCTATGAATGAGGAACTAGGCAACGAAAAGGAAAGCAAATTAATTTCAGATAAGGAAGCTCAACGTCAGGCATTAGTTAAGCAAGCACAGCAAAACGGTGAGTTACTTAACTAAACACTAGGTTCTAAAAAGCCCAAACCATCCCCTATTGGTTTGGGCTTTTTTTATGAAACTCTAGTGAATCCCCTACGACTAGGTAGCAATCCATTCCGGCGGCATGCGCAGCTTGTAACCCTAGTAAGGTATCTTCAAACACCACACACTGAACCGGTTCGAGATTCAAACGTTCAGCGGCAAGTAAAAACGTATCTGGCTCAGGTTTATGCCCTACAACATCATTGGCCGCCACGATCACATCAATTTTATCGATAACGCCGGTTTGAGTAAGTAACCTTTGCGCGCTTTCTCGTTGACTTCCTGTGCCAATCGCTATTGCTTTGCAGTTGTAATACTTCTGTAATATTTGCTCGGTAACGTTAATGACGGATATGTCATTAGAATTTTCCGCGAACGTCTTCATCTTGAACTGAGAAACAGTTTCAGGTGTTAAATCTAGGCCATGAACGCGGTTTATCTCAGCCACTATTTTTTTGCTCGGCATCCCTCCTAAACCATGTAACCAATTAAGATCAAAAGGGAATCCAAACTCTTTCGCCGTTATTTGCCACGCTTTTAGATGTGCCGGCATGGTATCAAGCAAGGTGCCATCCATATCGAAGATAAATCCGCGGTATTGCTCGAAATTCTGATGCATATACTTTTCCACTTCTGAGAATTAGTTAAAGATAACGTGCTACTTGTCGATACTTATTTTGATAGTTTTATAAATTAGAATAACAATAAACGCACAATGTAAATTTGCCGGATATTTTTATGAAGATAAAGACCAAACTCTACTTACTTGGCACCGCTGCGGTGCTAGGCATTGTTTCCATCCTGTTTGCCAGTAACCAATTTGCGCAGACCACTAACGAGCTCAACACGGCCAACCAACTCACGACAGAGCTTGAGGTCCGTTTGCTCAACTTACGCCGTAACGAAAAAGACTTTCTGCTCCGTTCGGATATGAAATACCTCTCCAAATTTAGCGCTAACATCGATACGTTTAAATCACTTGAAGGTGAGTTATCACCAATCCTACAACAGCGCAATTTGCCTACTAGCGCTCAACTTCGCTCTGATATTACCACCTACCAACAATCATTTGTTGCTTTGGTTAATGCATTTCAAAAACTTGGTTTGGATGAAAAAAGCGGCCTAATCGGCGAATACAATCAAGCTTTGTATCAAGTCAAACAAACCCTTTCAGCGGATGAACTGGTTAAACTGATCGCTTTTGATGACCAAGTTCAACACGGAAAACTCGACACTGCCTTACTGCCTGCTGACGCCAACATCTTACTTGCCCCCTCTCGTGCCGTTATCGCGCAGAAGCAAATCATCGGTCTAAAGTACAACCAAGGTCTACTGGGTGAAACACGCAAAGCGTCCCACACCATTGAAGAACAATTTAAGGCGTTCTCCTCAACACTGGCATCTGAGACAGAAACAGCAATCTCTGGCTTAACGACCATTAAGCACACGGTTGTAGCGATTACCTTAATCGTCATTTTGGCTTTCGTGGCTCAAATCGTTCGCTCAATTACGTCTAAAATTGATGCGCTGCTTAGCGTGATCCGTCAGATTGTCGATACTAACGATGTGTCATTGCGCGCTCAGGTCAGCGGCAAAGATGAACTGGCCAATCTAGGTCAGTACTTTAATCAACTTCTGGATAAACTAGCCGAGCTTCTTTCTAGCACTCAAAGTAAATCAAATCAGCTTTCTCACAGCACAACGCGCATGCATGATGAACTGGAAACCGTCATCAGCCAATTCCAAGTACAAGCTGACCATACCAATAGTATGGCGACATCGGTGCAGGAAATGGTATCGACTATTAGTGAGATCTCTGAAAGCACCTCTGTAGCCGCAGAAGGCGTTCATCAAGCATCGAAGAATGCAGAGAAAAGCCGCCAAGTAGTGGTTGAAACAGTTGATAACATCAGTCAACTGTCAGAAAGATTGGCGAACAGCCAGCAATCTATCACGTCATTAAACCATCATGTCGACAAGATTGGCGATGCTGTAAACATCATTCAAGACATTGCAGAGCAAACTAACCTACTCGCGCTGAATGCCGCAATTGAAGCTGCACGTGCTGGTGAACAAGGCCGAGGCTTTGCCGTGGTTGCTGATGAAGTTCGCGCATTAGCGAGTCGCACGCACCAATCCACGACTGAAATTACTAATGTAGTGACGTCAATCCAATCACAAATGAGTACGGTGATTAGTGATATCGACCAATGCTCTGAGCAAGGCCGCCACACTCTTACTGGGTCAGATGAGCTTGATCAAAGCTTGCAGCAGATTTTAAATGATATGCATGCCATTCAAGCTAACTCTGAGCGCATCGCGTCAGCGATTGAAGAACAAGGCGCGGTAATGACGCAAGTGAGTGATTCAATCACAGAGCTAAACACCATTTCTGATGGCAATACACAATCGGCTCATCATTGCTTACAAGAAGTGGATAAAGTATCCTGCGAAGCAACCGAAATGGACAAAACAGTCAGCCAATTCAAGACGGCATAAACGTCATCATCCAATAAAAAACGCCAGCTTCAATGCTGGCGTTTTATTAATTATTACTTTGATTCTTTATAAGGGAGCACTAAAAACAGATTCAGCAGCAATACTCCTATCACTGCTAACCAACCACCAATACTGAGCATATCCACGTAACTCCATACAACTTGAACCGAATCAACAAATTGCACACTATCGGGATTAGTAAAATCTTCAAAAGGGTTTGCATGCTGCATCACTAGATACAGTTGATAATATAAGTAACCTAACAAAGCTAATGTATACCCTTTGGCTAGCAGTTTAGGCGCGCCATAACCGGCTAATGCAAGGCCTAGCACCAGAGCGCCCAAATACGCTAAATGTAAATCAAACAGTTCGCTTCCCGTCATAGAATGAGAGTAACCATGAATGTCAAACGAAATGAAATTCAAAAATAACGAGATAGCTGTCATAGTATACGCAGCTAACGCCACGTAGTTTTTTATCTCGACCGGTTGGGACTGTGCGTATTTTTCAGCGTCTATATTTGCCATAAATAAATGTTACCTACTGATGTACCAACAGCCACCTTTAACAAGGCGGCAATCAAACCTATTGCTCCACGTTTATGTTCAATTACGTAGTTGACGAAAAGTGCAATTGATAGAGTAAAAATTAGCATCGCATCATAAAGTCACATGTAGATGACATCAATAAATTATTACGTTATTTCATTAACTTGGTGCGCAAATTCTGCTTTTTAATAGAATAAAAGCATCGGAATTAGTTCAAGTTTTGCGCCAAAGTCGGTCAAAGACGATCAAGGTTGGGTATTGGTGACTGGGCAGTTTTTCGAATAGGACAAATTTTAGCTAGCTCTGTTTTGTTCCCGCTGTTGCTGTACTTAACGCGTCGCGTTTGAACAAACAGATTAAAGGGAACACCAAGCAGTGTCGCTTCTTTTATTTTACTCCATTGGTACTCACTTACGGCTCGAGTATTAAGCCTACTTAGGCACTCAGTGATAGAGTTAGGCTCTAGAGTCAGTGTAATATGCGATGCGATCTGATGAGACTTTACGATATAAAAACCTTCCCAGAATGAAGATAAGAAAGTCCATTTACAGCTTCTCACGTTTGACCAACAAGTGAGCGGAGTATCAAGGTGTTAGGAAGGCGATAACAATTTCATTATTATCGCCTTAATCAGAAAGTGAAATGACCTTTAGATGATGATTAAAGGCCGTAATTTAATGCACCCGATACCTATTAAGATTAAGAATCAAAGATACTACTAATGCCCCAGTCTTTCACTTTCACATAACGAACTCCTGTCACACCAGCAGCCTTAAGCGCCGCTACTACAGATTCATGAAAAAGGTATTTCGGTTTTTCGTATAGTCTGAATACTAACCTTTCTTCAAGCGCTACTTTGTCTAGAACTCTTTCATCCAATGACATACTTTCTAAAGTGAATCTATCATCAACAAAAGTGCCATCGATTTTGCATCTCCCTTGATGAAGTGCTCGATGGTTCTGCCAGATATGAACAAGGTAACGATCGTCCCAAACTTTACCGTTATTCTCTAGGTCGGTTGCATAGAAGTCGACTCCTGGAAGGTTAAAAGCATCTAACACGGCTTTGAACTTATCGGAGACAAGCCCCGAGGGAAGTAGTCCATGGTAATCACAAGGGCTGAATTTTCCATCATCTCCCCATGTGACTCGCACATGCCCGCGACCAAACACTTCACGCTTAATTGAACGCATGAAAAGAAGATCAAGCCCTTCGTCTGACTTTCTACTTTGTTTCAGCATATATGGCCCTGAACAAGCATCTTCCATCAGTAAGTAGTATTCGTCGTCGTATTTCATTTATTTACGCCCATAACCAATCCATTTAATTGGTATTTATTGAATAGTAAAAGAGATTACATGTTGCGATCTCTCTAAATAACTAATGGACTTCACTGAACGAATAGTAAAAGTAGCGCTTCGAGTGGAAATGGGAGAGACAATCTCAATTCGAAGTTGTTAGCACTACCCATATACGCTAAGTAACTTCTGAAACTGCATATCTATAGCAATGTAGGTAACTGCATACATTGCAGCAAAAATCACCGCACTTACTCCTAAGATTAACTTTGGAGACATTACTTTTTTCAATGGATTTTTCAGTGGTTGAGCTTTCAAGTTGACCAAAGATAGTTTTTCTTGCTCTACTAATCTCTCATCACGTACGAGACGATAGATTGTGTTACCTATCTCTGATAGCTTGTCATTACCTCTTTCTTCCCTACCATATTTGCCTTGGAAACCTAACTGTAAAAGTAGGTAGAGAAATTCAATTACGTAGCGGTATTTTCTAGGGTCTGCTTTTAAACGCTCCAAAATTACGAAGAACTTATCGCCACCAGAAGTCTCATTGTGAAACTCAGACAGCAAACTATTTTGGCTCCACTGACTGTTCGCTCCCCATTCTTGGCGGCAGATAGCCTCATCAATTGCAGCACATAAGCAATAACGTATTACAAGGATTGAGGCACGATCGAGTTCCATTTCATCTAGCTTACGTTCACCCTTGCGTACTTCCCTAGCTACCTGTTCACGGAAGGGCATTGGGTCATCAAGCCATGGAATTGATGTGATACATGTCAGACTCGCAATTAACCAAGAAAACTGATCAACTAATGGATTGACACCAATTTTGTCCAGTTTGAGGTCTTGAACAGCTATATTGCGTGATAGATCTGGCGCTGGCATCACCTCCATAGGCTTGCCAGGCTCTGGTTGAAATAAAACTACGGTAACGTCAGTTTCTGCGTAACTCATAAACGAACTGCCCATAACTGTAGTGACAGATTGGTGAAGTCGCCTGCGACATGAACAGCAATTGCGGCGCTTTTCTTCAATGCAGCCCACTCTTCACTGCTTTTATCAAGTTCAAAGTAAGTGTAACCCGCATGATAAGGTAGAGCTCGCGGCACAACAGGCATAGGCTTAATTTCAATACCTGGCAACTGAAGGTTAATGAGGTCTCGAATGTTATCGATTGAACCAATCTTAGTTTGACTAACAAACTGAGTATGCAAGATATCAAGTGTCACATCTGCTTTTACAGCAAGAATTAACGTCGTATTATCAATTATCTTACTATCAGGGATCGCGGCAGTTCTAATTCCGTAGTTCTGGTCTTTCAACGGTAGTGGGATCGCGCGTTGCTCAGACATCACACTTAACGTCATTTTCGTACTATCAAGAACATGAGATAAACAAGACGTAAGATCACCATGATTGTATTTAATAAATTCAACCGGCCGGCGTGACGATGAGCATAGCGTAGACAATTCACCTTCAGCTTGCAGTAAAATGCGATACAACGACTCTGGGTGTACTCCCTCGGTGCTAGCAAAATGCCAAAACAGAGGTTCGTAACGGTTAAGCGCTTGAAGTAACATAAAATCAGAAACAGATGAAACCCCTTGCTGATCAACCGCCCCTAAACGCTGTACTATTGATTCAGCTCTGTGCTTCAACATAGACGCAAACTCTGTGGTGAACTTGCCTAATACGTCAGAAGCGTGGATATCAATACATGTTGGAATGAAGCTTTCATCAAGAATAATGCTACCATCAGGTTTTACTTCTGAGATCTTCAAGATCGGGATTGAAGTATAAGCACTTTTGTCTTCATGATCATACATTAAGCGAAAGTTCAGCTTACCCACCATGATGTTTGCCATATCTTCTGAGTCATAACAAGCATCAACGGCATCTTGTGACTCCATACTATATCGAGCACCGTCTTTACCTGTACCAAACAACTCTGAACGTTCAGACGGTAGCGGGCAACATAGATAAACCACCTTATCAGCGATAGAAGGATCAACATCTTTTACTTCAGGTAACTCTGCTAAGAGCGGAAGCTCAAAAGGGGTACGGTCTTGCAAAATGCCTTCAGCTCTTGTTATTCCTATTTTACCCAAGGCCAATAATTCAACGTTGATCTCTAAGCGTTTAATACCCCAATATAAAGGAGAGGTATTCGCACTAAGCATACTTGATAACTTACTCTGCGCACGGTCAAGTTGCTGAAAGTGCTGTGGCTTCATGAACATGCCATCTAGCCATACTACTGGATTGTATAAAGACATATGTGTTCCTTAAAAGTAAACTTGCTCAATACCGCGCGTATTGTCAGACATCAGTTCACTGCTTTCTAACTTAAGCCGAATGAAGTATTCGCTTTTTTCTTCAATCACTTCTACTTTTCGCCATGAAGAGCCGCTAATTTCGCGAAATGCGACAGAGAAGCCTACAGCACGTGTAGCGGGATCAAGTGTCAGCAACTCATGAAGACTCTCACCCGGTTGGATCTGATACTCATAGCGCTTTATGTACTCATCACCTAACGACTCTTTGTCATTCTCAAAAAGTGAGAAAAAATCTAAATTACGGAACAATACCGGAGAAGTTAACTCATGAATCCGCAGTATAACGGGTGAAGGCTCTCCACCTTTGCGCACATTTAAGACCTGATCTGCTTCGATAATAAGCTCTATTGATGAGGTTTCTGGTGTGATACCTGAGGATTCTTTAAATTGGTCCCACATTGAACAACCAGAAAGCATGGCTAAACCAAGTAAAATTAGAGTTCTACGCATGGATATCCTTGATCACTTTTTGATAACTATTTTTAATTAATTCTTTTAACGCACTTTCACTTAGCCCATTTTGTCGCTCAGAATAGTACTTTAAGTACTTGCTCCATAGGACTGTATTAGGTACGTAGAATGATTGGGCTTTGATATCTTTTGCAAACTTATCCGGAGCATTAGATTCAAACTGCTCAGAGATTAATTCACTGATTGCTTTGTTAAAATTAACGTTGTGCTGACTTAAATCATCTAGCATTTGTTCTACAAGTTCATTTGGTGTCAACAGTTGTTGCCTGTTAAGTTCAAGCATTAAGTCGACTATGTTCGTTTCTCGCTGAGAAGCATCATGATCCTCCTTAAAGCATTCGGCGTGATATAGTTCATCTTGCATACGAGCGATACATAAACGCAAGCACATTCCCATCTGCTTGAATAACAGAGCTTGGTTACTGTCTAAATTAGGAGGGGTAACGCCTAAACCTTCGTAAAACGCCTTACTAAGACCAACTCCATCAAGAGCATCTGAGTCATCATTTTCAACTAACTGAGGCTGTTCTTCAGGAGGAGGTGTTGTAGGAGAATGATCCATCACAGATTGAGTTACTTCTTCCCACCGAGAAGTACTCCTTTGTCCATGTACTGAGTGCGACAGATCGTGTTCACTATTTCTGCTGTTACGTTGATGAACTGCCGACACTTGTTCCGGAACACTTACTGAAGGTTCGACAGGCTCTGAGCTTGCTGTGGCGGTTTGATTCCAATCTTCTGGAATTAAATTTGGCAGATCAAACTCAGAATGAACACTGTAACTGTCATCAGAAAGTTGACGAGAATTCTGAACTGGAACTTCATAGGAACTCGTTGGCTCATGCTCACCTTCATCTCTAATGAGATGACCTTCTTCGCGTCTAGAATCAAATTTCAAGTGATCTACAGGATCATTGCTTTGGATGTCACATGGTTTTGTTTCAGCGAAGAGTTCGTCGATAGCACCAACCTGTTCTTCTTTAACTTCCAGTTTAGGTAAATTAATTAGAGGATCGTTAGATGTTCGCTCCGGTGCAATATCAGCTGCTATATCTTGCCCAACAGTCACTTTTTCTATTGCAACTATAACTTCATATTGCCCCAATGAAATCACATCTCCATCGACAATAGAAACAGGCTGATTTTTAAGAATTTTATTGCTATTGACTAAGGTACCATTGGTCGATACATCACTAATGTAATAGGTATCCCCGTAAACTGTAATTAAACAGTGAACACCCGAAATGAACCGATTATGGTCCACTAGAGGCATTGTACAGCTTGAAGCTCGACCAATAGAGCCACCACTTTCTTGTAGCTCTAAGTTTTTAACACCCGTGTATTCTTCAGGGCATTTAGCGATGGATAACGTAAGTCGGATAGATGGCATTTCTACACCTAGAATAGCAATGAAACAGAAAGCTCGATGCCCTTAATCCCATCATTAACTAAGGGTAAGGTGTAAGAAATCTGAGGAACTATCTGGAGATGCGCATCAGGATTGCTGCCAAGTTTGATTACACTCCCGATTGCAACTACTGCACCAACCTCAAAATCTTGTTTATCTTCTAATTGTTCAAATCGATAACCACCGGCATCAACCTTCCAACGATTTGAATATTGCGAATAACCTAAAGAAACACCGCCACCAATATAAGGAGTAAAAATGCTCCAAGAACCTAACGCGTATTGGGGTACAGCACGTAGTTCCAAGTTACTCACTTCTTCATATACACCTCGATTAGGCGCAGGAACTGATTCAGATAAATAACTCAGCCCTAACCACCAGCGCCATCGGTTATTGTCTTCGTCTATTGGGCGAGTATGAACCAAACTATAGCGTAAAGCGTTTTGCTCACCGCTAGAACCATAATCGTAATCATGACTCTCTAAAGTTAATTGACTCACTCCTGCTCCGTATCGTTCACCTTTGGCGAAAACAACTGGAGAAGACAGACAACTAGTGATAACCAACCCAACCAAGCTAAACCTTAGCATTCCATACCTCAAAAAAGCGCTCGTTATTTTAATTGGCGAACAATAGCAACTTAAATTGATTTTTCAATATGGTTTAAAATATGCCATAAAAATAATTCATATCACCTAACCATTTAAGCAAAATAACTATTAAAACTCACATTCTAACCAAATAGAGCAATTAACAACTTTATTAACAACAGTAATAGTAAATACGATTGTAGATCACTATAAGCTCCTCTCCTCGCACGTAAAAAATATGACACCATTCTACGTTTTATCTCCCAACTGCCCTGCTTAGTTCGCCATTATCAATCAAATTAAATGCAATAAAATACATATAATTCATAAAAAAATTATTAACAAATCCGAGACCCGTCAAACTAACAAGTTTGTCAATTACATTTAGGTCTCAGTGTTGGAACAGAAATCACACAAAAGCAAAATACCATAAAATTTTTATTTTATAACGTTCCAATTAATTAAATTAACTATAGAATCCGCCTAAAAAACAAAAAAACAAATCACAATGCCTGTTAAAGCATTGTTAATCACTATTATTACAACGTTAGGATTTATAAAATGTTCTTTAGTGACTTAGCTAAACGACCCATTGATAAAAATGCCCCTAGTGGCACAAACCCAAATGGTTTAAATGATTTCGACGAAATTAAGCGTCAAGTAAATAAATTAAATACAGTAACCGGCCATGTATCTTGGAAAACGGTTCAATCTCTTTCAAAAGAAATATTAACCAAACAAAGTAAAGATTTTCGATGCAGCTGTTACTTTACCGTTGCAGCAACCCATAACGAAGGTCTTAAGGGGTTAGTTGAAGGTCTAACTTCTCTGTAAGGGCGCGAACGTACTTTGTTAAGCTGATGTAAAGAGAACTTTTGCTCTATAATCTTTGTCCCACGTAGCCTTATTCATCTTCCTTGGTACAGACACGCTCCCTTCTGACTTCCTGAA
>NZ_JANAVY020000014.1 GCF_025195085.2 Vibrio intestinalis | reverse complement strand
GTTAACTCGTTTCCGCTCGACTTGCATGTGTTAGGCCTGCCGCCAGCGTTCAATCTGAGCCATGATCAAACTCTTCAATTTAAGATTTTGTTCGGCTCAATGAATACTGAACATTACATAAGTAATGTTTGAATTGACTGTGCTGAATCTTTCGATTCAATGGTCACTTCGTTTCATTGAAACCTAATTTGATAGCTAAGCTATCTAATTGGATTATCATCAACGAGTGCCCACACAGATTGATAGGTTTATATTGTTAAAGAGCTTTGCTTTTCGAGAAGCTTTCTCTCAAAGCGGACGTGCATTTTAGCGATTCAGACTTCAGTGTCAAACACTTTTTTGAAGTTTTTTTGAATTTCTTTTTAATTCGAAACTCAATGCCAAATTGTTGCTTACGTCTTACTGACTCATCGCTGAAGCCTTGTGGCGTCTGCCGTGTCAGTGGAAGCGCATTATAGGGAGTTGGATTTCATTGGCAAGCCTTTTTGCAAAAAAAATTGAAAAAACTGCCCTTTCGTTGAAATTACCATCAAAGAGGCGAAAAAGAGGGCATTTTGCCCTCTTCTTTACCATTGAACTTCGCTATTACTAGATAAAAGCATAGGCATCAGCGAACATTCTGTCACTTCTTGCCTGTTTATTTTGAGTAAATTGTTCACGAGCAGCACCGGCCATTTCAAAACGACCTGCTATATAGATGTCATATTGCTCTAGTGATTCGAAGTCTCCTGATACGGCTTCTAATACATTACCCGTTTTACCAGCCCAATCTTCTGGCGCTTCTTCTACTACAGGTACAAACTGTACGTTATGGTATTTCGCAGCAATTTGCTCTAGTTCATCCTTCGCATACAGCTGACAGTTATCACGCGCACCCCAGTATAGATAGATAGGGTTTTGTTTTTGTTGCGCGACACAATGATCCAAGATTGAACGCACGTAACTAAAACCTGTACCGCCAGCGATAAGTAATAGAGGTCGTTCACTCTCTTCTTGAATCCACGCATCGCCGTGAGGTGCGTCAATCGTAACATCACCACCTGTTTCCAGTGCCGCTTTCATTGTTTCAACGACTTCTAATGCGTAAGCGTTATGCTCAGCTGCACCAATGTGTAGTTCTAACTCACCTTCATGGCGACAAGGGCTACTTGCGATGGAAAAAGGTCGTTTATCTTTCTCTCCCATTACTACCATCAAATATTGGCCTGCTTTAAAGGCTACTGGCGATTCAGGGTGAAGTAGAATGCGGAATGTATTACAAGCTAAAGGCTCTATCGACTTTACTTTACATTGGATACTCATAGTGTTCCTCTCGCTTACTCGTCCAAAGTAAGCACTAAATTACTTTCTATATAAGCTAGGCATGGAAACATCCAGCCTTGTTGTTGTTCTTTCTCTGTAAGCATTGGTTCTAAGTCGTAGATGACTTCGCCCGATACTTTTTTACACATACACATGGCACATGCACCTACCTGACACCGATGCGGCAAGCCTATATTATTGTTGAGCGCAGCTTGCAGCACGGTTTGTCCTGATAGGACTTCAAACTCTATGTTACTTGGCAGTAACCTTACCTTGGGCATTATTCAATTCCAAGTTTTGACCATAAGTCGTCAATTTTGGCTACTAACTCAGGATCTTTCTTAATAGGAGTACCCCACTCCCGTGTGATTTCTTCTGGTAACTTATTCGTTGCATCTAAACCAATTCGGCTGCTCTGCTGTTGGGTGGCCTTGAGCATAACGGTATCTCGGCTAGGATCCATACGAGTAGTAATTGCCCAGATTACATCATTCCAATCGGTGACATCGACATCATCATCACAAACTATGATGAACTTGAGATCCGATTGTT
Organism: Vibrio intestinalis; assembly: GCF_025195085.2. Classification (GTDB taxonomy): domain Bacteria; phylum Pseudomonadota; class Gammaproteobacteria; order Enterobacterales; family Vibrionaceae; genus Vibrio; species Vibrio intestinalis. The sequence continues at coordinate 102,822 of NZ_JANAVY020000014.1, read as the reverse complement.
CTGACAAATAGGACCAAATTGAGTGCATGATTTGCTCACCTTGACCGGCTTGCTGCTTATCGATATTAACAATGGCCATTTGTCCTGCTACGGCACCTGCTGGGAAATGCAGTTGCTTGATTTCTGGGTGACGCTGCTGAATAGCGTATGCGTACTCTTCAAGATTAAGTAGTGGCGATTTAGATGGCTTAGTGCCTGCGAGTTGGAGCTCTGCATCCCACTTTTTGGTCGCATCCAGTCCCATTTTCGAGCCTAACCCAGCCACTGGAGAGGCAAAGTCCAAAGAGTCAATTGGCGTACTCTCAATCATCAAAGTATCTTTAACCGGATCCATATGACGCGTCATTGCACCAACCACTTCGCCCCAATCTCTTGCATTGACGGACTCATCACACACTACAACAAACTTGGTGTACATGAATTGTCGCAAGAAAGACCATACCCCCATCATTACTCGTTTGGCATGACCTGGGTATTGCTTCTTCAGCGTGACTACCGCCATTCGGTATGAACAACCTTCTGGCGGTAAGTAGAAATCTTCAATCTCTGGGAATTGCTTTTGCAAAATAGGCACGAACACTTCATTTAGCGCGACACCCAACACAGCGGGTTCATCTGGTGGACGACCGGTATAAGTACTGTGATAAATTGGGTCTTTACGCATAGTAATGTGAGTGATGGTAAAGACGTGGTGCTTTTCTTTCTCGTTGTAGTAACCAGTGTGATCGCCATATGGCCCTTCATCAGCGAACTCATTCGGATCGATAAAGCCTTCCATAACTATTTCAGCGCTGGCTGGCACTTCGAGATCATTGCTAACCGATTTCACCACTTGAGTTTTACTACCACGCAGCAAACCAGCAAATGCATATTCAGATAGAGTATCTGGTACAGGCGTCACCGCTCCTAATATGGTCGCCGGATCAGCACCAAATGCAACAGATACTGGGAATGGTTCACCTGGGTGGGTTTCCATCCAATCTCTTAAATCGAGCGCGCCGCCGCGGTGAGCGAGCCAGCGCATTATGATTTTATTTTTCGCTATCTTTTGCTGGCGGTAAATACCAAGGTTTTGGCGTTTCTTGTTTGGCCCTTTGGTTACCGTCAAACCCCAAGTAAGCAAAGGTGCGATATCATCTTGCCAACAACTCATCACTGGTATTTTATCAAGGTCAACTTGATCACCTTGCCAGATAATTTCCTGACAGGGCGCTTTGCGAAGTCGCTTAGCTGGCATGTTGAGCACTTGCTTAAATACAGGCAACTTATCTAGAGCGTCTTTGAAACCTTTTGGTGGCTCTGGCTCTTTTAAGTAAGCCAGTAACTTACCTACTTCTCTCAGTTCTTTGACTTGCTGCCTTCCCATCCCCATCGCTACACGCTCTGGTGTACCAAACAAGTTAGTCAGAACTGGATAGTCATAACCAATTGGATTTTCAAACAACAAAGCAGGCCCGCCAGCACGCAGTGTCCGGTCGCTGATCTCTGTCATTTCATAATGAGGGTCAATAGGGTGAGTAATGCGTTTCAACTTGCCTTGCTGCTCTAGCTGGCCGATAAAATCGCGCAGATCCTTAAAACTCATAGCACTCTGGTCGTTGATTAATCTACAGGCAGTATATCAAACAAACAGGGATCTCCGATCCCTGTTTTATGTGAGGATATTCAGGCAAGCTTGACTCTTTTAGTTACCGACCACAGAAAGAATGGCCTGACGTTTAACACTTTTATCAGTGTTAGCGAGCTCTCGTAACCAAGAGGAATATCCCTGATCCGCTAACTGACGTGCGATGAAATCAACTTCATCACTGCTAGACATTCGCGCAACCAAAAATTCACGCACTTCGGCACTCATTGGCTTAATACGCGTTAGCTCTTTCAGCGCAGTCTGCTTTAAGTTGGGATTCGCGACCGCATCCATCAATTGCTGAGCAGCAAACTCGTCGCCGACACTAGCCAAACGATTCAGCTCACGCTTGCTGTGTTGATCGGCTTTCATGCGCCACAACAAATGGTACATCTCTGGGTCTTCACTGACTTGAGCAAGCCGCACCACAACCGCCTTACTTGGTAACCAACTCACCACGCCTTGCTTGGTAAATTGTCCGGTCAAAAACTGCAAAGCCTCTGGGGATAAACTATCTAGCTCTCTGACTAACAGCTTTTCTCTGGCCTGAACTTGGTAATCTGTGCCCTTAAGCCAATCTTTCAGTAGCAGCTCTTTGCGCTCCGCTTGCATAACAAAATCTAGTGTGGCTTGGTCTTGCTTCCAGCGTTTCAGTAATCGACTGGCAATAGCAGGGTAATCAAACGCAGGCACACTGAATTCGTAGCCATCACCACGTTCTAAAACTTGATAGGTAGGAACTTTAGCGCGTTGCTCTTCAACAAACATCGCCATCTTAGGGGTAAGGATGACATTTTGTTGTTCAAGCTTTTGCAGCAATAGAAAGCGCACAACTTCTTGTTGTGGCAGCGCGAGGCGCTCTAAAGAAAAGTTAAGAGAATCGATATTGTCTTCTACGACATACTCTAGAAGCTCGGCAACTTTGCTGTGCATTGATTCACTCTGTAACCATTGCTCAGCGCGCTCGGGCTGCATCTCTGTTGCAGAGACGCTTGGTGCTCCTAATATCAAAAACGCAGATAGGAGAACCGACGACAACATTCCTTGTTGCATGTTAACCTCCTTGTAACATTTGCATCCATTGTGAAGCGATCACTTTTAGAATGCAAATAAAAACGCCACCGAAGTCGGTGGCGCTTTTAAGCTAATTCAATTACTGACGACGCATTGCATCAAAGAATTCATCGTTAGTCTTGGTCATTGCCAATTTATCGATTAGGAATTCCATCGCATCGATTTCGCCCATTGGGTGAACAATCTTACGTAGAATCCACATCTTCTGTAACTCATCGTTCTTAGTAAGAAGCTCTTCACGGCGAGTACCGCTGCGGTTGAAGTCGATAGCTGGGAATACACGTTTCTCTGCGATCTTACGGTTCAGGTGGATTTCCATGTTACCTGTACCTTTAAACTCTTCGTAGATAACTTCATCCATCTTAGAACCAGTATCAACCAGTGCTGTTGCTAGGATAGTTAGGCTACCGCCCTCTTCTACGTTACGAGCCGCACCGAAGAAACGCTTCGGACGATGTAGTGCGTTTGCATCTACACCACCAGTTAGTACTTTACCTGATGAAGGTACTACGGTGTTGTATGCACGCGCTAGACGAGTGATCGAGTCAAGCAGGATAACTACGTCTTTCTTGTGTTCTACTAGGCGCTTCGCTTTTTCGATAACCATTTCTGCTACTTGAACGTGGCGAGATGCTGGCTCATCAAACGTTGATGCCACTACTTCACCTTTAACTAGGCGTTGCATCTCAGTTACTTCTTCTGGACGTTCGTCGATTAGAAGTACCATTAGTTCACATTCAGGGTGGTTATAAGCGATGCTTTGCGCGATGTTTTGCAGCAGCATTGTCTTACCCGCTTTTGGCGGAGCAACAATCAGACCACGTTGACCTTTACCAATTGGTGAAGCAAGGTCTAGTACACGCGCTGTAATATCTTCAGTCGAACCGTTACCACGCTCCATCACCATACGCTCGTTTGCGTGCAGTGGCGTCAAGTTCTCAAATAAAATCTTGTTACGCGCGTTATCTGGCTTGTCATCATTAACTGTATTGACTTTAAGTAGAGCAAAGTAACGTTCGCCATCTTTAGGCGGACGAATTTTACCGGCAATTGAGTCACCCGTACGTAGGTTAAAACGACGGATTTGACTTGGAGATACATAAATATCGTCTGGGCCAGCAAGGTAAGAGCTGTCTGCACTACGTAAGAAACCGAAGCCGTCTTGAAGAATTTCTAGAACACCGTCACCAAAGATGTCTTCACCGCTTTTCGCGTGAGCTTTAAGGATGGCGAAGATGATGTCTTGCTTTCTTAGACGAGCTAGGTTTTCAAGGCCCAAGCTTTCGCCAAGTTTAACAAGATCAGACACAGGTCTGTTCTTCAATTCTGTAAGATTCATGGTAGTAGATACTTGTTTAGTCAAAATAGGATCTGTTTTTTTAGTTAAGATGGATTTGGTCACAGGATCGACCAAGAAGAGAATACTGTTTAATTAACGTGCGATAAATTAGCACTAAATAGTAGCCTAGTCTATCTTTTGTTGCCGTTCAAAAACAAAACCGTGCATTGGTTAAAATGCACGGCTTTATCTGACAGCGAGTTTTACAGGTTGGCGTCCAAAAACTCTTTTAGTTGAGTTTTAGACAACGCACCAACTTTAGTTGCTGCTACGCTACCATCTTTAAATAGAAGCAGCGTTGGAATACCACGGATGCCAAACTTAGGTGGTGTACCTGCGTTTTGGTCGATATTCAGTTTACCGATAGTGAGCTTGCCTTCGTATTCTTCTGCGATTTCGTCAAGAATAGGAGCAATCATCTTACAAGGACCACACCACTCTGCCCAAAAATCAACAAGAACCGGGCCTGCAGCGTTGATTACATCGTTTTCAAAACCGTCATCAGTTAGCTGCAAAATCTTATCACTCATCTTCCACTCCACTGTGTTTTTCAGAACTGGTTGGATGATAACCAGTATTAAGATGCTCTATTGGAATGTATTTACTTTCGTATTGCAAGCCTAAGCTGATATTCTATAGCAATGAAAAAGACGCACATCACAGAGCAAAAGTTCGCCGATTTGGGGTTACACCCCCAAGTTACAAAGGGTTTGGAGCAAAAAGGGTTCGAATATTGTACCCCGATCCAAGCCAAGGCGCTGCCGGTTATGCTCACCGGCCGAGACATTGCAGGCCAGGCCCAAACGGGTACAGGTAAGACATTAGCGTTCCTTACTGCTACTTTTAACCACTTATTGACCACTCCTGAACACGAAGGTCGTAAGCCAACTCAACCGCGCGCTATTATTATGGCACCTACGCGTGAGTTAGCGATTCAGATTTACAATGATGCTGAACCTTTGATTGCCAGCACAGGTCTGAAAGCCGCTTTAGCTTACGGTGGCGAGAGCTACGATAAGCAGGTAGCGAAGTTGGAAAAAGGCGTAGATATCTTAATTGGTACTACTGGCCGTATTATCGACTTCCACAAACAGAAGGTTTTCAACCTTAACCACATTCAAGTTGTGGTTCTGGATGAAGCTGACCGTATGTTTGATCTTGGCTTTATTAAAGACATCCGTTTCTTGTTCCGTCGCATGCCAGCACCAAACGAGCGTTTGAACATGTTGTTCTCTGCAACGCTTTCGTACCGTGTACAAGAGTTGGCTTTCGAACACATGAACGAGCCAGAGCCAGTTGTTGTTGAGCCAGAGCAAAAGACAGGTCACCGTATTCAGGAAGAACTGTTCTACCCTTCTAACGATGACAAAATGGCGCTGCTACAGACGCTTATCGAAGAAGATTGGCCAGATCGCGCCATCATTTTTGCTAACACAAAACATATGTGTGAGTCGATTTGGGGTCACCTAGCTGCAGACAAACACCGCGTTGGTCTATTAACAGGTGATGTTCCACAGAAGAAACGTGAGCGTATTCTTGACCAATTCACTCGTGGTGAAGTAGACATCCTAGTGGCAACTGACGTTGCAGCGCGTGGCTTACACATCCCACAAGTAACGCACGTATTTAACTACGACTTACCTGACGACTGCGAAGACTATGTACACCGTATTGGTCGTACTGGCCGTGCTGGTGCAAGTGGTCACTCGATCAGTTTCGCTTGTGAGCAATACGCGATTAACTTGCCTGGTATTGAAGAGTACATTGAGCACGCAATCCCTGTATCAGACTACGATTCGTCAGCTCTGATCCAAGATCTGCCTGCACCTGTTCGTCTACGTTCACGTAATAACCAACAACGTCGCACGAACACTGGTGGTTCTCGCAATAACAACCGCAGACCACACAACCGTTCTCGTCAACGTCAACAAAAGGATTCTTAAGTCGTCTATGAGTCAAGCCGTTTCATCTCCGCTTTACGCTGCTATCGACCTCGGGTCGAACAGTTTTCACATGCTCGTTGTGCGTCACATTGATGGCAGCGTTCAAACCATGGCGAAAATCAAACGCAAGGTTCGTCTTGCCGCTGGTTTAGACGAAAACAACGCGTTGAGCCAAGAAGCCATGCAACGGGGCTGGGACTGCTTGAGTCTATTTGCAGAGCGACTGCAAGATATCCCGAAGGAAAACATTCGCATCGTTGGTACTGCAACGCTGCGTACTGCGATCAATGTGGATGTTTTCCTAAATAAGGCGAATCAAATTCTTGGCCATGAGATTGAAGTCATTTCTGGTGAAGAAGAAGCTGCCACTATCTATAAAGGTGTTGCTCACACTTCCGGTGGCAGTGGCCGTCGTTTAGTGGTTGATATTGGCGGCGCCAGTACAGAGCTCATTATTGGCGAAGGTTTTGAGCCTAAAGCACTGACCAGCCTTAAGATGGGTTGTGTTACTTGGCTTGAACGCCACTTTAAAGATCGCCAATTGACCATCACCAACTTCAACAACGCGATTGAAGCAGCCAAGCAAACGCTGCAACCCATTCTTAAGCAATACACCGATATTGGTTGGGATGTGTGTGTGGGCGCTTCGGGCACCGTTCAAGCGCTGCAAGAAATCATGCTCGCGCAAGGTATGGATGAAGTGATTACCCATGCCAAACTAAAGCGTTTGCAAAAACAGGCGATGCTAGCGGATCATCTTGAAGAACTAGAAATTGAAGGCCTAACCCTTGAGCGCGCATTAGTGTTCCCAAGTGGTTTGTCTATTCTGATTGCTATTTTTGAACTGCTAGAAATCGACTCTATGACCTTAGCTGGCGGCGCACTACGTGAAGGCTTGGTGTACGACATGGTCGATGACTTAAAGCAAAGCGACATTCGCGCTCGCACTATCACTAGCGTGCAAAACCGTTACCAACTCGATGTGGCTTACGCTAATCAAGTTGCAACCCTTGCCCAGCGTCTGCTGTCTCAATGTGAACAAGACTGGATTACGGAAGCGCAAGGTGCAGTGATGCTCGATAGCGCAGCCAAGCTACATGAAATCGGCCTAACTATCGATTTCAAAAAAGGGGGGGAGCACAGCGCTTACCTGCTTCAGCATCTGGATTTACCGGGCTTCACACGAGCGCAAAAACACTTCTTAGGTGAGATAGCACGTCGCTACCGAGAGCAACTAAGCTCATTACCAGAGCAACACGCTCTATCAGGTACAAGCGGCAAACGAGTACTTCGCCTGCTACGTTTAGCGGTATTACTAACCCACCGTCGTAACCCAGAGTTAGAACCTGAGATCAGTTTAAGCTCGAATGGTGACAAACTGACATTAGCCATCTCAGCAAAGTGGCTGGCTAACAACCCGCTTACCGCGGCCGAGCTAGAAATCGAAGCTAACCGCCAAAGTGATATTGGTTGGCCGTTAACAATTGAAGCAAACTAACGCCTCTCTTGGTTAGCAAGAAACAAAAAGCCCGCTCAAATCTGAGCGGGCTTTCTTTTGTGCGTCTAGTTTAGACAAACCGATTAGTTTGCTGCGCCAACAGCTTTAAAGTCTGGATTAACGGCTGTGATTTTCTTAATGATGTAGTTAAGAAGCACACCGTACATAGGCACAAACAGGCCTAAGCTGATCACCAATTTGAAACCGTAATCAACCAATGCGATTTCCGTCCAGTGCTCAGCCATGAATGGATCTGGGCTTTGGTAGAACGCGATAGCAAAGAATGCCAGTGTATCTAATGCATTACCAAACAACGTCGAACAGGTTGGTGCTACCCACCACTGTTTCATTTGACGTAGACGGTTAAACACTTGCACATCCAGAATCTGACCAAGCAAGTAAGCCATGAAGCTCGCAATCGCAATACGTGCGACGAACAAGTTGAACTCGCCTAAATGTGCCAAGCCTTGGTATTGGCCTTCGAAGAAAATCACCGACAGTAAGTACGACACAGCCAATGCTGGCAACATCACCAAGAAGATGATCTTACGTGCTAATTGAGCACCAAAAATACGTACCGTTAAATCAGTCGCTAGGAAGATAAATGGAAAAGTGAATGCGCCCCAAGTGGTGTGCAAACCCATGATGGTAAAGGGAAGTTGTACCAAGTAGTTGCTTGAAGCAATAATAATAAGGTGGAAAAGCACCAAATAGAAAAGGGCGTTGCGCTGCTGCGCAGGGGTAAAGTTACTCATGCGATACCTTTTTAGTTTGGTTTGGGGGTGAGGGAACCCAAATCGAATCAACTCAATAGCACTAAGCCAATGAAGTGAACTCTTACCAACAATGTTAAAAAATAGAATTTACGCTCTATAAAAGAAGTGGGCGATTATACATTAACCAATTACCGCCGCAAGTAGTTCTATAAAAGGAAAACTTGAAAGGTCTTTATGGCAAATCGAAGCCTTTTTCGAACACGCTGGCGAGATAATCTAATTCTTGTTGGCTATCCATTCCGGCAAGCGATTCAAACCAAACACTTTCGCTGTAGTGCTCCGCTTTGAGAAACAACTGACACTCTTCAAAGTCAATCAACCACGAGTGAATATCGGCATCACACTGCTTCTCAATAATCTTAGCCGGTAAAGCTTGTACCAAACGTAGGCCTAATTGCGGGAAGTCATCAAAATCACATTGCGGGGTGCGAATGATAAGTCGACCTTGCTCGGCTTGATACTCAATTAAACCAAATTCCATTTACTTCACCTTTGTATGCTGGGTACTTTAGCCGTGATGGGTAATGTGCTCTTGAATCAAATCTAAGAATGGATCCGCGTATTTCTCTAGCTTACGTTGGCCAACACCACTCACGGCGAGCATCTCACCATAAGAGGTTGGTAGAATTTCCGCCATATCAATCAAGGTAGCATCACTGAACACAACATAAGGCGGTAAACCATCTTCATCGGCGATGGATTTACGCAATTTACGTAGCTTAGCAAACAGCTTCTTATCGTAGTTTTTACTCGATAGCTTATCTGATTTCGCAGCGCGAGCTGCGGTGTCTAAACGTGGCACAGCAAGCTCTAGTGACATTTCGCCACGCAGCAATGGCCTTGCTTCTTCAGTAAGCTGAAGCGTTGAGTTACGCGTGATGTTTTGGAATAACATGCCCTTGTGAATCAATTGACGGAAGATGCTCACCCAGTAATCGTGGCTATGATCGCGGCCAATACCATAAGTAGAGAGTTTATCGTGGCCATTCTCTCGCACGCGAATGTTTTGCATGCCACGCATCACTTCCACTACATAACCAATACCAAAACCTTGGTTAACTCGATACACACATGAAAGGGCTTTTTGCGCTTCTTCGGTGGCATCAAAGTGCTTGGGCGGATCTAAACAAATATCGCAGTTGCCACACTTCTCTTCACGGTATTCACCAAAGTAATTCAGTAATACCTGGCGACGACAAGTTTGTGCCTCAGCAAATGCACTCATCGCATTGAGCTTATGGCTTTCCACTTGCTTTTGTGGGCCATCGTCTTTTTCATCCAACATACGACGTAGCCAACTAATATCGGCTGGGTCATAAAGCATTACGGCTTCGGCTGGTAAGCCATCTCGCCCTGCTCTGCCCGTTTCTTGGTAGTATGATTCGATGTTACGCGGGATATCAAAGTGCACCACAAACCGCACGTTAGGTTTGTTAATCCCCATACCAAACGCCACAGTCGCTACGACGATTTGCAGATCATCACGTTGAAAAGCTTCTTGCACATAGGCTCGTTCATCGGCATCCATACCCGCGTGATAGCCAGCCGCTCGAATGTGGTTGTTGCACAGTTTTTCCGTCAGCATTTCGACTTTCTTACGGCTACCACAGTAGATAATGCCGCAGTTACCTTTCTGCGTATCAAGGTAACGGATGATTTGCGACACTGGCTTATGCTTTTCTAGCAAGGTATAGCGAATATTCGGACGGTCAAAACTGCCTAAATAGATATGCGGTTCGACCAATTGCAGACGACTGGTAATGTCTTTACGCGTTGCATCATCGGCGGTGGCCGTCAGCGCCATAAAAGGCACATGAGAGAATTGCTGTTTCAGTTGGCCTAACGCCGCATATTCTGGACGGAAATCGTGTCCCCACTGAGAAATACAGTGCGCTTCATCTACTGCGATCATACTTAATGGCAAACTATGCAGACGCTCGATGAAATCTCGCATCAATACTCGTTCTGGCGAGACATACACCAACTTAAGCACACCTGAGTTCATACGGTTATAAACCGAGATAAGCTCTTCACGCGACATGGTTGAGTTAATGCATTCCGCCGCTACACCATTGGCTTTTAGCTGATCGACTTGGTCTTTCATCAAAGAAATCAACGGTGAGATCACCAAGGTTAAGCCATCTAAAACCAGAGCAGGGATCTGATAACAAAGCGATTTGCCCCCACCGGTTGGCATGATGACTAAGCTATCTTGGCCTTCAATCGCTGCATCAATCACTTCTTGTTGCCCACTACGGAATGTTTGGTAGCCGAAAACCTGCTCCAACACACTTTGTGGCGTGTTTGTTGGCTGCGATTCGGTCTGGGCTAAAAGTGTCGATGTCATGTAGGGCTCAATTACTCAATGCTAGCGGTGGTTCACCTTAGAGAGGCACATTGTAGAGGGGAATGGTGGTGAATAAAACTGCAAATTACTAGGTGAATTCTCAGCCCGCTCGTATACTGACCAATCCGAATAAAATTATAAACACAGTGGTCTTGTATGTCTGATGAACAACAAAGATCGCGCCAAGGTGTGCTGTTTGCAATTGGTGCATACACCATGTGGGGCATTGCCCCTATATATTTCAAATCGCTTGGTGCCGTTCCAGCTCTCGAAATCCTAAGCCATAGGGTTGTCTGGTCATTCTTTCTGTTAGCGCTTTTAATTCATGTCGGTCGCCATTGGCGAAACGTGCGTGATGTGCTGCTCGATAAACGCAAGCTAGCCTTTCTGCTTACTACCTCGGTATTGGTTGGTTCCAACTGGTTAACCTTTATCTGGGCGGTTAACTCTGATCATATGTTAGATGCCAGTTTAGGTTACTACATCAACCCTTTAGTTAACGTCTTACTCGGGATGATTTTCTTAGGGGAAAGATTAAGAAAAATGCAGTGGCTAGCGGTAACGTTGGCCGCAGGCGGGGTATTGGTGCAGTTAATTGCGTTTGGCTCTGTGCCTATTGTTGCTATAGCGCTTGCATCTACCTTTGGTATCTATGGCCTGATGCGTAAAAAGGTCAGTGTCGATGCACAAACCGGCTTATTTGTAGAAACACTTACCTTGTTACCAGCAGCTGCCATTTACTTATTGTGGATTGCGGATTCGCCAACGGCGAACATGAGCCAAAATCCAATGACTTTAAATCTGTTGTTGATTGCCGCTGGCGTAATTACCACTTTGCCACTGCTTTGCTTTACTGGAGCCGCTACTCGCTTGAAACTGTCTACTTTAGGCTTCTTCCAATACATTGGCCCAAGTTTGATGTTCTTACTCGCGGTGCTGGTTTACGGCGAAGCCTTCACGGTTGATAAAGCGATTACCTTCGCCTTTATCTGGGGCGCTTTGATGGTATTCAGCATCGATGGCCTCAACAACAATCGTAAAAATAAGAAGTTAAAAACGCAGTCATAAGCCATGAATGAACTAACCATATTACTGACTTTAGCGACCGTGCATTGGGTTGCTCTCATGAGCCCGGGGCCTGATTTTGCTCTAGTGGTACAAAATGCCACTCGCTACGGCAGACAAACTGGCCTTTACATCGCACTGGGCTTATCTTGTGGGATTTTGCTGCACTCGATACTCAGCCTGACTGGAGTCAGCTATTTGGTTCATCAGCAACCAGAGCTGTACTCTGCACTGCAATTACTTGGCGGTAGCTATCTGTTTTATTTAGGCGCGATGGCACTAATCGGCGTTTGGCGTAGCCGCAAAGGCGGCTCGGTCGATGGTAAAAAAGCCAATTTATTACTGACCAATAAAAGGCAAGCTTTCTCACGCGGATTCGCTACCAACATTCTTAATCCAAAGGCGTTGGTGTTTTTCGTTAGCTTGATGTCGAGCCTTGTACCTTCGACCATGTCCCTTGCAGGTAAAGGCGCGGCACTGTTTATTTTGTGGTTTCTCTCTTTTGTTTGGTTCGCCTTATTGGCGTGGCTATTGTCTAGCCAACGCTTACAACGAAAGTTGCAACAAGCCGCCATTTATATAGATGGGCTATGTGGAGTGATGTTTATCTCTATCGGCAGCATCATTCTCTGGCAATCTATATCCGCAATCTATTTAATGCTATTGGCTGCATAGATCGCTGATCGCCCCAACCTCTTGTGAGAGATCTCTTACAAGAGGCTAAGGATATATCGCATTCTTGATCAGACTAAAGCAAGGCAAACAATTTAAGTCATTGATTTTAAATGACCAGGTGGATTTTTAGTCACTTTTTAGCTAAAAGAAATCGTTTACCTTCATTGTTCTGCGCCGAGAAAACCGTAATATAAACCTTGTCGGAAGGATACTGACACGGAACAGGAAATTACCACGGATTAGGTAATCTTCAGGATGAAGATACGGTTATTCAGGATGAATGATCGGCACGGATAGCAAATTGGACATTGAACGGACGCAATAGTGACTAGGATGGTTGCTACTAAGGATGGGAAATGGACACCTCTGGACGAGGCAAGGACTTAGCATCAGGAAGATGCAATGGACACCGCTCAGGGAACAAGTGATGAGAGCTAACGAGGATTGTTAGCAGACCAGGATAAGGTCAAGGACACCGCTAGGACGGCGACGAAAGGAATACGCTGAAGGACTACAGCACACTATCATGGATTTGATGCATGGAGCACTTTTAGTAGCCGGATTGCTGCGAGTAAGACTATAACCCCGATGGGCGCAAGCCCTCGGGGTTTTTCTTTATTGGCTTACAAGTACTGTTCTATGGTCTGTCTAAGCTCATCAATTCTTTCAATCGCACTCGGCTCACCGTTAGCAAAATCAAACGGCTTGTCATTAAGCGCACATACTGTGCCTATCGGTTTACCACGGTGAACAATCGGTAATCCGTAATAGACGCCCAAGCCAAATTTCACTAAATCTTCGTTGCCGCGCCACTCATCATCGACTGCCGCATCTGCAACTAACAAAGCTTTCTCGGTATTGACTACACGTTCGCAATACAACTCATGGCAACCTTGCTGAACACTTTTAGGCCCTGAATCACCCGCAGAGTAAATCGGTTGTTGGTTAGCGGCGAATACAATCATGCTGTCTGGCGTCGACTGCATAATCAATAAAGAGTGAAGATGGTACTGCTGAGCGATCTCTTCAAGCTCAGCGATAAGGGATGATTGGTATTGCTCTAACTGCTTAAATGGCATTGGGGATGCTCCTTGTTCAAACAATTCACATCCCCAATCTTGGTAATCAAACACTATGCATACAAGTGCATTTTATTCAGAGCGTGAGCACCGCACGAAAAAGTGTCATTAAATCTTCTCTAACTTAGCGTAAGCTGTGACAAGCCACTTGATACCTTCACCATTAAACGCCACTTGCACACGGCTTTGCGGGCCACTGCCTTCAAAGTTAATAATGGTACCTTCGCCAAATTTAGGGTGTGTAACACGCGCACCTAAACTAAAGCCAGTTTCATTGAAGCTCTCTTTCACGACCGTTTGGCTAAAGCGACCACTGCTTGCAGGGCGGCTCACTTGCGCTTTCATGCGCACTTCATCCAAGCAGCCTTCTGGCAATTCACGAATAAAGCGCGATGGCTTGTGATACTTATCTTGACCATACAAACGGCGCATTTCCGCATACGTGATGTAGAGCTTTTCCATCGCACGAGTCATGCCCACGTAGCAAAGGCGACGCTCTTCTTCTAAGCGTCCAGCTTCTTCCGCAGACATCTGGCTTGGGAACATGCCTTCTTCAACGCCTACCATGAATACCAGTGGGAACTCCAAACCTTTCGCACTATGCAGCGTCATAAGTTGCACCGCATCTTCAAACTCATCCGCTTGGCCTTCACCCGCTTCTAATGCCGCGTGGGTTAAGAATGCAGTCAGCTCAGTCAGCTCTTCAGCTTCTTCTGGCTTTTCAAATTGGCGCGTCGCGGTAACCAGTTCTTCCAAGTTCTCAATACGAGCCTTAGACTTTTCGCCTTTCTCTTGTTCATACATAGCAAACAGACCAGAATACTTAATCGTATGGTCAGTTTGCTCATGCAAAGACATTTCACAGGTGTCGTCTTCCAGCGCATTAATTAGTTCGATAAAGCGACTTAATGCGCCAGCCGCTCGGCCAGTCAGTACTTTTTCATCAATCAATGACACACTGGCTTCCCATAGGGTGCAACCACGATCACGAGCAGCAAAACGTACCGTTTCTAATGTTTTGTCACCAAGGCCACGCGTAGGGGTATTCACCACTCGTTCAAATGCAGCATCGTTATCTCGGTTGTTCATCAAACGCAGATAACCAAGCGCATCACGGATTTCTTGGCGTTCGAAGAATCGCATACCGCCGTATATTCGGTAGGGTAAACCCGCTTGTAATAACGCTTCTTCTAATACACGGGATTGGGCGTTGTTACGATAAAGCATGGCCGCGTCATTCAATGCGCCGCCTTTTTCTTGCCACTCTTTAATTTTACCAACCGCAAAGCGCGCTTCATCTAACTCGTTATAAGCGGAGTAAATTGAAATCGGCTCACCTTCTGCGCCATCTGTCCAAAGCTCTTTACCCATACGCTCAGTGTTATTAGCGATTAATGTGTTAGACGCTTCAAGGATGGTTTTGGTCGAGCGGTAATTTTGCTCCAAACGAATGGTGTTTACGCTCGGGAACTCTTGAGTGAATTTCTCAATGTTCTCGATTTTCGCGCCACGCCAGCCATAGATCGATTGGTCATCATCACCGACGATCATCACATTGGATTGTGGGCCAGCCATCATACGCAACCATGCATATTGGATGTTGTTGGTATCTTGGAATTCGTCGACCAAAATATGCTTAAAACGCGCTTGGTAGTGCTCTCGAATGGCTGCTTTGTCACGCAGTAATTCATGAGCACGCAGTAAGATTTCCGCAAAGTCGACCAAGCCCGCACGGTCACATGCTTCTTGATAGGCACTGTATAGCTGTAGGTAAGTCTTAGTCACTGGATCGTGGTACGCATCGATATGATTCGGGCGTAAGCCTTCATCCTTTTTACCGTTAATCCACCAGCAAACCTGACGTGCAGGCCACTGCTTTTCATCTAGGTTTTGCGCTTTAATCAGGCGCTTCAACAAGCGCTGTTGGTCATCTGAATCGATGATTTGAAAATCTTCCGGTAGCTTAGCGTCGAGATAATGTGCGCGCAGAATACGATGGCAAATGCCGTGGAAAGTACCATTCCACATCCCTGACGCACTGCCCATCATTAACTCTTCAATACGCCCACGCATCTCAGCTGCGGCCTTATTGGTAAAGGTCACTGACATGATTGAGAACGGTGATGCTTGCTCAACCGACATTAGCCATGCAATACGATGAACCAACACTCGGGTTTTACCACTACCCGCACCGGCGAGTACAAGTAAGTTTTCAAGTGGTGCTGCTACGGCTTCACGCTGTTTATCGTTCAAACCGTCAAGAAGTAAGGAAGGATCCATCATGACTAAGCTACTGGTTATTTATACATAAAAGGTGATTATAACCTAAACAACCAACCGAAATCAGAAGAAAAAATAGAAAAATTTCTAACTTTTTTAGCGCTTAAAGATCAATCAATTAGATAACAATTTATTATCATTTTTGTACATTTCAGAAATTTCCTGAAAGTTTTTCTGCGGCTTTCCTATCCTTTTATGTAAGCAAGTTGATGATTAGCTTGCGAATTTAAAACAAAGGAAATCAGCCAGAGGAAATTACTATGAAAAAGTCTAATCTTGCCGTTACTGCTGCTATTACAGGTCTTGTTGCTCTAGGTGGCACCATGCTCACAGCAGCTCCAGCTGTCGCTGCGGAAAAAGAAAAATGCTATGGCGTAGCAAAAGCCGGCAAAAATGACTGTGCGACTAAAACCAGCTCTTGTGCCGGTACTTCAAAAGAAGATAACCAATCAGATGCTTTCGTAGTCGTTCCTAAAGGACTATGTGGCAAGCTTACTGGTGGTAGCACGAGCTCTTCTTAATCTACACCACAACCAATCGATAAAGAGAGGTGTGCTAACGCTCAACTAGCACACCTTAATTTCTAAAACTACAACAAGGATTTTATCGTGACGTCAGCTGCCCAACACTCAATGGTTGGAGTAGGTTTACGCTCCCCGCATATGGACTTCTTTTTGACTGAGCCTGCGCAATTAACTTGGTTAGAAATTCACAGCGAAAACTACTTCCAACCCAACGCACCCTCTCGACAACAACTGCATAAGATTCGCGAAGACTATCAGCTCAGCTGTCACGGGATTGGTTTATCACTGGGTAGTGTTGACCCTATCAATCCAGCCCATATTCAACAGCTCAAGCAGTTGGTTGATGAAGTAGAACCTATTTTGGTCTCGGATCATCTCAGTTGGAGTGAAAATGGCGGCCATCACTTTAATGACTTACTACCATTGCCCTATACCGAAGAAGCATTGGATGTATTTTGTCGTAACGTGGTTCAGGTACAAGACGCGCTCAAGCGACCACTGCTGATTGAGAACCCATCCAGCTACGTGAAATACCAACACTCAACCATTTCTGAGTGGGATTTTTTAGCCGAAGTACATCAACGCACTGAATGCCGCTTACTGCTCGATTTTAATAACGTGCATGTATCCGCTTTCAATCATGGATTCAGTAGCGAAACCTTTTTAGCGGGTGTACCTGCCGCTGCTGTCGATGAAATTCATTTGGCAGGTTTTACTATCAAACATCTCGATAAAGGTGAAATCTGGATTGATACCCACAGCCGCCCAGTCAGTGACGACGTTTGGCAACTTTATGAGAAATGGGTATCAGAAAATGGCGTAAGACACACTTTAATCGAATGGGATTTAGACATCCCACAACCGGATGTACTGCTCGCAGAAGCCAGTAAAGCCAGTCAACGCTTGTTTGATTTAGAGCAGACCCAATCAGGCTTAAAGGTGGCGCTATGAGTCGTTCTGATGTGAATAACGCTGATGGTTCTATCTCCCTGCGCCAACTACAAAATCAATTTGCCAAGGCGTTGCACTATCAAGCGAAGGGAGAAGATTGCCACATTATCAGTGACCAATTTAGCGCGGATGAGCGCATGCAGATTTATCGCAACAACTTCATCATTAGCTTGAGTGAAGTGTTAGAAGCCACCTACCCAATGCTACATGCCTTGGTTGGTGAAGAGTGCTTTAACCAAGTCGCGCGTCAACATGTGTTAAGCCATCCTCTCACTGAAGGCAATGTCACTTATTACGGTGAACATTTTGAACAAACTTTACAGCAGTTTGAGGCGGTGATTGAAGCGGCGCCCTATTGCGTTGAAGTGGCCAAGTTTGAATGGGCGTGCGATGTCAGCCAACAACGATTTTCAGTACACAGCGCTGATGGACTGATTCCGTTAGCACACTTAGCCAACATTGATTCCTCTCATCATGGGGAAATACGCTTCCATTTACGCCCCGATGTGCAGCTATTTAGCAGTCACTTCGCGGTCTATTCACTACAAGCGGCGATATCTAGTGGTGAATTTGATGGCCTCGACATCCATCAGCCTGAACAAGGATTAGTGGCATGCCATATCGATGGCAGTCCATGGAGCCTCGAACTTTCAAAAGAGGCTTTTCAACTCATCGAACAATTACAACAACAGAAAACACTTGGGGAAATCCCACCTGACTTACTCTCTGAACTCAATCAAGTGATTGAGCTGGGTATTGTCGCGGGACTCACCATGAATGAACATCACCACTAAGGAGAGCGCTATGTCTGAATCTCACACATCACATCCACTGGTTCAAAGCTATGACGCCTTAGTGGGAAAACTGCAATGCGGATTCGTCCCTTTATTACTGCTATTTTGCCGCTTATGGGTCGCCTGGGTGTTCTTTAACTCAGGGCTAGTGAAGATTGCTTCATGGGATAGCACACTTTATCTGTTTGAACTGGAATACCAAGTGCCGCTATTACCCTGGGAACTTGCTGCTTACATGGGCACAACTGCAGAGCTGATTCTGCCAGTGTTCTTAGCGCTTGGGTTACTAACTCGCCCGATGGCCGCGATCTTATTTGTATTCAATATTATTGCCGTGGTCTCTTACCCTGTGCTTTGGGAGCAAGGTTTCTACGACCACCAGCTATGGGGATTAATGATCTTGATTGTGGTTGTTTGGGGCGCTGGGCCTATCTCAATCGATAAGTTGATTCGTTCTAAGCTGTCTTAAGTCGTTGCTATAAACAGATTCATATTCAAAAGAAACATAAAAATAAAGCCTTCCACTGGAAGGCTTTATTTATTCATTTTCAATCAATTAAGCACTAATGCCGGCATGACGCAGCAACGCATCAATTTGTGGCTCTCGACCACGGAAGCGCTTAAATAGCTCCATCGGCTCTTCACTGCCACCCATCTCAAGGATGTTATTAAGGAAACTTAGGCCAGTCTCTTTGTTGAAGATGCCTTCTTCTTCAAAGCGAGAGTAAGCATCAGCCGAAAGCACTTCTGCCCATAGGTAGCTGTAATAACCTGCGCTGTAACCACCTGCAAAGATATGGCTAAAGCTGTGAGAGAAACGGTTCCACTCAAGGCTTGGCAGCACGGCCACTTTTGATTTTACTTCCGCTAGTGTCTCTAACACACGAGGGCCAACTTCTGGGTCGTATTCCGTGTGTAGAGTGAAATCAAACAAACCGAACTCTAGCTGACGCAGAATAAACATCGCAGATTGGAAGTTCTTCGCTGCTAGCATCTTATCTAGCATCTCTTTTGGTAACGCTTCACCCGTCTCATAGTGACCAGAAATAAACGCCAGAGCTTGCTCTTCCCAACACCAGTTTTCTAGGAACTGACTTGGTAATTCAACTGCATCCCAAGGCACACCACTGATACCCGCAACCGCACCTGCGTCTACTTGAGTCAACATGTGGTGGATACCATGGCCAAACTCGTGGAATAGTGTCACAACTTCATCATGCGTAAACAGTGCTGGCTTATCACCCACAGGCTTGTTGAAGTTACAAGTTAGGTATGCCACTGGTGTTTGCAGATCGCCAGACAATGTAACTCGACGACCACGACAATCATCCATCCATGCGCCGCCACGTTTGTGCTCACGAGCGTATAGATCTAAGTAGAAGCTGCCGCGTAGTGTGTTATCACCATCGAAAATATCGAAAAAACGTACTGACTCATGCCATGTATCGATACCTTGACGCTCTTCAACTCGCATACCAAAGACACGGTTTAGCACTTCAAATAGGCCACTGACCGCTTTTGATTCAGGGAAGTAAGGACGTAGCTCTTCATCCGAGATTTGGAACAGATGCTGTTTCTGCTTTTCGCTGTAGTAAGCGATGTCCCAAAGGTTGAGTTCGTCTACACCAAACTCTTTGCTAGCAAACTGGCGTAGCTCTTCAACTTCTCGCTCACCTTGTGGTTTTGCTTTAGTCGCTAAGTCATTTAAGAAACCAAGCACTTGAGATGGGTTTTCTGCCATCTTAGTTGCAAGCGACTTTTCGCTGTAAGTATTAAAACCAAGCATACGAGCGATTTCATGACGCAGTTTTAGCTTCTCTGCGATGATTTCTGAGTTATCCCATTTGCCCGCATTTGGGCCACGATCGGACGCGCGCGTAACGTACGCTTCATACAGTTCTTTACGCAGCTCTTGGTTATCACAGTAAGTCATTACTGGTAGGTAAGATGGGATATCTAACGTGAGTAGGTAGCCATCAAGCTCTTTCGCTTCTGCAGCCGCTTTCGCCGCCGCTAGTGCTGATTCAGGCATACCCGCAAGCTGCGCTTCGTCAGTAACTTGCTTCGTCCAACCCATAGTGGCGTCTAATACATTGTTTGAAAATTGCGAGCTTAGCTCTGACATACGCTTGCTGATTTCGCCATAACGACGCTGATCTTCAGCTGGTAAGCCGATGCCTGACAATTCAAAATCACGCAGCGCATCTGTGATGGTTTTCTGCTGCGCTTGGTTTAGCTGTGCAAACTCGTCACTGGCTTTAATTGCTTTGTATGCATCAAATAAGCCTTTGTGCTGACCAACCCAAGTGCCGTACTCAGAAAGCAGAGGCAAACAGCTTTCATAAGCTTCACGCAACTCATCACTGTTCACTACCGAGTTCATATGGCCGATAGGTGACCAAATGCGGCTTAAGCGATCATCCACCTCTTCAATTGGCGCGACTAGATTATCCCAACTTGGTTGAGTGTTGCCTTCTAGCACTTGCTCAATTTTGTCACGGCATTCGTTAATCGCTTGCTCGACTGCAGGCTTAATGTGCTCTGGTTTAATTTGCGAAAACGGTGGTAAGTCCGTAAAGGTAAGAAGTGGATTAGACATAAAGCATTCCTTTTTTTGAGGTCAGCAAACTGACGAGTTCGTCTTTTATTTATTTGTCACGTCTTTACTAAATATAGGTAAGCCAAGCGATTTTCAATAGTAGGCTTGTAATCAAACATGAATTATCCATAACAAATTGGCATCAACCGAAAGCCGTTTGGGTATATAATCACCCTTATCTGTTTTTGATTTGATTATGGCTAATAAAGCCATTTCGAGAGAGTTCCCTTGCTTAGTTACCGCCACAGTTTTCACGCCGGCAACCATGCCGATGTATTAAAGCATATTGTTCAAAGCCTTATCCTTGATTCACTCAAGCAAAAAGATAAGCCTTTTGTTTATCACGATACCCACTCTGGTGTGGGTCGTTACGATTTAACTCACGAATGGTCTGAGAAAACTGGCGAATACAAACAAGGTATTGAGCGAATTTGGAACCACGCTGATTTGCCAGAAGAAATTAGCAGCTACATTGAAGCGATCAAAACTTTAAACAATGGCGAAAAATTGCGTTACTACCCAGGCTCACCGCGTGTAGCGCGTGCGCAAATCCGTCAACAAGACCGTATGGTACTGACAGAGCTACACCCAAGTGACCATCCGTTACTGGAGCAAGAGTTCCACCGCGATCGCCAAGTCAGCATCTACCAAGAAGACGGCTTTAAGCGACTCAAAGCGAGCCTACCGCCGCAAGAGCGTCGTGGCCTAGTGTTGATTGACCCGCCGTATGAGCTGGCTAAAGAGTACCGTGATGTTGTACAAGCGATTTGGCAAAGCCATAAGCGTTGGGCAACCGGTATTTACGCGATTTGGTACCCAGTGGTTAACCGCTGTGATATCGAAGATATGATTGAAGGCTTAGAGGGCCTTGGCATTCGTAAGATTCTACAAATTGAACTTGGCGTATCGGCTGATACCAATGAGCGTGGTATGACCGCATCAGGCATGATTGTCATTAACCCGCCGTGGAAGCTAGAAAGCCAAATGAATGAAATTCTACCGTTCTTGAAAGAAGCGATTGCACCAGCAACCGGTCACTTCAAAGTAGAGTGGATTGTTCCAGAGTAAAAATCGGATCTGACCAAAACAGACCTTTAGGGTTAGCTGAATAGATCAATCATAAAGCGAGAGCTAACCCAGAAATTTAGTAAGGATGGATTGTGTTCAACCTCTCCATCCTCCATATAGGATATTAACCAAACAAATTAAGCAGGGAGCTTGAGGAAAGAGTAACAAAGCTCTTCACCTCCCCTAACAATAATTGGAGAAAGTAATGGCGACTCATTTTGATTACATCTGTATCGGTGGCGGCTCAGGCGGCATCGCATCAGCAAACCGCGCGGCAATGTACGGCGCAAAAGTAGCGCTCATTGAAGCTCAAGACCTTGGCGGCACCTGTGTAAACGTAGGTTGTGTACCTAAGAAAGTAATGTGGCATGGCGCCCAAGTAGCAGAAGCGATGAACCTTTACGCAGAAGACTACGGCTTCGATGTAGATGTAAAAGGTTTTGATTGGGCGAAACTGGTTGAAAGCCGTCAAGCGTACATTGGCCGTATCCACCAATCTTATGACCGCGTACTTGGCAACAACAAAGTAAACGTAATCAAAGGTTTTGCTAAATTCGTTGACGAAAAAACCGTTGAAGTTAATGGCGAGCATTACACTGCCGATCACATCCTAATTGCTGTTGGTGGCCGCCCGACGATTCCAAACATTCCAGGCGCTGAATACGGCATCGATTCAAATGGCTTCTTTGATCTTAATGAACAGCCAAAACGCGTCGCGGTTATTGGTGCAGGTTATATCGCAGTTGAGATCGCAGGTGTACTTCACGCACTAGGTACAGAAACGCACCTATTCTGCCGTAAAGAGTCACCACTACGTAGCTTTGACCCAATGATCATTGAAACGCTAGTCGAAGTAATGAATGCTGAAGGCCCAACACTACATACTCACTCTGTACCAAAAGAAGTCGTAAAAGAAGCCGATGGTAGCCTGACTCTTCACCTAGAAAACGGTGAAAGCCAAAACGTTGATACCCTAATTTGGGCGATCGGTCGTCACCCAGCAACCGATGCAATCAACCTTGCTTCAACAGGCGTTGCAACTAACGATCGCGGCTACATCAAAGTCGATGAATACCAACAAACTAATGTGAAAGGCATCTACTGTGTTGGTGACATCATGGAAGGCGGTATCGAACTAACACCTGTCGCGGTTAAAGCAGGTCGTCAGCTTTCTGAGCGTCTATTTAATGGCAAAACCAATGCGAAGATGGACTACGATCTAGTTCCAACCGTAGTATTTAGCCACCCACCAATTGGTACTATTGGTCTAACGACTCAAGAAGCAGAAGAGAAGTACGGCAAAGAGAACGTGAAAGTGTACACCTCTGGCTTTACGGCGATGTACACAGCGGTAACCAAGCACCGTCAACCATGTAAGATGAAACTTGTTTGTGCCGGTGAAGAAGAAACCGTGGTTGGCCTACATGGCATCGGCTTTACCGTTGATGAAATGATCCAAGGTTTCGGCGTCGCAATGAAGATGGGCGCAACTAAAGCAGATTTCGACTCTGTCGTTGCCATTCACCCAACGGGCAGCGAAGAATTCGTTACCATGACAGGTTAGTGTAGGAAAAACATCTTACACACATAAATAAATCTGGAAAATAATTACGGACTGACCATACTGTATGTATGGTCAGTGGTTTTCTAGGTAAATTTATGTATCTCATACAATCAAACAATGTCTACAAACAGACAGAGTTATCGGTCAGTGATAACAACTGTCAATGTTCTCCTGTTGAGGGGAATATTGGCTCACTGCCTACACTGTTTAATCAAGATGGTTCGTTCAACCACGAAGCAAATAGTTACCTCTTCTACCAAAAAACCATCAAAGCAGCTAAAGACCTATCCCCCTGCGCTCAAGCGTTACATGCTTACTACCAATTCCTTGAAGACAAACAATTAGCATGGGATAAATTCCCTCCCGTCAAAAGACTAAAACCAACTTATCTTTTTCGTTCTCACCTGTTAAAACAAATCAAGAATGGTGAATTAGCTCACAGCACAGCAAGCGTCCGAATGAATCAAATTGTTAACTACTACAAGTGGTTAATGCATGATGGTTGCTTGAAAATCAAGAACGAGAAAGAGGCTCCTTTTAAGATGGAGTTTGTATCCGTTCAAAGCACTGGGATGCTGGCACACATATCGCCAACGTTTACCGTGCAGACCAGTGATCTACGAATTAAAGTGCCGAGGGACAGCAGCAGCAAGAACATCAGGCCGCTTACTCCCCTGAGTAACGATTCGCTGGACATATTGACCTCGTATCTGCCTCAAGCATCCATTGAACTACGCCTTCAGGTGCTGCTTTCTATTGATACCGGAATGCGGATCAATGAAGTAGCCACACTCACGCTGGATGCATTAAAGACTGCGATCCCCCTTGCTGAAAGTGAGCACCGCTATGAACTGACGATTTCACCGCAGTTGTATGGTGTTCAAACCAAATATGCCAAGCAAAGAACCATTGAAATATCAGCTGAGCTACTAGCCCAGTTAAATGAATACCGCACCTCTGAGCGGCGCCTACAGCGTGTGACAAAGCTAAATCATAAACTGGATAACTTATTTGAAGTGGCATTGGGGCTGAAGCAGGAGGCAGTTGATGCACTAGAGCGTTGTGAGAGTCACGAACCCGTTTTTGTCAGTGAGCAAGGTAATCCGGTCAGCGCAAAGTCCATTGAAGCCAGATGGTCAGAGTTGCGCAGCGTAATCAAAAAGTCGCACCCCACTTTTATGCACCGTTTCCACGATTTTCGCTCGACCTATGGCACTTACCGCCTCAGTGACCTGCTTGAAGCTGGACTCCTTGACCTTGAATGCATGGAACTGCTGATGGCTTGGATGGGACATAAAAATGAATCGACCACCTGGAAGTATTTGCGCTTTCTAAGACGGAAAAAGGCTTTCAAGGTCAAGTTTGGCATCCTCGATAGCATCATGCACAGCGTATTGCATAACGAACAGGGAGGTAGCAATGAGTAAGGTGGAATATCTAAGCGGTTGGCAGCCAGAGCTGTGTATCCAATTAGACATAAATAGTATTCAAAAAGCGGACTTTAACCGTTTTCTGGTCAAGCACTTTCCCTCAACGCAGTTATTGCAACAGGGCGGGCAATTTGAAGATGCTGAACGAGAGGGCGTTATTCTTCAGTTAAAACAAAGCTTCGATAAAGAGATTGAAGAAGGTGGCAGTCATTTCACCCTGTACAACGTCTTTTCTACCGCATCCTTGTATCTCAGGTGGTGCGATAAACAGAGCGTCAACGCATTCACCAAATGCTCTATTGAAGGCTATATGTCTCACCAAAATGACCGAGTGATGTTAGGTTTGATGAAAGACTCGACCTACGCGCGGATACGCGGAGAAATGAGTATCCTGTTTATCAAATATCTTGACCTGTCGCATCACTACTTCGATAACGTGGTGGTCAGGGATTCCAGCGATACAGAACCTTACGAAGCCTACACCCGCAGCGATTTAAACCAACTGCTTCCCTTTTTACGACAAGTCTTTAAGCAGACGCAAAAGCAATTTATTGCATTCCCAGAAAAGCATTTTGATGCCTACAAAAACGTGTCCACCATGACCTTTCACTGGCAGGGTAAGCAATACCCCTTGTATGGTGGAATTAGCAAGATGATGTGCGCAGGAGCGTTCCTGCTGGCCTATTACACCCATAGCAATACCGGAAACTTGTTGCAACTGCGCCAACCAGACAATGCTTCAACCACACTGGACGAGGTATGGTACACCATGCCTGCCTTTAAACGCCGTGCGTTTAAAACGATTCAGGTGGAAATGTGTGGCCATGAGTTAGATATTCCAAAATACGCCTTAGACTTTTTCGATAAGTTGCGTGAAGCATCCATGCTAATTGATACTGGTGAACAGCCCCTCTTGCTGCAAACGGTCACTGCCAATAAGGTACAGCCAATAAAGGCTATAACACTCCGTAGCTTTGCAGACTGGATGGAAGCGCACTTTTCATTTACTGACCAAACGGGTCGTCGATTGCGTCCGATGATAAGCCGCTTCCGCGAAACCGGTGCCCAGTTAACCGCATTTCATCAGGGCGACATGGCGAACGACATCATGCTGAACAACACGCCCAACACCCGCAAGAAGCATTACAGTGAAGGCAATAAAACAACCAATAATGGCATGATGCAAGATACCATGGCGATAAGAGAGGAGCAGGCCAAAAGTAAGGTTAACACCTCGCAAGCGAGGCAGAATCTGGCAATTGATGTGCTAGTGATTGAACAAGAAAACAGCATCAAACTGCCTAACCTCAGTCGAACATCAAGCGGGTCAAGCTGTAACAACCCGTTTGGTGAAAAGTCGGAGAAATATACCAGACAAGCCCGACGCCACGGATTAGCCAAAGAGGGGGAGCGATTAGCGTGCGCCGACCTGTTAGCGTGTTTTGGCTGTCCAGAGCAAGTCATTGTTCAGTCGGTGGCAGATATCTGGTGCCTGCTCTCGTTTAAAGCCTGCATCGAAGAGTCGCTATACCTGCATTTAGATGCCAGTCATTATCGCAACAACTTCAAGGCGATTATTTCCTTCATCGACCAGAAAATACTACCCAACCTCCATGCCAAGGTACTTAAGCAAGCCGAAGCGCGTCTGAATGACGATGGCTTGCACCCAGCGTGGGGCGAAGCCGATTCCATTCTCAACCTCATTCCTCGCGTTGCTAAGGGGGCAAAATAATGCAAACCGACCACCTTTATGAAGCCAGCTTTCCAACAGCGCACAAAATTCAAGATACTGATTTGATCAGGCTGTATCATGAACAACGCTTTGATGAACTGGATGCGGTTATCGTCTGCAGGGATAAAGAAGGTGCGGTCACGGCAAGCTTCGGCGATAGCGACTGGAACTGCCTGCCGTTCTCCCGAAAAAAAAGCAAAAATAATTTACCATTTGCAGAGTTCGAACGGTCACCGGCACTGCAACGGGAGCTAAAACTGCTCACTTTTGGTTGGCTGTTTAACAAGAACCCGAAACAACGAAAAGCAACTTCCTTTTCTAGCACTAAAACTCGACAAGCAAGCATAAAACTCGCCTATCGCTTCCTAATACAAAACTGCCTCAGTTCATTACAAGCGCTCTCTAAACCCAGTCACTGGAAATCTTTTGAGGCATATCTTATCAACAACGGGTACGCACAAAGCACTATCGAGCAATGTTTTATTGCTATCAACAAAGCTATCGAGTTCGCACCGTGGCATCAATTAGCGCTAGGCTTTACCGCGCCGATTAAGGCATCTGTTGAGGCAAAAAAACTTTGCGACCTACACAAGCAGCAAACTCTGGTTATCCCTGAGCGCTTATGTGATGAGATTTACGGTAAAGCGATTGAACTTATCGAAGAAGCCCATCCATTTCGGGCGCTAATTGCCCAAACCGAAAATGCCATGCAAGACAACTATCTAGAAGGTAGGCGTGTCCTCGATGAAAAGATTGCGCAAGGAGCCATGTTCACGTTTTTAAAAACTGATGGAGGGATTGATAACCACAAATTTGCGTCGGCCCTTCAAGAAAATAAGCCCAACTCCGTTCTCGATATCATTGCACCATTAGCCGAAAAACTGCCGAATGTTAAGTTGAGCAACGGAACTGATTTCAAACGTTACCTTGGGCAACTGATTACCAGTAGCTACATCGTATGTGGCGGGTTCAGCGGAATGCGGGACTCCGAATTAGACAAGCTCACTCCTGACAGCTACTACAAGGACACCTTTGAAGGTCGCGACTACCACATGCTGCAATCTCACACCTTTAAGCTGGGAGAAAAACGCGAAACCTGGGTGACAGCAGCGTCTTCAAAAACAGCTATCGAACTGATGTCAACACTCACAGAGCGCTGGCGCTCAGAGGTCGTTTACCCCAATGACAAATATACTGACTCCATTTGGCTTAATCATACCTATCGCTCTAAAAGTCCAGTATTAATTACTGACTGGTCCTCCCGCTTACAGCGTTTTTGTCGGCAATTCGGCATGGTGGTGAGTGAAGAAGATTATCAGGAATGCCTTGAGTCTAACCCGCGCTCGTTAGAGCGAATTAAAGAATCTGTCACGGTTGGTCAGCCTTGGCCCTTAACTCCACACCAGTTCAGGCGCACACTGGCGTTTTACTGCATTAAGAACCGCTTTAGTACATTAGTCGCACTGAAACAGCAATTTAAGCACCTATATTTAGCCATGACCGAGTGGTACACCAATGGCGGAAAGCTGGCGAGCTATCGGGACTTAATGGTAGACGAAAAGGTAAAAAACCTGCTCACTGAAATCAATGCAGAATCAACGGCGAACAAGATTTTTAAACAGTGGCATTCGGACGAAAAACTCGCGGGAACTCACGGTAAAGCAATCATGAAAATGCGCGGCGAAATACCGAGTATCTATAGCTCTTGGGAGATCATCTATAGGGCGGTTAAGGACGGCAAGTTAACACTGCACGGCTCATTGCACAGCTATTGTAAAAATGGATACAATTGCGATATGGATGGTGTTGTCATGCCTCAATTCTGTGTCGATTGCGGCTCAGGCAGCAGCATCATTGACGAGGAACAAGCGCTGTGGTGGCAGAAAAAGCACAACAGTTTGGTTGCTTACATGGAATCCGACGAAGATATTTCGGTGAGTGAGCGTAGCCACTACATCACCCAAGTAAGAGCCGCAGAGATAGTCATGGCTGATTTTGAACTGCCATTTACCCCTTTCGAACCTGACTTAAAGGTAGCGAACTCATGAGTAAGAGCGAAAACACATTGCTAGCGCTTGAAGCGGCTCTAGAACGCATTAAACAGGGTAAACCTAAGCGTATCCCTGCCCATCGCAAGCTCAGTGTTCGCGCTGTTGAGGAGGAAGCGAACCTTGGCAACGGCAGTGGCTATTACTACCCCGAGTTTGTTGATAAGGTTAGACAGACTAAAGCTGAAATCGCGGCAGGCAATGGTGAAATAATCCGGCCAGAGATCCAGACCGTGCGCACTAAGCTCAAAGAGCAACAGCGTATCAAGGATAACTACAAGGCTAAGTATGAAACGGAGCGAGAGAAGTTAGCCTTATTTGCGGCTGCGCAGCATCACTTGAATGATAAGCTGGTTCAGGCATTAACTCGTGTGGATGAGTTGGAGCATGAAAATGCAGAGCTTCGGGAGGAGCTTTCTAGGCTGAAAAGAAGCCAGATCGTGCCAATCAAGTAATCCACCAGTAGCCCACTGATATATTGATGTGGGCTACCAAACACTCCACACGACTGCCACTTCTTCCCTAGCTCACTTTTGGACATAAATGAGTTTAGAGTTTCAGTAGTGCTTTTACTTTCAGATAACTTTTAGTATTGCAAAACGCAATTAGGCTCACCTTACAGCAGTTCTTTAGATAGCAGGATTTTGACATTCCTCTTCCGTCCACGGATTCTTAGATAGATTGTTACAACAACTTTAAACTCGCATGGATTAACTAAATTGAAAATAAAGGTATCTTTAATTAAATAAGTCTGTATAGTGGTCATTGCTCTGACAAAGAGTTGTTTCAAGATAAAGTATAAAGAAAGTCTTCCAGCGTCATTCCTAACAAGTTTCTCTCTGTAATCACCCTTAATTCGCTATCCTTAAATAATACCTATGTTCAGTGCACCTTAATTTTAATTTTATAAGGGGCATAATATGTCTAATCAAGTAATTGGTACCGTAAAGTGGTTTAACGAAACTAAAGGTTTCGGTTTTATTTCTCAACAAAATGGCGATGATTTATTTGTTCATTTCCGAAGTATTTTAGGCGATGGTTTTAAGAAGCTTGTTGAAGGTGATAAGGTTTCTTTTACTGTAGGTAAAGGGCCAAAAGGTCTTCAAGCTGAAAATGTAACGACTATTTAGTCTTACAGTTGAATTTTAACGACCTTGTCATGTTTGTGGCAAGGTCGTTGCTCTGACAAAGAGTTGTTTCAAGATAAAATATAAAGAAAGTTTTCCAGCGTCATCCCTAGCAAGTTTCTCTCTGTAATCTCCCTTAATTCTCTATCCTAAAAATAATACCTATGTTCAGTGCACCTTAATTTTAAATTTCTAAGGGGCATAATATGTCTAATCAAATAGTTAACAATGAGAATAGAATCAATAAAAACAATGCTATTCAAAATACAGAAACTTCAATCAATGAAAAAACACAAGTTAATAGCCTTCTCCAAAGAATTGCCAATGGTGAAAGTGGTGTTGTTTTGGAGGAAATACTTTGAGAAATAATGGTCGAAAGAAGATCTGGTTTAAGTTGAAAAAGTTCGAATCAAACACTAAAAAAACTAATTAAAATGATTATCCTGTTTGTAAAGGGTTGCCATCTGGCAACCCTTTCTCGTTTTATGCTTTAGACAAATTGTTTAACTAGAGATTAGCGTTATTGCCATCAGAGTAATATGAATATAGACGCCTATAGCTAAGCCTCTAACAAACTTAGGGGCATAAATGAGTTTGATGGCGCGATCCATCAGCCCACCCACCTTGAGCCTCGCTTTTTGGGAAGTGACAAATTATCTGGAAATTGGTATTCTAAAAACTCGAATTTTAGGAAAAATAGTCAAAAACTACTGTTTTTCTGGAAAAGGCTGAGAAGCCTTATCACACATACCTTTCCAGATTTATTTCAGAATCGACCTGTCGCGGTAGATTCATACCATGCGTTAATAAATACATGCGAAATAGGCTACTCAAATCGCCTGCTGTTGATTGAAATAATTTTGCAATCGATCATCAATAGCGCTGAGCTAGCGACCAAAAAAACACGCTAAAACTTTCGTTAGTTCTAGCGTGTTTTTTGTTAATAAAGCAATAGCTCTATCCTCACAATTATCAACAACAAATCAATATTTTAATCAAACAAACGCCTTGCATGTAACACGCTGCAAAAATAGTACTTTCGTGTGACCACACTCCCCGAACGCTTCATCTAACCGTGTTTGTAATATTCTGTTCAAGCTCAGAGCCTTAAAATAGATATGCATTAAACTCCACATAATAAGTCAGCAGGGCTGATGCGGTGGGGTTGATCTATTTAGGGAGAACCTCGATGAGCAAATGGACTCATTTATCTATTCGGACCAGAATTTACGTCACTTTTTCGTTGTTGACGTTATTGAGTATTTCAAGTGTTGCACTTTATCTCGGCTTTCATGATTACGATTTGCAAAAACGCACTTTAGTTGAAGAAACCATTCCTAAGCAGCTCGACAGTTTAGGCGCGAAGATCAGCAACTCGTTACTGCCATCCATTAACTACGCGATGGTACTTACTGAATCACTACGAGTAGCTGAGTGGCTTAATAAACCAGAACTTGTGGCTGACACCAGCAGCATTCAAACCAGCTTTAATGAAATCAAAGCTCTGTCCGATGCAGACATCCTATTTCTAACCGCACAAAGCGACTACGGGCAAGAGTACTACAGTGAAGCGTTTGGTGGCTTTAACCGCCAGCTATTAGCCGATTATGTGAATGGTAATTTCTACGGTGACTTTCTCAATACCGGTAAGAAGTACGAGCTGACACTAGATGAAGTTAACGGCGAAAACTTCTTGTTCATCAACTATCGCAGTAACGCGCTAAAAAGTGACTCAACTGAGCCGCTTGTCGTGGCTGGCCTTGGGGTTAACGTCAATGGCATGGTGACATTGGTGCAAACCCATAATGTCGGTCAACATGGCAATGCTCTATTGGTCGATGAATTTGGCCACGTCGATGTTCGCCCAGAACAAAGTATTATCAATGCTGACAACAGTGAGCAAGCACTGGCAGGCCTACTGGATAAAAGCCAAAGTTATCAAATAGAAACTCGCACCATTGATGGTAAAAGTTATTTTGTAGCTACCCATTGGGTTGAAACTGTTCAGCGCTTTGCGGTACTGGAAATCCCGACCTCTCAATTGATGGCCCCGATGTTAACCATGGCTTGGAAAACATTGTTTGTCGCTCTGATTGTCGGCGGCGTTGCAATGGCGATTATGTTCTTGCTAGTGCGCGCTTTAGTACAACCATTACAACAGCTCGCCCAAGGGATCGAAAAGGTCACTTCACAACTGGACCTCAGTCAGCGCATTGAAGTGGATGACGAAGCCGAGATTGGTGATGTCGCAAAGCAATTCAACCAATTGCTCGACACATTACGTCAAGCATTGTGCCAAGTGAAGGTCGCTACCAATCATTCGGCTCATTCCGCCGATACGCTCAAAGCAAATTCAGACCAAGTCAATTATGCCGCTGAACAGCAGCAAAGTTCGCTCGATAATATCGCGGCCACCACCCAGCAAATTAACGTCGCGTTAGATGGTTTAGCCAACTTCTGCTCTGAAATAAAAACCGTATCGCAAAGTGGTCAGCAATCTCTTATCAGCACACAGTCGGTAATGAACAGCAGTGTAAGCAGCACACAAGAGCTGCAAGCCAATATGGAGAAGAGCCAGCATGATTTGCATGAACTCAATATCCATACCGACCGCATCCTAAAAGTGTTGGAAGTGATCAGCGCTATCTCAGAACAGACTAACTTGCTGGCGCTCAATGCGGCGATTGAAGCGGCGCGCGCAGGTGAACACGGCCGAGGATTCGCGGTGGTGGCCGATGAGGTACGTAGCTTGTCGCAACGAACCCATACCTCGACAACGGAGATACAAGAGATCATCAATAGCTTAATGGCAGCTGCCGCCAATGTTACCGAGCAGATGAAAGCGATTTATGACAGCAGTGAGAGCAGCTTAGCCGAGCAACAGCAAGCCGCTGACTCTTTGGGCGAGCTACATGCCAATCTAAGTAAGTTATTCGACATGAACACTAAAATTGCAGAAGAGACCAGCACATGCAGTACTAGCCTGAACGCAATCAGTGGTGACATCGATAATATTGTTGCCCAAGGCCATCAGAGTGAAAACCTGCTTTCAGAGAGCAAATCAGCAAGCAATAAGATTGTTGATGCGATGCAAGGTCTAAGTAAAGAGGTCGATAACTTCAAAGGGGTTGCATAAACCAAACAAAACAGGTGGTGCGTTTAAACGTCCACCTGTTTTTAAACACCCATCAAATGACTTTACGAAGCGAACGCTCACTCAAAGCGATCTCGTCCATACCTCACTACCATCAATATCCCCAACATACAAGACAACAGCCCGTAAAAGGGTAGCTATTGATAATATTCAATGCCCTACATTGTGTGGTTTTCATCACTTTGCGATAAATTGCGCATTTTTTTCCTGTTTACGTCCGTTTACTTTTCCCAACTTAAATATAAAATCCATTTCAAATCATTGAGTTGAATAACTCATTTTATAAATAAAGGTTATGTACATGGATACGGTAAAAAATCAAATCAAATCTGCACCACCAATAATGAATAAATTTGGCACTTTAACTTACGCATTGATTGTTATTGGCTCTTTCTTGCCAGCAGTAACAATTAAGATGTGGGGCTCAACCTCATCAGTAACAGGTGCTGATTTTTATGGCTTTTTCATCGTATTGGTGATGTTAGCGGGCGCGGTATCGTGCGCGATGGGTCTACCAAAAATAGTTGCTAAAGGTCTGGGTGGACTTTGCTTGGCTTACCTTTACTACAACTTATACCAAGCATACCGTGAGCTTTCTCAGTTCGCAGACATGATGAGCGGTTTCGGCGGCAGCTCTAGCCGTGATTTTATTGGCATTCCTCCGGAAGTATTCAACGTAATCGATATCGGTTTCCCTGTACTACTGATTGGTTTTATCTTCTTAAATATTCTTATGTTTAAGAGCTACAAACTTCACCCTCGCTTTGAAGCACTAGACGTCGTTTTACAAGACTACTCCAACAAAGCCTCTGAGGTAGCAAAAGAGAAAACAGCACAAGTGAAACAAGCGAGCACAGAAAAAGCGGCTCAAATTCAAGAGAAAGCGAACGAAATTAAGCAAGAGCGCGCTGAAAAGCAGGGTTCAGAAGAGAATAAAGAGAACGACAAGTAACTCTACCTTCAAGGGGGCTGCAACTAAAATGAAGCAGCATAAACCTCTAAAATCAATCATGAAAAGCCGCTTTATGCGGCTTTTATTTTGTGCAGTAAGATCACATTTCTACCTGTAGCACAAAAAAACATATTAATGATTCTAACAATTAATATTTGCTATACACTGTGCGAAATATAATTATTCAACGACGTACAGTGAACTTTGGCGATAGTAAAACCGATGTCTATTACTTACTTTTAGACTTAGACACTCCCCAAAAACAAACCTATTTGCAGCAACTACAACAAGATAACCTTACGCTTTATAACGAGGTTATGCCTTTAGTTGCGGCTGAATCTGAGTCAGGTTTAACAGAGCTGATTGGCTTTCACCTCACACACTCTGTATCAAACTCGCACGATTACTCCAATCAACAAGTCGATAAATACCTAATCACCCATGAACTAGGGCGCGGTGGAATGGGTGTGGTGTACGCAGCAAGCCGTGCAGATAAAAGCTTTGAACAACAGTTGGCAATAAAGTTTTTGCATGGCGACTTAGCCAGAATATTTGATAAACGCTCTCTGTTCACTGAAGCACAAATGCTAGCCAAGCTAAATCACCCACATATTGCAAAAGTATTTGATGGTGGCGTTTATCAGGATCATGTTTACATCGTTATGGAGCAAGTTAATGGTGATAATCTTGAGGTTTTCCGCCAACAAAACCCACTGTCTCACCAAGAAAAATTACTGCTTCTTATCCAAATTTGTAGCGCTTTAGAGCACACTCATGGCCAAGGGCTTATTCATGGAGACCTCAAACCAGAGAACATATTGGTTGACGACTCGCATCACACTAAGCTGATTGACTTCAATCTAACTCAGCACCCCGGGCACCTGCTGGCTTTCAGCAAAGAATACGCAAGCCCAGAGCAACAAGCCGGAGAAAACTTGTCTTCCCGTAGTGATATATACTCACTTGGTAAGTTAATTGAGTGGTTATTTAACCATGATGAAGTGAAATCAGATATCAACGCGATTGTTAATAAGGCTTGCCGCCTACAATCAAGCGAACGATATCATTCGGTCTCACAGATAAAACAAGATTTACACAATGTTCTAACGTGCAAACCTATTTCTCTAAAAACAAACAACCTGCTCTACCGAGCAATGCGTTTATTTCAACGACACCCCATATCTTGTAGCTTGGCATTACTGCTGATGGTGTCTGGACTGGCTTTCACATCAGTCTTGATTGCGAAAAACCAACAACTGAGACAAGAAAAGCTGATTGCTGAAAATATGATGTTTGAAGTAACTAGCATGATGTTTCACTCAAAAAACCCCGCAGCTCAAGAGATGCCTTTAAGTGCGGTGTTAGATTTAACTCGCAGAAGAATTTTGTCGAACCCTAATATTCCAAAACATATAAAACAGAAGATGCTGTTAGCTATGATTACGCCAATAGAAAGCAAAGCAGCAAAACACGAACCAAACGCTAGTCATAAGAATAAATGAAAAAAACAGCCTATACCTCACTACTTGCACTTTCGGCCATAGCTACGAATACACCCGCTTTGGCTGGGGATGAAATACAAACTGGCTACTTTATTGATGCTCCTGTAACAGGCTTATTCTACAAAACCAGTTCAAACTTAACTGGTACTACAAACAAAGGAGCCTTTAACTTCAAACAAGGCGATGTCATTAGCTTTTACCTGGGTTCTAATGAAAACAGTTATCTACTAAGCCAGTTATCTAGCCAAAAAATCATTACCCCTACGCTTGCAACAACCAAACCTAGCCGCAGCATCAATATGACGCGATTACTGTTGTCATTAGATAGCACACCACAAGATCAACAAGAGATATTGTTAGTAAGTGATCTACTCTCCAGCCCTGAGTTTCAACGTAAATTACAGCACATCGACCTCAACACTCTGAGTCTTGAAGATGCAAAAAGCCTCCATGTTAACTTGGTATCTGCGAAACAAGCTGTAAACCATTTAAACCAAAGCCAAAAATACATTGAAGAACACTTTGCGTCTGATGAAATAATTTTTGCCCCGTTAAACAAACAAATGAGTAATATCATCATCAAGAAACGTGATTATGCGGGCCGAGTATGTGCTTATGATTTGAGGCTACGCAAACACCCTAAATACAACCCTCCTATTGGCAAGCTTCTTTACGAAGTCACTAGTAAAGAGGTTATCGAATACCCAAGTGTTGGTGACCATTTCAATGGCTGTAATTTAAAACCTTCATCAAATACAGAAACTCTTCATTGGCCGCTCAAAGAAATAGATGATTATTATGGCATCGTTGGCTGTGCAGCCGAAGGCTGCAAACGAAATGACCTAAATGGCTTTGCCATTGACGATTTTAACGACGATGGTGATTGGAAATATCGTTCATTGGCTATCAATTTTGACCCAACCACTCAATTATTGATGGAGAAAAGCCAAGGACTTGGTAAAACAGAGCATATTCACCATCAAAACAAATCTGAACAAATCTGGTTCACTTACCCTCTGACACATCATACTCAAGTTCCTTATGAAGGTGTCTGGAAACAAACGACTTATAAAGAAACTAAAGCGGAAGAAACATGCTTGCTGATTCATCAAGGGGAAGTAAAATCAGCTATACCGGATAACTCCGAGTGCCCCCAACAAATTTCTGACTACAAACAGGTGGTTACTCATAATTATTCGGACATGTGGTGGGTAACTAAAAATTCAAGTAAAGCCGCTATCGAGCAACTCAATATCGCCGTTCGTTGGTATCCCACAAACAGTGCAGCTCCAAAGCTTACTACATGGGAATACCTCCCCGCGGGAAAACACTGGGATCAAGGCATTCTTTATCGCTATCAGCAAACTGTATCTAAAAATCAAGATGGCTCAGATAAACTCGATACCCATACCATATCTGAATTCGTAAAAGTAAGCGGAGTACAAATTTAAAATGGCGTCATCATTAACAAACATCATTCAGCAGTGGCAAGCTGGCGACAAACAAGCCGAAAATAAACTCTACCAATTTGCTTACTTGCAACTTCGGAAAATAGCTCAACAAGAGAGAGAACGCTGCGCACGCAAACATGGCGATGAAAACAAAGTGCTATTAGATAGCGTCAATAGCACAACGGCACTTATCCATGACGCCTACTTAAAACTGGCACAATTCGATCTAAAAGAAGTTCGCTCACAACGAGAATTTTACTTGATGGCTGCAAAAGTTATGCGCCAAATATTAGTAGACAACGCACGATTTCAACTCGCAAAAAAAAGACAAAATGAAGAAGATGGAGAATTACAAAATCAGCATCATCAAGCATTTGAAGAACTGTTTGTAGTCGACCAAGCTCTAGATAACTTTAGCGTTCGTTACCCTCGTCAATCCAACGCTATCAAACTTAAATATCTCATGGGTTTAAAAAACAATGAAATTGGACAGCTGCTAGAGTGCAGCTCTAGCTTAGTGGAAAAAGACCTCAAATTTTCTCGCAGTTGGCTTCAAGCTCGGATGGCATAACGAACTAATGAAAAAGCACTACCTCATTGCAACAACTGCGGCCATAGCAGTCGCAGGTTGGTGCTTATTTCCTGCTGAAAGCCACACTGGCTCTGATTCATTGACCAATGTTGCAGAGAGCCCAGTAGCAACGGCTAATAAGAGCTTGGGAAACACCAATCACGTAAAAAACATGGCTAACTCTAGCTATGACGCTTCTAATTCTGAGGCCGAAAAAGAAG
Organism: Vibrio intestinalis; assembly: GCF_025195085.2. GTDB lineage: Bacteria > Pseudomonadota > Gammaproteobacteria > Enterobacterales > Vibrionaceae > Vibrio > Vibrio intestinalis. The sequence goes on along the minus strand of NZ_JANAVY020000014.1, from coordinate 65,431 downwards.
CGAATAACTCCGAACAACCATCAACAGAATTGTTACGCGGACAAGACGACCCAACACTGTATTCATTAGTTCAAACTGATTGGCAAAGCCAAACTGTAACTATAAATAGCGCATCCAGCTTATCCATCGATATCCAAAGCAATCAAAAACCGACAATAAACACAGATGCCCAATACCGAATCCAAAACGAAATTGATAAGTGGACACTGACTGCAGGTAGTCCCATCTCGTACTCCATTAATATTGCCGACTTGTTTGAAGATAAAGAAAACGATCTGCTATCAACCAGAGCGATAATAAGCAACGGAGACTTAAAATTATCAGGCTCAGGCTCTTTACTCTCTGTTACTGGGATTCCTAGCATATCTGCACGTCAGCAACAATTAAGCATTTCCGCAACCGACAACCAAGCTCAAGACAATCAATGGGTAACCGCCCAATTTCTTTTGCCATCATCAGAGTTACCAATAGCGGCAATAAGCCCACTTGAAGGGGACATTCTCTATCGTTTAGAAACCACTCAAAACTTCGCAGGACACCCAACTTATTATGAAGTGGTCTATTGTGAGGCGTTCAAGTTTACGAACCATGAAGTATACTTTGCAGCCGCTACCAACAAAACGCGATGCCCAGAAGTAGAAGAATTAGAACTCATTGGCCACTATGAGGTACAAGGGGATAACCTTAAAGTTACCAGTCAAAGATCTGCGTTTGACGCCCAACAAACTTGGATAATAAAAAAAAGCTACGATTCAGCTCAGCATCAAGGAGTAACAAATTACTTTGTCACTGTGCATGATGGGCAACATTATGAAAGCTATACCATACAAAAGCATCGCGCGAGCATGGAAAGAAGGATTAATGGGATTACGGGACAATACCCATATCAATATGATTGGCTAGACTACCTTATCCCTATAAACAGCGATGAATATCTATTAACCCAGGTCGGAAATTACATCTTCGACCATAAGCCTGATATTGCAGGCCCGAATGGCGAGACAACAGATTCAGATTTAAATATTCAAACTAGCAACCAAAGCTTACGCTGCCACCAAATTGCCCATTTATATCAAAATGGTGTGTTAGGCGGCCAAGGGAAATATGGCATTGAAATCATTTCTACGACAACGCCTAGTGATCCTAGCTTCAATATCGACTGCCTAGAATACGTCAGTAACCCTAGCACAGGTCAAACTTCACTAGCTTTTGACTTAACATATTCCCCCTTCGATGAGTTTGTTCCCGGTGAAGTATATAGCTACATTCTTAAACCAAAGCCGCAATTTGCCGATCGAATCGAAGAGTTAAAAATCAACCTAACTTACTCTGAAAAAAAACCTTAACAACAACCGCAAAAAAATAGAACTTTTTTTGCGGTTTTTTAATTGTTTTTCGTCCCTTGAATTCTATTGCTTTGTTCGCTAAAAATTGGTCGTTTTTTTAACCAAATAAACTAAAGAACTAACCGGTTGAAAAATAAGTTAGTTAGATACAAAGGGACTATTCAGAATGAAAAAAATCAGTTTACTTGCAGCGTCTGTTGCTATTGCTCTAACCGGTTGTGGTGGTAGCGATGGTGGCTCAGATGATAATGGCACATCTCCAAGCGGCTCAATGATCACAGCATTTGATGGTTACTTTAAAAATGCAGTGGTATTCATCGATAAAAACAACAATGGCGTTTGGGATCACAATAGTGGCGACGTACTAATCGGCTTAACTGATGCAAAGGGTCAAGTACCTCTGAGCAACGTTACTATTGAAGACGGTCAATCCATCGCTGTTCAAACCGTAGTTCCTGGCTTCGTTCCATCCTCGGGGCTTTCTGCTCAAGACAAGCTGATCGAGATCGATGCTCAAAAATATGCGGGTATTTATACTGTTGACATGGACTTACCCGGTCAAGCCATGGAACACGAAGTAGTATTTCGAGCGCCTAAATCTTCTGATGTAATCTCCCCAATTACAGATCTAGTTGCTATCGAAATGGGTAAAGGTGCAACTGAAGCAGAAGCAATTACTAGCGTTGAAACTAGCTTAGGTGTCACAGAACTTGACCCTTACTCAGATTTCGTCGCAGATGCGGATAATGGTGATAATGACGCTGCTGTACTGCACAAAACGGCTCAAATTCTAACCGCCACCAAAGCTGATACCAATGTTGACTACGAAAATAAAGCAACAGATGTAGCCAAAGACGCAAAAGAACTAGCAGATAGCATCGCTGCTGATGACAGCCTAGACATTAATGATCCTAGCCTAGTTGTACCTGTCGATGGCGTACCTGCTGATCAAGGCGGCACACCAGAAGTACCAACTTACAAAACAGTAGTAAACCACAAAGTATATGAAACCGTAGAGAAATCATTTGATGATCTGGACCTAGAGCTAGGTGATAACGGTTCTAGCGACTACTTAATCAATGCACTCGATATCAGTAAGCTATTTGAAAATGCTGGTCAAGGCATTGTTATTAACCCTGACAACTTCTTTATTTCTAACGCATCTACCTCTGCGCTAACAGGTTCAAATATTGATGTTGGCCTAGGAAACCCTGATGGCGACAAAAGCAAGCTCTACTTAGGCGTTAGCCCATCTAAAAAGATCGAAAAAGCTGGAGAGTTCGATATCACAATTGAGCTAAGAGAAAGCTCCGATGTGAATTCTAAGCTTGTCGTTTCTGCACGTTTCGAATTAGAAGTAGATAAAGGTCAAGCTACGGCTCCAGAAGTTACTGACGTACTAGAGCAAATCGAAGACACAATTGAGCAATGGGAATTAGTTGAAGGCCAAGCAGTTGATACAAATAACCCTATCTACACAGTCAGCTACTCAGGCCTATTCAACAGTGATAACGAACTTGATATCTACGTTAAGACAAACTTACACTCGAATGCACTAGAACTTCATCAGAACCCTGGCAACGAGACTATCGAACTGTTTGGCACACCTAAATTATCAAGCGAAGACACCGGTCTAGATTACAAGATCTGGTTTACAGCTAGAGATAAAGAAACAGGCTTAGAACAGGTTGTGACTCTGGACGTTCCAGCAATTGCAGAAGAACCAGAACCGGAGCCAAACCCACTAGAAGGTAAAACATGGTACCTACTAGAGCACGGTAGCGATGATGGCGATGACACAGATGGCAAAGATTACTCTCGCGTTTGGTGTGACTCAATAAAACTAGAGGATGGTATCGTTTACTTCAATGAACGTTCACAAGACAATCGCACTCAGTGTTCAGAGCCGACAACTCAAGTCGATCAATCAACTTACGTTATTAACGACAACGGCGATGCTGAGATTACATTCAAATGGACACCTAAAGGTGAAAGCCAAGAACTGTCTGAGACACATACCATCACAATCGCTGATGATTCAGATGATATCGCTAAGGGCGCACTAACAATCGTAACTAGCTACGACAGCGTTGAAGATGACAGCAATCAAATCTTCTCTGAGCGTTATGTTTACTTTACTGATAAAGCAGATGCAGAAGCTCGCCTAAACGTTAAGTCTGATGACGATGGTTACGGTCGAGGATTTACTTACCACTTCCCTGGTGAAGAAGTAAACATGTGGAACCTAGGCCAAGTGTCTATTGCCTTATCAAACGAGCGTGACTTTGATGGTGAAGATATCAATACTTCTGATGCCGATATCTCATTCGATGACCCGAACCAAGATATTAAATGTGAATACCTGAGTGAATTTTTCCACAGCTTTGCAATTACTGGAGACGATATTGGTGTTGTAAGAAGTACTCCTTTTGGTGGTCACAACTTTGAGTGTAGTAACTCAGAAGAGAACGGTGTTTGGTACTCAAATATCGACTTCGATATCCCACAAAAATTGACTGTCGGTAATGTTTACAGCGTAATTGGCTACGTTAAAACAGCAGAAAACAGCTCTAAAGACCAAGGTGAGTATATCGAATCAGTGAAGTTCAACATCGAGTGGACAGGTACTGCAAACGAAGACTAATCATCTGCGAGATAACCTCATTACAACCAGCCCCGCTTTGGCGGGGCTTTTTTATAGCAGAACAAAAAAGCAGACCACATTGGTCTGCTTTTCGTTTCAGGCTCTGATTCACTACTTAGTACACATGATATTCAGAAGTGATGAGCCTTTAATTTGAGTCACTTTACCGTTGGTAAATAGGCCGCGGCGCTTATCACCCCAGTAAGGTAAATGCATTGGCCATTGGTTAGCCTTCATTATGTTAGCTTCAAGCAATAGCTGCCATTGCTCTTCCGTTGGTAAGCCCATACCTAGCTGGCGACATACTTGCGCAGCACCATCATAATCGAAACGATTCCAAGGTAAGCCATACTCCATATAGAACTGATCATCGCTAAACATGATGTATGGCACTTTGAACTGCACATCACCAATGATAGCTTCACGGCGCACAGAAATTTCGCTTGCCGCTTGAGTGGATTTAGTTGGCGCAGTAACAGGTACAGGAGCGACCGGCTTAACCACTTTTGGTGGCACAATAACCGTCGCCGCTTGCTTTGACTCAGCGACTTTCGGCTTAGTAACCACTGGCGCTTTTGCTACCGCTTGACGAGGTTTAGTTGGCGCACCTTTCGCAACTTCACGTATAAACGCTTCTTTGTAGCGAGCGATGGTTTTTACCTTGGCTAGGTCTTGCTTAGCCTCTGAAAAATCTGAGTATGGACCAATCAGACAACGCGCATTGCGGCCTTCAATTTTCGCCCACACGTCGGTTGAGATCTTCGGGTAAATCACTTTGGCTTCTTTCACTGTCAATGGCTTGGCAAATACCCCACATTGAATCCAGAAGTTAGATTGTTGCGCCTTTGGCTGTTGCTTACCCCATAAGCCTTTACCAATTGGGCAGGACTTATCTAACAACGGTAAATCTTGAGTTGATGCCTGAGTCGCATCACATAAAAAATCTTGTGCATGAACGGGCGCAGCGAAAGCAGCCAAACAAAGTAAAGAGGCTGAAAAAACTTTAGCGAGAGGCTTGAATGGCATCATTGCCATGTTTGTTTCCATATTGTCCAATAAACCTATTTTATTCATTGCCTGATCACGGGCCACATTGCGAAATATATTTATATTAGATAACAAGGCTCTACCAGAGTTCCTTTGAAACTTCATATTGCAACTCCACTCATTCGCGATTGCGTAATTATTGACGTCGTGCCGTATACAAAATGTCGATGCAAAAAAAGAGCCGTAATTTCTTACGGCTCTCAGTTTAAGTCAATTTTCGATATAAACCCTAGATTGGATCACCCTTTATAGATTTTCGGGTTAAATACATCTCGCAACCAGTCACCTAATAGATTGATTACCAACACTAAAGTTACCAACACAATACCTGGGAAGGCGGTAATCCACCATGCGCCAGAGAAGATGTAGTTAAATCCAGTACTGATTAGCGCCCCTAGCGATGGCTGATCAACGGGCAAGCCCAATCCTAGGAAGGAAAGTGCCGCTTCTGACATGATGGCATTTGCCACCTGTACGGTTGAGATAACCAAAATCGGTGATAAACAGTTAGGCAGAATATGGCGGAACATAATGCGCGGCGCTTTAAAGCCCATCACGCGAGCCGCTTCCACATACTCTTTCTTCTTCTCAGCGAGTACTGAGGCTCGAATGGTTCGCGCATATTGAGGCCATTCAGCTACACCGATAATCACCACCAGCATCACTACCGCATATTGGCTATAAAAATCACTACCAAAACTGGCTTTGAATATAGCGGATACGATAATTGCCACCATCATGGTTGAGAACGACAGCTGCACATCAGCAAAACGCATCAAGAAGCTATCAATACGACCACCGAAGTAACCGGCTGATAAACCAATCACAATACCTAGAACCAGCTGTAGACCAACGGCTAAAAAGCCAATGGTAAGAGACAAGCGTGAACCATACAAAATGGTCGAAAGAATATCGCGCCCTTGTTCATCAGTACCTAATAGAAAACGCTCATCACTGCCTTCCATCCACGCAGGCGGTAGCTCTGAATCTAAGATATCAATCGAGCTTAAATCGTAGGGATCGGTCGGCGCAAAAATAGGGGCAGCCAATGCCATGACTAAGAACATCATGAACACAGTAAAGCTCGCCATCGCGACTTTATCGCGCTTGAAGTAGTACAAGAAATCCGATTGTGTAAATCGCTCCCAACGAGAAGGAGCGGCGCTTTGAGTTGCTACATTGTTCGCCATCACTATGCTCCTTTACCGGTTAGATTCACGGTTGGGTTAATTAGCCCATACAACAAGTCGACAATGGTGTTCGTCACCACGAAGATAAGCCCAACAAAAATCACGTAAGCCGTAATCAATGGGGTATCGACTCGGTTGATCGCTTCTAGGAAAAGGAAACCAGTACCCGGCCATTGGAACACCGTCTCAGTCAAAATGGTGTAAGCCACCATAGTACCGATCTGCACACCACCAACGGTCAAAACAGGCAGCATGGTATTTTTCAAGGCATGCTGATAATAGATTTTGTTCAGCGCTAGGCCTTTCGCCTTACCGAACTTAATGTATTCCGAACTGAGCACTTCCAGCATCTCAGAGCGAACCAAACGAATAAACAATGGCAACATAATCGAGGCCAGCGCCACACAAGGCAAAATCAGGTGCGCTAAGCCATCTAATGTAAAGAAGCCCGACTCCCAACCCAGCACATTGGCGGTTTCTCCCCGCCCGTAGGATGGTAGCCAACCTAGCTCGATGGAGAAGACATACATCAACATGATCGCGGTTAAGAACACCGGAATAGAAATACCCACACTACTTAGCGCCATCACCACTTTAGTAAAGAAACTTTTAGGATGGATTGCGGAATATACGCCAAGTGGAATCGACAATACGACGATGATAACTGACGCGCCAAAGACCAGCTCTAGAGTCGCGACCAATTTATCGAGAATCACTTCAACCGCAGGACGTTTGAAGAAGTAAGAAGTACCAAGATCACCCTGTATAGCAGCGCCTACAAAGCGAGTGTATTTTGTAATGAAGGGATCATTTAAGCCGAGCTCATCACGCAGCGCTTGGCGCTCTGACTCTGAAACCGACTGACCGACAAGCTCACGTAGCGGGTCACCCAGATTATCCTGAATGGCAAACGCCACTAAACTGATCACAAACATCACTATCAGTGCCTGAAACAGGCGCTTGACCAGAAACGAAAACATTCCTTGCCCCTTTCTTTCCTTAGAGAGTCATTTGCCGACATCCTTGGCGAACACCGAGTTGATTGGCAAATCACTAAATCAGTCTTGAGAGAGGTACTTAACCCGACTGAAACAAGGCTAAGTACCTAAACAGTTAATCACTTAACAAAGTCACTACCTACTTTAAAAAGTAAGCAGTCACTTCGTAGTTAACCCTTCTCTTACTTAACCACTAGGTCACCAAAGTAAGGGAAGTTCATCGCGTTCACGATAGGCTCAATCTCAACGTTCGCTTTTGCACCCCAAGCAAGGTTTTGCCAGTGTAGAGGAACAAATGCCGCGTCGTTGTATAGTGTCGCTTCAACCGTTTTCAGCATTTCAGCACGCTTAGCTGGGTCCGTTTCTACGTTTGATGCTTCAACTAACTTATCCACTTCTGAGTTTGAGTAGTAACCACAGTTGTATTGGCCTTTACCTGTTGCTTCGTCACGCGTCATGGTTAGGAATTCAGAGAAGTTCGCTGAATCTTCTGTATCTGAGTGCCAACCAATCATCAGCATGTCTGCTGCACATTTATCAAACTCAGGCCAGTATTGCGCTTTAGGCATGGTTTTCAGATCAACCTTAATGCCAATCTTAGACAGCATTGCCGCTGCAGATTGTGCAATCTTGGCATCGTTCACGTAGCGGTTGTTAGGCGCCATCATCGTTAGGCTAAAGCCATCTGGGTAGCCAGCTTCCACCATTAGCTGCTTAGCTTTCTCTAGGTCAAAACGTGGAACAAGCGCTTCATCATAGCCTGCGTAGCCTGATGGGCCTTGTTGACCAGCAACCGTCGCGAAGCCTTTCATTACTTTATCAACGATACCTTCGTTGTTAATCGCATGAACAATCGCCTGACGAACGCGTACATCTTTCAACGCTTCATTGCTGTTTTGGTTCATTTGGAAAGTAATGATTCGCGTACCAGAAAGCGTCACAAGATCGATATCAGACGCGCTTTGAACACGCTTGTGATCGTTCGGTGCAACTGGAGCAATCATATCTACGTCACCAGACAGTAGCGCAGCAACACGTGTTGCCGACTCTTTAATTGGCACAAGTGTTAGCTTATCTACGTTACCCGTCTCTTTATCCCAGTAGCCGTCAAAGCGTTCAAACTCAACTTTCACGCCTTGCTCACGCGCCGTTACGATGAATGGACCTGTACCAGATACGTTCGTCGAAGCGAACGAGTTACCGTGCTTAACCACTTCCGCTTTATCTTTGCCGTCAGCCGTTGTGCCGGTGTAGAACTTGCTGTCCATCGGGAAGATGTAAGTCGCAGTTTGTAGCACAAGTGGGTAAGCCGCTTTTGATACGAGCTCTACCGTGTAGTCATCCACTTTCACCATCTTCTCGTACGGTTCAAAGATCGCTTTAAAGTCTGGAGAGTTTTTAAGACGGTCAAATGTCCATACAACATCATCAGCCGTCAGCTCATTACCTGAGTGGAATTTCACACCCTTACGCAGTGCAAAGCGGAAAGTGGTGTCATCCACACGCTCCCAGCTTTCTGCTAGGCGAGATTCAAAATCTAAAGATTGGGTGTAACGCACTAGAGGGTCAAATACCATGTGCGACATCTGTAGCGTACCGCCAGATAGCTGCTCATGTGGGTCTAGTGATACTGGGTCAGCATCGTAAGCCACTTTAATCGCTACTTCCTGCGCCACTGGCTGCTCTACTTTCGCAGCCTCTTGCTCTGCAACTTTCTCTTCTTTTGGTTGCATCGCAAAATAGATACCACCTGCAGCCACTACTGCAACGGCGACTGCAATCTTGGTTTTCATACTCATCTGCATAACTCCTTATGCGGGATAGCTATCCCTAGTTTATGTTGTGTTTGCATCTTAGCTATTCGCAGGCCACGGCCTTTGAATAGGTCGGCTTAAGCCGTTTTTACCCCTTCTCTTAAGCCAGTAAATTCCGGCATTAAGGAAATTAGTTGTTTGCTGTAATCATGTTGAGGATCTGTGTAGAGCTGCTCAGTTGGTGCGACCTCTAATAAGGTACCCATTTGCATCACGCCGACTCGATCGCACATCTGGCGAATGACTGGCAAGTCATGACTAATGAATAACATGGTGAGGTTTAACTCATCTTGTAGGTCTTTGAGCAGGTTAAGAATCTGCGCTTGCACTGATACATCCAGTGCAGAGGTAGGCTCATCACAAATCAACAATCGTGGGCGCGTCGCTAAAGCACGAGCGATTGAGATACGCTGACGCTGACCACCAGAAAACTCATGGGGATACTTCACACCCGCCATTTTGCCTAGGCCAACGTGATCCAATAGATCGTTAACGATCTGTCTCGTTTCTGTTTCATTGCGCGTCAGCTTGTGGAATCGAATAGGCTCAGCAATGATGTCGAAAATCTTCATTCTCGGGTTCATTGACGTATATGGGTTCTGGAACACCATCTGCATTTGACGACGCAACGGACGGCGCTCTTTTTCAGATTTCAGACCGGTTAAATTAATACCTTCAAATGTCACTTTGCCTGAGTTCGGCTGATATAGACCGGCAATAACGCGGGCAATGGTCGATTTACCTGAACCTGATTCACCGACTAAACCAAACGTCTCACCTTCATGCACTTCAAAGCTGACATTGTTTGAAGCTTGAACATACTCACGACGACTTTCAAACAACGAGTCTTTAGTAATAAAACGTAGATTGACGTTCTCAACCTGTAATAACGGGCCAGTGTAATCTCGGTGATCTTGGCTTTGACCTAGCCAGTGATTTTTGACATCCAGTTGCTCCATTTCCTGAGCTTCTTCGATGTAGCTAACCAGTGGGAAACGGTCTAACTTGATATCGGAACGAGGAACGGCAGAGATCAAACTGCGGGTATAAGCGTGGTCTGGGTCGCCAAGTACTTTCGCTGTCGGGCCAAACTCAACCAAATCACCGCGATACATCACCGCCACACGATCTGTCACATTGGAAACCACACCCATATCGTGAGTGACCAACATACAACCGACATTTTTCTTAATGCATAGCTCACGAATTAGATTAAGGATTTGGTCTTGAATCGATACATCCAACGCTGTGGTTGGCTCATCCGCGATGATTAAATCGGGTTCACCCGCTAGAGCGATCGCGATAACCACACGCTGACGCATACCACCAGAAAATTGGTGAGGGTACTGCTTAAGGCGGTTTTCAGGCTGTGGAATGCCCACTTGCTGCATCAAAGAAAGAGCACGTTGATATGCCTCTTCTTCTGAAACTTTCATATTGGCATGAATCGTTTCTTTTAGTTGATGCTCAACCGTGAAAAGAGGATTTAGAGAGGTCATTGGATCTTGGAAAATAAACCCAATTTTTGAGCCGCGCACTTTACGCATCTGCTGCGGGGTGAGACCAGAGATCTTCTCTCCATCTAAAAATACTTCACCATCCGCGATAACCCCAGGAGGGCTCAGCAAGTCGATCACCCCGTTACCAACGGTTGATTTACCTGCACCCGACTCGCCCACTACGCCCACGATTTCTCCACGTTCAATATTGAACGATAAAGATTTAACCGCGGCATGAACACCATGACGAGATGGGTATTCAATACGAAGATCTTTAACTTCTAAAAGTGACATTACCAGACCTCTACTGCTATGGCAGTTTTCTGCCCTGTCTGATACCTGTCGCCACAACAATTAACCATTCTCGAAAAAGAAATAGCCGAACACTAAGCTGCTGCAACAAGTATTAAGTGAATCCATTCTTTGTCAGTACATCATTCTGACAGTTACAAGCTGAACAATTTGGCAAAAAATTCACAGAAAAGCAACAAACACAGTGAAAAAAGTCGAATTTGCGCATATTTTAAGCAGCTCATAAACGAATATTTGCATAATCAATTATGCTAACTTTAAGAAAAACCTAGCCAAAACAACCTAAAAGCTCGCTATATGGTGAGATCTCATAAAACCCCGTCAAACAACAAGAATAATTACCCACAAATAGGAATATAAATTCATTAACAAAAACAAAACAAACATTTAGTTATAGATGTAAAAACAACACACGAGACCACCATAAAAACCAAAAGGCAGATTATTACTCTTTATTTTCAATTGTAAGCAGTCACTTTAACGATAGTAGATATTTAGAAGTCGCGCGGGTTATTTGTAGAAACCACCCCGAGGATTGGAATAAGAGAGCTAGAAAAGAAAAGGTCGGTGAAGAGATATATCTTGAACATCAGGCGAACCCTACTCTGTTCGCACTCTGTATTTCAAGACTTCAGAATGTAAAAAAGCCCCGTCATTTCTGACGCGGACGGCCAGTCGAGGCTTTCTTATGGTGGTCGGTGAAGAGACATACTTTGAACATCAGACGACCCCACTCTGTTCGAAGTTCAGATCTCCAAATGTAAAAAAGCCCCGTCATTTCTGACGAGGCTTTCTTATAGTGGTCGGTGAAGAGGGATTCGAACCCCCGACCCTCTGGTCCCAAACCAGATGCGCTACCAAGCTGCGCTATTCACCGACAAAATTAATGGGGTGGCTAACGAGATTCGAACTCGCGACCACCGGAATCACAATCCAGGGCTCTACCAACTGAGCTATAGCCACCACTAATTTTTTTGTATAACCGCATTTGCGATTATTGAAATAGTGGTCGGTGAAGAGGGATTCGAACCCCCGACCCTCTGGTCCCAAACCAGATGCGCTACCAAGCTGCGCTATTCACCGACTTATGTTTTGTCCCGATAAAATCGAAACTGGAAACCTCTATCTACTGAGTAAACTAGGTTACCGAAATAATGGGGTGGCTAACGAGATTCGAACTCGCGACCACCGGAATCACAATCCAGGGCTCTACCAACTGAGCTATAGCCACCACTATCTGTTTTACCGATATTCCTCCAGGCAAATGGCGCGCCCGAAAGGATTCGAACCTTCGACCTTTGGCTCCGGAGGCCAACGCTCTATCCAGCTGAGCTACGGGCGCATGCCCCATCGGCGGAGTGGAATAATACGTATATCACACTATGTCGTCTAGTACTTTTTCAAGTTTTTTTATCGTTTGACGCCTTTTTGGGCGATTGATGGCGAATAAAACCCTACAAATGGTGTGACATACACCTTGCCATGGACAAGTTGTTGTTTATTGCAACATCCGCTCGATATATAATCACCTAGTATTTACATTGATTTAACCACGTTAAACCTTGTAGAACATCTTATACTCTAATATCAATGCGAATAAAAACATCAGCTAAGAATGATAACGCATTGGAATAATAATTGGTGAGTCAGTGCTCATCTTCTGGAATGTACAGTGAGTTAAATGGATATGTCTCGAAAAATCTTTACCGCTTTAATAGCGGCAGCGACTTTCTCTTCCGCGACGTTTGCCCTAAACGTCAGTCCTGAAGAGCATGACGCAATTGCAGAAAGAATTAAGCCAGTCGGTGATGTCTATCTTGCGGGTGCAGAGCCTGTCGTTGTAGAAAGAAGCGGCCCACGAGATGGCGCAACGGTCTACGGAACGTTTTGTACCGCATGCCACAGCACTGGGGTAAGCGGCGCACCGGTCACTGGTGATGCCAATGATTGGGCACCTCGAATTGCGAAAGGTAAAGATGTACTGGCCGATCACGCCATCAACGGTTTCAATGCCATGCCAGCTAAAGGTTCATGTATGGACTGTTCCGATGAAGAGATTATTGCTGCTATTGATCACATGATCGAAGGCCTATAACCAACAACACAACAGTTAAAGGCTTAGCAATCTGCGTTAAGCCTTTGAATTGGTTGTTTTATAAAAATAGGCTCAAGAGAAGCGCATTTGTGACGATACAATAAGTAGGCAGTATGATTTTCGAACACTTTCGGAGATGCTTATGAAAATCACATCCAACTCTTACCTCCCACACCCAAGGGAGAATCACATTCATGAGCAACACACTAAACCTTCACAAAGTGAAGAATCACAGTCAAAAATCGACCCTCACGATGTTAAGTCTAAACAGCAGCTGCGTCAGATTGTTGAGCATCTCAACTCTGCACTGCCTGAACTGAGCAATAATTTAAGTGCCAATATTGTCAATCACGGCGGTCAAGCGATGATCGAAATACGTAATGGAGATACGGTAGTGAAGCGTATTTCTGATGGTGAAATACTCGCGTTTGTCGAGTCCCGTAAAAGCGGAACGCCTCACCTAATAGATCAATACATTTAGTCTTTCTTAAACATCGCTCTTAGGTTGGCAATGTGCGCCTGACCTTTTGCCATGCGCTCTTCTTGAGTTACTGGCTTTTTAGTTGCTTCCCATTCAACATCATCAAACGGCAGTTCATCCAGAAAACGACTTTGCGTCGGTTTGATTAATTCACCAAACTGACGACGTTCACGACACATGGTAAATGTCAGCTCCTTCTGCGCGCGTGTGATACCTACATACATAAGGCGGCGCTCTTCCTCAACGTTCTCTTCATCAATACTGGTTTGGTGAGGCAAGATGCCTTCTTCAGTACCAATCAAGTACACATAAGGGAACTCTAGGCCTTTGGAAGCATGTAGAGTCATGAGCTGGACTGCATCGCTGTCATCATCTTCTTCACCGCGCTCCATCATGTCACGCAGGGTCAAACGTTGAACGACTTCTTTGATTGTCTTCTCTTCTTGGTCATAGTTGTCACCTTCTAGATCGGCAACAATCCAAGAATAAAGGTCAGAGACGTTCTTCATGCGCATTTCGGCCGCTTTCGGGCTTGACGATGTTTCGTATAACCAATCTTCGTAATTGATATCACGCACAAGTGAACGAACAGCCTCCACCGTATCACCACGCTCTGCTTGATCCGCAATCTTCACCAACCAAGCGGTAAAGCGGCGCAAATTCTCTAGGCCTCGGCCAGTAAGATGCTGCTCTAAGCCCATTTCAAAGCTCGATTCGAACAAGCTTTTACCACGCATGTTGGCGTAACTGCCGAGCTTCTCTAATGTCACTGGGCCAATTTCGCGCTTAGGAGTATTCACGATACGAATGAACGCGTTGTCATCATCTGGGTTCACCAACACTTTAAGGTAAGCCATGATGTCTTTGATTTCTGCACGAGCGAAGAACGACGTACCACCTGATAACTTGTACGGCACGCGGTTTTGCATCAAAGATTTTTCAATCAAACGCGATTGGTGGTTACCACGATACAAAATCGCGTAATCACGATAGTCAGTTCGATTTAAGAACTTATGGGCAATGATTTCACCCGTAACACGCTCTGCTTCGTGCTCTTCGTTTTTCGCTAATAGCACCTTGAGCTTTTCACCATCCGGTAGCTCTGAGAACAGCGATTTCTCATACACGTGCGGGTTATTGGCAATCAAGATGTTTGCACTGCGCAAGATACGGTTAGTTGAGCGGTAATTTTGCTCTAGCTTGATCAGCTTAAGGTTAGGGTAATCTTCACCAAGCAGCACTAAGTTCTGCGGCTTTGCACCACGCCATGAGTAAATAGATTGATCATCATCCCCTACCACGGTTAAGCGCGCACGTTCGCCAACAATGAGTCTCACCAACTCGTACTGACTGGTGTTGGTATCTTGATATTCGTCCACCAGCAAGTAGCGAATACGATTTTGCCAGCGCTGACGCACTTCTTCATTGGTTCTCAGCAGCCAAACTGGCAAAGCAATCAAATCATCGAAATCGAGTGCGTTATAAGCTTTCATCTGCTTTTGGTACATTTCAAAACAGAAAGCAAACAGCTGTTGTTGTTCACCCTGAGCACGCGCTTTGGCCTGCTCAGGGGTCAACATGTCATTCTTCCAGTTTGAAATGGTGCTTAATAAGCTACGCAGCAGATCTTTATCGCCATCCAGCTGCTTCTCGGTAAGTTCTTTAAGCAAGGCCATTTGGTCTTGGTCATCAAACAGCGAAAAGCCCGCTTTCAAACCAAGGTGTTTGTACTCGCGCTTTAAAATGGTCAAACCTAAGGTATGGAAGGTAGAAACCATCAAACCTTTGGCTTCTTGCTTACCCAATGTTTGGCCAACACGCTCTTTCATTTCACGTGCGGCTTTATTGGTAAAGGTAACGGCTGCGATATTACGCGCCTTGTAACCACACTGCTGAACCAAGTACGCAATCTTGTTGGTAATAACGCGCGTTTTACCTGACCCTGCGCCAGCTAATACTAGGCATGGGCCCGATACATACTTAACCGCTTGGTCTTGTCCGGGATTCAGCTTCATGGAGTTCTCATTGGGTAAAAATAATGGCGCTTATAATAATGGCGCAATAGTTCAATTGCTATTATTAATACGTCGACCAATTTGGCCACCCTATCTGACAAATATAGAGCCAGTAATCGACTAATTTTCCTGATTTTTGTATAAATTTTATTGCACTAGTGGGCAGTAATTGGTCTATAATGAATGAACGTTCATTCATTGGTGGTTTCATATAATGGCCAACAACACTAACGTAGATAAGCAACAGCAGATACTCGATGCAGCCGAAAAGCTGATTGCAGAGACGGGCTTTCATGGCCTTTCAATGCATAAAGTGGCGAAACAAGCCGGCGTTGCAGCGGGCACTATCTACTGTTACTTCTCCGACAAAGAAGATTTACTCAACGAAGTGCGTTTGCGCGTCGCTCAACGAATCGCTACTGCGGTTCAGGCTGATGTCGATGATTCTGAACCGTTAAAAGTACGCTATCGTACTATGTGGTTGAACATTTGGAACTTAGCGGCGTCAAACATCAATGCATTGAGTAACCGGGTTCAATACGAATCGCTTCCTTGTTCTTCCGAGATATCAATCCGACTATTAGAAAAGAAGATGTTCTTTAAGGTAGACCGATTGTTCGAAGAAGGCAAAGAGCAAGGCGTATTTAAACCTCTAGCGAACGAAGTACTTTCGGGGCTAACTTTTGAAGCTTGTGTTGCGCTTGCTCGAAAACACGCTTTGGGATTTTACCATCTTGACGACGAGGCACTTGAAGCCGCTATCGACGCAAGCTGGGATGCAATAATTAATCACTAACTTGGAGTTCTTAATAGAATGAAAAAGTGGACTTTCTTTATGATTGTTATCGTCGTACTACTGTTTGGTAGTGTGATTGGTTTCAATCTATTCAAGCAACAAAAAATTGCCGAGTACATGGCAAACCTACCAGAACCTGAGTTTCCGGTAACGGTGACTGAAGTACAAGCTACCGACTGGGTGCCAGTGATTGAAGCGATCGGTTTCATTGAGCCAAACCAAGGCGTTACCGTAGCTAACGAAACTAGCGGTGTGATTGACGTGATCAGCTTTGAGTCAGGTACTCAAGTTGAAGAAGGTCAGCCTCTTATCACTTTGGACTCTGAAGTTGAAAGAGCTAACCTAAAGAGTGCTCAAGCTAAGCTGCCAGCAGCAAAAGCGAAGTACAAGCGTTACCAAGGTCTATACAAAAAAGGGTCTATTTCAAAAGAAGCGTATGATGAAGCTGGTGCAAACTACTTCTCACTTCAAGCGGAAATTGAAAGCCTTAAAGCGTCTATTGACCGCCGTGAAATCAAAGCGCCATTTGCTGGTGTCGTTGGTATTCGTAACGTTTACCTAGGCCAATACCTACAAGCAGGTAGTGATATTGTTCGTCTAGAAGACACCACCGTTATGCGCCTTCGCTTCACTGTTCCTCAAGCAGACATTTCTCGCATCAAACTTGACCAACAAGTCGACATTTTTGTTGATGCTTACCCAGAGAAAACGTTTGAAGGTTCTATATCTGCAATCGAGCCTGCTGTAAACGTTCAAAGCGGTCTGATTCAAGTTCAAGCAGATATTCCTAACAGCGATGGTCAATTGCGTAGCGGTATGTTTGCACGCGCTAACATCATTCTTCCTAAGCTAGAAAACCAAGTAGCGCTTCAGCAAACAGCGATTACTTATACGCTTTACGGTGACAGTGTGTACATCGTAACTGAAGAAGAAGGCGTTAAACGCGTTAAGCAGCATGTCGTTAAAATCGGTGAGCGTGCCGCTGATGTTGCACACGTACTGGAAGGTGTGAAACCTGGCGACGTTGTGGTGACTTCAGGTCAAGTTCGTCTAAGTAACCACGCGAAAGTTCGCATCGTAGAAAGTGATGCAACTACCCCACCAGCTGAAACACCAATGCTGTAATTGGAGGAATCATGCGCTTTACTGATGTTTTTATTAAACGTCCAGTTCTGGCGATTTCGATCAGCTTCTTGATAGCCTTGCTTGGTTTCCAAGCAATATTCAAGATGCAGGTGCGTGAATACCCAGAAATGACAAACACGGTAATCACCGTGTCTACTGGCTACTACGGTGCCAGTGCTGACTTGATTCAAGGCTTCATTACTCAGCCATTGGAACAAGCGGTCGCACAGGCCGACAACATCGACTATATGACGTCTTCGTCTGTTTTGGGCTCATCTACGATTACCGTAAACATGAAGCTCAACACTGACCCGAATGCGGCACTGTCTGACGTTTTGGCCAAGACAAACTCAGTTCGTTCTCAGCTTCCAAAAGAAGCGGAAGACCCAACTGTAACTATGTCTACCGGTTCTACCACAGCGGTACTTTACATTGGTTTCACCAGTGATGAGTTGTCGTCTAGTCAGATCACTGACTACCTAGAACGTGTAATCAACCCTCAGCTCTTCACGGTAAGTGGTGTATCTAAGGTTGATCTCTACGGTGGTATGAAATACGCACTGCGCGTATGGCTAGACCCTGCAAAAATGGCGGCGCTTAACCTAACTGCATCTGATGTGATGGGCGTACTTAACGCCAACAACTACCAATCAGCGACAGGTCAAGCTATCGGTGAGATGGTGCTTTACAACGGTAGTGCCGATACTCAGGTATCGAACACTGACGAACTTGAAGCGCTGGTGGTGAAATCTGGTGCTGAAGGTGAAGTGATTCGTCTTGGCGATATCGCGAAAGTAACACTAGAGAAAAGCCACGATATTTACCGCGCGAGTGCTAACGGCCAAGAGGCCGTGGTTGCAGCGATCAACGCAGCACCTAGTGCTAACCCAATTAACATCGCAGCCGATGTCTTAGATTTACTTCCTCAGTTAGAACGTAACCTACCGAGCAACATCTCCATGAACGTGATGTACGACTCAACGGTTGCGATCAACGAGTCCATTCAAGAAGTAATCAAGACTATCTTGGAAGCGGCGTTAATCGTACTGATCGTGATTACCTTGTTCCTAGGTTCGTTCCGTGCAGTACTGATCCCGATTGTGACTATTCCACTGTCGTTAATCGGTGTGGCAATGGTCATGCAATCTATCGGCTTCTCGTGGAACTTGATGACGCTACTGGCGATGGTACTGGCCATCGGTCTGGTGGTGGATGATGCGATCGTTGTTCTTGAGAACGTCGACCGTCATATCAAGTTGGGTGAATCTCCGTTTAGAGCGGCGATCATTGGTACACGTGAAATTGCCGTTCCAGTAATTGCAATGACACTGACGCTAGGTGCGGTATATGCGCCAATCGCGATGATGGGTGGTATTACAGGCTCGCTCTTTAAAGAGTTTGCTTTAACACTTGCCGGCTCGGTATTTGTATCCGGTATTGTGGCTCTGACCCTATCACCGATGATGTGTTCAAAAATGCTTAAGGCGAATGAAGAGCCAAGCAAGTTTGAGCAAAAGGTACACTCTGTTCTAGAACGCATGACTAACCGTTATGAGCGTATGCTTCAAGCGGTCATGGATCATCGTCCAGTGGTACTTGCGTTCGGTATTATTGTATTTGCTAGCCTTCCGATTCTGTTTAAGTTCATCCCAAGTGAACTCGCGCCATCAGAAGATAAAGGTGCAGTAATGCTGATGGGTACCGGCCCGTCTAATGCGAACTTAGACTACCTGCAAAACACCATGAACCACGTAAATGAAATTCTGTCTGCTCAGCCAGAAGTAGAATTTGCGCAGGTGTTTACGGGTGTGCCGAACTCTAACCAAGCGTTTGGTATTGCCTCGATGGTACCTTGGAGCGAGCGTGAAGCGTCTCAGTCTGAAGTGGCTAACCGTGTAGGTCAATTGGTTGGTGAAGTACCAGGAATGGCGGTAACCGCATTCCAGATGCCTGAACTTCCAGGTGCGGGTTCTGGTCTACCAATTCAATTTGTTATCACAACGCCGAATAGCTTTGAAAGCTTGTTCACTATCGCGACAGAAGTTCTGACCGAAGTGAAAAATAGCCCGATGTTTGTCTACTCGGATTTGGATCTAAACTACGATTCAGCGACGATGAAAATCAACATCGACAAAGACAAAGCAGGTGCATACGGCGTGACCATGCAAGACATCGGTATCACGCTAGGTACTATGATGGCGGATGGTTATGTAAACCGTATCGACTTAAACGGCCGTTCTTACGAGGTTATCCCTCAAGTAGAACGTAAGTGGCGTCTAAACCCAGAATCGATGAAAAACTACTATGTGCGTGCAGCAGATGGTAATGCAATTCCTCTGGGTAGCTTAATCACCATTGATGTTGTGGCAGAGCCTCGCTCACTACCACACTTCAACCAGCTAAACTCAGCAAGCGTGGGCGCGGTACCAGCTCCAGGCACTGCAATGGGTGATGCGATTACATGGTTTGAAGACATTGCGGAAAGCAAACTACCAGCTGGTTACAACCATGACTACATGGGTGAAGCCCGTCAGTACGTAACAGAAGGTAGCGCGCTATACGCCACCTTTGGTTTGGCATTGGCGATCATCTTCTTGGTTCTTGCGATTCAGTTTGAATCTCTGAAAGACCCAGTGGTTATCATGGTCTCTGTACCGCTTGCGATTTGTGGTGCTTTGATTGCCCTAGCATGGGGCGCAGCAACCATGAACATCTACTCGCAGGTTGGTTTGATTACGCTTGTTGGTCTTATCACCAAGCACGGTATTTTGATTTGTGAGGTTGCGAAAGAAGAGCAGCTACACAATAAGAAAAACCGTATCGAAGCAGTTATGGAAGCGGCAAAAGTACGTCTACGCCCTATCCTAATGACCACTGCAGCGATGATTGCAGGTCTTATCCCACTGATGTACGCAACAGGTGCAGGTGCTGCTCAGCGCTTCAGTATCGGTATTGTTATCGTTGCTGGTCTAGCGATTGGTACTCTGTTTACCCTATTCGTACTGCCAGTTATCTACAGCTACCTAGCAGAGAAACACAAACCTCTGCCAGTATTTGTAGAGGACAAAGATCTGGAAAAGCTAGCGCGAGTTGACGAAGCGAAAGCGGCTTGTCGCGAACTCGCGAAAAACAACCAATAAGTTGTTAAGTCGCTAAAGGCCACTTCGGTGGCCTTTTTTCTACCTCTCAACTTGAATCGCTTTTTTACTCTCTAATGGGCGACTTTCTAGATTGAATTACTTAAAATGTCGTCAAAGATACAGGAGTGATAACCACTATGTTTGATCCAAAAAAATTAGAGCAGATCGCTAAACAGATTCATGACTCAATGCCTCAACCAGTGAAAGACCTAGGTTCAGACGTTGACCAAAAAGTTCGCCAAGTAATCCAAGGCCAACTGAATAAGCTTGATGTTGTCAGCCGCGAAGAGTTTGATGTACAAACTCAAGTACTGCTACGCACACGCCAAAAGCTAACGGAAATGGAAAAGAAACTGGCTGACCTAGAAGAAAAACTAGCAGACAAGTAATCCAATACGTTTAATGAACACAAAAGAAAAGGGCTTGGTCAGTGACCAAGCCCTTTGTTTTTAGATGTTGTGTTTTTTTGTATTTATCACCCCAGTCAGCCTGGAGTTCTTACTGCTTTGCTATTTGTTTGCAATTACGCAGTATTAAGGTTTTATTTCTAGGAGAAGGCGCGCAGTTTGCAGTCGCAAATGAGCACCTTCGACAACGAAATAAAACATTAAGGCAAGTAATTTAGCCACCCACCGCGATGTTCTTCATATCGGTCATATACCCACGTAGCTCTTCACCGATGTATTCTACTGGGTGGTTACGAATCGCTTCATTTACTGCGATTAGCGTTGCGTTATCTACTTGGTTAGATGCTTCACCTAGGCCTTTACCGATAACGTCCGTGCCTACTGAAGGCATGAACTTCTCACGCAGTAGCGGTGTTGCTACATTAGCGAATAGGTAGTTACCGTATTCTGCTGTATCTGAAATTACTACGTTCATCTCGTATAGACGCTTACGTGCAATGGTGTTCGCGATTAGTGGTAGCTCATGCAGTGATTCGTAGTACGCTGACTCATCGATGATGCCTGATGCTGTCATCGCTTCGAATGCTAACTCAACGCCTGCACGTACCATGGCAATCATTAGGATGCCGTTATCAAAGTACTCTTGCTCTGAAATCTCAACATCGGTTGATGGGTAGTTTTCAAATGCCGTTTCGCCTGTTTCAGCACGCCAGCCTAGTAGGTTCACATCATCATTCGCCCAGTCAGCCATCATAGTGCTTGAGAACTCACCTTGGATGATGTCATCCATGTGCTTGTTGTACAGTGGGCGCATTAGATCTTTAAGCTCTTCTGACAGCTCAAATGCTTTAATCTTAGCTGGGTTTGATAGACGGTCCATCATGTGGGTGATGCCACCAAACTTCAGTGCTTCTGTGATGGTTTCCCAGCCGTATTGAAGCAGCTTACCTGCGTAGCCTGGGTCGATGCCGTCAGCAATCATCTTCTCGTAACATACGATAGAGCCAGCTTGCAGCATGCCACATAGGATAGTTTGCTCACCCATTAGGTCAGATTTCACTTCTGCTACGAATGAAGACTCTAGACAACCTGCGCGGTGACCACCTGTCGCAGCTGCCCATGCTTTGGCGATATCCCAGCCTTCACCTTGTGGGTCGTTCTCTGGGTGAACAGCGATTAGGGTTGGTACGCCAAAGCCACGTTTGTATTCTTCACGTACTTCTGTACCTGGACACTTAGGTGCAACCATAACAACCGTTAGATCTTTACGAATTTGCATGCCCTCTTCTACTACGTTAAAGCCGTGCGAGTAACCTAATGCAGCGCCTTGCTTCATTAAAGGCATTACTGTCTCAACTACATTGGTATGCTGTTTATCTGGAGTAAGGTTTACCACTAGGTCCGCTTGAGGGATTAGCGTTTCGTAGCTACCTACTTCAAAGCCATTTTCTTGAGCATTTTTGAACGACTGACGCTTTTCGTCGATAGCCGCTTGGCGCAGTGCATAAGAGACATCTAGGCCAGAGTCACGCATGTTCAGACCTTGGTTAAGACCTTGAGCACCACAACCGACAATCACCACTTTCTTACCTTTTAGGTAGTCTGCTTCTGTTGCAAACTCACTACGATCCATAAAACGGCAGCGACCTAGTTGGTCTAGCTGCTCACGCAAGTTTAATGTATTGAAATAGTTAGCCATTGCTGGGCGCTCCTTTAAGAATTATGTCCATACGGTCAGTAGGTTTGACTACTGAATAACTCGATACTAATGCAGACATTAAATTGCTTAAAGTGATATATTCACAATTAGTTATTGCAAAAAATGCAACGTAGACTTCATCTCTGCTCTTAAAGGGACTGCCAGTTAATGAACATCAAATGTTTACAGCTCTTCATTCACTTATGTGAAACCAAAAGCTTTGCCAAGACAGCCTCTGCCATGCACATCAGCCCTTCTGCACTCAGCCGTCAGATACAAAAACTCGAAGCGGAAACTGGCCAAGCTTTGTTATTGCGTGACAATCGCAGTGTTGAGCTCACCCCATCAGGTAAGAAGCTATTACCTGTTGCGCTAAACATACTGGCCGAGTGGCAAAACTATCACGCGCAATTTGCCGAGCTCGACCAAGAGCTTAAAGGTGAAATTCGTCTGTTTTGCTCAGTAACGGCCAGCTATAGCCATTTACCTGAGCTGCTGTCTGAATTTAGACTGCGTCACCCCTTTATTGAGTTCAAACTCTCTACCGGCGATCCGGCACAAGCCATTGATAAGGTATTAAGTGATGACGCTGACATCGCAATTTCGGCCATGCCTGACCAATTACCATCGCGAATTGAATTTGAACCGATCAGTGAAATTCCGCTTTCTGTAATTGCCCCTGCGGGTATCAGCAACTTCGCTCAACACTTGCAGCAAGAGCAACCTGATTGGAGCCAAATCCCTTTCATCGTGCCGGAAGCAGGAACCGCCAGAGAACGTGCAAACACTTGGTTTAAAACAATGAAGATTAAACCGAACATCTATGCTCAAGTGGCTGGCCATGAAGCGATTGTTAGTATGGTGGCGCTAGGTTGTGGCGTGGGTATTGCCCCTGACGTGGTGATTAACAACAGCCCAGTAAGAGATAAGATAGAAAGGCTTAAAGTCGCCTCCATTGCACCGTTTGAGCTAGGAGTGTGTTGCAAGCGTTCTCAGCTGGACAACCCGCTAGTTAAAGCGCTATGGAAGGTTGCACAAGAGAAATACATTGCGCTTTAAGCATCGCTAGATACAACAAAGCCACGCAAATTCGTGGCTTAATACTATGATCGCGAGTAGTTAGATCACTCTAGAGAACTGCTGCTGACGGGCTTTATCGCGTAGGTATTTATCAAAACACATACAGATATTACGAATCAGAAGACGGCCACGCAGCGTAACGCGAATCTCATTATCATCAACTTCCACCAGCTGATCATTGATGAAGGTTTGCAGCAATTCTAAATCTTGTTTGAAGTATTGGTTAAAGGTTAAACCAAACTCTTTTTCAATGAAGTTCTTATCCAGTTTGAAGTTACAAATCAGCTGTTTAATCACTTCACGACGAATCAAATCATCTTGGTCTAGCACCACGCCTTTCCACAATGCATGACGCTGCTCGTTCACCTGAGCGTAGTACTTCTTAAGCTCTTTTTGGTTTTGGCCGTAAGCATCACCGACCATAGAGATGGCTGATACACCAAAGCCAATCAGGTCACATTCACCTTGGGTGGTGTAGCCTTGGAAGTTGCGGTGAAGAATGCCATTACGCTGAGCCACGGCGAGCTCATCATCTGGCAGCGCAAAGTGGTCCATACCGATAAACTGATAACCAGCACCGGTAAGGGTTGAGATAGTATCTTGCAAGATAGCCATCTTCTCTTTGGCTTGCGGTAAATCTTCATCTTTGATTTTACGTTGCGCAGCAAACAGTTGCGGCATGTGGGCATAGTTAAACACAGACAAACGACCCGGCTGCATCTCTAGCACTTGCTTCAAGGTATCCGCAAAAGAGTCTTTCGTCTGCTTAGGTAAACCGTAGATAAGGTCTAGGTTAGTTGAGCGGAAGCCTAGCTTTTTCGCGCGTTTAACCATTTCAATGATGAACTCTTCATCTTGCTCACGGTTAACCAGTTGCTGAACTTCTTTATTGAAGTCCTGTACACCGATACTTAGACGGTTAAAGCCTTCACCGCGTAGGTGATCCAACACATCCATTTCGATTTCACGCGGGTCAACTTCGATACTGATCTCAGCCGTTTCTTCGAAATGAAACTCACCACGTAAAATAGCCATCAAACGGCTGATTTGCGATTTAGTTAAGAAGGTTGGCGTACCACCACCAAAGTGCAACTGTGTAACACGACGGCCTTGCAATAACGCAGCACGTGTACGGATTTCCAATTCAATCACATCAAGGTATTCATCCGCCTTGTGGGCGTGACGCGTAATAACCTTATTACAACCACAGTAGTAGCAAAGCTTGTGACAAAACGGGATATGGATATATAACGAAATTGGCCTTTCAGGGTATGCCGTGCACGCCATGTCGTAGTCAGCGATGGTAAACGCTTCATGAAACTCTAACGCGGTTGGGTAAGACGTGTAACGAGGGCCGGAGTAATTGTATTTATCCAGAACCGATTGGTCCCATACAATTTGTTGGCTTGCGACGACTTGCTGCGACATATTGATATTTCCAATTTGTGACTGAAAAGTCATAGTTATGTGAACGGTCTATTTTGCCATACGCAATGGATTCAATTGGTAAAGCGGGCCGTTTTTTGAGTACCAATACTCAGAATTGATAGTTCGATCACCTCTATTAATAATAAGTGATCGAACCGTATTTAAGCGAGTTAACTTAAAGCATCTGAATATTGATTTGATTGTTTAAAGGTTGCACCTTTGATTTCAGCTGCTTGAGCTCTTCAACAATCGATTCTTGCAGGCGAGATTCGGCTTTTTGTCGCGCTAGGTTTTGTTGCATGCGTTCTTTCTTGGCTAAGTTCTGACGGTCTTCACCACGCGCCATGTCTTTCACCACATGATACAACTCAGAGATCGCAGGATACGTAGCATCAAAATCAATGCGATCTTCACCTTGGACATAATCCATAATGCAGTAAACGCGAATGCTGATTTCTGATAAGTCGCACTGACCTTGAATACCTGCAAGGCACAAGGTGTTCACGTTTTCATAAATGTTCGCGTTACGTTTATCTATTGCAAGCTTTTGATGTTTAAGCTGCAATTCCTTTTGCTTCTTGAGCTGGAGCAGAAGGTAACCCGCGTATGAGGCTAAGCCAACAATAATGACTCCGCCCGCAATGGCTAATAAGGTTACATTCATGATGCGCTACTACCCTTTAAATTGGTCTAAATCTAAACCTTCGAATTGAGAAAGCAGATCATCATCAGAATGCGATTTCTTCTTCGCTAGCTTACTTTGCTGTGGCGCTGGTTCTAGCTCTAATTCCGCTTCTTCTTGCTCTTCTTCGTAAAGACCAAGCTGCTTCATTAGAACTTCGATGCGATCCAGTTTCTCATCAACGTATTTCTGTAGACCCGCACCTAGGTTTTCACCATTGTCTAAACGATCAAGCAATACGTTTAGTTGCGCGTCATTTTCAAGCATGTCTAGCTCTTTCTCAGCAGACACACGACGCTCAGCTTTAGTTGGCTTTTTAACTGTCTCAACCACTAGAGCGATTTTCTTCTTGCTGCCTAAACGCGGATCACGCGCTTGACCAACAGTTTGCTCTTTACGAGATTTCTCTTCAGAGTTACGAGTACCTGTTTTCAGGCCTTTGCGCTTTTTATCTCTTTTGCGTAAGCGACCTTCCACATCAGACTGTGTACGGTTGCGAACAACAATCAGGTCACCGTTGCCACCTGATTTGGCTTTTTTATTACGGCTCATTACTGGGGTTTCCTCAGTAAAATTACATCATTTCCAATAAATTCTAGTTCGAGCTTATCCCGCTCTGCCAAGTATTCAAACGTTTTACGGCTAAAAAAGATGACATGAGTAATGTCGTTCTTGTAATGCCATGTCGCAAACGCTTCAACATCGATCACCATCTTGGTCATAATACCAAGCCAGCCACCGGGCTTAACCAAATTCAACCATTGCTGCCACACTTTATCGGGCGTATATAAATGCTCAATCACCTCGGTGGCAGTAACAAAATCATATTGTTGTTTGAGGACAGATGTTTCAGGGTGATAGTAAATATCGTACAACGCCATGTTGTAACCCTGCTCTTGTAACATCAAAGATAGCGTTGGTCCGGGTCCACAGCCAAAATCTAGCCCTTGGCTATTGGCTGGAACTCGCGCCATGATCGGATCTGCCATTCGTGATAAAAATCGACGATAACCCATATCTTGTGGGTCATTTTGGTGCAAATCGTACTGCGATTTTTCTGCATCAGAGTCCAAACGTTGCTCAGGATTCACAAACACCAATTCACATACACCGCACTGTAAATACTCGCGACGTTTATCAAAATGATAGTGGTTTGATTGTGAGCCTTGGCAAAGTGGGCAGTTGTGCATCAATACATCCTCAAACGGGGATGCGAAACATACCAGAAACTGCGGTTAGAGTGGAGCACTATTGTGCAATTAATCGTCAAATTGATAAAAAATAGGTATAAAAAAAGCGATAGTAAACTATCGCTTCCTAATGCCTAGATGGCGAAACTGTGTGGTACGAAAATTTCGTACACCAATTATCCTTTTGTTTTTAGCGCTTTCCTTGCTAATTCCTAACAATTTAGGTGTCGTTTTTCATCGTCCTGATGAGTTTTGGCTTTCCGTTTCAACGTCCTGTTACTGGGCTAATCCCTAGCCTGGTTCCGTTTCCCTGTCTAAACCATTAGACGAGTTAACCATCCTTATTGAGTAAGCTTCCCGCCTACCTAAAGTCCTTTCTCCCGCCGCCAAGCGTCCCTCGCTTGCATCCTTGGAGACTATCCTAGTCTGTCTTCCTCGATCTGCTCCTTGCAGATGGGGTTACTTTACGCCGATCGCGAATGGAGACAATAAGCGCGAAAGAAAAATCAGCACCCGAAAGTTAAGAAAAACAAAAAGCACATACATACAAATAGTTACACCAATACACTTCCTTTTTTCGCCAATAAATATGGCAAATATCCTACACAGTGACGAGCAGAACTAACCTCAGAAGTGTTTGCCGCCAGGTGATCAACATCATGCTCTAAGCCATAACAAAAAAGAGCGATAACTTCGGTTATCGCTCTTTTACTGATTCGATTGGATAAGAGAACAAGTACTAATGCAAACCACCTACATACTTAGATAACGTATCGATATCTTCATCCGTTAGCTTTTTGGCAATATCACGCATCATGGCGTTCATATCATTGCCTCGGCTACCATCACGGAATTTCATTAACTGTGATTTAACATAGTCAGCTTGTTGGCCAGAGATTTTAGGGAAGCCAGAAAGCTCCGTCCCATTACCTCGAGGGCCATGACATGCGATACAAGCGGTTAAACCTCGCTCGACATCACCTGCGGTATATAGAACCTTGCCTTGCTCGACGACATTTTCTGGTGTGGTGCTATGCGCAATAGGTAAAGAAGCATAGTACGCGGCCAGATCTGCCATATCTTGCTCGCTTAAAGGCATAGCCATACCACTCATGACTGGGTCGTAACGGCCTTTGTCTCCATTACTTGTCATACCTAACTTTAGGTCTTTCAGCTGTTTTTCTATATACTTCGCATGCTGACCAGCAAGTGATGGGTAAATACCGAGTAAACTGTTGCCGTCAGCTCCATGACATGCAATACAAGTTTGTGATTTGCTTTTGCCAGCTTCTATGACCCCTTGGGCCCATAGGGAGCTGCTGGCTAAAAGGCTCACAATTAGCACTAATTTATTCATGACATTCCATTATAATTATTAATCTTCCAGTACCACTCTAAAAAGTCACTCATGATATAATCAGTGACCTTATGCCGAGTACGGATATTTTACACAATTTCACAAAAAAGTAATCAATTGACTACACAAAGTCGAGATGGAGTTAACAGTGAACGTGAAAATTAGTTACCAAAACACCCATTTCATCACAAGTGCACCTGACATTCGTCATTTGCCAGAAGATGAGGGCATCGAAATTGCGTTTGCCGGACGCTCCAACGCAGGTAAGTCGAGCTCATTAAACCGTCTTACCAATCAGAAAAGCCTAGCAAAAACCAGTAAAACTCCTGGCCGTACACAGCTCATTAACCTTTTTAAGGTAGCTGATGGTTGCCATATCGTCGACCTACCGGGCTACGGCTTTGCCCAAGTTCCACTAGAAATGAAGAAGAAGTGGCAAAAATCGCTGGGTGAATACTTGCAACAACGCCAATGTCTGAAAGGCTTAGTGGTATTGATGGATATTCGCCACCCGATGAAAGATCTCGACCAACAATTGATCTACTGGGCGGTAGACAGTGGCATTCCAGTACAAGTGCTGCTGACTAAGGCTGACAAGCTGAAAAGTGGCGCTCGAAAAGCACAAGTATTAAAGATTCGCGAATCTTCACTTGGCTTTGGCGGTGATGTAAAAGTTGATGCGTTCTCATCTCTAAAAGGTCTTGGCGTAGACGTACTGCGTAAAAAACTCGATGAGTGGTTTGCTCCAGCTCTGGAACAACTGATCGCGCAAGAAGAACTTGAAGCATCAGATAACGATGAACAAGGTGATGCAGAGCAATAAGCACTGCGTTATATACCGAACAAAAAACCTCGCCGCTGCGAGGTTTTTTATTGTCAGTGACTGACAACACATCAACCTTTAGCAGCTACCCAAAGCTTTCGACAGGCAATAAAAAACCCCGCCATAAAGACGGGGCAACGGGAGAGAATTAGTCGTAGTTATTATTATGCTGCTTAGCATTTAGGATTCTTGCCTGCTTTGCAATCCCCCTGCCTTTCGCGAAAACAACACATCAATTCGCAGCCGATACGCTAGAGCGCTTGTTATTACTCGTCATTGATTCATCAAGTGGATGAAAAAAGTTAATTATTAGGTTTTAATTTTTTAGCCGAAATAACAAAAGTGTGAATGGAGAAATATTACAGATTTTTTCTAAGTTACAGATTATGTTGCTAAAGAAGATTTTTTTGAGGATTTGCTCGAAAAGCAGGCGATAAAGACGCAGATTTTATATGGAAATTGACAAGGTGTTCATTTGGTTGGAAATTTTCTTTGGCACAATAAAAAACGCCCCAGTCAAACACTGACTGGGGCGGCTGAATCAGCCTAATCCAATAACGTGAAACAAAAGGTCTGAAAGATAGAACATCTTACCTCTGTACCCTACGAGATTTAATGTACAACAATTGGTCAGATTTGCAAAGATCTTTCGTAAGTTTTTTTCATTTGAATTTCATTTAGCAACATAAAACCCTTGTCGTTACAGGCTTTTTTAGCGACAAAAAAAAGCCAGCGTTTGTGCGCTGGCTCATACTATTTTGCCCAATTAGGTCATTTTTTGTCTAGTGCGCCTGATCCCAGTTGTCACCATGGCCTGCTTCAGCAATCAGTGGCACTTCAAGCTGCGCTGCTGATTCCATCAATTCTTGTACTTTTGTTTCAATTTCGGCTAAAGCTGACTCTTGAACTTCAAATACCAATTCATCGTGCACTTGCATTAATAATTTAACGCGGCCATCACCTTCTTTCTCAATCCACTCATCGACAAGTAGCATGGCTTTTTTGATGATATCTGCTGCCGTACCCTGCATTGGTGCGTTAATCGCTGCACGTTCTGCCGCTTTACGACGCATACCATTACGCGATTTAATTTCTGGTAGGTGCAAACGGCGGCCGAAAATAGTTTCAACATAACCCTGCTCTGCCGCTGCGCTGCGAGTATCTTCCATGTATTGCATCACACCTGGGTAGCGCTCAAAGTAAGTATCCATGTACTGCTGTGCTTCACCGCGTGGAATACCCAGTTGCTTCGCTAGACCAAAAGCACTCATGCCGTAGATAAGACCAAAGTTAACCGCTTTCGCTCGGCGACGCTGCTCTGACGATACTTGATCGATATCGACACCAATAATTTCAGCCGCTGTCGCAGCGTGGATGTCTTTACCCTGACGGAACGCATCCAATAACGCTTTATCGCCCGATAGGTGAGCCATAATGCGCAGTTCGATTTGCGAATAATCGACAGCCATGATTTTGTAGCCATGTGGCGCAATGAATGCCTGACGAATACGACGGCCTTCTTCATTACGAATTGGAATGTTCTGTAAGTTTGGATCGGTTGAAGAAAGACGACCCGTTGCCGTTACCGCTTGGTGGTAAGAGGTATGTACGCGACCAGTCTCAGGGTTAATCATCTTCGGCAGCTTATCGGTGTAAGTTGATTTCAACTTCGCTAAGCCACGGTACTCTAGGATTAACTTCGGTAATGGGTAATCTAAAGCCAGCTCTTGCAGCACTTCTTCATTGGTTGATGGTGTACCTGACGGTGTTTTCTTAATGACCGGTAGTCCCATCTTTTCAAACAGAATCGCTTGCAGCTGCTTAGGTGAGTTCATGTTAAACTCTTGCTCTGCTAGCTCATACGCTTTCTGTTCAAGCTCGTCTAGACGAACCGCAATCTCTTGCGACTGCGCAGAAAGCTTCATGTCATCAATTAGCACGCCAGTGCGCTCGATACGTGACAATACTGGAACTAGCGGCATTTCCACTTCATGGTAAATACCATTTAGCTTATCGTCTTGCTCTAGGCTCTCGTTTAAACGCTGATGCAGGCGTAAAGTCACGTCCGCATCTTCCGCTGCGTATGGAGAAGCTTGATCTAATTCGATTTGATTAAAAGTAAGCTGCTTCTTACCTTTACCTGCAATTTGCTCAAATGAAATGCAGCTATGTTGTAGGAAGCGCAGCGCTAGGCTGTCCATGTCGTGCTTGCCACCTACACTGTTGTACACGTATGAGGCCAGCATGGTATCGAACTTAATACCACGCATTTCAATGCCGTAACGCGCTAACACACTGGCATCGTATTTTAAGTTTTGACCAACTTTTGCTTGGCTGTCATCTTCTAGAATAGGTTTAAGCTGTGCTAGCACCCAATCGCGATCTAGCTGTTCTGGCGCATCGAGGTAATCGTGAGCCACTGGCACGTAAGCGGCTACACCCGCTTCTGTCGCGAAGGAAAGACCAACTAAGTTAGCAACCATATAGTCTAGGCTATCTGTCTCAGTATCAAAGGCAAACACCTCTGATGCTTTAAGCTTTTCTAGCCACTCTGCGAAAGATTCTTTCGTTAGAATCGTCTCGTACTGACTACGATCGATGGTAACCGCTGAGGTGTCCATATCCGCTTGAGGGCTAGCAGCACCTGTTGTACCGCCACTTTTCTCATCGGCTTCAACCACACCTGAACCGCCTTCAAGTAGCTCATTCAGCCAAGATTTAAATACTAGCTTGCCATAAAGGCTGATTAGCTCATCTTTATTAGGCTCTGTTTTTAGCAAAGACTCTGGCGTCTCTTCTAGCTCAACATCAAGCTTGATTGTGGCTAATTGGTAAGAGAGCTGTGCATTCTCTTTATTCTCTTCCAGTTTCTTCGCCATGGTTTTAGAACCACGGAAGCCAAGAGGCGCGATATCATCAAGGTTGTCGTATAGCGCATCGAGGCCACCAATACCTTGTAGCAATGCGGTCGCGGTTTTGTCACCCACACCCGGAACACCGGGGATGTTATCGACTTTATCGCCCATCAACGCTAGGTAGTCGATGATCAACTCAGGTGGGATACCAAATTTTTCAATCACGCCTTCGCGATCCATCACAACGTTGGTCATGGTGTTGATCAAAGTAACATTGTCATCCACCAGCTGAGCCATATCTTTATCACCAGTACTGATAAGTACAGGCATGCCTTGCTGAGAAGCTTGGTATGCCAACGTACCGATAACGTCATCAGCCTCAACACCCGGAATCGAGATCAAAGGTAAACCCATCGCACGAATCACATTGTGCAATGGCTCAATCTGACAACGAAGATCATCCGGCATCGGTGGGCGATTCGCCTTGTACTCTGGATACATATCGTCACGGAAGGTTTTACCTTTGGCATCGAAGATCACCGCAATACGATCAGATGCGAATTGACGCATCATGCTACGCAGCATGTTTACTACGCCATACACCGCGTTAGTAGGAATATCACCATTGCTCATAGTGCCCGGGTAAGCGTGGAAAGCGCGATAAAGGTAAGAAGAGCCGTCGATAAGAATCAACGGATTATCAGGAATGCGTGCCATAGTCTTTCAGTATCCAGAGAGAATGAAATTGTAGATCTGCCTAGAATGCCACGACTGAGGAAGTGATGCTACGTAATCTCTGTGATGTGGATTACGACAATTGGTGATTATTCCCACAAGCCAACCACCCACCTGTGGATAACTCTGTTTATAATATTTAACCACTGACTATATTTTTGTGGGTTAAATGGAAAAAACACCACATAAGCACATGAAAATAAAGAGATATAACAAAGATCGATCATTTCATTTGCGATCAACAAACGATCCTCAACTGTGGAAAAGACTACTGGTGTCCTTTTGTTCAAGAAGAATTTTAGGCAGAAAAAAAGCGACATCTTACGATGTCGCCTAGCAAAAAGGGGTCAAAGCTAATTCATGTGGAACATGTCGCTTTGCCATAAAGCTATAAATTACACTGGAAGCAATGTGAGCAATGTCGTGTCAAAAAGAACTTGTGCAAGTTCGGTAAGTTCTGTGTCATCACTTAATCCAATGAATTGAATTTCGTAATTCAACGTCCTTGTGAACTGTTCCTCATTCCCTAAGACGAGGTTAATAATAATTATTCTCATTTAAGTCGTCAACACCTAAATGAGAAAAAATCTCATTTATTTTTTATAGCACTCTCACAAAGCTTTGAAAAAGTGGATTCTAGCTTCCAGTAAAGATTCTTTTTGTTCATAATTTTCAATTAGATAGCCATTTTTAATTAACAGTCTTAGCATTGAAGGAAATTGATTTCTCGATTTAACTTTGATCGCTTTGTACCCGTTTTTTTTGACCCAGATCTCTTGATCATCAAGTAAGCTTTGCGCGATCCCAGCGCCTCTCGCGGCAGAATCGACCCCACCAAACCAGCTATAAAAGGTATTTTCGTCCAATTGGTAGCCAATCTTAAAACCTAAGATCTGCCCTTCTCGCTCGGCCACCAGAATCAAATGACGTTTATCATTTAGACGCTCACTCAGAGATTGCACTGTTTCTTTATGGGAGAATTCATTAATTCGCTGCACAACCTGCACGCACTCTTGCAATGTTCCTTCTCGATATACGATCGTCATCTACAGCCCCTTTCTATCAATAATCAAAACCATCAAAAAAGGCTGACATAATGTCAGCCTTAATCACGACTAAAATAGCGTTAGTCCGCTTTATTCAGATACTCAGCCGCTTTGGCATTGTCTTCTGCTAGCCACTCAGCAACGTCTTTGGCAAAGTAAGTCAAAATGCCATCTGCACCAGCACGTTTAAAGCATAGTAGTGACTCCAGCACGGTATCACGCTCACTCAGCCAACCATTTTGAATCGCCGCTTTGTGCATCGCATACTCACCGGATACTTGGTATGCAAAAGTCGGAACCTGTAGTTCTGACTTCACGCGGCGAACGATATCTAGATATGGCATACCCGGCTTAACCATCACCATGTCTGCGCCTTCATTGATGTCCATTGCTACTTCGTGCAAGGCTTCATCTGAGTTAGCAGGATCCATTTGATAGTTTTTCTTGTTGCCACCTTTTAGATTTGATGCAGAGCCAACCGCATCGCGGAATGGGCCATAGTAGCAAGAGGCGTATTTCGCAGAGTAAGCCATAATTTGAGTATTAATATGACCCGCTTCTTCTAGCGCTTCACGAATCGCACCGATTCGGCCATCCATCATATCTGATGGCGCAACCACATCTGCACCCGCTTCTGCGTGAGACAGTGCCTGTTTGATAAGCACTTCAGTGGTGCGATCATTCAGCACGTAACCTTCATCATCAATGATGCCGTCTTGGCCATGAGTGGTGAAGGGATCAAGCGCAACATCGGTAATCACACCGATCTCTGGCACATGCTCTTTCAATGCACGAACAGTTCGCTGAACCAAGCCTTCAGGGTTATAGGATTCCGCTGCACATAAACTTTTCACATCTTGGTTTACCACTGGGAATAGAGCAATTGCAGGAACACCCAACTGCGCTAGGTATTGTGCCTCTTCCAATAGCAAATCAATCGATAGTCGCTCAATGCCCGGCATTGATTCTACTTGTTCACGACGATCCTTACCCATCAATACAAACATTGGGTAAATAAGATCGCTCACTGACAATTGATTTTCAGCCATTAAACGACGGCTGAAGTCATGTTTGCGCAAACGGCGCATGCGACGACCAGGGAACTGGCCTTGAATGGAAACGGACACTCTATTCTCCTTTATCTGGTGAAAGTGCTTAAAGGCATCATATCACTCTGACCTATTCACGCTAGTTTCTCGCGGCAAATATCGCAAGAAATGACCTAAGCTTCACACTGCCGTATACTGGCGAGATTGAAAGAAAGAGAGACTTACCATGATCGACACCCATGCTCATATCTATGCTAGCGAATTTGATAATGACCGTGACCAAGTGGTTAAACGCGCCCTTGAACAAGGTGTTGAACAAATACTGCTACCCAATATCGACTTAGAATCGATTCAACCTATGTTGGATACTGAGCGCGCTTACCCTAACGTGTGTCGTTCAATGATGGGCCTTCACCCTTGTTACGTCGATGGCAATGTCGATGACACACTTAAACAAGTTCACCAATGGTTTGATAAACACAACTTCATTGCCGTGGGTGAAATCGGTATCGATTTGTATTGGGACAAAACCTACAAAGCCGAGCAAGAGAAGGCGTTTGTTACTCAGTTAAACTGGGCAAAAGAGATGAATTTGCCGGTCGTGATTCACACCCGCGATTCTATCGATGAAACCTTAGCACTACTTGGCCAAGAGCAAGATGGCTCTCTTAGTGGTGTTTTCCACTGCTTTGGCGGCACTGTTGAGCAAGCGCAAGCGATCAATGGCTTAGGTTTCCACTTAGGCTTAGGAGGCGTTTCGACCTTTAAAAATGGCGGGATGGATAAAGTGATTCCACATTTAGATTTGGACTTCGTTATCTTAGAGACAGATTGCCCATACCTAGCACCAGTGCCTCATCGTGGTAAGCGTAATGAACCGGCCTACACTCAGTTAGTCGCGCAGCGTGTGGCTGATTTACGCGAGTTATCTCTACAGAAAGTGGATGAGCTCACCACTCGTAACGCAAAAGCGCTATTCAAACTGTAAGCCGATTAAACGGCAGAATTTAAACACAAAAAAGGTTGGCACTCGCCAACCTTTTTCAATTCTAACCATCAGAGTATCTACTCTTCGTCTTGCACTTCTGCTGCATCGCCTCTGCGCGTATAGAAACGGGCAAAGAACAAACCGACTTCAAACAACAAACACATCGGCACGGCGAGTAGTGTCTGTGAAATCATGTCTGGTGGCGTTAACAGCATACCGACAATAAACGCAATCACAATGATGTAAGGGCGCTTCTCACGCAGAGTTTCTGGTGTTGTTGCCCCTGTCCAACATAACAAGATGATGGCTACAGGTACTTCAAATGCAATACCAAACGCTAAGAAAAGCGCTAGCACAAAATCCAAATAACTGGAGATGTCGGTAGCAAACTCTACCCCGCCTAACGAGATGGCAGTAAAGAAGCCAAATACCAGAGGGAACACCACAAAGTACGCAAAAGCGACACCACAATAGAATAGCAGTGAACTCGAGAACATTAGCGGCATGATCAGCTTGCGCTCATGCTTATATAGCCCTGGCGCTACGAATGCCCACACTTGGTAGAGAATAAACGGCACGGCTAAGAACACCGCGGCAATTAAGGTCAACTTAAGCGGTGTAAAGAAGGGAGACGCAACATCTGTTGCAATCATAGTTGCCCCTTCCGGCAATTTATCTACTAGCGGCTTAGAAACAAACTCGTAAATATCATTAGAGAAGTAGAGCAACCCAACAAACACCACAAGAACCGCCCCAATCGCACGCAGTAGGCGATCGCGAAGTTCAAGCAAGTGGCTGATTAAAGGTTGTGTCTGCTCAACTGAAGACATATCAAACCCCGTTATGAATACCAATCAACATAAGTAATTCACTCTGCTTAAAAGAGAACTATGACTCACTTATCTTGATTGGTATGAGATCAAAAAGGAGCTACATCGTAATGCAGCTCCTCCCTAAGAGACTATTCGGCTTTCTTATCTGCCGGTGCTGGCACAGGTTCAGATGGCTCTGATGTTTCAGAAGCAACTGACTCTTGCCCTGCCTTTTCAGTCTGGTTAGCGTATGGTCGTTGCACTTCTTGCGCAGCTTGCTTCAACTCTTCTACAGAAGATTTCAGCTCTGGAGATAGGTCTTCCATCCCCATTTTTTCCGCTTTGCGCAGATTCTCTTGCAACTCTTGCACCTTTAGCTCATGTGAAATTTCATCTTTCACATTGTTTGCCATGCTCTTAGCGGACGCGATAAAACGAGACACGCTGCGAATAGCATGAGGCAAACGCTCTGGCCCAAGAACCACCAGCCCGACGACAGATATTAATACCAGTTCCCAAAAACCGATATCAAACACGGGTTATGCCTGCTCTTTGTCTTTCTTAGTTTCAGCAGATGCGTCCGTCTTCTGCTGCTCTAGATTTTTCGGTTCGAAATCAGCATCTGCTTCTTTCTTCTCTTGCTGTGCTTCATCGTCGTTCATTGCTTTCTTGAAGCCTTTTACTGCACTGCCTAAATCCCCGCCAATGTTACGCAGTTTCTTTGTTCCGAATAACAGGAGTACGATGACAGCAATAATCAGTAGTTGTGGCCAGCTAATACCCATAATTTTTACCTCGGGTTTTATTTAAAAATAATTTTATAAGAGCTTACCCTTTATTGACGATAAGCTCGCCAACTGAGCAACCAAAATGTGATACCCGCTACTGCGCTTATCGGTGATAGTTGCTCATAAGTGCTGTTGACCAGTATTGCCGAGCATACGACTAATGTGGCACCAACACCAAATAAAAATTTACCTGTCGCCTGCTGACGTTTGCTAGCACGGTAACCTTGATACAACTGATCCATGCGTTGGTTAAGCGCTTTTCCTTGACGCAAGCTGTCGTACAACAGCTCCGGTAGTTCTGGTAATTTTTCTGCCCAAAATGGCGCACGGTCTTTCACCGCGTTGATCACCGCTTGCGGGCCAACCTGATTCATCATCCATTCTTCTAAGAATGGTTTCGCCGTTGCCCACAAATCTAATTGCGGATAAAGCTGACGACCTAACCCTTCAACATACAGCAGCGTTTTTTGCAGCAGAACCAGTTGTGGTTGCACTTCCATCTCAAAACGACGCGCGGTATTGAATAGGTTAAGTAACACATGACCGAACGAAATTTCGCACAGTGGCTTAGCAAAAATCGGCTCACACACAATACGAATCGCGAATTCAAATTCGTCGATATTGGTTTCACGTGGAACCCACCCCGATTCCACATGCAATTCAGCCACTCGACGGTAGTCTCGATTAAAGAACGCCAAGAAGTTTTCCGCTAAGTAACGTTTATCTTCGCTATTTAGCGTACCGACGATGCCGCAGTCTAAACCAATCCAACGAGGGTTTTCTGGATGCTCAGGCTCAACAAATACGTTACCTGGGTGCATATCAGCATGGAAGAAGCTATCGCGGAACACCTGCGTAAAGAACACGCTTACGCCACGTTCAGCCAACAGCTTCATGTTAGTGCCGTTGGCTTTTAGCCCTTCGATATCGGACACCTGAATGCCATAAATACGTTCAGAGACCATCAAGCTTTCGCTGCTAAAATCAGGCAAAACTTCCGGTACGTATAGTTCTTCACTACCTTCAAAGTTGCGACGCAGCTGAATAGCGTTTGCAGCTTCTCTTCTTAAGTCTAGTTCATCCAGTAAGGTTTTTTCGTATTCACGAACGACCTCTACAGGTTTCAAACGACGTGCTTCAGGCAAGGTTTTCGCGACTATACGCGCCATGCGGTACATCAGTTTTAGATCTGCATCAATCACCGGACGAATATCTGGTCGAATGACCTTTAATACCACTTCTTGGCTAGTCTCTTTCACCCGAGCAGTATGCACCTGCGCAATGGATGCAGAGGCCAATGGTTCAATCTCAAAATCATCAAACCATTGTTCGATTGGCCCGCCTAACGCTTGCTCCATCTGCTGTTTAGCCAGCTCACCATCAAATGGGGCCACTTTGTCTTGCAGTAGAGCTAAAGGGTCAGCTATTTGCGGAGGAAACAGGTCACGACGTGTCGACATCATTTGGCCGAACTTAATCCACACCGGACCAAGCTCTTGCAATGCTAAACGCAAGCGATCACCAAGCTCTTTATCTTGGTGCTGATTCTTAATCCAAAATAGGGCTTTTCGCGCCAGTAGTGGCGCTTTGGTCAATTGATGAGTCGGTAACAACTCATCAAGACCGTATTCAAGCTGAACTTTGATGATGCGATAAAGGCGTCGTAGTTCCAAAGGCGTCATGCACGCTCCAATAATTGGTTGAGTTTGGCTTCGATACGAGCCGCATGGCTTTTGACATCATCAACTTGATCACAAAAATGTGCGATTTCTAAAGGGGCTGGAGTGAGTTGCCACTCCTCTGTGATCACTTGACCCAGATGACTTTGCTTCTTCAACGCCTGAGCTTTAATAAACTCACCGATGTTATTCACACCTTGCACCACATTGTGAGCGACTACATCGCCCGTGACGCGCGATAGCCACTCTTCAATATCAGGCTTACAGTCTGTCATTAACTGCGAGAATTTTTGCGCTAACTGAATATCACCTTCCAATACCAACTTATCTTGCTTAATCAGCTTGGTAATATTGGCTTGGTCGCGCAGTTCAGGCAGAACAGAGAGATTCAAAGAGAGATAACAATCAGGTTCCCCTTCATAGTTCGCCAAAACATCAATTTGTTGGCTAAACACAAAGGTCAGTGTTTTGTTGACTTCTTTTAGATTAACTTGGATGACTTGCCCTTTTAGACGAGCAAGACGACGACCCAATTCCGGATCGTCTTTAATCAGGGTGTTTAAGCCGGTTTCAATAACCGCTGTTACTAATGGCTCAAATGGCATAATGACCCTTTAGAATTTATAACCGCGGTGCAGCGCGACAATACCACCGGTTAGGTTGTAGTAGTTGGTTTTCTCGAAACCAGCCTCTTCCATCATGCCTTTCAGCGTATCTTGATCTGGGTGCATGCGGATTGATTCAGCTAAATAACGGTAGCTATCTGCGTCGTTCGCCA
This sequence comes from Vibrio intestinalis, assembly GCF_025195085.2. GTDB lineage: Bacteria > Pseudomonadota > Gammaproteobacteria > Enterobacterales > Vibrionaceae > Vibrio > Vibrio intestinalis. The sequence goes on along the minus strand of NZ_JANAVY020000014.1, from coordinate 25,533 downwards.
CTAGCTCACCCATTTTTGGCAATAGGTGGAAAGAGTACGCGTCGTACACCTTCGATAGTGGCTCAAATACTGGCTTAGAAAACTCAAGCACTAATAGACGGCCACCCGGCTTTAGCACACGGAACATTGAACGCAGCGCTTTGTCTTTGTCTGTTACGTTACGCAGGCAGAAACTGATGGTGATGACATCAAAATAGTCATCTGGGAAAGGCAGTTCTTCGGCGTTGGCTTGCACGTAGTTTACGTTACCAACAATACCAATATCACGTAACTTATCACGGCCAACATTCAACATTGAATTGTTGATATCCGCCAGAATAACGTGGCCTTTCTCACCGACAATACGTGAGAACTTAGCCGTAAGATCACCAGTACCACCACCTAGATCTAACACTCGATGACCCGGACGCGCACCACTGCAATCAATAGTGAAGCGTTTCCACAAACGGTGTACACCACCTGACATTAGGTCATTCATAATGTCGTATTTTGCGGCTACCGAATGGAAAACTTGAGCAACCTTAGCCACTTTCTCTTCTTTGGCTACGGTTGTGAAACCAAAGTGTGTGGTTTCATCTGATTGTATAGCTGTATTTGACTGTACGCTTGTATCCGTCATGGTGATTCCTCTTCAAGCAGCACAGTATTTCTCTCAACTTTGATGGGCTCAGTGCTGCGGAGGATTAGTTTACTTTATCCTCAGCCGGATGTCTTTCTAGCAGAGGTGCATTTTCCGCCAAATTTTCATTTTCTGACATATCTGTATGCAGTGCCATCTCTCTAATGTCGTTTGAGATAGGCCTTTTGACCTCTACACCAAGCTGTTTAAAGCTCTCCGCTTGGCGAATCACGTTTCCACGGCCGGTTGCAAGTTTATTCATTGCCCCTTGGTAGTTCTGGTTCGCTTTATCCAGCGCACCGCCAAGGCTTTCCATATCATCCACAAACAGACGCAGCTTGTCGTAAAGCTTGCTGGCACGTTCTGCGATGATTTGTGCATTCTGATTTTGCCTATCGTTTCGCCACAAGTTATCGATAGTACGTAAGGCCACTAGCAATGTAGTCGGACTAACTAAGATGATGTTTTGCTCCATCGCCTCTTTAACCAAACTTGGATCAGCTTGAATCGCGACTTGGAAAGCAGGCTCTACCGGAATAAACATCAACACGTAATCTAGGCTTTGAATACCTTTAAGTTGATGATAATCCTTGTTGCTTAGCCCTTTAATATGGGCGCGTAGTGCAAGTAAGTGATCACTTAGTGCTTGCGATCTCTCGCTATCGGTTTCAGCATTGAAGTAACGCTCGTAGGCCACTAAGGCCATTTTCGAATCCACCACCACTTGTTTATCTTGCGGTAAATGGACAATCACATCCGGTTGGTAACGCTTACCTGCCTCGTTTTGCAAGCTCACTTGCGTTTGGTACTCATGGCCTTCACGCAGACCTGATTCAGCCAACACCCTCGCCAGTACAACTTCACCCCAGTTGCCTTGCTGCTTGTTATCCCCTTTTAACGCTTGAGTCAGATTCACTGCTTCTCGAGTCATCTGTTCATTCAGACGTTGCAGGTTTTTTAGCTCATGGACTAAGGTGTGACGCTCTTTGGCTTCCACAGTAAAACTGTCATTCACTTGCCTCTTAAAGCCTTCTAGCTGCTCTTTTAATGGGCTTAATAACCCTTCCAAGCTCTGTTTGTTTTGCTGATCCACTTTAGCTGTTTTCGCTTCAAACAGTTGATTGGCTAGCTGCTCAAACTGCTGCTTTAAGCGCTCTTCGGCTTGTTCAAGGATTTGCAGCTTTTCTTGGCTGGCGATCTGCGCTTGTTCATGTCGCGCTTCTTGCTCGCGCAATTGAGCCTCAAGTTGAGATTTTTGCTCACGAATTAGATTAAGGTCATCGGCGTATTGCTGACGCTCTTGTTTAACTGCATCGAAGTAGCGCAGCTTCTCCATCACGGCCATTAACTTACCGTGTGACTGCTTTAGCTCATAAGCGGCTTTGTCACGCTCTTGGTCTAACTCATCTAACTCTTGCTGTGATTGCTGCAGAGATTGGCGTAATTGGTCAATTTGGTTTTGAGCAAGCTGTTGATTCGACTCTAGCTGCTGCTCTAACAATTGGTTGTCGAGACACATTTTCTGTTTAACCCACCAGCCAACCGCTAGGCCGCTAACAGTTGCGCTGCCGATAGCGCTAAACAATAAGGTTTGGTTCTCGATAATCCATTGCATAGTAAGGGGTTAACTCGTTTTCAAAGCGTAAATTTAATGGTATTTCACCACTGGATAAATGTCCAGTTTGTAGAGCAGATAATCAACAGATAGACTTAGCGTCCGTACAATGTTCGAACGGTTCGACGGTACGTACTGTGCCAGCAATAAGATTGCCGGCATTTACTGATATTACAATGGCTGCCTCGCCATTGTTTAGGTTGCTTAGAAGGATAACTATGAACGAGCGCCGCGCTATAGGATTCGGATTGTCTGCCGTGTTACTTTGGTCGACTGTTGCTACCGCATTCAAACTGACTCTTGCTGAATTTACTCCCATCCAAATGCTGACCATCGCCAGCATTGTCTCTGCCATCGCGTTAGCCATTATTTGTGGCGTACAGGGCAAACTCTCCTCACTCTCTAGTGTGTTTACTGCTAACCCTTGGTATTACTTGCTGCTTGGCTTAATCAATCCGCTGGCCTACTACATCATCTTGTTTAAAGCCTACGATTTGCTGCCTGCTTCACAAGCTCAGGCGATCAACTATAGCTGGGCAATCACTTTAACCTTAATGGCAGCGGTGTTTTTGGGACAAAAGATTCGCAAGCAAGATTGGCTAGCTTGTGGCTTAAGCTATTTTGGTGTGGTGGTCATCGCCACCAAAGGTGATTTGCTCGGTCTTAATTTTGAAAGCCCTACTGGTGTTGGCCTAGCACTGCTTTCTACCTTGCTTTGGGCAGGTTATTGGATTCTAAATACGAAGAACAAAGCCGATCCTGTGGTTGGAGTTTTACTGGGCTTTCTTGTCGCCATTCCGTTTGCGATTGGGTTAAGCATTTGGGAAGGCGCAACTTGGCAACAAATCAGTGTTAAAGGCTGGCTTGCAGTGAGTTACGTTGGCTTGTTTGAAATGGGTGTGACGTTTGTGTTGTGGCTAAGCGCGCTGAAACTCACTGAGAATACCGCACGCATCAGTAACCTCATTTTCGCTTCACCGTTTATTTCACTGATCTTGCTCGCGACCATTATTGGCGAGGAGATTCATCCCACAACTTTAGTTGGCTTAGTTTTGATCATTACTGGTTTGGTAATTCAGCAACTGAAATTCAAATCCGCAAAGTAGCTTGGCCTTAATTAGGTAGCACTAAAGACCAATAATAAGGGCGCTTACAAAGCGCCCTTAACTCAATCTCAATTTTCCAACGCGATTACGCGTATTGACCCGCCACGTAACCTGAGCTCCAGCACCATTGGAAGTTATAGCCGCCAAGCCAGCCCGTCACATCCATCACCTCACCGATGAAGTACAAACCTTTAACCTTTTTACACTCCATGGTTTTCGACGATAACTGGTCTGTATCCACACCACCTAACGTCACCTCAGCCGTTCGGTAGCCTTCCGTGCCATTAGGTGCAATTTGCCAGTTCTCAAGATATTGCGTGATCGCTTTTAATTGGTTGTCATTAAACTGTTTCAGTGGCTTATCTTGTAGCTCTTTACGTTCAATCAGCACTTCCACCAAACGCTTTGGCAATACACGCGCTAAGGTATTCTTTAAGCTTTGATTCGGGTGTTTTTCTCGTGATGTCGTTAATAGCTGATCTACATCCGCTTCTGGTACTAAGTTAATCGTAACCTTTTGCCCTGCCTTCCAGAATGACGAAATCTGCAACACCGATGGGCCAGATAAGCCACGGTGCGTAAACAGCAACGCTTCTTTAAATAGCGTGCCGTCTTCTGCGGTAATCTCCGCAGGAATCGCAATACCAGACAGCTCAGCAAAATCTTCTTTATCTTGTTTGTGCAAAGTAAAAGGTACTAAACCTGCTGTAGTTGGGATCACCGGCAGTTCAAACTGCTCGGCAATCTTATAGCCAAATGGAGTTGCACCCAGTTTTGGCATTGATAGACCACCGGTCGCCACCACTAGAGACTCGCACTCAATCACATCGGTATTTGAATGCAGAACGAAGCCTGTTTCGGTTTGTTCGATTTGATGTACATCTTGCTGATAACGCAGCTTCACAGTAGGTAAGTCGCATTCCGCCAACATCATCTTGACGATGTCTTTTGAATCATAGTCACCCACACAGAACAATTGGCCATGGTCACGCTCTTCAAACTCGATACCATGTTTGCTCACCATAGAGATGAAATCCCAATTGGTGTATTGCGATAGCGCTGACTTAACAAAGTGCGGATTACGACAAAGATAATTGCTCGCGGTAACATCATAGTTAGTGAAATTACAGCGGCCGCCACCAGCAATCAGGATTTTTCGCCCAGGCTTTTTAGCATGATCAAGCACCAGCACTTTACGGCCACGCTTACCCGCTTCTGCTGCACACATTAATCCGGCTGCACCAGCACCGATAATGACGACATCAAACTTCTCACTCATGCTTACTCACTCAAACTACTTTGCTTTTAAGGTGGCAATAAAAAAGGATGTGCGAATTGCACATCCTTGCTATTTAGTGGTTATTTTAGCTTTAATTGCTCTGCTTGCCAATTCACCAATTTATAGCATGAAGGCAGCCAACAAGGTGACACCAAGCAATGCGGTAGACAGAATAAACAACTGCCTCACTCGGTCACATTTTCCGGTAAATACTTCATCATGGTGATGGTGATACTCTTTACTCCTCAGGTATGAGAACAGCTTGACCTGTTTAGTCATATTGCCATGAGTGGTAAAAAATCCCCGACCATCGACTTGCTGATAGAGCAAGGGGTGAGCCTCCCGCATGATAAAGATTAACGAACGTAGCGCAGTTAAGTATCTTGCCATATTAACCAAAGTGACAAGCATTAGCGCAAATAGAATGGTGTCTCCACTGATCATCTTTTCCTCCCTACATCTTCCCAGATGCCCAAGAGAAAAAGACGAACTTAAAAGTGTGTCTCTCGCTGAAAACTATTCAGCTGGGGCATCCATGATAGAAGATGAACCTTCTTTTGCTAAAGCCGCCAGATCTTTGTCGATGAAGAACAACGCTTTACCATCTTCGCCAACAAGGTCTAACTTATCTAATATCCCTTTAAATAACTTCTCTTCCTCGTGCTGTTCCGCTACGTACCACTGTAAGAAGTTGAATGTAGAGTAATCTTGAGAAGTAAACGCTAGATGCGCGAGCTTGTTGATTTTCTGAGTAATCATCTGCTCGTGCTCGTAGGTTTCCCGAAATACTTCGCCAAGGCTCTCAAACTCGTGTTTTGGTGCTTCAATCGCGCCTAAAATTGGCATTGCACCGGTTTCACTCACATAAGTGAACAAACGCTGCATATGTTCCATTTCTTCTACGGCGTGAGCGCGTAAAAATTCAGCCGCGCCATCAAATCCTTTGTCTTCACACCAGGCACTCATTTGTAAGTATAGATTGGATGAGAAAAATTCTAGGTTAATTTGCTCATTGAGTTGATCGATCATTGCTTGAGACAGCATTTTGCGGCTCCTAATTTTAGACTGACTATTATTTATACCTCACCATAACACTTTGTATGCTGAATGTGGATATGAGATCACTTCGGCATAATTATCAATAATCTAGTGCTAATCTAAATTTAGGGATATCACAGGAGATAGCATCATGAGTTATCAACATATCTTAGTCGCCATAGACCTTTCTGAAGACAGTAAATATTTAGTAGAAAAAGCCGTCGCTCTGGCTAAACCTCTGGAAGCTGACGTTTCTTTTATTCATATTGATGTGAATTATGCCGAGCTGTATACCGGCTTAATTGATATAAACCTCGCGGAAACGCAGCATCAAGCCTTAGTTGCTTCTCAGGAGCAATTACAGCAGTTGGCTGACCATGCGAATTACCCAATTAAGCACACCTTGATTGGCAGTGGGGATTTAAGCAATGAGCTTTGCGAAAACATCGCAGAGTATCAAGTTGACCTTGTGGTATGCGGTCACCATCAAGACTTTTGGAGCAAGCTGCTCTCTTCTACTCGCCAGCTTATCAATTGCTCGCCAGTGGATATGTTGGTGGTTCCGATTAAGGATTAGCGATTGCAGCGAATGATTAATTAGTCACTGATTAATTAATGCAGCAGAAATTAAAAAGCCCGCTATCAACAGCGGGCTTCTTGTATTCAACATATTTAAGGACGAGACAAGACTAGAAACTCAACATTAATGAACTGCGTCAGCGCCTTGATTTGCCGGGCGCTCAAACGGTTCTAACCTTTGATTGATTGCAGCGAACTTACTTTCTAGCTTGCGGTGTTTCTTAAGCAGCTTTTGTTGCTTCTTCAGTACTTTCTTCAATTTCTTATACTGTTTCTTCTGCTGCTTGGCTTGCTTCTTCACGCGCTTAACTTCGGCTTTTGAAACACTTTCTATCTCTGTCACGGGTTCAGTTAAGGTACTTAATGAGGCCTTGCCTGGTAAGGCTTCAGCCAGTAACCCACACTGCGCTTGTTCCGCGATAGGTTTACTTTGACAACTCTGAGGTGGAATCGCGGCAGGCTTACACAACGTGTCTTTGTCAGCAGAAGAGCGCGCACAAGAACGGCACAAGAATTTTGGCGCGCTCACCAAACGATGAATGTCACCTAGCTGATCAGCAATGTCTCGACGATTTAATTTACACAGACGTTTAGCCACACTACACCTCAGCTAAGAATACGAATAATTCTTAGTAATACCGTTAGAAGTATCAATTGGCAAGCAGTAAATGAGGGTAATTCGCTCTCAGAATGGCTAAGTCATTGATGCCTTTACATACACATCGAAACGATTTTTTTTGGTTTCAATCGCCATGGCTGGTTTTTGTTGATTCAGCCATTCTGCGTAGTCTGGCCTTTTAACAACCACACGTTTAGTGGCAAGGGCTAAAGCGGGTTCTAATAACCCATCAGCATCAAGGTCAGCACCCACTAATGATTGAAAAACACGCATCTCTTTTTTAACCAATGCGGATTTCTTTTTGTTTTCTGGATGCGGGTACATAGGGTCGAGATAGACCACATCAGGAGCAACAAAGTCAGGGTCTTGCGCGAGTTGTTGGAGCGCATTATGGCTAGAGGCATGAATTAATGACATACGCTCTCCTACCCATGTTCCAATATCCGGGTCTTGTTTAGCACGATCTAAGCCGTCATCAAGCAATGCAGCAACCACAGGGTTACGCTCTACCATTTGCACTTTGCAACCAAGAGATGCCAATACAAACGCATCACGCCCTAATCCAGCAGTGCCATCTAACACCGTTGGTATTGCGCCTTTGTTTAAACCCGCCGCTTTGGCGATTGCTTGACCTTTACCACCACCGAATTTACGACGATGGCCAACAGCACCACCCACGAGATCGACATAGATAGCACCCAGTTTAGGTTCATCAAGCTTGCGTAGCTCTAAACGTTGCTCTGTAAGAACCAAGGCAAACTCGCTGTTTGCATCATGATTCAGCCCCCAGCGCTGTGAAAGCATGGCTAGGTGATCTGATTGCGTTTGGTCTTCACAAATCAATTGTAACTGCACGGAGGGCTCCAGAAAGGTGCAAAAAAGTCGCAGAAGTGTAGCGAAATTTAGTTCACGGTACTATGGCTAGATTGCTCTTCGAGTAACTCTTCGACCAATTCAGGTAACGGCTTAGGCTTACCAATCACATAGCCTTGGGCGTAATCAACGCCCAGCTCAAACAGCAAATCAATAATTTGGGTATTTTCAACAAACTCTGCCACGGTTTTCTTACCCATCTGACGGGCTAAATCATTGATTGAGCGAACCATCAGATGGTCCATTTCATTCACGTCCATATCCCGCACAAACAGGCCATCAATCTTAACAATATCGACTGGTAGCTTTTTCAGGTAACCAAATGATGATAGCCCTGAACCAAAGTCATCCAGCGCAATCAAACAACCAAGCTGTTTCAGTTGAGTAAACAGCTCAATGGCTTGATTCATATTACTCATTGCTGCGGTTTCAGTGATTTCTAAGCAAATCTTGTTACAAGGTACGCTACTGGTTTGCAATTCCTGAATTAAGAAATCAACAAACTCTTTGTTACCCATCGAGTGACCGGACAGGTTGATTGAACACATGGATAGGTTTTCAATCACATCAGGCTGCGAAGCTAACCACTGCAAGGTTTGAGAGACAACCTGCTTATCCAACAAGTGGGCAATATTGTAGCGCTCGGAAGCTGGCATAAAGATACCCGGTGAAATGTACTCACCATCTCGATTGCGGATGCGGATAAGTATCTCAAAGTGCATCCGATCGTCCTCTTGGCTTAAGCCAAGAATACGCTGAGCAAATAACTCGATACGATCATGAGCCAGTGCATTGTGTACTAAGTTCACGCACTCCATCTCTAGCTCACGGCGCTGCAAGTCTTTGTCATCAATCGCATATAGGTTAAAGCGATTACGGCCTTCTTCTTTGGCTGCGTGACAAGCGGTGTCTGCTTGAGCGTGAACCATTTGCGGAGATGTCGCTGTATGGTCAATCAAGCGAATACCGATAGAGCAAGTGAGGTTTAGTTTGATGTCATACCAAACAAACGGCTGCTCACTTAAGGTAGAGATAATCGCATTCGCGACGTTTTTCGCATCTCGCTCGGTGCAGTCTTTCAACAGCACCGCAAATTCATCACCGCCCATACGCGCCAAGATGGCGTTATACGGCAAAACCTCTTCCAGCATACTGGCGCAGAATTGAATCGCGGCGTCGCCTGCTTCATGGCCTGCTGTATCGTTAAGCACTTTGAGCTGATCCATATCGAGGTACAACATCGCATGAGTTCGGGTGTAACTCTCGACTTCGCGTAACGCCTTTTCTAATTCCAATTCGAAATGGTTGCGGTTAAAGGTGTCAGTCAATAAATCATGCTGCGCTTGATACGCTAATTGATTGGCTAAGTGACGCATTTCGGTCACATCTTCACCAACAATAAGTAAGTGCCCACTTTGTACTAATGGCCTTATATTCTCTCGGATACTGAGCGTTTTTCCATCAGCATGGCGGTAGTCGATTTCTCGACGCCAAACGCCTTTCATTGCTTGTTTTGGTTGCAACAGAACTTGACGCGGAATCACCGCATCTCTATCACAGTAGAACTCTCTTAATCGATGACCCAAGATCTGCTCGGCTTTATAGCCCAACAATTGCTCTGCAAATTGGTTTACCTGCTGAATACGGTTCTGCTCATCCAACGTTATCATCATCACCGGCTGCTGATCATAGTAATGGCTTAAGTTGGCTTCACGCTGGAATAGTCGCTCTTCGGTCAATTTGCGTGAGGTAATATCACGCGCTTCAAGCAGTATCTGTAACTCTTTGTTCTCGTGCTCTGGGAGATGTTTTAGCGATAACTCAAGCACCTTCGCGCCTTGGTCTGGATCCCAGATCTCTGCTTCAAACTGGCAAGCACCATCACAACTGCCGTTAGCAAAGTAACTCTTAAATCTTTCTGCTGCGCTCGATTCCCAGTGACGATGTTGCCAAATTGGTTTCTCCATCATCATTTCTTTGTGGTACATCAGCGCTTGCAGCTTACTGTTACTTGACACCAAACGGCCATGCAAATCCAAAATACCGATATAGTGATAGCTTTGGTCAAACACCATTTCAATCAGTGTCTGATTATCTCGAGCAAGCTGTTCACTCTTTTTCAAACGGCTGAGGTAGTAAACCAAAAACATGATAATGATTGAGAGTAACGCGATGACACTAACAACGATGCGCAGCTCTTTACTGTAACGCTCGGTGAAACTTTGCGGCTTATTAAAAAATACTGATGGTGACTCTGCATCAGCACCCAACCCCCAGCGAGTGACGGCTTGGTAATCGAGCTTAATTTCAGGAGAGCCAATTTGTATTTGAGGCAGGCGGCCATTGGGCTGATTAAGTACCTTAAGTAAATGACCCGCCGTTTGTTGCCCTTGAATTCGACCACTTTGAATCACACCACCTACGGCGCCATAACCCATGCCTAAATCGTGCACCATGAAGATAGGGGCACCTGACGTTTCGTTTAGTGCTTTCCAATCTTCTAAGCCGCTAATCCAGCCTCTTTCATCACGGTAATAAACCCAAAAGAGCACGCTCGACGTGGTATCGAGTTCAGAGACAAACTCAAGCAATTGAGGATAAGTTTCCGGTACAACTTGCTGAACGATATTCTTGTAGTCTGGGTATTGATTTAAGAAACCACTAACTTGAGCACGAACCGCTTCACCGGTAATAGAGTGATCACTTATAACGTAAATATTCTCTACATTAGGTTGAATGCGCTCAATAAGACTGATGTTACTGAGAATATCAATATCCTCAGTAATGCCCGTTGCTCGCAGACCAAGATGCATTTCTGGGCTGTAGTTATTGATACCACCAAAGATGATTGGTGTATCCCCCAATTCAGGAGCGAGTCGCTTCATTAAAGTAAGTGCATTGTTATCACTCACGACAATCGCTTTAAATGACTCTTGGGAAAACTTAGTCTTGTAGAGCAAATAAAGTTGCTCTAAATACTCTTCACTTTGCAGCCTTTTGGTATCAAGGTAGACCACACGAGTATTCACACGCGTGTGACTTAAGACATCCTCTAGTCCCTGCTGAAAGGAATCAGTCCAAAAGAAGCCTTGATGGTATGAGTGAACGATCAATACGTCTTTATCTTGTGCCGCACTCAAGGTGCTAAAAAGTGAAACGATTAGAATCAGATAAAAACGCACGCGATAAGCTCTCAAATGAGTGAAAAAGTTAAATTAATAGTACCATTATTGATGTTAAATTGTACTCTTTCCACCTTGCGCCTATTACCTCAAAGGAACATCCATGCAAGCTCACGTAAATAAACTTGATGACCTCGACAAAGCGATTCTCAAAACCTTAATGGCGGACGCTCGCAAACCTTACGCTGAAATGGCTAAGCAGTTCGATGTGAGCCCAGCCACTATCCATGTTCGGATCGAAAAAATGAAAGCTGCTGAAGTGATTCAAGGGACAGAAGTCATCGTCGATACCAAAAAACTCGGTTACGACGTGTGCTGTTTTATCGGCATTAATTTAAATGCCGCGCGCGATTATCACTCAGCACTGGAAAAGCTTAATGCACTAGAGGAAGTGGTCGAAGCTTACTACACCACGGGGGCATACAATATCTTCGTTAAATTGATGTGCCGCTCCATTGAAGAGCTGCAATATGTGCTGATTGATAAGCTGCAAGCGATTGATGAGGTGCAATCAACTGAAACCCTCATCTCACTGCAAAATCCTATCAACCGCAATGTGAATCCATAAAAAAAGCTCGCTGTAATTAGCGAGCTTTTCAATAATTCATGTTAGCTATCTAACGTGCCAAAAACGCTTTTAGCTCTTCAGCCGAGATGCCTTGTTCCGAAATCTGTTTAGCAAGAATATCGACTTGCTCATCCTTACGAGCTTCAATCACTTGCTGGAATTGATAAACAATGTCGCGTAGCTTTTCGAGTGGAATTTGTTTGGCAGCGCTTTGAATACGTTCACCACTTTGATCGCCCAGTTCGTTTAGCAATTTACCAAACATTACTTTTTCAGGGGCGTTTTCTAGCTGCTCCATCAAACGAGCCATTTCGTATGTCGTCAATGACATGTTTATTTGTTTTCCAACTTGTTATAACTGAGCGGACAAATATACAACGTTTTTCTATTCAAGCCTAGTTAGGATTGCGCCAATGGAGCGTGCCATTGCTTACCTGACTTACTGTACAGTACCAATAACCCCGGTAGCACGATCAGCATTTGAATCGCTATCATGACTTGGGGCTCTAGGCCCGAGCGTTGTACCAACGCAATAACCAATCCTGAGCCACTCATCTGGAATAAGCCTAGTAGTGCCGCAGCAGTACCCGCTTTATCACCAAAAGGAGCCAGTGCCTTGCCTGCAGCAGCACCTAATATCCATGCAAACCCAACTGAAGAAAGAAATATTGGCGCCATAAAGGCCAATGCAGTGTCGATATCCGCTAGCATCAGCATCATTGCACCCGCGACAAGCAGCGTAACGATCCCGATAGTGAGTGTTTTGTGCGTACCTAACTTATCCATACATTTTGGCGCGGTCATACAAGCGACAATATTGATCGCTGCATTAACACCAAACCAAAAGGTAAACTCATTCATCGACAAGCCTAGCCCTTCCATTAGAACAACAGGAGCGGAAGTCACGTAAGCGAGGATGACGGCCATCGCCAACATACACAATGTCGCGTGAAATAAGAATGATGGCGTTTTTAGAATATCTAAGTAACGCTGTAGTCGAAACACAGGTTCGGTGCTTGGCGCAGGATTAGTCTCTTTCATGCGGATGATCATCATCACCAACACCGTTACTGCAAAGATAGCCATAAAGCTAAAGTTGCTACGCCAGCCAAATTGTTGCGTTAACCAACTACCAAGAATCGGCGCTAAAGCAGGAATAAAACAAATCGCACCATTGAGGTAACTGATCATCTTGCCGCTTTTTTCTGGGCCAAAGATATCGCGAACTGTTGCAAAGGCTGCTACCGATGTCGCACACGCACCTAAGCCTTGTAGCAAACGCGCTATCAACATCCATTCTATATTTTGTGCGCCCCACGCCAATAAGGCACTCAATCCATAGATGGTGATACCGCCCAATGCAACAGTTCGACGTCCTAGTTTGTCTGCCAAAGGCCCCGCAAATAGCTGGCCAACGCCCATAGCAAACAAAAACCAAGTGATTGTGTCTTGTGCCAATGCGTGTTCCACGTGAAACGCTGCCGAGATCTGCGGTAGTGCTGGAAGGTAGATATCAATAGCAAGTGGGCTGAATAACACCAGCAACGTCAGTAAAACCATCTGAGTTTTCGCCGGTGACGCAAAGTTTGAGTTGTGCACAAGATAACCATAAATGAGTGAAATTTGGCACAGTGTAAGTTAACCTAGATATGACATCCAATGACAAAAAATCATCCCTGATATTCCAAGAAGTAAAATCATATGAACGTGGAAAAATTAGCTCGTATCGACCTAAATTTACTGGTTTGTTTGCAGGTATTAAGCGAAGAACTTAATGTCACCCGCACAGCTAGCCGACTCTGTCTGTCACAATCCGCAGTCAGTAAGAACTTAGCAAAACTCCGCACTCAATTCGATGACCCGCTTTTTGTACGTCAATCGCACGGCTTAACGCCAACACCAAAAACCTTGTTTTTGAAACCCAAACTTGACGTGCTACTTAATCAACTAGAACAACTCACACTCCCAGAAGAGTTTGCGCCAGCAACAAGCACCCAACGGTTTCAAATTGCTGCGGTAGAAAGCGTCTACCCGTTGATTCTGCCGCATTTCTTGCCTCATATTTTCCAACAAGCACCGAATGTGACAATCAGCACCCACCCATGGAGCGATCAAACCTTTACGCAATTGCAACGCGGTGAACTAGATATTGGTATCACAGGTAAAGATATCGACATCAATGACGCTAAGCTCACTATGCTGCCGCCCAATGATATTTGTTGGCAGGAAGTCTATCGCGACAATCAAATGTGCCTAATGCGTAATGACCACCCAGCTCTCACTCAACCTTGGACGTTAGAAAACTATCTACGTCAACGTCACGTCCAAGTTCGCTGCGATGGCAATGACCGCTGGTTGCTTGATTACCGCCTGGCCGATATTGGTAAAGAGCGCGATATTGCGATTACAGTGCCGGACTTTAATAGTGCAGCAAGCTTGAGTAGCTATACCGATTTTATCTTTACCGCACCGAGCCACTTCGTTAACTTGGCCGCCCAACAACTCAACCTCACGGTCATGCCATTGCCGATGGAATTCCCTCCTATGGCCTACACACTATTTTGGCATCGCGAACGAGAAAACGACCCTGCTCTGTCTTGGTTACGTAATATGATTCAAGAGAAAACTCTTGCGCTAAGATAGCGTCAAATGGGTAATAACTAGATGCATTAACTGGCGATGATAGTAAGCCTTTCGGTATCGTTTGCAGCCAAACGGTAAAAGGAGTAGCTTATTCGCCATTGACCGTTTGCAACGGCACAACACAATATGAAGGATTAGATAGATGCTTACGACAACTGAACAACGTTTAGCTGCCATCAAAGAGTGGCTCGTTCAGCAAAACTTGGATGCTTTGCTTGTACCTCATGAAGATGAATACTTAGGTGAATACGTCCCTGCGCACAACGAACGCCTACATTGGTTATCGGGTTTCACTGGTTCTGCAGGTGCAGCAGTCATCACTCGTGAAAACGCGGCTATTTTTGTTGATGGTCGCTACACAGTACAAGTGACTAAACAAGTTCCTGCTGAGTTGTTTGAATATCGTCATCTCATTGAAGAACCTGCTCTTGATTGGGTTGTTGAGCAGCTTCCGGTTGGTGCTAAGGTTGCTATCGATCCGCGCATGCACAACTCAGGTTGGCTTGAAGGCGCACAAGACAAACTGGCTAAACATGAACTAGTAATTTTAAGCGAAAACCCAATCGATCTGCTGTGGAGTGATCGCCCTGAACCACTAGTTAGCGATGTACGCTTGATGGCGACCCATGCAGTTGGTCAATCAAGCCAAAGCAAACGCGAAGAAATTGGTAAAATCATTGATAAAGCAGGTGCAGATTGCGCAGTGATCACTGCTTTAGACTCTGTTTGTTGGCTACTCAATGTACGTGGCTTAGATGTTTCTCGTCTGCCAGTGCTGCTCTCGCACGCAATCGTAACCAATGAAGGTAAAGTCGAGTACTTCTTAGATCCTGCTCGTCTACCTGCTGAGTTTGCACAACACGTTGGCCAAGGTGTCGAGGTATTCCACCCAGACCAACTTCAATCTCGCCTAGAACAACTCACAGGCCAACGCGTAATGGTTGACCCAGCAACAAGCAACACTTGGTTCAAACTGGTACTACAAAACAGTGGTGCGACCGTGGTAAGCAAAGCTGACCCTTGCCTGCTACCAAAAGCAGCGAAGAACGAAGTAGAAATTGCAGGTATGCGCGAATGTCACCTTCGTGATGGTGCAAAGATGGTAGAGTTTTTAGCCTGGTTAGATGCTGAAGTTACTGCTGGTCGTCTACACGACGAAGCGGTTTTATCAGACAAGCTATACGCCATTCGTAAGCAAGATCCAACCCTTATGGATTTAAGCTTCGATACAATTTCTGCTGCTGGCGGTAACGCAGCAATGTGTCACTATAACCATGAGAACCAACCTGAACCGGGCAAGCTAGAAATGAACACGCTATACCTAGTTGATTCAGGCGGTCAGTATTTAGATGGCACAACAGATATCACTCGAACTATCGCTATTGGCCAACCAAGCGATGACATGATTAAACAGTTCACTCTGGTACTAAAAGGCCACATTGGCGTAGCTCGTGCGCGCTTCCCGAAAGCCACTCGCGGTTACCAAATTGATACTCTTGCGCGTCAGCACCTTTGGGCTGAAGGTTTCGATTACGACCACGGGACGGGTCATGGCGTTGGTCACTTCCTAAGTGTTCATGAAGGCCCAGCTAGCATTTCGAAGAAGCAGATCGATGTACCACTACTAAAAGGTATGGTGCTATCAAACGAACCGGGCTACTACCGCGCAGATGCGTTTGGTATTCGTATCGAAAACTTAGAGATCGTAGTGGAACAACAAACGCAGGGCGATTTCCCAGTACTCGCTTTTGAATCGCTAACTCGTTGCCCTATTGATGTGCGTAACATCAATGTCGACATGCTAACGCGCCCTGAACTTGCATGGCTTAACGACTACCATCAGAAAGTATGGGATGAAATTGGCCCTCTAGTAGACGGTGAAGTCAAACAGTGGTTACAGCAGGCAACACAACCACT
The DNA here is from genome assembly GCF_025195085.2 of Vibrio intestinalis. Taxonomy (GTDB): domain Bacteria; phylum Pseudomonadota; class Gammaproteobacteria; order Enterobacterales; family Vibrionaceae; genus Vibrio; species Vibrio intestinalis. The sequence goes on along the minus strand of NZ_JANAVY020000014.1, from coordinate 9,495 downwards.
GAGCCATTCATAAAATTGATAGTGTGTTGTCGGTAAGAACGCTTCGCTCTATCCACGATTAACAGATAGACAAAAGGCTCTTCACATCGAAGAGCCTTTTTTGTGTTTCACGTGAAACATAGCTATTGGGAAGTCATTTATCCCGAATATGCTGAATGCCAATCTCGCCAAACTGGATCAAAACCTCGCTGCCTAATCATTGTCTCGACCGAAGCAGCACTGCGTTCATCACTAATCGCAAACTGCTCTAGCTCAACATCATCCATTGCGTAACCGCCTGGTTGAGTCTTCGATGCAGCAGACATACTGGTTATACCCAAGGGTAAAACACTGTCGCGGAACTTAGCTGACTCGCGAGTCGATAAAGACAATTCCACCTCTGGATTAAACAACCTATACGCACAGATCAACTGCACAAGTTGCTTATCATTCATGACTGATTTAGGTTGTAAGCTATTGAGCGAGTTGCCACCTTCACACGGACGTAGGCGTGGGAATGAAATAGAGTATCGAGTTTGCCAATAAGTTCTCTCTAGATACTCCAGATGAGCAGCCACATAAAAACAATCAGTACGCCACTCTTCGAGACCAATCAACGCACCAATACCTATCTTGTCTATCCCAGCCCTTGCCAAGCGATCAGGTGTTTCTAGCCTAAACTCAAAATCAGTTTTATTACCTCGCAAATGGTGTAGACCGTATGTCGCCGGATGATAGGTTTCTTGGTAGACCATCACCGCATCCAAACCCAAAGTCTTTAGCTCTGCATATTGCTCTTGCTCTAAAGGCTGAACTTCCATCGCTAAATAGTTAAAGCGCTGTTTTATTGCAGGCACCACCTGACGGAAGTAGTTCATCCCTACTTTGGTTTCATGCTCACCCGTGACTAATAAGACACTATCAAACTTCATCTTTTTGATAGCATCGATTTCGGCACTGATCTCATCAACATTCAAGGTTCGGCGCTTTATCCGGTTCTCCATAGAGAAGCCACAATAGGTACACGCATTCGCACACAGGTTTGATAAATAGAGTGGTATATACAACGACATCGTATTACCAAAACGCTTACGCGTTAGTGCGTAAGATCGTTGTGCCATCTGCTCTAAGTAAGGTTCTGCAGCTGGAGAGATCAGCGCTTTAAAGTCTTCTAAGTCTAACTTAGGTTTACTCAGCGCTCGCTCTACGTCACGCGAGGTTTTCGCGTAAATCGACATAGAAATATCATCCCAATCAAGCTGCTTAAAACGCTCTACAAAGCTCATACTGCGCTCCCTATAGCTCGTCCAAGAAAGCCGTTAGTGGGCTCGAAGCAATCGCATGATTCACTTTCCCAGCAAGGCCGGACTCATAAGCCATGCGTCCTGCTTCTACCGCTAGCTTAAATGCTCTCGCCATCGCGACCGGATCAGCGGCTGCTGCTATGGCCGTGTTCACGAGCACTGCATCAGCACCCATCTCCATTGCTCTTGCTGCATGGGAAGGAGCGCCAATACCTGCATCCACAATCACAGGAACGGTTGCTTGGTCGATAATGATTTCTAGAAAGTCAGCAGAAGCGATGCCCTTATTCGACCCAATAGGCGCACCCAACGGCATCACGGCTGCGCAACCAACTTGTTCAAGGCGTTTGCACAACACAGGGTCAGCATGACAATAAGGGAGTACTATGAAACCTTCACGAACTAACTGCTCCGCTGCTGCAAGAGTTTCGATTGGATCAGGCATTAAGTATTTTGGGTCTGGGTGAATTTCTAGTTTCAACCAGTTGGTCCCTAACGCTTCTCGAGCAAGTTGGGCTGCGAATATGGCATCTTTTGCGTTCTTAGCGCCTGACGTGTTTGGCAACAAACTCACACCCGCTTCAACAATAGGCTTGAGAATATCATCATGCTTGTCGTTAACATCAACACGCTTTAGCGCCATGGTGGCCAACTGAGAACCAGACTGTTTTATGGCTTCTGCCATTAATTGGCTGTTTGCAAACTTACCAGTGCCGGTAAATAAGCGTGAATCAAACAGCTTATCTGCGATCGTTAACATGCCATCACCCCCCTGCTATGGCCTGAAATAGTGAGATGGCATCGCCTTCACTGAGTACTGTTGACTGCCACTCACTACGAGGAATGACTTGATTATTAATTGCAAAGACACAGCCCAACTCTGGTAACGCGCACTGGCTGATTATTTGCTCAAGGCTACTTTGTTCGGCAACCTGATGTGACTGCTCATTGATTATGATAGTTATTGAACCCATTACTTCGACCCTAATATCTCTACTTACATTGTCCGAGCGTAAGCTAACCTTTATGCCCGTAACTCAATCGTTATTACATACGCTGCATTGGGCATCTTTGCTTATTGCCATGGTTTGCCATTTAAGAGTTAAACCATCAAACAGATGCAACTGACCCGTTGGAAACTTAAACTGCCCTATCGCTAATTTCTGAATGGCCGCTAACGCTTGGTAATTACCTAATGTGCCAACGACAGGGCCAATGACTCCTGAATCACTGCATTTGGTTGTGTTGGGCAGCTCATCAAATGGCACTAAGCAACGGTAGCATGACAAATCGGGCTGTTGCTGCTCATCCTTCCGGGCAAAGTCAAACACAGCAAACTGCCCCTGCCAGCCAATCGCCGCAGCAGAAATCAGTGCAGTATTTTTCTCAAAACAAAGCTGATTGATCATATGGCGCGTAGGCAAGTTATCGCTGCAATCGAGTACCAAATCAGCCAACATGATTTCCATGCCTAGCTGAGTTGCTTCTAAACGCTTGTTAATAGCCCGTACACTGACTTCGCCATTTAGCTCTGACAACTGTTCTGCCATCGCCTGTACCTTAGCCCTACCAACATCCGCTTGGCGGTACACTACCTGGCGCTGCATGTTGCTAACGTCAACAGTGTCATCATCGACAATCACTAACTTACCCACGCCAGCGGCGACTAAATACAAGCTAGCTGCGCTACCCAATCCACCACAGCCGATCACAAGAACATGGGAGCTAGATAATCGCTGCTGACCAATTTCACCAATTTGCGTTAAAGCAATTTGCCTTTGATAGCGAATAAACTGGCTATCCTGCAACACAGGTATCTCCTTGCTGCTTAGCTAACGTCATTAACTGGGCAAAACTATCGATTACTTGCTTTGGCTCTCCGGCTAAGGTAATAGCTCTAACCACCGCGAGACTCGACACACCACAACGCCAAACTTGCTCGGCATTGGTTAAGTCAATGCCACCAATCGCAACCGTTGGATAGCCTTTACTTGCATCGTAAGGGATAGAGTCAATCAGTCTCTGATACAGCGCTAAACGAACCAAGCCTTGTGGCTTAGAGGGCATCTGCTTGGTAGTGGTAGGGAAAATGTGGCCAAGTGCAATATAGCTTGGGTGAATCTGAACAATTCTTAGCAGCTCATAATAGCCATGAGTGGACAACCCAAGGCTGACATTGGCACGACTAAGCTGACTTAGATTCGACTCTTCAATGTCTTCTTGGCCAAGGTGAACACCAAAAGCACCGTGCTTAATCGCTAACTGCCAGTAGTCATTGATATAGACTTGAGCTTTGTATTGACGACCCAACTCAATTGCGCGCACAACTTGCTGCTCTAAGTCGGCTTGTTGAGTATCTTTGATTCGTAACTGAATCGTTTTGATCCCCAAAGGTAGCAGCTTTTCAATCCAAGTAACGTCATCAACAACCGGATATAGACCCAAACTTTGCTTCGTTAAAGTAGGAAACGACACCGACTTATTCGCCACTTTCCACCCTACTTGAATACCCAAACGTGGGTCTTCAATCACTGGTATCGGAAATAGACTAAAATCCTCAGGCCATGTTTCACGTGAAACATTGGTCAACGCTCTTGCCAACGTAAGGCTATCCTCGATAGGAAAATCTAAAGCGAGCAAGGTAAGTAGCCAACAAAAGTGCCGCTGTGGTTCGAACTGAACTTGACTCTGATTGCTATGCGATGACAATGCGCGTATTTCTCCGCTCAAAGGATGACGCCATACATCGAGGCTATACTCCTCATTCGCTACATCAAGCTTCACTGTATTGGGCTGTAGAGAACCAGTGGTAGCCAGAGAGATAGAACCCGAGTGATACTCAAAAGCCCAATCGGTATCACTGGAAACAACTTGCGCTGAACCAACAAAACAATCCGTTTGATAGCGATACGCTGAACTGCCATTCTGCACCATAAAGTATTCAGTTGGGCTTACACCCAACTGAACATGGTCAATCGCTAACCCTTGCTTCTCAGCCAATAACAAACAATGTTGCAGCATTTGTGTTGCCGATATATTAGAAGCAGGAACGAGCAACTTCACCTTTTCGATCACGGTTGCTCCTCCACTTCAGGACTCGCAGCAGGATGGTAGAGTTCAGAGCCAGTGGCTAAAAACTCTGCCGATTTCTGGCGCATTCCTTCTAGAGGGTCATCCAACATTTTAATTTCAATGGCTTGGTCAGCAGCAACTTGCTTAGTGTCTTTCGCGTATTCACGAACTTCTTGAGAGATCTTCATTGAACAGAATTTAGGACCACACATAGAACAGAAGTGAGCAACTTTACCCGACTCTTGCGGCAAAGTTTCATCATGGAATGAACGAGCGGTTTCTGGGTCTAATGATAGGTTAAACTGATCTTCCCAGCGGAATTCAAAGCGAGCTTTTGATAGCGCGTTATCACGAACCTGAGCGCCTGGATGACCTTTCGCTAAATCAGCCGCATGAGCTGCAAGCTTGTAAGTAATCAGGCCGGTTTTTACGTCTTCTTTGTTTGGTAAGCCGAGATGCTCTTTTGGTGTTACGTAACACAGCATGGCACAGCCATACCAACCGATCATTGCAGCGCCTATACCAGAGGTAATATGGTCATAACCCGGAGCGACATCTGTAGTTAGTGGGCCAAGCGTATAAAAAGGCGCTTCATGGCAATGCTTTAACTGCTCATCCATGTTTTCCTTAATCATGTGCATTGGCACGTGACCAGGGCCTTCGATGATCACTTGGACATCATATTCCCAAGCGACTTTAGTCAATTCACCTAGAGTACGTAGCTCTGCAAACTGCGCTTCGTCGTTCGCGTCAGCAATTGAACCTGGGCGCAGACCATCGCCTAAAGACAAGGCAACATCATACTTAGCACAGATTTCACAGATCTCGCGGAAGTGAGTGTAGAGGAAGCTTTCTTGATGATGAGCAAGACACCACTTAGCGATGATAGAACCACCACGAGAAACAATACCGGTAACACGCTTCGCTGTCATTGGTACATAGCGAAGCAATAAGCCAGCATGAATCGTAAAGTAATCAACCCCCTGCTCTGCCTGTTCAATAAGTGTATCGCGCATCACTTCCCAATTAAGGTTTTCAGCTACGCCATTCACTTTCTCAAGCGCTTGATACATAGGTACGGTACCAATTGGCACAGGACTATTACGCAAAATCCATTCACGAGTTTCATGGATATTACGGCCCGTCGATAAGTCCATGACCGTATCGCCACCCCAACGCGTAGACCAAACAAGTTTCTCAACCTCTTCTTCAATGGAAGAACTGACGGAAGAGTTACCGATGTTAGCGTTTACTTTCACTAAGAAGTTACGGCCAATTATCATTGGCTCAGACTCAGGGTGGTTGATGTTAGAAGGGATAATGGCTCGGCCTTCAGCCACTTCTTTACGCACAAATTCAGAAGTAATGTCTTTAGGTAGGTTCGCGCCAAAACTCTGGCCAGCGTGCTGTTGATTTAGCGTTTCATCACGAAATTTCGCACGTCCCATGTTCTCACGGATGGCAATATATTCCATTTCCGGTGTGATGATACCCTTACGAGCATAATGGAGCTGAGTAACACACTGATCACCTTTAGCACGTCTTATACGTGGTAGATTGCCGTAGCGAAGATCATCTAGTGTTTCATCTTCTAAGCGTTCTTTGGTGTACACAGAACTAACATCATCAAGTAACTCTGTATCACTACGCTCTTCAATCCACTGCTCGCGTAGCTTAGGTAAGCCGCTGTATAGGTCGATTTGGTAATCTGGGTCTGTGTATAGGCCTGAGGTATCATAGACGTGTATAGGCTCGTTAGGCTCGAAAATCGGAGCCTCTTTAGTGCCACCAATTAAGCTATCAGCCAAAGAGATTTCGCGCATAGGTACACGAATATCAGCACGCGTACCTTGAATATAAACTTTCTTAGAATTTGGGTACGGCTGTACCGAAAGAGTATCAATGAACTGTTTTGCTTCCAGTCTCGCTTGCTTGCGACTCGACATAGCATTTTTCCTTGCTTTGTTATTCTAGATAAAAAGATTTTGGATAAAAATGCTTGGCGGAAAGATGCGACAAGAGGAATCGAATGCTATAAACCGAGAAATGGATATATGACAGCAGACGATTAGATGATAGATCGACCCATCACTAGGACTTAAATGGGTGTAGATATCTTCTCTTGTTCCCTTCGCAGGTGTTAGCCTGATCAGGTTCAACGGATCCCGAATTAACGGTCTCAGCCTTATGGCACTCCGACAAGTAAAACGATTATAAGCAATCGGGTGGTTGAAACCAAGCCGACAGCTTATAAATTAACAAACTATTTTTTAACTCTTCATTAGCAATTGGAAACCTAGCCATGCTGCTGAAATACTCAATACAACGTTTAAAATAACGTTCAAACCCATCTTGAAAAACGCGCCTTGTTGCATCAACAGAACATTATCCATCGAGAATGTTGAGAAAGTGGTCAATGCGCCAAGAAAGCCCAAGCCGATGATTTGTCTCCAAGGTTCAGTAGCGAGCATCTCACTCTCAAATGCAGCGATAAGCAATCCCATCGCAAATGAACCCACCACGTTGACCGTTAGCGTACCGTATGGAAAACCCCTCCCCAATAACAATACGCACAATTCAGACACTAGATAACGCGAACACGCGCCGAATGCACCGCCCAAGGCGATGAATCCCAAAATGGAAAGCTGTCCCATACTACCCCCTAAAAACTAATGACGATATTGTAGCCATAAAACGTCATTAATCGAACTAAGTAAGCTATATTTGCGCAAAACTCTCCCTATGTTCTACTTGGTAATAGCGTTACATTTAAAAAGTTACAGGAGTCACTTTACTTCAATATACCCCATTAAACCCGTCTTCATGTGTTCAATAACGTGGCAATGGTACATCCAGCGACCGGGATTATCAGCAACAAAGGCCGCTTTCGCTCGCCCGTTCTTTCCTAATAAAACAGTATCGGTATGAAAAGGCTGCGCGAGTTTTCTACCATCCATTTCAAGAACAGTGAAAGTATGACCATGTAAGTGAATCGGATGATGGTATTGGGTGACATTACGTAGATCGAAAATATAAGTCTTGCCCAACTGCAATGTCGCTAGCGGCGCAGGAATATTGTCTTTACTCATTCCTTCCCAAGCTCTTTTATTCATTAACCAGAACTTCGGCATTGCCTTGCCTGATTTGTCTGTTGGAGTGACTGCACCCTCCCATTCGAAGACAAAATCAATTTCTTCAGCGTTCGCGAGGTCGAGATCTGGCACAGGGTTAAGTGGTAAAGACGGTAGTAACTGCTCTTTAGCAAGATTAGATTGAGTCGTTTCAAATTCGCACAACGGGAAGGGGAAACGCCCTTTCATATGACGAACGTATAAACGCTCTCCAGCCTTTGGAGCGATTAAACCAATATCAACCCTCATTCCCGGACTAATCTTATGTTCTGTGAGTCTATAGGGCGTCTCTATCGGGTTTCCATCAATAGCTATGACCCAAGCCTCTGCGCCTTCAACTGCAATGGGGTAAGTAATGGTGTTATCGACATTAGCAATGCGTAAGCGCGTGGTGGCATTTTCTTGCAATTGGTAAACGGGCTCATGAATCCCATTAACACTGCTGTATTCTCCCGGAGTTCCCATACGAGCACTTAATCTAGGCACCATCAACTTCTTCCAGTTCCCTTGCTTGTCGATATGCCAATGCTTAACCATAAGATCATGTTCTTCATCGAATACGACTGGAACCGACTCTTCAACAATTATTAATCCAACAAGACCCATTCCTAATTGAACGACGCTATTCATGTGTGGGTGATACCAAAAAGTACCCGCATCTGGTGGCGTGAAGGTATAAACAAAGGTTTCACCAGGCATGATTGGTGGCTGACTTAAGAACGGAACACCATCCATCTCAATTGGTATGCGTAAGCCATGCCAATGTATGGTAGTGGGTTCATCCAATAAGTTCGTAAAACGAATTGTCACAGGCTCACCCTGACGACAGCGAATTGTAGGGGCAGGTATCTGACCATTAAAGCCAAGTACCGGAGTCTGGTGGCCTTGAACGAGTTCTGCCGTCGCGGGTTGAGCCGTTAAATCATAAACATAACGTCCATCTTTTTGCTTACCACCAACAAGTGAACAAGCAGGCAAAGCAGTTAAAGCACTTACAGCAAGAGAAGATTGTAAGAATTGGCGGCGAGTAAAATCCATAACGCTATTCCTTTATTATTAGTTGAGCTATTGCAGTCTAACTAATTAGTGAGATCAATTCTCAACTAGATAAAGAAATTGTGGTTATGAGAAGAGTTTTGGGGATGTGAAAAAGGCTCCAGTCTTTCGTCGGGGACGCCTAGTCTAGAACCTTAAATATGGCAGGTGTGGACCGGGCTGGCGATCCAGAGATTCGAAAGCTTCGCCCCAACACGCGCTGTTTTGCTAGTTCGGGGAATCCGCTGCTCTGCCGATTGGAGCTTTCTAGGGTAAAACGAAAAAGGCCCTAGTCTTTAGACTAGAGCCTTGTATATGGCAGGGGTGGAGAGATTCGAAAGCTTCGCCCCAACACGCGCTGTTTTGGTAGTTCGGGGAATCCGCTGCTCTGCCAATTGGAGTTTTCTAGGGGTAAAACGAAAAAGGCTCTAGTCTTTCGACTAGAGCCTTGAATATGGCAGGGGTGGAGAGATTCGAACTCCCAACACGCGGATTTGGAATCCGCTGCTCTGCCAATTGGAGCTACACCCCTAAATTTTATCTACAATCAGGTTCGAATAGATTCGAACTCCCAACACGCCCTATCACAAGGTATTTGGGGAATCCGCTGCTCTTTGTTCTTTCGAATTGGAGCTACACCCCTGTAGAAACTACAGTTTATCATATTGTAGATTCAAAAAAACCTCGCTATTAGCGAGGTTCTTGAAATAAGTGGCGGAGCGGACGGGACTCGAACCCGCGACCCCCGGCGTGACAGGCCGGTATTCTAACCAACTGAACTACCGCTCCGCACTGGTTAGACTCTTGAGTCTAAATTTAAAGCCTGGCGATGTCCTACTCTCACATGGGGAAACCCCACACTACCATCGGCGCTATTGCGTTTCACTTCTGAGTTCGGCATGGAATCAGGTGGGTCCACAACGCTATGGTCGCCAAGCAAATTCTTTAATTCGGAAAGCTGTTTTAGTTCTTTT
>NZ_JANAVY020000013.1 GCF_025195085.2 Vibrio intestinalis | reverse complement strand
GAGCGTTATCGATAGATGCGAAGTCTTTAGCTACACCGCCGTAAACTTTAGCAAGAGTAGTACAGATAGCTGCAGTTAGAGTTGTTTTACCGTGGTCAACGTGGCCGATAGTACCAACGTTAACGTGCGGTTTAGTACGTTCAAATTTTTCTTTAGACACGATCGTGTTCCTTCCTAGTTATGATTCGCCACGATCATTATTGATCGAGACGCGCCAGAAATTGCTATTTTATGCGCCAACGTCCGTCAGCGCAATATTTGGACGCATTGATCTTAAAAAAAGTCAGCGACTTTATTAGAACAATCCGTCAGATTAGTAACCACGCTCTGCGACAATCTTGTCAGCAAAGGTTTTAGGTACTTCAGCGTACTCATTAAACTCCATAGAGTAAGACGCACGGCCTTGAGTAGCACTACGTAGATCAGTGGCATAACCAAACATCTCAGATAGAGGTACTTGAGCACGGATGATCTTAAGACCAGCCACACCTTCATCCATACCTTCAATCATGCCGCGACGGCGGTTGATATCACCTACTACGTCACCCATCCAGTCTTCTGGAGTGGTTACTTCTACATTCATCATTGGCTCTAGAAGCACAGGTTGCGCTTCAAGTGAACCTTTCTTGAATGCCATTGAGCCAGCGATTTTAAACGCCATCTCGTTTGAGTCAACATCGTGGTAAGAACCATCAAACAGAGTCGCTTTGATGTCTAGAACTGGGTAACCAGCTACAACACCGCTGTTCATCTGCTCTTCGATACCTTTCGCTACCGAACTGATGTATTCCTTAGGAACAACACCACCCACGATTTCGTCAACAAAGACAAAACCTTCACCTTGCTCAGAAGGCTCAAGTTTAATCCAGACATGACCATATTGACCACGGCCGCCTGACTGACGAACGAATTTACCTTCAACTTCAGCAGAGCCACGAATAGTTTCGCGGTAAGCAACTTGAGGTTTACCCACGTTACAGTCAACGCTGAATTCACGCTTCATACGGTCAACGATGATATCTAGGTGAAGCTCACCCATACCTGAGATCAGAGTCTGACCCGTTTCGTCATCCGTTTCCACGCGGAACGATGGATCTTCAGCCGCTAGTTTACCTAGGGCGATACCCATTTTTTCTTGATCAGCAACAGAGCGAGGCTCTACTGCGATTTGAATTACTGGCTCAGGGAATTCCATGCGCTCTAGAATCACTTTGTGGTTCTGGTCACATAGAGTGTCACCTGTAGTCACGTCTTTAAGACCGATTGCAGCAGCAATGTCACCCGCGCGAACTTCTTTTACTTCTTCACGCTTATTTGAGTGCATCTGTACAATACGACCAAAACGCTCTTTCTTCTCTTTAACAGAGTTGTAAACCGCATCACCTGAGTTTACGACACCAGAGTAAACACGCATGAAAGTTAGCGTACCTACAAATGGGTCAGTTGCGATTTTGAATGCGAGTGCTGAGAACGGTTCGTTGTCGTCTGCATGACGCTCAACTTCATTCTCTTTTTCATCAACGCCCTTGATAGCAGGTACGTCGATTGGTGATGGCAAGTATTCAATTACTGCATCCAGTACCGCTTGTACACCTTTGTTCTTAAACGCACTACCACAAGTAGCCAGTACGATTTCGTTATTTAGTGTGCGAGTACGTAGAGCTTGTTTGATTTCAGCTTCAGTCAGCTCACCTTCTTCAAGGTACTTATCCATCAACTCTTCGCTTGCTTCAGCAGCAGACTCAACAAGATTGCTGCGCCACTCTTCCGCTAGCTCAACCATATCGGCAGGAATGTCTTCGTAAGTGAAAGTCATACCTTGGTCAGCTTCGTTCCAGTTGATTGCTTTCATCTTGATAAGATCAACAACGCCGCGGAATTCATCTTCTGCGCCGATATTCAGCTGGATAGGCACTGGTGTTGCACCTAAGCGATTTTTAATTTGATCAACAACACGTAGGAAGTCTGCACCAGCACGGTCCATTTTGTTTACGAACACTAGACGCGGTACATGGTACTTATCTGCTTGACGCCATACTGTCTCTGACTGAGGTTCAACACCTGATGAGCCACAGAACACAACCACAGCACCATCAAGTACACGAAGAGAACGTTCTACTTCGATAGTAAAGTCTACGTGTCCTGGGGTATCAATGATGTTTACGCGATGGTCTTGGAATTGCGCTTCCATACCGCGCCAGAAGGTCGTTGTTGCCGCAGATGTGATTGTAATACCACGCTCTTGCTCTTGCTCCATCCAGTCCATGGTAGCAGCACCATCGTGAACTTCGCCGATTTTATGAGAGAGACCAGTGTAGAACAGAATACGTTCTGTAGTGGTAGTTTTACCTGCATCTACGTGAGCACAGATACCGATGTTACGGTAGCGCTCAATAGGAGTTTTGCGAGCCACGATTGAATCCTCTTATTAGAGACTTAGGGACTATTGCTATATCAAAAAGTGGTCCCCTAGATATAGCAATAGTTCCTAGCATACGCATAGGAACTAAAAAGTGCTGCAAGGAACCTTGCAGCACTGAAAAGGTATTACCAACGGTAATGAGCGAACGCTTTGTTTGCGTCAGCCATGCGGTGAACGTCTTCACGTTTCTTAACCGCAGTACCTTTGTTCTCAGACGCATCTAGCATTTCAGCAGCTAGGCGTTGAGCCATAGATTTTTCACCACGCTTACGCGCAGCTTCAACTACCCAACGCATAGCAAGTGCGTTACGGCGAACCGGACGTACTTCTACAGGTACTTGGTAAGTTGAACCACCTACACGGCGAGATTTAACTTCTACCGCTGGGCGAACATTTTCAAGAGCTTCTTCAAATACAGCTAAGTGATCTTTACCAGATTTCTCAGCCATAGCATCTAGTGCAGTGTAAACAATTTTCTCTGCAGTAGATTTCTTACCGTCAACCATTAGGATGTTAACGAATTTTGCCAGCAGTTCAGATTTGAACTTTGGATCTGGAAGGATCTTACGCTGACCGATGACGCGACGACGTGGCATGGATTTTCTCCGTTGTCTTCTTCAGGTTATCCAAAACTTTTCAGTTTCTTCAAAAATTAAAATTAATTTAGTGTTTGGCCTTACTTAACGGATACCATTAAGATTTTGGACGCTTAACACCGTACTTAGAACGACCTTGTTTACGGTCGTTAACGCCAGCACAGTCTAGTGCGCCGCGAACTGTGTGGTAACGCACACCTGGAAGGTCTTTTACACGACCGCCACGGATTAGAACAACTGAGTGCTCTTGAAGGTTGTGACCTTCACCGCCGATGTACGAAGTCACTTCGAAGCCGTTTGTCAGACGTACACGACAAACTTTACGAAGTGCTGAGTTAGGTTTTTTAGGTGTAGTAGTGTAAACACGAGTACATACACCACGTTTTTGTGGGCACGCTTCTAGTGCAGGCACGTTGCTTTTAACAACTTGCTTTGCACGTGGCTTACGTACCAACTGGTTAATAGTTGCCATTAACTAGCTCCTGATTTACTTGAAAGTAAGCTTTGTGAAAAATCTAGCCCTAAATGCCATTGGCAATTAGGGACGCAAAATTCTATGCAGCAGTGAGATGTGTGTCAAGAAATATACAGATCTTTTTTACCCAATGGGAAGGCGCTAACAGTAAATCTAAACGCACACCCAATAAAGAGGCTCAATTCCAGGTGAGGGAATTGGCATGATGCTCTGTTAACTCAACAAAGCCTGCATAATCGACTGCAGTAATAGAGGGGCTCAAACGATTATATATACCACGGGCGATTGCATCATTTTCAAGCACGTACACTTGTAATGATTTTAGCAGTGAAAAGAGCCCATGCTGTGAATTAGCCGCGTAGATAGCATCTTCAATCAGCAAGACTTGATCGCCTTCTTGACAAAGTTTGGCCATGTCTTGAATTGCACTGGTGGTTTTTACGATATGCAGCATAGTCTGTAAGAATTGTTTGGCTTAAAAAGAAAGTAACTTACCGGCCTCAGCCAGTTTCTGTTTTAGCGTGTCGAGCGTCATACGCTCAGCGTCAATAATTAGGTCAGCTTGGCTTAAGCCACGCTCCGCTAGAGACTGTTCGCACACGTACACTTGCTCAATGTCGTACAAATCGAACAGCTTAAGCATAGGCGCATAGTCTTTACTTAAAATGCTTTGCGGCTGCTGACCTTGCAGTAACTGATAGACGCCATCGCCTGTAAAAATAACCGTAATATCTTCACAGTAAGCCGAAGCCGCCAGTAGCGCATCAATGCCCTCTCGGCCAGAACTAACGCCATGAGGTGCGGTGCGAAATAGATACGTTAGTTGACTCAAAACTGCACCACTCTATCTTGGGTTAACATGGCTTCCGCTAAGCTTCCCAATCCTGCTTGATGAAAGCCGTGCGCGAGATTGCTTTGAGATAAGCCATGTTGCGTGGCCTCATCTTCACTGACGATGCCACGGCGCAGCGCTGCAGCGACACACGTTTCTAAACGCACATTATGCTTATCAGCTAACTGTTGCCATGCCTGAGTTAGATTGAACTCATCATTAGCGGGTACACTCAGTGCAGTGCCATTTGTCACACCGTCTTGATAAAAGAACACACTGGTTAATGTATGCCCTTTCTCAATTAAGGCATTCGCAAACTGATAGGCACTACGAGCTGACTGACTGCCATACACCGAGCCATTCACCACCAAACTATAGCTGAGTGATTCAGACTGAGAAGCCACTACTCTTCGTCCTCAGTCTTACGTTGACGAATGTAAAGGTAAACGGTGTGCTTAGAGATATTCAAACGGTCAGCCACGCGGTTGATGGCATCTTTAATATCGAAAATACCTTTGTCGTACAGCTCCATTACGATCTGACGGTTCTTAGTATTGTTCGATACCGATTTATCTGCGTTGATCTCTTCAATCGTGCGTTCAACCGTTTGGTCCACCAGCTCTTCTACGTCACTTGCAAAGTTTACTGATGAAGCCGCTTCTTTGGCTTCTTGCGTTGGCATGAACGACTGCAGCACTTGTGAGAAAGGCGCATCTAAGTTGACGTTAATACACAGCAGACCAATCACTCGATTTTCACCATTGCGGATCGCAACAGTGATCGACTTCATCAATACGCCGCCTTTAGCGCGAGTAAAGTATGAACGTGAAAAGTTACGTTCAGAGCCTTCGATATCTTTAAGCATCTTCAGCGCCAAGTCGGTAATCGGAGAACCAACCTGACGACCTGTATTCTCGCCGTTAGCAATTTTGATAGCTGAGGTATTGAGATCTTCTAATGAGTGCAGAACGATTTCACAGAAAGGGCCAATTAGGCTCGCTATTCCATCTACGACTGCTTCATAGGATTTTAGAATGATCTTATCGTGCTCACTAAATGGCATCACGTTGACGGATTCCATTTCGAGCAACATATCCGTATTTAGGTTTTCTGTCGTCGTCACTTTATTTAGCCTTCGAACGAAAAATCAACAAATTGATGTAAGTTTATCAGAAATTTTGAATAGAACATCTAGCAATGCGATCAACTAGTGATTTAGAACAAACATTTACCACACTTTAGCTAACGTTTTAAGCAATTTACTGGGATGACATCGCTTTGCGAGCAACCAAAACGAAAAAAGGCTCGGTAGTCCGAGCCTTTTGATAAGGATAAACGCAAAGATTATTGCGTTACTTGTTCCGTGTTATCGATGCTTAGTAATTCAACTTCGAAAATCAACGTCGAGTTTGCAGGAATCGTCGGCGTATCTTGAGGACCGTATGCCAACTCTGGCGGGATAACAAACTTAAACTTAGAACCTACAGGCATTAGCTGAACACCTTCAGTCCAACCTGAAATCACGCGGTTAAGAGGGAACGAAGCGGATTCGTTACGATCGTATGAGCTATCGAACTGAGTACCATCAATCAATGTACCTTTGTAGTGTACTTCAACTGTATCAGTCTCTTTCGGCTGTTCACCTTGAGTCGGCGTTAGAACTTGGTACATCAAACCAGATTCAGTTGTTTTCACACCTTCTTGCTTAGCGAACTCAGCACGGAAATCATCACCCGCTTTCTTGTTTGCAGCTGCTTTTTCTTCCGCTAGCTTTTTCATGGTATCCGCTACGCGCTTATCAAGACCTTCTAGCGCCGCACGAGTTTGCTCTTCTGTTAGCTCGGCTTTGCCTTCAAATACGTGCTCGATACCTTGTAGTACCAATTTCTTGTCTAGGTTGATGCCAATTTCACTTGGCTTATCTAATGATGCGCTTAGGTAGTTAGCAAATGAAACACCAATCGCGTAAGCCGCTTTGTCATCGTCATTTTGGAGATTCACTGACTGAGTTGTCGCAACTTCGACTTGCTCAGTGGCGGCTGGAGCTACTTCAGCTTTAGGCTCTTCTTCTTTCTGACAGCCTACTGCTAGCATAACTGTGGCCGCAAGCAGCGACACTTTAAACATTGATTTCATTGAATTCTCCATTTAATGGGCATTTTGTCTTTGCGCACAAATCTCAAATAAAAACTGGTGCGTATCTGTATGTTGTTCCAATATAACCAATATGGCAGCAAATAAATGAAATCCAAGTGGATATTTGGAACTTGAATGCGATTATTTTTTAATATTCTTCTGGGTGCTTTTGTCAGCATAGCGTTAAATGGCTGCTTTTTCTCCGCAAATAATGATCAACGCTGGGAGCTTGAGCCACAAGGCACAACAAGTTTTGCATTAAGCCGCGACGCTCGCTTTGCACTTATCTATTCAAAGCAACACCAATTGGTTCTTTGGGATCTCGATGAATCAAAAGAACTGGCCAAATTAGGCGCTCAAGATCAGCAACAAAACCCAGTCTCTCGAATCCGAATTTCAGACAATGGCCGTTACGCCATTACTGCTAGCCAAATTAACTTCGCCGTATGGGATCTCGCATGGACCCAAGCACAAGGTTTGTGGTCTATCTCCGATGGTCTCATTCGCGATATTGATATTTCAAGCAATGGCGAACAAGTGCTACTTGGTCTATCCAACGGTAAAGCCATCCATGTCAATTTAGTCACCGGACGCCGTTTAGAGTTCCTTGCTCACCGAGAAAAAGTCAATTCCGTTGCCCTTTCACCTAACGGCAAGTTTGCCTTGACCGGAGGTAATGACTACCACGCTTACTTATGGGACACAGAGACAGGGCAAATATTACGTGATTTCGAGCATGAGCAGAGAGTCAACCGTGTAGCTCTACAACGAGATGGTCTTTACGCCTTCACCTCAGATGGAGGCAACCAAGCGGTGGTATGGGATTTAACAACTGGTGAGCAAATCAGCCGATTAAGCAGCCTATCACGCCAACTGATTTTTTCTGCCGCGCGTTTTTCCGATGACGGCGCTCAGCTCATTACGGGTACGCCATCGAGTCGTATCATGGTATGGAACACTGACACCGGAAAAAGAGAGTATGGATTTGAAGCAGAACCATTAAAAGATGCTCGTCCTCCTCGCGCGGTAGTGTATGATGCGGCCTTTGATGATCAGAACCGAATAGTGACTGGCACCTCTGCCGGTATCGCTCAGGCTTGGAAGTTAGATTAAGACCATGACAGAGACAAAAGTTGAAAAGTTAGAACTGCGCATTGACGATTTAGAGTGTCAATTGGCATTTCAAGAGCAAACCATCGAGTCACTCAATGAAGCCTTGAGCCAACAGCAGCTTTTGATTACTAAAATGCAAGATCAGATGAAGTATGTGGTCGGTAAAGTGAAGAATATGGACTCTTCTAATCTTGCTGACCCTTCAGAAGAAGCGCCACCGCCGCATTACTAATGCGCACTACCATCTAGCAGTAGTAAAGCGGTTACGAAAAACAGTACGCAATCACCACGCCGGCAACAACTAAGCACCCGCCAATACGACGCAATTGATTGTCTGGCTGACGACTTAGCTCAGCCACCATATTGCGCCAACCATTAGGCGCAATTAATGGCCCTAGCCCTTCAACGATCAATACCAACCCAATCGCTAACCAAATTGAATTCGACATCTTGTCTTCCGAATAAATAGAACAAAAAAGAAAGGCTCCTAGTATAGGAGCCTTTCTGCTATCGGTTTGCGATTACTTCGCGCCTTTCGCATCATTCATATATTGGAAGAACTCACTGTTCGGATCCAATACCAGAATGTCACTCTTCTCGCTGAACGATTTCTCGTACGCTTTTAGTGAACGAAGGAAGCTAAAGAATTCAGGATCTTTACTGTAAGCATCAGAGTAAATCTTCGCAGCTTGAGCGTCAGCTTCACCACGAGTCACACGAGCCGTTCTATCTGCTTCAGCTAGAATTTTCGCGACTTCAAGCTCTGCTTGAGCACGGATAACTTCTGCTTTCTCACGACCTTGAGAACGGTGCTTACGAGCCACTGATTCACGCTCTGCGCGCATACGTTTGTAGATAGAATCACTGATGTTATCTGGCAGGTTGATTTTCTTCATACGGAAATCAACAATCTCAACGCCCAAGTCAGTCATCGCACTTTCACGGGTACCCAAAAGCACATTTTCCATGATCTTGTCACGTTCACCATCAATCTCTAATGCTTCTTTTGCCGCTTCAGTGGTTACTTCTTCACTGTCAGCACTATCTGGTAGTACGTCAACATTACGCGGGCCTGAAACAATCTGCTTAATCTCGCGAGCACCGATTTCAGAACGAAGCACGTTGGTAACCTTTCGCTCTAAAAGGTTCTCAGCATTGAGTGCGTTGCCCCCTCCAGTCGCTAAGTAGTAACGGCCAAAGTCTTTGATCTTCCACTTAACATAAGAATCGATGATCACGTCTTTTTTCTCAGACGTTACAAAACGATCTGAACGACCATCCATTGTCTGAATACGCGCATCAAGTGTTTTTACGTTATCGAAAAATGGCATCTTAAAATGCAATCCAGGCTCGTAGATACGAGATACACCATTGTCGTCAAGTACACGACCAAAACGGATAACAAACCCGCGCTCGCCTTCAGGAATCACAAATAGTGACATCAGCATAACTACAAGAGCAACCACCAATACAGGGATCGTTAACTTACGCATTATTAATATCTCCCTTGACGAGAACTGTCGCCACGGCCTTGAGAGCTACTCGATGTCTCTGGCTGTGTTTCCAGCTCAATTTGATCGTAAACTGAGGTCTGCTTAGTTTGATTTTGTTGAGGCTTAGAAGACGATGAGCCTTGGCCAGCCAACTTATCGATTGGCAAGTAAAGCAAGTTGCCACTTGATTCTGAATCAATCAGCACTTTCGACGTACTTGTGTACACTTTTTCCATCGTATCTAGATACAGACGATTACGCGTAACCTCTGGCGCAGCTTGATATTCAGGTAATAGTTTCTCAAACTGTGCTACTTGACCTGTTGCACCATTTACAACACGCTCAGAGTAACCTTGAGCTTCTTTCTTCAAACGCTCTGCACGACCCGTTGCTTTAGGCAAAATATCATTGCTGTAAGCTTCAGCTTCACGCTCAAAACGCTCTTCATCCTCACGAGCTGCGATGGCATCATCAAATGCATCTTTAACTTGCTCTGGCGGACGTGCTGACTGGAAGTTCACATCAACAATCGCGATACCCATATCATAAGATTGGATAATCTCGTTAAGAGTATCCTCTGTACTTTGAGTAATCTGCTGACGACCACTGGTTAAGATGCTATCCATTAAAGAATCACCAATAACCGCACGCAATGCCGAGTCTGTAGCTTGGCGTAAGCTATCATCCGCATTCGTTACTACAAACAAGTATTTGTACGGATCAGAAACCTTGTACTGAACGTCCATACCAATAGTCACTACGTTTTCATCTTTGGTCAGCATTAGACCCGATGCACGTAAAGAACGAATTGCTTGTACGTTAACTTTGGTGACTTCGTCGATAAAACGAGGACGCCAGTTCAGACCAGGATCAACCACGCGGTCGTATTTACCTAGACGCTGAACAACACCACGCTCGGCTTCACCAACAGTGTAAAAACCAGCAAAGAACCAGATCGCTACTGCAATAGCTGCGATTACACCAATACCTAGTGCACCACCACCGCTACCAATAGACGGCCCATTGCCACCTTTACCACCAAACTTTCCACCCAGTTTCTGACTCAGTTTATTAAACACTTCGTCTAAGTCTGGCGGTCCTTGTTCACGGCCACCTTTATTGCCACGATTATTGTTACCCCAAGGGTCATTATCGCGGCCGTTGTTGCCGTTGTTATTACCAGGCTCATTCCACGCCATTAGAAAGCTCCATCATTTGATATGACGTTATACTGTAGCAGTCATTTAAGTAACTATAAAGTCACGTAAAACTGCCCCTTCTCTTTTTTCAAGTCTAGACCAATCTACCTGTTGCATGCGGATATTAATCAACAAGTTTCCGTCTTGGTCATATTCTTCTTGCTGAATACACTTCATTTGGAAGAATGTACTACGCAATCGCCCTTGATGTTGTGGCGGAATGCACAGTTGGTATTGAACCATTTGACTAGCGAGTCTTGCGGTTAGTGCTTCAAACAGAAGCTCAATACCTTGGCCTTCCATTGCCGAAACCCAAACAGCGCGAGGAACACCTTCCTCATCATGTTCTATACGGGGTTTCTGACCTTCAAGATTATCAATCTTGTTCATCACGACTAGGCTCGGTACCTCGTGGGCATCGATCTCTTCTAGCACGTCTTGAACTGCTTGCATGTTCTCACGAAAACGCTCATCACTGGCATCAACAACATGTAACAAAATGTCAGCTTCTTGCGTCTCTTGTAACGTGGCCTTAAATGCCGCAACAAGATCGTGAGGTAGATGTCGGATAAAACCTACGGTATCCGCCAAAATGGCTGGTCCAACATCGTCTAATTCAATTTTCCGCAAAGTTGGATCTAACGTTGCGAATAGTTGATCGGCTGCGTATACCCCAGCCTCGGTAATGCGGTTGAACAGGGTAGATTTACCTGCGTTGGTATAACCCACTAACGATATGGTTGGGATTTCTGCGCGATTTCTCGCTCGGCGACCTTGTTCACGCTGTTTTGCAACCTTGTCTAGTCGGCGCAAAATAGCTTTTATACGGTCACGCAATAAACGTCGGTCAGTTTCTAACTGAGTTTCACCTGGACCACGTAAACCGATACCACCTTTTTGTCTTTCTAGGTGAGTCCAGCCACGAATAAGACGGGTAGAGATATGACGAAGCTGAGCAAGCTCAACTTGTAACTTACCTTCGTGGGTACGAGCACGTTGGGCAAAGATATCGAGGATCAAACCTGTACGATCTAATACGCGACATTTACAGAGTGCTTCGAGGTTACGTTCTTGGGCAGGAGAGAGGGCGTGATTAAAAATCACAATATCAGCACTGGCCAATTGCACAGCTTGAGCAATTTCTTGTGCTTTACCCTCTCCGACATAGTATTTAGGGTGTGGTGACTGACGACTACCCGTTACAACTTGTAACGACGAGACACCAGCCGAAGACACCAGCATTTCAAACTCGCTGAGATCTTCCCACTCCCCTTCTTGCGTGAAGTTGATATGAACAAGTACGGCTCGCTCACCGGCTTCATAACGGTCAAACAAGCAATCAACTCCTTAATGTAAAACTAATTGGTATCTTCAGAGAATTACTCTTCAGATTTGTCTACCTGACGATCACCGCCTTGAGGACGGTCACCACTGTGGTGGCTCACTGGACGTGCAGGTACAACGGTAGAAATCGCGTGCTTGTAAACCATTTGGTTAACTGTGTTTTTCAGCAAGATAACGAATTGGTCGAACGACTCAATTTGACCTTGTAGTTTGATACCGTTAACTAGGTAAATTGATACTGGGATACGTTCACGACGTAATGCATTTAAGAATGGGTCTTGTAAAGACTGCCCCTTAGCCATTTTATTTTCCTTATTTTGTAATTTTGTTTTAGTTATTTAGCTAGTGGTAAGCTGCAAATTTTGGCGCGCCGTTGCATCTGAGCTAAACGAATAAAAAAACACCCCTGAGTTACTGTTATGAAGCCTAATGCAACAAAATTCAAGTAACAGATCCTTTACAGGGCACATTCACGCAAAAGCGATCACATTATACACAGCTAGAAGCGTCCGATGCTATGGCATTTGAAACAGTTTCTAGTGATTGTTCAATGTTTTCACTATCTAACCAAGTTAAATTATCCCAGCTGCGTAACCAGGTAATTTGTCGCTTGGCCAATTGACGAGTCGCACACACTCCACGGAAAACCGCTTCATCTAACGTGCACTGACCGTCCAAATAGTCCCACATTTGTCGATACCCAACACAGCGAATCGATGGTAGATCCGGGTGAAGATCATCACGCGCATACAGCGCTTTCATTTCATCTTCAAAGCCGGCATCGATCATTTTTTCAAACCTAAGTTCGATACGACGGTGGAGCTCAGCCCTTTCCTTGGGAGCTATTGCAAATTGTTTAACGTTAAACGGCAGGCTCTCGCCTTTGGTTTTCGTTAACTCAGTAAGAGTTTTACCCGAAATTCGATAAACTTCCAACGCTCTAGACAACCTTTGTGGGTCATTAGGGTGGATGCGCTGCGCAGAAACGGGATCTATCTCTCGTAATTGATCGTGCAGCACGTCCCAACCGAGAGTCAATGCTTCTTGTTCAATTTGTTGGCGAATCTCAGGATCTGCCGCAGGAAGAGGTGATAAACCTTCTAATAATGCTTTGTAATACAGCATAGTTCCGCCAACCAAAAGCGGGATCTTCCCCTGTGCAACGATATCATTCATCTCTTTGAGCGCATCACGACGGAAGTCTGCCGCTGAATAAGCCTGTGCAGGGTCAAGAATGTCGATCAATCGGTGCGGTGCAAGCACCTGCTCTTCGGCATCGGGTTTGGCCGTACCAATGTCCATACCTTGATAGATCAAAGCTGAATCGACTGAAATGATCTCGACGGGATATTTCTGACGTAGGCGAATGGCTAATTCCGTTTTACCTGATGCGGTTGGCCCCATTAAAAACAGAGCTAAAGGTAATTCTTTTTTCATAGATTAAAAGCTGAAATCGTTGCAGTAAAATCGATTGGTCGAACAAACTTAGGATCGTCTAGCGGTAACTTGTCCTGCCAAAGCTGCTCTATTTGAGCAACAATTTGAATGGCTTCCGACAAAGTGTAGTCGCTTTTTACGCTTGTCACTTGATTTGCTAACCATTGTGACAACGCATCGACAGGCAAGTTCTGCTCACTTTGCGATGCGCGAGCCGCGTAAGATAACAGATCTGGAATCAACTGTTGTAAGTTTTGTTGTCTCAATGGCTGAGGGACACCCATCACCATCAAAGATTGGTGATTACGGCTCTTAAGCTCGATACCAAGCTGAGTGAACGTACTATTAAGCCGCTGGGCTGCGTCTACTAACTCAGCCTCCAATTTTAGGGACAATGGTACCAATAGAGGCTGAGCTTTCAGTGGCTCTTGCTTAGATGGTACAAGCTGCCCTAAATTCTTTAACCATTCAGCCTGAGCCATAGAGACTAAACGCGCGCCTTGTTTATCCGCCATCATGACAAAGCGCCCAGACGCCATGCAAATGGCCTTGCCTAATGCCTCAATCGGAGGATTTGCGCTAGCTGGTTCATTCGCGGTTTGCTCAGCAACAATCGGTGATTCAATCTCTGGTGTCTGCATAAGCTCTTGATAGGCAGCGACCTCTTGCTTTGAAGGCGCTGGTTCACTGTAGCGCTCTTGGCTCGATGGCTTTTTGCTTTGTTGAGCAGGGCGAGATTCAACCCAGTCACGGCGCGGCGCACTTTCTCGCACATTATGTTTGGTGTCTGAATTGGACTCACTAACGGCTTCAGATACATATTTGCCCGGATAAGCAGGCTCACGCTCAACGGCCTGATAGGTTTGTTCTGCCACATTTGAGTGTGGCAGCGAGCTCACACCTTGCTGATCTTGTATTACTGGCGCACTCGGCTCATGAAACGCCGATTGGTTTATCTCTGGCTTATCAATGTGACGACTTTGCGCCAAGGCATCACTCAATGCTTGATAGATGAAGTCATGAACAAGGCGAGCTTGATGAAAACGCACTTCGTGTTTCGCCGGATGCACGTTCACATCCACCTGATGTGGGTCGATTTCAATGTAGAGTACGTACGTGGCAAATTGATCCGGACGCAGGCTGGTTTCATAGCTTTGGCGAATCGCATGATTGATCAATTTGTCTCGCATCATACGGCCATTCACATAGCAGTATTGCAGATCGCTTTGCTGACGGGCACCCTCCGGCGTAGTGATCCAGCCGTGAAGTTTTAATCCTTGATGCTCAAGTTCAATTTTCAGCATGTTACGCACAAAGGCATTACCGCATACCGCTGCTATACGTTTTTCAGCTTGAGCTTCCGTTTTTGAGGCGCGATATTGCTTCATCATCTTACCGTTGTGACGCAAGTTAATCGTCACATCAAAGCGGCTCAACGCAATGCGTTTTAATAACTCATCAATATGAGCGAATTCGGTTTTTTCCGTGCGGAGGAATTTACGTCGTGCAGGGGTATTGAAGAATAGGTCTAGAACCTCAACGGAGGTACCAATTGGGTGCGCGGTAGGTTGCAGTTGCACCTGCATATCTCGGCCTTCACTGTAGGCAGACCACGCTTGATCTTGCGTCGCAGGACGTGACGTCATGGTTAAACGAGACACTGACGAGATACTGGCGAGCGCTTCTCCGCGGAATCCCAAACTCATGATCGCTTCCAGATCATCAAGAGTGTGGATCTTAGATGTCGCATGACGGCTCAGTGCAAGGCTCAGTTCATCTTTGACGATCCCCTTACCATTATCTCGCACACGGATTAGCTTAGCGCCACCTTTTTCTATGTCGATATCGATGCGAGTTGCACCTGAGTCCAAACTGTTTTCAACCAGCTCTTTGACTACCGATGCAGGCCTTTCCACCACCTCACCTGCCGCGATTTGGTTGGCAAGTCGAGCAGGTAAGATTTTGATCGTCATTGCTGTACGCTCACTAATTGTGTGGAATGATCAATATCTGGCCTACGGCCAACTGATCCGATTTAAGGTTATTCGCTTTACGCAAACTGCTTACGCTCACGCCATATTTCTTGGCGATCTTACCTAAGAACTCACCACGTTGAACTTTATGTTTACGTAGTGGCTGATCTTTCAAACTCACGGTAATTTTTAGCTTTTGGCCAAGTTTCAGCGTATCTGACTTCAGCCTATTCTCGCGTTTGATCGCAGCGACTGAGACCTTATATTTGCTGGCAATCTTACCCAGATATTCCCCTCGCTGAACAACGTGGGTAATGGTCTTGGTTTCAACTGGATTTTTCACTGCTGGTACTGAAACAGAGCCTTTAGCCCCTGGAATAGTCAGCACTTGGCCAATTGCTAAGCTGGTACTCTTAAGCTTGTTCGACTGCATAATAGCTTTGGTGCTAGTGCCGTACTTTTTCGCAATCAAAGAAAGAGATTCACCTTTCGAAACCTTGTGTTTAATGGTTTTACCACGGTTGGCAAATAGTGTGCCTTCAGGCGGATTCGCTTCAAAATATTGAACGATCGCCTTGGTCAGCGCTCTAGCCAATTTATCTTGGTGGCTGCGTTGGAACAGCAGTCTTTCTTCTGTCGGGTTGGTAATAAAACCTGTCTCAACCAGTACCGATGGGATATCAGGTGATTTCAATACCGCGAGACTCGCGTTAACTGGCTCTTTCTTGTGTAAATGAATCCCAGCAAGTTTCATCTCACGCAATATCTTAGTTGCGACTTTATAGCCTTCTTTTTGCGAGTGACTAAATTGCAAATCAAGCAAAGTTTGGCTGACGTTTTTATCGTTGGTGTTCTTAGACAACAAATCACCTGCACCGCCAAGTAGCTGCGATTGTTGCTCGTGGTTTTCGACCCAACGGGCAATTTCTGTATTCGCGCGGCGAGTGTTCAATACAAACACTGAGCCACCACGCGGTTTTGAGGTTCTAAAACCATCAGCGTGAATAGATACCAAAAAGTGCGCTTTGTTTTTACGTGCGATCTCAGAACGTTTGTTGAGGTTAACAAAGTAATCACCGCGACGAGTCAGTACCGCTTTCATTCCCGGTACTGCATTAATTTGGCTAACGATCTTCTTCGAAATCGCTAACGTTGCATGCTTTTCATATTTACGTGTCGGGCCGATAGAGCCAGGGTCTTCACCGCCGTGGCCCGCATCAATCGCGACGACAATATCAGCTGTACCCGATAACTGGGATGCATCTCGGCTGACTTGAGCCGTACTTGACGAGCTTGTAGGCGTACTACTGGTTTCCCCTTTGCCATGAGCAATATCGACCACTAAGCGATGACCATATTGCCCACCTGGAGTTGGTGCAAGCTTGAAGATTTGAACCGGTGTTTTCTTCTTTAGCTCAAACACCAAACGGTAGGTACTGCTCTCTGGAGGCGAGCTTTTACGTACCTTCTTCAACACGGGGCTATCTTTAACCGTTAAAGGAAGCTTGGTGCTCAACGTGGTCTTTTTTAGATCCACAACTAAACGATCTGGGCTTGAAAGGGTGAAATAGCTAAATTCCGCCTCAGTTTTCAGATCGATCACAACTCGAGTTTCATCTGGCGAGGGCCAGACACGCAAGCCTTCTAACGCATTTGCCCACACTGAAGTTGGAAGAAGACAAAGGGCAAATGCAAAAGAGACACAGACAGCGCGAAAAGATTTAAGAATCAACATAACTCCAACTGATCTAGCAAACGACATCCATATTCATTATTGGCAGAAAGTGAGACTATTCGAGATTCGCCTTGATAGCGCAGTTCTATATCGAGATCTGCACCCGGCAACAAGCCTTCCCCTTTCTCTGGCCACTCAACTAAGCAAATCGCATCCGGAGTGAAATAGTCGCGAATCCCCATAAATTCTAATTCTTCTGGGTCCGCCAAGCGATACAAGTCAAAGTGATACACCTGCCATTGATCTAACTGGTAAGGTTCAACCAATGTGTAAGTTGGGCTTTTCACATTGCCTTGGTGGCCTAATGCTCGCACAAAACCACGACTAAATGTCGTCTTGCCCGCTCCCAAATCGCCATGCAAGTAAATGGTGGTTTGTTGAGAGCATAGATTGGCTAGAGCCGTCCCTAGTTGAATCGTTGCTTGCTCATCTTTAAGGGCGAATTGTTTTGTGCTCATGAATAAATTTCTCGATAAATGACTATATAAAAATCAAAAGAACAGGAATAGTAAACTGGGTTGGAATTGAGAGACAAGATCTCTTATGCAAGTAAAAGGAAAATAATCGTAAATATGGCCACTTTTTTGCGAATTTCGTTGCTAGATTCAAACTATAAGATCTTGTAAGATCCTGCCCCCTTTCATTGAGTGTCGCTAGCATGAACTATCAACAACTCGCTAATCAGATCAAACTTTGGGCCAAAGAGCTGGGTTTCCAGAAAGTTGGGATCTGTGATGTCGATTTAAAACAGCATGAAGCGATCCTGCAAAATTGGCTAGATAATGGCTATCACGGTGACATGGATTGGATGGCGAGACACGGCATGATGCGAGCTCGTCCTGACGAACTATTACCCGGTACAGTGCGTGTGATTAGTGCCCGCATGGATTATCTGCCACCGGAAGCTGAATTTGCTTCCAACTTATCCGATCCAACTCAAGCTTATGTTAGTCGTTACGCGCTAGGCCGTGACTACCATAAGCTGATCCGCAATCAACTAAAAAAGCTCGGCCAGAAAATCGAACAAGAAGTTGGCCAGTATGGCTACCGCCCCTTTGTTGACTCAGCCCCGATTCTAGAAAGACCACTGGCACAAAAAGCCGGATTAGGTTGGAGTGGCAAACACTCACTGATTCTTGATAAAGAATGTGGCTCTTGGTTCTTTCTAGGTGAGCTGCTGATCGATTTACCACTACCAGTGGATGAAGCGAGTGAAGACCAATGTGGTAAATGCACCGCTTGTATGACGTCATGCCCAACCAATGCCATTGTTGAAGAAGGCATCGTAGATGCTCGCCGCTGCATTTCATATTTAACCATCGAGTTTGATGGTGTTATCCCTGAAGAATTTCGCCGTCCAATGGGTAATCGTATTTATGGCTGTGACGATTGCCAGCTAGTGTGCCCATGGAACCGCTTTTCTTCATTGACCGATCAAGATGACTTCCACCGCCGAAACGCACTTCAAAGCCCCGACTTACTTAACCTATTCCTTTGGGACGAAAGTACCTTTCTAAAAAATATGGAAGGCTCAGCAATTCGACGCATTGGCCATCTACAGTGGTTAAGAAATTTATCGATTGCGATTGGTAACGCCCCATACTCTCATGCGCTTGTTGATGCACTAGAAAGTCGTAAAGGTCTAAGTGAAGTGTTAGATGTACATATTGAGTGGGCGTTAGAACAACAAATGGCTCAGTTGTCAGAAAAGCACACAATCAACAACAAACATGCTCGATTGATTCGAATTGTTCAAAAAGGGATGCCTCGAGATGCATAACAATTGCAGCAATTCTAACGAAATAGTTTGATTTTGGTCTAAAAATTCTGAATGTGGAAAAACAACACGCACGATGAGCATTTGTGGATTTATTTGAAAGTTAACCACAATAGTAATAAATGACTAGGATCAAAGAATTGCGAGTTAATGATCCAACCAGCCATGATAGGCACGGTGCTAAATATCAATAAATCACTTTAAAAACATACAGTTAATAAAATGTCATTTAAAAAAAACTAACGCTTAGAGCAAAAAGATCTTTCTAGTTGTAGGTTATTAAGAGCAATAAATCAGGTTACCCACCAAGTTATCCACACTTAACTTTTTGTGGATAAGTCTGTTGATGGATAGCAGAAAGCCCAAAGAACAGGCGTTTGTGGCTGATCGACAGATGGTAAACCCATCACTAACAGACATAAAAACGCCCACCTAAGACTAGGAGGACTTAAATTTTTGGGGATTGATGCTTCTCAGCATTAGAAAGAGCGTGGCGATAATCTTCGCCGAATCAAATGAAATAATCATTTGAAAGAGAGTTGGAGCGACACACGAGGTTCGAACTCGTGACCTCAACCTTGGCAAGGTTGCGCTCTACCAACTGAGCTAGTGTCGCATTTTGTCACTGTTAGAGCACAATGAGAGCTATTTAACCACTTAAGAAAGAAAGTGGAGCGACACACGAGGTTCGAACTCGTGACCTCAACCTTGGCAAGGTTGCGCTCTACCAACTGAGCTAGTGTCGCATGATAAATCGCATCAGCAATTCATCTAAATGTGGTTGCGGGAGCTGGATTTGAACCAACGACCTTCGGGTTATGAGCCCGACGAGCTACCAAGCTGCTCCATCCCGCGTCCGGATGTCATTGTTAAGTACAATGAGAACTTTCCCTCTCTCTTCGAAAAGAAAGTGGAGCGACACACGAGGTTCGAACTCGTGACCTCAACCTTGGCAAGGTTGCGCTCTACCAACTGAGCTAGTGTCGCATGATAAATCGCATCAGCAATTCATCTAAATGTGGTTGCGGGAGCTGGATTTGAACCAACGACCTTCGGGTTATGAGCCCGACGAGCTACCAAGCTGCTCCATCCCGCGTCCGGATGTCACCATTTAAAGCATGATGATGGCTTATTAATTTGGAGCGACACACGAGGTTCGAACTCGTGACCTCAACCTTGGCAAGGTTGCGCTCTACCAACTGAGCTAGTGTCGCATGATAAATCGCTTCAGCAATTCATCTAAATGTGGTTGCGGGAGCCGGATTTGAACCAACGACCTTCGGGTTATGAGCCCGACGAGCTACCAAGCTGCTCCATCCCGCGTCCGGATGTCACCATTTAAAGCATGATGATGGCTTATTAATTTGGAGCGACACACGAGGTTCGAACTCGTGACCTCAACCTTGGCAAGGTTGCGCTCTACCAACTGAGCTAGTGTCGCATGATAAATCGCTTCAGCAATTCATCTAAATGTGGTTGCGGGAGCCGGATTTGAACCAACGACCTTCGGGTTATGAGCCCGACGAGCTACCAAGCTGCTCCATCCCGCGTCCGGATGTCACCATTTAAAGCATGATGATGGCTTATTAATTTGGAGCGACACACGAGGTTCGAACTCGTGACCTCAACCTTGGCAAGGTTGCGCTCTACCAACTGAGCTAGTGTCGCATCAACAACGTTTCCGTCGTTCAGGGCTGCGAATTATAAGAGCATTTTTTTGTGATGCAAGTCCTTCCTGCAAAAAACCTTACTTTTTTTTTCGTTTGATGAAAAAGCACACAAAAGCGTATAAGGCTTATACATTTTGCTTGATTGATGAACGGCTTAATCCTGCAAAAACATTCCTGATTCCAAAGACTTTCCACACATTTGAGATCAAGAATTAGCACCAAATGAGATATGGAGCTGTAAATAGATTCTCTAAACTTATCTAAACTGGTGAAATGCGTACATTTTATATATAACGGGTTGCTTATTTTCGGACATCTCTCTTGTTGTCCACTTGCAATTGCATTTGATGGAGCAAGCAATGGCATTAACTTTTTCGCCGCGACTTTTAATCAGCGCCTTGGCTATGTTACTGATGTTCTCACTATCTGGCTGTGGGTCTATGCCCAAGCCAGTCCGTAACTTAGGTAAAACTGACGTCGACTTCGTCATGGACGTTCATGTAAAACAGCAGAAGTTTCTGTTGATGGAGTTAACCAGAAAGCTTTACGTCCGTAACCCAGATGAACTGCAAAAAGCAGAAGGCGTCAGTGTAGAACAACGGATGAAACAAATTTTTGGTGAGGCTGATGCTATCGACCTCCCCCCACTTGTATTTGACGAGCTCGAAGGAAAAACCGGCATAGAAGCAATTTTACTCTCTTTTGATGAGAACTTTACCGGAGACAGAGTGTTTGCTGCGATAGTCGGTTTATCAGAAATGTTGCGCCGCTCTTACAACCACCAGCAAGAGTTCTTCATTATCGATTCATTGGATGAGCAAGCTCTTTATAACAGTGCTCGAAACATTGAGGTGTTTGTCTGGCGCTTATATCACCGCAAAGATGCTAATGGAGAGCTGTTCCTACTCACTAATGATGTCAGCGACGGCCAATTTGATACGAGCTTTGATCGTATTTTTTCTAAAATGGTAATGGTCCAAGAGATGATGGCTTATATCGTAGCCGATAAAACCAACCGCAGTATCACCAAAGTGGCTCACGGCGTCGCTCAATTTGTCTTCTTACCTATCCCTTAAGCAATAAAAAACGCTGCCATTAGGCAGCGTTTTAAAATTCAACTTTCAATCAAATACTAAAGATCGTTTGGCGATAGTATTTCAGTTCAGCAATCGATTCACGAATGTCATCTAGCGCTAGGTGACTGCCTGATTTAGAGAAACCCTCTAATACTTCTGGCTTCCAACGGCGGGTCAGCTCTTTTAGAGTGCTAACATCTAGATAACGGTAGTGGAAGTATTCTTCTAGCTCCGCCATGTGCTTGTACAAGAAACGACGGTCTTGACCAATACTGTTACCACAGATTGGCGACTTGCCTTTTGGAACCCAATTTTCTAAAAATGCGATGGTTTGACGAATCGCTTCTTGTTCATCAACTTTGCTGTTGCGAACGCGTTCTACCAAGCCACTATTGGTGTGAGTATTGGTACACCAATCATCCATCTTCGCCAGTTCTTCTTCTGGTTGATGGATGGCAAGCACCGGCCCTTCCGCCAGAATATTCAATTCACTATCGGTGACAATAGTGGCAATTTCGATAATTTTATGGGTTTCTGGATCAAGCCCAGTCATCTCAAGATCAACCCAAATTAAGTTCTGATCGTTAAAGGACATAAATCGTTGCCTATTGGTTTTTCGCTAAAAAAGGTACTATACCCAAATTCGGATACCCAAGATAGCAATCTACGGTATCGAACCTAAGAGAAACAGATTAAGTAGATCATCGTGGCAAAAAAGAAAAAGCTAACTAAAGGTCAGGTAAGACGAGTGCGCAGCAACCAAAAAAGGAAGCTGACAAAAGACGAGAGCATCCAATGGGATGAGTCGATGCTAGGCTCAGCGAAGAAAGGCCTAGTAATAACTCGCTTTGGCCAACATGCTGATATTGAAGATACTGAGACCGGTGAAATTCAGCGCTGCAACTTGCGCCGCGGTATTGAAACCCTTGTGTCGGGCGATAAAGTTATCTGGCGCCCAGGCCACGAGGCGATGGAAGGTATCTCTGGTGTAGTGGAAGCGGTAGAGCCACGTCACTCAGTACTTACCCGTCCTGATTACTATGATGGTCTGAAGCCTGTCGCGGCAAACATCGATCAGATGATCATTGTTTCTTCAGTGCTACCAGAACTATCACTCAACATCATTGACCGTTACTTAGTCGCGGCTGAAACATTAAAAATCGCTCCACTACTAGTACTAAACAAAATTGACCTACTTGACCAAGAGCAGCGAGAGCTGTTCCAAGACTGGATGAGCGAATACGAACATATTGGCTACAAGGTTCTTTTTGTCAGTAAAGAGAGTAAAGAAGGGATTGCCGAGTTAGAGCAAGAGCTGCATGGCCGAATCAACATTTTTGTCGGTCAATCTGGCGTAGGTAAATCAAGCTTAGTGAATGCGTTAATGCCAGAGCTTGATATTGAAGAAGGGGCAGTTTCTGAAAACTCTGGCCTTGGTCAACACACCACGACAGCCGCGCGCTTGTATCATATTCCGTCTGGCGGCGACCTAATAGACTCCCCTGGAGTTCGTGAGTTTGGCTTATGGCATTTAGAACCAGATGAAATTACCGAAGCCTTTGTTGAGTTCCGTCCTTATCTTGGCGGATGTAAGTTTAGAGATTGTAAGCACCTTGACGATCCTGGCTGTGTATTGCGAGAAGCTGTGGAAGAGGGTGAGATAAGTGAAGTTCGCTTTGAAAACTATCACCGCATTCTGGAAAGCATGCTTGAGAACAAAGCAAACCGTCAGTACTCTCGTAACAAGAAAGCGGATCTTTAACGCAGCGACTATCGGCAACTGCTGACTTTTGTTGTTTTTTTGAGTAACATCTCGCGCCCTAAAGTTTGAAACAGACAGTTAACATTGGAATTGAACACAATGGATAAGATTAAAGTTGGACTGCAATACTGGATTCCACAACACGGTTTAACCCGACTAGTGGGTAAACTGGCTTCAGCAAAAGCTGGCGGTCTAACCACAGCGATCATCCGCTGGTTTATCAAACAATACAAAGTAAACATGGATGAAGCGCTTCATTCAGATCCAAAGCATTTTAAAACTTTTAATGAGTTTTTCGTTCGTGAGCTAAAAGAAGGCGCGCGCCCTATTACTGAAGGTGAATCAGTGATCACGCACCCAGCTGATGCTTGCGTAAGCCAATTCGGCCCAATTACTGATGGCAAGCTGATTCAAGCCAAAGGTCATGACTTTACTGCTCAAGAACTACTTGGTGGTGATGCTGAAATTGCAGAAGAGTTCACCGATGGTGAATTTGCTACTCTGTACCTATCACCAAGCGATTACCACCGCGTACACATGCCATGCGATGGTGTATTGCGTCAGATGATCTACGTGCCAGGTGACCTATTCTCTGTAAACCCATTAACAGCAGAAAACGTGCCTAACCTATTTGCTCGCAACGAGCGTGTAGTATGTATCTTTGATACCGAGTTTGGCCCAATGGCACAGGTATTAGTTGGTGCAACTATCGTGGGTAGCATTGAGCTAATTTGGGCAGGTACGGTTACACCACCTCGCGGCAACACAGTTTATCGTTGGGACTACCCAGCAGAAGGTGACAAAGCGATTGTATTGAAGAAAGGCGAAGAAATGGGCCGCTTCAAATTAGGTTCAACCGTTATCAACTTGTTTGCTAAAGATAAAATCCGTTTTGATGATTCTATGCAACACAATCAACCAACGGTGATGGGTACTCCTTACGCTCACCAAGTTGACGCTGAATAGTATGCTAAAAAATCCCCGAATTATTCGGGGATTTTTTTGACCAAAGACAAATCAACTGCAACATTTTTAACCACTTTTTCAAAACTATAACCTCAGTCTAAGACCCTAATTTGGTTATCTTTTACTCTACACCTCTGTCGTATCTGAAAGCATAAGTGTGAGGGTATAATTGCCTATGACCAAGATTCATCCCGGCATGATAATAAAACTACTGGTCTGCTTCGGGCTTCCTATTGGTGTGCTGTTTATGCCCATCGATTTAATCCCGATTGATGACCTGACGTTGATCCAACATCGATTACTCGCCATTTTTCTACTCGCTGCTCTTTTGTGGGTGTTGGAACCTGTCCCTGTTTTTGCCACTTCCATCCTGATCATCGCCCTTGAATTGGTCATGATCTCTGATAAAGGCTTACATCTATTTCGTAATCCACCAGCCGGTCATGATCTGGGGGAGTTGATGGTGTACACCGATATATTCAGCGCCTTTTCCTCACCTATCATCATTCTGTTTATGGGTGGCTTCGCACTGGCGATTGCAGCGTCAAAATACGAGCTGGATAACAACCTTGCGCGAGTGCTGCTTAAGCCATTTGGTACACAACCCAAATTCATCATGCTGGGGTTGATGTTAATTACCGCCGTGTTTTCAATGTTTATGTCAAACACAGCAACCACAGTAATGATGCTCGCTTTATTGGGCCCAATTGTGGCGTCTGCGCCGAAAGGTGATGTCGGTGTTAAGGCTTTAGTGTTGTGTATTCCAATTGCCGCTAACACTGGTGGTATTGCTACGCCAATTGGTACCCCACCCAACGCCATCGCCCTTCAGTATCTAACCGGTGAGAACGCCATCGACTTTCTTTCTTGGATGATGATGGGTCTACCTTTTGTGATAATCCAACTGACCATTGCATGGTTCTTATTACAAAAGCTGTTCCCTTCTCAACAAGAAAAAATGGTGCTGAAGTTGGATGGGCAATTCCAAAAGAACTGGCGCGCTATTGTGGTTTACATTACGTTCGCAGTGACCATTCTGCTATGGATGACCACCAAACTGCATGGCATGAATACCTATGTAGTTTCAATCATTCCACTCGCGGTATTCACCTTAACTGGCATCATGGGTAAACCTGAACTAAAGCAAATAAACTGGGACGTGTTGTGGCTTGTGGCCGGTGGTATTGCGATTGGTATTGGCTTAGATAAAACAGGCTTGGCGGAAGCACTGGCTCACGCAATTGATTACGAGTCTCTCTCTCCAGCCGCGGTCATTGTTACGCTATCGATTGTTTGTTGGTTGATGGCTAACTTTATGTCCAATACCGCTACTGCCAACTTGCTTATGCCTATCGCAGCCGCGATTGGTGTTTCAATGCAAAGTTTAGACAGCGTTGGTGGCTTACAAGGCCTACTTGTCGTCGTCGCCTTCTCTGCTTCTCTGGGTATGATTTTACCCGTATCGACGCCGCCAAACTCACTGGCCTATTCTACTGGCTTGGTAGAAAGCAAAGATATGGCGAAAACAGGTGTCATCATCGGTGTTATCGGCCTAATGATCGTCTACTTAGCCGCTTGGCTATTCACCTAACCCTTCCTCTACCGCCATTCCATTCACTCGAATTGAATGGCGGCTCAGTTACCTCTAGTAACATTTTGGCTAAAGATCACGCTTTTGATAAATAGCTTTATATAAAATAGGCTTTTTTGCGACCAAGTTCAGGAATGATCGTTCAGTTCAAGTTATTGCATACGGTTTTTATATAGCATCGTGCTACAAAAAGGCGATTTACAAATCAAATACTTACACTCAATCAGCCTTGATAATAACAACGACAATCGACATTCTTACCATTGTCTCTCTTACGGAGTAACACAATGAGACGCACCATTAAACTTAAGATTCAAATAGCCATTGCTATCATTATTGCCATAGTAAGTGGCGTTCAAGCCTACATTTCGATTAGCCAACTAAAACAAGAAACCTCTTCTGCTATTCATAGCGAAATGTCTAACGTTAGTGTAGCGACCACGCGCTACATCAGTGATTGGTTAGCCATTCGCAGCAATATGATGTTGGCGAACGAAAAAACCATTTTAGATTCTCCTGATCACGAGCGTGAAATGCTTATCACCAAGCGCGCTGGTAACTTCCTATCCGTTTATGCGGGTTTTGAAGATGGCAGCATCTCTTACGGTGATAAAACGGAAGATTGGCCAGCAGATTACGACCCACGTACTCGTCCTTGGTATCAAGATGCGAAATCGTCAAACGGATTAGTACTGACCGAACCTTATCAAGACTTTGATGGCAGCATCGTTGTCAGCTTTGCTAAAGCATTCAGTGGCGCAAGTAACGGCGTATTGGCTGCAGACTTAACCGTGACTAACATCATCGATGAAGTATTGAACGTAAGCCTAGATAACGATGGTTTTGCTTTCCTAATTGATGGCAGCAATAACATTGTGGCTTATCAAGATGAAAGCCTGACTCAAAAGGCGATTACCGATCTCAACCCATCGCTAAATAAAGAGAAAATCGCACAACTTATCGATAACTCTTCCCTCTCAACCATTAGTTGGCCAAACCAAGGCGATAAGCTGATTTATATGGATCGCGTGCCAAACACCCAATGGTCACTTGGTATTGTTGTAGATGAAGGCATGGCGTTCGCCTCTGTTTCTGAGCAAGTGCGTTTCACGACGATAGCTTCAATCATTCTTTACATCATCATCGCTTCAATCAGCACCTACGTGATCACTAAGCTGCTTGCGCCACTGCAAGTATTGTCGAGTGCATTGAAAGAGCTTTCTCAAGGTGAAGGTGACCTAACTCAGCGCATCAAAATTGAACGTATGGATGAGATCGGCGAGCTGGCTGAGCACGTTAACCACTTCTTAGAGCAGATGCAGCAAATGATTAAGAGCATCATTAGCCGCAGTGATAATCTGGCGAATTTAGCCGATCAAGCGAACCAGCTGTCACAACAATCTAACCAGCAAGTAGAAAACCAGCAGAACGATGTTAACCAGATTGCGACGGCTATCCATGAAATGTCAGCAACCGCTGCTGAAGTCGCAAACCACGCAGAGCTTACAGCAAGTGCATCACAAAGCTCGTCAACGGCTTGTGAAGCTGGCCAACAAGTGATTCAGAAAAACCGTGAAGCCATTGTTGATCTTGCAGAGCAAGTTACTGCCGCAGCTGGAGTTATCTCTGAACTCGAAAACAATACTCAGAGCATTAATCAGATCCTTTCGACCATTCAAGAGATCGCTGAGCAAACTAACTTGCTTGCACTGAATGCGGCGATTGAAGCAGCGCGTGCTGGTGACCAAGGCCGTGGCTTTGCTGTCGTTGCGGATGAGGTTCGCGTATTGAGCCAACGTACCCACGGATCAACCGAAGAAATTCGTACTATGATTGAAACGCTGCAAAGCAATACTAAGCAAGCAGTAACAAGCATGCAGAGCAGTACTTCTTTGGCTGACACCAGTGTGGAGTACGCACAGCAAGCGTTTGAGAGCTTAAGTGAAATCACCTCTGCGATTAGCCAAATCAACGACATGGCACTGCAAATCGCAAGTGCAGCCGAAGAGCAGCGCGCAGTAAGTGAAGACATCAGCCGTAACACCCAAGGCATTAAAGATGCCTCTGATGTGCTATCGCAACAAGCGGTTTCAAGCAGTGAAAGTGCTACCGACATGTACCACTCAGCACAAGAGATGAGCCAAGCAGTCGCCCGCTTTAAAGTCTGATCTATCTATCCAATCTAAATTAAGGCATATTGTCAGCCTCGCCCATGTAACACCCCGTTACATGGGCATCCCAAACATGGATGAGTTAATCAATGGGATACGAATGGCTGGCACTTGCTGCCGCATTTCTTTGGGCTATCGCCAGTTTACTTTCGGTCGCTCCTGCTCAACATCTAGGTACCTTTTCCTATAGCCGCTGGCGTATGGGATGCACTAGCCTAATTCTCGCCTCTATGGCTTGGTATACCGGTGGCTGGGATAGCGTCACTGTGTCTGCGTTATCTGCCATGCTACTCTCAGGCCTTATCGGTATCTTCATTGGTGACACTGCATTATTTGCTTGTCTCAATCGAATGGGGCCTAGGCAGGCCGGTTTACTCTTTTCATGCCATGCAGTTTTCTCTGCCGTATTAGGCTATTTTCTTTTCACTGAACGTATGACGCAATGGGAGTTCATTGGCGCCAGTCTAGTATTTGTTGGTGTGGTCACCGCGATATTTTTTGGCCGCAGAGGGCAAGACAGTAATCAGCTAGAAACCATCAAAGGCAAG
Organism: Vibrio intestinalis; assembly: GCF_025195085.2. Lineage (GTDB taxonomy): Bacteria > Pseudomonadota > Gammaproteobacteria > Enterobacterales > Vibrionaceae > Vibrio > Vibrio intestinalis. Next base: position 84,412 of record NZ_JANAVY020000013.1, on the reverse strand, counting down.
GTGAGTATTGGGGTTGGACTTGGCCTACTCGCCGCACTTTGCCAAGCGCTAGGTGGTATTATCGCAAAACCTGTAATGCAAACAGACATCGACCCTGTCGCCGCTTCCGCATTAAGAATGATGACCGCATTTAGTGCTCATTGCTTGTTCTTCTTTACCGGAGCGAAATTGGCGCGCTCACATAACGCCATGACCGTAAAAATCTTTGTCATCACGGCACTCAATGGCTTTCTTGCCATGGCGGTTGGCATGACATTGATCTTGTATGCCTTACAAGAAGGCGATGTGGGCATGGTTGCGCTACTGTCTTCTACAACACCGATTATGCTTTTGCCTATACTTTGGATTTACACCAAACGCAGACCAAATCGGTATGCTTGGTTAGGAGCAATATTGGCTGTCTGTGGCACAGGGATCTTGGTTCAGTAGAAGATATATTACGCAAATTGCTATCGATTCAATCGGTAATTTCATCTTTACATTCTTATCTTTTGGGTGAGAATAATACCCATTATCAATGTAGTCTTAAGAAAAATGAGGCTACTCAATGAAAGATAGCTACGCGAAATCACAAACAATATTTGATCTTAACCTACAGTTTTGGTTAAAAAGTGTAGTAAAATTACGCTAGTTTTGTTTCAAGGCCATTGGGTAACTATGCCCAATACCAAAAGTTACTTAAATTTGACGAGGTTTTATCTATGTCTGCTAAGAAGCCATTGGCTCTAGTAATTCTTGACGGTTACGGACACCGTGAAGATACAGCAAATAACGCGGTTGCAAATGCGGAAACTCCAAACTTGGATAAGCTATTTAGCAACAACCCAAACACTCTAATCGCTGCTTCAGGCATGGACGTAGGTCTACCTGATGGTCAAATGGGTAACTCTGAAGTAGGTCACACAAACATCGGTGCAGGCCGCGTTGTATACCAAGACCTAACTCGTATCACTAAGTCTATTGCTGACGGTGAGTTTGCTGAAACAGCAGCACTTGTTGAAGCTATCGATGCAGCAGTTAAAGGTGAAAAAGCCGTACACATCATGGGTCTTATGTCTCCAGGTGGCGTACACTCTCACGAAGACCACATCTACGCAGCCGTTGAAATGGCAGCAGCACGTGGCGCAGAGAAGATCTACCTACACTGCTTCCTTGACGGCCGTGACACGCCACCACGTAGCGCAGAGAACTCTCTGCAACGCTTCCAAGACCTATTCGCTAAACTAGGCAAAGGTCGTGTCGCATCTCTAGTAGGTCGTTACTACGCGATGGACCGTGACAACAACTGGGATCGAGTTCAAGTTGCTTACGATCTAATCACTCAAGCGAAAGCTGAGTTCACTGCTGAATCAGCAGTTGCTGGCCTTGAAGCGGCTTACGCACGTGAAGAAAACGATGAGTTTGTTAAAGCGACAGCAATCAAAACAGCTGACCAAGAAGACGCGATCGTTGAAGACGGCGATGCTGTTATCTTCATGAACTACCGTGCTGACCGTGCACGTCAAATCACTCGTACTTTCGTACCAGCATTTGATGGCTTCGAGCGCGCTGTATTCCCAGCAATCAACTTTGTTATGCTAACGCAATACGCAGCGGACATCCCACTAGCGATCGCATTCCCACCAGCATCTCTAGAGAACACTTACGGTGAGTGGTTATCTAAACAAGGTAAAACTCAGCTACGTATCTCTGAAACTGAGAAATACGCACACGTAACTTTCTTCTTTAACGGTGGTGTTGAAAACGAATTTGAAGGTGAAGATCGTCAAATCGTTGCTTCTCCAAAAGTTGCAACTTACGACCTACAACCAGAGATGAGCTCTCCAGAGCTAACTGACAAGCTAGTTGAAGCTATCAAGTCAGGTAAGTACGACACTATCATCTGTAACTACCCTAACCCTGACATGGTTGGTCACACTGGCGTTTACGAAGCAGCGAAGAAAGCTATTGAAGCTATCGACGAGTGCATGGGCCGTGTTATCGAAGCGATCAACGAAGTTGATGGTCAACTTCTAGTAACCGCTGACCACGGTAACGCAGAAATGATGATCGACCCTGAAACAGGCGGTATCCACACTGCGCACACTAACCTACCAGTGCCTCTAGCATACGTAGGCAGCAAACAAGTTGAGTTTGTTGAAGGCGGTAAACTGTCTGACCTAGCACCAACAATGCTAAGCCTTGCTGGTCTAGAAATCCCAGCTGAAATGTCTGGTAAAGTTATCGTTAAATAACCTTATCATCCAGCTTAAAACGCCCGAGCACTGCTTGGGCGTTTTTGTATCTACACCTGTCATCGATATCGATTATTAATAGGAATCCTGCGACAAGTTTTGACTTTGTCCTTTCTTCCTTAGAAATTCTTTATGTATACTGACAGCCAATCAACCAGTTAGGATCGAACGGTCGAATGTCGCTAAGAGCAAACTCTTTATTCAAACGCAAACTTGTACAGCCACTTGCGCTGTTCTTTTGCCTTGCTGCATTCTCTCCTGCTTCTGTTCACGCCACTTCTAACAATGAGCTTAAAGGGGTATCCAGTGAGATATCTCGCCAGAAACAAGCGCTAAACTCGCAGAAAAACAAACTCGATCAACTGCAAAAGTCACTCAAAAGCCAAGAGCTATCGATCAATCAGCTTGAGCGTGACATTAAGCAAACCAAAGCATCACTGAAAAAATCCGATGCCAATATCAAAGCATTAACCAAAAAAATAGATGCGTTAGAGAGCGATAAAGCCAAGCAAAGCGAAAAGCTTGAGCAGTTATTGCAAACTTATTATATGACCCAGCGAGCGAAGTCTTCGGCCAACATCTTAAATCAAGGTGTTGAGGAAGACCGCATGAGCCAATATTTCCAGCACTTGGCCAAGCAGCGTGCGGCGACCATCGCTGAGCTTGAGCAAACGGTGTCCGAGCTAGAACAAAGTGAACAGCAACTCACTTTAGAGCAGCAACAAATAAAAAAACTACTGACTCAACAGACCAATAAGCGCAATCAACTGAGTAAAACTCAGTCGCAACGTAAAGGAACCGTCAGTAAAATTAGAAAAAGCATCTCAAGTGACAAAGTTTACTTGTCTGAACTCCAACGCAATGAAGCCCGCCTAAAAGCCGAGATTGCCAAAGCAGCGAAACGCAATGCCGTTCCTATGGATGGATTAAGCCGCCAAAAAGGCAAGCTGCCATGGCCTATCAAAGGCCGCATACTGCACAACTATGGCACCAGCCAAACCGGACAGATCAACTGGAAAGGTATGGTGATCAAAGCGAACTATGGCCAATCGGTCAAAGCGGTATATTCGGGTACTGTGGTATTTGCCGATTACTTACGCGGCTATGGATTAGTAGTGTTACTTGACCATGGTAAAGGCGACATGACGTTATACGGCTTCAACCAAAGCTTACTCAAGAAAGAAGGCGACAAAGTGACTGCTGGTGAGTCTATTGCATTGGCTGGCGACACAGGCGGTCAGGACCAAGCGGCGCTCTATTTCGAAATCCGCCGTAATAGTAAGACTCAAAACCCGAAGCGCTGGCTCAAATAGCGTAGCTTGAACCATTAAGCATAATAGCTTTCTACCTTTTGAATAAACGCCTCGACTTGCTGGGCGGGTAAGCAGTTAATCCCGCCAGCCGCAGCTCGTCCACCACCGGTTTCAAACTGAGCACATAGCTCCCCCGCCCCCTGTTTGTTAGCAAGTGGAGCGCGTAAAGAAACCACAAACGTCCCATCGCTATTTTCAGTCAGCACAGCATGAGCACGACTTGGCGTTTGATTGGCTAATTCATTGCCAAAGACACCTGAAATACGGCGCGAGGCGGCGCAATCAGCCAGTCGGTACAAAGCAAATTGCTTGGTTTGGTGAGTCGGTGCCATCGACATGGCTTTATCCATATCCACTTGATAGGCAGATTTAAGCTGATGAAAGGGAGAGGTTTGATCAGCAATGACAGCAAAAGGATCATCATAAGCCAAAAGCTCTTTAAACAGCTCAGCTGGGTGAAAATGCAAATCCTCCACCTGACTGCCATAACCATTGTAATTAATCAAAGTGCCTAGCTGTTTCAACTGTTCACTCTGCCCAGCGGTTAAGCCTACGTCTCTTGCTAATCTATCCGCCTTAGCAATTAAATTATCCCCATACGCGGCAGCTATAGCCCAGTGATGAAAACGACCATTAAGCAGTTGATCGATGATCAGCGCGGTACAGGTATTGGCATCCAAATCAATGTGAGCGGTTAAATTGTCACGCTGAGGAATGCGGTCAGCTTTATGGTGATCAGCGTAAAAGACCTTTGCACCGATATTTAAAGCCTTCTCCAATGCATCTTGGTTTCGATTCATCGAAATATCCAGCACGGTTAAGGAGTCATCAGCGGTAATAGCAAGGGGTTGGAGCAACTGAATATCACGCTTAACCCCAGTGACGAGAGTTGCGGATTTAGGGGAGGCTAATCGAAGCTGCAATAACGCGATAATGCCATCGGCATCACCGTTAAAAACATCATAGTCCATACTGTTACTTTCATCCCTTCGCCATTTTCCTTGATGGGAGTAAAGTAACCTGTTGTTGTCAAACAAACAAAGAGCGAAAGGTTATAAACCCTTGCCAACCATTATATTGATCAGCAAAGGCTTACTTGTTAAGCATGCATAGCTTTAACGCCATCTTCGAGTAATTGCAGCTGCTCGACACCCATCGCCGTCGCACGGGGTTTCACCACCGCGATCATTTGCAGCATACCTTGATGAATCACTTCTTCGGTAATGTGCGTTTTTGGCGACATCGCGGATTGATAGCCTAACCAGCTAGTTGCAATAAGGTGCAAGGTGCTCACTAATGGCTTCATTTCCGCTTTGGTAACGTTTAGAAGACCAAGGCTTACGAATGCAGCCATAATATTGACTAAGTTAGTCTGCAACTTTTCTTGCACGCTGATGTAATCATCATGCAACTGTTCGTCGCGTTGCAAAATTTCCGGCAAATTCGCGTAGAAAAAACGGTACTTCCACATCAATGTAAAAATCGAGTTTAAGTACAGCTTAAGCAATACAAGACTTTCTTGTTGCCCTTGAATAGGAGAGAAACGCTCAAGCAGCTCATCGGAATAGAGAGTAAAGATCTCGCGCACAATCTCTTGTTTGTTCGCAAAGTGGTAGTAAAGGTTGCCGGGGCTAATATCAATATGCGCCGCGATATGATTGGTTGTGATGTTTCGCTCACCATGCTCGTTAAATAGCTCTAATGCGGCTAGGACAATTTTATCGCGTGTCTTCATTGTTTATTTCGTATCCCTTACTGTTTACTACCAAGTATAACGAGGCTCTTTTGACCTTTCGAACTAAATTTGCAAAAAGTCAGTTAGGCGAGTCAACTTTAGTTGATGTTATACAGTGTACCGGATAACAAAAAGCGCCTGGTCTTATCAGGCGCTTTGAGTTTTCTATGTCTTATTTGTGGTACGGTTTCGACAAATCATGAACCGCTTCTACAAACACACCAGCATTTTCTGGCGGCACATCAAGGTGAATACCGTGACCGAGGTTAAATACGTGGCCTGTACCTTCATCACCGTAGCCTTCAAGAATTGTCGCTACTTCTTCGCGGATACGCTCAGGGGATGCATAAAGCATTGATGGGTCCATATTGCCTTGCAGCGCAACTTTATCGCCAATACGCGCTTTGGCATCAGCAATGTTAATCGTCCAGTCTAGACCAACAGCATCACAGCCTGTTGCTGCGATTTGCTCTAACCACATACCACCATTCTTAGTAAACAGAGTTACTGGTACGCGGCGGCCGTCGTTTTCACGAATGAGACCATCAACGATTTTGTGCATGTACTGCAGTGAGAACAGGTTGTAATCACGAGGGGTAAGTACGCCACCCCATGTATCAAACACCATCACAGATTGCGCACCCGCTTTGATCTGTGCGTTAAGGTATTCAATTACGCTGTCTGCTAGCTTATCAAGTAGAAGGTGCAGCGTTTGTGGCTCTGCGTACATCATCTTTTTGATCTTAGTGAAGGCTTTAGAGCTACCACCTTCAACCATGTAAGTTGCCAGTGTCCACGGGCTACCAGAGAAACCGATCAGCGGTACATCACCGTTAAGATCCTTACGGATCTGACGCACTGCGTTCATTACATACTGCAGTTCACCTTCTGGATCAGGAATGCCAATCTTATCGACATCGGCTTTGCATGTAATTGGCTTATCAAATACTGGGCCTTCGCCCGTTTCAAAACGTAGACCCAAACCCATCGCATCAGGGATAGTCAAAATGTCAGAGAATAGAATGGCAGCATCTAAAGGGAAGCGACGTAATGGTTGAAGTGTCACTTCAGAAGCAAGCTCTGCGTTACGGCATAATGACATGAAGTCACCCGCTTCTGCGCGAGTTGCTTTGTATTCAGGTAAGTATCGGCCAGCTTGGCGCATCATCCATACTGGGGTGTAATCTACTGGTTGCTTTAAAAGCGCACGCAGATAACGATCATTTTTAAGTTCGGTCATTATGCTTTTCCAATCGTTAGGCCTTATTTTTTGAGGCGCTATTCTAACACTGTTTCGCTCGCAAAATCCGGGTGCTTTGCAACCCAGATCAAGTTATCAACTTTTTATTAAATAGTTAGTTTGCGCCTATCTTCCAACAGTGTTACAAATTCATCGCTAGCGAAAACTACAATTATAAACTGAACACTCAGTGTTCAGCATCTCATAACGACATCTTACTTACCCCCTCCCTCTCGGAGGGTTTTTTTTGCCGTTTATTCAATAAATTTAGTCGCTTATTCTGATACCGTCAGATCAATTAATGATCGTGCAATCGTACCTTTTGGCGCAACAGGTGGCAGTTGATCAAATGCAAACCACTGAGCATCGGTCAATTCGCGGTAATCCGGAGTGAGCTCTCCGCTTGCATACTCTGCGGTAAAGGCCATCATCATACTGGATGGAAACGCCCAAGGCTGGCTACCAAAGTACTCAATATTTTTTACTTCAATGCCCGTTTCTTCTTTTACTTCTCGCGCGACACAATGCTCTAGGGTTTCACCTACTTCTAGGAAACCCGCAATCACGGTGTACATGCCATTACGATGGCGCGGGTGTTGAGCAAGTAAGATCTCACCTTGTTTGCGAACAGCGACGATAATACAAGGGAAGATACGCGGATAGTGTAACGTGCGGCACTCGCCACACTGCATAGCAAGTTGGTTATGATTTAGGTGATTTCGACCACCACACTGCGGGCAGAAACGTATGCTCTGCGTCATATGGCCATACTGAACGGCTTTACTCATCAATAAAAATAAAGGCTCAGGATACTCTAAACAATCCCTAAGAGAGCCCATAGGCAGCGTCTGTTCGACTTGCTCATCATTCAGCCACATCACAGGCTTGTCCTGATACGTTCCCACACAGATCGCTTGTTGCTCGGGTAAATTAAAAGCCTCTGCTGAACCAAACGGTAGAGCGCCATTATCTAGCCAAACGTCACTTCCTGACACAACACACCAATAAGCATCCTGCGTACGGATTATGTCACCTTTCTTTAACATTACCACCCCTCATTGCTTGCAGTTCATCCATTTTACTGGCAATCTAATTTCATACCAGAGTTTGTAGAAAAACGAGTAATAAACTGCAAGCTCTTGTAAGGACAATAGGTTGTTTATCTATATTCGCTTTGCTAAACAAAGTTTAATGATCACATGTACGTGATCCGATCATGAGGGCATGGTCATGCTAAATAAATTCAAACAAACGCAGCAGCAATGGGGTGGCTCAAGTGAGGTCATCGACCATTGGTTGGAAACCAGACAGAAGTTGATTGTTGAATATTGCCAGCTAGCCGCACTTCAACCCGCAACTCAAAAAGCCGCTCTTTCTTCTCTTCCAACGCCACTTGAACTTCAAAATTTCTGCCAGCAACTTGTCGACTATATCTCTGAAGGCCATTTCAAAATTTACGATATGGTGATGGATCAATGGCGCTCAACAGGTTTTGAAGCAACTGACGATATTAATAGCACTTACGCTAAAATCGTTCTAACTACCGACCCATTACTCAATTTTACTGACAAATATGCCGCGGTCGATAAAGACGATACCTTAGATGATTTTGATAGTGATTTGTCGGCGATTGGCGAAATCATTGAAGTGCGATTTGAAGTAGAAGATCATCTTATTCAGCTTATTGCTGATAGCTTAGCGGTGCCGCCGGGCGCATAAGTAGGCTTACATCATTATCGTATAAAGGGTTGGCACGATAGTGCCGGCCTTTTTACGTTTTGGGGATAACAAAAATCGCCAAAACAAAGGCTTACCTCTACACGTCTTCATTTTAGGTAACAAAAAAGGCACCCTAAGGTGCCTTTTATCATTTTAAGCTAGTGCTCTTTACGATTACTCGTTAGAAGGCTTATTCTTCTGAAGAAAATCCTGCATTAAGCAGTGCTGCAAGGTTGTCTGTCGCTTGTTCAGCTGATGGACCTTCTTGCTCTTCAACACGCTTAGCTTGACGATCTTGGTGGTAAGCGAAACCTGTACCCGCTGGAATTAGACGACCAACGATTACGTTTTCTTTCAGACCACGTAGCTCATCACGCTTACCAGAAACCGCAGCTTCTGTTAGTACGCGAGTTGTCTCCTGGAACGATGCCGCAGAGATGAACGACTCAGTTGCTAGAGATGCTTTAGTGATACCTAGTAGTTCACGTTCGAAACGTGCAGGCTCTTTGCCTTCAGCTACTAGTTCACGGTTAGCAATCTTAACTTGTGAGTATTCTACTTGCTCACCAGGTAGGAACTCAGAGTCACCTGCGTGAGTAATAGTACACTTACGTAGCATTTGACGAACGATAGTCTCAATGTGCTTATCGTTAATCTTAACGCCTTGCAGACGGTATACTTCTTGAACTTCGTTCGCGATGTATTGAGTCACAGCGTGGATGCCACGTAGACGTAGGATGTCATGCGGAGACTCTGGGCCATCTGCAATAACGTCACCACGTTCGATACGCTCACCTTCAAACACGTTTAGCTGACGATGCTTAGGAATCATTTCTTCGTAAGTCTCGTTGCCTTCGCGAGTGATCACTAGACGACGCTTACCTTTCGTTTCTTTACCGAAGCTCACAGTACCTGTGTGCTCAGCAAGGATCGCAGGCTCTTTCGGCTTACGAGCTTCGAATAGGTCAGCTACGCGTGGTAGACCACCGGTGATATCTTTGTTACCGCCAGATTTCTGAGGGATACGAGATAGAGTATCACCAACGCCTACTTCTGCGCCGTCTTCGATGTTAACGATCGCTTTACCAGGTAGGAAGTAGTGAGCTGGCATTTCAGTACCAGGGATCATTACATCGTTACCTTGCTCATCAACAAGTTTGATAGCTGGACGCATATCTTTACCTGCAGATGGACGAGCCGCAGCATCTGTAACTTCTGAAGAAGATAGACCTGTTAGATCATCAGTTTGACGAGAAACAGTCACACCATCAATCATATCTACGAACTGGATGCGACCAGCTACTTCAGTGATGATTGGCATTGTGTGCGCTTCCCAGTTCGCTACTGTATCACCAGCTTGAACTGCGTCGTTGTCGCCTTTGCTTAGTAGAGAACCGTAAGGCAGTTTGTGTTTCTCTTTCGTACGGCCGAACTCATCGATGATGGTTAGTTCAGATGCACGAGAAGTGATAACAAGCTTGCCATCTTTGTTCGTTACGAACTTAGCGTTGTGAAGCTTAACTGTACCCGTTGTCTTAGCTTGGATGCTGTTCTCAGCTGCTGCTGTAGATGCCGCACCACCGATGTGGAACGTACGCATCGTTAGCTGTGTACCCGGTTCACCGATAGACTGAGCAGCGATTACACCAACTGCTTCACCTTGGTTCACTAGGTGACCACGTGCTAGGTCACGACCGTAACACTGTGCACAACAACCGAAGTCTGAATCACAAGTAACTACTGAGCGCACTTTCATGCTATCTACAGAGTTCTCTTCCATGATCTGACACCACTTCTCATCAATTAGAGTGTTACGTGGGATCAGAACATCTTCAGTACCTGGCTTAAGAACGTCTTCAGCAACTACACGACCAAGAGCAAGCTCAGCTAGAGGAACTTTAACATCACCACCCTCGATGTGAGGCATCATGTCAACACCCTCGTGAGTGCCACAGTCATGTTCAGTTACTACTACGTCTTGTGCTACGTCTACTAGACGACGAGTTAGGTAACCCGAGTTCGCTGTCTTAAGTGCTGTATCCGCTAGACCCTTACGAGCACCGTGGGTAGAGATAAAGTACTGTAGTACGTTTAGACCTTCTTTAAAGTTCGCAGTGATCGGCGTTTCGATGATCGAACCATCTGGACGAGCCATCAGACCACGCATACCAGCTAGCTGACGAATCTGAGCTGCAGAACCACGAGCGCCCGAGTCAGCCATCATGTAGATGCTGTTGAATGACTCTTGTTGCTCTTCTTCACCGTCACGGTTGATAACCGTTTCAGAAGATAGGTTCTCCATCATCGCTTTCGCTACGCGATCGTTGGTCGATGCCCAAATATCGATCACTTTGTTGTAGCGTTCGCCCGCTGTTACAAGACCAGATTGGTACTGTTCTTGAATTTCGCGTACTTCTTCTTCCGCTTCAGCGATTTCAGTGTATTTCGCAGGTGGAACAACCATGTCGTTGATACCTACAGATACACCAGAAAGTGCCGCGTATGCGAAACCTGTGTACATGATTTGGTCAGCGAAGATTACTGTGTCTTTAAGACCTAGCTTACGGTACGCCTCGTTTAGAAGGTTAGAGATCTGCTTCTTACCAAGTTTTTGGTTAACGATACTGAACGGTAGACCTGCTGGAACGATTTGCCATAGCATTGCACGACCGATAGTTGTATCAACCATCTTAGTCTCAGTTGTGCTGTTGCCATCTTCGTCTTTAACTGTTTCAGTAATACGTACTTTAACGCGTGCGTGTAGCTCAGCGCTCTTAGTGCGGTATGCCTTCTCAGCCTCTTCTGGGCCAGCAAGGTACATGCCTTCACCTTTCACGTTGATCTTGTCACGTGTCATGTAGTACAGACCCAATACAACGTCCTGAGAAGGTACGATGATCGGATCACCTGACGCTGGCGACAGAATGTTGTTTGTCGACATCATCAGAGTACGAGCTTCAAGCTGTGCCTCTAGAGTTAGAGGTACGTGAACCGCCATTTGGTCACCATCGAAGTCCGCGTTGTACGCCGCACACACAAGTGGGTGTAGCTGAATCGCTTTACCTTCGATTAGTACTGGTTCGAACGCCTGGATACCTAGACGGTGAAGTGTAGGTGCACGGTTCAATAGTACTGGGTGTTCACGGATAACTTCGTCTAGGATATCCCAAACGACAGCTTCTTCGCGCTCTACCATTTTCTTAGCAGCTTTGATTGTAGTCGCAAGACCACGAGTCTCTAGCTTGCTGTAGATAAATGGCTTGAATAGCTCAAGTGCCATCTTCTTAGGAAGACCACACTGGTGCAGACGTAGGTATGGACCAACTGTGATTACAGAACGGCCAGAGTAGTCTACACGTTTACCTAGAAGGTTCTGACGGAAACGACCTTGTTTACCCTTGATCATATCAGCAAGAGATTTCAGAGGACGCTTGTTCGAACCTGTGATCGCACGACCACGACGACCGTTATCTAGTAGCGCATCAACAGACTCTTGCAGCATACGTTTTTCGTTACGTACGATGATGTCCGGAGCCGCTAGCTCTAGAAGACGCTTCAAACGGTTGTTACGGTTGATCACACGACGGTATAGGTCGTTCAGATCTGAAGTCGCAAAACGACCGCCATCTAGAGGTACTAGAGGACGTAGATCTGGCGGAAGAACTGGAAGTACAGTCAGGATCATCCACTCTGGGTTGTTACCAGATTGAATAAACGCTTCTACCAGTTTCAAACGCTTAGTGATTTTCTTACGCTTAGTTTCAGAGTTAGTTGTTTCTAGCTCTTCGCGCATTTGTTCTGCTTCAGCGTGCATATCCATAGAACCTAGTAGGTCCTTGATCGCTTCTGCACCCATCTTAGCAGTGAACTCATCACCCCACTCTTCTAGACGATCCAGATACTCTTCTTCAGTAAGCATCTGAGATTTTTCTAGATCAGTCATACCTGGTTCAGTTACTACGTACATTTCGAAGTAAAGCACACGTTCGATATCACGTAGAGGGATATCCATTAGTAGACCGATACGAGACGGTAGCGATTTTAGGAACCAGATGTGAGCAACTGGTGATGCAAGCTCGATGTGGCCCATACGGTCACGACGAACTTTAGTTTGTGTAACTTCAACGCCACACTTCTCACAGATAACACCACGGTGCTTCAGGCGCTTGTATTTGCCACAAAGACATTCGTAGTCTTTTACTGGACCAAAGATACGCGCACAGAACAGACCATCACGTTCAGGTTTGAACGTACGGTAGTTGATCGTTTCAGGTTTTTTAACTTCACCGAAAGACCATGAACGGATCATGTCTGGTGAAGATAGACCGATTTTGATTGCATCAAATTCTTCGGTCTTATGCTGCGCTTTTAGAAAGTTTAATAAGTCTTTCACAATCAGCTCCTGTAAGGAGTTAAAAGGGGCTCACCCGCAAAAGTGAGCACCTTCAACCAAATAATCAGCTTTCTCTATAAGAAAAAGGGATTACTCTTCGTCTTCTAGCTCGATGTTGATACCTAGCGAGCGGATCTCTTTCAACAGTACGTTGAATGATTCTGGCATGCCAGGTTCCATGCTGTGGTTTCCGTCTACGATGTTTTTGTACATCTTAGTACGGCCGTTAACGTCATCCGACTTAACAGTTAGCATTTCTTGAAGCGTGTAAGCAGCACCGTATGCTTCTAGTGCCCATACTTCCATCTCACCGAAACGCTGACCACCGAACTGAGCTTTACCACCAAGTGGTTGCTGAGTTACTAGGCTGTACGAACCAGTTGAACGAGCGTGCATCTTGTCATCAACAAGGTGGTTTAGTTTCAGCATGTACATGTAACCTACAGTTACAGGACGCTCAAACGCATCACCTGTGCGACCATCAAATAGCGTTAGCTGACCAGACGTTGGTAGGTCTGCTAGCTCAAGAAGCGCTTTGATTGATGATTCAGGAGCACCGTCAAATACTGGAGTCGCAATTGGTAGACCGCCACGTAGGTTCTTGATCAGTGTACGAACTTCATCATCCGTTAGTGCTGCAACATCTACTTTCTGGCGAGTATCGCCTAGAGAGTAAACTTTCTGCAGGAAGTCACGGAATTTCGCAAGTTCTTGCTGCTCTTTCACCATCTGGTTGATCTTGTCACCGATACCTTTCGCTGCCAAACCTAAGTGTACTTCTAGGATCTGACCGATGTTCATACGCGATGGTACACCCAGTGGGTTAAGTACGATGTCTACAGGCTGACCTTTCTCATCGTATGGCATGTCTTCAACAGGGTTGATCTTAGAGATTACACCCTTGTTACCGTGACGACCGGCCATCTTATCACCAGGTTGGATGCGACGTTTAACCGCTAGGTAAACCTTAACGATCTTCAGTACGCCCGGCGCTAGATCATCACCTTGAGTGATCTTGCGACGCTTAGTTTCGAACTTCTTATCGAAGTCAGCTTTAAGCTCGTCGTACTGCTCAGCAAGTTGCTCTAGCTGAGTTTGTAGTGCGTCATCTTCTAGCGTTAGCTCTAGCCACTTCTTACGATCAGTCGTGTCTAGTTTAGCTTCAGCGTAACCACCTTCGATTAGTACAGCGCGAACACGGTTTAGAAGGCCACCCTCAAGAATCTGGAATTCTTCAGTTAGGTCTTTCTTCGCTTCTTTCAGCTGCATCTGTTCAATTTCAAGTGCACGTTTGTCTTTTTCAACACCGTCACGAGTAAATACTTGAACATCGATGATAGTACCTGAAACAGAGTTAGGTACGCGTAGAGACGTATCTTTAACGTCTGATGCTTTTTCACCGAAGATAGCACGTAGTAGCTTCTCTTCAGGAGTTAGCTGAGTTTCACCTTTAGGCGTTACTTTACCTACAAGGATGTCACCGCCTTTCACTTCTGCACCAATGTAAACGATACCTGACTCATCTAGTTTAGATAGAGCAGACTCACCTACGTTTGGAATATCAGCAGTGATCTCTTCAGCACCAAGCTTGGTATCACGAGCCACACAAGATAGTTCTTGGATGTGGATAGTCGTGAAGCGGTCTTCTTGAACTACGCGCTCAGATACTAAGATCGAGTCTTCGAAGTTGTAACCGTTCCAAGGCATGAACGCGATACGCATGTTCTGACCAAGCGCTAGTTCACCAAGGTCTGTTGAAGGACCATCAGCAAGAACGTCGCCACGTGCTACAGGTTCACCCGGCATCACACATGGACGCTGGTTGATACACGTGTTTTGGTTCGAACGAGTGTATTTAGTTAGGTTGTAGATATCGATACCTGCTTCACCAGGTACTAGCTCGTCTTCGTTAACTTTAACAACGATACGAGAAGCATCTACAGACTGGACTGTACCACCACGTTTAGCTACCGCTGTAACACCAGAGTCAACTGCGATGTTACGCTCGATACCAGTACCAACTAGAGGCTTATCAGCCTTAAGTGTTGGAACTGCCTGACGTTGCATGTTCGCACCCATCAATGCACGGTTCGCATCATCGTGTTCTAGGAACGGGATAAGCGATGCAGCAATAGATACTACTTGGTTTGTTGCAACGTCCATGTAGTTAACATGTTCGCGTGGGTGAAGACCAGATTCACCTTTCTGACGAGCTGTGATTAGCTCTTCAGCAAATGTGCCTTCTTCAGTCAGAACCGTGTTCGCCTGAGCGATAACGTACTGACCTTCTTCGATTGCAGATAGGTAATCTACTTCGTCTGTTACTACGCCATCTACTACACGACGGTATGGAGTCTCTAGGAAACCGTACTCGTTACAACGTGCAAATGCAGATAGTGAGTTGATCAGACCGATGTTTGGACCTTCAGGCGTTTCGATCGGACATAGACGACCGTAGTGAGTTACGTGTACGTCACGTACTTCGAAGCCTGCGCGTTCACGAGTAAGACCGCCTGGACCCAATGCAGAGATACGACGCTTGTGCGTAACTTCTGATAGAGGGTTGTTTTGGTCCATGAACTGTGAAAGCTGTGAAGAGCCAAAGAATTCTTTAACCGCTGCTGAAATAGGCTTAGCGTTGATTAGATCTTGAGGCATGATTGCATCAAGGTCACCAAGGCTTAGGCGCTCTTTCACTGCACGTTCAACACGTACAAGACCAACACGGAATTGGTTCTCAGCCATTTCACCAACAGAACGGATACGACGGTTACCTAGGTGGTCGATATCGTCCACTTCACCGATGCCGTTACGGATAGCGATAAGCTTCTTCATCACTTCGATGATATCTAGCTCATCTAGTGTGCCTTGCTCTAGTGCATCTTCACGACCGATTGAGCTGTTGAACTTCATACGGCCAACAGTTGATAAATCGTAACGCTCTTCAGAGAAGAATAGGCTTTCGAATAGAGCTTCCGCAGCTTCTTTCGTTGGTGGCTCGCCAGGGCGCATCATGCGGTAGATTTCTACCAGTGCAGAAATACGATCAACAGTGCTGTCGACACGTACAGTTTCTGACATGAATGGACCATGGTCTAGATCGTTAGTAAATAACGTCTGTAGAGCTTTGTGACCAGCTTGAGATAGGTTCGCAAGAGCTTCCAAGCTAATTTCTTGGTTAGCGCCAACGATGATCTCGCCAGTGTCTTCATTGATGTAATCTTTCGATGCAACTTTACCAACGATGTACTCTACTGGTACTTCGATGTGCTCAACGCCATCTTTTTCAAGCTGACGAATGTGGCGTGCAGTTACACGACGACCAGTCTCAACGTAAGTTTTGCCGTTTGCTTCGATGTCGAATGACGCAGTTTCACCACGTAGACGATCAGGAACAAGCTCCATAAGTAGAGTTTGATCTTTAACTTCGAAGTTCACCTTCTCGAAGAAGATGTCCAGGATCTCTTCTGTCGTCTTACCTAGTGCGCGAAGAATGATAGATGCTGGAAGCTTACGACGACGGTCAATACGTACGTACAGGTTATCCTTAGGATCAAACTCGAAATCAAGCCATGAACCACGGTAAGGAATAACACGTGCGTTGTATAGAACTTTACCTGATGAGTGGGTCTTACCTTTATCGCTGTCGAAGAAAACGCCAGGGCTTCTGTGCAGCTGGGATACGATAACCCTCTCGGTACCATTAATTACGAAGGTACCATTGTCTGTCATAAGCGGAATTTCGCCCATGTAGACTTCTTGTTCTTTGATGTCTTTAACGGTGCCTGCTGGCGCGTCTTTATCAAAAATAACTAGACGTAGTTTTACGCGTAGTGGTTTTGAGTACGTTACGCCGCGGATTTGACATTCTTTAACATCAAATACTGGCTCACCAAGACGGTAGCTAACGTATTGCAGCTCAGAGTTGCCGTTGTAGCTCTGGATAGGGAATACAGAACGGAAAGCAGCCTCTAGACCGTACTGCCCTTCAGGATCCTGTTCGATAAATTTTTCGAACGAATCGAGCTGGATCGATAGCAGGTATGGAATGTCCAAAACTTGTGGACGAGTACCAAAGTCCTTACGGATGCGCTTTTTCTCGGTATAAGAGTAAACCATGGGGTTCCTCAGCTCGCTGATAAGTGACCCAAACTGTCCGTCTCGCCATGTGAGATGGGGGGACAGTGACTAACGACTGTTTAAGGTGGTGACATCAAGTTCGTCAGAACTCAATGATTTTTGCTCGGGCAGTGGTGTTTAAACAGCGGGAAAATTCACCAAGACCCTACAGCGCAAAAAGGCCGGTGGTTATAAAACCACCAGCCATTAGCCGTTCGGCTAAGAAATTAAGTAATAATTACTTAACTTCAACAGAAGCGCCTGCTTCTTCTAGCTGTGCTTTAAGAGCTTCAGCTTCAGCTTTGTCAACGCCTTCTTTTAGAGGTGCTGGAGCTGAGTCTACAAGACCTTTAGCTTCTTTAAGACCTAGGCCAGTTGCGCCACGTACTGCTTTGATTACAGCAACTTTGTTACCGCCAGCAGCAGTTAGGATTACGTCGAATTCAGTTTGCTCAGCAGCAGCTTCGCCTGCAGCAGCGCCGCCAGCTACAACAGCAGCAGCAGCAGAAACACCGAATTTCTCTTCCATTGCTTCGATTAGTTCAACAACTTGCATTACAGACATTTCTGCAACTGCGTCTAGGATTTGCTCGTTAGTAATAGACATAACAATTCTCTTTTAAATCAACAATAAGTTTAAATAGCAACCAGTGAAAAGCAAGGCTTAAGCCGCAGCTTCTTCTTTTTGGTCGCGTAGTGCAGCGATAGTACGTACCAGCTTGCCTGCAGAAGCTTCTTTCATGCACATCATTAGGCGTGCAATTGCTTCGTCGTAAGTTGGTAGTGTCGCTAGTACTTCAGCGTCAGTTAGCGCGCCTTCAAATGCAGCAGCTTTGATCTCGAAGTCTTTGTTCTCTTTAGCGAAGTCTTTGAAAAGACGCGCTGCAGCACCTGGGTGCTCGTTAGAGAATGCGATTAGAGTAGGACCAGTGAAAGTGTCAGTTAGACACTCGTAGTCTGTACCTTCAACCGCACGACGCATAAGCGTGTTACGAACAACACGTACATAAACACCAGCTTCACGAGCCTGTTTACGTAGTGAAGTCATAGCACCAACTTCAACGCCACGAGAATCAGCTACAACTGCAGAAAGTGCACCACTGGCAGCTTCGTTGACTTCAGCAACAATTGCTTTTTTGTCTTGAAGGTTTAAAGCCATCTTGGATTTACTCCTGGTTGTCGTTACACCACTCACTATCATCACGACAGTGAGAGCTATTGAGGTGCTTCCCAGAAGAAAGGTAACTATTAAAAATAGAGCTTTCTGTCAGTTCGGGCACCATCTACGTAGGAGAATTAAGTCTACTTATAGCAGACACCTACGGTCTTGGACGGAGACTGGGTCATAATTCACAGCAAGTTCATGAAGAACTCAATGAACCAAAGTTCAGCCCCAACCACAAATATTAGGCGCAAAATTATACGAGAACTCTGCGCCTAAGTAAATAAGTGTGTCGTAAAATTAATTACGCAACTGTGTTCAGGCTAGCCTGATCAACAGCAACACCAGCACCCATAGTAGTAGAGATGCTTACTTTCTTCAGGAAAGTACCTTTCGCTGAAGATGGCTTAGCTTTCTTAAGAGCAATTAGAAGAGACTCTAGGTTCTCTTTGATTTGCTCAGCAGAGAAGTTTGCTTTGCCGATAGTAGTGTGGATGATGCCGTTTTTGTCGTTACGGTAACGAACCTGACCAGCTTTAGCGTTCTTAACTGCTTCAGCAACGTTAGGAGTTACAGTACCAACTTTAGGGTTTGGCATTAGACCGCGAGGACCTAGGATAGTACCTAGTTGACCTACAACGCGCATTGCATCTGGAGAAGCAACAACTACGTCGAAGTTCATTTCGCCTTTCTTCACTTGCTCAGCAAGATCTTCCATACCTACGATGTCTGCGCCAGCTTCTTTAGCTGCTTCAGCGTTTGCACCTTGAGTGAACACTGCAACGCGGATTTCGCGGCCAGTACCGTGAGGTAGTACAGTTGCACCACGTACGTTCTGGTCAGATTTACGAGCATCAATGCCTAGGTTAACTGCAACGTCAACAGACTCAACAAATTTAGCAGTTGCTAGTTCTTGAAGAAGAGCAACAGCTTCGTTGATTTCGTATTCTTTAGTTACGTCAACTTTTTCGCGGATTACGCGCATGCGCTTAGTTAGTTTAGCCATCTTATTAACCCTCTACCACTAGGCCCATTGAACGAGCAGTACCAGCGATAGAACGCTTCATTGCTTCGATGTCAGCACCAGTCATATCAGCAGCTTTAGTTTCTGCGATTTCTTGGATTTGAGCGTCAGTTACAGTACCAACTTTTTCAGTGTTTGGACGACCTGAACCAGACTTAACGCCAGCAGCTTTCTTAAGAAGAACAGCAGCAGGTGGAGTCTTAGTGATGAACGTGAACGAACGGTCGTTGTAAACAGTGATAACAACTGGAGTAGGTAGACCTTTCTCGATAGATTCTGTTTTCGCGTTGAACGCTTTACAGAATTCCATGATGTTCACACCGTGTTGACCTAGTGCAGGACCAACTGGTGGACTTGGGTTCGCCATACCAGCAGCAACTTGTAGCTTGATGTAAGCTTCAACTTTCTTAGCCATGATAATTCCTAAATTTTGGGTAGTAACGCTAATCGGCTGATCAGCTCCCCGTTGATTAAAATCTTTTTACTTCGAAAGAAGTAAAAAGGCGCGAAATTATAGTCATAATTCGCGCCTTGTACAACCCTAAAAAGGTGATTTTTTATACTCTTTAAATAAGAGTCTTAGTCCAGTTTTTCAACCTGACCAAATTCAAGCTCAACAGGTGTCGCACGACCAAAGATCGATACAGATACCTTCATGCGGCTCTTTTCGTAATCCACTTCTTCAACGGTACCGTTAAAGTCAGCAAATGGGCCGTCAGTAACACGAACCACTTCACCCGCTTCGTACATAGTACGTGGACGAGGAGCTTCACTTGCTTTCTCAAGACGGTTAAGGATCGCATCTGCTTCTTTATCAGAGATAGGAGCAGGACGATCAGAGGTACCACCAATGAAGCCCATGACACGCGGAACACTGCGCACTAAGTGCCATGATTCATCGTTCATAATCATCTGAACCAGAACGTAACCAGGGAAGAACTTACGCTCAGACTTACGACGTTGCCCAGCGCGGATCTCCACTACTTCTTCAGTAGGGACTAGTACTTCACCGAATAGCTCTTCCATGCTGTGCATTTTGATATGCTCGCGAAGAGATTGAGCTACACGACCTTCAAATCCAGAGAAGGCTTGAACTACATACCAGCGTTTTTTTGGAGCTTCACTCATGAATAAAAACCCTCTATACCCCAGTCACTAGTGCGACAAGACGAACCATAATGCCGTCAATGCCCCAAAGTGCTAGAGCCATTACAATACTTACAGCTAAAACAATCAGTGTCGTTTGTAGAGTTTCTTGGCGTGTTGGCCAAACCACTTTACGAACTTCCATGCGAGATTCTTTCGCAAAACTGATTGCTGCTTTACCTTTCGTAGTCGTAGCTGCAACACCAAGTGCCGCGGCAATGGCTACAACTACACCTGCAGCGCGAATCACTACAGACATTTCACCATACAGGTAATTACCCACAACAGCGGCAGCGGCTAGAGCAAAAGTGATGATCCACTTAAAAATGTCTGCGCCATTTGAGCTATCAGGAGTTTCAGCATTATTTGCTTTCATAAAACCAACCTGTCACAAGTCTTAATATAGACGACAACAACCCCGCTGTTGCAGGGCAAATCCATGAAACGGCAATTCTTACGAACCGACGTACTCTTTTTTATTAATTAGCGGATAAAAAACCACCAATTAATCCTGCTTCACATCTGCTTGGACAAGAAATCAGCAAACATTATGCTTAGCTAAGAAAAAGGGCATCAAATGATGCCCTTTTTGCTACTGGTTCGTCAAATCTTATTCAAAGATTTTACGAAGACTTCAGCTAATCCCTAGGAATTAAGCGAAGATCTTAGCAACAACACCAGCACCTACTGTACGGCCACCTTCACGGATCGCGAAACGAAGACCTTCGTCCATTGCGATTGGTGCGATTAGCTCAACAGTCATCTGGATGTTATCGCCTGGCATTACCATTTCTACGCCTTCTGGTAGAGAGATATCGCCTGTTACGTCAGTTGTACGGAAGTAGAACTGTGGACGGTAACCTTTGAAGAATGGAGTGTGACGGCCGCCTTCATCTTTAGACAGTACGTATACTTCAGACTCGAATTTAGTGTGTGGGTTGATTGAACCTTTAGCCGCTAGTACTTGACCACGTTCAACTTCATCACGCTTAGTACCACGTAGAAGTGCACCAACGTTCTCACCAGCACGACCTTCGTCAAGAAGCTTACGGAACATCTCAACACCAGTACAAGTAGTAGTTGTAGTTTCTTTGATACCTACGATTTCTACTTCGTCACCTACTGTTAGGATACCGCGCTCGATACGACCAGTTACAACTGTACCACGACCTTGGATTGAGAATACGTCTTCAATCGGCATTAGGAATGGTTGGTCTACTGCACGCTCTGGCTCTGGGATGTAAGTATCTAGAGCTTCAGCTAGTTCAACGATTTTCGCTTCCCACTGCTCTTCGCCGTTTAGTGCGCCTAGTGCAGAACCTTGGATAACTGGTAGGTCATCACCTGGGAAGTCGTATTCAGATAGAAGTTCACGAACTTCCATTTCTACTAGTTCTAGTAGCTCTTCATCGTCAACCATGTCACATTTGTTCATGAATACGATGATGTATGGGATACCAACCTGACGGCCTAGTAGGATGTGCTCACGAGTTTGTGGCATTGGGCCATCTGTTGCAGCAACTACAAGAATACCACCGTCCATCTGTGCAGCACCAGTGATCATGTTCTTAACGTAGTCCGCGTGTCCTGGACAGTCAACGTGTGCGTAGTGACGAGTTGGAGTATCGTACTCAACGTGAGAAGTTGCGATTGTGATACCGCGCTCACGCTCTTCTGGAGCGTTATCGATAGATGCGAAGTCTTTAGCTACACCGCCGTAAACTTTAGCAAGAGTAGTACAGATAGCTGCAGTTAGAGTTGTTTTACCGTGGTCAACGTGGCCGATAGTACCAACGTTTACGTGCGGTTTCGTACGTTCAAATTTTTCTTTAGACATGAGTTGTCCCTCTAGGTACGGATTTAGGTGGCTTTGACGACCACGCAACCAAAAAGTATTGGTATAAAATTTATTCTCAACTAAACGTAGTTTAGTAAAAAGAAAGTATCAAAAGGAAAAGTCTGCTGAGAGCTGGTGCTGATACCCAGAGTCGAACTGGGGACCTCATCCTTACCAAGGATGCGCTCTACCGCCTGAGCTATATCAGCATCGTTTTTGAGTGGAGCGGGCAGCGGGAATCGAACCCGCATCATCAGCTTGGAAGGCTGAGGTAATAGCCATTATACGATGCCCGCAACACGTAACTCTGTGAGCTATTTCCTAAAGAATATGGTGGAGGGGGACGGATTCGAACCATCGAAGGCAGTGCCGGCAGATTTACAGTCTGCTCCCTTTGGCCACTCGGGAACCCCTCCAAATTTTTAAGCCATTCTCACTGCTAGTGGAGAGAATGGTGCCGACTACCGGAATCGAACTGGTGACCTACTGATTACAAGTCAGTTGCTCTACCTACTGAGCTAAGTCGGCATAAGTGGTGCGCATTCTATTGAATGATTTTCTGCCTTGCAATAGCAAATTCAAAAAAAGTAAACTTTTTCCTCTCTTTCTGTTCATTTGCTGAATTTTCGCACAATTTCAAGCAATAAAAACAAATCTGCAGCGTCAGCCATTTGCTTTCTTTTCGGGTTGATGTATTTTCGCTGCTCGCATATGAAGAACCTGAGTTAGGAAGACCATGACACCGTATCTCTCTTTTAATAGACAGCAATGGGCTGAACTGCGTAATGCCGTGCCAATGACGCTGTCAGAAGAAGACTTAAAAGAGCTACAAGGCGTAAACGAAAGCCTAACCATGCAAGAGTCGGTAGAGATCTATTTGCCACTCGCTCGCCTACTCAACCTTTATATCGCGGCTCGCCAAAGCCGTAACTCAGTGTTGCACAGTTTTTTAGGCGGCCAAGATAGCGCGCCCCCTTTTATTATTGGTATTGCTGGTAGTGTCGCGGTAGGCAAAAGCACAACGGCTCGCCTACTCAAAGCCCTACTCTCGCGCTGGGAGAATCATCCAAAAGTTGAGCTAGTCACCACCGACGGATTTTTGTATCCCAAAAAGGTGTTGGATGATCGCGGTATCATGCACCGTAAAGGCTTTCCGGAATCTTACGACATCAAAAGCTTGGTGGAGTTTGTCTCCGACGTGAAAGCCGGTAAACCGAACTTAACTGTGCCGGTTTATTCTCATATCACTTACGACATTACTGATGAAGTAAAAACCATCGATCGCCCTGATGTACTGATTATTGAAGGGTTGAATGTTTTACAAAGCGGTATGGATTACCCGCAAGAGCCTCACCGAGTGTTTGTATCCGACTTTCTCGATTTTTCCCTGTATGTCGATGCCGATACTGACGTTATCGAGAATTGGTACATCCAGCGATTCTTAAAGTTTCGCCAGGGGGCCTTCTTAAAACCGGGGTCGTACTTTAGCCATTACACTCAATTGAGTGAGCAGCAAGCAATTACAAAGGCGAAAGATATCTGGCATTCAATCAACGGCCTTAACCTCAACCAAAATATATTGCCAACCAAAGGGCGAGCGCAGTTGGTATTAAAGAAAGGGCCAGACCACAGCGTTGAAGAGATTTTACTGAGAAAGTAATTTGCTATCCTCTAGATAAACAAAAACCAGAGCATAGACTCTGGTTTTTACTTTGTAGGTTAGTGAGTTGGCTTATTTAGGCTCTGCGCCATATTGGTTATCACCTGACTGACCTTTTAAGAAGCCACACTCCACCAAAATCCATGCCCCACAGACTAATGCAGCAAGTGAGCTCACCATTTGTAAAGTGCTCGCAGGGCCTGCTGCTGCAGATTCACCGACAGGTACTGTCATGCGGCCAATCACTAGCGGCAAGTTCATTAATAGCCACCAGCTTGATTTACCACGGTCATGCCAACGTTTTGCCGTAATCGCTAAATCAGGAATCAGGACAAAAATGAGAAATACCGGCAAAATCAGATGCGCTTGAGCTGGAAACAAAGTATTCATGCCTACGGCAAAGCCGACGATCATAAGGTAGTAAACAGCATTCCAAATCCAAAACACTTTTCGGCCAATACGACCCTGAAAAGAAAACAGCAGTTCTTTAATCGACATTTCTCTTACCTAAAAAATAACGTGGTTCAATTCACCACTTTTTGAAAACAATCTATATCCATATCACGGACATTGACGGTCAAACTTCGAATATGACTCGCCTGCTCTTGCAGTATGTTCATTAACTGGCGGGAAAGCTCGCGCTTTTGCTCTTGAGTTCGGCCACTCAATAGCTCAAAAGTGATATGAATAAAATCAACACTATTGGCCTCTTCACCGATTAGCCAATCATGGTAACGCGTCGCTCGCGATTTTACCGAAGCAACATCAAACAAACCCGATTGTAATGCGACATGATGTAGATCTTCCAGTAGGCCTTGTACATTGACGCGCTCATCGACCGAATTCGAGTATTCCATTACTAAGTTTGGCATGCGATTCCTTGCTCAATAGCTGATAGAGCCCACAGTATTACCAATTTCACCGTCAGATTCCGAGTCTCATACTATTATTCTGTTTGTCAGATCACTGATCCTCTCTTTATCGGCCTTTGTTTAGTAAATTGCTCCGACCATTGATTGAGATTCGATCAAGAAATGATTCGGGTCATGATCTGCTGGATTTATTCTGTTATATTCCTACGTAGATTTTTTACATTAACGCTTTAATTTAAATAATACGGAGATATTCCTATGCGTCGTCCTGTAGTGATGGGTAACTGGAAACTTAATGGCAGCAAAGAAATGGTTAAAGAGCTGCTAACTGGTCTTAATGCTGAACTTGAAGGCGTTGAAGGTGTAGACGTAGCAGTAGCTCCACCGGCTCTATACATCGACCTAGCTGAGCGTCTAATCGCAGAAGGCGGCAACAAGATCATCCTTGGTGCTCAAAACACTGACCTAAACAACAGCGGTGCATTCACTGGCGATATGTCTCCAGAAATGCTGAAAGACTTCGGTGCTACTCACATCATCATCGGTCACTCTGAGCGTCGTGAATACCACGCTGAGTCTGACGAATTCGTTGCTAAGAAATTCAAATTCCTACAAGAGAACGGCCTGAAGCCAGTTTTCTGTATCGGTGAATCAGAAGCTCAAAACGAAGCTGGCGAAACTGAAGCAGTATGTGCACGTCAAATCAATGCAGTTATCGACGCTTACGGTGTTGAAGCTCTAAACGGCGCAATCATCGCTTACGAACCAATCTGGGCTATCGGTACTGGTAAAGCAGCAACAGCTGAAGATGCACAGCGCATCCACGCATCTATCCGTGCAATGATCGCAGAGAAAGACGCAGCAGTAGCTGAGCAAGTAATCATCCAATACGGTGGTTCTGTTAAGCCAGAAAACGCAGAAGCTTACTTCGCACAACCAGACATCGATGGTGCTCTAGTTGGCGGTGCAGCTCTTAACGCAGCTGGTTTCGCAGCTATCGCTAAAGCAGCAGCTAAAGCAAAAGCTTAATTTTCAACTTAGTTGAAAACATTTTTAAAGGTCAGCTTCGGCTGGCCTTTTTTGTTGCCGCTATAATTTGTTCGCCAAAAATCGTCAATCACTACCCCATCCATCCGTAATCAAGTACTCTAGCCTTTTCCATCAACTTGATAGTGTTATGCAAGATAAACACGGCCTACTCAATGGCCCTATTCCTCAAGTATTGCGCCAGATGACCATCCCGATGACGGTTGGGCTTATTGCAATCTTGATGTTTAACTTGGTGGATACCTTCTTTATCTCTCTGCTTGGTACAGATGCCCTTGCCGCCGTCAGCTACACCTTCCCTGTTACCTTCGGGGTTAACTGCATCACCATGGGCATCGGTATGGGTCTTTCAACCAATATTGGTCGTCTATTGGGTAAAGGCCAATCACAAGATGCTGCGCGCTTATCAACACATGGCCTTATCCTTGCTGTCATCTTAGTGGCACTCGCCTCAACATTAGGCTTGTTTACCATCGAGCCTTTGTTTTTATTGCTTGGCGCAGAGCAAAACTTGATTCCGATGATCGAGCAATACATGGCTGTTTGGTATATGGCGATTCCTTTGCTTGTACTGCCAATGGCAGGTAACGCCGCAATTCGCGCAACAGGCGATACGAAAACCCCAGCGAAAATCATGATGACAGCAGGTTTGATTAATGGCCTTCTCGATCCACTGCTGATCTTTGGGTATGGCCCTTTCCCTGAGCTTGGTATTCAAGGTGCAGCGATTGCCAGTGCGTTTAGCTGGCTAGGCGCTTTGTGTGGCTCACTGTATGTTTTGATTAAGCGCGAAAAGCTCCTCACCTGGCCAAAAGTGCCTTTCATGGTGCAAGATTGGAAAAACATCCTAAAAATCGGTACGCCTGCAGCACTCTCTAGCGCGATGTCGCCACTTTCTGGCGCGCTGCTAATGATCATACTTTCTCAGCATGGCACCGTGGCCGTTGCAGCTTATGGCGCAGCACAACGCATCGAATCAATTTTGATGCTAGTGCTTATGTCACTAACATCTGCACTGACCCCTTTCATGGCGCAAAACTTTGGCGCGAATAACCCCGAGCGTAGCTTCGCAGGCATGTTCCTTGGGATGCGTTTTTCAATTGTGTTTCAGTTCATGATTTTTATTATGATGGTGCCACTGAGCATTCCACTTGCTGCACTCTTCTCTCAAGAGCAAGCCGTGCAAGATATGCTGTGGCACTACTTATTGGTCGTGCCATTCAGTTACGGGTTCCAAGGCATCATGATGATGCTTGTCTCTGGTTTGAATGCGCTGCATGAGCCCATGCGGGCTTTCCGCTGGAGCGCAGCAAGATTGTTCTTCTTTACCTTGCCGCTGGCTTGGGTGGGTGGAGAGCTGTATCAGATTGAAGGGATTTTTGTCGGTATCGCGGTAGGTAATATTCTTGGCGGCATCTTAGGTTACGTGTACACACTACGTTTACGTGAAGAACACCTCCCCCGCTCTGCTTAAACAAAAAACGCCAGCATCTGCTGGCGTTTGTTATATCAGGTTAAGCTTTAAAGCTCTTGCTCTTCTTCATCAAGTTCCAAATCGACATTCAGAGGCTCTTGAGAAAGGATAATGCCGGTATTGTCGGCATAGAGATAATCTTCTGGTAAGAAGGTCACACCACCAAAGTTAACTGGGATGTCGGTTTCACCCTCACCTTTGTTGGTTGCGCCAACAGGAATAGAAGCGAGCGCTTGAATACCAATGCTCATGTCTTCCAACTCGTCGACTTCACGCACGCAGCCGTATACCACAATGCCTTCCCACTCATTCTCTTCAGCGAGAGTCGCAATCTCGGCATCAATCAGCGCGCGACGTAATGAGCCGCCACCGTCAACCAATAGTACTCGACCAACACCATCTTGCTCTAAAACATCACGGATAATGCCGTTGTCTTCAAAACATTTCACCGTGGTTACCTGACCAGCAAACGAAGCGCTGCCGCCAAAGTTGCTGAACATAGGTTCTACTACGTCTACTTGATCTAAGTAGATATCACACAAAGCTGAAGTATTGTATTCCATAGCATTTCGTCTCATAGCATTGGTCTATTAATCGAGTATATCCAGTCAGTAAGTCATTGCAATGACAAACGGTGATCATCTCACCAGAGTTTGAGCTATAACAACTCCAGCAAACAATAGGTTAGTCACCAAAGAACATTTCACAATAACCGGCATCATTGGAGCAATATGCGCGGGTTTTTCGGCCAGCCACACTTCCTTACCGTGTTTAAACACCACTAGGGCACTTAATAAGAATGGCAATGTGACCCAAACTGGTGTCGGTTGTAGCATCAAATAAACGATGAACGCGACCACGGCACCGGCTAGCAAAACAAAGTGATAATGCTTAGCGCGCTTTTGCCCTAAACGAACCGCCACGGTGCGTTTACCGCATTGCTCATCGTTTTCAATATCGCGCATATTATTAATGTTCAGCACCGCAACCGCCAATAGCCCACAGCCCACCGCGGGTAAAACGAGCGACAAATCAACAATGCCAGTGTGCAAAAAGTATGTCCCTGCTACGCCAAGTAAACCAAAGAAGATAAATACCGAAATATCACCAAGGCCAACATAGCCATAAGGTTTATTACCTACGGTATAAGCAATGGCCGCCGCGATGGCCAGTACACCTAAGCCAAGAAAAGCCAAGATGCTTTCCATACTATTGAGAGAATGCAGCACCAAGGTTAAACCAGAAATCGCCGTGAAGATAACATTGACGATGATCGCCTGCTTCATGGTTTTAAGAGAGACAGAACCGGATTGGATCGCACGCGTTGGGCCAAGACGTTTATCGTTGTCTGTGCCTTTGACCGCATCGCCATAGTCATTAGCAAGGTTAGAGAGAATTTGTAATAGCGTCGCGGTGACAAAAGCCAATACTGCAACGGATGCCGAGAATTTATGAGTCGAAAACGCCAGCACACTACCAGTCAATATAGAGACCAGTGCCAGTGGCAAAGTTTTAGGTCGAGCGGCATCAAGCCATATTTGTAGTGTCTGTTTCATTTTGTAAGTTTAGTAACATATCTCTATTTGAAAATTGTGTCACATCAATGATTACTCCGCAAAAACTAAAAAAGGCCACCGAAGTGACCTTTTTATAAGTTTAAGCAAGTAACGCTTACTTAACGCGACCTACGTATTCGCCAGAACGAGTGTCTACTTTGATCACTTCGCCGATTGCGATAAATAGTGGTACGCGAACAACAGCACCAGTAGTTAGTGTTGCTGGTTTACCGCCAGTACCTTGAGTATCACCTTTTAGGCCTGGGTCTGTTTCTGTTACTTCTAGCTCTACGAAGTTTGGTGGAGTAACTGCGATTGGGTTACCGTTCCATAGAGTAAGCATACAAGTGTTGTTTTCTACTAACCACTTAGCGTTCTCGCCAACCGCTTTTGTATCTGCTGCGATCTGCTCGAATGTTTCGTTGTTCATAAAGTGGTAGAATTCGCCGTCGTTATATAGATAATCTAGGTCGATATCCATTACGTCTGCAACTTCACAAGTTTCACCAGACTTAAAGGTTTTCTCTAGCACTTTACCAGAAAGAAGTTTACGAATTTTAACGCGGTTGAACGCTTGGCCTTTACCTGGTTTTACGTATTCGTTTTCCAGGATAACGCAAGGCTCGCTATCAAGCATTAGTTTAAGACCGCCTTTAAATTCATTGGTGCTAACAGTAGCCATTTTGTCCTCTTACATTCTTAGAGCTAAATTCAATGCCGCACATCATAACCCGAAATATCGAATCTGTTGAGCAAAACTGGCTCAAACAGCTAGCGAATGGGATCTCTGATCCAGCTAAGTTGCTTGAACATTTGCAGATTGATCCTGCACCTTGGCAACTTGGATTCAAAGCTCGTCGGCTATTTGCACAGCGTGTGCCGCAAAGTTTTGTCGATAGAATGGAAAAAGGCAATCCCTATGACCCTCTTTTGCGTCAGGTTTTACCGTTATCGGAAGAATTTTTGCTAGAACCGGGCTATTCAACCGATCCGCTCGATGAGCAGAACAACGATATTCCCGGTTTGCTGCACAAATATCACAACCGAGCACTGATGATAGTGAAAGGTGGCTGCGCGATAAATTGCCGCTACTGCTTCCGTCGCCATTTCCCTTATCAGGACAACAAAGGCAGCAAGCAGGTATGGCAGCAAAGTCTTGATTACATCGCCCAGCACCCTGAGCTAAACGAGATCATTTTATCTGGCGGCGATCCTCTTATGGCTAAAGATGATGAACTGCAATGGCTAATTGATGGTATTGCAGCCGTTCCTCACGTTAAGCGCCTGCGCATTCACTCACGCCTTCCGGTGGTCATCCCCGATCGCGTGACGGATCAGCTATGTTCTATGCTAGCGGAAACACGCCTACAAGTTATTCTTGTTACTCACATCAATCACGCCAACGAAATCAATGATGAATTGAGAGCTGCGCTACATAAGTTAAAGACCCTTGGTGTTACTCTCCTCAACCAAGGTGTCATGCTCAAAGGCGTTAACGACAGTGTCGAGACACAAGTTAACCTAAGTGAAGCGCTGTTTGATGCAGGGGTCATGCCTTACTACATTCATGTACTGGATAAAGTACAAGGCGCGGCGCACTTCTTTATTTCAGATCAACAAGCCAAAGCGATAATGGCTGGCGTAATGGCTCGAGTTTCTGGCTATCTTGTGCCGAAGCTAACCCGTGAGATTGGCGGCCGCACGAGTAAAACTCCACTGGATTTACACTTAGAATAATGAAAAAGATTAAAGGTTTTACGCTCATTGAATTGGTCGTAGTTATTGTTGTGCTTGGGATTCTGGCTGTGACAGCGATGCCTAAATTCGTTGACCTACAAACTGATGCTCGCATCGCTGCTTTGCGTGGACTTCAAGGGGCGATGCAAGGGGCTAACGATCAATTGTTTGGCCAAGCAGTCATTCAAAATCGTGACCGCGCGCCAAGCGAGTCAGTTGAAGGAGTAAGCACTGTTTACGGTTATGCTAAAGCAGAAAACTCCGAGGCATGGGGTAAGCTGCTAGAGGCCAATATTGAAGATACTCAATGGGGTGATGATGGCGCAGATTGGTACTTCAGCAATAACGATGCCGACGACGGTATGATCCATTACATGCCGCCGAGTAAACGCAAGATCAATGATCAATGTTTCGTACTTTACACCGAAGCAACCTCGACAGCGTTACCTTCAATTAGGCTTACAACCACCGGTTGCTAAATTTATCCTTTAGATAAAAATCTTTTGTTCGATAGGTCGGTCTTATCTAGGCATACTCCGCGCTTTTGGAGGTCAATATGCCAGCAAATATCGAACAACTACTCGACTTAGGCCCATTCAGCTGGGTTGCCCTGCTTTGCTGCGCGATCAACGGCATTCTTATTGGTGTCGAGCGACAAACGCGCGGTAAACCAGTGGGGATCCGTACCTCGATCTTAGTGATCTCCGGTACTTATTTCTTTATGTCGATGGCGGTGTCTTTATCACCGAATACACTCGACCAAGCGCGCGTACTTGGCCAAATCATTACCGGTGTCGGCTTCTTAGGCGCCGGCGTGATGATGACTTTAGATGGCAAGATTCACGGCGTGACCTCTGCAGCGGTAATTTGGGTATTGGCGGCTTTAGGAATGATGATTGGCCTTGGCTACATGCAGCAATCAGTATTAATCACCGCGTTAACTCTAACGGTATTGTTAGGGGTTGATAAGGCTGAGAACCGCATCAAGTCTCTGCGTCGTGGTGTGCATCAAAAATTCCAAAGCCGTAAACTGCCACGCAGTAAAATCAGCGATAAGTAAAGCCACCATGACAATAGCGGGCTAAAAAGCTGGCATAAAAAAACCACCTCAGCTGAGGTGGTTTTTTTCAATTCAAAGCGTTGTATTAGAACAACTCTTCAGCAACCTTGTATAGGTCGTTACGTACTGGACGCTTCATGTTCTCGATTGCATCGATGATATCATGGTGAACAAGCGCTTCTTTCTGAATACCAACACAACGGCCGCCTTGGCCTTCCATTAGTAGATGTACAGCGTAGTTACCCATGCGAGAAGCAAGTACACGGTCAAATGCAGTCGGACGACCACCACGTTGGATGTGACCAAGAACTGTTGCGCGAGTTTCGCGACCAGTTGCCGCTTCAATCTCTTTAGCTAGCTCGTTTGCATCCATCATTAGCTCAGTAAGCGCGATGATTGCATGCTTCTTACCTTTACCAATACCATCTTGGATATTTGCAATTAGCTTCTCTTTATCCAGACCAGTCTCAGGAGTAATGATGTACTCACAACCACCAGCAATTGCAGCAGTTAGAGTTAGATCACCACAGTGACGGCCCATGATTTCAACGATAGAGATACGTTGGTGAGATGAAGAAGTATCACGTAGACGGTCAATTGCATCGATAACTGTGTTTAGTGCTGTCAGGTAACCGATCGTGTAGTCAGTACCAGCGATATCGTTATCAATCGTGCCTGGAAGACCGATACATGGGTAACCCATTTCAGTCAGTTTCTTAGCACCCATGTAAGAACCGTCACCACCGATAACAACCAGTGCTTCAATGCCGTGTTTCTTCAGGTTTTCGATCGCTTTTTCACGAACTTCAACTTCTTTAAATTCTGGGAAGCGCGCTGAACCAAGGAAAGTACCGCCCTTGTTGATAACATCAGAAACGCTAGAACGGTCAAGTTGCTTAATGCGGTCTTCGTATAGGCCTAAGTAACCATCGAAAACACCGAATACTTCTAAGCCTTCAGTTAGCGCGGTACGAACTACGCCACGTACTGCCGCGTTCATGCCAGGTGCGTCACCGCCACTTGTCAAAACACCGATCTTCTTAATCATGCTCACCCTCGATCTTTGGGAATCTTGTTTCAAATTTTACGTTAGAGGCTTTCAGTTAAGCCCCCGACCAGATTCTTTTCATTGCGCAATATGTTACCTTTCCTTGAAAGGAATACTACTTTTATTTGCACGAAATTATGTAACTTTTCTACTTATGTAAGAGTATTACAGGTTTGGCAATTAACTTTGTTGATACATATCAGTATCACGTTTATTTCTTTTATCGTTGAAAAGATAGTCAATAACTTTGACTTTTCCATCTCCAACTGGCTACCAGTCCACAGACTTTTGATCCTTCTCCGAGGTATACACTACTGAGTAGGGATCTTGATGAATCAGAATGTCTGCTTGAGAAAATTCGCCTAATAATCGTATTTCTACTTCATCAGAAATACGATGAGCTTCAATAAGTGGGATATGGTCGTCTAATTCAAGATGTAATTGAATGAAACGAACCGGTCCAGACATACGAGTGCGCAATTGATGAACACCTAGTACTCCATCAACACTGGCACAAATCTGGCGAATTTGTTCGATTTCCTCATCCGGCAGCTGACGGTCAAGTAACGTTTGCACCGCCTCATACACCATCTTGGCTGCGCTATACAAAATGTAGCAGCCAATCGCTACAGCAAATATTGCATCTGCCACACCAAAGCCAAGCCAACTTAACCCTAGTGCCAGCATAATCGCCGCGTTCATGTATAAATCTGATTGATAATGAAGTGAGTCGGCAGCAATGGCTTGGCTGCCAGTCTTTGCAACCACTTGTTTTTGAAAACGCACTAATGCAAAGGTAACTAAGATAGCGAACAAACTCACATAGACACCGTACTCTGGTGACTGAAGTTCATGTGGACGGAAGAAGCGCTCGACACCATTTAGGATAAGGAAGATGGCCGAGCCAGAAATAAACATCGCCTGCGCCAAGGCCGCTAACGACTCCGCTTTACCATGACCAAATCTATGCTCACTATCGGCGGGTTGAAGTGAATAACGAATCACGATCAAATTCACTACTGAGGCGGCGATATCAAGCAAAGAATCAATCAGCGACGCTAATAAACTGACAGAACCCGTGACCCACCAAGCAGCGAGTTTTACGATCAGCAGTAGTGTCGCCACTACGGTTGCAGTCCAAGCGGCCAAGGTCACGAGCTTGGCATAATCATGTTTCATTGTTGAGCGCTTACTATCAAGTAGGATAATTAATATGCGCTAATTATAACCAGCTAATCGCAAATGCAACAAGGCAGCCACTTGGGCTGCCTTGTAAAGTCATTTAGTAAAACAAAGAATTAGTTACGGTCTTTGCGCATTTCAGCACATTTGCTCGCACGTTCTTTACTTAACTCTACAAACTTCGTTTTTTGCTCAGGAGTCAGCACGCTTAGCATTTCATGCTGCTTCTCTAGCATTTTCACCTTACGCTCAGTTTGTTTCTCAACCATTTGTTTCGCTAGCTCATTCGCCGCCGCTTGGTCGAAGTTGTCAGCAAGAACCAGTTGCTGCACTTTTTCTTGATGCGCTTGGCGCTCAGCTTTGTGCGCTTCAAAGTTTGCTTCGAACTTGGCTTTCATCTCTTCTTTGCTTGCTTTGCGCATCTCTTTAAATTGCTCTTTTTGCGCATCGGTTAAATCAAGCTGCTTCATAATGCCGCGATCCATGCCCATACCACATTTACCATGTGGGCCTTTATGATCGCCTTTACCGCCAAATGCGAAAGCTGATGCGCTACCAAGTGCTAGTGGAACAATCGCTGCTGCTAATACAAGTTTCTTTGTCAGTTTCATAATCAATACCTTCTGTTTCGTAGACAGGCTGCCCGTTGCAGCGCTTGAGTTTAGAATACGACCCCACATGTAAAGTGACGTCTAGAGAGCGTAAAGAATCGTAAAGAGCAAAAATTAGGCTAATGGTTGCGCCAAATAATCAGTAATATAAATACTAGAAGGTATTTATAAGGGCACTGCCATGGCACACATTTTATTGATTGATGACGATACGGAGCTAACCAGCCTACTAAAAGAAGTATTGAGCTTCGAAGGCTTTACCGTATCAGAAGCCAATGATGGCGAGGCCGGACTTATTGCACTAAGCCAAGAGATTGATTTGATCTTGCTTGATGTGATGATGCCAAAGCTCAATGGGATGGAGACATTAAAACGTATCCGAGAAAATTGGGAAACTCCCGTTTTAATGCTGACGGCAAAAGGGGAAGAGATCGATCGCGTTATCGGCCTTGAACTGGGCGCGGATGATTACCTGCCTAAACCTTTTAGCGACCGTGAATTACTCGCGCGTATTCGTGCTATTTTGCGTCGTACGCAGAGTAAAGCCAGTGCAAAGCCTAGCGACTGCTTACAATACCAAGACATCACCGTCTATCCGGGCAAACAAGAAGCGTATTGCCAGCAACAATTGATCGACCTAACCACTACTGAATTTGCCCTACTCAGCCATTTTATTCAGCACCCAGGGGAAACGCTCACTAAAGAAAATCTTAGCTTAGATGTGCTGGGTAAACGTTTAGCGGCATTTGACCGTGCGATTGATATGCATGTCTCTAACCTGCGTAAAAAACTGCCTGAGCGCCTCGATGGTAAAGCGCGCATCAAAACTTTGCGCGGCCGAGGCTACCTGTTGGTAGAGGAGGATTAATGCGCCTGCCTCGTATCACTAGCCTTTATGGGCGCATCTTTGCCATTTTCTGGCTCACCATGTTGTTGGTGCTGATCGCGGTACTCTCGCTGCCCCATTTAGATCCGCGCAAAGCGCGAGATATTCCATCAGAAAACCTCGATAGAATGGTCAAGTACAGCCAACGAGTCGAGCAGCAGTTTGCTCACTACAAAAGCCTTAAGCAAATCATTCGTCGCATTGAATCTTTACGCCCAAAACCACACGATCCTAAACCGCGCTACTTCATCAGCGATTTAGATGGCAACATTCTCACCACCAGCAAAAGACGAGACTTCAAACAGCGCGCGTTACAAAACCTTATCTCATCGGTCGAATCTTTAGAAAGCCCTAAGCAGAAACTGTATGGCCATTTTATGCTTGCTGGCCCCGTGCCGATTACCCTCGCAAATGAACCTTTACTGATGTATGTGGCATACAAGTGGGATCAACCGCCACCGTTCTTACTGCGCATGTTCGATAGACCACTGCAATTACTGTTAGCAGTAATGCTTGCCAGTACTCCACTGCTGCTTTGGCTAGCATGGGCGCTCAGTCAACCAGCACGCAAGCTAGAGCGAGCCGCCAAACGTGTCGCTAAAGGGGAATTTATCGCTGATCCTGAGCTTGAGAAAGGCACCAGTGAATTTAGACAAGCTGGGGCGAGCTTTAACCAAATGGTCGAGGGGATTAATCAGATGATCTCTGGTCAGCAACGATTGCTATCGGATATCTCCCACGAACTGCGCTCGCCGTTAACTCGCTTACGCATGGCCACCGCACTTGCCACACGCAAACAAGGGGAAAGCCCAGAGCTAACCCGCATCGATACCGAAGCGCAGCGCCTCGAACAGATGATCGGTGAACTATTAGAGCTATCACGTATGCAAGTGGACAGCCACACCGAGCGTGAAACTCAACCGCTATCAAGCCTTTGGGAAGAGATCCTTAACGACGCACAATTTGAAGCTGAACAAATGGGCAAAACACTGAGTTTTACGCCGATTCCGGATCGCACCATTTCAGGCCAGCCTAAATTACTGATGAGTGCCATCGATAATATCGTGCGTAACGCGATTCATTATGGCCATGACCAAGTGGATGTAGAGCTGAACGTTTCCAATGATCACGTCTACATTACCGTAGATGACAATGGCGAAGGTGTACCCGAGCAAGAGTTGGACGCCATTTTCAGACCTTTTTACCGCGTATCCACCGCGCGTGATCGTCATAGCGGCGGCACAGGTTTGGGGCTGGCGATCACCGAAAGTGCGGTGCGTCAACATAGCGGAACGATCGTTGCAAAACGCAGTGCATTAGGCGGATTAAGAGTTGAGCTTTGTCTGCCTATCAATAACCCTACCTAATACATTGTTGATAATCGATCTCATTATCATTTAAAGTAATCCTTCTTATAATAAGGAGGATTACTATGTCGCACGTATTTCCCGAGCTACCTTACGGTTACGATGCTTTAGAGCCGTATATCGATGCCAAAACAATGGAAGTTCATTACAGCAAACACCACCGTACTTACTTTGATAAATTCGTCGCTGCTATCGCAGGCACGGATTTGGAAAATCAAAGCCTAGAAGAGATCTTTGCTAACATTTCAAGCCACTCACCTGCGGTACGCAATAACGGTGGCGGTTTCTACAACCACATTCTTTACTGGAACTGTATGAAGCCCAACGGTGGCGGTCAACCTGATGGCGCACTTGCTCAAGCCATCGTCGACACCTTTAGCAGCTTTGAAGCGTTCCAAGAGCAATTTACTCAAGCGGCGATCAACACCTTTGGTTCTGGCTTTGCTTGGCTAGTGGTCAAAGATGGCAAACTTGCAATTGCCTCAACCAGCAATCAAGACAACCCGAAAATGGATGTCGCTGCCGTTCAAGGTGAGCCGATTCTAGCGCTGGATGTATGGGAACACGCTTACTACATCAGCTACCAAAACCGTCGTCCAGAATACATTGATGCGTGGTGGAATGTTGTCAACTGGGAAGCCGTAGCAGAAAACTACTCTATTGCTCGCGCACAAGGCGCATAACCCTCCCGTACTCACCCATCTTTTATGGCGCTGAGATTGCCTTGCCATCCTCAGCGCCTATCTCTCGACACACTTTCATACCGACTCACCCTGACGCTTTAGTTCAATTAAGGGTATACTCCTTGCCAGTTTTGAATAGGTAGAATGCTTCTATGTTTGATATTGCACTGTACGAACCAGAAATCGCCCCAAACACCGGCAACATTATCCGTTTATGCGCTAACTGCGGCGCAAACTTGCACTTGATTGAGCCGCTAGGTTTTGACTTAGAAGAGAAAAAGGTTCGTCGTGCTGGGTTGGATTATCATGACCTTGCGCGAGTGAAACGCCATAAAAATTACCAAGCGTTTATCGAATATTTACAACAGCGTGATGGCGATTTCCGCCTGTTTGCCTGCACCACAAAAACCACAGGCCATCATGTTGATCCTAGCTACCAACAAGGTGACGTATTGTTGTTTGGCCCAGAGACACGCGGCTTACCTGCTGAAGTAATTGAAAGCCTGCCAATGGAGCAACGTATCCGCATCCCGATGATGCCAGATGCACGCAGCTTAAACCTTTCTAACGCGGTGGCTATTATTGCTTATGAAGCGTGGCGACAGTTTGGTTTTAACGGCGCGCAGTAAGCTCGACTCTCCAAACACAAAAAAGGGCGCAATGCGCCCTTTTTACTATTCAAAATCCGATTACTTTAAGCGTGGATGATCGTTGTCATCATCGTCTTTACGCTCGTATTCACCTTCGAAGGTGTTACCATCCTCTTTTTTATCAAATGGATTCGATTGGAATGGGTCTTGGTCAAATGGTCCTTGCTGACCACCTTGAAAGCCGCCACCATAGAAACCGCCGCCTTGGAAGTTTCCACCAACCGATTTCACCACCATTTTGCTCATCAAATATTTCGCAATTGCTGCGCGCGGCATAGGCAGTAGTACTAACATACCCAACGCATCAGTCATAAAACCGGGAGTCAGCAGCAATACGCCTGCAACCGCCAGCATGACACCTTCGAAAATCTGTTGAGCTGGAAGCTCACCCTGTTGCAAGCGCGTTTGCACGCTCATCAATGTTTGTAGCCCTTGGCTGCGCACCAGAGAAGCACCGACAAACGCGGTAATCAAAACCAATGCAATGGTTGGCCATAAGCCTAGAAACCCGCCCACTTGGATAAACAGGCCAATCTCAATAATCGGTACAAAAATAAACAGTAATAATAAGATAGGAAACACACGCCCTCCTTTGTTAGTTACACACTACAACTAACCCTCTAAGCCGACAAGTTTTATACCTATAGAAATGTTACAAAGTTAATTGAAAAAGGGTTCAGACTGGCCTACGGTATAAGAAAACAATATAAAACATCACACATATTATGAGACGAGTATTTCGCATTGCACGGAAAATGCTGGTTTTGTGGTTGGCTTTGACACTCATTCCTCTTCTCTATTACTGGTATTTGAGCAATAAGACCCAAGACGAACAGCTACAACAACTGCAAATCCAAGGTTTGCAGTTTCTATCCTACGTGGATGAAAGAGCTGCGCGTATCTACTCCGAAATAGATAAAACACTGTATGAGATAGGCCACTCTTCGCTGCTGTATGATTTCGCTCTGCATGAGCAGACCAATTTACAGCACTACTTAGAGAAACAATGGTTTATCACTTCACTCAACTCATCTCGTTTTGATCAGCTGCGATACCTCAATAATGATGGGCAAGAAGTTATCCGAGTGGACTTCCCTCACACGGCAAAAAGCCCCTACATCGTGCCTAGAGATCAGTTGCAAAACAAAGCCCATCGAGACTACTTTCAATACGCCCTGCGTCTGCGCAGCGATCAGACGGGCCATGTAGGGTTAGACTTAGAGTATGAGTTTGGCAAAGTCGTATTACCTTACAAGCCGGGGTTTCGCGTTATCTACCCAATAGAAGGGGAAGCGCGGATGGGTTACTTCATTGCCAACCTCGACGTGCTGCAAGTCGTGCAAGAAATCACTCAAAACAGCCAAGGCTTACCGGTAAGTTTTATCGACCAATCGGGCTACTACATTCTCAGTAGCGATACCTCAAGACTGTTTGGTCATCTGATTGAGTCGCGCCGTCAATTTGCCATTCCCACCGAACAACCAGAGCTTTGGCAAGCCATTCAAGACAGTCAAAAACCTTTTGGCAGCATCAATACTACCGATGGACTCTATATCTTCCGTCATATCCAAACGCCGCTGTTTGCTCAAATCGACGGACTCACCTTAATCACACTCTACCCAGCATCGCTATTGGCGAGCAATGTAGAAAACCAACTGGCTATCGCTCGACCTGAGCTAGTCATCGTTTGGTTGGTGCTTGGCCTGCTTTCGATGACTCTTGCTGCCATGCTTGAGTTCTATCAAAGCAAACAACTCAATCAAGCCTTCTCCGATTTAATGGTCGAGAACAGTAACGCAATATTGCTAACCGATAGCCACTTTAATCTTATTCGTGCCAATACGCGCTTTTTAGAGCTGACGCATTTTAATCACCATCAGCTGTTAGGTAAGCGACTGCGCCACTTCCTCAGAGAGCAGAGTAAATGGCAACAGATAAAACAACAGTTACAGGAAAAAGGCGATTGGAAAGGCGTATTAGAGCTATTCAATCAACAGATGGAGGTTGTGGCGTGCGAGACTGAGATTCGTCCGCTCAATCGCACTCTAAATAAAACCAAAGGCCAAACCACCAGCGACTACTACGTGCTTTCGTTTACCGACATCTCAGAACACCACAACCGCATTGCGCAGCTAAAAGATCTAACAGAGCGAGACCCAGCAACATTGCTTTGGAACAAGCGTAAGTTTGAGTCACTACTGATCAAACATTGTCGCTTACTCACGCGCTACCCAGATCACCCAGTCAGCTGTCTTGCGATTATCGACATTGATAACTTCAAGCAAGTCAACGACAGCAAAGGCCACAACTATGGTGACCAAGTGATCATGTACCTTGCCGCTAAGCTCAAACAATCAGTCAGAGAAACCGATGAAATTGCCCGCATTGGTGGCGATGAGTTTGCGGTATTGCTACACCACACAACCGCAGAACAAGCAAACCAACTAATGAGCCGCATCAGTAATGCGATTGACCACTCCGCTGAGTTTACTTTGACGATCAGTGTTGGCGTGGCGCAAATGGAAACCGACTGGCAAGCTAGCTTTAACAATGCCGATAGCGCGCTATATCAAGCCAAACATTGTGGCCGCAACTGTGTAATCAGTCACTCTGCCTCTAATGTCACGCCGATTGGCAACAGCTCTGCCTAACAATTATTCGTTAGCAATCGGACACCTATCTCATGCGATGAAATTATTTTCATTCCTTTGACTTAAATAGTGATCCACTTACTATTTTTATGCGCAAAGTACAGTATCATGTGCCACATAAGTCAGGACGGATTTTCCAGCCAAACACTCTGACGAATGGATTCTTACTTGCAGAAATGGCTAATAACAACGTTTATTATCAGAATAATTCTCTAAGGATCCACCTATGGCTACAACCACTGAAAACAAAGCAGCCACTCGCATTGAAGAAGATCTATTAGGTCAACGTCACGTTCCGGCAGACGCGTACTACGGCATTCACACTCTACGCGCAATCGAAAACTTCAACATTTCTAACGTTACTATCTCTGACGTACCTGAATTTGTACGTGGCATGGTAATGACCAAAAAAGCTGCGGCTCTTGCTAACAAAGAGTTGGGCGCAATTCCTAAAGATGTAGCCAACTACATCATCGAAGCATGTGACTTAATGCTTGAAACTGGCAAGTGCATGGATCAGTTCCCATCTGACGTGTTCCAAGGCGGCGCTGGTACATCAGTGAACATGAACACCAACGAGGTTATCGCTAACCTTGCCCTTGAGCTAATGGGCAAAGCAAAAGGTGAATACCACCTAGTAAACCCAAATGACCATGTGAATAAGAGCCAATCGACTAACTGTGCTTACCCAACGGGCTTCCGTATTGCGGTATACAACAGCGTACAAAAACTGATTGAAGCGATTGAATACCTAAAAGGCTCATTCGAAGATAAAAGCCAAGAGTTCAAAGACGTTCTTAAGATGGGTCGTACTCAGCTTCAAGACGCAGTGCCAATGACTGTGGGTCAGGAGTTCCACGCTTGGGCGGTAACGCTTAACGAAGAAATTCGCGCACTTGAATACACGTCTAAGCTACTGCTTGAGATCAACCTAGGTGCAACGGCAATCGGTACTGGTCTAAACGCTCCAGCAGGTTACCAAGGCTTAGCGGTTAAACACCTTGCAGAAGTAACCGGCCTTGAAGTTGTACCAGCAGAAGACCTAATCGAAGCAACATCTGACTGTGGTGCATACGTAATGACCCACGGCGCGCTTAAACGCCTAGCGGTTAAACTGTCTAAGATCTGTAACGACCTACGTCTGCTTTCTTCTGGTCCTCGTTCTGGCCTAAATGAATTGAACCTACCTGAGCTTCAAGCGGGTTCTTCTATCATGCCAGCAAAAGTTAACCCAGTAGTGCCAGAAGTTGTAAACCAAGTGTGTTTCAAAGTACTTGGTAACGACAACACAATTTCATTCGCAGCAGAAGGCGGTCAGCTACAGCTAAACGTAATGGAGCCAGTGATTGCACAAAGCATGTTTGAATCACTATCGATTCTTTCAAACGCATGTGTGAACCTACGCGACAAGTGTGTTAGCGGCATCACTGTGAACAAAGAAGTGTGTGAAGGCTACGTATACAACTCTATCGGTATCGTTACTTACCTAAACCCATACATTGGCCACCACGAAGGTGACATCGTAGGTAAGATTTGTGCGGAAACCGGTAAGAGCGTACGTGAAGTAGTGCTTGAGCGAGGACTACTCACTGAAGAAGAGCTGGATGACATTCTTTCCGTTGAAAACTTCATGCATCCGACGTATAAAGCCAAACGTTACGAATAACATTACCAAGGAGGGCCCCAAACGGGGCCCTTTTTTAGCGCTGAATATTTTGCGCTTCACCGTGATGGCAGCCTATACATTGCGCCAAATACTTATAAGGATATAGAGCCATCACGACCAGTCTACACTTGACGTGTAAGTAGGCTGATTACAATTTGAGGGTCATTTATGGTAGCTGTCGAGCTGTTAGTGGTTCTGCTCTTTATTTTTATCGGGGCACGAATCGGGGGAATTGGTATCGGCTTTGCCGGTGGTGCGGGCGTAATCGCCTTGTCACTAGGCTTAGGCGTACCAACAAGCCAAGCGTTTATTCCGGTAGACGTGATTTTAATTATTATGTCAGTCATCACCGCAATCGCAGCAATGCAAGTTGCTGGCGGTATGGATTGGTTGGTACAAGTGGCGGAAAACTTTTTGCGCAAGAATCCTAAGCGCATCACCTTTTACGCGCCAATTGTCACCTTCTTGATGACTTTGATGGCTGGTACAGGTCATACGGCGTTTTCTACGCTGCCTGTGATTGCAGAAGTCGCTAAAGGCCAAGGTGTGCGCCCATCGCGTCCACTGTCT
Source organism: Vibrio intestinalis (assembly GCF_025195085.2). Lineage (GTDB taxonomy): Bacteria > Pseudomonadota > Gammaproteobacteria > Enterobacterales > Vibrionaceae > Vibrio > Vibrio intestinalis. The sequence continues at coordinate 41,770 of NZ_JANAVY020000013.1, read as the reverse complement.
ATTGCGGTTGTAGCATCACAGATCGCCATTACGGCTTCGCCAATTTCGGCTGCAGTTGTGGCGTTTGCTGCGATGCTTGCGCCAAAAGGGGTTGATTACTTAACGCTATTGGCTGTTTGTATCCCAACCACTTTTATCGCCTGTATGGTTGGTGCGTTTGTTGCAAACTTTATGGGTAGCGAGCTAAAAGACGATCCTGTTTATCAGCAGCGTCTAGAGCAAGGCTTGATCAAGCTGGCTTCGGAAAAGAAACGTGAACTTTTGCCGACAGCAAAAACAGCCACGTTCATTTTCTTAGCTGCGATTGCCATGGTGGTGTGCTACGCCGCAGCGATTTCAAAATCAGTCGGTCTAATTGAAAACCCTGCACTTGGCCGTAACGAAGCGATCATGACAGTGATGTTAGCGGCCGCGGCAGCAATTGTTCTGTTTACTAAAATTGATGCCAACAAAATCCCAGCTGCCAGCACATTCCGCTCAGGTATGACAGCTTGTGTGTGCGTATTAGGTGTTGCATGGCTTGGCGCGACATTCGTTAATGCTCACGTAGATGCAATTAAAGACGTCGCGGGCGAACTACTTGCTGATTACCCATGGATGCTAGCGTTAGTACTATTCTTTGCTTCTATGCTGCTCTACTCGCAAGGTGCAACCACGGTAGCCTTGATGCCGGCTGCCCTAGCAATTGGTGTTGCGCCTCTAACTGCAGTCGCTTCTTTTGCGGCTGTGAGTGCGTTATTCGTATTACCAACCTACCCAACGCTGCTTGCGGCGGTAGAGATGGACGACACGGGGTCTACCCGTATCGGTAAGTACGTGTTCAACCACCCATTCTTTATTCCTGGCGTTGCAACCATTGGTTCAGCCGTGGCACTTGGCTTCGCTTTTGGTGGTCTATTGATATAGAACTCATCGCTGTAACAGAAAAGGAGCTGCGGCTCCTTTTTTATTTCACTCAGCGTAAAAATATCTGGATCACACTGCATTTTTGACATTAGTCAAAAACATGCTCAAAAGTTCAATTAATAGCACTATTCAATATAAATGAATAAAATTCCCACTTTATTCCTAAGTCCGCAAAAACTGCCCTAATGAGCGTGTAGCACATAGACTCTCAAGCATATAAATCCCAATAAATTAACCAATTAACCCTAGTAAAAACCTTAAAACCTCAACTCAAAAAATATGGGCTATTTTTTTGTGAAGATCACCAAAGTTACGGTTTCAATCACCTCTTACAATATCGACCAAGCAGATTATTTTAATAATTAAGCTCATTGATATTTAATATATTCCAATAACAAAAGTTAATAACTTATCGGTTATTTAATTTTTATAACTATACCTATTAGTCGCTGATTCACTTTTATTTCGTATAAAAGTAAGGAGATAGCCATGACAACCCAGACTGTACAAAATGAAGAGAAAAAAGGCGGCTTCTTCGCCAACTTTAAGTTCCCTTCCGCATACACCATTTTATTTGTTCTAATCGCCCTAGTTGCTCTAATGACTTGGATCGTTCCTGCTGGTCAATATGACCGTGCAATGAACGAAGACTTAGGCCGTGAAGTTCCAGTAACTGGTACTTACCAAGCCGTTGAAGGCAACCCACAAGGCGTTATCGATGTCTTGTTGGCGCCAATCGATGGTTTCTACGACCACAACTCTTATGAAGCGGCAGCAATCGACGTTTCACTATTCATCCTTATTATCGGTGGTTTCCTAGGTCTTGTTACTAAAACAGGCGCTATCGATGCGGGTATCGAGCGAGTCACAGACCGCTTGAAAGGCCGTGAAGAAATGATGATTCCTATCCTGATGGCACTATTTGCCGCAGGCGGTACCATCTACGGTATGGCGGAAGAGTCACTACCATTCTACACCCTTCTAGTACCTGTTATGATGGCAGCTCGCTTTGACCCTCTAGTAGCAGCAGCAACTGTTCTTCTTGGTGCTGGTATCGGTGTACTAGGTTCAACCATCAACCCATTTGCAACGGTAATCGCAGCGAACGCATCAGGCATTCCATTCACTGACGGTATTGTTCTACGCGTTATCATGCTAGTTATCGGTTGGGGTATCTGTGTTGCTTACGTAATGCGCTATGCTCGCATGGTTCGCGCTGACCAAACTAAATCTATCGTTTACGACAAGTACGAAGAGAACAAAGCACACTTCCTTAAGAATGCTGATGCTGGTTCACTAGAGTTCACTGGTACTCGTAAGCTTATCCTTGCTATCTTCGCTGCATCTTTCGGTGTGATGATTTACGGTGTATCTGTTGCAGGTTGGTGGATGGCAGAAATCTCTGCGATGTTCCTAGCGGCAACAATCCTAACCGGTATCGTAGCTCGCATGAGCGAAGAAGAGTTCACGTCTAGCTTTATCGACGGTGCACGTGACCTACTAGGTGTAGCACTAATCATCGGTATTGCACGTGGTATCGTTGTAGTAATGGACCGCGGTATGATCACTGATACTATCTTGTTCTCTGCAGAGCAAATGGTAACTGGCCTATCGTCAGTAGTATTCATTAACGTAATGTTCTTCCTAGAAATTCTACTATCGTTCCTAGTACCTTCAACTTCAGGTCTAGCGGTACTAACTATGCCAATCATGGCGCCACTTGCAGACTTCGCTGGCGTAGGTCGTGAGCTTGTAATCACTGCTTACCAATCTGCTTCTGGTCTAGTTAACCTAATTACTCCTACATCAGCGGTAGTAATGGGTGGTCTAGCAATCGCTCGCGTTCCTTACGTACGCTGGGTGAAATGGGTAGCACCGCTACTAGGTATTTTGCTTGTATTCTGCATCATCGTACTTAGCTTAGGCGCAATGCTTTAATCCTTAAGTAGACCGCATAGTTTGAGCCGCCTCCGGGCGGCTTTTTTATTACCTGAACCTTTGTAAAATCCCCCTCTGATATCCGCTCGCTTATCGCTTTGCGTGCGCGCCATCCCCCTTCTCGGGCACATTATTAGACGCTCAAGGCAAACCTCTAAGCGCCCCTGTTCCTAGCGTTAAATACACCTGTTCGTTTAACACAACCAAAAGAAAAGCGTTGTTCATATCAGTGAAGTTCGACTCATCTTACCGTTACCCAAGTGAGATGGCCGTTTAAGGCAAAGCTCCTATGTTTACACCTGGTCAAGATAAGGTAGTGACATCCTCTTTCTCTCGCTGCGATCCTAAATCTCCCCCCCCTTAATCTCGTTTATTGCATGCGCGTTGCTTGAGGCAACGTTCTGTAGCTGGCGAGCTTTTCGCTCAATAGCAGCGACTGTTATTAGATTCACAACGGGCTAACCCATTCCCACTTTTTCAAGCTATCAAATAACCTAAACATTCATACTATCGAGCAATAAACTCACTGGTATTTCTTGCAGTAATTTTGTGGTTTTTATTATTTGGCATAATTAGTTACTTTTATTCGCTATTTATAACGAGCATCATTCACTTAATTTAACCCATTATAATCACCAGCCAATCTGATTAGATTCAACGCACCAAAAACTGCTTTTTTTGGACATTTTCAATATGTGATCAAAGTAATATTTGCCGATATTTTTTTTGTTACCAGAAGATTAATTCGCGTCGCGAAATCAACTAACTAGCACGAATAAATGCATATATTCATATTTTGACTAAAATGACACTAGTTTTTCATAGGAATAAAGTTTCTCATTTATTCAAGAATGCTCACTCTCGGGTCAATTCAATGCATAAACTTCCCAAAAAACAGCCTAAGACCTTTAACTTTATGCATTGTTAACAGTGAATAGATATTGTTAACCTCGGCTAAAAAACACCCAAATACAATATAAATCGAACTGTGATTGACCTCTAAGATCCCCCGCCAGAGAGGGGTAATATGAATTCCAGACAAGAGAAATGAATTAAAAAATTCATCTTATATTCCCTACAAAATAAATATTAGTTTTTAGAAATAAAAATTAATTCAATTAATAGAGAGATACGATCATGAGTAAGTTTTACGTAGGTTCTGAAATCGGTCAATTACGTCGCGTTCTTGTTCACCGCCCTAGACGCGCTCTTACTCACCTAACACCTTCTAACTGCCACGACTTGTTGTTCGATGACGTATTAGCAGTAGAACGTGCAGGTGAAGAACACGATGTATTCACTAAGACACTTCGCGAGCAAGGCACTGAAGTTTTACTACTGACTGACCTACTAGCTGACACTCTAGCAGTGCCAGAAGCAAAAGAATGGCTACTTAGCCATCAAGTTTCTGATTACCGTCTAGGTAAAACATTCGCAAACGACGTTCGCGTTTACCTAAGTGATCTTCCAAACCTAGAGCTAGCTAAGATTCTTACTGGTGGTCTTTCTTACGCAGAGATGCCAATGAAATCTTCTTCAATGATGCAAGGTCTTCACGCTCCAACTGACTTCATCATCGAACCTCTACCAAACCACCTATTTACTCGCGACACTTCTTGCTGGGTATACGGCGGCGTATCTATCAACCCAATGGCTAAGCCTGCTCGTCAACGTGAAACAAACCACGTTCGTGCTATCTACCGTTGGCACCCAACATTCGCTGGTCAAGACTTCATCAAGTACTTCGGCGATGACGAAAGCATCAACTACGACAACGCAACTATCGAAGGCGGTGACGTACTTGTTATCGGTCGTGGCACTGTACTTATCGGTATGTCTGAGCGTACTACAGCACAAGGTGTTGAACACCTAGCATCTGGCCTATTCAAACACGGTCAAGCGAAACAAATCATCGCGATGGAACTACCTAAGCACCGCTCTTGCATGCACTTAGATACAGTAATGACTCACATGGACGAAGACACATTCTCTGTTTACCCAGAAGTGGTTCGTAAAGATGTGAAATGCTGGAGCCTAACTGGCGACGAATCTGGCGCTGTAAACGTGAAAGAAGAAGGCTACTTCGTTACTGCTATCGAAAAAGCACTAGGCGTAGACAAGCTAAACCTAATCACAACTGGTGGTGACAACTTCCACGCAGAACGTGAGCAATGGAACGACGCGAACAACGTTCTTACAGTGAAACCAGGCGTAGTTATCGGCTACGAAGGCAACACTTACACCAACGAGAAATACGACAAAGCTGGTATCACAGTTCTACCTATCCCAGGTGACGAACTAGGCCGTGGTCGTGGTGGTGCTCGCTGCATGAGCTGCCCAATCGAACGTGATGGCATCTAATAAAGTTTTACTAGGGTAAATCGGTTGGGGTGGCTCCACCACCCCAACCCACTGCAAAGAGAATAAGAATATGACTAAGCAAACTGTTGTTGTCGCTCTAGGTGGTAATGCTCTACTTCGTCGTGGTGAACCACTAGAAGCAGATGTTCAACGCCATAACATTGAGATTGCGGTAAACACCATTGCAAAAATTGCACAAGAGTACAACGTGGTTCTAGTACACGGAAACGGCCCACAAGTTGGTCTGTTAGCTCTGCAAGGTCTGGAATACAAGAAAGTAAATCCTTACCCGCTTGACGTGTTAGGTAGCGAAACTCAAGGCATGATCGGTTACATGCTAATGCAGGAATTTAAAAACCAAATCCCTGAAGCAAACGTAACTTGCATGCTAACTCAAATGACAGTTGATCCAGCGGATCCTGCATTTGTAGACCCAACTAAGCCAATTGGCCCTGTATACGCAGAAGCTGAAGCTCGCGAAATGGCAGAGAAATACAACTGGACAATCAAACCAGATGGCGAGTACTTCCGCCGTGTAGTTCCTAGCCCACTACCAACTGGCATTATTGAACACGATGCAATCACCACACTTATCGATCAAGGTCACCTTGTGATTTGTACTGGTGGTGGCGGTATCCCAGTGAAACGTGAAAACGGCAAACTGGTTGGTGTAGAAGCAGTAATCGATAAAGACATGTCAGCAGCATTCCTTGCGAAGCAGCTAGGCGCAGACGCTCTATTGATTCTGACTGATGCAGACGCGGTATACCTAGATTGGGGTAAACCAACTCAGCACGCACTGCACTCAACAACTCCAGAAGAGTTGAAACAGTACCAGTTCGACGCAGGTTCAATGGGACCAAAAATCGATGCCTCTTGTGAGTTCATCAATCAAGGCGGCAAATTAGTTGGTATCGGATCTCTACAAGATGGCCTACGCATCCTAAAAGGCGAAGCTGGCACTTGTATCCGTGGCAACTAATGAATCAGTGAAACACCAATAACGAATTTAACGACTACCAACGCTCTTTCACCCCTACTTTCCCTGCACAGAAAGAGCGTTTTTTAAATAGAAGGAAAACATCATGGCTTTCAACCTACGCAACCGTAACTTCCTAAAACTATTAGACTTTACTCCTCGCGAAATTCAACACATGTTGGATCTATCTGCTGAGCTGAAAAAAGCGAAATACAACGGCTATGAGCAACCACGCCTAAAAGGCAAAAACATTGCTCTAATCTTCGAGAAAACTTCAACTCGTACTCGCTGTGCATTCGAAGTTGCGGCATTTGACCAAGGCGCTCAAGTTTCTTACTTAGGCCCATCTGGTTCTCAAATTGGTCACAAAGAGTCAATGAAAGATACAGCTCGAGTTCTAGGTCGCATGTACGACGGTATTGAGTACCGTGGTTTCGGTCAAGAAATCGTAGAAGAGCTAGGTGCATACGCAGGTGTTCCAGTATGGAACGGTCTAACTGACGAATTCCACCCAACTCAAATCCTAGCTGACTTCCTAACTATGATGGAACACGGCCGTGGCAAACAACTTCGTGAAATCAAGTTTGCTTACCTAGGCGACGCTCGCAACAACATGGGTAACTCTCTAATGGTTGGTGCTGCGAAAATGGGTATGGACATCCGTCTAGTTGCTCCTAAAGCGTTCTGGCCTGAAGAAGCTCTAGTAGCTCAATGTCGTGAAATCGCAGAAGAAACTGGTGCGAAAATCACTCTAACTGAAGACGTTAAAGAAGGCGTTCAAGGTTGTGACTTCCTATACACTGACGTATGGGTATCTATGGGTGAAGCGAAAGAAGCATGGGCTGAGCGTATCAACCTAATGATGCCTTACCAAGTAAACATGGACATGATCAAAGCAACTGGTAACCCAGATGTGAAATTCATGCACTGTCTACCAGCATTCCACGGCGAAGACACTACTGTAGGTAAAGAGCTTGCTCAAGAATACCCACAACTTAAAGATGGTGTTGAGGTTACAGACGAAGTGGTTGAGTCTAAGCACTCTATCGTATTCGACGAAGCTGAAAACCGCATGCACACTATCAAAGCAGTAATGGTTGCAACTCTAGGCGACTAACTTGCCGAAAACATCAACCTTGGCGAAACCGTTCTCCAGTAGCTAGGGTTTGATAGAGCAGGGAATGCGGGCCGCATTCGAAGTTACTCTCGTATTACTTCGAATAAAGCCCGCATTTTTTTTCGCTCAAAAACCGCATAACTCCCCGCTAAACCTTACCAATCAACACCTTCACTCACTCGCCATAATTATCCAAAATATGCATAAATATCCGACAGTTGGATATTTTATATTAACCCTTGCAAGGCGAAAATTTGTCCGTATAATCCTCCGCAATTTGTCTAAGGAGTATCAGATGAAATCGCTATTAGCCGCGCTAATTTATTTAACGAAACGCCAAAAATTATCGGCGTCGTTACTGATTTCTTCTTACTCTATTGATCCTATTCAAGCCTCCTAATTATTAGGGGGCTTTTTTTTGTCTGATGTTTACCTAACCTGGCGAGGAAAGACTGTTATGGCGCATTCGTTATTCAACAAGCACATTATCTCCATTCCTGAACTAAGCCGAGCTGAGCTTGAGCTGATTGTCGATACAGCAGCACGACTCAAAGCAGAGCCGAACCCTGAACTATTGAAAAACAAAGTAGTCGCAAGCTGCTTCTTTGAACCGTCAACTCGTACTCGTCTATCGTTTGAAACTGCGGTTCAACGTCTAGGCGGCACTGTGATTGGTTTTGATAACGGTGGTAACACTTCACTGGCGAAAAAAGGCGAATCACTAGCGGATTCAGTGCAAGTTATCTCTTCTTATGTTGACGCTTACGTAATGCGCCACCCACAAGAAGGGGCTGCTCGTCTAGCCGCTGAGTTCTCAAACGGCGTACCAGTAATCAACGGCGGCGACGGTGCAAACCAACACCCAACGCAAACCCTGCTTGACCTATTCTCTATCTACGAAACGCAAGGCACATTAGACAACCTAAACGTCGCGTTTGTAGGTGACTTGAAATACGGCCGCACTGTGCACTCGTTGACTCAAGCTCTAGCAAAATTCAACAACGTGCGTTTCTTCTTCATCGCACCAGATGCTCTAGCAATGCCAGATTACATCTGTGAAGAGCTAGAAGAAGCGGGCATCAAGTTCTCAATGCACAGCAACATCGAAGAAGTGGTGCCAGAGCTAGACGTGCTATACATGACTCGCGTACAGAAAGAACGTTTTGACGAATCAGAATACGCGCACATGAAATCAGCCTTCATCCTAACAGCAGCAACGCTAACCGAAGCGCGCGACAACTTAAAAGTGCTTCACCCACTGCCACGTGTTGATGAAATCACGACTGACGTTGATAAAACTAAGCACGCTTACTACTTCGAACAAGCAGAAAACGGCGTATACGCGCGTGAAGCCCTACTGGCACTTGTTCTAAACGAAACAGTTTAATTGCAGGAGACATATCATGGTGAAACAAACTCAACTTCAAGTAGAAGCGATTCGCAACGGTAGTGTAATTGACCACATCCCTGCAAACGTTGGCATCAAGGTGCTAAAACTGTTCAAAATGCACAAGAGCAATCAACGCATCACGATCGGTTTGAACCTGCCTTCATCAGCACTAGGTGGCAAAGACTTAATCAAAATTGAAAACGTCTACTTAACTGAAGATCAAGCTAACCAGCTTGCGCTTTACGCACCGAAAGCGACGGTAAACCAAATTGAAGAGTACAAGGTAGTTAACAAACTGAACCTTTCTTTACCAGAGCGTATTAAGAACATTTTTGTCTGTCCGAACAGCAACTGTATTTCTCACGGTGAGCCAGTAGAAAGCAACTTTAAAGTGCAACAAAAAGCCGAAGATATTCAGCTGAAATGCCACTACTGTGAAAAAGTATTCTCACGCGAAATTATGCAGGACGCTCGCTAAGCCGAGTAGCACACGAATCTCCACATTCGCGAAATAACATGATGGATATTTATGCCAATTGAGGCATAAATATCCATTTTTACTTTTTTTTACTAGAAAAATCAGACCATTAAACTGGTTTTATAATTGAGATCCCCTTCAAAAAGCCGCCTACCCTTTGGTGGTAAACTAGCTTCACTATTCAAAGTCACCCTGCGCAATGACACCTTCTGGCGAAAGTCTCATGCCGTCATTATGCACAAGTGACCAATACTGAACTAAAGTCACTCCGAGGATCGGCGAGTGCAACCATTACCAAGGATGAATTAAATCCATACGTCGATATGTAAGGAGTTCCCGTGAGTGAAACTCTAAACCCTATGGCAAACCAATATGCCGAAGATAAAACGCTAACAGCTGCCTGTAAGAGATTGCTTCAACAACAAAGTTTTAGTACTCAAAATGATCTAAGAGAAGCGTTAGTAAATATAGGCTTTGAAGGAATTAGCCAATCTACCGTATCGCGCTTGTTGTCCCAATTAGGGGTAGTGAAAGTACAAAATGCCTGTGGCAAAAAAGTGTACTGCATTACCGTTGAAACAGCGCCGGTTCGAGTGGAATCGTCGATTTCTTCTCAAATTGAGTTCATTACTCACAACCAAGCAATGGTTGTAGTAAAAACTCACCCTGGCAGTGCACAACTTGTGGCTCGCTTGGTCGACATTGACCCACATACTGAAATTCTAGGTACCGTGGGCGGTAACGATACAGTATTAGTGATTCCAAAAGATGTGCAAAACATCGACGCGTGCGAACGCGTAGTGAAAACCCGCTTAGGGGTTGCTTAGCTCTACTTAAAGTTGGGTGCTGGTCACCCAACTTCCTTTCTTTACGCTTATTTGAAACTATTTGGCTGTTTTCTCTGTCCTATTGAGTCTATCGAGACTTTTTTCTCTCTCACAGGAGAAAAATGGTTTGGATTGGGTATAAAATAAACCAAATTTTAAATAAGTGACCTGTTATGCGTTTTGTTTTTTCGCTCATAATGCTGTGCGTTGCCATGCTATCGGCCCCTGCGATGGCACTGTTCAACAACAATTCTGACTCTCTACTCGGCAGCGATAGCAATCGCTTTGTGCCAGTAGACGAAGCCTTCCCGTTCAACTATTACCAGCAAGGCGACAAAGTTTTTCTCGATTGGCAGGTCAAACAAGATTATTACCTGTACCAAGAACGCATTACGATCAGCGCAGAAAAGGCCAACATTGGTACGCCAGACATGCGTGATGGTAAGCCATACACCGATGAGTTCTTTGGCGATGTACACATCTACACTCAGCCACTGTTTGTGGAAGTGCCGCTAGAAAGCTATCAAGATGGTGCGCGATTGATTGTTCAATACCAAGGCTGTGCTAAAGCTGGGTTCTGCTACCCGCCTGAAACGCGCATGATTGATCTTGAGCCTTTTAGCCCTTCTACATCAACAACAAGCGATGCTACAAAACAAGCGCAGCCAACACCTACAACCGCAGATGCGCCAGTATCAAAAGAAAGCTCATTGGCGGACAAATTAGCTGACAATTGGTGGACACCACTACTCTTCTTAGCTTTAGGTATCGGCCTTGCTTTCACACCTTGTGTGCTACCTATGTACCCGATCTTAACCAGTATTGTACTAGGCAGTGGCAAACTTTCTCATCGCCGCGCGCTGGGGTTATCGTTCATTTACGTACAAGGTATGGCGCTCACTTATACCCTACTCGGCTTAGTGGTGGCCTCTGCGGGCATGCAATTCCAAGCGGCGATGCAGCACCCTTATGTATTGATCGGTTTAAGTGTGCTGTTTGTGGTGTTGGCCGCATCCATGTTTGGCCTATACACCCTGCAACTGCCTGCGAGCGTGCAAACATGGCTGAGCGGATTGAGCAACAAACAACAAGGTGGCAGCTCTGTCGGCGTATTCGCGATGGGCGCTATTTCTGGTTTGGTGTGTTCACCGTGCACCACTGCGCCACTTTCTGGCGCACTGCTTTACGTGGCGCAAAGTGGCGATCTACTCACTGGTGCTATTGCTCTTTACGCGCTTGCTATGGGTATGGGTATTCCATTGATCCTCGCAGCAGTGTTTGGCAACAAACTACTACCTAAAGCAGGCGGTTGGATGGACAGAGTGAAGACCTTATTTGGCTTTATTCTGCTCGCCGCGCCAATCTTCTTACTTGAACGTTTAATCCCTGAATTCTGGTCAACGGTACTGTGGTCTGCACTCGGTATTGTTGCGTTCGGTTGGCTATACCATTGTAAAAACAGCCTACCTTTTGGTGGCTGGAAGCAAAGCACAGTAGGCATCATCGCAGTATTAGGCCTCTTTGTTTCAGCGCAACCGCTGATCAATCATTGGATCAACCCAGCCCAGCAACAAAGCAGTGAACACAGCGTCGAATTCATCCGAATTAGCAGCGTCACCCAGCTAGAGCAACAACTGGCGGCGGCAAAACAAGCCGGTAAACCCGTGATGCTCGACTTCTATGCCGACTGGTGCGTAGCATGTAAAGAGTTTGAGAAATACACCTTCCACACACCGAATGTTGAAGCGCGTCTAACGGACTTTGTATTACTGCAAGCAGACGTGACTAAGAATGAACTGCAAGACATTGAGATGCTGCAAAAGCTCAATGTACTTGGCTTGCCGACCATCGAGTTTTGGAATGCCCAAGGTGAACACATCACCAATGCGCGTATTACGGGCTTTATGCCAGCAGAGACCTTCTTAGCTCATCTAGACAGCCACCAGCTCTAGAACTCTCCGTTACAAAAGGACAATGCCTGCAACCACTGGGTATTGTCCTTTCTATTAACAATCGGCAAAACTCGATTTAGTTCAGACTTTTACTGCCTAAAGATTGTTCAATGACGCAAACGGGTTAATAATTCCATTAACTAAATTACAATAAGTGATTAACGTCATGGATTCGACTTACACTATTATCATTGCCGATGATCACCCCCTGTTTCGCAATGCCCTATTTCAGTCTATTCACATGGCGATCAGTGGCGCGAACCTTTTGGAAGCTGATTCTCTAGAAGCGCTGTTAAATCTATTGGCCAAAGAGCCTGACCCAGATTTACTGCTACTCGATCTGAAAATGCCCGGTGCTAATGGCATGTCTGGCCTAATGCAGCTAAGAGCTGAATACCCAGATCTGCCTATCGTTGTCGTTTCTGCAAGTGAAGAGCCCGCGGTGGTCACCCAAGTCAAAAGCCATGGCGCATTTGGCTTTATCCCTAAATCTAGCGACATGCGCGAGCTCATCAGCGCGCTTAACCAAGTATTGAATGGCGAACCTTTTTTCCCTGAAGGTTCGATAACCAACAATGCGGCATGTAATGACTTAGCAGAGAAAATAGCAACGTTAACTCCTCAACAATACAAAGTCCTCGGAATGCTATCTGATGGTTTATTGAATAAGCAGATCGCTTACGAATTAAATGTATCCGAAGCCACCATCAAAGCCCATATGACGGCCATTTTCCGAAAGCTCGGGGTTAAAAATAGAACTCAAGCGGTTATATTACTCCAGCAATTAGAATCAGAAGCTTAGCTAACAACCCACTGATTTTAATTCCGCTGTGTACTATGCATATCTTCTTATGTTTACTTCACTACACCTAGAGGAGGTCAGCCATGCTGACTTCCCCATCTCTTGATGCTATCTAGCTCTGTTAGAAACCCTCTCCCTCTAGAGGCTTAAAATTCCTGCGTCAGTTAATAGATTCAACAATAAATTAGACTATCGCCTTAGACCTTTGGCTAATTTAACACAACATTAACATCACAAAAATCACACCCATTGCCATAAGCGCCCAATAAATGGACGTTTTTTGTTTTTATTGCCGCGACTAAAGTTGAAAAGAGTTCTTGCTAACACCTTGCTATTGTAAATCTTGAAACATTTTATTAACAACAAACAATCGTAAGGAGACGGCAATGGCGTTTGAAAGCGAGGAACGAGCCAAAGCCTACTGGAACAAGAACGTAAAACTGATGATCAACTTAATGATCGTATGGTTTGTCGTATCTTTTGGCTGCGGCATCTTATTTGTTGATGTGCTTAACCAATTTCAATTAGGTGGTTACAAACTTGGATTCTGGTTTGCTCAGCAAGGCTCAATCTACACATTCTTAGGCATCATATTCTACTATGCGTGGAAGATGCGCCAAATCGACCGCGAATTTGATGTGGATGAGTAAGGAGCAACTCAGATGGACTTGAAAACTATCACTTATCTCGTTGTAGGCGCGACTTTTGTCCTCTACATCGGTATCGCGATCTGGGCTCGTGCTGGATCGACTAAAGAATTCTACGTTGCCGGTGGCGGCGTAAACCCAATCGCAAACGGCATGGCAACAGCCGCTGACTGGATGTCTGCAGCGTCATTCATTTCTATGGCTGGCTTAATAGCCTTCATGGGTTACGGCGGTAGTGTGTTCCTAATGGGCTGGACAGGTGGTTATGTACTACTTGCTCTACTATTAGCGCCTTACCTACGTAAGTTCGGTAAGTTCACCGTGCCAGAATTTGTTGGCGAACGCTTCTACTCAAACACAGCTCGCGTAGTAGCGGTTGTGTGTCTGATCATTGCATCGGTCACGTATGTAATCGGTCAAATGAAAGGGGTCGGCGTTGCGTTTGGTCGTTTCCTTGAAGTGGACTATTCAACTGGCCTACTGATCGGTATGTGTATCGTATTCATGTACGCGGTTATGGGTGGCATGAAAGGTATTACCTACACGCAGATTGCTCAATATTGCGTACTCATTCTTGCTTACACTATCCCTGCAATCTTTATCTCTCTGCAACTGACAGGTAACCCACTACCACAAATCGGCTTAGGCAGTACCATCGCCGGAACCGATGTCTATCTGCTCGACCGGCTCGACCAAGTGGTGACCGAACTCGGATTCAGTGAATACACCACTCAAGTCCGTGGCGACACTCTCAATATGTTTGTCTACACCATGTCACTGATGATTGGTACTGCGGGTCTGCCACACGTAATTATCCGCTTCTTTACAGTACCAAAAGTGCGTGATGCACGTACGTCAGCAGGTTGGGCACTACTGTTCATCGCAATTCTATATACAACTGCACCAGCGGTTTCTGCGATGGCTCGTCTAAATCTAATGGACACCGTTAACCCATCTCCAGGTAAGCACCTTGCTTATGATGAGCGTCCTGACTGGTTCAAGAACTGGGAGAAGACAGGTCTACTAGGCTTTGAAGATAAGAATGGCGATGGCGCAATTCAATACACTTCAAGCAAAGAGACCAACGAGCTGAAAGTTGACCGTGACATCATGGTACTGGCTAACCCTGAGATTGCGAAACTGCCCAACTGGGTCATCGCTCTGGTTGCTGCAGGTGGCTTAGCAGCCGCACTTTCAACCGCAGCGGGTCTACTACTAGCGATATCTTCGGCCATCTCTCATGACTTAATTAAAGGGGTGATAAATCCAAATATCTCCGAGAAGAAAGAGCTGCTCGCCAGCCGGATATCCATGGCGGTCGCGATTGCAGTTGCCGGTTATCTCGGCCTTAACCCACCGGGCTTTGCCGCCGGTACGGTAGCTCTGGCCTTTGGTCTTGCGGCCTCCTCCATCTTCCCTGCGTTGATGATGGGTATCTTCAGCAAAGGGATCAATAAAGAGGGTGCGATTGCCGGTATGATCGCAGGTATCAGTATCACGCTATTCTACGTATTCCAGCACAAAGGCATCTTGTTTGTTGCTGATTGGAAATACCTAGAAAGCTGGGGCAGCAACTGGTTCTTAGGTATCGAACCAAATGCCTTCGGTGCTATCGGTGCCCTATTCAACTTCATCGTCGCGTTCGCAGTATCGAAAGTAACAGCAGAAACGCCGCAAGAAGTGAAAGACTTGGTTGAGCACGTACGTGTACCAGCCGGTGCTGGCGGTGCGGTAGATCACTAATATAACACTCAAAACACAAAAGCCCCTGCGGGGGCTTTTTTTATCTTAAAACTCTGTTTATCTTAACTATGCCCAAGTATTAACGTTAGTTGCAAGGAAGCCGACAATGTTCAAGAACAAGCACTTCATTATTGCCTTATTAGTTGCGCCGATTCTCTCTGTCATCGCTTACTTTGGGGTTGACTTAGCGGTCAGTGAAAAGCCGCATGCCGCTGAAAAAGGCCAATCCTACAAACTTCTCAGCAAATCAAATTGTCGTTATACCAGTGGCCTGTGTGACATGGTCAATGGTGAGTTTAAAGTGCAGTTCCGCGCGGAAAAACACACTCAAGATGCGCTTGAGCTGTCATTGAAATCCGCTTTCCCATTGGAAGGCATCAAGCTTTCTTTAGTCGATAGCCAAGACGAGCAAGGCACACCAATCGACATGCAAAGCCGCGATGAATCCGGCACTCAATGGTACGTAACACTACCCGCGCCAAACTCCGAAGAGAGCTGGCTACGTGTTGCGATTAAAGCCGATGGCACCTTGTATTATGGCGACACGCAGACCCTATTCACCAAGTACGAGACGCTATTTACCGACAACTAAGTCGCTAATTCACTCGATTTAAAATCGCCCTGAGCTTAAGTGGTTTCACTGGCTTAGGGATAAAACTAAAGTTATTCGATTTAATGCCATCGAGCATCTCATTGGCGCGGTCGGCGCTAATAATGACGCCAATAAAGCTATCGCCTAACCGCAGACGGCACTGCTGCAATACTTCTAACCCTGTGCGGCCATTATCTAGACGATAATCGGATAAAATCACATCTGGCCGCCAAGCTTCATCGATAGCTTTCAAGCTGCCGACTAAATCCGTCGCAGTGCGTACATTGCATCCCCAACGTGCTAGCAGTTGCTCCATACCAATCAAAATATCCGTTTCGTTATCGACACAAAGAACGTTGAGATGGCTTAAATCAGACGGAGCACTCTGAGGCTGTACTAAAGGCTTCTGTACCGCTGCAGAATCAGCTTGTTTCAGCGTGATAGAGAATACGCTGCCCTGACCTGGCCATGAGCGCATTGAGATTTGATGGCCGAGCACATTTGCAATGCCTTTAGATATCGCAAGGCCAAGCCCTAAGCCTTGGTCATAACGCACTTGGCTACCACGGTTAAACTCTTCAAAAATTTCTAATTGCTTATCTTCATCAATCCCTAAGCCGTTATCCCACACCTCAATACGCGCTTGCTTTCCGACGCGGCGTACACCAAGCAATACTTTACCTTTAGGGCTATAACGAAATGCATTGGTTAGGAAGTTTTGTACCACTCGGCGCAAAAGTTTCGGGTCCGACTGCACCAATAACTGACTCGGAATCATCGCAAACTCGATGCCTTGCTGCTTAGCTAGAGCACTAAACTCCGCATTCAGATTGGCCAATACATCATTGATGGCAAAGCCGTAAACGTTGACATCTAACTTGCCCGATTCCAGTCTTGAGATATCAAGCAAATCACCAATCAAATCTTCCGCTGCGCCAAGCGCGCTCTCAATATGAGTGGCTAATTTTTGTGTTTCTTGCTCTTTAGCAACCTCAGATAGCGAGGAAGCAAATAACCTTGCTGCATTGAGTGGCTGCATCAAATCATGGCTTACTGCTGCTAAAAAGCGTGATTTTGACTGCGATTCACGCTCCGAACGTTGCGTGGCACTAACGAGTTGTTTATTGAGACTCTCTAGCTCTTGCGTACGCGCATGGACACGCTCTTCCAACGTTTCGTTGGCTTGTTTTAATGCTTGCTCCGCATCGCGGAACACCGTGATATCGGTAAAGCTCATCACAAAGCCACCGCCCGGCATTGGGTTGCCTTGCACCTCGATCACGCGGCCATCGGCACGCACCCTTGATGACGTGTGCCTTGTGCCTTGCTCTAAATGATAAATACGGCGACGCACGTGATCTTCCGGGTCACCCGGGCCACACAAGCCTTGCTCAGCATTGTGACGAATTACATCAGCAATTGGCCGCCCTACTTGGATTAATCCCGCAGGAAAGACAAACAACTCCAAATAGCGCTGGTTCCAAGCCACCAGCCTTAACTGCTTATCGACTACAGCGATGCCTTGGCCTATATGTTCAATCGCGCCTTGCAGTAATCCGCGGCTAAAGTCGTACAGCTCAGAGGCTTCATCAACGATGGTGGCCACTTCTTCTAGCTGCATGTTTCTACCCTGCAAAGCAGAAGTAAGCACTAACTTAGCTGATGAAGCACCAAACACCCCAGCCAGCACACGCTCGGTATGACGAATCAAACTGGAAGGCGCTTGTTGGTTGGGCATTAAGGTTTCACGCTGCTGTGACCAAAACTGCTGAAACGCACTACGAACCCGAGTGCGACCCACAAATCTCGACGCCAGCATTTCTAACTCAGCAACCGTTACGCGGCTTTGGTATAAGCTAATATTTTCGCTTTCTGGCAGTGGAGTACCAATGAAAGAGGCCGATTGTAATCGCTCACTTAAACTTGCCCTTGTCGCCAGTGAAACCAACAAATAACAAACGGTATTAACCAACAGGCTGAGCACAATGCCCCAGTCTGAACTTTGAATACCCATCTCCGCTAAGTAGCGCGGTGGCTCAATAATCCACAACAATAAGTTGCTGTGACTGTCACCCGCTAACATGTCAGTGGCCGACATTAAGGTAATGAGCCACAGGGCAAAGCCAAACAGCAACCCGACGTACACCCCTTTACGATTACCCTGTCGCCAATACATCCCACCAATCAATGCTGGCGCGAACTGGCTTATCGCCGCAAATGAGAGAAAGCCTATTGCCGATAGTGAGTGAATACTTCCTAACGCTTGATAGAAACCCCATGCACCGAGTAACAGCAACAAGATCAACGCACGGCGAATAATCAGCAACATGCCAGAAAATTGCCTGTGATCGCGCTGGGTCAGCTTCATTCTGCGCAGCAACAGTGGCATCACTAAATCATTGGAAACCATAATCGCCAGTGCGATGGTGGATACAATCACCATGCCACTAGCCGCCGACGTGCCACCGAGAAAAGCCAATAACGCCATATCTGGCGCACCGAAGGCCATAGGTAAACTGATCACATAAGTATCAGCGCTGACACCACTGAGTAGCCCTTGCCCTACCCAAGCAATAGGTAATACAAACAGCCCCATTAGCACCAAATAGAGCGGGAATAACCAGCGCGCAGTATGCAGATCTTGAGCCCTTTCATTCTCGACGACCATGGTATGGAACTGGCGAGGCAGGCAGAGAATCGCCATCATGGTCAACGTCGTGTGAATCACAAGCGTCGGAATATTGGGGGATTGGTAAGTTTGCGCTGCAATATCAAGCAGCACAATGTCATCACGATCGAGTGCTAAAAACAGAATAAAACAGCCAACAGCTAAGAAAGCCACCAGCTTTATCAGAGACTCAAACGCAATCGCCATCATCATACCGCGATGGTGCTCGGTATTATCAATATGGCGAGTACCAAATAACATAGTGAAAATCGCTAAAGCCATTACCACTAGCCATGACACATCTACCCCGCCCGATTTCATTTCAAGCTGAGGCGCGATCACTTCAAGCCCCATGGTAATGCCGCGTAATTGCAACGCGATATAAGGCAGAATACCGATCACCGCAATCAAGGTAATAACGACCGCCAAACCTTGGGATTTGCCATAACGGGCAGCGATGAAGTCAGCAATTGAAGTGATGTGTTCACGCTTGGCGACTAAAATCAGTCGCGCTAAGATTCGCCAACCAAAGGTGAAGACAAGAATAGGCGCAAGATAGATAGGTAGGAAAGACCAAGGGTTACTGCTGGCTTGACCAACCGTGCCGTAGAAAGTCCATGAGGTGCAGTACACAGCAATCGACAAGCTGTATATCCATGGCCGCCACTTAGCTAACCATGTCTGCTTTTTATCGCCATACCAAGCTATGAGAAATAACAAGCCCAGATACAAAAGCGATACCGGAACGACTAACCATCCTTGCATCAGATACCCTTATCTAGTTTTCGAATCCATGAAAGCTATAAGTAATAAAAAACCTCTCCGAAGGGAGAGGTTTTATTAAACAACAGTATGATTAAATATCAATCAGTTGAGGTTAATTCTGTGCTTCAGGCTCGGCTTTATTGAGTGGTTGTGCCGCTGCTGGTTGACGATCCAACTTGATAAACAGCGCAGCGATACCCATTGCGGCCATCGCCCAGAACACATTCGCCCCCCAGTTTTCATAACCCCAACCGCTTAATGCCGTCATTAGCGCAATAAACGCACCCAGCGGAATGGCGTTGTACAAGGCTTGCAGCGCCACCATCTTGTGCTCATCCGATTCTTGAATGTATTGAATTGCTGCGATATGCGCCATCGCAAACGTCACGCCATGCAATAATTGAATCGCCACCAAGGCGACCAGCGCCGTCGTTGATGCCGTTAACCCCCAACGCATTGCCACGCCAAGCGAAGCCACCACGAACAATGTACGTAACGTCCAACCTGAGAACATACGCTTACTCAAAGCAAATACTGCCACTTCAGCGACTACGCCGAGGCTCCATAGGTAACCGATGATATCTTCCGAGTGGCCAGCTTCTTTCCAATAGATCGCACTAAAACTGTAGTAAGCCGCGTGACTGCCTTGAATCAAAGCAACCAGTAATAAGAACTTCATCACCGAGCTATCCGACAGCAACTCAAGTAGATTTGGACGCTCAGCCGTTTGCTCTGAGGTTGTTACTGGCATTGGGTTGGTCGCACGCATACCCACTACCAATGAGAACAGCACACCCGCAAATGCGGTGTAGAGAATCATGTCGCTGCCGTAGATGGAAACCAAGTAGCCAACCACAGTCGAACCAGCGATAAACGCAATAGAACCCCATAAACGCGTACGGCCGTAATCGAGCATTTTCAGGCGCGAGTAGTAGTTCGCCATAGCATCAGACAATGGCACAATCGGGCCGCAGCATAAGTTAAACATCACCGTTGCCAGTGCCATTAGCCAAAAGCTACCGCCAGTGAAAAAGTGAAAACCTACAAAAGCTAACGACGCCAAGCTCAACCAGCGCAATGCTGGCATCAGGTGCTCAACTTTATGAATACGTGGCGTAATTAAAAGGTTAGCTACACAACGCGTTGCGAAACCAATACCCACTAACAAACCAATATCGGTTGGCGATACGCCTTGATCTTCAAACCACAACGCCCAAAACGGTAGGTAAACACCGTAAGCAAAGAAAAATCCGATGAAATATTGAGAAATCCAACCATATGGGGATGGGGTAAGCATGACGACCTCTTATACAACCACTTGAAGGCAAACATTATCCTCTGAGAATTAAGGAATAAAAAGGGAATATTATCTGTTCCGACCTTTCCTCATTCCGTGCGGCCTTTCGACCAAAGTCGTCTGGAATCATCGAGTAAATTTGCCACACTTACCTTGCAGATATTTATTCTCAAGGTGAATCATGCCAGACAAATTCAATATGCAGTCTCCACCGTTTGATCGCTTAAATGAGGCGCAACAGCAATCATTGCGTTCCTCTTTAGACGTGGCGTACTTTCGAGAACGCGAGACCATATTGCAATCTGGCTCCGCCAGCTCTCACCTACATATATTGATCAAAGGTGCCGTTGAGGAGCAATCTAACGACGGCAAAGAGATCTTTGCGCATTATGCCAATGATGATCTATTTGATGTCCGCGCTCTCTTTGATGGGCAGGCAAAACACAGTTACATCGCGCTAGAAGATACGTTGGCTTATCTACTGCCTAAGTCGGTTTTTGTCGATTTATACAATCAAAATGGCCAGTTCGCTGCTTACTTTGATAACAACCTTGCCAAGCGACAGGCCCTGCTTGAGGCAGCGCAGCAACAAAAAAATCTGGCCGAATTTATCTTAACCAAAGTAGATAGTGATATTTATCATCCACCGATGATCATCTCTCACTCTCTACCGCTTAACCAAGTGACTGCAGAGCTTAAGTCCAATGCACTGGACTCAGCATTAATTGAGCTTGCCAATGACGACCCGCGCTTAGCTAAAGCACCGAACGAATTACCTTACGGCATCATTACTCGCACCAATATGCTGCATGCGGTAATGCTGGATGGCTTACCGCTCGATACTCCGGTCGGAGAAGTGGCAACCTTTCCGGTAGAGCATGTTGATGATGGTGATTTTCTGTTTAATGCCATGATCACAATGACCCGCAACCGCATGAAACGTCTCATGGTTTGTGATGGTAAACAGCCCATTGGCATGCTCGATATGACGCAAATTCTCAGCGCGTTCTCGACTCACTCTCATGTACTGACACTCAGTATTGCCAGAGCCAGCAGCGTTGAAGAGTTAGCCATTGCTTCTAATCGTCAGCGGCAATTGGTCGACAGTTTACTCAGCAACGGCATCCGTACTCGATTCATCATGGAGCTGATTTCTGCCGTTAACGAACAAATCATTGAAAAGGCCTTCGAGTTGATTGTGCCGCCAGCGCTGCATGATCATTGCTGCTTAATTGTTTTAGGCTCAGAAGGACGCGGAGAACAAATCCTCAAAACCGATCAGGACAACGCGCTGATCATTAAAGATGGCTTAGAGTGGCATCAATGCGGAGCCATCATGGAAAAGCTTACCCATACTTTGCAGCAGCTCGGCTACCCACTTTGCCCGGGCAATGTCATGGTCAATAATCCGCAATGGGTGAAAACCCAAACTGAATGGCAAACTACCCTTAGCCAATGGTCGAAAGCCACCAGCGCCGATCAGGTAATGAATTTGGCTATCATGGCCGATGCTCATGCAGTCGCAGGCAATAAAGACATATTGTTACCAGTCAGTAAGCACTTACATAAAATCATGCTTAATAACATGCTGACACTGCAAGATTTCACGCGCCCAGCACTACACTTTTCAATCCCTCTCACCCTGTTTGGTAACGTAAAAAAGGACAAACAAGGCTTAGATGTCAAAAGCGGAGGCATCTTCCCGATTGTGCATGGCATAAGAGCGCTAAGCTTAGAATATGGCCTACGCGAGAAAAACACCTTCTGCCGGATTGAAGCCTTAGCCAACAAAAACATCCTCGAACCAGATACCGCAGACAACCTTGCGGAAGCGCTGAAGCTGTTTTTTAAGCTGCGCTTGAACCAGCAACTCTCCAATCAACACAGTCATAACCGAATCGATTTAAGCCAATTAGAGCGTAGCGAGCGGGACTTACTACGTCATAGCTTCCACGTGGTGAAGAAATTCAAACAGTTCTTAGGTTATCACTATCAAATCCGAGATTAAGGAGTACGGAGATGAACTGGCTACGACGTCGTTATTGGCATTACAAACTCAAAGGCTCGCCCTATCAATCCTATTTCGGCAAGCTGAATAAAAATGAATATGTCTCACTAGATTGTGAGACCACCAGCTTAGATCCTAACCGCGCTGAGCTGGTGACCATTGCGGCAACCAAAATCATCGACAATCGAATCATCACTAGCGAACCGTTTGAGGTTCGCCTGCGAGCACCGCAATCTCTTGATTCTGGCTCAGTACGCATCCATAAAATTCGCCATAAAGATCTTGAAGATGGCATTGATGAGAAACAAGCCCTCATTCGGCTGCTTGAGTTTATTGGCAATCGTCCATTAGTGGGTTATCACATTCGTTATGATAAGAAGATTCTCGATATTGCTTGTCGTAAACAGCTCGGATTCCCTCTTCCTAGCCCACTGATTGAGGTGAGCCAGATCTACCATGACAAATTAGAACAGCACCTCCCCAATGCCTATTTCGACTTAAGTTTAGATGCCATCTGTAAACACCTCGATTTACCGCTGCAAGATAAGCACGACGCCTTGCAAGACGCGATTTCCGCAGCATTAGTGTTTGTTCGCTTAACCAAGGGCGATCTGCCAAGTCTAAACTTTCCTTATCAGCGATAGCCTCGATTTTGAGGCATCCCGCTCAATTTAAGCCTGCGCTAAGTTCGCGAAGTTCAGCCTCTCATCCTAAAGTCTAATTGTAGAAACAGGCGCTGTGATTGACAGTTATAGCATTGCATATCATCAAGCTATGTTCGCGACGCTGCCGCAAGTCTTGATGACTAGGATGTCTTCCATCGATGAGAAGACAACTGAATTCAAAGGAGAGAAGCAATGAGTGAAGCCCACGTTTATCCGGTAAAAGAGAATATTAAAGCCACCACACACGCGGATAATGACACCTACCTAGCCATGTACCAACAGTCAGTGACTGACCCTGAGGGTTTCTGGGCAGAGCATGGCAAAATCGTTGATTGGATTAAGCCATTCACTCAAGTTAAAAGCACATCGTTTGATACTGGCCATGTCGATATTCGCTGGTTTGAAGATGGCACGCTTAACGTATCGGCTAACTGTATTGACCGTCACCTTGCTGAGCGTGGTGATGATGTTGCCATCATCTGGGAAGGTGATGACCCGGCTGATGATAAAACCCTAACCTTTAATGAGCTCCATAAAGAAGTGTGTCTGTTTGCCAACGCCCTAAAAGAGCAAGGCGTTCGCAAAGGTGATGTGGTGTGTCTCTACATGCCAATGGTGCCAGAAGCAGCGGTTGCCATGCTGGCTTGTACGCGTATTGGTGCGGTTCACACCGTAGTATTTGGTGGCTTCTCTCCTGAAGCACTGTCAGGCCGTATTATCGACTCAGATGCAAAAGTCGTGATCACCGCTGATGAAGGCGTGCGCGGCGGCCGTGCTGTACCACTGAAGAAAAACGTTGATGAAGCGCTAACAAACCCAGAAGTGAAAACCATCTCTAAAGTGTTAGTTCTAAAACGCACAGGTGGCGATATTGATTGGCACGAACATCGCGATGTTTGGTGGCACGAAGCAACAGAAAATGTCTCTGCCGATTGCCCACCAGAAGAGATGAAAGCCGAAGACCCACTATTCATTCTCTACACCTCTGGTTCAACTGGTAAACCTAAAGGCGTACTTCACACCACTGGCGGCTACTTAGTGTATGCCACCATGACGTTCAAATACGTGTTTGACTACCAAGAAGGTGAAACCTTCTGGTGTACCGCTGATGTGGGCTGGATTACCGGACATACTTACCTAATTTATGGCCCACTAGCCAACGGCGCTAAAACCATTCTATTTGAAGGCGTGCCAAACTACCCAAGTACCGCTCGTATGAGTGAAGTGGTCGATAAACACAACGTTAATATTCTCTACACCGCACCAACGGCGATTCGTGCCCTCATGGCGAAAGGTAATGAAGCAGTAGAAGGTACAAGCCGCTCTAGCCTGCGTGTGATGGGTTCAGTGGGTGAGCCAATCAACCCAGAAGCTTGGGAGTGGTACTACAAAACCATTGGTAACGAAGCCTCTCCAATTGTCGATACTTGGTGGCAAACAGAGACTGGCGGTATTCTTATTGCCCCTCTACCGGGTGCAACCGACCTAAAACCGGGCTCGGCCACTCGTCCATTCTTCGGTGTGCAACCTGCGCTAGTTGATAACATGGGCAACATTATCGAAGAAACTGCGGCCGAAGGTAATCTGGTTATCCTTGATTCATGGCCGGGTCAGATGCGCACCGTTTATGGTGACCATGAACGCTTTGAGCAAACCTACTTCTCGACCTTTAAAGGCATGTACTTTACCAGTGATGGCGCTCGTCGCGATGAAGATGGCTACTACTGGATCACAGGTCGCGTGGATGACGTGCTTAACGTATCCGGTCACCGCATGGGTACAGCAGAGATTGAATCGGCACTGGTCGCACACGATAAAATTGCCGAAGCGGCGATTGTCGGTATCCCTCACGATATCAAAGGCCAAGCAATTTACGCTTACGTCACGCTGAATGATGGAGAGTTCCCAACTGCTGAACTGCATAAAGAAGTGAAAAATTGGGTGCGTAAAGAGATTGGCCCAATTGCTACGCCAGATGTACTGCACTGGACAGACTCTCTACCGAAAACTCGTTCCGGTAAGATAATGCGTCGTATCCTACGTAAGATCGCCACAGGCGATACCAGCAACTTAGGTGATACTTCCACCCTTGCCGACCCAAGCGTAGTAGAGAAGCTGATCGCAGAAAAAGCCGAATTAGCTTAATACATTGCAAATATCCAAAGCCGTCACATCGTGGCGGCTTTTTTCATGCCAGCGCTCCACTCTAGATCACTAACTCTGCCTCTAAGCGGCAAAATTCTGTTATCTCGGTTACACTTTCTGTATGCCAATATGGGTGATTAGACCAGTAAATTGCTGCTAATTGCTCTGAATTAGCTATAATCTGGGACGATTTTTAAAAAATCGCACAGTTTTATTACAAAAAACGTGCTGATTTATCGTATATTTGGGAACATGATTGTTCTACTCACGATAAAGGAAGATAGCAACATAATGTCAGCAAAGTCTCGAATTCTTGTCCTAAACGGCCCGAATCTAAACTTATTAGGGTTACGCGAGCCAGCACATTATGGCTCACAAACGCTCGATGACATCATCGCAACGTTGACTACGCAAGCGCAGCAAGCGGATGTTGAGTTAGAGCATCTTCAATCAAATCGTGAGTATGAGTTAATTGAAGCGATCCACGCCGCATACGGCAAAGTGGATTTCATCATTATTAACCCAGCAGCATTTACCCATACGAGCGTGGCACTGCGCGATGCCTTATTGGGAGTTGATATCCCATTTATCGAGGTACATCTATCCAACGTTCACGCACGAGAACCCTTCCGTCACCACTCGTACCTGTCAGATAAAGCACAGGGCGTTATTTGTGGTTTGGGCGCGCAAGGCTATGAATTTGCTCTGTCTGCTGCCATTACACAATTGCAGGCAAAGTAACCTAACACTCTACAACCGCACTGGTTGTCTTACTCACAAGTTAAAGAGAAAGAAAAGATGGATATCCGTAAAATCAAGAAACTGATCGAATTAGTTGAAGAATCTGGCATTGCTGAGCTAGAGATCTCTGAAGGTGAAGAATCGGTACGCATCAGCCGTCACGGCGCTGCGGCACCTGTAGCGGCTCCAATTCAATACGCAGCAGCACCTGCTCCAGTTGCAGCACCAGTAGCAGCGCCTGCGGCGGCACCTGCAGTTGAAGCAGAAGCGGCACCTGCAGTACCTGCTGGTCACCAAGTTCTTTCTCCAATGGTTGGTACTTTCTACCGCTCTCCAAGCCCAGATTCGAAATCATTTGTTGAAGTTGGCCAAAGCGTAAACGCTGGCGACACGCTATGTATCGTTGAAGCAATGAAAATGATGAACCAAATCGAAGCAGACAAATCTGGTGTTGTAACTGCAATCCTAGTTGAAGACGGCCAACCTGTTGAATTCGACCAACCACTTGTTGTTATCGAGTAACTTGAGGCCCAGCTATGCTAGATAAATTAGTCATCGCGAACCGAGGTGAAATTGCACTTCGTATCCTTCGCGCATGTAAAGAGCTAGGTATCAAAACTGTAGCGGTACACTCTACCGCGGACCGCGACCTTAAACACGTACTGCTTGCAGACGAAACAGTGTGTATTGGTCCTGCGCGCGGTATTGATAGCTACCTAAATATTCCTCGCATTATCTCAGCGGCAGAAGTAACAGGAGCAGTGGCAATCCACCCTGGTTACGGCTTCCTATCTGAGAATGCTGACTTCGCTGAGCAAGTTGAGCGCAGCGGCTTCATCTTCGTTGGCCCTAAAGCAGATACAATCCGCATGATGGGTGACAAAGTTTCTGCCATCACTGCGATGAAGAAAGCTGGTGTACCTTGTGTACCAGGCTCTGACGGCCCGCTAGATGATGACGCACAGAAGAACAAAGCACACGCTAAACGTATCGGCTACCCAGTAATCATCAAAGCATCTGGTGGCGGCGGCGGTCGTGGTATGCGTGTTGTTCGTAGCGAAGGTGAGCTTGTAGAAGCTATCGCTATGACTCGTGCTGAAGCAAAAGCAGCCTTCAACAACGACATGGTTTACATGGAAAAATTCCTAGAAAACCCACGTCACGTTGAAGTTCAAGTGATTGCTGATGGCCAAGGCGGTGCAATCCACTTAGGTGAGCGTGACTGTTCAATGCAGCGTCGTCACCAAAAAGTGGTTGAAGAAGCACCAGCACCGGGTATCACGGAAGAGATGCGTAAGTACATCGGTGAACGTTGTACTCGTGCATGTATCGAGATTGGTTACCGTGGCGCTGGTACGTTTGAGTTCCTATATGAGAACGGCGAATTCTACTTCATCGAGATGAACACTCGTATTCAGGTAGAGCACCCAGTAACAGAGATGGTAACTGGCGTAGACCTAATCAAAGAACAGCTGCGTGTAGCTGCAGGTCAACCTCTGTCATTTACACAAGATGATATCAAGATCCGCGGCCATGCGATTGAGTGTCGTATCAACGCTGAAGATCCTGAGCGCTTCCTACCTTCACCAGGTAAGATCGAACGTTTCCATGCGCCAGGCGGCATGGGCGTACGTTGGGAATCGCACATCTACACAGGTTACACAGTGCCTCCTCACTACGATTCAATGATCGGTAAACTGATCACTTACGGTGAGAACCGTGACGTAGCAATCGCACGTATGAAGAATGCACTAGGCGAAATGATCGTTGAAGGCATCAAAACTAACGTGCCGCTACAAGAAGCGATCATGAACGATGAAAACTTCCAACACGGTGGAGCAAACATCCACTACCTAGAGAAGAAACTTGGTCTGCAATAAGCCGATTTCATCGAATGAAGATTAAGAAAATGCTCACCTTGGTGAGCATTTTTTATATCTACACTATCGAAAAAAGAACTCAAGTAGCTGCTCAGCTCAAGCCGAGCCCTTAGCAGATAATTATTCTGGCTATCTTCTCACCAAAGATCTGCTACACTCACCGCCAATCACACTTTCAACCCAATTAAGAGCTCATACTCATGCCTTGGATTCAAATTAAACTCAACGCGACGAACCAAAACGCAGAACAAATCGGCGATATGCTAATGGAAGAAACTGGCGCATTGTCGGTCACTTTCCTAGATGCAAAAGACAACCCGGTATTTGAACCTCTGCCAGGTGAAACTCGCTTATGGGGTGATACGGATATCCTAGCGCTGTATGACGCTGAATCAGACACCAACTGGGTGGTTGAGCAAATTAAAGCAAGCAACATGCTCGTTGAAGGTTTCGCTTACAAAGTTGAACAGCTTGAAGATAAAGATTGGGAACGCGAGTGGATGGACAACTTCCACCCAATGAAGTTTGGCGAGCGCCTATGGATTTGTCCAAGCTGGCGCGATGTACCAGATCCAGAAGCAGTCAACGTAATGCTAGACCCAGGTCTTGCGTTCGGTACGGGTACTCACCCAACGACAGCGCTATGTCTAGAGTGGTTAGAAAGCATCGACCTTACCGGTAAAACGGTAATCGACTTTGGTTGTGGCTCAGGCATCTTAGCTATCGCCGCTATCAAACTAGGCGCGGAAAAAGTCGTGGGTATTGATATTGACCCTCAAGCACTAGTGGCTTCAAAAGAAAATGCCGATCGCAACGGCGTTGCTGATCAACTAGAAGTTTACCTTCCAGAAAACCAACCTGAAGGCCTCATTGCAGACGTGGTTGTTGCCAACATTCTTGCCGCACCACTACGCGAACTATCGCCTATTATTAAGGGCCTCATCAAGCCAAATGGCCAACTTGCTATGTCGGGTGTTTTAGATACGCAAGCTGAAGATGTAGCCACCTATTATCGTGACGAGCTTCACATTGATCCTATCGCATCACAAACAGAGTGGTGTCGTATCTCGGGTCGCAAGCAAGGCTAGATAAGGTTTTTGAGCTTAATTGTTTGAAATTTATGCAAATTAGCAAAACAATTTGTAAATGCTCAAATAATAGTCTTTTCACACAGTAAAAAAATGCGTAAAATGCGCGCCCTTGCTGGTACAGAACTGTGAAGACGTTTTGAAAATAGGAAATCATCAACTTAAGAATAATCTCATCGTGGCCCCGATGGCCGGTGTCACCGATAGACCGTTTCGAGAGTTGTGTCTCCGCTATGGCGCGGGAATGGCTGTCAGTGAAATGATGTCCGCAAACCCGAAGCTATGGAATACGTCTAAATCAAAACAACGCATGGTACACGAGGGTGAATCGGGCATTCGCTCAGTACAGATTGCGGGTTCTGATCCTCAGCTTATGGCCGAGGCGGCTCAGTTCAGTGTTGAAAACGGTGCGCAAATCATCGACATCAACATGGGTTGCCCAGCCAAAAAAGTGAATAAGAAGCTGGCGGGTTCTGCGCTACTTAAGTTTCCAGAAATTATCGAAGATATTCTGAAAGCGGTAGTCAATGCAGTGGATGTCCCTGTGACATTAAAAACCCGTACTGGCTGGGATACAGAGAATAGGAACTGTGTCCAAATCGCTAAATTAGCCGAAGACTGCGGCATACAAGCGTTAGCGCTCCATGGGAGAACTAAAGCGTGTATGTACAAAGGAGAGGCCGAATACGACAACATTAAAGCGGTAAAACAAGCCATCTCTATTCCGGTTATCGCAAACGGTGATATCGATAGCCCAGAGAAGGCGAAATTTGTACTGGAATATACCGGTGCAGACGCTTTGATGATTGGACGCCCTGCCCAAGGTCGTCCGTGGATTTTCCAGGAAATCCAACACTATTTGGAAAACGGCACTGCTATGCCTGATCTTCCTGTGCAGGAAGTGAAAGACATAATGCTGGCTCATGTTGTTGCTCTACATGAATTCTATGGAGAGTACTTAGGCCCTCGCATCGCTCGTAAGCATGTGGGTTGGTACCTAAAAGAGCATGAACAAGCAAATGAGTTTCGCCGTACCTTCAATGCTATCGATGCAGCCCCGCTGCAACTTGAAGCACTCGAAGGTTATTTTGATAACGTTGCACCATAATTACGAGAAGAGCTAGACCGAATATGTTCGAACAAAATCTGACTTCAGAAGCATTAACAGTAACAACAGTAACTTCACAAGATCAAATCACGCAAAAACCACTACGTGATTCTGTTAAAGCATCTCTTAAAAACTACTTGGCACAACTAAACGGCCAAGAAGTTACAGAACTATACGAATTAGTTCTAGCTGAAGTTGAACAGCCACTACTAGACACCATCATGCAGTACACTCGCGGTAACCAAACTCGCGCAGCAACTATGATGGGTATCAACCGCGGTACTCTTCGTAAGAAACTAAAAAAATACGGCATGAACTAATCAGCCTTATTTGAGTTCCAAAAAACGCGCTTATTTCAAGCGCGTTTTTTTATGCCTGCTGTATACGCTCACTCCACTTACAGTAAGGTGTCATGGGCTTTTTACCCCACTCATAAGTTTCCCTGCCAATAAACCCTACTTTTTGTAGCACTTTTTTTATGACTCACATCAATGTTTGTAGCACATTATCGATCAAGAATGATTATCGTTTTCATTAACCAAACGGAGAAGAAAGATGATGAAAGCTGCAGTAGTTAGTGAATTTAAAGGCCCATTGGTCATTAAAGACATTCCACTACCAAACGTAAAAGCGCGTGATGTTTTAGTAAAAATCCACGCGTGTGGTGTTTGCCATACCGATTTACATGCCTGCCACGGAGACTGGCCTGTAAAACCGAAAATGCCACTTGTACCTGGCCATGAAGGCGTAGGTGAAATTGTTGAAGTTGGCAGTGAGATTCACCACCTGAAGGTAGGTGATCGTGTTGGCGTACCATGGCTATATAGCGCATGTGGTCACTGTGATTACTGTCTAGAGGGTCAAGAGACACTATGTCTAGACCAACATAACGCCGGTTACTCTGTCGATGGTGGCTATGCGGAATACTGCCTAGCAAACGGTGAGTATGCGATAAAAATTCCTGACGGCCTTAGTTATGTCGACGCTGCACCGCTGTTCTGCGCAGGTGTAACCACATATAAGGCTCTTAAAGTCACGGGCGTAAAACCTGGCCAGTGGGTCGCGATTGTAGGTGCAGGCGGCTTAGGCCACTTAGCGATTCAGTACGCAGTCGCGATGGGCATGAATGTTATTGCTGTAGATACAGGCGAAGATAAACTGGCGCTAGCTAAAAAGTTAGGCGCACAGCACTGCATCGACTTTATGCAGCAAAGCCCTTCAGAGCGTATCCGTGAAATCACATCTGGCGGTGTTCATGGCGTAGTTTGTACTGCTGTATCTAAACCAGCCTTCCAAGAAGCGTATGCAGCCGTTCGTCGTGGTGGTGCATGTGTACTTGTTGGCCTTCCACCTGAAGAAATGCCTATTCCTATTTTCGACACCGTCTTGAATGGCGTTAAGGTGATTGGCTCTATCGTAGGTACACGAAAAGACTTACAAGAGTGTCTACAGTTCGCAGCTGAAGGCAAAGTAAAAGCCATAACGGAAGTGAAACAGCTAGAAGATATCAATGATATTTTTGCTGACATGGAAAAAGGTGAAATCACAGGCCGTATTGTGATGGAAATGGCGTAAGCCAGCCATGCAACAAGGCCAAGCCTATTGGCCTTGTTGTTTTTATAGTTTCAGCCCACCAGCCCAAGCAGCAAGGGCTAGCACGATATTCTAAGGGAGATCGTTTCACTAGATATAAACCCAAGCTCATAATTTAACTGGTTTGTTAAAGCATTTGAAATTAAGTCAATGAAAATAATTACTTATTATGTGAAGTAACATAATTGCCATATTCACCTAATTAGATAAAATGACTGTTTCGATGTTCGTAAAGGATGTAATTCATGATGACTCAAAGTCGCGAGGAGTGGTTAGATTTTCTGCTCAACGCTCTGCCAGATCATGTCTTCTTGCTAAACGAGCATGGCCACTATGTCGATAGCTTTGGTGGCAACTACCATTCAGACTCATTTGATGCCAAAAGTTATATTGGCATGCACCTCAGTGACGTTTTCTCCACCAGCAAAGCACAAGAGCTCCAACGCCATATCGATCGTGTCATCGAAAGCCAAGAGACTCTAGTCGTGCGTTATAGCGTAAAACTGCATGACCATATTCTGCTACCTATTGAAGAAATTCAGCAGCTAGAACACCCAGAAGAGAGTTGGTTTGAAGCCATCATCAAGTTCGTAGATTCTAGCTCTGAGAATAAGCAAGTGATGTGGTCAGTTCGTAATGTAACTAAAGCCCATTTGCTCGAAAAAGAACTGAAAAAACTGTCTGAAACCGATGAACTGACCGGCGTCTTAAACCGACGAGCATTTATCAATGGCCTTGAGCGAGACTTCAACGCAAATAGCCAAAATGGTCATAACCTAGCTTGCTTGATGGTAGATATCGATCACTTTAAAGAGATTAACGATCTCGTTGGCCACCTCTCTGGTGATGCTGTGATCGCTCAAGTTGCTCAAATCTGTAAAGGGCTGATCCGCAGTTCTGACTATATCGGGCGTTTAGGTGGGGAAGAGTTTGGTATTGTTCTTAGCAACACCAATGCAATTCAAGCTTATGACATCGCCGAGCGCATTCGCCAATCGATCACTGATACGCCATGTCATGTGGACGGCCACACGATTCATCCGACCGTCAGCATTGGCGTAGCTGAACTCAATGAAGACGTTAGCTCAGTCAAATCGCTACTGGTTGAAGCAGACAAAGCCATGTACTACTCAAAACGTACTGGCCGAGATCAGGTAACTATTTACCATAGCAGCCTACCCGACCTAAAAATTCAATCACCAACCAAGGCACGTATTCTCCGCGCAAGTTAGTTCAAACCCATCTTAGTTACAGCAAGAACCATCATGATGTGTTTCTTCACTGGCTAATGCGCCAAGTATGGAACAATGGCTTGCATCATCATCCACATCACCACAACACGCATCATTAATTTTGGTAAGTGCCACTTTAATTCTGGTTAATTCTGCGATCTTAGCGTCAATCACCTCTAACTTAGCCGAAGTGATCGCCTTTACTTCAGCGCAGCTGTGTTCTGTCGCTTCTAATTTTATCTCTAGCAGTTCTTTGATTTCTTCTAAGCTTAACCCCAAATCTTTCGCTTTGAGGATAAACGCCACCTGCTTTTGATTTTCTTCGCTATAGAGTCGGTAACCCGATTCACTTCTACCAGCGGGCTTAATGAGGGTATTTTTCTCGTAGAATCGCAGTGTATCGGTTGTCACACCACAACGTTTTGCCAGTTCGCCTATCTGAAACATAACTTTCCCTATTAACTATCTCGTTACTTTTAAAGCCAAAGATGGCCTTTTTCACAATTATTTTTGAGATGCCAAACGATTGCGCGAGCTTTTTTGTAATAAATTAGTTAGAATGTGCGCCATCAAATTCAGAGCTTATTTTATGCTCAAGAGTTCGAGTAAAGGTCTTTACCAAAACTGGCCAATATTCTACTTCAATATGTAGAAACAAGTTCATTTTTGGCAAACATCTTTTAATTCGTGAATTTGAGGAAAACGGAAGCATGAATAACGCTCGTCCAATTCGCCGCGCGCTTATCAGCGTATCAGACAAAACAGGTATTGTTGAGTTTGCTCAAGCACTCGCTGATCGTGGTGTCGACATCTTGTCTACCGGCGGTACTGCTCGCCTACTAGCAGAGCAAGGTATCTCAGTAACGGAAGTTTCAGATTACACTGGTTTCCCAGAAATGATGGACGGCCGTGTTAAAACGCTTCACCCGAAAGTTCACGGTGGTGTACTAGGCCGTCGTGGCCAAGACGATGACGTGATGGAAAAGCACGGCATCAAACCAATCGACATGGTTGTCGTTAACCTATACCCATTCGCTGAAACCGTTGCCAAAGAAGGTTGTACTCTAGCTGACGCTGTTGAGAACATCGATATCGGTGGTCCAACAATGGTTCGCTCTGCAGCCAAAAACCACAAAGACGTAACTATCATTGTAAACGCTGGTGATTACACGCGTGTGATTGCAGAAATGGACGCAAATGACAAATCTCTAACGCTAGAGACTCGTTTTGACCTTGCTATCGCAGCATTCGAGCACACAGCAGCTTACGACGGCATGATCGCTAACTACTTCGGCACTATGGTTCCATCTTACGGTGAGAACAAAGAAGGTGACGAAGAAAGCAAGTTCCCACGCACTTTCAACCAGCAGTTCGAGAAGAAGCAAGACATGCGCTACGGTGAGAACAGCCACCAAGCAGCAGCCTTCTACGTAGAAGCTAACCCTGAAGAAGCATCTGTTTCGACTGCTCGCCAAATCCAAGGTAAAGCCCTTTCTTACAACAACATCGCTGATACAGACGCAGCACTTGAGTGTGTGAAAGAGTTCGATGAGCCAGCATGTGTGATCGTTAAACACGCAAACCCATGTGGTGTAGCTCTAGGTAAAGACATCCTTGAAGCTTACGACCGTGCGTTCAAGACAGACCCAACGTCTGCATTTGGCGGCATCATTGCATTCAACCGCGAACTAGACGCAGCAACGGCTACCGCTATCACTGAACGTCAATTCGTTGAAGTTATTATTGCACCTTCTGTATCTGCTGAAGCAGTAGAAATCGTTGCGGCTAAGAAAAACCTTCGACTACTTGAGTGTGGCGAGTGG
This sequence comes from Vibrio intestinalis, assembly GCF_025195085.2. Lineage (GTDB taxonomy): Bacteria > Pseudomonadota > Gammaproteobacteria > Enterobacterales > Vibrionaceae > Vibrio > Vibrio intestinalis. The sequence continues at coordinate 7,025 of NZ_JANAVY020000013.1, read as the reverse complement.
ACAACCAAAACAACAGGTTTTGATGTGAAGCGCGTTAACGGTGGCCTACTGGTTCAAGACCGTGACCAAGGCATGGTGTCTGAAGATGACCTTAAAGTAGTTTCTAAACGTCAACCAACAGCTGAAGAGTTAAAAGACGCTCTATTCTGCTGGAAAGTAGCGAAGTACGTGAAATCTAACGCGATCGTATACTCGAAAGGTGACATGACTATCGGTGTTGGCGCAGGCCAAATGAGCCGTGTTTACTCAGCGAAAATTGCAGGTATTAAAGCGGCTGACGAAGGTCTACAGGTTGAAGGTTGTGTTATGGCATCAGATGCGTTCTTCCCATTCCGCGACGGTATCGATGCGGCTGCAGAAGCGGGCATCAAATGTGTTATTCAACCGGGTGGCTCAATGCGTGATGACGAAGTTATCGCTGCAGCAGATGAGCATGGCATGGCGATGATCTTTACCGGTATGCGTCACTTCCGCCACTAATTTCCTCTTCGTATTTGGCACTGTGGCGTCGTTAGCTGCTTTCGCCCACCCCGGTCACATAGCAGGCTATGCTCCCGGGGATGGGCTCAATTGCTGCCTAGCCACATCACCAACTACTTTGAGCAAGACTTATTTAATTTAGCTAATTTGAAATACTCTTAGATTTAGAAATTTTCATTTTAAAGCAAAGCCATATTGATAAGGTCAAGGAGAGCTCGCGGAGTTTATAACATGCTCGACACAGAGATTAGCAATATGGCGCAGCTATCAAAGGATAAATAAAATGAATGTACTAATTATTGGTGCCGGCGGTCGTGAGCACGCACTAGGTTGGAAAGCAGCACAAAACCCAAACGTTGAAACTGTATTCGTTGCGCCAGGTAACGCAGGTACAGCACTTGAGCCAAAGCTTGAAAACGTAAACATCGACGTTGAAGCAATTTCTGAACTTGTCGCTTTCGCACAAGAGAAGAAAATCGAGCTAACTATCGTTGGCCCTGAAGCACCATTGGTTATCGGTGTGGTTGATGCGTTCCGTGAAGCTGGTCTACCTATCTTTGGCCCAACAGAAGCCGCAGCGCAACTAGAAGGCTCAAAAGCTTTCACTAAAGACTTCCTAGCTCGCCACAACATCCCAACGGGCGCATACGCTAACTTCACTGAAATCGAACCGGCACTCGCTTACGTTCGTGAGCAAGGCGCTCCGATTGTGGTTAAAGCCGATGGCCTAGCGGCAGGTAAAGGCGTAATTGTTGCGATGACTCTGCAAGAAGCAGAAGATGCAATCAAAGATATGCTAGCAGGTAATGCCTTTGGCGAAGCAGGCAGCCGCGTCGTTATCGAAGAGTTCCTTGATGGCGAAGAAGCAAGCTTTATCGTAATGGTAGATGGCAAGAACGTTCTACCAATGGCAACAAGCCAAGACCACAAACGCGTAGGTGATAAAGATACAGGCCCTAACACTGGTGGTATGGGGGCTTACTCTCCGGCGCCCGTTGTTACTCAAGAGATCCACAACCGTATTATGAACGAAGTCATCTACCCGACGGTAGAAGGTATGGCTGCAGAAGGTCACCCATACACAGGCTTCTTATACGCAGGTCTAATGATTGATAAAGACGGCACACCAAAAGTTATCGAATACAACTGCCGCTTTGGCGACCCAGAAACGCAACCAATTATGATGCGTATGGAATCAGATCTTGTAGAGCTTTGCCTGACAGCAATTGAAGGTAAGCTAGACCAAGCTGAATCTAAATGGGATCCTCGCGCTTCGATCGGTATCGTACTTGCGGCTGGCGGCTACCCTGCTGCATACGACAAAGGTGACGTTATTTCTGGTCTACCGACAACCGAAGTTGAAGGTGAAAAAGTGTTCCACGCTGGTACTGCTAATAACGCTGTTGGCGATGTAACGACCAACGGTGGCCGCGTATTGTGCGCCACAGCTCTAGGCAATAGCGTTTCAGAGGCTCAGCAACGTGCATACAAGCTTGCTAAGCAAATTAGCTGGAATGGTATGTTCCACCGCAATGACATCGGTTACCGTGCGATTGAGCGTGAAAACAAGGCGTAATTAATCGCCTGTCATCAAAATCAAATAAGGCGCTCATGAGAGCGCCTTATTATTATCTATTCAATAGAATTTAATCTTCGATCAGCTGCGGACGCTCGATACATTCTTGATCGTCGTCAGCCAGCATCAGCAAGTCATTCACCACCACTCGGTTCACACGACCACTACCAACAAAAGTCAGATAGTTATCAATGCCTTCAAGGCGTGAAACGACGAAACTTGGCAACGTCTGATTAAACTCGATACTAGAGTAGCTGCGGCCATCACATGTTTCAAAAGTAGAACCATCCCAATAACCCTGCATCAACTCTAAACCAGCTTTATCCTGCTGCTTAGTTTTTCTCGCCACGGCTTGGGCTTCTTGGATAAGTTGATCGAGCTTGGCGGCTTTCAGCGGTAACACTTTACCATCGATGCGAAACTGCTGGTAAACCGCTTCACCTTCTTGGTTAAATCGAACGTGAATGCTGTAAGGAACGAGTCCTTGATCATCTTTAAGTTGCTCGCCTTCACGCATTAGCTCTCTTACGCTGCCGCCTTCCCAACGGTAGTTACTCTTGTACCAACCGTAATCGCCAACCGTTACATAGTCTGCCGCTGTAACAGGCAAAGTCAGACGCTCTGTATACCAGTACATACTGGTCGCATCGCCCATACTCTGGCCGCCAGAATATTGCGACAGTTGCTCTAAAGATAAATCGGTTGGGCTAGAAGAACAGCCAAGAAGAAAAGAGGTGATGAGTGAAGGTAGAAGAAATTTTTTCATAGGGGTTTAAGTATGCACCGAAGCAGTAATCGCTTCGGTGCACTCTATATTATTTCACTGATTCTTTTAGTGCTTTACCAGCTACGAATGCAGGAACGTTAGCAGCAGCGATTTGAATCTCTGCGCCAGTTTTAGGGTTACGGCCAGTACGTGCAGCACGGTGGTTCACTTTGAATGTACCAAAACCAATTAGTTGAACTTGGTCACCCTCTTTAAGTGCGCCTGTTACGCCTTCAAGAGTTGCTTCAAGAGCAGCTTTAGCTTGAGCTTTAGATAGGTCTGCTTTCTCTGCGATAAAGTCGATTAATTGGGTCTTGTTCATTAGGTTTCCCTTCTCATGTGTTATCGAATTCAACTCACTCTAAAACATAAATGCCCCATCTGGCAAAGGTTTGTAGCGATTCTTTGGCTTCAATGCCGTACTTTTAACCACAATATGAGTAATAACTCACAATTTGTTACTTTGTGAGTCATAATGAATACTTGTTTTTCAACCAATTTAACCTTATTTATAAATCGCTAGAGCTACGTGAAGCCTGATATTACGGGGCTTAAGCGAATACAAAATACTCACACCAATAATGCCCAGGCATAGCGAAACACCAATTTTATTCATTGATAGAATGTGTATGCGCAGCAAAGTTAGGTCGTGGTGACTACTTTATAGGAACAACATGTTACTGCTTTCAATATACGTCTCTGTCGCGATTGGCGTGTCATTTATCTGTTCAGTTCTTGAAGCTGTACTTTTAAGTATTACTCCAAGTTACTTGGCTCAAATGCGCCAAAATGGCCATCCTGCTGCAGATAAGTTGTCAGCATTAAAGCAAGATATTGACCGCCCTCTTGCTTCAATTCTGACTTTAAACACTATTGCTCACACCATTGGTGCTGCTACTGCGGGTGCGCAAGCTGCTGTGGTATTTGGTAGTGAATGGCTAGGTGTGTTCTCAGGCGTACTTACCCTAGGTATCCTCGTTCTATCTGAAATCGTACCGAAGACGATTGGTGCAACTTACTGGCGTCAACTAGCGCCATCAGCCGCTAGCGTCCTACGTTGGATGGTTTGGGCACTGACACCGTTCGTTTGGTTCTCCGAGCAAATAACGAAACGTCTAGCGCGCGGCCATGAAGCACCAAAAATGCGTGACGAGCTTTCAGCAATGGCAATTCTAGCCAAAGAGAGTGGTGAGTTTGCTGAAGGCGAATCGAAAATCTTGAGTAACCTACTTGGTATTCAAGATGTACCTGTCACTCAGGTGATGACGCCGCGCCCAGTGGTTTTCCGCGTCGATGCTGAAATGACCATTAAAGAGTTTTTGGTCGAGCACCGTGATACGCCTTTCTCTCGTCCATTGGTGTATAGCCAATCGAATGACAACATCATCGGCTTTGTACACCGCTTAGAGCTATTTAAGCTGCAACAATCGGGCTGTGGTGACAAACAGCTAGGTGCTGTGATGCGCCCTGTACATGTGATTCTAAACACCATGTCATTACCGAAAGCCTTTGACCAAATGCTATCGAAGCGTCTACAGCTTTCAATGGTGGTAGATGAGTACGGCACAGTTCAAGGCCTATTAACTCTTGAAGATATCTTCGAGCACCTAATTGGCGAAGAGATTGTCGACGAAGCTGACCGCGCGACCGACATGCAAGAGCTCGCATTCGAGCGTTGGGAAAAATGGAAAGAACGCCATGGTGTAATCGAAAGCCGTGACGACGACGAAGAGCAAGACAAACCAGATAGCGACGCTAAAGAGAATAAATAATTCTTTAGCCTTGGTAAACTAAAAGGGAGCCGAAGCTCCCTTTTTTATTCTGCTTATAGAGCAATACCGATGTTGCTCACGCCTTCTTCTTTCAGCTCAGCACGTAAATCTTTGATCAACTCAATATCGCGCTCTTGAGCCTCTTTCAATGGTCTAAAGATAGCCCATTGCACATCCCACTCTTCACAAACCGCTTCATTTTCTTTCTGGTTGCTATTAGTAATTTCTTCACCTGTTTGCGCTTCTTCAAGCTGCGCTACAGTCATCACAGATTGTTGGCTAACTTCCAGCATACGATCCATAAGATCATCGCGATCAAGCAAACCGTGCAATAGCGTCGATAGAGATACACAAGCATCAATCGCTGGATACACACCGTAAAAGTCGAAATCTTCAGACGTTGGAATGATCTCTTCTAGCTTCTCTAACTGACGCTCAAAGTTAACCTTGGCCGTTTTAACCGTTAACTGCTCCCAGATTGAATCAAGGATGTCACGATAAATTCTCGCCTCAGCAAACTTGGTACTTTCACAAAACATTGCATAATTAGGGTACATACGTTCACACAGACAAGCCATAAAGGTAATCTGTTTCCAAGGTTCTAACTTCTCAAGGCGAAGTTGGAGCGGGTTCTGTAGCATAGGGACTCGTTAATTGAAGAAAAATACAGCGGAAGTGTACTTGATAACCAGAACGGAAAAAAGGAAAGCTGATGAACAATTTCACCCATAAGCTCTACATTCTGACCGAGAATGACAACAAGTACCTGCAACTCTTCAATGAGCTTAGTCTGCCGAATATAGAATTAACAACTAATAAGGCGCAAGCGACCATATTATTGGCCTCACCACCAAAAGCCGCGGAGCAGATTGAAGCATTTGAGAGTCTAGAGTGGCTACAATCGATATACGCAGGAGTGGATACGATTGTACCAAAGTTAAATCATAGCGATGTTCTACTGACCAATGTAAAGGGCATCTTCGGCCAGCAAATATCTGAGTATGTCTTAGGCTATTTGCTCCAACACTACCGAGACTTAAACCAATATGCGATAGATCAAACACAAGCAAAATGGCATCCGCGCCTTTATAAGCCAATAAAAGATCAAGTAATGGTCATTCTAGGTACGGGGTCTATTGGCTCATACCTGGCTCAAGTCGCCAAAGCATTTGGGATCAAGACGCTAGGCGTTAATCGTAGCGGCATTCCGACACTCAACTCTCCGTTTGATGAAACCTTCCACGTACAAGAGTTAGATAGTGCATTGGTGCACGCCAATATTCTGGTAAACACACTACCAAGCACACCAGAAACAAAGCATCTGTTAAACCAAGACAAATTTAATCACTGCCATGACGCTCTACTGTTCAACGTAGGCAGAGGCAGTGTCGTGTGTGAAAAGAGCCTATTGGAAGCGTTGGATCAGGGTAACATTCAACATGCCTTTCTCGATGTATTTGAACTTGAGCCATTGCAAAAATCGCACCCATTTTGGCAGGACAAACGAATTACGGTTACTCCGCACATATCAGCACTCAGTCAACCAGAATCAGTGATAGAGATCTTTGCTGAAAACTACCATCGTCTCACTGACGGTTTCCATTTATTGCATGAAGTCGATTTAGAGAAAGGCTATTAATGCTAGAGCAGTTATTGCAGCAGGTAAGAGCGTGTAAGCGGTGCGAGCCAGAACTCCCTTTGGGCGCAAATCCAGTAATTCAAGCAAGCCCAGAGGCGAAGTTGTTAATCGTTGGCCAAGCGCCTGGAATACGAGTTCACCAATCATCGATTCCATGGAATGATCCTAGCGGTGACAGGCTTCGTAAGTGGCTACAACTCTCACCAGAGCAGTTCTATGACCCTAAGCAGATAGCAATAATGCCGATGGGTCTTTGCTATCCGGGAAAAGGTAGCAGCGGCGATTTACCGCCAAGAAAAGAGTGCGCTCCACTATGGCACGAAAAGATCCTAGAACAGCTTCCTAATATCGGTATGACGCTGCTCATTGGCCAGTACGCACAAAATCATTACCGACAAGATAAGCCCAAAACGCTCACCGAAACAGTGCGTGAGTGGTAACGCTGGGCACCTAATTATCTTCCTCTACCTCACCCATCCCCACGCAACACTCTATGGCTTAAAAAGAATCCGTGGTTTGAAGAAGAAGTCATTACCTATATTCGTCAATACGTACATCAGCACCTAAATAACTAACCCCGCTTCCAGATACAACAAAGCCCTGCTAAAACTGGCAGGGCTTAAAATCATTTGCTTCAAAACGAAAAAGACCTCAGCATTTCTGCTGAGGTCTGAAATAAGTGGCGGAGCGGACGGGACTCGAACCCGCGACCCCCGGCGTGACAGGCCGGTATTCTAACCAACTGAACTACCGCTCCGCACTGGTTAGACTCTTGAGTCTAAATTTAAAGCC
>NZ_JANAVY020000012.1 GCF_025195085.2 Vibrio intestinalis | reverse complement strand
CCAGGCTTTAAATTTAGACTCAAGAGTCTAACCAGTGCGGAGCGGTAGTTCAGTTGGTTAGAATACCGGCCTGTCACGCCGGGGGTCGCGGGTTCGAGTCCCGTCCGCTCCGCCACTTATTCCGAGAGTCGTCTCATTAAACACGAACAACAGGGGTGTAGCTCCAATTGGCAGAGCAGCGGATTCCAAATCCGCGTGTTGGGAGTTCGAATCTCTCCACCCCTGCCATATTTAAGGCTCTAGTCGAAAGACTAGAGCCTTTTTCGTTTATCCTAGAAAACTCCAGTTGGCAGAGCTGTGGATTCCCCTAACCACCAAAACAGCGCGTGTTGGGGCGAAGCTTTCGAACCTCTGGATCGCCAGCTCGGTCCACCCCTGCCATATTTAAAGCTCTAGACTAGGCGTCCCCGACGAAAAACTAGAGCCTTTTCCTTTTATCCCTAAAAACTCCAGTTGGCAGAGCAGCGGATTCCCCTAACTACCAAACAGCGGGTGTTGGGGCGAAGCTTTCGAATCTCTGGATTGCCAGCCCGGTCCACACCTGCCATATTTAAGGCTCCAGATTAGGCGTCCCCGCCGAAAGACAGGAGCCTTTTCGTTGGTATCCATAAAAATAGCGAGTATTAGGTACTCGCCATTTTTAACCAAAGAAGGCAACGCGCTTGGTTTTTTGCCATCATCGCAGTCTTTGTCTTTAGTCATTATTTAGAGAATATTCTTAGGCACTATTCTTCGAATCTTCACCTTAATTTGCTTTATCAAGCTAACCTCGCTATCGGGGTTAAAGTCTTCACTGATACGCCATGCGTTCTCTGGTGCCATTTCGATGTTTATCGAGGTGTTTAGAATTTCTGTGATTTTCGGTGAGTGTATGATGGCAAAACTTTCTGTGTTTAAGTTGGCGCTTCGAGGGTCGAAATTGTAGGTTCCGATGACGGACGTTTTGTTATCTATCGTCATCGTTTTCGCGTGTAATCCGAATATAGGCGTTGTCGGCAAGCGTTTGAACATGTGATCTGTCATGACCCGCTGCCTCACTTTAGCATCGGGTTTGAACTCATAAATTTCCACACCTGTATCCAGTAATTCAGAACGATTTCGCTGATAACCACTAAATGCTTCTAGGTTGTCGTTGGAAGCTAAGCTATTAGTAAGGATTTTTACTTTTATCCCTTTATCAACAAGCTGTTTGAGGAATTGACGATCTGCTTTTGTCGTTACTAAGTAGGGAGTTTGAATCAAGATGTTTTGTTGTGCGTTTTCAGCGAGTTCAACGAGTTTTTGTTGAGTTGTACTGCCTCCACCTAAGAATGAACTTTGATTATTTTTACCAGGTTCATCGGAAATATACTCAACGTGTTCAATGAACTGGAAACGCCCTTCTGTTATCAAATGATTGAAAGTATCAGGGACTTTTTGAATTTCTGCGCGTATCTCAGGATGAAAGTTTTCCGGGTTGCAGGCATAGGAGTGCAATCGAGAAAAGTCTGGGTTGTTAGGGTAGGGGTTACTATCGATAAGGCTGGCTACGTTGACGCTTAGGTCGTTGTTCCAGTACTGTTCAAAGGAACGCTCAACATCGGTCACCGCTTTTCCAGCTAAGAATACATCTCTATCTCGAAAGTTATATTCATGGTCAAATCCAAAGTATTCATCGGCGACATTTCTACCGCCGGTAATTGCAATTTTCCCGTCAACGAGAAAGACTTTGTTGTGCATTCTTTGGTTCAAACCATGGAAGTCTGTCAGTACTACCCCAAGTTTATTTATTATATTTTTCCCTATGTTGACATTGGGGTTGTAGATTTTAATCTCGATATTTTCATGTGCTGATAGCATCAAAAGTTCGTCACCTTTTGCATCGAGCATGATGTCATCAACGAGAACTCGAACTTTCACTCCTCGCTCAGCTGCGTGAACAAGATAGTCTGTAGCAATAAGCCCGATATTATCGACTGAGAATATAAAATACTGAATATCAATACTGCGCTCAGCTCTTTCTGTAAGCCAAGCCCGAGACATCATCGCTTCAGCCCCTTGCTCTAAAACGTAGACGCCTGTTTGATTGCTAAGTTTCGATTGGTATGGTTCTAGAAAGAGAGATAAGGGTTTAACTTGATGTTGTGGGATAGCGTCACAATAGTTTTTATCAGATAGTGGGACGCTATCTGGGGTCATATCACAACCAACTAACAATAAGTTGAGTGAGCATAAAAGAGGAACTGTTTTCTTCATCGTCTTAGCAGGGAATTATAAATTGTTCATAACTTATACACTAACCACTGGTTTATATCACCAATTTTGCCTGCTAGCATAGAGAAGCTGACGATTGGAACTGTGTAACGCATATTAGAGGTAATAAAAAAGCCCCGCTCATTGAGCGGGGCTTTTTATATTCAGCTGTGACGGAGCTTATTATTTTAGGATAGCTTCGTTACCGTTTTCACGGATGTTCTTAAGAAGACCTTTCACACCACGTGCGCTTGAAGCAACAACGTTACCAGACTTCATGTAGTCAGTGCCACCTGCAAAGTCAGTTACGATAGCGCCAGCTTCACGAGCGATCAGCTCACCCGCCGCGATGTCCCATGGCTTAAGGCCAAGTTCGAAGAAACCGTCAACACGGCCAGCTGCTAGGTAACATAGGTCTAGAGCAGCAGAACCTGTACGACGGAAGTCAGAGCAGTCTACGAATAGAGAAGACATGATCTTGAAGTAAGATTCAGAGTGTTGCTTCTGCTTGAATGGGAAACCTGTTGCTAGAACAGTACCTTGAAGGTCTTTAAGTTGCTTAACGCGAATACGAGCGTTGTTTAGCTGAGCACCAGCGCCGCGTTGTGCAGTGAATAGTTCGTTTAGCATTGGGTCGTAAACACACGCAACCTCTGTTTTGCCACGGAAGCGAACAGCGATTGAAACTGAGAAGTGTGGTAGACCTTTAACGAAGTTGGTAGTGCCATCCAGTGGGTCGATGATCCATTGTACTTCTTTATCTTTACCTTCGATAACGCCATTTTCTTCAGCAACGATACAGTGCTCTGGGTAAGACGCTTTGATTGTATCGATGATGATAGCTTCCGCTTCTTTGTCTACGTTAGTAACAAAGTCGTTTACGCCTTTCTGAGTCGATTCGATCTTCTCAGCATTTTCTAAAGATTTAGCAATATGGTTGCCAGCTTTTCGTGCAGCACGAATAGCGATATTAAGCATTGGATGCATACTAATTTCCCAACGGATGTTAAAGAACAGAAAAACGAGCGCGAGTATAACAGAATAATGAGCAAATGGAAGTGGTGAATTATTGCACTATTGAGTGCTTTAACGTAAAGCCTAACTCCATTTATTTTTTCTATGTGTTAATATCTCGCAGCTCTAATTTGCTACAGGTTTATTACATGCTTAACAACGTAAAAGTCGTTCTAGTAGGAACTTCTCACTCAGGAAATATCGGCTCTGCAGCCCGCGCGATGAAAGTGATGGGTTTAACAAATATGGTGCTTGTTGATCCTCAATGTGACGTTGATGGACAAGCTATTGCCTTAGCAGCAGGGGCCGCAGATATCGCGCAAAACGCTCAAGTCGTGAGTACTTTGGAAGAAGCTGTTGCAGATTGTGCTTTAGTTGTTGGCTCTAGTGCGCGCTCTCGTACTCTTGAGTGGCCAATGTTAGAACCTCGTGAGTGCGGTGAAAAATGCGCACAAGAAGGTTTAACCAGTAATGTTGCGATTGTATTTGGTCGTGAACGTACAGGCCTTACAAATGAAGAGTTACAAACGTGTCATTATCATGTTTGCATCCCTGCAAATCCCGAATACAGCTCGTTGAATTTAGCGATGGCTGTTCAAACCATCAGTTACGAAATTCGAGTTGCCCATTTAGAGCAAGAAAAAGCGCAGCATCCAGAGCAAGCTCCGGCAGAGTATCCTCGCCATAAAGAACTAGAAATGTTCTTTGAACACCTTGAAAAAGTAATGTTGGATACCCAGTTTATTGCTGAGGACCAGCCTGGAAAAGTAATGAACAAGATGCGCCGCCTATTTAGTCGTGCACGACCAGAGCTGCAAGAAATCAATACACTGAGAGGCGTATTAACTGCTATCGAGAAGAAGATTGGTAGTCGATAATTACGATTTTTGGTCAGCAACTTAATACCTGACTAAATTAGTCAAATAAATACTTGACCATTTTAGTCGGGTATGGAAAACTTCATACCACATAAACGATGTGGATATGGTGTTATATGAGACTTACATCTAAAGGAAGATATGCAGTTACAGCTATGCTAGATGTGGCTTTACACTCTCAGCAGAATCCTGTACCGCTAGCCGACATTTCAGAGCGACAAGGAATATCACTGTCTTACTTAGAGCAGCTTTTTTCTAAGTTACGTAAAGCAGGATTAGTTGCAAGTGTTCGTGGCCCAGGCGGCGGTTACCGCTTAGGTGCTGATGCACACACAATTGCAATAGGAACAGTGATCGCGGCCGTTGATGAGTCCGTAGACGCGACCAAATGCAATGGGAAAGGCGACTGCCAAGGTGGCACGCGTTGTTTAACGCACACCTTATGGCGTGATTTAAGTTCACGCATTAGCGACTTTCTCAACAACATCACTCTTGGCGAGTTGATGAAAGATAACGAAGTATTAGAAATTTCAGACCGACAAGACTTAGATCTTGCGGTTAACCACGGCCTCGCAAATCATACAAATAAAGCGGTTGTGGGTTTAGACGTCCGCTCTTAAGCGGTCAGCAATGTTACATTGGAGTAGAGAATGAAACTGCCGATTTATCTTGATTACTCGGCGACTTGCCCGGTTGACCCGCGAGTTGCAGAAAAGATGGTTCAGTACATGACGATGGACGGAACGTTTGGTAACCCTGCGTCTCGTTCACACCGTTACGGTTGGCAAGCCGAAGAAGCAGTCGATAATGCTCGTGAGCAAATTGCGGAGCTGCTAAATGCTGACCCAAGAGAAATTGTTTTTACATCTGGCGCGACAGAGTCAGATAACCTAGCAATTAAAGGTGCAGCCCACTTCTACGCGAAGAAGGGTAAGCACGTTATTACTTGCAAAACAGAACACAAAGCAGTGCTAGATCCATGCCGTCAGTTGGAACGTGAAGGTTATGAGGTAACTTACCTTGAGCCCGAATCTAACGGTCTTATTGATCTAAATAAGCTTGAATCGGCAATGCGTGACGACACTGTATTAGTGTCAATCATGCACGTAAATAACGAAATCGGTGTTATTCAAGATATCACTGAAATCGGTGAACTTTGTCGTTCTCGTAAGATTGTGTTCCATGTAGATGCAGCGCAATCAGCAGGTAAGATCCCGCTAGACGTTCAAGAAATGAAAGTGGATCTAATTTCACTTTCTGCACACAAAGCATACGGCCCTAAAGGTATCGGTGCATTGTATGTTCGTCGTAAGCCTCGTATTCGTCTTGAGGCTCAAATGCACGGTGGCGGTCATGAGCGTGGTTTCCGCTCTGGCACACTAGCAACTCACCAAATCGTGGGTATGGGTGAAGCATTTGCTATCGCTAAGCAAGATATGCAAAAAGACTTTGACCATGCACTCGCTCTGCGTAACCGCCTGTTTGAAGGTGTTAAAGACCTTGAAGCAGTAACGGTAAACGGTGATTTTGACCAACGTGTACCTCACAACCTTAATATCAGTTTTGCATTCGTTGAAGGTGAATCACTGCTAATGTCTCTAAAAGACTTAGCGGTTTCTTCAGGTAGTGCATGTACTTCTGCAAGTCTAGAACCTTCGTATGTACTTCGTGCATTAGGTCTTGACGATGAGCTAGCGCATAGCTCAGTTCGTTTCTCATTCGGTCGTTTCACGACAGAAGAAGAAGTGGATTACGCAGTAGAACAAATTCGTACAGCAGTAACTAAACTGCGTGACATGTCTCCTCTATGGGATATGTACAAGGAAGGTGTTGATCTAAGTACCGTTGAGTGGGCACACCACTAAACACTAGATCACGCCAATGATGTGTAGGTAGAGGATTCGAGGTAAAGACAATGGCATACAGTGAAAAAGTAATCGATCATTATGAGAACCCACGTAACGTAGGTTCATTTGACAAAGAAGACCCAGCGGTTGGTAGCGGCATGGTTGGCGCGCCAGCATGTGGTGACGTAATGAAGCTTCAAATCAAAGTAACACCAGAAGGTATTATTGAAGATGCGAAGTTCAAAACGTACGGCTGTGGTAGTGCTATCGCTTCTAGCTCACTAGTAACAGAGTGGGTTAAAGGTAAGAGCATTGATGAGGCAGCAGCAATCAAAAACGCTGAAATTGCAGAAGAGCTAGAACTTCCACCAGTAAAGGTTCACTGCTCTATTCTTGCAGAAGATGCAATTAAAGCAGCAGTTGCTGACTACAAGAAAAAACATCAGTAAACTCTCTTTGTCATTAATGGGAGCGAAGTGCTCCCATTTCATTCATAACCAGAACTATCAGGGTGCAGTATGGCCATCACATTAACAGAAGCAGCAGCAAGTCGAGTTAGTGCTTTCTTAGCCAATAGAGGCAAAGGCATTGGGCTACGTCTTGGCGTGAAAACAACAGGCTGTTCCGGTATGGCTTATGTACTTGAGTTTGTCGATGACCTTAATGAAGAAGATGAAGTGTTTGATCATTCAGGGGTTAAGATCATCATCGATAAGAAGAGTCTTGCGTACTTAGATGGAACACAGCTAGATTACGTTAAAGAAGGCTTGAACGAAGGTTTTGAGTTCAACAACCCAAATGCGAAAAGTGAGTGTGGTTGTGGTGAGAGCTTCAACGTCTAACGACTGCTCTCCTGCTGGTTCTTGGTAGGAGAGATTCCCAAGGATCAGAATAACCATGAATCACTTTGAATTATTTGGGCTACCAACTCAGTTTAAGCTGGATGGTAGCCTTCTTTCTTCTCAATTCCGTGAATTGCAAAAGCGTTTTCATCCAGATAACTTTGCTACGGCTTCTGAACGTGATCGCCTAATGGCGGTACAAAAAGCGGCTCAAATCAACGATGCGCACCAAGTTTTAAAGAACCCAATTTCCCGCGCGGAGTACCTGCTGGCAGAAAACCAAGTAGAGATTCGAGGCGAGCAACAAACAATGCAAGATCCTATGTTCTTAATGGAACAAATGGAATTGCGCGAAGAACTCGAAGAGATCCCATCTAAAGGCGATCCTGAAGCGGCTTTGTTTGACTTTGATGGCAAAGTATCAAAGATGTATAAGCAGCAGCTACAAACAGTAGAACAACAACTTAACGATGCTCTGTGGTTGGAAGCGGCAGACAGCGTTCGTAAACTTAAATTTATTGCCAAACTAAAAAATGAAATCGAGTTAGTCGAAGACAAACTACTCGGTTAATTCCAGAGCAAGGATTAACAATGGCATTACTCCAAATTGCAGAACCGGGCCAAAGCTCGGCACCTCATGAGCATAAACTTGCGGCAGGTATCGATTTAGGGACCACTAACTCGTTAGTGGCGTCAGTTCGTAGTGGTAACGCAACCACACTCGCTGATCAGCAAGGTCGTAGCATTCTTCCTTCTGTCGTGCATTATTCAGCAGACACAACTCATGTTGGCTACACGGCTCAAGCGCATTCAGAAACCGATCCAAAGAACACGATTATTTCGGTTAAGCGCCTTATCGGTCGCTCATTGAACGACATCCAGCAGCGTTACCCATCATTGCCTTACGCATTGAAAGAAAGCGATAACGGCTTGCCTATTTTGCAAACTGCGAGTGGTGATAAAAACCCAATCGAAGTGTCGGCAGATATTCTAAAAGCACTTGGTCAACGTGCAGAGCAAACCTTAGGTGGTGAGCTTGCAGGCGTAGTGATTACTGTTCCTGCCTATTTTGATGATGCGCAGCGTGCAGGTACAAAAGATGCCGCTAAGTTAGCGGGACTTCATGTGCTGCGCCTATTAAACGAACCAACCGCAGCAGCTATTGCTTATGGCTTAGATTCAGGCCAAGAAGGCGTTATTGCGGTTTATGATTTAGGTGGTGGTACGTTTGATATTTCTATTCTTCGTCTTTCAAAAGGCGTGTTTGAAGTATTAGCAACCGGTGGTGACTCGGCGCTAGGCGGCGATGATTTTGACCATCTATTGGCAGACCATATTCAAGCTAAAGCCGGAATTGATCAGGCTCTTAGTGCAGAGCAGCAGCGCATCCTGCTAAACACCGCTTCACAGACTAAAATCGCCTTCTCTGAGCAAGAGTCCGTTTCTGTTGACGTGTTGGGTTGGCAAGGTGAAGTGACTCGCGAAGAGTTTGAAGATCTGATTCGCCCACTGGTTAAGAAAACACTCATGTCTTGCCGCCGCGCGTTGAAAGATGCCGAAGTTGAGCTAGACGAAGTGAACGAAGTAGTGATGGTTGGCGGTTCTACACGTACTCTGCTGGTTCGTGAAATGGTTGGGGAGTTCTTTGGCCGAACGCCACTCACCAGCATCAACCCAGATGAAGTCGTCGCGATTGGCGCCGGCATTCAAGCGGATATCTTAGCGGGTAATAAGCCAGATTCTGAAATGCTATTGCTGGATGTAATTCCACTGTCACTTGGTATTGAAACCATGGGTGGCTTAGTAGAAAAAATCATCCCGCGTAATACAACTATCCCTGTCGCGCGCGCACAAGAGTTTACCACCTTTAAAGATGGTCAAACCGCAATGAGTGTTCACACTGTTCAAGGTGAACGTGAAATGGTGGACGACTGTCGTTCACTAGCGCGATTCTCTTTAAAAGGGATCCCGCCAATGGCAGCAGGTGCTGCGCATATTCGCGTGACATACCAAGTGGATGCAGATGGCCTATTATCTGTTACCGCAATGGAAAAGAGCACCGGTGTACAATCTGAAATTCAAGTTAAACCTTCTTATGGCCTAAGTGATGATGAAGTAGCAAACATGCTACGTGATTCGATGACCTATGCTAAAGAAGACATGCAATCTCGCGCACTCGCAGAGCAACGAGTTGAGGCAGATCGTGTGATTGAAGGTTTAATTGCAGCCATGCAAGCGGATGGTGACGAGTTATTGTCAGAGCAAGAGAAACAAGATTTGCTAAGCGCAATCGAAGCTCTGATTGAACTGCGTAACGGCGATGATGCCGATGCGATTGAAGTCGGCATCAAACAGACGGACAAAGCTAGCCAAGATTTCGCGTCACGTCGCATGGATAAATCAATTCGAGCAGCACTTGCTGGTCAATCTGTAGATAATATTTAAGAGTTGGAAGCTATGCCTAAAGTTATTGTATTGCCACACGATGAGTTGTGCCCAGAAGGCGCAGTGCTTGAAGCCGCAACAGGTGAAAGCGTATTAGATGTGGCGCTTAAAAACGGTATTGGGATTGAGCATGCGTGTGAAAAGTCTTGTGCGTGTACAACCTGTCACATCGTAGTTCGTGAAGGTTTTGACTCACTAGAAGAGAGCGACGAGCTAGAAGATGACATGCTAGATAAAGCATGGGGTCTAGAGCCTGAGTCTCGCCTAGGTTGCCAAGCGTTGGTAGCTGATGAAGATTTAGTGGTTGAGATTCCGAAGTATACTCTGAACCACGCATCTGAAGATCATTAATCAATTCAAGTAAAGGGAGTAAGCAATGAAATGGACGGATTCGCGCGATATTGCGATTGAACTGTGTGACAAGTTCCCTGATGTTGATCCTAAGACGGTACGTTTTACCGATTTACATCAATGGATTTTGGATCTTGAAGACTTCGATGATGAACCAAATCGTTCAAACGAGAAGATTCTAGAAGCAGTGATTCTAATGTGGATGGATGAGGCAGATTAACCTGCTGTGACAAATCCTACGCAGTTAACAAAATTTAGTAAAACTAACGGGCCAAGTGGCCCGTTTTTTTATCCAATTGACATTTTTCACTGACAAAATGCTAACATCAAGCAATATGCTTAAGTGTCGGTAACGCTTCTAAAATTCCACTTTAAAGATTACTTGAGTATACAAAACAAAAGGCGTAGGCAGCGCCATGATTAAGACAAGGAGAAACCATGTCTACACAGATGTCGGTATTTTTAAGCCAAGATGCAGCTGCTCCACAGTGGGGTGACAAAGCGATTCTTTCTTTTGCTGAGCAAGGCGCGACTATTCACCTAGGTGAAGGTCACGATCTTGGTGCGATTCAGCGAGCTGCTCGAAAGCTAGATGCGCAAGGTATTACGCAAATCTCATTACAAGGTGACAGCTGGGATCTAGAAAGTGTTTGGGCTTTCCATCAAGGCTACCGTGGCCCTAAAAAGCAAAATCAACTTGAGTGGGTTGCACTAGAAGAAGCCGCGCAAACTGAACTGGAAGCGCGCATCAAAGCAACGGATTTTACTCGCGATATCATCAACAAAACCGCTGAAGAAGTCGCACCGCGCCAATTAGCGACAATGGCCGCTGAATTTATTAAGTCTGTTGCGCCTCAAGGTACTGTGAAAGCGAAGATCGTTAAAGATAAAGATCTACTGACTGAAGGTTGGGAAGGTATTTACGCGGTGGGTCGTGGCTCTGAGCGCACATCAGCAATGTTACAACTAGACTTCAACCCAACGGGTGATGAAAATGCGCCGGTTTATGCGTGTCTAGTGGGTAAAGGTATCACTTTTGACTCTGGCGGTTACAGTCTAAAACCATCAAACTTCATGACTGCGATGAAAGCGGATATGGGCGGCGCAGGTACAATTACCGGTGGCCTAGGTCTAGCGATTCTTCGTGGCCTTAACAAGCGTGTTAAGCTAATCCTTTGCTGTGCAGAGAACATGATTTCTGGTCGAGCGTTGAAGCTTGGCGATATCATCACTTACAAAAATGGTAAGACAGTTGAAATCATGAATACGGACGCAGAAGGCCGTTTGGTTCTTGCTGATGGCCTTATTTACGCAAGTGAACAAAAGCCTGAGCTAATCATTGATTGCGCGACTCTAACTGGCGCAGCGAAAAACGCACTAGGTAACGATTACCATGCATTGATGAGTTTCGATGAAGAACTGTCTCATCAAGCGCTAACTTCTGCTCGTGAAGAGAAAGAAGGCTTATGGCCACTACCATTAGCGGATTTCCACCGTGGTATGCTGCCATCGAACTTTGCTGATCTGTCTAACATCGGCAGTGGTGATTACTCTCCAGGCGCAAGCACAGCGGCAGCGTTCCTTTCTTACTTTGTTGAAGATTACAAGAAAGGTTGGCTGCACTTTGACTGCGCGGGCACTTACCGCAAGGCGCCATCTGACAAATGGGCAGCAGGTGCGACAGGCATGGGCGTACGTACCCTAGCTCGCATTTTGACGCAATAAACAGAACAACAGAATGAGCAGCGTTTAGACTGCAATTAAGATAAATATTAAGAGAAGTAGAAGGAAACCTTATGGCTCTAGAGAGAACATTTTCCATCGTTAAGCCTGACGCAGTAAAGCGTAACTTGATTGGTGAAATTTACAATCGTATTGAAAAAGCAGGTTTAAGTGTAGTAGCGGCTAAAATGGTTCATCTAACGGATGAGCAGGCGAGCGGCTTTTACGCGGAACATGAAGGTAAAGAGTTCTTCCCATCACTGAAGGAGTTTATGACTTCTGGCCCAATTATGGTGCAAGTGTTGGAAGGCGAAGATGCAATTTGTCGCTACCGTGAACTGATGGGTAAAACCAACCCAGAAGAAGCAGCTTGCGGTACGATTCGTTCTGATTACGCATTGAGCATGCGTTATAACTCTGTGCATGGTTCTGACAGCCCTGCATCGGCGGAACGTGAGATTGCTTTCTTCTTCCCAGAGTCTGAGATTTGTCCTCGATAATTCTCATCCAAATGAAAGAGCCTCACTTGTGAGGCTCTTTTTGTATCTGATGATAGTTAGTTTGGTCGCTAACTAAAGCATGTCGAGTGCTTTCTCGATCGCAGCGATAACTCGTTCGACATCTTGTTGATTATTGTAGATTGCGTAAGAGATACGAATCGTCCCTTTGATATTAAGGGCATCCATTAATGGATGGGCACAGTGATGGCCAGCTCGTACTGCGATTCCTTGTTGATCGAGTAGGGTCGCCACATCTTGATGGTGAACCCCATCAACGGTAAATGACAGTACCGATGCATCAGGTTGATAACCGATTACTTTAACATCAGGATGTTGGCTCAGCGCTTGATAGGTTTGAGTTACTAGATTGCGAATATGGCTTTCGACTTGCTGCTGTTCAAATGTTTGATACCACTCCACCGCTTTAGCCAGTGCTATTGCGCCAGCAACATTCGGTGTTCCAGCTTCAAATTTACCCGGTAATTCACTGTAGGTTGTACCTGAGAAGGAGACCTTTTCTACCATTTTTCCGCCGCCATGCCATGGGGGCATAGCCTCGAGTAGTGCGAGCTTACCAAATAGAACGCCAATGCCAGCAGGGGCAAAAATCTTGTGTCCGGAAAACACCAAGAAATCTGCATTGAGCTTTTGTACATCGATAGACTCATGCACGATACCTTGCGCGGCATCGACTACCACGATGGCCTGTTGAGCGTGGGCAATGTCAATCGCTTGCTCAATCGGCTGGCGTGTACCTGTGACATTAGAGGTATGAGCTAACGCAACAATTTTACAGCGTTCGGTACACAGCAGGCGAAAAGCATCCATATCTAGCTGACAATCAGCCGTTATTGGGATTTTAACTACTTTAGCCCCCGTCTGCTCAGCGACTATTTGCCAAGGTACGATGTTAGCGTGGTGCTCCATCTCACCAATCAGAATTTCATCACCCGCTTGTAATGTATTTCGGGCGTAAGTTTGTGCAATGAGATTCAATGCTTCAGTCGCGCCGCGAGTCCAGATAATCTCTTTTTCACTTGTAGCGTTAACTAATGTCGCCATGCGAGATCTGGCTGCTTCAAATTGGCTGGTGGCATGCGCGGTTAAACTATGACTACCACGATGAACATTAGCGTTTTGCGCACTGTAATATTGGCTGATCGCATCGATCACCACTTGTGGCTTTTGCGTGGTGGCCGCACTGTCTAGATAGACTAATGGTTGACCATTGATGCTTTGTTGTAGTGCGGGAAATTGCACACGAATATCTGCGATATCCAACATTAGGCTTCACCCATCTTATGATATTGCAGAGTCGGAATAGTCACCATTGGCTCGGCAACAGTCCAAGCGTGTGCTTTGCCTGATAGACGAATAATGATCTCCATCGCAAACTCAAGTGCAGTGCCAGGGCCTTGGCTAGTAATGAGGTTATGAGTCACATCTAAAGTCACGCGCTTAACACGCCAATTTTGCTCGGTAATATGATCTTGGAAGCTTGGATGGCAAGTCATTAACGCATCTGGATAAAGCTTATGATGTGCAAGAACCAAAGCTGGCGCCGCGCAAATAGCGGCAACCAGTTTACCCTCATACATTTGTTGACGAAGGATCTCAATAAGTACTGTGCTATCACGGAATATTTCTGAACCGCCTACACCGCCGGGTAAAATGACTGCATCAAACTCGTCATCAGCCACATCAACCAAACGACAATTTGCATTGAGGGTGATACCGCGAGAGCCTGTCATGGTCAATTGACCAGAAAAATCAGCGCTAGCAACCACCACTTCGTATCCGGCGCGTACCATCATATCTATGATGGTGACAGCCTCCATTTCTTCACTACCCGTAGCGATAGGGATTAATACTTTTTTACTCATAAGGGTTACCAGCTTTGTTCGATTTGTTTAATTGAATTGTAGAGCGATTGGTTAAAGGAAACATCTATTTGATGATGCTTTGCTCTGGCTATGAGATATCCCGTAATGAAGTCTATCTCGCTAGTCCTTCGATGAGCGATATCCTGCTGCATTGAAGAATAGTTTGCGGCCGTCGCCTCAATGACATGTTGGATCGTTTTTGTGAGCGCCTGCATCTCTACCGCAATTGCTTCAGCATGCATCACTTCAACCACTTCATTAATGATCTGTTGTAAGTCGTATTGATACGCCTGCTGAGATAACGTGCCATTGTTGACGTTGTTGATTGCTGTCAGTGGGTTTATGGCGCAGTTGATAGCCAGTTTGTTCCATAGAGCTTGTTGGATATTGGAGTGCCATTCGACAGTTGGTAGCGCATTGTTGAGCACATCGACAATAAACTCACACTGATGCCCCAACGAGTTTGTAGCACCGAGCTGTGTGTTGCCCTTACCTGTGTGCAGCACATGTTGTGGTGTAGGACGGTATGCACCGTGAGTGGTTGTCGCAAGCAACAGTGGGTTATTAGGGAACAATGATGATACTGGTTCAGCTGTGCCCATACCGTTGTGCATTAGAACGATAATCGCATCAGAATGAATATGCTCTACTAAACTTTTTAGACCTGAAAGCACAAAGGGCGCTTTTAGCGTCACCAAAACAACATCACTGTTTTTCAGTGCTTGATGGTCATTATTGGGCAGTGTTAAAGGCAGGTGGTTGTCACACTGAATAGTCAGTTGATTGTCTGTTTGACGGCTCCACAGGTTTATATTGTGGCCCGCATGGCTGAGGCTGCTTGCCCAAAGTGAACCAATTGCACCAGGGCCAACGATGGCAAAATTCATGGTATGAAATCAAATTGAGGCGAATGCCAAGAGGATAATGTCATACCGGAGGAAAGCAAATAAAAATGGCACCTTTCGGTGCCATTTTAGGGGAACTGTCAAGTCTATTAGAACTTGTAAGTTGCAGCGATGTAGTGCGCAACGCCAGAAGTCTTACCAGCAATGCCACCATCAGCTAGGCCATATACTTCGTTGTAAAGCTTTAGACCGTAACCTAGAGCAAATTGGTCATTGTGCCAGTAAATACCGTTGTACATAGCACCACCGTTTGAAGAGTTCAGTGGAGTGCCTGCAATTTCAGTCTTCTCAATACCGAATTCGTAATCTAGGTAACCTTGGTATGAAATGAATGAACCGTTCTCAAAGAAGTGGAAAGGCTTAAACCAGTTTAATGACACTTGGTAACCATTAAACTCTTTAGCATTCATGTCATATTTAGCGTATGCGTTAACACCAACTTTTCCGAACCATGGAACCATCACATCTGAACCAATACCAGTGTAGATGTTGTATGTAGGCTTATCAGCTTTACGGATATTACCGTCGCCATCAACCATTGGCTGGCCGTTGCTGTCTAGGTAAGTGTACTCACCACCACCGTTGATCACGATTTGGTTTGCAAAGTACAGTTCTTGAACTGGACCGAATGATAGGTCTTTACCTGTTAGGCCGTCTAGAGACATGCGAGGGTTAATTTTCGCGAAGATACGGTCAGAGCCGCTCTTATCACTGCCATCACTGTTTAATACGTTGAAGAAATCGATGTAGCCGTATAGATCAAAAATGCCTGAACGACCGCCAAACTCCATCTCAATGTAGTCGTGAGATGATTCACCAGGAAGCTCATCAAATGCGCCCATGATGTTAAATTGGAACCATTTGTAGTCATTTTTGTGAGTATTGCCATCTGAATAGTCAGCAGCCATTGCAGGTGTAGACATTGCAGCTACAACACCAAGAGCTAAAAGTGATTTACGCATAAGTGGAACTCTCTAGTTGGTATGAAAAAGGTTGTTTAATTGCTAGTTGCACTATTGTGTCTGTGCTTATTTGCTGAGCGGAATAATATCGATATATTTCGCAAATAAAAGTGTCGAGTTGTGAAAAGTTCAAATGATTTGGAGATGTAGATCACAATTAATAACAAAACACTCAATGAGAAAATTCGTTTCACTAATTTGCACAAAAAATGAAATGGAAATCGATTACGCAAGCGCTTGCGCTTTTTTTTATGTTGATCTCCTAATCAACATAAAAAGTGAATGATCGTAGAGGGACTTAGCCTCGTAGAGATAAGAAACAAGAATTTTGGGAGTCGAACATGGACGATATCATGCTATTTCCTCTCAGTTCCGTGGTACTTCCTGAAGGTAAAATGAGACTGAGGATCTTCGAGCCTCGCTATAAGCGATTAGTGACACAAGCGCTCAAGCAAGACGGCACATTTGGTATCTGTTTACTCGAAAAACAGAAGCAATCAGGCACGGGTGGGTTATCTCGGATTGGTTCTTTAGTCCGAATTGTTGACTTTGAAACGCTCGAAGACGGTTTGCTCGGCATAACTGTAGTGGGTCAAAAACGTTTTAGTGTGCAAACCGTGCGAACTGAGTACGATGGCTTACGCATTGCTCAAGTATCTTGGTTACCAAGTTGGCAAATGCAAGATTTGTCCACTGAACAGCAGTATCTCGCGCTACAATTACAAAGGGTGTACATAAAGTTTCCTCAAATAAAGACACTCTACGACCAATGCTTTTTTGAGGATGCGAGTTGGGTTTCTCAGCGATGGCTTGAGTTGTTACCGCTACCTAAGCAGCAGTTCGACTATCTAGCCAGACAAAGTGACTGCCAAGAAGCATTGCGCTTTTTAACCACTGCGATAGAACCTGAGTGATCGATTGATGTGAACCTTCGTAGGAAGGTAGATACATCTGATCTGCAAGGATGATGAAAATGACGTTCCAACAAACCAGTACGTTTGGCCGAGAAGATTGGTCACGATGTATGGATAAAGTGAAAGCCCAAGACAGGCAAGCCTTTGCGCTGGTGTTTAGCCACTTCTCTCCGCGTCTTAAGCAATTCGCTTTAAAGCATGTAGGCAATGAGCAAGTCGCGCTAGAAATTGTGCAAGATACTTTGGCAACGGTGTGGCAAAAAAGTGCGTTATTCAATGGCGCGAAAAGTTCTCTCTCTACGTGGATCTATACGATAGCGAGAAACTTATGTTTTGATTTATTGAGAAAGCAAAAGGGTAGAGACGCTTATTTACTGTCGGAGGATATTTGGCCGAGCGATTTTTTGCCACCCGACTTAGTTGATCATTACGCTCCCGAGCATGAGATGCTCAAAGAGCAGGTGGTTAAGTTTTTAGACATCTTGCCTGACGCGCAAAAGAAAGTGGTTCAGGCGGTCTATTTGGAAGAGTTACCACACCAACAAGTCGCAGACATGTTTGATATTCCATTAGGTACGGTAAAGTCGCGTTTACGACTTGCCGTGGAGCGTTTAAGAAATACTATCGAGGCTGAGCAATTATGAGTTATCAACCCAAGCAGGAAATGCTGCAAGCTTACGTTGCGGGTGAGCTCGATGCAGCAAACAGTTTTGCTATCGCTACGCATTTGGAATTGTCATCGTCTAGCCGCGAACACGTGATGCACTTAGAGCGGTTAGCTGGATTAGATTTACAGAACCAAATCGTTGAGCAAGACTTTGATTTTGGCGATATGTTTGATCACATCGTCGCTCTTGAGCCGCAGGAAAATGTCCAGGTTCAAGAAGCAGAATCCACATCAATCGAAGTGAACGGCAAAACGTTCCAGCTTCCAAGATCTTTGAGCCGTGTCGCCCCTAAGATTGGTGATTGGCGCAGTTACGGTGGAAAAGTGTTTAGTGCCAACATTGATTTGGGCGAAGAGGCAAAAGTGAACCTTCTTTACATTTCAAAAGATGTGTCTATTCCGCAGCACACACACAAAGGGCTTGAAACAACCTTAGTGCTACATGGCAATTTTAGTGATGAAGAGGGTGAGTATCACCAAGGCGACTTTTTGGTTAAAGACGCGTCCGATAAGCACAGTCCACAAACTAGCATGGAAGAAGATTGCTTGTGTTTAACGGTGCTGACTGAGCCAATGATCTTTACGCAAGGTGTGGCAAGGCTATTTAACACGTTCGGTAAAGGGATGTATCCCTAAATCCAAGCAAGTTCCAGAAATTCAAAGGGTCGCTGCCGCGACCCTTTTTCGTTTTAATCTTTTCGTTTACGTGCTTTTTCGAGAATATCGTTAAAGTAATGACGTAGCGAGTAAAGCATTATCAAACTCGGAATAACCATTAGCGCCGTTAACACAAAGAACATTGACCAGTTGTCGAGTAAGTCGACTAAGCTGCCGCTGAAAGAGGCCAACGTGGTTCGCCCTAAGTTGCCCAAAGAGGCTAGCAAGGCGTATTGAGTTGCTGAGAAGGCTTGGCCTGTCACAACGGTTAAGAACGAGACAAACGCAACTGTGGAGAACGCTGAGGTAAAGTTATCGACCACGAGTGTCGCTAAGAATAGGTGTTCGTTCGGCCCCACATTCGCCATCCAAGCAAACATCAAATTACTTGCAGCCATGGCGGTACCACCAATCAGTAAGCCGCGAACAATACCAAATTTCACATTAACCATACTGCCTAGTAGGGTGAACATGATGGTTAAGCCCCAGCCAATCAGTTTGGAATAATAGCCAATTTGTTCGTTTGAGAAGCCGATCTCTTTGTAGAAGGTAATCGACATACGTCCTAGGAAGGCTTCACCAATCTTGAACAAGAAAACAAACATCAGCAAAGTGATCGCAACTTGAAATCCATTGCGACGGAAGAAGTCGATAAATGGTTCTAACACCGTTACGCTCAACCACGCCACAACGGGATTACCCACATACTGGTTATGACGTTGCTCAGCTTCCGTTTGCAATTGCTCTCGTTTCGTCGTGGGTTCTTTGGTTAGAAGCGTAAACAGCAATAATACACCGACAATCGCCGCCATTCCGTAGTAAACCCCATTCCAGCCAATTTGGTCGGCGTTAATGAACGCTAAATAACCCGGTACAGAGTAACCTGTCCACCAACCAATCACGGCCATGGCTGAAGCTTGTGGTAGTTTTGATGCTTCAGATTTAGGGAAGGTATCAATGCGGTAGGCATCAATGGCAATATCTTGCGTGGCTGAAGAGATAGCAATACACAGCGCTAACATTGACGTAAGCATTAAGTTATTGGCTGGATTAACCCCAGCGATCAGTAACGTACACACTAGTACGATCGATTGACAGAAGAAGATCCAACTGCGGCGCTGTCCTAGCGCTGAGTGTAGGAAAGGCAGTTTTACTCGGTCTACCAGTGGCGCCCAGAGGAAGTTGATCGCATAAACAGCAAACACACTGCCAAAGTAGCCAATGGCGGTACGAGTTAAGCCTGCGTCTTTTAACCAACCAGACATGTTGGAGCCAATCAAGACCCAAGGGAAGCCGCTTGAGCAACCGAGCATGAACACCCACATAAGTCGGCGGTCTAGGTAGCTGCGAAAAGTGTCGTACCATGACATGGAAGCGTTGGCCATTGTATTCCCTTGAATAGATAGGTTTGAGAGGGTTAAGTTAGAGAAGTTGAGTTAAAAATAAAAGGCTCTCACCGAAAAGTAAGAGCCCAATTCACGTAATCACAGCAAACTTATTTGATTAGAGTCGCTTTGGTGATGATGATTGCTTCAACGGGTACGTCGCGGTAACGACCAACCGTGTGAGTTGGCTTGCGCGCCATCTCTTGTACAACGTCAAAACCTTGCGTGACTTTGCCAAACACAGCGTAACCCGGTGGGCGAGCGCCATAGTTCAAGAAGTCGTTATCGACTAGGTTAATGAAGAACTGACGAGTCGCTGAATCTGGATCGTTAGTACGAGCCATTGCGATGGTCGCCGTATCATTGTTTAGACCGTTGTTCGCTTCATTTTTGATTGGCGCATAAGTGTCTGCGCGATTCATATCTTTATCAAAGCCGCCGCCTTGCGCCATGAATCCCGGAATTACGCGGTGAAACTGAGTGCCAACATAACTGCCATCTTCAACGTATTTGATGAAGTTAGCCACAGATACAGGCGCTTTCTCTTCATTGAGTTCGATTGTGAAATTACCGATATTGGTCTCAACTTCCACTTTTGGTCCGGCAAAAGCGAGTTGGCTAACTAGCGCAAAGCTTGCGACAAGGTACTTCCACATTAGAAGCGCTCCTGCATGTAGCTTTGTAGTTCACGGTCAGCAGCTACTTCACGTAGAACAAGGTTTGCTACATCGTTTAGTACTAGCTCAATTTCTTCATTCGATGCACTTAGTGCGCCATTGCGTTGAGCTGTACCAGTGTAAGTTTTAACTAGCTTACCTTTTGGTGTTTCTGCGGTAACTTCAATAACCAGCTTAGCATCCATTTGGTTTTCCATAACGGAGTGCTTAACCGATACAAGCGCTTCTTGAACTTCAACATCAATCGTATTTTCGCTGTTTACTGAACTGCGGAAACCTTGTGATTGGAATTGCTCAAGTAGAGCATTCTCTAAAGCGATGCGTACATTCTGCTTAGAGTGGATAGGTTCGATATTTGCGCGGCCTGTATCAACCAATGCAACGTATTGTGCAGAACGAACATCTTTACTCGTTAGGGAAAATGTACTGCCATTAACGATATTACTGTTACTCAGCTCTGCGCGTGGCATGAAATTGAGTTGTTCTTGCTGAGGCGCAGAACAAGCAGTAAGTAGTGCCATTGACGCGGCTAGAACCAGTTTTCTCATTGTCATTTCCTTTTCTATTAATGCTGAGAAGTCAAAATCTAATTGGATAATAGTGGACTATTTAGTAGCTTGTAAAATAACAAATTTCTTATTTGCATCAACCACCTTCACCTGTGACTTCCCAAAGAGTCTTGCTAACTTCACATCGTAGCCGAGGTGACGGTTACCGATAACTAATAATTGCCCACCAGTGCTAAGAACATGCTTTGCATCACAGAACATCTGCCATGCGATATGATCTGTGACGGCTTGTTGCTGGTGGAACGGAGGGTTACACACCACCATATCGGTCTCATTGGCCGGAAATCCATCCAAGCAATTATTCGCCACGCAGTGAAAATCGATGTCATCCCCGACATTGTCGATTATGTTTTGCTTCGCAGAGGCCACTGCCATGTGGCTCTCATCCACACTGGTTAGTGCAATGAGTGGGTTTAGCTGAGCTAATTTGACCGAGAGCACCCCATTACCACACCCTAAATCGATCGCCTTAAACGCATCATCTCGTTGTGGTAGGTGTTTTAGAATAAACCGAGCCCCTTGATCTAACGTCTCGCCTGAGTAAACGTTCGGTAAGTTTTTCAACTGGATCGGGTGTTCATCTACCGGCCATGTTGTAAAAGGCTCAACCTCTGACGTCTGTGCCGAGTTAGCAAAGCTGAAGACTAAACGGTGTTTTTTCCAAGCGAGAGAGGTCGATGTTTCACCCAGATGTTTTTCGAACAGTTTGAGCGTCGATGAATGGATCTCTTTAGCTTTATTGACCGCTATAACAGGTACATTGCTTGGTAGTACTTTGCGCAGTTGGCTTAACTGCCAAGTAAGAAAACGGTTATTACGCGGAATCTGCATCAAAACAAGATCAATGTTCTGCGGCAGATCATCCAAGCTAGTGGCAAAATCAACTTTATTACACTGATTGCGTTGCAGGTTTTGTAAGGTCGCTTTTTGTGCGATGAAAGAATCGCTAAGCATAGTCACCGAGTGTTGATGTGAAAACCAACAACTCAAGGCGCCAAAGTTATCGTTGAGCAGCAATATGTTTTGCTTTTCAGGTAACGCTAGCTCTTCGACATGATTGATTAGGTATTCGTCACCGGCGTCCCAGGCTTGCAGCGTTTCATTACTTCTCTTAGGGAAACGAAATAGGGTTAAGGTTCTGTCGTGCAGGGTAAGCTCAGTTTTCATATATGGAACGTTCGGTATTAACAGATTAAGAAATTGTCGCAGATGATGGGGGAAGTGAAAACTAAAACCTTTTGATTTACGTATCTTCAGACTATGATGCAAGCATAATAATCAGGGCAACGCTCAATATGTCCATCAGTAATAATCAGTCATACTATTCATGGGAAGTGGTGAAGCACATGCTAGAAGAAGTGATTCAAACTAAGCTCCATCAAGAGCTATCCCCACAGCATCTTGATGTTATCAATGAAAGCTACATGCACAATGTTGCTCCAGGCTCTGAAAGCCATTTTAAAGTCATCGTGGTGAGTGAGGCCTTTGAAGGGCTGAGGCTCATTGCTCGTCACCGACGAGTTAACCAAACGCTAGCGGACGAGTTAGCCAATCATATTCATGCCTTAGCTATTCATACCTATACGCCCACAGAGTGGCGTGAAATGCAAAAAGCACCGGATAGCCCTATGTGTTTAGGTGGTGGCAAATAAAGGCATCAAAAGGGCAGCTTTCGCTGCTTTTTTTTATTTTGCTACTCTATAACTATTAACAACGTAGAAACATAAGAGCGAATGCGTCTAAATAAAAGTAATTGTTTCATTATGTTAATTGTTAATACGGGTGCAGGGGTTTTATTGGTCTTTATTGGTGTGCGATGGCTCAAAGTTATGACTATTCCTTAGCCTTTTAAACTCAATTCCTCGCAAATATTCGCTCTATACCTCTGATTGGTCATGGCATCACATTCTAAAAAGATGCTAAACTATTGCACCTGATAAATCTCGCTTATTTTATGTGACGAGAGTTTTAATAGGATGTTGCGATTTTGGTGGTTAAAATTTGCACCAAAACCGGACACTAATGTCGTGTCTTAAAGTTACGCAATCAAAGAATCTTTTTCCCGATAAAGTAGTGCAAGTGCGTATGATTACAATAAAGAAGGGTCTGGATCTTCCTATCGCAGGAGCTCCTACCCAGGTGATTAATGATGGTAAGACCATCAAAAAAGTCGCCTTGCTTGGCGAAGAGTACGTTGGCATGCGTCCAACCATGCATGTCCGCGTAGGTGACGAAGTGAAAAAAGCGCAAGTTCTTTTTGAAGATAAAAAGAACCCAGGCGTGAAATTTACTTCGCCAGTTAGCGGTAAAGTGATCGAAGTTAACCGTGGCGCTAAACGTGTCCTTCAATCTGTTGTGATTGAAGTGGCAGGTGAAGAGCAGGTAACGTTCGATAAGTTTGAAGCCGATAAACTAGCAGGTCTAGATCGTGAAGCGATCAAGTCTCAACTGGTTGAATCTGGTCTTTGGACGGCTTTACGTACTCGTCCGTTCAGCAAGGTTCCAGCTATTGCATCTTCTACACAGGCTATTTTTGTAACTGCAATGGATACTAATCCACTAGCAGCTCAGCCTGAGTTGATCATCAACGAGCAAGAAGAAGCATTTGTCGCTGGTCTAGACATTCTTTCAGCCCTCACGGAAGATAAGGTTTACGTTTGTAAATCTGGCTCAAGTCTACCTCGTTCCGCTCAATCTAATGTAGAAGAGCACGTTTTCGATGGCCCACACCCAGCAGGTCTTGCGGGTACCCACATGCATTACCTATACCCAGTAAATGCAAACAATGTGGCATGGAGCATCAACTATCAAGACGTTATCGCTTTCGGTCAATTATTCCTAACTGGTGAGCTACACGCAGAACGCGTGATTTCATTAGCAGGCCCAGTAGTGAATGACCCACGTCTAGTTCGTACAATTATTGGTGCAAACCTTGACGAACTTACTGACAGCGAATTGATGCCTGGCGACGTTCGTGTGATTTCTGGCTCAGTACTTACTGGTACTCATGCTACAGGTCCTCACGCTTACCTTGGTCGTTACCATCAGCAAGTGTCCGTATTACGCGAAGGCTATGAGAAAGAACTGTTTGGCTGGGCGATGCCTGGTAAAAACAAGTTCTCTGTGACTCGCTCTTTCCTTGGTCACTTATTCAAAGGTCAGTTGTTCAACATGACAACCACGACCAATGGTAGTGAACGCTCAATGGTTCCAATCGGTAGCTACGAACGTGTGTTGCCATTAGACATGGAACCTACACTGCTACTTCGCGATCTATGTGCAGGCGATACCGACAGTGCAGCAGCACTAGGTGCGCTAGAACTAGATGAAGAAGATCTAGCATTGTGTACCTATGTATGTCCGGGTAAATACGAGTACGGTATGTTACTTCGTGAATGCCTAGATACGATTGAGAAAGAAGGGTAATTCTCATGGGCTTAAAAAAGTTTCTTGAAGATATCGAGCATCACTTTGAGCCGGGTGGCAAACACGAGAAGTGGTTTGCCCTGTACGAAGCTGTAGCGACAGTTTTCTACACGCCGGGTCTAGTGACTAAGAAAAGCTCGCACGTTCGTGATAGCGTTGATTTAAAACGTATCATGATCATGGTTTGGTTTGCGGTATTCCCAGCAATGTTCTGGGGTATGTACAACGCAGGTGGCCAAGCTATCGCAGCGCTAAATTACCTTTACCAAGGTGATGCGCTAACTGACATTATCGCAGGTAACTGGCACTACTGGTTAACCGAAATGCTGGGTGGCTCTTTAGCGGCCGATGCAGGTATCGGTAGCAAGATGTTGCTAGGTGCGACTTACTTCCTACCTATCTATGCGACAGTATTCCTTGTCGGTGGTTTCTGGGAAGTATTGTTCTGTATGGTGCGTAAGCACGAAGTTAACGAAGGTTTCTTTGTTACTTCTATTCTATTCGCGCTAATTGTTCCGCCAACACTTCCTTTATGGCAAGCAGCACTAGGTATTACCTTCGGTGTTGTAGTTGCTAAAGAAATCTTTGGCGGTACTGGTCGTAACTTCCTTAACCCAGCTCTAGCTGGCCGTGCTTTCCTTTTCTTCGCTTACCCAGCACAAATCTCGGGTGACGTAGTATGGACTGCGGCTGATGGCTTCTCTGGTGCAACTGCACTGAGCCAATGGGCACAAGGCGGTGCTGCTGGTCTTCATAACGCAGTGACTGATCAAACTATCTCTTGGTTAGACGCATTCATCGGTAACATCCCTGGCTCTATCGGTGAAGTATCAACCCTAGCACTGATGATCGGTGCAGCAATGATCGTATACATGCGAATCGCATCGTGGCGCATCATTGCGGGTGTAATGATCGGTATGATTGCAACAGCAACGCTGTTCAACGTGATCGGTTCTGATACTAACCCAATGTTCGATATGCCTTGGCACTGGCACCTAGTTC
Organism: Vibrio intestinalis; assembly: GCF_025195085.2. Classification (GTDB taxonomy): domain Bacteria; phylum Pseudomonadota; class Gammaproteobacteria; order Enterobacterales; family Vibrionaceae; genus Vibrio; species Vibrio intestinalis. The sequence goes on along the minus strand of NZ_JANAVY020000012.1, from coordinate 88,905 downwards.
TTGGTGGCTTTGCATTCGGTATGTTCTTCATGGCAACTGACCCTGTATCAGCTTCATTTACCAATAAAGGTAAGTGGTGGTACGGCGCGCTAATCGGCGTGATGTGTGTGTTGATTCGTGTAGTTAACCCAGCATACCCAGAAGGTATGATGCTGGCGATTCTATTCGCTAACTTATTCGCACCACTGTTCGACCATGTAGTGATCGAAAAGAACATCAAGCGGAGACTAGCACGCTATGGCAAGTAATAACGACAGCATTAAAAAGACGCTGGGTGTTGTTGTCGGGTTGAGCCTTGTTTGTTCAATCATTGTATCAACAGCAGCAGTCGGTCTACGCGATAAGCAAAAAGCAAATGCGGTCCTAGATAAGCAAACTAAGATCGTTGAAGTCGCGGGTATCGATACAGAAGGTCAGAAAATTGCTGATCTTTATGGCCAATACATTGAACCACGTCTAGTGGATTTCGAAACGGGTGACTTCGTTGAAGGTGATGCAGCATCTTATGACCAGCGTAAAGCGGCTAAAGATCCAGCACTATCAACTAAGCTAAGTGCAGAAGAAGACAAAGCGAAGATCCTACGTCGTGCTAACACTGGTATTGTTTACCTAGTGAAAGATGGCGATGCAGTTTCTAAAGTGATTCTTCCTGTTCACGGCAACGGCCTATGGTCAATGATGTACGCATTCGTTGCGGTTGAAACTGACGGCAACACTGTTGCTGGTATCACATACTACGAACAGGGTGAAACTCCTGGACTTGGTGGTGAAGTTGAAAACCCATCTTGGCGTGATCAGTTTGTTGGTAAGAAACTATTCGATGAGCAACACAAGCCTGCAATTAAGATTGTAAAAGGTGGTGCTCCTGAAGGTTCTATCCACGGTGTTGACGGCCTATCAGGTGCAACACTGACTGCGAACGGTGTTCAAGGTACATTTGACTTCTGGTTAGGTGACATGGGCTTTGGTCCATTCCTAACAAAAGTACGTGACGGAGGTCTTAACTAATGTCTAGTGCAAAAGATGTTAAAAAGAGTCTTCTAGCGCCAGTATTGGATAACAACCCAATCGCGCTACAAGTTCTTGGTGTATGTTCTGCTCTTGCGGTAACCACCAAACTTGAGACTGCATTCGTTATGACGCTAGCGGTTATCTTTGTAACGGCTCTGTCTAACTTTTCAGTTTCTCTAATTCGTAACCACATTCCTAACAGTGTACGTATCATCGTTCAGATGGCGATCATCGCGTCACTTGTAATCGTGGTTGACCAAGTATTGAAAGCTTACCTATACGATATCTCTAAGCAGCTATCTGTATTCGTTGGCCTAATCATTACTAACTGTATCGTAATGGGTCGTGCTGAAGCCTTCGCTATGAAGTCTGAGCCTCTTCCATCACTTATCGATGGTATTGGTAACGGTCTTGGTTACGGTTTCGTTCTTATCACTGTTGGTTTCTTCCGTGAACTGTTTGGCTCAGGCAAATTGTTTGGTATGGAAGTTCTACCTCTAGTGAGCAATGGTGGTTGGTACCAGCCTAATGGTCTGATGCTTCTTGCACCATCTGCATTCTTCCTAATCGGTTTCCTAATTTGGGCAATCCGAATTCTGAAACCAGAGCAAGTAGAAGCGAAGGAGTAAGGACGACATGGAACATTACATTAGCTTGCTAGTTAAATCGATTTTCATCGAAAACTTAGCACTATCGTTCTTCTTAGGTATGTGTACTTTCCTTGCCGTATCTAAGAAAGTTAAGACTTCTTTCGGTCTTGGCGTAGCTGTTGTTTTCGTACTGACTGTTGCAGTACCAGTGAACAACCTACTATACAACCTAGTTCTAAAAGAGAATGCGTTACTTGAAGGTGTGGATCTAAGCTTCCTAAACTTCATTACCTTTATCGGTGTAATCGCAGCCCTAGTACAGATTCTAGAGATGGTGTTAGACCGTTTCTTCCCGCCTCTGTACAACGCACTAGGCATCTTCCTACCGCTGATCACAGTAAACTGTGCAATCTTCGGTGGCGTATCCTTCATGGTACAACGTGACTACAACTTTGCTGAGTCTGTAGTGTACGGCTTCGGCTCAGGTGTGGGCTGGATGCTAGCTATCGTTGCTCTTGCAGGTATCCGTGAGAAGATGAAGTACTCTGATGTTCCTCCAGGCCTACGTGGCTTAGGTATTACGTTCATCACTGTAGGTCTTATGGCGTTGGGCTTTATGTCTTTCTCTGGTGTTCAACTGTAAGTCGGGTAAACCGCAGCAAATAAGGAATAGTCAATGTTTACTATTATTTTTGGTGTAGTGATGTTTACTCTGATCATCCTAGCTCTAGTTTTAGTGATTCTTTTCGCTAAATCGAAGCTGGTACCAACAGGTGACATTACAATTTCTGTGAACGATAACCCTGAGTTGGCTATCGTTACACAACCAGGCAGTAAGCTTCTGGGTGCTCTAGCTGGTGCTGGCGTATTCGTATCTTCTGCTTGTGGTGGCGGTGGCTCTTGTGGTCAGTGTCGCGTAAAAGTTAAATCAGGCGGTGGCGATATTCTACCTACTGAGCTTGACCATATTACTAAAGGTGAAGCTCGTGAAGGTGAGCGTCTAGCGTGTCAGGTAGCAATGAAAACTGACATGGACATCGAACTTCCTGAAGAAATCTTCGGCGTTAAGAAGTGGGAATGTGAAGTTATCTCGAACGATAACAAAGCAACATTCATTAAAGAGCTTAAGCTACAAATTCCAGATGGCGAATCAGTACCTTTCCGTGCTGGTGGTTACATCCAGATTGAAGCGCCAGCTCACCACGTAAAATACGCTGACTTCGATGTACCAGAAGAGTACCGTGAAGACTGGGACAAGTTTAACCTGTTCCGCTACGAGTCTAAGGTTTCAGAAGAAACTATCCGTGCTTACTCAATGGCTAACTACCCAGAAGAAGAAGGCATTATTATGCTAAACGTGCGTATCGCTACGCCGCCGCCTAATAATCCTGATGTTCCACCGGGTATCATGTCATCGTTCATCTGGTCTCTTAAAGAGGGCGACAAGTGTACTATTTCTGGTCCATTTGGTGAGTTCTTCGCAAAAGACACAGACAACGAAATGGTATTCGTGGGTGGTGGTGCAGGTATGGCTCCGATGCGTTCTCATATCTTCGACCAACTTAAGCGTCTAAACTCTACTCGTAAGATGTCTTTCTGGTACGGTGCGCGTTCTAAACGTGAAATGTTCTACGTAGAAGATTTCGATGGCCTACAAGCTGAGAATGACAACTTCGTATGGCACTGTGCGCTGTCTGATCCTATGCCAGAAGATAACTGGGATGGTTACACAGGCTTCATCCACAACGTATTGTACGAAAACTACCTGAAGGACCACGAAGCGCCTGAAGATTGTGAGTACTACATGTGTGGTCCACCGATGATGAACGCAGCTGTTATCGGCATGCTGAAAGATCTTGGTGTGGAAGATGAGAACATTCTTCTAGATGACTTCGGCGGTTAAATTTCTGCGTATTTGAAGCTGTAGCGGTGTTGGCTTCTTAAACCCACCGGTTCGCCGGCCGTCCTAATCACATAGACAATCTATGTTTTTAGGATAGGGTTTACTGATCGCCTAGCTACAACTCCAACTACTTGAAATTATGCATATGCGATGGCTGGCTGATTAGTCAGCCATTATTTTTCTAAACACTAACTTGATAGTTAATAGAGAAAATCGTCTTAATCTACGGATTATTTCCTCTATTTATTCTCAAACAATGGGAGTCAAACAAGTGAAAAAGTGGCTTGTTGCTTTTGCTTCTCTATTGATTTTAGCTGGCTGTGAAAAGCCTGTTGAACAAGTACATTTAAGTGGTCCGACTATGGGTACGGGCTACAACGTTAAATACATCCAAGCGGAAGGTATTCCTAGCCCTGAGTTGGTTCAGCAAGAGATTGATCGCTTGCTAGAGCAAGTGAACGACCAAATGTCGACTTATCGCCCAGACTCTGAATTGAGCCGCTTTAACCAATATCAAAGCCGTGATGCGTTTACTGTTTCAGAGCAAACAGCCACGGTAGTGAAAGAAGCGATTCGTTTAAACGGTCTAACTTTAGGTGCATTAGATGTTACTGTTGGGCCTTTAGTTAACCTGTGGGGGTTTGGCCCAGAAGCGCGCCCGGAAGTTGTTCCAAGTGATGCAGAGCTTGCAGAGCGCAAAGCCAATATTGGTATTGAGCATTTGAGCGTTGAAGGTAATCAGCTGCATAAAGATATCCCACACTTGTACGTTGACCTATCAACCATTGCTAAAGGTTGGGGTGTGGATGTGGTTGCCGACTATATTGAATCTCAAGGCATTCACAATTATATGGTTGAAATCGGTGGTGAGATTCGATTAAAAGGCCATAATCGTGAAGGCATCAAATGGCGTATCGCTATCGAGAAACCAACGGTTAATGAGCGCTCGGTACAAGAGATCATCGAGCCGGGTGACATGGCGATTGCGACATCAGGCGATTACCGTAACTATTTCGAGCGTGACGGCGTACGTTACTCTCATATTATTAACCCAGAAACGGGCAAACCTATCAACCATAAAGTAGTGTCGGTGACGGTATTGGATAAATCGTCAATGACGGCAGATGGCCTAGCCACAGGTTTAATGGTGTTAGGTGAAAAGCAAGGCATGGACGTAGCCAACAAACACAATATTCCTGTGTTCATGATTGTGAAAACAGCAGACGGATTTAAAGAACTGGCATCGGAAGCATATAAGCCATTCTTAAACAAATAACTTATAAGTGAGCATGTCATTATGAATACTTTTCTAATTACATTCGGTGTCTTTTTAGCAGTAATTACAGCAATGGCTGTTGGTTACATCTTCCAAAAGAAAGTGGTAAAAGGCAGCTGTGGCGGCTTAGATGCGGTAGGCATTGATAAAGTGTGTAACTGCCCTGAACCGTGTGACGCTCGTAAAAAGCGTGAAGCGCGTGAAGCTGCTCGTGCTGAAAAGCTAGCCGCATGGGAAAAAGACCGTATTGCTTAAGCTTAGCGAAGCAATAGAACGTAAAAACCGACCATTAGGTCGGTTTTTTGCTTTTTAGAGTAATGTTTAACGACAAATCAGCATATTTCGGCCATGTTCTTTGGCTAGATAGAGCCTGTCATCGGCGAGCTTGATTTGCGAATCAAGGGTATTTTGAGCACTCGCGACACCAATGCTCACCGTAATATTGATTTGGGTATCATTGTAGTGAATCGGGGTACTTTCCACACGTTGGCGCATCTTTTCTAAACGAGTCGAAAAGTCCGTAAAAGTGCCGCAGGCTTGGATGCAAAACTCTTCACCACCGAAGCGCGCTACCACGTCTTCAGGAAAATAAATCTTCAAGATATTGGCGAGTGTAACCAGTGCAGCATCGCCACCATCATGACCATAGGTGTCGTTGACCTTTTTAAAGTGGTCAATATCGAGCATAGCGATATTACGCTTATCACAACCACCACAGGCTTGATTAAACAAGAAGCGACGATTCCATAGGCCAGTAAGCGAGTCTTGGTTTGCCATGCGATACAGCTCGTTATTGGCCTCTTTCATATCCAACACTTGGTGAACTCGGCAGTAGAACTCTTCTTGGTTAAATGGCTTATAGAGAAAATCATTTGCGCCAGCTTTTAGGAACTGTGCGGTTAATGAATGATCATCGCTACCAGAGACACCTAATACCGCAAGGCTGTTTTTATCCCAGCTTTGGCGGATCTCTTGGATCATACTGATGCCGTCTTTTTCAGGCATATCATGGTCGGTAATCACAAACGTGATTTCAGGATCTTGTTGTAAGATCGCTAATGCTTCAGCGCCGTTAGTGGCCTGAGTGGTCCGAATGTACTGATGTTCAAGCAACTGCACTACGTGGTTTCGTACTGTGGATGAATCATCGACCACCAGGCATTTATGTTGATGGTTGTTAGTTAGGCGTTTGATTAACGGCAATAAATACGAGACTGAGGCCATGCTGTTTTTAAGCAGATAATCCACCACACCTTTCGCCAACATACTCTCGCGAAGTTCATCCTGAAACATTGCGGTGAGTACTATTACTTTGTGTTGGGCTTTTAATACGAGTTCTATAATTTCGCCGTCTTGACCATCGGGTAAACAATAGTCAAGCACCGCACAGAGCAAATCAGGTTGGTGGGCTAAGATCTGTTTGGCTTGGGCGATGTTTTCGGCAGACAACACTTCATAGCCTGCTTGGCTCAATAGCTGCTCAAGATAATTTCTAAATGCACGACTGTCTTCAACGACTAAGACTTTGTTCTTCACACAGCTTCCCTACTACTTGATTGGTTCCTAGTTCAAGTGACATCAAATTACGGCTATTAGCTAGCACTTTAGCGTTAACTTGGTGTTTCTTGAGTGTAAACATAATAGAACTTATTGATTATTTACACTATGAGGAATTCCACAGAATGAGTGCTGATAAATTGATTTTTATTCTTTAGAGTTATTTATTATACTGTGTTTTTAGACAGTGTTTAATTGAGTTTAGGTATGTCGGATCGCCAACGTAAAATCATTCATGTTGATATGGACTGTTTTTATGCCGCAGTGGAGATGCGTGATAACCCTGAGTATAGGGGGCGACCTTTAGCGGTCGGAGGCCACGAAAAGCAGCGTGGTGTGCTGAGTACCTGTAACTATGAAGCGCGCAAATTTGGTATTCGTAGTGCCATGCCTACCGCACGAGCTTTACAGCTTTGCCCGCAATTGCTGGTGGTTCCGGGCCGAATGCAAGTTTACAAGGATGTGTCTAAGCAGATCCGTGCAATCTTCGAACGTTACACCATGATCATTGAGCCATTATCGCTAGATGAAGCATACCTCGATGTGACCGATGCGACCGCGCATCACGGCTCTGCAACACTGATTGCCGAAGCGATTCGACGTGATATTTGGCAAGAACTTAATCTCACCGCTTCAGCCGGTATAGCACCAATTAAGTTCTTGGCGAAAGTGGCCTCGGATATGAACAAACCCAATGGGCAATATGTCATTCCTCCCGAACGAGTACAGCAAGAGATCGATAAGCTACCTTTAGAAAAAATCCCGGGAGTGGGGAAGGTCAGCTTGGAGAAGCTGCATCAAGCTGGTTTTTATGTTTGCCAAGATATTAAGAATAGCGATTATCGAGAGCTGCTACTGCGCTTTGGCCGCCAAGGTGAATCATTGTGGAAACGTAGCCACGGCATTGATGAACGTGACGTTGAGGTAGAGCGCGAGCGTAAATCGGTCGGCGTAGAGCGCACTTTTACTCAAAACATATCGAGCTATGATGAATGTTGGCAGGTGATTGAACAAAAACTGTTCCCCGAGCTTGAAGTTCGACTAGCCAAGGCGCGCCCTGATAAAGCGATCATTAAGCAGGGCATAAAGCTCAAATTTGCCGATTTTCAGCTTACCACCATTGAGCACATCCACCCTCAACTTGAGCTTGAAGACTTTAAGCAGTTGCTGCGCGATATTCTAAAACGCCAAAATGGCCGAGAGATTCGTCTGTTAGGTTTGAACGTGATGCTCAAGCCCGAAGACGAATCGAAACAACTCAGTTTCTTTTAAGCGGTTAGTCCACCAGTAACGCGCTCGACTTGTTTTAGTACTTGGCCAAATGAAACATGGCTTAGTGCGCTGAACCCTGACATTTTGCTCGCTTTTATCTGCGTTAATTTTGGTGTCGTGATGCCACACAAAAATCGAGCCAGTAACGGGTTAGACATTAATCCGTTGGAAGGTTTTAGCAGTGGTTCAATCCATTGCTTTACCTGTTGATCATCGACGCCATGACCCTCTATTGGTGCAAACTGCGCTATTTGGCCTCGACAAACTGAACAATGACCACACTGCTGAGGAGCATTGTGATCGGCAAAGTAATGGGCGAGCTGCTGGCTGATACAACTCTCTGCTTGAAATAGCTGCAACATATGATGAATACGTTGAATGTCTTTTAGTTCTTTTTGCTCAAACAACTGTGCCAATTCCAGTACCACAGAATCAATTGGGGTAGGGTTATTCAATACCTGATAAACATCGGTCAACTGTTTGGATTCAAGCTCTATCCAACCTTGTTGGTCAAAGTAATCTAACGCCGCCACCACGCGGCTGCGCTCGGCTTGATAGTCCATCCAAAGCACTTCAAAATCAATCTGGCACCACACTCTTGCTTTAGTCATTGATTGGAAAATGGCTTCGATGAAGTGCTTACGTTCGCCTGAGAATTGCTCGATTATTTGCTGTTGAGGCATCACGAACTTGAAGCGATAGTCGGCAAAGAAGCTGTATTTTGCTTCAATTTCTTGGGCTAGCTCGAGATAGACCAGTAAGGTCTTTAAAGGTAACTGGCGAATATTGCTCTCTTTGGATAAGCGCGTAGTAATCACTTGCCATTCAGGGGCATTGCTACGCAATTGATCAACCACGGTTTGAATTGAGCTTGATTCTGGCGTGTCGCCATAAACAAAGTTTTCTAATACCGTTAAGCCAGACAAATTACCCAGAACAATACAGTGAGACAGGTTGCCATCACGACCAGCTCGACCAATTTCTTGAGCATAGTTCTCGACTGACTTAGGCAAATCAAAATGGATCACGCGGCGAATGTCTGCTTTGTCTACCCCCATTCCAAAGGCGATGGTTGCCACAACACAATCGACTTGACCCTGCATGAATCGGTTTTGGATCTGTTCGCGAAGCTCGTGGCCCATACCCGCATGGTAAGCTTGCGCATTGATACCTTGCTGATCCAGCGCACTGGCAACGTGCTCGGCGGTTTGTTGTTGGGTCACGTAGACGATGGTTGGTAAGTTTGGCTCAGGTAGTAATAGCTGGTTAAGTTGTTGCTGCTTATTTTGCTCGTCGCAAGGGATAACTGAGATATCCAGATTTGAGCGATAAAAACCTGTCACCGTCACATGTTTAGGAGCAATAGCAAACTTGGTTTGCATGTCTTCAATCACGGCAGGTGTTGCAGTGGCGGTGAGTAGTAGTACTTGTGGGATGTTTAGCTCTTGCTGGTAATTCGGCAATTTTAGGTAATCTGGGCGAAAGTTATGACCCCATTCTGAAATACAGTGCGCTTCATCGACCACCAATAATGAGATCGGCACTTGGCGAATAAATTGACGAAATCGCTCGTTTTTCAGCCTTTCTACCGAGATCATCAGCACCTTGATCTGACCGTTTTTCACATCAGCCATGATGCGCTGAGCTTCTTCACGAGTTTGGCTGCTATCAATGGAGGCGGATGGAATGCCTTTCGCGGCAAGAAACTCTAATTGGTCTTTCATTAGCGCCAGCAGCGGTGAGATGACTAATGTAAGGTGAGGCAGCAAAGTGGCAGGCAGTTGGTAGCAAAGAGATTTACCAGAACCGGTCGGGAAAATGGCAGCGCTTGAGTGACCCGCCATCACGTTTTCAATAACCGTTTGTTGACCACTTCTCAAATGCTCAAAGCCGAATGTTTGCTGCAGAGTTTGCTGAATCACAGAGTTTGTCCTTTTTGTTCGCCTGAGACTATTCTACCGTAACTCTTTGGTGGCGTATGGTGGAATTTTATCGATAGTCCGAGAGCCGTTTCATGCTAATCTTGCGCTTCTCAATTTTTATTCTATTTGGTTATGAACGTTAATAAATCGCACCTAATTGCGCTGATTGTGCAAGCATTGGAAGCAAAGCTACAAGTCGCGTATTCGTCAACGCAGCGAGCGATTGATGCTGCAACCGACGAAGAAACTGTCCCTGAGCATAAATATGACACGCTAGCTTTAGAGGCGGCCTATTTAGCTCATGGTCAGGCGATGCGTGTACAAGAGTGCGAGCAACAGTTGAGCCAGTTTCGAGCGATGCCTATTGTCGATAAACAAGGCTTGGCCGTTTCGGTCGGTTGCTATGTAGAACTAGAAGATGAGAATGAGCAGATAAAGCGTTTTTTCATCGCGCCTAATAACGGCGGTTTATGCGTGAATTACGATGGGCTTGATGTATTCTTGCTCACCGCAGAATCTCCAATGGGTAAGGCGCTAATGGGCAAGCATCAAGATGATGACATCGAGCTGGTGATTGCAGGAAAGCGCACAGAGTATTATTTGGTGACAGTTTGCTAACACACATAGGCTAAACTGATGGTATATTAACGTTTAATCACAGCGTGTATTTAAGAGTTCAAAATGAAAAAAGTAATGGCCTTATCTCTTCTGTTGGTCAGTGTTGGTAGCCAAGCGGCGCAATGTCGAATCGACATTAAAAACCAAGTGAGACTTGACGGGCAGAATATTGAAATCGCTCAGGAAAACGGTGAGAAAGCCGTGGTGAACAGCGATAACTCGCTCACCATTCATGGTGAAAAAATCGAGCTGAATGATGATCAGCAAGCCGCGATTGCAGCTTATCGTGAGCAGATGAATGACTACCTACCGCGAGCGAAAAAAGTGGCGGATGATAGCCTAGCGTTGGCAAACGATATTATTGATGACCTTGCACAAAGCCTCGATGCTCCGGGTTCATTTGATAACGTAAAAACGGCGCTAAAAGAGTTCTATGCGGATGTGGAGTCACGCTACTACAAAGATGGTGACTTAGTGTTACCTGCGCAGAGCTTGTCTGAAATGACTTCGTCATGGTCGGAAGACTTCCAAAAAGCGAAAGAGTTGTTCAATACTGAGTTTTTAAGTGACGCAATGGGTGTTCTATCGGAAAAGATGAAAAAAGATGGCGGTTTGAATCTAACCGAATTGTCTGACTCTATGTATGAGCTGAAAGCGAAAATTGAACAGCGCATGGCAGAGCATGCCAAGAAGGCAGAGCAACAGGCTCAAGATTTCTGTGAATCTTTGGATGACATGGCAGAACAAGAGCAGCAACTGATGGAAAAAATTCCTGAGTTGAAAGATTACCAAGTTTTCACTATCTAAACTGATAATGTTTGAACTAAGAGCGCCAATCGGCGCTCTTTTTGTCTATATGGGTTTAAGGAAAGTATTAACCCGCAATAGAGCGGTTATCGCGTGTAATGTTTATTTTACGAACAGTTGGATAGATAGATTCATACATTTGCCGAATAATTGGCTAATTGATCTTGCAATTGCAGATGTTTATTTATAATGTACTAGTCAACTAGTTCATTGGTATTGTGTGAGTAGTATGACACAGCAAGTAGCATCTCAACCTCGTGAGCATTTTGGCTCGCGATTAGGCTTTGTTCTCGCCGCCGCAGGCGCGGCAGTTGGTCTAGGTAATATTTGGGGTTTCCCAACCCAAGCTGCCAGTAATGGTGGCGGCGCATTTCTTTTAGTTTATCTAGTAATGATCCTAATCGTTGCTTTCCCTATGCTGGTGGTTGAAATGGCCATTGGTCGTTATGGCCAAGCTAACCCAGTAGATAGTATGCGCTCACTAACAAGTAACCCGAAAGGTAAAGTTTTGGGCGGTTTAGTTGGCTGGATAGGTTTAAGCGTGCCAAGCGCAGTATTGGCTTTCTATAGTATTGTCGGCGGCTGGTTGATCTGTTTCCTATTAGGTGCCATTACTGATGTCTTTGGCTTAGAGGCTGCAACCGCATGGTTTAAAGGTTTTAGCGTAGAGCGCAACTTATTTGGCACAATTACCTTTTATGTTCTTACTATTTTAATTGTGCAAGGCGGCGTAAAACAGGGTATTGAGAAGTGGTCGACACGTTTAATGCCAGCACTGTTTGTGCTTTTTGGTTTGCTGTTTATTTACATCATGTCGCAAACAGGTGCGATGGAAGGGTTGAAGCACTACCTAGTACCAGATTTTGAGAAAGTGTTCGATCGTAAACTGATCTTATCTGCAATGGGGCAAGGCTTCTTCTCGTTGACCATTGGTGGCTGTTCGATGCTAATTTATGGTTCTTATCTGAGTAAGAAAGAGAACCTACCTAAGATGGCGATGAACGTAACATTAGTCGACACTGCCGTGGCGTTTATTGCTGGCCTTGTGGTGATGCCTGCGATGTTTGTTGCGATGCAAAAGGGCGTGCAAATCTACGCAGAAGATGGTTCTCTGCTAAGTTCTAATACGCTTGTGTTTACGGTGCTGCCATTGATGTTTGATAGCTTAGGTTTGCTTGGTCAGCTGTTTGCTATCGTGTTCTTCTTACTTCTGACAATTGCTGCGTTAACCTCTTCCATTTCAATGCTTGAGTGTCCGGTTTCTTTGGTCGGTGAGCGCTTTAATACCAAACGCAGCACAACGAGCTGGGTATTAGGTGGTTTGATTGCGCTAGGCAGTGTTGTGATCGTATTTAACTTTGGTCAGCTGTTTGGTTTAGTAGCGACGATTGCCACTCAATACCTACAGCCAACAGCGGCGCTATTGTTCTGCCTATTTGGTGGCTGGGTTTGGAATCGTAATGCCAAGATTAAAGAACTTGAGCAAGGTTGCCCTGATTTCACCCAAGGCTGGTTTGGTAAGCTATGGCCAGTTTACGTGAAGTTTGTTTGTCCGATTCTCGTCGCGACAGTGATATGGGCTTCATTTGGCTAAGCCTCCAATTCGACTCAAAAACAAAAAGCCCGCGATTTTCATCGCGGGCTTTCTATTCAAGTCACTTACGTAATTAACAGATGTCGTTTACTTGGGCGCTAGTTAAGACGGAGAGTTGATTTGACCTGTAGTCAAAGGTTCTAGATCCGCGTCAATCACTTCTTCTATAAACTCTTCAACAACCTGTTCAACATCTTGGTCATCTTCCTCAAAGTAGGCTAAATGGAAGATAGCATCGCCTTCGTTTACCAGTGGTAGCGTTTGTTGGCCGATAACAATACCGCCTTTGCGTGCCTTTAGTTCGATTTCACTATGGCCAAGAGGCGCACTGATGTATGCCAAGGTTTGACCTTTCGCGACTTTCTCACCCAGAGTCACGACCGTACGTAAAATACCGTCGCTCTCAGCTCGCAGCCAGCTGGTGGATTTAGCAATCACTGGTGTTGGTAGCTTTTTACGGCTTGCGCGTAGCATGCCAATAGCCTGCATTACACGCTGCACACCAATGTAGCCAGCACTGATACAAATCGGTTCAAAGCGCAGCGCTTCACCCGCTTCGTAAGTCAGTACAGGAATGCCTAAACGTTCTGCTTCACTGCGTAGTGAGCCATCGCGAAGTGGAGCATCGACGATCACTGGTGTTGCAAACGCTTGAGCAATTCTTAGTGTCTCTTCATTGCTTAAGTCAGCTCGAATTTGCGGTAGGTTAGTGCGATGAATCGCGCCTGTGTGCAAATCCAAGATGTAGTCACAACGTTTTGCTACTTGAGAGAAAAAGGTATGAGCCATGCGAGAGGCCAAAGAACCTTTTTCACTGCCCGGGAAGCAGCGGTTTAAATCGCGTCTGTCCGGCAAGTAACGTGACTTATGAATAAAGCCAAATACGTTGACGATTGGCACAGCAATGAGCGTGCCTTTCAGTTTGCTGGTATCAATGGTGTTGATCAGCTGGCGTACAATTTCTACGCCATTCAGTTCGTCGCCATGGATTGCAGCATTGACCATTAGTGTTGGGCCTTCCAACTTGCCATTAATGATCTCGACAGGAATCGATAATGGTGAGTGAGTGTAAAGCTTTGCAGCTTCAAGCTCGACTACCTTACGTTCGCCCGGCAAGATTGACTCGCCGAGAAACTCAAAAGCGCGATTCTTTTTAGCCTTTGCCACGAGTTTTTGTCCTTTTAGTTGCCGCTTTCTTTTCAATAAATTCGACAATCATTCCAGCAATGTCTTTACCAGTTGCGGCCTCAATACCTTCAAGACCTGGAGATGAGTTTACTTCCATGACTAATGGACCGCGGTCAGAACGTAGAAGATCCACCCCAGCCACATTTAGACCCATTATCTTCGCAGCAGCAACCGCAGTACGGCGCTCTTCTGGTGTGATTTTGATTAGTGATGCGCTACCGCCACGGTGCAGGTTAGAGCGGAACTCGCCTTCAGCACCTTGACGTTTCATCGCAGCAATCACTTTGTCGCCAATCACGAAGCAGCGGATGTCAGCACCGCCAGCTTCTTTAATGTATTCCTGTACCATGATGTTGGCTTTAAGGCCCATGAACGCTTCAACTACGCTCTCTGCCGCTTTACGCGTTTCAGCCAACACAACACCGATACCTTGAGTACCTTCGAGCAGTTTGATCACGACTGGCGCACCGCCAACCATTTCAAGTAGATCTTTCACGTCATCTGGTTTGCTTGCAAAGCCAGTAATCGGCATACCGATGCCTTTACGTGATAGCAACTGCATTGAGCGTAGCTTGTCGCGAGAGCGAGTAATTGCCACAGACTCATTCACTGGGTATACACCCATCATTTCAAATTGACGCAGAACTGCTGTGCCGTAGAAGGTCACAGATGCACCGATACGAGGAATGATCGCATCAAAACCAGACAGCTCTTCACCTTTGAAATGGATCTCTGGCTTCTCTGAGTTGATATTCATGTAACAGCGCAGAGCATCGATCACTTTGACTTCATGGCCACGGGCTTCAATCGCTTCAATTAGACGGCGAGTGGAGTACAGTTTGGCGTTACGAGATAGAATACCAATTTTCATTATTTGTTTTCCTCGAAAGGGATTAAAAATGATTCAACAGGGTCAACTTGAATGCGGTGATGCATTGCCGTGCGACCTAGCAACATGCGAAATGCCATGTTGTCACGGTTCGTTAATGTGATTTCAATTGGCCAAGTTTGGCCACCAATGCTCAGTTCAGATTCAATCACATAGCGGGATTCTTCATGGCCGCCTGAATCTCGAACGGTGCGTTCATCAATAACTTTAGCTTCACAAACCATTTCAACTTCCGTGTTGTGTTGAATTGGGTGAACCCAAAAACGCACCCATTTCTCTTGGTCCTTTTCAAAGCTCTCTACTTTGAACGCGTGTAAGCAAGATGTTCTGGCTCCGGTATCGATTTTTGCATTAATTTTTTCAATACCAAGGCCCGGTAGGCTTAACGTTTCGCGCCAGCCTACAAGTAATTTTTCTTTCTTCATCGCAGTAATCAGTTTTTTTAATACTAAAAGTAATAAGAATGCTGAATATGCACTTGAGTTAGCGAACAATAGGGCAATAAGTCAGCCCTGATATATACGTAACAATTGTTCGGTGCAGTGCAACTATTCAACGGCTACTTATACAGATTAGTATAAGAGAGAATAAAGACACTCCAGGATGGAGTGCTACCAACATAACAACACGGTGTTATGGCTTGAAGAAGGCAAGATGGTTTGCCCTAAGACGCTTCAAGGACGGCGAATGTAGCAACCTGATTCTCTGATGACTAACGAAAACATTTTTCCTTAACGACAAAAAATATTTATTACAGACACAAAAAAAGCCAGCTAATGCTAGCTGGCTTTTTGGATAAGAAAAACTAATCTAAATTATGCTTTTTCAGGGATGCTTTCTAGTAGAGCAACCATCTGTTCCCAGAATAGAGCAACAGTGCTGATTTCTACTTTTTCATCAGGAGAGTGTGGGAATTTGATTGTTGGACCGAAAGAAACCATATCCATGTTCGGGTAAGGTTCTTTAAATAGACCACACTCAAGGCCAGCGTGAATAACCATGATGTTTGGCTTGCGGCCGTATACGCGCTCATACATGTCACGGAATACGTGCATGATTTCTGAGTCTGCGTCTGGTTTCCAACCTGGGTAAGCACCAGTGAACTCAATTTGAGCGCCAGCAAGTTCAGCAAGAGAAGTCAGAGTGCCTTCTACTTGTTGACGGCCAGAGTCAATCAAAGAGCGCACTAGGCAAAGAATAGATACTTTGTCTTGCTCTGTTTCTACAACACCCACGTTTAGAGATGTTTCTACTACGCCTTCAATTTCATCACTCATGCGGATAACACCGTTTGGTGCTGCATTCATGATAGCGATGAAGCGTTGTTGGTCAGCGACTGTGAATACTTGATGTGCTGTCGCAACTGTTTCATTGAAGCTAACGATATCAGTTTCTACGCGGCCAAGCTCAGAACGAAGTAGCTCTGTGTAGAAAGTAAATAGCTCAGCTAGCTTAGCTTCGTTTGCCGTAGGAACAGCAACCGTTACAAAAGCTTCACGAGGAATTGCGTTACGAAGGCTACCACCGCGGAACTCGATTAGACGTAGGTCTAGCTCTTGCGCGTGGCCAGCTAGGAAGCGAGCAAGCAATTTGTTTGCGTTGCCACGGCCAGTGTGGATATCACAACCAGAGTGGCCACCTTTAAGACCTTTTAATACAAGTTGACGCGTTGTGTAACCTGCAGGGATTGCTTCACGAGCGATAGTCAGTGAAATCTCACCATCGATACCGCCAGCACAACCCATGTACACTTCACCTTCTTGCTCTGAGTCAGTGTTAAGAAGGATGTCACCTTCTAACCAACCAGCTTCAAGACCGAATGCACCAGTCATGCCCGCTTCTTCATCTACAGTAAGCAACACTTCTAGTGGGCCGTGTTTGATGTCATCAGCGGCAAGCACTGCTAGACAAGAAGCCATACCCATACCGTTATCAGCGCCTAGTGTTGTACCTTTTGCAGTAACCCACTCGCCATCAACGTAAGGTTGGATAGGATCCGTAAGGAAATCGTGGTCCGTATCTTCGTTCTTCTGCGGCACCATATCGATGTGTGCTTGCAGAACCACGCCTTTCTTGTTTTCCATGCCCGGTGTAGCTGGCTTTTTAATGAATACGTTGCCAGTTGGA
Source organism: Vibrio intestinalis (assembly GCF_025195085.2). Taxonomy (GTDB): domain Bacteria; phylum Pseudomonadota; class Gammaproteobacteria; order Enterobacterales; family Vibrionaceae; genus Vibrio; species Vibrio intestinalis. The sequence goes on along the minus strand of NZ_JANAVY020000012.1, from coordinate 72,151 downwards.
TCGCGGCGAACATCTAAGCCTTGCTCTTGAGCCCATGTAACAATGTATTGTGCAAGCGCTTCTTCGTGAGCAGAAGGGTGAGGAATAGAACAAATTTTATCAAAGAACTGCCAAAGTGGAGCAGGTGATAACTTGCTGATTTCAGAATGGAATTCAGACACGGATGACTCCTTATTAAGAATAAGACCAGATCATGTTTTGTTGTTTGGCTATTTATCTAGCACGAAATACTAGACTGGCCTTTTGAGTAGAGGCAGCAAGAATACCACTCCTTTATATTAGGGAATAGTGGCTTGAGCACGGTTTTCTATTGCTGTAATCACAATTTGAGCAAACGTTTCGCTGTTCTAATGCGCAATCGTTTTCATTTGTGTTGTGCTGAAATTTACAGATAACTTGATAATTCTGTAATTAACTTTCAGTTTTGGCATGATCTAAATCAATTATTAAAGCAATTGTGACTTTTATCACCAAAAGGGTTGTAATTTTTTTTCTGTGAGGTATATTTGTAACCAACTTCCCAAGCGAAGAAAAAATGCTCAAAGGATGAGTCCGATTTATCGCCTCCATGGAACCGAGAAATCAACGTTTTACTGTTAATTGCATTGATTTAAAAGGTGATAGTATGAAAGGTTTACCAAGTGCAACGTTCTGGCTAAACAACTCTGTTTACACTAGTAACTTTGTATACCCAACAAGTTTTGGCTACTAAGTTTTAACTTGTTTATCGAACAGTTTTGTTCACCCCCTATTATTGGAATTTATTTTCAGTTGCATTTCAGCTGACATGATTCAACCGCCACTCAAATTGAGTGGCGTTTTTTTATCTGCTGTTTTTATAGCCAACTGTGGCCCCATTTCTTGCTTTTGCTTATCCCTTATCTATTTTACTCGCATAAACTCATATCTAAGCACGATATCAATTCAATAAATACGCTGAAAGTTTACAACATGGCTCGAAATATCACCAAATGGATTGAGATAGCTTTCATTATCTTATTTATTGAAAAATAGGTGTTTTTTTCTTTATCTTGGGTGTTTCTTCTGTCGTTTTATCGATCCTTTGCCTGAAAATATCGATTAGAGTGATAATTCTATCTGGAATTTGCTAATTGATGACTTTATAATCCGTAGCCAATCGTTTACGCAATCGCTTACTTTTAAATCTGGATAGGATTCGACCATGTTCGAGAAGCTATTTAAACTCAGTGAAAACGGCACGACCGTCAGAACTGAAATCATCGCAGGTATTACTACCTTCCTGACGATGGCTTACATCATTTTTGTTAACCCTGCGATGCTTGCTGATGCGGGTATGGACAAGGGCGCTGTATTTGTTGCGACATGTTTGGCTGCAGCAATCGGCTGTTTCATTATGGGTTTTGTGGCTAACTACCCAATCGCACTTGCTCCGGGTATGGGTTTAAACGCCTTCTTTACCTACGGCGTTGTTCTTGGCATGGGTCATAGCTGGCAAGTAGCGCTAGGTGCGGTATTCATTTCAGGTTTGATCTTCATGGCTTTGAGTATCTTCAAAGTACGTGAGTGGATCATCAACTCTATTCCAATGTCATTGCGTACAGGTATCTCGGCAGGTATCGGTCTTTTCCTTGCGTTCATTGGTCTGCAAAATGCGGGTATCGTTATTGATAACCCAGCGACATTGGTTGGTCGCGGCGATATTACTAGCCTTAAACCAGCACTTGCTGCTCTCGGTTTCTTTTTAACTATTGCACTTGTATACCGAGGCGTGCGTGGCGGCGTAATGCTGGCGATTCTTATCATTACGGGTATCGGCCTTATTTTAGGTGATGTGCAATGGGGCGGCGTTATGTCTGCGCCACCAAGCATCGCGCCGACGTTCATGGAAATGAACATTGCTGACGTTTTCGAAGTTGGCATGATCTCTGTTGTGTTTGCCTTCTTGTTCGTTGACCTTTTCGATACCGCAGGCACGCTAGTTGGTGTTGCAACCAAAGCAAACCTAATCAAAGAAGATGGTAAACTACCTCGTCTAGATAAAGCACTATTGGCTGACTCTACAGCGACATCAGTAGGTGCGGTATTGGGTACATCAAGCACGACATCATTTGTTGAATCTACTGCAGGTGTTGCGGCGGGTGGTCGTACTGGTCTAACGGCGGTTGTTGTTGGTGTTCTATTCCTACTGGCTATCTTCTTCTCACCACTCGCAGGTATGATTCCAGCTTACGCAACAGCAGGTGCGCTGTTCTACGTGGCTATTTTGATGATGTCTGGTCTAGTGAGTGTTGATTGGCGTGACCTAACGGAAGCTGCGCCAGTAGTTGTAACTTGCCTACTGATGCCTCTGACTTACTCTATCGCGGAAGGTATTGCACTCGGCTTTATTTCTTACGCTGCGATTAAAGCGCTCAGTGGTAAAGGCCGCGAAGTATCAATCAGTGTTTGGGTACTATCAGCTATCTTCGTAATTAAATACATGCTGAGCTAATACTCTTCGGTGAGGCAAGCATCACCATACTGATTAAAGCGCCACGCGAGTTTATACTTGGGTGGCGTTTTTGTTTTTGGAGAGACACTCTAGCGGTGATTTGAGAGTTTATGTTGAACGTTTGTTCTTTGTCTCGTTTATTTCTATTTGAACAGGATTTCTGATTGGTATTGTAGTTGGCTTTCGGTAGAATAAACGTTTGCGTCGCTTTTCCCCATACATGCCTGTTGCGATATGCGAAGTGAAGTGTGATTCACTTTACGACCGATTACGGGGATGCAGATTTTCAAACATTTAGGTTATTACAATGAGCAATAAATTCATTATTACTTGGGACAACATGCAGACTTACTGCCGTCAACTAGCTGAAAAACAAATGCCTGCAGAACAGTGGAAAGGTATTTGGGCGGTAAGCCGTGGTGGTCTAGTTCCTGGTGCTATCTTGGCACGTGAGCTTGGTATTCGTTACGTAGATACTATCTGTATCTCAAGCTACGACCATGATCATCAGCGCGATATGAGCGTTCTAAAAGCGCCAGAGGGTGATGGTGAAGGTTACCTAATCGTTGAAGACTTAGTAGACAGTGGTGACACTGCGCGTAAACTGCGTGAAATGTACCCGAAAGCAAAACTTATCGCGGTATGTGCTAAGCCATCAGGTGCTGCGCTGTTAGATGACTACGTTGTAGACATCGCACAGGATACTTGGATTGAGCAACCATGGGATATGTCTATCCAATATGCTGAGCCAGTAAACCGCAAGCAAAAATAACGCTTGATAAAGATTTGAAAAATGACCCTTCTGGGTCATTTTTTGTTTGTGGCTAAGTCAAAGTTTGTAACCTCAATCTAATCATGTTGTAGGTGAGAAGGGGATACATTGGATTTTAGCGATTCCCTTTGCATTTCTTCTTGTAGGTATCGCATTGATTGATGCAAATTGTGCTTAGGTCAATGATTTGAGTATATGATGTTCATGAGAATTTTAGTTAGGGACCGTCATGTCAGAAGCTGATAACAAAAACATTTCAGAAACCTTGTTTGCTAAACATAAACAAGCCAAAGAAACCTCTGAGCTGACACGCTATATGCCGACCAATAAAGCCGCTCTAGACGAGAAGCGTGAGCAGTCGGGTCAGAAGTGGTATCGCAATTTACATCGCTTACAGTGGAGTTGGCAGGGGCTCGATCCGATTGAGATGGAAGAGACACTGGCTAAGATTGCTAACTCTACGCATTCACGAACCCATGACCAATGGCTTGATACCGTAATGGGTTACCACAGTGGTAACTGGACATACGAGTGGACAAAATTGGGTATGCGTCATCAAAAGCGCGCCAATGATAAACAAGGCGAAGATGCCGCAGATGAGTTGTTTAATGCCTCGCTGTGTTACAGCATCGCAGGCTACCCACACCTAAAAAACGACAATTTAGCGATTCAAGCGCAAGTGCTCGCGTCTAAGGCTTATCAAGAGGCGGCGAGCAAAACTAAGTACGTGATCAAAAAGATAGAAGTTCCGTACAAAGGTAAGAAAATTGTCGCTCATTTACACCTAGCTAATACAGATAAACCTAAACCGGTCGTGATAGTCAGTGCTGGGTTAGACAGCTTACAAAGCGATATGTGGCGTTTGTTTAGGGATCACCTAGCCGATAAAGACATCGCGATGCTGACGGTGGATATGCCTTCAATTGGCCACTCTAGTCATTGGTCGCTAACTGAAGATTCTTCATGTTTACATCAGGCGGTACTTAACGAGTTGCCAAATGTGCCTTGGGTGGATCATCATAGAGTCGGTTTGATTGGTTTTCGATTCGGTGGCAACGCGCTAGTGCGTTTGTCATTTATGGAGCAGACCAAAATCAAAGCGTGCGTCTCAATGGGCGCACCAATACATGATGTGTTGTCGTCACCAGCCAAGTTAAAACAGATGTCGAAGATGTATTTAGATGTACTGGCGACTCGTTTAGGCAAAGAAGTAGTTGATATCAACAGTCTTGCAGGGCAATTGATGGCTTGGTCTTTGAAAACACAGGGGATTTTGTCGAGTAGAAAAACCCGAGTGCCGATTCTTGCTATGAGCTTGGAGGGAGATCCCGTTTCGCCATATAGTGACAACCAACTTGTTGCATTATTTAGTGATTACGGTAAGGCAAAGAAAATAAGTTCCAAGACAATTACACAAGGATATGAGCAATCCCTCGATTTAGCGATTAAATGGCTCGAAGAAGAGTTAATGAGATGACATCTTTCTTAAATTAGTTAACAGTAATGTAAGGTTAACTTTTATAACCTTATGATAACTAAAATAGAAAAACTATGGAGAGTCTACATGTCAAAAGTGACGAAAATCCCGACTCATTTTCGCTTGATTACCAGTTTAAGAGCTATCGGTCCTTATCTACGCGAATCTCAGAGTAAAGACGGATTTTATCTGTTCGACTGTTTAGGTGTGTGTGTTGATGACAAGAAGTCACCAGAAGAGCGTGAGTTCTGGGGATGGTGGCTAGAATTAGAGTTAGTAGAACATCAGTTTGCGGCGCGATATCGGGTTGGTAAATACGATAAGAGCGGCCAGTGGGTTGATGAATCCATTCCGAAAGATGCCATTGCCGAGGTGAATCGCATTCAGATTGGTTTCCACGAAAAGCTGGTGGAAATGTTGAGTAAAGATTACGAAATGACGGTGTCTATGCATGACAAATCGGTCGAATTTGTCTAGTTTCATCTATTTATCCTCATTGACTAGTAAAAAGGCGCTTTTTAGCGCCTTTTCTACTTGTTAAATTCAGATTTGATTGTTAAAACATCAGCTCTTATTTTTTATTTTTAGTAGATCATGACAACGAATCAACAAAGCGCAAAAGTAGCTCAACCTCAAACTGTGGTTGTGAAACTTGGTACCAGTGTGCTAACTGGCGGTACTTTACAGCTTAACCGTGCTCATATGGTTGAGTTGGTACGTCAGTGTGCAGAGCTCAAAAAACTAGGCCACTCAGTGGTTATCGTCTCGTCTGGCGCTATCGCCGCGGGTCGTGAGCATCTTGGTTACCCCGCACTGCCCAACTCGATGGCAAGTAAACAACTGCTTGCTGCAGTAGGGCAAAGCCAGTTGATTCAAACTTGGGAATCTCTTTTCGCCATCTATGGTATGAAAATCGGCCAGATGTTGCTGACTCGTGCTGACTTAGAAGATCGCGAGCGCTTTTTGAATGCGCGCGATACCATCAATGCCTTGGTGGAGCATGACATCATCCCAGTCGTGAATGAAAACGATGCTGTTGCCACTAGCGAAATCAAAGTGGGCGACAACGACAACCTTTCAGCTTTGGTTGGTATTTTATGCGGCGCAGACAAGTTATTACTGCTGACTGACCAAAAAGGTCTATTTACCGCTGACCCTCGCAAAGACCCAAATGCCGAACTGATCAAAGAAGTGAAAACCATTGATGACACCTTGCGTAAAATTGCTGGTGGCAGTGGTACAACACTGGGCACTGGTGGTATGGCGACAAAACTGCAAGCGGCAGATATTGCCCGCCGTGCAGGTATTGAAGTGATCATTGCAGCAGGCAGTGCGCCAAACGTAATTTTTGACTCATTAGGTGAAGAGCCACAAGGAACGCGCTTCTTACCTTGTGAAGAGTCGTTAGAAAACCGCAAGCGTTGGATCTTAGCTGGCCCTGCCGCATCAGGCGATATCGTTATTGATGAAGGCGCAGTGAATGCAGTGATCGGCAAAGGCAGTAGCTTACTCGCGAAAGGTGTGGTGAAAGTGAGTGGAGAGTTTGCTCGTGGCGATGTAGTACGTATTACCACTCCGTCGGGTCAATTGATCGCTCGTGGTATTTCAGCTTACTCAAGCCAAGATATGACCAAAATTATTGGCAAACACAGCAAAGACATTATTTCTATATTAGGTTATGACTACGGCGCAGAAGTGCTGCACCGCGATGATATGGTCGTAATTCAAGAGTAATAATAAGAACAAATTTGAAAGGAAGTGACGTGGAATTAATTAACATGGGTAAAGCAGCTAAAGATGCTGCTTTCGCACTCGCAACGGCCTCTACAGCGCAAAAGAACCAAGCGCTAGCGATTATCGCGGATGAACTTGAAGCGAACGCTGATGTGATTCTAAAAGCCAATGCAAAAGATATCGAATTAGGTCGTGAAGCGGGTCTTACAGATGCTTTGCTAGACCGCTTGCTACTTAACGAGCAGCGTTTAACTGGTATTGCTAATGACGTGCGCAACGTGATCAGCTTGAATGATCCAGTTGGCAGTGAAATTGACAGCAAAGTGCTAGAAAACGGTATGTCACTGTCTCGTCGTCGCGTACCACTTGGTGTCGTTGGCGTAATTTACGAAGCGCGACCAAACGTGACTATCGATATTGCCGCACTATGTTTGAAAACCGGTAACGCAAGTATTCTGCGCGGCGGTAAAGAAACCTTCTTCTCAAACATGGAGTTGGTGAAAGTCATTCAATCGGCATTGGATAAAGCGGGCTTGCCGTCGGCATCGGTGCAATACATTGAAAAGCCTGATCGTGAGCTTGTTTCTCAGTTGCTTAAACTTGATGACTACGTGGATATGATCATTCCTCGTGGTGGTGCTGGCCTACACAAAATGTGTAAAGAGAACAGCACGATTCCGGTCATCATTGGCGGTTTTGGTATTAGTCACATCTTTGTTGATGAAAGTGCGGATCTTGAAAAATCACTTAACGTGGTAGAAAACTCGAAAGTGCAGCGCCCATCAGCGTGTAACTCTCTAGATACCTTGTTAGTGCATGAGAAGGTTGCGGCTGAGTTCCTACCAAACTTAGCAGAGCGTTTGAATGGTCAAGTTGCTCTTGTTGCAGAACCAAAGGCGAAAGCGCTGTTAGCGAACGCAGCAGAACTGCGTGATGCGGGCGAAGGGGACTTTGATACTGAATGGCTAAGCTACACCTTAGGTGTAAAAGTTGTGACTGATGTGGTTGAAGCGGTTGACCATATGCGTGTTCATAACGCGAGCCACTCTGATGCCATCATGACCAATAGCCTAGAAAACTCTGAGCGTTTCATTAACTCAGTAGGTTCTGCTGCAGTATACGTAAATGCATCAACCCGCTTTACCGATGGCGCGCAGTTTGGCCTAGGTGCAGAAGTGGCGGTATCGACGCAAAAGCTTCACGCTCGTGGCCCAATGGGCTTGGAAGAATTGACCAGCTATAAGTGGGTAGGCAAGGCGAACTACTTAGCTCGCCCTTAATGGTCGGTCGTGGTTGAAGCGGCTGACAACACCAACTATTTACATGTTGGGTGAAGTATCTAGTAAAAAGGGGCGAAGTCGCCCCTTTTTCTTTTCTTCAAGTTGTTAATTCCGCTACACTACTGGCATTGATATGGAGGTGATATGCATTGTCCTTTTTGTTCTGAGAACGATACTAAAGTTATCGACTCTCGTTTAGTCGCTGACGGACACCAAGTTCGTCGTCGTCGACAGTGTCTTGCATGTAGTGAACGTTTCACTACGTTTGAAACCGCTGAACTGGTTATGCCACGCGTGATTAAATCTAACGGTAACCGTGAACCATTTAACGAAGACAAAATGGTCGGTGGTTTGCAGCGTGCGTTAGAAAAACGTCCTGTTGCGGCTGATTCCGTGGAACTTGCGATCAGTATGATCAAATCGCAATTGCGAGCCACGGGTGAGCGCGAAGTACCAAGCGAAATGATCGGTAACTTAGTTATGGATCAGCTCAAAGAGCTCGATAAAGTGGCGTACATCCGCTTTGCATCCGTTTACCGCAGCTTTGAAGATATTCGAGAGTTCGGTGAAGAGATCGCCAGATTAGAAGATTAGGTAGGAAACCATGACACAGTTTAGCGCCCAAGATTATGCAATGATGTCCCGAGCAATTCATCTCGCTCGCCAAGGCAACTATACAACCGCACCTAATCCTAAAGTTGGCTGTGTTATTACCCGCAATGGTGAAATTGTGGGTGAAGGTCTGCACTATCGTGCGGGTGAACCACATGCAGAAGTGCATGCATGGCGTATGGCTGGAGAGAAAGCGGTTGGCGCAACTGCCTATGTTACCCTTGAACCATGCTCTCACTATGGGCGCACACCTCCATGTGCCGAAGGGCTAATTAAAGCGAAAGTGGGCAAAGTGATTTGTGCTATGACCGACCCAAATCCCTTAGTGGCGGGCCGCGGCATCAAAATGTTGCAAGATGCGGGCATAGAAGTTCAAGTGGGTTTGCTTGAGCAAGATGCGATTGCACTTAACCCTCCATTTCTCACGCAAATGCAAACAGGTATGCCATTTGTTCAGCTAAAAATGGCGGCCAGTATTGATGGCCAAACCGCACTAGCCAATGGTGAAAGCAAGTGGATTACTTCACCACAAGCTCGCCAAGATGTTCAAGATTATCGTGCCAAAGCGTGTGCGATTTTATCGACCAGCAAAACCGTGATTGAGGACAACGCATCACTTAATGTGCGTTGGGATGATTTACCTCAATCGACGCAAGCTAAATACCCTCAAGATCAATTACGCCAGCCGACCCGCGTTATCTTAGATCGCCAATCTCAATTGAGCTCTGAGCTCAAGTTGTTTAACTGCGAAGGCGATGTTTTGACGGTTGGCCCTAATGGTGATGTTGTCGCTCCTGTTGATGCGAATAACCTTATTGATTTGCGCGCGACGTTCGCGACCTTAGCCAAAGATCATGGCATTAACCATTTGTGGGTGGAAGCTGGCGCGACGCTAGCGGCCAGCCTTATCAAGCAAGGTTTAGTGGATGAAATCGTGCTATACATCGCGCCTAAATTGATGGGCAGTGATGGCCGTGGCCTATTTGGTCAGCTTGGGTTAGAAAGCATGGCTGAGGTCATTGATCTAGAATTTAAACATGTCACCCAAGTAGGCCCTGATCTACGTTTAGTTGTGACACCAAAGTACAAAGATAAGTAATCATGTTTACAGGAATTGTCGAAGCAGTAGGCACGCTTGCTGCGATTACACCAAAAGGCGAAGACATCAGCGTAACAGTGGACTGTGAGTCGCTAGATATGGCCGATGTAAAGCTTGGTGATAGTATTGCTACCAATGGTGTATGCCTAACCGTGATTGAGTTTAATGATCACAGCTACACCGCAGACTTATCGCTAGAAACGCTCAATAAAACAGGTTTTGCCGATTACTCGGTTGGCGATAAAGTCAATTTAGAAAAAGCGATGTTACCGACAACGCGTTTTGGTGGCCACATCGTCTCTGGGCATGTAGATGGTGTTGGCGAGATCGTTGAACGCAACATTGTTGGTCGCTCGATTGAGTTTTGGGTTTCAATGCCGCAAGAGATCAGTAAGTATGTGGCGGAGAAAGGCTCAGTTACGGTCGATGGTATCAGCCTAACCGTGAATGCTTTACGTAAAAATGCATTCAAGCTGACGATCGTACCGCACACCAGTGCAGAAACCACGATTGATGACTTTCAAGTCGGTCGCAAAGTAAATCTAGAAGTCGATGTATTAGCTCGATACATGGAACGCCTTCTAACCAGCCGTGAAGCTGCTGAGCCAGAGTCACGAATTACGATGGAATTCTTACAACAAAATGGCTTCGCTTAAGCGCAAGTTCATATAACCAGCCACAATAGGAACAAGAGATGCCAATTAGTACGCCACAAGAAATTATTGAAGACATTCGCCTAGGTAAGATGGTCATTCTGATGGATGATGAAGACCGCGAAAATGAAGGCGATTTGATCATGGCTGCGGAGTGCGTGACTCCGGAAGCGATTAACTTTATGGCGACTTATGGTCGTGGCTTGATTTGTCTGACGATGACAAAAGAGCGTTGTGAGCGTTTAGGTTTACCACCTATGGTGCAAGACAACAACGCGCAGTACACCACTAATTTCACGGTATCGATTGAAGCGGCTGAAGGTGTAACCACAGGTATTTCAGCAGCTGACCGTGCTCGTACTGTTCAAGCGGCAGTAGCACAAGATGCAAAAGCGGCAGATTTGGTTCAGCCGGGTCATATCTTCCCACTTGCTGCGCAAGAAGGTGGCGTATTAACACGTGCTGGTCACACTGAAGCAGGTTGTGATTTAGCGCGCTTAGCTGGTCTAGAGCCTGCATCTGTGATTGTTGAGATCCTAAATGACGACGGCACGATGGCGCGTCGCCCTGACCTAGAAGTGTTTGCAGAAAAGCACGACATTAAGTTGGGTACAATCGCTGATCTAATCGAATACCGTAACAACACAGAAACCACTATTGAACGTGTTGCTGAGTGCAAATTGCCAACAGAATTTGGTGAGTTCAACCTAGTGACTTACCGAGACACTATCGACAACCAAGTGCACTACGCATTGTGTAAAGAAGCACCGGCAGATAAAGCGCCTCTAGTTCGTGTACATCTGCAAGATACCTTTACTGATTTACTTCGTAGCGACCGTAACGCAGAGCGCAGCTGGACACTCGATAAAGCGATGACGCGTATCGGCCAAGAAGGTGGTGTTTTGGTTATCCTTGGCAATGAAGAGTCAACCGATCTTCTGATTCACCGCGTGAAAATGTTTGAAGCGCAAGATAAAGGCCAAGCGCCGACGCTAGCGAAAAAGCAAGGCACCTCGCGCCGCGTGGGTGTTGGTTCTCAGATCCTACAAGATCTGGGCGTGCATGATATGCGTTTACTCTCTTCCGCTGATAAGAAATACCATGCTCTGGGTGGTTTTGGTTTGAACGTGGTTGAATACGTTTGTGAGTAAAGCTCGCGACTAAGGTAACTTAAGTATACGGAGCGAGATGTCATTGGTATCTCGCTTTTAATTTTTTAGCGCCAGATTTATGCAAAATCCTATTAGATATTGCTCACAGTTTTATGCTAGAATCCGGCGATTCTCACTTGATGAACATAGTTAAAGGAAAGCTTATGAAAGTGATCGAGGGTGGCTTCCCAGCGCCAAACGCAAAAATTGCTATCGTTATTTCTCGTTTCAACAGTTTTATTAACGAAAGTCTATTGTCTGGTGCAATCGATACTTTAAAGCGTCATGGACAAGTTAGCGAAGACAACATCACTGTTGTTCGTTGCCCTGGTGCAGTTGAACTACCATTGGTTGCTCAACGTGTAGCTAAAACAGGTAAATTTGATGCTATCGTTTCACTAGGTACAGTGATTCGTGGCGGTACACCGCACTTTGACTATGTTTGTAGTGAATGTAACAAAGGTCTTGCACAAGTATCTCTGGAATACAGCCTTCCAGTAGCATTCGGTGTATTGACGGTTGATACAATTGACCAAGCAATTGAGCGCGCAGGAACCAAGGCTGGTAATAAAGGTGCAGAGGCTGCACTAAGCGCACTTGAGATGATTAACGTTCTTTCAGAAATTGATTCCTAATGGGGGCCAGTGTGAAACCAGCCGCACGTCGTAATGCACGTCGATTCGCTCTACAAGCGATCTACTCTTGGCAAATTACTAAAGAAAATGTTGCCACAATTGAAGAGCAGTTTTTATCTGGTGGTAAGTATGATGAAGAAGAGCATCATGCATCAGAGCCAGCTCTATCTACACCAGACACAGACGTTGCATACTTCCGTGACCTACTAACAGGTGTTGTGCTAAGTCACACAGAGCTAGACAGTAAGATTCGTCCTTACACAGCGCGTCCAATGCAAGATTTGGATATGATGGAGCTAGCATTGCTTCGTCTTGCTATGTACGAGATGACTCGTCGCGAAGATGTTCCTTACAAAGTGGTTATCAATGAAGCTATCGAACTTGCAAAAGTATTCGCAGCGGAAGAGAGTCACAAATTTGTGAACGGTGTGCTTGATAAAGCAGCACCGCACGTTCGTAAGAAATAATTACGTGAATTATTGAAAAAAGGCCAGCAAATCGCTGGCCTTTTTTTTAACATATTCCAGTGTAACAAGTGATAGGCAAATAGCGCATGTCCGGTGAATTTAGTTTAATCGACAAATATTTGGTTAATCGTCAAAAGTCGCGTAAAGATGTATTGTTGGCTGCGGGTGACGACTGCGCGTTAGTTGAAGTGCCACAAGGTGTTTCTGTCGCAATCAGCACCGATACCTTAGTGGCAGGGACGCATTTTTTATCTCAAGCGAATCCTGCTTGGGTTGCACATAAAGCATTGGCCTCTAACATCAGCGATTTGGCGGCAATGGGGGCAACCCCGGCATGGGTCTCATTTGCTTTGACTATGCCAGAAGTGGACGAAGCTTGGCTGAAGCCATTTTGTGATAGCTTTTTTGAGTTAGCGGACTACTACGATATTCAATTGATTGGTGGTGATACCAGCAAAGGGCCGTTAAGTTTAACTTTGACCGTACAAGGTTTAGTTGATCCAAGCAAAGCGCTACGTCGAGACGGTGCCAGTGTTGGTGATTGGATTTATGTCACCGGTAATCTAGGTGATAGTAAAGCTGGCCTTGATGTGATTTTGGATGAAGCCGTGCGTGCTAAGCCAAATGCGCAAGAGTTAGAAAAGCGTCACTACCTATCAAGCCCTCGCGTGCTTGTTGGTCAAGCGCTGCTTGGTTTGGCAAGTTCAGCTATTGATATCTCAGATGGTTTAATTTCAGACCTCAAGCATATCTTAAATCGTTCTAACGTCGGAGCGAGTGTAAACTTAGATGCTTTACCGATCTCAAATGAACTGGTCGAATTTGTAGAGGGCGAGCAAAGCGCTTTACAATACGCCCTCTCTAGCGGAGAAGAGTATGAACTGTGCTTTACTGTTCCTGAGCAGAACAAAGGCTCTTTGGACAGTGCACTAGCCCATTGTGGCTGCAAGGTCACCTGTATTGGCCAAATTCGTCCGTTAGGAAACGCTCAGCCATCTGAATCGGTGGAATTGTTACACCATGGCCGCGCTGTCACTTGGCAGTTAAGTGGTTATGATCATTTTAAAGCCTAAAAGAAGTTGTTATGGCCAATCCTTTATCTCTAATCTCTTTAAAAAATCCGTGGCATTTATTGGCGACCGGATTTGGTAGTGGTTTATCTCCGGTTGTTCCGGGAACCATGGGTACGCTCGCCGCCATTCCACTCTATTTATTGTTAGTACAACTGCCGCTTAGTTTGTATTTGGTCGTAGTGGTTATCGCTTGTGTGATTGGTATTAAAATTTGTCAGGTTACCTCGGATGATATGGGCGTACACGATCACGGCTCTATCGTTTGGGATGAGTTCGCTGGTTTTTGGATCACTATGGCAGTGGTGCCGATGTTTCAACTATCAGCGACGGATTGGAAATGGCTTCTGACTGGTTTTGTTCTGTTTCGCTTTTTCGATATGGTTAAACCATGGCCAATAGGCTGGTTAGATAAGCGCGTACATGGCGGGCTGGGCATTATGATTGATGATATTGTCGCGGGTATCATGGCGGGCGTTGCTTTATACCTAGTGGGTAAATACGCTGGCTGGATGGTATAAGTAACCCACTTATCGAATGATCAAAAAGGCTTCCGATTGGAAGCCTTTTGTTGTTTAGACGCTTATTTGAGTTTTTCTAAATCGGACTCTATTTCGGCTATCTTACTCGATACCACTTTTTCTAAGTGGCGCAGGTCAGATAAGATTTTTTGTTTCACATCCACTTCGGCCATTTTTTCTGGCTTAGTCAGTTTATTTAACTCATCAATCACCAAAGTAAGGTTGCGGTTAATCTCGGTCACTTCTTTGTATTTATGACTGCCGCTGTCGACCAGAACGTTTTTCACTTGGCGCGGGTATTTGAACTTGACGCTTTTGGCAAACAGCTCGCCTTTTTGTTTACGAAAGTAAATCTTCAGCACGTCTTTATGCGCTTCTTGGCGAAGGGAATAGCGCTCGATTTGTTTTGGATCTTGAATGCCTAAACCAGTGAGATTAGGAAACATAGGCTACCTCATGCAATGTGAATTGAAAGCTATCACATTTAATGTAGCAGCCTATTTTTGAGCTAGATAGTTGAAGCGCAGGCTATTTTATCAACTTGTGCACGAGATCAGTGTGGCGCGAGTTCGGCGACATTCGCGCATAGTTGCTCACGTAATGTCTGTTGCTCTTGCTCGGTGAGCTGTCCACCTTCTGCGCCTGTGATGATAAACAAGTCTTCTGCTCGCTCGCCGATGGTGGTGATTTTAGCCGCATGCAGGCCAATATTTAGGTCCGCAAACGTAGCGCCAACAATGGCAAGTAACCCTGGTGTATCCAACGCGACAAACTCAAGCGTGGTGCGTTTTTTACTTTTACTTGGTAAGAAGTCGACTTTGGTTTTTACCGTGAAGTGCTGCAAGTTACGCGGTGTGCGGCGAGTCTTAATTTTAGTTGGTCGACCATCTTCCAGCACATGAGTTAGGTGTTTGTATACCGCTTTATGACGGGTTTCATCTACAGCATCACCATGTTGGTCTAACACCATAAAGGTATCGAGTACGTAGCCATCTTTACTGGTCATGACTTGAGCGTCATGGACGTTAAAGTTGCGCCTATCAAGCTCTGCTACCACGGTGGCAAACAGTGCTTCTTGGTCTTTGCTATAGACGAATACTTCGGTACCGCCACGGGTCGGCTTCTTACTGATCAAAATCAGCGGTTTTGAATGGTCTTCATGACTGAGTAGATTCGAGCAATGCCACGCAATTTGTTTATGGGTATGGCGCAAGAAGTAATCTGCTTTAAAGCGCTGCCACAACACATCGATTTCTCGACTTGAGAAGCCTTCTTTGCGCAGCAGTGCTGAAGCCATTTGCTGGTTGTGACGAATACGTTCACGTACATCCACCGGGTTTTCTAGGCCGCGGCGCAGAGCTCTTTGCGTGGAATAGAATAGCTCCGCTAATAGGGTTCGCTTCCAACTGTTCCATAGTTCTGGGTTCGTCGCGCAAATATCAGCCACGGTTAAGCAGACAAGGTATTCTAGATACTCTTCATCGCGCACTTGCTTAGCAAATTCGGTGATCACTTCGGGGTCGTAAATATCACGGCGCTGGGCGGTAACAGACATCAGTAGGTGGTTACGTACAAGCCATGAAACCAACTTGGCTTCGGGTTTAGATAGGCCATGTTCAATACAAAAATCGTAGGCTTCTACCGCGCCAATTTCAGAGTGGTCACCACCACGGCCTTTGCCGATGTCATGGAAAATAGCCGCAATGATCAGCAATTCCTTTTTCTGAATTCGCGGATAGATTTCACAGCAAATAGGGTGTTTGCTGTGGTTTTTTGCATAACTGAAAGTATTGATGTGTTTGAGCAAACGGACACTGTGTTCGTCCACCGTGTAAACGTGGAATAGGTCAAACTGCATTTGGCCAACAATTTGGCTCCATTGTGGCAAATAGGCCGCTAATACTCCTAACTTGTGCATCAAAACGAAGGCGCGATGCAGGGCGTTAGGATGGCGACATAAATCGAGGAATTTCTCTCTCGCCGCGGGAATGGTATGCAGGAATTTATTTAAACGGCGACGTGCAGTGCGCAGTTGGCGTAAAGTCGATGGCGCAACGCTATCTATGGTCGAGTCATTCGCTATCAGCAAGAACATGTCGAGAATGGTCCCTGGTCTTGCTTGGAATAGGGCAGGCTTGCGAGCTTCTATTAAACGGCCTCGACGCTGAAAGTCATCATTGATAATTTCTGGGCGAATTTCGGTGCCATTGTTGAGAATCGCTTGATCAAACAGCTTTAGCAGCATCTTGTTGAGTTCAGCCACACGGCGCAGCGTGCGGTAGAACTCCTTCATCATCATCTCTACGCCGCGGTTACCTTCGCCAGTAAACCCCAAGTTTTCTGCCACTTGTGCTTGGTGGGCAAAGGTTAAGCGGTTGTCGTAGCGGCGTAAGTCGATATGCAGAGCAAAACGCACTCGCCACAAGAACTCTTGGCACTCGACCAATTCACGATATTCGGCATCGGTCAAAAAACCATAGCGACTCATTTCAAACAGCGAGGTAGCACCAAAGTGGCGACGGGCTACCCAACTCAAAGTATGGATATCGCGCAAGCCACCGGGGGTTGATTTGATATCTGGCTCAAGGTTATAGGTGGTGTCGTGGTAGCGAGCGTGGCGGGTGATTTGCTCTTGCAGTTTGGCTTTGTAAAACACTTCACTTGGCCAGAAAGACTCAGAGTGGATCTGCATTTTTAGCAGGTGGAAAGTCTCTTCACAGCCACACAGTAAACGCGATTCTTGCAGGTTGGTGGCAACGGTTAAGTCTTGCTTACCTATTTCGACACATTCTTCAATGCTGCGTACCGCATGGCCAATCTCCAAACGCAAATCCCACAGTAGCGTAATGAACTCACTCACTTTCGCGGCTAGATGATTTGGCAGGGTTTTCTTGGATACCACTAAAATGTCGATATCAGAAAGTGGGTGAAGTTCGCCACGGCCATAGCCACCAACCGCAACCAAGCTGATACTAGGCAGCTGAGCGAAGCCATAATGCTGCCATAATCGATTCAGTAATAGATCGATATAGTCAGCGCGTCCAAGCACTAAATCATTCACCGGGTGATGATTGAGAAACTCTGCTTTTTGATATTGTGCAAAATGGTCCAACTGCTGTTTAAGTTCGGCAACGTTGATTTGTTCATCAGCGAACGTGAGCGGAGATTGAAATGGCATAGCGGCTTCCGTGCTTGGTTTAGAAGTTCACTTTAGCAAATGCTGGTAGATAAAAAAATATCCCCGACGAGGCGGGGATATTGAAAGTGATGTTTGATGTGACTATGCGTTTTTCATAAAGCGAGGAATGGTGTCATCACTACGCAGGGTTAGCACTTCACAACCTTCTTTGGTTACAACGATAGTGTGCTCGTACTGAGCTGATTTCTTACCGTCGCCTGTATATACCGTCCAATCATCTTGCGCATCGACAGTACAGCCGAATTTACCCGCGTTAATCATTGGCTCGATAGTAAAACACATGCCTTCTTTCAGCACACGGCGGTCTGCGTTTTTGTAGTGTACAACTTGCGGCTCTTCGTGGAACTCGCTACCGATACCGTGACCACAGAAATCCTTCACGATAGAAAACTTATTACGCGGGTTCTTTTTGTTGTTTTCCTTGATGTACTTTTCAATCGCAGTACCGATATCGCCAACCGTTGAACCTGGCTTAACCGTGCGCATACCGACGTATAGGGCTTCTAGCGTTACCATGCATAGGCGTTTATCCGCAGGAGAGGTTTCACCCACAAGGAACATCTTAGAGGTGTCGCCGTGGTAACCATCAGGGCGGACGCTTAGGTCAACGCCTTCTTCGTTAGGCACGATAACTGTGATATCCACGTTGATGATGTCGCCGTTTTTCAATACCGCAGGTTTTACTTGGCCATTGCTGCCCACTTCATCTTGAGTTGCTGGAATGCCGTGACAAACAATGTGGTTGATAGAGGTACAAATTGATTTAGGGAAACCATGGTAATCTAGAGGTGCCGAGTAAGCGCCTTTTTCGATCCCGTAATCGTGACAGATTTGGTTCAACTCATCTGTTGTTACCCCTTCTTTGATGTGGGGTTCGATCATCTCTAGGATTTCAGCGGCTAAAGCGCCCGCTAAACGCATACGTTCGATTTCTTCAGCAGTTTTAATCTTGATTGACATTGGCTTTACTCTGTTACTAGCAGCGCCCAGATTGGCGCGAATGGACGCATTTTAGCAGGAAGAGTTGAGAATGTGTATTTGTGTTATTTGGATCAAAGTTTTTGGCCTAGCTTCATTGGCCTTCCAAGCAGTGAAAAGTACCAATCTATTTGACTGTCATCGTGAAACGGATTGGGATACAGGGCATTAGTGCTTTTCGGGTGGTCTAAGCAATAGCTTAGCGATTTGAAACTGGGTATTTCAATCGCTCTGAATTTGGCGCAAATAGATTTTTTACTAGCCAATTAGACTGCAAATATGGTATAAAGCGCGCCGGAAACGTGTTCTGTATTCTTCCTACTTGTTAGTGGCGAGGCAGCACACTTCCATAAACCTATATCTTTAAATCACACACATTCCGACACATATTCCGGGGTGCCCAACTGATAGTTAGGGTCGGAGTTATGGGGAATGTGGAGGCCTAACCCCATAGAGGATTTTAAAATGGCAACTGTATCAATGCGCGATATGCTAAAAGCTGGTGTTCACTTCGGTCACCAAACTCGTTACTGGAACCCAAAAATGAAGCCATTCATCTTTGGCGCTCGTAACAAGGTTCATATCATCAACCTAGAAAAAACTGTACCAATGTTCAACGAAGCTCTAGCTGAACTAGCTAAAGTTGGCGAGAAGAAAGGTAAAGTTCTATTCGTAGGTACTAAGCGCGCTGCATCTGAAGCTGTTAAAGAAGCTGCAATCGCAAGCAACCAGTTCTACGTAAACAACCGCTGGTTAGGCGGTATGCTTACAAACTACAAAACTGTTCGCCAGTCAATCAAGCGTCTGAAAGATCTTGAAGCTCAAGCTCAAGACGGTACTTTCGACAAGCTAACTAAGAAAGAAGCTCTAATGCGTACTCGTGAAATGGAGAAGCTAGAGAAATCTCTTGGTGGTATCAAAGACATGGGCGGTCTACCTGACGCTCTATTCGTAATCGACGCTGATCACGAGCACATTGCGATTAAAGAAGCTAACAACCTAGGTATTCCAGTTTACGCTGTAGTAGATACTAACTCTAACCCAGACGGCGTTGACTACATCATCCCAGGTAACGACGATGCGATCCGTGCAGTACAGCTTTACCTAAACGCTGCTGCAACTTCAGTAACTGAAGGTCGTAACAAAGACGTAGCTGTTGCTGCTGAAAAAGATGGTTTCGTAGAAGCTGAATAATAGCGGCTCCGAGTCACACTTGGTCTATGTGCAACATAGTTGTAGCATAGACTGAGTTATAGTTATCAGCAGGGGCCGACATTTTAGGCCCCTGTTTTTTACCAAATTCTGAATCAACTGAGGAATAGAGAATGGCTGTAACTGCTGCTCTAGTTAAAGAACTTCGCGAGCGCACTGGCGCTGGCATGATGGAATGTAAAAAAGCGCTTGTTGAAACTAACGGCGACGTTGAACTAGCAATCGAAAACATGCGTAAATCTGGCGCTGCTAAAGCTGCTAAGAAAGCAGGTAACGTTGCTGCTGAAGGCGCAATCATCATTAAAGAAGAAAACGGCGTTGCTGTTCTTCTTGAAGTTAACTGCCAAACTGACTTCGTTGCTAAAGACGGTAACTTCACTGCATTTGCTGAAGAAGTTGCAGCTGACGCTCTAGCAACTAAAGCAACTGCTGAAGAGCTACAAGCGAAATTCGAAGAAGCTCGCGTTACTCTTGTTGCTAAGATCGGTGAAAACATCAACATCCGTCGCGTACAGTACGTTGAAGGTACTGCAATCGCTTCTTACCGTCACGGTGAGAAAATCGGTGTAGTTGTTGCTGGTGAAGGCGACGCTGAAACTCTTAAGCACGTTGCAATGCACGTAGCTGCTTCTCGTCCAGAGTACGTTAACCCTGAAGATGTACCTGCTGACGTAGTAGAAAAAGAGAAAGCTGTTCAAGTAGAAATCGCTATGAACGAAGGCAAACCAGCTGAAATCGCAGAGAAAATGGTTGTTGGTCGCATGAAGAAATTCACTGGCGAAGTTTCTCTAACTGGTCAACCTTTCGTTATGGAACCTAAGAAATCTGTAGGCGAAATCCTTAAAGAGCGTGGCGCTTCTGTTGCAACGTTCGTTCGTCTAGAAGTAGGTGAAGGTATCGATAAAGGCGAAGAAATGAGCTTCGCTGACGAAGTAGCAGCTGCTCAAAAAGGTTAATCCTTAGAGTTAGTTTACTTTAAAGACCGTAGCCAAGGCTGCGGTCTTTTTATGACTAGCCGTGATGAATGGGTATCAGAAGCGAGAGCTAATTTCAGGTAGAATGTCGCTAAATTCTGTATCTATTCATGACTGTTAATCAATAACTCTCTTTGGAAGGTAAACTCCATGACAACGAACCCTAAGCCAGCGTATCAACGTATTCTGTTAAAACTGAGTGGTGAAGCACTTCAAGGTGAAGAAGGCTTTGGCATTGACCCTACGATCCTAGAACGTATGGCACAAGAAGTAAAAGAGCTGGTTGAACTCGGCGTTCAAGTGGGTGTAGTTATCGGTGGTGGTAACCTTTTCCGTGGTGCAGGCCTTGCAGAAGCGGGTATGAACCGCGTTGTAGGTGACCACATGGGTATGCTAGCAACAGTAATGAACGGCCTAGCTATGCGTGATGCGCTACACCGTGCATACGTAAATGCTCGCGTAATGTCTGCAATTCCTCTTAAAGGCGTATGTGACGATTACAATTGGGCTGACGCTATTCGTGAATTGCGCCAAGGCCGTGTTGTTATCTTCTCTGCAGGCACTGGTAACCCGTTCTTTACGACTGATTCTGCAGCGTGTCTACGTGGCATTGAGATCGAAGCGGACTTGGTTCTAAAAGCGACGAAAGTAGACGGTGTATTTACTGCTGACCCAGTAGCAAACCCAGACGCAGAGCTGTATAGTGAACTGACGTACGCAGAAGTTCTTGATAAAGAGCTAAAAGTAATGGATTTGGCAGCGTTCACTCTAGCGCGTGACCATAAAATGCCAATCCGTGTATTCAATATGAATAAGCCAGGCGCACTACGTCGCGTGGTTATGGGTGAAGCTGAAGGTACGCTAATCAGCGATAAGGCTTAATCTGCGTAGATGCCATCGAATATCGGTGGCATTTGGCTTTGCTCACCCCTAAAGAGCTTTCTTGAAGAAAGATGAATCATTAAGGTGAAACCGTGATTAACGAAATCAAAAAAGACGCGCAAGAGCGCATGGAAAAAAGCGTTGAAGCGCTAAAAAATAACCTTTCAAAAGTTCGTACTGGCCGCGCTCACCCAAGCCTGCTATCTGGTATCTCTGTAGAGTACTACGGTGCGCCAACGCCTCTTAACCAAGTGGCGAACGTTGTTGCTGAAGACGCTCGTACTCTTGCAATCACTGTTTTCGACAAAGAGCTAACGCCAAAAGTTGAAAAAGCGATCATGTCTTCTGACCTAGGCCTAAACCCAATGTCAGCGGGTACTATCATTCGTGTTCCACTTCCACCGCTAACAGAAGAACGTCGTAAAGATCTTGTTAAGATCGTTCGTGGCGAAGCTGAAGGTGGCCGTGTTGCTATCCGTAACATCCGTCGCGATGCAAACGGCGAGCTAAAAGCTTTACTGAAAGATAAAGAAATCTCTGAAGATGAAGATCGTAAAGGTCAAGATGAGATTCAAAAGCTGACTGACGCAGCTGTTAAGCAAGTTGATGATGTACTTGCTGCAAAAGAAAAAGAGCTGATGGAAGTTTAATTCTTCAGTCCTCTTCAAAAAAAAGCGCTGTACTCGCAGTTCAGCGCTTTTTTGTGCTACTCTTTGTCCCCAGCTCGTAATCCATTAACCTCTATGTCAAACTCACAACTCTCACCTGAATTACTTCCTAAGCATATTGCTATTATCATGGACGGAAATGGCCGTTGGGCTAAAGCTCAAGGCAAACCTCGCGTTTTTGGTCATAAGAACGGTGTGGCAGCAGTAAGAAAAACCATCACAACTTCGGCTAAGCTAGGCATTAAAGCCGTGACGTTATTTGCTTTTAGCAGCGAAAACTGGCGTCGCCCAGAAGAAGAAGTCGGTGTGTTAATGGAGTTGTTTATCAGTGTTTTATCTTCAGAAGTAAAACGTCTGCATAAGAATAATTTAAGACTACGAGTGATTGGTGATAAAAGTCGATTTAATGACCGTTTGCAAAAGAAGATTGCGCAGGCGGAAGAGTTAACTGCGGGTAACTCAGGCATGGTGATCAACATTGCGGCTAACTATGGCGGAAAATGGGATATCATGCAGGCGACCAAAGCGATTGCAGCTATGGTCGAGAAGGGTGATATCAATGTTGATGAAGTCAGCGAAGAGCTGATCACCCAGCACCTAACGATGGCAGACTTGCCAGAAGTTGATCTATTAATCCGTACTAGTGGCGAATGCCGAATCAGTAATTTTATGCTGTGGCAGATGGCTTACGCGGAAATGTACTTTACGCCAATCTATTGGCCAGAATTTAATGAAGACAGTCTGATTGACGCGATTTCGTGGTTTATTGATCGTGAACGTCGTTTCGGTTGTACTGGTGAACAAATCAAATCTTTGATGGAAAGTAACTAAAGGACTCAAGTTTGAAACAAAGAATAATAACGGCACTTATCCTTGCTCCATTAGTTATCCTTGCGATTTTTAAACTTTCATTGCCCCTTTTTATCGCACTAATCGCAGCCGTCACTTTGATCGGTTTTTGGGAGTGGACTCAGTTTGTTGATGCGAAATCTCGTATCTTAGCCCTAATTCCTGGATTAACTGTATCTGCGTTGAGTTTGGCATTCATTCCGTTTGATGCATTTAGCCTCAATAATCTCACATCAGCACACTATTCAGTGCTCGCTGTCGGTGGTGTTTGGTGGGTTTTCTCCAGTTTGTTAGCCATCACTTACCCTAAATCATCGGCATTATGGCAAGGTTCTAAAGTTTTACGCCATATTTTCGGCATGTTGACTCTGCTGCCGTTCTTTTGGGCGATCGTCATGTTGCGCGCGGAAGGTATCACAACCGATGCTTACCACGGTTCTAAACTGGTGCTATACGTTTGTTTCATCGTTTGGGCTGCTGATAGCGGAGCTTACTTTGCAGGTAAGAGCTTTGGTAAGCGAAAAATGGCGCCTCACGTAAGCCCGAATAAAACCATTGAAGGCCTGGTTGGCGGCATCATCACTGCGATTTTAGTTGGATGGGCTGCGGCGACGAGCTTTGACATTGAATTTAGTAGCCTCGGCGCATTTGTCATCATCACTCTGGTTACTGTTGTCATTTCAGTGTTAGGTGACTTGGTTGAAAGCATGTTTAAACGAGTGTCAGGAATCAAAGACAGCAGCAATATTATTCCTGGGCATGGCGGGGTTTTAGATCGCGTCGATAGTCTCACAGCTGCGTTTCCTGTCTTCGCTCTTCTATACTTCTCATTCTAATGATATGGCGAGTGTTATGCTCGCCTGATTACTTACTGGTTATGCTATGCGTAAGTTAACAATACTGGGTGCGACTGGCTCTATTGGAGCAAGCACATTAAAAGTTATTGAAAACAATCCTCAACACTTTCAGATTGTCGCACTGGTTGCCGGCAATAATGTTGAGAAAATGACTCAGCTTTGTCACAAGTGGCAGCCTAAGTATGCGGTGATGGCAACGGATGTCGCCGCGCAACAGCTTCAACAAGCTCTGTTTTCTATTGGCTCAAAAACTCAAGTTTTTGCGGGCGTTGATGCGATGTGCCAAGTCTCTTCTTTTTCTGAAGTAGACACTGTTATGGCTGCGATTGTCGGCGCGGCAGGTTTGTTACCGACCATGGCTGCCGTGAAAGCCGGTAAGCGTGTTTTGCTAGCTAATAAAGAAGCTTTGGTGATGTCTGGTCAACTGTTTGTTGATGCAGTGAAAGAGAGCGGCGCAGAGCTGCTACCAGTAGATAGCGAACACAATGCAATTTTCCAATGTCTTCCTGCTGAAATTCAAACTCAGTTAGGGCATTGTGACCTCGAAAAACAAGGTATCTCTCATATCTTACTCACTGGCTCTGGTGGGCCGTTTAGATACAGTGACTTATCAGAACTGGAGTCTGTCACTCCTGAGCAAGCGATAGCGCATCCTAATTGGTCTATGGGACCAAAAATCTCAGTAGATTCTGCAACCATGATGAATAAAGGGCTCGAGTATATCGAGGCTAAGTGGTTGTTTAATGCCAGTCGTGAACAGTTGAAAGTGGTGATTCACCCTCAATCAGTGATTCACTCAATGGTGCAATACAAAGACGGTTCGACACTTGCTCAAATGGGCGAACCTGATATGGCGACGCCAATTGCATTAACACTATCTTATCCGCAACGCGTAACTGCGGGTGTGGCTCCGCTTGATTTTACTAAAGTCGGTGAGCTGACCTTCCTCGAGCCTGACTATAATCGCTACCCTTGTTTGAAGTTGGCTATAGATGCTTGCTATGAAGGCCAACATGCCACCACGGCACTCAATGCTGCAAACGAAATCGCAGTTGAATCATTTTTGAACAAAAAAATCGCATTTACAGACATTGCAAAGGTCAATAGCGGAGTAACTTCAAAAATTTGCGCGATGAATGCTCAGCTAAGCTGCGATGACTTGGAAAGCATTCTTGAGGTCGATAGAATGGCACGCACTTTGGCTGTCGAAATAATCAACGGGCGTAAACTATGACCGGTATTTTGTGGAATTTTGTCGCATTCATTATTGCCTTAGGCATTTTGGTTGCGGTGCACGAGTTTGGCCACTTTTGGGTCGCACGTCGTTGTGGGGTCAAAGTAGAAAAGTTCTCGATTGGTTTCGGTAAGTCTTTGTGGAGCAAGATCGGCAAAGATGGCACGGAATACAGCATTTCGATCATTCCATTAGGCGGCTTCGTTAAGATGCTTGATGGACGCGTTGATGATGTGTCTGATGAGATGCAGCAATATGCTTTCGACAAGAAACCATTGTGGAAGCGTGCTTCAATTATTGCCGCAGGTCCTGCCTTTAATTTCTTGTTTGCGATCTTTGCTTATTGGCTGGTTTTCCTTATTGGTGTGCCTGCTGTTAAGCCTGTTGTCGGGGAAGTGACACCCTATTCGATTGCCGCTGAGGCAGGTTTAGAAACAGGAATGGAACTAAAAGCTATTTCTGGCGTCAAAACCGCGGACTGGGAATCAGTAAACATGGCGCTTGTTTCTCATATCGGTGACAAGCAGATGCAGATAACGGTGTTGCCTGAGCAAGGTGTTGGTGTTGAGCAGACGAAAACCTTAGATCTTTCTAGCTGGCAAATTGACCTTGAAAGTGAATCAGCATTAACCACATTGGGCTTTCGACCTTATACCCCTGAGATCTCTACTCAGCTGAGTAATGTGACGCAAGGGAGTGCGGGTGAAAGTGCAGGATTAATCGCTGGTGATGTGATTGTTGCTATTAATGGTCAAGCTATTGAACAATGGACTCAAATTGTTGAGTTGATTCGTAGTCATCCAAATAAACCAATGGCTCTTGCGGTTGAGCGTGCTGGTGAAAAGCAATCACTGACTTTAATTCCGAATAGTCGTGAAATTAAAGGTGGTGAGCAGATAGGTTTTGCGGGAATCGCTCCTGAAGTCGCAGAATGGCCGGAAAACTATCGCTTCGAGCTGCAATTTGGTGTATTTGATTCTATCGGTAAAGCGGTAGAGAAAACCGGTCAAGTGATTGACTTAACGCTCAGTATGCTCAAAAAACTGATCGTTGGCGATGTTGGCTTAAATAACTTAAGTGGCCCTATTTCTATCGCAAAAGGTGCAGGAACCACAGCTGATTACGGCTTAGTGTATTTCTTAGGTTTCCTTGCGCTGATTAGTGTTAACTTGGGCATTATTAACTTAGTACCACTACCAATGTTAGATGGTGGTCATTTACTATTTTTAGCTATTGAGGCGGTGATTCGACGTCCAGTACCCGAGAAGGTACAAGAGATGGGATACCGACTTGGTGGTGCGATAATTTTTACCCTTATGGCTGTAGCGATATTTAACGACTTTGCGCGCTTATAAAGTGGATTAAAGGTTGTAGTAAGGAATAACTAAAACAAATATGGCGATGAAAAAAATTTTGCTAGCAACACTGCTTGCAACCAGTGTTTCTGCTCATGGTGCTGACAACTTTGTGGTTCAGGACATTCAAATAGACGGTTTGCAACGTGTGGCGCTAGGCGCGGCATTGCTCAAGATGCCTATTCGTATCGGTGATACCGTTAGTAACCAAGATGTGGCTGAGATCATTCGTGCACTGTATTCAACGGGTAACTTTGAAGACATCAAAGTTTCACGTGATAACAATGTCTTGGTTATTCAGGTGAAAGAGCGTCCGACAATCGCAAGCATCTCTTTCTCAGGAAATAGCGCGATTAAGGATGAACAACTACAGCAAAACCTTGATGCGTCAGGTATTCGTACGGGTGAAGCATTAGATCGCACCACGTTATCTAACATTGAGAAAGGTCTAGAAGACTTTTACTACAGTGTGGGTAAATACAATGCCAGCGTTCAAGCGGTTGTTACTCCACTGCCGCGTAACCGTACCGACCTGAAGTTTGTCTTCACAGAAGGTGTATCGGCTAAGATTCAACAGATTAACTTTATCGGTAATGAAGTCTTTACCGATGATGAGCTACTAGGCCGTTTCAACTTGAATGCCAATGTTTCTTGGTGGAACTTCCTTTCTGACGATAAATACCAAAAGCAAGTACTTGCCGGCGACATTGAAGCGCTGCGTTCTTATTACTTAAACCGTGGTTACTTGAAGTTCCAGCTGACTTCGACGCAAGTGGCTATCTCTCCTGACAAGAAAGGGGTTTACATTACCCTTGGCCTTGATGAAGGCGCGGCATACAGCGTTAAAGATGTTGAGTTCCGTGGCGAATTGATTGGTAAAGAGCATGAGTTTGAGCTGATGGTGCCGTTTGAGAAAGGCGATATCTACAGTGGTGCGTCGGTAACGGCTTTAGAGGACAGCGTGAAGCGTGCTCTAGGCGAAGCTGGTTATGCTTACCCAGAAGTTAGAACTATCCCTGAATATGACGAAGAGACGAAAGAAGTTTCTCTGATCGTTAATGTTCAAGCAGGCAAACGTATTTATGTTCGTGATATTCGCTTTGTTGGCAACAACGCAACCAAAGATGAAGTATTACGTCGTGAAATGCGTCAAATGGAAGGCAGTTGGCTAAACTCTAAAGCGATTGAGACAGGTAAAGGTCGTCTTAACCGTTTAGGTTTCTTTGAAACAGTAGACGTTCAAACTGTTCGTGTTCCTGGTAGCGATGACCAAGTTGATTTGGTTTACAACGTCAAAGAGGCTAACTCGGGCAGCGTAAATTTCGGTATCGGTTACGGTACTGAATCAGGCATTAGTTTCCAAGTCGGCCTTCAACAAGATAACTTTGCAGGTACTGGTAACCGCGTTGGTGTTAGTGCCATGATGAATGATTACCAAAAGAACTTAACGTTAGAATACCGTGACCCTTACTGGAACCTTGATGGTGTCAGCATGGGTGGTAAAGTGTTCTATAACGAGTTTGAAGCATCTGAAGCTGGCATCATCGACTATACCAACGAAAGTTACGGTGCGAGCCTAACATGGGGTTTCCCGTTCGATGAATTAAACCGTGTTGAGTTTGGCCTTGGTTATACTCACAACAAGATTGGTAACGTACCAACTTACGATCAAGCAGAACTGTTTGCGCAAAGTATCGGTCAGCCAGATGGTGATATTAAGACCAACGACTTTGATATGAACTTGTCGTGGACGCGAAATAACCTTAACAAAGGTTATTTCCCAACAGCTGGTAACTATCAACGTGCATTCTTTAAGATGACCGTACCTGGCTCTGACGCACAGTACTTTAAAACTCAGTACGATATCCGTCAGTACATTCCATTGACTAAAAAGCATGAGTTTACTTTCTTAATGCGTGGTCGTTTGGGTTACGGTAACGGTTATGGTCAAACGGATGGCAACGATAACTTGTTCCCATTCTACGAAAACTACTACGCCGGTGGCTTTACTACCTTGCGTGGTTTTGGTTCGAACAGTGCAGGCCCTAAAGCGGTGTATACTGACCGTTCAGGTACATGTGGTAACAATGGTTGTGTGACAGCAACAGATGACTCTGTTGGTGGTAACGCAATCGCGCTAGCAAGTATGGAAGTGATCTTCCCTGTGCCATTTGTGTCTGAGGAAGCGCGAAGCCAGATTCGTACCAGTGCGTTTGTTGACGCTGCGAGTGTTTGGGATACTGAGTTTGTCTACCGTGAAGGTGTAACAGACGCTGAGTATTATGATTATTCTGATCCAACCAACTTCCGCGCCTCTTATGGTGTGGCGTTGCAATGGATGTCTCCTATGGGGCCGCTAGTATTCTCAGTAGCGAAACCAATTGAAATTTATGAAGGTGATGACGAAGAATTCTTCACTTTCACTATCGGCAGAACCTTCTAATAGAGGAAAATTAAAGTGAACAAAATGATTAAAGCGGCTGGTGTTAGCCTTGTTGTTATGACGTCTTCTTTCTTTGCAAATGCTGCTGAAGCTGCGCAAAAGGTTGGCTATGTAAATACCGCTCAAGTATTCCAAGCGCTTCCTCAACGTGAAGTTGTTTTGCAGAAAATGCAAAGCGAATTTAAAGATAAAGCGGACGAGCTAAAAGCTATCCAAAAGCAGATCCAAACGAAAGTTGAAAAACTTAAGCGTGATGGCCAACTGCTAGGTGAAGACGAAGTTGAAAAACTACGTATTGAAATTGGTCAGCTACAGAGCAAATTCAAGATCAAAGGCCAAGCACTAGAGCAAGCTTCTGCTCGTCGCGAAGCTCAAGAGAAACAAAAACTATTTAAAGTAATTCAAGATGCTGTGAAGAAAGTATCTGAAAAAGAAGGCTACGACATCATCATCGATGTACAAACAATGCAATATGGTAAGCCTGAATTTAACATCTCTGAAAAAGTAATCGCAGAACTAAAATAATTTATGACACAACTGACTTTAGCCGAATTGGCGACTATTACCGGGGGTGAGCTACATGGCGATGCTAACGCATCCGTCACCATGGTAGCTCCAATGGATAAAGCACAGCCGGGCCATGTGACCTTCTTGTCTGATTCTAAATACGCGAAGTATTTAGCTGATTGCCAAGCGACGGTTGTCATGGTTAAACAAGCGCAGCGTGATCTTTGCAGCGGTAACGTATTAGTGGTAGCCGACCCATACGTAGCCTTTGCCAAGGTTGCTCAAGCTTTGGATACTACGCCTAAAGCGGCAGAACAAATCGCGCCATCAGCGGTCATTGCTGAGGACGTAACATTGGGTGAAAACGTAGCAATTGGCGCGAATGCGGTAATTGAAACTGGCGTGACACTTGGTGATAACGTTGTGATAGGGGCTGGTTGCTTTGTCGGTAAAAATGCTTCGATAGGAGCAAACAGCCAACTGTGGGCTAATGTCAGTGTGTATCATGAAGTGCAAATTGGCACAGATTGTTTAGTTCAAGCAAACACGGTTGTCGGTAGCGATGGTTTTGGCTATGCCAATGAAAAAGGTGAGTGGATTAAAATTCCTCAACTTGGCACTGTTGTCGTCGGTAACCGCGTTGAAATCGGTTCTTGTACGACCATCGACCGTGGTGCTCTAGAAGATACGATTATTGAAGATAACGTTATTCTAGATAATCAGATGCAAATCGCTCATAACGTACAGATCGGATATGGTACAGCCATGGCTGGTGGTACGATCGTCGCTGGTAGCACTAAAATCGGTAAATACTGCATCATAGGTGGTGGTTCTGTTATTAATGGTCACATAGAGATCGTTGATGGTACAACCATTACAGGTATGGGTATGGTGATGCGCAGCATTGATGAAAAAGGTGTTTATTCATCGGGTATTCCGCTACAAACCAACAAAGAGTGGCGTAAAACCGCGACTCGAGTTCATCGTATCGATGATATGAATAAACGTCTAAAGGCGGTAGAAAAACAGCTAAAGCCGAGTGCTGACGCTTAACCCCAATGCTGTGAAGAAAGGCTCGCTTAATGCGAGTCTTTTTGTTCTGCGCAACCGTTTGATGCAAAATTACTTGCTTAATAAATAGACGACAATGCTAAGTGGATTCAACTAGACTTGTTGAAAGTACAGCGAATTATGCACCTAGCTTGAACTTCGGTATATAATACCGACCAGATACTCAGTTTAGAATTTGAAAATAGGATAATGACTTTGACTACTGAAAAGAAAACGATGAACATTACTGAAATCCAGGAATTGTTGCCTCATCGCTACCCATTTCTGTTGATTGACCGCGTTACTGATTTCGAAGAAGAGAAATACCTAACCGCGATTAAGAACGTTTCAGTAAACGAGCCACAGTTCACGGGTCATTTCCCTCAACTTCCAGTATTCCCTGGCGTACTTATTCTTGAAGCTATGGCTCAAGCGACAGGCTTGCTTGCATTTAAATCTTTTGGTGCGCCAGAAGGTAATGAACTGTACTACTTTGCAAGTGTTGATAACGCTAAGTTCCGTAAACCGGTAACCCCAGGCGATCAATTGGTTATTGAAGTTGAATTTGTTAAAGAGCGCCGTGGTATTGCTGCATTCAAATGTGCAGCAAAAGTAGATGGTGACGTTGTTTGTTCTGCTGATCTTAAGTGCGCTCGTCGAGAGTTTTAATATGATTCATGAAACCGCTCAAATCCACCCAGCGGCGGTGGTAGAAGAAGGTGCAAAAATTGGCGCTAACGTAACCGTTGGCCCATTCACCTACATCACAGGGAATGTGGAAATTGGCGAAGGCACCGAAGTGATGTCTCACGTCGTGATTAAAGGTCATACCAAAAT
The DNA here is from genome assembly GCF_025195085.2 of Vibrio intestinalis. Taxonomy (GTDB): domain Bacteria; phylum Pseudomonadota; class Gammaproteobacteria; order Enterobacterales; family Vibrionaceae; genus Vibrio; species Vibrio intestinalis. The sequence continues at coordinate 41,162 of NZ_JANAVY020000012.1, read as the reverse complement.
TGGTAAGGACAACCGCATTTTTCCTCACGCAGTGATCGGTGAAGAGAACCAAGACAAGAAATACGGTGGTGAAGACACCACGGTTGTTATTGGTGATCGCAACGTAATTCGTGAAGCGGTTCAAGTACACCGTGGTACAGTTCAAGATAAAGCCACAACAGTGATTGGCGATGACAATCTACTGTGTGTAAATGCGCATATTGCTCACGATGTTATCGTAGGTAATCATACCCACATTGGTAACAACGCGATTCTTGGCGGCCACGTAACAGTAGGTGACTACGCGGGTGTTATGGCTCTATCAGCGATTCACCCATTCTGTAGTGTAGGCTCTTACGCATACATCGGTGGTTGTTCGGCTGTTGTGCAAGACGTACTTCCATATGTACTTGCTCAAGGTAACCATGCGACACCTTATGGTCTAAACCTTGTTGGCTTGAAGCGTAATGGTTTTGAAAAACCAGAACTACGAGCACTGCAAAAGGCGTACAAAGAAATTTATCGCTCAGGTAAGACAATGGAAGAAGTGAAACCAGCTTTGGCTGAAATGGCGAAAGAGTTCGCTTCCATTGAACCAATGCTAGCGATGCTAGAATCGACTGAACGTGGCATTATTCGCTAACTCAGACGTGAATTGATGAAAAAGATCGCATCTGTATAGTTGCGGTCTTTTTGTGTTTTTATGCTTAGGTAAAACAGATATGGACAAACCTCTTACTATTGGCATCGTGGCTGGAGAGCTTTCCGGCGATACGCTTGGTGAAGGCTTTATCAAGGCGATTAAAGAGCAATACCCTAATGCTCGCTTTGTCGGCATCGGCGGCCCCAAAATGATAGCGCAGGGCTGTGAATCGCTGTTTGATATGGAAGAGTTGGCAGTTATGGGTTTGGTTGAAGTGCTTGGTCGACTGCCGCGACTGCTTAAAGTGAAAGCGGAGTTGGTGAAGTATTTCACGACTAATCCGCCGGATGTCTTTGTTGGCATTGATGCGCCAGATTTTAACTTGCGTTTGGAACTAGATTTGAAAAATGCAGGCATAAAAACCGTTCATTACGTCAGCCCGTCAGTTTGGGCATGGCGCCAAAAACGTATTCATAAAATTGCGGCTGCGACCAATTTGGTTTTGGCGTTCTTGCCGTTTGAAAAAGCCTTTTACGATAAGTTTGATGTGCCGTGTGAATTTATTGGCCATACCTTAGCTGATGCGATTCCAATGGAGTCCGATAAGAATCAAGCTCGAGCTCTACTTGGGCTTAAGCAGGACAAACGCTGGCTTGCGGTTTTGCCTGGTAGCCGTGGCAGCGAGTTAAAGATGCTATCAGAGCCGTTTATTCGAGCCTGTCAGCAGCTTAAAAAACGCTTCCCTGATTTGGGCTTTGCGGTAGCTTTGGTTAATGAAAAGCGCCGAGAACAGTTTGAAGCCGCGTGGCAAGAGCTCGCGCCTGAGCTGGACTTTAAGCTAGTTAATGATACGGCAACAAACGTTATCACTGCCTCAGACGCGGTGATGCTCGCCTCTGGTACGGTTGCTCTAGAATGTATGTTGATCAAACGCCCTATGGTTGTTGGTTATCGAGTGAATGCCATTACGGCATTTATCGCCCGTCGTTTAGTGAAAACCAAGTACGTTTCTTTGCCAAATATTCTTGCTGACCAAGAGTTGGTGAAAGAGTTTTTACTCGAAGATTGCACGCCGGAAAATCTGGCTAATGAAGTAACTCGCCTACTTGAAGGCGGTGGTGATGCGATGGTCGAGAAATTCACTGAAATGCATCATTGGATTCGTAAGGATGCAGACCGTCAAGCGGCAAACGCAGTGTTGAAATTGATTGAGAAACAATAATGGCAAAAGAGACAAAAGAATTACCACCATTTGAATACCCACAAGGTTTTAGCTTAGTGGCTGGTGTTGATGAAGTGGGCCGTGGTCCGCTAGTGGGTGATGTGGTAACCGCGGCAGTGATCTTAGATCCTAACAACCCTATTGAAGGGTTAAATGACTCAAAGAAGCTGTCTGAGAAAAAACGCTTAGCACTATTGCCAGAAATCAAAGAGAAAGCACTCGCATGGGCTGTGGGTCGTTGTTCCCCGACAGAAATTGATGAGCTGAACATTTTGCAGGCCACTATGGTGGCGATGCAGCGCGCGATTGCAGGTTTGAAAGTACAACCAGACTTAGCGCTTATCGATGGTAATCGTTGTCCTGAACTACCAATGGCCTCGCAAGCAGTGGTAAAAGGTGATTTGCGTGTCGCTGAAATCAGTGCCGCGTCAATTATTGCTAAAGTCGTCCGTGACCAAGAGATGGAAGAGCTAGATAAACTGCACCCAGAGTTTGGTTTTGCTAAGCATAAAGGTTACCCAACCAAAGCGCATTTTGAAGCGATTGAGCAACATGGCGTGATTGACGAACATCGTAAAAGCTTTAAACCGGTAAAACGAGCGCTTGGCTTGGAGTAGCGTTTCGCGCATCCCTTAGCCACACGTCTCACTAAGTGCAAATATAGCCGAACTTAGCGTTTAAGTTCGGGTATACTCAACTCAAATCGACAGTCTACACCCTCGGAAATTTTTAATGTCAGATCCAAAGTTTGTCCACCTTCGCATCCATAGTGACTTCTCCATGGTTGACGGCCTATCTAAAGTGCCGCCACTGGTTAAAAAAGTCGCCGAGATGGGCATGCCCGCGATGGCGCTTACCGATTTCACCAACCTTTGTGGCTTGGTGAAGTTCTACGGCACAGCGCATGGTTGTGGTGTTAAGCCGATCATAGGTGCAGACTTTGCCATGCAGTCGGCTGAATTTGGTGAAGAGCTGACTAAATTGACCGTTCTGGCGGCAGATAACGACGGTTATAAAAACCTGACGTTACTTATCTCTAAGGCTTACTTACGTGGTCATGTTCAGCATCAACCAGTGATCGACAGAGAATGGCTGATTGAACATAGTAAAGGCTTGATCCTGCTCTCTGGTGGTAAAAGTGGTGAGATAGGTAAAGCGCTGCTTAAGGGTAACCAGATGCTGGTTAACCAGTGTGTTGAGTTTTATCAGACCCATTTTGCGGATCGCTTTTATTTAGAGTTGACTCGTACTGGCCGAGCAGACGAAGAGTCCTATTTACACTTTGCGTTGGAGTTGGCTGAAACTCATGAACTACCAGTTGTTGCAACTAACGATGTGGTGTTCTTAGGCGAAGAATCATTTGATGCCCATGAGATTCGCGTTGCAATTCACGATGGTTATACGCTAGAAGATCCTCGTCGACCAAAAAACTACAGCCCTCAGCAATATCTGCGTAGTGAAGATGAAATGTGTGAGCTGTTTGCCGACATTCCAGAAGCGCTCGAAAACAGTGTAGAGATTGCTAAGCGTTGTAACGTTACAGTCCGCCTCGGTGAATACTTCCTTCCAGCCTTCCCAACCGAAGGGATGGAAGAGACGGAATTCTTGGTTAAGAAATCAGAAGAAGGCCTCGAAGAACGTCTAGAATTCCTATTCCCCGATGAAAAAGAGCGTGCTGAACGTCGCCCTGAATACGATGAGCGTCTCCAGATCGAACTGGAAGTTATCAACAACATGGGCTTCCCAGGTTACTTCCTGATCGTAATGGAGTTCATCCAGTGGTCGAAAGATAACGATATCCCAGTTGGTCCTGGACGTGGTTCGGGTGCCGGTTCGTTAGTTGCATACGCGTTAAAAATTACCGACTTGGATCCACTTGAATACGACTTGCTATTCGAACGTTTCTTGAACCCAGAGCGTGTATCCATGCCCGATTTCGATGTCGATTTCTGTATGGATAAGCGTGACCAAGTAATTGATCACGTAGCCGAAATGTATGGCCGTGATGCGGTATCACAGATCATTACTTTTGGTACCATGGCGGCGAAAGCGGTAATCCGCGACGTTGGCCGTGTACTCGGTCATCCGTTTGGTTTCGTTGACCGTATTTCCAAACTGGTTCCGCCTGATCCGGGTATGACGCTAGAAAAGGCCTTTAAAGCCGAGCCAGCGCTGCCTGAGCTGTACAACAACGATGAGGAAGTGAAAGAACTCATCGACATGTGTCGCATCCTTGAAGGTTGTACACGTAACGCCGGTAAACACGCGGGTGGTGTTGTAATCTCACCGACTACAATTACCGACTTTGCGCCGATTTATGCCGATGCGGAAGGTCACTTCCCCGTTACTCAGTTTGATAAAAACGATGTAGAAACAGCGGGTCTAGTAAAATTCGATTTCTTGGGTCTTCGTACCCTAACTATCATCGATTGGGCGTTGGGACTGATTAACCCAAGGCTAGAGCGTGAAGGCAAAGAAGCGGTACGTATTGAGTCAATTCCTTTGGTTGATGAAGCCTCGTTCCGATTGCTGAAAAATTCAGAAACAACCGCGGTATTCCAGTTGGAATCGCGTGGTATGAAAGAGCTTATTAAGCGACTTCAACCAGACTGTTTCGAAGATATTATCGCATTGGTGGCACTATTCCGTCCGGGGCCACTGCAATCGGGCATGGTAGATAACTTTATCGACCGTAAACATGGCCGAGAAGCCATATCATACCCAGACGAACAGTGGCAACATGAATCTCTGAAAGAAATTCTAGATCCGACCTACGGCATTATCTTGTATCAAGAACAGGTAATGCAGATTGCACAGGTACTTTCTGGTTACACCCTTGGCGGCGCGGATATGCTTCGTCGTGCAATGGGTAAGAAGAAACCGGAAGAGATGGCCAAGCAGCGTGCGACCTTCGAACAAGGTGCGATAGAAAACGGCGTCGACGGTGAGTTGGCGATGAAGATTTTCGACTTGGTAGAAAAGTTTGCAGGTTATGGCTTTAACAAATCTCACTCGGCGGCTTATGCGCTGGTTTCCTACCAAACACTATGGCTGAAAACCCACTATCCTGCGGAATTCATGGCGGCAGTAATGACCGCGGATATGGATAACACCGAGAAAGTGGTTGGTCTGGTAGACGAATGTTTCCGCATGAAGCTTAAAGTGTTACCACCTGATATCAATGCAGGCCTGTATCGTTTTAACGTTGATGAAACTGGCGCGATTGTTTACGGCATCGGTGCCATTAAAGGGGTAGGTGAAGGCCCGATTGAAGCTATCTTAGAATCACGCAACAAAGATGGTCACTTTAAAGACCTATTTGATTTCTGTGCTCGAATTGACCTGAAAAAGGTCAATAAGCGAGTGATTGAAAAGCTGATTTACGCCGGCGCGCTAGACCGATTAGGCCCACACCGTGCTGCTTTGATGGCCTCTCTGAATGATGCAGTTAAAGCGGCTAGCCAACACCACCAAGCAGAAGCTTTCGGTCAAAGTGATTTATTTGGCGTACTCACCGAAGCGCCTGAAGAAGTTGAGCATAAGTACACGAAAGTACCGCCATGGCCAGAGAAGGTATGGCTTGAGGGCGAGCGCACAATTTTAGGTCTTTATTTGACCGGGCACCCAATAAATGCCTATATAAAGGAACTTGGCAAGTACACCAGTTGTCGACTAAAAGATGCAACACCAACAAGACGTGATCAATCGGTTACTGTAGCAGGTTTGGTGATTGCCGCTCGTGTGATGACAACTAAGCGCGGAAATCGTATCGGAATCATGACTCTTGATGACCGAAGTGGTCGAATGGAAGTGATGTTGTTCTCAGATGCGCTTGATCGTTACGCCGAACTGCTAGAAACTGACAAAATATTAGTGGTTTCCGGACAGGTCAGCTTTGATGATTTCAATGGTGGTCTTAAAATGTCCGCGCGCGAGGTTATGGACCTCGGCTCTGCACGTGAAAAATACGCACGTGGATTATCCGTTTCGATCGAGCAATCTCAGATCGACGGCCAGTTTTTTGATCGCTTTAGCAAAATCCTAGAGCCTCACCGAGCAGGTACAGTGCCTGTTCATATTTACTATCAACGTAACGATGCCCGTGCCCGTTTAACGCTTGGCACAGAATGGCGAGTCACACCAAGTGATGCGTTGATTGACGATTTAAAGCAGTTGCTTGGTAATAGCCAAGTTGAACTCGAATTTAACTAAAATTCAGCACATAAGCTGAATCAGAAAGGACCGATAGATGAGCCTAAACTTTTTAGAATTTGAAAAGCCTATCGCAGAACTTGAAGCTAAAATCGAAGCTCTTCGCGACGTTTCACGCCACGGCGGTGATGACGGTGTAGATCTAGATAAAGAGATCGAACAGCTTGAAAAGAAAAGCCTAGAGCTGAAGAAAAAAATCTTCAACGACTTAGGTGCATGGGAAACAGCTCAGTTGGCGCGTCACCCATTGCGTCCTTACACGCTTGATTACATCGAGCACGTATTTACCGAGTTTGATGAACTGGCTGGTGACCGTGCATACGCGGACGATAAAGCTATCGTAGGTGGTATTGCACGTCTTGAAGGTCGTCCAGTGATGATTATTGGTCATCAAAAAGGTCGTGAGACGAAAGAGAAAGTGAAACGTAACTTCGGCATGCCTAAGCCAGAAGGTTACCGTAAAGCGCTTCGTCTCATGGAGACGGCTGAGCGTTTCAAGATGCCAATCATCACTTTCATCGATACAGCGGGTGCATACCCAGGTGTTGGCGCTGAGGAGCGCGGTCAATCAGAAGCGATTGCGAAAAACCTAAAAGTAATGGCAGGCCTTAAAGTGCCTGTAATTTGTAACGTTGTTGGTGAAGGCGGTTCTGGTGGTGCATTGGCGATCGGTGTTGGTGACTACGTAAACATGCTGCAATACTCAACGTACTCAGTAATCTCTCCAGAAGGTTGTGCTTCAATCCTATGGCGTGATTCTGACAAAGCGCCGCAAGCCGCTGAAGCAATGGGTCTAATTGCACCACGTTTGAAAGAGCTTGAGCTTATCGATGAAATCATCGAAGAGCCACTAGGTGGCGCACACCGCGATCATCAAGCGGTTGCTGCTAACATGAAGCAGACTCTGCTACGTCAGCTTGAAGAGCTGGAGCAGTTTGATGATGAAGCGCTAATGGCGCGCCGTTACCAGCGCCTAATGAGCTACGGTTACTGTTAATTGCATTCTTCGCAGTTTTCGAAAGGGTTGAGCATGTCTCAACCCTTTTTGTTTTCTCCCGATAGAAGATTAACGGTAGAATAGCCGCAGACCTACTTGAAAGACGAATAGTGACCATGAGCCAACTCGCCGACATTTTTACCCAAGTTATTGAGCAGTATAGTGCGGAGTTTTCTGTTACCAATAAGCTTGTCTTAGGGTTTAGTGGCGGGGTAGATTCTCGGGTGATGTTGCAGTTGCTTGCTGAGTATCGACAATCTAAAGGTTGTGACGTGTTGGCTGTTCATGTCCATCATGGTTTGAGCGACAAAGCCGATAAGTGGGCAGAGCAATGCAAAACGTGGTGCCAGCAGCTCAACATTGAGTGTGTTGTGGAAAGAGTCGCGTTGGAGACTCAAGGCCAGAGCATTGAAGCTGCAGCGCGAGAAGCACGCTACAACGCAATTGCTTATCATGTTAATTCGGGTGATCTATTGTTGGTTGGCCAACATGCGGATGATCAAATTGAAACCTTTCTACTAGCGCTCAAACGAGGCAGCGGGCCGAAAGGTTTATCCGCTATGGCTGAGTGCATGCCGTTTGCCGGTGGTCAATTAGTACGTCCGCTATTGAATGTTACCCGAGAACAAATTGAACAGTACGCCAATGATCTGCAATTAGAGTGGCTAGAAGATGAAAGCAATCAAGACACTCGTTTTGACCGAAACTACATCCGTCATTGCGTAACGCCTTTGCTTACTGAGCGCTGGTCTAGCATTCACCGAGCGGTTAATCGTTCGGCTCAGTTATGTGCTGAGCAAGAGTCTTTATTAGCAGAGCTGCTGAGCGATAAATTTGCTGCGGTTATCGGAACCGACAACAGCCTCGCAATTGATGGATTAGATCAAGAAAGTGAGCGAGTAAGGTCGCATTTGATTCGATTGTGGTTTGAACGCGCTCATTTACCTATGCCAAGTCGAGAGCATTTATACGCTATCTGGCAACAAGTAGCGCAAGCGGCTCAAGATGCGAATCCGATTTTAAAATTGGGTGATATCGAAGTGCGCCGCTTTGCTGGGCGCCTATATCACGTAGGTGTATCGCAAGATGTGTCAGGTTGGAGTAGCCCACTAGTGCTCAACCAAGCTATCACTTTGCCCGACCAGCTTGGCGGTTTAGTCGTGAGTTCAGCGCCATCAGGTCAGATATCGTTGACCGAAGATCAACTCAGTAGACTTACTGTTACCTTCAACCCCGAAGGTTTGTCTGCGCACCCTCAAGGGCGCGGTCATAGTCGTAAGCTGAAAAAACTGTTTCAAGAATACCAGGTGCCAAGTTGGCTGCGTCGCCGGATGCCAATTATCATGTGTGATGAACATGTGGTAGCGGTTGTTGGATTATTTATTGATAAACGTTTTTCTGGCGGTGATTATCAAATTGAATGGCAACGCAAGTAACGTATTGTGTCCACTCTTTTTATTAACCGCGCTTCGTGTGATAATAAAGAAAAATAGTTTAAGGGATGAACATGAAAAAAATTGAAGCGATCATTAAGCCATTCAAGCTTGATGATGTGCGTGAAGCATTGGCTGAAGTAGGCATTACAGGTATGACGGTTTCTGAAGTGAAAGGCTTTGGTCGTCAAAAAGGTCACACTGAACTCTACCGCGGCGCAGAGTATATGGTGGATTTTCTACCTAAAGTTAAACTTGAAATTGTCGTCACAGATGAAGTGGCTGACCAATGTGTCGATACTATTATTGAAACGGCGCAAACAGGTAAAATCGGCGACGGTAAAATCTTTATCACAGACGTTGAACGTGTAGTGCGAATCCGTACTGGCGAAGAAGACGAAGACGCTATCTAAGATTACTAAAAAGAGCCGCAAGGCTCTTTTTTATTATGTTGGCTGTGGGTTATTTGGATTAGGGTATTAATGAACAAGAAACGTCTCGCTTTGTTACTTCCATTTGTCTTGGTGAGTACCACGATGATTGGCTACCACACTATTTTCAAATTACCAGAATCTCCTCAATTAACCACGGTATCGGGCCAATCTTCTGAGCTGGCCATTTCTACCCAGCAAGGACAACCAGAGCTTACCTGTTATGAAAGCCAGACAGCAGAACCTATCGATCTTGATGGCCAAATTAATCTGTTGGTTTGGAACATCTATAAGCAAAATCGCAGCAATTGGCCGCAAGTGAGCCAAGAGGTCACGCAAGACAAGCAGCTACTTTTATTTCAAGAAGCGAGCATGACAGAACCGCTGAAAGCTTGGATAAATCAAGAGAGTTGGAGTGGTAACTTAGTTGATGCATTTAAAGCATTTGATACTTCGGCTGGGGTGCTTAACCTCGCGCATCAATTACCGATGAAGGCCTGTGCTTATACAGAGCTGGAGCCTTGGCTGCGATTACCTAAATCGGCTTTATACGCGGAATACAGATTGTCTAACGGGCAATCTCTTGCGGTAGTTAACATCCATGCGGTGAACTTCACTTATGGAACCGAAGAGTATCATCGCCAGTTATCCACGCTGGCCAATGCACTAAAGCAACATCTAGGGCCAATGATTGTCGCGGGCGACTTTAATAGTTGGAGTGAGCAACGTATGGCCATAATGCGTGAAGTGTTACAAAGCGTTGGCGTGAAAGAGGCACATTATCAGCCGGATAATCGCACGCAGTTTGTTACAGGACTGCCGCTTGATCACCTGTTTTATCGTGGCTTGGTGCTAGAAACAGCAGAGGCATCCACAACGGATGCCTCTGATCATAACCCGATTGAAGCGCGCTTCTCTATTGAGTAATGCGCCTTAAGCTACCCTATTAGAAAATCGCTAAGTAGAGCGCCCAAATTAGGTAGTAAGCCAGCCAAGGAAGCGCTGAAATTGCTAAGGCTTGACCTCGCTCAAACTCAGTCCAAGTACCAACAGCCGCATAGCCAAGTGCAATGTACCAAGGCATCAATAGTGGCAGTGAGCTTGCGAAATGGAACCATTCACTGGTCATCGGCAGTTTAATCAGACCGTTTAGACTATTTAGGTCTGCTGCATAGCTCATGACTGCGCCGTGTTTAAGTAGCACACTGATGTAGCTTGCTAAGTCACCAATGACCGCTGGGAACATAATTGCGCTGCTTGCCGCAAACCATTTCCAATAGCCATGCTGATGTTGGCTAGGCTTAGTGGCGAGCATAAACCAGAATGCCAGCAGAACAATATTAGTAATACGTCCAATCACATCATTAATGATTTCAGAGGCCATTAATGTATCGGCATCTAATGCATTTACGTTACCGGCATTAAGTACTTCTAGCTGAGGCATTAAACCTGATTTTAGCCATTCGAAATCGACAATATCGAAATAAGCTCCCCAAAACAGAAACGGTGATAACAGCAAGAAGATAAACGGCTGCCATCCCCACATCCCACGTTGGTAGAGGGCTAAAAAGCACACGCTAGGCGAACGGAAAATATCGACTAGCATCATTAAAGGGTTGCTAGACGGGGTCATACGCTCACCTTAGTGACGTCAACATAAAGCTTAAGCTTTTGCCCAGGCTGCAGGTACTTTTTCTTCTGCAGATTGTTCCATTTCACCACGTCTTTTGATTTCACTTTAAATTTATTGGCGATACCGCTCACTGTGTCACCTGAGCGTACTTTGTAGAAAACAGTACGGATAATGGCGCCATCAGAGCCGTTCTTCCAGATAACGAGCTTTTGACCAACGCGAAGCGTGTCACGCGGGCCCATACCATTCCACTTAGCTAGCGATTGGTGAGACACTTTATGCTTTTTAGCAATGCCCCAAAGACTGTCGCCTTGTTGTACTGTGTGGGTCAGCTTGATTTGACCACGAGCTTTAGATTGCGTTTTGGCTAGGCGATTAGACGCACTCAGTGTGTAAGCTTTGTCATCTTTGGTCGATACCGGAATTAATAGATGTTGGCCAACACGAATGTTGTTGTTGCTCATCTGGTTCGCGGTACGAATAACCTTACTGGTGGTGTTGTACTTAGAGGCAAGCACGCTTACCGTATCACCAGATTTCACTTTGTAGCGAACGACCTTCATGCCTTTGCCACGGTTTTCTTCAAGCTTTTTGTTGAATTGCTCAACCGATTCGATTGGCAGAAGAAGTTTGTCTTTACCGCTTGGTGATGTGGCCCATTGGTTATAGGCAGGGTTTAAGCTTTGCAGCTCTTTTACCGAAATACCGGCATAGCTTGCTGCGATAGCAAGATCGAGCTGTTCTTTAGGCTCGACAATTTGTACTACAGGTTTGTTGGCAATCGGTGGGATAGAGATACCATACTTCTCTTGGTTTGCCACAATGTCAGCAAGGGCTAGAAGTTTTGGTACATAACCACTGGTCTCTTTTGGTAAATCTAACGAGAAGAAATCAATGGGTTTTCCTGCTTTGGTGTTTTTGCGGATCGCACTCGACACGCGGCCACCACCACTGTTGTACGCTGCAATAGCGTGGTTCCATTCGCCGTCAAATCGTTTGTTGAGACTGGTTAAAAATTCGAGGGCTGCATCCGTTGCTGCATCCACATCGCGACGACCGTCGTACCAGAAGTTTTGCTCTAGGCCATACATTTTTCCCGTCGATGGAATGAACTGCCACAGACCCGCTGCACTGCCATGAGAATATGCAAAAGCATCAAAGGAGCTCTCTACGACAGGTAGAAGCGCCAGTTCCAGTGGAAGGCCACGCTGCTCAATTTTCTCTGTAACAAGATACAAGAACGGTTCTGCACGCTGGGAAACCGTTTTGAGATGATTAGGGTGTTTTAAATACCAAGTACGGTAGTAGTCGACCGTTTTATGGTCTGGAATTGGCATTTCAAGCTGCATTGCAATGCGTTTCCACACATCTTGCTGCATCTGTGGAGTAACAACAACAGGTGCGGTCACCTCTGGCTCTACAGGTGTGGTTACCGGTGTCGCTGGAGTTACTGCAGTGGAAGATGTGTTATTCGAATTGGTTTCAGTGTCCGAATCTTGTGTAGTGTGCTGGGTAACCTGACAGCCTGACAGGAGTAATGCCAATACCCAGCTGTGTTTCAATCGCATTGTACAGCCCTTTTTTTCAACGGCTGCTGATAATACTTTCCTCGTTAGCGTAGTGACAAGCAAGAAAACGTTAAAATTCGTTCTTCCACTCACGTAATGCCGCAAAAATTGACACAGGATCGATTTGTGAAGTTCGATTGCTCACGGATTTTATGACACTAGGCTCATCGGTTCGCAAAAATGGGTTTATCCACTTTTCCTGTCTAAGCGTAGTCGGCAACGTTGGCTTGTTTTGTGCGCGAAGTCGATTCACCTCATCACGATATTTATGCAGCTGTTGATTGTCAGGCTCAACGGCTAATGCAAACGCAACATTGCTTGCGGTATATTCGTGAGCGCAGTAAATTTCTGTTTCAATCGGCAGCGCAGCGATTTTACTCAGTGATGTAAACATCTGCTCCATAGTGCCTTCAAACACTCGACCGCAGCCTGCTGCAAACAAAGTGTCGCCACAAAACAGTTTTCCATCCCCTACATAGCCAATATGGCCAAGGGTATGGCCTTCAAGACCGAGCACGAGAAATACTTCATCAAACAGATCTATTTGGTCTCCCGCTTCTACTGCGTGAGCAAGAGTCGGCACCGGCTCGTTTGCTGGGCCAACGACATCAATGTTGGGAAACTGCCTAACTAACTCAGGTACACCGCCAATATGGTCATTGTGGTGGTGGGTAATCAAAATAGCTTCTAAGGTCAGATCATGTTGCTCTAAATAGGCTAGAACAGGTGCAGCGTCGCCCGGATCAACCACAGCACAACGGCGATCGCTATTTTCAATCAGCCAGATGTAATTATCGTTAAATGCAGGTATGCTTTTTATATCTAACATGGTTGGATCTCCAGTAGGCTATGAAACCAGCGCGCAGTGAAAAACAGCTTGAGCAACCCCACTCTTGGTCACAACTTAAGAACGGCCAATGGGTGAGTGAGTCCATTCAAACACGACTTGATGAGTGGTGTCCAAGGTTGTTTGGCTATCACATGCTTAAGATGGGTGGCTTAAGCTGCGAGCTAACCAGTTGCAACTGTAATATTCAACATCAAGTCAATCTAGATATCCAGAACCCTTTGCACAATGTGATTGCAGATGGTTACGATTTACCCTTCCTTGAAAAAAGTTTTGATTCAGTGATTCTTTCTCATCAATTGGATTACTGTAATGATCCCCACCGAATGCTACGCGAAGTTGACCGAGTCATGATTGATGACGGTTATTTGATCATTACCGGGTTTAACCCAATTAGCTTTACAGGTTTGGCGAGTTTGATGCCGTGGCGCAGGAACAACTTGCCATGGAGTGGACGTATGTTTACCCCAAACCGCATTAAAGATTGGTTGGGAATTCTGAATTATCAGGTGGTGGAGTGTGACCAATATGGCCTGTTTCCCATGCAACGTTACAGAACCATGTGGACATGGCTGGAAAATGGTATTGGTGATTGGGCTTCGCCACTAGGCAGTTTGTATTTTATAGTTGCTCGTAAGCGAACTTATCCACTGAAGCCAATCAAACCGCATTGGAACTTTAAACGAAAATTGACGCCCTTAGGCGTCAATTACAAAGTGTCCGATAAGCATTCTTAATTTTGCTTAGCTTGGCTGATAACCCGTATCTTCATCGGTTGGGTTTTCTGCTGCTGTACGTGCCAGTTCATCACACATTTCGTTTTCACGGTGGCCCGCATGGCCTTTGACCCAGCGCCAATCAATGTCATGGCGCTCAGTTTCTGCGTCGAGCGCTTTCCATAAATCGGCGTTTTTCACTGGTTTTTTGTCGGCAGTTTTCCAACCACGTTTTTTCCAGTTATGAATCCATTGAGTGATACCTTGACGAACATATTGACTGTCAGTAGTCAAAATAACTTGGCATGGCTCTTTTAGCGCTTTGAGAGCAACGATAGTCGCGAGCATTTCCATGCGGTTGTTAGTGGTCAGCGTGTAGCCTTTGGCGAGAGTCTTCTCGGTCTGTTTGTATCGCATAACAATACCGTAGCCACCAGGGCCCGGATTGCCTAGACAAGAACCATCTGTGAAAATTTCCACTTGTTTCGTCATGTTTTGGTACTATTGGTGTTTGCACATAATTCCCATAGTCTGACACATAGTTTGCAATGAATACCAGTAACAATTCTAATCAGCATCGTATTGTGGTTCTCGATACAGAAACCACAGGTATGAACCAAGAGGGTGGCCCGCACTACCTTGGCCATCGCATCGTCGAAATCGGTGCGGTTGAGATCGTCAACCGTAAGCTGACTGGGCGTCATTTCCATGTCTATATTAAGCCCGATCGCGAAATTCAACCGGATGCGATAGAAGTTCACGGTATCACCGACGAGTTCTTGGTTGATAAACCAGAATATCGTGACGTGCATCGCGAGTTTTTAGAATTTATTCAAGGTGCTGAGTTAGTTGCCCATAATGCTCCCTTCGATGTGGGCTTTATGGATTATGAGTTTGAGAAGTTAGACCCCTCAATTGGCAAAACTGACGACTTCTGTAAAGTGACCGATACCCTTGCCATGGCGAAGAAAATCTTCCCGGGCAAGCGAAACAACCTTGATGTGTTGTGTGATCGATACGGTATTGATAACTCGCACCGTACTCTCCACGGGGCATTGCTCGATGCGGAGATCCTCGCTGACGTCTACTTATTAATGACGGGTGGACAAACATCATTGCAGTTCAATGCGGGTGAAAATAGCGAAGGAGTGGGAGGAGAGTCAATAAAACGAGTATCCAGCCAACGAAAAGCGCTAAAGGTTTTACGTGCAAGCGCCGATGAAATAGAAGCGCACAATAGCCGTTTAGATATCGTCGAGAAAAGCGGAAGCTGCCTCTGGCGTCAATAGGAGACAAGATGTTGAGGATTTGGTTTGCCCTGATAGGGCTTTTAGTCAGTTCACTGGGTTATGCAGCCCAGAGTTCCTCAATGTCTCTGCTCGACAATCGCTTTCGTGTCGATCCTAGCATTCAACAAATTACCTTTGTAATTTATCGTTCAGAAGCTTCTAAGCCAGTAGTCTTGGTTCGTCCTGATGGTAAAAAATATTACGCTCACCGTAGCCCAGATAATGTGCGTTGGTATCAAGAGTCGGCGATGGATATCGTTTCGATTGATAAGCCGATGGCAGGGCCGTGGCAGGCGATTGGCAAGGTGACGCCAAAAAATAAGATCAAACTGATTTCCCATCTTAAGCTAACGGCTGATCAATTACCGAATCGACTATTTCTTGGTGAAGACATTAAGTTTACCGCGCGCTTAACCTCAAATGATGAACCTTTAGTTCTGCGCGATTTTTTAGACAGAGTTAAGCTTAAAGTTACTTTTACCAAATATGTTGAGAACGAAGAAACTTTAATCAAAGAAGCGCGCCCAGTACCGATTGAAATTGGTGAGTTCGCCGACGACGGCTTAGGGCTGGATGAAAAAGCGGGCGATGGCGTATTTACTGTCTCTTTGCCGATCACCTCTCAGCCGGGTAAGTATCGAGTCCGAATTACTTCGGGCAACGGCGTATTTTTAAGAGCGCAAGAACAAGAAGTGTTGGTTTACCCAACGCCTGTACAAACGTCGTTTATTCAATCTCGCGATGAAGGCAAACCTCATGAAGTGATTTTCTCCGGTGAGCAGGGGATGATTGCACCTGGTTCTATTGCCGCTCATATTGAACATACTGATGCCAGCAATGTTACGGTTAGTGTTGAAGGTGCGGCGGCTTCTGAAGAAGATCAAAAAGTGACGTTGACCATCCCATACAGTGGTGAACTGGGTAACTACTCTTGGACGGGTAAAGTTTTTGCCACTGAAATGGGGTCTAACCGTGAACTCATCTTCCCGCTGACAGAACATACTTACAGCGTAGTAGACGATATTGATCTGGAAGAAACCAGACGCTTGCAAGAGCAAGAACGTTTGAAACAGCTCAAGCGATTGGAAGAGATCCGCATCAAGCAAGAGCGTGAAGCCAAACGTAAGCGTAGCATGATGATTATTGCTATAGGCAATGTGTCAGCCATTGTTATCGGTTTATTGATTTGGTTTGTGGTGCGTAAAGTGAAAGCCAAGCGTGCAGCCATCCCTGAAATGCAATTAGAGATGCCAAAGAAATAGTACATCGACCATGATTTAGCAGAGAGCCATTTAGTTTTACTAAGTGGCTTTTTTATTGTCTAGAGAGTCAAATTATGGCGTGCAAGTATCGTTTACGGATTGTTTTTATTGAGTTTTATAAATAAAAGTCAGACACTTGCGCCCAATGAGTTTCTATTCATTACATCGTCAGTTGGTTGTCTCAAATAGAGTTTAGGCGTTTCAATCAACAATTTCCCCATGCCATTATTTAGTTGAATTAGAGAGAGCTATGGAATCTACAGGCCTATTTTTTGTGGTACTCGGTATCGTTGTCGTCACCGTGTTCATCGTTGTCAGCATTAAATCAAGAACACCAATGAAAACCGCGGTCAATTTGATTAACCAAGGTAAAGGTGAAGAAGCGCTGGCGATATTGGAACAACAGGTTGAAGAAGGGAACTTTGAGGCCGCTGTGATGTTGGCTGAATTGTGTCAGGTGGTGAATAAAGATCAGCAATCGGATGAAAAACTCACCCCTGCTTATTGGTACAGTCGTGCTGCCGATCTTAATGAAGATTTCCGCAGCGGCTATATCTTATTGCTCCAAGATGGCCGCCTACCCAATGGAGAAGTTTGGGAAGGGGCAGACGATAAACTGCTGCAAATCCTAAGCTTAGATGCGCAAAAGGGCAATATTGATGCGCAACTTAACCTAGCTAACTTTTATAGCCTACGCCCTAGCATTGAAAACCATAAAGAGAAGCAGTTTCAATGGCTATCGATTGCAGTAGAGAGTAATGAGCCTAAAGCACTGTCTGAATATGCAGATTATTATTATGACCAACTTGATTGGGAAAGTGATGACAAGCAGTCAGAACTAGCGGTTAAGGCTCGCCAAGCGTTTAAAAAAGCGATGTTAGGTGGTGACAGTTCAGCTAAAGAGCGCTACGCAAAAATGGCGCTATTTGGTCTCGGTGGTGAGCAAGATATCCTGCAGGCTGAGCAGTTACTGATTGAAATAGCGCGCGAAGAAGATGATCAGTTTACTTATGCTGAACTCGCAGAACGTTACCTAACCGGTGAAGAGCTGACGCAAGATATCGACAAAGCTCATTATTGGTTTACTAAAGCGGGTGAAGCGGAAGACATTAACGAGTATATCGCGATAAAAGTGGCTGAGTTCTCAATTGAGCATCCACAAAACGATGCCGATTTGTTAGAGGCAAAACAAACGCTAGAGACATACTCTAAACAG
Organism: Vibrio intestinalis; assembly: GCF_025195085.2. Taxonomy (GTDB): domain Bacteria; phylum Pseudomonadota; class Gammaproteobacteria; order Enterobacterales; family Vibrionaceae; genus Vibrio; species Vibrio intestinalis. Next base: position 23,714 of record NZ_JANAVY020000012.1, on the reverse strand, counting down.
TGGCAAACCCAAGCTTTGACGGCATTAGGCAAAATGCACGAACGTGGGCTAGGCGTTGAAGTTAATCTACAAAAAGCGGCCATGCATTATCAATTAGCGGCAATGACCAAAGACCCTGACGTCATCAGCCATTATCAACGAGTAATCGAGCAATTACGCGGTGATGAGAAAAAAGAAGTCGAGATAATGGTAACGCGATTTAAGTCTTCTCATCCTATTACCCAAGAGCAGCAATCTGAAATCGAGTACCAATACGGTCACAACCTGCTCACGAGCGATACTGCGTCAGATAAAGAGAAAGCGAATGCCTTTACTGTCATGCGCCGTTCAGCGCTAAATGGGCACTATATTGCGATTCATGAGATGCCTCATCACGCTAAAAGGCTAGGGCACGATCTTGAATCTTTAGTTTGGGATCTGATTGTGGCGAAAACCATTAACTCTACCTTTGGCCACGGCAAAGCGGATGAATACCGTGTCGAGCAAGCCTTAGAAAAATTGAGCGAAAAAGATCGCCAATGGTTTGATGAACAAGTGGCGGATCTGCTGCCTAAAATCGACGCTTTGGTGTAAATTCTGTCGATCGTAAATGCGATCCCAATAAAAAAACCAGTATACTGTAAGCGCCTATTTGATAGGCGCTTTTTTGTTTCGACCGTTATAAGCACGTCTTAAGTTCGCTGCTTAGGTTGGTCTGTCGCTCACTTGATAAAGAGCTATTTCTATGTCGCAAATCACTCCTACTATTACTCAGTTTTGTCATCAAACATGGCAACTTACCTCATCACTTTTGCTCGCTCAGCAAGACAAAAAGCATCTGTATATAGTGACAGAGCAAACTCCCTTTCATCCTGTCAGCCACATTTGGCCAGATCATCCGGCAGATAAAGGAAGCCTAACCATCAATGGGCAAAGTTATGATGTGACTGACTGCCGAGTTGGCGCGGTAGAACTTGCTAGTGGAAAGTTATACGTGGACAAAGATATTCCCGTAAAACGAGATACCGAAGGTTGGGTGTTTGTTGTCGCGCACGCAATTGATGCTGATGTAGCGAGCTTCGAGCTGGGCTGTAAGGTTGAACTTACGGTCGATAAAGCACATCAACAAGCGTTGAGCCGTGGTCATAGCGCAGGGCACTTGGCTTTCTTAGCGTTAAACAAAGTATTAGCGACAGAGGGATATTGGCGTAAAGATGCTGATCGTAAAGACCCTCATGGCCATTACGACTTTAACAGTTATGCCCAAGAGACCAGCTTCGTTACCGAAGATAAGTGCTTAGATACTTACCGATTAGGTAAAACACTCCGTAAACGTGGCTTAAACAGCGCAGAAATGCTGAATGACTTAGCCAAGATTGAACAGCTGGTGAATCAACAACTTGCTTCTTGGCTAGAGCTTTCAAGTGTCGTTGAAATGAAATGTCATGGCCCGTATTTAACGGATTCACGCTACTGGCACTGTGACCTAAAAGAAGGTGTAGAGGCCGTCATTCCTTGCGGTGGGAGCCATATATCCTCATTAAAAGAGCTACCCGTATTGAAAGTTAACTTGCGCCAGTTGGACGCACAGAACATTGAAATGCAGACCGATGTAATTGGATTTGTGGCAGGTTAGCGATCTTTTTACTAAATTCTAAAATATTGCATTTTTAAATCATTATTAGAGTTTAATTCTTTTAAAAATCCAAATGCAGCACATGTAACTTATGCTTTCGGTGTGTGGTGATATAAATATTCTTTTAGAGGCAGATCGCTGATCAAAGTGGATTTAGCAGATGATCTTATAAAGATCATGGTTGTCCAAAAAGTGCTCATGGTCAACGAATGCCGAGAAGATATGTGAAGTGACTAAGATCAATAGACATCTGCTGAAAACACGCAACAATGATGCGAGTAGCAGATTTGAATATAGAAAAGGCAAAGTATGAATCAGAATCAATGCCCAACATGTGACAGTGAGCTGGACTGGCAAGGCCACTATCAATGCACTCAATGTGATGTGAGTTTTAAGAAAGTAGGATTTTGTCCTGATTGTGAGGCAGAGTTAGAGAAGCTTCAGGCTTGTGGCGCAGCAAACTACTTCTGTAATAGCTGTAATGAACTCAAATCAAAATCACGTGTTCGCTTTGAGTTTCACAAGTTAGATTCTTAATGGATTTTCTAGATAGTGGACAAATAGTGAAGGAGTTGGCGGCTAATTAACCGTAGAACGAACTTCGCCTTCGGCTAAACGGGTGACCAGTGTGTCGCCCGTTTTTACATCACTCGCAGCTTGAATGACTTGGCCATCTTGGTTCTGAGTGATCGAGTAACCACGTTTTAGAGTTGCAAGTGGGCTTACTGTATCAAGCTTTTCTGCCGCTAAAGCCAATTGATGGCCAGTTTGCAGCAGTTTTCTATCCATTGCATCCAGCAGTTTCTGCTCAGCTCGTGCTAGCTGAGTTTGCTGGGCGCTTAAGCGCTTAGCTGGGGAGTTAAGTTGCAGGCGATGTAGTTGACGTTCCACTTTCTGCTGGTGGCGGCTTATTAGCATCGCCATCGCACGTTTTAAGCGGCCATCTAAATCATCTAACTGTTGGCTTTGGCGCTCTAGTTGCTGTTTAGGATGCTGGCGCTCTAAGCGATGCTGCAACTGAGTTAGCTGCTGCTTTTGCTCGGTAAAGTAATGTTTTACTGCGCTGGCGAGTTTTTGCTGCCGAGTCGATAGACCTTGCGCTTTATGGCTATTATCTCTGCTCACCAATTCGGCGGCAGCAGATGGGGTCGGCGCACGCATATCAGCAACGAAGTCAGCAATAGTGACATCAATTTCGTGGCCAACGGCACTGATAATCGGGATCTGGCTAGCGGCAATTGTGCGCGCTACGATCTCGTTGTTAAAGCACCAAAGATCTTCCAGTGAACCACCACCACGGCCGACAATCAGTACATCACACTCGTTACGGCTATTTGCGCGGCCAATCGCTTGAGCGATTTGAATAGCTGCTTCTTCACCCTGTACCATAGTTGGATACACCACCACAGGTAGGGAAGGGTCTCGGCGTTTAAGCACATCAAGAATATCAAACAGAGCTGCGCCCGTTTTGGAGGTAATTACACCCACACACTTTGGGTGCTCAGGTAAAGGCTGCTTGTTGGTTTGGGCAAACAAGCCTTCGCCAGCTAACTTCATTTTTAGCTCATCGAATTGCTGTTGAAGTCGGCCATCACCTTCTGGCTGCATGCTTTCGATAATTAGTTGGTAATCACCACGCGGCTCATACAGAGAAAGGCGAGCTTTAACTAATACTTGATTGCCGTTTTGTGGCTTAAAGGTAACGCGACGATTATTACCACGGAACATGGCGCATTTTACTTGGGCGCGAGAGTCTTTAAGGGTGAGATACCAGTGACCGGAAACCGGCGCAGAGAAGTTGGAGATTTCGCCAATCAGCCACACAATGCCCATTTCGTTTTCTAACAGAAGACGTACTTCGGCATTGAGACGAGAGACCGTGAAGATGTTCGTGTTGCTATTACTACTGGTGTGGGAATAGGTCAGAGATGACACAGCTAATCTCGAAGGCGTGAGTATGGAAATTAGCGGCAATATAATACATAGCAAGGGGGTAAATGCAAGAAAAAAATTAAAAAAATTGGTGGTCAAGCGATTACGTTGAACGTATAATCCCTCCGCAATATCTAATCCAAATGTAACTGATTTCCTAACTTTGGTTACCCTCATTATGCGAAACGATGAGATTGGATTGTTCTTTTTACTCCTCTAATTGTGAGATATTGCAAATGCTAAGAATTGCCAAAGAAGCGCTGACATTCGACGACGTATTACTTGTGCCAGCACACTCCACCGTTCTCCCAAACACAGCTGACCTTCGCACTCAGCTAACCAAGAACATCGCCCTAAACATCCCTATGATCTCGGCGTCTATGGACACCGTGACTGAAGCTCGTCTAGCGATTGCGCTAGCCCAAGAGGGGGGCATTGGCTTTATCCACAAGAACATGTCTATTGAGCAGCAAGCAGAGATGGTTCACCAAGTGAAGATCTTTGAAGCTGGTGTTGTGACAAATCCGGTAACGGTTCACCCTGATGCAACGATTGCAGATGTGGTTGAGCTAACTAAAAAGCACGGTTTTGCGGGTTTCCCTGTTGTGACTGAAAGCAATGAGCTAGTCGGTATCATCACTGGCCGTGACGTTCGCTTCGTGACAGACCTAAGCAAAAAAGTAAACGTAGTAATGACGCCGAAAGAGCGCCTAGCTTCTGTTAAAGAAGGTGCATCTCGTGAAGAAGTTCAAGAGAAAATGCACAGCGCACGTGTTGAGAAAGTTCTAGTAGTAAACGACGACTTCCAACTGACTGGTATGATCACTGCGAAAGACTTCCACAAAGCAGAACGTAAACCAAACGCATGTAAAGATGCGCAAGGTCGTCTACGTGTTGGTGCTGCGGTAGGTGCAGGTGCCGGTAACGAAGAGCGTGTTAAAGCGCTAGTTGAAGCGGGCGTTGACGTTCTACTTATCGACTCTTCACACGGTCACTCAGAAGGTGTTCTAAACCGTATCCGTGAAACTCGTGAAGCGTACCCAGATCTAGACATCATCGGTGGTAACGTGGCAACAGGTGCAGGCGCTAAAGCTCTTATCGAAGCTGGCGTAAGCGCAGTGAAAGTAGGTATTGGTCCTGGTTCAATCTGTACAACACGTATCGTCACTGGTGTTGGTGTTCCTCAAGTAACGGCAATCGCAGATGCTGCTGAAGTAGCGAATGAATACGGCATTCCAGTTATTGCTGATGGCGGTATCCGCTTCTCTGGCGATATCTGTAAAGCAATCGTTGCTGGCGCATCATGTGTAATGGTTGGTTCAATGTTCGCTGGTACTGAAGAAGCGCCAGGCGAAGTGATTCTATACAACGGCCGTTCATACAAAGCATACCGTGGCATGGGCTCTCTAGGCGCAATGTCTCAAGGTTCTTCTGACCGTTACTTCCAATCAGACAACGCAGCGGACAAGCTAGTACCAGAAGGTATCGAAGGTCGTATCGCGTACAAAGGTCGTCTAAAAGAGATCGTTCACCAACAAATGGGTGGTTTACGTTCAAGCATGGGTCTAACTGGCTCAGCGACGGTAGAAGACATGCGTACTAAAGCAGAGTTCGTTCGTATCTCTGGTGCAGGTATGAAAGAGTCTCACGTACACGACGTTCAGATCACTAAAGAAGCACCAAACTACCGTCTAGGCTAATCGCAACGCGATTAGTATTAATCTGACGTAAACGTTTGCTTTTTTCTTGAAGCATTTCTGTGGGGCGGGTAAACTCGCCCCCGATCATATTTCTTAGCTTATAAAGACGGCTCAAAATGACTAAAAATATCCATGACCAACGTATTCTGATCTTGGACTTCGGTTCTCAGTACACTCAACTTGTTGCACGCCGTATTCGTGAAATCGGTGTTTACTGTGAACTATGGAGCTGGGATGTAGAAGAAGCGGATATTCGTGAATTCAATCCAGATGGCATCATCCTATCTGGCGGCCCTGAAAGCGTAACGGAAGAGAACTCTCCTCGTGCTCCTCAATACGTATTTGATTCAGGTGTACCTGTATTTGGTATCTGTTACGGCATGCAGACGATGGCTGAACAACTTGGCGGTAAAGTAGCAACCTCTACTGAGCGTGAGTTTGGCTATGCAGCAGTACAAATCTCTGGTGAATCAGCACTTTTCGCAGGCCTAGAAGCATCACAAGATGTTTGGATGAGCCACGGTGACAAGGTTGTAGAGATTCCAGCTAACTTCGTTAAAACAGGTGAAACAGACACTTGTCCATTTGCAGCAATGGCGAACGAAGAGAAGAAATACTACGGTGTTCAGTTCCACCCAGAAGTAACGCACACTAAGAACGGCCTAAAGATGCTTGAGAACTTCGTTCTTAACGTTTGTGGCTGTGAAGGTCTATGGACTTCAGCATCTATCATTGAAGATGCGGTTGCTCGTATTAAAGAGCAAGTAGGCGACGACGAGGTTATTCTTGGCCTATCTGGTGGTGTTGACTCATCAGTAGTCGCGATGCTTGCGCACCGTGCGATCGGTGACAAACTAACATGTGTATTCGTTGATAACGGCCTGCTACGTCTAAACGAAGCTGAGCAGGTTATGGATATGTTCGGCAACAAGTTTGGCCTAAACATCATCCACGTTAACGCTGAAGACCGTTTCCTAGAAGCGCTAAAAGGCGAGAATGATCCTGAGGCTAAGCGTAAGATCATCGGTCACGTATTCGTCGATATTTTCGATGAAGAGTCTAAGAAGCTTAAGAATGCGAAATGGCTAGCGCAGGGTACTATCTACCCAGATGTTATTGAGTCAGCAGCATCTAAGACGGGTAAAGCACACGTCATCAAATCTCACCACAACGTTGGTGGTCTTCCTGATGATATGGAAATGGGTCTTGTTGAGCCGCTACGCGAGCTATTCAAAGATGAAGTTCGTAAGATTGGTCTAGAGCTTGGTCTTCCTTACAACATGCTTTACCGTCACCCATTCCCAGGGCCTGGTCTAGGTGTTCGTGTTCTTGGTGAAATCAAGAAAGAGTACTGTGATCTACTACGTCGTGCTGATGCTATCTTCATTGAAGAGCTACATGCAGCAGACCTTTACCACAAAGTATCTCAGGCATTCACGGTATTCCTACCAGTACGCTCTGTTGGCGTAATGGGCGATGGCCGTAAGTACGATTGGGTTGTATCGCTACGTGCGGTAGAAACTATCGACTTTATGACTGCTCACTGGGCGCATCTACCATACGACTTCCTAGGTAAGGTTTCTAACCGTATTATCAATGAAGTAGATGGCATATCTCGCGTGGTTTACGATATTTCAGGTAAGCCACCAGCAACAATTGAATGGGAATAATATTCCCTTCATATTTGAAGTAGCAACGTTGTCGCCTAGTTGCAACTCCAACTATTTTGGGAATTAGTTGGAGTATTATACGTAAAGCTTAAAATAGTATAACCAGCCTTCGGGCTGGTTTTTTTGTGTCCAATGTCCACGAGATACTGATCTAAACTTTTTTATTAGAATGCATATACAACACGATATTTTGCATGTATATTCATTTTTGTTGTTTAAATATTTTAATTGGTGTTTGCTATGGAACAGGCTGAATTTACCTCTCTTATTCCCATTTTAATAACTTTAGCCTTAGCTCTGACGACTCGAAATGTAGTCGTGGGTTTGTTTGCTGGTGTGGTCAGTGGTGTGGCCATGCTAGAAGGCACTTTTGTTGAATCTGGCCCATTAGATTCATTTGGTGCTCTGATGAAAGGTTACTTATTACCTCAATTGACAGATAGCTATAACGCGGGGGTTATTCTGCTATTAGTCTTCATTGGCGGCTTTGTGGCGCTAATGGAAAAATCAGGTGGTGGTGTCGCGTTTGCTGAGCGCGTTACTAAGCTGGTTGCAAGTAAGTGTCAGGCTCAAATCTCAGCTTGGTTTGGTGGTATTGTTATATTTTTCTCCGACTTAGGTACTCCGCTGATCGTAGGTCCTGTGTTTAGGCCGTTGTTTGATAAGCTGAAAATCTCTCGTCAGAAACTTGCGTTTATTATCGACTCTACCTCGTCACCGGTGGCTATTTTGATACCTTTCATCGGTTGGGGGGTATACATCATGGGATTAATCCAAAAGGAGTTCTCTCAGCTTGATGTTGGCATGAGTGATTGGGATGCTTTTATTGGTGCGATTCCTTATCAGTTTTACGCATTTCTAGCGATCGCAATTGTGCCAATCATCTCTATTTTTAAGTGTGATTTTGGTCCGATGGCAAAGGCTGAGCAAGAAGCTAAGCAGGGGGTTATTAGCCAACCAATTGGCACTGAACAGCATCAGGCGTTCTCGCATAAAAATGCGAAAGCATCCTTTGTTTGGGCTCCGCTGCTAGTGATGTTAATTGTTCTGTGTTCAATGCTTGTACCGCTGGGCTTCCCGTTCCAAAAGGTTGCAGGTTCAACGTTCCGTGCTGCGCTCTCTACGGCATATTTATTTGCGGCCTTTACTTTGATTAGCTTAATGGCGTTCTACGGGGTAAGGAAAATCGCCGATAGCATTCAAGTTTACTTAAAAGGTATGTCGGGAATGATGTCTGTAGCGGTCATTCTCGTTCTAGCATGGGCGCTGAGCTCGGTTGGCAAGGAGTTAGGAGCAGCGGCTTATATTGCAGAGCAAGCGCAAGCTGGATTCCCTAGTTGGTTATTACCAGCGATGGCATTTTTGTTGGCCGGGATCATTTCATTCGCAACGGGCTCATCATGGGGAACCTTTGCCATCATGATGCCGCTGGTGATTCCAACTGGCGTGGCGATTGATGCGCCATTATTGGTGTGCATTGGTGCGGTACTGTCTGGCGGTCTGTTTGGTGACCATTGTTCACCAATTTCAGAAACGACCATTTTGTCATCGACCGGCGCCGCTTGTGAGCAGTACGAGCACTTTAGAACGCAGCTTCCTTATGCGTTAGTAAATGGTGCAATAGCGTTGATCAGTTTTGTTGTGGCAGGCTTGTCTGAATCCCCTTTGACACTGCTTGCGGCACTGACGGTTCAGATAAGTTTTTACCTACTGATGACCAAAACTCAAGTAGGGCAAAAGCTGTATAAAGCCAACGTATAAATACGCAATTTAGTGCCCTTATCTGTAACGCGTAGCCTAAAGATCGGCTACGCGTTTTTGTTCATACGGTAAGCCATTCAGTTTTGGGAGCGCAATCAATATGTCATCTTAATTGTGCTGTCTATCAATGGAAAATTTCTATAGTCTTATCGCAAGATTATTATGTGCCTAAGGGCTTTTGACACCAAATTATCCTCGTTTTTCTATGCTTTCGTTGGACGTTAATATTAATTAGAGGACTCCAACAACATGAAAACAATAACTAGCATTGCAGCGGCTATCGCCGTGGCCAGTGCATCAAGTGTCTGGGCTAGCCCTAACATTCAACCTGACCCTCAAAACCCAACTGGCTACGTGATGGATCGCGCGGATATCCAAGCGATGGAAGCCAGTAAAACCTCCGACCCTATGTATGCAGTTTGGGCTGATGCACTTCGCACAGCAAGCAACACGGTCGTCGAGGCGATAGAGCCGGGCCTTGCCACCAACCCAGAGAACGTAAAACGCGCAGAGTTAGTTTTCCCTCTCGCGGAGTGGGATTACTTAACGCAAATGGCGGCGCCTGAATACACCTACACTAAATTCTTACGTGCGATTGGTAAGTTCCCAGCGTTTTGTGCCACTTATACCGATGGTCGAGACTCCGATGCGATCTGTAAAAAATCCATCATTACTGCGTTTGCGCACTTCGCTCAAGAAACGGGCGGCCACATCGCGAAGGATAACTATTGGGATAACCCACTAGGCCTTGAAGAGTGGCAGCAAGCATTAGTGCATGTGCGTGAAATGGGGTGGTCAGAAGGGCAAGAAGGATACACCACAGGTTGTGGTCAGAATGATTGGCAAAACCGCAAGTGGCCATGTTCTCCAGGGCAAGGTTACTTCGGTCGTGGCGCTAAACAGCTTTCTTACCACTTTAATTACGGCGCATTTTCTGAAGCGATGTACGATGGCGATGCGACGGTATTGTTAAATAATCCTGCGCTCGTGGCAGATTCATGGTTGAACTTAGCCTCAGCGATTTGGTTCTTCTTAACACCGCAAGCGCCTAAGCCAGCAATGCTGCACGTGATTGATCGCACTTGGGTGCCTTCACAACGTGAAATCGATGCAGGCATTGGCTACGGCTTTGGTACCACGATTAATATCATCAATGGTGGTATTGAGTGTGGTGAACAAAACAAAAACAAAGGTCAACCAGTCAACCGAATTAAATATTGGGAAGGCTTATCAGCGCATTACCAGATCCCTATTGAAGCGGATGAAGTTAACACCTGTTGGCAGCAAACTCCTTACGCAAGTTTGAACTTAGATGGCGCTACCGATGTGCTTTACACCAACTGGGATGGTAACTGGAAATACTATGCTGACCGCCCTGAAGGTTACTCATTTGAATGTGAACTAGTGGGCTTCCAAACGGCTTACTCTGCATTGGTAGAAGGGGATTACGAGAAATGTGTCACCAATTTCTATCAATCGCATGCCAGTTGGCCAGAAGTGCGTGTTGTCGATAACCTTGCTCCACCACCAGTTGATCCACCGGGTACAGCACCTGCGTGGGACGTAAATAAGGTATACAACACCGGTGATCAGGTTACTCATCAAAACGCGATTTATGAAGCGAAATGGTGGACACAAGGTGATGATCCTACCAAAGGCGACCCGTGGAAATTTATCTCTGCAGTACCCGCTCAATAAAGTGTTTTTAGCTGAAATCTAATTTTAGCTGTTTTTAAGCCTGCAACTGTGTGTTTATGCCTATTTGCAGGCTTTTTCTCGTCTTTATATTTAGTGAATGGTGTTTGACCAGATAAATCAACTAATTGCTGTTTTGTGCAATCTAAGATTGCGCGTAAGGCTTATTGTGTTTGTAGGATTGCCCTTTAAAATTCGCGCGTAATTTTTATCAACTTTTTTGAAAAGGTACACGCCAATGTCGACTAAACTGGCTAACCCAGCGCCGCTAGGCCTTATGGGTTTCGGTATGACAACCATCCTGCTAAACATCCACAATGCAGGTTTTTTCCCTATTGATTCTATGATCCTAGCAATGGGTATTTTCTACGGTGGTCTTAGCCAAGTTCTTGTTGGCATGATGTGCTTTAAGCGTGGTGACACGTTCGGTACCACTGCATTTACTTCTTACGGTCTATTCTGGCTAACGCTTGTTGGTCTAATCGTAATGCCATACATGGGCCTTCCAGCAAGCCCACATAGCTTCATGGGCTGGTACCTAACACTTTGGGGTATCTTCACTGGTTTCATGTTCATTGGCTCACTATGCTACCCAGTAGCGAAGCAAGTAGTATTCGGTTCACTAACCATTCTATTCTTCCTACTTGCAGCTCGTGATTTCACTGGTAGCGAACTGATCGGTACTATCGCTGGTTTTGAAGGTATCTTCTGTGGCGCGAGCGCAATCTACTTCGCTATGGCTCAAGTGCTAAACAATGAGTACGGCCGCACTATTCTTCCTATCGGTGAGAAAAAGCCTGCAGCGACAGCAGCTGAGCAAGTAGCTGCTTAATTAAATCGTATTGATGAGAAAGGGTTAGCAATCTGCTAACCCTTTTTTTATGTCTGATGTGTCGCATGTACACTTTTGTATGAGCGAAATACGAGGAACAACGTGAGGTGAGTTGATATTTTTGACTATTAGTGAATTAGTCGAGGTAAAGGAATGCGAATTCAGCAAGTTGCAGAGGATACGGGATTAAGCCAACATACATTACGTTACTATGAACGGCAGGGGCTGATTTGGGCGGTGCCAAGAGATGAATTCGGTCATAGGTATTATCGCGAACAAGATGTCCATTGGCTCAAGTTTATCCAATGCTTGAAGATGACAGGGATGCCATTAAAAGACATCCAAGCCTATGCTAAGCGTGTAGTGTCTGATGATAAGCAGCCACAGTATTTGCTGAAAATACTAACAGAACATAAACAACGTTTAGAGAGCAGTCGCACAGAGATCGATGAATGCTTAAATCATATTGATTGGAAAATTGAGCACTATCAAAACTTACTATAGATTTTGATTCACTGCTGAAATAGCTGTTCAATGATGGTCATTTCTTGGTTAGTTATATCTACCTCTGTAGCTGGCAATAATTGGTTGAGCTGTTTTTCTGTTCGTGCTCCGATAATTGTACCTGTTGTGGCGGGATGAGCTAGTGTCCACGCTAAACTTAATTGCGCGGTTTGACATTGCTTGCTGTTTGCTAAGTCCTTTAACTTAGTTACTGCCTCCACAATCCGATCGAACTCTGGTTGCTGGAATTGATTACTTTTATGTCGCCAATCTCGTTTATCTAAGTGGTTCAGTCTTTCTATGCTCCATGTTCCTGTTAAGAGTCCGTGGCTCATCGCCGAATGGTGAATGACTCCAATATTGTTCTCTGTACACCAAGGCAGTACGTCTTGCTCTATGCTACGGTTGAGTAGGGAGTAGGGGGGCTGTAGTGAGGTGATAGGAGCTATTTCTTGTACTCGCTGCAACTGCGGTTGCGAAAAGTTGGACACGCCAATATGTCTTACTTTTCCTGCTTGTTGCAAATCTGCTAGTGTTTGCCATGACTCTTCAAGTTGAGCTGATGGATTTGGCGAATGAATCTGGTACAAGTCGATGCATTCAATATTAAGGCGGCTAAGACTGCTGTCTACTTCTTGTAGTATCGATTGCTTGGTGAGGCAAGGTTGTAACTCTGATTCACCATCATTCCAGCGAAAACCACATTTAGTAAAGATAAATGGTGTGTAATGCGTTTGATGAAGCGCTTTAGCGATAACTTTTTCGGCATTGCCTAAGCCATAAGCAGGTGCGGTATCGATCCAGTTAATCCCTTGGTCTAGTGCTGCATGAATGACTTTTATGGATTCCCGTGTCGATTGAGTACCCCATCCCCAATCGCCTATATCTCCTCCAATAGCCCAACTTCCTAATCCCAGTGTAGATATCTTGAGTTGCGAGTTTCCAAGTGTACGTTTTTGCATTACGTGTCCTTCTTATATTCAATATAAAGAAGTTAAAGTTATGCGGGTTTGAGTTAGCTCTAACACAATGTGAAATGTTGATAGCTGTGAAATAGCTCGCATTAGATTGGAAAAAGCAGATATGAAAAAGGCTAGCCGAAGCTAGCCTTTGAGTTTTTTTGGTGCAGTAAAAGTGATTACCAACCTTTAACAACGCCACCTTGGAAGATGTCAGATGCTGCTGAGTAAACTTCTTCAGTTTGGTACGCTTTTACAAAGTTCACGACGTTTTCTGCTGCTGCATTGTCTTCACGAGCAACAACTAGGTTTACGTATGGAGATTCTTTGTCTTCAACGAATACGCCATCTTTTTGTGGAGTAAGGTTGATAGAGCTTGCGTAAGTAGTGTTGATTACTGATAGCGCTACGTCATCAAGAGAACGAGGTAGTTGCGCAGCATCTAGTTCAACGATAGTGATGCCTTTCGGGTTTTCTACGATGTCGCGAACTGTCGCTAGCAGACCAGCACCTTCACGCAGTGTGATTAGGCCTTGTTGCTCAAGAAGAAGTAGAGAACGACCAAGGTTAGTTGGATCGTTTGGTACGGCAATGCGCGCGCCTTCTTGGATTTCATCCACTGATTTTACTTGCTTAGAGTAACCTGCGATTGGGTAAACAAACGTGTTACCAGCGATCACTAGCTTGTAACCACGGTCAGCAACTTGCTGATCTAGGTATGGTTTGTGTTGGAATGCGTTGATGTCGATTGAGCCATCATCCAGAGCTGCGTTTGGTGTTACATAGTCAGTGAAAGTTACTAGCTCAACATCTAGGTTGTACTTTTCTTTTGCTACTTTAGCCGCTACTTCAGCTACTTGTGCTTCAGCACCTGCCATTACGCCTACTTTGATCTTACTAGTGTCAGCTGCTTTCTCACCGCAACCAGAAAGAATAAGGGCAGAGGCCGCTGCTGCGATGGTAAGTAAACCTTTAAGATTAAATTTCATGACTATCTCCTTGTATAAATCTTAAAATTCTTTTTTAAGTCTTTGTTTTAAAATTGGGTTATCTGTGGTCTACGCGGCGAACAATCGCATCACCGATAGATTGAATAATTTGTACTAACACAATAAGCATCACTACTGTCACGGCCATGATTACAACATCATAACGGTGGAAGCCATAACGAATGGCAACGTCACCTAAACCGCCGCCACCTACAGTACCTGCCATTGCTGAGTAACTCACTAGCGTAACCAGTGTGATTGTTACTGAGTTAACGATGGTTGGCATTGCTTCTGGTAGCAATACTTTAGTAATGATCTGCATTGGTGTTGCGCCCATAGATTGCGCTGCTTCTACCAAGCCAGTCGGTACTTCTAACAATGCACCTTCAATCAGACGCGCGACAAATGGAATAGCGCCAATAGTCAGCGGTACGATTGCTGCGGTAGTGCCGATAAAGGTGCCAACAAGTAGTTTAGTGACCGGAATAATCGCCACCATCAAAACTAGGAAAGGCACTGAGCGACCAACGTTAACGATAGCGCCGAGCACACCATTTAACTTGGTGTTTTCAAGCAAACCGCCTTTCTTAGTGGTATGAAGAATCACGCCCAGTGGAATACCAACGGCAAAGCCAACGATACCGGCAACGGCAACCATGTATAGCGTTTCCCATGTCGCGCCTAAAAGCAGTTTACTGTTCAGGCTTAGCCATTCTGAAATCGTATTAAAGGACATAGCCAAGTACCTCAACTTTTACTTTGTTGTCACGTAGGAATTCAATTGCGTTGTTGTCATCTTGTTCTGAACCAAACAGTTCAGCGACCATCATGCCGAACTTAACGCCGCCAGCGTAATCAAGATCTGAACTTAAAATGCTGACATCGATGTTAAATTTGCGTGCGATTTGAGTCATTAATGGCGCATCAACGGTCGCGCCAGTGAACTCTAAACGAACTAATGGGTAGCTGCCCTCTACTCGTGTTTCTTGTAGACGAGCTTGGTAATCTTCTGGAATAGATAGATCGAGTGTTGAGCGAATGAACTGATGAGCGAGTTCTGTTTTCGGGTGAGCGAAAATTTCACCGACCGTGCCTTTCTCGACCAGTTCACCACCACCAATGATCGCCACTTCGTGACAGATACTTTTTACTACATCCATTTCGTGAGTGATGATAAGAATCGTAATGTTGAGTTTGCGGTTAATCTCTTTTAGTAGCTCAAGAATCGACTGTGTGGTGGCAGGATCCAGTGCGCTGGTGGCTTCGTCACATAGCAATACTTTTGGATCAGATGCCAATGCGCGTGCAATTGCCACACGCTGCTTTTGGCCACCACTAAGGTTAGCAGGGTAAGTCTCATACTTATCTTCTAAGCCTACGAGCTTTAATAGCTCAGTTACTTTTGCTGTGATTTGGCTTTGCTCTTTTCCTGCAAGCTCTAGAGGTAAGGCAACGTTACCAAACACAGTGCGAGAAGACAGTAGGTTAAAGTGCTGGAAAATCATGCCGATGTTACGGCGTGCTTCGCTTAGCTGAGATTTAGTTAGCTTAGTTAGGTCAACACCATCAACAATGATCTCACCGCTTGTTGGCGCTTCTAGCATATTCACACAGCGAATCAGGGTACTTTTACCCGCACCTGATGAGCCGATAACACCGAAGATATTACCTTGCGGAATATGAAGATTGATGTCTTTTAGGGCAGGAATTTCTTTCTTGCCTTGGTAGAACACCTTGTTGACTTGGTTAATGCTAATCATTGAGAAACCTACTTTTTGCTCGGGTTCGGAACAGAAGAATATGTTGAGCTACATCTCATTTAGTAGAAGATGCTATGGCTTTGTTGGTTTTGTGTCAATAGATATTTTTACGTCTAGACGTCTAAATGGTTGTTTTAAGCAAACGATTAGGTAATTAGATAGTGATGAAAGAAATAAAGCATGCAATAATTCTCGGGTATTAGATTAAAAACGAGAACCAAATTTTGGCGAAACCAGCAGTCTTTCTAGATCGCGATGGCGTGATTAATGTCGACCACGGCTATGTACACGACGAGCACGACTTTGAATTTATCGAAGGTGTGTTTGAAGCGACTAAGCAACTTAAAGAGATGGGTTATTTACTTGTGTTAGTGACTAACCAATCGGGCATTGCACGCGGTAAATTCAGTGAAGATCGATTCTTATCCCTCACTCAGTGGATGGATTGGAACTTCGTTGATAACGGTGTAGAGCTTGATGGCATCTATTACTGTCCGCATCATAGTGAGCATGGTATCGGCAAGTACAAAGAAGATTGTGAGTGTCGCAAGCCAAAGCCTGGTATGTTTATTTCAGCGCGTGATTTTCTAAAAATAGATATGGCCAATTCAGTCATGGTTGGTGATAAGCCTGAAGATATGATGGCCGCTGACGCTGCTGGTGTCGGCACTAAGATCTTGGTGCGCACTGGTAAGCCTGTTACAGAGCGAGGTGAGGCGGTAGCCACAACTGTGCTCGATAGTCTCAGAGATGTACCAGCCTATCTAAAAAAATAGTCTACCCTGTAAAGGTCGCTTATCAGCGGCCTTTATTTCTATAGGAGGTAACTATTTTATGGCAGGGACAATGATTAAAATCGGCTTAACCCTTTTGAGTAGCGCTTTCTTGTTTGCTTGTTCTAGTGGTCAATCTCAGGACGATATGGCAAAGGTGAATAGCGAAGAACTCTATCACTACCAATGTGACTCAGACTTAACCTTTGATGTGGCCTACTTGATAGAAGAGCAAGGCGCATTACTTAGAATCGATCAAGCCGACTTCGCTTTAGTGCAAGTTCCTTCTGGTTCGGGGACGCGTTACTCATTACCACAAAATTCCCAATCCAACATTCAGCCTGTGACGTTGTACACGAAAGGCGAGTACGCCCGCTTAGAATTAGGGCGAGAGATTTACAAAAACTGTAAAACGCAATAATGTTAGTCACCTAACCTTGGGGCATCTTATGTGGTAATGCCCTGTAGGCACTTTCCTTTTATCTATTGAATTCTTGTTGTATGAGCAAAAAACTTACCATTCTTGATATCGCGCGCTTGTCGGGAGTCGGTAAGTCGACCGTGTCTCGCGTGTTGACTAACGATCCTAAGGTTAAGCCTGAAACTCGTGAAAAGGTTCTCCAAGTGATTGAAGAGTCTGGTTATGTGCCGTCTAAGTCCGCTCAATCGATGCGCGGTGGTAGTCAGAAGGTAGTAGGGGTGATCATTTCGCGCCTTGATTCTCCGTCTGAAAACAAAGCTGTTGGTAGTATGCTGCAAGCCTTGTATCAAGCCGGCTATGATGCGGTGATCATGGAAAGCCAATTTGACCGCGAAAAAACCAATGAGCATCTGCAAGTATTAAAAAGACGCAACGTGGATGGCGTTATCGTGTTTGGTTTTAGCGATTTTGACTTGGACAAGCTAGAGGCGTGGCAAGGTAAAGCGGTCGTTATTGCGATGGATACTCAGCAAGTCTCTTCTATTAATTACGACAACAGCGGCGTAATTACTCAGGCCTTGCAGTATTTGTATCAGCAAGGTGCGCGTAATATCAGTTACATCGGCGTTGACCCAAGCGATAAAACCACAGGTAAGCTGCGTTTAGAGGCTTATCAATCTTGGTGTGCGCAGCAAGGTATCGCGAGCAATTATCAAACCGGTGACCTCAATCATGAAAGCGCTTACCAACTCGTCGAACAAGTGCTGAGCGTACAAACTCAAGCGATAGTGTGCGCCAGCGATAGCCTTGCGCTAGGTGTGATCAAGAGGCTGCAAGAACTCTCTCGTGAAGATGTGGTGGTGACTGGCGTTGGCGGCAGTGAGCTGCTTTCTTTCTTATTTCCGAATGTATTCAGTATTGATCCTGGCTACGCTGAGGCCGGGGTAAAAGCGGCTAACCTTCTGATCTCTCATATAAACGGAGAGTTAGAGCTAACTCATCTCACCCAAGACCCTGTTCAAAATTAAGTGACTCTTTTTCAATTGGTTTAAAATTATACTGTGATCATTCTCAATTAATGGGACTGTTCCCATTTTCGAGTTAAATAGATTCTGCCAATATAATGAACAATAAATGGGAACATTCCCAATTTAAAGAAAGTATAAACTGAATTTCCAATAGGGTGGACAAGGTTATGAGTAAGATTGCTAAACAAGATGTGGCGCGTCTGATCGAACTCGTCGGTGGATCTGAAAATATTGCCAGTGTGAGTCACTGTCTAACGCGTTTGCGTTTTGTATTAAACGATACAGATAAAGCGAATGAGAAAGGGCTAGAAGCATTAAGCCTAGTTAAAGGCTGTTTTACTAATGCGGGTCAATTCCAAGTCGTGATCGGCACTGAAGTTGATGAGGTCTACAAAGTTTTGATCTCCTTAACGGGCAAGCAAGCAGCTTCAAAAGATGAAGCTAAGCTCGCCGCTCGCCAAAACATGAACATCTTAGAGCGCGGTATTTCCCATCTTGCTGAAATTTTTGTGCCGCTGCTGCCTGCGATTATCACTGGTGGTCTGATCCTTGGCTTCCGTAACGTCATTGGCGATATCAAGATGTTTGATGGCCAATCTCTTACTGAAATCAGTCAGTTTTGGGCGACGGTTCATAGCTTCTTATGGTTGATTGGTGAAGCGATCTTCTTCTTCCTACCGGTTGGCGTGTGTTGGTCGACAGTGAAAAAGCTCGGTGGTACGCCAATTCTTGGTATCACTCTAGGTGTCACCTTAGTCTCACCACAGTTAATGAACGCTTACTTGATTGGTAAACAGGTGCCAGAAGTTTGGGACTTTGGCTTGTTTGTGATTGAGAAAGTTGGTTACCAGGCCCAAGTGATCCCAGCCATGTTGGCGGGTGTGGCGTTAGCCTTTATTGAGACCAATTTGAAACGCATTATCCCTTCATACCTATACCTAGTGGTAGTGCCTTTCGTTTCTATCATTCTCTCGGTTGTGTTAGCGCACTCGCTGATTGGCCCATTCGGTCGTATGTTGGGTGATGGTGTGGCATTTGCGGCTAAAGCTGCCATGACGGGGAATTTTGCCGTGATTGGTTCTATGATCTTCGGCTTCTTATACGCCCCACTTGTGATTACTGGTATTCACCACACTACCAACGCGGTAGACCTACAATTGATGCAAGACCTTGGTGGTACGCCGATTTGGCCATTGATTGCACTTTCTAATATTGCCCAAGCATCAGCAGTCGTAGGCATCATCATTATTAGTAAGAAGCATGGTGAGCGTGATATTTCGGTACCCGCGGCTATTTCTGCCTACCTTGGTGTGACAGAGCCTGCGATGTACGGTATTAACTTGAAATACAAGTTCCCAATGCTGAGCGCCATGATCGGCTCTGCAATTGCAGCTGCTATTTGTGGTATGGCTGGGGTGATGGCCAACGGCATCGGTGTGGGTGGCCTGCCGGGTATTCTATCTATTCAACCACAATACTGGGGCGTGTTTGCCATTGCGATGCTGGTAGCGGTTACCGTTCCTGTTACGTTGACTCTATTTCTTTATAAGCGCGCTCAAGCCAAAGGTGAGCTTGAAACCGCGACAGCTTAAACCGACTTAAGCGAGGTTGACTCCTCGCTTTATTCTCTTCTTTTACCATGTTGTGCATGGTCTATTTATCTTCATTTTATTGGTAAGTGAGTTTTGCGATGACAGCACTCAATCAAGATGCTAACTGGTGGAAAACAGCGTCTATCTATCAAATTTATCCGAAAAGCTTTTGTGACAGCGGCAGTCAAGGCACCGGAGACATTAAAGGCATTATCTCTAAGCTTGATTACTTAAAACGCTTGGGTATTGATGCTATCTGGTTAACGCCGGTTTACCAATCACCAATGGTAGACAATGGCTACGATATCTCTGATTACTACGCGATAAATCCGGAGTTTGGCACCATGGACGACTTCGACCGACTGCTAGCCGAGGCGCACCAGCGTGGTATTCGCATTATTATGGATATCGTCGTAAACCACACCTCGACCCATCATCAATGGTTTCAGTCTGCTTTAGGCGATAAACAAAGCCCGTATCGTGATTACTACATTTGGAAAGATCCTGTCGATGGCGATGTACCTAATAACTGGCAATCAAAGTTTGGTGGTAGTGCGTGGCAACTAGATCAAGCGACCAATCAATACTACCTGCATTTATTTGCCACTGAGCAAGCTGATCTCAATTGGGAAAATCCAGCGGTGCGCGAAGAGGTTAAACAGGTCATTAGCTATTGGGCTGAAAAAGGCGTTGATGGTTTTCGCTTAGATGTGATTAACCTTATCTCGAAGCAGCAAGACTTCACTAATGATGACATGGGGGATGGTCGACGTTTTTACACTGACGGCCCGCGTGTGCATGAATATTTACAAGAGATTAGTGAAGCAGTATTTCAAAAATACGGCAGTGTGACTGTGGGTGAGATGTCTTCAACTACCTTAGAACATTGCCAGCAATACTCATCACAAGATGGCAAAGAGCTATCTATGGTCTTTAACTTTCATCATCTTAAAGTCGATTATCCAAATGGCGAGAAATGGAGCAAAGCGCCATTTGATTTCATTCAACTTAAGCAAATCTTCAATCACTGGCAGACAGGGCTTAATGGCCAAGGTTGGGGGGCACTATTTTGGTGTAACCATGATCAGCCACGCGTGGTAAGCCGTTTAGGTGATGATACAACTTACCGTGTTGAGTCAGCCAAAATGCTGGCAGCATCACTGCATATGATGCAGGGCACACCATACATCTACCAAGGTGAAGAGATCGGCATGACCAACCCAGCCTATACCGATATTGCCCAATATAGAGATGTGGAAAGTACCAATATGTACGACATCATGGTGAATCAGCAAGGTATTAGTCATGAGGATATGATGGCGATTCTCGCGCAGAAATCTCGTGACAACTCGCGTGCGCCAATGCAGTGGGATGATTCAGAAAATGCAGGTTTCACTCAGGGTAAACCTTGGTTAGAAGTCGCTAAGAACTATCCGCAAGTGAATGCGAAAGCGGCAGTAGAAGATGGGGACTCGGTATTTTACTTCTATAAAGCCTTGATTGAATTACGTAAGCATTTGCCTGTTATCACTAACGGCAGCTATCAAGATTTGCTTCCAGAGCATCAACAATGTTGGGCTTACTTACGTGAAGATGCTGTCCATCAATTATTGTGTGTAAGTAATTACTACCCTCAAGATGCTTGTTGTCAAATACCTGAAGGTATAGTGTTTGAAACATCAGAATGCTTGCTAAGCAATTACTCACATTCATTAGATGTTGAAGGTAATCGCATCAACTTAAAACCTTACGAGACGCGAATTCTCCTGATAAAAAAGTAACCCCTATTACTTTTGAGTAAAGAAAAAGGCTTTGGTCTCGTCAACAAAAACCTTTGTTTTTGTAGTTTGCGTTCTAACTGTAACTCACCGTATAACGTTGAGGTTTGTGGTTCATTGCCAATACCAAGTTGAGTGCCACCGCACCCAGAACTGAGTACATGATGGTTGCAGTATCAACAAAGAAGAATGAAGCAATCAGAATCGCGCAATCAATCGCAAGCTGAGTTTTACCAACAGAGATGCCAAATTTGTCTTGGATGTAAAGGCATAGAACATTAAAGCCACCAAGACTAGAGCGATGACGGAATAGAATGAGCATACCTAAGCCCATCAATAATCCCCCAGCGACTGCGCAGTAGGCTTGGTTGATTTTATCAAGGCTAATGACCAAGTAGAGGTGATCGGCCAAAATCGATACCACAGCGCCAGAAAGAGCACTGTTAAATGCGAAGCGTGCGCCAAAACGTTTCCAAGCCAACAGGTAGAATGGACAGTTCGCAATAAAATAGAGCGTGCCAAAAGACCAAGTTGCAAACTGGCTAACTAAAAGCGCTAAACCTGTTGTTCCGCCAGTCAGCAGTGTGGCGGATTGAAGAAAGAAAATACCTTGTGCGACTAAGAAAGTGCCAGTCAGTATCGCGATCCAATCTTCTTTACGTGAGTGTTTTTCCATCAATGAGCAATTAAAGGTTGAACGAATGGCGAGCATAGTATGTAAAAGATGAGGTTTTCGGTAGCTTGAGAGCGAAATTTAAGGTAAACCTATGTAATTATCGTTTTACGGGGTGTAAAGGATAAATTTGACACTTTTCCTCATTTTGCAATGAGATAGGGGTCAACATGACAAACCTTGTAAACCAGTATGAAAAAACTGCATGAGAAAAATGAAATTTTCTCTTTATGACCTAGATCAAATTATGTAAAATGCGCGCCATTAGGGTGACGAAAACGTTTGCGTCGGGGTCGTTAACCGGTTTTTTGTAACTTTCAGTCAAAATCTGAGTCAGGAGATACAGATGCTTAAGCGTGATATGAACATCGCAGATTACGATGCGGAACTGTTCGCAGCTATCCAAGAAGAAACTCTTCGCCAGGAAGAACACATCGAACTTATCGCTTCAGAAAACTACACAAGCCCACGTGTAATGGAAGCTCAAGGTTCTCAGCTAACTAACAAATACGCTGAAGGTTACCCAGGCAAGCGTTACTACGGTGGTTGTGAGTACGTTGATAAAGCAGAAGCTCTTGCAATTGATCGTGCTTGCGAGCTATTCGGTTGTGAATACGCGAACGTACAGCCTCACTCTGGCTCTCAAGCAAACAGCGCAGTGTACATGGCGCTACTAAACCCAGGCGACACAGTTCTAGGTATGAGCCTAGCGCACGGTGGTCACCTAACTCACGGTTCACCAGTAAACTTCTCTGGTAAGCACTACAACGTTATCCCTTACGGTATCGATGAAGCTGGCCAAATTAACTACGACGAGATGGAGCAACTAGCGGTTGAACACAAGCCTAAGATGATCATCGGTGGTTTCTCTGCTTACTCGCAAATCGTAGACTGGGCTCGTATGCGTGAAATCGCAGACAAAGTAGGCGCTTACTTCTTTGTAGATATGGCTCACGTTGCTGGTCTTATCGCAGCGGGTGTTTACCCAACACCAGTACCACACGCTCACGTAGTTACAACTACTACGCACAAAACACTAGCGGGTCCACGTGGTGGTCTAATCCTGTCAAACGCAGGCGAAGACATGTACAAAAAACTGAACTCTGCAGTATTCCCAGGTGGCCAAGGTGGCCCACTAATGCACGTTATCGCAGGTAAAGCTGTAGCGTTCAAAGAAGCAATGGAACCAGAGTTCAAAGCGTATCAGCAACGCGTAGTAGACAACGCAAAAGCGATGGTTGCTCAATTCCAAGAGCGTGGTTACAAAATCGTATCAAACTCAACAGAGAACCACCTGTTCCTAGTTGACCTGATCGACAAAGACATCACAGGTAAAGATGCAGATGCAGCGCTAGGCGCAGCAAACATCACAGTGAACAAGAACTCAGTACCAAACGATCCACGTAGCCCATTCGTTACTTCAGGCATCCGTGTAGGTACACCAGCGATCACTCGTCGTGGCTTCACAACAGAAGACGCGAAAGAGCTAGCGAACTGGATGGCAGACGTTCTAGATAACATCGGTAACGATGATGTTATTGAAGCGACAAAAGCGAAAGTGCTAGAAATCTGTAAGCGTCTACCGGTTTACGCTTAATTTTTCGTCGTAGAATGAACGAACTTCTGTGTCGAACATACTCATTTGCTAGCGCAAACTCCGTGTGTTCTCCTTGAATTTCGTCCAGCTACTTTGAAAACTATTAGAAAGGGCTCTCATTGAGCCCTTTTTGCGTTTAATAGGTGCTTATTTACAGTTGTAAACTGCGCGCCTTTTCCTTGAACTAGAGACAATTCAGTTTGAAAATCGTGATAGAAGCTCCTTGATGGGAGCTTTTTTATGCGCGCAAATCCGGTGTGTTCTCCTTGAATTTCGTCCATCTACTTTGAAAACTATTAGAAAGGGCTCTTATTGAGTAATGCCAGTCAGTTAAGCTGACTGGCATTTTTCCTATTTGTTGCGTACTTCTTGGGTTTCAACTTAACCCATCGAGGATAACTTCTATCTTCTCTTCGAGGCGGTAGGATAAACATG
>NZ_JANAVY020000011.1 GCF_025195085.2 Vibrio intestinalis | reverse complement strand
TCCATGTTTATCCTACCGCCTCGAAGAGAAGATAGAAGTTATCCTCGATGGGTTAAGTTGAAACCCAAGAAGTACGCAACAAATAGGAAAAATGCCAGTCAGCTTAACTGACTGGCATTACACCTTTATGGTGGCTTTTCTTTTACTACTATATCTTTAGATTTTCAGCTTATCTCGTTTACAGCTTATTGAGGCGTTAAATCATTACGCGCTGAAATCAAGCAACGGCTGAGCGAATATTTGCTCACTCCCTTCTGCCATTTTTACGATAGATTGCATATGGAAAATATCTATCTCAGCAGTCGAAGCTTGGAACGCTTGCACGGCCTTCTCTAAAGATTCCGCTCGCATATACCATAATAGATAAGAGTTCGATTCGATTTCTAACTTAAACCAGCTTTCGACCATCACTTGCTCATTCTTTAATGACGCCGTCACTTGTTCAACACTCTCATTCATGCGCTGTTGCCATTCAGCCAAAGTCTCTTGATGCGATGTTTGCAATTTAATTAAGCCCGCTGCTACTTCCACGCTTTCTCTCCAAAATTTAATTTCAGAGCTATCTTGCGTAACTTCAGAATCAGTTCAAGCAAAGTTACATTTGAATCTGCGTTATCCGACAGAGGTTTTAATTCGACATAAAAAAACGCCTAGCGATATGGCTAGGCGCTCTTCGTAAGAACTTAACGACTTGAATACGCGTAACGGTTCTGCGTTTCAAGTAAACCGCGATTACTTGAACTCAAACTTACCCTTCATGATCGCCCAGTGACCAGGGAACGAACAGAAGAAAGTGTAATCACCACCCGCGGTGAGTTTTTCAGTACTAAAAGTCAAAGTGGTTGTTTCGCCGCCGCCAATCACTTTTGAAAAAGCATAAACACGAGCATCACCCGGTTTAACATAACTGTTATCAATGCCAGCGCTCATACCTTCTGTTCCCACAGCTTGAACATTCGCCGTATCAGAAATCACCACGTTATGGCCCATGGACGTAGCAGGCAGTGAACCTGTATGTTTCAAAACAATCGTCACTTCAGAACATGATGCAGGAACGCTCAATACATCCTTATTAAACTTCATCATGTCGTTTGCTTCTAATTCAAGGTTACATTCAGTGGCAGCTTGCGCAGAAAATGCGGCAAAAAGAACAGCAACACCAGATAGGATATTTCTAAGTTTCATTATTTATCTCCTTATTTGAAAGCCTTAGACATTATACGTCAAAGCTAAAGTGATGCTTGTGAAAAGCGCCCGGATAATCGGAATTAAACAACTTCTCTGTCACGCAGATCACTTTTTAAACATTTGCACCATTTATCATGCCTATTAATACTCCTAGCTTAGAGAATATGATCACCAAAACGAAAAACGCACCCGTTTGGGTGCGTTAGCTTGTCTTAATCGGTGTTAGAACCTTAGTTCCAGTGACGCGCCAATTAGGCGTTCACGCTGCTTCAATACCTCGGTACCAGTACGGCTTGCTGAATAAAGTAATTCATCATCAGAATCAAATAGGTTTTCAACAAACAATGCAGCTCGGCCATATTCGAAGTCATATGCAAATTGAGCGTCTACTAACCAGTAGCCGTCAATTTTTAACTCTTCAATATTATCCTTTTCTGAATAGTATTCGCTCGTGTATTTCGCATTAGCGCTCAACTCAAAACCGTCACCAAAGTAGAACAAACCACCTAATGTTGAAGTAAACGCAGGTGAGCGATCTAGCTCTAACGTTTTACCGCCTTGAGAAGCTTTCTCTTTATATTCTGTCTCTAGCCAACCAAGGTTTGCATACAACTCCACGTCTGAAGTCGCATACCAACGGGTTGCAATCTCTGCACCGTAGGTCTCAGCATTATCGATATTCGTTACAACACTAATATCATTGTCATTTCGCTGACTAATTTGGAAGTTGTCATAATCATTAAAGAATATATTCGATGTCAACTCGACAGCTCCGTCTGCTAAAGCATGACGTGTGTATAACTCATAGTTCCACACATATTCGCTGTCGTACTCAAAATCTTGGTAACGACCACCTGTAGAATCGAATCCTAACCCAGCGCCACCACCATTATAGCCCTTAGCAATTTTGAAACCGACGGTACTCGTATTAGCTGGCTTATATGCTATATCAAAGCGAGGAAGAAACTCAGAGAAGGTTTCATCATAATCAACTGTCATGTTCAGAGGATTAGGCTCTACAACTCGAATTTTATGCTCTTGCTCAAAGCGGCCCGCAAAAGTAACGGTTACTTCAGGTACAACATCGTAAGATACTTCAGCAAATGCCGATTTTGTTACCGTTCTATCATACATAGGGCTTGAGCCAGCACTATGAATATAAACTTCATCTTGCTCAGAATTAAAGTAACGAATACCAGCTAAGCCGTAAAGCTTGTCTTGTAGGGCATTGTAACGAACAATAGCTTCAGCCTGAATTTCATCCCCTTCAATCAAAAAGTCAGCTGGATAGGAAGGAGGAGTGCGACGGTGATTAACAAAGTCAGTATAGATTACGTTAGTTTCAAACCTTAAGTGGTCGTTAACGTCGAAACCGGTATCCCATGCATAACTTATCGAATCCGTTTCATAGATAGCCCTATCAGCTGTATAGCCAGAGCTAATATCGTGCTCAGATTGAGGAGAACGAGAATCTAAATAAGCTACCGATAAACCTGTTCGGAAACCCGGAAGTGACGTTGGCTCAAGTAATAACTTGGCACGGACTGTCGACATTTCAATGTCTCGAGAATCACCAACAGGGTCATAAGAAATCATTTCAATATGACTCTTACGTTTTTGTTGATCAACAGACAAACGGAAAGCCAGTTGGTCTTCCACAATTGGTGCTGAAATTATTGCTGCTGTTTGAGAGTAGTTGTGCTGCCCTACTGCAACTTTTACCGCACTTTCAAAATCATAGGTTGGGTCTTTCGACTTCATCACGATCGCACCTGCGATAGCATTACGACCTTGAATATAGCTTTGTGGACCAAGATAAATCTCAGCCTGCTCCATATCCCATAACGAACGAGGACCAAAAGCGATTTCAGAATAATTTAGAGAGCGGCCATCGATTGAAAGATTCACGCGTGGGCGAGAACCAGAGAAGCTTGCAATACCACCAATAGAAGGGCCAGAAGCATCCACACCTCGAATAGCAGGAAGGTTATTACCTAGGCCAGAATCAACCACATTTGGAGCAAGCTGAATTAGGTCTTTAATCTCATTGGCATTTGGCGTGCTATCAAGGCGATCAGAGTCGTATACCTCTACGCTTGAGCTAGTATCGTAGATTGTACGATCAGTCTTCTCACCAATTACCGTAATTACATCTTTAACTTCTTGTTGAGCAAAAGCTGGTTGGGCTCCAACTGCACTGATGCATACGCCTGCGATCAATGCCGACAGAGGACGAATTCTAAATTTCGTTACTTGTCGAGCTGGAATAGACGCTGTCATTTCAATTCTCCTTCATTAAACAATAACAACTATTTGGCTCATTACGAGGAGCATGAAAAGGCGTGCAACAAATATTCAGGGTGCACGAAACCTACCCTACTTCTAAGGTACAAGCGTCATGACGCGCGACATTTGTTAAACGTCGTTCAAAAACCAATCGTGTTTATGAGCTAATATCCCATAACTCAATCGACTACGTGAAAGCAAAGCGAAACGCTCCTTTAACCACAGGTTCAGGAATGCTTTAACTGCGTATTTTTGCCAGATTGATTTATGGGTCAATTTTCAAGCAGAGCAATAGAATGCTCGCCATTAACAATCAGCTAGATGAAGGTGAACATATGGGATGAATCACAATCACTGCGTTAACTATTGTTTTAATTATCTATATTGACGGGAGAAAACTAACAATTAGCGAGCTAAATGTAAAGCATTCTCATTAATAATTTGTCGTTCTATTATTAAGTTTTCTTAATGTTCTTACTATCGCCTGTTTAAGCCGTAATAAGCAACCTGACTAAAGCATTCATTAAACGTTCATTTATCGAGTGTCATTCTGTGTAAAACTTTTTGCTCAGAGAACGCTATGAAAGCACGAAAAATCATTATCTTATCTTCAATTGCCTTACTCGTGTCTAGCGGTGTTTGGGCACTGCTTCCCGTTGATTTAGAGCTTGCCAGAAAAGTGCCAGCCTTTTTCGCCACCGTTTCTATGATAGCCATGGCATTAGCCATGCTGCTTAGCTGTCGATTAAAATGGTTAGAACCAATATTCGGCGGGATGGACAAGGCCTACATTTGGCATAAATGGCTAGGCATTGCAGGGCTAGTAGGCGCAAGCTTTCACTGGCTACTGGTTCCCGGCCCTGCGGGTAATGGCATTGACCCACAATTTGCTGATTTTGGTGAAGAAGTCGGTCAGTGGGCCATGTATGGCTTATTGGTGCTCGGCAGTATGAGCATGGTAAAGCAGATTCCTTATCGTATTTGGTTTTACACCCATAAGTTGATGGGGCCTATTTTCCTGATCTCGGTTTATCACACGTTTTTCTCTGATGTGCCATTTGAGCTTTTTAGTACTACTGGCGCAGCGCTGTTCACTGTATCCACGATTGGCACTATTGCTTACCTCTATAAATGCCTAGTTAAGCCGCGAAGCTATAAAGCCTACACGGTCAGTCAGGTAAGCTCTATTGATAATGCAGTTGAAGTGACCTTAACGGCAAATGAAGACGGCATTAAGCATCATGCTGGGCAATTTGCCTACCTTGACTTTGGCTTGGATAACATTGAGCACTTTCATCCATTTACTATTGCTTCAGCGCCAACAAATGGCCACCAGCTAACCTTTATTATTCGCGCACTGGGGCGTCATACTCAGCAATTGCAAACCGCAATTAGCGTTGGCCAACAAGTTACGGTTGATGGCGCTTATGGCCGATTACACGCGCAGCGTAATCGCAACAAACCTCAAGTTTGGATTGCAGGAGGCATTGGAATCACGCCATTTTTGGCATGGTTACAAGCTCGCGATACTGATCAGCCGATCGAATTATTCTTCGTTGGCCGAGGTAAGCTTTATCAATTGCTGATAGACAAAGTACAACAGCTTATTGGTAACACAAACGTGACACTGCACTTACCTAGCACGAAAAACCAACGCCTTGATGCAAAAATGATCCAGAAATCGCTCGGAAAACCGCTAGATAGCTATCAGTTTTTTGCATGTGGACCAAATAACATGATGAAGTCGATAAAAGATCAACTTTGTGTTGCGGGAATGAAGCCTAAACAGTGGCACAATGAAAATTTTGCTATGCGCTAAGCTTATTAAACCGATCAAGGGCGATAATGAGCTCCCTTAATTTTTACAGTATTACACATTAATCAGTTTTAATTATATATTTTACAAAAATCGCAAAATAATAAACTAACCTTCAAAAAGCAAACGTTATCAACCTTGATTCATAAATAGCTCGCCTCACTCAAATAACTGAAAAATAAAAGAATTATTTTAAAATAATCACAAATCAATTTAATAACAAAAATATCATTGACTATTGAGTTTAGATCCACATAATACGCGCCGTTTAACTAAAATTTGTTCACCAATTTTAAAAGCGATACGAGGGTAATGATGGCTGCTGATAACAACTATAGTCTGGGTCCGGTTCCTAATTCCGCAAGGAAAGGGGTCATGTCTTTAACCATGGTAATGTTAGGACTGACCTTCTTTTCTGCCAGTATGTGGACGGGTGGTTCACTCGGTACTGGTCTCTCATTTGACGATTTCTTCCTTGCTGTTCTCATTGGTAACCTCATCCTCGGTATTTACACTTCTTTCCTCGGTTACATCGGCGCTTCTACTGGTCTTTCTACTCACCTCCTTGCTCGTTTCTCTTTCGGCTCAAAAGGCTCTTGGCTTCCTTCTGCATTACTTGGCGGTACACAAGTTGGTTGGTTTGGTGTTGGCGTAGCCATGTTCGCCCTTCCGGTTCACAAAGCAACCGGCATTGATACCAACACTTTGATCGTCATCTCTGGCTTATTAATGACCGCGACCGTTTACTTCGGTATCTCTGCATTGATGATACTGTCTGCGATTGCCGTACCAGCCATTGCGTTACTTGGCGGCTACTCAGTCATCGAAGCGATTAACAGCATTGGCGGTGTTGCCGAGTTGCAAAAAGTACAACCGGCAGAACCTATCGATTTCTCAGTGGCATTGGCACTGGTGGTCGGCTCATTTATCAGCGCAGGGACACTCACGGCAGATTTTGTTCGATTTGGTAAAAAACCAAAGAGCGCGGTTCTAGTCACCATGGTGGCCTTCTTTATCGGTAACTCGCTTATGTTTATCTTTGGTGCAGCCGGTGCTTCAGTAACAGGTCAATCAGACATTTCAGAAGTTATGATTGCGCAGGGTCTACTGATTCCAGCAATCATCGTGCTTGGCCTAAACATTTGGACTACCAACGATAACGCACTTTACGCATCAGGCCTTGGCTTCTCAAATATTACTGGCCTACCAAGCAAGTACATTTCTATGGTTAACGGTGTAGTGGGAACTTTGTGTGCGCTATGGCTTTACAATAACTTTGTTGGCTGGCTAACATTCTTATCGCTAGCGATTCCACCGATTGGCGGCGTTATCATTGCAGATTTCTTTATTAACCGTAAGCGTTACACTAATTTTGAAACTATCCAGTTCCAAACGGTTAACTGGGCTGGCATCATCGCGGTAGCGATTGGTGTGGCTGCGGGTCACTTCCTACCGGGCGTAGTACCTGTAAACGCAGTGCTAGGCGGTGCAATTAGTTACCCAATATTAAATTCTATTCTTAATAAAATAACACTGGCAAAGCAGCCAGCGTAAGGAACCAAAATGACAACTCTGTTGATCAAGAACGTAGCGCTACAAGGCCAAGCAGGCCTTAAGCAAATTTTGATTGAGAATGGTCAATTCAAGCGTATTGAAGACAACACTCTAAACCTAGATGTTGCTGGCGATATTCTTGATGCAGAGGGCGGCATGGCTGTCGCGCCTTTCTGTGAGCCCCACATTCACTTAGATACCACTCAAACAGCAGGTGAACCAAACTGGAATATTTCTGGTACGTTGTTTGAAGGCATTGAACGTTGGGCCGAACGCAAGGAAATGCTGTCAATCGAGGACGTAAAAGCCCGCGCGAAACAGACGCTAAAATGGCAGATTGCCAATGGCGTTCAGCATGTTCGTACTCACGTTGATGTTTCAGATCCTACACTTGTCGCACTAAAAGCGATGATCGAAGTACGCGAAGAGATGAAACCGTGGGTCGATATTCAAATCGTCGCGTTCCCACAAGAAGGTATTCTTTCTTACCCTAATGGCAAAGAGTTATTGGAAGAAGCGGTTCAACTGGGTGCGGATGTGATTGGCGCAATCCCTCACTTCGAGTTCACTCGTGAATACGGTATCGAGTCACTTCATTACGTGTTTGAGTTGGCGCAAAAATACGATCGCCTGATTGATGTTCACTGTGACGAAATTGACGATGAGCAATCTCGCTTTGTTGAAACTCTAGCTGCATTGGCACACAAATTTAATATGGGTCATAAGGTTACAGCGAGCCATACCACAGCGATGGGCTCATACAACGGGGCTTACGCCTCTCGCCTATTCCGCTTACTACGTATGTCAGGCATCAACTTTGTCGCTAACCCGCTAGTGAATATTCACTTGCAAGGCCGTTTCGATGATTACCCGAAACGCCGCGGTGTTACCCGTGTAAAAGAGATGTTGAATGCTAATATCAATGTATGCTTTGGCCATGATGATGTGTTCGATCCTTGGTACCCACTTGGCACAGCCAACATGCTGCAAGTGTTGCACATGGGTTTACATGTATGTCAGGTGATGGGTTACGATCAAATCAATAACTCGCTTGATCTGATCAGCACGAACTCGGCGCGTACATTAAACATTCAAGATAAACATGGTATTGAGACAGGTAAGCCAGGCAGCTTACTGATCCTGCCTGCGGAGAATGGTTTTGATGCTGTGCGCCGCCAAGTGCCGGTACGTTACTCAGTGCGCCAAGGTAAAGTGATTGCAGACACTCAGCCTGCGACAACGCATCTTCATCTAGAAAAGTCTGAACCCGTAACTTTCAAGCGATAAAAGAAAAACCCGCTAGGTTCTCACCTAGCGGGTTCTATTCTTACTCGCAGCAATCCGGCTACTAATAAGTGCTCCCTGCATCATATCCTTGATAGTACGCTGCTTCCCTCAGCACTTCCTTAACATCGCTATCCTAGCGGTGTCCTTTGCTATCCTAGCTAGTCATCTGTCCTCGATGACTATATCTTCGTCCTGAAGATGACCAATCCTTGGGTCTTTCCTGTTCCATGTCCGCTTCCTGCCGACACGTTTAAGATATCGCTAGTGCCGATTTTAAACAACGCGGCGATCACCATTATTTCCGGCTTACAAACCATCAACCAAACAAATAACCAAATAAAATCATATGCTTAAATAGAAACGCCCGGTAATCACTCTAGATTGAATCGCCTCAATCTCACGCATTTGTAAGAGATCTCGCACAGAGTACTATCGACAAATACTTACTCGCCTTCTAAGTAGTTATTGTTCTCTGAACAAAAAACACACTATCCCACAGGCTAGATTCAACAAATTCGGTTCTAACTTGTTAAAAATTGAGATATTATTTACTGATCAAAATCACAATTTTGTATCTTTAAAGTGTGCGGGCTTAACTATCTGCAACACACATTAACCATCACTAAGGAACTTAGATGATTTCAAAATGGGCGCAACGCTTTTACCAAATGGCTGAACTTGTTGGCTCTTGGAGTAAAGACCCTTCAACACAAGTTGGTGCAGTCATTACAAAACAAAACCGCATCGTATCGGTTGGCTTCAATGGCTACCCACACGGTATTTCTGATAGCGCGATGACAGATGAACGCGAAATGAAATACCTAAAAACCTTACATGCAGAAGAAAATGCGATTCTGTTTGCTAAGCGTGATCTTGATGGCTGTGAAATTTGGGTGACACACTTCCCTTGCCCAAACTGCGCAGCGAAAATCATCCAAACTGGAATCTCTGCAGTGCACTGCCCAGAGCAAACGGAAGATTTTCTGTCTCGTTGGGGCGATAAAATCAAAGTAAGCCAAGAGATGTTTCTTCAAGCGGGCGTAAAGGTAAATTGGTTACCTTTGGATGAACTGGGTAACTAATCCGCTGCGCGGATAACATCCAATTTTTGCAATGTTTCTAATAGCTGCTCTAATTTGTAGGGTTTCGATAAATACGCATCCATACCCGCATTAAAGCAGCTATTTACTTCCTCAGGTAACTCACGCGCAGTCAGCGCGATAATAGGTAATCTGTCTCGTTGATTGTCACTTTCCCACTGACGAATTTGTCTCGTTGCGGTTAGCCCATCCATCACGGGCATCATGCAATCCATCAAAATAACGTCGAACTGCTCTCCTTGAGTGATAATGTTCAATGCTTCACGGCCATTACACGCCAGTTGATGGGGCATTTGTGCTCGATTGAGAAAGCAACTGGCAATCTTCTGATTCATCAAATTATCTTCTACTACCAAAACATGTGGCGCTTTGCTCGCAGTTAACGCGATAGAGAGCGATATTTCAGAACTAGTCACTTTTCTGTTGGGCTCAGTAGGTTGCAGCAATCCTTGCTTGGCAACTCGAATTGAGTGCATAGGTTCATTCATCCTTTGAATAAATTTTGACCAAATATAGAGAGTTGAGTCCGCGGCTACCAATAAGTCTGTCACTAATTCAAGGCCTTCTTACAAATAAAACAAGCAAATCATTGCCCGCTAGCAACTGTGATCAATCTCAGCTTTTGTAGCAAAACTCTTAATCGTTGAAGAAAATCTTCTCCATTCACGCTGTCAAAACAGCACGCTATTGCGATGACCAAAGTCGCAACCACTCACTTCTCACTTGTTATAACTATTTATGTTGATAAATTGACAAATACCTCAACCAACAGTCTTGATGTCTCATCATTTTCAACCTTGACTTGAACTGAGTATTTATCGGCACGAATTAACTGACCACTTTTACAAAAGTCAATCAGCAAAACAACCTAGTCCTTCATGCTTAAAACCTATAAAAACCGCAATACACAGCACAATAGCCTGTCATTATTTTTACTAGCAGAATAAGAAGTCAGCAATTACACTCCCGCCACATAAAAATTACAAATAATTCACCACCTCACATTGCCGTTGACCTGTGAGGTGGCCCCTATATCTATAACGTGAAATAAGGCCCCAACAATCCATGAGCCCTGAGAAACACCTTCTAGATTGGCAAACCAGCCAAACGATTGCAGAAACCATCTCCCCTTTGCTCGGTCAACTGTATCGTCAAAAAGGCGTAGAAGTGACTCTGTTTGGTAAAACCTTGGTGAATGCCGCGACCATCGACATCATCAAGACCCACCGCTTGTCACGCCACTACACTAAAGAAGCAATCCAACCGAATCAGACCCTTCCTATCATCCAAGCCTTGTGTGAAATGCCACTTTCGCCATGTCGTATTGATGTGGGCATGTTGGCAGAAAAGTTTTGGCAAGATAGAGACGATGCCCACGGAGTTAAAGACTTCCTCTACTCTGCTTTGCTTACTGCAATGACGGGCGAAAGCGTCAGCAAACCTAGAGATGTTGTTTTATATGGCTTTGGCCGTATTGGTCGATTACTCACTCGTTTGCTGGTCGAAAAGAGCGGTCCGGGCTATCCACTGCGCTTACGAGCGATCGTCGTTCGTGGCGGCAAACAAGGTGATCTTGAAAAGCGAGCCAGCCTTTTACGCCGCGACTCAGTACATGGTCAATTCAACGGCAGCATAGTGATCGATGAAGAGCGTAAAGCGATCATCGCTAACGGTAACTACATTCAGATCATCTACGCGAACAACCCAGAAGAAGTGGATTACACTCAGTACGGAATTAACCAAGCGCTTATCGTAGATAACACTGGTGTATGGCGCGACAGTGAAGGACTAGGAAAACACCTCGCGTGTAACGGCGCAGAGAAAGTTCTTCTTACCGCACCGGGCAAAGGCGACATCAAGAACGTCGTATTTGGCGTCAATGAATCAGTGATTCAAAAAGAAGATGCCATCATTTCTGCGGCGAGTTGCACTACCAACGCCATTACACCAGTATTAAAAGCGATCAACGATCGTTACAGTATTACCTCTGGCCATATTGAGACCGTTCACTCATTCACCAACGACCAAAACCTAATTGATAACTTCCATTCTGGTGAACGCCGCGGCCGCAGTGCCTCACTCAACATGGTGTTGACCTCTACTGGCGCAGCAAAAGCAGTATCGAAGGCCTTACCTGAACTTGCGGGTAAGTTAACGGGCAATGCGATTCGAGTTCCGACTCCGAA
The DNA here is from genome assembly GCF_025195085.2 of Vibrio intestinalis. Taxonomy (GTDB): domain Bacteria; phylum Pseudomonadota; class Gammaproteobacteria; order Enterobacterales; family Vibrionaceae; genus Vibrio; species Vibrio intestinalis. The sequence goes on along the minus strand of NZ_JANAVY020000011.1, from coordinate 103,086 downwards.
TGTGTCGATGGCAGTGGCTAACTTAAACCTAAACAGCGCAGTCGAGACAGAAGAACTCAACCATTACCTACGTGAAATGGCGCTTAACTCCCCATTATCAGGCCAAATCGATTACACCGACTCTACTGAAGTCGTATCGTCAGACTTAGTGGGCTCTCGATATGCAGGAGTGGTTGATGGCGCAGCTACCATCGCGCAAGACAATCGCTGCGTATTGTATATTTGGTATGACAACGAGTTTGGCTACAGTTGCCAAGTCGTGCATTGCATGGAACAAATGATGGGGGTTCGCTACAAGAGCTACCCTGAATCCAACTAGCCTTTAATAACCTCCACAACATAATAATAACGATACTTTTTTTGCCGCTTTTCCCCAAAAAGCGGCTTTTTTCTCTCATTTCAAACCTCGTTTGCATTTCTTCCATTATGTGAGGAATTCAATCCTAAATGTGATGTTCATCTACTATTCATTTTCAACCGATTAATATGATTCCATATTGCGAATGAATGTTTATCAACACGCTTTCGCCCCACTGAATTGAGGTATTGATTATGTATAAATTCATCTCAGGCGTTATGGCACTGTTGGTCGGTTTTATATCAGTATTGTTTGGCCTACTGCTTGCTATTCCACTTACTATTCTTGCCTTGATTACCGGCAAGAAGCTGCGTGATACAGTGAAATCTCAACAAGCAAACCAGCCAAAACACGGTGCGGTACTTGAGGGCGAATATGAAGATATCTCAAAATAAAAAGGAACGTCTGGAATATATGATGCGTAAACGCTCTGCCATGGTATTTTACGTTGCGGCCGCCGTAACAACGGGGTTAATAGGCTGTACCTCAAACCAAAGCAGTGATCCGCACTTTCAAGCGGCTCAGTCATTGCCAAGTCATACACAGGCAAGTTTTGCTGAGTACATTAATCAAACGCAGCAATGGCTTGAAACCAATCGTATCTTCATGTCCGCAGACAAGCAGAGCGAGTTAAATCAAATTTTACCGCGCGAGTACCGCCCCGCTGAGCCAAATGGCCAAGGGGTACTGCTTGTTCATGGCTTAGGGGATTCTCCCTACTCGTTTGTTGATGTTGCCACACACCTAGCCGAGCAAGGCTACCTTGTAAGAACGGTTTTATTGCCAGGCCACGGTAGCAAGGTCGGAGATCTACAATTGCCAAGCCTTGATGAATGGCAAAGCGTGGTCGCACACCATACAGAACTACTCAAGCAGGAGGTAGACTCAGTTTGGTTAGGTGGTTACTCAACCGGTGCGAACCTTGCGACTTCACAAGCAATTACTGATAACGAGATAGGAGGCTTATTGCTATTTTCACCTGCGTTTGAACCGGGTTCTTCTCTCGTAGGCTTTGCCGATATTGCCAGTTACTTTGTTACTTGGGCCGACCAAGATAAAGAAGATAACCCTCTGCGTTACAACTCATTACCTATGAATGCCGCAGCGGTTTACTATCAAACTTCGGAAGTCGTGCGCAATCAATTACAAGAAGCTAATTATCAAAAGCCCGTCTTTATGTTGATGAGTGAAGGCGACAAAGTGATCAACACAAAATTTGCTATTGATACTTTCAGCCAGCATATGCCAAACCCTAGCAACATGATTGTATGGCAAGGTGAAGAAGGCATCAGCGATCCACGCTCGACCCGATTTAGCATGAAACTGCCAGAGCAGCGTATTTCCAATGGTTCACACATGGGCTTGCTGTTTTCGCCAACCAACCCAAACTATGGCATTGGCGGCAGAAACATTATCTGCGATAACGGCCAAACCGCCGCTAACGAAACCAGCTGCGCAGGCGGTGAACAAATCTGGTACTCCGCTTGGGGTTACTCTGAAGCGGGTAAATACCATGCTCGATTAACTTATAATCCATACTTCGACCAAAGCATGGCAATTATGGATAAAGTGATGGCTCAGCCGTTATAATCTAAGCAATTGATGTAGCCTATTGGGCAAAGCGAATGCATAAAGGAGTATGACAATGAGCGAACCACAACGAGAGATTACCTTACGCTTTCTCGCCGAGCCGAGTGACGTAAACTTTGGTGGCAAAGTGCACGGTGGCGCGGCAATGAAATGGATCGACTTAGCAGCCTATGCCTGTGCTGCTGGTTGGTCTGGTAAGTACTGTATCACTGCTTATGCTGGGGGCATCCGCTTTGTTGCGCCAATTCATGTCGGAAACTTAGTAGAGGTCAGTGCGAAAGTCATCTATACCGGAAGTTCATCAATGCACATTGCGATTGATGTACAAGCAAGTGATCCGAAAGAGCTGAAAAACCGTTTAACCACCCACTGTATTGTAATCATGGTGGCGGTGGATGAAGAAGGGAAACCAACCAAAGTACCGGAGTGGATTCCGCAATCTGATGAAGATATTGAGTTAAAACAATCGGCCATTCGCCTAATGAATATGCGTAAACAAATTGGCGAAGAGATGCAAGCTCACGTCAAATACCTTAAATAGTAAAAAAGCGACCTCAGGTCGCTTTTTGTTATCTTCTATCTTGCATTAGAAAGTAAATGCTAAGTTTAGAGACGCACCAAATTGATTATCACCTGCGTAAGAGCCCGCAAGATCTAAGCTAACCACATCAAACGGACTAATACCGATACCCGCAGTGATTGAGTTCTCTAGCGTATCTTCTAGATCGATCTCATAACCTGCACGTAGCTGTGCCCACCCCCAAGCATTGCCTTCAATACCAAAACGTAAGAACTGAGTATCGTCTGCCAGTTGCTGGAAGCGCTTTTGCTTAGTCAGGTCAAAATCAACACTTGCCGCCACAAACTCACCAGCATAACCAAAGCCGACAGTGGCTTGAGGATTTAGCTCATAAGTGTAGTTGCCCACTTGCGTGTTGATTTCTTGCGAGAATAGGTTTTTCAGTGCAAGACCTGCGCGTAAAGGGCCTGAGTGCCAAGCCATACCCAAGTCTAGGTTGAACGCGCTCTCGGTCACTTCACTCTTGTCATAGTTATCAAGATCAAAAGAATCGATGCTATCAAGTTGTGAATAGGTCACCAAGTTTTGATATTTAGGTGAGATACCAAACGCAATATCATGATTGCCAAATTCAAAGCTCTTAGCGAAAGATAAACCCACTTCGGTCACACCAAAGGCAACCATAGCGAACTTAGAGTTCAAATAACGGTTTTCCACGTCTGTTGGATCGGTTGGATCATAACCTGCTTGCTCTGAAGCGATCTGAGTATCCGCAATCACATCTGTATAGCCACCAGCGAACAAGTTAATTGAAACAGCGCGTGTAGGAATCGCTACCGCGAAATTTGCACCGCCGGTAATAGCGACAGGTTGGTTGCCTTCTAGCTCATCCATAAAGCGGTCGAGCTCTAATGCATCGCTCGCCACCACTGAACCGTTTTCAAAACGGTCATATAGGCCTTGAGCATCATCAATGGTCGACACGGTTTCGTCTTTATCACTAACGTTCACACCCAAAGCTGGCAGCAGGATACCTACATCGTCGTCTTCACGATGGAGTGCACCTAGCGCCGGGTTATGAAATGGAGCTAACAGATAGTCAGATGAAACAACACCTGTATTACCCATAGCGTTACTGCGAGCATCGGCGACTATCGTGCCAGCTAGCGCTTGAGAAGACATCGCGCCTAACGCGCATACCACTGCGATCGTTGTCTTTTTCATACAATTTCCATTTTATTTACGTTGTTGAGTTTAACTCTTTGGTCAAATCTCTAGTTAGCGTGGCAATAACAAGCACCCATTACCATTAGATAACGGTTATTCCACCCCATATAACATAGACAATATTTATGATTTTTCAGTTAATTAGAAAACGCTTCATCAAATATTGATCATTAAACTGGATTAGAGTTGGCTAAGCGTGACTTAGCTATCACTTTCTAAGTAACGGCTTAATCGCGTGATATCGACGATTTTCAATCCTGAGTCGCTCTTTTCAACCAAGCCTTTTTCAACCAACTCCTTCACTGCGCGTCGGTATACACGGCTTGATGTGCCAAAACGTTCTGCCTCTTGGTTTACTTTCTCGAAGCCGCCTAAGCTAATACTATCTTGGTGCTGTATCAGCAAATCGTGGGCGATATTGTAGGCGATTGGGTGTAGTAAACGGCTGGTGTAGATATCCAGTGACTCTTGATAATCCTCAGCCAAAGCAGACGCAAAAAACAGCATCATTTCAGGCTGTTGTTGCAGCATTTGGCTCAGCGTTTTTATACAAATCACATCCACTTGCATTGATTCGTCAGCCACCACATTCCACTGGCATGGGGTCGCGGTGAAAAACTCCATCTCACCAAAGATATGATCATCGCAAACAGCTTCACCCAATTGAAAGCAGCGTCCATTGGCAGCAATGATGTTCATCGACACGCGGCCTACTGGCACAATATATAGAGAGTCTAATTGTTCACCTTGAGTGAGGATCGCCTCACCAGCGTCCACATATCTTGAACCCGTTTGACACTGATAAATTAGGGATTTGAACTGCTCACTTTGCGCAGCTAACTGCTGTGAAAATCGACCGATGGAAGAAGGCTTAACTCGCATGGAATTGACTCTGTTTTATTAAACGCCGCCAAACTAACGACTTGGTCTAGTGATTACAACTTTAGCTAAAAAGTTTAGCTGCAATATCTGCCCAAGCTCCCGTTTTATCGATTGAAGCCCAAAATAAAAAAAGCGACATCTATTGATATCGCTTAAATTGATGTCGCTCGAAACGGGGGAAGTTTCAGGATGTCATATGGCTATGCTGCGTTGACTAAGGCATGCAAAGCCGCTTTGGCAGCCAGAGTTTCTCCAGCCATCATTGCTTGGTTTTCATCGACGTATTGCGCCACTCCTTGCTGCACATCTTGCTGGTAAAGCACCACGTTATTCAAGATAGACGCCACGTTTAAACCTCTTAGCCGACCAACAGTTAGCAGTGCTGACGTTTCCATATCTGCGCCAAGCACGCCTTTTGCGCTCCAGCGCTCACATAACTGGTCTTCTTCATCGGTGTAGAAGCTATCATGAGAGCGAACCGCTCCAGAATGGTAGCGAACGTTTTCTGCACTCAGATAACCATGAATGCCACCTAGTAAGCCAAAGCTCGAGTATGCAGGGTAAGCCGCAGAAACATAAGCTTTCGAGCCACCTTCGTCTCTTACCGCGGCTTCTGCCACAACAAGCTCACCAAGTTTAATATTGCTTTGCAATGCACCTGCAGAGCCCACGCGAACAATATCCGTTGCACCGCATTGCTTTAATTCTTCAACAGCAATGATCATTGAAGGTGAACCAATACCCGTACTACACACAGTGATGGGTTTACCTTGATATTGACCAGTAAACACACGGTACTCGCGGTTTTCAGCCATCAGTTCTGCGTTATCAAGCAGCGCGGCGATTCGGTTTGCTCTGTCAGGTTCACCGCACACAATAACCTGTGCGGCAACTTGACCACTCTCTACACAAATATGCGGTTGTTTCATTATGCGCGAGCCTCTTGCATTGGCTCAGAGCGATTTTGCTTCGCAGTACGTGCCCATTCACGAGTGCCGTTAGCGGCAATAAACATTAGGATTGCGTATTGTACTGACATAGCCATAACACCTTGCGTTGCATACACGCCCACACTGATGATGTTAATCACGACCCATAGAATCCAGTTTTCAACGTACTTACGCGTCATCAGAATTTGCGCCACAATCGATAACACAGTCATGGTTGCATCCCAGAATGGGAACGCATCAGGTTCTAGTGTTGGAGCTGCGATCTCGGCACCAAATAGATTTAACACGTCCACAGAAATGTTAGCCAAAGAGAAGAAGAATGGGTCAATGTAGATGGTCAGCAGCGCAATCGCGACAGCACTAACACCGGCAGTCACCACCAGTTTTTGTTTACTCAACCAACGTACTTCTAATGTGTCTCCCTGCGCATTCGGGCGAGTCCATGCGTACCAGCCATAGATGTTGGCGCAGAAGAAAAACAGTTGCAGTAGCAACAATCCGTACAATTGAATTTGGAAAAAGATCACCGCAAACAAGGTTACGTTAATCAGACCAAACAGGTAGTTGATAGTTTTCTCTTGGCTAGCAAACCAAATACACAGCAAACCAAACAGTGTGCCAAAGCCTTCAATCCATGACATAGCGTAGCCGCCACCGATCGGAATATTGACTAGGGTATTGTTGATATCAAGTAGGGCGAATAGGTCCATTGTGATGTCCTTTAATTGTTATTACTTACGTTAGGTGCATCATAGAAGGGTTCAAAATGAAAACAGGAGGACAATTGTCCTCCTGAATATCGATGCGATCATAGTTTGAAATAATACTGATAGTTTTATACTTATTTCAGCATCGCGACACTATCCCGCTCTACCAAAGTTGGCTCAAGTTGCACCACTTGCGCATCTTGGCTCTCCTTATTGAGTTTGCTCAACAAGGTATCTACCGCGGCCTTACCTAAACGATATTTTGGCTGGTGAATAGTACTTAATGATGGCGACATAAACTTAGCAATATGGATGTCATCATAGCCAATAATGGATAAGTCATCAGGAATCGAAATCCCCTTTTCGTTAGCCGCATTGATCACGCCTAAAGCCATCATGTCGTTACAGACAAAAATAGAACTCGGCAGAGGGCCTTTGTCGTACATCTTATTGAACGCGTCATAGCCGCCTTCACTTTCGAAATCAGATTCGATAATCCAATTTGGGTTGAAGGTCAGCCCTTCTTCGTTGAGGGCGCGTTTGTATCCTTCATAACGCATTTGCGCTTGATGACGGTTCAACGGGCCTGTAATACAGCCAATCTCTTGGTGGCCACACTCAATCAAGTGTTTCGCCGCCATGTAGCCACCGCGTAGCGAGTTATCTTGAATCTTATCGCTGGCAAATAGCATCGGGCCCCAGTCCATGACCACAACGGGTACGTCAGGGTACTTATCAAACATATCAATGCGCTCACCTTCTAGCGATGAGCACATCAAAATCATGCCATCCACACGCTTTTGCAATAAGGTTTTAATGGACGACTTCATTCGTTCATTATCCCCTTCGGTATTACACAAGATGAGGTTATACCCTTGCTGATAACAGCTACGTTCTACCCCTTTTACCACTTCACCAAAGAATGGGTTGGTTGAGGTTGTCACCAACATACCGAGGGTTTTGGTGCGATTGACTTTAAGACTACGGGCTAGCGCTGAAGGTGTGTAGTTAAGATCCTGAGCGGCTTTGTTCACTCGCTCAGAAATCTCTTCACTCACATAGCGCGATTGGTTAATAACATGGCTGACGGTCGAGGTAGAAACCCCAGCGAGTTTGGCAATGTCTTTCATTGTGGCCATGCTATCGTTCTCCTACTGCTGCTTGGCGAGAAATTCCTCTACCTCTTCACGGGCTGGAATTGACGTTTGCGCGCCAAAGCGAGTCACACTGATCGCTGCTGCTGCGTGGGCAAACGTTATAGCAGATTCTATCGGCTTATCTTCTAACAAACCAGTGACGAATGCCCCATTAAAGGTATCGCCCGCAGCGGTTGTATCAGTCGCATCAACGCGAAAACCTGGGATAATTTTGCCGCGGCCATTTTCACTCAGCCACACCCCCTTCGCGCCTAAGGTAATCATAACGATATCAATACCTTTACGGTGCAACACATTTGCCGCTTCTTGTGCTGAATCGTCGTCATTGACCGTGATACCGGTTAGCACTTCTGCTTCAGTTTCGTTTGGCGTAATGATGTCGACATTTGCAAGTAAACTATCTGGTAAATCACGCGCTGGCGCTGGGTTTAGAATTACCTTGGTTTTGTTCTGGTGAGCAATCTCAGCCGCATACTCGATACCATCAAGTGGCGTTTCAAGTTGCATCAGCAGATATTCGGCGCTGGCGATATTCGCAGAATCGCTCTCTTCAATGGCTTGCTTGGTTAGACACGCATTGGCTTCTGCCGAGATGCAAATGCTGTTTTCGCCGCTATCGGCAACTTGGATCATCGCAATGCCGGTAGGCGTGTTTGGTTGCATCTTAATCCCATTGATATTGATGCCATCCATTTTGAAATTTTCGCGAATATTGATGCCAAACGAATCATCACCGACACAGGCAATAAAGCCGATATCCGCTTTTAGTCGCGCGGCTGCAACGGCTTGGTTAGCCCCTTTGCCACCAGGAATTACTTGATAATTGGAACCGTGTAACGTCTCGCCCGGACGAGGAAAAGAAGGCACTTTCAAAACATGGTCTGCGTTTACACTACCTAAAACCACTAACTTATTCATACAGAGATCCTCGGCTCTTACGAACCTGATGTTACTTAGATACTGCTCGCTCTATGGAGCAACAAAACTGATGGTTATGGGCTCTACTTATCTGTGATAGGAAAAGCCCAGAAGCATCGGCTTTGCTCTCTCAGGCCGATAGGGGAACACCCTGAGAGAGCAAATCGACTCAATGGTTATTTAGCAATAACTTTTAGCGGCACAGGAATGCTCGCTTCTACTGATTCACCTTTTAGCACTTTCGCTGCGGTCTCTACGCCAAGAGCACCGATTAGGTCCGGCTGCTGCGCGACAGTTGCGCCTAGCTTGCCACGGTTAACTGCTGCAATGCCGTCGTCTGTACCATCAAAGCCAACGATCAGCACGTCTTTACCTGATGCTTGAACTGCACGTAGTGCACCCAATGCCATCTCATCGTTCTGTGCGAATACGGCTTGCACATCTGGGTTAGCAGCCAGTAGGTTTTCCATTACGTTTAGACCTTTAGTACGGTCAAAATCAGCTGGCTGGCTAGCAAGAAGATCCATGTTGCTGCCTTTTACTGCTTTCATGAAACCTTCGCCACGCTCACGCGCTGCAGAAGTACCAGCGATACCTTCAAGCTGAATTACTTTTGCCGTTTCACCTACTTTTTCCATGATGAACTTACCTGCCATTTCGCCACCAGCAACGTTGTCAGAAGCAATGTGGCTCACTACTTCACCACGGCTTGCGCCACGGTCTAGTGTCAATACAGGGATGTTTGAACGGTTAGCCATGCGAATCGCATTGGATACCGCATCAGAATCAGTCGGGTTGATTAGAATTGCTTTCACGCCGCGGATTGTTAGATCTTCAACGTTTGATAGCTCTTTACTCGGGTCGTTTTGCGAGTCCAGAACAATCAGGTCATAACCCAGCTCTTTTGCTTTCGCCTCTGCACCATCTTTCATTGTTACAAAGAAAGGGTTGTTAAGAGTTGAAAGTACAATCGCCATCGTATCTTGCGCTTGTGCAGATACAGAAACGGTTGAAGAAAGTAGTGCAGCAGAAATAAGAGTTGCGAGTTTTTTCATCGTTATCGTCCTTTAAGTAGAGATGCTTGGTGCATTCTTTTGTTTTGTATTCACAAGGCTCAGGGCCTAGTTAATGTGAATGATGTTGTGGCCAGAGAGCCATTTCACTCTCTGGCTAAGGGGAATTATTTGTTTTTGTTGTCGACCAGTACCGCCAGAAGAATAACCACCGCTTTGGCAATCATCTGGTAGTAAGAAGAGACATCAAGTAGGTTTAGTGCGTTGTTCAAGAAGCCGATAATCAGTGCACCAATCAGTGTGCCCATGATTCGACCTTTACCACCCATCAAGCTGGTACCGCCAAGCACAACCGCCGCAATCGCATCTAGTTCATAGCCCATACCTGCCGTTGGCTGCGCCGAAGATAGACGAGAGGTAATGATGATGCCTGCAAGCGCTGCCAGTAGACCACAGATGGCGTACACACCGATTTTTACGCGGTCAACGTTGATGCCTGATAGACGAGTCGCTGATTCGTTACCACCGAGCGCGTATACATAGCGGCCAAAGCGAGTGTGGTTTAGTAGGTACCATGCCGCAGCAAATACAATCACCATTAGCCATACAGGTACTGGGATGCCCAATGCGTAACCTGTACCAAACCAAGCAAATGCATCTGCTGTATCAGTAAAGCCTGTAGATATAGGTCGGCCATCGGTGTAAACCATGGTTACGCCGCGAAGCAGAGTCATAGTAACAAGCGTCGCGATAAAGGCTTGCACCTTACCCTTAGCGATAATGATGCCACTGATCGCACCAAGCGCAGCGCCCGCTACCAATGCCGTTGGCACGGCGATCATGACAGGTATTTCTAACCCAATCATGGTTGCGGCAAATGCACCACACAGTGCCAGCACTGATCCGACGCTCAAATCGATACCAGCGGTCAAGATAACCAGTGTCATACCGACCGCGATAATCGCATTAACCGAGGTTTGACGCAGAATGTTAAGAATGTTGTCTACAGTAAAAAAGTTCGGGTTTAAGAATGAAACAACAACGATCAGGAACAAAAGTGCGATAAGAGATTTTTGCTCAATCAGCCACTCTTTACTGAATAGTTTTTTACTGTTTGCTTGGGGTGTTGGTTTGCTCATGGTATTGGTACTCATGCTGCTTCCTCATTAATCTTTTTACCTACCGCACAGGCCAGTAGCTTCTCTTGGTCTGCCTCTTTGGCATCAAACTCACCGCTAATGCGGCCTTCATGCATCACCATGATGCGGTCACTCATCCCCAAAACTTCCGGCATTTCAGAAGAGACCAAAATGATGCTCATTCCTTCTGCTTTGAATTTGTTGATCAGTTGGTAAATTTCTTTCTTCGCGCCGACGTCCACACCGCGGGTTGGCTCATCAAGAATCAATACTTTCGGCTTAGTCATTAAGCCCTTCGCGATCGCTACCTTCTGCTGGTTACCACCCGATAGGTTGCCGATAATCTGTTCGCGAGTCGGAGTTTTGATATTGAACAGCTTGATGAAATCATCCACCGCTAACACTTCGTCTGAGTGTTGGATGCGGCCACCTTTGGTTAGCTTGTTCAACGCGCAAAGTGACATATTTTCTTTCACTGATAGGCCAAGCACTAAGCCGTCGCCTTTACGGTCTTCAGAGATATACGCAATACCATTGGCTAAGCCATCTTGTGGGCTAATTGGGTTAATGGTTTTGTTGTCTAGATTAATCACGCCACGCTCACTTGGTAATGCGCCGTAAACAACCTTCATAAGTTCAGTGCGTCCCGCGCCCATCAAACCAGATACGCCTAGAATCTCACCGCGCTTAAGGGTAAAGCTCACGTCATGTACGCCTGAACCCGTTAGGCCAATGACCTCAAGACAGGTTTCGCCATGCTGCACATCAATGCGTGGATATTGTTCTTCAAGCTTACGGCCTACCATCATCTCGATTAGGCCATCTTCGTTGGTTTCTGCCACTTGGCATTCACCAATGAATTTGCCATCACGAAGCACGGTGATGTCATCGCAGATTTCAAAAATTTCTTTCAAACGGTGAGAGATATAAACAATGCCGCAGCCTTGATCGCGCAGTTCATTGATAACCTTAAACAGAGATTCGGTTTCAGTATCGGTTAGAGCATCGGTCGGCTCATCCATGATGATGACTTTAGATTCAAACGACAGCGCTTTCGCGATTTCCACCATTTGCTGCTCACCTAAACTCAGATCGCCAAGTAGCGTTTGAGAGCTGTGTTTTACATTAAGACGAGCCAGTAACTTATCCGCTTCCTCATACATCTTTGCCCATTGAATACGCCCCATTGCGCCCGTAAATTCGCGGCCAATGAAGATATTTTCAGCAATAGTGAGCTCAGGAATAAGGTTCAGCTCTTGGTGAATAATACTGATACCCGCTTGTTGGGAATCACGCGGGCCTTTGAATGCCGCTGGTTGGCCTTGGTAATGAATCGTACCGCCATCAAGAGGATGAATACCGGTAAGTACCTTCATCAAGGTCGACTTACCCGCGCCGTTTTCACCCATCAACGCCATTACGCGTCCCGGATAAACATTTAGGCTCGCTTTATCGAGAGCCTTAACGCCCGGAAACGCCTTTTCAATCTCGTTGAGTTGCAAAATTGCTTGAGTCATAAATGATCCTCAATTCGTTTCTTTACTGACGTTTAAAAAACAACGCCAGATTGGAATATAACGTTCGCATAAGGTGTGCATTCACCAGTGCGAATCACCGCTTTACTATATGCGGTACGCTGCTTGAACTCTTCATGGCTGATATAACTGATAGCAATGTTTTTGCCCGTGCGCTGCTGCTCTTGCTCTAGTAAATGGCAAAGCTGCTGATGCAATTTTGGGCTCACATTGGTGAACTCTTCAGCCATGATGACGCCTTCAAATTGCGCTTCATCTAGCATCACTTTCACCGTGTCAATAAAACTCGGTACGCCGTGAGTAAGCGCGAGATCGATACGCTGCACTTCATCAGGGATAGGCAAGCCAGCATCACAAATAGTGGTTTCATCGGTATGACCCAATGTCGACACTAGGTAAGAAATTTCAGAATTCAGTAGGGTGCTTTTTTTCATCTCATCGACCTTATTTGGTTAACGTTTCATCCGATACAACGTTTCTATCTTGGAATTTTATTTATTGATAAAAACATCATCGAAACGTTTCGATGGGAATAATAGCTCACCAAATTGGCTTTGCATCTCATCAAAACGAGATGTGTGATTTCGATCTTTTTAACCTAGGATTTGAAGTGAAGTTTGGAGAGTTTGATCACGAATATTGACGATTTACTCAATTAATAGACTAGGCAACGCGTTTCAATCGACATAATTAATCGTTCAAAAATCATAAGTAGTGCTTGAACAAAGCCTTAAAATGATTACACTTTGACGTGAATTTGTTCATAACGCATAACTAAGCCGTGAATCGTATCACCGCGACAATAGCGTTACTTTCTAACCTTCTGCTGAATTCTGCACCTATTCAAGACCATGCAAATCCGTCGCTTTGCTGGTGTATGTGAGTGTTTATTGATATGGACCAAGATAAGTTTACTAACATCTATCGCCTGCCAACCGCTATTCAAATTCGAATCGGCAAATGGCAACAAACGTTTAACGGCACCTCCGATCTGGTGCTGCATAACGCTATCGACGTTCGTAACAAGCAATTCAAACGTCAGGACTTTTTGCCATCCGGCTGGTGCGTGAAACCGTTCGAGTTGGACGATATTTCTATTACTAACCATGGCAAGTACATCCAAACAGCAATGCGTACGATGAAAGACCGTAAGGTGTCGTACAAGCGTGTTTACCTGTCACGCGTACCTTTGGAGCAAGCGGAGCCCGCGCTAAAAGAATTTAAATTAGAGTGGATAAAGAAACACAATCGAGTTGCTAAGAAATACAACCAAATTAAGAAAAAGCAGTTCTTAAAATTTGCATTCGAAGAGTTTGAAACCCTCTACCCTTCTATTCCTAAAGGCGAATTTGACCGTCAACTGTGGAACAAATTGGTGTGGTCTGAGATTGGGCCAGAGAAGAAGTTTGATAATCCATACTTCGTTAAAAAAGCGTGTTTCTAGTTTCAACACAGAATCAATAAAGCCGAGCAATTAAGCTCGGCTTTGTCGTTTATCCACTTCTGAAAATGAACAACCGGGTGAATTTAAGTCTTACTCACTCGCGGCACTTTTCTAACCATACTCGCCAGTTTAGGCCCCTTAACCACTAAGTAAACGGCGACAGCGGCCAAAGCAAAGCCCATAATACCAAGCCAGTCAAAAGACTCGCCAAACAGCAGCCATGCTTGCAAGGCGGTAGTGGGTGGCACCAGATAAAATACCGATGCAACGCTCGACGCCGCGCCATGCTCCACCATATAAAGCAACAGCAAAATCGCGACACAAGAAAGCACCACCACCAACCAAACCATGGTTAACATGAATTCTAGCGTCCAATGGATTTGCATCGTTTCAAAGCTATACGCGACCGGAAAAAACAAACAACCTGCAGCAAAATATTGCACCATGGCACTGCCTACCATATCAGCGCCTTGGCAAAACTTTTTCTGATATAGCGTACCAATAGTGATGCCAATCAACGCGCCCATAGAAGAGAGTATCGCCAGCACTTTATATTGCTCCGATTGCCACTCGGTTTTCCCAATCAACACACAAGTAATACCAATAAAACCAAGAACCAAACCTAGCCATTGCGATGGGGTAAATCGCTGCGCAGCAAAACTGACTAAGATTAATGCCGTCACGATTGGCTGCAAGCCAACCAAAAGCGAACTAAGCCCGGCTGGCATACCAAGTGCAATCGCTAAATAAGTACCGCCTAGATAGAAACCGTGAATCAGCAACCCGACCACAACGCAATGAAACAAAAACTTACCCTTTGGCATGGGGCGCTTTAGCACCACCATCAGCAACACAAAAAGTAGCACATTACACATCATGCGCAGCGACAGCAACGTCGCAGGCTCCGCATACTGCAAACCAAAGCGCGCACCAACAAACCCTGATGCCCACAACAGAACAAAAACAAAGGGTATTGCTCGTATCAACATAATCTTCCCCTGACAATCCGCCAACTTTCCGTTACTTTATTTAGGTACAGTGATTAGAAATAGACACAGACAACACTATTTTATTGGGTACAGATGGAGCATAGGATGAACAGCATCAACAAATACCTGTCAGTAGAGCAGCACCTAAAACAAGCCATTGATTTAGGTGTTTATGCGGTTGATGACAAGCTACCTTCTATTCGGCAACTGAGCGGCGAGCTTGAGGTGAGTAAAAATACTGTCATTCGCGCGTATCAAGAACTTGAAGCCCTTGGCACCATTTACTCTGTACCCAAATCAGGTTACCGAGTCAAAGCGCCACTCTCTCAACCTTCGGCCAAGCAAGCACCAAGTGAGGTCGATATGTTGGCTATTTGCAAAGAGATCCTCAGCCCAATAAATCACAAAGCGTATTTACCCGCAGGCTCTGCGCACCCGCGTACCGATGCCCCTGCCATACGTAGTCTATACGCAGAAATAGGCCGCCATAGCCGCTTACAAAGCCAGATCCCGAGTAACTACCAACTGCCACCAGGGCATGACAAATTGATTCAGCAAATCGTGCGTATTTGCCATGAAATGAAGGTCAGTGCTCATGCTGACGATATCGCCATCACTCATGGTGCTCAGCAAGCGATCAGCTTGGCACTGCGAGCAATCACCCAACCGGGTGATATCGTCGCCGTCGAGTCACCCTGTTATTTTGGCAACTTATTGCTAATGGAGTCGCTAGGGCTAAAGGTGGTTGAGGTGGCAAGCTGCGTCAATAATGGCCTTAACCCAGAAGCCTTGGCCGAAGCGATAGAGCAATGGCCCATTGCGGCAGTGCTACTTACGCCTAACTTTTGTAACCCAACGGGGTCGCGCATTCCCCTCAAACAAAGAGAACGAATACTCGATGTCAGCCGTGACATCCCAATCATTGAAGATGATGTCTTTGGTGAACTCGCCTACGATCAAGGCATCCCATCACTCTACCAACTCGATGATAAGCAGAGGGTTATCTACGTGAATTCATTTTCCAAGACGCTAGATTCTCGCTTACGCGTGGGATGGGTTATCTCAGGCCGCTACCGAGCAGCGATAGAAAAGCAGTTGTTGTGTGACAACATGGGAAGCTTAAACCTGATGCAATCAGCCTTGAGTAGTTTTCTTGCCTCGGGAAAATATCGCTCTCACATCAATAAGATGAGGCGCGTCTATCAGCAAAACAGTAAGCAGATGATAAAGCTGCTTAAACAAGCATTAAATGAATATCCTAGCCTCAAAGAGCACTATCATTTGACTCAGCCTGAAGGCGCATTCTTAATTTGGTTTACGTCGCCAAAACTGAAAGACAGTTATCAACTCTACCTAGAGTGTAAGCGCGATAATATTAGCCTGCTGCCCGGCAAAGTGTTTGCAACTAGCGATCAATTTAATCACGGGCTTCGCTTAAGCAGTGCCAACTTTGATGACACACCGAAATGGCGTCAAGGTATTACAGCGTTGGCCGCCAAAATCGCCGCCCACTGCAGCGATTAGGCTGACAGCAAGTTATTACGGTCTAAGCCGCGACGCACGCTATTGCACATTTTGCCAAAGCGACGAATCTCATCAAACTGGGGCACTATCCCGCGCTCCATCGCGCTTTGCCAGTAGCTCAGTTCCCCATCGACCATCTCTAACAGTTTCTTGGGGCAACCGACACAACTGCCTTTACTCCCGCAAATAAAGGATTCTGGCTCATACAAAGGCAACTCATTGATAACGTCAGCGATCAGTTGTTTCATCGCGGTAGTTCGATCGGGTTTTCTACTCATGGCTATTGTTCAAGCACGTCTAATATGGGCGACGGATTATATGAACAGAATTGAGATTTGCAAACTGATAATCACAAGAAAGCCCACTTAGAATCGGGAATCTAAGTGGGCTTTGGGTTTGCCCTTTCGGGCCTGCAAAGAAAAGTATTAACAAGTCAGAGGCATACGCCTAACTGAATTAGTAGTATTCAATACCTTCGCCTTGTTTAATTAATGTACCCGCTTCATTGGTGATCACTCGATCCAATTCAAACAGCGAGCCGATAGCCGCGTGAGAGCCTTTCGCTTCAACAAAGCGACATACTGCTTCCACTTTTGGTCCCATAGAACCGGCCGGGAAGTTAAACTCAGATAGGCCTTTTGGCGTTGCAACCTTCATTTCAGCTTGATCTGGTTTACCGTAGTTACGGTAAATCGAACCATCTGTCAGGATAACAAATAGGTCTGCATTGATTTTTTCAGCAAGCAATTCAGCGGTAAGATCTTTATCGATCACACACTCTACGCCTACGCCTTTGCCATCACGATTTGCAACTGGTACGCCGCCGCCACCACAAGCGATTACGATGTTACCTGCGCTAAGCAAGGTTTCAATTTGCTTAAGCTCAACAATGTCGTTTGGCTTTGGAGAAGGCACTACGCGACGGTAGTATTCGCCATCGGCTTTGAATACTTTATCGCTAGCAGCCATCATCTCTTTAGCGCGTGCTTCTGTGTACACTGGGCCAACAAATTTTGTTGGGTTAGCGAACGCAGGATCTGACTCATCAACCAATGTTTGTGTTACAAGTGTCGCGATATCAAGTGTTTGATCTTCGTTACGCAGCTCTTGCTGCAACATGTAACCGACCATACCACAAGTTTCTGAGCCTAGAACGTCCATCGGGTAAGGCGTTGTCTGCGGAGATACTTCTTGGTATGCCGCATTCTGCTCCATCAATAGACCAACTTGAGGTCCGTTGCCGTGCACGATAACAATTTCATGTTCTTTGGCGATAGCCGCAATACTTGCTGCTGCCTTTTGGATATTTTCACGCTGGTTCTCTGCGGTAAGAGCTTGTCCACGAGCAAGCAAAGCATTACCACCTAAAGCTAAAACAATACGCATAATTCTGCCCTTTTGATTATTATTTTTCGGAGGTAAGAATAGAGAGTTAGGCGGCGCATTTTAGTGAGCGTTATCATAGTATAACTGGATGAATAAACATGGATTTTTATCCAACAATATTCACTCTGACTAATATTTCACAGAACACGCAAAAGCCGCTACTAGAGTGTTTTTTTGCTCGTAGAATTGCGAATAAAGTGCATATTCGTTGCCACACAATGAATCGTAAAAAGTGAGCTTTTTGCGAACAGTTTAAACAAACTCACAAACTAGGCTATATTGATGTGCTTCAAGCAATAAATATCCCTAGGTTATGCAAGACAAGGAGTTGGTATGCCACAACAAGTGCTCGATTTCTGGTTCAAAGAACTTGAAAGCAAAGATTGGTTTGTAGCCAGTGATGATATAGACGCGCTCATTACTCAGCGCTTTACGCCTTTATTGCAACAAGCCGCAGCAGCAGAGCTTTTCACTTGGCGCAGCAGTGCTAAAGGTCGCTTGGCAGAAATCATAGTGCTCGATCAGTTCTCCCGTAATGTCTACCGCAACAGCGCAAAAGCGTTCAGCCAAGATCCACTCGCGTTAGCGCTCGCCCAAGAAGCCATCGCCCTTGGACTGGACAAGTCGCTCTCAGCTATAGAGAAAAGCTTCCTCTACATGCCCTTTATGCACAGCGAATCAGCGCTTATCCACCAGCAGGCGGTTGTACTCTTCAACCAACCTGGGCTAGAGCACAATTACGATTTTGAACTCAAACACAAAGCCATTATCGACCGCTTTGGCCGCTACCCACACCGCAATCAAATTTTAGGCCGTGAGAGCAGCGCTGAAGAAATTGAGTTTCTTACTCAACCGGGGTCGAGTTTTTAATGACCAGTTATTTTGCTGGCTTAGCGCTTGGGTTGTCGTTGATCGTGGCGATTGGCGCGCAAAACGCTTTTGTACTTAAACAAGGTATTCAACGGCATCATGTGTTTTGGGTCTGTTTCGTCTGCGCCTTTTCCGATGCGTTGCTGATTTCGGCGGGCGTGGCAGGCTTTGGATTGCTTGTCAGTCAGTACCCACAAATTGAAACTATCGCCCGCTATGGCGGCGCACTGTTT
Source organism: Vibrio intestinalis (assembly GCF_025195085.2). Taxonomy (GTDB): domain Bacteria; phylum Pseudomonadota; class Gammaproteobacteria; order Enterobacterales; family Vibrionaceae; genus Vibrio; species Vibrio intestinalis. The sequence goes on along the minus strand of NZ_JANAVY020000011.1, from coordinate 84,644 downwards.
TTGCTGTTTTACGGCTTGAGTAACCTCTATTCTGCATGGCAGCGCAAACATCAACTGACCCCGCAAGGCGATAGCAAAGCGAGCTTATCGAAAACACTTGGCCTATGCCTTGCGTTTACTTGGCTTAATCCACATGTCTATCTTGATACGGTTGTCTTACTCGGTTCAGTCTCCACCCAATATGAGGCGACTAAGCTAAACTTTGCTTTAGGTGCCATCAGCGGTTCATTTTTATTCTTCTTTTCACTCGGCTACGGTGCGAGGTTACTTGCGCCTGTGTTTCGTCATGCGAAAGCGTGGGTTGTGGTCGACAGTGTTATGGGAATCATCATGCTGAGCTTAGCGTACAGCTTGATCCGCTAATCACGCCAACAAGGAGAGGTTAATGATAGCCATTGTCGGATTAGACCATATCGTTTTGCGTACCACCAAGCTGCAAGCCATGCTGAACTTTTACTGTGAGCATTTGGGTTGCCCTATTGAACGTACTCTACCAGATCTTGGCCTTACTCAGTTAAGAGCGGGCAATTGCCTAATTGATATCGTCGAAGTAGACAGTGAACTCGGTAAGCTTGGTGGTAAAGCGCCTAGCCAAAATGGCCGAAATCTGGATCATTTTTGCCTGCAAATTGAGCCCGTCGATCCACAAGCGCTCATCGCATGGCTGACCGAGCGAGAACTGCACTTTTCTCCTCCAGCGGAGCGATATGGCGCACAAGGCTTTGGTGAATCCATTTACGTTGATGACCCTGAAGGCAATGTCGTCGAGTTAAAACCGAGGAAACTAATAGTATGATTAGCTGTAGCCAATACGATTACCTTGAGATCGCCTGTATGTATAAATTGGCGATAAAGCTAGTACTCACTGATGGAAGTATCGTCGAAGGCACCGCATTTGATACTGGTTATAACTCAGACAAACAAGAAGTGATTGTTTTAAAAATCGCGAATGAGCTTACAAAAATACCAACCGAGACATTAGCCAGCATAACAGCATTAACTGCTAACCCTCACTTTAACCACATCGACTTTCAATAATAAAAAAATCCGGCCCTTTGACCGGATTTTGCGCAGGCGTTCATCCTAGATAGGTTAAATCTTATAACAGCAATCTAGGCAGTAGTCGTCACCGTTCTTGGCGGTGAACTCTTTGTCCTCGCTACAAGCACTTGGTCGGCCCTTAACGTCGCCTTTTACTAAACTGATCCAGTGGCGCATTGCCGAAATACTTTCCGCTTGTGGAAACATGGTACATGTTTCCATTTGAATATCTTCAATGTCCATCAGTTCGATACAACCCGTCCCTTTGCACCCCCCAAGCGTCAGTTCAAAGTGGCTACCGTTACCATCTCTAAACAAAATCGAACTCGGTTGCTCTTTTTCACCGGTGTAAGCCACAAAGTGCTTATTGCATTTCAGGCCACTGTGGCTGCCATCTTTGAAGTAAGCCATCACGTGACGGTAATCAATCACATACGCGGTTACTTCCGTGTGGGAGCCATTTTCTAAGGGAAACAAACTATCGAGTAGTTGCTTAGAACGCATTTGTTTTTCCATCGCTTCGCTAGCGTTAATCGCTTCCACGGCAAAGACTGCTTGTGCGATAAATGGAGTCGTATTGTTTTGGATGTCGTTATTATCGATTGTCAGCATATTCATAGTCTTTCCCTCGTGGATAAAGCACACAACTTAATTATTCCGTTTACTTACTTGTTGTTCGTTCGCCGTTCATGAAATCGTCATTTCTGTTTAGTGACAAATTTGTGAACTTGCTTACTTTGTAGACTAGCGAATTTTTGACTACAATTTCACAACAAAAATTTTACAATGTGAATTTTACAAAATGTCTCTGTCAAAAAGCTTAATACGTCAGTCCCACTTTTTGGGTACTAAGATTCGTAACCTACGAAAACGCAACCATTTAACTATGGAAGACCTCTCTGCGCGCTGTATTCGGGTTAACCCTGAGTACGCTCCGAGCGTGTCTTACCTATCCATGATCGAACGGGGTAAGCGCGTGCCGAGCATCGATATGTTGGAGGTAATCGCAGAAGTTTTTCAAAAAGATCCCGCTTGGTTTCTAGATGACGAGCCCGCCCAGCAAGACATCACGCCCGATAAAGGCAATCGCGGTGGCATTAGTGGCATGGCTTTAGAACCTAGTTTTCTGTTCTCGAAAGAAATATTGCAGATCGCAATTCCTGAAATGTTGTCACAAACTGGCATCACCGGGCGTCAATTTGCACACTTATTGATTCGCGCTCACCAAGAAAGCCATCAAAATCACTTCCCAGATCTCGAACGCGCCGCTGAAGAAATTGGGCTAAAGCGACTCAACCTCTCAACACAAGATCTGATGGATATCGCCCGCAGCATGGGATTAACCATCCGATGGGTCTCGGAAGCACCAAAAGATGTAGTGGATGAGCTAGGCGTTAACGCCAAGCAGGTCGTCACCTCTTTTTTTGAGCCGCCCGGTAGCATCTACTTAAATGAATTACTCAAAGAGTACCCAACGCGGCTCAAGTATGATTTGGCGGTTTATGTCGGCCACTGCGTGTTACACAGCAAAGAAGGGCTGAAAGGCGTGCTGTCTGTTGGCCACGCCAATACATGGGAAGAGAACCCGCACGAAGCGCCCTGTGCCGAGCTCAATTCTAAGCACATTTTGCAAGCATGGCGCGATTTTGAATCAAGCTTTTTTGCGGGCGCTTTACTTTGCCCCAAAGTCCCTTTTCGCCAACTGCTAGACCGCAACGGCTATGAAATCGATGTTCATCAAAAAGCTGGCGTTTCACCCTCTGTGGCGATGCGACGTATGACGGTAGTATCCCCTTACCCACACTGGCACTACTTTGATGCTTACGGACAAAATAAACTTAAGGCGGTTTATCGCGGTAATGGCATCCCACTACCTTGGGGAAATATGCGCAAGGTACAAAACCCATGTCAGCACTGGGCCGTGTTTAGAAGGCTTTCAGAGCCTCAGGTAGGTAGTACAGCGCAAATCTCCATTTTGCACGTCGCTAACGAACCTCGGATCTATTGCTGTGAATCGGTCAATGTGACCGACCCTGCGGGTAATCATCGCGTGTTGTGTGCGGGCATCGACCTTAACCCTGCCATCGATGCTCAAGGTGGACACTCGGCTACCATAGCACAAGAGTTAAAGGCGTTATGTGTCGCCAATGATGGCAGCGCAGTGATCCCTCGTAACATTCAAAAAGAACTAACTACCATCGCTAAGATACTCAATATTAATTGGGTTGAGCGTGGTATTCACTCCCCCGCACAAATGATTTGTCCAACAGGGGCGGTGTGCTCGCGAATGGCTCAAGAGTAAAATTGAGATAAAAAAAAGCCAACCACAATACTTGTGATTGGCTATGTATGAATGTGAACAATAATAAGGTTCACTAACAACGTCAGTTGGCTAGGTGACCCTCGGCTTAATAAGGGTCAATATCTATAAAGCATGTAGCGTGCCAACTTTTAAATATTCCCAAATCGTACAAATACGGTGAGTTTATCACCAAGTTCACAAAAACCTAGTGCATAGGGCATTCTTGATTTGCGAAATCAATGCAAATTGCAAAAGTGGCAATTGCAATATGCAAATCATCGAAATTTAAGCGCATGACTCTTCTTTACGTCATACATTCGTGTATCTGCGACACGAAGCATCTCCTCTACATCGCTAAATTCGATTTTATACAGCGCATAACCAATGCTCACTCGTAGGTTAATTAACTGCTGCTGATAAATAACCGGCGTGTGGCTAAGCGCTTTCTCGATCTGAACACAGATAGAATCGACATCTTCCGCTTTAGAGACGCGAGGCAACAACACCAAAAATTCATCGCCGCCGACTCGAGCAACCACATCAGACGCCCTCAGCGCCCCCTGAACCCGCTGGGCGATGGATTTCAGTACTTTATCCCCAGCGCTGTGACCAAAGTTATCATTAATCGACTTAAACTTATCCAAATCGATATTGAGCAGTGCAAAACTGTCTACGCCCTCTGATTTCGCTGCCAGTTCAAATTGATGACGTAGAGTAAACATGAAGTAGCGTCGGTTTGGTAACCCTGTCAATTCATCATGAAGCGCACGTTTGTTCGCGCGTCGATAAAGGCTAAAGATCGCGAAAAAAGCACTCAGTACAATAAATAAAACCCCATAACCCAGCACTCGCGCTCCATGCTTTTGATACCAAGGTACATCAGACAATAGGTTCTCTTTTGCAGCAATGGAAATCATCCAATCCCCATAAGGGAAGTGAACATGTTCTATCGAGAATGCATCATCGAAGGTAGACTGCGTACCGAAAAATACCGCGCCTGATTCACCCCTGCTGTCTACTCCTCGAATGGCGATGTGGTATTTGTGGGTTAATGTATAGATGCCCGCATCTTGGAACAGGCTCTTCAAGCTAATCACCACGCTACACACACCCCAATAATGATGATTGAATGGCGGGTCAGTAAAAATAGGGACACGGGCGATAAAGGCTTTACCACCTTGCACCAGTTGAACGGGGCCTGAAATCAAAGTCTCTTCAATTTCACGTGCTTTTTGAATTGAGCGCCATTGCGCTGGTACGGTTCGATAGTCCAACCCCAGTACGCGCTCATTTCCTTGCAATGGATAGATATACTTAACGATATCATCAGGGGCTAACCCGACAACATTGATGTGCGTGCTGCGCAAAATGATATTAGACGCTAGCTTGTTCCATTCATCCAAATCTACGTCAGGGTTGGCCGCTACTAAAGTCGACAAACTGTTCACCACGTAGATGTCTGAAACAATCAAAGATTCCAGTCGTGAACGAACAACCGACAATTCCTCTTTTGCGTTCTGTTGTTCAATGCCACGTAGATGTCTCAACTGGTAGCTGTGAAGTAATTCCACGCCACCGACTGCGATACAAATGAGGCATACAAAAAACAGATAGAACGACCAATGACTACCTCGGTCAAACCTCATAAGTTCCCCCTTTTAACAACCTAAAACGTACTCTAGCGGTACTTAGTGCCAATAAATATCTGGCCAATTTTTCATTCGTTTATTACGAACTTATATTTTTATCATTTACTACAAACTATAATAGTTGTAAGGAAAATTCACCGCCTAAAAGCCCAAAATAGCGATAATAATAATACATGTGTGACCTCATCCCACTCTCGACCCAACCTCAATGGCAAACGATTACGCAAGGTCGATTGTTATTTGAGCAAGCATTTATAATGCCAACGGATGCAGAGCAACTTTATGACCAGCTTTTTCATCAAATAGATTGGCAACAACTGTCGATAAAAATGTTCGGTAAAGAGGTATTACAGCCAAGACTGCAAGCATGGTTTGGGGACAGATCTTATCAATACTCAGGGTTAAAACTCTCTCCAGCACCGATTCCCGATTTCCTGCTCCCCATTCAAAAGCGTTGTGAACAAATCTGCGACAGCCGTTTTAATTCTGTGCTGATCAATTTATATCGAAATGGCGAAGATTCTATGGGCTGGCATCAAGATAATGAAGCAGAACTAGGCCGCAACCCTGTGATTGCGTCACTCAGTTTGGGGGCCGAAAGAAAATTTGTACTCAAACACAATCAAACAAGCGAGAAGCTAGCGTATCAACTAAGCAGTGGTAGCTTGTTGGTGATGGCAGGAGAAACACAGCACTTTTGGAAACATGCGCTACCGAAAACCAAACGGGTCAACACGCCGAGAATCAACCTCACATTTAGGTGGATTGAATAATCCTTCATACTTTAACGCGAATATGACTAAGGTTTTACATTAACCCTATTTATATTTGATATGTTCACTTACTCAATTGCACTGTTAGGGATAACCAATGCTTCGCACACTTTTCACTCTTCTGCTCAGTCTCAGCATTGCTAGCACGGCGTTTGGCCAATCAAGCAACCAATACAAAGATGCTGCTGACATTCTAAAGCACACATACGAGAGTGAGCTCTATACCTTATCGGCTTTTAAAGAGGGTCATTATGGATTAAGACTCTACCGCCAAACGCAAGATCCTAAATACACTGCGGCTATTTGGAGTGATTTGGCGCGTGTCGCAAGTCGATTGAATCATTTTGCCGCTGAAGTGAATACGCCAGAGCAAATATACCTCTACTCTGAAAAACGTTTGGCCAAATATGTCGGCGAAACGGACGAGCGTAGCTTAAGACGCTATAACGTCACCAAGCATAATCCGGAGTACCTTTACCTTGGCGTCTCGCTGCTAGGCTCAATGGCTCGTGCAGATGAGTATGGTTTAAAGCATCACCAAGATAACAAGCTTCGCCAAGTGATTCGCCGTTACGATTTTAATCGCTACGCCACTGATCCTGAGATGATTCGTGCGTGGGCGGCACAACTGGCTAATCAAGTATTTTGGCTAAAGCAACTAGGCGAGCAAGATGTGGTTGAGCCATTTATTACCGCTTTTCGTCAAACCTATCCTGACGCAAAAGACAGCAAGCTTTCGACTCAGCAATTCGGCAATAAAATCTACGGTATGACCCACATTATTTTTGCCGATTCCGAATACTATCAACGCCAAGTGAGTGAGAAACAGCACCAATGGATCTATGATTATTTCCGTACCCATATCGACACTATCTTGTTACGCGCTAAAGAAGATGTGATTGCCGAAGTGGGGATCAGTTTCTTACTGGCCGGCCTTGAAGACGACCCCGTGGTAGAGAAAACCCGCGCGGCAATCGCGAAATCAATCAACAAAGAAAAAGGCATGATACCTTCGGTAAGTGGCGACTTTGACCTTAGTTATGGTGAGCACCGCAATGTACTCGCGATCATGTTGCTTGATTGGCAACAAGTAAACCAAGGGCCAAGCATAGATACACATCCTAACGTAATCAAAAGTCTGCCTTATGGATTAATAGCCAAATAGACCTAACACAATTAACGGCAACTAAATTCAAAACGCCCTATACCGTGAATGCTCAGTATAGGGCGTTTTCTTTTAACGCTTGCGATCCATTAGCTGTGCCTTAGTGGTAAATATGCCAAGCAGCGAGGCAATAATATATTCAGTGAGCTAGCAGTCACTATCAAAGCTAAGCCCAATAGCTGATGGCCAGTAAAAGTGACATCAAAAAACAGCAACTGCCAAATCGCCGTAAACAGTAAATTGGTAAAAATCAGCGGTGCCAACTGCGAGCCAGACTGAGCCAAGCGATATGCTTTAGAACGATTAACCTGAGTGGTAATGATCAACAATGACATCGCAACCACCAGCATCGCCAACCAGTATGGATTCAGCTCTGGGTTCCCCTCAAGATTGATCATCTCAAAACCACCTATACCTGAGGCCAATACCAAAGGTATCGCAAACAACGCGGCGATGGCGAAAGTCCAAAAATTAATCTCAAATGCATTCAAACTACTTTTACTAGCACGATACAAACTTAGCTGCGATCCGGCATTAAACAGGCCAGAGGCAAGTCCCACTAATAACTCAGGCCGCATTACCCACTCTTCGCCGTTTGAAGCAAGCAACACAACACCGCCAAAGGTGAGCAGTAAACCAACCATGGTCGAGCCTTTCACGCTTACCCCAAAGATCAGTTTTTCTAACAGCGGAATAAACAAAGGACCAGTGCCAAACAGCACCATACTTTCAACCAAAGTGAGCTGGTTAAGCGAATAGATAAAGCAAGCTTGGCTCGCACCAATACAAAAGGCACGAATCCACAATGGCTTAAGTAACGCACGTTCTGGCACTCGAACTTTTATGCCGAGAAAAAATAGCCATAAGATCACGGCTGGCACTAAAAATCTTAATAAGGTTAATAAATTAGAATCTAGCGATTGAGCTAAAAATTTAGTGGTTAACCCCGTCAGCGAAAGACTAAAGGTCGAGATCAACATAAACAAAATTGGGTACAAATGGCGCGGCATTATTCACCTCCCTTACAACAACGCCATTTTACGATTCTTCGCACAGAAAAAATAACGAGTAATTATTACACTTATTGTAAGTTTGGCTTACAGATTAACTCATGAAAAAACTAGCTCCTCTCAACCATCTATACTCTTTTGTGGCTGTTGCTGAAACCGGCAGTATGACCCAAGCGGCCGAGCAACTCTATGTAAGTCACTCTGCGGTTAGCCAAGCGATAAAGTCTTTAGAAACGCTCTTGGGGCGAACGCTTTTTCAACGACAAGGCAGACGAGTCGTACTCAATGCGGCTGGCCGAAAATACTACAAACAAATCGCCCCTCATCTGGAAGCGATTGTCACCGCGACTCAGCAAATGCAAACCACTCAACCTAGCCAAACCCTTACCCTAAATATGGTCAATTCTTTAGCCATGCACTGGTGGATCCCTCAACTGCATCGTTTCAATCAGTTTGCGCCGCAACTGGACATTCGCTTGTCTAACTTAACAGGCCAATTTTCTATGCAGCAAGAAGGGATTGATGTCGCACTGATCCACGGTGACACGCAAGATTGGCAAGATTACTACTGTGAAAAGCTCGCGCCGGATGAAATCGTCATGGTATGTACGCCAGCAATGGCTAAGCTCGCTAACTCGGCGCAAGAATTGCTCGAGCGCTATCCCGCAATCTACGCAACCAATGACAAGCGTAAGCATGATTGGCAGCTGTGGTGTGAAGCCCATGAAGCGCCATTACCCAAAGCAACTGACAACCTAAGCTTTAGCGCTTCAATTCAAGCGGTGCAAGCGGCTATTCGTCAACTGGGAGTACTCGTTACTCACCGATTATTCATCAATCAAGATGTTCAGCAAGGGCTACTGGTTGAAGTAGGAAAACCGATCATTAACCCGTACCAGAGTTACTACTTCGCGACTCAAAGCGACGCATTAAAAAACGAGAACATCCTTTTACTGCGTAATTGGCTTAGACAAGAATTTAGCGCCAATTTGCCAGCAGAGACACATAGTGAGCTAGGTAACCGTGTCTAAAATTTAAGATGAGCAGATTTCGTCAAATGCCATATTTGAGATTTTCGACCTTAATCCAAAGTTAAATCTGACACACAGACAAATACATGCAAAATTATGATTTAACTCACACTATATTTGCCAACTTCAACTTCAAGCACAGATTTTTCACCTAGACTTAGCCTTACCTATGCGCATAAGGACATATAAGGCATGAGCAATTTTGTCGGACGTCATTTGGAGGAAATGGCGGATATTCGTTCCACCCGAAAATGTAAGTTAGTACTGCTTTGTTCAATGTTGTCATTGATGATTTTGCTGGGTTATAGCGTCGTACACGTCATCAATCAGCAACCTAACTTCGCTATCATTAATGTTATTTGCTCAGTCATCCTTGCAGCCAACCTATGGCATCTCAATAAACATCGCTGCCTCAACTACTCTGATTTAGTTCTGACCGGCGTGCTGATGTTTCAAGGGCTGATGCTACTACTATATAGCGAGCAGTTTACAGACCGCCTGATGTGGATCTTCCCAATTATGGCTGGGGTTATCCTTATTAATGAGTTTCGCTTAGGGTTACTCTTTAGCTGCGTCTTTTGCATGTTAACTCTCGCGGCCACGCTGTTTACTGACGCGCTATTTAACCACTCGCAACCTTTCCAAGAGCGCTTTTTGTTTAGCCTAGTGACTATATGTGTAATTTGTAACACCGCCTCGTACTATTACTCGAAAATGGTTAACTACATACAATCACTTTATCGCGAAGGGATTGAAGACCTCGCCTACCTCGATCAGTTAACGGGGCTTGCGAATCGTTGGAGCTTCGAACAATGGGCAACACAAAAGCTTGCCGAGGTAAGCCATCGCTCAACCACAACCGCCCTAGTGTTTCTCGACATTGATGATTTTAAGGAAATTAACGATACCTTCGGCCATGACGTTGGCGATCAAGTATTACAGCACTTCTCGCAGCGACTAAAGAACAATATTAGAACCAAGAATAGAAAAACCAATACCCACGACTACTCTATTGCCCGTTTTGCTGGTGATGAATTTGTTATCTTGCTGTATGACGTGCGCAGCAAACAAGATCTAGATGGAATATTGAACCGCATTTGTCACCTATTCAGAGATAGTGATTCCAGCTTAAATCGGGTTAGCAACCTTACATTAAGTGTCGGCGCGGCTCTCTACCCACAAGATGCAGACAACCTGCCTGAGCTAACTCGATGCGCAGATAAGGCCATGTATGCAGCAAAACATAATGGCAAAAATCAATTTCAGTATTACGGTGACAGCAAGCAATGTGCGCTAAAAGAATTGGCAGTATCGAACAACGATAATCTGCGTTTGATAAAGAATAATGGAACGGCTAACCAGTCATATACATAAGCCAAAGTAACGACGCCATCACGACAATCGTCCAGATCGCATAGCGAACCGATTTCGCGTTTTTATCGTCTCGTTTGACGACTGGCTTCATCGCTTTGCGTTTGGCGCGCTCAACAAAATTGAGCCTCTCAAACTCTTCTTCCTTAAGCTTTTCATCTCGCGCTCGTTGCGCGCGATTGGCCACTTTACCAAATCGATGCAGTTGATCACCGGTAAAGTCATTCGTTGGGTCATAACGTGGAATCGGCTCCGAGGGCCTTGGTCCAACAGCCATAGTCACCTCCGTGTCGTTAGTCTAAAAGCATGATGAATTACTTTTATTATAGACAATCACACCAACTCAGTTGTTGGATATTTCGTTAGCAAATATCGGTTTAGCCGAAATCTAGCACGTTAAACACCTCAGTGAGTTAGCGGTATGACCGCTCTCTTATTCCCTATAAACAAAAGCGCACTCCCATTGGAGTGCGCTTAATATCTTTATAAACCGAGTGGTCTAACTACAAATATTCACATAGGTAAGCCGTTGCAAGCTCTACCTTTAGGTCGAACGAAGAGTTACCGGTCACGTTGAATGATTCACCATCACGGTAAGTGACCCAATCAGCCTCACCTTCTCTTTTCACCACTAATGCACCTTTCACTACAGTCATTTTCTCTGGCGCTGATGTTCCAAAGGTATATTCACCTGGTGCCATCACACCAATACTAGATTCATCACTTTGTTGGCTAAATCCTAGTGACTGCACGTTTCCTTCAAAATAAACGTTGTGCTTCATTATTTTCTTCCTTGGGCTAACTTAAATTATCTTGGCTGAATTACAGCGCACTCTGTTGTATCCCAAATCTCGACAAGCAACAAGCGAAAACACCATTTACTTTATCAGCCCAACAACAGTATGCATTGAGCCAGTAGCGAGGCTGCAAAATAAATGGCTAAGGCGAGCGATAAAGGCCGAAACTCATCGGGGAATCTAAAATGAGCATAGAAGGATCTATTGTTTTCATCGCTCAACCATTATGCTTGCCTATAATCACGGCACTTGGAAAATTCGGCAGCGGCTAAAACTTCCGTGTAGCCTTACCCGAATTTGAGAAAATATTTTGCGCAGAAGATCATAAATCAGACCTGTGCAATTGCGTTAGCATGGAAACTCTTTCAAGCTGTCGATCCATTAAGCGACTCCTCGCTTAGTGAATAGCAGTACTGGAGTAGGTTGTAGTGGTAGTATATTCCTCGAAAAAGAAGCGAGCATCTCGCTCTGCGATTGCGCTTAATTCTCGATTCGTGCGCGTCGTTTTCGGCTCGCTGCTACTTATCCTCGCCGGTCTGTTTTCCACCATTTTATATGTCAGCTATCAAGACTACGTACACCCTAAACATGTGTACGGAACTTGGATTGAGATAGGCAGCCCGCCCTACGACACCGAAACGTTAATCCTCAATGAACAAGGTGTGCTGAAAAACCAGCGTATGATAGCCACTCAATTTGAGTTTGATGGCAGTCAGGTCTTTGTGCAAACCGGGCAAGGTATGAGTATCTATCAGATGTCAGGAACGCCCAAATCCCCCCAATTGCGTCGTATTCAACCCAATAGCCCAACGCAACGTTTTATTAAGCAAGGCTTCGAACACACGGTTGATATGGAAGGCGGAGGCATTGCGAAGAAACGTCGCGCCGCTCTGAAAAACCATTTCGAAAATAAGTAACGCCAAATTCTCATTATCGCGTCAGACACTTACGGTATATACTCACTCAGTAATTACCGCCTATAAACAGACATAATGATGAACCAATCTGCCAACGTAAATATTGAGAAATTCCTGGCATTGTTCCAACAATCCGATACCAATGTCCTCTTCATCACTGCCGCCAGCTTTGTTGCTTGGATTGTTTGGCGATTGGTGTTTGGCCGCTTGGAATCGTTAGTTGGTCGTACGCCTTTTAAATGGGACGATCTCACCCTTCACGCGCTTAAGACGCCAATCAGTACCTTAATCTGGTGTTGGCCAGCCACCATCTCGCTGGGGTTACTTCTTCAAGAAAACTTTACCTCTAAGCTCAACTGGCTAAGCACTCTTAAACACATACTCATCATCGCGATCTTTGTTTGGATCACGATGAGACTTATCAACAATATCGAAGAGTTTGTGCTTGAGCAGAAAAAACGTGATGAGACCACAGTGCAAGCCATTGCCAAGGTCGCACGACTTTTCTTCATCGTTATCGGTACACTTTCTGTGATGCAGGCCTTTGGTCTTAGCCTATCCGGTCTACTTACTTTTGGTGGTGTCGGTGGCTTGATTGTCGGTTTGGCCGCAAAAGATTTACTGTCGAACTTTTTTGGCGGCATGATGATCTATTTCGATCGCCCATTTAAAGTTGGAGATTGGATACGCTCACCGGATCGCCAAATTGAAGGTACCGTCGAACGAATCGGTTGGCGTATGACCATAATGCGCACGTTTGATAAGCGCCCGCTGTATATCCCAAACTCTGTATTCAGTAATATCGTGGTGGAGAACCCATCGCGAATGTTAAATCGCCGCATCTACGAAAATATTGGCGTCCGCTATGATGACAGCGCAAAAGTGGCACTGATCGTGGAACAAATCAAAACCATGTTAGAGCAACACCCCGATATCGATGCCAACCAAACTCTTATTGTCAATTTCAATGCGTTTGGCCCGTCTTCACTCGATCTACTGGTTTACACCTTTACCAAAACCGTAAACTGGATTCGCTATCACGAAGTGAAACAAGATGTGCTGCTAAAGATTATGCAGATCATTCACGATAATGACGCTGATATCGCCTACCCAACTCAAACCATTAAGTTTGATCCAACCCATGCAGGTGAACCACCAACCATTTTAACGCCCTAGCGAGCGCCTAACATTGAGACAAAAAAAGAGCCTACTGATTGCCGATCAGTAGGCTCTTTTTTAATTCTGAGTGACGGGCTCTTCCCGCTCAATGTTGTCTTCGGTGCGCTGCGCTATCCAATACAGCCATATCATTGCCATGCACATTACAAAGCATAGTAAGAACAACCAGTTAGAGTTAAAGGCTTCTATCATCATGCCACCAGCAAGCGGCCCGACAGCAAAGCCCAATGAATATAACGCCGCCGCACCAAAGTATGAACCACGTAAATGAGGCGGAGCCAAACGGTCGATCTGCACATTAAGAGTTGGGAACGCAATCACCTCACCCAAGCTGATCACAAAACAAGCAACCGCCCAACCAATAGGAAAATCTGCTGGGGTCAGCATAAATCCGATTTGTGCAATCCCCATCAAGGCCATACCAATACGCGTACGCGTGAAAAGCGGTAGAGGCTCTAACCATTTCAACATTGGGAATTGGAAAATAACGATGGTTAAAGTGTTCACCAATACTAAACCCGCAACGATCTGCTCAGCAATATCTGGTGACGTTCTCACAATCACTTGCGGCAATGAAGACTCTAACTGCGCATAGATAAACATCATCAGAAAGTTGGCAATCAGCAATAGCAAAAAGATTCTGTCGCGGCTAATCACCTTCATGGTCGCGCGAAAATTGGGTAGCTGAGAGCGGTCAGGAGCTTGATGGTGGCCTTTTCGCTCGACGCCAAAGGCAATAAACAGTGCGTAGCCAAGAAAGCTCGCGCCAACAAAATAGAACAGACTTTGTGGGTGCAGTAATCCAACGGTAATGCCAATCAAAGGGCCAACCGCTCCGCCTAGGTTAATAATAAAGTAACGAATGTTGAGCGCGAGTTCTCTGTCTTTCAAATCCGGTAAGCTATCACTAATCACCGCCTTTGAAGGCGCTTCGATCATTGGCCTCATTAAACCAGCCAAAATCACTAGCACGTAGAACTGCCAGATTTCGACCGCCAGCGCGATACCAGAATAAGCCACACTCGCTAGTAAGCAACCAGCCAGCATCACCACTTTTCGGCCAAACTTATCCGATAGATAGCCGGAATAAAGCCCGGTAATCGATGCAACGAGTGCGGAGGCAGCCAGCATTCCGCCCACTTCGACCGCGCTCGCGCCGTAGTCTTTGTACAAAAAGACAATCAAAAATGGCCAAGCCATGAAGTAACTGGTTCGGGTCAGTAACACACCGCCAAACACTGTCCATACGGATACGTTAAACCGCGTTACCCGCTGCCATTGAAACAAACTCTGCTCTTTATCCATAAGCAACCTCTTCCCTGAACATTCAACCAGTATATGAACCTAAAAGCAGAAAGATAGTATTTATAAATTGCGCCTAACAAAAAAGCCTGCATTTGCAGGCTCTTTAAGACAAATTTAATGAAATTAGTCAGTTACATTATCTAGTTGTCGTAGCTCAGTTGTAAATTGGCTAGACTAATCTCTGGCTCTTGCCACCAGAATGCAGTGGTAATCTCTGAATTTAACTCAAAAGACTGCCCCACCATTGGCGTCACCAATTTTGCGCCACTTTTTTCGGCTTCAGAGATGAGATCCGTCATTGGCTCATCCCATTTATGAGCAAACAGTTCGTAGGTTGACCAGTGGACTGGCATCAACTGTTTCGCGCCCAAATCGAGAAAAGCTTGCATCGTGTGTTTGGCCTGCATGTGTCCCCAATTTTCTACTGGGAAACCTTTGTCCTCTTTCACATTGGCGGCAACTTCAATAAACGCAATATCAAACGGCCCTAAACGGTCACCGATCTGTTTAAAGTGCGTATCGTAAGCGCTGTCACCACTGTAGAACAATGATCCATTGTCACCTTTAATCGCCCATGAAGCCCAAAGCGTTTGGTTTGAATCAAACCCTGTTCTGCCTGAATTGTGGTTAGCAGGCGCGGCAGTCAATTGAATTGAGCCTAATTGAGCAGACTCCCACCAATCGAGTTCCGTCACCATTTGTGGATCAATGCCCCAACCTTCAAGGTGTTTACCCACGCCCAGTGGCACATAAAAACGCACCGCTTTATCGGCGTAATAACGAACCGTTGATTCTTCCAAATGGTCGTAGTGATCATGGGAAATCACAATCGCGTCTGGCAATGGTAGTGACTCCCGAGCTATCGGCGCTGCCACATTGCGCGAAAACAGCTTCTGCGCTAACCACGGAGAAGCGTAATCGAATACAGGGTCAACCAACAGCTTTTGCTGATCCAGTTCAATAAACAAGCTTGAATGCCCTAACCATGTTACTCGCGGCGCATCATGAGGTTGCTCAAAGCGCTTTTCATCAATAGCAATAAATGGCAATGCTTGTTGCGGCTTAAGGTTAGAACGCTCAAAAAAGAATTTGTACATCACTGACGACATCTTTTCTGGGCTTTCAACGCTTGGCATACGAGAAATCACTTTGCCGTCAAGGAACTGCGGTGACTGCGCAATACGCTCTGCTCGAACCTGCTGGCTGCGTTGCCTAGTCTCATTGTGCTGAGCGTGACTGTAAAGATTAAAACCAACTGCGCCCAATAAGGACACCACTGATGCTTTCACAAGATTACTCATTTTCATGCCTATTCGCTATTCAAGAAAGTAAACGATGGTGTATACTTTAGATTCCGATTCATTAAAAGTAAACACCATCGTTTACTTTTAATTAGCGTGGAAGCATAGCATGGTAAAAAGAAGCGATATAAAACAAGAAGATATCATCAAATCTGCCATTGAAGTTTTTTCTCAAAAAGGCTTCGAACAAGCAAGTATGGAAGGTATTTCTAAACATGCGGGCGTTTCTAAACGCACCCTATACAAATACTACCCAAACAAAGATGCTCTGTTTGAAGTGATTGTAGACAAGCTAATGTGTCGATTTGATGACCAATGCGAGCTTAAATTTGATCCTTCTGTGTCAGTGGCTGAGCAACTTACCGAGCTAACCTTGAAACAGATGTGTTACATCAACAAAGAAGATTTCCAAGTGACCGCTCGTTTGGTAATGGCGGAGTGTATTCGAAGCCAAGAAACCTCGCGCATTCTGATGGAGAAATTCGCAGCAATTGAAGATTGCTACGGCATGCATCAGTGGGTCAAACAAGGGATTGAAGCTGGCGCACTCAAAATCGATGATGTGCCTATGGCGATAGAGCAGTACATTGGTAGCATCAAGGCCGTGGTATTTTGGCCACAACTGCTTGGCCATTTAGCGCCACCAAGTTGTGAACAACTTAATGCCGCCATCAATCATGCGGTAAGCACATTTATTGCAGCGTATCAGGTTAAGCGCTGATCCAGTTCAAATTATTCCTTCGTTGTGTACCAGTGTGATAACACACTGGTCACCCATTGCCTTCCTAACCCTAACTATCCGACTACATTTCCGCTGTTCTGCGTGAGTAACATTCCGATTATCAAGATTGCATAAATTGGCATTTTTGTTGTGTGAAGCACGCAAAAAAAACCAATTCTATTCAGAGTAACAATAGGTTTATCCCTACACAAAACAAGGAGTTATTATGCTCTATTTTGAATTCCTGTTCTTGTTACTCATGCTCTATATCGGTTCACGCTTTGGTGGTATCGGCCTTGGTGTTGTTTCTGGTATTGGCTTAGTAATTGAGGTGTTCATCTTTAAGATGCCACCGAGTTCTCCACCTGTCACAGTCATGCTGATTATTTTGGCCGTTGTAACCTGTGCTTCGATTCTTGAGGCGGCTGGTGGCTTAAAATACATGCTGCAAGTTGCCGAGCGATTACTGCGTAAGAACCCGAAGCGCGTTACCTTGATTGCCCCTTTTGTTACTTATTCAATGACTTTTTTATTGGGTACAGGCCATGCGGTCTACTCCATTATGCCTATCATTGGTGACGTGGCGCTAAAAAATGGTATTCGTCCAGAGCGCCCAATGGCCTCAGCTTCCGTCGCATCGCAATTGGCCATTACCGCGTCGCCAATTTCTGCCGCGGTGGTGTATTACCTTGCTCAGCTAGCTGACATTCAGCACACCATTACGCTAATGTCGATTTTGTTAGTGACGGTTCCTGCAACGCTATTTGGTACTTTGCTACTTTCCCTTTACAGCCTTAAGCGTGGTAAAGAGCTAAAAGACGATCCTGACTACCAAGCAAGACTGCAAGATCCTGAGTGGAAAAAACGCATCGAAAACACCACAGCAACCTCACTTGATGAAGTGCTGCCGACATCAGCGCGTAACTCTGTGCTTATCTTCCTCGCCTCGATCGTCTGTATTGTTATCATCGCAATGGTGCCAGAAATTCGAACCATCGTAGATGGCGAAAAGCCGATTAAGATGTCGATCATCATCCAAATGATGATGCTCTGCTTCGGTGGTGTGATCTTGTTGGCAACCAAAACTGACCCACGAGACGTACCAAATGGCGTGGTATTCAAATCCGGTATGGTGGCGGCGATTGCAATCTTCGGTATCGCTTGGATGTCGGATACTTACTTTAAATATGCGATGCCTCAGTTTAAATCTGGCATTGTCGAAATGGTTACCCAATACCCATGGACGTTCGCATTAGCGCTATTTATCGTATCCGTTGTGGTGAACTCGCAAGCGGCAACGGCACGTATGATGTTGCCTGTAGGTTTGGGCCTTGGGTTAGAGCCAGCACTACTGATTGGCTTGATGCCTGCGGTATACGGCTACTTCTTCATCCCGAACTACCCATCAGACATCGCTACAGTAAACTTTGATGTCTCCGGCACAACCAAAATCGGTAAATGGTACTTTAACCACTCATTCATGTCGGTCGGTTTGATTGGTGTGGTCGGTGCCTGCGCACTCGGTTACTTCCTTGCCCAAGTCATTATTGGCTAACTCAATAGCCCCTTAACAACGGCTAAAATAAAGACGCGGATACTTGCTGAGTATCCGCGTTTTTTATTTGCAAGCGATTAAGAGACGTCGTGGTTCTCGGCACTATCGACTTGCTGTGATTGCTGTTTCTCGACCCATTGGTCAAATGCCTTCACCTCTGCAAGAAACTGCGCTTTGTCTTTTTTACTGATTGAAGTAGCCAAAGGTAAATCCGCTTTCATTGCATTAACCGCTTTGTTTCTCACTAGCACTTCATAGTGCAAATGTGGGCCAGTTAGCCTGCCTGTAGCGCCTGCCAACGCGATTTTCTGTCCTCGCTTAACTTGCTGACCTTTTTTAACTAAAAAACGGTGCAAGTGCAGATAGCGGGTTTTGTATACGCTGTTGTGCTCAATCACCAAATACTTACCAGCGTATGGGTGATTACGCACAGCGATCACCTTACCATCCCCCGTTGAATAGACCGGAGCACCAACTGGTGTGGCAAAGTCAGTACCATTGTGAGGAGAGATTCTTCCCGTAACAGGATGCTTTCGCTTAGGGTTAAACGATGAAGTGATACGGCGATACTTTGGGGCAATCGGATAACGATCAAAAGCTTGTTCTAAACTGTTGCCCTCTCGGTCGTAAAATCGGCCATCTTTGGCCAAAAATGCGGCCACTTCTTTGCGGCCAAGTTGAAGAGAGATCGCTTTAATTTCGTTGTTTCCAGTTAGATGGTCACCCAAATATTGCTCACTGACCAACACGTTAAAACCATCGCCTAAACGAAAATCTCGTTTAAAGTCGACCTTATCGCGCAGCACCCGCGTGATATTTGCAATCTGAGTAGGGTTCAGCCCTTGCTTGTAAGCTGAAACAGAAAAGCTACCAGCCACTTTTCCTGAATAAAGCTTCTGCTGCCATTTGCCCTGCTCTTCATGAAATTTGTAAGCAAAACTGCCATCATCGCGCTGAGTAAACACCGCGCGTTCAACGATGCTCTGGTGATAAGTCAGCTGCAACAATTTTTGCTTGTCTCGATCAATCACTAGCTCAAGGCTATCGCCCGGTTTAATCGTATCAAGCTTTAATGATTCTAGATCGGCTTCTAGCAAACTTTGTAACGTTGGATATGACAGCCCCCACGATGAAAAAATCGTACTCAACGTATCGCCAATCTTAACCAAATAGTGCACTCGTGCCACATCGCTGAGATCGGCTGGCTCAGCTTGTTGGGTTGGCTGGCTTTCACTTTCCAAAGAGAGTGAGTCACTCGGCTGATAAGGCGTCACCTTAATCTTTATCGGCTCTTTTTCGGGTGTGGGGGAGTAAATGGAAAGTATGGCCGCTAAAGAAAAAGCAATGATCGCTATAGCCGCTAAAAGAAGTCGAACACGTTTCATGGAAATAACAGATTAAATCGAAAGAAATTGTTATAACATAACAATTGCTGGGTATGAACAGTGAAAAGTAAAATGTCTGTTTGTATTGACTCAATCCTCGTTGCTGAGAATCCTAATGTTCAAGTAACCCAGTGACTTAGTCGATATAAAAATAGTAAAACTGATCAAGCAACCAACGCTCATTTACTTTAGATGCACGGCAAGCCATTTGCTTGTTTACAAACACTATAGAGTGATTAGAGCGCAGTACCACCTGCGCGTCTATTTCAAAACAGTGTTGCAATTGTCGGCGCAATTCTGGCTGTATACTCAATTGTTCAATAAAGGCTATCTGAGAGAGGTCACCACCGGGGCGATCAATTGTCTTATCTAGGAACTGAGGCAAACAAGTGGGGTAGTTCGTCAATGTTAAACATGCGCGAGTTTGGGCAAAGTAACGCTGAAAACTGTCACTAGATGGCTGAGTTTCCGCTTGAACATGAAAGCAGCTGAAAAGTAATACTAAGACAATACTGATTATCTGAGCGAGCATGGCTTCCTTCATTTGAGGCGAATCAACATGCCGTTAGCCTAACATGGCAAACCCAAACCACGATTTGCAGTGTTCAGTAAAAGGTAATTGTTAAAAGCGAACTCACAAAAAAGCAGCCTCGACACTGTCTAAGGCTGCTTTTAAGTTGAACTAAACGCGCAATACTCGATTAAGTGTCATGCAAGAAGACGTTCTCATTGATCAGAGTAGAGATAATTTGCGTTTGCGATTGAGTAATGTCCAAGGTTAAGTCTTGGGCGAGGTTTTCAACCACGATGGTTTGCTCATCACCCACGCCCAATCCGCTTGGATGAATACTTAGCTCTAAGTCATCATCTTTCACAGTAGCGACAATGTTATCGAGCAAATCAGTCACATCCACACTCGCTGACTTGAGCTCTGGCAACACGTCGCGCAAGTCAATCTTGTCTTCATTTACGGTGAACGACGTAATGGTGTCTTCTTTGTTCGGGTCAATCTCATGCCAAACAAAGATATCTTGTCCAGTTCCGCCTGTGAGAATATCTGATCCTAAGCCACCTTCGATAATATTGAATTCACCGGCGCCAGCGCCACCAGCAATGATGGTGTCATCACCCTCACCACCAATCAACTCATCGCCTTGAGCGCCACCTTGAATCAAGTCATTACCTAAACCGCCTTGCAGCTCAACACCAATATCTCCCGCAATCAGCTGTACATCCTCTATCGCAAGTGATTGATCAATGTCATTGCCGTCAGGCGTGATGGAGACATTCAGATCTAACTCCGCAGATTTAGCAAAGCTTCCATCTGACTCAGTAGAGACCGCGACCACCTTAATGGTGTGATCGCCTGTGCCTGCATTAACCAAGCTAATCGAATCGATGTCACTTGCCGGCACAGACCACGTTGAGCCATTCGGGGTTATCACCCCTGACGCGGTTTCGATGTACGCACCTACGGGTAAATCCGTCAGCTCTAACGTCAAGATTTCATTTACATCAGTCAGCGCCGCCACTAATCCTGCAATCGCGATACCATTGCTACTTGCCGTGAGGTTAGCCGAAATATTTTTCACATAATCGAAATTAGGCTGCAGCGATAAACTTGGCGCATTAGCAATAGGATTCACGGTAATGGCATGAGAGGTGTTGTAACTCATGGCAATACCCGACGGATTACCTGAATCCAGCGCAGTAATATCCAGAGTAATTTGATTGGTTGGCGCAAAGCGCGCATCCAACATAACCCCTTCACCCGCAGCAGGATTCTCAAGCAATGCATTGAGATCAGCCAAGGTTCCTGTCAGCGTGATACTTGGCCCACTCGCTGGATTAGCCGTCACCGTCGAACCTGCTGGAATCGAGGCAATAGACAAATCACCATAGCTGCTGGTTAATGTCACCGTCATTGGGTCATCACTGTAGGTGCCGACATAATCAATATCACTCACCACAATGCCACTAATTGATTGCATTGCGGCTTCATCGATAGTTGACGTCGCTGCGCTGTCATCAATAAACGGCTGATCATTTAGACCAGTCACTGTCAGTGATATTTCACCAGTATCAGAAAGTGGCATTGGCGAGCTGTTGGTCGTGCCATCATCTGTGATTTGATAGGTAATGGTCACATCACCATTGAAATCAGGTGCTGGTTCAAATGTCCACGTGACGCCATCTGGATTCAGTGACACCGTACCTTGTGAGGCCGGTACTGTCATTGAGGTAATGGTCAGATTATGCCCTTCAGGGTCAAAGCTTAATCCCGGCCCAATCAGATCGCTTGGTGCTATTTGAATCGAACCATCTTCCACCACAGTTCCAAGATCCACATTTTCTGCCGTTGGCTGATCATTCACTTCAGTCACGTTAATAACAAACTGAGATTGATTGGTGTTTGAGGTCGTAATATCTGTTGGGTCAACGTCACCAATATTGCCGCCATCATCCACAACAGCCGTCACTTGTACGCCATCAGTATCAACCAGATTATTGCTATCGGCCACTGGCGTGTATTTCACTAAGCCCTGACCAATCGCGGTATTGATAGCATCCACTGTGCCTAAAATAGTCACAAATAGATTGGATGGGTCTAAAGTCACCGAGGTGACGCCCATATTGCCCGCGATGCCTGAATCAAAGGATAAGGCTCCTGCATCAACGGTTAGAGTCAGCGTGTACACCGCACTTGGGTCATCTAAGCTTGAGTCGATATCGCTGATGGTAAAGCCTTTCACATCGACGATGGTATCTTCCGCCGTCGTAATGTCATTGATACCAGCAAATTCAGGTCGATCGTTGATCGATTGAATATTTACCGCGACATCGAAGTCATTAATTGGCCCAAGATCTTTAACGCCATTGTAATCCGTATCAACTGACTGAACTTTAATCTTCAGGCTATCAGTGTCCCAAGTACCTGCATTTTGCTCGCCAGAATTAAACACGATTTTATCGATGCTTTGCGCGTTCACTTCAAGCTGCCAAATACCGCCGCCTAAATTCACAGCTGGTGTGATGCCATCGCTGGCAAAAATAGTGGCACCATCCGGCACATTTTCTACCGTAACCAGTAAGGTTTCAGGTTGGTCTTCTGTCGGCTCTCCCGGTAATAAATCAACCGTATCAATGACACTCGCATTAATGGTGATATCGACATTTTCGCCCTCCACGCCATCAACTGACGCGACTGGGTCAACATCGACAATGTCACCTTTTGGTTTCACTTCAATGGTGAACTGACCTACGTGCGGGGTCGGTACACCAAGCAATTGCTCTTGTGTGAATACTTCGACATTGATATCCGCTCGCCCGCTAAAGTGCTGAGCAGGGGTAATAATGATCGATGAGAGGTCTATTGTCGTGATCGTTGGGTCAGTGAGCTGAATACTCCACTCACCACCACCGTTATTTTTCACCACAAAATCTGCTGAAGTACTGTCGACTAAGAAGTTCTCTGGTACACCAGTTAACTTGGCCGATAAGAACACTTCCGAGCCGTCGGTGTCGGTTAGCGAAATCTCTAAACCACCTGCGGTGGTCTTCAGTTCAATGTCCGTGTCTTCATCACCCACGACTATCGCTGTCGCGCCTTGCGGCGTAATCACAGGGTCAAGAACTGGGACCACTTCAAACGACATCTTGGTAATGAAGTTCTTATCCACTTGTTGATTGGTCACAGAGGTAATTCCGGTATCATCAAACACTGCGATATCCGCTACTGTACCCGTCACTTGCAACTCAACCATGTTACCGCTGGTCGCCGTTGGGTAGTTTTCAGTTAGCTTAAAGTGGATATTGCTTAATGCCGCAATAATATCGTTAGGATCACTAGAGGCGATCTCAAGCTGAGTGGTGACGTTAGGTATAGGGTTACCATTACTATCGACAAATGTGCCAGCGCTCGGGTCAACAAGGTCAATGACCACTTTAGTTAAACGCTCTCGTCCCTCATTATCTGCATTGAGTGAATCAGCCAGATCAACGGCTAGGCTGAGCTTTATGAGATTATCTTCAAGTGCATCGCTGCTTAGCGTAGCGCCTGTCGTCTCATCAACCGAGCTTGCGTTGATAGTAAACGAAGGAGAAACATCGTTGTCGCCTGGCTGACCATCACCATAATTGATACCCGCAACAGGATCTGGCACTCCATCCCCATCGGTGTCTTGTGCTTCAGGCACATCAACCAATGGCGATACCGCAAACTTAATATCTATCTTTTCTCGACTTGGATCATTCGGGTCTATCGCGAGCTTCTCATCACCAGATTGGGTATCTGTGGTGACCACACTGATTGGCAGTATAAAGTCCCCTGCATAATCAGTTGGCATCAAAAACTCTAAGCCACTTGGAATGATTAAATCACCATTGCTGTTCACTTCAGCTTTAAATAGATGCAGTTCATTAGCAAAATCATACTCATAATTTGCAGAGCCAGCACCTTGTCCAATAGACACACCCGTCACTTCCGCTGGAATATCACGGGTGTCGATAACAATCGTCACCTGATCCGGAATAAGATCCCCTGTGTTCGCTTTAACACGCAGCAAATTATTGAGCTGTGAGCTCACATCAAATCGATTGTCTTCGGTACCGACGACAATGGCATTCGCAGGATCGATAAGCTCTATTTCAGCAGCAATACTCGTAATGGAGGTTATGGTATGTGGGAAAGTGATATCCAGCTCAGTTCTCACTTCTCTTGGCGCACTACCTTCGCCTTCATCACCACGGTCAATGGCCTCTGCCACTATCTCAATTCGGATGGTGTTTTCTGTTGCATTCGGGTCTGGGTATTTCAACCCTTCTGGTGCGACAATGCTGAAGTCTTGCTCAGACGTAATCGTCCACGAGCCATCACCATTATTTACACCACCGATGACTACAATTTCATCCATCACCTGCTGTAAATCAGCATCAGGTATATCAATAAAGCGGATCACTATTTGATCGACTTCTTCATCCGAACTAGGGTCTAGGTCTTCAAATACAATGATGTTTGCATCACCTTGCCCGCCAGCAGAATGATTGATGGTGAAGTTAATTTTTCCATCAACTCCCATTCCGTTGTCGTCTTCAACCGAAGTCACTGTGTTGCCAAGCTGATCAGTCACACTTAAATCAGCATCTGCTTCAACAACAGGACGAACAATAACACTCAAGTTACCTGTCACTGTGGTATCTACAATCAATGACGGGTCATCTTCATCAATCTCGCGTACATTCAACTTAGCTTGGAACACATAGCTAGGGTCATCAGGGTCTTGATGAATAATGTCTATACTAGAGTCTTCTGGTGGTTTGACAAAAATCTGTGGCTCAGGGGAGTTTTGATCAAGCCCAGTAATGGTCAATACACCATTGGCATAGCTCACATTAGGGTAACCCGGCTGCAGTACGCCATCGATAACGACAATGTCGCTACTGCCAAGGCGAATATCTACCCCATCCGGAAAGTTAGAAATACTGATTTCAGTAACAAACTCAAAATCTCTGCCGTTCGTTGTCGAGGTACTATCGGGATCATTGGTATTGCCAGTTGCCTGCCAAGGTAAACGAATAAAGCTATCTTCATTGCCTGTCACAGAGCGGCTAAAGGTATTATTATCCCCGCCCATCTCTATCACAGGTTCTACGTCCACTTTGATTACGCCAGTCACTTCGCGCACGTGACCATCGTCTTCGGTGACGACAATTTTCGCTTGTATTTCAAAGTCATCAGTTTGGTGCTTGTCAGGAATAATCGTAATACCTGATTGATAGCCCGCTTGAGTAATATTGGCTTGGAAGACTGGCTTACCGCCAACTTCGCCGGTATACACCAAATCGATAATACCGCCATTGCCATCTTTCAGCTCCACCCCTTGTGGGATGTTAAACAACAATACAGATAACGACTCAGAGCCATCAAATACCCCATGCTGCTCTTCACCCGGAAGTACAGCAAAGTCGATTTCAATCTCACTACTTTCATCGATAACGGCCTGAACCCCAACTAGCCCAGTACCGTCATCGTATTGATACCAAATGCCTTTATCCGGCCCATTCGCTGGTACCATAGGCACGGTATCTAACGGGATATAAGGAATATCCGCCACACCTTTAACCGAAACGTTGACGGTTTTAGCCGCACCAATAGAGAGAGTGCTTTCAACAACAGAGCCGTTTTCTAACGTCGCGGTATCTTTGACAAACCCTTCAACATCAAAGGTAAAGTCTTTGTTGCTGTCTTTCGGTGGCTGAACTTCAACATAAGGTAATGCGGATTCTAGGATCTCATACACTCCCGGTGAAATTTCACTAATGGCGTCAGCAGGTTCTGGATCATCACCCACCCAACGAACCTTGTAACCAAACAGCTCGGAGTCATCGAGTGGAGAGCCATCTTCGCTGGTAAAGTTGCTAATGCGAACAAACTGATACTCTGAATCATCATTTGGCGCATCAATATCCACCGTCGACCCCAGAGTAATCACCTTGTCTAAAGTGAACTTTTCATGCTGAGCAGGATCATCTGGGTCAATCGCATCTTGAGTTTTAGCGTTGTCTTCAAAAATGCTAATACGGTTCACACTCAAGCTGCCTTGGTCAGCATCAGGCGTAACATTGATGATCAGATCTCGTGGCGCCGATTCAACGACTTGCTTATTTAGCTCCCAGTTATCACTCTCTTGAGTCAAAGCATATGCTTTAAAAGTGATGTAACCAGAGAACTGATCAATGGGGTCGACTTGCACATCGTTAATATCAGCCGCGGCAATCAAGTAGTGGCCTGTGATTGGATCGGGGTCAATAGTTTGCCCTTGGCCATCAACCAACACGAACTTACCCAACCCTGCGGTCACCTCTAAGCGATAAGAGATCGCTTCTGGGTTACTGGTATCTTGAGTTGCCGCTTCGAGATCTAGAACGGCGTTATCCACATCCTCTTTAACTGTGTATGAATATTGGTTATCTGCATCTTGCCACTCGGCAACATCAACAACCGCTTTCACTTCAAGATTGAGCGTGCCATTAACGTCGTGGTCCGCACCATCGCTATTTAATACTTGAACAGTGATTGGCACGGTAAAGCCATTACTGCTTGATGAATAATGACGCTCTGGCACAAAGAACAAGTTATTGAGCGTAGCGATTTGTGTCGTAGGATCTATTGATTGATTTACGTTGCTGGCATCAAGCACGACGCTTCCATCAGGTTGAGCGCTTAGCTCTCGGTAGGTTGAGCCATCATAGTAATAGAAAGTGCCATTGTGCGTGCCTGCCTCAACAGTAATATCGCCAAGTTGCTCGCCATTATCGAGGTCGAATAGGTTAACGGTTAACAAAACTTGTGACGGCGTAACTTGCAGACTGCCTTGATTATCGAAACTATTACTATTGGTGATCGCAGGATCAAAATCTAAATTGAGGTTTCGACCCGAATCTTCAAAGCTCACGACTTCAGATTGGGTAATTTCCGCTTCTCTATCGTCAATATTGATCGTAACGGTGCGATTACGAACATCATAATCGCCATCTGTCACTCTCACTGCTAGTTGGAAGGTAAAACGATCGCCATCTTGACTTAGATTATCGACAGGCTCAAAGATAAATCGGCCTCGATCCCCTGCTTGCGGTCGAACTTGCAAAGTGCCAAGTTCTATATTTGAAATAGGATTGCCCGCACTGTCGTAAATAGTCTCTAGCACTTTGACAGAAATCTGATCACCACCCGTAAACGGCTGTGTTGGGTCATCAACAAAGTTCAAGCTATCCACAATATCGCCAGCAGAACCATTTAGGCCATCACTCAACAACTCAAAACGAATAGAGCCATTGGTGGTATCGGTCCCTTCAACGAGTGTCACTTCCGCGCCATCTGCACCTGGGCGAACCAGCACGTTTCTTCCTGCAGCATCATCCCCTTCAGTAAAGGTTAAAGTGCGATTTCGAGTAACAGGAATATCATCAACCACTTGAATTGAAAGCGGAATCGGCGCGGTTTCATCTTTATCAAAATCAACCGCTTTTATCTGGAAATCAATCGCTTGGCGATTCTGATTTTGTCCATCAACATGATCAAACGGTTGGAGCAAGGTAAACGCATAAGTGTTGTTTACACTATCGAACACCATGGTGAACACAGGATCACCATCCGTTTCGGTTACAGCGGTATGAGTGACCAGTGCGCCATTGGTTACTACAGTATCCCAACGTAAGTCTTGGTCATCCGACTGCAAGCCATTAAGCACAGTATCTAAGTTGGCTATCTGATATTCATCAATACCATCTGCGCCATCCGTAACCACAAAAGTACCGTCAGCGGTTGTGCTCTCTTTACGACGGTCAGAACCACTTGCGAGATCGTCCTCATCAACGACAGTATCGCCATTGAAGCCAGTCAAAGCAGGTAAGTCATCACGAATATCCACAGATAGCGACGTGCCACTGGTATCGCCATCGACGTCAGTCGCAATCACATCAAACGTCAATGTCGTTAGGTCTGAATTAAGTTGATGGTCTATTGGTGCAAGCAACTCAAAAGTATACGTGCCATCCGCTTTGAATATCAGCTCGAAGACAGGAACTGCGCCAGCTTTAGCTACATAAGTATGTTGATTAGTCGCGCTATCGATAATAACTGGATCAAATACCACATCGACACCAGCAGATTTCAATCCAGTCAAAGGTGAACTGTTTGGATCTAAAGCATACTTAGCGATGGAGTCCGCACCTTCTACTCGGGTGAAAGTGCCTTGGTCAACCAAAGCGGTTGGGTTAGGACTAGAACCAGTTGCAAGATCGTCTTCCATCACACCCAATCGCTCAGCACTGATTAGCTGAGGAATGTCATCAACAATCGTGATTGGCAGCGGAATCGCATTACTTTCATCGTTATCAAAGTCAATCACTGAGATTTGGAAGTTGATTGGTAACGTGTTCTCGAGCTGTCCTTCTGGATGGTCTAACGCTTTAATCAAAGTAAAGTCGTAACGCTCAGTGTTAGTATTAAACACCATGGTAAACACTGGCTCTTTACCAGTTTCTGTTCGAGCGGTATAAGTGATCACATCACCCACAGTTGTGGTCGTTGCCCACTCTAACGCTTCATTGCCTGATTTAAGGCCATTCAGCACCGAGGCTTCATTGGCAATAGAAATTGCCTTCAAACCATCGGCACCGGCATCAATATCAAACGTACCACCAATAGTCGTCAGTTCTTTATCCGGGTCAGAACCAACGATAGCAATATCGTCTTCATCAACAATTTGATCACCATTAAAGCTATTTAATACTGGGGCGTCATCCGTCAGCGTCACCAGCAGATCTTTACTGCCGGTATCACCATCAAAATCTTCTGCTAGCACCTTAAACGTAAGATCTTTGCTGTCTTCACCTGTGGCATGGTCAATCGGTGCTTTAAGCTCAAAGCGGTAGCTGCCATCGGCGTTTAGCGTCAGTACGAACACTTCCACACTGCCGGCTTTGGCAATATAAGTGTGGTTGTTGTCGACGATACTTGGCGCTTCAAGGCTGATATCGACCCCTTGTGATTTAAGACCTGCGACTGGATTGGTCATTGGGTCTATCTTGTACAGCACCACTTGGTCAGCGCCTTCGGTGGTACCAAAGCTGCCCGTATCAAACAGTGGGTCACCACCTTGGTTGGTGCCACCGACTAAATCGTCTTCATCCACCGCCAGTGCTTCAACGGTGTCAATCACTGGCACGTCATCAATCACATTGATGGTTAAGGTTTTCGATTCGGTAGTGTCGTTGTCAAAATCGGTCGCGCTGATGTCAAAACTCAGCGGCTGAATGTTCTCGCCTTGTACCTTGTCATGGTCAAGAGGCTTAACCAGATTGAATTGGTAGCTGTTGTCAGCGGTGTTAAATACCAAAGTAAACACCGTGCCTTTGCTGGTTTCAGTCGTGTAGGTATAGGTGCTACCTGCAGCGGTCGTCACAACCGTTGGGTTGCCACTGTTGCCCCACACTACTGCTTCGCCTTCTGACTCAATACCAGACAGTGCTGCTGGGCCATTGGTTAGTTGATAGCTCTTAATGCCATCGGCCCCTTCAGCAATATCAAAGTTGCCTGAGATTGGGTTATCACCACCAACCGATGAGCCAAGGCCAACAATGTCATCTTCATCAACGCTGGTTTGTCCGGTGAAACCAGAAAGTACGGGCGCGTCATCCGTCAGTGTAACGAGCAGATCTTTACTGCCAGTATCACCATCAAAATCTTCTGCTAGCACCTTAAACGTAAGATCTTTGCTGTCTTCACCTGTGGCATGGTCAATCGGGGCTTTAAGGTCAAAGCGGTAGCTGCCATCCGCGTTTAGCGTCAGTACGAACACTTCCACACTGCCTGCTTTGGCAACATAAGTATGGTTGTTGTCGCTATCGATGCTTGGCGCTTCAAGGCTGATATCAACCCCTTGTGATTTAAGACCGGCAACTGGATTGGTCATTGGGTCTATCTTGTACAGCACCACTTGGTCAGCGCCTTCGGTGGTACCAAAGCTGCCCGTATCAAACAGTGGGTCACCACCTTGGTTGGTGCCACCGACTAAATCGTCTTCATCCACCGCCATAGCTTCAACTGTGTCAATCACTGGCACGTCATCAATCACATTGATGGTTAAGGTTTTCGATTCGGTAGTGTCGTTGTCAAAATCGGTCGCGCTGATATCGAAGCTCAGCGGCTGAATGTTCTCGCCTTGTACCTTGTCGTGGTCGAGAGGCTTAACCAGATTGAATTGGTAGCTGTTGTCAGCGGTGTTGAACACCAAAGTAAACACCGTGCCTTTGCTGGTTTCAGCCGTGTAGGTATAGGTGCTACCTGCGGCGGTCGTCACAACCGTTGGGTTGCCACTGTTGCCCCACACTACTGCTTCGCCTTCTGACTCAATACCAGACAGTGCTGCTGGGCCATTGGTTAGTTGATAGCTCTTAATGCCATCGGCCCCTTCAGCAATATCAAAGTTGCCTGAGATTGGGTTATCACCACCAACCGATGAGCCAAGGCCAACAATGTCATCTTCATCAACGCTGGTTTGTCCGGTGAAACCAGAAAGTACGGGCGCGTCATCCGTCAGTGTAACGAGCAGATCTTTACTGCCAGTATCACCATCAAAATCTTCTGCTAGCACCTTAAACGTAAGATCTTTGCTGTCTTCACCTGTGGCATGGTCAATCGGGGCTTTAAGGTCAAAGCGGTAGCTGCCATCCGCGTTTAGCGTCAGTACGAACACTTCCACACTGCCGGCTTTGGCAATATAAGTGTGGTTGTTGTCGCTATCGATGCTTGGCGCTTCAAGGCTGATATCAACCCCTTGTGATTTAAGACCGACAACTGGATTGGTCATTGGGTCTATCTTGTACAGCACCACTTGGTCTGCGCCTTCGGTTGTACCAAAGCTGCCCGTATCAAACAGTGGATCGCCACCTTGGTTGGTGCCACCGACTAAATCATCTTCATCCACCGCCAGTGCTTCTACTGTGTCAATCACTGGCACGTCATCAATCACATTGATGGTTAAGGTTTTCGATTCGGTAGTGTCGTTGTCAAAATCGGTCGCGCTGATATTGAAGCTCAGCGGCTGAATGTTCTCGCCTTGTACCTTGTCGTGGTCAAGAGGCTTAACCAGATTGAATTGGTAGCTGTTGTCAGCGGTGTTAAATACCAAAGTAAACACCGTGCCTTTGCTGGTTTCAGCCGTGTAGGTATAGGTGCTACCCGCGGCGGTCGTCACAACCGTTGGGTTGCCACTGTTGGCCCACACTACTGCTTCGCCTTCTGACTCGATACCAGACAGTGCTGTGGGGCCATTGGTTAGTTGATAGCTCTTAATGCCATCGGCCCCTTCCGCAATATCAAAGTTGCCTGAGATTGGGTTATCACCACCAACCGATGAGCCAAGGCCAACAATGTCATCTTCATCGATGCTGGTTTGTCCGGTGAAACCAGAAAGCACGGGCGCGTCATCCGTCAGCGTCACCAGCAGATCTTTACTGCCGGTATCGCCATCAAAATCTTCTGCTAGCACCTTAAACGTAAGATCTTTGCTGTCTTCACCTGTGGCATGGTCAATCGGGGCTTTAAGGTCAAAGCGGTAGCTGCCATCCGCGTTTAGCGTCAGTACGAACACTTCCACACTGCCGGCTTTGGCAATATAAGTGTGGTTGTTGTCGCTATCGATGCTTGGCGCTTCAAGGCTGATATCAACCCCTTGTGATTTAAGACCGGCAACTGGATTGGTCATTGGGTCTATCTTGTACAGCACCACTTGATCTGCGCCTTCGGTTGTACCAAAGCTGCCCGTATCAAACAGTGGATCGCCACCTTGGTTGGTGCCACCGACTAAATCATCTTCATCCACCGCCAGTGCTTCTACTGTGTCAATCACTGGTACGTCATCAATCACATTGATGGTTAAGGTTTTCGATTCGGTAGTGTCGTTGTCAAAATCGGTCGCGCTGATATCGAAGCTCAGCGGCTGAATGTTCTCGCCTTGTACCTTGTCGTGGTCGAGAGGCTTAACCAGATTGAATTGATAACTGTTGTCTGCGGTGTTGAACACCAAAGTAAACACCGTACCTTTGCTGGTTTCAGCCGTGTAGGTATAGGTGCTACCCGCGGCGGTCGTCACAACCGTTGGGTTGCCACTGTTCGCCCACACTACTGCTTCGCCTTCTGACTCGATGCCTGACAGTGCTGCTGGGCCATTGGTTAGTTGATAGCTCTTAATGCCATCGGCTCCTGCAGCAATATCAAAGTTGCCTGAGATTGGGTTATCACCCCCAACCGATGAGCCAAGGCCAACAATATCATCTTCATCAATGCTGGTTTGTCCGGTGAAACCAGAAAGCACTGGCACATCATCAATGATGGTAATCGGCAGATTATTTTGAGTGGTATCGCCATCAAAATCTGTGGCGATGATAGGTAACGGAATGGTTACCGAGTCACTGTCTTGTGGATGATCTAAGGTCGCTTTCAGCTCAAAGGTGTAAGCACCTGAAGTATCGACAGTGACAACGAAAACTTCGCCCATAGAAGTCGAGGCAACATAGGTAAAACTGCCATCACTATTTTCTGTCTCGGCAATCGTTAAGGGCTCTCCCTGAGAAGCCAATGAGCCATCGCTATTAAACTGGGAAACATCCAAACGATATTGCTGAACTGCGTCACTACCGGTATCCATTTCGGTTAGGTCGCCCGTTAGCAAGGCCGAAGAATTTGGTGCAGTGCCTGCAGAAAGGTTTTCTTCATCTAAAGAAACATTCGGCACGTCGGTAATCAATGGGTCGATACCATCACCAATAGTGACCGTGGCATCAATAGGCAATTGAATTGGATTACCGCCAACATCGCTACCTGTAATCTGGAAGCTGACCACAATCTGGTCGCCAACTAAGGCAACATTCCCGCCCCCTACCGATGGCACATGATCAATGGGTTGCGAAACCGTCGTCGTGAGCGACAAAGTCATATCTTTGCCAATGCTTGTCGTATCAATGTCGATACGGACCACTTCACCATTTCCGTTTACACCGACAATGGCATTCTCTGCGGTATCAAAGCTAAAAATTACGTCTTGTTGTGATGAGGTAATATCACTGTTTAATTCGGCTAATAGTGCGGCCAGAGATAACGCGGTCGGTTCAAAGCTTAGCGGGTCGAGGGCAAGATCCCCAGCGGTAACAATGACCGAATTCGTCACGGATGTCGGGTAGCTATTAGGGTCGAGATCGCCCTCAACAACTAGCTCAGATAAACTCTCACCACCTGGGGCAAATACGGTGAGTCGGCCATCCTCTTCGGGGTCTTCAATAACAGCTCGGCGGATAGCAGACGTTTCAAAAAACGTTGAAGCGATTGTTTGTGGGTTGTTGTATTCGATCTCGACAAAACCCGCATTCGCAGAGCCAGTTGCGGCGCCACCTGCGGCTGTCGCTTCTAGGATTTGTGTCGGGTCTTCTCCACCAAGAATGGCTTGTTGAATCGCAGCAATGTCATCAGCGCCAAAGGCATCTTCACCTAACGCGGAAAGATCAACCGATAGGTCTCCACCGATCTGAGCTTGTGCTAATTCCTGAGTACCAAGTCCTTGAGTATTAAGTTCCTCAGCCGCTAAATCCGGTTGTTCAAAACACGCCACACAGTTCTGTTCAACCAGAAAATCATTCTCGTTTGCCGCAAGCTCAATCGTCGCGCCATTGGTTGTTATTATAATTTCTGATTGTTTGACTGTGTCACCAACCTGCAATTGGCGAGCTGTTCCTTTTGCGTCAACGGCAACTACATCTCCGGTGACATCTACAACCTTAGCACTATTGAAAGTGACTTCGATATCCATCGTATCCCCCGATACATTATCATTTAAAGCAAGCGCATCTATTTACTAATAATTATGTCATCAACTAATGTATCAACATTGAGAAGAAATGCTATTAAATTACACTCACTTAGTGACGATTACCGTTAATTAATAAGTATAGTTAATTTTGCAAAAATGATATTTTAATAGAAGGACATACTGTATTAACTCTTCAACTAGTACTTTCGTATTATTTAATTGAATTCTTAAATATGAGACGAGGACTATTCACATCGGTTCATTTTTGAGACTGAATTCCAATAAACAAATGAAATTATAAACTTTTTCAAAAATAAACTTATAGTGAAATGAAATACTTTAAAAAATATCGCTAATGAAATCGGCTAGGATAAAAACCCGACAATTTAGAACACTGACTAGTGAGATGTTTACTCACCTGCCAAACCTGCTACCTGTGGTGGCCATTTTCGCTTTTGTGTTTTTTTTCTCGATCTTGGGCAACTACTACCATACCAAACAAGAGTTGAAGAGTGACGGGCAAAAATCGGTTCAAATGCTAGAACGGCATATTGTAAAAATTGCTCAGCAGCTAAGAGAGATTGACGCTCAGATTAGCCCGAACTGCGACCTCGAAGACAAACTGACCCTTAGAGCGCACGTATTCCATTCTGATTTGCTTAAAGAGGTGGGCGTCTACCACCAAGGTATCGTGACTTGTACCAGCAACGAAGGTTCAACTCATATTGAGCTGGGATCAGATACGATGCAACGTATTAACCATGCCGCGAATAACATCACTATTTCATTAGGCACATCAAAAAGTAATCTCACCACTTTTTTTATATATACGTCAGTGAATCAATTTCACGGACTTAATGCGCTAATTCCACCAGAAAAGATATTGAGCATCATTGCACCATTTTTAGACTTACGACAATATCGCTACCAAATTGAAATTATTGATCACCTATTATCCGATGATAATCCACAATCATTACGCTATGACGATACACGAATTTTTCAATCAAATTTATATCCTTTAACGGTTAAAATTCAGCCGACTGCTGGCACTTATCGATACCACTATTTCAAGCATATTTGGCAAACAATATTATTCGCCTCTCTAGTCTCGCTGTTTTATTTATTGCTCAGATATCAGATGCTTGCAAAAAGATCGATTGAATATTCCTTACTTAACGCGATTGATAGCGATCAGATAGAGCTTTACTTACAACCCATCATCGACATCAACAGCAATAAAGTGGTGGGAAGCGAAGCCTTGGTTCGCTGGAACCACCCAGCTCAAGGTAAAATTTCACCCGAGATTTTCATTCCATTAGCGGAGAAGCTTGGTGTAATAGACATTATCACCAGAAAGACCTTTTCTACTGTGGTGAAGTTTCTGAAGCAACACCCTCACTACCATGAAAACCACTATATTAGCATCAACTTAAGCCGTACTTCGCTAATCAATGCCGAGTTCATTGATTACCTTAAACGCTTTGCCCGTCGTCATCCTGAATACATTCAAAGCATTTTACTGGAAGTCACTGAAAATATTGATTTTGACCAAACCGAACTCGACCTCGCGCTTGCTCATTTAGACATGATTAAAGTGATGGGATTTTCGTTAGCCATCGATGATTTTGGCACTGGTTATTCCGGTTTGAACTTTATTCGTCTACATCCTTTTCATGTAATGAAAATCGATAAAGTCTTCATTAAAAGTCTGCATTCAGATTCCACCATTACTCCGGTTTTGGCATCAATGATTCACCTCGCCAACGAGCTTAAAATGAAAGTCATTGCGGAAGGGGTGGAAACTGAACAACAAATTGAATTACTACGTAAGCTCGGCGTTTGCTACATACAAGGTTTTTACTACTCACAGCCCATTACTCCCGAAGCCTTGATTGAATACAGTAATCAAAGTAGTAGCGAACCCGAATGCTTAGTTACCGCCTAAACAGAAAAAGCCAACCTCGCGGTTGGCTTTTTGTATCTGTAGCAAATACGTTATCGTAAGGGCTTTCTATGGCACACCGTGACCTTTAGAGGCAACCCATACTCGGTACCACTGCTCGCGCGTCAATTCGATTTCTAGTGCATTCACAGCTGACTGAACACGCTCAATCTTACCAGAGCCCACAATTGCAAGTGGCTTAGAAGGTAGACGACGTACCCAAGCGTAAATCACTTCATCGATGCTGTTTGCACCTACTTCCGCGCGAATCGCTTCTAGCTCATCACATACTCGTTTTGCTTGCTCTGTCGAACCTGTAAAGATGCTACCGCCACCAAGGCAAGACCACGCCATAGGACGAATGCGTTTCATCTGTAGCAGATCTAACGTGCCATCGTGTGCCACTTCAAAATTAAGTGGGTTAATTTCAACTTGGTTAGTCACTAGCGGCATATGAGTACGTGAGTTCAACAACTCAAACTGACTAGGCGTAAAGTTAGATACACCAAAGTGCTTCACTTTACCGACTTTATGTAGCTCAGCGAATGCGCCAGCCACTTCATCTGCGTCCATCAACACATCAGGACGATGAATCAATAGCACATCAATGTTGTCTACACCAAGGCGAGATAGCGAATTATCAACCGACTCGTAGATGTGTTTTGCACTCGTGTCATAGTGGTTCACTTTACGCTGTGGGAATTTATCACCACACAAGTTGATATCGCACTTAGTGACGATTTCAATTTGATCGCGTACAGAGCTGTCTAGTTTAAGCGCTTCACCAAACAGCTTTTCACATTCGTAGTTACCATAAATATCAGCGTGATCAACCGTGGTGACGCCCAGATCGATATGCTGTTTAAGAAAAGATAAACGTTGTTGTGGAGTCATACCCCATTCGGCAGTACGCCAATAACCTTGTACTAGCTCAGAGAGCTCTGGTCCCTTTGGGGAAATGTTTACTTTCGACACCATGTCTTACCTCCTGACAATTATCACTCAAGACTATTCTGGTTTGATAATTTACTCAATGTCCGTCTGCGCAACGGCACCAATTCAACAGAAAAAGTGAGCGTGTGAGCACAGTTGGTGCAAATAAATTCGCGCATAAAATCCAAGCATGTTAACGCGCTTTATCAACTATAGATAAGTGTAGGAGATGGAAGTCATTGAGGCAGGGAATAAAAAACAGGCAAAAAAAATCGGGCGTTCATGCCCGACAGTCAAAGATAAACAAAAAGCCTGAATATGCGTAATCCTTTACGCAGAGAACCATTACGTGATAGAGAATAACACTCCGTATAAATTTATACAATACAACGTACATTCAAATTGTTAGCATATATTGCATAAAAAAGGCTCCATCTAGGAGCCTTTGTAAAATCGAGTCAAGTATATCAACGGTTGCGACGCGTCTTCACCGCTTGTGCTAATTGACGCAATACCGTTTCAGTGTCTTCCCAGCCGATACATGCATCTGTGATTGATTGACCGTAAGTCAGCTGCTCACCTGCAACCAAATCTTGACGACCTTCAACAAGGTGCGATTCAATCATCACGCCAAACACCGCATCTTCACCAGCGGCAATTTGCGCTGATACATCTTCAGCGACTACCATTTGTCGTTGGTATTGTTTAGAGCTGTTTGCGTGACTAAAGTCGACCATCACTTTTTGTGGAATGCCCGAACCTTCAAGCTCTTGCTTCACTGCGCTTACGTGCTCAGCACTATAGTTTGGCTCTTTACCACCACGTAGAATGATATGACAATCTGGGTTACCGCCCGTCTCTACAATCGCAGAGTGACCGTATTTAGTCACTGATAAGAAATGGTGTGAAGCACTCGCTGAGCGAATCGCATCGGAAGCAATCTTGATGTTACCATCCGTGCCGTTTTTAAAACCCACCGGACAAGATAAGCCAGATGCCAGTTCACGGTGAACTTGAGACTCAGTCGTACGTGCACCAATCGCGCCCCAACTAATTAGATCCGCTACGTACTGAGGCGTGATCATATCCAAGAACTCACTTGCTGTTGGCATACCCATGTCGGTCAGATCAAGCAGCAGCTTACGACCAATTCTCAAACCGTCGTTAATTTTAAACGTGTCGTTAAGGTACGGGTCGTTAATCAAACCTTTCCAGCCGACTGTAGTACGCGGCTTTTCAAAGTACACGCGCATAACCACTTCTAACTCGCCGTCTAACTCATCTCGCAGTGATTTTAACTTTTTACCGTAAGCAAGCGCGGCTTCAGGATCGTGAATTGAGCATGGGCCAATGATCACCAATAGGCGGTCATCATCACCTTTTAAAATATTAGAGATCGCTTCACGAGAGCGAAACGTTGTTGAAGAAGCGGTTTCAGTTGCCGGAAACTTCTCTAAAACAGCCACTGGCGGCAATAGTTCTTTTACTTTATTAATTCGTACATCATCAGTTTGAAACATCGCTTACTTCTTCCTATATCACTTTGCCGAACCATTAATCCATTGGGTTGTTTATTTATTGTTCGACTTAATTTGTTCCTGTTCCTTGTAACTTATCTATCCAAAACGCTACTTGCAACCACTTTTTTAAATGAAAGGCAATATTTTTACTGACTTTACAATTTACACATAACGTAAAGAAATGATTACAGTTAATTTTGACACACCAAACTTGGTCTAAAAGAAATTAAAAGCCAGTAAAAACATAACATTAGAGACAGGCAGACCATGAGCCATCCTATAGCAGATAAGTTTAGAACATTGTTCTGGCAAGAGTATAAAATCGTACGACGACAAAAATCAAAGCAGTGAAGATGCTCAACTGAGTAGAGATAAATCACAAAATGCGGCTGTTAGCTATTGATTACCCACAATCACAAACATTGAATTTTGGCTAAAAACCACCGCGCTTGATGGCTATTCGATAAGCGATTGCACCAATAAAAATGCCTGATAGATTGATGGCTAAATCCACCCAAGAGAATTCTCGTCTTGGCATCACCGCTTGCAGCAGCTCATCACCACTGACAAGCAAAAGCATCATGATAAGTAGCGGTGGCAGCTTAAACCAACGATGACGATAAAAGTATTTTGGGGTCGCCCAGCAAGCAGTAAGGCCCAACGAAACCGCGATGATCGCGTGAAGAACCGCATCGCCACCCATCATCACTTCAAGCTGTCGTATCGATTGACCATGCACATTGAATGTCTTGGCCATCGATGCAAGCCCACCGAGTACTACTAAACTAAACGGCAAAATAACGCGGCGGTTAATGTATAAGCTAAGTGAATGCATGATGGTTGTGATAGAGAATGTCTGCTAACGAGGGAATGTAGGAGCAACAGCATACTTGCTTAGCGAGCTGCTGAAAAGATCGCCAACTATAAAATCTCCCAATTTTAATCAATCACTTGAGTGCATACTGCGCGGCTTAATATAGCCAATAATGATCAGCCAGTAACAAAAGGAATAACAGCATTAACTGATAAATGGAGTATTTAAAGGTGTTGATGGCCGATCTCTCATGTGGCTGATACTTGAGTTTCCATGCGTGCGCAATAAAGCCAAGACTCAATATCACCGAACCAATCCAATATATGCTGCCACTCATCCCGACCAAAGCAGGCATAATGCACACCACAGCGAGTAGCATGGTGTAGAGCAATATCGAAGTCTTGGTGTATTCCTCGCCATGAGTCACTGGCAGCATTGGGATATTGGCTTTGGCGTAATCATTTTTACGATGTATCGCCAACGCCCAAAAATGCGGAGGCGTCCAGATGAAAATGATCATCACCAATAACCAAGCGTGAGCATGTAACTCTCCCGTCACCGCTGTCCAACCGAGTAACGGGGGCATGGCTCCGGCGATACCTGCTATCACGATGTTTTGCGGTGTTGCCCGTTTTAAATACATCGTGTAGATAACGGCGTAACCCACCAAGCTTGCCAAGGTTAACCAAGCGGTCAGTGCATTCACCAAGCTATAAAGTGCCACAAAGCCAATTAGGCCAATCACCAAAGCAAACAACAACACCCTAACTGGGTTTATCTCTCCTGACGGTAGAGGGCGACGATAGGTGCGAACCATCATGGCATCGATTTTTCGGTCGATAAGATGATTCATCGCAGCGGCTGAACCCGCCATCAGCCCTATACCAAACAAACCGACCACACTCTGCTGTAAGGGTAATGCGCCATCCACCGCGAGACACATTCCGACCAGAGCGGTTAGCAGCATGAGCGCCACCACTTTAGGCTTAGTCAGAGTTAAATATGCTCGCCAAGGTATACGACTACTTTGCCATGCTTCGCTGACAGTTTTATTCATAATGTGATTCCTTATAAATGGCCAACGAAGCCCCCGAGCGTAAACTCACGCTCTGCCAAGCAAGATAGTTGATGTGCAGAACGTTTATCAGCAATAGAGCTGCCCCCAAGTTATGAGCCACAGCCACGGTAATCGGTAAGCTAAACAAAACATTACTCACGCCAAGAGCTAGTTGCAGTAACAACAAGGCGATTAGACACCATGCCTGTCTCTGATACTGCGCTTGGCTTTGTCGCCACAGTATTG
Source organism: Vibrio intestinalis (assembly GCF_025195085.2). Classification (GTDB taxonomy): domain Bacteria; phylum Pseudomonadota; class Gammaproteobacteria; order Enterobacterales; family Vibrionaceae; genus Vibrio; species Vibrio intestinalis. The sequence continues at coordinate 44,261 of NZ_JANAVY020000011.1, read as the reverse complement.
TTGCGAGCAGCAAGCACATCACAGTCACCAAACCGGCACCAAATCGATGCGCAACGTGTATCGTCATTCGCGCGCCATAATCCAAAGTACCGAACTCATAGCTCTCTTGCGGAGGCTGAATCAGTTGAAAAGCGGTCTCAAAATCTAAATGCGATTGCCATCCACCCTGACAAATTGGCAGCTCGGTACACATCAAAGCCGCATAATTTGAAGAGGTCCAACCGCCAAGCGCCACTTGCCCAACAACCACAATCAAACTGGTAAAAGAGACCAACTTAAGGGCGCTATTGCCGCTCGATTGCTCCAGCACTCGCGTTGGAGAAGTAACTCGCCAGTACAGCATCGAAAGCATTGAAAACAGCGTGAACCCGCCCAATAAATGCCCCATTACAACCACAGGCATCAGCATCATGGTTACAGTGAACATGCCTAAAGCCGCTTGAGCCACAACAACCAAAGAGATGCCTATTGGTAAAACCCAACCGCCCTGACGGGTTTGAATGGCTAAGTAGCTGATCCCATACACCAATAAACCCAATATCCCTGCCATATAGCGGTGAATCATCTCAAGCCACGCTTTATCTGCTTCCACAGTTAGATTAGGGTATAACTCACTCGCACGTTTTAGCTCATCAGCTTCAGTGGGTACGAGCAGTTGGCCATAACACCCCGGCCAATCAGGGCAACCTAAGCCCGCATCGGCTAAGCGAGTATACGCACCTAGAAGAATCACCATAAACGTGAGCGCCAAGCTTACTTGCAATAGTCTGACTAGCATACGCCCTCCTAACCAACCCGAGACAGCTTGAGTAACTTACGCAAATCGGCCAGTAAGCCTTTACTTTGCTCGACAAGATCGTCACTCGACAGTTGATAACCCATCACTAACTGGCCTAAAGGGTCGACGATGACATACTCAAAACCTTTCACCTTGTCAGCAAGCTGTGAGCTGATGTTTAAAGTGGAAAACTGGGATTGCTGCAACGCGGTTTGATCGCTGGCTTCGCTGATTAAAAGCACTGGCGTCACACGCTGCTGATATTTACCTAGCGCTAAGTGGCTTTGGGCTAATAGATGGATCCGCTGCTCACACAGGGCATCACACTCAGCAGGAACAACATAAGCAAGTTGCCAGCTCTGCGACTGATAGGGGTTTTCGTCACCAAAGGATGAAAAGTATAGGGTTGGCTCAATCAACTCACCTTTATTGGTCACGCCTGATTGATACCAGTGTTGGGAAAGAATCACTTTTGCAGCAATGGCCGGAAGTGCAAATAGCACAACAAGGCCAACGAGAATGATACGACCACGATAAATGGGATGAATCATAAGCACTCCTTTGCTTTATAAGTTAGTTTTTCATCTGACCAATTGCCCTAACTAACCACCACATACTTAAGAAGAATAACGCCAATGCCATGGCAAACCACTGAAACGCGTACCCTTGATGTTTCTCAGCCGACATAGGAATGGGTTGCCATGGCTGGGCATAAGGCCATGAATCACCCATCGGTTGAACCGCATGCGGCTCCAATTCCACACCCCATCGCTGCGACAGCTGTTGGTAATTCAAGTTTTGCACTCGCAGCACGTCCACGTCCGAACTTCGCATCTCTTCCGCCATCAACTCAGAACTCAATGGGTTATCAGAGCGCTTATATAATCGAGCAACGCCCTGATACGGCTCGGTTAACCACGCAACTGAAGGTAACTCATTCCTTAATCTAGGCGCAGGGATAAAACCCAACTCAAGCAGTACCAACCGCGATTGCCCCTCTTGCATCAGTTGATAAGCCAAATAGCCTACTTGCCCTTCAAATATTTGGTTATCAAGCAACAGATAACGAGGCTGCGGAGTTAACGAGACTTCAACGCTTATTCCCGTAATCGCACTGCTTTGAAATTGACCAACCTCAGATAAACCTTGTAGCTGTTGCTGGCTAGAGGCAGTTAATTGAGCTTGCATTTGTTGCTTCATTGCTGCTCTTGATAGTTGCCACAGACCCAAGTTGACCAATATTGAAATCGCAACCACAGTTAATAACACCGCCAGCCAAAATTTCGGCTGCTTAACCAAAACCAAGAGGCCCGCTGTCATGGTATTCATTTTCAAACTGCTGCTAGTTTTGCTGCTGCTTTTCATTGTTATCAACCTTGCCAAAGCTCTGTTTGAAATGGTCAAAGGCCCCACTAACGATTCTCAAGGCGAAACCCAACAACCTATGAGCCACTTCCTTGGCCGACGTGTGATCCTTTCAGCTCTAGCAGTCGTGCTTCTAATTGCCGCATTACTTAGCGGATTTATTGAACCCAACGCCCGCCCTTACTGACCTCATAAGACATACACAAATACAAACAGACACAACCAAACCACATCAACAAAGTGCCAGTACCAACTCCCCGCTTGGAAAGCAAAATGGTCTTTCGGGGTAAAATGGTCTTTGGCAATACGCCCGAGCAACACAATCAAGAAAATAGTCCCGAGACAGACGTGCAAACCGTGAAATCCCGTCAGCATAAAGAAAGTGTTGCCATAAATACCCGACTGCAACGTTAAGCCTAGATCTTGGTAGGCATGTGCGTATTCAACCCCTTGGTAATACAAGAAAAAGCCGGCCAGCACTATGGTCAGCTCAAGCCACACAATCAATGCCATGCGTTTATTCTGCTCTAAACTGATGTGCGCCATGTGCAAAGTAATCGAAGAGAGCAGCAGCAAAATGGTGTTCTTTAGTGGAATGCCTTGCCACCCCATCGCAGTAGTTTGCGTACCATCGGGCGCAGTTGTGAGCGGCCAAATCGCTTCAAATGCGGGCCACAACACTTCATGAGTCATAAAGTTATTACTGGCACCACCAAGCCAAGGCACAGAGATGATTCGTGCATAGAACAGCGCGCCAAAGAACGCACCAAAGAACATTACTTCCGAGAAGATGAACCAACTCATTCCTTGGCGAAATGAACGAGCGATTTGATCTGAATAAAGGCCACTCATCGATTCCGTAACGACATTGCTAAACCATCCGGCAAACATATAGAGTAAAAACAAGAATCCCGCAGTCAAAATCACCATGGCGAACACGCTATTGTCCCCACCTTCAGCCATGTTCTGCACCGTTAAACCAGCGCCGACAGCAATCAGAAACAACGCCACAGCGCCGACAATGGGCCAACTACTTTGAGCAGGTACGTAATATGATTGATGCTTGGAACTCATTGCGTTCCTCCTTGTTTACTCGCACTTGGCGGGTTAATCACTTCGGCTAAACGCGCCACTTCAACGGTTTCTGTAGTGATGTCATATAAGGTGTAAGAAAGCGTTAAGGTGTGAATGCTGTCAGGAATGGATGGCTCAATGAAAAATATCAGCGGCATTTCCACTTTTTCTTTCGCGCTTAAAGGCTGCTTGTTAAAACAAAAGCACTCAACCTTATTGAAATAACTTGCCCCTACCCCCGGCGCTACAGATGGCACCGCTTGGCCAATGATGGTTTCATCGGCTCTATTAAACGCGATATACGCCGTTTCAATCACCTCACCTGGGTGAACATTCATTGACGTTACTTTTGGGGTAAAAGCCCAAGGCATAGACGGATTAGGGTGAGCAATAAACTGCACTTTGATTGAGCGAGACGTATCCACTTGCATCGACAATGGCTGGGCTACCGCCTCTGATTTTGTCTTGCCGTTGATGCCCAGCGCATCGCACATAATGTCGTAGATCGGCACTAAGGCAAAGCCAAAACCAAACATCGCCACAGTAGCAAGCACTAGCTTACCGACTAGCTTTTGATTGGATTTGGCTTGGTGATTATCAGACATCAGCTCACCTCTTTAATCAACTTTAGGCGGGGTCGAAAACGTATGGTGTGGCGCAGGACTTGGCACAGTCCACTCAAGCCCTTCGGCTCTTTCCCACGGTTTCGCAGACGCTTTTTCACCGCCGCGAATACATTTGATCACCAACCACAAGAAAATCAATTGCGATAAGCCAAACGCGAAGCCGCCAATCGAGACAATTTGATTTACATCCGCAAACTGAATCGCATAGTCGGGGATACGCCTTGGCATGCCCGCCAAACCTAAGAAGTGCATCGGGAAGAAGAGCACGTTTACCGAGATCACCGAGCACCAGAAATGCCACAAACTCAGCCTGTGGTCATACATATTACCGGTCCATTTCGGTAGCCAATAATAGGCTGCGGCCATAATCGAGAACACCGCACCAGAGACTAAGACGTAATGGAAATGCGCCACCACAAAATAGGTATCGTGGTATTGGAAATCCGCAGGCACAATCGCCAACATCAAGCCAGAGAAGCCACCGATGGTAAACAGGACGATAAATGCAATCGCGAACAGCATTGGCGTCTCAAATGTCATTGCGCCGCGCCACATGGTCGCCACCCAATTAAAGACTTTCACCCCAGTTGGCACCGCAATCAACATGGTGCAATACATAAAGAAGAGTTCGGCGAAAACTGGCATCCCAGTGGTGAACATGTGGTGTGCCCATACTAAGAAAGAGAGTAAGGCGATGCTGCACGTGGCATAAACCATCGAGTGGTAACCAAAGAGTTTTTTGCCGCTAAATGCTGGTAAAATCGCCGAAATAATACCGAATGATGGCAAAATCATGATGTACACTTCCGGATGACCGAAGAACCAGAAGATGTGCTGGAACATCACGGGGTCACCGCCGCCTGCGGCATCAAAGAACGAGGTACCAAAGTATTTATCCGTTAATACCATGGTCACGGCGCCCGCCAGCACCGGCATTACGGCGATGAGTAGGAATGCGGTAATCAGCCATGTCCAAACGAACATCGGCATTTTGAACCAAGTCATACCCGGCGCACGCATATTGACGATGGTCACGATGACGTTGATCGCGCCCATGATCGAGCTGATCCCCATAATGTGAACCGAAAATACAAATAGTGCGGTACTGTCCGGCCCATAAGTCGTAGAAAGTGGCGCGTAGAAAGTCCAGCCAAAATCAGGCCCGCCTCCCTCGGTAAACAAAGAAGCAAGCAAAATGGCGAAGGCAAACGGTAGAATCCAAAAGCTAAGGTTGTTCATCCGTGGCAAGGCCATATCTGGCGCACCAATCATCATTGGGATCATCCAGTTGGCTAAGCCTGTAAAGGCAGGCATTACCGCGCCAAACACCATGATTAAGCCATGGACCGTGGTCATTTGATTAAAAAACTGCGGCTCAACAAGCTGTAATCCTGGTTGGAATAACTCCGCTCGAATAACCATCGCCATCGCCCCACCGGTTAAAAACATGATGAAGCTAAACCAGAGATAAAGCGTGCCTATATCTTTATGATTGGTCGAGTAAATCCAACGCGCGATGCCTTTCGGAGCGTGATGGTCATGTGAATCTTCTACCGCAGTGGAACTGCTAGCGTGAGCCATTTCCGCATCAGTGGCAGGAGAAGATTTTTGCTGTTTGTCATCCAATTTGCTCATCGATTTGCTCCTGCCTATTGGCCTTGCTCTGCGGCGCGGTTTTTAAATGAATGAATGTCAGAAGCTTGAATGACTTCCCCCGTGTCGTTGCCTAACCCGTTGCGCTGATAAGTAATCACAGCAGCGATCTCGGTATCGGTTAATTGATTTGAGAATGCTTGCATCGCGGTGCCTGCGCGGCCATTCACTATGGTGTCGATGTGGGTATCGATATCGCCCGTCGCCACTTTACTGCCCGTAATCGCAGGGAAAGCTCCCGCAATACCTGCGCCGTTGGCTTGGTGACACACAGCGCATCGCTCTAGATAGACCTTCTCGCCCACCGCCACTAACTCTTCCAAACTCATTTCGCTTGATAACGCAGCCTGTGCTTGCTGTTTAGCTAGCTCCATTTCTTGCTTCTTGGTTGCTAGCCAAGCTTGATAATCATCTTGCTCCATCGCATGCACCACAATCGGCATAAAGCCATGGGCTTTACCGCACAGCTCAGCACATTGGCCGCGATACACGCCCGGCTTATCGATTTTTGTCCACGCTTCATTAATAAATCCGGGGATGGTGTCTTTTTTCACCGCAAAATCAGGCACCCACCATGAGTGAATCACATCATCGGAGGTCAAAAGAAAGCGGATTTTCTTGTTGATTGGCAGCACTAGAGGTTGATCAACTTCCAACAAGTAATGAGCACCTTTGGCCTCAAGGCCATCAATTTGCTTTTGGCTAGTAGCAAGTAAGCTAAAAAACTCTACCCCTTGATCGAAATAACTGTAATGCCATTTCCACTGTGAGCCTGTCACTTTAATTGTGATATCAGATTGGGACGTATCTTCCATCGCGATCAGCGTTTTTGTCGCGGGTATCGCCATGGCAATTAAGATGATGATTGGAATGACAGTCCAGATAACTTCGACTTTAGTGCTTTCATGAAAGTGAGCAGCGACCGCGCCTTTAGATTTTCGGTGACGGAAAATGGAATAGAACATCGCGCCAAACACCAGAAGTGCAATAGCGCAGCAGATATAGAAGATGAGCATGTGCAGCTCATACACCTCTCCACTTATTTGAGTCACGCCTTGTGTCATATTCAAAGGCTGCTCTTTCGCTGAGGCAGATGTTGCCCAGACCAAGATCAGCGCTTCCAATGCTAACCAAGGTGCTATTGGTATTCTTTTCAAAAGACCTCTCCTCTGTCTCTGCAAGTAAATTTCTCGTTGAAACTCACTGCCAAAACTAAGGGCTCAATCACTTTGCAACGAACACCCATTACTCTTCCAATGTTCCATACTGTGAGTAGTGTGCATTCCAGTGCGATACATATTTAGCAGACCCGAATTAGAAACGGCGAGATTGGGTCACTCCTAAAACCGACGCGATTTGTTATAGTTATGTTAATAAAGGCTAGTTAGCGTTTTTAAATTGTGCAAGAAAGTGCAATGACAAAATGGTTTAGCGATTGCGCTCTCGTAAATGATAAGCAATATCAATTACGATTCGAATACAACATCAATATAAGAGCACCAACGAAAGGTAATCACGATGACAGAACAATACAATCAGTGGCTGACACAAGACCCAGACCCACGCACACGTGAAGAACTACAAAGACTTATTGCCGAGCAGCAAACCGAAGAACTCGCGGATCGTTTTCGCTCGCGTTTAGAATTTGGTACTGCGGGGCTGCGCGGTAAAGTTGGTGCAGGACCTAACCGCATGAATCGCTTGGTGATCCAGCAAACTGCAACAGGCCTAGGTTATTACCTACAATCACAGTTTTCCGACGCTAAACAACGCGGCGTGGTGATTGGCTATGATGGCCGTCCTGATTCAAAACAGTTCGCTCACGACACGGCCTCTGTACTGACCGCGCAAGGCATCAAGGTTTATTTAACGCACGATGTGGCAGCAACCCCAATCGTGGCGTTTGGCGTTCGACACTTCAACGCAGCGGCGGCGGTGGTTGTTACGGCAAGTCATAACCCACCTGAGTACAACGGCTTTAAAGTGTACTGGGATAATGGCGCGCAAATCATTCCGCCACATGACTCAGGTATCGCGTCACAAATCGATGTCGCTGCTAACGAAGATCTTAACTTATTGCCGCTGGATCAAGCTGAGCAGCAAGGCCATCTGGTGTGGTTAGAAGGCGATTACTACCAAACGTATCGCGCCACAATGAATAGCAACGCATTGCTACAAAACAACACTGACCCTAGCTCTATCGGCGTTGCCTACACCGCTATGCATGGCGTCGGTGCACGTATGGCGGAAACTCTATTGGCTGATGCGGGCTTCACTCAAGTTTACAGTGTAAAAGAGCAGCGTGAGCCAGACGGTACATTCCCAACGGTTAACTTCCCTAACCCAGAAGAAGCTGGGGCGATGGATATGGTTATTGCGCTGGCAAAACAGCATGGTGCTCAGCTCGCGTGTGCTAATGATCCAGACGCTGACCGCTTTGCAGTCGCGGTACAAAAACCGGATGGCGAATACCAAATGCTAACAGGTGATCAAGTAGGTTGTTTGTTTGGCCACTACTTACTCACCCAAACGGACGCAAGCAAACAGCTGATCGGTAACACTATCGTCTCTTCCAGTTTGCTTAACAAAATTGCCAATGCTCACGGTGCTGAATACTACCAAACGCTAACCGGTTTTAAATGGCTAACCAACGTGGCTATGCAAAAGCAGAGCGACGATAGCCAGTTCCTATTCGCCTACGAAGAAGCGCTCGGTTACACCGTCGGTAACAAGGTGTGGGATAAAGATGGTCTATCCGCATTGGTTGCATTTTCACAACTTGCCGCAGAGCTTTACAGCCAAGGTAAAACCATTTGGGATCAGCTAGAAGCACTATATCGTCAACACGGTATGTATATTAATGCTCAGCGTAGTATTGCCCTTGCACCTAACTCGCCACCAGTCGGTGATAAGTTACGAGCCGATCCACCGAAAGCAATTGCCGGGCGCAATGTAGAGGTGATTGAAGATTTCAAAGTGCAGCAACGTTTGATGGCTGATGGTACGACTCAAACTATCGACTTACCCGCCAGTGATGTATTGATCTATCACCTAGCCGGCGGAGCGCGCGTCGTGGTTCGCCCTTCCGGTACTGAGCCAAAACTGAAATGCTACTACGAGGTGGTGGAAGGTTTTGCCGCAGATGAGAGCTTTGCCGAGGCGCAAGATAAAGCGCAGTTGGCTATGGATATGCTAATCGCCGAACACCAGCACATGATTTAATCGAAACAAAAATGGGTATGACAGTGTCATACCCATTTTTATATCAAACGATGAACTAAAGCTTCTTTTGCAAAAAGATCTTATCGACCCCTTCCATTGGAAATCCGCTAAATCGGCCCACTTCTTCAAAGCCTTGTTTAAGATAAAACTCACGCGCTTGAAAGCTAAAAGTGTCTAAATAGGCATGCGTCGCGCCCATTGCTTTTACTTTCTCTTCAGCCAACTTAACAAGCTGACTGCCAAGCCCTGCACTGCGCTTAGAATCATCCACCCACAAGTACTCAACAAACAGAGTATTGGTATACACCTCGCCAAATAAACCACCACAAAATTCGCCTTGTTCGTTGCTTGCTACACAAGCAATGTAGTCGCTATTTTCATGAGGAAAGAACTGCAAATTGTAACGGCGAAGCCCCGCTAATATATCTTGCTTTACGCTATCGTCTGGATTGACGAGAAACTCAATTTTCATACTACAACTCCCTGTTATAAAAAAGGCCAGCGAAGCGCTGACCTTATCATAATCGTATGAATTACTTAAGAAATGAACTCAACATCCACAATGCGAGTATAAAGAAAATACCACCCATGAACTTATGTTGATATGTTCTAAACTTGGCGTTTTCTAGCAAGCTCTTACCTAAAGTACCGACCAAAGCCACCAGCACTAGGTTAAATAACAAGCCCAACACATTCAGCAGTAGGCCAAGCGCTAGCATCTGCTCACCAGATGTTGCAGTAATATTGCTAGAGACAAACTGCGGCAAGAACATCACAAAGAACACTAAGGCCTTTGGATTGAGCAAATTGCTGACTAAAGCGCGTTGATAGAAAGTGGTCGCCATCTTCGATTGACCGTCTAATTCTGGTGCATCAGCCGCTTGAGCGCGGATACAGTCCCAACCCATCTTTAGCAAATAAGCGCCGCCTAAAAGGTGTAGCACTTTCAACGCCATTGGGTTCATTGCTATTAAGGCAGACACACCTAGCGCAGCCAGTAGGGTCAAAATAATGCCAGATGTCGCGTTGCCTAGGCTTGCAAAAATGCCTACGCGTCGCCCATAGCTCATACTTGAACTGGCGATCAGCAACATATCTGGTCCTGGTAGCAACAACAAGGCCACCACTGCCGTGAGATACACAGGCAGAACAGACATATCAATCATATTTTTCTATAACTCGGAACAGGAGATGCGGGATTTTATATTACATGCCAGTTCATTTCTAGATCATATAACCATCAATACAACCATATTCAACACATTGAATTATAAGCATTGAAGCCAAGTTAACTTTGCTCTGTTTTTGATTGGAGAGAACGCTCAACAGGGCAATTTTGTACAAAAACATTTAGAGTAGAAATGCTATAGATAAGGTAATGGAAGACCGATTAGGCCAATTGAGTGAAAAACAAAACGCAAGAACACGCTAAATTCCTGCATGCCCAAGAACTGGGCGGGTTAGAAGTGCTTGATGCAAAATACACTCATCAGAACTTTTCACGCCATAGCCATGAAGGCTTCACGATTGGGGTGATCCAGAAAGGCGCGCAAAAATTTTATCGCACTGGTGCTAATCATGTTGCGCCGCAAGACAGCATTATTTTAGTCAATGCAGACCAAGTTCATAACGGCCAAAGTGCAACCGATGATGGCTGGGAATACAAAGCCATGTACCCTTTACCAGAGCAGTTCGCAGAAGTAAGCCAAGGCTTCAACCAACAAGGCATTATTCCCTACTTTCCCGATCCTGTGGTACACGACCCTGAGCTTGCACAGCAGCTACGCTTAGTGTTTGACGCGTTAGAAAGCTCGAATAATCGTCTACTGCGCGAAACCTTGGTGTACGGCACATTAGTTAAACTGATGAACCGCCATGGTAAACAGCGCCCCGAATTTGAAGTTCAAGGCCGCAGCAAATTGACCTTAGCTAAAGAGTTTCTGGATGACTTCCCACAAGCCGATACCTCATTGCAAGAACTCGCCTCACTGTCTAACCTTAGCCCTTACTATTTTGCGCGCAGCTTTCAGAAAGAATTTGGCCTTCCCCCCCATGCTTATCAAGTTCAAGCGCGGTTACGCTACGCCACTAAGCTGATCAAACTCGGCCACAGTTTAAAGGATGTCGCTCAAGAAGCGGGCTTTCATGACCAAAGCCATTTTCATCGCCACTTTAAGCGAGCAATGGGCGTAACTCCAAAGCAATACGCACAATCTTTATAATCCAATGAAGGCAATTTCTTACAAGTTTCACAGTTAGCGTTATGTCCAAATAGAAACTCCAAAGCATACACAAGGAGCAATGCATTGAGTTCACACCCATCTGACAGCCGAATGAAACTCTTTCTACAAGGAAGCATTGCGATGTTTCCTCTTAGCGTGGCCGTAATTCCTTGGGGACTTCTGGCTGGATCTTACGCCATTGAATCAGGATTAAGTGTATTAGAGAGTCAGGCACTATCGGCTATTCTGTTTGCAGGATCAGCTCAACTGGTCGCAATCGGAATGATTAAAACGGGCGTCGGACTTGCCACCATGCTTCTGACGGTATTATTCATTACCTCGCGCCATTTGCTTTACAGTGTCTCGATGCGCCAAGCCATCGCCCCCTTGCCTCTGCGCTGGCGTTTAAGCTTAGGTTTTCTACTTACCGACGAACTGTTTGCGGTGTGTGGGAATACGTCACCCAAGCGATTGAAGCCATGGTATGCACTGGGGGCAGGTTTGAGTTTCTATCTATTTTGGAACTTAGCCACTTTAGTGGGCATCATTGCTGGCAGCAAAATTCCAGCCCTGAATCAGCTGGGTTTAGAGTTTGCTGTAGCAGCGACCTTTATCGCCATTGTCATACCGACAGTGAAAAATCGACCAACCTTGCTCGCGGTTATCGTCGCTTTGGTGTTATCAGTTTTACTTAATTTAGCGCAAATGGAGGGGGCACTGATCATCGCCAGTGTCGGAGCCATGTTGTCAGGCTATTTAGCGGAGAAATATGGCCAAAAACAAGTAGGAGGTAACTCATGATCATGCTGTCTATTTTAGCCATGGCGCTGCTGGTATTTACTAGTCGTTACCTGTTCTTAGAGCCAAAACTACCCATACGCTTACCGCACACTTTGCAGCGCGTTTTGTCTTACTCTGCGCCTGCGGTGCTCACTGCAATTTGGGCTCCAATTGTATTTTTACCCGAAGGGGAACTGTGGGTATCCGCCACAAACCCTTATTTAATCTCAGCCATAGTCGCAGCGCTCATCGTGTACAAAACTCATAATGTTCTGCTTACCACCATAGTGAGTATGTTGCTCTTTCTACTACTAAAAAATGTTTGGCTATAATGCTCACTACACTCACATAAAAACAAAAGCGCCAGTCTTAGACTGGCGCTTGTGTTCGCAACTTAGCTCTACTGAGCGAGCCATTCAATTTCAATCAGCGTTTTACCTGCATGAATAAGACGGCCTAAGAAGACATCTCCCGATTGCACTTCACCGACCCCTTGCGGCGTTCCTGTCATGATGACATCCCCATCGCAAAGCGTTGAGTAGCTTTGAATTTCATCCACTATTTGTTGTGGCTTATAAATCATTTGTTTTACGCCGCCACGTTGCACGCGCACGCAGTTGATAAACAGCTCTATCTCTAACTCATCAATGGATAAACCATTCAAACTAATAAATCGACTAAACACGGCTGAGCCATCAAACGCTTTTGCGCGCTCCCAAGGTAAACCTTGGCTTTTCAGTTTTGCTTGTAGCTCGCGCTTGGTCAAATCCAAACCAATACCAACCGCTGATAATTGCTGATTGCGAACAACAAAACAGATTTCGCCCTCATAATGCAGAGTTTCTTGATGATGGGCAGCAATGGTCGTCGCAATGGAAGTGGCTGGCTTATTAAATACCACCATTTGCTCAGGGACGGCATTATTGAGTTCTTTGATGTGGTCTAAATAATTTCGCCCAACACAAAGAATCTTACTTGGCGAGATAAGCTTCCCTTCAAGTGTCACAGTAAACATGCCATCTTCCTTGAAACATTAAATGAAGGCACATTCTATCCAAACTTGGTGAGCTGAAAATAAAATTCGTCGAGAGGAATAAAAAACTCAGAGCTTGCCCCCATTATTGAGGGCAGCTCTGAGAGGCAGTTAAATGAATCTATCTTTAGAAGAAGTAACGAGCACCGAGAGTCCAGTAATCGTTTTCAGTGACATTGATGTCATTACCTAGGTCAAATTGATAAGCCGCAAAGGTAACGAAGCCCGGCGCTACGGTATATTCCACCTGCACGGCACTTTCACTAAACTGAGTTTTATCGGTTTTATCATCATCAACCGCTTCATAGTTAACGATGAAGTTCCAACCATTATCCAAACCAAACGCCGCAACCGCTTCGTATTGCAGTGTTTCTTCTAAACCTTTGTAAAAATTCTCGTTTTTACCCCAAACCAACGCTGCGTATATGCCCTTGCCGTATTGACCATATTTAGCAGAGAAGACATGAGAGTTGGCATCAACCGTGGTATTTGTATCCACATCAGTGATATCACCACCACTGTAAACGTACCCCACACCGAAACCGGCAAACTCACCGCTCAAAGCGATTTGGCCGCGAGTATCATATTCTGTTGTTGCGCGAGTCACTTGAATTGTGCCCGGATTACCAACTAGCACTTCAGTATCTTGTACATCCGTCTGTTTACCTTGCCAACCAAGACCGAACGAAGCCGACATATCGCTGCTAAATGCAAAGCTATTACGGTAGCTCACCATTTTATCAGCACGAGCAGAGCCCAAATTGCCGTGATTGCTATAAACGAAGTCATTCGCGAATGCGATAGGTTGGTCAGCAACGCCTGCAACGTCATAGTACGGAGACCATTGCGTACCCACCACTAAGCGACCTGCTTGCGCATGGGTTGCGCCGATGTAACCTAGACGGGTTTTGAATGTCTCTTCACCACCGTCTAAGTAATTCACGGCCCATTCGCCTTTCGCATCAATTGTGATGCCATTACCGATTTCTTTCTCACCAGCGATGTTCACTCGTGGAGATACTTGGTGCACTTTGGTCTCAGTTTCAAAGTATTCACCAATACCGACATCCACATACCCTCCGATTGAGAGCGTGGTTTTGTCTCCACTGTAAACTTGCGCAGCAAACGCTGAATGAGATGCCAAAAGAGTTGTTGCCACTGCGATGGCTAATTTTGTCGTTTTCATCTGTTTAGTCCTTTATTTATGTCAGCAACGGCTGCTTATGCAACTCGTTGGTTCGCTAACAATTAAAAGCTAGTAATGAAAACGTATTAATCAAATGAAATTGATTGCATAAATGTAAGATTAGACTGATAGTTTACTTAAGAATGGAATAGAGAATCAGCAAGTGGCTAATTTGATTGAGAAATATTGCATGGCAACTAAACGGAAGATAGTGAGTGATCACTATCACAAAACCAAACATTACCGTCTAACTGCCCCTTTAGAAGCCTGCCGTAACAGGCTATTTATCGACTATTGCCCATTTTCTACCATGGCAATAATCTTGTGAGCCTTTTCAAAATGATCTAATTGATGAGTCTCAATCCACCATGTCGCCGCTTCCATCAATAGTTCTGGATCATCGTTCTTGTTGGCGAAAAAAGCATAGAACGATACCCCGACATTATCCCCTTTCTGAGCAATTTTCTTGTGACATACTTGAAGTACTTTTTCTCTTAGCGACTGACGCATAATCTTCCTTTTCTTTACTGAACACTTTCTTTATTAAACACGTTCTGTATTAAATATTGTCGTCTTGCGACGTATTGTATGAATACATGGTGACTTCCGGTCGCGAATACCAACCTAAGGCTTGATAAAAACTCTGAGCTGCTAGATTATCATTGGCAACAAACAGATGGGTTTTATCAATGCCTTGCTGCTTCAGAGCATGGGTGGCTTTCTCCACCAACTGTTTACCAATACCAAACCCTCGGTAACCCTTATCAACCGCAAGATGTTGCAAATAGCCTCGGCGGCCATCCGTACCAACCAATACTGCACCAATCATTTGGTCACCATCAAGAGCGACAAAACTCAGGCCTTCATTTCTGTTTAAATAACGGCTGATGTTTTGCTCTGAATCAGCTTCTCGCAGCAGCATCGCTTCCGTTTGCGCCCAGAGATCGATCACTTGCGAATAATCATTTGGGGTCATTGCTCGGTAATGAAAAGTGCTGGTTGTTTTGCTTCTAATCTGGGTTGCTTTAGCGGCGAAATGTAAAGCGAGTTCTGCATTGATAAAGTCGTCGATTTTCTGAGGATGCTCTACTCTGTTGCCAACCGCGACAAAGTTAACTCCTAGCTCATCGCACGCCCTTTTGTCCCACTCTCCATCGCCAAAATAAGTAATCGGTAAATCATCTTGGTTGGCCACTTGCGCTTTGGCATGCCGCATAATTTCGGTACGAGCATGGTGGTCATTGGACGAAGCGATCACTAGCTTATCAACATCAAACCCTGCCGATTGCAGTTTAAGGCGAGCGCTCTCCCCCCATCCTCCTGTTGCTAAACTTAAAACAGTGTTGGGGTCTTGCTGCAAGCGAGCTATAAAAGCCTTCGCGCCCGCAACCTCCTTGGCTGGGTCACGATTTAGATGCGCTTGAATGTTTTGAATGAAAGCGGCTTTTACCTGCGGTTCGAGCTGCTCAATGCTGATATCCATCTGATGCTGCTCAATGAACTGCATTAAAATACCGCGGTCGCTGACGTAGCGGTAGTCACTCCAATTGGTGTTAATGGTTTTGCCCGTCACATCCAGTACAGCCTGAACAAAGCACTGCTCGTCAAAATCGTAAGATTGAATCAGAGTGCCATCGATATCAAACATCAAATGCTGCATGAACACTCCTAACTTTGTGGATTGAGATAACGACTAATACGCTGAGTAAATTCCGCAGCACGCGACGGAGAGACATCTTCGGCTTTATACAGCGAGAACATTTTCAGCTTGCAGTTTTTTGTGCATGCGCCAAGTAGGGCAATCTTTAAGATTCGGTGGACAGGCTTCCACAACACAAAGTAATCAACCCACCATGGTTAGCCTAGGCTGGTAATAGCTGTCACTTGTTTTAAGTTGTGCAGAAGCGGAGTAATCGCCCCCAGGTCATGTGCGTGATTGAACGCGTGACTCGGTGCCCAGACTCGGTCAAACCATCCTTTTAAAATCGCAGGAAAACCAAACCACCACGTAGGAAACACCAAGACTAAATGATCGGCTTGCTTTAGCTCTGCAAGCTCCGCTTCTAAATGAGATTGCTCAAACTGCTCAGCGTAATAGCTCTGTCTCTCTTGAGTTAGCAAACGGGGCTCAAATTGCTGTTGATAGAGATTCTTCACTTCAACTTGATACCCTTGTAGCTCTAAGCTTTCGACCGCTTTACTTGCTAAATGCTGGCAGAGGCTGTCTTCTAATGGGTGGGCAATAACGACAAGTGCTTTCATTGGTTCTCCCTACTCTTGGTTGTGACCTTCCAAATGGCTCTTTATTAAGACTATGCTTTCATATATGACGTTGATTTAACATACGAGAACAGCAACTTAGAGCAATTATCCAACAAGGCATGTTTTGACAAAAATCTCTACCATTAGTCACCTTTCTATCAATGAGTTAGCGCATGAAATGTTAAACATTCCATACGCAAAAAACAGCCCTGAGCGTGACTGGCATTGCGCAGTTCTTGGCTTTGGGAATATCTCTATTGAACAGATTCCTGCTACTATCAAACTGTTGGCGCAAGCCTTTTATCGCGGAGAATAATTACATGGCGAATATCGTCTTTATTGCCACCAGCTTGGATGGTTACATTGCGGACAAACAAGGCGGGTTAGACTGGCTGCATTCTGTTCCAAATCCAGAAAATCTTGACCTTGGTTTCGTTCCTCTTATGGAGCGCATCGATAGCCTGATTATGGGTAGAAACACGTTTGAAACCGTGATTGGCTTTGGTGTTGACTGGCCTTATACAAAGCCGGTATTCGTGCTGAGCAATACACTCACCGAAGTACCAGCTGAACTGGCTGATAAGGTAACTATCGTGTCTGGTGAGCTCAATGACGTCGTCCACAGCCTTAACAAGCGTGGCTATCAAGAACTTTATATTGATGGTGGCGTAACTATTCAAAACTTTCTGCAACAAGATTTGATTGATGAGCTGATTATTACCACCATTCCCGTTTTACTCGGAGGTGGTGCTCCGCTATTTGGTGATCTGGCATCGCCACTCAATTTCACACTAAGCGAAAGCAAAACCTTGTTAAACGCAGTGGTGCAAAGCCATTACGTAAGGCAGAAATAGCACTTTTTTGTCACCACACCAATCTCTCCTAGCCACTATACGAATCTTCATATAGTGGCTATTTTTTTATCTATGTGCAGTGCTTAGTACACTCCTCACAACAATAACTAAGGAGCCATCATGAAACGATCTTTCTTGACCGGACTAATTTTGAGCATTGCTATGCAAAGTTACGCGAATGACCACACAGCCGAAACCCTACTGACCAACGCCACCATATACGGACACGAACGTGCCGATACCATTGCCATCAGCCAAGGCCGAATTGTGTTTGTTGGTGATTATGACCATGCTGAACGTTTCATTTCATCCTCGACCGATGAAATCGACCTAGAACAAGCGTTTATCATGCCGGGCTTTATCGACAATCATAACCACGTATTTGAAGCGGCATCCGAAGCTGGCGGAAGCTGCGAACTGGACATGGACGGCTTAGTAGAAGATCAAATCCCCTATTTGCGCGCATGCCGATCATCAGCACCGAAAAACGGCTGGCTAACCGGTTATGGTTTTTCAATTGAAGCCATTCTCGACCCTGAAAACCGCCGTACACCGTTAGAAGTCATCGACGAGATCTACCCAGATATCCCTGTGGTCATCATGGAGCAAACGTCACACTCAATGTGGGTTAACTCCAAAGCACTACAACTGGCTGGCATTAGTAAGAATTCACCCGAGCCGCAAGGTGGCAAAATACTCAAAGATAAGCATACCGGCGAGTTGAATGGAATACTGCTCGATAATGCTGGCGACATCGTAATGGAGATGGCTTGGAATAGCCTGAAAAACCGATTTGAACAGAGTTACGATGGCTTGATGGTTGGCTTAGAAGAAGCGGCTGCTCATGGTATTACGACAATTGGCGACGGACGTTTGTATTGGAAACGCGGATGGCTTGAGGTTTGGCAACAAGCCGAACAAGACCAAACCTTAACGGCGCGCGTCTCACTAAGGCCATGGATTTATCCTACCGATAGCATGAAGCCACAACTGGATTTTCTCGCGGATATTCAGTCAAGTAACAGTGACCGCCTATTAATTATTGATCAAGTAAAAATGTACAGCGATGGTATCTTTGTCAATGGTACAGCAAAGACGCTCGCACCCTATTTAGATACTTACATCCCTGACGAGCCTTATGGCATCAACTACATTGAACCCAAAGCGATGAAATCATGGCTAACAGAGCTGGATAAGCTTGGATATAGCGCCCACATTCACGCTATTGGGGATGGCGCGATTCGCGAATCTTTAGATGCTGTGGAGTATGTGCGAGCCTCAGGATCTACGCAGCCATATACTCTCACCCATGTAGAGCTAGTCGATAAACAAGATATTCCTCGCTTTGCAAAACTAGGAGTAACCGCTGACTTTCAAGTCGGTTCGGATTATGTCGCACAACATGACCACCAATGGGCAGAAGCCTTTCTTGGCGCAAGACGTACACGAGCACTGATGAATCTCAATGCGCTGCATAGTACCGATGCTAACGTTACCTTAAGCAGTGATTGGAACGTGCACGATATTAATCCTTTGGTTGGTATCGCGAACAGTATCAAGATGGGAAAAACTGGCTTACCCGACGTGATAAATGCCATTGATGCCTACACTATCAATGCAGCAAAAAGTTTAGGTTTGGCCCAAGTGACAGGCTCAATTTCGGTTGGAAAGTCTGCCGATTTGGCGATTCTCGACCAAGACATTAGCCGCCTAAGCGCGAATAAAATCGCTGACGCACAAGTGTTGATGACAATATTACAAGGCAAAGTCGTGTTTGAGCGAGAAGATGAATAGCGAATTAGGTGTTTGTAAAATACCAGAGCGGTGAAGCTAATTTAATAATGGTAACGACACGAAATTATCGTTATCGCTTGATCATCGACGGCATAAACAAGCCTATTTGTATCATCAATACGACGAGACCAAAAACCAGCTAAGTTCTCTTTTAAGGCTTCTGGTTTACCGATACCATCAAAAGGAGAACGCTTAACATCATTGATAAGTTTATTAATGCGCTTGAGTGTTTTCTTATCCTGAGTTTGCCAATACAGGTAGTCACCCCATGCGTCATCAGTCCATGACAACAAACGTTGATGACTACTCATCAATTAGCTCTCGCGTGGTTGTTTTACCAGCACGATACTGCGCTATAGAGCGGTTTAGGTGTTCTGCATTTTGAGGAGAGCGTAGTAAGTGAACTGTCTCCATAAGACTATTGTAATAGTCTAAAGACATAACCACTGCATCTTCAGAATCACGGCGCGTAATAACGGTAGTATCAGCATCATTAACTACACCGTCCAAAACAGCTTTAAGACCATTTCTAGCCTCAGTAAAAGATACGATTCTCATAAGAACTCCACATGTACGATTAATTGAACAAGTATAGTCTTCATAAACATACTTGTACAGTAAATTGAACATGACATATTAAGAAGGCAACTAACCAAAAATAAGCTATTTACCCCAATATAGCGTCGATTTGCGCTATGGTTTTTTCGCTCTCTTTGTAATCAATCGGCAGTTCCGTAATACCTTGCGACGTTTTCAAAAACAGCGAAGGAAAACTGTTACCGCCAATTGAACGGGCAAACGCGATCTCATCAAGAAGCTGTTGGTTAAGCTCACTTGAGGCCATATCACGGGCAAACTGCTCTACGTTTAAGTTGAGTTGCTGAGCTAGACCGATATGCACATCCACATCACTCGGATTCTTCGCATGTAAGTAATAGGCATGCTGAATAGCTGTAATCATCGCTTGCTCTGCACCTTGCGCTCGCGCAGCCAGAACAGAGCGACAAGCAGGGTAAGTGGAGCGTCTCGGAGTATTATCTTTCCAAAAGTCATGGTTAAACTCTGTGCCCAAGTAATCTTCAATTTTGTGCCAATACGCTGCAATTTGTTGCT
Organism: Vibrio intestinalis; assembly: GCF_025195085.2. Classification (GTDB taxonomy): domain Bacteria; phylum Pseudomonadota; class Gammaproteobacteria; order Enterobacterales; family Vibrionaceae; genus Vibrio; species Vibrio intestinalis. The sequence goes on along the minus strand of NZ_JANAVY020000011.1, from coordinate 24,299 downwards.
GCATTGGCTCTGGCATAGGCACATCACTATCGGGCGCTAAACCACCCGCCAAATATTGCAGCCTGACACCCTCTGGCAAAGATTGTTTTATCTTTTGCCATGTTGGCTGATAGCCCCAACACCAAGAGCACATCGGATCATGCACATAATACAGAGTGTTTGAATCCATTCTCACGACTTCCTTAATTCTCAACTGACACCACTATCACTATACTAGCTAAACGACGTTGCAAACACACCTGCGCCCCCAAAGTTATCAGAAACAGAAATGACAATTCTCTTCACTGAGGCCATGAACACCTTGCTGAATCTCCAAGTGGGTTTGCCCAGCATCAACGCCCATTTGATAGCCTTGCTCCAATATCTCTGGCTTCATGGTTAAACGCTTAACGGCAAATGATTCGGGTGGTGCAATCACTCGGATTGTCGCATCTTTTGGCGGATTGCGAATAAACGCCAGTGATTGATTGTAATTGTTAGCTCTTACCAACATTGATTCGGCGATGTTTGGGTAGCGAGCTAGCAGGGTTTTCATCAACCATGGCGCTTTCATCGGTTTCATTTCATAGCTCAATGGATGGGACAGAATCACCGTAATATCGCGCGCACCTCGGCGATAGGCCTCTTTTACCGGGATAGAATCCGCCACACCGCCATCAGTGTAACACCCGCCTGAAAAGCAAGGCGTAGACTTATAGGCGATAGGTAAAGCGGTGGTTGCCTCTAGCACCGAATCTAAATTTTCTTCATTGAGTCGGAAGTAGTCTGCGCCACCCGTCTCGATATTGGTTACGGCGGCATACATAGGGGTTTGCAGCACTCGATCATAGTCGATAGGAAAACGCTGATTTGACTGTTCAATCAGCCATTTCACATCCACGAGATCGCCACCGCGAACAAAACGAGTACGGTTAAAGAAACGTTTTTGAGTGGCTAACTGGCTGATTACTGCAAAACTTCGCTTAGGCTGATTTGCAAGGTAGCCCACTAAGTTGGATGCGCCTGCCGATACACCAATCACAAAATCATACGGCTGATATTCCTTAGCCATAAAACTGTCTAATACCCCGCTGGCAAACACACCACGCATCGCGCCGCCTTCTACGACTAAAGCTCTGTTACTCATTGTTGCTACTCATTCTTTACTTCCTGAGTAGCTTAATTTTGAAATTGACTTAGCTCTAATCGCTTTTATCAATTCTATTGATTAGCAGAAACTATCAAGCGTATAACAAATAATCAAAATATAATTTAACAAGCAAAACTTGTTATCGTTTATGCAATTATTATTTAACTTTCAACCTCACAAATAATTATCCATAACATGAATAAAAAAAGGCACTGCGTTATTTACACAGTGCCTTCTATTTATTATTTATATTTAAACTAATTATATTACTAATTAGTTTTAAATATTATGCGTTTGGTGGTGTACCTTCCGCATTTGATACTGTTGCATCAATTTGAACTGCCGCACCCATTGCGATTTGAGATACACCCACAACAGTGCGAGCTGGTAGCGCGCCTTTGAAGAACGTAGTGTAGATTTCGTTTACAGCGTCTAGGTCAGCCATATCTTTAAGCTGAATGTTCACTTTAACAACGTCATCCATCACGTGACCAATGCTTTCAACGATCGCTTTGATGTTGTTCAGACATTGTTTCGCTTGCGCTTGAGTATCACCTTCAACCAATGCGTTTGTTGCTACGTCTAGTGGTAGCTGAGCCGCAATGTGGTTGTAGTGAGAGAACGCTACAGTTTGAGTGTGTAGTGGGTTGCGTGGCGCTTTATCTGTGTTGTTAGCACGGATAACAATGCCGTGACGGTCTTCAACTTCTTGCGGTGGTGTGCCGTCGCCGTGTGATACTACTGCATCCATTTGAACGCGTGCACCCATTGCTAGATCAGCAACTACTGCGTTAGTACGCGCAGGCATGTAACCCACTGTACGAGCAATTGAAGAATCAGGGAAGAACGTAGTGTACGCTGCGTTTACTGCATCTAGATCTGCTAGATCTTTAACAAATACAGTTACTTTTACGATGTCATCGAATGGTACATCAATGCTTTCCATGATGTTTTTGATGTTACGTAGACACTGAGCCGCTTGCTCTTGAACGCCACCTTCTACTAGCTTGCCTGTTGCAGGGTCGATAGGAAGCTGAGAAGAGATGTTGTTGTAGTGAGAGAACGCAACTGTTTGAGTTGAAACAGGGCTAATTGGTGCGTTTTCTGTGTTACGAGCTAGCTTGATTAGTGGGCAAGCCGCTTGAGGAGTTGTACCTTCACCGTTTGAGATGATTGCATCGATTTGCACTAGAGCATCGCTCATTGGTAGTGCGTCAACTGCAACTGTTGTGCGAGTTGGGAAGTAACCATTGAAGAATGAAGCGTAAACTTCATCTACTTGTGCTGCATCTTCGATGTTCTTAAGGAATACGTTAACTTTAACAACGTCTTCCATTACGTGACCGATGCTTTCAACGATCGCTTTAATGTTTTCTAAACATTGAGCCGCTTGCTCTTTTACGCCGCCAACAACAATCTCACCCGCTGTGTTAATAGGTAGCTGAGCAGAGATGTTATTGTAGTGAGAAAACGCAACTGTTTGAGTTGATACAGGGCTAATTGGTGCATTCTCTGTGTTGCGAGAATTTTTAATGATTACGCCGCTCATGTTGATTGTTATCCTTATATTAGGTACAGAAATATTTATTTCTTAATGTCGTTATTGGGAAGAAAAGTAAGGTGGCAGTGATAGTAAGTGAAAATATTCCCTTTAAAAGTGACTAACCTCAAATTAAATTTCCACTAAGCGTATTGTAAATAACGGATATTTAATCAACAGCAGACTAAATATCCGTATCTTTTATTAGCTACACTTAGAAATAACGATTAAAAATTTCTATTAATTCCTAATTAGTGAATAGAATCTCATCGCAAAAATTAAAGCAATTTCCTTTTTTTGTTCATTTCTGATGATGACCTCACAGTAACATCGCCATTTATGGTATTTGCCCAACGAACAACCGCTATTTATACCAGCGAAAATGCATAAATAACCTTGCGCTTAATGCGCCTATGCAAAACCAGCGATTGAGGGCTAAATTGGCCTCTCTAAAGCGTATGGATGGGGGCTTAATGTTTCGCAGTCATGGTAAAGGTCAGCATTTAACTGCAAGTGAATGATCGGCTTTAACTCGCCAATACCAAACTCGCTATGTTGACGGAAATATTGCTGAGCATGCTCTAATTGGTCAGCGTACATGGGGTATATCGCCACGTTCTCCCACTGATAGTTAATATCTGTGATGTAAACATCGTTAGCCTCTAGCGGGAGCCTAAACACTAGTGTTTTGTTGCACGGGGTAAACTTACCAAGATAGTTTCCGCTCGCATCGTGAGCCGTTGTTGAGGATATCGCGATATAACTGCCCACTTTGGCATTGCCAATGATGTAACGCGTATCTTCGGTGAGCTTGTGATCAACACTCGCAAACCAATCTTCGACAAAGCGCCCCTGCTCGATGCTACCTTGCGACACCTTTACTTGGTAAGAACTCGAAAGGTTACCCAATACAAAAGTCACTTCAGAAGAGTCTTGTTGCGGAGGATGTTGCGCGCAGCCCACTAATCCTATCGTGAGCGCAGCATAAGTTATTATTCGCTTCATACATTCGACCTATTGATATAATTCCGATTAATCAAAAAGCTACGCTGCCAGTTGCTCATAAAACCTTCAATCCGCAGCGATGAATTTTCAGACGCTCATAACAATTTATAAAACCCGAAACTTGATATCGTTTCTAGATGTAAAAATGCCAGCGACAGGCGCTGGCATTTTTACAGACTAAAACCAATAGCCACTACTTGTTATGCGCATCGTATTCTTTCAATGCTGCTTGTAGCTGAGCTAAATCATCACTACATAGATAAGGTTGTAGTGCTTTAAACTTTTCACTCGGCCATTGGTAGACTTTCATCGCTAACAGCGCCTCTACAACTTCCGGCGCAAAACGATACTTAAGATGTTTAGCTGGCGATCCCGCCACCACACTATAAGGCTCGACATCTTTTGTCACCACACTATTGGCCGCAACAACAGCCCCTTCACCAATGGTCACACCCGGCATGATCATCGCACGCATACCCAACCATGACCCACTACCAATATGAGTATCACCTTTGCCAACATAGGCCTCTTCGATAGTTTCCATAAAAGGATACAAGCAGAACCAATCGGTACGATGGGTATGATTCCCTCCCATCAAGATCACTACTTCTGCGCCAATACAGACGTAATCACCGATATAGAGTTTATCTATTGGCCATCTTGGATCCCATTGACGACTCACCTTATCGCCATGCAAATAGCGAACAACCGACTCTTCAAAGCCGTTATCCCAACAATCGCTGTAGTAGCTATGTTGGCCTTGGATAATAATATTCGGGTTGGTGACCACTTCATGGAGCAGTTGGTACTTTGACCAATGTTTCTCGCTCATTTTTACCTCATTACAATTAACTGATTTAAACGTTGTGATTTAACGAAGTACACAAGGTTTCGTCAGTGAATGCGAGGCTGTTTTAGTAAGGGAAGTAGCTTCATGAGAGGGGCTTTATTTGAACTTTGATAGCAATGCTAACATGAACTGCACGGGGGTTCACGGCGATAGAAAAAGAAAGCCGACCTAATGGTCGGCTGGTTAGATGTGCCTAAAAGACTACTTTGAGAATAGTTGATTACGCTTGTAGCTCATAATTGGACAATTATCACTTAGAGCAAATATCCAACGCTGGCATGCCTACACTGAAAGTCGCCGCATAAATCGCCATTGGAGGCGAATAAATACTCACCATTGAATAATGGTCATTATCTCCTAATCATCCACAATTTCAATCGTTACGTGCTGCGCACCAAGGTATGTGCCTTCATCCACTTCATAGTGCAGGGTTTCATCGCAATGCGGACAATCAAAGACTTCGTTTGGCTCGATGCATTCATCTTCTAGCCAGTCCCAGCCAATATGCTTTTCACAAATTGGGCACCTCATTTCAGCAATCCTTATTCATTCAAATACAACTCAGCCATCCCATCTAAACGGGCTTTTACTGCTTTCCAATTAGGCATCACGCTTGTTAATAAGCGCCAGAATTTCTCACTGTGGTTGTGCTCAGCGATATGGCAAAGCTCATGCAGAATCACGTAATCTATACATTCTTTAGGCGCTTTGATTAGGTGAGGGTTGAGCATCAAATTCCCTTTGGCAGAACAGCTCCCCCACTGCTTACTCATTGGCAGCACCCGAAAACTTGGGATACCATCAACCCATGTCGCTTGAGGTAGTAACTCAGATAGGCGCTCATGGAAAATACGTTCAGCACGAACCTTGTACCAGTTGCGCACTAAAGCTTTAACCATGGCAGTTTTGTCATCGTTAAACCTCGTCAAGGTGACAAGTAACTTACCGCGAGTCATTTTTACCGTTGGCAAGGCATCTGCATCTTCTACTACCTTCAGCACATAACGACGACCAAGATAGAACTGCATCTCACCACTGACGTAGTGTTTGGGCTGCACGTACTCCAAATGACCTCGAAACTCTTTCAGGGCATCATAAATCCACTTGGCACGCTTCATTACCGCTTGGTGAATGTCCTCAAGCTCAGCGTCTTCTGGGGTACTAACCGTGACATCACAGTTGGGTTGCACCTTGATGGTAATGCTTCGCTTCTTTCCTTGTTTGATGGGCTTACGCAGCACCTCATAGCTCACAGCCTCATCCCCATAGATGAAGCTGTATTCTTCCTTGTTACGCTCGTCAGAGACTGTTGAAGCCATTAATGGTGACCTGCTAAACCTAAGCGAGTGATTTGCACCACTTCTTCGGCAATGACTTGCGCTTTATCGACGCCTAAATCAGCAAACAGTAAAGGCAGCACCTCTAGAGTGATCTGGTTTTCAATCTCAGATGGGTTGATTGAAAACTCTGCCACCGCTCTGCGCACTTTCTCGTCAATCTCTACTGCATAGTTGAAGCATTGATCTTCAGTAAGACCTTGACCTTCAGCGCCATGTTTCAAAAACAGACAAAAGTATGCTTGCACATGACGTTGAATTTTTGGGTCTAGCTCTGCCAAGCGTTCAGTTGGCACCCCCTCGACTTTGCGATCAATCACTTGCTCTTCAAAATCAGCAAATAGGAGATATTGCTTAACAGGGGCATCAAACATCTCTTTTGCTTGCTGAATCGCCTGTTTAAGTAGCTTCGAGAAATACTCTTGAGCATAAGGGTCATCGGCAAGATCTTGCTCAATCATCTTGGTGACACGCCCTGTGATCGCATCTTTCTTATTACGAGCCTCATCGTCACTTAGCTCTTCTGGTTTTATATCCTTACCCATATTGCCAACCAGATAAGCACCTTTAGACTCTTGGATCTCAACGCCACCGATGTGCTTGTCTAACATAGTCCGAATACTCTCAGCGTACTCGTCGTAATCAATGGTCTCTTCTGCTTGCTCACGAACAACTTTACGCAGTGATGTCATGCTTTTTAGCGTGTCTTTATAAATCTGACGTTTATCATCAAAGCTCTTGTCTTCAAAGTAGGTGGCTGATTGCAGGGCGACTTTTAAGCAATTAGCAAACGCAGTGAGCGTGCTATAAAAATCTTGGCGTTTCTTTAGGTTTAAGTCGGTGGGCTGACCATCTACGTATTCTATGTTCGGCGCAAATACCCGTGCCATTGCTTGCGGATCTTGTGTGTTTTTTACATCAGTAAAAAATGCCCACAGCTCACAATAAAGACCTGGCAGCTTTTTATATTCGGTATCCATGCGGCTGTACAAGCCTTTAAGGTCATCGATATCAAAACCACCTTGGGTGCGCTCGGCCAAGTCCTGGTAGTCCGCAATGGTCGCATCGAGCTCTTTTAAGATGCCACGGTAATCGATGAGGTAACCAAACTCTTTCTTCTGATGCAGGCGGTTCACACGAGCGATGGCTTGGATAAGGTTATGTTGTTTCAGCGGCTTATCGATGTACAGCACCGTGTTTTTCGGCTCATCAAAGCCTGTTAGAAGCTTATCGACCACGATCATCAAATCAGGGCCATCGTCTTTGGCGAACTCTTCAATGATATGCTTGGTGTAGGCTTTCTCATCTTGACCAAAGTCAGAGTCCAACACGTTCTCTTTCCACCAATTCTGTACCACATCCTTACTTTCACCATCGACCGTATCGTGCCCTTCACGGGTGTCTGGCGGTGACATAGCGACAACCGAGGTCACTTTACCAATTTGGTCGAGAAGCTTCTTATATTGGATGGCAGATGCTTTTGAGTCACAAGCAAGCTGCCCTTTTAAACCCTGGCGCTTAAAGTTTTGGAAGTGGTCAGAAATGTCATGAGCGATAAGTTCAATACGACCTTCCGTTTGGTAGATCTGACCTTTCTGAGCAAACTTCTTCTTCAAGTCGGTGCGCTGCTTTTCGGTCAGCCTATCGGTGATGCGGTCAAACCAAGCATCAAGAGCTTTATCGTTGGTGCTTAACTCTGGCACTCGCTCTTCATACAGTAGCGGGGTAACGGTTTTGTCTTCCACCGCTTGTTGCATGGTGTAAGAGTGGATGATTTTACCGAACTTGTTTTCAGTCTTGTCATCTTGCAGCAGCGGTGTACCCGTAAAGCCGATATAAGCGGCTTTTGGCAGGGCTTGCTGCATACGAATATTATTTTCACCGTTTTGGCTGCGATGACCTTCATCAACTAGCACAATCATATCAGGGCTGTCGTTGTAACACTCATCAAGCTCTATTGCGGTGCCAAACTTGTTGATGATGGAGAAGATAATACGCTCATTGCCTTTACCAATTTGCTCAGCAAGGCGTTTACCCGTTGTAGCCATGGCAGTTTTACGATCTTTTTCAGACAAGGCTCCGCCAGAAGCGAAGGTACGCGCTAGCTGATCTTCCAAATCCACACGGTCAGTAACCACTACCACACGGCATTTAGCGAGTTCTTTAATCCAAATCAGTGCCTTGGACAAGAACACCATGGTGAACGATTTACCCGAACCTGTGGTATGCCATATAACCCCACCATTACGTGCGCCTTGCTCATCAAAAGAGGTTACACGCTCAATTAATGCTTTAATGCCAAAGACCTGCTGATAACGGGCAACGATTTTGCCCGCTTTTTTATCAAACAAGGTGAAAAGCTGAGTCATTTCCAGTAGGCGGTCGTGACGAAGCAGCGATACCAACAAGCGGTCTTGGTCTGTCACCATTAAATCACCGCCAGCAATCAGTGATAGGTATTCATCACGTACTTTGGCTGGGCGGTGCGCAAACAGTTTATCTAGCTGAACTGGTGTCAGTGGTGTGTTTTTCAGGCGTGCAAAGGTGGCATCGGTGATCTGTTCTTCTTTCCATTTCGCCCAAAACTTACTCGGTGTGCCGCAGGTGCCGTATAAGCCCTCATTTCCGTTCACCGACATGAGTAATTGGCTGTAGGCAAATAGGTGTGGGATCTCATCGACTTTTTGGTTACGGATGTTTTGCGAGATACCCTCGGCAACCGTTGGCTTGCCCTCATGAGAGGAGTCAGGACGCTTGGCTTCAATCACTACCCAAGGCAGGCCATTCACAAAGCAGACAATATCTGGAATACGCTTGCCTGTGCCGTGTGCATTTTCAACTTCAAGCTCTTCAGTAAAATGGAACTGGTTGTTTTCAGGGTTTTGCCAATCAATGATAACAATCGTTGGGTTGGCTTTTTTACCCTCCACAAACTCGGTCACGCTTATGCCATAGGTGAGGGCGTTATACAGCTTTTCATTCGCGGCTTTTAACCCTTTATTCATCGCAGGGTTGGCGAGCTCATGGACGATTTTATCCATCGCAGATTCTGATAGCTGGCGATCCTTACCCAGAAACGAGAAGGTTTTGTGTTTGAGCACATCACGCAGTACATCAGGCAAAATGACCGTGGAAAGATTGCCACGTTTCACCACACATTCATTTGGTGAAATGAACTGATAACCAAGGTTAGTGAGCAAAGTGAGGGCGGGAATCTTTGCGCTTTGTTCTTCTCGGAAGTTGGGTAAATTGCCTGACATTGTCGTCCCTTATTATTGAGTCGTTTTTGTTTTTATTGTTGCTTTTACTTTTAATGGAGTTTGCGTTTTTTGGCCTGATTGAAGTCGATGACGTTATTGGGAATGTCTTCGCTCTGCGTGTCAGGGGCAATCTCTTGATAATACTCATGGATTGCTTGGTTGAGTTCGGCATTCATCCCATCAAAATAGTCGTCGTCGGGAATCCCACGCTTAACCATTTCGGCGTGCATCATTTGTCGGCGTAGAGATCCAAATAACTGGCGGATGAGCTTGTCCTCATTGTCACCCAATTCGCTATAGGTCTGCATCCAATCAATGAACATCTCTTCGTCAGGGTGAAAGTAGTCTTTCTTTTGTTTGGTCGAGCGAATTAAACTGTTGAGCCAGTCATCAAATTCAGCGCACTGTTCATGCCCTTTGGGTAGGGAGCCGATTCGGTACACTCGGTCTTCAAATTGCCACGCAACATCATTTATGTGGCTTTGTACACTGCGGTCACCGCGTTGACAAAAGAATGGTCTAGGATGAAGTTTGATGAACTCATTGAACATTTCTTCGAAGCTCTCTTCATCGCACATTTCGAACTCTTCACCAAAGAACTGCATGTTGTTAAACAGCCGTTCCAGCAGTTGGTTAGTAAATTCGAGCCAATCCCCTTTTTGAATGCCGACAAACACCATGGCATAGCGGGTTTCGACGTGCATGGCAATTAGCACCTTTTTGCGTCGAACGTTGACCGCATGTACCAACCAAGCACTGATGGGTACTGTAGGGGTATTCAACACATTCGCGGCTTCATAACCACTGACAGAATCCGTTGGCGGCGCTTCTAACGGAGAGACTTTTTTGCCATTGCGCTTTACGGTGAAAAAGTCCGCAGCGGCTTTGGTGCAGTTAAACACTAACATTTGGTATTACCTAGCTTTGAAAGTCTAATCAATGTGTGACGCATTGCGTCACACATTGGTAGAGAATTAAGATATGCGTTACGCAGCAACTTCTTCATCCACTTTTACACGGCGCTTACCCGTCAACAACTGCTGCATCAGTGCCTTTTTCTCTTGTTTAAAGTGAGTAAGCTTGGCTTCCAGTATTTCGATTTCTTTATCGGCAGCAGTAAGGACTGAGGCGATTTTTTGTTGCTCTTCAGGTTCTGGAAGTCCAATAACTAGATTAGCGAATATTGAAATCCAGTGACGCTGGTGACCACCGACAGGATAATTTAATACCTGCATAGCCTCATATACGTACTTTATGGATACACCATCTTTGGCGATTAATATTTTCATCGCACTCGATTTTGCTTTAAATGGAAAGTCTACAAACTTACTTGCTGTCGTAAAGTCATCAAAAATTATTGCTGGTAATTCTTCACGGAAGATACCAAAGTCTTCATTCGAGTAACCAAGTATGAATGTCTTTCCTGCTGTTAAAACTGGTGTTGGATACTCATTTGAATATTCAGTAGACTTAACCAAATAGGGGGTTGGTTGCTTGTAATCTAGAAGTTTTCCTAACTCAACCTTTTTCCAATCACCCTCAAACACCTTACCCGTCTCAGGATTCACCAAACGCTTCTTACCCGTCAAAAGCTGTTGCATCAGGGCTTTTTTCTGCTGCTTGCTGGTTTCAATCAGCTTTTCTGTGGTGGTAATCGCTTTGTCCCATGTTGAGAGGATTTTGGCGATTTTGCGTTGTTCTGGGAGTGGGGGGAGTGGTAACTGTAATCCTCCATACTCCTTAGCGTTGATATTTGGCTGAGCACCAGCTCTAAGCTGAGACTTAACCCAAAAATGATACCTACTGCTAAAACAAAATTGTTTTAGATATTGTGAAATAAGCTTATCTTGATTCGCACGAAAACGGATTAAATACCCAGCATAGGCTGCTTTGGGGTGCTTATCTTCTTCGTATAGAAAGGTTTTGCCGACAGTATTACCGCTTCTTGCAAATAGAAAATCATTATTTTTAAGAACATAATCTTCATAGTCATCTGAATCTATGCCAACAGCACTGGCATTTAGGTTTCCACTATCATCAATGTCTGTGATTCTTATGTATCTAGTATCATTTTCTTTTAACTCGCATGATGGAGAGTTAGCACCGTATGACAACTTATCCGATTTAAGCTCATCTAACGTAAGAAGTTTCCAACCATTAGGCACCATAACCTAGCTCCTCTAGGTAACCTGCCATCTCTGCTTCTAACTCAGATAATTCACTTTGTAGTGCCAAACGCTCAGTGCGTACCGCAACCAAGTCGATCTCTTCCTCTTCCTCAAATGTATCCACATAACGAGGGATGTTGAGGTTGTAGTCGTTCTCGGCAATCTCTTCTAGAGTTGCAAGGTATGAGTATTTGTCTGTGGTTTCACGTGTTTTATAGGTATCAACAATCTTCTGGATGTTCTCTGGCGTCAGTTGGTTTTGGTTCTTACCTGATTTGAACTCACGAGACGCATCAATAAACAATACTTTGTTATCGTCTTTCTGTTTTTTGAAGATAAGGATCGCGGCAGGGATTCCCGTACCAAAGAACAACTTTTCAGGTAGACCGATGACGGCATCGAGTAGGTTTTCATCGATAAGCTGTTTACGGATTTTACCTTCACTTGATGCACGGAATAGCACACCGTGAGGGACAACAACACCCATTCGGCCGCCTTTCTTACCTTGAGAGGCGGGTTTAAGCGTTTCAATCATGTGTGAGATAAACGCATAGTCACCTTTGGTCTTAGGTGGGATACCACGACGGAAGCGACCAAAGTGGTCGTTACCAGCATCTTCAAAGCCCCATTTATCCAGCGAGAAAGGAGGGTTCGCCGTAACTACATCAAAGTGCAGCAGGCCCCCGTCTTTGTCTTGAAGCTTAGGGTTACGAATAGTATCACCCCACTCAATGCGGTGGTTGTCTTCACCGTGTAGGAACATGTTCATCTTCGCTAGTGACCAGGTTGAACCAATCGCTTCCTGACCAAACAGTGCATACTGCTTAGAGCCAGCAAAGTTGTTCTGTACTTGCTTACCACACTTTATCAATAGCGAGCCTGAACCACAGGCAGGGTCACAAATGCTATCGCCTTGTTGTGGCTCTAGGATGATAGAGAGTAGAGCCGACACCTCTGGTGGGGTATAGAACTCACCCGCCGATTTACCACTACCCGCAGCGAAATGTTTGATGAGGTACTCGTAGGCGTTACCAATTACGTCCAGCGAACCCACGCGGCTTGGGCGTAGGTTTAGCGTGTCTTTACCAAAGTCTTCCAGTAGATGACGCAGAATGTCGTTCTTTTGTTTTTCATCACCGAGTTTGTCGGTGTTAAAGCTGATGTCTTGGAATACGTTCTTTAGCTTAGTGCCGTTGTCTTCTTCGATGGCGTGTAGGGCTTGGTCGATGCGTGAGCCGTTACCAGCTTCGTGGCGAGCTTCATATAAGTCCCAGAATGTTGAACCAGTCGGGATTTTGAAAGACTGTTTCGACATCATCGCCGTGATCATCTGCTCGTTACCGTTGAATTGCTTTGATAGCTCGTCAAACTTGTCTTGGTGTACGTCTGAGATGTACTTCAAGAACAGCATGGTGAGGATGAAATCTTTGTAGATTGATGGGTCTACTGTGCCTCGGAAGGTGTCACAGGCAGCCCAAACGGCTTTGTTGATTTCATCTTGATTGATTGGTGTGTGTGGCATTAAGTTGTTCTCGAGTAATGTTAAATTGTTTTAATTAGTGACGCTGCAATGCATTTAAAGGAGGCAAAGCAGGTATCAAAATCATGAGGTTCGGTGTTAAACACCATAGGAGTGACAAAGTCTTGAAAGCGATGGCGGAAAACAGGGTTTTCTTCAAGTTCTTGCAATCCGAGTTGTAGCTCTTGTTTTGGAGTGGCAACAAACTCTGCATGCTGATTACCAAAACGCACAATATCTTCTTCCAACACAGTTTTAAATAACGCTGTAAGTGCTGTCAGGTCGAGGTGTTCTGTCTGTTCTTCGGTCTTTAGAATGCAGTAAACATCATAGATATGGCGCACAAGAGTGGCATCATCCTTACGCTGTGCATCGCGCTTGACTGACATTGTGCGGCGCAACATTGATATGATTTTTTCAACCAACGTGGCATGGATAGAAACGCAATCAAACCCCTTCACTTCTGGTGGTTGTTTATACAGCTCTGCGACCAGTGATTGAATGCTACGAGGCTCTGCATCAAACAGTGGGATTGTCTCCATTAACTCCAGTTTGATAATGGGGCGAAGACATGGCGCTTGGCTAAACTGTTGCGGGTATCGGAGTTCCAACTCAACATAGCGATATTCATCACTTACACTACGCGCTTCAACCGTAAATCGCTCTGACCGAGTGATCGCCTGTTCAATACCGTTGATGCATGCCTTACGAGCTGCTTTCTTTTTTGCGCGGCTCAGTTCATCAAACGCTTGCTTAGGGATCAATTTAATGTCTACGTCTTCTGACATTCTCAGAATTTTAACGTTTGACTTTGCCAGAGCTGTACCGCCAGAAAAGACCATTTGGTGAGAGTCAGGCTTCACTTCTGCTAGCTCAGAAAGCAAGGCAACTACCCAGTAATCTTTTTCAATAATGGCAGGGTTTCCGAGCTCAAGTGCATCGGAAACCTCAAGAAACTGTTGCTTTAGTTTTTCCATATTAACTCGGTGAATTCAACACTCGGTTACCAACAACCAATTTGCGATTAAATTGTTTGGGATTCCATGAGTATTGAACGGATGATGGGATTTGGGTGCTTTCACCTGATAGGCTTTGCAAAGATAGGTTGTCCATCTCAAAATCGACGCCTTTCATCTTTAATATCTCGCGCATCAGGGCATCGCTCCCCCCAGGGTTCGTAGGCATGGGTTTGCCCGTTAAGCTGTTAATCCTTGCCTTGGTGTATAGACCATAGCCAAGCTTGATTAACTCACCTTTTTTGACTAGTTGCTTTAGCGCACGACCAATTTGATCGTAGCTAGCAAAGCCATCAAAGTCTTTGCGCTCAAACACATAACGTCTTGAACGCTTTATCTTTTGATAAATACGGTCAACGGCTGTCATTTGAACCTCCTAATTTCCTAAGTGTTCAGATTATAACTCAACCCTGTTGCCATAGGAATAAATACGGCACATGCATATGAGTAAATGCGACACTTGATCAGTTGATAGTTAGCATAAAGCATTGAAATAAAGACACAATATTTATTCAACTCAAGATCGACATAATTTGAATTCAGTGTCTAACCTAGTTATGAGTCTATCCCTTCAGAGATGTTCAGCGCATCCTCTATCTCGACCCCCAAATATCGAATTGTATTATCTAGCTTCACGTGACCAAGTAACAGCTGAACAGCCCGAATGTTTTTGGTGCGAGCATAGATTAACGTCGCTTTGGTACGGCGCATTGAGTGCGTACCATAAAGATAAGGATCGTAGCCAAGTTCAGTTGCCCAGCGGCGAATAATGGTGGCATAGCAGCTATAACTCATTGGCTTACCTTGTTTGCGAGGGCTTGGGAAAAGATAATCTGGTGCAGATAATTGGCTGCGTATTAACCATTGAGTCAAGGATTGTGCTGTGCGGGAAGTGATCTCAAACTGTACCTCTCGACCAGTTTTGCTTTGGCTGTAAAGAACACGATCTTGAATGACGCCACCAGAAGATATATCTCTAACTTTCATTCTTAGCAAGTCACAAGAACGGAGCTTACAATCGATGGCGAGATTGAGCAGGGCCAACTCCATGATATTGCCTTCGATTTCTAGTCTAGTGCGAATTCGCCAGATGTCTTCGAGCTTGAAGGGCTTTTTCTGCCCAGTTAAGTGACCTTTCTTCGTCCACATAATTGACCTCCCGTCTAACTTTAGAAGTGGCCTTAATAAGTTTAGATGAGGAAATTGAATGGCTATGCAGTTAGGGGGCTGAAAAATATTGCAGACTAAAGTGGGTTAGAATCTTTGCTCTAGATGATAAAGGGGCAAAGACGTTTTTATTAACGATGCTCCTTAGCACACGATAGTCGTTGCTTCAGAGTAAATCCATGCAGCCCTCGCACACGTTAACCCTTAAACCAATCTTTTAGAAAATTTAGAAATATCTTCAATCGATAAGGTAAGTGTTTGCGAGTTGGGTAGATGGCGTAAACCCCGACCTCAGGGAAATCTGAAATGCCTTTTAATAAAATTAGCTTCTTTTGTTCGACATATTTATGGCAAAACATGGTTGGCACCATCGCAATGCCCATATCAGCCATAAGAGCCTCGAAAAGAGAACTGGTATTCGAAACAGTGAGGGCCCAAGCCTGCCGATAGCTAATCCGTCGACCATCTTTTTCTAAATTCCAACTGCTTCCATAGCGGCTAGATCCCATTTGGATACAACGATGGGATTGTAGTGCCTGGATATCCTCTGGTAATCCATATTCCTCAATATAACGAGGTGACGCATAAAGCCCTAAGGAGGTTTGGCTCAGTTTTACAGCCACATGCGAAGAGTCTTGCATATCAAATGAGAGGCGGAATGCGAGGTCAATATCCTCATCAATCAGGTTAACCGGCGAATTATTTAAGCTCAAATCAAAGTGAATATCTGGGTAGGTCTTTTGAAATTTTGCTATCGCATGAATTAGAAACTGCCGCCCTAGCTCATCTGGTGCAGACAGCCTTATTAGCCCTGATGGGTTATCTTGATGTTCTTGAGTTAGTGAGTGTTCTAAATGCTCAACTTGCTCTAACAGTTGCTTAGCACCATCGTAATATGATTTCCCTGCATGGGTCAGTTGCATACTACGAGTCGTTCGCTGAAAAAGAACCAGTCCTAGATTATCTTCTAATGCGGAAATTCTTCTTCCAACTATCGCTGGAGTTACTCCGATTGCTTTTGCAGCCTTAGCAAAGTTGCCTTTCTCAACAACACTGCAAAGCAATTCCATATCTCTGAATTTATCCATTGTATACTTTTGGTATCTTATTAAGTTACTTTTAGTCTAATTGTTTACCTTAGTTGATCAAATTAATCTTTGCGTATACCAAATCGCGGAGAAAAACATGAAATTATCAACAGCAGTAACATTAGCTTTAGCCACTCTAGCAACCAGTCATAGCGCACTTTCTGAGTCTAACTTTAACCCTGCCCAACCTGTACTTACTGAGCTTAAAGATGGCGTGTATCAGTACTCTCAATTTTTCTATAACAGCCTAGTGGTTGTTACTGACGAGGGGGTAATTATTACCGATCCATCGAATGAAATTCGCGCGCAAGCAATGCGTAAAGAAATCGCTAAAGTGACCGACCAACCCGTTAAGACCGTTATCTACTCACATGATCACTTTGACCATTCTCGTGGCGGAAAAATCTTTAAAGATGAGGGAGCGAAATTTGTTGCGCAAGAAAAATGTACCGAGTTAATGAGCCGAGATCTTGAAGACAAAGTGATTCAACCGGATGACACCTACAAAGACAAAATGAGCATCACTATGGGTGGAAAACAGGTCGATCTGCATTATTACGGACCAAATGATGGCGACTGTATGAGCATCATCCATATGCCGAAAGATAAGGTACTTGTGGCGGTTGATTGGCACTTACCACAATACGTTAATGAACCATATCGCCTAAATGACCACGATTCTGTCAGCATTTTGAATACATTTAAACGTGTCGATGCCGAGCTAGATTTTGATACCGTGATCAGTGGTCATGCGCCTGTTTCATCTCCAGAAGCATTTAAAGAAGACATGCGATTCTATCAAGCGCTATTTAATGCGGTTTGGGAAGGCATGCAGCAAGGAAAAACAACAGAACAACTTAAAGCAGAGATTAGTCTGCCAGAGTTTAGTCATTGGCGCGGCTACAAAGAGAACCTTCCAGCTCATATTGAACGTATGTCTTACGCAATTTGGCATGGTAAGTAACCCATAACCAACTTCAACAATATTTGGATATCGATAATGAAATTACATATCTTTGATAGCTGCCCATTCTGTACCCGAGTGAAGTTCTTTGCAGATGTTAAGGGGATTAGCCTACCGACTCAATATGCTGCCCTTGGTGTTATTCCAAGCAGTGTGCAGAGTCAGATCGCTAAGTTTGTTGTACCAATCTTAGAAATGGAACAAGACGGCATGACTAAAGCGATGGTGGAAAGTGTGGAGATTATTAAGTTTCTCGATACGCAACAGCCTTTGCTACAGAGCTACCAAGTTTCTGATGTTATTGAGGCAAGACTAGCAGCAATGAAACCAATCACGGCTAAGTTGGTATACCCTCGTATGCCACAGCTATCACTGCCAGAACTTTCTGACCCTGAAGCGTTAAAGTTGTTTGTTGATACTCGACCAAACATATTGGGTATGAGCTTAGAAGAGGCGCTGGATAATACTGAAGGCGTTGTATCATTGATGCTTGAGCAGTTAGAGCAACTGAGCCAAGAGCTGGACATCACGAGTTATTTAAGTCGTGATCGTGAGATTAACATGGATGATATTGCTGTGTTCTCAGAGTTGATGAACCTAACTATGGTTGCAGAGTTAAGCTTTCCGAATCAATTAAAGGATTACTTCGAAACTTTAAGCGCTTTAACGAGTTTACAGAGCTACCCAAAAATATCGAAATAATGATTAGGTCACTTCATGGTTTCAGGAAGTGACCCCAAATTGTATTGGGGCAACTCCAAGTTACCCCATATATGTTCCGCTGGGCATTCAAGGAAAGTTACAAAGTGACTTGTACCTGAATGCCTGATTCTCGCGCAAAATCATGATCATGGCTTACGAGAATAAAACCACCACGGTAATTACATAGAGCTTGCGCCAGCATGATTTTCGAATCAATGTCGAGATGATTGTCTGGCTCATCGAGTAGCAACAAAGGTTGCTCTGGCTGATGACTAACAATAAGCATGGCTAACTTCATCTTCTCCCCGCCGCTAAGCATGTAACCAAGACGAAAGACACCGTCACGACGAATACCAATCCCTGCTAGTAATGTTCTGGCATCACTCTCTGTGATGCCACTACACTGTTGTTGCAAGTTCTCCAGTATCGATAATTCCGCTCGAATGACGCCAAATTGCTGGTCAAGATAATACAATGGCGTATTCAATCGCAGCTCGCCTCGATGAAGCGAAATCTTACCCAATAGTGTTTTCAGCAAAGTTGATTTACCACTACCGTTTTTACCTATGAGGTGTATCTTATCATTGGCATATACTTGCAGTGAGATAGGCTTGGTACTACCAAAAGGCAATACCCCTTGAAGTATTGAAATCACTTTGCGTAAGCGACTTGGGGTATCTTCCAGATAGAGCTTTTGCCCTTTGAGTTGCTCTTTTCTTGCCTTCAATACTTGCTCTTTATCTTGCAGGTAAGCATGACGAAGTTGATCATTCTTTTTCCGATTTGATGCACGAGAAGCCGCTTGATCTTTTTTATAATCAAGTAATATTGTTGCCTGACTCCCTTCCTTACGTAACTTAATTCCTTTTGCGGCTCTCTGCTCAGCCTTTTCGCGGTTTCTCTGAGCTTGTATTTCTAGCTTTTTCCTTTGCTTATCAACGCTTGCTAGTTTTCGTTCTACTGCTTGTAGCTCGGCACTTTTCTGTTTAGTGTAAACATCATAATTCCCACCAAACACTTGTAATCCAAGCCCAGAAAGCTCCCAAATTTCGTTCATTTCGCGCAATAGCATTCGGTCATGACTGACTAGTAAAATCGCACCTTTGAACGCACGCATCGATTCTAATAACCATCGCTTGGCTTGCGCATCTAGATGATGAGATGGTTCATCAAGGATCAGTAATTCAACGTTACTTTCCAACAAATGCCAAAGCTGTAATCGGGCTAATTGCCCTCCACTTAATTGAGCGCAAGGTAAATCCGTATCTTGCGGTAAGCCTAACTCTTTAAGTTGCTGAGGAAGTTGTAAGGGTAACTCCCATTGCTCCTTAATCACATCAAACCAATGCTGTGAACAATCGCCTGATTCAACATGCTTTATCGCTTTAAGAACCTCATCTTTACCTAAGAACTGCGCAATAGAAAGCTCGCTAGATAACAATTGAGATGACTGCTGACGATACACCGCATGTGACTTAGGTAACGTGACTGTTCCACTTGACGGTTGCTGCTCGCCACTTAAGATCGAAGCGAATATTGATTTACCAACACCGTTACGACCAACTAAGCCGACACGATGGCTAGTCATAGAGCATGACAATTGTTGAAACAGCATCTCACCGTTATCAAATTGGTGACTTATGTTGTAAGCCTGTACTACTGGCATAATTTGCCTCCTGTATGACAGGGGCAACAGCCGCAGCTAGATAATTCAGAAATGAGATCAATACAAATACACGCTCTTATCTAAGAGCAAAACTATACCAACGTACTTGCAAAGAAATATCGGAAAGTGAGCTACGCCTACTAACCCTGTAAATCCAAAAATAAAATGAGAAATGGATGACAGGTTTAGTTGTCCATATCGGCGTAATCTCCTTAAGAAGTGATAGACAAAGGCTACTGTATTCACTCACCTCTAGTCAAGGTGCATGATACTGACGATATCTCATGGATTGGAGATTAAAAACACATACAGCGACCTAAGAGGTACGCCATTGGTTGATGGCGATGAGATGGCACTCGTTATTGGCCATAAATAACCAACACGCTAATTACAAGGGGCTTCACGCCCCTTTTTTGCCTCTGTACTGAATGATCTTATTCGGTTTATTGGTTCACGAACTGAGGTTGTAAATTCAACATAAGGCACCTCTGAATGACGAGGTTCATTCTTGCCAGTTGTACTCCATTTGCCTCGCGACTTTCTGAGCAAACTCTAAACCGTGGCGCTTAGACACAAGATGTAAACTCATATCAATACCCGCGGATATACCTCCTGACGTAGTAAACTTCCCTGAAGTTACCCAACGCCGATCATCAATTACTTTTAAGTTAGGAAACTGAGACGATAAGTCTGGAATATCTTCCCAGTGTGTCGTCACGGTTTGACCACCAAGTAAACCCGCTTTCGCGAGAAGAAATGCGCCTGTGCATACAGACGCGACTTCGCTCGCTCTAGGGGCTATTGAGACCAGCCAACTCAATATCTTGGGTTTGCGCATTTCATCAGTGTGAACCCCACCAACCACCACCAATAGATCGATAGCTGGGTGATTGTGAATCGAATAATCCGACAAAACTTTCAACCCGCCACGAGCGACAATTGGTTGATTGCCTTCTGAAACGAGGAATACGTTCATGCTCTCAGCGCCCATTCTCTTAGCGGTGCTGAACACCTCATACGGCCCAGAAAAATCAAGCACTTCGGCTTGGTCGTAAATATAAATACCAATGTTCATTGTACCTCCTTGTACATGCAGTGGTTTTAGGTGAGCAACGAGTCCGAGCATTATCACCTTTAACGCGAACCCTACGATAACACTTAAAACATGAACACAGCGAACTCGCTTGGAACGCTTTAACACAGTGCTATAGCCTGAGCTTAGACCCACTAATATTCAAACATAGGTTGATTAAAACTGAGTTTACCTCCACCTTAAAACATAGGTGTGCAATTAGGTAAACTTCATGTCTAAATCAAAACAACAAGCGAACGAACTATTAACTCTGTGGGGCGCTAGCAAAAATCAGATAGATGCAATACTGCCGAGCATTGCTGATGATGAGGAGCTTCAGATGAGAGTTAACTTGTTATTCTCCATCCATGATTGCCTACAACTTCTGGTGCGCGAAGAGAATAACCGAAACCGCTATATGGCGACCAAAAATACTGGGCCATTTTTCGATGGGAGAAAGCCTCTAGATATTATTGCCAGCGGTAAGCTAAACGATCTTAAGGATGTCCATCTACGAGTCAGAAATATGATTTGTATATGAGGCGCTATAAGACAAAAAGAGCCAGCCTTGCAGATGACTCTTTCAAATGAAAACACATTGTTCAGTGGAGAAAGTTAGTAAGCGGTTCGCTTACTATTTAGGTTGGTGGCCGGTCTTCTTTGCGAACATTTGCATCGCTTCAGCGAAGGTTGTTGAGCCGCCTTTGGCTTTAACCTGTACCACCTTATAACCGAGTTTTTCCAGCGCTTGGCGCTCTTCCAGCACCGCTTTGTCATCTTGCTGGCTGCCTTGAGCAGGCTGATGAATGTAGCAGCCTTCTAGCTGACCATCTTCAACCAATTGGTGATGTTTCAGTGCATCGATATCAAAATTCATAGTAAGTCTTTCAATTAAAAATCGGGAATTTATGTGGCAGGTTACATGTGTTTAAGCGGCTTTACCACGCTATCCAAACCTTCAATCTTGAGCGCTAAACAAAGCTTGAGTAGCTCTCCTAACTCGCCCTGCGGGAATCCTTTTTTATCAAACCACAAAAGATACTCTTCAGGGAGGTCTATCAGCATACGCCCGGCATACTTACCAAAAGGCATAGGCATGCGGGCTAACTTAATCAAATTTTGCTTATCTAGCATAGCAAGAGATTACTCTGGTTTTTTCCAATCGTTAAGAGTAACACCTAAACGATCAACCCAGTAATCAATTGCGTCTTTTGCATCATCAAGTGAGTCAACCATGGTCGAGAGGTCTTTATTGCCCGCTTGGCGATCAATTGCGGCAATCAGCGGCTTACCGGTTTTCGAATCACTTAATAGAAGCTCTACACTCGCACTACCTACGTTAGTGTGTTCACCTGTCGTCACTTTCGAGATAGTCGAAATCGCTAAACCAAAAGGTAGAACGCTACTTGTCACGGCTAAAACAGGGTTTGGCGTTTCAACATTACTGATTGCGATACTCAAGCGCAGGGTCGTCTCAGAAGGCTCTGTCACTATCTTCTTGTACGGTGATACTTTTTCTTTCAGGCGCATCAACATATGCTCGGACAACTCAGTGATCTGCTCTTTGTCTAGATTTTGTTCATCGGTGACAACAAAGACCTGATCAATGATCATTGAGTCGTACTCAGCCAATTTTTCTCTGAGTCGATCTTCACTGCGCAGGCCAATACGACTCCAAACTAAATCAACACCACCTTCAGGGCCTTTTCTGAAGTCTTCATAGGAAGTGAATTTCGTTGCGCGTTGTTGAATGCCTGAGGCACATCCAGCCAATGTCGTTACTGCGATAGCCACTAACAGAGTTTTCATTATTTTCATGGGTAATATTTCCGAACTCAAATATTCTGGTGCGGAATGCTATACCATATGCAACATAAAATCGACCAATACGACAACAATTTTCTTCAAATTCCATTGCTGTGACTAGAATCACGAGAGCATGAAATTGACATGTTTATCATGCTGGCACGGTATGCATGTATTCGACCACCACCTGATTACCTTCAATATAAGCGCGCTTTATTTCGCCGTCTACTGTCATTCGGCTTTCTAAATACACTTGCTGTGTGGCTGCTTTTGCTCGTTCTTGCAAGGTGGGGACGATAGTGCGTGAATCTAAGTTAAGAAGACGACAAAACTGAGAGACAAAAGCCATCGAGAGCGGTTTATCCCCCCTTAATAGTCCTGAGAACTCTAGTTGGCTCATGCCTAGCTTTTTAGCAAACTCCATTTGCGTCAAACGCATTTTAGATTTTTGAGACATCCAGACTTGGTATAACGCTTCGCTGTCTTGACGGGTAAATTCCATTGTTTTGTTCCTGCACTCTTTGAATAGAGGCATTGTCGGTAATTTAGTTGTCTTAATGTCAATAATTGGTAAACGTCAGATAAGAATTAGGATAAATCATTGCTCGTATCAATAATTAGGCATCGTCTTTCGTGTTACTCAAAAAGTGCGAACACAAAAAAGCGAGCCACTTAGGGCTCGCTTAGTAAGAGTCAGGTTTAGAACCAACTAGAGAACAACTGTTTAAACCAATCAAGAATACGCTTGAATATGCTGCCCTCTTCTACCGGCTCTAAGGCCATTAATGGCGCTTCAGCGATGGTTTCGTCCTCTAGGCTATACACCACTTTGCCCACTTGCTGACCTTTTGCTATCGGCGCAGTTAATTCGCCATCATAGATAAGCTCAGCTTTAATCTTTTTCGCATCGGCTTTAGCTACCGTAACAAAGATGTCTTGCTCAACACCCACTGACACTTGGTCATGCTCACCCATCCAGACTTTTGCTTGAGCAATCTCTTTGTCGGCTTGGCTTGCTAGCACGGTATCGAAGAATCGGAAACCGAAGCTAAGTAATTGCTTACTTTCAGACTCGCGGCTTTTCGTGCTGGCCGATCCCATAACTACCGAAATTAAACGCATGTCGCCATTCGTTGCAGAGGTCGCCAAGCTGTAACCCGCGCCGCTGGTGTAGCCCGTCTTCATACCATCAACGTTTAAGCTGCGATCGCGCAGCAAACCATTACGGTTATATTGAGTGATCTTGTTGTAGGTGTAAGCCGTTTCACTATAAAGAGGGTAAATACTTGGTAAGTCACGAATGATTGCGCGGCTTAATAACGCAATATCGTAAGGCGTTGAATATAAGCCATCGCTGTCTAAGCCATGAGGGTTAGTAAATGCGGTATTGTTGAGTTCTAGTTTATCAGCCCAGCTGTTCATCAATCCTACGAACGCATCTTCACTGCCTGCGACGTGCTCAGCAATGGCGACACTGGCATCATTACCAGATTGCACAATCAATCCGCGATACAAGTCCATTAAAGCAACCGATGTCCCTACTTCGATAAACATCTTTGACGAGTCAGGAAAATTCTTCGCCCACGCTTTTTCACTGATCACCACCTCATCGTCGAGGCTGATATTACCGTTATTGATCTCCTGCCCTGCAACATAGGCTGTCATCAGTTTGGTTAAGCTTGCGGGGTTCAATTGATCATGGGCATTCTTTTCTACCAACACTTGGCCAGTGTTGTAATCAAGCAGAATGTAACCCTTCGCACCAAGAACCGGAGGATCCGGCGTAATGGTAGGCGCAGCCAACGCCACAGTAGAAGAAAGGCTTGCAACAAGCAGTGCCGAATTTATTAGAGATTTTGTTTTCATGGCCATCCACCAAGGTAAGTTCTCAATAAGGGTGGGATCGAACTTTAACCACTGAAAATAAAAGACTTTATTTTATTGGGAACTTTTCAAGGTAATCACGATCTGATCATGAAGTTAAAAATATGAGAAACTCGTGCATGATTA
>NZ_JANAVY020000010.1 GCF_025195085.2 Vibrio intestinalis | reverse complement strand
CATCCAGATGACTGTTGAGCTAATCGCACCAATCGCAATGGACGAAGGTCTTCGTTTCGCGATCCGTGAAGGTGGCCGTACAGTAGGTGCTGGTGTTGTTGCTAAGATCTTCGCTTAATTCTTAAGAATTATCTGAAGATATTGCGATACTCGCATTAAGAAAAAAGGAAGCTTCGGCTTCCTTTTTTCGTTTTGGTTATAAGCAAATTTGAAACTTCAATATCCCTTCAACTCAGTTGCGTATCGATAAAACATTCACTTAGCGATGCCAGAAAACTCCCCAGTCTCATACTCTTCAATAGCGCGCCATATCCGTGCTTCATCTCGGTTTTGATATAACAAATCGGTCTTAAATTGACTGTAGATCTAAGTGGTAACAATAACAATTCTTGTTTATATTTCTTTGCGTAAAGCTGTTATTTGGGAAGTAGTATGTACGTCTGTTTATGCCATGGTGTTTCTGATAAAAAAATCAGAAAGTTAGCGTTAGAAGAGGGCATTTCTGATATTCGAGGCATTAAAAAATGCACTGCGTTAGGCAGTCAATGTGGTAAATGCGTTAAGCAGGCAAAAGAAATTCTCGACCAAACCGTCCCAGTTTTGTATCAACAGGCCAGTTAGACGCCTGTTCGGCTTTTTGACACCTTCTTGATTGGTTCTACAGTTTAAAGTGAGCCAACGAGGAGGGTTTTGTCATGAAAGGCGATCCGATAATAATTCAACATCTCAACAAAGTGCTCGGCAATGAGCTTGTCGCGATCAATCAATATTTCTTACATGCGCGGATGTATAAAGACTGGGGTCTAAAACATCTAGCGGATAAGGAATACCATGAGTCGATTGATGAGATGAAACACGCCGATCATCTTATTGAAAGGATTTTATTTTTAGAAGGTTTACCGAACTTGCAAGATCTCGGCAAGCTGATGATTGGTGAAGATGCCAAAGAGATGCTTGAGTGCGATTTGAAGTTAGAGATGGCCGCCATACCAGATTTAAAAGACGCTATCGCTTACGCAGAAGACATCCATGATTATGTCTCACGTGATCTGTTCCAAGATATCTTGGAAGATGAAGAAGAACATGTGGATTGGTTAGAAACGCAACTAGGTTTAATTGACATGACGGGTATTCAAAATTATCTTCAAGCTCAATATGTTGATGAAGATGATGATGGTTAACCATTAGAATTCTAACTCTTGCTATCAGCGCCTAAATTCCTAGGCGCTGATTTGTTTCCTACCTATTCCATGAGCAATACATTTCTCTTGCTAAAGTTGCTCTGTTTCTGTACTATTCGTGCTCCTTAAATCTCAGTCAATTATCTTTAGTTCCTTGCTTCCTCTGGATGACTGAGCCAACTGTGGAAGCTAATAATCCGTAAGGAGCAACCAATGCGTCATTACGAAATCGTATTCATGGTGCACCCTGATCAAAGCGAGCAAGTTGCTGGCATGATCGAGCGTTACACTGGTTCTATCACTGAAGCTGGCGGTAAAGTACACCGTCTAGAAGACTGGGGTCGTCGTCAACTGGCTTACCCAATCAACAAGCTTCACAAAGCTCACTACGTTCTAATGAACGTTGAAGCTGACCAAGCTGTAATCGATGAACTAGAAACTGCTTTCCGTTTCAACGATGCAGTTCTACGTAACATGATCATGCGTACTAAGTCTGCTATCACTGAGCAATCTATCATGCTTAAGCAAAAAGAAGAGCGTGCAGAGCGTGCTCCTCGTCGTGAAGAGCGTTCAGAACAGCGTGCTGAAGCTAAGCCAGAAGCAGCTGCTGAGTAATTGACTGTATGACCAATCGAATGGAGCTAAGTGGCACTGTTGCTAAGCCTCCTATTCGTAGTAAAAGCCCTAGTGGCGTAGAACATTGCCGGTTTTGGCTGGAGCATCGTTCTACGGTTATTGAAGCTGACCTACCGAGACAAGTTTATTGTCGCATGCCGGTAGTGATTAGTGGGCAAAGGTCAACAACATTCACTCACGATTTAGTACAAGGCAGTAGCATTAAGGTAGGCGGTTTTGTCGCTTATCAAACCGGCCGAAATGGCGTGGGAAAACTAGTGCTGCATGCCGACAACATTACTTACATTTAGATCAGGAGATAGCCCATGGCTCGTTTCTTCCGTCGTCGTAAATTCTGCCGTTTCACTGCAGAAGGCGTACAAGAGATTGATTACAAAGACGTAGCAACTCTTAAAAACTACATCACTGAAGCTGGTAAAATCGTACCTAGCCGTATCACTGGTACAAGCGCTAAGTACCAGCGTCAACTAGCTCGCGCTATCAAGCGTTCACGCTACCTAGCTCTACTACCGTACACTGACAAGCATCAGTAATCGGTTCGTTTTATTAAGAAAGAGGATTAAACAATGCAAGTTATTCTACTTGATAAAATCGGTAACCTAGGTGGTCTTGGCGATACAGTAAACGTTAAGTCTGGCTACGCTCGTAACTTCCTTATCCCACAAGGTAAAGCAGTTATGGCAACTAAAGGCAACGTTGAAATGTTCGAAGCTCGTCGCGCTGAACTAGAAGCTAAAGTTGCTGAGCAACTAGCTGCTTCTGAAGCACGTGCTGAGAAAGTTAACGCTCTAGAAGCTGTTGTTATCGCTTCTAAAGCTGGTGACGAAGGCAAACTATTCGGTTCTATCGGTACTCGTGACATCGCTGATGCAATCACTGCAGCTGGCGTTGAAGTTTCTAAGAGCGAAGTTCGTCTTCCTGAAGGCGCACTACGTAACACTGGTGAGTTCGAGATTAGCGTTCAACTTCACTCTGAAGTATTCGCTACAGTTAACCTACAAGTTGTTGCTGCTGAGTAATTCAGTATCAAGACGTATTTTAAAAGCACCTGTTCGCAGGTGCTTTTTTTATGTCTGAAGAAAATGTTTGTTTCTAGAAGACAAACAGTAAGTTGATGGCAAAGATGCTGTCGGCTTTTTCTAATCCTTCTGGCACTTTATCGTGGTATTGGCGTGAATGAGAGATTTTAAGCGCGATGTCTTCGGTAATATTGTTGGTCACACTGATGTCGGTATCAGTTCGCGTGTTGCTGTGACCAGAAACTAGCGTCAGGTCAGCCGAGATACTCAAATTATCGAGCGCTTGCCATGAGGTATTGATGTTGCCGCGAAAGATCGCCTCTTCAACCATGTCTGGGAAGATAATATCGTCATCATCGATCTCATCTTTATTTGGTTCTTGGTAACGAAAGCCCGGGCCAAGTTCCAACTCAAATACAAACTCATCGGTATTCGAGAACTGATAACCGAGACCGCCTGACAAGGTGTAATCTTTAAAGTAAGCGCTGTAACGGGAATCCACCCCTTTGAAACTGCCATACAAGTAGGTCTTAGGCCCAAGTTTGTAGTCACTTTGCGCAGTGTAGGTTGATTGGCGTTTGTCTTCTTCACCATCTTTGTAAAGTAGGTAGAACTTCCACTCACCGCTGGTTCGGTGACGTCCTTCTGTGTATTCAGCATTAAGGCGGGAGTTTAACGAACGCGAATCTGAGTTGCCGGTGTGCGACTGGTAGCCAAACTCAACCTCAGATGTCCAAGGGGAAGGAACCTCAATCTCAGTAGCCTGCTCAGGCGCTTCCTGTCCATAGGAAAACATTGGGGACATTAAGGCTAAACTCGCAAGCCAGTATTTCGACACAAACAACCTCAAATAATAAAAAGGTAAGTTAAACGGGGAATATAGATTCAAACGAGCTTTTCTCGGTCAGCAATAGGTTAAATCTATATTAGATGTCGACAAACTTTGGTTCTGATAAAGACAATGACGCGATTCTCGCTATAATGAGCGGTCATAGAAAGTTGTTGAGCAAGACCATGGCAGATACCAGACCGGACAATCGCAAACGTAAAAATTTTGATGCCCAAGTGGATGCAATCAAAACCCCTCCGCATTCCCTAGAAGCAGAGCAATCTGTTATTGGTGGTTTATTACTGGATAACGAGCGTTGGGATACGGTTGCTGAGCGTGTGGTCGCACGCGATTTTTACAGCCGCCCGCACCGTCTAGTATTTGAAGCGGTTCAGCGTATCCTTGAAGACAGCAAACCGCTGGATTTAATTACCCTCTCTGAACACCTTGAGCAGCATGAGCAGCTCGAAGATGTCGGTGGTTTTGCTTACCTTGCCGATCTGGTAAAAAACACCCCTTCTGCGGCAAACATTAATGCCTATGCGGACATCGTTGCTGAACGTGCTGTCGTTCGTGATTTGATTGGTGTTGCCAATGAGATTGCTGATGCTGGTTATGACCCGCAAGGCCGCACTTCGGAAGACTTGGTCGACATGGCCGAGAGTAAAGTGTTTGCGATTGCTGAATCGCGCACCAATGAAAACGAAGGCCCGCAAAACGTCGACAACATTCTAGAAAAAACATTAGAGCGTATCGAGTTACTCTACAAGTCACCACAAGATGGTGTGACAGGTGTCGATACTGGCTTTACCGATTTGAATAAGAAAACCGCTGGTCTGCAAGGTTCTGACTTAGTTATCGTGGCTGCGCGTCCGTCGATGGGTAAAACCACTTTTGCGATGAACTTGTGTGAAAACGCGGCCATGGTTTCTGATAAACCCGTGCTAATTTTCTCGCTAGAGATGCCATCAGAACAAATCATGATGCGTATGCTCGCGTCGCTTTCTCGCGTCGACCAAACCAAGATTCGTACTGGTCAGCTTGATGATGAGGATTGGGCGCGTATCTCTTCTACCATGGGTATCCTGATGGAGAAGAAGAACATGTACATCGATGACAGTTCTGGTCTTACTCCGACTGAAGTACGTTCTCGTGCTCGTCGTATTGCTCGTGAGCACGGTGGTCTATCAATGATCATGGTCGACTACCTGCAGTTGATGCGCGTACCAGCACTGTCTGAAAACCGTACCTTGGAAATCGCTGAGATTTCTCGCTCATTGAAAGCATTAGCGAAAGAGTTGAACGTACCTGTGGTAGCACTATCGCAGCTAAACCGTTCCCTAGAGCAACGTGCCGATAAGCGACCAGTAAACTCAGACTTGCGTGAATCTGGCTCTATCGAGCAGGATGCCGACTTAATCATGTTCATCTATCGTGATGAGGTTTATAACCCAGATAGCTCAATGAAAGGCACCGCAGAGATTATCCTTGGT
The DNA here is from genome assembly GCF_025195085.2 of Vibrio intestinalis. Classification (GTDB taxonomy): domain Bacteria; phylum Pseudomonadota; class Gammaproteobacteria; order Enterobacterales; family Vibrionaceae; genus Vibrio; species Vibrio intestinalis. The sequence goes on along the minus strand of NZ_JANAVY020000010.1, from coordinate 127,141 downwards.
AAGCAGCGTAACGGCCCAATCGGTTCGGTTCGTCTAACCTTCCAAGGCCAATGGTCTCGCTTTGATAACTACGCAGGCCCTGCGTTTGATGTGGATGAAGAATAAGCCTATGAGTTATATGAAGGCCGCCACAGCGCATGTGGACTTAAATGCGCTGCAACATAATCTGACCCAAGTGAAGCAGCAAGCACCGTCTTGTAAGATTATTGCCGTGGTAAAAGCCAATGGATATGGCCATGGTCTACGCCATATTGCTCAACATGCCAATGGCGCCGATGCCTTTGGTGTAGCCCGCATTGAAGAAGCCCTTCAGCTTCGTGCATGCGGAGTTGTAAAGCCTATCTTACTATTGGAAGGTTTTTACTCATCGGGTGATTTACCTGTTTTGGTTACTAACAACATTCAAACAGTGGTGCATTGCGAAGAGCAGCTACAAGCCTTAGAGCAAGCTGACTTGGAGACGCCGGTTAAAGTGTGGATCAAAATTGACACAGGCATGCACCGCTTAGGTGTGCGCCCTGAACAATTGGATGACTTTATTACCCGTCTTAAAGCTTGCGATAATGTGGCGAAACCACTGCGTTTCATGAGTCATTTTGCGAGTGCAGACGAGCTAGATAAGTCGACCACGGTCGATCAAACGGAACTGTTTTTATCTCTCACAGAAGGTTGCCAAGGTGAGCGCTCTATGGCGGCATCTGCCGGTATTTTAGCGTGGCCAGATAGCCATCTTGATTGGGTTAGACCGGGCATTATTATGTATGGTGTTTCGCCTTTCGCTGATAAGACCGCCGCAGAGCTTGGCTACCAACCTGTCATGACGCTGAAATCTCACTTAATCGCGGTACGTGATGTGAAAAAAGGTGAGAGTGTTGGCTATGGCGGCATTTGGACCAGCGAGCGAGACACAAAAATGGGCGTTATCGCGATTGGTTATGGTGATGGTTACCCGAGAACTGCGCCTAACGGTACGCCAGTGCTCGTGAATGGCCGACGAGTACCGATTGCTGGCCGTGTCTCAATGGACATGTTGACGGTTGATTTAGGCCCTGATGCGCAAGATAAAGTGGGTGATGAAGCCATCATGTGGGGTAAAGACTTACCGTCCGAAGAAGTGGCTAACCACATCGGTACTATCGCTTATGAATTAGTGACTAAACTGACCTCGCGCGTTGAGATGGTTTATACCAAGTAAGCCTACATATAATCTCAGATAGAAAAACAGCAGCTCTCATAGCTGCTGTTTTTGTTGGTCTCATTGAAGTTGATTAAGCAAATTATTCACCCTGAATGGTTGCCAGCACTCTGCGACTGCCACCCATGTCTCGGTGTTCACCCAAATAAATACCTTGCCATGTTCCCAATGCCAGTCGGCCATTTGAAATGGGGATAGTGACACTTGCGCCGAGTAGCGATGCTTTGATGTGTGCGGGCATATCGTCATCCCCTTCATAGGTATGTTGATAGTAAGGTGCGCGCTCAGGAACGAACTTGTTGAAATGCTTTTCCATATCATGACGAACCGTCGGATCTGCGTTCTCATTCAGTGTGAGGCTGGCTGACGTATGTTGAATAAACAGCTGTAATAAACCTACTGATAATGATCTAATTTGCGGTAATTGTTGTTCAATTTCATCAGTGATCAGATGAAATCCACGTGGGCGTTGTTGCAAGTTGATCGTTTTCTGAGACCACATAAACGTTCCTTTTATATTTATTTGGCAAAATGAGAGCTTGTGGCTAGTCTAATCTCACGGGTATTAATTGTTTAGTTGCAATTGCTAGATGAGCTAATGTGATTTAACTCAATGTGAGTGAAAAACAACTGCGTCATAATTAGCCACTGAAAAAAAACTACATAACCTTGTTTTGTGGCAATTAGCCCAAACATCTACATTATATTAATTTTTGCTAAAATCGGGGATTCCTAAGGTTTTGTAAAAAAGCCGGGAATAAAAACCTACTGTAACATCGGGATAGAGACCATGTTGAAAAATATTAATCCAACGCAAACACAAGCTTGGAAAGCGCTGACTGCGCATTTTGAATCTGCACAAGATATGGATATGACTGAGCTATTTGCTCAGGATGCTGCACGCTTTGATAAGTTCTCTACACGTTTTGGTGACGATCTTCTTGTCGATTACTCAAAAAACCTAATTAACGAAGAAACGTTACAACACCTTTTCGCACTCGCGAAAGAAACAGAACTTCAGTCTGCGATTGAAGCGATGTTTAGCGGTGAAGCAATCAACCAAACTGAAGATCGCGCAGTGCTTCACACCGCTCTACGTAACCGCAGCAACAAGCCTGTAATGGTTGATGGCGAAGACGTAATGCCTGCTGTAAATGCAGTACTAGAAAAAATGAAATCATTCACTGATCGCGTTATTGGCGGTGAGTGGAAAGGTTACACAGGTAAAGCAATCACTGACATCGTAAACATCGGCATCGGTGGTTCTGACCTTGGTCCTTACATGGTGACAGAGGCGCTAGCGCCATACAAAAACCACCTAAACCTACACTTTGTTTCTAACGTTGACGGTACTCATATCGTTGAAACGTTGAAGAAAGTAAACCCAGAAACAACGCTATTCCTCATCGCGTCTAAGACATTCACTACACAAGAAACGATGACAAACGCGCATACAGCACGTGATTGGTTCCTAGAAGCTGCGGGTGAAGAAGCGCACGTAGCGAAACACTTCGCTGCACTATCAACTAACGCAACAGCGGTTTCTGAGTTCGGCATCGATACCGACAACATGTTTGAGTTTTGGGATTGGGTTGGTGGCCGTTACTCACTATGGTCTGCAATCGGTCTTTCAATTGCACTAGCGGTAGGTTACGACAACTTTGTTGAGCTACTAGACGGCGCTCACGAGATGGATAACCACTTTGCTTCTACTGAACTAGAAAGCAACGTGCCAGTAATCCTTGCGCTGATTGGCCTGTGGTACAACAACTTCCACGGCGCGGAATCAGAAGCGATTCTACCTTACGATCAGTACATGCACCGTTTCGCTGCATACTTCCAGCAAGGTAACATGGAGTCGAACGGTAAATACGTTGATCGTGACGGCAATGCAGTGACTTACCAAACTGGCCCAATCATTTGGGGTGAACCAGGCACTAACGGTCAGCACGCGTTCTACCAGTTGATCCACCAAGGTACTAAGCTGATTCCTTGTGACTTTATTGCACCAGCACTAAGCCACAACCCAGCAGGCGATCACCACCAGAAGCTAATGTCTAACTTCTTCGCTCAAACTGAAGCGCTAGCATTTGGTAAGACAGAAGAAACGGTGAAGGCTGAATTTGCACAAGCAGGTAAATCTGAGGAAGAAGCGGCAACTCTAGCACCATTCAAAGTGTTTGAAGGTAACCGCCCAACTAACTCAATCCTAGTTAAGCAAATTACTCCTCGTACTTTAGGTAACCTAATCGCAATGTACGAGCACAAGATCTTTGCTCAAGGCGTTATCTGGAATATTTTCAGCTTCGACCAGTGGGGCGTAGAGCTAGGTAAACAACTAGCAAACCAGATCCTACCTGAGCTAGCTGACGCAACAGCAATCAGTTCACACGACAGCTCAACCAATGGTTTGATTAACGCATTTAAAGCGTTCAAAGCATAGTTTACCGTCGTAACGGATACAGAAACGCCAGCATTTCGCTGGCGTTTTTTTATGGCTATTACACCGTGTGATGAATACTACTTGGCGCGTCTGTCTGAGTCGTAAACTTTTGGCCTAATAGGGCAATAAGCTGATCGTAGTATTGATTATTCGGCTTGTTCCCTAGCAATTTGCATAGCTCGTTGCCAGTTGGTGTAAAGCGATAATAGAGCAGTCTTACCCCTTTACTATGAGCTTGTAGAGCGAGCTGTTTGCCTTGATAAATAAGAGGCAATGGTGATTCTAGCTCAATCTCGCCGGATTCTAGTTCTGTACCATGCATTAACCCAAGTTCAAACAGTACCAGTAAGCTTGAGTAGGGCAGTTGGAAGTTACCCACATTGATGTTGCTGGTGATATTACGCTTACCAAAACTGAAAATGCCCCCTTGAGAGCGGTAGCCTACGAGAAGTTTTCGGCTGTTGTCTGAACCAAAACTGCATGCTAATGATGCGGCACGTTGTAAGATTTGCGCTTCTTTCGGCGTCATATCTTGTAGAACTTTCAGTGCTTTCATTGACGTAGAGCCGGGGTTGGTGATCTCCCTTTTTAGCACTTGCGCCCATAGTCTCTGCATTGATGGGTTATGCACCTCCTGAGCCATATCGAAAAAGCGATATAGCCAGTCTTGATCTGGTTCACCTGCGGCTTCATCACTGCATGAAGAATGTGTCAGTTTTAGGATTTGTTCTAGGTTCTTTTGTCTTTGCTCGCGTCTACGGCGTTCACGAACCAGAGAACGTTCAAGTGCAGGCTTCTGTGGCGCTTCTTTTTGAAGGAGAGCATCGAGTCCAAATGTTTGGGCAATATGCACAACTCGGCTAGAGCTGTCTTTGACGTATTGGGACTTCTTATGTTGCTGATTTTCTTGAGTAGGTTCGTGGTCAATCACCACAGGTTTGTTGCTCTCAGACATACCATTTCCTTAACCAACAGAGAGCTTATCACTGTACCTTTTTCATGCAAAAGCTACCAGAAAAACTCGGCAAGTTCGTGACGCAAAAATTTGCTAGGCGTTATGATAATGGTTTGTTAAAATTGTTATTGCTTATCGAGAGGGCTTTATGAAATATTTCAGTGACAATAAACTGCTAAAGCACCTGTCAATTACCCTGTTACTGCTAGTTTATTTGGCAGTGTTAGTCTATTTATCTAGATATCTAACATAGTAAGGATAATTAACAGGTTGCTTAAATGTTAATCAAAGTTAGTAATCGTATTCCGCTATGTCTGTGCCTTCGATTACGTAACCTGTTTCTGCCAGTTCATGGCTGACCACTTCAGTTTTTAGTTTACCAATCACGTAAATCACATCCCATAACTGCTGTACTGGTGCACCTTTAGGAAAACGAACATAGATGATCTGGTTTGGTGGCGGTGGCGGTACGTGAATACAAGCGCCAAAGTAAGGCACCAGTAAAAATTCAGTAATGGTGTCTTCATCCCCTTCTAGTGGGATAACGTAGCCGGGAATTTTCACTTCACTGCCGTTGAGCTCTTGGCGAACTTTGCCGACCTTTAATTGCTGAGCGGCTGCACCCGAGTGATCGGTAACAGGCATGCCAACGGCATCAAACTGGTTACGCTCATCTTCAGGGACCAAATCAATCCAATCCAATTGGAGAAGATCTTCGTTGGCACTGACTTGCCCAGGTAGAGCCACCATAGTGATGGCCCAAAAGAAAAATAGAACTGCTTTTTTCATTATTAAACTCTTATTGTCATGCCGTCGCTGAGTGATTGTTTATAAGCACGGATGGCAGGGATAATACCAATTACTGTGCCAGAAAGCTGTACAGCGCCAAGCAAGAGTAATTCGTATTGGCTTAGGCCGATAAGTGGTAATTGAATACCATAGTTCTGGGCGATGATAGGGCCAATGACGGCTAACAGGCCATAAAGGCCAGCGGTTCCTACCACAATACCCACCGTAGTCAGCGCGCTGGCTTCTAAGATGAGCAACGAAAATACATGCCTTGGTCTTGCGCCCATTGCCCGCAAGATGGCCATTTCGCGTCGCCTTTCTTGCAAGCTCGTCAGTAAGCTCGACAACATGCCCAGTAACCCTGCCGCAACAACAAATATTGATACTGCCATCAAGGCTTGCTCTGCTACCGACATCATGCCCCAAAGTTCATGTAGGGCGACCCCCGGTAAGATGGCACTTAGTGGTTCTTTCGGGTAAGTGTTAATCTGTCTCTGCAAAGCAAAGGTTTGAATCTTCGATTTCAAGCCCACCAGCATAGCGGTGATTTGTTGCGGTTCAAAGTCACGCTGAAGTAACTGATCCGCAGAGGGCGTGTTCCCCAGATTAGCACCTGACTCCCAACCCACGTGTATAGCTTCAATCGCCTCCAAAGAGACGTGCACGGTTTTGTCGACTGGTGTCCCGGTTGGAGAAAAAATACCAACCACTTTGAACGGTAATTTGTCATGGCGACTGAAACCCGCATCATTGATGCCATGCGCGATGATAATTTCACTACCTATAGTGTAGCCAAGCTTTTTCGCGACATCTGCGCCAATCACGGTCTCAAACAATCCGTTAAATGGGCGCCCTTGCTCTAGGGCAAGGTTTTGCTTGCGGCCATAACGGTAGTGTTCAAAGTAACTTTGATTGGTACCTAATACGCGAAAGCCTTTATGAGAGTCGCCCAGTGAGAGTGGAATCGTCCAATTTACTGAGCGATGTTGGCTAAATTCTTGATAGCTTTTCCAATCAATGTTGTTAGTAGCGTTGCCAATTCTAAACACGGAATAAAGTAATAAGTTCACTTGTCCTGAGCGGCCACCGACGATCAAATCGGTACCTGAGATGGTATTGGCGAAGCTGCTTTTGGCTTGAGTTCGGATTCGTTCTACACCCAGAAGAAGAATGACAGAGATCGCTACGGTGAGAATGGTAAGAATAGCGGTAAGGCGACGGTTATTCGCGCTTTTCCAAGCGAGCATTAATGTGGGGCTCATGATTGCGCTCCTGCTTGGTTTAGAGATTGTAAATCGATCGTGCGGTCAAACAGCGATTCTAAAGTCGGATCGTGACTGACAAACAGCAGTGTCGCGTTGGCTTGATTTACTTGTTCAAGCAATAGCTCGATAAATGCGGTGCGGTTGTCATGATCCAGTGAGGAGGTCGGTTCATCGGCAATGATCAGCTGTGGATTACCCATAAGAGCACGTGCCGCCGCTACCCGTTGTTGTTGGCCGATACTAAGCTCTGTGACGGGTTTATCCATCAAGGCTTCGGGTAAATGCAGTTTAGTGAGTAGCGAACGAGCTTGCAGCTGCAAGCTGCCCTCCACTTGCTGGCGGCGAGATTTAGAAAACTGGCAAGGTAGCACGACGTTTTCAATCACGCTTAGGTAAGGCAATAAGTTAAATTGCTGGAAAATATAACCAATATTATTGGCTCGGAAACGATCGCGCTGCGCACCTTTCAGGGTTTTCAAATCTTGACCAAGAACATCAACTTGGCCTTCATCCGCCTTGAGAATGCCTGTAAGCAAACCGAGTAATGTGGACTTGCCACAGCCACTTGGGCCTTTAATGAATAAGTGCTCACCGCGTGAGATTTCCAGTAAAGGGATATCTAACGTTGGATTTGGATTATTGGCCCAGCGGTACTTAACCTGATTGAGGAGTACCACAGGGGGTAATGTTTCTGTTGTCATTTTTGCTTCCAATAAGTGATGCCAATAGCCTGATCAGCTCAGGCTATTGGGCTTAAGCAAGTTCTAGATTAAAACTTAATGGTGCTCTGTTTTTCAGATAGCTCTAGTGCTGCTTGCTTAGTATCAGTCAACAAGTTGACTTTCACTTTATTCGTCGCTGGGAATAGCTCAAACCATTTTGTGTCAATTGCATCAAGTTTGGCTAGGTTATCACAGTGGTAATGGTATTCGATGGTGAATTCACCGTGGCCACCATGTGATTCATGGTCGTGACCTTCGTGGTCATGATCGTGCTTATCATGGTCATGGCCTTCATGGTCGTGGTCATGATCGTGGTCATGATCGTGCTTATCGTGGTCATGATCGTGTTTATCGTGGTCATGGCCTTCATGGTCATCATCATGATCGTGTTTATCGTGATCGTGACCTTCATGCTCATCTTGACCTAACGTGTGTGTCACGGATTTGTGCTCTAGCTTACATTGTGCGCTAGACGCTAAAAGTAACACAGAGTTAGCGTTGTTTAAGTGAGCTTCAGCTTGCTCAAGTGCTTTCTTCTGCTCGTCGTTTTGAGGAGCGTGTTCAAAGCCAACTACATCTGCACCTGGAGCGGTAATCTCTACTAATAGCTCGTGACCATCTTGGGCAATATTGAATTCAACTTCACCATGCACATGGGCATCATGTTGGCGGAAGTGATCTTCAGCCATCGCTGTTTGAGAAAGAGCAAGGCCAAGGCAAAGGGCAAGTGGAGAGTACTTAATCATGTTAAATCCTGAGTCATTATAAATTTTTTAAAACATACCTGAGCGAACCGCTCGCTCAGGTATCAAATAGGGAGAAGAAATTTAAGTATAGATTGACTCAGGCGGTGCGCGCGCTAATGGCACTATGACTGGAGCCGCAATGTATGGATACTCGGAGAAGAAATACGGCGACTCTTGCAATAGTGGATTAGCAAAGAGGATAGGGGCGCTGAGTGTGCCATGCAGGGCATTAGCAAACAGCTGACACTGGTGGTGTTCATGGTGGTGAGGGGAAAGGTCGTATTGGTGCTCAATATAGGCAAAACTCATCCACAGCATAAACATGGCTGCACAGAATGCGACCAAGGTTGATTTGCGTGTTTGAGCGTAGAGAGAGACCACGTTTTACCACCAAGAAAAAGTCGAGTTGTTATACTATAACAACTCGACTCTAAAGGTTAAGACTAATTTGTAAAATCAGTTGTATAACGGCCTGAATAATAGCTTATAAACTTTGTTTAACTAGGCCGAGAACCTGTTGGATTTCACTCTCGTTGAGCGAACCTTCTTTGATAAAGAGCACTTTACCTTGTTTGTCTTGCACTAAAATCGCGGATGACTCTGCTTGAAGTCCCCATTTTTTCGCTACCACACCATCTTCGTCCAATACCATTGATGACCAAGGGAACTCTTTCTTGCTGTCTTGCGCAGACGATTTTACAAACGAGCCCGTACCCCAAATAGCATCATCTTGGTTAATGATGGTTGTTGTTTGGTAGCTCTCAGCAGGGAAGTCGGCAGCGGTGATTGCTGCCATAAGAGGTGCATTCATCTCTTTAGAGCTGCTTCTACCAGCAATCGCTTGAACAACACGAACTTTGCCAAGCATCGCTTGAGTATCCCAAGCTTGATAAACCGTATCATTGTCTTGAACCAAGATTTCACCATGGCTTGTTACCGCAACGTTTGGCACGGCTTGCTCTAGTTTGATGTTGTGAGCAAAAACAGAACTGGAAGCAAAAGTAAGCGCCAGCGCAAGTAACGTTTTGTGTTTCATTATGATTTCCTTAGTGTCCTAGCGGTGATACCGATGAAGCTAAATGTTTCTAAAGTATATACTCAATAGAGAGAAAGAGTGGTCGAATCATTCATTTTCCGTTGGTGGGAAGCAAACCCCCGTACCACCAAGGCCGCAATATCCATTTGGGTTTTTGGCTAAGTACTGCTGATGATAAGTCTCGGCAAAGAAGTACTCTTGAGCCATTTCGATTTGCGTAGTGATGGTTGTGCCTTCTCCAAGTAACGCTTGGTATTGGAGCTTCGATTGCTGCGCGATATCGAATTGCTCTTGGCTGTAGGTATAAATCACCGAACGATATTGTGTGCCTAAGTCGTTGCCTTGGCGCATACCTTGAGTTGGGTCATGGCGCTCCCAAAAGGTTTTCAATAGGTCAGCAAGGGTAATTTCATTGGTATCAAATACCACTCGCACCACTTCTGTGTGCCCCGTTTTACCAGAGCAAACCTCTTCATAGGTCGGGTTTTTAGTATAACCACCCGCATAGCCTACAGAGGTGCTAACCACGCCATCCAGTTGCCAAAACAGTCGTTCAGCGCCCCAAAAACATCCCATACCTAGTAGGACTTGTTGCTGATTGCCACTTGGCATTGCACTCAAGCTAGATTGATTGACGAAGTGTTGGTCTTCAATCGACATAGGTGTGTCGCGGCCAATGAGAGCACGCTCTGGGGAGATCATAGTTTGTTTATCTAACATGGCAGTATCCTTGTTGAGCCTTCCTTTGAGTAGTAGACCGAGAAATTAACGGTTTTCATACAGACTATTTTATTAACTAACGTTATCATTTATAACAAACAATACGAAAATAACAGCCTTAGAAGTCCATGAGAAGAAAGCCTTTATCATTTATCGTTGCCACACTATTGACGATGCCGAGCTATGGCATCGCAAAAGGTGTGGATCTGTCAGTTAAGGGCTTAGATGGTGAGTTGAAAACCAATGTGGATGCTTATCTCGCTTCCATTCCAGAATCTGACTATTCCACCAATCTACGTTTCCGAGCCCGGTTAGAAAAAAGCATTACAGAAGCGCTGAATGCACTTGGCTACTATCACCCTGAATTTCATTTTTCAGCGGAAGAGGATGGTAAAGAATTATTAGTCACGGTGACTCCTGGCGCCCCCGTGCTTGTTGATGAATTGGATATTCAATTTGCAGGTGAGGCCAGCAAAGATGAAGACTTTACTAAATTGGTGGAAAAAAGCGGCCTTAAAACGGGAGACACGCTCAACCAAGGTCTCTATGACGCTTTAAAATCAGGTATTCGTAACCTCGCATTGAAAAAAGGTTACTTCGAAGGGGATTTTGAAGTCAGCCGTTTGGAGGTTTCCCCCGAGCTAAATCAAGCTTATATTCGTCTGCATTACGACAGTGGCATGCGCTATCACTTTGGTGAGACCAGTATCAATGGCAGCCAAATCGAAGAAGACCGAGTGCACTCTCTCGAACCGTATGAACTTGGTGAACCTTATGATGTATCCAAGATCGGTGAATACAACCAGAACTTGTCTAATACTGACTGGTTCTCTTCGGTATTTGTTGAACCAGATTTAAGCCAGTTAGGCAAAGGGCGTAATCTACCGGTTAAAGTTTCTCTCGCACCTCAAGCGCGCAACCAATTAGAAACGGGTATCGGTTACTCGACCGATGTGGGCGTGCGAGGTTCGTTAAAATGGAAAAAGCCTTGGGTGAACTCTCGAGGACACAGCTTCGATAGCAGTTTTTCTCTTTCCGCGCCTGAACAAACCATTACCGCTGGCTATCGCATTCCGCTTGATGACGTGCTCAATGAGTACTATCGAATTCAATACGGGATGAAAAACCTCGATAACCGTGACACCAAAAGCTTGGAATCCAACCTAGCGCTAGAGCGTCACTGGACCTTGGATAATGGCTGGCATCGAACCTTGTTTATTCGTTACTTGCTAGAAAACTACGAACAAGGTTTGCAAGACGATACTGCGCAATTCTTGTTGCCGGGTATTTCGTTTTCTCGTACTCGTGTGCGCGGTAGCTCGATGCCGATGTGGGGCGATCGTCAAAGTTTAACCTTGGAATATGGCGATCCTAATGCGCTGTCAGAAACGCGCGTGATCCGTGCTCAAGCCGGCACGTCGTGGATCCGTAGTATTGGCGGTAATCATCGTGGAATTTTCCGAATTGATGGTGGCGCCAATATTACTGATGAATTTGAAAAATTGTCGCCATCGCTGCGTTTCTTTGCTGGTGGTGATAACAACTTACGTGGCTATGGCTATGAGTCGATCTCCCCGAAAGACAGCAGTGGTGCGTTGACGGGTGCTAAGTACATGGTGACCACATCGTTAGAATACCAATACCGAGTTTATGGCAATTGGTGGGGCGCGATTTTTTACGATTATGGTGATGCCTTTAATGACCAAGCTGATTTTAAGCGTGGTGCAGGTGTCGGTATTCGCTGGGCCTCTCCGGTTGGCCCTGTTCGTCTTGATTTCGCTTGGGGCTTTGATGCAAACCCAGGTGATGAGTTCCAAGTTCACTTTACTTTAGGGCCTGAGCTATGACCAAAGTGGTATTAAAATGGTCAAAATGGCTATCGATTTCGCTTATTTCTCTGTTGTTGGTGCTCAGCGTAGCGTTAGCAATTTTGCTGTTTTCTCGGCCGGGCCTGAGCCTTGCACTTTGGACGGCGGAGAAATTTGTTCCACAGCTACAGGTTGGTGATTACCAAGGCGCAATATTCCCTCGTTTTATTTTAAACAACGTCACGTTTAATGATGAATCGTTAGGAGTCGATGCCAAGGTTGATGCATTAACGCTAGCAGTAAAACCTGCCTGTTTTACAGAGCCTAGTGTTTGTGTCGATGAGTTAAGTCTTTCTGGACTTGAGTTCGCAATGCCTAAGCTGCCTGAAAGCAGTGCAGAGCCAGCACCGGAAACCTCATCTTCTGCGTCAATAACGTCGCCGTTACCGATTCGAGTTGGTCGAGTTGCACTGAACGACATCGATTTAAAAGTGCTTGGTCATCATATTCAGTGGCAGCAATTTACCACCGGATTCTCTTTCCAAGGCTCAAGATTAACGCTGAATACCACTCTGCTATCAGGGATCAATGTCGCGTTAGCAGAGGCAACACCTGAACCGAAAGCCAATACCGCTAATCAGCCCAATACTGAGCAGGTGATTGTATTACCGGAGGTGGTGTTACCTCTTTCTGTGAATGTAAAGCGGCTCGACATTCATGACTTTGTTTTACAGCAAGAGACACCTGTTGAAGTTAATCATCTTGGCTTGGAGCTATTAGCGCGATCATCAAAGTTAAATCTCAATACCTTACAGCTTGAAATGCCGCAGGTGTCAGCCACCGCCTCTGGTCAGCTAGAGATGGTGGGTGACTATCCGCTAGAGCTAGACTTAGCGGCGACGGTCAATGACCCAATTGCCAAAGGGCAAAAAATAAAGCTAAACGCGAATGGTACGGTGGCTGAGTTAAACCTAAAGGCACTGTTTAGTGGTTTAGCAAGTGGTGATTTAGTGGCGACTTTGCAGCCGCTTGAGCCACAGTTGCCGTTTGACCTGGCGTTAACTCAAGCGGATGCGCAGTGGCCATTAAAAGGTAAGGCAGAGTACAAAGTAGCGATTGATGAGCTTAAGGGACAAGGCTCATTGAAAGCTTACGGGTTAGCGTTACAGGCAGAAGTGCAAGGTACTCCGATCCCTGATTTAGGCATCAAGTTAAAAGGCGCAGGTGATTTAAACCATATTCAATTGTCGCAACTTGAGCTACAAACCCTAGGAGGCATGGTTGAAGGCCAAGTGATGGCCAATTGGCAAGCGCCGATTAACTGGCAAGCGCAACTTGAGCTGACTGACATCCAACCGGGGCTGCAATGGCCTGAGGCTGAGGGACAAATTAGTGGTACATTGAAAACCGATGGCGCTTTAACTGCAAAAGGTGGCTGGAAGGTCAACTTACCTCAGCTCGATATTGATGGTGTACTTCGTGACTACCCACTCAATATCGAAGGCTCGCTTCAAGCATTGGATGAGGCGGGTAAAGGGGAAATCTTCTTAAAAACGCCACGCTTGGTGTTGTCTCATGGGCCAAACAGTATTCGAGCACAGGGTGAACTCGCTCAGCAATGGCAGCTTGATCTCGCGTTAGATTTACCAAGCTTGGTGAAGTCGGTTCCTGATTTACAAGGTCAGGCTCGAGGTGGTGTGAAGCTGCGAGGCGATTTGAAGCAGCCGCAAGTCGAGCTTGATCTACAGGCCGAGAATATTGCTTGGCAAGATCAAGCTAAGCTACAACAAGTTAAACTTACTGGTGAAGTAACGCCACTACCTCAAGTACAAGGCCAACTCACACTACAAGTCGACCAAGCTCGCTATCAAGATTATTTGGTCGAGCAAGTTCTGCTGAAGTTAAACGGTAGTCAGAAACAGCACAATCTGACCCTTGATGTCCGTTCTGATATTGCGTCAACCAGCCTAGCCTTGGCTGGCGCACTTGAAGATAAACCTGCGCTTAAGTGGGATGGTTCGTTAACCCGCATGACACTGAACTCAAAACAAGGTCAGTGGCAGCTAAATCAACCAACGGCGCTTGGTTTTGATTCGGCCAATACCGAGGTTTCAGTCGCAGCTCATTGTTGGTTACAAGATCAAGCATCGGTCTGTTTACAGCAAGACATCAAAGTAGGCGAAAGTGGTGAAGCGCAACTGGCGATCAATCAGTTCGATTTTGAGCAGATTGCGATGTTTTTACCAGCCGAGACTCAGTTACAAGGTTCGCTAAATGCCAGCACATCGGCCAAGTGGGGCGCAAGTAAAGCACCTCAAGTTAAAGCTTCAATTACCCTTGCTCCGGGCAAAGTAACGCAGCAAGTGGGTGAGCCTTTAGTTGTTGGTTGGCAGAATATTGAGTTAAACGCGGATTTGCTCAACAACCAACTTAACGCCAATTGGCTCATTGATGTCACCGATAACGGCGATGTATCTGGTGAGCTGATGATCCCGGATGTGACGGTAGAAGATAAGCAGTTACAGGCTAAGCTTGCATTGTCGACCTTCAACCTCGATTTCCTCAACGTGTTGTTAGGAGAATACAGCCAGCTCAATGCTAATCTATCAACGGATCTCGATATCTCTGGCCCTCTGATGCACCCAAAGGTGAACGGTCAGTTCGTGGTTGATGATATGTTGCTGCAAGGGGAAGTCTCTCCGATTGATATCGACTCTGGCCGCCTAGTGGTTAACTTCTCTGGTTACCAAGCGTTGATTGATGCTGCGATACAAACGCCAGATGGTGAGTTAGATGTCGAAGGTAATGCTGATTGGCAAGACCTTGCTAACTGGCAGAGTAAGGTGCGAGTATTTGCCGAAGAGCTAATGGTCGATGTTCCGCCTATGGTGAAGGTGAAAGTCGTGCCAGATATGACTATCTCAGCTTCGCCAAAGAACGCTCGAATTGATGGTTCAATTGCCCTGCCGTGGGGCCGAGTAGTGGTTGAAGATGTACCTGCCAGTGCAGTTGGTGTGTCTAAAGACTTAGTTATTGTTGATGCTGATGGTCAGCCGGTCGATGAAGAGAGCAAAGTGCCTTTTGAAGTTGAAACCAACATCAACATTAAGATAGGCGATGACTTTAAGTTATCGGCGTTTGGCCTTGAAGGTGGCCTAGTGGGTAACTTGAATGTAACGCAGAAAAATAAAGGCCCATTTATTGTTGGTGAAGTGAATATCGTTGATGGTTCTTACTCTTCATTTGGCCAAGATCTATTGATCAAAGAAGGTAAAATCTTAATGAATGGCCCCGCGGATCAGCCTTATCTGCAAATCTCTGCGATACGAAATCCAGAAAACACTCAAGATGAAGTGATTGCTGGGGTTAAAGTGACAGGCTCGGCAGATGAGCCGCAAGTGTCTATCTTCTCAGAGCCAGCCATGCCGCAAGCTAATGCGCTGTCATACTTGCTACGTGGCCAAGATATTGATGGGGAGTCGGGTGGTAACTCGATGACCACGACCTTAATTGGCTTAAGCTTAGCTAAGAGTGGCCGTTTGGTTGGTGAGATTGGTGAAGCCTTCGGGGTGCAAGATCTGCAGCTTGATACCGCGGGTACTGGGGATGATTCCCAAGTGACGGTGAGTGGTTATATTCTTCCTGGGTTACAGGTCAAATATGGCGTAGGGATTTTTGATTCCGTCGGTGAGTTCACGGTGCGTTATCGCTTAATGAAAGATCTTTATGTTGAAGCCGTATCAGGGTTAGATAGCGCGGTCGATCTTCTGTATCAATTTGAGTTTGATTGATCATTTATTGGCTCGGCGCGTAAAAGGAGGCACAAGATGCAGCATTTGGTATTTGTTTATGGCACATTGCGAGAAGGGCAGGCTAATGCCCATTATCTTGCGGATGCTCAATACCTTGGCGGACATCAAACGCCAGCACAATACGCACTTTATGATTTGGGGACTTACCCTGCCGTTGTCGAAGGGCATCAAAGTATTTCTGGTGAAGTATACTTAGTAAATGAAGCGACTCTGCGAGCTCTTGATGAATTGGAAGATGTTCCTGTGGAATATCGACGCGAGTTAATCTCGACTCCATTTGGCGAGGCTTGGATTTATCTGTATCAAGATTCAAGCCAGTTAGATGTGATGATTTCTTCAGGGGATTGGTGTCAAAGGGTTTAGCTCGATACGAGGAGAGACCAATAATGAAGTACACTCTGATGTTATTAACAGCTTTGCTTGTCGGCTGTAGTGCCCAACCTCTTCCAGCTTTACAAAGCGAGTCGGATTGGCTTGCTTACGGTAAGCAGCGTGCGATGGATGGTTACATCGTTCAAACGGAAGATAAGTTAGCCAAATTGGACGCTCAAAGTGCCATTAACGATGACTTCTATCAAGCGTATCTACAAGGTTACGAACAAGGTAAGCAAACTTACTGTGACCAAAGCGCGTACATGCTTGGCAGATTGGGTAGAGCGTATCGTGGCATTTGTGATGACCAAGACCCGTTTTTCCGCCAAGATTACTACAACGGTAGACGCGATCTTTGGTAATTCATTTAATTGATATTTTCATAGCCCGCCTGTGCGGGCTATGTTGTTTTTAGAAGCTAGCGGTTATTTTTGCGCACGTTGGTAGGATTCTAGAATCTCTTCACGCGCTGCCGCGACATCTGCCCAGCCATCGACTTTGACCCACTTGCCAGATTCCAGCTCTTTGTAGCGCTCGAAGAAATGCGTGATCTGCGCTTTTAGCAGTTCGGGGATATCACCGACATCTTGAATGTGTTCATACTCTTTAGAAATCTTGCTGTGTGGTACTGCCACCACTTTGGCATCTTCACCTGACTCATCGGTCATCTTCAATACACCCACTGGTCGGCAGCGAATCACAGAGCCTGGCATTAATGGGTAAGGGGTCGGTACAAGTACGTCTACAGGGTCACCATCGAGTGACAAGGTATGATTTACATAACCATAGTTGCATGGGTAGAACATAGGTGCAGACATAAAGCGGTCAACGAATACGGCACCGGAATCTTTATCCACTTCGTACTTGATAGGGTCAGCGTTAGCAGGGATCTCAATCACGACATAAATGTCATCTGGTAGTGCTTTGCCAGCAGGGACGTCATTCAAACTCATGGGTATATCCTTATTTATCATTGTTCAAAAAAACATCTATTACGATATCGCCAAAACGGCGCAAATGTAAATAAAGTGTAGTGAAAATTGTTGAATAAAAAAGCGCCCAAAGGCGCTTTTAAACGAGAGGTTAGTCTTCGCGGTTGAGCTCTAAAAACTCTTCCACTTTAGAGACCATATTCTTCGAACCAACAAAGAAAGGTACCCGTTCATGCAGCTCGGTCGGTTTCAAATCAAGGATACGATTCACGCCGTCAGAGGCGCTACCACCCGCTTGCTCCATGATGAAGGCCATTGGATTGCATTCATACAGTAGGCGCAGTTTTCCTTTAGGGTGGCTTTGCGTACTTGGGTACAAGTAGATGCCACCTTTAAGTAGATTGCGGTGAAAATCAGACACTAGCGAGCCGATGTAACGTGAAGTATAAGGGCGATTGTCTTGTGGCTGATCTTCTTGGCAATACTTGATGTACTTTTTCACTCCAAGTGGGAAGCGAATGTAGTTGCCTTCGTTGATTGAGTAAATCTGACCATCTTTAGGGATTAGCATGTTTTCATGTGATAGGCAGAACGAGCCAATCGAAGGGTCGTAAGTAAAGCCATTCACGCCATTACCTGTGGTGTACACCAACATGGTAGAAGAGCCATAAACCACATAACCGGCAGCAACTTGCTTATTGCCTGGCTGGAGGAAGTCTTCTTGAGTTGGCGGGGTGCCAATTGGAGAGACTCGGCGGTAGATGGAGAAAATAGTGCCGACGGAAACATTCACATCGATATTTGATGAGCCATCTAGTGGGTCCATCAGGACAACGTATTTGGCGTTCTTGTTAAGATCTTTATTAAACGCCACCGCTTCGTCTTCTTCTTCGCTTGCAACGCCACAGACTTGATCGCGCGCTTCTAGCGCCGCTTTGAACTTATCATTAGCGTATAAATCCAGCTTCTGCTGGGCTTCACCTTGAACGTTTTCAGTACCTACCGCGCCAGTAATATCAGCGAGGCCTGCTTTATTAATTTCACGGTTGACGATTTTGGCTGCAAGTCGAATTGAAGCAAGTAGGGATGAGAGATCACCGCTAGCGTGGGGGAAGTCCGTTTGTTTTTCTACAATGAACTCGCCAAGGGTGCGCATTCCAGACATGTTATTTCCTTTTGGTTAGAGGAGGGTATAAACCACAGGGCTAAGTGCCTACAGTGAACCCGTTAATGGATTGGCTGCAGGTTAAGGGCGGCTTCTTTGAGCCGTTGAGATAATTGTAGGATCTAGATCTTTTTATGGGTAATAAACTAACCGCTTGAGATCTCAATTTATTTAGTTGCTAATGCGGTGAAAACTCAACAAGGTTTTGAGTGGGTAAATGAGCAGCAATTGAGCGGGTTAAATTGAATTAGAGTGATCAAAACGGTTCGCTTTTATTGCCTTTATCGCCATAATGAGTGCTTCATTTTTGCGTAGGACAAGGTTAGGTTTATGCATATTCATATCTTGGGGATTTGTGGCACTTTTATGGGTGGCGCAGCAATGTTGGCACGTCAGTTAGGGCATAAGGTAACGGGCAGTGATGCCAATGTTTACCCGCCAATGAGCACTATGCTTGAATCTCAAGGTATTGAAATAATAGAGGGTTTTGACCCTTCTCAATTAGATCCAGCTCCTGATCTTGTGGTGATTGGTAATGCGATGAGTCGCGGCAATCCTTGTGTTGAGCATGTGCTTGATAGCAACCTACGTTACACCTCTGGGCCACAGTGGTTGCAAGAATTCTTGTTGCACGATCGCTGGGTGTTAGCGGTATCAGGTACTCATGGTAAAACCACCACTTCAAGCATGTTGTCTTGGATTCTTGAAGACTGTGGTTACCAACCGGGTTTCCTTGTTGGTGGTGTATTAGGCAACTTTGGTATTTCCGCTCGCTTGGGTGAAAGTATGTTTTTCGTGGTGGAAGCCGACGAATATGACAGTGCTTTTTTCGATAAGCGTTCAAAGTTTGTTCACTACCATCCACGCACCTTAGTAATGAATAACCTAGAGTTTGACCACGCCGATATCTTTGATGATCTAGAAGCGATCAAGCGTCAATTCCACCATTTGGTGCGCACTGTACCGGGGAATGGCCGCATTCTTGCGCCACAAAAAGATCAAGCGATAGCGGATGTTTTACAGCGCGGCTGTTGGAGTGAGCAAGAGTACACCGGCGACGAAGGTGACTGGCGAGCAGAGAAAGTGATCAACGATGGTTCAGAGTTCCATGTGTATCTGAAAGGAGAGCGCGTTGGTACGGTGAAGTGGGGCTTAGTGGGTGATCACAACGTTGATAACGCTCTAATGGCAATCGCTGCGGCGCGTCATGTTGGTGTAACAGCGGATTTAGCTTGTGAAGCCTTACGTAAGTTCATTAATACTAAGCGTCGCCTAGAATTAAAAGGCGAGGTGAATGGCGTGACTGTTTATGATGATTTCGCCCATCACCCAACCGCGATTGAACTGACGCTTGGCGGTTTACGTAACAAGGTCGGCGACAGCAAAATCATCGCGGTATTAGAGCCGCGTTCCGCCACCATGAAACGTGGCGTACACAAAGAAACCTTGGCAGCTTCATTAAAGCAAGCGGATCACGTGTTCTTGTACCAGCCAGATAGCATTGAATGGTCAGTAGAAGATGTCGCTAAGCAGTGCGTTCAGCCTGCGCAAGTGAGTGATGATATTGACCAACTTGTTGAAGG
This sequence comes from Vibrio intestinalis, assembly GCF_025195085.2. Taxonomy (GTDB): domain Bacteria; phylum Pseudomonadota; class Gammaproteobacteria; order Enterobacterales; family Vibrionaceae; genus Vibrio; species Vibrio intestinalis. The sequence goes on along the minus strand of NZ_JANAVY020000010.1, from coordinate 107,598 downwards.
TATTTGCCAACAAGCTCAACCGGGCGATCAAATTTTGGTAATGAGCAATGGTGGCTTTGAAGGAATTCACGGCAAACTATTAGAAAAGTTAAAGGCTAAATAACTTATGAGTGAAAACAGCAAGTCGATTACCTTAGCATTTACGGGCGCCTCTGGTGCACCGTATGGGTTGAGACTATTACAGTGCTTATTAGCTGCTGATTATCAAGTGTACTTGCTGATCTCATCGGCCGCTCGCGTGGTACTGGCCACCGAGCACGGCCTTAAATTACCTAGTGGGCCAGATGCGGCCAAAAAAGCGTTAGTCGAGCACCTGCAGTGTGACCCAGACAAGCTGATTGTTTGCGGCAAAGATGACTGGTTCTCACCAGTCGCTTCAGGTTCTGCTGCGCCTAAGCAGATGGTGGTATGTCCTTGTTCAGCAGGCAGTGTTGCCGCGATTGCTCACGGCATGTCGGATAACCTGATTGAACGTGCTGCTGATGTGGTGATGAAAGAGCGTGGCCAGTTGCTACTTGTGGTGCGTGAAACGCCATTCTCTACGCTGCACCTAGAGAACATGCACAAGTTGTCGCAAATGGGCGTGACGATTATGCCTGCTGCGCCGGGCTTTTATCATCAACCCAAGTCGATTGAAGATTTGGTTGATTTTATGGTAGCGCGAATTCTTGACCACCTCGGTGTTGAACAAGGTTTAGTACCTCGCTGGGGTTACGATTCTCGCCACTAAATTTAGGCCATATTGCTGCTTTTATTCCGCTAGCTATTGGTTAACGGAATGATTACAATCCAACCCATACTCATCGGGGAGCCAACGAATTTTTATGGCTGAGATCGGTTTTGCTGCCGGAACCCGTGGACCTGAACCAGATAATGCTGGCGTAGGAATTGAGTCTGGATTTAATTGATATGGATAATTAAACGCCGACCTCAAACCTGTGCCGCTCAAAACGGAGAGAGCGAACAGTGAAAACCACCTTAACCACCCTTGCGATCGCAACCTTGACCGCGACTTCTGCCTTTGCCGCAGACAAAACATTAACGGTATACACCTACGATTCATTTGCTGCTGACTGGGGCCCAGGCCCAAAAGTAGAAAAAGCCTTTGAAGCGCAATGTGGCTGTGACATCAATTTTGTTGCTCTAGATGATGGTGTATCGATTCTAAATCGCCTACGTCTTGAGAACGGCAACAGCAAAGCCGATGTTGTGCTGGGGTTAGATAACAACCTAGTCGCAGAAGCGAAGAAAACAGGCTTCCTCGCTGAGCATAATCTTGATACCTCTTCAGTGACGTTACCTAATGGTTGGTCAGACAAAACCTTCGTACCATACGATTACGGTTACTTTGCATTTGTGTACAACAAAGAGAAGTTAGCGAACCCGCCGAAAAGCCTAAAAGAGCTGGTGGAATCTCGTGATGATCTGAAAGTGATTTACCAAGACCCTCGTACTTCAACTCCGGGCCAAGGCCTAATGTTGTGGATGAAGTCTGTCTATGGTGATGATGCCGCGCAAGCATGGCAGCAACTCACTAAGAAAACCGTAACTGTAACCAAAGGTTGGTCAGAAGCTTACTCTATGTTCCTTGAGGGTGAATCTGATTTAGTGCTGTCTTACACGACTTCTCCGGCTTACCACCTAATCGCTGAGCAAGATGCTAACTACGCAGCGGCAGACTTCTCTGAAGGTCACTACATGCAAGTTGAAGTTGCGGCAAAAGTTAAAGGCACGAAAAACGGCGAACTGGCTGATCAGTTCTTAGAATTTATCCTTACTGACGAGTTCCAATCTGAAATGCCTACCGGCAACTGGATGTACCCAGTGACGGCAGTAGAGTTACCAAAAGGTTTTGAAACTCTAACCGTTCCTTCTAAAGGACTAAGCTTCACTTCAGATGAAGTGGCTAGCCAACGTAAAGCATGGATTCGCGAGTGGCAAAACGCTTTGATTAAGTAGAGCTCTCTGTGAATCGCATACCTAAATTAGGTCTCTGGGTCGCGATATTTATCGCGACCTTTGTTATTGGGGCGCTTGGTGCGTTAATTCATGCTGCGCCTAGCGTTAACGTGCTGCATGTATGGCAAGACCCATACTATCGCCACGTTACTCAATTCAGCTTCTATCAGTCATTCTTATCGACCCTGCTTAGTGTTGGCCTCGCATTGCCAGTGGCGCATGCGTTATCTCGCCGCCAGTTTAAAGGCAAAGCGTTAATGCTAAGGCTGTTTAGTACCACGCTGGTATTGCCTGTGCTGGTGGGGGTATTTGGTTTGCTAGCGATATATGGCAATAGCGGCTTAATTGCTGATGGTCTGCAGGCGTTAGATAAAGAATTACCGTTTTCCATTTATGGCTTAAACGGTATTTTGCTCGCCCATCTATTTTTTAATTTGCCCTATGCAACGCGCTTGTTGCTGCAAGCTCTTGAAACTATTCCCCAAGAGCAACATAAATTATGCGCCCATCTAGGGATGTCCCAATGGCAGAAATTCAAATGGGTGGAATGGCCGAGATTACGACAGCAATTGCCTCATGTCAGTGGCTTAGTCTTCATGCTTTGCTTTACCAGTTTTGCCACTGTCATGGCGCTGGGCGGCGGGCCTAAATCGACCACTATTGAGCTGGCGATTTATCAAGCAATCAAATTTGATTTTGACCTACAAGCAGGAGCATTGCTGGCAATGTGGCAAATGCTGCTATGCGGAGTGATGGCTTTGACCATTCAACGTTTAGCGAAACCCATGCCTGTCACCTCGGGAAGCCGCTCAACCACACCGTATATGGTTAACGATACCAAGCTGACTCGTAGTTGGGACTGGGCTTGGATTAGTTTTTCTGTATTACTGGTTATTCCGCCATTGCTGATGGTGGTGCTAAGTGGTTTGAATTGGCAGGCACTGGCCGTGTTAGGTGATGAACGTTTTTGGTCAGCGCTGTTCGCATCGCTTCGAGTTGCGATTGTCGCCAGTGTGATCGCATTAACTGCCGGTATTGCCATCTTGCTAACCAGCCGGCGTTTACGACTTAACAGCCGTGCTAAACAGGCGGATAAAATTGAGCTAATCGGCACCATCATTTTGGTCGCGCCGGGGCTGGTAATATCAACTGGGTTGTTTTTACTGCTGCGCTCATTTAGCGATATCTTTAGTTTGGCATTTTTCGTGGTTGTGGCCGTTAATGCCTTGATGGGTTTGCCGTATATCGTCAAAACCTTATCTCAGCCGATGCTGCATATTGAACAGCAGTATCAGTACCTGTGCGCGAGCTTAGGTATTCGCGGTTGGCAAAGATTTAAGGTGATTGAGTGGCGTGCTTTGGCAAAGCCAATGGCACATGCGTTTTCAATCAGCTTTATGGTCGCGATTGGTGATTTAAGCGCGATTGCTTTATTTGGCGGTCAAGATTTTAGAACCCTTCCACTGTATTTATTCCAATTGCTCGGAAGCTATCAGATGGAAGCGGCCGCGGCGGTGTCTCTGACATTACTTATTTTAAGTGTGGGCTGCTTTAGCCTAATTGAAAAGCTGTTTGGCCGTGTATCGGGTACTCACGCACAAAGGAATACAGAGGTAAAGTATGCTCAGCGTTAAACAAGTCGATTATGACTATCACAACGAAGGCTTTCACTTTGAGTTAGAAGTGGAGCAAGGGGCGATATTGGCTTTGATGGGGCCAAGTGGTGCTGGTAAATCTACCTTGTTGGCATTAATGGCAGGCTTTATCGAACCTAAAAGTGGTGAGTTGTGGGCTGATGGTATCAGCCTAGTGGGTAAGCAGCCCCATCAACGACCACTTGCGATGTTGTTCCAAGAGCACAATCTGTTCGCCCATTTAACCGTGCGTGAGAATATTAGCCTTGGCCTTAATCCGGGTTTAAAACTGACTGCAGCACAAAAGCAGCAAGTGATTGAAGCGGCTGAGCAAGTTGGCGTAAGTGAAATGTTGGATAGGCTACCGGAGCAACTTTCTGGTGGGCAACGGCAACGTGTCGCCTTAGCGCGTTGTTTTGTTCAGCCTCACTCGATTTGGCTGCTGGATGAGCCTTTTTCTGCATTAGACCCAGTGTTGCGAGAAGAGATGCTCGCCTTGGTAAAACGCTTAGCCAAAGAGCGAAATCTAACGGTGATTATGGTGACGCACCATCTTAGTGATGCCAAAGCTATTGCCTCGGATTTTGCCTTTGTCGCGCAGGGTAGAGTGGCGGTCGCCGATAAGATTGCAACGCTATCGATCAGTCATCCCAATTCAGAGTTGAGTGCGTTCGTTCAAGCAAGTCGCTCGTAGTTACATCTGAGTAGCGCCATAACAAAAAAGCAGCCAATGGCTGCTTTTTGCGTATCTGAACGACTCATACCGAGAAGAGATTAATAATCTTCGTCGTTAAGCCCTTTTAAGATTTGGAAAATTTCACGGTATGATTTTGCAGGTTTACCGGCTTTTTTCTCTTTTGCTGCTTGGCGAGCAAGTTGACGTAGACGTTGACGGTCTGCGTCTGGGTATAGCTCTAGTACGTCAGCAATGGCGCTATCGCCTTCTTCCACAACACGATCACGTAGCTGTTCAAGCTTGTGCAGAACGGCTGTGTTTTGCGAGTGTTTGTTACGTACTTTATCCAGCGCCGCTTGAATCGGTTCCGGATCTTCGTAACGCATCAGTTTACCGATACGTTGAAGCTGACGACGACGCGCTTCATTTTTAAAACGCTGCGCATCATGAATTGCTTCGGCAAGGTCTTCACTTAGCGGGAATTTTTCCAGAACTGATGGTTTTAGACCTACAAGCTCTTCGCCTAGCTTTTGTAACTCTTCCATGTCACGTTTCATTTCGGATTTACTAACCCAAATGATCTCTTCTTCCGGTTCCCATGGCGCTTTTTGATTCTTACGAGCCATCTCTTTTGCCCTAATTTGAACATCTATTTCTCTATTTTAACAACAATCGTGGGGAGAAAGCGAAATTCTTGTTATCCTATCTATATCGAATAGCGAACAAACATCATCACATAAGAAGATATGGACGTAAGACAACAAGTTGCCCAACAGCAAGTTGAGCTAGAAGCCGCAGTAGCAAAAGCTCTTGAAATGGCTGCGCAAAAGGCGGATGCCGCAGAAGTCGCGATCAGTAAGTCGACAGGTTTGAGCGTTTCTACTCGTATGTGTGAAGTAGAGAACGTTGAATTCAACAGTGATGGCGCTTTGGGTATCACTGTGTACCGTGGTCAACGCAAAGGCAGTGCTTCGACGTCTGACTTAAGCGAAAAAGCGATTCAGCAAACGGTATTGGCGGCATTAGATATTGCGCAATACACGTCGGAAGATCCATACGCTGGCCCGGCTGATAAAGAGTTGATGGTCAAAGAGATCCCTGATTTGGATCTGTTCCATCCTGATACGCCAGATCCTGACCACGCAGCAAAAATCGCCATTGAAGCTGAGCGTCATGCGCTGTCTTACAGTGACAAAATCAAACAGAGTGATGGTGCAAGCTACGACAGCCACTATGGCTTAAAAGTGTATGGTAACAGTCACGGTCTACTTGCAAGCTACGCATCAAGCCGTCATAGCACGAGCTGTTGTGTGATTGGCCAAGGCCAAAATGGTGAAATGGAGCGTGACTACAGCTACACGGTGGCACGGCATGTAGATGAGCTTTGGACACCAGAGAAGGTTGGCCGTGAAGCAGCAGAAAAAACGGTAGGCCGTCTTGACCCGCAAAAGCTAGCAACGGGCAAATACCCAGTGATGTTTGCTGCGGATGTGGCAACAGGTTTGATTGGCCACTTAGTAATGGCAATCAGCGGTGGCAATCTTTACCGTAAATCTTCTTTCCTATTGGATCAGCTTGGTGAGCAGGTGTTGCCTTCATGGTTTAACATTGCAGAGCGCCCGCACATTCTGCGTGGCTTAGCATCAAGCCCATTTGATAGCGAAGGTGTGTTTACTCAAGATCGTGAAATCATCACTGACGGCGTATTGGCAACTTACCTACTAACCTCATACGCTGCGCGTAAGATGAATATGACCCCAACAGGCCACGCTGGTGGCATTCATAACTGGTTTGTGCAATCAACAGGGCAAAGCTTCGAGCAAATGCTGAAAGAGCTAGGCACGGGCTTATTGGTGACTGAAACCATGGGACAAGGCGTGAATGTGGTAACCGGTGATTACTCACGCGGTGCTGCGGGTTTCTGGGTTGAGAATGGCGAGATTCAATTCCCTGTGTCTGAAGTGACGATCGCAGGCAACTTGAAAGAGATGTTCCAGCAGATTGTTGCCGTTGGTAATGACGTTGAAACGCGATCGCAGATTCAAACGGGTTCTATCTTGCTTGAATCGATGAAGATTGCTGGCGAATAATTGTCGAACAAATTAAAAAAATCCCAAGCTTAGGCTTGGGATTTTTATTTCAATAGAACTTAGCGTTTGGCTATTCGCCCCATTGAGCTTCAAACCAGCTTTCTAAAATCACCACAGCAGACTGGCAATCGACATTGCCTTTGGTTAGGGCTTTGTAGCCGCCCATCGCGAACAAGTCGGCACGAGCTTCGGTTGTGGATAGTCGCTCATCGTGTAGCTCGACAGGTAGGCCATAACGGCCTTGTAGGCGTTTAGCAAACTTACGCGCACGTTGGGTAATACTTTCTAAATCTTTACCGTGTAAGTCGGTTGGAAGGCCAACCACCAGCAAGTTAGGTTGCCACTCTTTAATCTGCTTTTCGATATCATCCCAATTTGGAATGCCATCATTGGCTTTAAACGCTTTCAGTGGTGAAGCGGTTCCTGTGATCTCTTGGCCAATCGCACTACCAATACTTTTGGTGCCATAATCGAAAGCCATGATTGTTTGAGACATAAAGTTACTGCCTTGGAGATTGGATTGAAAGGTCACAATCGTGTGTCATCAACGACACATACAAACTATGCGTGACCAATTTGGCTAGAGAGCTGTGCGACATCAATACCCAGCATTTGCACTGCTTTTTGCCAGCGCTCTTTGACTGGGGTTTCAAACATGATGTTTGGGTCAGCTTCAATCGTCAGCCATGAGTTTTCGGCTAATTCAGTTTCAAGTTGACCGGGTTCCCAACCTGAATAACCCAGTGCGACGATATACTGGTTCGGTTCGGCTTCAGTGCCTAATACGCTCAGAATATCCTTCGAGGTGGTTACCATGATCTGCTCGGTCATTTGGATGCTGGATTCATAACGATCTTTAGGTTGATGCAAAATGAACCCGCGATCTTCTGAAACAGGGCCACCATTGAGCACAGACATCTCTAACTTGTCTGTTTTCAGTTGAGGATGAACCGGTTGAACGTCTACTTTTTCCAGCATTTTGCCGATGGTCACTTCAATGGGAGAGTTGATCATTAAACCCATCGCGCCATCTTCGTTGTGCTCACATACGTAGATAACACTGCGCTGGAAATAAGGATCTTTCATGCCAGGCATTGCGACTAAAAAATGGTTAGTCAAATTCATTATCACATCAACCTTATTGATTGCCACTGTAAGTGAGGATTTGTAGGAGGCAGATTTTGTCTGCCTCGCACGGTATTGGCCTCGAATGGCTTTATTTATTTAAGCGACGCTCAATGGCATCCATCAGTTTGCCTGTAATCGAAATATCGAAAGCCGCTTCGATTTCACGAATACAGGTTGGGCTTGTTACGTTGATTTCAGTCAGCTTGTCGCCAATCACATCTAAACCAACGAAGATCAAACCTTTCTCTTTTAGCGTTGGAGCAACAGCTTGAGCAATTTTAAGATCCGTTTCGCTTAGTGGGCGAGCTTCACCGGTGCCGCCAGCTGCAAGGTTGCCACGTGTTTCACCTTTGGCTGGGATACGAGCAAGGCAGTAAGGCATCGGTTCGCCATCGACCACTAAAATACGTTTGTCACCGTTACTGATATCCGGAACGAACGTTTGTGCCATCGCGTAGTTTTGACCGTGGTTAGTCAAGGTCTCGATGATCACAGATACGTTTGGATCGTTTTCTTTGACACGGAAGATAGAAGCGCCACCCATACCGTCGAGTGGTTTTAAGATCACGTCACCGTGTTGCTCACGAAAGTCTTTAATTTTCTCAGCTTTGCGCGTCACAATGGTTGTCGGTGTTAGTTCGGGGAACCAAGCAGTAAAGAGTTTCTCGTTACAGTCACGTAGGCTCTGTGGCTTGTTTACGATTAACGTTCCTTTCTCTTCTGCGCGCTCTAAAATGTATGTCGCGTAAATAAATTCAGTATCGAAAGGAGGATCTTTACGCATCAGTACTGCATCTAATTCTGCCAGCTCAATGGTTTGCTCTGACTTAAATTGGTACCAACCGTTAGGATCTTCTTTAAGTTCAACGACTTTGGTATCTGCTACCGCAACACCTTGATCTAAGTGTAGATCATTCATTTCCATGTAGTGGATTTCGTAGCCGCGGCGCTGAGCCTCAAGCATCATGGCGAAGCTAGAGTCTTTTTTGATGTTGATGGACGAAATTGGGTCCATCACGATGCCAAGTTTAATCATGATCTTCTCCGGTTAGCCAAGATCGCCAAAGCGAACTTGAAGGGCGGTAATTGCGGTCAAGGCTGCTGTCTCAGTACGTAGTACGCGAGGGCCAAGCAGCGTCTCTTCAAATTGATACTCTTGTGTCATATCGATCTCTGCTGAAGATAGGCCGCCTTCAGGGCCAATCAGCAGACGAACTTTCTCTACAGGAGTCGGTAATGTGTTGATGGAGTATTTCGCTCTAGGGTGTAGGTTGAGCTTAAGGCCATCATATTGTTCAGCGCACCACTCTTCGAGCGCCATAATTGGGCGAATTTCTGGCACGGTATTGCGGCCACATTGCTCACAAGCACTGATGGCAATCTTCTGCCATTGGGCGAGCTTTTTCTCAAAACGCTTTTGATCTAATTTAACACCGCAGCGCTCTGAAATAAGCGGAGTAATGGTATTTACGCCAAGCTCGACGGATTTCTGGATAGTGAATTCCATCTTATCACCGCGCGACACCACCTGACCTAAATGCAGATCTAATGGTGACTCTCTGCTGCGCTCAACACGCTCGGTAACATCCACTTGTACCGATTTTTTGGTCACTTCAGAAATTACCGCTGGAAATTCAGCGCCACTACCATCAAACAAAAGCACTTCTTGGCCTTCTTTCATTCGTAGCACTCGGCCAATGTGGCCTGCAGCATCATCACCTAGCATTAAGTGGCCAAGTTGTTGAATGGTTTCTGGATGATAAATTCGTGGAATTCGCATGGTTATTAGGTTCCAGCTGAGTGGTTGATATAAAAACTAACATGGATGCGTTAGTGCTAAAAAACAAGGGGTAAAGTGAGTTTCTCTTTAAATGAGGAGTCACTCACTTAACCTTGAAATTACTGGGCTAGACAAGCCTTAAAAACAAACGGGTTATGGTTGCCCTGAACTTTGGCGATGCGTTTGTCGCGCTCACATTCCCACGAGTCTACAGGATATTGTTTGTTCCAGGCGGCCATCAAGTTACGCTGCTGTTTCGATAACTTAAAGCCATACTCTTGGCTCATGTAGAGGTAAGTTCGAGCGATAGATCCTCGGGCGCGATCGGGTGGCATCACTTTACGTTGCTTGAAGTTCACTTGCATCTCACAGCGGCCATAGCTGACACCATCGATACCATTCCACTGACTGAAGTTGTAGTTGGAACGGTCACCGTTTACCTCACCTATGGTCGGCGTCAGGTTATGAAGGTCAGCTTCCATTAAACGAAATTGCTTATCTTTTTTGGTGCAATTCTTTCTTCCGCCGTTTTGCCAACATTGGCGCTGGTGGCCAAATTGCCATGCAGGAACAACATGCTCCCATTCGATGCGGGAAGCGCGTTTTTGTTGTTTACGGACTTTATAGCCACAGGCGTTTAAATCGGGAATGCCTTTTTTACCTTGCCAAGTGATGTCACAGCCACAGTAAAAACTGGTCGGGTGATCACGGTAGATTTTTACCGCTTCTTTTTTTGCTTTGGAGAATGAGCTAGGTGGCGCAGCAACCGCCACACTGGTCACTAGTGCCAAGCCAAACCAAATGAATTTTTTCATAGATAAAGTGTTTAGAAAGTATGACTTTATTAATCATAACACTCATTTTTGTAGGTCTATGATGATATTTAGCTCAATTGGTAATTTAAGTCGCTAAGTCCGATGAATCAGTGCGCTGAGTGAAGGGTTAACTCAGTTGTTTACCCGTAAATACCAAAGTTTGATGGCATTGCTGACAGCGATAAGTGGCTTGCTTTCTTATTACTTTATTGTGGCGGCGAATAGTCAGTGGGTGAGTGCTACAACTGCATTGGTACTGAAACGTTTTGCCTTGTACCGAGTTGACTGAAAAGCTGTGGGTGGTTTTAGCGGGTACGCCTAACACTTGCTCCATGACTCCTTGCCATTCTTTGCCATGGGGACGGACACGGCCATAGACCTGATAAGTGATGAGGTGAGCCATCTCGTGAGGAATTACTTCTTGCAAAAAAGCGTGTTGGTTTTCTGCAAATAGCACTGGATTTAGTCGAATTTCATTTAATTGCAGATAAGCCTTACCTGCCGCTTTACCACGTAATTTGTAGCTGATTATCGGTAGAGGGAAGGAACGTTGAAACGCTTGCTGCGCTTTGACCAAGCAATCTGCCATCACTTGTTTCACTTGGTAATTTAATTCGAAATCCACGTTTAATCCTAAAAAAAGCCCCAACCAATGGGCCGGGGCATCATAACGTGCTTGATGGTAGCTGTTAAGCATTAGGGCGTGTGTTTCTTTTTGATGGTCTCGTGGTAAGCGTGCCAAGTGGCGTAACCCAAGATTGGCATGGTAAAGAGCATGCCGATTCCGTAAGTCGCGAAACCAATCAAAATACCGCCGCAAATCAGAGCTGCCCAGACGATCATGGCAGGGATGTTAGAGCGTACTGCGTTAAAACTGGTGAACACCGCTGTCATCACATCGACCCGTCTTTCCATCATCAACGGAATCGAGAAAGCTGAAATACTGAACACTACGCAAGCCAACACAAACCCTACTGCCGAACCTATGATGAGGAAGGGCAAGAAATCCGTGAGTGGCGCGCCTTGCACTGAAGGGTAAAGCGCGTGCAGTAACGCTGCTATACGCATCCAGAAAATCATGCTTACCGCCAGCAAAACGGCGAAGGCCCATTGCGAGGTGGAGTTTCGTCCTATCGCTTTCATTGAATGCAGCAAGCTGGCTGAGTGGCCTTTTTCTCTTTCCCAGCTGGCATCGTAGAGGCCAAGGGCGAGAAAAGGGCCGATTAACATGTAGACCACCAAGGCTGGCATCACGACTAAGTGAGTACCTTGCCATTGAATCAGTAGCACAATGCCAATCGCTGCTGCCATAAAGCAAAGGCCGTAAAAGGCGCTGATCAGCGGCATGCGAATGAAGTCGTGCAGGGCGAGCGATAGCCAATGAAATGGGGCGGACACACTGAGCTGATTACACTCAATGGTGCGTGCATATTCGGAATGTTTGCTGTCCTTGTCTTTGCTGTGCAAATCGGACGGGTGAACCGTGCGAGGCATAACTCCTCCTTGATTTATCTCACTTTACTTCGTTCATACGAAGCATTTTGATGTCTGGCTTACTGTGTCTGACTTACTGTATCGAGTGAAGCTAAAGACATCTCCGGCGTGAGCCCGCATCGCTGAGTTATTTGTCTAATGACATTTAACATTATTTTAACTATTGGCGGAGTCGGAGTAATTTACAAATAATTGCTGAAATTTTGTTCTGTGTGCAGTGGGAAGGAGTGGATACAAAAAGCCCCCGCCAAAAGGCGAGGGCTTGTTTAGATTTGGTTGGCAGTGATTACTTGATGCCAGCGAAATCGCGTAGGATGTCAGCTTTATCAGTCGCTTCCCAAGGGAACTCTTCACGACCAAAGTGACCGTATGCCGCAGTCTTCTTGTAGATAGGCTGAAGTAGGTTCAGCATTTCTTGTAGACCGTATGGGCGTAGGTCGAAGTTTTGACGTACAGCTTCGATGATTACTTCGTGAGGTACTTTCTCAGTACCGAACGTTTCAACCATGATTGATGTTGGATCTGCAACACCGATAGCGTAAGAAAGTTGAATCTCACAACGATCAGCCATACCAGCTGCTACGATGTTTTTCGCAACGTAACGTGCTGCGTATGCTGCTGAGCGGTCTACTTTCGATGGATCTTTACCAGAGAATGCACCACCACCGTGACGAGCTGCGCCGCCGTAGGTATCTACGATGATCTTACGACCAGTTAGACCACAGTCACCCATTGGACCACCGATTACGAAACGGCCAGTTGGGTTGATGAAGAAGTTAGTCTCTTTGCTGATCCACTCTGATGGTAGAACTGGCTTGATGATCTCTTCCATTACTGCTTCACGTAGGTCAGGAGTAGAGATTGAATCACAGTGCTGAGTTGAAAGAACAACAGCATCGATACCAACGATCTTACCTTGGTCGTATTGGAACGTTACCTGAGATTTTGCATCTGGACGTAGCCAAGGTAGTGTGCCGTTCTTACGTACTTCTGCTTGCTTTTGAACAAGAAGGTGAGAGTAAGTAATTGGAGCTGGCATTAGGATGTCAGTTTCGTTAGTCGCGTAACCAAACATGATGCCTTGGTCGCCTGCGCCTTGCTCTTTAGGATCGGCTTTATCAACACCTTGGTTGATGTCTGGAGACTGCTTACCGATGGTGTTTAGTACTGCACAAGAGTTCGCATCAAAGCCCATGTCTGAGTGTACGTAACCAATTTCACGTACTGTCTCACGAGTTAGCTCTTCAATATCAACCCATGCTGAAGTAGTGATTTCACCACCAACCATCACCATGCCGGTTTTTACGTAAGTTTCACAAGCAACACGTGCTTTTGGGTCTTGTTCTAGGATCGCATCAAGAACAGCATCAGAGATTTGGTCTGCGATTTTATCTGGATGGCCTTCTGAAACAGACTCAGAAGTGAACAGGTGCTTAGCCATGTGAGCTCCACTTTAAAATTAAGTTATGACGAAAAGGTACGTGACCATTTCGTCTCAATACCGTTAATGTTTGTAGGTGTATCTACATCTAGACGTCTATTTTAAATTTGATGGCTCGAATTACAAGCTATTTTTTCTTCTCACTGATTACCAAACGTTTGCGTGTTTTGCGGAGTAATTTTATTAACTTGAAAGAAAATGGCGATAAAAACGGAATATTTGTGGTTAATTTGTCTGGAAAACGTTTGCAGTGAAATAGGTGCTTTGAGAGAATACCGCCTCAAATTTCCTACAATCATTTCGCTTTATTGCACTTAGGAGCAGACATGTCTTCTCGTAAACACCTTGCCAATGCAATCCGCGCTCTAAGCATGGATGGCGTACAACAAGCTAACTCTGGTCACCCTGGCGCACCTATGGGTATGGCTGATATCGCTGAAGTTCTTTGGCGTTCACACCTAAACCATAACCCAGCAAACCCAGAGTGGGCAGACCGCGACCGTTTCGTTCTGTCTAACGGCCACGGCTCTATGTTGATTTACTCGCTACTGCACCTAAGCGGTTACGAGCTATCTATTGATGATCTGAAAAACTTCCGTCAACTTCATTCTAAAACTCCAGGCCACCCTGAGTACGGTTATGCACCAGGCGTTGAGACAACAACAGGTCCTCTAGGTCAAGGTATCACTAACGCAGTAGGTATGGCGTTAGCAGAAAAAGCACTAGCGGCTCAGTTCAATAAAGAAGGCCACGACATCGTTGACCACTTCACTTATGTATTCATGGGTGATGGCTGTCTGATGGAAGGTATCTCGCACGAAGCATGTTCGCTAGCGGGTACGCTTGGTCTAGGTAAGCTGATTGCATTCTGGGATGACAACGGCATCTCTATCGATGGTCACGTTGAAGGTTGGTTCTCTGACGATACACCTAAGCGTTTTGAAGCATACGGCTGGCACGTAATCCCTGCAGTTGATGGCCATGATTCTGATGCAATCAATGCAGCAATTGAAGCGGCGAAAGCGGATCCTCGTCCAACGCTAATCTGTACTAAAACCATCATCGGTTTTGGTTCGCCAAACAAATCTGGTTCACACGATTGTCACGGCGCTCCACTAGGTGCTGAAGAAATTGCAGCTGCACGTGAGTTCCTAGGTTGGGAACACCCTGCATTTGAAATTCCTGCTGACGTTTACTCTGAGTGGGATGCAAAAGCAGCTGGCGCTGATAAAGAAGCGGCTTGGAATGCTAAATTTGACGCTTACGCAGCGGCTTACCCTGCGGAAGCAGCTGAGCTTAAGCGTCGTCTAAATGGTGACCTGCCAGCTGAGTGGGAAGAGAAAGCAACGCAAATCATTGCAGATCTTCAAGCTAACCCAGCCGACATCGCATCACGTAAAGCATCGCAAAACGCACTAGAAGCGTTTGGTGCAATGCTACCTGAGTTCATGGGCGGCTCTGCTGACCTTGCACCTTCTAACCTGACTATGTGGTCTGGTTCAAAGTCTCTAGAAGCTAGCGACTTTGCGGGCAACTACATCCACTACGGTGTACGTGAATTCGGCATGACAGCTATCATGAACGGTATCGCACTACACGGTGGTTTCGTTCCTTACGGCGCAACATTCCTAATGTTCATGGAATACGCTCGTAACGCAATGCGTATGGCTGCTCTGATGAAAGTTCAGAACATCCAAGTTTACACGCACGATTCTATCGGTCTTGGCGAAGATGGCCCTACTCACCAACCGGTTGAGCAGATCGCCTCTCTACGTATGACGCCAAACATGAGCACATGGCGTCCATGTGACCAAGTTGAGTCAGCAGTGGCTTGGAAACTGGCTATCGAACGTAAAGATGCACCAACCGCACTTATTTTCTCTCGTCAAAACCTAGCGCAACAAGCGCGTGATGCAGAGCAAGTAGCGAACATCGCAAAAGGTGGTTACATCCTGAAAGATTGCGCTGGCAAGCCAGAGCTAATCCTAATCGCGACAGGTTCTG
Organism: Vibrio intestinalis; assembly: GCF_025195085.2. GTDB lineage: Bacteria > Pseudomonadota > Gammaproteobacteria > Enterobacterales > Vibrionaceae > Vibrio > Vibrio intestinalis. Next base: position 92,577 of record NZ_JANAVY020000010.1, on the reverse strand, counting down.
AAGTTGAGCTAGCAGTAGAAGCCGCAGCAGAGCTAACAGCACAAGGTAAAGCAGTACGCGTAGTTTCGATGCCATCAACAGATGCATTCGACAAGCAAGACGCAGCTTACCGCGAAGCAGTACTTCCATCAGATGTAACAGCACGTATCGCTATTGAAGCGGGCATTGCAGACTTCTGGTACAAGTATGTAGGCTTCGATGGTCGCATCATCGGTATGACGACATTCGGTGAATCTGCACCAGCAGGCGAACTATTCAAAATGTTCGGTTTCACGAAAGAAAACGTATTAAACACGGCGCAAGAGCTACTGGCTTAATCGTTTAGTGTAGAAAAGTAAAAACCGAGCTTAGGCTCGGTTTTTTTATGTTTGTACTCTGCGTTACTCGAATTCATTACCCTTGTTATCAAGCTCTTTCGTGCCACAAACCTTACAGGTTACGTAGCGATCCATATCGTAGTAATGGCCGCCATTGATAAAGATATGAGCGAGTAATTGGATTCTGCCTAATAGAGAAGTATCCGTATCGTAGCTACTTGGCTTTCTTACCAATATCTCTTTATGAGGAGTTTCCATATTGCACTTAGTACAAAAGTGAGTGGCTGGATATGATCGCATAACCTGTTCCTTTGGTTGAAAAACTAGGTGTTCAGATAGCCGCAGGAATGACTCACTGAGATTAGCTTAGCATTAACTCATTATTCACCTGTATGTTTTATAAAATGCTTTTGCGGTCGATCTCACTCTATTGATGCGTTTTGCATAACAATCGGGTAATATTTGTGCCACGAAAATTTTCTAAGGCGATGGAATCATGCTGAAAGTTGCGATCAACGGTTTTGGACGAATCGGTCGTAATGTCTTAAGAGCCATTTACGAAAGCGGCAAGCACCAACAGATAAAGGTGGTTGCGGTTAATGAGCTGGCTCAACCTGAAGCAATGGCGCATCTACTCCAGTACGATACTAGCCATGGTCGCTTTGCAAAAAAAATCTCCCACGATCAAGAACACCTTTATGTTCACCATGACGTTTGCCAGCCTGATAGTGGTGATAGAGATTCAATTCGCATTCTTCATTTGACTGAAATCGAGTTATTACCTTGGCGTGATTTAGAAGTCGACATCGTATTAGATTGTACCGGTGTGTATGGTTGCAGAGCTGATGGCCTTGCCCATATAGAAGCGGGTGCGAAGAAAGTATTATTCTCTCACCCTGGTGCCAATGATCTCGACAACACCATTATCTATGGCGTTAACCACGAGACGCTCAAAGCAGAGCACCGTATCGTCTCTAATGGTTCATGCACGACAAACTGTATTGTGCCAATCATTAAAGTATTGGATGAGGCGTTTGGTATTGATTCCGGTACCATTACGACGATTCATTCTTCAATGAATGACCAGCAAGTGATTGATGCCTATCACACTGACTTGCGACGTACGCGTGCGGCGAGCCAATCCATCATCCCCGTTGATACCAAATTGCATAAAGGTATTGAAAGAATATTCCCGAAATTTTCTAACAAGTTTGAAGCCATTTCAGTGCGCGTACCAACAGTAAACGTTACTGCGATGGATTTAAGTGTCACAATTAGTACAAATGTGAAAGTTAATGACGTAAATCAAACCATTGTTAACGCATCTCAGTGTACATTACGTAATATTGTTGACTATACTGAAGCGCCGCTTGTTTCGGTGGACTTCAATCACGATCCACACAGCGCCATTGTTGATGGAACGCAGACACGCGTAAGCAATGGTCACTTGGTGAAAATGCTGGTGTGGTGTGATAACGAATGGGGCTTTGCCAACCGCATGCTAGACACAGCGCTAGCGATGCAAACCGCAAATTAAATACGCCCAAAAGGAATATGGAAATAAAATTATTTTTTCCCTTGAAATAAGTTTGAAGGGTCTCCATATCCCCAAACAGTTTGAAGAATTAACAGGCTTGGCAGGGTTGCCGAGTTTTCAAAAACTTTATCTATTTATTATTTGAGAGGACAAATCATGTCTGTAATCAAGATGACTGACCTGGATCTAGCAGGTAAACGTGTATTCATCCGTGCTGACCTAAACGTACCAGTAAAAGAAGGCAAAGTGACTTCTGATGCACGTATCCTAGCTTCACTACCAACTATTAAGCACTGTCTAGAAGCAGGCGCTAAAGTAATGGTTACTTCTCACCTAGGTCGTCCTACTGAAGGTGAATACGCTGAAGAGTTCTCTCTACTACCTGTAGTTAACTACCTAAACGACGCACTAGACTGCGAAGTTAAACTAGCGAAAGACTACCTAAACGGCCTAGAGCTAAACGCTGGTGAACTAACTGTTCTTGAAAACGTTCGCTTCAACAAAGGCGAGAAGAAGAACGAAGAAGAGCTATCTAAAGCTTACGCAGCACTATGTGACGTATTCGTAATGGACGCGTTCGGTACTGCTCACCGTGCACAAGCTTCTACTCACGGCGTTGGTATGCACGCTCCTGTAGCATGTGCTGGTCCTCTACTAGCTAACGAACTTGAAGCTCTAGGCAAAGCAATGGACAAGCCAGCTCGTCCAATGGTTGCTATCGTAGGTGGTTCAAAAGTTTCTACTAAGCTAACTGTTCTTGAGTCTCTATCTAAAATCGCTGACCAACTAGTTGTTGGTGGTGGTATCGCGAACACATTCATCGCTGCTGCTGGCCACAACGTTGGTAAATCTCTATACGAAGCTGACTTAGTAGGTACTGCTAAGAAGCTAATGGACGAGTGTGCGATTCCAGTTGCAACTGACGTAGCATGTGCAAAAGCATTCGACGAGAACGCTGAAGCTGAAATCAAAAACGTTGCTGACGTTCAAGATGACGACATGATCTTCGACCTAGGTCCAGATTCAACTGCTGAGCTAGCTGAAATCCTGAAAAACGCTAAGACTATCCTATGGAACGGTCCAGTAGGCGTATTCGAATTCAAGAACTTCGAAGCGGGTACTAAAGGTATCTCTGAAGCAATCGCAGCTTCTGAAGGCTTCTCTGTAGCTGGCGGTGGTGACACTCTAGCAGCAATCGACCAGTTCGGTATCAAAGCGGACGTTTCTTACATCTCAACAGGCGGCGGCGCTTTCCTTGAGTTTGTAGAAGGTAAAGTTCTTCCAGCAGTAGAAATGCTAGAAGCTCGCGCAAAATAATTAAATGAAGGTGGGAGTATTCTCCCGCTTTCTTGTTTGCTGCATGTCACATTATTCTCTGATAGAATAGCGCGCATTGTGAGCAAACGTTTGCAAGAATTTAAACTTAATCGTTTTTTTAATAAAACGACCATTTTTTGGAAATGACAGCTAATAGGATTACATCCCATGTCTAAGATCTTCGATTTCGTAAAACCAGGTGTTATCGCTGGTGATGACGTTCAGAAAGTTTTTGAAGTAGCGAAAGAAAACAAATTTGCTCTTCCTGCAGTAAACTGTGTTGGTACTGACTCAGTAAACGCAGTACTAGAAGCAGCGGCTAAAGTTAAAGCTCCAGTTATCGTTCAGTTCTCTAACGGTGGCGCAGGCTTCTTCGCTGGTAAAGGTGTTAAACTTGAAGGTCAAGGTGCTCAAATCCTTGGTGCTGTAGCTGGTGCAAAATACGTACACGCTGTAGCTGAAGCTTACGGTATCCCTGTAATTCTTCACACTGACCACGCTGCTAAGAAACTTCTTCCATGGATCGACGGTCTTCTAGACGCGGGTGAAGAGTTCTTCGCTCAAACTGGTAAGCCTCTATTCTCTTCTCATATGATTGACCTTTCTGAAGAGTCTCTAGAAGAGAACATCGAAATTTCTGCTAAGTACCTAGAGCGCATGGCTAAAATGAACATGACTCTAGAAATCGAACTAGGTTGTACTGGTGGTGAAGAAGACGGCGTAGATAACTCTCACATGGACGCATCTGAGCTTTACACTTCTCCAGAAGACGTTGCTTACGCATACGAGAAACTAAACGCTGTTTCACACCGCTTCACTATCGCAGCATCTTTCGGTAACGTACACGGTGTTTACAAGCCAGGTAACGTTGTTCTAACTCCAACTATCCTACGTGATTCTCAAGCATACTGTGCAGAGAAGTTCGGTATTGCACCTAACGCTCTAAACTTCGTATTCCACGGTGGTTCTGGTTCTACTGAAGCAGAAATCCAAGAGTCTATCGGCTACGGTGTTATCAAAATGAACATCGATACTGATACACAGTGGGCTACTTGGGATGGTATCCGTGCGTACGAAGCTGAAAACCGCGATTACCTACAAGGCCAAATCGGTAACCCAACTGGCGAAGATGCGCCAAACAAGAAGTACTACGATCCACGCGTATGGCTACGTGCGGCTCAAACTTCAATGGTTACTCGTCTTGAGCAAGCGTTCAAAGACCTTAACGCTATCGACGTACTATAATTCTGATTCAGAATTAATCGTTTTGAAAACCCGCTCATTGAGCGGGTTTTTTTTGCTCTTTTTTTGAGTAGTTATAAGACATAAGCAATTTTTGCTAAAAAAATGTGGCGAAATGTAAAGTGCATGCGTAATCTTTAACAGGTCGATATCTTGAGCCCCCTAAATCACTGTTTTTGATTATCTTTGCACAAAGTTGACTTTGCATAATCTATAAATTGGGATATCGTCGCGCAAAATTGACGCCCTCACTAAGAAAGTCAATATGGAATTTGTCGTTATAAAAGCAGCGCGGCTTGTTAAGTCGTTTATTTTAAGAGGAAATTTTTATGTCAGGTGAATCAGTGGAGATTCAAACTCCATTAGTAGATGGCTTAGCCCATGCTGAAAACTGGTTGGCAAACAACTCAGACTTACTTGTTCAATACGGTGTAAACATCATTTCAGCCGTTCTAATTCTGTTTATCGGTAACATCATCACTAAGATGGTGGCAAACAGCGTCTCGAAAGTATTAGAGAAGAAGAAACTAGATAAAGCTGTTGTTGAGTTTGTACATGGCCTAGTGCGCTACATGCTATTTGTTATCGTGCTGATTGCTGCTCTAAGCCGCATTGGTGTTCAAACCGCGTCTGTGGTTGCTGTAATTGGTGCCGCGGGTTTAGCTGTTGGTCTTGCGTTACAAGGCTCTCTATCTAACTTTGCTGCTGGTGTGTTGATTGTGGCGTTCCGTCCTTTCAAATCCGGCGATTACGTGGAAGTTGGCGGTGTTGCAGGTAGTGTTGAAGCGATTCAAATCTTCCAAACCGTTCTAAAAACGCCAGACAACAAAATGGTTGTTGTGCCAAACTCTGGTGTTATTGGTGGCCCAATCACGAACTACTCACGCCATGAAACACGTCGTGTCGATCTGACTATCGGCGTTTCTTACGGTGCAGATTTAAAACTGACTAAGAACGTAATTCGTGCCGCGCTAGAGAAAGATGAGCGTATTCTTAAGAACCCTGATATCCAAATTGGTGTACTGGCGCTAGCTGACTCTTCTGTGAATTTTGTGGTTCGTCCATGGTGTAAAACAGCCGATTACTGGGATGTTTACTTTGATTCAACGCAAGCGATTAAAGAAGCGCTGGATGAAGCGGGTATTGAAATTCCATTCCCACAAATGGATGTTCACCTAAACAAGGTGGAAGGCTAATTACTGTTTAAAGTGATTAAGCGAGATTGAATGAAGCGAGGCATTAGCCTCGCTTTTTTTATAGCTCATGGATTGGATTCGGTAGGCTGCCTAGCACTGTTTTTAAATCAGCGCCTTTGATTGAGAAGGTGATGTCTGGCCTTGCTGGGGTATAGAGAATTTCATCTTCTTGATGAAGGCGGCTGTCGACCACAATGGGAACATCTTGCGGCAGAGTAAAAGGACATACCGCCCCTGCTACGCAACCTGTTATTTCGGACATCTGCTGATCATCGCAAATTGATGGCCTTTTACCCAATAATGCTTTTAGTGCTTTGCCATCTAAACGGGTGTCTTTCTCGGTTAGAAACAGCGCGTGACCGCCTCCTTTGAGCTTCAAAAATAGACTCTTAGTATGGGTTGCTGTCCAACCGAGTCTTTTGGCCACAATGACATCGGTTTCAAAATCTAATATCGGTTCGTGTTGCCATTGGTTGTATTCGACATTTAGTTGGCTGAGTAACGCGATGTTTGCTTGATATAAATGCTCTAGTTTGTCCATGTCTGTTACCAATATTGATGAATGAGCTCTTTACTTAGTAAACCTGCAATGGTGAACATCATCAGCGCGACAGCAATATCAATGCCTTGTTTTACCTTAGGCTTTGATAGAGTCGGGCCAAGTTTTGCAGCGCCAATAGAGAGCGAGTAGAACCAAACGAAAGAGGCCATGATGGTGCCAATCGCAAAAGATAAACGCTCTTGTCCTTCAAATTGGCCTCCAATTGAGCCCAGTATAACCACAGTGTCTAAATACAAATGTGGGTTAAGTACCGTAACCGATAATGCGCCTAAAATGACGGTGCGCTTACCACGCGCGGTAACTTCTCGTTGCGACTCTTTTTGATGATGATATTGAAACGCACTTTTGAGTGATAGCGCGCCATAAACAGAAAGAAACGCGATACCACCTAGTGTGACTGAAGTCAGTAACCATTCACTTTGAGATAGCAAAGCACCGCCGCCAAAGATGCCAAGCGAGATAAATAGGGTGTCTAATAGGCTACAAATGGTCGCGGTTGTCAGATGATGATTGCGCTTAATACCCTGATTAAGTACATACGCATTTTGCGCACCAATAGGAATGATCATGGTTGCGCCTAAGCCAAACCCTTGTAATAACACCCAAAAGCTCACTGTATTCTCTCCAAAGTGATGGAATTTTTAAGATGGGCGACAAGATAACGTTTGGTGTTAAATAAGTATATTTAATGATTTTAATCGAGTATAAGTGATGCTAATGATAGAGAGAAAGAAAAGGAATTGTGGTGCGAGGCTTAGATTACAAATGGATAGAAGCGTTAGATTGCATTGTTCAACAGGGCAGTTTTGAGCGCGCTGCGGATGAGCTCTGTATCTCTCAATCGGCGGTATCACAACGGCTTAAACAGCTAGAAAAATTCCTTGCTCAACCCGCTTTGGTAAGAGAACACCCGCCTAGGCCGACGCCAGTGGGTAAAAAGTTACTCGGCCTTTATCGCAGGGTGCGCATTTTGGAAAGTGAACTGGTACCAGAGTTGACCAATGAAGCCAGCAGCAAACCATTGAGGGTTTCACTGGCGACTAACGCAGATAGTTTAGCGACTTGGTTATTGCCTAGCTTAACTCAATTGATGCGAGAGGCTCGGGTCGAAATTAACTTAACCGTTGATGATGAAGTAAGAACGCTAGAAAGGCTAAGAAGAGGTGAGGTGGCAGGCGCAATTAGTTTAGAAGAACAACCCATTGCAGGTTGTGAGGCTGACTACTTAGGCCGAGTGGATTACTTGTGTGTTGCCAGCCCTGATTTTTGTCAGCGCTATTTTCCGCAAGGTGTTAATCGAGATTCCCTACAGCGCGCACCCGCGGTGGCATTTGATCAACATGATGATATGCATGAGCGATTTGTTCATCAGCACTTCAATTTAGCCAAAGGCAGTATTATCAAGCATACGGTGCGCAGCTCTGAAGCGTTCGTCAAACTGGCACTAAGCGGCGTGGCTTATTGTTTGATCCCTCGGCTGCAAATAGAGCAAGAATTAGAGCTAGGGACTCTAGTCAACATTACGCCTGATTTCTTCTTATCTCACCGAATCTACTGGCACCACTGGCAGTTAGAAAGTGGTTTACTCAAATCAATTTCGCAAGCAATTATCGAGCACGCGAGAGCGATTCTACCGAGCTAACTTGGTTAAAATTGTGTCATTTCTGAGGTGGAGAATTGGTGCGCTGGGTAGATTCACTTATGATGTAAAGGTCAACTTCATTCATAAGGTTTACAGTATGAAAAAGGTATCTGCACTATTACTGGCTCTTTCTGCTGGTATGAGTTTTGGCGCAGTCGCCAACTCTATGGACTTTCCTCATCTTTCCACGAGTGGTTACGGTGAAGTCATCGCAACGCCTGATATGGCCGAATTTTCTGTGAAAGTGGTAGAGAGCACCATGACGGCAGAGCAAGCTAAACAAGGCGTTGATAAAGTGGTGAGTGATTTTCTTGCATTATTGAAAGAGAATGGTATTGAGGCTGAGAATATCTCAAGTACCAATCTTTATATTGCCCCACAATATCATTATCCAAAAAAGGGCAAACCTGAGTTGGTAGGCTATCGAGCGACACGCACAGTCACGGTGAAAGTGGTTGAGCTAGATAAACTTAACCATACTTTAGATGTGGCTTTAAGCTCGGGCATCAATCAGGTCGACAACATTACTTTGAAAGTAAAAGACGAAGCTAAATATCATGAGCAAGCACGTTTAGCCGCGATAAAAGATGCCGAGAAAAAGGCGCAATCTTTGGCGAAAGGATTTGGTAAAGATTTAGTTGGCGTGTGGCAAATCAATTACAATTCGCACCAAACTCAGCCAGTATTGATGCGTGCGATGAGTATGGATATGAAGGCTGAATCTAACGGGTATCAAGATTCTACCTTAGTTATTCGAGACCGAGTTGACGTCATTTACCGAATGGAAGATTAGTTTTCTTTATTTGGCCGCTTTTGCGGCCAAATTTACGATAAATGTCGTCAATTTACTAAATTTAGATTTAAATCAAACGGATAATTTTCCAACGTTTGAGTATATAATACCCACCACGCAAATCCCTACTGCGGCATTATGCAACGTAAATACACTTTTTTTTCTTTAGTCGGCACAACGCTGACGCTGTTTTTTTTAGTCTCGCTGTACTACGTCCAAGAGTACTACGAGATGAAGTCCGCGATCGTGCGACAAACTGCCAAAGATGCCATCCATCAGCTGATCTACAGTGAGCGTGAATACGAAAGTTTACGTGACCAATTTGTCTCAGTCACTGAGCTTCTTTCACATAGCCGCAGCTTGTTTGATTATGCCAATCAACCGAGTGCATCCAATAAAGCCATCGTCGAAGAAGTTTGGGGGTCAGTGGTAAAAAATCAGCGTTGGTACAGTCAGCTACGATTTTTAGACAATAACGGCGTGGAGAAGATTCGCCTTGACCATTCTCACTTAGATTCGATATCAACGATAGCCACCACCTTACAAGATAAATCTCAGCGAGATTACTTTAGCTATGCCCGGACTCTAAAAAATGAGCAAATAGGTTCATGGGGCATCGATCTTGAAATGGAAAATGGCCAGTATGTTCAGCCCTATACACCCGCACTAAGAATCATGACTCCGGTGAGTTCGGAAGGAGAGAGGCTTGGTTATCTGATGCTGAATGTGGATGTTTGGTATTTAGCATCGCGTCTTAACTACTCACCTGATAATGATTTTCGGCCTTCATTAATCAATCACAATGGATTCTATTTAGCCAATAAAAATCCTAATTTCCTTTTTGGTCATATTCTGTCAGAGCGTAAGGAATATAACCTCGCCAATTATTATCCTGCCGCTTGGCAAGCCATGACGACCAGCGAGCAAGATACTGGTTATGTGGTCGAGAAGGGCGGTATTGTCGCTTATAAGAAACTGGGTTTGATGCCCAATACAACACTTTACTTAACCGTTGTTCTTGACCAGCATAGATTGTTTGAGCGTTCGACTGAGCAATTACGATCTCTAAAACAAGAAGCAACGCTAGTGTTCATTTTGGTATTGGCTTTCGCTGTTCCTGCGACATGGGCACTACTGTATTACCGTAATCGCAGTATTGAGAGCCAACTAGCGCGTGCGGCTTTGAGCGGTATGTCAGCAGTACTGATTTCAGATCGCTACCACCGCGCAATGATGATTAATGATGAGTTCACTCAACTGACCGGTTTTAGCGAAGATCAGCTTAGGATGAAAAACGTCATCAAACTTTTGATGGGTGATGATCATTTTGAAACCATGCTAGAGATCTTTGAAACGGTCAGCCATGATGAGCTGTGGGAAGGTGAAGTGACCTTATCCACCACCAGAAAAGATCATGGGCAAGTGATTGCTCTGATGAGAACTCAGAGAGTTTTATCCAAAGTTGGCCGAGTCAGTTATTACATTACCTCGTTAGTTGATATCAGCGAGCGTAAAGAGCTCGAAAATAGACTACGTATCTTGAGTGAAAAAGATGAGCTGACCCAGTTATGGAATCGCCGTAAATTTGAGATTGAACTGAGAAAAACGGCGCGAATTTTGGAACGCTACCCTGAAGCTCAGCCATCTTGTTTAGCGCTGCTAGATATTGATTACTTTAAACGGGTAAACGATGACCTTGGCCACGATGAAGGCGACAGAGTTATCAGCCAAATCAGTGCGATTATGATGGACACGTTGCGTGATACGGACTTTATCGCTCGTATTGGTGGTGAAGAGTTTGCTGTGATCATGCCGCAAACGTCAGTGGCTGAAGCGGAAATTGCGCTTAATCGCTTACGCATCATCGTCGAAATGTCAGAGCAAGTACCAGTCACCATCAGTATTGGTTTAACCGACTTAACGGGTGACAATACTCGATGTTATAAGTGTGCCGATATCGCTTTGTATGAGTCCAAAGCTCATGGCCGAAACCGAGTCTCTATCTGCCACAGCAGTGATGATATAGCATAAAAAAATCGAGCCTAGGCTCGATTTTTTATTGGTTCTGCATTCGCTTAAGCGGCGGTTTCTTCGATAACGCGTTGAATCTGTTCCATTGAACGATTTAGATGGCTATCAAATTTATCAGCCGCTTGTTCACTGTCTTTGGCTAACACAAGCTTCATGATTGCTTCGTATTCATCAATATCAAATGCGCTTACGTCCAAGCCATTGATGATTGCGTAGTAGCGGTAACGCTTAATTTGGTTAATCAAGTCGCTAAAGAAGCTGAACATGTGCTTAGAGTTTGCCCCTTCTAGTAGTGATACGTGGAACTGCTGTTGACGCTCTTCCCACTCGGTCCAATCATATTCACCATCGATCACTTTCATGCGTGATAGTTTATGGAAAGAAGTCAGCACATCTAACTCCCAGCTTTCATCACCTGAATTGATGGCCTTTTTCAGTAGTACATTCGCGACTACACGTAGGCTCTCATAAAGATCAGATAATTCTTCGATACAAACCGGCGCTACCCAGCACCCTTTCTGTGGCTCTAGAGAAACGTACTTGCTCCAAGACAGTTGGACAAGAGCTTCACGAATAGGGGACGCACCGACGTTGTATTTATCCTTAAGTTCTGCGACTACCAGTTTTTGACCCGGCAGAAGTTCACCAGTCAGAATGTCCTTGCGAATCATTAATGCGACTTTATCTGTCAAAGTTGGGCTAGACACTGCTGCTTCCTCATTTTGTGGTTTGAATTGGTCAAAACCATTCAAACTTTAACGGTACGTAATACTATGTGGTGGATAATACAGCGTACTGAATAGTGAGGCAAGAGTGGATATATAAAAAAAGAGGGCCGAAGCCCTCTTTTTTATATATTCGATTTATAACATCGAATCTTATAGAACGTGTACAGATGCAGTGTTAGTAGTACCTGAAGCAACTAGAGCGCCAGAAACCATAACTACGATGTCACCTTTCTTACCAAAGTTAGCGTTTAGAGCGTACTCTTTACCCATTTGGTAGAATGAATCAGTGCTGTCGATTGATTCAACAAGAACAGGGCGAACACCTTTAGTTAGAACTAGTTGTGCAGCCGTTTTCTTGTTAGTTGTTAGAGCAATGATGTTTGCAGTTGGGAAGTACTTACGTACTGAACGTGCAGATTTACCACCGTCTGTAGCAACGATGATTAGTGGAGCAGCTAGCTTCTCAGCTGTGTCTACTGCACCTTTACATACTGCTTCAGTGATGCGTAGGCGTGGGCTGTCTAGGCGAGAACCTAGTTCAGCTTTAAGAGCGCCGTCTGTACGGTTAGCGATTTGAGCCATGATAGTTACAGCTTCAACTGGGTATTTACCTTTCGCAGTTTCACCAGAAAGCATTACAGCATCAGTACCGTCCATGATTGCGTTCGCAACGTCACCCGCTTCTGCACGAGTTGGACGAGGGTTGTTGATCATAGAATCAAGCATTTGAGTTGCTGTGATAACCATCTTACGTGCACGGTTACACTTCTCGATCATCATCTTCTGAGCGAAGATTACTTCTTCAGCTGGGATTTCAACACCTAGGTCACCACGAGCAACCATGATGCCGTCAGAAAGCTCTAGGATCTCGTCGAAGTTATCAACACCTTCTTGGTTTTCGATCTTAGAGATGATGTGAATGTCGCTACCGCCGTTTGCGTCTAGGATTTCACGGATTTCTTTAACGTCAGATGCTTTACGGATGAAAGAAGCAGCAACGAAGTCAACGCCTTGCTCACAACCAAACTTAAGGTCGTTCTTATCTTTTTCAGATAGAGCTGGAAGTTGAACAGAAACGCCAGGAAGGTTAACACCTTTGTTTTCGCCTAGTGCACCGTTGTTAAGAACTTTACACTTAACTTCAGTTTCAGTTGTAGAGATAACTTCCATCTCGATTAGACCATCGTCTACTAGGATAGTGTTACCAGCTGCTAGGTCTTGAGCGAAACCAGCGTAAGTTACCGCTACAGTTTCTTTGTTACCAACTACTGAAGTGTCAGTAGTGAAAGTGAATTCTTGACCAGCTACTAGATCAACGTCGTCGCCGTTTTCTAGTTTAATAGTGCGGATTTCTGGACCTTTAGTATCAAGAAGGATTGCAAGTTGCTTGCCTACTTTGTCCATTACTTGACGGAAGTTCGCGATACGAGTGCCGTGCTCTTCGTAGTCACCGTGAGAGAAGTTAAGACGCATTACGTTCATGCCTGCGTTTACTAGTTCAGTTAGCTTCTCTACAGATTCAGTTTTAGGGCCAATCGTACATACGATTTTGGTCTTTTTCATGGAAGATACTCTCCGGTAAATATAGTTACAATTTGAAACTCGGTTTATTTTCAGAAACCTTGGCTGATGTTTAGCCATGATTTCTGTTTCTGAAGCGTTTACTGATGATTATGCATTTTGTGCCTGCAATCTATCAGTGTAGTCATGCCTTTCGGTCTGCTCCAGTTCTGAAAGTCTGTTGCCAAATTTAGTCATTTTATGACCATTTTGACGCCCTTTACGTCGGTGTTTATGTGACAAATGCCACTTTAGACGCCAAAGGTTGCAAAAAAATAACGGTCTTTTCTGTAATTTATTTTCTTTTCGGCTGCGAATTCTACCACTGAATGAGTTCAATATCACTGCTTAAGAATTGTCTTAGGACAAGGTTTTATCGCTAAATATTAATTTTTTGGATCGAAATAAATGGACTTAAAAGTTTCGACTTGACTATAATAAGTTTCACATCGAAACTTAAAGCTGAAATTTAAATGTCGAAACGAAACACTCAACTACGAAGACACGCAATATCTAACCTTGTTAACCAACAAGGTGAAGTCAGTGTCGAAGAACTCTCGCAACAGTTTGAGACTTCAGAAGTAACGATTAGAAAGGATCTCGCTTCATTAGAGAAAAATGGTCAATTATTACGCCGATATGGCGGAGCAATTGCACTTCCTTCTGAAGTTACCAGTGAAGAAATTAACGGAGAAGTTTCGATTCGTAAGGTTGAGCTGGCAGAAGCTGCGGCAAAATTAATTAGAGACCACAACCGCATTGTGGTTGATAGCGGCAGCACGACAGCAGCGCTGATCCAGCAACTTAATACAAAGCGTGGTTTAGTGGTCATGACCAACTCATTGAACGTAGCCAATGCGCTTAATGAACTAGAAAACGAACCGCATTTATTAATGACGGGTGGTACATGGGATGCGCATTCAGAGTCATTCCAAGGCCAAGTCGCTGAAACGGTATTGCGCTCTTACGACTTTGATCAATTGTTTATTGGCGCTGATGGTGTCGATTTAGATCGCGGCACGACAACATTCAATGAATTAGTTGGATTGAGCAAAGTGATGGCTGAAGTATCCCGTGAGGTGATCGTTATGGTCGAATCAGAAAAAGTCGCTCGCAAAATACCTAATTTAGAGCTGAGCTGGGAAGCCATCGACATTTTAGTTACGAACAAAGATTTATCACCAGAATACCGTCAACAAATAGAATCGAACGGTATCAAGGTGGTGTTAGCTTAAAACCTTCCTTTAATGGGCCTTTGCTTGCTGCCCACTGGAATTACAATTTGGAGAGAATTATGTGTGGAATCGTTGGTGCCGTAGCACAGCGTGACGTGGCTGAAATTTTGGTAGAAGGGCTGCGTCGCCTTGAGTATCGAGGTTACGATTCGGCGGGGGTTGCCGTAGTAGATAGTCAGTCGAATCTGACTCGAATCCGTCGTCTTGGTAAAGTTCAAGAGTTAGCAGATGCGGTTGATAGCGCTCAAGTTGAAGGTGGTACTGGTATTGCTCATACGCGTTGGGCAACCCACGGTGAACCATCGGAGGCGAATGCCCATCCACACATCTCCGGTGACATTACGGTTGTACACAACGGTATTATCGAAAACCATAAAGAACTGCGTGAAACGCTGCGCGAACGTGGTTATGTCTTTGAATCAGAGACCGACACCGAAGTGATCGCTCACTTAGTGGCTTGGGAACTGCGCACATCCGCTTCACTTCTAGAAGCACTGCAGAAAACGGCCAAGCAACTAGAAGGCGCTTACGGTACGGTAGTGATGGATCGAAATGACCCTTCTCGCGTTGTAGTTGCTCGCTCTGGCAGTCCTATTGTGATTGGCTTTGGTGTGGGTGAAAACTTCCTAGCATCAGACCAATTGGCGCTATTAAATGTGACTCGTCGCTTCATGTACCTAGAAGAAGGTGATGTGGCGGAAATTACTCGCCGCGATGTGACGGTTTATGACGTAACGGGTGAGCGTGTAGAGCGTGAGATTGCTGAATCAAACGCAGAACATGATGCTGGCGACAAAGGCAACTACCGTCACTTTATGCAAAAAGAAATTTATGAGCAGCCAACCGCGTTAATTAACACGATGGAAGGTCGACTTACTGCAGATTCAGTAGTGACTGAAGCGATTGGTGTTAACGCCGCAGAAATTCTTAGCAAAGTTGAACACGTACAGATTGTAGCGTGTGGTACGTCTTACAACGCCGGTATGACCGCGCGTTATTGGTTCGAAGATATTGCTGGTGTTAGCTGCGATGTCGAAATCGCGTCGGAATTCCGTTACCGCAAGTTTGTAACTCGCCCTAATAGCTTGTTGATTACTCTTTCTCAATCGGGTGAAACCGCCGATACGTTAGCCGCTCTTCGCTTAGCAAAAGAGAAAGGTTACATGGCAGCGATGACCATCTGTAATGTGGCGGGATCTTCGCTCGTTCGTGAATCTGATTTCGCCTTTATGACTCGTGCAGGGGTAGAAATTGGCGTGGCTTCAACCAAAGCGTTCACTACACAGCTTTCTGCATTGCTGATGCTGGTGACTGCTCTAGGTAAACAGCAAAACCGCATTAGCCAAGACAAAGAAAAGCAAATTGTCGAAGCGCTGCATGCATTGCCAAACCAGATCAACCAAGCACTGTCATTTGAAAAAGAGATTGAAGCATTAGCAGAAGATTTTGCGGATAAGCACCATACGTTATTCCTAGGCCGTGGTGAGTTCTATCCAATTGCGATGGAAGCGTCTCTTAAGTTAAAAGAAATTTCTTACATCCACGCGGAAGCGTATGCGGCAGGTGAGCTTAAACATGGGCCATTAGCCTTAATTGATGCTGATATGCCAGTAGTGGTGGTAGCGCCAAGTAATGACTTGCTAGAGAAGCTGAAATCAAACATTGAAGAAGTACGCGCTCGTGGCGGCCTACTGTATGTATTTGCCGATGCAGATGCAGACTTTGAAGCGGATGAGACGATGAAAATCATTACTATGCCACATGTGAGTGAAGTGACTGCGCCTATCTACTACACAGTGCCAATGCAGCTCCTCTCTTATTACGTAGCCCTTATCAAAGGGACTGACGTAGACCAACCGCGTAACTTAGCCAAAGCGGTGACAGTTGAGTAAGTCGCTCTAAGTAAGAACAAAAAAACCGAGGCAAATTGCCTCGGTTTTTTATTGGCGGTTATAAAAGCTCAATAACCTGATTTAGGTCTGGCTTAACGGTAATCTTGCCTATCAGGTTTTCGTCAGGAGGTAACAGGTCAGGGATCATCACGGCTTGGCAACCTGCTGCTAATGCAGAGCGAATACCTTGGTTCGAATCCTCTAATACCATGCATTGATGGGGTTGGAGATTTAGTACATGGCACGCCAGCAAATAACCATCAGGCGCAGGTTTACTGTGAATTACATCTTCGGCGGTTATTACAACGTCGAACTGTGAAAAGTAGGGCGTTGGCGCAAAGTTAAATACTACGTCATCTAAATGAGATGACGTTACCAAAGCGGTTTTAAGGCCTTTTGAATTTATAATTGAAAACAGTACGTCGAAGCCTGACTTAAGCTGAATACTTTGTTGTCTTTGCTGATGAAAGTGAGCATCTCTTTGGGCTATGAACTGAGCCATATCGATGCGTTGTTGGTATTTTTCTGCTAGTAAGCGCTCACATTCTTTATCTTGAACACCGATGAATTGCTGATAAAAATCATCGCTGATACTGAGCTGTTGCTCTGCTGCGGCATATTGCCAACTGCGCTTATAGATGGATTCCGTGTCGAATATTAGACCGTCCATGTCAAATAGTACGGCTTGAATCATGAGTCGCTACCTTGTTAAGGCTAGAAAGGGCTCTCTTTGTCGAGTGTATTGCAGATTTCGACAATAGCCAGAGAAAGCCCTGAACGAATGACTTGTTGCTGTCTTTGAAGTTGAAGATGGTAAAACTCTATATCGACATCATCATCGGGCTCTGTCACTTCAAGTTGCACCATACTCATTTTCTTCACCAAATTAAGCTGATTAATCGGTTGAAGAACGTCAGGGTCAGTAAACTTAAATTCAGAGTCTCCGCTGTTTAGCATATGTTTGATGTGAATGATGCTTTCAATATCGTGATAGATATCGTCGGGGATAACACCCAGCCCATATAGCAGTTTTAACCTTACCGATAGGTCACCGAGAGGACCAGAATCTTGTAGTAGTGGGCCTACTACCGATTGAACGGCGAAGTTATCTTTGCGAAAGATTCTTTGCATCAACGCATCGATGGAATCATTAAATACATCGACGGCGGTCACAAAGAAACCTCGCACAGAACTGGCGCTGTTTAGTCGTTCAATAATCTCGGTTTCGTTAAGTTTGTCTGCCATATACTGATCTAAAAAGTGGGGAGCTTGGCTCCCCAATGTTGTTATAGTTGGTTAAATAGCGCTTCAATTTGTTTTACTTCAGCACTGTCGGCGGCTAAGCCTGTGTAATGCGCTAGCGTTGGTGCAATCCCTTGTTGTTGGATAGATTGCTGTAGCTCTACTGCTTGAGGATCGGAGTCATTGGTGTATTTCAATGCAGCTGCGATACCTTTCAATAAAGTCTTATTTTCTACGCCATACTCAATTGTACCGAGTAATGGTTTGATTAATCTATCATTTTGTCCCAGTTTGCGGATTGGTTGGCGGCCAACGCGATCCACTTCATCGACAAGGAATGGGTTAGCGAAGCGACCTAAAATCTTTTCAATGTAGGCGGCGTGGAACTCTTTATCAAAGCCATAACGACGAATCAGAACCTCACCACTTTCATTCATCGCTTGTTTTACTTCAGCGCGAATTTCAGGGTCTTCAATCGCTTCACGAATGGTTTGATGGCCTTTAAGGTTACCAAGGTATGCGGTAATGCAGTGACCAGTGTTAAGGGTAAATAGTTTACGCTCCACAAATGCCATCAAGTTATCTGTTTTTTCCATGCCGCTAATTTGCGGAATTTCACCTTTGAATTGTTGCTCATCAACAATCCATTCACTGAAGCTTTCTACAGTGACTTCTAATGGGTCATCGTTGGCCGCTTCGGCTGGTGGCACAATACGGTCTACCGCTGAGTCTACGAATCCGATTAGCATATCCGCTTGGTTGTGAAGCTTTTGATTTAGGTATTTGTAGACTTCACCTTTTAGGTGAGTTGTACCACGTACCATGTTTTCACACGCGATGATATTAAGTGGTTTCAAGTTACCGGCTTCAAAGCGCTTCTCGATGCCTTGTGCAATGGTTTTTGCAATGATATCGAGAACATTTGGGCCGACTGCTGTGGTGACTAAGTCTGTTTTGATGATTTGCTCAATCACTGCCGGACTCGCTGAGTTAACAGCGGTCACGTGAGTCACGGTATCAACGCTGCATTCAGAGCCTACCACTTTTACTTTGTATTCTTGTTTATGACTAATTTGGTCAACCAAAGGCTCATCAACATCTGCAAAAGTGACCGCGACATTTGCGTCGGCTAATAATTTGCCAATAAAACCACGACCGATATTACCTGCACCAAAATGAACTGCATTTTTCATAATCTTACCTACTTAAAATTTTCTAACGACAAGTTTGGGTGAGGCCAACCGCATAGGGGGTGACAGTTGGCCTCTAATCTCAGAAGCACAAGTGCTATATAACTATGTTGCTTGGTAGTTATATCGCTTTGTGATTACGCTGCTTTGGTTCCCGATAAGATGTTTAAGATTTGATTAACATCTTGGGTGTTAGTCAGCGTTTCGATGGCGTTTGGCTCATCAAGTGCGTTAGTAATAGTGGTAATAACTTGAATGTGTTCATCGTTTTTAGCGGCAATACCAATCACCAACTTCGCGATGTCGTCGTTGTCTTCAGTAAATTGAACGCCTGCTGGGTACTGGCAGATAACAATGCCTGTTTTCTTAACCTTGTCTTTTGCTTCAATAGTGCCATGTGGCACAGCGATAGACTCGCCCAGATAAGTAGGTACTAACTTTTCGCGTTCAAACATAGCATCAACATACTCTGGTTCTGCGTAGCCCATTGCGACAAGTTGTTCACCCGCAAAACGAATAGCTTCTTCTTTGCTGTTTGCTTGTAAACCAACGTGAATGTTTTCAGGTTGAATTTGGAATACTGCTGGTTGCTGTGGCTCATAGCTATCATCGTTGGCAGCAAGAACCGATACTTTTACTAGGTTATCGTCATTGGCTGCTGTTTGGTTTTGAGCGGCAATTAGTTTGGTGACAAGTTGGTTGTACATTTCGCTGTCTAGGAAATTAGTCAATGAAATGTGGTGTGCGTTTGGAGCATGCTTGCGAGCACGATCCGTAAGATCTTTATGAGTAATCACGATATCTACACTCTCAGGCAAGTTGTTAATAGCTAAGTTAGTTACAGAGATAGCAAGACCTGCGTCTTGTACCTTTTTGCGCAGCATGCTTGCGCCCATAGCGCTAGATCCCATGCCTGCATCACATGCGACGATAATTGTATTTACGTCGGCCATGTTGATGTCGCTTTTATCTTTTGCTGTAACGGTTGCTCCGCCTTTTGCGCCTGTTTTCATGTCGCGCATTTTTTCACTTGCTTTGTCTAGTGCAGCTTCGTCGCCATCTTCTTCTGTTGAAGATTGAGTTTTCATAAGTAGCGCAGCTACGGTGAAAGAGACACCTGTCGCAGCTAAAATTGATGCTAGTACGCCAACAATCGAGCCTTTCTGCGTCATTAATAGAATGGCAAAGATAGAGCCTGGAGATGCTGGTGAAACGATGCCTGCATCAAACACGGTAAGAACGAATACGCCTGTCATACCACCAGCAATAGCGGCAAGAATTAGACGTGGGTTCATTAGAATGTAAGGGAAGTAAATTTCATGGATACCACCAAAGAAGTGGATGATTGAAGCGCCGCCTGCTGTTTGACGTGCAGTGCCTTTACCAAACACCATGTATGCAAGCAAAATACCTAAACCCGGACCAGGGTTCGCTTCAATCAAGAAGAAGATTGATTGGCCCATTTCAGAGGCTTGCTGAATCCCCAGTGGTGAGAAGATACCGTGGTTAATCGCGTTATTTAGGAATAGGATTTTCGCAGGTTCAACGAAAATAGAGGTTAAAGGTAGTAGGTGTGCGGAAACTAGGAAGTTCACGCCTGCGGCTAAACCACCGGATAGCACTTTGACAAAAGGGCCAATAAAGAAGAAAGCTAGAATTGCACAAAGCATACCGATGATGCCCGCAGAGAAGTTGTTTACCAACATCTCAAAGCCGCTTTTCACTTTGCCATCAATGTAGTTGTCGAATTTTTTAATTGCCCAGCCACCCATAGGGCCCACCATCATCGCCCCCATGAACATCGGGATATCTGTGCCGACAATTACACCCATTGTTGTGATAGCACCAACGACTGCGCCGCGATCGCCGCCAACTAATTTACCACCAGTGTAACCGATTAGCAGTGGCAGCAAGTAGGTAATCATTGGGCCAACCATAGAAGCTAGCGTTTCATTCGGAAGCCAGCCAGTTGGAATAAATAGTGCGGTAATAAAGCCCCACGCGATAAACGCGCCAATGTTGGGCATAACCATATTGGATAGGAAGCGACCAAAATTTTGTATCTTGATCTTAGCATCTGGTGATATCATAAGGATTCCCCGTTCGATGTTCTGCTGTTATGTGTTGAGTAACGGTTCGCCAAAACCGTGATTGCTTAGTACCCAATCAATTTACCACACAAATTCAGTTTAGAACTGACGACGGGTTTTTCGTGACCAACGCCAAAAAATTCATCCTATTTGTTCAATTCTTCGTGATCTTCTTCACTAATATGGCGTGTAATTTAATAACAAATCCTTCAATAGCTAAAAGTCAATAATTATTTGTCGATCAAGATCTTATTTTGCTTAATTTGAAATGCATCAGTTAAGTGATCTAGATCTCTCTATGGCTTAATTTGATCTTCGAATTATCAGTAAAGGTGATCTGAGTCTCACTTGGTGTTGTCGGTGGTATCGGTGTTGATGTGATCTGTGTCGATTTTCGGTTTGTTTTGTAGTTTTAAGACACTTTTTGTCTTGCCAGTTCATAATAATTATGTAGTACGAAAGTGGTAGAAAGCGCTGCAACAGTGATTACCGCGCTTTCTACGCTCGCTTTTATTTTTTCGGCATCAGTAGGTAGGTTTTTTGATTCTGTCCTAACAAAGATGCAGCCAGTTGGTTTACATGGCTAAGTTCTACATCTTCAATATAGGCTTTCGCTTCTAAGGTATTTTTATACGGCTGCTCACTAAAGCTATCTTGGCTAAGAGAAGCAGACCAATAGTCACTGTATATCTCCTGCTGTTCTTGATTCACTAGCCACGCTTTTTTCGCTTGGTTTAACTCTTGCTGTGTAACTCCGTTTGTACGAACATGCTGCACAACTGCATTGGCGAGTTTCACTAAACCTTCAGCCCGTTGCGGAGCGGTTGTAAAGTTCAACCTTGCTAAGTAGTAAGGGGCAGGATCACGAGCAAGCATCTGCGACATATTAATCACGTAAACGCCAGATGCTTTAACGCGCACCGTTTCACGTAGTCTCATGTTGGTAATTTGCTCTAATAACTGTAGTGCACTTTGATCTTCTAGCGACCAGTCGTGGCTATTACTGTATTGAATTTGCACCATGGCTTTATTACTTGATCCAATATCAAACCGTTTAGTTTCTTGTTTCGCTACTGGGCGAACGCCACGATCCACCGCTTTCAGTTGAGGTTGTACGTTAGGCTCAATACCACCCAACCATTTCTCAATACTTGGTAGCAGTGTCTTACTATCGCTGTTGGTCACAATGGTGGTGATCATTTGTGATGGGTCGCTATATAAACGCTCGCGCCACTGAGTGAGTTGCTCAACGGTGAACTGCTGCCATGGGCCGTTTTTGTCTGCAATTAAACGCTCGCTGTGCTCAAAAGCTGATTGGCTGATTTGATCCATGAAAATACGTTCCGCAGGCACTTTGGTTAGCCCTTGCAAAGTGGCTTTCTTCATTTCAGCTAATTTGTCTTGGCAGGCATTCGCTTGAGTGAGTTTGAAATACAATAAGCTTAGTGCTTGATCAAATTGTTCGGCTTCCGCTGATGCCGTGAATCCATGGTGGAGTAACTCACTGTATGGAGAGGCAAACACTTGATGCTGCTTGCTCCATTGGTTCACTTGATGCGAGGTGAGATCACCATAGCCACACTGTTGAGCGAGTTTACCTGCCCAATCCACTACACCCAATTCGTTATTCGGTTCGAGTGAGCGACCGCCTTTTAGTCTTAGGTTTATTTGAGTACCGCCTTTTAATCCTTGTTGGCTCATCACCACGACTTTCATGCCGTTAGAAAGCTGATACTCGTTAATGTCTTGCTCGCTAGATGAATCAATTGAAGCACTAGAAACGATTTTTCCTTTTACCGCAGGCTTAATATCAATTGAGATTTTTGGTTCAGTGAGCGTGAAAGCTGGTGGCGCTGAATGACGGATCTCTTGCCACTTTGTGATGAACTGATTGATATCGACAGATTTAGCATCACTATCTGGGCCTACCAAGGCCAGTTTTGGTGAAGCGACGTTGATTCTTGTCGCTACCGCTTGTTGTATATCTTGCGTAGTCAGCGACGCCAAGAAGGCCTCTGTCAGTGCCAATTGCTGCGGCTTATCCATCATTGGTAGACCATAGTTGTCTGCTTGTACTAATTGGTCTGCTAGATATTGATTGCCATAACGAGTGTGATATTTCGCTTGTTGCTCAATTTTGCCGTGCATTTGCTCTTTAGCCGTCGCCAACTCCTCAGAGCTGATGGGTTGCTTAGCTAATCGCTGTAGTTCAGTCGATACTTGTTCGAATGTTGCTTGGTATTGATCATTAAATGGATGAGCAACGATCAAGTATTGCAGGCGAGTTTTGCTTAGTAGATGGCTTTGCTTAATTGCCTGTGCTGACTTTAATTTCCCGTTGGCAACCAGAATCGCTAAGCGCTGGTTAAGCACTGATAACCAAAGCGTATCAAGGGTTTCTTGCCATTGTCCTTCAACCGTGTTCAGTGGTACGTCTATATCTCTTTGCAGGATAAGCTGCATGAAACGACGGCTATTTTCTGGGTCAAATACGGTTGCCGTTTTTAGCTGTGAGTGAGAGGTGAACTCTTGCCATTGCAGTGGATCTACAGGTGTATCACCTCTGGCTTTATTGGCAAAAAGAGTTTCAATTGAACGACGAACCTCGAAGTTGTCGAACATGCCAGATACAACTAAAGTCATACGTTGTGGCTGGTACCATTTTTTGTAGTAAGCCACAGCTTCTTCAACAGGTGCATTGCGAATTACGTCTATCGTACCGATGGCGTTACGCTCAGCCAGTCGACTGCCTTCATAACGTAGTGACTCTAGTTGTTCGTTAATGCGAGCACCAACACCTTGTCTCAAGCGCCACTCTTCAACGATGACTTCACGCTCACGGTTAAAATCTTCAGGGTTGAAGCTAATCTCACTTGCCCAATCAGACAAAATGTTCAATCCAAGGTGAGTGGTTTTTGGGTTTGAATGGGGCAGAGATAATTTGTAGGTAGTGCTGTTGTAACTTGTCACCGCATTCACATGCGAACCTAGGTTAATCCCTTGTGCTTCTAGCGTTTTAAAGCTTTGGCTATTTGGGAAGTTGGTCGTGCCTTTGAATGCCATATGCTCAACAAAGTGGGCGAGGCCACGCTGCTGGTCGGTTTCTTGAAGAGAGCCAGAGTGCACCAATAGACGCATTTCTACGCCTGGAATTTTCCTCGGTTGAAGGATGACTTGCATGCCATTGTCTAACCAATATTGGAAGATGTCTTGTCTTACTGGTAGTGGCTGATATTGGGTTGATTGTGCCGTGTTAGCTGTGGGTGCTGATGTGGTTTGGCATCCAACTAAGCCGATAGTTGCTGCGATAGCAATAGTGATTAAAGTCGGTTTTAGAATCTTCATAATTAGGCTTCCATAGAATTTGGCGTTAATGCATGACTAGGTTGATCAAGGTCGATCAATTGATCTGCAAGCGGCCAAAGTTCACTTTGGTGGCTTACCATTACGATGGCTGTGTTAGGTAGTGTTTGACGCAGTGTCTTCACTAAAGAAATCGAGGCATCTTTATCAAGTGATGAGGTGGTCTCATCAAGCATCACTAAGCTAGGGCGATTTAACATCACTCGTGCGATCATCAGGCGTTGTTGTTCGCCACCAGAAAGGCGAGTTGACCATGGTTCGCTAGCATCAAGTTGAGGACTTAATTGGTCTAAACCAACTTGTTCAAGTACGTTTAGGCACTGTTCATCACTGAACTTGTCTGCTGATTGTGGGTAGCAAAGAAGTGATTTTAGGCTTGCAGTGGTCAGGTACAGTTTCTGCGGAATCCATAAACTATCGATACGCTGATATTCACCTTGGTAGTGAGGCCAAAAGCCACTAAGTGTTCTTAATAATGTCGATTTACCTAACCCTGAGCGTCCTTTAATCAACGTAAATTCGCCTTGGTTCACCTCAAAGTTACCCAGAGTAAACAGTGGTGTTAGATCACGCTGTAGCAAACTTAAGTTGGCGTTTACCGCTAGATTTTCCGTTGGCTTTTGAGGTACGTCAGAAGGAGAAATCTGCTCAAGTTTATCGATAAAGGTTGTCAAACGTTCGACAGTAGCACTGAGCTTGGCAAGATCACGGTATGAGTAAATAAACCAACTTAGCGATCCAGAGACTTGTCTAAAGGCCATTCTGATTTGCATTAGACCGCCAAGCTGAATCGCTCCGGACAGGAACTGAGGCAAGGCAAAGAAGATCGGCGCAATTCCTGAAATTTGTGAATAACCAACGGTGAAGAAACCTAGGTTTCTCTCTTTGACCATTAGCTTGTACCAGTTGTGAGCAACATGGGTGAAGCTGTTGCTTAACTCTGTTCGTTCTACGGATTCACCCTTTTGGCCAGCGATCATTTCACTGTGTTCACGTCGTTCAATCAATGCGGAGCGGAAATCAGCTTCGCGTTTTTGTTGATTAAAGTTGAGTCGCTGTAGTGGCTTACCGATCCAGTGTGTAATTGCCGTACCAAGAATGGTGTAGCCAATACAAGTCCAAACCATGTAGCCCGGAATATGCCATTCTTCCCCGCCAATATTGAATGTCATTTCACCAGACAAGCTCCATAGAATGGCTATGAATGAGCCAAGAGTCAGAATGGAACGTAAGAATGACAGCAATAGATCCAAAGAAAGGTCGATCAGTAGATAGATATCTTCGGCAATACGCTGATCTGGGTTGTCTGGCTCTTGTTGAGCAAGCTTTAGGTGATAGTGGTGCTGTTGATCCGATAGCCAGTGACTTGCAAGTTGCTCGGTCATCCATGTGCGCCAGTCAATTAATAACTTTTTCTGTAAAAAGCTGCTGTATACCGAAACGAGGATCATGGCACTGATCAATATGGCAAATTGCCCCAGTAGAGCGTAGATCTTGCTGCCGTCTAATTGCTGTAAGGCATTATAAAAATCACCATTCCATTGGTTGAACTGTACGCTTAACCAAACTGAGCCAAAAGTCATACTAATAATGACGATAAGTAATCCGAGCGAGGACAAGCGTTGCTTTGAAAGCCAAAATGGCTTTACGAGTCGCCAGTATTGGGAGAGTTGCTTCATAGTTATTATTGCTTCAGTGTTGTTTGAACGTAGTGAGTTATGCCAACACCACGATCAGGAAAGGGCAGGAGATCCTGCCCATCTAAGGATTGTTTAGTTTAGTAGTCGTAGCTTGCCTGTAACCAGAACTGACGACCCGCTTCGTAGGTACGGTACACTTCACCACCGGAAACGAATGAGTCAGTCGCGTTCTTGTTATTGAGTAAGTTAGTGATCTCAGCAGAGACAGCTGCTCCCTTGGCAAAGCTAGGTTTCCATTCGGCTTTTAAGTCCCAACGGAAGGTGTCTGAGAACTCAACTTTTTGGTATTCGCGAACCTGCTTACCCGTTGAAGGATCAATCGCGTAGTCATTGTCGTGACGTGTGGCTTGGTCTCTACCTTCTTGCCATTGCCAAAGGTTGTAAACGGTCATGCCATATTGAGGAAGTTGAGTAATCAACTCGAAGTTTGCACGCCAAGGGGCATTGAAATCGGTACTTGGCAGATCGGCAGCACTGATAATATTGCCGTCATACATTACTTTGTCGTAATCAAGGTTAATGTTTGGATCATAAGCGGCATAACCCATATCACTTGGTGTATTACTTTGCGTATCTTGCCAAACTAAAGAGGCACTTAGTGTATTCTGAGTTTGGATGATTTCGACTGGTAGACGGTTGCGTACAGTAAGGGATACGCTGTTGTGAACGGTTTCGCCGCCGTTATCAAACGTTTTGATTCGTGCTAGATCACCATCAGTCGTACCTGGGTATTTAGGACGGCTGCGCACTTCATCGTGACCTTCACGGTATACGTAATTCAACGACCAAATACTATTGCGCCACATTTGTTGAAGACCGATGGTGAATTCGTCATTGTATGGTGTATCAAGTTGATCCATGCCTTCGTAGTCTTGCGTAGCAATCCAAGCATCTTGCTCTTCACTATTAGGGTTACACATCATATAACAGTGTTTTAAGCCAGCGTTTTGCCCTTCATACAAAGCGTAAGTCAGCATTGAACGACCGTAGTAACGGTTCATGCCCGCAGTCACAACCGTTGCGCCATCGTTGTTGATATCTAAGCTTGCCGTCATTCGAGGGGCTATATTGGTATTTCTAACGAAGTCGTCGCGATCGATACGGATACCTGGTCGTAAGGTTAAGTTTTGATACTTAATGATGTCTTCAGCAAACAGCGAGGTATTAGTGTATTTAGTGGTGTAAGTACCCGCGAAGAATGCATCAACTTGGTCGGCATAGTTGATGTAATCCATCATATCCCACATACCACGATAGCCATTGCGGAAGTAAGTCTCATCTCGAATGAAACTCGCTTTTGTATGGGTTACTTCTCCGCCGATATTGATTTGATTTGTCACTTCACCTAAAGCGATAGGGTTGAATGCAAATTTGCCTTTAAAGGTAGAGTTCGCCTGTTCTGTAAGCAAGTTACCAGGACCGCCAGAAGCGTAAGTGACTGGATTTTGCCAATCAGTGAAATCTTCTAGCTGTACGAAGTAATTTTGTTCGCTGGTACGTTTGTCACGCATATCTTGATGGCCAAGATTGATATCTAAAGTACCTGAATCAAACATATGTGCGATTTGTAGATTAGTCGAAATGCCATCGTGCTCATCGATGTAATCTGAATTCGCAACGCCATTCATAAATAGCTCTGACTCATACTGAGAAATAGCAACACTTAGATTTGCTGTTGTTCTTGGCGTCGCGTACCACGTCAGTTTAGTGAAGAAGTTATCAGAGACGCGAGTCTGATCTTCGACAGAGTCTTGATATTCAAACCCAGTGAGTTTGGTTCCTTCCAATACCACACTCTTACCTCCTACTCGCGCCATCGGTATAGAGGATGTTCTGCGGGAGATAGATGCGACCAAGCCAAGGTCATCGGTAATACCGGTTTCAAAGCTTACGCCATAGCTGCGTTTTATGTAGTCCGGTTGGAAGCGAGCAGGGTTGCTCATGTCATTGTTTTTAGTATCAAACTCAAGCTTGTCGTCTACGTGAGTTTTATTCCAATCAGAATCTGTTTGTCGGTAGTAAACGTTCGCTGATGTACCGCCTTGCCAACTGCGGCTTTTCGTTTCGACAACACCGCCGGTAAAACCGCCAAATTCAGCTGGGATGTTTGCGTCATAAACCGTCACGCTATCGATCAAGCGACTATCTAAATAAAAACCTTGTTCATCAGATGACAGGTTGCTGTTAGTGACGCCTAATTTATTGTCTGCTGGATCAATATCGTTATTGATGCTCATACCATCCAAGGTAAAAGAGTTTTGGTACGAAGTAGAGCCGTGAATGGAAATATCACCGGGCTTAATTTCGCCCTGAGTCATGCCATTGTTTGCGCTATTAGAAAATTGCACGCCTGGATTAGTTTTCAATAAGTCGGTGATGTTGCCATCACCCGTAGGGCGTTTATTTATATCGTCTGAGTTAAGAGTTTGTTTATTTGTGAGAGGGGCTTCAACTTTATCTTTCACCACCACTTCTTGTTCATTAGGTTGTTCAGCATAACTGTTTACTGTACTGAACAAGCCTAACAGGAGAGCTATTGCTTGTTTCATATCATTCTGTCTATGTTTGTAATAGTTAACTTATGTTCTGATTGGGTGGCTTTTTATAGGTCTATCCACTATTTCGCGGCACGATATCATAATGTAAATCTTAATGGCAATTGTTATCATTTCGACTAAATGATAAAATTCATAGAATTAAATATACAGAACAATAGACTGGGTAAATTGGTTAAAAATAATCGACTTTAGTTGTTAATTGTATGTATTGAATAATAGTGATGTCGGAGATTACATTTTGTTTTTAACCTATAAAAATAGGGCTGGATATTCTGCTCTGTTATTAAGCCTGTCTGTTTTACTCATATTTTCTAGTGAAACGTTTGCGCAAAAATTAAATTCAGTATTGAGTGAAGATACGAAAGGCGTAAATGCGAGTCAGTCTGCACAAATTAAAATTGAGTCATTGGATGACAAAACTCAGGCATTAATTGCGCAATATCGTCAAACTCTTCGAGAGCAGCAGTTAGCCGAAAAATATAATCAATTACTGATGAAGCAAGTGGCTTCGTTAGAAAGTGCTTTGCTTGATATTGAATCGAAGCAAGCACAGCTGCGTAATACTCGTATGACACTAGCGCCTTTAATGGAGGATATGGTTGCTGCACTAGAAAACATCCTCTCTGCCGACGCGCCATTTTTAGTTGATGAGCGAAAAGCACGCTTGGAAAACCTTCATCATTTGGTGGCGGATTCAAGTTTGACCGAAGGCGATAAAATGCTCGCTATTTTGGACGCTTACCAAGTTGAGCTTAGCTACGGTTACACCACAGAAAGCTGGCAGGGAAAGCTAGACCAGCGATTGGTCAATTATGTTCGTATTGGACGTTTAGGTTTTTACTACGTTACGACAGATGGTCAACAAGCGGCTCAGTGGCAAGCGAGTCAAGAGGGGCTGCAAGGTCAATGGCAAGCGCTATCAGCGGATTGGATTCCTCATCTAGAACAAGCCAGCTCAATGGCTATGGGTAAAGCCTTGCCTCAAGTTCTTATCCTTCCTCCAATGATGTCTCAACCTATCGTGGAGGCGAAATAATGAAGCGTATTACAGTATTAGCCCTTACTTTAGTGAGCAGTCAATTTGCTATTGCAAACTCGTCTATGGAGCAAGTGCTTCAGCAAGTGCGACAGGGTAGTGTGATTGAAAAGCAACAGGCGCAGCAGGCTGTTAATCATGCTCGCGTTGAACTTAAGCAAGTAGAAAAAGACCTCAAACAAGCCACGCAAAAATTGGCAGCCACTAACCAAGCCAATATTGCCTTGGAAGATAAGATCTTGGCCTTGCAGGAAAAGCTCAAACAGCGCCGTAGCCAGTATCAAACTCAGCGTGATGCGATGGCTAGCGTATTTAAACATGTGGTGGAACATGGCGATTTGATGTTGCAGCGCACTATGCCCCACGGCCTTTGGCAACATGACCAGTCCGGATTTAAAACCCTTGATGAACAATCCGTGGATATTGCTCAAATTAAGTCGCTTTGGTTGGCACTAACTGAGCAAATTGTCCTGTCGGGTAAAGTGCTGCAAAGTGAACAAACGGTTGTATTACCTGATGGTTTACCACAGCAATCAAACGTTACTCAATTTGGCCCTTTTACCGCTTACTCTACAACTTCGGATCAATATCAATGGCTAACGTATTTACCGAGTGAGCAGATGTGGGCGCAAATGACCCCGCAGCCAAGCCGTGAAATTTCTTCACAGCAGAGTGTAATTGACCCAAGCTTTGGCGCTTTATTGGCACAAGAAGCGGTTGCTCCCACTTGGTTTGAACGTCTAGCACCGGCAGGTGTTGTTGGCATTCTTATTGGTTTAGTTGGCCTTACTGGTGTTGTGATTGCGCTAGGGCGTGGCCTTGTATTACGTAAAGAAAAACAGGCCATTAAGCAGCAAATGAATCAGAGAGAAGCTAGTGACGATAACGCTTTAGGTCGAGTGATTCTTGCAACCGAAAAGAGCTCTTTAGAGCAGCTTGATGCGGTGATTGATGAAGCTGTCCTCAAAGAAGTGCCGAAGTTAAAGTTTGGCGTTGGTAGTTTAGCTGTGTTTGCGAGCATCCCGCCACTGCTTGGTCTACTGGGTACTGTAGGCGGCATGATTGAAACATTCCGCGTGATCACCGAGCATGGCAGCGCTGACAGCCAGTTGCTATCTGGTGGTATTTCTCAGGCACTATTGACTACCGAGCTCGGTCTGATGGTTGCAGTACCGCTTCTGCTGCTGCATTGCGGTTTGAAAGCGCAAAGCAACCAGTTGATTGAAGTGCTTGAACAGCAAAGTGCTGGTCTTATCGTACTGCGTCAACAACAGGCTCAAAAGGACTCGTAATGTTCGATTTTATTTTACGAGCGGGTCCTTTGGTTTGGGGCATTATTGGTTTGTCTACCATCATGTGGTGGTTGATCGTTCGCTCCTACGCCAATCAAAATCATAGCCGCCAGCAGTTTGATCTTGCTGTAGGTCAGTACAAACAGTGTGCCGCGAATTTATCCCATAAAGCTTACCAGCAAGTTTGCACAACATGGCTAAACCAAGCCGATCAACAGTTAAATCAAGGTTTAGTTTGGATCTCGGTGATGGTAAAAATTCTTCCGTTACTTGGCTTGCTAGGAACTGTAGATGGCATGATTGACAGCTTTCGTCAGTTAGATCAGCTAGACATTCAGCGTCAGCTGTCTGGAGGTATTTCTCAAGCATTGCTGACAACTTTGTGTGGCTTAGTTACTGCTTTATCGGGTCTATATTTCGTGCATAACTTGAATCAGCGTAAGTTGCGTCATTTGGCTCAACTGCGTGCTCAATTGGAGGTGAACCATGCGTTATCGTCATAGTGGTGATGGTGGTGAACAAGCCAATGTTGATATGACCCCGCTGATTGATGTGGTGTTTATCTTATTGATCTTCTTTATTTTGTCGGCATCTTTTCAGCAGCAGAATCAAATTAAAGTCGAGCGACCAAATAGCCAAGTGACTGACGCCATTTCGAGTGTGTCGGTGATGGTGACGATTGATGATCAAGGCCAAGTCTGGTTAGACAATCAGAATGTCGAAGTGTCGATGCTAACTGCACGGGTGAAGCAAAAAGCTTCTCAAGCGAACAATGTTTCAGTAGTGATTGATGTCGATAAGTCGGTAGACAGCGGTCGTTTGATCCAAGTGATCGATAAAGTGAGAATTGCGGGAGTGAACAATGTCGCTGTTGCTACCGAATCCTAACGCACGATTGAGCTTGTCTAAACAGGCTCTATTTTGGTTGTCTGCACTGATTGTGAATATAGTCCTTGTTAGCTTGATGTATTGGCTGACGATCGGCAAACATAAAGTTGAGGCAAGAAAGACTGTCAGCCTGGCTGCGGTTTTTCAGCCACGCCAAGCAGATGCGCCTGAACCTGAAATTGAGCAGATTTTTGAGGTAAGCCAAGCGCCACAAAATACTTCAATGCCTCCGCCTCCTACGGTGTTAAATCTCTCGACGCTTAATATGGATACCACAGTGGCTATTCCAGATATTAAGGTGCCGATAGATAAATCAAAGCCAGACTTAAATCTAGTGAGTTTGACCTTTAGCCCGAAAGGCAAAGCTGAAGGTAGCGTGATGAGCAGTGCGTTGGCACAAGCTAAGCCAGTGTTTCAAGTACCGCCACAATACCCAACAAAAGCGAAGCAGAATGCGATTGAAGGTTATGTCACCTTGAAAATTAAAGTCGCAACAGATGGCCGAGCAGAGGACATTCAAGTGTTGGATGAGCAGCCAAAAGGTGTTTTTGCACGCTCTGCAAAACGTGCCGTGATTCGTTGGCGTTTTGCTGCTCCTGAAACCACTCAATGGCAGAGGATAACCATACGTTATGAACTGGAAAAATAGCCTGCTGCTCGTACTGGTTTTGTTTGCGAGTGCAGTATCGGCAAACGAAGCTCGCTACTACCAAACTTATCAGCGCTTGCAAGCTCAGTTACAAAAAGATCCTCTAGCGACATTGCAAGCCGTTGAATTGTTTGAAAAGCAAGTCGCATCAGCTGATAAGTCATCACAGCAGATGGCTGCGTATCTGCATGTGCAAGCTTGTATCGCATTGAACCGTTATCAGTGCGCAGCAAGTTCAGTCGAGCGTTTACTTCATCTCACTGAACAGGCGGATAAAAAGCAGCAACTGGCCCGTTTGTCAGCGCAGCTTCATTACCAAACTCAAGATTACACAACCGTAATTAAAAGGGCGGATCAATGGCTTAGCTACAAGTATGAAGCGAAAGATAAGCCGAAAGTGGCGGATTACGCCGAGCTTTATTCGCTAAAAGCATACAGCCTTTATAATCGTGAGCAGTTTAAATCTGCG
This sequence comes from Vibrio intestinalis, assembly GCF_025195085.2. Taxonomy (GTDB): domain Bacteria; phylum Pseudomonadota; class Gammaproteobacteria; order Enterobacterales; family Vibrionaceae; genus Vibrio; species Vibrio intestinalis. The sequence goes on along the minus strand of NZ_JANAVY020000010.1, from coordinate 60,048 downwards.
GCGAACGCTATGGAGGAAGGGGTTCGTTATCAAGCAACTGAGCAGCGTTATCGCTTTCTGTTAGGCAGCTATCAACAGTTAAAAAACTGGCGTAAAGTGAACTCGGTGTTGAGTAAGATGGTCGAGCGTTATTCAGGTAAATCAGAGTACTGGGAGAAATACGCTTACTCTTTTTTGAAATTGGATAACGATAAGAAAGCGTTGGCGGTGCTAGGTAGTGCTTATAAAGCCAAGCGGTTACCGGAACGATCTATTCTACTTTATAGCCAGTTATTGCTGCGCCATGAAGCGGCGATTCGTGCCGTAAAAGTGTTGGAAGCGCACCCAGAGTTAGCCAAGCATAATCATTATGCGGCATTACTCACTCAAAGCTACTTGTTAGCGAGGGATAAACAGAAAGCGGCGCAGTGGCTAGCGAAGTCAAACAAGAAGAATAGCTATACCACACGCGGCCTTCTTGCTTATCAGCAAGGCCAATGGCAGCAAGCGGTAGAGATGTTTAGTCGACTAGATGCTAAGAAAAAGAGTAACCACTACTGGTTTTTACTTGTGGCGATCAGTGAGTTTGAGATGAAACGCTGGCCACAAGCTCGGCAAGCATTTAAGCGCTTAGAAGGGACGCAATATAAAGAGCTAGCCAAACAGTGGTTGGTTCAGATTGATTACCTGACTCAATCTTAAGTACACAAGGGCTGCCAGCGCAGCCCTTTTATTGTCTGCTCGCTACAGAGAGCTTAAGGTTTGGTGTTCAAATAAGCCTTGGTTGAAATGTCTGTCCAAGCACGCACTTTGGATAGATATTTCACTTGTGAGTCGATAATGCGCTGCGCCAGTGGGTCTGACGCTGCCAACTCTTCTAACAACTGCTGTTTTTCTTTATTGAGGTGATTCAATACTTCTGGTGGGAAGTCGAGCACTTTGATATCTGGGTATTGCTCACTCATTGACGCCCAGCTGTTTGCATTGGCATCAATGGCTTGCGTGTACATATCAAACGCGGCAACTCGGAAGGCGGTTTCCAAAATTACTTGTAGATCGGCAGGTAACTTGTCCCAAGTCTTCTTATTGACTAAGAATTGAGTCTCCGAACCTGGCTCATGCCAAGCGGTGTAGTAGTAAGAGGCAATTTTGTGAAATCCCATACGTAGGTCAAAGGCAGGGCCTGCCCATTCAAGCGCATCAATCGTGCCTCGTTCTAATGAGGTATAAAGCTCACCCGGTGCGATGTTGGTTGGCTTTGCGCCTACGCGAGCCATCACTTCACCGGCGAAACCCGGGATACGCATTTTCAGACCTTTTAGATCATCAATCGTGTTGATCTCTTTTTTAAACCACCCACCCATCTGAATATCAGAGTTACCGCCGGGGAAAGAGAGTAAGTTGTGTGGTGCATAGACCTCTTGCATCAGCTCTAAGCCACCTCCACGGTAGAACCAAGCGTATTGCTCAGTCGACATCATGCCAAAAGGCATTGCAGAGAAGTACAGTGTGTTTGGCACTTTACCTTTCCAGTAGTAAGACGAAGAGTGGCCAAGGTCGTATTGACCGGATTTAACCATATCGAAAATACCTAAAGGCGCTTTATGCTTGTTGGCAGAATCGATGCGAATTTGCAGTCGGCCGTTAGACATCTCTTCGGCGAGTTTCGCCATGTTCTTTGAAGCGTCACCGAGAATTGGTGTGTTTGGCCCCCAAGTTTCAGCGAGTTTTAGACGGTAGACTTTCTCTTGGGCGAGGGCTGAGAATGAACCTAACACTAGGGATATCCCAGCAAGGCTTGCGAGTGTGTGTTTTATCCACTTATTCATTGTTATAACTTCCTGTTATGACTTTACGTTCTTAGCTAGGTTTCTTGGCCTACGTGCTTGCGTCAAGTCTGGAGGAGTATTACTTCCAAGCTGGAAATAGAACAAATGGCTTTCCACAAGCCAAGATCCAGCAGCGAAACTATGTATATGAGTAAAAGGGATGAAATTTAAAGTGGAAGGTACTATTGGACTAGTAAATGATCGTAATTTGATTACTGCTGGTTTGGTCACGGCAAAGCCTTGCGACTTTGCCGTTTTACACTATTTCTGATGATAACTAAGATAGTGCTCTGCATGGGGGTTAGTCATATATCTAGCGAGCGTTTTCAATTCAATTTGACGCAAGTCGACCACGATCAGGCCATCGAGTGCATCATTAAAAGCAGGATCTACGTTAAAGCAAACTAACTTGCCATTGAGTGCTAAGTACTGACGTAGCAATACCGGTACTGATTTACCCTCGTCAATGCGGGCAATAACTCGCGATAACAGTTGAATATCACCTAGAGCCGTTAGCATGCTGGTGGCAAGTGGTACGGAGGTGAGCAATGGGTGAGTAGGTTTAACCAATTGTGCGCACTGGGCGTCGTAATGATGTAGCGTCATCGACTGAGCTAATAATTGGCGAGTATGTTGATTGTAATCGTTGCTGATACTGACGGGGCCAAATAAATGCGTGTAGGCTGGGTTTTGGTGAATAAACGTTGCGATTCCCTTCCAGAGCAACAGTAGTGCGCCCATACTACGCTGGTACTGCTCGGCAATCACCGAGCGACCCAATTCAATAGACTTACCCATCTGATTGAGAAATCCGTGGTCATAATCAAATAAAGTGCGTGAGTATAGGCCATCTAACCCGCGCTTATCGATTAAGCCATCCACCAAGCCTAATCGGTATGCGCCAACTAGGCATTGCTGCTCTTTATCCCATACAAACAGGTGGCGATAGTGAGGGTCAAACTCATCAATATCTAATGCTTTTCCTGTCCCTTCACCCGCCGCGCGAAAGTTGATTTCTCTTAATCGGCCTATCTCATACAAGATATTCGGGATGTGCTTCGCGCGTGTGCAGTACACTTCAAAATCGCCACTTGTGAGCAGGTGATCTTTTTGTGGAATAGTAGAAAAGTCTTCGATGATACGCTTTATGGGGAGCGCGGGTGAAATGGCGGTTTCTTCGATAAAGGGGTTAAGCAAAGTTGCTTTACTTGGCTCAGGTTTAAGTAGGTAAGTGTTAAGCCGCAGGTAGTTAACCAAGGGATCATCCGCTAAGCCATGCAGTTCTTTGTATTTTATTTCGCTGCCAATCGAGATATCGATGCGCTGGTTAGCTTTATTGATCAGCTCTCGTCCGAGCATTAGCGTTCTCAGTAGTGAGTGTACTTTTCCTGCAAGGTAAAAGCGTCTGGAATTCTGCCCGTTGATGAATACTGGTACTGTGGTGGCTTTACTCTTTTTGATCAGTGCGCTAACAGAGCGACTCCACTCTTTGTCTTCAATACGATTGGTTTTACTATCTACTAATTGTGAAACTTCACCAGCAGGAAATAGCAGTAATAATCCTTGTTGCTCTAAGTGGCGATGAGCGCAGCGCAGGGCTTTGAGGTTGGCTTTATGGGCTTGTTTACCATTAAATACATCAACGCCAATAAATAGGTTATCCAGCTCTGGTACCGTTTTTAAATATTGATTGGCGAGGATTTTTACATCGCTTCTGACTTGCAGTAATAGCTCAGCAAGAATAACGCCTTCCACGCAGCCAAGCGGGTGATTAGCGACAATGACCGTCGCCCCTTGTTTGGGTACGTTGTCTAAACTGCCTTTCACCACTTGATAGTCGATATCTAAGGTAAAGCGCAAGAAGTCTGTTGTGGAGCATTGCGCAGGTCTTTGGGCGTAGAACCCATCAAGTTTATTTAAGCCAGTTGCCCACTCAGTAAAATGCTCAGCTAAACCAAAAGGCGTTTTACGCGGCAGGCGAAAAGGGGTGCTAACTTCCATATCTTCCTCAGTCTTAACGCTATCGCAAGCAGTCTATGAGGCTGATGTGTCAAATGGGTTTCAGTTTAATGAGGTTAGGATGACTAGCCGATGACGTTTAGATTAAAGGCACTGGAAATCAAGAAATGAAAAGTAATAAAAAAGCCGGAGTCGTGTTGAACGATTCCGGCTTTCTTGAATTTGGTGGCCCCTCCCAGACTTGAACTGGGGACCAATCGATTATGAGTCGACTGCTCTAACCACTGAGCTAAGGGGCCAAATTAGGTGAATGATTATAGGGGATGAGCCTTGGAGTGTCTAGCCGCTACTAGGGGCAATTCCGTTTAGTTTTTGGTCACTTAAGCCAATTGGCTACAAAAAAGGTGAGCTATTGCTCACCTTTTCACATTCACTAGCTCGTATTACTCGTCTAGGAAGCTGCGCAGAGTTTCTGAACGGCTTGGGTGACGAAGTTTACGTAGTGCTTTTGCTTCGATCTGACGGATACGCTCACGAGTAACGTCGAACTGCTTACCTACTTCTTCTAGAGTATGGTCAGTGTTCATGTCGATACCAAAACGCATACGAAGTACTTTCGCTTCACGTGGCGTTAGGCCCGCTAACACGTCTTTAGTTGCAACTTTCAGGCTACCAGATGTAGCTGAATCTAGTGGCAACTCAAGAGTAGTATCTTCGATGAAGTCACCTAGATGCGAATCTTCGTCGTCACCGATTGGTGTCTCCATTGAGATTGGCTCTTTAGCGATCTTCAGCACTTTACGGATCTTGTCTTCTGGCATTTGCATACGCTCAGCCAATTCTTCCGGTAGCGGCTCACGACCCATCTCTTGTAGCATTTGACGAGAGATACGGTTTAGCTTGTTGATCGTTTCGATCATGTGCACCGGAATACGGATCGTACGTGCTTGGTCTGCGATTGAACGAGTGATCGCCTGACGGATCCACCAAGTTGCGTAAGTCGAGAACTTGTAACCACGACGGTATTCAAACTTATCAACTGCTTTCATCAGACCGATGTTACCTTCTTGAATCAGATCCAAGAACTGTAGACCACGGTTGGTGTACTTTTTAGCAATCGAGATTACTAGACGTAAGTTCGCTTCAACCATCTCTTTCTTCGCACGGCGAGCTTTTGCTTCACCGATAGACATGCGACGGCTGATGTCTTTAATGTTTTGAACCGTTAGAGAAGTTTCTTCTTCAATGATTCGCAACTTAGCGATAGAGCGACGGATGTCTTCTTCGCTTTTCTTAACTTTTTCTGCGTATGGTTTATCTGATGACAGTACTTCATCTAACCATGCTTCGCTTGACTCGTTGCCTGTAAAGAGTGCGATGAAAGATTTCTTCGGCATTTTGCCGTATTCAACCGTCGTCTTCATGATAAGACGTTCTTGTGTACGAACGCGCTCCATTGAAGTGCGCAATTCTTCTACTAGGTAGTCGAACTGTTTAGGTGTTAGACGGAATTCTTTGAATACGTCGATAACCATTTCATGAGCAATTGTCGCTTTCGGGCTTTCAGAGCCGTACTCATTTACTGCAAGTTGATGGTTTTGGTGAGCGTTACGAAGAGCCGTGAATTTCTCCAGAGCTAATTCTGGATCAATACCTGTATCTTCTTCTTCCTCATCCTCGTCGTCTTCAGCATCATCTTCTTTTTCTTCTTCGTCTTCATCTTTAAGATCAGACTCAGCAAGTTCTGAACCGATATGCGTCGCCGTTGGTGCAGCAGTTTCATCTGCATCAGGGTCAACGAAGCCTGTGATAAGGTCGGTTAAGCGAAGTTCTTCAGCTTGAATACGATCAAACTGTTCAAGAATGTATGGGATAGTGCCTGGGTACTCTGCCACCGCGTTTTGAACTTGGTTAATACCATCTTCAATACGTTTTGCGATGTCGATTTCGCCTTCACGAGTTAGTAGCTCAACGGTACCCATCTCACGCATGTACATGCGGACTGGGTCAGTAGTACGGCCAATCTCGTTCTCTACACTTGAAAGTGCAGCTGCGGCTGCTTCTGCAGCATCTTCATCGGTAATGGTGTCATCATCATTCAATGCTAGATCATCGGCATCAGGAGCAGTTTCCACCACTCGAATACCCATGTCATTAATCATCTGAATGATATCTTCAACCTGCTCAGAATCTACGATTTCTGCTGGCAGGTGGTCGTTTACTTCTGCGTAGGTCAGATAGCCTTGTTCCTTGCCTTTAATGACAAGTTGTTTTAGCTGTGACTGCGGATTTTGATCCATAGACGGTATCCAACTTAGTATCTGGTGAAGGAATTAGTATGCGAGATGCAAACCATACATATTAACAAATTAATTGATTGCTGACTAATTAAACAGGGTTACGCTTTCAAATCTAGCATTAGTGCTAGCAGCTCCCTTCTTTCGTCGGTTGATAAACCGATGCTTCTTTCTTTGGCCTGCAGGTTTTCAATTTGTTTTTCGACGCACTGGCAAATTACGTTATCCAATGAGTCTAAAAATATATCTTGTTCATTATCGTCATCGAGAGGGATTTCCCATCCTGCGAGACGAGCCAGTAACGGTTCTTGGTTACTGTTTCGCCAATGCTCTAGCAATTGGCCTGTCTTGATATGGGGATGCTGTTGACAATATTCAAGCACCTCAATGAATAAACTTAAGCCAGGGATCGCTGTATCTCTCACACTTGTGAGGTCAGGTACCATTTCAGCATAGCTCGGATTCTGAATAAGCAAAGCGATCACCTCACGCATTGGCGTACGCTTGATCTCTTTATGCGGCTGAGGTCGGGTTTCTTTTTGAGTCGAGTCTCTTTTATATTTTAATTCAGACAGAAACTTATCAATTTGTTCATTGCTCCAACCAACTCTTAAAGCTAGTTCATTCCAAAGGTAAGCTTTTAAAGAAGGATCTTTAGTTTTATCTAAAAGAGGAGCAGCCAAAGTAACGACATGTCTTTTACCTTCTCGGCTACTGTTATCTACAACTCTTTCTAAAATATCTTTCAACAAGAAGTCAGGTAAAGAAAGCGCTTTGCTCATTTCTTCTTCTAGTCTTTGCTTACCAAACTTTCTAACAAAGGAATCAGGATCTTCGCCATCAGGCAAGAACATTACTTTTAGGGTTTTATTGGCATTTAAATACTCTAAAGCATGTTCCATAGCACCGCGAGCAGCTTTTTTACCCGCATTATCGCCATCAAATGAACATATGACAGTGCTAGTTTGCCTAAATAAAGTTTGAAGATGCTCACTAGAACTAGCTGTACCGAGTGTTCCGACTGCGTAATCTACGCCATATTGGGCTAGTGCGACTACATCCATATAACCTTCTACGACAAGGATTCGAGATGGTTCACGGTATGCTTGTAGAACTTCATACAAACCATAAAGTTCTTTGCCTTTATGGAAGATAGGTGTTTCAGGTGAGTTAAGGTATTTTGGGGTGCCATCACCTAATACTCGACCACCAAAACCAATCACTCGACCACGACGATCACGAATCGGGAACATCACTCGGCCACGGAAGCGGTCATAGCGATTACCTTTATCGTTCTCGATTAACATACCGCCAGTTACGAGCATGTCTTGAGTCTGTTTTTGTTGGCCAAAGTTCTTACGAACCAGATCCCACTCGTCGGCGACATAGCCGACGCCAAACTTCTGAACGATCTCGCCAGATAGGCCACGATCTTTTAAATAATCAATGGCGATCTTACTGCTTGGTTGTTTCAGTTGATCACGGTAGAACTGAGCAATGCTGCCGAGAAGATCATAGAGATTGCGTTTTTGTTCGCTATTGGCTTGCGGTTGATCGTTGCGAAACGATCCACCTTGGCGCTGTTCACGCGGTACTTCCAAACCAAGGAATGAGGCCAATTCTTCTATTGCTTCAACGAACTCTAGACGTTCGTATTCCATCAAGAAGTCGATGGCGTTGCCGTGTACGCCACAACCAAAACAGTGATAGAACTGTTTTTCTTGGCTCACACTAAAAGAAGGGGTCTTTTCGTTATGGAAAGGGCAGCATGCGCTGTAGTTTTTGCCTTTTTTCTTAAGTTTTACGCGTGCATCAATGATATCGACGATATCAAGTCGAGCGAGCAGATCATCTATGAAGCTACGAGGGATGTGTCCTGCCATAAAACCTTAGAAAAACGCACTAACGGTGAATGAATTGAGGTCTCTAGACCTTAAATCCTGAATACAAACAAGCCGTGCGTTCCATCGGATTGCACGGCTTGTTGCAAATGGGTCTGGGAAATTAAGCCAGTTTAGCGCGAACTAAACCACTTACTTTACCCATATCTGCACGCCCTTGAATTTGTGGTTTAAGAACAGCCATCACTTTGCCCATGTCTTGCATGCCCGCTGCACCAGATTCTGCTACTGCACTGTCTACCAGAGCGGCAACTTCTTCGTCGGTCAGTGGTTGAGGCATAAAGTCCTCAAGCACAATGATTTCTGCTTTTTCCACGTCAGCTAAGTCTTGACGACCTGCTGATTCGTATTGAGCGACAGAGTCGCGACGTTGTTTAACTAACTTCGTCAGCACAGCAAGGATATCGTCGTCGTTCAGAGTAATCCGTTCGTCAACTTCTCGTTGCTTGATTGCTGCTAGAGCTAAACGAATAGTGCCAAGGCGAACTTTGTCCTTGGCTTTCATCGCTAATTTTTGCTCATCTTTGAGTTTATCAATCAGAGCCATCACTAAATCCTTTTAAACTTAGTGATTAGTACAGGCGAACGCGACGAGCGTTTTCGCGAGCTAGCTTCTTAGCGTGACGCTTTTGAGCAGCTGCTTTAGCGCGTTTGCGAACTGTAGTTGGTTTTTCGTAGTGCTCACGACGACGCACTTCAGAAAGGATACCTGCTTTTTCGCAAGAGCGTTTGAAACGACGTAGTGCAACGTCGAACGGTTCGTTTTCACGTACTTTAACTACTGGCATATGCCTTTCACCTCAGGGGTTATTCGTTAATGCTGGAACGTTAGTGAGCCAAACAGTTTTGTTTGGTCTCAAACCAGCTTGATCAAAAATGGTGCGGAATTTTAATCCGATCACTACGGCTTTGTAAAGCACTTTGTCGATTATATACCCGTCTAAAGTTAACCGATGTGCTTATTAAAGCGAGGAAAGGAAAATTTTCCTTATTCTAGCAGCAAATAAGCGACTGAGAGTAGGTGAGATTTGACGTTAGCACGGATAAGGCTTTGAGGTTTTGTAACGATTTTTGACCGTTAACCAAGGTGGTCAAGATTTGTTTGCTAGGCCAAGGCAAGGTAAGATTGCGCCAATTTTAAAATAGAAGACAGAAGCATCTGAGTTAACCATGCGTATTATCGGTATCGAGACCTCATGTGATGAAACAGGCATCGCTATTTATGACGATGAAAAAGGGCTACTTTCCCATCAGCTATACAGTCAGGTAAAACTGCACGCTGATTACGGCGGTGTTGTCCCTGAGTTGGCCTCACGTGACCACGTAAAGAAAACCATTCCTTTGATTAAAGCGGCAATGGCGGATGCGAATCTAACGCCAAGTGATATCGATGGTATTGCTTACACGGCTGGCCCAGGTTTAGTCGGCGCTTTACTCGTTGGTGCAACGATTGGTCGCAGCCTAGCATACGCATGGGGTGTACCTGCGGTACCTGTTCACCATATGGAAGGTCACTTACTCGCGCCAATGCTGGAAGACAATCCACCACCATTCCCGTTTGTGGCGGTATTGGTGTCTGGTGGCCACTCGATGATTGTTGAAGTTCAAGGTATCGGTGAATACACGATTCTTGGTGAATCAATTGATGATGCCGCTGGTGAAGCATTCGATAAAACAGCCAAGCTAATGGGCTTAGATTACCCAGGTGGCCCGCTGCTATCTAAATTGGCAGAAAAAGGCACGCCCGGGCGCTTTAAATTCCCTCGCCCAATGACGGATCGTCCGGGATTAGACATGAGCTTTTCTGGTTTGAAAACATTCACCGCGAATACGATCGCTGCGAATGGCGATGATGATCAAACTCGCGCAGATATTGCGTTGGCGTTTGAAGAAGCGGTCTGCGCAACACTATCGATCAAATGTAAACGTGCGCTTGAGCAAACTGGCCTAAAACGCATCGTGATGGCGGGTGGTGTAAGTGCGAACAAGCGTTTACGTGCAGAGCTAGGTAAGCTAGCCGAGAAAATGGGCGGTGAAGTTTATTACCCACGTACCGAATTTTGTACCGACAATGGCGCCATGATCGCTTATGCCGGTATGCAACGTTTGAAAAATGGTGAGGTTGCTGACCTTTCAGTGCAAGCGACTCCACGCTGGCCGATTGATCAATTAGATCCAATTAAATAATCAGCGATCGTTTTCTATCAATCGTCTTATTTGTAAGCCGCTCAGCAAGGTTCGCCGTGAGCGGCTTTTTTTATTCGTTTGATAACATTATCCTTTATCTCCATTCAGAATTTATAAATCAAATATGAGCACGAGTAGAAGAATGAATAAGTTTGCGATTGAAGGCCAGCAGATGGCTTATCAGGACATAGGTCAAGGCCCAGTGGTTGTCTTTGGCCATAGCTATTTGTGGGATGCACAAATGTGGGCTCCGCAAGTAGAAGCGTTAAGCCAGTCTTACCGTTGTATCGTGCCGGAGTTATGGGCTCATGGTGAATCTGACTTCGCACCGAATGCGACGCGCTCACTGAAAGATTATGCTAAGCAAGTATTAGCGCTATTGGATCATTTAGAGATTGAAGAATTTGCGATTGTTGGCCTTTCAGTGGGCGGGATGTGGGGCTGTGAGTTAGTGACTCTTGCACCGCAACGCGTTAAAGGAATTGCTTTAATGGATACCTTTGTTGGTCTAGAGCCAGAAGTCGCACATAAGAAATATTTTGCCATGCTCGATACCATCAGTGCCGCGCGAGCCGTTCCTGAGCCAATTGTTGATGCGGTTGTACCGCTGTTTTTTGCTAATGATGCAGAGCAAGATAACCCTGCTTTAGTGTCAGAGTTTAGGAATAAGCTGTCTAATTTAGTGGGAGAGCAGGCGGCAGAAGTAGCACGTATTGGTCGAATGGTGTTTGGCCGCCGTGATCAAATTGAAGATCTTGATAACTTTGCATTGCCGACGTTAATTGCGGTGGGTCAGGAAGACATTCCTCGTCCAGTACTTGAATCGTTCTTGATGAATGATTGTATTAGCGGCTCAGAGATGGTTCAGATCCCGAAGGCAGGGCACATCTCCAACTTAGAACAACCAGAATTTGTGACTTCAATGCTTGAAGATTTTCTTAGTAAGGTATTTACCCGTTAGTAAGGTTTTCACAAACCGGATTAGAATGGCAAAGGCCTCATGATGAGGCCTTTTGTATATTCTTTTTCTCACCAATTTTAGGCTCAGAGCCATCTAACAAACGGCGAATATTTTGATGGTGTCGGAATACGATCAAGCAGCAGAGCATGGCTACTGGCAACGTATAGTGCGGTTTGATCATCCATGTAAATAGAGGCGCTAATAAAACTGTCACTATTGCTGCAAGAGATGAGTAGCGAAAAGCTAAAGCGATGATGAGCCAAGTGATAATGATCATTGCGGTTAGATCTAAGCCGATCGGAGCGATCGCACCAAGTGCTGTTGCCACCCCTTTTCCCCCTTTAAAGTGGAAGAACAGCGGGTACATATGGCCAAGGCAGGCTGCAATAGCCACCACACCTAAGATAATTGGGTCAATATTTAAGAAATAGCCGCCCCACACTGGGATGGTGCCTTTTAGCATGTCACACAGCAGCACCGCGAGTGCCGCTTTTTTGCCGCCGATCCTCATTACATTGGTCGCACCGGGGTTATTTGAACCAACCCCACGTGGATCTGGGAGTCTAAGTAACCGACAGATCAACACTGCGCTTGAGATCGAGCCCAAGAGGTAGGCGAAAATGATCATGGCGAGTGCTAATGGCGTCATAAAGAGTTAACTCAATGGAAACGGGTGTCTAAAAAGCAAGTTATTGATATCATATCGCGCTTGCTACGCTCAAACTACTTAGTGATAACAGTTTGTGCTGCAAATAGTACGATTTTTTCTCTTTATTGGGTATCCGACCTCTCTACAGAGCCAGCCATTAGGAAGCATTAGCATGGACAAAGTATTTATCGAGCAACTTGAAGTGATTACTACAATCGGTGTTTACGATTGGGAACAAGAAATTAAACAGAAGCTAGTGCTTGATATTGAAATGGCGCATGACAACCGTCCAGCAGGTAAAAGTGATGATGTGGTTGATGCATTGGATTATTCAAAAGTGAGTGAAGCGGTTCTGAATCATATTGAAAACGGCCGTTTTCTTTTGGTTGAGCGTGTGGCAGAAGAAATTGCTGAAATCATCATGACTCAGTTCAATGTGCCTTGGATTAAGATTCGTTTAACTAAGCCAGGTGCTGTTGCTCAAGCGAAAGGCGTGGGTGTGGTGATTGAACGAGGCCAATTATGATCACTGCCTATATTGGCATTGGTTCAAACATCGATCGAGAAAAGCACGTTGAGGCGGCGCTCAAAGAGCTAGAACACTTAGGCGAACAGCTTAGAATTTCAACCATTTATGAGTGCGATGCGGTGGGTTTCGATAGTGAGCCGTTTTACAATCTTGTTGCAGAATTGAGAACCTCTCTAAGCTTAACGGATTTTTCACAGGCACTGCGTAATATTGAGCTTAAATGGGGTCGAAAGATAAATGCCGGTAAGTTTGAACCGCGCACCGTTGATCTTGATTTAATTTTGTTTGGTGATCTGGTCTCGAAGCAATCGCCTCAAATTCCTAGATGTGATATTTATAAATATCGATTTGTGATTCAACCGCTTAGCGAGTTGTGTCCAGATTTTGTTGTGCCAGATGATGGTAGAACGATAGAACAAATTTTTAAGGCAGGGAGTGATTCTCAGCCGCTTGCTGCGGTTAAACCGTGGTTTAACTTTAGTCGTTAATGAGATTGAAATGAGTTATTTTGAAGCCTTTATATTGGCCTTAATCCAAGGTCTAACCGAGTTTTTACCTATTTCTAGCTCGGCGCACTTAATTCTGCCTTCGGCGGTTTTAGGCTGGGAAGACCAAGGGTTGGCATTTGATGTTGCTGTTCATGTTGGTACGTTGTTGGCGGTAATGATCTATTTCCGCGCTGAGGTCGTCTCTCTTTTATCTGCATTTTTTGCGTCCATCTTTAATGGCGATCGCAGTAAAGAGGCTAAATTGGCATGGATGATTGTGCTTGCCACCATTCCTGCTGGCCTATGTGGCTTATTACTGAAAGACTTCATCGAGCTTTATCTACGTAGTGCGTGGGTAATTGCCACGACCACTATCGTATTTGGTCTGCTGCTTTGGTGGGTCGATAAAAACTCTGCGTTAGTGGATGACGAATACCAAGCCACTTGGAAGAAAGCTCTATTCATTGGTGTGGCACAAGCGATGGCGATGATTCCGGGCACGTCTCGCTCTGGTGCAACTATAACTGCGGCGCTATATCTTGGCTTTACTCGTGAAGCCGCTGCGCGTTTTTCATTCTTGATGTCTATCCCGATTATCTTACTAGCGGGCAGTTATCTAGGCCTGAAACTGGTCTCCAGTGGTGAGCCAGTACATTTGGGTTTCTTACTAACAGGTATCGTGACTTCATTTGTAAGTGCTTACTTATGTATCCACCTATTCTTGAAAGCGATTTCACGTATGGGTATGACACCATTTGTTATTTACCGACTCATTCTGGGCTTTGGTTTATTTGCATTTTTGGCATTAAACTAACGTAACCGTCACTTTTATCTAGCAAGACCACATAAGCCAATCTCGCGCCTACAGCGACATTGTGGTATATATGTGGTCTTTCTATTTCTCTTCTTTAACAGAACTTTATGCGAGCTTTTGCACTGATCTTATTGTTATTGCTAGGTTGGCTCCAATACACATTGTGGTTGGGGAAAAACGGCATTGCTGATTTTCAAACTGTCTCAGCTGATATTGAAGTTCAAAACCAAGTAAATGCTAACTTAGTTAACCGCAACAATGAGATGTTCGCGGAGATCGATGATTTGCGCCAAGGCTTAGATGCCATAGAAGAGCGTGCTCGTCACGAGTTAGGTATGGTTAAAGAGGGCGAAACTTTCTACCGAATTATCGGAGAGGAACATAAATAATGACAACATCCTCTTCTGCATCGATTGTCGCAATTGTTCCAGCGGCGGGTGTCGGCAGCCGAATGCAGGCAGACCGACCAAAACAATATCTCACCATTGACCATCAAACCGTGCTTGAGCACACGGTAGAAAAGTTGTTGTCTCATTCACAAGTGAGCAAAGTGATTGTGGCAATTACTGATGGCGATCCATATTTCCCTCAACTAGCTATAAGCTCTCATCCTGATGTGATTCGCGTTAGTGGTGGTAGTGAGCGTGCAGACTCTGTACTGTCTGGCCTTAATTATGTGGCTGAAAACCAGCTAGCTGAGTGGGTAATGGTGCATGATGCGGCGCGCCCTTGTGTGCGTGAACAAGATTTAACAACACTGATCCAAGTTTCAATGCAGCACCCTGTCGGCGGTATTCTTGCTAGCCCAGTGCGTGACACTATGAAACGAGCTAACGGTGGGCAAGATATTGACCATACCGTTGATAGAGAAGCACTGTGGCATGCATTAACTCCACAAATGTTTAAAACTGAGCAGCTAACCCAAGCTTTAACCGACGCGCTCGCCGCGAATGCGACTATTACCGATGAAGCTTCCGCTCTTGAGTGGCTAGGTTTATCGCCAGCATTAGTTAAAGGCTATTCAGACAATATCAAAATTACTCAACCTGAAGATTTGGCGTTAGCAGAGTTTTATCTCAAGCGAAATAAAGGATAACCCTATGATGCGTATTGGTCATGGCTTTGATGTACACAAATTTGGTGGCGAAGGCCCAGTTATTATCGGTGGCGTTGAAGTGCCGTATGAACAAGGCTTAATCGCACATTCAGATGGTGATGTGGCACTGCATGCGCTGTCTGATGCGCTGCTTGGGGCCATTGCAGCCGGTGATATTGGCCGCCATTTCCCTGATACAGATGATAAGTGGAAAGGGGCTGATAGCCGCATGTTGCTGCGTGATGTATATCGCCGCGTAAAAGAGCAGGGTTATGTGATTGGTAATGCTGATGTCACCATTATGGCTCAAGCACCCAAAATGGCTCCGCACATTGAAGCGATGTGTGCAGCGATTGCAGAAGATTTAGAAACGGACATTGGCAACGTCAATGTCAAAGCAACCACCACTGAGCGCCTTGGCTTTACTGGCCGTAAAGAAGGCATTGCAAGTGAAGCGGTTGTTCTATTGTTTAAACAGAATTAATTCAAATCACGCGATGGCGTGATGGTATCAAATATGTCGGATATTTTATCTTCATTGGCTTACCTAAACGGTAAACCAACTGCGAAAGGCAAACTAAAAGCGCAACCTGAACACTTCCAAGTTAACGAAGATTTAGGCTTTGCATTCACTGGTGAAGGCGAGCACTTGATGGTGCGCATTCGTAAGACCGGTGAAAACACCAGTTTTGTTGCCAATGAATTGGCCAAAGCGTGTGGTGTTAAGTCAAAGGATGTTAGCTGGGCAGGTCTAAAAGACCGTCACGCAGTGACCGAGCAATGGTTAAGTGTGCATTTACCAAAAGGTGATACACCAGACTTTAGCGCCTTTTTAGCTCAATATCCGAGTATTGAAATTGTAGCGACCGATCGTCACAACAAGAAGCTTCGTCCTGGAGATCTCGTAGGTAACCAGTTTGCGATTACTTTGTCTGAAGTGACGGATGTAGACGACGTGATTGCGCGTTTAGAGCGTGTCACGAAAACAGGTGTGCCAAATTATTTTGGCAGCCAGCGTTTTGGTAACAACGGCAATAATGTTGAAGAAGCTCGTCGTTGGGGACGCGAAAACGTTCGTACCCGTAACCAAAACAAACGCAGTTTATATCTTTCTGCTGCTCGCTCTTGGATCTTCAACCACATTTTGTCAGCTCGCATCGAACAAGGCGTGTTTGATAAAGCTATTGAAGGCGACATGGTGAAAAGTCGTGAAGAGACACTGCTGCTAAGCAAACAAGATATCGATTTAACGAATGATAAACTTGCTGCCGGTGAGTATTCACTTACTGCGGCAATGGCCGGTGACAATGCGCTGCCAACTCAAGCGGATGCATTAGCGTTAGAGCAACCGCTGCTAGACGCTGAACCTGACTTAATGGCGTTGATTCGTGGTAACCGCATGCGTCATGAGCGCCGCGAAATTGCATTATTACCTCAGAACCTTACTTGGTCTGTAGAGGGAGACAATATTACTCTTCACTTCGCGCTAGATGCAGGTTGTTTTGCAACTGCTATTGTTCGAGAACTGATTGAAGAGATTGTGGTGGAGCGTCAATATTCATGAGTCCTCGTTTGAAGATTTTATTGAGTAATGATGATGGCGTTCACGCGGAAGGGATTCATGCATTAGCAAAATCGCTCGAATCCATGGCTGAGGTGACGATCGTTGCACCTGACAGAAATCGCTCTGGCGCATCAAACTCATTAACCTTAGAGCAGCCGCTTCGCGTAAAAGAGATTTCACCTAAGGTTTATTCAGTGCAAGGGACGCCCACAGACTGTGTGCATTTTGCCTTGAATGAACTGATGAAAGATGACATGCCAGATTTACTGCTTTCTGGTATTAATCATGGTGCAAACCTTGGTGATGATGTGCTGTATTCCGGTACTGTTGCCGCGGCGATGGAAGGGCACTTTCTAGGTGTTCAGGCGATTGCGTTGTCGCTGGCGGGAAAAGAACATTTTGACACTGCTGCGAATATTGCGGTTGATTTGGTTAAGCAGCACCTTGCTCATCCTATTCCGACTAATCGCTTGATCAACGTGAACATTCCAGATTGTCCGTTACAGCAGCTTGCTGGTACTCAAGTCACAAGATTAGGTGCGCGACATCACGCTGAAGCGATGATAAAGCAGAAAGATCCTCGCGGGCATGATATCTATTGGCTAGGACCTCCGGGCAAAGAACAAGATGCCGGAGAAGGAACTGATTTCTATGCGGTTGAGCATGGCTATGTGTCTATTACGCCACTTCAGGTTGATTTAACGGCACATGAATCTCTAGTAAGTATGACTCATTGGTTGGAAGGGAAATAGGTATGACAAACCCACATGCCGACAAATTGATTGATTTTCTTGTCGCGAGTGGCATTCAAAACCAGACCGTATTAGACGCTATCTATCGCTTGCCTCGCGAGAGCTTTGTTTCTCAAGCGATGATGCACCAAGCATATGATAATAATGCGTTGCCTATCGGTCATGGGCAAACTATCTCTCAGCCCTACATAGTGGCAAAGATGACTGAGATATTGGAACTTAGCCGTTCCAGTAAAGTCTTAGAAGTCGGTACCGGCTCTGGTTATCAAACGGCTGTGCTTGCTCAGCTTGTTGACCATGTTTATTCCATTGAGCGTATTAAAGCGTTGCAATGGGATGCCAAGCGTCGGCTCAAACAGCTCGATATTTACAACGTATCGACCAAGCATGGTGATGGCTGGCAAGGATGGGCATCAAAAGGCCCGTTTGATGCAATCATCGTGACTGCGGCGGCGGACTCTATTCCATCGGTATTACTTGAGCAGCTCGCAGAGGGTGGCATCATGGTGATCCCCGTTGGCTCTGAAGAGCAGCAGCTTTTAAAAATTACGCGCCAAGGCGATGAATACCTTTCTCAAGTGATTGAGATGGTGCGTTTTGTTCCTTTGATTGCAGGTGATCTCGCTTAATCATGTCATTTAAGTCTATTTCATTACTGATGGTTGCTATGAGTAGCGCACTAGTTGGGTGTGCTTCTCATTCCCCTGCGCCAGTATCCAGTTTGAATAAGGATTATGACTCAATTCCTCGTGGTAGTTATCGAGGCAGTTACTATCAGGTGGATAAGGGAGATACGTTATATTTTATCGCTTACATCACAGATAAAGATGTAAATGATATTATTCGTTTCAATCAACTTAAGGCACCGTATACGATTTATCCGGGGCAAAAACTAAAGTTGTGGCAGCCTGCCTACAACCCTCCTGCATATGGTGGAACTGGGGCGGGGGCTTCTGCAACTACAGCTGTGGCGGGCGCTGCAGCAGTCTCCTCTATTACCTCTCCAAAACCGAGCAAAAACTCGAATCAAACAGTTAGCTCAACCAAGCCAAAAGATACTCAACAGGTGGCACAAAAAAGTGCAGCTAAAAAGGTTGAACAATCTAAACCAAAGGAGTATGTTGGCTCTAAAGGTAAACAGAATGTTAATAATGATGTCAATAAAAAGACATCCAGTAACGTTAAGGTTTCCAAATGGTTGTGGCCAACAAAGGGGAGGGTAATCAAAAACTTTTCTGCAGGAGACCAAGGTAATAAAGGCATTGATATCGCAGGTCAGCGTGGTCAAGCCATCACATCTACTGCAGCAGGCACAGTCGTTTATTCGGGTAATGCACTAAGAGGTTACGGTAATCTCGTGATTATAAAACATAACGACAAATACCTCAGTGCTTATGCGCACAACGACAAGTTGCTAGTCCACGAAGGACAAAGTGTAAAAGCAGGCCAAAAGATTGCAACAATG
Source organism: Vibrio intestinalis (assembly GCF_025195085.2). Lineage (GTDB taxonomy): Bacteria > Pseudomonadota > Gammaproteobacteria > Enterobacterales > Vibrionaceae > Vibrio > Vibrio intestinalis. The sequence goes on along the minus strand of NZ_JANAVY020000010.1, from coordinate 41,578 downwards.
GGTAGCTCAGGAACGAGCAGCGTCCGTTTGCACTTTGAAATTCGCTATCAAGGTAAGTCGGTTAATCCGAAACGCTACTTACCATAAATTACTTGCCAAAAGTAACAGATAATAGCGGCATTGGATGTTTTAAATGTCTTGCTAACTCGCCAGGGGGAGGCGCTATGGGTATCAGCAATACAGCAACAAAAGTTGAAGAGTTTGATCTTGCAAATGGAAATCTGGATGAATTCCAATCACAACAACTCGAAACGAAAAAGTCGTCATCAAATCAGAATCAAAAAGAAGAGTTTGAGGTTTCAAACAAGAGCCTCGATGCAACTCAGCTTTACCTCGGAGAAATTGGTTTTTCTCCACTTTTAACTGCCGAAGAAGAAGTTCTTTATGCTCGCCGTGCGTTACGTGGTGATGAAGCCGCGCGAAAACGTATGATCGAGAGTAACCTTCGTCTGGTTGTTAAAATTTCTCGCCGTTACAGTAACCGTGGTCTAGCTCTGCTTGATTTAATTGAAGAGGGCAACTTAGGTTTGATCCGCGCGGTAGAGAAGTTTGACCCAGAACGAGGCTTCCGCTTTTCAACCTACGCAACATGGTGGATTCGTCAAACCATTGAACGTGCGTTGATGAACCAAACCCGTACTATTCGCTTACCAATTCACGTAGTGAAAGAGCTGAACATTTATCTTCGTACTGCGCGTGAACTATCGCAAAAGCTCGATCACGAGCCTACCGCAGAAGAGATCGCTACTCAGCTTGATAAGCCAGTTGAAGATGTCAGCAAAATGCTGCGTTTGAATGAGCGCATTAGCTCTGTCGATACGCCTATTGGTGGTGATGGTGAGAAAGCGCTGCTTGATATTATTCCTGATGTTAATCACTCCGACCCAGAAGTATCGACTCAAGACGATGATATCAAAAGCTCTCTTATCCATTGGCTAGATGAGCTAAATCCGAAACAGAAAGAAGTGTTGGCACGCCGTTTTGGTCTACTAGGCTATGAGCCATCGACTCTCGAAGAAGTCGGACGTGAAATTAACCTTACTCGTGAGCGCGTACGTCAGATTCAAGTGGAAGGTTTACGTCGACTAAGAGAGATCCTGGTTAAACAAGGTTTGAATATGGAAAGCTTGTTCAGCGTCGAAGACGATGTATAGCATTGAAAATGCTTTGATAAAGAAACGCCTTGGCTAAGCCAAGGCGTTTTTGTTTGGTATTTGCTAATCGCTGTAAAACGTTAAGAAGCTTTCTTCACTCTCGGGTGAACTTTAACCAGTTTAATTCGGTTCTCTTCAAGTTCGACAATTTCCATAGGGTGACCAGAAACTTGTACGCTTAAGTGGCTTTCAGGAATGTCTTCCAAGTGTTCTAAGATGAGGCCATTAAGCGTGCGTGGGCCATCTGTTGGTAATTTCCATTTTAAGCCTTTGTTGATATCACGAATGTTAGCGCTACCTTCAATCAAGAAGCTACCATCACCTTGAGGTGTGATCTCTTCAGACAGGCTAGGCGCAATTGAAGTGGTAAACTCACCGACAATCTCTTCAAGAATATCTTCTAAAGTGATTAGGCCAATAATATCGCCATACTCGTCGACAATCAGTCCAATCCGCTCTTTGTTACGCTGGAACTTGAGGAGTTGGACGTTAAGTGGCGTCCCTTCAGGAATAAAGTACACCTCGTCAGCGGCGCGCAGCAATGTCTCTTTAGTAAACTCGTTTTTCTCTAGCATCAAGCGATACGCTTCACGCAGGCGGAGCATACCCACCACCTCATCGATCTGATCGCGGTAAAGTACCACGCGGCCATGTGGAGAGTGGGTTAACTGACGAGAAATCGACTTCCAGTCGTCATTGATGTCGATACCAGTAATTTCGTTGCGCGGCACCATGATGTCATTCACGGTGACATGCTCTAAATCCAAGATAGAAATCAGCATGTCTTGGTGACGGCGAGGGATCAGGCTACCCGCTTCATTTACTACGGTACGTAACTCTTCTGAGCTCAAATGGTCGTCACCACCATGGTTAGCCTTAATACCAAGCAGGCGAATAAAGCCATTGGTAATAAAGTTAACGAACATAACAAGCGGCGATAGCACTTTCATTAATATAGAAAGCACAATACTGCTCGCGTAGGAAACTTGCTCAGGGTAGAGCGCGGCAAGGGTTTTAGGCGTTACTTCTGCGAAAACGAGTACCACCATGGTGAGCGCACCAGTGGCAATGGCGACACCAATATCACCATATAAACGCATACCGAGTATGGTCGCGATAGCAGAAGCGAGAATATTTACCAGGTTATTACCGATGAGGATCAAGCCAATCAGGCGATCTGGGCGGTCGAGTAGCTTTTCTACGCGCTTAGCACCTTTATGGCCGCTATTGGCTAGGTGCTTTAAGCGATACCGGTTCAGAGCCATCATCCCTGTTTCTGAGCCAGAAAAATATCCAGAAATTACGATTAGACACGCGAGTAGCGCAAATAAGATACCCGTTGATATGTCGTCCAAAGTTATCTTTTCCTTTTGATGTGTCTGGTTAATTTATGACCTAACTAGGTAGGTAAGTCAATGGTAAATATCGGGTGGAATATTGTAAAAGAAAGGTGCATAAGATGCACCTTTGATTCTGTCTAAGTGATTGGAATTCACTTAGTTAAGTATGATTTCGCGAACGAATCGACTACCAAAGTAGGCTAAAGTCAGCAGTGTTGCACCCGCAACCGCAAACCATGTGACTTTCTTACCACGCCAGCCTTTTTGGTAATGGCCCCAAAGCAGAACCGAGTATACAATCCATGCAATGAAAGAGAGGAAGCCCTTATGCGCTTTGCCTTGAGCGAACATGTCATGCACAAAAGTGAAGCCAGTAATTAAAGTGGCAGTGAGTAAAAGGTTACCAATCAAGATGATTCTAAATAACTGACGTTCAATGGCCATCAGAGGTGGCACATTAGGGTTGATAGCCAGTGACTTCTTATTCTTTAACTTGTTATCAAGCCAAGCCAATTGCAGTGCGTATAATGCGCCGATACTTAAGGTTGAGTACGAAAATAGAGCAAACGAGATGTGGATCAGCAGTTTTGGGTCATGCTCTAGATGAGTAATGAACGACGTAGGGAGAAAGGTTGCGGCACAAAGGTTAATCGCAGAAAAGCTGTAAACAACGGGCAGTAAAAACCAGATGCGCGTTTTCATCATCGCAACACTCATAACGAGTGCGATGATAAAGCTGATTAACGATGCGACGTTTAGGATACTCAGGTTCTGTCCGTTACCAGAAAGTATCAAATCACTGAGTGACCATCCATGAAACATCAGCGCCAATATTGCACTAATAAATACCGTCTTAGCTCGAATGCCGGTTTGGTGAACTAGACCTGGGATGATGGTTGCAATCGCTAATAGATATAATATTGCTGCCACGACAGCGATTAAGTTGTCCATTATTCTCTATTAAGCTGGTGGAATTTTAACAAATTATACCCTGCATCAACCGCTTGGGCTATGGCTTATATGCAGTCATTTGTGAGAGATGAGATATCAATTCTTAATCGGCTAGTGTCAAGCATGGGATGGCTAAGGTATACTGATAGTAATTGATCGCCGAATTTAGCGAAGAGACAAAGATGTTTGAAAATTTAACGGATCGCCTATCCAGCACCCTGAAAAACATCAGTGGTAAAGGACGTCTGACTGAAGACAATATTAAAGAAACCCTGCGCGAAGTGCGCATGGCATTGCTGGAAGCCGATGTCGCGCTGCCAGTAGTACGTGATTTTATTAAGCGTATTAAAGAAAGTGCCGTTGGTGTTGAGGTGTCTAAATCTTTAACTCCGGGCCAAGAGTTTATTAAGATTGTTCAATCTGAACTTGAAGCCGTAATGGGTGAGTCTAACGAGGCTCTAAACCTAGCGGCTCAGCCACCAGCGGTTATTTTGATGGCGGGTCTACAAGGTGCGGGTAAAACCACCTCGGTAGGTAAGCTTTCTAAATTATTAACTGAACGCGACAAGAAGAAAGTTCTGGTTGTGTCTGCTGACGTTTACCGTCCTGCGGCAATCAAACAGCTAGAAACGTTAGCGGCTGATGTCGGTGTAGACTTCTTCCCATCAACGGCGGATCAAAAGCCAATCGATATTGCCAATGCAGCGATTGATCACGCGAAGAAGAAATTCTACGACGTACTGGTTGTCGATACTGCAGGTCGCCTTGCTGTCGATGAGCAAATGATGGCTGAGATTCAAGACCTTCATAATGCGATTGATCCAGTAGAAACCTTATTCGTTGTTGATGCAATGACTGGTCAAGATGCGGCGAACACAGCGAAAGCATTTGGCGATACGTTGCCATTAACCGGTGTTATTCTGACTAAAGTAGATGGTGATGCGCGTGGTGGTGCGGCTCTGTCTGTTCGTCATATCACGGGTAAGCCAATTAAATTCTTAGGTGTTGGTGAAAAAACTGACGCACTAGAACCTTTCCATCCAGATCGTGTAGCATCGCGTATTCTTGGTATGGGTGACGTACTGTCACTGATCGAAGACCTACAGCGTAATGTCGATACTGAGAAAGCAGAAAAGCTAGCTAAGAAGTTTAAAGAGAAGAAAGGTTTCGACTTAGAAGACTTCCGTGAACAGCTAGGCCAAATGCAGAACATGGGTGGCATGATGGGTATGCTAGATAAGCTACCGGGCATGTCTCAATTGCCATCAGACGTTAAAGACAAAGTTGATGACAAGATGTTCAAGCAAATGGAAGCCATCATCAACTCGATGACCATGAAAGAGCGCCAACGCCCAGATCTAATCAAAGGCTCTCGTAAAAAGCGTATTGCAGCGGGTTCAGGTACCCAAGTGCAAGACGTAAACCGCTTGCTGAAGCAGTTCACCCAAATGCAGAAGATGATGAAGAAAATGCAAAAAGGTGGCATGAAAGGCATGATGCGCAACATGCAAGGCATGATGGGCGGCGGTATGGGTGGCATGGGCGGTGGTTTTAACCCGTTTGGTCGCTAATCGCATTTCCCTATTTTAGTTTCAAGGTGTTAGCTGCATCACAAACTTAGATTTGAGTTTATGTTGGTGAAAAAGTAGCTAAAGACCTTGCATTGCACCGGAATAAGAGTAAAATTCCGGAGCTTTATTTTGGCACGAGACCCCAGATTACTTATTAATAAGTGGTTATTGGGGTTAATTTTATTTTTGAGAAAGCACAAAGAGGACGACATGGTAACCATTCGTTTGGCACGTCACGGCGCTAAAAAGCGTCCATTTTATCAAATCGTAGTAGCGGACAGCCGCAATGCAGCAACTGGCCGTTTCATCGAGAAAGTTGGTTTCTTCAACCCAACTGCTAAAGGTCAAGAAGAAGGCCTACGTCTAGATCTAGATCGCGTTAACCACTGGGTTGGTCAAGGCGCTACAGTATCTGACCGCGTAGCTAAGCTAGTTAAAGACGCTCAAAAAGCGGCTTAATTCTTACTCCAATAGAAGTAGAAATTAGCTTATGTCGATGAAAGGTAAAGAAACAGTGGGCAATGACAAGATTGTTGTAGGTAAGTTTGGTGCTACTTACGGCATTCGTGGTTGGCTCAAGGTTTTTTCCTACACAGACAATGCAGAAAGCATATTTGATTACAGCCCTTGGTACATTAACCAAAAAGGCGAGTGGGTCGAGTACAAAGTAGAAAGCTGGAAGCGCCATAACAAAGGTATGGTGGCTAAGCTGGAAGGCTTAGAAGTTCGCGAAGACGCGCATCTTCTAACAAACTTTGAAATCGCTATTGACCCTGCGGTACTACCTGAATTGTCAGAAGATGAGTTCTACTGGCGTGAATTGTTTGGGATGCAAGTAGTAACCACTAAAGGTTACGATCTGGGTGTCGTTACTGACATTCTAGAAACTGGCTCAAACGATGTTCTGGTTGTTAAAGCAAATCTAAAAGATGCTTTCGGGCAGAAGGAACGATTAATCCCGTTCCTTGAAGAGCAAGTGATCATCAAAGTTGATCGCGAAGCTCAACGGATCGAAGTTGACTGGGATCCTGGATTCTAATCTCCAAAACTACAGAGCGAGATAAACATGTGGGTTGGCGTAATTAGCCTATTTCCTGAAATGTTCCGTTCTGTTACTGATTTTGGAGTAACAGGTCAAGCGGTTAAAAAAGGTCTTTTATCTATTGAGACATGGAATCCTCGCGATTTCACTCATGATAAACATCGCACAGTTGATGACAGACCTTACGGTGGTGGTCCTGGCATGTTAATGATGGTTCAGCCTTTGCGCGATGCCATTCAAACAGCCAAACAGGCTTCACCGGGTAAGACGAAAGTCATTTACCTATCACCTCAAGGTCGTAAACTCGACCAACAAGGGGTTGAAGAACTGGCAACTAATGAGAACTTGCTTCTTATTTGTGGCCGTTATGAAGGGGTAGATGAGCGTATCATCCAATCTGAAGTTGACGAAGAATGGTCAATTGGAGATTTTGTGATGACGGGGGGAGAAATCCCAGCCATGACGCTGATTGACTCGGTCTCAAGGTTTATACCTGGAGTACTTGGAGACTTCGCGTCAGCAGAAGAAGATTCTTTTGCAAATGGCTTGTTAGATTGCCCTCACTATACGCGACCTGAAGTGTTAGATGACAAAGAAGTACCGGCGGTACTGATGTCAGGTAACCATAAGGACATTCGTCGCTGGCGATTAAAACAATCGTTAGGCCGTACTTGGCTAAGAAGACCAGAGCTCCTGGAAAACCTAGCTCTGACTGACGAACAGGAACAATTACTGGCCGAATTTATCAAAGAGCACCGCTCAGATAAAAAGTAAGCAGTAACCTATTAAATTTAGTATCAGTTTATTCTAGGAATTTATTAAAATGAGTAACATCATCAAGGCTCTTGAAGAAGAGCAACTAAAATCAGACCTACCTAAATTTGCACCAGGTGACACTGTTGTAGTTCAAGTTAAGGTAAAAGAAGGTGAACGTGAGCGTCTACAGGCTTTTGAAGGCGTTGTAATCGCAATCCGTAACCGTGGTCTACACTCAGCTTTCACTGTACGTAAGATCTCTAACGGTGAAGGTGTTGAGCGTACGTTCCAAACACACTCTCCAATCGTTGATAGCATCGAAGTTAAACGCCGTGGTGCAGTACGTCGTGCCAAGTTGTACTACCTACGTGAGCGTTCTGGTAAGTCAGCTCGTATTAAAGAGAAACTTGCTAAGAAGTAATGCTATAACTAGCGTTCTCATAGTAAATAACGGGGTCGAATTTTCGACCCCGTTTTTTTATGGGTAACAAAAAAGCCGACGTTTTCACATCAGCTTTTAGAATCAATCAATTCGAGATTTTAGTATTGGTCTTCTGACCAACCATCTGAATCTGACATATCCGGTGCACCTGCGATGGTGTTTTCTTCATCTGCCCATTCACCAAAATCAATCATTTGGCATTGCTTACTGCAAAAAGGGCGATGAGGGCTTTTTTCGCCCCAAATAACTTGAGTACCACATTGAGGGCACGGAACTTTCGTTAACTGAGTCATGAGAGTTACAACTTAAATTAGAGGGATTTGATGATGCTAATTATGGCTGAGTTAGCAGCAGACAGCGAGTTCAAATTCAACGTCACCTACGTGCGCTTGGCCAGTGCTGAAATCAATGAACTTGATAGCAAAGCGGTTCTTATGACCAGAAATCATTGGGAACACACCAAAGTGCATTGGAATGTTTAGACGTAGAATGTTGGCTTCTTCAGCATCGCTCTGGTAAAAACCGGCTTTAGCTAATTGAGCTTGGAAGTGGCCAGTTTCTCGGGTGAGTTTCAGCCATAGATGCAGCGCATCAGAGAGTGACTGTAAAGATTCAGTCCAAGTGCTGGCATCACGCTGTTTCACTTCGTTTGGCAAGTGTAACCAGTGGTGTAGCGCAGGTAAATCAAAACAACATGCGCCACCAGGTAGATTGAAGCGTTGGCGAATAGCGCTAAGGAAGCGATCTTCTTTCAAGCTTTGACCAAAACGTTCAGCCGCCATCAGTTGGCTATGAACGTGATCGACTTCTTGCAGGATCGACTGAAGCATATCCTGATCAACGCCATCAAAATTAAGCCAGTTGCGATAGGTTAAACGTTGCTTCTCGATATCTTTGGCTAATTCACTTTTCAGCTGGATTTGTTCAAAGATTTCAAGCAGATCGAACAGGGCACGGAAAAAGCTCAAATGCTGCAGATCATCATTAAAACGCGCAGACACATCCAATTGATGTAAGAGAGCTTCAACACGTAAATAAATACGAGTTTTTTCGTTTAGTGGATGTTCAAAATAGTGCGTGGTCATTGAGGTGTGCAGCCTTGAAAATATCTCGCTTTATTCTCACCGATTTGCCCTGCTCATGGCTAGGTACTTTTGATGTAAATCTGTGATTTGAGACAAAAGTTGTCCGTTTTGTGAGTGATTTTTAATCACATCGTCAGCAATTGCAAGACGCTGTTGTCTTGTAGCTTGAGATTTTAATATCGAATGCGCTTGTTGCTCGGATACATCATCCCGTTTCATAGTGCGCTCGATTTGAATTTGCTCATCAACATCGACTACCAGCACGCGGTTAGCCATCGCTTGTAACTGGTTTTCCACCATCAGCGGAATAACAAGCAAGGCATAATCTGATTTAACTTCAGTCAGTTGCTTTTGCATTTGATGGTGAATTATTGGGTGAAGCAGTGAATCGAGCCACTGCTTTTGGCTTGGATCCGCAAAGATGATTTCTCGAAGTTTTGCTCGGTTGAGCTGCCCATCATCGAGCAAAATATCCGTGCCAAATCTCGCGGTAATTTGCGTTAAGCCTTCGCTTTCTAGCGCGACTACTTCTCTTGCGACGATGTCCGCATCGACAATTTCAATGCCAAAATGTTGATTGAATAAGTTGGCCACGGTAGTTTTTCCGCTAGCGATACCGCCAGTAAGCCCGACAACGTAAGTCATTTAAGCTCCCAACACAAACTGATAGTAATGGCTTAATATTAGGTCGCCCCACATCATCGCTACCCAACCTGCAATCGCCAGATAAGGACCAAATGGGAAAGCTTTATCGATGCCTTTCTTTTGCAAGCGTAATTGAATGATGCCAAATACTAGGCCAACCAGTGACGAAAGTAGGATGATCATTGGCAGGTATTGCCAACCTAACCATGCACCAAGCGCGGCGAGTAGCTTGAAATCACCGTAGCCCATGCCTTCTTTGCCAGTAAGGAATTTAAAGGCCCAGTAGACGGACCATAAACATAAGTAGCCCGCAATCGCACCAATTACAGAGTCTTGCAAAGATACAGGGCTAATACCGACTAGAGATAAACTGATCCCAGCCCAGACTAAAGGTAATGTCAGTTGATCGGGTAATAGCATGGTATCGAGGTCAATGAATGTCGCGGTTATTAATACAAAGGTAAAAAAGAGCAGTGCTACGGCAAAGTAGCTAAAACTGAATTGCAAAGCGACCAACAAGCACATAGCACCGGTTAATAGCTCAACCAAAGGGTAACGGATACTGATTCTATTACTGCATTTGTGGCATTTTCCGCCCAACTTTAACCAGCTGATGATAGGGATATTATCGATAGCGCGTATTTGTGTGTTGCACTTAGGGCAAGTAGACCGAGGAACGCTGAGGTTGTATTTACCCGTTGGAATATCAAGCTTGGCTTCAGGGAAACTCTCAGCACACTCAGTACGCCATTCGCGTTCCATCATGATAGGAAGTCGGTGAATTACGACGTTGAGAAAGCTCCCGACAATTAAACCGAATATTGTGGCAAACAGAGGAAACAGCCACGGGTAATAGATAAATAATTCCATAGAGCACTCAAGATGGAGATCGCGTAGGGCGAACGTGGGTAAATAAGCGGCTATCTTATCCTATAACGTTCATTAAATTAAATATTGGTAGGTAGATGGCGAAAACCAGGCTACCAACTATCACACTGAGGAAAACGATAATCAGCGGTTCAATCACTTTACCCAAGTTATCGACACTATCGTCAATCTCAATTTCATAGATAGTCGCAATCTTATTTAGCATATCGTCAAGCTTACCGGACTCCTCACCAATCATGACCATTTGCAGAGTCATTTCCGGAAAGGTATCCGCATGACGCATCGCCAAATAAAGGGGCATGCCCGCGGCAGTATCGCGATAGACATTATCAAGTGCATTTTGATAGTGGGTTTGATTGGCGGTTTTTGCGGATGTCTTGATGCAAGATAGGATCGGAATACCAGCACCAAAGCTAGTTGCTAGGGTGCGGCTAAATTTGGCAATCGCGGCCTTTGACAAAATCTTGCCTACGATAGGGATTCGTAAACTAAATCGACTGAAAAACAGCTCGATACGATGAGAGCGCTTACGGAGAAATTTAATGGTGATCACCGTGAGAAAAATTGCTATTGCAAATTCAAAGCCATAACTACGAACAAAATGGGAAAAATCTAAAACCTTTTGCGTAAATACTGGCAGATCGGCACCAAAACTACTGAACATGGATTCAAATTCAGGAATTACAAACGCGAGCATGATGTAGCAGACCAAGATAGCCACAAGCACGACCATACTCGGATAGATCATCGCTTTAATGACTTTAGATTTTAGCCGTTCAGACTTTTCACGGTATTGCGCAATTCTCTGAAATACTTGCGGTAAGTTACCGGCCGTTTCACCTGTTGCTATGAGATCAATATACAGAGAGTCGAAGAGAGGGCTGGCTGATTTCATGGCCGTAGACAACGGCATACCGGACTCAATATCTTTTGTCACATGAGTTAAAATCGACTTCATCTCTGCTTTTGTGTGGTTGTCGCTGACCAGTTTGAGCGACTGTATCACTGAAATCCCTGTAGAGAGCATTGTCGCGAGTTGGCGAGTGAGGATGGTGATATCTTTAGGATTTGCTCTTTCCATTATTCTGCGTGTAACTGACAGCTTTTTAGGAATGAGTTTGGCGATTTTAACTTTCTGTTGTTTGAGTTTGTCACGAACTTCAGATTCACTGATAGCCAAGATATAGCCAGAGACAGGGCGGCCAACACTGTTGGTCCCTTTCCAGCGATAATTTTTTAGTTGTGGTGCTGATTTCGCTTTCTTCATCGTTTGCTCCGATTACTACAAATAGAGCACGCGTTGTAGCTCTTGATAACTGGTGACGCCGTCTTGAAGCAGCTGTAAGCCTGATTGCTGCAGCGTCAACATACCTTGCTGCTGTGCTATCGTTTCGATTTCTGGCGCACTTTCTTGGCGTAATATCGCTTTGGTCAGTTCGCTATTGATGGTCATCACTTCAAAAATACCGAGTCGCCCTGAGTAGCCGCCATTGCAGTTTTCACAGCCTTCCATGTTCGCTTGATAGATGGGAGTAGAAAAGGTCAGTTGGAAACGTTGTGCGATAGTTTCGCTGCTAGGATCGATTTCCTTGCAGTGATTACACAGGCGACGAGTAAGACGCTGCGCAATGATTAAGCTGAGAGAGGATGCAATGTTAAAGGCTTGCACGCCCATATTTGATAGGCGGACTAATGTCTCTGCAGCTGAGTTAGTGTGCAATGTAGAAAGTACTAAGTGGCCAGTTTGCGATGCTTTAATCGCGATTTCAGCGGTTTCTAAATCTCGAATTTCCCCCACCATAACCACATCAGGGTCTTGGCGTAAGAAAGAACGTAGCGCTACGGCGAAATCGAACCCAATCTGAGGCTGGATTTGAACTTGGTTGATACCCGGTAAGTTGATCTCAACCGGGTCTTCAGCGGTGGCGATATTTACCTGCGCGGTGTTGAGAATCCTCAATCCTGTGTAAAGAGAAACGGTTTTGCCGCTGCCGGTAGGGCCTGTCATCAATATCAAGCCTTGCGGCTTTTTCAATGCTGATAGGTAAGCTTGTTTTTGAGTATCACTGTAACCCAATTTGTCGATATCAAGTTGAGCACTGCTGCTATCGAGTAGCCTCAATACCACCTTTTCTCCCCATAGAGTGGGTAGCGTTGAGACACGCATGTCGATGGAAATATCTTCATTTAACTTAAGCTTGGTTCGGCCATCTTGAGGTAAGCGCCTTTCTGAGATATCCAAGTTAGCGAGAATCTTGACTCGGGTGGATAAACGTCTACCAAGTTGCTGCGCTGGCTGGTGGCTTTCAATCAATATGCCATCGCAACGAAATCGAATTCGATAACTGTGTTCATAAGGCTCAAAGTGTATATCAGAGGCTTCTTTACGAACCGCTTCTAGTAGCACTTGATGGATATAGCGACTAACCGGCGCATCATCTTGGCTTAAATCTTCAATAACGCCACGTTCTTCGTCACTGATATCCACTAGAGATTCTAGCTCTGACGTATTTATATCTCGGCGAAGCTTAGAGTCAGTATTGATTTGCTTACCGTACAGATTTCGAATCGCGTTTTTCAGTTCTTTGTGATCAGCGATGACAAGCTCAATTTGAAGCCCGGTCGCAAAGCGAAATTCATCCTCCGCTTCGGTTTGGGTTGGATCGCTGACGGCCAGTGTCAGAACTTGTGAACTCTGCTTAATCGGCAAGGATTGAAAACGGGTAACGAGGTTTTTTAATCCTAGGGTTTCATTGAGTGGTTGATACTGTTCGCGCAGCAGAGCCGTATATTCAAGCGCGAATATTTCGCACACGGCTAAAGTAAGTTGTTTGGAATCGAGAATATCAAGATCGATCAATACTTCTGGTACAGAAACACCAGAAGCATTGATTTTATCTTCAATAAGCTGGCAGCTCTCAGCAGAGAGGTAGTTATGCTGAGAGAGCGCTCTAGACAGTGCGGATGTCATGCTTAGTTAGGGCACCAGTCGTTACTGTCTGTACCTGAACATGTCACAGACCAAGTTAACCCAGAAGCTGATGATACTGAAGTTAGTAATACATTGGCATTACTAGGTAATGAACCTTTATTACCAGAAATTGCCGATGTAATGACGCTATTACTACCGCTCACTCCTGCTGTTACAGTAAAGCCAGAAAAACTTTGAGTAGCAGGAACACCGTTATTACCTGATGTGCAAGCGCCTGCGGATACTTCTGTTGAAGAACAGACCGCGACTGCGGTTTTCATGGCGGCTGTCGCATTAAGCATATCCGCAGCATGTGCACGAAGGGTGTAGTTTTGGTATGCCGGTACGGCAAAGATGGAAAGAATACCGATGATAGCCACTACGATCATCAACTCGATCAAGGTGAAACCTCGTTGACGTTTATTTACTTGATGTTTCATGTTGTTCTCCAACAGTTTTCATTTATGTTGGAGAACAGCATAGGGATTAAACGCTATGAAATGAACGTGATACTAAGCTAACTTCGAGTGGTGAAATAGAGTTTCCTTCCCGTATTTCATGTTGTTGCATTTAGACTTGAGTTACTTCGCTGAATTTAAGTGCTAGCTAATACTAGAAAAAGCCGCATTAAAGTTTAATGCGGCTTTGGTTGTCTAGTTTGTATTTTATAAAATAGCCTTGAGCCTATATAGCTCTTCTAGTGCTTGGCGAGGACTAAGATTATCAGGGTCAATATTGCTCAGTGCCTCTTCAACCTCACTTGGCTCTGGAATTAAACTCAGTTGATTAGCGATATCCACACCGCTAGCTTTTACTTCGCCTTCACCGTTATTACCTAGTTGCTCCAGTTGCTGCAGTTTGGTGCGAGCTTGTTTGATTACCGCTTTTGGTACGCCCGCTAGCCCTGCAACGGCAAGGCCATAGGATTTACTTGCTGCGCCTTCTTGAATAGCATGCATAAAGGCAATGCTGTCGCCATGCTCAACCGCATCGAGATGAACATTAGCTAAGTTTGGCAGTTGGTTGGGTAGCTCAGTTAACTCAAAGTAGTGAGTTGCAAATAGTGTCATTGAGCCTAGCTGTTTCGCTAACCATTCAGCACTTGCCCACGCGAGCGATAGACCGTCATAAGTACTAGTACCGCGGCCAATTTCATCCATCAGCACTAAACTACGTTCAGTCGCATTATGCAGAATGTTGGCGGTTTCTGTCATTTCTACCATAAAAGTTGAGCGGCCTGAGGCGAGATCATCCGATGCACCAATACGCGTAAAAATACGATCGATTGAGCCAATGTGCGCAGATTCCGCCGGTACATAAGAACCAATATGAGCCAGAAGGGCGATCAAAGCAGTTTGGCGCATATAGGTAGACTTACCGCCCATGTTCGGGCCGGTAATGATAAGCATCTTACGTTGCGCGTTCAAATCAATCGGGTTGGCGATAAAGGGCTCATCCATCACTTGCTCTACCACTGGATGGCGTCCCGCTTGAATAGTAATGCCGGGCTCTTGTGACAGACTTGGTCGACAGTAGTCTAAGCTATCAGCACGCTCTGCTAAGTTTTGCAAAACGTCGAGCTGAGAAACCGCCGAAGCAAGGTTTTGCATTTGCTCTAGGTAAGGCATCAACAAGTCAAACAGCTGATCCCACAGTTTTTTCTCCAGAGCCAGTGCTTTAGACTTAGAGTTCAGTACCTTGTCTTCATGCTCTTTAAGTTCAGGGATAATGTAGCGCTCAGCATTTTTCAATGTCTGACGACGAATGTAGTGAGCCGGAACAAGGTGGCTTTGGCCACGACTTACCTGGATGTAGAAGCCATGAACATTGTTGTAGCCAACTTTTAGAGTATCAATATCATGACGTTCTCGTTCATCACGCTCTAACTGCTCTAAGTACTCGGTTGCGCCATCAGCCAGTTTGCGCCATTCATCTAATTCGGCGTCGTAACCTTCAGCAATCACGCCGCCATCACGAATCACCACCGGTGGGTTTTCTTTGATGGCACGTTCCAATAGCTCTGATACATAATCAATTGGAGCCGCGTATTGAGTCAGTTTATTTAAATATGGGTGAGATAGCGACGTCAGCACATCGGCCAATTCAGGCAGTTGCTGCATAGCATTACGCAGGCGAGCAAGATCGCGAGGTCTGGCTGAACGTAACGCTAAGCGAGCTAGAATTCGCTCAATGTCGCCAATTTGTTTGAGTACTGGTTGTAGCTCAGTGAATAGCGCGAGATCTTTAATATTGCCAATAGCGTCTAAACGTTGATTGAGCGTATCCACGCAACGCATTGGTTGGTGTAGCCAACGTTTAAGCATACGGCTACCCATAGGCGTTGCGGTTTGGTCCAGAACCTCTGCCAACGTATTGTCATAGCCACCGGATAAATTTTGGGTAATTTCTAAGTTACGACGAGTGGCCGCATCTAAGATCACCGAATGATCTTGGCGATCGTAAGTAAGCGAGCGGATATGCGGCAAGGCAGTACGCTGAGTGTCTTTTACATATTGAATTAGACAGCCAGCAGCACATAGGCCAAGTTCAGCATGTTCTACCCCAAAGCCGACCAAATCACGGGTACCAAATTGTTGGTTTAATTGCTGCTTAGCTGTATCGAGCTCGAACTCCCAAATAGGACGGCGGCGGTTGCCGTTACGCGATGCCATCAAATGAACAGGTTCAAAATCTTCAGCAAACAGCAGTTCGCGAGGCGCTGTACGTTGCAGCTCTGCTGCCATTGCTTCTTCCGTTTCAGGCTCACAGAGTTGGAAGCGACCTGAAGTAATATCGAGCGTGGCATAGCCGAACTTACCGCCTTGGTAATAAATTGCTGCAATGAGGTTATCGACACGTTCTGAAAGCAGCGCCTCATCGGTTACGGTACCAGGTGTAACAATACGTACCACTTTACGCTCTACCGGGCCTTTACTGGTCGCTGGATCACCAATTTGCTCACAAATCGCAACTGATTCACCTAACTGTACAAGCTTGGCTAAATAGCCTTCCACTGCATGGAAGGGCACGCCAGCCATAGGGATGGGCTCACCTGCTGATGAACCTCGCTTAGTTAGGGAAATATCCAGAAGTTGCGAAGCTCGTTTCGCATCGTCATAGAAGAGCTCATAAAAATCCCCCATTCGATAGAACAACAAAATTTCAGGATTCTCAGCCTTCAATTTTAGGTATTGCTGCATCATTGGAGTGTGTTTTTGTTCGGCTTTCACGGCTAACTTCTTTACGTTGGTGACAATTGCGGCTTAGGATACGTGAATCAGTTACAGGCGAAAAGAACCAATCAGGATTTTGAATATGGAATCACAACATTTATTGAGTGTTGAGTTAGGTCAACTGCTGCAACAAAACCAACAAATATTTGCGACTGCTGAATCTTGTACAGGTGGTGGTGTTGCGACAGCGATTACCGATATCGCGGGCAGTTCAGCGTGGTTTGATCGTGCCTTTGTAACCTACAGCAACGAAGCCAAGATGGAAATGCTCGGTGTACAAGCATCAACATTAGAATTAAACGGTGCAGTGAGTGAGCCCGTTGTGATTGAAATGGTTCGCGGCGCTCTACAGCATTCGAAGGCAACCATCGCAGCATCGATCAGCGGTATTGCAGGCCCGGGGGGCGGTAGCGTTGAAAAGCCTGTGGGAACTGTTTGTTTTGGCTTTGCAGATCAAAGCGGTTGGCAGTATGTGACCACCGAACACTTTAGTGGTGATAGGGCGTCAGTGCGCAAGCAAGCCATTGTGTTTGTTTTAACCACAATTCATCAATATTTGAGCCAAAGATCATAGTTTGATGGTTCGAAATTTAAAAATGTACTGATATCCGTATTTTATCGAGCAATCTTAAAAAAAATTCATACAGGTGTGGACACTGTATGAATCAACAGTATAATGGCAATCATTAAATGTTCAGTAGTAACTGAGCAGATTGAAACCGATTTTCTACTCACCTGATGAGATGGGTACCTTGGAGAAAGTAATGGACGAGAATAAACAGAAAGCGCTCGCGGCTGCGTTAGGTCAGATTGAAAAACAATTTGGTAAAGGTTCAATTATGCGCCTTGGTGATAACCGCACCATGGACGTTGAAACTATTTCTACTGGTTCACTTTCTCTTGATATCGCATTGGGTGCTGGTGGTTTACCAATGGGTCGTATCGTAGAAATCTACTAAAGACAAACTGGTTTTGGTTCATATCGATTAAATCACTCATTATATGTTAATCTAGGTGTGCTAGATGAAAATAAACTGGTTCATGTTGTCATTAGATGCCCGACTTGAAAAGAGCCAGATCAATTAATAAAGCTTCAAGTGAATTATTATTCACTAAAACGAATAAAAGTTAAGGAAACAATATGGCAACAACAGATGAGAACAAGCAAAAAGCACTAGCGGCAGCACTAGGTCAGATTGAAAAACAGTTCGGTAAAGGCTCTATCATGCGCCTTGGCGAGAATAAAGCGATGGACGTCGAAGTAATTTCTACAGGCTCACTTGCACTGGATATTGCACTTGGTGCTGGGGGGCTTCCGGTAGGGAGAATCGCGGAGATTTTTGGGCCTGAATCCTCAGGGAAGACCACACTTACCCTTGAATTGATTGCTGCTGCTCAGCGTCAAGGAAAGACTTGTGCCTTCATTGATGCAGAGCACGCACTAGACCCTATCTACGCTCGTAAGCTAGGTGTAGACATTGATCAGCTTCTAGTTTCCCAGCCTGATACTGGTGAGCAGGCACTAGAAATTGCTGATGCTCTAGCTCGCTCTGGTGCAGTTGACGTGATGGTAATCGACTCCGTTGCCGCACTTACTCCTAAGGCGGAGATTGAAGGCGAGATGGGTGACTCTCACATGGGTCTGCAAGCCCGTATGCTTTCTCAGGCAATGCGTAAGCTGACTGGTAACCTAAAACAGTCTAACTGTATGTGTATATTTATTAACCAAATTCGCATGAAAATCGGGGTTATGTTCGGAAACCCAGAAACGACCACTGGTGGTAACGCACTTAAGTTCTACGCCTCAGTTCGCCTAGATATTCGTCGTACGGGTGCAGTTAAAGAAGGTGATGAGGTTATTGGTAACGAGACTCGTATCAAGGTTGTGAAGAACAAGATTGCTGCTCCCTTTAAGCAAGCAGAGACTCAAATCTTATATGGTAAAGGCTTCAACCGCTACGGTGAGCTTATTGACCTAGGCGTGAAGAACAAGCTGGTTGAAAAAGCAGGTGCATGGTACAGCTACCAAGGCGACAAGATAGGCCAAGGTAAAGCAAATGCCTGTAAGTACATTGAAGAAAACAGCCACATTGCTGAAGAGCTTGACAAAAAACTGCGTGAATTGCTGCTAACTCCAGCTAACCCTGATGAAGTAAGCGCGGACACAGCAAAAGAAGCTGAACAAGATGATGCATTCTAATCATCTATAAAACCCTCACACTAGGGGAACTCTCCCCTAGTGTAATTTCCAAGACCATACACAAACAAGGATTTCTTGGTGGCAGTATTTATTGAACGTGATAGGAACTTTTGTGGCTTAAAAGAATTAAGGCCATTAGGTCTAGAGTTCTTAAACAGGTTTCAATACATATATGACAAATATGTCACTAAAAAGGCGAAGACCGATATTTCAGGCGATGGTTCGTTTTATCACAGAATTAAGAGCCTACTATCGTATATCGCTACTTCTGACACACCATCATCCAACCGCCTGTTATTCGTTATTAACGAAAAAGGTTACAAAAAAGCTGAGTATCTTGATTGGCAATATGTCCTTGATGACTATCGTGATTTTGTCATCGAGGAAAAAGGCAAAGGCACTACATCAAAGAATGACATTAATTATGTCTCAATGTTTCTCGGATATGCAGCAGACTTGGGCTTGTGGCCTCAAAGTCTAATTATTACAGCATTTAAACTACCGCCAAAGCTGACCCCCTCAATGCTGACTCACAACAGAGCTATCCCTCAAGGAATAGTTAATGAGATCAACAATGCAATAAAAGCAATGGACTTGGACGGTGAAAATCATCAAGTGGTTTCGATGGTCTCATGTGTCATTAAGGCAACCAGCCAAGAAATCAAAACAAAAGAGGCGCTGGTACACGCGGCAACACAATACCTTAATGACAACCTGAAACTATTAAGAGTTAAAGCTGAGAAAGAGCTACTTGTAATTATCGAGACGCATAAGCGTGCGATTAAAAGTGCTAATGAAGCACACAATATTGAAGCTGCAAATAATATCTTTAATCTGCTAACCCGTAGGGATGAGTTATTAGATATAGGATATGACCTCCATCAGAAAGAAGTAAAGAAAATAAAGAGGGACATCTGTTCATACGGAGCGGAAGGGGTGTCTGCTTTCATTTACCATCATGTAGGTGGCATTGCTCCGCGAACAGCAAAAGAGGAACACGAACCTCAGCTTTATCATAACCCAGAGCTTTATAACTACCTTACTAACACTATCTGCCCGAACTTAAACATAGATCTGCTTGAAGATATAAATGATCAGTTTAACCTGAATTCAAGGGCTGTAGCACTGGCGCAGGTTATTTTATACATCGACACATGTAAAAATGAATCAAGCATTCGGTTTCTTAAAGATGACTGCTTGGTCGAGAACTCGGGTGCCTATCACCTCAATGATCACAAAGCTCGTGCTGACGAAAGCAAACGTAAAATTACCAGTATATCTCCTGACCCAAATATAGATCGTATTGATGTATTGAGCTTCACTGGCAAAGATACGCTAAAACTCTCCGTCCCAGATGTTATTTCATACCTACAGTCAGCAACAAAGAACTACAGGGCTGTAGCCAAAGAGCATTACAAGGATCGCCTTTACCTGTGCCTCCACAAGAACAATAACACGTCTAACAATGGGTACTTTCCCGCACCACCTAGCGGTGGCGGAGGTACTTCGATATTTACCAAGGTAGTGGCTGATTTAACGGATGGTGCGATCATGATTTCACCATATTTAATTCGAAAAAGCTCCTTGAAGCTCACAGGCCTGCTTACAAAAGATCCGTTAAAGGTCAAGGAGCAAGCCGCCCACACGAGTCTGTCATCAACAAAGGCATACCTTGATCAACTTGGGTTGAGCTTCAGCCACGAACTCGATATTCGCGACTTCCAAAACGCACTAGAAGCTCTCGTAACAATGGATATTGAGGGTTTTGTCGAATTTGTGGGGATAAATCCTGACGATTATATAACGAGCACTGCAAAGGCAGAAATGATTTTGAAATCTCACTTTGGTGGCGTTATTTGTGAAGATCCCACATCTAGCCCTTATGCAGAGAAAGGTGAAACTTGCGGTAGTGTTGAGTTTTGCCCGACTTGCCCCAAAAGACGCCCTGTACTGCTTGCAACAGAGAACTCAATCCTAAACACCATGCTATGGAATGAAGCTCTTAGAAAAGCGTTTGATGAGCTACCAGAAGATGAAGTTCTCAAATGGAAACTGTGGCGTGCATTCAATCAATACAGCCTTGATGAATTAGAGGGTAATCGAGAAATAAGGCCGATGTTCAATGCAGCAAAAAGAACACTGGCGAAACATCAGGATAACAACCCATATATCAAGGTACTTAACTTATGAGCGCACTAGCCTTAGCGGTAAAGCAATTACAACCGCAAATAGATATATCTGATATAGGTCACCCAGTTTGTAGCAAGCTGAAATCTGACTTCAGAGAGAATACTTGGACTCTTGAACTGGATGGCAAGGAGTTTGACCTTTCTTTTGACGTCATTTTAGACACCAACGTCTACCTCATTGAGGATGAAGACCTTCTCAACTCAGTGAAATGGCTCGTACTGCTATCAATCAATGAAAATAAAGCCACAAAGTCAGCGCTCTCAACTCAAAAGACAATCGAGAAATACTTTGGAAAGGTTCTCTATTTTATTAGAGCAATGAGGTTGCAGGGAATCTCGAACCCGAAGAATGCAACCCAACGTATGGTTGATGATTTTACAGAAGGGTTTAAGCATACGGTTGGTCATAACCTTGATTTCCTTGGCCGCTATATGAAGTTGGCTGAAAGTACTGATTTTCGGAAATACGCGTACATTAGAGAAACAGATAGTACCAGTCCATGGGTAGAGTTTAGTTTATCAGAAATGCTTGCAGGTGCAGGTATTCCAGTGAACATTTGGCGTAGATACAGTGAGTTATCTCAAATTTCTGAAAGCTTAATCAGCAAGTATGAAACCCGTGGTCGAAGCAGTAATGGAGGGGAGAAGCAATCGTCTCTACACGCGATTAACACAGAAGGTACAGTGCAGAAGGAAATATCTGCACTGAACAGAACCTTACGTCTCGCTAAAAGGTTTCCTGACCTTGTCACGTGCTTCCCAAATGATGTGGCGGTTATATCTAATGCAAGAGGTAGGATTCTCAAAGCAGAAGCCGCAAAATCAGGTAAAACCGCAGATGTGCCATTTCATGTAATGAAAAACACAATAGAGCGTTCTATTGAGTTTGTGATGCACTACGGCAAGTTGCTGATCGAAAAGCGAGATGAGGCAGTTCAGCAATTCGAAGACCTCTGCGCTTCTAAACCCAGCCAGAATCGTTCTGATTTAGCAAAAGAATTCTTTCGAAAAAACCCCATCATCTTGAATGGTTTTGAGCATACAAAAACGATCAAGGTAACTAATTTCCAACGGACTGTGTACAAAAAAGCGGATGAAGCAAAGAAAGCCTTGATGGAGAAAGCTGCAAAGCTACATGATGATGGTGAGTCTATGGCTAACATAGCCACAGAATTTAAAACAACTACGGGCACTATTAGTCGATGGATCAGGGATCATAACGACCCATTTGGAAATGACTCTAGAAATCATGGTTTCACCACCATTTGCTATCACTTGATGGTTGCTATCGAGATGATCCTTTGCTTCTTCACAGCCCGTCGAAGTGCTGAGGTCACATCCTTAAAAGCAGGTTGCATGAGCACAACTGAATCAGGTCACTGGATACAAATGTACGTAGCCAAAACCTACAGAGTTAATGATAACTTCACAGCTACTAATCTAATAAAAGTTTGTATAGAAATACTCGAGGAGTTAACCCTACCCTCTAGGCTTCAAAACGATGATGAAAGTCTATTCCAAATGCAGAGATTCATTGGTAAGGACGAGAAGCCGTTTAAATACGAGTTTAAAGATCAGAAATCTCAATACCTAGAGTTCATTGGAATCTCTGACGAATATAATTGGAATTTTTCTGAACACCAATTCCGAAGGTTCTTCTCTGTCGTTTTTGTAAATCACTTTGGTGGCAGTATGAATGCATTGAAATACCACTTACGACACACAGACGTGGCAATGACGTTCGAATACATCAAAAGAGAGTCGGGGGCTGATACAGCCAGTGCAGACCGACGTGCAGCAATGGTTGAGGTAACTGCTGAACAACACAGAAAAAATGGCAGGTTTGATAGGTCAACATCGATTGGTAAAGAGTTCGACGATTGCGCCCAAGCTATCACCTCGATGCACCCCAAAAGAGTCGAAAAATCTTATGCCCGAGTCATTGAAGATAACGATATTGTTTTTGAAATGACCGAAGATGGCTTGTGTGTTGGGAACACAAAAAAGTATAGGGATGCATCCAAGTGCATCAAAGGAGATGAATTAGCCCACACGTTTAAGGCTTGCTCTGAGTTCTGTGACGGGTGCCCAAACCTACTTCGCTTAGATAATTGGAAGTTTAGGAATGTAGATGACCAATGTCTATTGAACCCCGAGTCTTCACCTATTTTTCAAGCAGCAGTTGCTCAAAGGTAACAACTATGTCAAATACTCAAGCAGCCACTGATGGCAACATCTCAAAGGTTCAAGGTAAAATCGATTCAAAATTGAAAGCAATTGACTTGCTAATTAAGGATGCTGATGCCCTGAAAAAAGAAGGTATCAAGAAGGTAAGTCTTAACTGGTTTATCTCTTGGACATCTGATTCTTTTGCAAATATCAAAACGATCAGTAAAGCATCAAAGACCTATGAAGAAAATAAGTCAAATATTATCAAGAAATTAGAGAGGCTGGACGCTGCGGTTAAACTTCTGGACTCTAGTGACAGTAATAGTGATGAACCAGATTACGAGGCTCTATACCGAGAGTATAAGTTTAGGAACGAGGCATTAACTTACGACCTTGGTGAAGAGGTGAAAGTTCAGCAGTTCTTAAAGGACGAACTACAACGAAAAAATGCTGTAATCAGAGACAAGAATGAGGCTCTTGATAAGGCGAATAAACAGATCGCTGAATTAAAGAAGAAGCTAGAATCCCCCCGCCCAACAATAACGGTTGTTAAATAGATGGCTAAGTATAAGTTTTATATTCAGCAGTCATCTGAAGGCTTTTATTCCGATGACGAAAGTCGATTTTTCCTGATTGGCTATCCTAATGGTCACGTGTTTTGGGCTGCCACTAAATACTTGGTTTACCGAAAAGAGAAGAAAAAGAATGCTGAAAGCACCCGGAGTGGGGCTGCGTATACTCTTACTTGTTTCTTTAATTACCTAACGAGAATTGGTGTGGTAGGCAAAACCAACCCTAATTCTTACTTCGACAGGAAAGTGTTTGATGTCGTTAGTGGTGATTTAGATGATTACCACGAATATCTCGTCAGTAGAGAGGGTAACGCTATCCAAACGGCTAACCAATATCTTGCTGTAATTGTGGATTTCTATTGGTGGCTTCAGAAAAACTGGGATACCGGACATAAGTACTTATGCGGATGGGCTGACAATGAAAAGGGAATCCCACCTCACAGAATTGAAGTTGGTAGTGGCGACCCAGAAGACCCTGATTCTTTCAAGAACCCATATGTAAAGAAAACAGCTAAGCGTACAGAAGCATTATATGTTCCTACTAGTATTCAAATGTCTAGGCTTGCAGATATTATTCAAGAGCAAGCCTATATTCACGCACCAAAGCATCCTGTTGATTTGGGGTATGAATATAGCATTAGGAACCTTCTAATCTTTGACTGGTTTACACAGGCTGGCCTCCGGTTAAATGAAGTAAGGCACCTTCAGTGTTCAACAATCAAGTATGCACTAGAAAGAGCGGAAGCTGAGGTGAATGCTTTTGAACAGGAGTATGCTGACCTGATGGGGGATGAATATGAGCAGGTCAAAGTTAGCCGAACAATAAGTGTTACTCTTGATGACGGCACAAAGTATAAGAAAATCAGAACTGTAGAAGTTCAACCAGATCTAATTGAGCGAACCTTGAACTACATTGAATTCGAGCGAGATGAAATTCTCAAAGCTGGGCACTGCAAGGACTCAGGGCAAGTGTTTATCGTCTCTGCAAACAAAAAGAAAGGGTCAGATGCAATTATGTCTGATCAAAGCATTGCAGACATAATAACGTTTGATTTCACGGGTCAGAATCGTTCAAAGATAGATATCCGCAAGCAAGGTGGCCGAGATGCCATCACTCCACACACTCTTAGACGATACGCAATTACAAATTATGCGGTCATCTTGATTAAAGCTGACAAAATTATCAACAAGAGAGATACTGCTAGGGTCTCAGACACAGACCTAGATTTGCTAATGAAAAACCTAAGAGCCTTTGCTGGTCATGAATCTGAAGATACAACGTTGCGATACTACCTCGACATTGCGCAGGTGATCGCAATTAGAGATCAAGAATCACACAGGGCTGAACTGGAAACTCAACGCCAGTTACTTGCGCACTTAGAGAAAGTCATGAGCCAATAAGGGATTTGCAATGGCTAAAACAAAAAACTAACACCAAAACAGCAAGAGCAACTCGATAAGGTCATGGACTACGTTGGCTCCCTAGGGTACGACTTTAACAATGCTCAGGAAATGGAAGAAGCATTCATTTCCAAGGAAATCAAGAAAAGTGGATCTTTGACCTAGCTCCCATGATTGAACCTGCGCACGCCATGACTGTACATAAGGCTCAAGGTTCTCACTTCCCGCGAGTAATTATCCCAGTTGGCGAAGGGTTTAACTACGACAGAGTTTGGCTGTATACCGCCCTAACACGCGCCGTAGCTCAAATTGAAATCGTAGGTAGCCCGAAAGATCTAAAAAACTGCATTGCACTGGAAGGTAAGGCAGAAAAACGAACCACCTGCCTGTCAAATTACCTCACGCATATCAACCAGTAATAAATGGTATAGCTTGGCACAAAAGTATTGTACCAAGCTATACCGCCTCTAGATGTAAAACAAACATAGAAATTATTTACGTAGATTTATTTACGGGTTAGTTTACATCCGTCACAGTTTGAGAATGCGATTCTATGCAATCATATGCGACGTAAATAAAACGAACGTTTGATTAACCTTAAAAGGACTTCTAATGATCCATAATGTAGTTACAAAGCATGTTGGCACTCAAGCCGCTATTTTCCTGACTAATGAGCACTTTCATCTATTTATCAATGATGAAGGATATGAATACTATGTGGACTTAATGCAAAATGAGCATAAGTTCCTCGTTCGTGATTTCGAAGGGTTACCTGTAGCTGCATGGTATTGTGCAGAAGAAAATATCGCAGTTGATCTTGAGGTTATTAAGTTCTTGAGTAGTTCAGACTTTATCTGGTCAAAGACTGAAGCTGGCGGTAGTGACTACATCTTGAATGTTAACATGCCCGAAACCTGCAAAGAGTTAACGAAAGAATCTCTGGCGACTGGAGAGTAAATATTTAAAGATATAAGCTGCTCACGATGGGCAGCTTATTTAGAGGGAATTATGCTAATTGGCTATGCACGAGTTAGTACACTAGAACAAAACCCTGAAGGGCAAGAGGCAGCTCTTTTGAATTATGGCTGTGAGCGCATTTATGTGGAGTCAGCAAGTGGTAAAGATTCGAAAAGTAGGCCAGAACTACAAAGGATGCTGGATACACTGAGAGCAGATGATATTGTCGTTGTTCAACGCTTAGATCGTCTAGGAAGAAGCCTGAAAGACCTAATCGAATTACTAGAAGGTTTTAAAGAGTCCGGTGTGAGATTTGTGTCTATCCATGATGGTATCGATACAACAACAGCTACAGGTGAACTTATATTCCATGTCATCGGTGCTATTGCGCAATTCGAAAGAAGATTGATCTCAGACCGAACAAAAACCGGATTAGCTGCTGCTAGGGCGAGAGGCAGAAAAGGTGGTCGTAAGCCATCAATGTCCGAATCTGACATCCGTAAGGCTAACGCGATGCTGCTAGACCCTATGGTAACAAAGTCTGAGGTGGCTAAGCACTTTTGCGTAAGTCGTCCAACCTTAAACAAAGCCCTAGCGTCCCTAGAGAAATGAAAACTTAACATGATTGCAGATCAGTTTTTAGTTGTACGAGGATATTACAGGTGGCTCTAAATCGGTTTGCCCCCAAAATGAGTTGGATCTGGGTTAATACTGTTCTCAAGAACCGAAAGTGACCAAATTAATCCAAGAGTGCGAAATGTAAAAGAATCTCTTCACAAATTCCAAAATATTGTATTCCATTACCCGAGAAAGATAGGCAAAGTATTTGTAATGACTGGTCGTGGTATCCATTGTACTAATTCTTGGTTTTTTATGAAAAAGTTAATTTTTGCGTCTGTTGTTGCTGTTGCCCTTGGAGGTTGTGATACGTCTACGTCTAAACAGCCCGAGGTTGTTGAACCTACCATTAAATGGGTGTTGGATGATGCTAGTATAAAAAATGGTATTACTACCGAAATATATGCTAACGAAGCGTACTTAACTGAATATAGACAAAAGTATAACGAATACATTTCTTCCTTACTCGACCACTTGAATCTAGATGAACTCCCTGACGACATTTGGGAAGCATACAAAATTACTAATGGTGAATATGAAGGCTTCACCGAGTCATTTAGTATTGGTGCTGATGTGGAGTACTCTGACGAATTCAAACTTAGTTCAGCTAAGATAAAGAAGAAGATCAACACACCTTCATGGGAGACTGTTGGTTATGCGTTCGAATACAAGATCGATCCGGGAGGGCTAGGTTATAACGACCCTAAATGGCGAGGTGATATAGAGGGTGTTATTAAGATCGATAATGGCGTCTATACATATAAGTTGGAAAAGTTTGCCCGCATCGACTACTCCAGCAGTAGCTTCGAAAGCCGTGAAGGCGAAGTAACTTTCACTGTCCGCCAAGATGGTATGATGATGGTCGAAGTGGAAGATGGAAGAACCACAAAAGTAGATAAATCTGGTCATACCAATGATAAGATGACTAAGGTTATGAAGTGCTACACCTCTAATATCAAATCGAATGAGTTCACTTGTTCTGGTACTGAAATGGATAGAGATACAGCACTCTCACTATTCAATGCAATTACATCACATAACGAAGAAGCAGTTATGTCTGACTGGTTCCATCGAATCTATCAATCACAGACTTTAAACCCAACGAATTAGTGCGCCAACTATAACCTGTTTCTGTCCCCAAACCACTTAGCGTAGATGCTCTTCACTAAACCTGTATGCGCTGATTGACCAACATTTTTAAATGTAGAATGCTGACAGGTGCTTCAGCCACTTCAAAAATAAAAATGCTCAGTAAGAGCAACGAGGTCTACCCAACATAGTTTAAGGATGAGTATGAATGGCAATGAAGAGATCATTATTTTTTTGGCAATTATAGGACTCCCTATCTGTATATGGGCATTAATCAAGATGCCTAACGCTAACAAATGTGGGTCGTGTGGCCTCCCTTTGAATATGCATCGTCAAAAAACATATCACTCTGTTATAGAAAACAAAAATATTGAGCTATGTAAGAAGTGTTATAAAAACCGCATCCCATTTATTCCTAGAAAAACTAAATCGCAGCCAAATAGGCCAGTCAGTGCTAGTAGTGAAGCCAGTTCAATAAATGAAGTGGTTGAAGAGGTAAAGCCTCTTACTAGAAGTAGCATGCCGCAACGCTGTAACTCAGTCAGTGCTCTTGGAGAAAGCATTTCAATTAGTGAAGTAGTTGAAGAGGTAAAGCCTCTCACCAGAAGTAGTATGCCGCAACAAGCTAACCCAGTCGGTGCTCTTGGTGAAAGCATTTCAATTAGTGAAGTACTTGAAGAAATTAAGGCAAACAACTGTTTTTGGTTGGATACCGAAACTACGGGTGTCTCTAGTAGTGATGAAATTATTGAGTTATCAATATGCACGCATGATAAACGAGTTGTATTTGACTCAATACTTAGCTCAAAAGTTAACTGTAGTGCGCAAGCTAGAGCCGTGCATGGCATAACTGATGAGCAGATTGCTAATGGAATGCCTCTAGAATCAGCGAAAGCAGCCTTAATTGAATTGTTAGAAGGAAAAACGATAATATCGTTTAATGTAGATTTTGACTGCCAGATGCTGTTCCAAACCATTGGGATAACAACTAAAAAAAGATTTTGTGTAATGAAATGGAGTCAATCTGTTCTTGATTATGAAAGATGGCCTCGACTGGAAAAAGTTTGCGAACGGCTTAATATAAAGCAGCCAGAAGCACACCGATCTCTTGCTGATACCATTACTACAATTGATGTATTCAACAAATTGGTTGATCTTACAAGTAACCACAAATCCCTTCTACGGGACTTCGCCTTAATTGACCTCAACGCTATAGATCAACTGGGAGGTGAAGAAACCCTATTTCTATCACCTAACTCAAATATATTTGCTTTTGATTGTCTCATCGATCGATATGGTAATGAGATCATTGGTATACGTTCAAAAGCTTTAAAGAGGATGTTAAAAAGAGAAGGGACAAGGATTTTTGTAAAAAATGGTCGTAAGGGCAAGACATTGAAAGTTCAATACATCGATAAACCTGATATGCAACTACCAATATCCGTAGAGGAATTGAGTCATAGACTGGATGCGTTGAAACTAAAAAAAATAAATCCAAATAAATACTTGAGTTTGAAAGCCACGATTACTCAATCAAGCATAAATAAAACTACAAATGAAATCATAGATGGCACGTACTACATCCCTTCAATTGTTATTAACGCAAAGATATATGAAAGTTTAGAGAACTTACCAATCTTCCATAACAGCGATAGAGAGAGTATTGCTTTTACAATCAAGACTCCGAAAAATACCTTGAAAAGGTTATTTGCTCTAGGGTTACAAGGGTATTCATCAATTCTAAAGGTAATTGAGCATGATAACCAAGTAACCATTACCGCTTACCATCTTCTGGATGCACAAAAAATAACCATCCTTAATGCTTGGAGTCTTGATGGAGAGAAGGCATGGTCAGGTGATTACTAACCAACAAGGGTGCATCACTGCAAGTCACGACGAACCTGCTCCGCACTAGCAGTTCTGGACAGAGTATGAGTGATTACTAGCTTGAAAAACGCAGAAACCAAAGCCATAGTGAGTCAAAAGTAGCTTGGATTTTTTGTCTTTTTTTGAGCATGGTTTCAGTGATTACCGAACCCTAATTTTTACTGGGGTTCGGTAATTGTCTACCATTGACCATCATTGACCACGCGTGGTCAACAGAATAGAAAAGACGCCCTGAAGCACTCTTATTTTGCTCGTTCTGACAAATATGTAAGTAGGTAGTTAGTTAAGGCAATACGAAAAGCTCTACCACCCCCAGTAACGTTTTTATAGCTTTGCCCCGACATGTCAAGTTCCAGTGCATCGCACCTTCCCCAGTGCTTAGCTGATTTGGAGTAATCCAGACGACCTAAAACAGCCCCAGCCTTAGCAAACTCTTCTAAGTTTTTTTTCTCAAGGTAAAGTTTATGTATGACTAGCCCTAGTGATTGCCAAAGCGTCGTTGAGTAATGAAAGCCATTTTTATGTGAAAGCAGTTGAGCCTTTACTGAGTTCAACCACGCTTCCATAAATATACAAATATAGGGCTTTATCGTATCGATATGCTCGGCACTAAATGACCCAGAACCAAACAAATCGACTTTGTTTTTATCTTGGTAATCTGCACCGCCGATTGCACCAAGAACTAAACGAATCATCGTTGCCTCAGTAGTCACATATGGGTCTTTTACCGAAAGCCTAACTGATGACGTTTTCATTCCCCCGAAAGAATCAAGAGCTATATCATTCGCAATCTCTTTCACATAAGTGTTCAAAGGCAATTCAGCATTTAGACTTTCAATTAAAGGTGCATAAATGTTGTTTTCAGCTTGGCTGTATTTTTTATAAAGAGTAATACATGCCTTTTGTGACAGCGGCTCTGTGGGTGAGAACAACAAGTTGACTTGCACAGGATAACTTGCGAGTTCTTGCCTAACTCGACTATTTTTCTGAGTTAAATTCTTAGAGATACGCTTTTTCTCGAAAGGATGACTGAAACCACTAATCTGCATCATGGCAAACAGCGTAATTACACCATCCACAATCATAGTATCTAGAGGATCGTATTCTATTTCGACTATTCCTCTACCTAAAGTCTTATGACTTAAGATTTCCTCCACAACAAAAGTGAGAGATGGGGGGGGCACCTCCACTGCGTTATCTAAGCCTGATTCAATAGCATTCTTTGCTAGCTCTATTCTCTTTTGATTGTTTCGGCTGTGTATAGTTTGAAAAGCTTCTTCAAGTTCATTTGGTACGTCAAATAATGAGAATAAATTAAACAAATCAATAACTTTAACATTTGCCATTAATTGCTGAACTTTTCCAAACGTGTGCATTGAGCACAAGCCTTCCAACTTGACAGATTTCTTTTGCAATGAATGACCCCCTCATTATGTTGAGCCTGCATTCTAAATTGAGATTAAAATAAATATTGATCGGACGGCCCGTCCGATCAATAATTGAACGCCTAAAATTGTGGAATTGGAAGGTTTTAGACTTATAAACCTGATAGATTTGAGGTAAGAAAATGACTAGAGATATAGATAAGGATCAAGAAAACAATGAGATAGAAGAATCCATTGTTCAGGGGTTAATGGATAAATATCAAAAATCTCCCAGTGAATACTTAGCCAGCTCAAAGCAGTTAATTGAATCATCCACTCTCAAGCTAGATAGGACGGTAATGGACGAAATCTTTAAATCGAATTCCCAGTACTATCCTCAACTCAAGATCATAAATCTAGAAACTCCTATTCGGCATGAGGTTGTACATATTTCTCCAACTGTAGCCAGAGACATGCTTAAGTTTTCAAGAAGAGGAAAAATTAATACCGACTTAAGCAACCGTCGAGTTAACCGAAGCACAGTCAAAAAGTTCACGGAAGACATGAATGAGGGACGGTGGTGTCTTACTGGAGAGCCGATCATTATAGGTCATGACGGTGAAATACTGGATGGTCACACAAGGCTAGAGGCCGCTTCGAAATCAACTTACGGTTTTATTGCGATCATTATTTGGGGGGTATCAGATGCTCTAGCATTTGCTCACACTGATACTGGTAACGTCCGTTCAAGGGCGAACGTCCTTGAAATGGCAGGAGTTAGCGTAGATGCAAAGGTTCTTTCTCAAGTAGCCATGCTTTCAAAGGCTTTTGACATGACAGCCAACCCTTATGCCTTTAGAGGCACTCAAGGCACTTCATTTAAGCCCGCTGAAATTCTTGATTACGTACAGGGTAAAGATGAGCTGGCGTGGTCAGTTAATCTGGTTGCATCTTTAGCAAAAGAACATAAGCAACAAATTCAAGCACCTCAGGCAACTTTGGCGTTTGCGCATTACCTTATAAACGAAAAATTAAAAAACTATGAAGGCGATGAAATTCCTATTACTCCGGATATGTACATCTCTAATGTCATATCAGGGTTGGGACAAACTTCAACAGAGAGCATTGAATATAAAGTACGAGACTACCTTGAATCGATACGAAAGGAGTCTACGTCATATGCACTATTATGCCGTTTATCATGCATTTTCAAAGGGTGGAATACCTATTTCAATATTCCGGTGGTAGGCAAAAAAGTTTCAGTTAGACGTGTAGCGAACTTCGTGAAAAATGAAGAGGGTGAACGAGTTCCTGCAAAAGCAGCAGGAAACATCAAAGAAGCTTTCACAATACCATTTTTAATGCCCGGAAAAACGCCTAGCAGACTGAAGAAGCAATCTGCTATGAAACAGGTAGATAAATAGTTTTTTTGCAAGGTGGCAGTATTGGATTTAATTTGTACTGACTCACGCTCGCTCTAAGAGTTTTGGGGCGTATCTTGACCTGATCGTACAGAGGTTAACCCACTTTTCGCATTGGTGCCTGTCAAATTATATCTGGGCTAGACTATTTTCTGCCCAGACTAATTCCCATCTTCTAATTCTAATATTTGTAATGGCGGACTTTAATGCTAGTCCATATTATTTTTCATTTCTCGGCATAGATTTGTGAACTGCTTAATTTTACTATTGTAATCAGTTAGGTCATATTTATACGTGCTATATTTTGCCTTTGTTCTCATTACTTTAGATTGTGCAATATCGTCTATAAATTTGGTCACATTTCTTTCATCAAAGTCACTGTAGTCAACACCGCTTTTTCCGTTTGTTGCCTTCCACAACGACTCTTGTCTAAAGTCCATCAAGTCAAGGTCATAAGCATCATTTTCGTCAAATCTTACCTTAATACTTCCCCCGTCAACATAGGTACTAAATGAATAGTTTTCGGTGCTAGCATCACATTTAAAAAATATCGAAGATCTTTTGGAACCCTTTTCATCACGAATGTCGAGGCGATACATTGTTGGCTTATCTTCAAACTCATCTCTTTTTTGAATAATACTCTTGGAGGGTAGATTCGTGCTTATGGTGCAATTTGACCTGTAGTTCCAACCATTGCTCGCGGCAGTGTACGTACCATTACATTCTATAGAGCTAGTAATCGTATTTGCTTTCGACGACGCAGCTAAAATAATATTCAATGATATTAGTAGAATTTTTTTCATGTATTTGTCCGACAAGATCGCATACTTAAACTTACTCTAAAAAGTTTGCATATGACACTTGTTTCTATTAAATGCTGAGGATAACGCAATGCCCAAACTCCTGCAAGCTTACCGAGGTTATGAAATATCTTTATTAAACAGCATATGTGTGCTTCAACTCAAAACACCATGCGGCTGCTTTTATTGAGTAAGCCATGCCTATAAAAAATGGACAAGTTCGAACCAGATGTTTCAGTGGAACCTGACACATCAATAGATGTGAGAAAACGGATGAATCATTATTTAAAACAATATAACCGTATGATAGAAAAAGCCGTAGCTAAACGTGGCCAGCCCGACAGGTATAACACCCAACGAATCAGTGGGCTTATTCAGCATCACATCATTCCACAGTACTTAGGGGGGAGTGATGACGGTACTAACATTGTATACCTGACCAATCAAGAACACTGTGAAGCGCATGGTTTGTTTGCTAAGGCTAACCCTGATGACAACCAAGCCTACTTTGCGTGGTGGCGTATGGTAAATGTGGATGGTGTCATAGTATCTTCAGAAGATTACGGTACAGCACGAAATGAAAGCATCAAACGAAGATTACTTCTATCAGAGGCTCAAGCTAAAAAGGCTGATGACATGTATAGAAAGGGGTTGACTGGTCGTGAAATAGCTGTGGAATTTGAATGTAATGAACAGGCTGTACGTAACGCTATGCAGTTCTATTGTAATACGCAGTTCAAAGGTATTGGAAAAAGAAACGCTAAACTAGATGAAGTTGAGAGCACTATTGCTATTGCAGAATATCACGAAGGTAAGACTCTAAGTCAGATTGGTGAAAGGTTGGGATGTAGTGCAACAGCAGTACAATATGCATTAGAGCAGGCAGGTGTAGCTCGTAGGAAGGGGGGTAGAAACGGTATGCCTCACACCGACGCAACCAAGAAAAAAATTGCCGTAGCTAATGTTGGGAGATCATTTACAGGTAAGACTCGGCTATTAATGTCAGCTAACTCACATATGAAAGGGAGGCTTCCATGGGAAAACCCTAGCACTACTAGCAACCCTAATGCAATGTACGTATGGCAGCAATTAGAAAGTATCTATGGATTGTGGCTTTCACTAGAATGTTGTGGTGCAGCCAAACTTCATAAAGCCGCAAAAGACAATTTCGGGATTACTTGCTCAATTCGCCCATTTCATACTGCTATTGCTATCTTCAAGGACAAGAACAAGTTGGCTACAGTAATCATTGAACAACAGTCAATTGGTTGGTGGTCTAAACAACCATAAGTTGGATAACGCTTTCTGAGGCAAGCCAACATAAATAGGACGTGAATGAGTCAGCGAAGAACTCGTTGACTTGAATGTGGATAGAATTATTTTTCAATAATTTGCTAAATTAGCAAATTTCAAACAATGTTCAGGTATTGAAAGTTTGCTCAAGAAACTGCCTAGTTTGGGGCGTGCATTTCAGTGAGGATTCTTGCCCGAGTTTTATTAATCGAATAGAACAACTAGCCTCAGCTTCTGCTGGGGCTTTTTTAAATCATAGAAAACTAATTTTTGATTGAAATAAAACTATATTTGGTTAACAATATGGTTGTTCGCTTTTTGTGTGCACACTTCGGTTGTTGCGATCTCTCGTTTCAGGAAATTGATGACCGGATAATAGCGAAATGACTGTTCGGAATGCTCCGAAATATTCATTGTGATTTAAAGGGGACTAAAATGACTCATACTATTGACATAACCGTAGAGACATATTCTCGGTTAGAAAAGCTAGCTGTTGGCTTTGATAGTCCTGAAGCCGTTATCAAGCGACTTCTAGATAAAGCTGAGGGTAAACCAGAAACTAAACCAACGTTAACGTTCATTCCAGAAGACGAAATTGAATTTAAACGAGAGCTTATTAAATCTAAGGAAGCCGAAGTGGTGCTTTACAAAGTCGACGGAACTCGTGAAGTTAGCCGATGGAATGCCAATCGGTTAACAGAGTCTTCAAACCTAAGAGGTAACTTGTGGTCTGGCTTGCTACGTAACTGGAAAGAGAAAGGAATTCAGAAAGCACACTTTGTTGTATTACCGCTAGCTCAATTCTACCCTGATGGCAGTACTGACCGTGTTGATATAGATAAAGCCTTATCACTACAACTAAATCTTACCTACGAAGAGATGCAGTTGCTTGAATATGAAGTCCATGAATCTGAAAGCGATGATGGTTTACTCTATGGTCACTATATCGAAGTTGATTTAGATAGTAGCGATCCAGAAGTGCTCGAAATGGCAGGAATCACTGCTGACAATTATTCTTTCGAAGTTCACTTAGACTGAATAAAATCGTTAAGACGCTCTCAAAATTATTTCTGAGAGCATTTTTGTTTTAAGGCTAAAGTTTTGATCAGAGAAGTTTAGTACCAAACGAGAATAGATAGAGGTTTAGTGATCAAGACGAGACGTACTTTATGCAGTCTGAGGAGGTTCTTTGTTTTTTCGATGGGATAGCTTGTCAAACTCCCTAGAATGAATAAACTATGAATAAACGAAGGAAGTTAGAGTTACGCCTCTAGATCATCAAGATGAACCAGTTAAGCTAATAATAGTAAGTTTGACATTAATCTACGGTCCTGAATCTTCTGGTAAAACAACCCTAACTCTAGAATGTATCGCAGCTGCACAAAAGCAGGGTAAAACTTGTGCCTTCATTGATGCAGAGCACGCACTAGACCCAATCTATGCTAAGAAGTTAGGCGTTGATATTGATGCACTATTAGTTTCTCAGCCAGATACAGGTGAGCAAGCGTTAGAAATCTGTGACGCGCTAGCTCGTTCAGGTGCGATTGACGTTATGGTTGTCGACTCTGTTGCTGCATTGACACCTAAAGCGGAAATCGAAGGTGAAATGGGCGATAGCCATATGGGTCTTCAAGCACGTATGCTTTCTCAAGCGATGCGTAAGCTAACAGGTAACCTAAAGCAATCTAACTGCATGTGTATCTTCATTAACCAAATTCGTATGAAGATTGGTGTGATGTTTGGTAACCCAGAAACCACAACGGGTGGTAACGCACTTAAGTTCTACGCATCTGTTCGTCTAGATATCCGTCGTACGGGTTCTATTAAAGAAGGCGACGAAGTAGTAGGTAACGAAACTCGCATTAAAGTTGTGAAGAACAAGATTGCTGCGCCATTCAAACAAGCAGAAACTCAGATTCTATACGGCTTGGGCTTCAACCGTGAAGGTGAGCTGATCGACCTAGGTGTTAAGAACAAGCTAGTTGAAAAAGCAGGTGCTTGGTACAGCTACAATGGCGATAAGATCGGCCAAGGTAAAGCGAACGCATGTAAGTACCTGAAAGAGAATCCAGAAGCGGCGAAAACAATCGATAGTAAACTACGTGAAATGCTACTAACGCCAGCTTCTCCTGAAGAGCCAGAAACTGGTGAAATGCCGCAAGAAGAAGAGTTCTAATCTTGCTGATAGCATTCTATTAAAGCCCTGCAATGCAGGGCTTTTTGCGTATTACTAACCAGTTTTATTTTCCATGTATTATCGAAATAACCCGCCAACCCTCTCCGTCAAAGAAGCCGCTATTCAGCTGCTAAGCCGTCGCGATCATGGTCAATATGAATTGGCGCAGAAACTGTCGTTAAAAGGTTATGAGCAAGAAGAGGTTGAACAAGCGCTCGACTTTTGTGCCTCGCATAATTATTTAGACGATGTACGCTACGCTAAAAGCCAAGTGCGACAACATGTGTATAAAGGCCATGGCGAGCGAAGAATTCGCCAAGAGTTACAGCAAAAAAGGGTGTCAGAAAACGACATAGAGACGGCTTTGGCTGAAGAACCTCAAGATTGGTATGAGCTAGCCAAACAAACCGCATATAAAAAATTTAAAGGTGCAAAAGCACAAGATCACAAAGAGTACGCCAAGCAAGTTCGATTTCTGCAATATCGTGGTTTTGACTTCGACCAAATAAATTATGCACTAAGTGCAAGCGATGAAGATTGATAGAGTAGTAATTGTTTGATTTAACGTATAACGGTCAGCTTTTTGTCCATTAGCCTTCACTTCTTGTTCAAAACCCTCAAATTAGACCAATAACCAAGCTAGCATCTGATGCGGGCTTATGTGTACAATACAGCAAAATTCTATCTCGACTATTTTCAGGAAGAGCTGCATGTACATGAGCACAGATGAGGTTCGCAACGCGTTCCTTAAGTTCTTTGAGAGCAAAGGACACCAAATCGTAGACAGTTCATCGTTGGTTCCACATAACGATCCAACCCTGCTATTCACCAATGCAGGTATGAACCAATTTAAAGATTGCTTCTTAGGCGCCGAAAAGCGTGCCTACACTCGAGCAACTACGGCTCAGCGTTGTGTACGTGCGGGTGGTAAACATAACGACCTTGAGAACGTTGGCTTCACAGCTCGTCACCACACATTCTTTGAAATGCTTGGTAACTTCAGCTTTGGTGATTACTTCAAAGAAGACGCCATTGCGTTTGCTTGGGAGTTTCTTACTAAGACTCTGGGCCTACCAGAAGAAAAACTATTGGTTACCGTATACGAAACAGATGACGAAGCATTCGATATCTGGAACAAGAAAGTAGGCGTGCCTGCTGATAAGATCGTTCGTATCGGTGACAAAGAAGGCGGCAAGCAGTTCGAATCTGATAACTTCTGGACAATGGGTGACACAGGTCCTTGTGGTCCATGTACTGAAATCTTCTACGATCACGGTGAGCACATTTGGGGTGGTCGTCCTGGTACTCCTGAAGAAGATGGTGACCGTTTTATCGAGATTTGGAACAACGTATTTATGCAGTTCAACCGTCATGCTGATGGCACGATGGAACCACTACCTAAACCTGCGGTTGATACAGGTATGGGTATCGAACGTATTTCTGCAATCATGCAGGGCGTTCACTCTAACTACGAAATTGATGTATTCCAAAAGCTAATCAAAGCAGCAGCTGAAGTGACAGGTTGTGATGACCTATCTAACCAATCACTGCGCGTTATTGCTGACCACATCCGTTCTTGTTCATTCCTTATTGCTGATGGCGTTATGCCTTCAAACGAAGGTCGTGGTTACGTTCTACGTCGTATTATTCGCCGTGCAGTTCGTCACGGTAACAAGATTGGTGCGAAGGGCGTATTCTTCCACAAGCTAGTTGGCGTATTGGCTGAAGTGATGGGCTCTGCGGCTGATGAGCTTAAGAAGCAGCAAGCGGTTGTAGAAAAAGTGCTTCGTATTGAAGAAGAAAACTTTGGTCGTACGCTAGAGCGCGGCATGGTTATTCTAAATGAAGCACTAGACGCACTTGAAGGCAAAGAGCTTGACGGTGAAACCGTATTCAAGCTTTACGATACTTACGGCTTCCCTGCTGACTTAACTAACGACGTTGCACGTGAGCGTGACTTCACTATCGATGAAGCAGGCTTCGAAAAAGCGATGGAAGAGCAGCGTCAGCGTGCTCGTGAAGCTGGCCAATTTGGTACAGATTACAATGCAACGCTTAAATCAGAAGTAGAATCAGAATTCTGTGGCTACACAGGCACAGAAGGCAACAGTAACGTTGCTGAAATCTTTGTCGAAGGTGAAGTGGCTGAATCTCTATCTGCTGGCGATAAAGCAATCATCATTCTTGGTGAAACGCCATTCTACGCTGAATCTGGCGGTCAATGTGGTGATACAGGTGTACTGAAAACTGAATCAGGTCTGTTCAAAGTAGAAGATACTCAAAAACTGGGTAATGCGATTGCACACCACGGTATTCTAGCTGAAGGTGTTCTAGCAAAAGGCGATGCTGTTGAAGCTATCGTTGATGCGGAACGTCGCGCTGCGGTATCCCTAAACCACTCTGCGACCCACTTACTGCATGCTGCACTTCGTCAAGTGCTTGGCGAGCATGTTGCGCAGAAAGGCTCACTAGTTAAGCCTGATAACCTACGTTTTGACTTCTCACACCTAGAGGCGGTAACGCCAGCTGAGTTGAAAGAAGTAGAACGCTTAGTGAACGCACAAGTTCGTCGCAACCACGTGATTGAAACCAACGTTATGGACATCGAATCTGCTAAGCAGAAGGGCGCTATGGCTCTGTTCGGTGAGAAATACGATGATGAAGTTCGTGTGCTATCTATGGGCGAGTTCTCTACAGAACTTTGTGGTGGTATCCACGCGTCTAATACTGGTGATATCGGCCTATTCAAGATTACGTCAGAAGGTGGTATCGCTGCAGGTATTCGTCGTATTGAAGCGGTAACGGGTGAAGGTGCTCTAGATGCAATCGAAGAGCAACAAGCTAAGTTCGAAGAGAAGCTAGCAGAATCGGCATCTAAAGCGAAATCTCTAGAGAAAGAGATTCAAAAGCTTAAAGAGAAAATGGCTGCTGCAGAAAGCGCGAACATCATGGGTAAAGCTCAAGAAATCAATGGCGTTAAAGTACTTATCGCTGGCATGGAAGGCGCTGATCCTAAGAACCTACGTACCATGGTCGACAACGCGAAAAACCAAATGGGTAGCGGCGTTGTCATGATCGCCAACGTTAACGGTGACAAAATCGGCCTTATCGCCGGTGTAACCAAAGACCTTATCGGTAAAGTCAAAGCGGGTGACCTAGTTAAGATGGTTGCTGAGCAAGTTGGCGGTAAGGGCGGTGGTCGCCCAGACATGGCTCAAGCGGGTGGTACTGATGTTGCAGCTCTACCAGAGGCAATGAAGTCAGTACAGCCATGGCTAGAAGAGCGCCTATAAACGCTCACCAATAAAATTTCTACGCTCAATTG
Source organism: Vibrio intestinalis (assembly GCF_025195085.2). Taxonomy (GTDB): domain Bacteria; phylum Pseudomonadota; class Gammaproteobacteria; order Enterobacterales; family Vibrionaceae; genus Vibrio; species Vibrio intestinalis. The sequence goes on along the minus strand of NZ_JANAVY020000010.1, from coordinate 2,039 downwards.
TTTCTGCGATTGGGCGTATTTTTTTGGATATTCCAAGTAGCAGAATACCAATTAAGTTTGTAATCTGCTGCTAGTAAATAGATTGATTATCTACTCTGCTAAAGCAAGAGAGAAAACGAGAGACTGCGGTCTCGGGAAGGTGAAGACTGGTGAAAAAGCCCCTTATCGTGCAAAAGTTTGGCGGAACCTCTGTAGGCTCAATAGAGCGTATTCAAAATGTCGCTGAGCACATCATTAGAGCGAAGAATGATGGTAATCAAGTGGTTGTTGTCGTATCAGCTATGTCAGGAGAAACCAATCGATTGATGGATCTCGCGAAGCAAGTTGATAGCGTGCCAACAGCTCGTGAACTTGATGTTTTGCTCTCCGCTGGTGAACAGGTTTCAATGGCCTTATTGGCCATGACGCTGAATAAAATGGGTTATACCTCCCGTTCACTGACCGGAGCACAAGCGAACATTGTGACGGATAATCAGCACAATGACGCAACGATTAAATACATTGATACCGCGCCAATCCTTGAGCTTCTTGAGCAGGATCAAATTGTTATTGTGGCGGGTTTTCAAGGCATCAATGAGAAAGGGGATATCACAACCTTAGGTCGTGGTGGTTCGGATACCAGTGCTGTAACGCTAGCGGGCGCATTAAACGCAGATGAATGCCAGATATTTACCGATGTTGATGGTGTCTATACTTGTGACCCTCGCGTGGTGAAAGAGGCGAAAAAGTTGGCTGTGATTGATTTCCCATCCATGGAACTGATGGCTCATAAAGGTGCGAAAGTACTGCATTTGCCGTCGGTGCAATATGCATGGCGTAATCAAGTACCACTGAGAGTGGTCTCGAGCTTTGACCTTAATGAAGGCAGTTTAGTTAAGGGTGAAGTGTGCCAACAAGATGTTTGTGGCTTAGCAATTCAACGTGATATGTCTCTTGTTCGAGTTGATCGTACAGCGTTCTCAAGTTTAGAAAAACAGTGTCAGATGCTGGGAATTGAAACTTGGAGTGTGATCGACCATGCAGAATGGGTAGGTATCGCGATAAAACAGGACGCTTACACCAAGCTAGAGCTAGTTTTCAAAGACAAAATTAGTAATAGTGAACAGGTGAGTCTTTTAACCATTGTTGGCTTACAAGCAGAACACCTAGCGGAACGTTCCCAAGAATTGCTCTCAAAGCAAAGCATTGCGGTACGATCCGTTGCAATTGACAGGCAATCAATAACCTTAGTGTTGTTACCAGAATGTGTCGACAAAGCGGCGAACATCCTGCATCATGCCTACGTTACTTCTAGAGAAGCGCTCGATTGCCCACAAAAACATGCCTTTCTAGGCTAGATTTATAGTTTACGAAAATATAACTTTTGATGGATAATAGCTTCATAGCAAGATAAATCAGAGATTACTCAAGGAGCACAGAATGCTAATTTTAACTCGTCGCGTTGGCGAAACTCTTATGATTGGTGATGAAGTCACTGTAACCGTACTAGGCGTTAAAGGTAACCAAGTACGTATCGGCGTAAATGCTCCGAAAGAAGTGTCTGTTCACCGCGAAGAAATCTACATGCGCATTCAGGCAGAAAAAGGTAATGGTAACGTTGCATCAGGCAACTACTAATTACAGAAAAGAAGCTGGCAATTTGTCAGCTTTTTTTGTGGATAAAAAAGCAATAATTATGCGGAAAAGCACGAATAAACACCGCTTTGATTAAATACCCAACGGTTGGATGACTTTTTACTATTTTTGCCAAGAAAGTGTTTGACATATTTTTGGTAAATCGTAATATGTGCCTCCGCAAGACGGTGAGGTGGCCGAGAGGCTGAAGGCGCTCCCCTGCTAAGGGAGTATACGGCTTGATACCGTATCGAGGGTTCGAATCCCTCCCTCACCGCCATTCTTGCTTCTTCTATTTTTTAGAAGATTTGCTCTTCGGAGCATAGCTTTGAAACAAAGCATATTGCGCGCTCGTAGCTCAGCTGGATAGAGTACCTGGCTACGAACCAGGCGGTCGGAGGTTCGAATCCTCCCGAGCGCGCCAT